>CANNBV010000003.1 GCA_947502975.1 uncultured Flavobacteriaceae bacterium
CATATAGCAGTAGGATCTACATTATCTTGAACCGTAACAGTAGCATTACAAGACGCTGTGTTACCATTATCATCAGTTACCGTAAGTTGTACAGTATTAGCACCAATATTAGCACAAGTAAAATCGGTTACATCTATAGCTAAAGAAGCTACCCCACAATTATCGCTAGATCCATTATCAATATCAGCAGCAGTAATTGAAGCATTACCAGAAGCATCGAGTTGCACGGTAATATCTTGGCATATAGCAGTAGGATCTACATTATCTTGAACCGTAACAGTAGCATTACAAGACGCTGTGTTACCATTATCATCAGTTACCGTAAGTTGTACAGTATTAGCACCAACATTAGCACAAGTAAAATCGGTTACATCTATAGCTAAAGAGGCTACCCCACAATTATCGCTAGATCCATTATCAATATCAGCAGCAGTAATTGAAGCATTACCAGAAGCATCGAGTTGCACGGTAATATCTTGACATATAGCAGTAGGGTCTTCATCGTCAGTTATAGTTACAATTTGGTCACAACTAGCAGAATTACCTGCAAAATCTGTAACCGTCCAAGTTACCGTGGTAGCTCCTAGGTCAAATTCAAAAGTAACGGGGTCAATAGTTGAGCCATTAACTTCAGCTACTACTGAAGCTACGCCACAGTTATCATTAGTAGTGGGAGTGCCTAACGCTACGGTTGTTGTACAATTCCCTATTCCATCATTTGATGTCGTTTCAGATATATCACTTTGACAAGTTATAGTAGGATTAGTAGTATCATTTATTGTTATGGTTTGCTCAACATTAATAGTGTTTCCACAATCATCAGTAACACTGTAAGTACGTGTTATGATTTCAGGGTTTGAACCATTATCTGAAACATCGGAAACAAAGGCTACTATAGGTGCGATTCCCGAATTATCACTTTCGTCAGTAACAACATTTATATCTGCAGCAGGTAAATCACCAATACATTGTATGTTTATAGGATCTGGATTGCTAGCTGTAGGTGGTTCGTTTATATAATCTAGATATTCTATATCAATTACCGCAGGGATTGGGATAGGCTCTCCAATACATAAACCGTCAGTTTCGTATCCTTGAATCAAATCTGAAACGAAAGATATATTTGAGATGGCTCCAGTACCGCTTAAAGTACCACCTAATGTTACTGTTGGATCAAAAGTAGCATCACTTAATATCGAACAATCTCTTGTGACAGTTAAAGTAAACGAGATATCAGCTAGAACAGTATCAGGATCTGTAGGTACTGGTAACGTACCCAGATTCCACACAACTGAGCCATTAGGACCTACTCCAGCATCATATGCAGGTACGTTTGGAGTAGAAAATGGTGCATATGTATTAAATATTATATTAAAACTACTTGGATCGATTGAAGGAGGTACAGGAATAGTTAATACAGCATTATTTATGGCTTCCGTACCAGTGTTTCTTATATCAATATCAAAAATGGCATCTTCGCCAGGCTCAAGAGAGTCATTTGTAGGGCCTGGAGGGTTTCCATTTATCGATGTGTTAGTTAATACGCCTTCAGGTTCAGGTACGTATGCATCAACAGCAAAGGTGACGTTAAATATAATATATGTATCTAATTCAGAACCATATCTTATGGTAGTAGAAGTTTGATTGTTATCTATGAATTTGTTGTCGTCAGTTGGGTCAGCATTGTTATTACCATTATCAACATCAAACATTACAATATCAACTCCAGTATTATTCAATAGGTTTGGGTTCCTAGGATTTCCTTGAGTTTGTATAGATGAATTAAAAAAGTTATCCGTAGTATTTCCTGAATGCGATAATCTTTCATATACATTAGTGTCTTGTCTTAACATTTCAAAATAGTCACCAGTCCAAGGCACATCACCTTCACCAGCCATTAGACCTAATTTGAAATTCACATCACCATTTTGTACTGCATTGAATCCAGAAATAGGTATTTCATAGTTGGCTATGCCAGATTGTACATAGGCATGACCATCAAAAACTGTGATATCTCTATATTGCATTTGGGAGTTTTCATAAACAACTACCATTCCCCATCCACCATAGTATCCAGTGGCGTCAACAAGACCTTCTCTAGTTGCTATATCTGCTACAAAGTATTCTCCCAATCCATATTGTTGAACATAGTCTGTAATTTCGGCATATGCAGAATACATATTTCTATCATCTCCGTTTGTTGGATATGCAATTGCACCGTTGGCATCTATTTCTTGATATCCGGGTGCACCAGGCCCTTGTATACGAACTATCTGTTTGTCGAATGTTTTGGTTAAACCATCTTTAGTGACAGTAAATGTTTCAGTATCAGTTTCTCCATCTCCAAAAGCTCTACCTGTCCAATAAAGTCCCGCATAAATGATATTTGAACATTCAGGAATTGCTCCATTTTCAGTAGAGAATGTTAATGTAGCAGATGAAGAGTTCATAGTGCTGGAATCACTATCAACATCAACATACACCATATCATTATTGTTTCCAGTACCATCTCCGTAATTAACAAGTGTAAGATTGGTGTTACCTACCATTGAGAAATCTCCTTTAATGGTATAAGATGTTTGCGTGGGTGTTGCATTTGCAGTTCTAGGAGCAAAAGGAACCCTTACTTGTCCATAAGTATTACAAATGGATAACATTATTAAAATGACAAATAACACCCAATGTTTTGAGTGTTTTGTCATCTTTATTTTAGAAGTGTAAAGTTTTTTCATCTTTAACAGATTTGTATAACCTAATTATGAAGGAGTTTCAGTTTTATAAAAGACTCTAACTTTTTGATTAGAATCCATTTTTATCATTTTTTCAATATCGCTAGAAGTACATTTAAAATAACACGTTATGTATACATACTTTAGTTGATTTAATCCTTTTAAGTTTGAAAGGTCTAATGTTGTGTTTAAATCAGTAGGATTGGTAAGTGTAATGTAAATAAGCTCAACTTTTTCACTTTTATCGCCAAGGCTATTTAGTGTCTTAAACGAGTCAACATCACTTAAAGTTATTTTAAGAGCTGCTTTTTGAGATTCATGCGTTTTTTTTACTTTATTTTTTTCTAAATATATAGT
The DNA here is from genome assembly GCA_947502975.1 of uncultured Flavobacteriaceae bacterium. Classification (GTDB taxonomy): domain Bacteria; phylum Bacteroidota; class Bacteroidia; order Flavobacteriales; family Flavobacteriaceae; genus Jejuia. The sequence goes on from CANNBV010000003.1 coordinate 3,087, forward strand.
TGGATGTAATTTGAATACCAATTCATAAAAATTATCTCGGTCCAGTTTTAGTGATGATTTCTTTTGACTAGTTTTTGAAGCACTATTACTATTATTGTTTTCTAATTCAAAAATGCCTCTTTCTTGGGCATGAGAATTTAAAGTTGCCAAAAGACAAAACAGAACAATTAGACTAGAAAAAAAATTTGGTAAAAAGCTTTTTGTTTCCATATTTAGAAAATATTAGACAATGTTATCTAAAACAGTTTTAAGAATGTTTAAATACGATTAAATGGTCTTGACGTTTTCGCACATCAAAACAGATAAACAGTAAAAAAATATGAGGGATTATTTTTGAGCTAAATATGGATATAATTATAGCCCATTTACTATGTAAGGTTCGATTTGGGTTCATTTTTAATAATTTGTAGGTAGCACAAATAGACATATATCTGTAATGTTTTTCAAAAAAAAATGCTAAAGCACTGTTTTATTCGATAAGTTGGTTTACGTTTATTAGTCATCGGTTATTATATACCATTGGTCGATCATAATAATCATAAGACACTTATAAATAGACACTACAGTGATTTATTTTACTTTTTTTATCGATTTTTGTTTATATAATGTTAATTTAATTAAGCAAATAAACTGATTTTCATCGATAAAAACAACATTTTATCGAATAAAAACGTATTTAATCGATCTGATGATGAAAAAATTAATTTTAATAAGGCACGCAAAATCATCATGGGAATATGATGTTATTGACCACGAAAGGCCATTAAAGAAACGAGGGATTAACGATGCCCATCTCATAGCAAAAAAATTAATGGATTTAAACTTCGAAATAGATAAGGTTTTAGTTAGTGATGCTACACGAACTAGACTAACAGCAGAAATCATATTGCCAGCTTTAAATATTCCAGAAAATATAATATCATATCATCATAAGCTTTATGATTTTTCTGGAAGAGATTTAGTAGATGTCATAAAAAATTGCGATACCACTGCTAATACACTTATGGTATTTGGTCATAATCATGCTATCACAGCATTTGTTAATACATTCGGCAATATATTTATTGATAATGTCCCTACCTGCGGTGTTGTTGTAATAGAATTTCAGACTAATACATGGACTGAGATTATTTCAGGTGAAACAATTTATACCATTTTCCCTAGAGATTTACGGGTATAAAATAAACCCAAATTTTTCAGGTAAAATAGAATATATTTTTGGGTGAAATAGAATATATTTGTTACTAAATAGCTTCGCAGAAATGACCAAAACAGAAAATGCCGACAACAGATATATTAATAGAGAAATTAGCTGGTTACAATTTAATGCAAGAGTATTGCAAGAAGCTAGTGATGTTAGTGTTCCATTAATTGAACGGTTAAGATTTCTTGGTATTTTTTCTAATAATTTAGATGAATTTTTTAAAGTCAGATATGCTACTGTAAAGCGAATTGTTGAAGCTGGAAAAGGTGGTAAAAATGCACTTGGTGGAATAAAGGCTAAGGAGTTACTTGAGATTATTACACAAATAGTGATTAAACAACAGGCTGAGAGTTTACGTGTTCTAGATGAAATTGATAAATCGCTGCGTGAGGAAAACATTTTTATTATTAATGAATCTCATCTTAATGATAATCAAAAAGCGTTCGCTAGGGAATATTACTTTCAAAATATAAGTACTGCTTTAGTCACTATTATTCTTAATGATTTAGTGGTATTACCTAATTTAAAAGACAGTGCAGCATACTTAGCAGTAAGAATGCAGATGAATGATGGCTCAAAGCAATATGCACTTGTTGAGATCCCTAAAACTGTTAATCGTTTTGTGGTACTTCCTAAGGAAGAAGACAAACATCATATTATAATGGTTGATGATTTATTGCGTTTTTGCTTGAGTGATATCTTCAATATTTTTGATTATGAGTCTATTTCTGCTCATATGATTAAAATTACTAGAGATGGCGAATTAGATTTTGATAGCGACTTAAGTAAAAGCTTTATTGAGAAAATTTCTGATAGTGTTAAGCATAGAGAGGTCGGAGAGCCAGTGAGATTTGTTTATGATAAAACCATAGATACTGATACATTGGAGTATCTCATGGAAAAAATGGGTATTGATAATACCGATAGTATAATTCCTGGAGGAAGGTATCATAACAAAAGAGATTATATGGGATTCCCAAGTCTAGGCAGAGAGGATCTAATGTATGATAAAATAATACCTTTAAGAGTAAAAAATTTAAGTCTTGAAACAAGTATTTTTGATGCTATTACTAATCAAGATTATATGGTACATGCACCATATCATACATTTTCGTATATCGTGAAATTTTTAAGAGAAGCAGCTTTAGATCCAAAAGTAAAAACAATAAAAATCACGATTTATAGGTTAGCACAAATTTCTCATGTAGCTAGTTCATTAATTAACGCAGCTATTAATGGAAAAACAGTTACGGTGTCTATTGAACTCAGAGCTAGATTTGATGAGCAAGCCAATATTAGTTATGCCCAGCAAATGAAAAATGAAGGTGTAAACCTTATTTTTGGAGTGCCAGGATTAAAAGTACATAGTAAGATGTGCGTTATAGAGCGAGAAGAAGGGAAAAAACTAAAACGCTACGGTTTTATCAGTACAGGTAATTTTAATGAGTCTACTGCAAAGATATATACAGACTACACACTGTTTACCGCTAGCCAACCTATTTTAAAAGAAGTAAATAAAATCTTTAATTTCTTTGAAACTAATTATAGGATTTATACTTACAAGCATTTAATTGTATCGCCTCACTATACTAAAAAAGCTTTCTTTTCACTAATAGATGAACAAATTAAAGAAAGTGAGAATGGTACAGGGGGCTATATTAGACTTAAAATGAATAGCCTTTCTAGCTATGATATGGTAGATAAATTGTACGAGGCCAGTAATGCAGGAGTTCAAATAGATATGATTGTGCGTGGTATTTGTTGTTTAATTCCAGGGGTAGAAGGTTTGAGTGAAAACATCAAAGTGATTAGTGTAATAGATAAGTTTTTAGAACACCCACGTGTATATATCTTTGGTAAAGATGAAAGTGCTAAGGTTTATATTTCATCTGCAGATTGGATGACAAGAAATATAGAAAATAGAGTAGAGGTAAGTTGCCCTATATACAATGAAAATATTAAAAAAGAAATAATTGATAATTTCAGTATTTGTTGGAGAGATAATGTAAAAGCTAGATTAATAAATACTGAAAACGAAAATGAATATCGTATTGATAATAATCCAAAAGTAAGATCTCAAATTACATTGTATGATTATTACCTTGATAAGTTAAATGTCTAGTATGCTTTCAATAAAAAAATATGCAGCTATCGATATTGGTTCAAATGCTGTGAGACTCTTAATTTCAAACGTTATTGAAGAAAAGGACAAGCCGGTAATTTTCAAAAAAAATTCATTAGTCAGAGTACCTATTCGTTTAGGCGCTGATGTATTTATCAAAGGCAGCATTTCTAAAGCAAATATTCAGAGAATGTTGGATACTATGCTAGCTTTTAAGTTGTTAATGAAATCTCACAAAGTGGCAAAGTATAAAGCATGTGCAACTTCTGCTATGCGAGAATCTAAAAACGGTAATGAAGTTGTTAAGGCTATTCTAGAACATTCAGGAATTAGTATAGATATTATTGACGGCGAAGAAGAAGCAGCTATTATTGCGGCTACAGATTTAAACAAGTTTATTGACCCAGAGAAAATATATCTTTATGTTGATGTGGGTGGAGGAAGTACCGAGTTTTCAGTTATAAAAAACGGAGAGCAAATCGCGTCTCGTTCTTTTAAAATAGGGACTGTTCGTTTATTGAATGATATGGTTAAAAAGGAAGCATGGTCTCAACTTAACCAATGGATAAAAGATAACACTAGTCATTATGAAAAAATAAGTGTCATTGGATCTGGTGGAAATATTAATAAAATATTTAAGGTTTCTGGAAAAGCACTGGGTAAGCCACTAACTTATTTTTATTTAACTACTTATTACAATACACTTCAAAGTTATTCTTATGAAGAAAGAATTACCGAATTGGCGTTAAATCAGGATAGGGCAGATGTTATAATTCCTGCTATGAGAATCTATCTATTTGCGATGAAATGGAGTGGTGCAAAACACATTTATGTTCCAAAAATTGGTTTGGCAGATGGTATCATAAAAAGTGTGTACTACAATACTGTTTCGAGTAATACACAGTAAAATTCTGCAATTCAACTACAATTTCTGTAGTGTTTTAAATTTATAATATATATTCGTACACGTATATTTATACAAAAATATAAACCCAAAACTATTAAAAATGAAAAGATTAGCATTTATAGCTATGTTACTTAGCCTATCATTTCAAGGATTTTCGCAAGCAGGCACGTATGGTGTTCGAGCAGGTTATACCATCTCTAATTTAGATTTTGATGGCACACCAACTATGAATAACAAACATAGAAACAGTTTTTATATTGGTTTTTACGGTGATTTTAGATTATCTAATGCTGTATCTGTAGTACCAGAACTTCAATTTTCTCCTGAAGGAGCGGATGCAGAAGTTTTGCATCTCGATTTAATACAAATGCCAATATTTTTTAAATTTCGATTAAATGAAAAATGGCGATTAGGAGCTGGACCACAAGTGGCATTAAAATCTCATAAAACCAATGATAGCATGAAAAACTTTCATTATTCCGCTATCGGTGGGTTAGAATATAAATTCAACCAAATGTTTTTTGTTGATCTAAGATATAGCTACGGATTATCAAATATATTTGATGATGCTGTTAATACGGAAGCAATAAATACTAATATTCAAATTGGTGTTGGCTATCAGTTTTAGCCGTGTATTGTTTCAGAAGTACCTAAATTAGACATTATTTTAGCTTCATATTCAAGAAGTTGTTGCCATTTGCTATCAACTTCTTTTTTATTGCCATACTGTCTTGCAAATCCTAAAAACATAGTGTAGTGATTGGCTTCACTGACCATTAAATTCCTATAGAACACGCGGAGTTCTTCATCCTCTAATTCTTCAGATAATAATCTAAAACGCTCACAACTTCTAGCTTCTATCAAAGCGGCATAAAGTAATCTGTGTACTAGCTGTGTAGTTCTACTACCACCTTTTGGAAAGAACTTTATTAACTCTATAACATAGTCATCTTTTCTATCTCTTCCTAAAGTCCATCCACGCTCAATTATTTTATCGTGTACCATTTTAAAATGACTAATTTCTTCTTTAACTAAAGCGGTCATTTCCTGAACAAGTTCTGTATACTCCGGAAAACTAACAATTAATGAAATAGCAGTACTTGTTGCTTTTTGTTCACAAAACGCGTGATCGGTTAATATTTCTTCAATATTTTTTTCTACAATGTTTACCCAACGTGGGTCTGTTGGTAGTTTAAGTCCTAGCATCTTTAATCAAAAAATTAAGTTGATGTTTTTTCTAATACATATTTACCTGACTCATCAATAATTAAATCGAATAGATTTAGTTTATTTACTTTGGGCATATAAACCAAGCAAGTAATAATAATATTATCTTTTTTTAATACAGATGATTGATTTAGTCCTGCAGAAATTATAGATAATTTTAAATCTAAATTTTTAATAATATCAAATTGACTCAAAAAGGCTTCATCTATTTTATTATTAAAAATTTCTTTTGAATCTTTAGTAATTAACACTTCTGAAATTAATTTTCTAAAATAGTGCTTGTATATGATGGAGTCTTTATTCTTTTGTTGAAGAACAGAATGCTCCATATCAGTATAGGTTCTGGTCTTTATTACATACCCATTATTTAAAATTGTGTCAGTTAGGATTTCAGAATATTCAATTGGATGATAATTAATATTTTCTGAAAAGGAATCTAAAAGTTTTTGTTCTTTAAGAATCTCAATATTTGTTTTGTGTTTTCTTTCTCTAGCATCACAACTAGAAAAAACAATAAAACCAATGAATGCTAACAACACAATATATCTCATGACTAAATATCTAAATCGAATGTTTTTCGTAATGCTTCAATAGCTGCGTTTTTTTCCTTTAATTTCTCAAACTTTTCGCGAGTAGTATACGCATATTTTTTACTTACTTCCTCATTAACAGTTATAGAGAGGCTAATATCGAAATTATTCAGCGATTGTCGCAAATACCCCATTAAATCATATTGCTGACGTTCTAATTCTACCTTATTAGTTTCATTTGGGAATTCTAAGTGTACAACAGTACCTTCAACTTTTGGCGTATCAATGGCAAGAATAGACGCTAAATTATGCTTGCCATCTTTTTGCATTTTTGTAGTAAACGCTTTCCAGTAAACAATTAGTTCCTTTTCAGTAAAATCTTCCTTTGGTAATTCTTTTTCATCAATAACAACATCCATTTGTCTAATTAGATGCTCTTTTTTTGCTCGAATACTTTTTAAGGATAGTCCTGATGTACGCTTCGTATCTTGTTTTAATTCAATTTTTGGAGGTTCTTTTACTTGAAATTTTTCAATAACTTCTGCATTTCCAGATATGGACACTTTTTCAACAGTAGCATTTTCCTTTTGAAGTGTTTCAGTAGCTATTTTTTCTTCTTTTAAAGGCGTTTTTACAGGAATAGGTGTAATGCCTTTTTTCTGAAAGTAAGATGCTGGAATTATGAAGCGTTTAGTGTTTTTTTTTTCTCCATCAAAAGTGATAGAGGCAAGCTGCATAAGAGATAATTCAACTAATAAACGTTGGTTTTTACTAGTTTTATATTTGAGGTCACACTTGTTTGCTAACTCAATGCCTCTAAGTAGAAACTCCTGAGACGCTTTTTTAGATTGCTCTAAATATTTTTGTTTTATTTGATCGCCAACCTCTAAAAGAGCAATAGTACTTTCGGTTTTACTTACTAATAAATCTCTAAAATGAGAGGCTAAACCTGCGATATAGTGGTGTCCGTCAAACCCTTTAGATAGTGTATTGTTGAATTGTAATAATAATTCTGGGATTTTATTTTCAAGAATTAAATCAGTACTAGTAAAATACGTTTCATAGTCAAGAACATTTAAGTTCTCGGTAACGGCTTGCCTAGTTAGGTTTTTACCTGAAAAACTTACCACACGGTCAAAAATTGACAATGCGTCTCTCATGGCACCATCAGCTTTTTGCGCAATAATGTGCAAGGCATCATCTTCTGCAGTTACACTTTGTTCTTCTGCAATATATTTTAAATATTCCTTGGCATCTTTTACTGTAATGCGTTTAAAATCGAAGATTTGGCAACGCGATAAAATGGTTGGAATAATTTTATGCTTTTCAGTGGTTGCTAAAATGAAAATACAATGCTTAGGTGGTTCTTCTAAGGTCTTTAAGAAGGCATTAAAAGCAGCCTGAGAAAGCATATGCACCTCATCAATAATATATACTTTGTATTTGCCAACTTGCGGTGGAATACGCACCTGATCGGTTAAACTCCTGATATCATCTACAGAGTTATTGGAGGCAGCATCTAACTCAAAAATGTTAAAAGCGAAATCTTCATCTTCAGTTTCGGTACCGTCACTATTTATCATTTTAGCTAAAATACGGGCGCAAGTAGTTTTGCCCACACCTCTCGGACCAGTAAACAATAAGGCCTGCGCTAAATGGTTGTTTTCAATGGCGTTGAGCAATGTATTAGTAATAGCCTGTTGCCCTACAACATCCTTAAAGGTTTGCGGGCGGTACTTTCTGGCTGATACTACAAAGTGTTCCATGAAATAAACTTAGAAAACAAATTTAATTATATACATTCAGAATTCAGAATTCAGAATTCAGAATTTGATAGGAGTTATTAACAAATACTTAGCTGTTATATGAATATACTTTTGTTTAATTTATGAGAAAAAAAGAATAACTTCGTTTAGCGAATGATAAAAAGTATTAAAAAAAGACTCTTTTTATAATGTCTAAGACACTATTATTGAAAAATCACTCATAGTATACTTGAAATATCAGTATAATTATGATAGTATTGTTTAAATAACACATATGCATAATACAAAGGTTAAATTAATATTGTTTATACTCCTTATATTTTATCAGACAAAATCTATCATGGGGCAAGAAAAAATTGGAATTTTTGATAATCATTTAGATATAGGGCAGTGTAAGAATGCGGGATTTGCAAATTATCTTGAGAAAGATCAAACATATTTAATAGGAGGTAGTGGAAAGAATATGTGGTTTACAGAAGATGAGTTTCACTATTTATGGACTACAATTCAAGGTGACTTTATTTTAAGAGCAGAATTTGAATTTTCTGGTAACGGTGTTGATCCTCACCGAAAAGTTGGATGGGTTATTAAAAATGATTTAGATAGTAATACACCTCATGTTAATGCAACCGTACATGGTGATGGATTAACTTCTTTGCAATACAGAAATGCCTATAATGGAGATACTGAAGAGCATATTTCTGAAGATAATTCTCCCGATATAATTCAATTGGAACGCAAAGGAAATCAATTCATTATGTCTACTGCAAAATTTGGAGAACCTCTAAAAGCGGTTAATATAGCTAATGATGCAATTACTAATCAGGCTTATGTTGGTCTTTATGTTTGTTCTCATAATCCAGATGTAGTAGAAATGGCTAAGTTTAGAAATGTAATAATTACGCGACCTTCTGATCCTGATTTTCAACCATATAAAGACTATATTGGCAGTAGGCTTGAACTCTTGGAGGTTGCTACAGGTCATCGAAAAACACTTTTCACAACAACTAATTCTATCCAAGCTCCCAATTGGACAACAGATGGTGAAAAATTAATTTACAATTCAGAAGGACGTTTGTATAATTATCACTTAGCAGAAGGAAAAATAACGCCTTTAAATACTGGTTTTGCTACACATAACAACAATGATCATGTTTTGTCTTTTGATGGAAAGTTTATAGGTGTTAGTGATCATAATCCTAAGGACAACAATCAATCAACACTCTATTATCTTCCTGTAGATGGAGATTCTATACCAACATTAGTTACTCCTGAAGGTGCAGGAAATTCATACCTTCATAGCTGGTCGCCAGATCGAAAAAAAATGGTTTTTACAGGGTTTAGAAAAGGGCAGCACGATATTTATACGGTAGATCTTGAATCTGGAAAAGAAGTTCAGTTAACTGATAAAAAAACACTAGATGACGGATCGGAATACAGTCCTGATGGCAAATATATTTTCTTCAACTCGTCAAGAACTGGTAAAATGAAATTGTGGCGAATGGATGCCAATGGTAAAAATAAAAAACAACTAACCTTTGATGGCTATAATGATTGGTTTCCTCATATTAGTCCTGATCAGAAATGGATTGTGTTTATTTCTTTTCCAAAAGAAATTCCTGCCAGTGATCATCCATTTTATCAACATTGTTTGATTAGGCTGATGCCTTATGATGGAGGAATACCTACTATTATTGGATACATCTATGGAGGTCAAGGATCATTAAATGTTCCAAGTTGGTCTCCTGATAGTAAATTCATTTCTTTTGTTTCTAATTCTAAATTTTAGTTTCTATTAATGAAATGGTTTCAAAAGGGGTTACCTAATTGATTTAAAAATTCAGTTTTAAATTATGAATTTTGAATTGAGAATTTAATGAGAGTTATTAACAAAAACTACTGATGTGCTTTCCTTGACTTTGTCAGAAAAAAACGATAAATTCGTTTAACATCCGATATAGTTCATTAAAACGGAACCATATCTTTACATTAAACAAACCTTCCAGAAACGAATAGTATTATTTCATTATAACTCAGCGAGCAAACACACCCGCGTTAAGGATTGAACGGCATGCTTGAGCTCCCTGACGAAGTAAGGAGCGAGTAGTGAAAGCCTGACCCGCAGGGGAACGCCCAAATTCTTTTTATTATTTGTGTTTTACATTTTAGTAATTGTATTTTTGCCAATGAGTAAATCGCCTTATCGCTACGTTTTATACGTGGAGGAAAGTCTGAACACCATAGTGCAACGCAGTGGTTAACAGCCACCGGCCGAAAGGTTAGGAAAAGTGCAACAGAAAGAATGTACGGGTAATGCCGTAGTGAAATCAGGTAAACTCTGTGCGGTGCAATGCCATGTATACCAGTGCTTGAAAGCGGCACGTTTGATTGCTGGAGGGTAGGCAGCTAGAGTGTTTTGGTAACAAAGCACCGAGATAAATGATAAGGGTCACGCCAAGGCGTGATACAGAATTCGGCTTATAGATTTACTTAAACATAATAAACCCTTCCTGAAATTTAGGAAGGGTTTATAGTTAAAAATTGGTTGGTTAAAAATATTAATTTGTGACTAAACAAATAATTAGTCTTCTTTTGGAGAATAGGATAAGTCTGGACGCATTTCCCCTCTATGTTCTACCATTTTTTCGAGATGTGCCATTAGCTTATTGAATGTCTCGTACCTATCTGGACCTAAAACATCTTGATTTGCTTTTGAATTAGTAGCACTATCTACTTCATCTTTTGCTGCAACAGATACTAAATAGTAGTTTTCCATTGAGCCAAACCCACTATGGTATACATTATAGTATTCTTTTGAGCCTTTTTCTTCAAACATCTTTTTTATGGCTTTCATACCTTCTTTTACCTTATCGCCATTACCTGGTTTGTAATGTAATTGATACCATGCACGATAGTTTAAACCTGATCTATCTTCTCCTTCTGGGGCTTTATAGCTTAAATTGTCTACGCTATACATAATGTATGATCCGTGAGAGTCGTAACACTGGTTGAAAGCTTTAAACATATCTTTGAATTTATCACCCATGGCTTTTGCCATATCTTCCATTGGATCTTTATCTAATTCTGCCATATTTTCGATAGGTGTGATGTAATAGTACGTAAAATCATCTCTCATGGCGGCTATCCAAGTAGCATCTGGTTTATGCTCTAAACATGCATCTTGAAATTCTTTTGCTATTTTTTCGTACTCCATGAACTTTGAAGGCTTTACGTTGTCTTCATGGATTAAAAAGGCTTGTTGTGCAGATAGTTGAAATACAAAACAGAAAATTAATAATAATACGATTGATTTGATAGTTTTCATTTTTATGGTTTTAATGGTTAGTATTAAAATGAAACCATAAACATGTACAAAGAAGATAGTCTTCTTTGAAAAACGAGAGGATAGCAATTGAGCCTTGGGACTCTTAAGGAGATTACTAAGTTACTAAAAAAAAGAAGATTACAGTTAACAAATGTTAATTAGACGGCTTGTTGAAAAAACTAAATACACAGCCACCATAATGTTTTTGATATGAAAAATATGGTAAATGAGATAGATTAGTATGCTTAGAATGTTCAAGAATTAGCATGCCTTCATCTAGCAACATATTATTTTGAAATACCAATTGTGGTATTTTTGCAAATTCCTCGTCTGCAAAGTCGTAAGGTGGATCAGCAAAAACGATATCTACCTGTTGTTTTGCGTTTTCTAGATATTTAAATACATCACTTTTTATGGTATCAATAGGCATTTCAAATTTTTCAGCAGTCTGATTGATAAACTTAATACAACCAAAATTTTGATCAACAGAAGTGATCTGTTCTGCGCCTCTTGATGCAAACTCATAACTTATATTTCCTGTACCTGCAAACAAGTCTAAAACTGAAACCTCATCAAAATAGTAGTGGTTGTTTAAAATATTAAAGAGGGATTCTTTTGCCATATCTGTAGTAGGACGCACTGGTAATTTTTTTGGTGCGATAATCTTTCTACTTTTATATTGACCCGAAATGATACGCATTAAAAACTGTTTGTGATGATAAAATTAGACTGTTTAGAATCTGCATCATTAGTAATACCATTTTTATGCTCTCCTAAAGTGATATTCCTAATATATTTATAGGCTATTTTGTACAATTCGCTTTCAGGGACTATATTTCCAAGAAGTGCTACATCTATGGTTTCTGTGTTATAGTTTAATTGTTCTAAAGTGAATAGCAGATAGTAGATAAAATCTTCAGAGTTATTATACTCGAAGGTATTATATAGTCTTAAATTACCTCCATCTAAGACGATAATTTCAAAATGATGTGCGTCTACATGCACATAGACTTTTGCTGTAGTATTACCTTTTTCAATAGCTAATATTTCATCAATCAAAATTGTTGAGAAATGTTTAAAGGTAAACTCTCCGTAGGCTTCGTATATGTAGTTGTTGATATTTACATAAGGCACATAAACATTAACACTATGATTATGCTCTAGAGTGTCATAACTCAAGTAATCTGTTTTTAAAATTTTTGAGTTAAATTTTAAGTAGTCTGCTAAGTGGTCTTCATTAAATAAAGATTTTGGAACTAATGTTGATAAATCGTTCTCATGAATGATCACAATATCATCAAATTCGTTTTGAAGATAGTCTCTCGTATCAAAATAATGGATTAAACGCTCTAAGGCTTCAAACGGATTTACTTTTTTATCAAAACTAATATGCTCAAAACTAGAAAAGGAGTTGGTAGCTGTATTTAGGATACAAAAAGAAAGTCCACTCAAACTAATTTGAATGGACAGTTTTTGATTGGTAATTGTATCTAAATTTTTATTTTTTCTTTGTGCCATATGTTTTTGGCCAGTTTCCTATAGTTTTTACTTCTTCCATAGAACCAACTTTTATTGCATCACCATTTACGCCTTCCACTGACATTACCTCGTTTTCTTGTAACACCAATTCTCTAGGTTGATCGAATAATACAACAGCTTTTTTAACTGATGCTTCAAAAACAGGAATGTTAATATCGTTTTGTGTCAAATATCCTGCATTTAGTTTAAACTTTGCACCTTCTTCACCAACAGGTACATTCATCATAGTTTTGTATCTATCAGAATTTTTGAATATGGAATCTTTAACTGATTTTGTTCCCAAAGTATCAATAATAACGATGTCTTTAAACGTTTCTACGCCTCCATAACGCTTTGTTAACTCTTCATCAACAACACTAGAATCTCTACGCTGTGTTAGTGTAAATTCAGCAGTGTCTATAAACTTTACTAAATTATCCCAGTTTCCTGCAAATGTTCCAGTAACAGTTCGGTGTGCCAATTGCGCTTCTCTAATATCCTCTAAACTTTCGATAACTTGAGCATAGCGTTTATCTTTTTCTTTGTTGAAAAGAATAGGGTTGTATACAGACATGAATGTTAAATACCCTAGGGCAAAAATTCCTATCCAAAGTACAATCATTAAAACAGGTCTTAATTTATTCGGTATAAATTTGTCAATGAGTTTTACTAATCCTATAGTAATAAGTATTACAACAATAACTCCTATAATCAACATAGTCTTAAAATTTGTTTAAAGTTTTTTAATGGTCTTTCGCAAATCTACAATTTTTTTTTAATGGTTAAAACTATCTTAATAAAAATCATTTCTATATTTGAATAATTTCTAATCCCGTTTCGTGCCTTAATGACATCAGCTGAATTTTATTCCCTTGTAAAACAACATTTTCCGTTTCAGCCTACGTTAAAGCAAGATATTGTAATACAGCAACTTTCGCAATTTATATTTAGTAAAGAAGCTAATTCCATTTACTTATTAAAAGGATATGCAGGTACAGGAAAAACAACCATTGTTAGTACTATAGTTAACAATTTATGGAAAGCTAAAATGAGCGCTGTGCTATTGGCACCAACTGGTAGAGCTGCCAAAGTAATCTCTAATTACTCTAAAACAGAGGCATTTACTATTCATAAAAAGATTTATTTTCCGAAAAAGAATTCAGGTGGTGGTGTAAAGTTTGTATTGCAGCCTAATAAGCATAAAAACACCATTTTTATTGTAGATGAAGCCTCTATGATTCCTGATACTCCGGGAGATTCTAAATTGTTTGAAAATGGTTCACTTCTAGATGATTTAATGCAATATGTATATTCTGGTTTTAAATGTAAATTATTGCTAATAGGTGATACGGCTCAATTACCTCCTGTTAAATTAGATATAAGCCCAGCCTTAGATGAAAATAAGTTAGCCCTTAATTACAACAAAGAGGTTACTAAAATGGAATTGGATGAAGTAGTACGGCAAGAAGAAAACTCGGGGATTTTAATTAACGCAACAGCATTACGGGAAACTTTAGCAAGCAATTTTTTTGATACATTTAAATTTGAATTACAGGGCTTTACAGATATTATAAGACTAGTTGATGGTTATGAAATTATGGATGCCATAAATGATGCCTACAGTAATTTAGGAAATGAAGAAACGGCCATTATCGTACGTAGTAATAAACGTGCTAATATGTACAATCAACAAATTAGAAGCAGAATTTTATTTAATGAGAATGAATTAAGTGCGGGTGATTATTTAATGGTAGTTAAGAATAATTATTTTTGGGTAAAACCAACAACCGAAGCTGGTTTTATAGCCAATGGCGATATTATTGAAATATTAGAAATTTTCAAAATTGTAGAATTGTATGGTTTTCGCTTCGCGGAAGTAAAAGTGCGTATGGTAGATTATCCAAAAATGCGACCTTTTGAAACAGTTTTGCTTCTGGATACCATTACTGCTGAAACGCCATCACTATCCTATGATGATTCTAACCGATTATATCAAGAAGTCATGAAGGATTTTGAGAACGAATCAAGCAATTACAAAAAGTTCTTAAAAGTGAAGAATAACAAACATTTTAATGCATTGCAGGTTAAGTTTTCATACGCAATTACCTGTCATAAATCACAAGGAGGGCAATGGCACACCGTATTTGTTGAACAACCCTATTTACCAAATGGCATAGATGTTGATTATTTACGTTGGCTGTATACAGCAGTTACAAGAGCCAAAGAAAAATTGTATCTTATTGGTTTTAAAGATGATTTTTTTGAAGAATGATTTTAGTTTTTCGATCTCAATTGCACAGTATTCAGTTGGTTATACTAATTTTTTGCTTTAGTAAGAGAATTAGATATTAGTATAATTCATTGTGAAACTTAGCACCTTTACGAGAAAATTGAAACTTAATAGATTAATATAAAAAATTAAAGTCCCTTTTGAGGATTTAGGAAGTTATGACACCAGAAACAATACTTAGTATTTGCTTAGGCATAGGATTATCAGCATCCGTTGGATTTCGTGTGTTTTTGCCGTTGTTTGCCTTGAGTTTAGCTGCGCATTTTGATGTTTGGCAGCTAAATGAATCGTGGGCATGGATTGGAGGCATTCCTGCACTCATTACATTAGGCGTAGCAACATTAGTTGAAATTTGCGCTTATTTTATTCCATATGTAGATAATTTATTGGATAGTATTGCAGTGCCATTAGCAGCATTAGCCGGAACAGCAGTCATGCTGTCTACAGTAGCAGATTTAAGCCCAGTAACTACTTGGGCATTGGCAATTATAGCAGGAGGAGGAACGGCAGCAGCCGTAGCTGGAACATCTGGTACAACACGATTAGCATCGACTGCAACCACAGGAGGTATGGCTAATCCCGTAGTTTCTACATTAGAGACGGGTACTTCTGTAGTGATGTCTACACTTTCAATATTTGTCCCTATTGTAGCAGTAGTTATAGTTGTTATTATTTTATTAATCATTTTTAAACTATTTATCCGTTTAAAACGAAAGAAATCTCCAGTTGGATAAATATTTGGTATTTTTGATGACTTAATTTAGAACCATTAGATGAAAATTATTTCGATGATTCCTGCGCGTTATAGCGCGTCTCGATTCCCTGGAAAGCTTATGCAAGATCTAGGGGGTAAAACTGTAATTCTTCAGACATACGAGGCTACTGTGGCCACAAATTTATTTGATGATGTTATAGTTGTTACTGACAGCGATATTATTTTTAATGAAATTGCTAATAATGGTGGTAAAGTCATGATGAGTAAAAAAGAACATGACTGTGGTAGTGATAGAATAGCTGAAGCTGTAGAACATTTAGATATAGATGTTGTGGTTAATGTGCAAGGTGATGAGCCATTTACTGATGAAATGTCTTTAAAAAAGTTGATTGCAGTTTTTAAAGAAGACACTGATAATCAAGTAGACTTAGCATCACTAATGGTGCATATTACAGATGATGATGAGATTAAAAATCCAAATACAGTAAAGGTGGTTTTAGATCAAGACAATTTTGCATTGTATTTTTCTCGTAGCCCAATTCCTTATCCTCGTGATACTTCTGTAGATGTTAAATATTACAAACATAAAGGCGTTTATGCTTTTAGAAAAGATGCTCTTTTGGATTTCTACCGTTTGCCAATGCTAACTTTAGAAGCCTCAGAAAAATTGGAGCAACTCAGATATTTAGAATACGGCAAACGTATTAAAATGGTAGAAACTTCTGTTGAAGGTGTAGAAATTGATACGCCAGAAGATTTAGAGCGCGCAAAAAAATTATGGAAGTAGATTACAATGGTATAAAAGTAATTGGTTTTGATGCCGATGACACCCTTTGGGTAAACGAAACTTATTTTCGTGAAGCCGAATTGGAATTTGCAAAATTGTTATCAGAATTTGAAACCCCAAATAAAATTGATCAAGAACTATTTAAAAAGGAAATAGGAAATTTATCATTATATGGATATGGTGTTAAAGCGTTTACCTTGTCTATGGTAGAGTGTGCTTTAGAACTTTCAAATTATACACTATCAAATAAAACTATTGAGAAAATTCTAAATATCGGCAAAAATATGCTGAATGAACCAGTAGAATTACTAGATGGTGTTGAAGAGGTGCTAGAACAATTATCTAAAAGATACAGGCTCATTTTAGCGACTAAAGGTGATTTACTTGATCAAGAACGAAAGTTGGAAAAGTCTGGTTTAACAAATTACTTTCATCATATTGAAGTATTGAGTGATAAGCAAGAGGAAAATTATTCAAAACTATTAAATCATTTAGATATTAACCCTTCAGAGTTTTTAATGATAGGGAATTCTCTAAAATCTGATGTTTTACCATTAGTTAATATTAATGCGAACGCAATTCATGTGCCATTTCACACCACTTGGGCTCATGAGTTAGTTACAGAAAAAGAAACTAATGGAAAACAATATAAAACGATAAATACATTGAGAGATCTT
This sequence comes from uncultured Flavobacteriaceae bacterium, assembly GCA_947502975.1. Classification (GTDB taxonomy): domain Bacteria; phylum Bacteroidota; class Bacteroidia; order Flavobacteriales; family Flavobacteriaceae; genus Jejuia. The sequence goes on from CANNBV010000003.1 coordinate 20,155, forward strand.
TTAAAATTAGTGCCATAAATTGAAAAATGAAATACTTTTAAAAGTTTCGAGAGATTTTAAATACGTAAAATTAAAATAATACTATTTTTACATTTTGTAAAAGAAAAGACACTACATGAGTTATAAAAACTTTCCAATGGTGCCAAGAGTAATTTTTGGCAGAGGTAGTTTCAATCAGTTAGGTGAGTTGTTATCCCCAAATCGCTTAAATAATACAGCACCATTTATCTATTTGGTAGATGATGTGTTTAGGCCTGAAATAAATGTTACTTCTAGAATACCTATTTCGTATGATGATCGTATTATTTATGTTTCTACTATAGAAGAACCTAAAACATCGCAAGTAGATGAATTAGTTGAAGATATTATTTTAACTTCAAAGGAAAGACCATCTGGTATTATCGGAATTGGAGGAGGCTCTATTTTAGATTTAGCCAAAGCTGTGGCAATAATGTTAACTAATGAAGGCAACGCTGAAGATTATCAAGGTTGGGATTTGGTGAAAAATAAAGCAGTGTATCATGTAGGTATTCCAACTATTTCAGGAACAGGAGCAGAGGTGTCTAGAACTACAGTTTTAACAGGGCCTACACGAAAGTTAGGCATTAATTCAGATTATACACCTTTTGATCAAGTAGTATTAGATCCTGAGTTAACTAATGGTACACCAAAAGAACAGTGGTTTTATACTGGTATGGATTGTTTTATTCATTGTGTAGAATCATTAAATGGAACTTATTTAAATGCATTTAGTAAGACATATGGCGAAATGGCTTATAGTATCTGCAAAGAGATTTATTTAGATGGTAAACTATCAAAAAAAGATGCACAAGATAAGCTGATGATGGCATCATGGCATGGTGGAATGAGTATTGCATACTCTCAAGTTGGTGTTGCTCACGCCATGAGTTATGGATTATCTTATTTATTAGGTACCAAACATGGTATTGGTAATTGCATTGTATTCAATCATTTAGAAGAGTTTTATCCAAAGGACGTGAAGCTTTTTAAAGAAATGCTAGCAATTCATAATATCACTTTGCCAACAGGTATTTGTTCACATTTGAGTGATAAAGATTTAGATACGATGATTACCATAGCTTTAAGTCTTGAACCATTATGGGAAAATGCAATTGGTAAAAATTGGAAAAAGACAATTACTCCTAAAAAACTCAAAGAGCTTTATTTAAAAATGTAGTATGAGGCAAAGGCTAGCTAAATTCATGTATCATAAAGTATTAGGCTGGCAAGTTGAAGGAGATTATGAAATTCTCCGAAGCGATATAAAAAAAGCTGTAATAATTGCTGTGCCCCATACGAGTTGGCACGACTTTTATATTGGTGTATTAGTAAGAGCTGTGTTGGGAATAAAAGTTAATTTCATTGGCAAAAAAGAACTTTTTATTTTCCCTTTTGGATATTTTTTTAAGGCCTTAGGAGGAAGACCCATAGACCGAAAAAACAATCAAAACAAAGTGGAAGCTATTACTAAATTATTTACAGCTAATGAAATATTTAGAATAGCATTAGCACCAGAAGGTACAAGGAAAAAGGTAGAAAAATGGCGCACAGGTTTTTATTATATTGCTAAAGCGGCAAAAGTACCTATTGTGATGTTTACCTTAGATTTTGAAAATAAAAAAAATACATTTTCAAAACCATTTTATCCTACTAATGATATAGAATCTGATTTCAAGACTTTACAAGCATTTTTTAGTGATGTTAAAGGTAAAATCCCTGAATATTCATAGTTAAATACTAAAAGTGGCATAGGTTTTGATATTTATAGATTGAGGTTAATGAAACATAAAGTAAACAATTCATTGTCCCTAAAAAGAAACATAAACCACATAATAAAAAAGCTACTTCATTTGAAGTAGCTTTTTTAGTTTCTTTAAAATAAGTTAATATTTTATTTGAGTTCTTTCAACCCATTATCAATTAGTGTTCTTAAATGCTCTTTATGTGCTCTGGAAGCAATGTTTCCGGAAGGAGCAGCCATACTTCTTATGCGCTTTAAGTTGTAAAGTGCCATAGATTTCGCATTATGTGGATACCTAGAACTTATTTTACCTGTTAACATGTTTAGTAACATTTCAGTATATTCTAATTGTAAATTTTGTCTAAATGAATTTACATTACTATAAATATCAGCTTTAAAAATAGCATTATTCAAATCAGTCATCATAGAAGATAGTTTATATTCATTACCATACAATTCAGAGTCTGTAATTCTTTGTAATGTATTGTAATGTAATAAATGACTTAAAACACGCTTTTGCATTCCTAAAACTCTACTGTGAATTTTTGGATCCTCTGGTGATCTTCTAAAGTTAAATCCTCTACGCTGACTTGCTAAATAGTTATACAATTCTTCTGGTGCATCAAATGCATTTGGTGCAAAAACATATGTACTTAATGCATTCATTGCTTTTTTCTGATCTTCTAAACTCACTGGGGTGTAGGGTTGTGTAGCACCATTTTGACCAACAGCAGTTCTTTCAACATAAACACCACCAATAAATCTAGAAATGGTATTCGCTGCACTACCTTTTTGTCCTGTTAAAATAAAATAGACGCGTTTTAGCTCTTCATAAAAATCACCTTGTTTTGAAAAATTAGTTTTGGCATCTTTTAAAAGATTATCAGACAATTCCATTCTGTCGATAGACCAATCTATTTGTTGATTAGACTGATCAGATACATTTACCCTAGGGTCAATAGCTTTACCTGGACTGCGCATATCATCTGCGTCATTACCAAAAATATGTTCTGGTTTAGTAGACTCGTTCAATAATGCTTGTCTTTCACTTTCAGTTTTAAAAGGTTGATAACCAAGCTGAATCGCCCAAATATCATAAGGGCCCACTGCTACATCATCATATTGCCCTTGTTTGCTTCTATCTTTTGTAATATTTAAAGCAGCATAATCCATTACAGAGGCTGTTAAACATTTCCCTTCAATAAAATCAGCATCATTTAATTGTTCTATGGAAAAGAGCTGACTCGCTTTCATGTTGTGATTGAGACCTAAAGTATGTCCAACTTCATGCATGATTAAAGCCATCATAGACTCTTTTTTGATACGCTCCATTTCTAGATCTGAAGCCCCAGTAGCAGAAACTACAGCATTAGCAAACATAAGTTCTTGATGTACTTCATGACCTAGGCTACAATATTTTAAATCGTCATTAAGATCCATTGTTGCTTTATTAAAGAGTTTATCGTAAAGCACTCTATTGGTAAAGTGAACATACTCTAACATGATATCTGCACCTAAAATTTGACCAGTTCTAGGGTTAACAAAACTAGGGCCGTATCCCCCAAAAGGTGGCTGAGGGGAGGATGTCCAACGTAATACATTATATCTTATATCTCCAGCATCCCATTCTGCATCATCGGGTTGTACTTTAACCACTACTGCATTTTTAAACCCAGCTTTTTCAAATGCTTTGTTCCATTGTAAAACACCATTTTTAATAGTTTCTCTCCATTCTAAAGGAGTGGTGTTTTCTATCCACCAAGTAATTGGTTCAACAGGTTCAGATAGTTGTGCTTCAGGATCTTTTTTCTTAAGATGCCATCTATGGATTAAATCTCTATACGGCGTTGTACTTGTACTAGTTTGGTCATCTACTTGTCTAGTAAAATAGCCTACTCTAGGATCATCAAATCTAACTTCATAATCATTATCTGGCATAGCTATCAAGCTATGATTCACTTTTATACTTACATTTCGTCCATCTGTAACAGCACTAGAGCCACCATTCAACACTGAAGGTTTGGAATATACGTACTCTGAGGTAATATTTATGTTATCAGGATAGTTTTTAATAGAGTTTATTTTTGTCTTATTCTTATCTAAATTACCTAAAGTAAAAGACAACGGAGACGATCCTGGGAATCTCGGGCGTTTTATTTGTCCGAATGTTTCTTTCAAGAATAAGTCACTTGCTTTGATAAGATACAATCCTTTTTTGGCGTCATGCGCTTCAATTTTTAAACTCGCTATGTTAGCATTAGAAATATTAGCATCTTTAGCTTTAGAAAGCGCATTATCAGGATCAAAATAATATGACGTATTTTGCTTGATAAACTCAATTTTATTAAAATGTTTAGTGATTTTAATAACTTGTGTAGGTGCATATGCACCTCTAAATCTACCCGCTTCTAATACTCCATCAGCGACTTGTGCAAAATGAATAAATTCTTGGCCTATATTATCTTCTGAAATAAGCATTTGAAGTCCACCACTAATAGTATCTTGGTAGAGCGTGAAAAGTCCCTCCATTTTTTTACTAGACTTAGTTAATGAGGCTATAGTCTTTTTTTTAGAAGGTTTTTTTACAGGAGCTGGCGCTTCAGTTTTATTTTTCTTTTTCTTGTCTTTTCTCTTGTTTTGAGCATCAATGTTAAGGGGCATCATGAATGTGGCGATTAAAAGCAGCAAAAGTGCTCTTAATTTCCATATTGAGTTTGTCTTCATAGAGTGTTTTTAAGATTAATGAATTCTTGATATTTAAATTAGCGTCGCTAAAGTTAAGTATTAAAAGGGGTAAATTTCAATTCAAAATGTTAAATGAAGTTAAATTGATTAAAAAATCAAAAAAAGTCACTTTGTGTTATCCTTTGAAATAAAATTTGATAAATTTATTTTAATATGAAAGCTGGACTATTTGTATTTCGGTTGGAAATAATGAAAGCAGGATTATTTATTTAATTTCCAAGCTCTAGTACTCGTACTTTTGCTATCTGGAAAATCTTTAGGAACATCTTGGCTAACACCTCCTGTAGCGACCCATTCGGCACCACGTTGCAATGTGGTTATAAAACCTACGCATTCCATTGAATAATCCATATGCCCTAGGGTAGTATGGAAAATTCTTCCTTTTCCATAATTGATAGTCATTAACATGGGCTCATGCCTACCTGTACGCTTTTCATCATTTTTTTTATCTGAATATGCAGTAGCAAGAACTGTCATATTTTCGGCTGGACCTCTAAGTTTTTCATACAATTCATCTTTGGCATGTAACCATTCCATTGGTAGTCCTTTCATTATGGGATGCTTAGGAGTTCTAGTCGTTAAAATAAACTCTGATTGTTTTCCATGTTGTCCACAATTTCCAGCAGAAGCATCTTTTTCTAGTTTATCATCATCATTATAAAATACATAAGGTCCAGAAACTTCATTTCTACCACCCCAACCACCAAGGCCTATCATCTTATTAAATTCTTTCCAATCTCCCCATGAGTTATCTGCAGCATGTATCACAACTAAACCTCCACCATTTGCCATGTAGTTTTCAAAATTAGTTTTGGTTTGATGAGGTAATTCTGATGCTTTCCAACCCAAATTAGAAACAACTAAATTGTATTTTTCAAAATCTGGACTAAAATTTGGATCTACTTTTGGTTCTTGTACAATTTCAGTAGAGATACTTGTGTTTAAGGGGTATTGATTTAAGTATTTTTCTCCTTTCCAAGTAAATTGCTTTCTAGAGATATCAACTTCAAAAAGCCCTGTTTGTTCTAGATAATCCTTAATCATGAAGGTGCTTTTAGGCCATATACCATGATTGTTTTCACCATCGAGAATTAGTACCTTTAACTTTGGAGTTGCAATATTTTCCTTAGAATTAACGCCAGATTTACAATTAAATAGAGTAATGAAAAAAAGTAAAATCGCTAAAACACTTAATTTTTGAAATTTCATTTAAAAACTTATTGAATTTTTTGAGCCCACTCAACAACGCTAGTGCTATCGGCAGTTGGAAAATTTTCGGGAATAGTTTGTGAAACGTTTCCAGTAGCAGCCCATTCTGCACCTCTTTGAAGTGTAGTTTTAAAGCCAACACATTCCATTGAATAGTCCATGTGTCCTAGCGCGGAATGAAAAATACGTCCTTTTCCATATTCAACAGCTATTAATAGGGGCTCATGTCTATTTGTACCTTTTACATCTTTATTCCATGGTGGGGCATTACCTTCTTCATCAGAATATGCAGTTGCTAGTATTGTCATATTTTCTCCAGGACCTCGCATACGATCGTATAATTCATCTTGGGCGTGTAACCAAACCTTTGGTAATCCTTTCATTATTGGATGTTCTGGAGCTCTTGTGGTAAGTTGATATTCAAATTGTTTTCCATGTGAAGCGCAAATACCTTCAGAAGGGTCATGCTCAATTTTACCATCATTATTATAGAAAATATATGGACCAGTAGATGCATCTCTGCCTCCCCAAGCACCTAGTCCAATCATCTTGTTATACTCATTCCAGTCTCCCCATGCATTATTGGCTGCATGAATTGTTACTAAACCACCACCATTTTTCATATAATCAATGAAGTTAGTTTTAGTAGCTTCTGGCCATTCTGATGACTTCCAACCGAGATTGTTTATCACGACATCATATGTACTGAAATCTGGATTGAAATCAGGATCATATTTTGTAGAGTCCACAGAAGTTCTTTCTATACCATCTTTAAAAGAATATATGTTTAAAAGTTCATTAATATCATCAACACCTTTCACTTTATTGTAGTGAGGCCCAATCCATGTATATTTTTTTCTTGCAATATCAACTTGAAATAAACCAGTCTCTTCAAGAAAATCTTTCATCATAAAAGTACTTTTTGGCCAGATACCATGATTGTTTTCACCATCGATAATTAAAGCTTTTAGCATAGGTTTTACTTCGGTATTTTGCTGTTCTTTATTTTTACAGTTAAAGGGAACTAGGCAACAAAAAAGACAAATAATAAAATAGATTGGTTTCATATTGAATGCTATATTAATAATGATGTTAAGGTATATAAAACTTATGAGATTGACAGAATACTTTAAAAACTGAAAACGAAACTTACGAAACTTTTACTTTTATATTTAAAGTCTACCTAAAATTTTATCCATCACCCAACTTGTGTGAACTGCAGTTTTTCCTGTAGAAGGATGTTTGAAATTACTTAGAATTAATTCATCTCTCATACCTTTAACATGATACAGTTGTATATGTTTTGGGTGTTCTATTACCAATGATTCAGTTGAGTTATCTACAATTAATTGAATAGGGTTTTCTTGAAAAATAGAAAATTTAATCATGCCTTTACTACCAAATAAAGTAATATCATCTACGCGATCACCACTCCCAAAATTCCAACTTCCGGATCCTGTAATTCCATTTTCATGAATCCAAGACGCAGTTATAGCATCATACGCTTCATATAATTGTTGTTGATTGGTACAAAAACCCTGAGCATCTTTAAAATTACCAAGCAAGAACGCAAATAAATCCAGTCCGTGACTTGCTAAATCATCAAAATACCCACCCTTTGCAATATTGGCATCTGTTCGCCAATTATAAGTTTTATGTAAGTCTAAATTATTTGGAGGTTTGCAAAATGTCCAGTTGATATGCCGAACTTCTCCAATTTCACCAGCATCTAGCCATGATTTTATTTTTAAAAATCGAGGCAATGACCTTCTATAATAAGCAACATATAATGGGAGGTTTTTCGTTTCAAAAGCATTTAGTATTGCTAAACTATCTTTATAACTAGGAGTGATAGGTTTTTCTATACAACATATTTTTCCAGCTTGAGCTACTTTTATAGCATAGTCTTTATGACTATCTGGAGGAGTAGCTATATACACCGCGTCTACGTTATTATCATTTATAAGCTTATCTGCGTCATTATAATACGTGCTAATATTATGTCGTTTAGCATAATCTTTTGCTTTATCCAAATTACGACGCATTACGGCTGTAATTTCAAAGCCTTCAGTTAATTGATAGGCTGGACCACTTTTAATTTCTGTTACGTCTCCACAACCAATTATTCCCCATTTTATTAGTTTCATCAATGTCATTATCTTTATATAACTCAAATATAGTTTACTTCAAAATCATTTAAAACTATTATAAACTAAAAAAGCACCCAATAGGATGCTTTTTTTAGTTTATTTTATTCTTACATTAGAACTGATATCTGATACCTAAAGCAATATCGAAATCTAAATCATCAGTAAAATCACCAAATCCTAGTGTTGGTCTAAAATCTAAAGATAGTAATAGGGGAATATCGAAATTATATTCAATACCTACATCACCAGCTACAAAAATAGCGGTTTCATCTGTACCCATCAATCGATTTTTACCATCAAAAGCAGCTAATCCACCACCAGCACCTGCATACCAGTTAAAGTTACCATCAAGTAACCAAACCCATTGGTACAATCCTGTAAGTTGGAAAGCGTTGTAATCGTTTCCATTTCTCCATCCTAAATCTACTTCTAATCTGTTATTTTCACCTAATGCACGTTGGTATGATACTTCAGCACCAAGACCATTACTATCCCCTAGACGAAGTCCAATAGCATTTTCTGCAATCTCTTGTCCGTTTGAAGTAAAAGTAAATCCTAATACGGCAATTGCTAATACGAATAATTTTTTCATAAGTTTTTAGTTTTAATTTGATTAATGATATACGATCTATATATAAAAAAAGATCATGTTTATTATTCTGGATAACTTTACAAAAATAACGCCAAAATTGTATTTATATTTAGATTTTGATTAAAAACGCATGAACGAACACCTAAATAACTTAAGATCAAAGTTATCTGGAGAACTACTTTTTGATGATTTAGTGAGATCCATATATGCCACAGATGCATCAGTTTATAGAATGTTGCCTTTAGCCGTGGCGTATCCAAAAAATAATGCTGACATTAAGCAGTTAATTCAATTTGCTAAAAATCATAAAACATCTTTAATTCCAAGAACTGCAGGAACTTCTTTGGCAGGACAATGTGTTGGTAAAGGTATTGTAGTTGATGTATCTAAATATTTTACAAAAATTATAAGTATTGACGAAACAGCAAAAACTATCACTGTTCAACCTGGCGTAGTTAGAGATCAACTAAACAATTATTTAAAACCTTTTGGGTTCTTTTTTGGTCCAAATACGTCTACGTCTAATAGATGTATGATTGGTGGTATGGTTGGGAATAATTCGTCAGGGACCACATCAATACAATATGGTGTAACTAGAGATAAAGTTTTAGAACTAAAAGCTATTTTAAGTGATGGGAGTGAGGCTGTTTTTGGAGAAATAATATCTGAAGCGTTTCATGAAAAAACTAAATTAAATACTCTTGAAGGAAAAATTTATCAAACAATTTATGATGAATTACAATCAGATATTGTTCAGAATGAAATAAAGGCAAATTTTCCAAAACCAGAAATACATAGAAGAAATACAGGATATGCTATTGATGAATTGATTGATAGTAATGTGTTTTCGGATGTTTCTGAAAAATTCAATATGTGCAAGTTACTATCAGGAAGTGAAGGTACGCTGGCATTTACCACAGAAATCACTTTAAAACTAGACGATTTACCTCCTGACCATCGTGTGATGGTTGCAGCACATTTTGATACCATCGATTCTTGTTTAAAAGCTGTAGTACCAGCAATGAAACACAATTTATTTAATTGTGAGATGATGGACAAAACCATTTTAGATTGCACAAAACGGAATAAAACACAAGAAGGTAATAGACAATTTTTAGTTGGAGATCCTGAAGCTATTTTGATGTGTGAAGTGAGATCTACTGATTTAGAAGATGCTCAAAAGCAATGTGAAGTTTTAATTGAAACCTTAGAAGTTTCGGGGTTGAGTTATGCAAATCCAGTTTTGGTAGGAAACGATATTGATAAAGCAAATAACTTAAGAAGTGCAGGTTTGGGACTTCTCGGTAACATCATTGGAGACGAAAAATCTGCTGCATGTATAGAGGATACAGCTGTAGCATTACCAGATTTAGTAGATTATATTTCTGAATTTACGGAGTTAATGAAAGGTTATAACCAGAAAGCCATATACTATGCGCATGCTGGAGCAGGAGAGTTACATTTGCGCCCTATTTTAAATTTGAAGAAAAAAGAAGGCGTAGATTTATTCAGAAAAATTACTACAGATGTTGCCCATCTTGTAAAGAAATATAATGGCTCTTTTAGCGGAGAACATGGTGATGGTATTGTACGTACGGAGTTTATTCCATTGATGATTGGAGAAAAGAATTATCAACTACTAAAGCGAATAAAACATGTTTTTGATGCTGATTATATTTTTAATCCTGGAAAAATAGTGGATGCGTTTCCAATGGATACAGCATTGCGGTATGAAGTTGATAGAGAAGAACCTGAAATTGAAACCTTTTTAGATTTTACTAAATCTCGAGGTATTTTGCGTGAAGCAGAAAAATGTAACGGATCTGGAGATTGTAGAAAGCTACCAGAATTTGGTGGTACCATGTGTCCAAGTTATCGTGCCACACGAAACGAAAAAGATACCACAAGAGCCAGAGCAAATGCATTACGTGAGTTTTTGACAAATTCAGAGAAGTCGAATAAGTTTAATCATGACGAATTAAAGGAAGTTTTTGATTTGTGTTTAAGTTGTAAGGCATGTGCAAGTGAGTGTCCAAGTAGTGTTGATGTAGCAAGCTTAAAAGCAGAATTTCAGTATCAATATCAAAAGGAAAATGGATTCAGTTTTAGAAATAAATTCTTTACGAACTCCACCAAGTATAACAAAATTGCTTCTAGAGCTCCAAAGTTCTACAATGGTCTTTTTCAAAATAAAATAACATCAAAATTCATAAAAAAAGCTTTAGGAATTCATAATAAACGAAGTTTACCAAAAGTAACTCTGTCTTTTTCTTCGTTTAATAATTTTTCTAATTGGGCTGATGGTAACATATATCAAACAAAACCAATCAAAACAGTATACCTCTTTGTAGATGAATTTATCAATTATTTAGAATCTGAAATTGCTATTGATTGTTTAGTGCTTTTAGAAGCTTTAAACTATAAAGTTATCCCCGTTGATAATTTAGAGAGTAGTCGATCTTACTTATCTAAAGGCTTTTTAGAAGAAGCTAAAGATCATGCAAATAAGAACATATCATTTTTTAAAGAACATATTTCTGCAGATACACCATTGATTGGTATAGAACCTTCAGCGATTTTAACCTTTAAAGATGAATATTTAAAACTTGCGGAAGATAAGACTTCAGCAGAAAACATAGCAAAACATACCTTTTTAATCGAAGAGTTTTTACAGCAAGAAATAGTATTAGGAAATATCAAACCAGAACAATTTACTTCAGAAGCAAAAGAAATTAAATTTCACGGGCATTGCCACCAAAAAGCATTAGGAAATCAATTGTCAAGTTTTTCAGTACTTAATCTTCCTAAAAACTATAAGGTCACTATAATACCAAGTGGTTGTTGCGGTATGGCTGGTAGTTTTGGTTACGAGAAAGCGCATTACGAAGTAAGTATGCAAATAGGAGAACAAACGTTATTTCCCGCGGTTCGGAAAGCTAATGAGAGTGTAATTATTTCAGCGAATGGTACAAGTTGTAGACATCAAATCAAGGACGGTACCAATACCTTAGCAAAACATCCAGTAACTATTTTAAAAGAAGCGCTTATTTAATTTTTTCGGCTTTATCTACTATTGTAATTGCGGCAATTAGATCTTTTACATCCATTTCTTTTACATCTTCATCAGCAAAAAATGGAGAAAGCTTATCGTGGCTATAATTGTAGATTTTCCAACGCTTAAATTGATATTCTAAAGCTGTAAAGTTTTCAATCCAATCTCCAGAATTTAAATACATGGTTTTACCATGTTTATTTTGACGATATTCCATTTTAGGCTGGTGAATATGTCCACAAACTACATAATCATAGCCATTATCAATCGCAAGGTCTGTAATCGTCTTTTCGTAATTATTAATAAACTTCACAGCGCCTTTTACTCCATTTTTAATCTTCTTAGAAAGAGAATAGCGCTCTTTTCCTAATTTAGTCAATATCCAATTCGTAAATCTGTTAATCAGAATTAATACGTCATACCCATAACCTCCTAATTTTGCTAACCATTTAGCGTTTTGGATAGAAATGTCAAACACATCACCATGAAAAAACCAAGCCTTCTTTCCATCTAAATCTAAAACCAGTTTGTCTACAATGGAAATGTTTCCTATACTCGTATCACTAAACTTTCTGAGCATTTCATCATGATTTCCAGTAATGTAAACCACTTCAACACCATCTGCAGCAAAATCCATAATTTTTTTTATGACCTTTAAATGTGATTTAGGAAAGTAACGTTTGCTAAATTGCCAAATGTCTATAATATCTCCATTAAGAATAAGTTTCTTTGGATTTATGCTATTTAAATAAGTGAGTAGTTGTTTTGCGTGGCAGCCATATGTACCAAGATGTACATCGGATATGACAGCAATTTCTACTTTGCGTTTTGTTTTCAATGGGGTATAAGCTTACTAGGAATCTAAAACTAATTAACACTACAAATAACAGACTTTTGTATTACACTAAGTTTACTATTTAATTAACTAATTATGAGGATATTGTTAGCTTAATGTTACCAAATATGGAATTTTGAGTGTCATGAAAATTAGTGTAATTCAAGGCTATGGTTTATTTTAGCGAAAAATTTTGAATATGGCTGGTAATTCCTTCGGAAAACTATTTAATGTTTCAACTTATGGTGAATCTCATGGACCTGCATTAGGCGGTGTCATAGATGGTTGTCCTCCAGGGATTGAGTTGGATATGGATGCTATTCAAAATGAATTAAATCGTCGTAAACCTGGACAATCTGCAATAGTAACGCAGCGCAAAGAACCAGATGGCGTAAAGTTTTATTCTGGCATTTTTGAAGGTAAAACTACAGGAACACCAATTGGTTTTGTTATTGAAAACACCAATCAAAAATCTCACGACTACTCGCATATAAAAGATAGTTACCGTCCAAGTCATGCAGATTACACCTATGACAAAAAATACGGTATACGTGATTATCGCGGTGGAGGTAGAAGTTCTGCAAGAGAAACAGCATGCCGTGTTGTAGCTGGAGCCATTGCAAAGCAAGTACTTAAAGATGTAGAAATTTATGCTTACGTTTCTAGCGTTGGCACAATGAAACTCGATAAACCATATACAGACATAGATTTATCTCAAATAGAATCTAATATTGTACGCTGTCCAGACCAAGACATGGCTGCAAAAATGGAGCAATACATTAAGGAAGTGCGCAGTAAAGGCGATACTGTTGGTGGCATTATTAGTTGTGTTATTAAAAATGTGCCAGTTGGTTTAGGCGAACCGGTTTTTGATAAGCTACATGCAGAATTAGGTAAAGCCATGTTATCCATAAACGCTGTAAAAGGCTTTGAATATGGTAGTGGTTTTCATGGAAGTACCATGTACGGCAGCGATCATAACGATGCATTCAATCCAGATGGCAGTACAAAAACAAACTATTCTGGTGGTGTACAAGGAGGCATAAGCAACGGCATGGACATTTACTTTAATGTTGCATTTAAGCCAGTTGCTACACTAATTCAGAAATACGAAACCATAGATAAAAAGGGTGAGATTGTAGAAATGCAAGGAAAAGGGAGACATGACCCTTGCGTGGTGCCAAGAGCTGTGCCTATTGTAGAAGCTATGGCTGCTTTGGTTTTAGCTGATTTTTATTTGATAAATACAATATATCAATAGTTTTTTAAGGAGCTATTTCCCGCTTTCCACTATATCTTTTTCTCGTGCCTCAAAAAAGGATGCCGTTACAATCGGGGCTAAGCTTATTTGCTAATTTTTAGTTTTGACTAAAGAGATGGAAGACCTATGAACCTTTTTTTTAAAAAATACTTATCTTGACCTATTAAAAGAAAAATCACTTGATGAAAAAACTAGCACTACATTGGAAGATTATTATAGGAATGATTCTCGGAATCATTTTTGGTTTCATAATGAATGGTATTGATGGCGGAAAGGGTTTCGTTACCGATTGGATTTCTCCTTTCGGAACTATCTTCATTAATCTTCTAAAACTTATTGCTGTGCCTCTGATACTGGCATCTTTAATTAAAGGAATTTCAGATTTAAAAGATATTTCTAAAATAAAAACGATGGGTTTACGTACCATCGGTATTTATGTGGGTACGACTTTAATAGCTATTATTATTGGTTTGAGTATTGTAAACATAGTTAAACCTGGAGATGGTATGCCTCAAGATACTATTGAAAAAATAAAGTTAAAGTATGCAAATGATGCTGGTATTACTGATAAGCTAACTAAAGCTGCTGCCCAAAAAGATGCTGGTCCGTTGCAAGCTTTAGTAGATATTTTTCCTAGTAATATCTTTAAATCGTTTGCCGAAGCATCGATGCTTCAAGTAATTTTCTTTGCACTTTTTGTTGGAATTTGTTTATTGCTCATAGGAGAAAAAAAGGCAGAGCCACTCGTGAAGTTTTTCGATTCTTTAAATGAAGTCGTCATGAAAATGGTAGACTTAATTATGCTATTTGCACCATACGCGGTATTTGCATTATTAGCTAATGTTATTATTGCTTTTGATGATGTTGAAATTTTAATAAAGCTATTGTATTATGCGCTTTGTGTTGTGGGCGGACTTATTTTAATGATTGGTTTCTACTTACTATTGGTGAGTGTGTATACCAAAAAATCACCAATGTGGTTTTTAAAGCAAATTAGTCCCGCGCAATTGTTAGCGTTCTCTACAAGTAGTAGTGCGGCCACACTTCCAGTAACTATGGAGCGTGTAGAAGAACATTTAGGCGTGGATAAAGAAGTGTCTGGTTTTGTACTTCCTGTGGGAGCTACGGTAAATATGGATGGTACGAGTTTATATCAAGGTATTGCAGCGGTATTTATTATGCAGGTGATTTGGCCTGAGGGATTATCATTCACAAATCAGTTAGTTATAGTTTTGACAGCTTTATTAGCATCCATCGGTAGCGCAGCTGTACCTAGTGCAGGCATGGTAATGTTGGTTATCGTATTAGAATCTATTAATTTTCCATCTGAATTATTGCCAATTGGCTTAGCTCTAATTTTTGCGGTAGATAGGCCTCTTGACATGTGCAGAACTGTTGTGAATGTAACTGGAGATGCTACGGTATCTATGCTGGTAGCTAAATCTCTGGATAAGTTGCACGACCCCAAACCAAAAGAGTGGGATGACCACTATGATGAAGTGAAATAGCACCGACTTTGGCAAACACGTGCGTTAGGGATTGCAGCGGCATCCTTTTTTATGTCAGTTCGAGTGTTTTGCGAAGTATGAGCAAAATGTATCGAGAACAAATAAAAAAGATATAGCGGAAAGCCCGACCCCTTGTGGGTAACGCCCAAAATAGTCTTGGGATGTCTAAAAAAAATCTTTAAATTTATGTCAACTAAAAAACTATTGGAATAATGAATATTTGCTTCATAATGTATCCTTGGGAAACTATAGACCCAGAAAACGATACAAGTCTAGCCTTAATAAAAGAATGTGTAAAACGAAATCATGGTGTAGCGATGTGTATTCCTGCGGATTTAACGATACGGAATAGCGTTACTACAGCTAACTGTTCGGTAATTCATCGCATGGAAAAAACACCATCGTCTCTTAAATCGTTTTACAATAAGGTAAAGATTAGAGAGGAGATGCTGCCTTTAGCTGGTTTTGATGTGATTTTTTTTAGAGCTAATCCGCCGTTAGATCCTATAATGCTTAATTTTCTAGATTCTGTTAAAGATGATGTGTTTATCATGAATTCTCTAGAAGGTATGCGAGAAGCTAATAATAAATTATATACTGCGGCATTTGGTGATGCACATAGTAACATAATTCCTGCTACACATGTATCAAAAAGTAAACGTTATTTGATCAAGCAGATTAAAGAGTCGACTGCAGATAAAATGATATTAAAACCGCTTAATGGTTTTGGTGGATCTGGTGTGATTCTTATTGAAAAATCGGCGATGAGCAATATTAATTCGTTACTAGATTTTTATATTACCAACAGTGATGGCACTTCTAGTTACGTTATTTTACAGGATTATATAGAAGGTGCAGATCAAGGTGATGTGCGTATTTTAATTTTAAATGGAGAGCCTGTTGGCGCTATGAAACGTGTTCCAGGAAATGATGATCACCGCTCGAATGTTTCGGCTGGTGGAAGTGTTCAAAAACATTCCTTAACTAAAGAAGAAAAAGCTTTATGTAAGCAAATTGGGCCAAAATTAGTAAACGATGGCCTTTATTTTGTTGGTATAGACGTTATTGGTGGGAAGTTAGTAGAGGTGAATGTGATGTCTCCGGGAGGTATTACTTACATTAATAAAGTATATAAATTAAAAACAAAAATAGAGGAGAAGGTAATTGACTTTTTAGAGATGAAGGTTATTGATAAACTACAAGCTTTTGATAGAAGAACAAGATTACGTAAAGCTGTAGAAGACGCTTAAACATTACTAAAAATGATAAAGAAAATTGTATGCATTGCGGTTTGTTTTGGCGTATTATTATCGTGTAAAAAAGAAACTGCAAATCCTAAATCTGAACTTTCTGATATCATTGAGAAACTGAAAAGTGATGAGAATCATCAGTTTTTAAAAACATTAAGACCTTCTGAAGCAGATATCTTTAAAATATTTACTGATAAAATGATAGCCGATAAGGTTTTGGTATATTCAGATAGTAAATGGAATACTATAGATAATGTGCCTCATAATACAATGAAGCCAGGGGGAAAAGATAATGTTTGTGAATTAGTGCCTTTATGTCAAAGCAATAGTGAGAAAGCAGAGTGGGGTAAAACAAATATATCCACTAATTATTTGATGTTATGCGGTTATATAAAAAAAGGGATTGCTTTTTATGCTTTGGAATATGTTGATAGTGAGGGTGAAAGTATAAAATCTAGAGCTGCATTTTTTAGAGTTGATGGAAAGTGGGTATTTATACCGCAAGTTTATAAAGCATTTGTTTAAACTAAAAAAATGGCTGAATTTTCCTTAAATAATCCTGTAGTTTCGGTTGAATGGCTTCATCAACATATAGAAGCTGATAAGCTCGTTATTTTAGATGGTACCATTGCAAAAGGGTTTGATGCTATGTCACATCAAATACCCAATGCGAGATTTTTTGATATCAAACAAAAGTTTAGTAATACTGCTGATCCGTTTCCAAGTGCATTTCCGTCTAAGGCGCAATTTCAAAACGAAGCACAAAAATTAGGTATTAATAGTGAGAGTTCAATTGTAGTTTATGACGACAAAGGTATTTATTCAAGTGCACGTGTTTGGTGGCTGTTTAAGGCTTTCGGGTTTAACACTATTGCAATTTTAGATGGAGGTTTTCCAGAATGGAAAAAAGCTGGTTATCCAACAGAATACATGAAACCTTATGAAGGACCAAAAGGTAATTTTACAGCAGAATTACAATCTGGATATATGCAGTTTTTTGAGGATATAGAAAATGCCTCGAAAAATAAAACACATAAAATAATTGATGCGCGGTCTGCTGCAAGATTCAACGGAGAAGTTGCAGAACCAAGAGAAGGACTGCGCAGAGGAACAATTCCAAACTCGGTAAATTTACCTTTTACAGAAATATTAGAAGATGGTAAGCTGAAATCTAAAAAGGAGATTGCAAAGTCTTTTTATATGGTGGCAGAACAAGATGAGGATATCATTTTTTCATGTGGCTCTGGTATCACTGCATGTGTTTTGGCTTTAGGCGCAGAGATTTCTGGTTATCAAAATATTTCAGTATACGATGGCTCTTGGACAGAATACGGAGCGTTAACTTCTGGTGATATGAGTCAGCCTAAAACATGGACTAAAGATGAGTTATTGGCTTACATCTTAATTTACGTGTCTCATGCAGATTTAAATGAGACTTGGAATGAAAAAGAATATATTCTAAGTCGTGTAGATAAAGATGTTTATTATCGTGTGAATAGTCAGTTTGAAACGGACAATGATTATCAAAGCATTCAAAATATCATTGAAGCAGTAGAAGCTCATAATTATTATAGAAATGATTTCGCTGATTTGTTTGCAGATATAAAGTTGATGGCCTTTGCTGATGGTGAATATGACCAAATGGAGCAGCTCATTTATATTAATTTGAAAAAGATTTTAAAAAAAGATGGATAGACTCTCCGTTTCAGACATTATTTCTAAAATTAAGTCTCATGATACTTTTGAGGCTGTTGCATCAGACTATTCTTTTACTATCAAAATTGATGCCTATGTACCGTATGCTTGTGCGGCAATTCATGATGGACATCAATTTAGAAAAGAACTTTGGGAGAATTGTATCCATACAGAATACGAACGTTGGTATGAGGAAGATCCAGAAACTAAACATATGGTGCAAACGCACCCAATAGTAATAGCAGGTTGTGATTCCCGTTTTGAATATGATTTAAACCGTGCTCCTGAAGATGCAGTTTTTTTAACCGCTTGGGGAAAGCAGTTGTGGCATCAACCACTTTCTGAGGATATGAAAATAAAAAGCCTTCAAAAACATGAAAATTTTTATAAAGTAACTCATGCTTTAGTTGAAGCTTTAGAACAAAAATTTGGATATTGTACTGTTTATGACATGCATAGCTACAATTGGAAACGTTGGGATAGGGAAGTACCAACTTGGAATTTAGGAACAAGCAATGTTGACAATGATCGGTTTGGAGATGTTATTGAAGATTGGAGGGAAAGTTTGTCGCAAATTAAATTACCACATCAGATAAAACCAACGGCATTAATAAACGATACGTTTCAAGGCAATGGATATTTTTTAAAATATATTACGCAGAACTTTAAAAATACCTTAGTTTTGGCAACCGAAATTGCTAAGGTGTATTGTGATGAATACGAGCAAGTTATCTTCCCAGAAGTTGTAAAAACGGTAGAAGAAGCGTTAAAGACTCGAATTCCAGAGCATGCACAGGCTGTATACAATAGGTTTAAAGGGTAATATATGAAGATTGAAGATACTGTGGCAACAAAAGCACTTCTTGAAATTGATAATAATATTGATGCGATAGTTAAGCAAATTGAATTGTTGAGCTATGTGAATCCTACAAATATAGAAGAAGAGAAAGCGCGGTTTTTTGCTTCAAAATACTTAACAGATCCTGTTTTTAAATATCCTAAGATCAATTTTGATAAGTTTAGGCTGCATAGGGAATTATTTACGCAACCACTAGAGCTAATTGAAGACGAGGAAATTCGTAACCTTTACGAAGATATTATTTATGCATATTCTGGACTAATTCAATGTATAGAGAATATTGGTGAGGGCAGACAGTTTTATTTTGATAGTTTACATTGTTTTGGAACGCCCACTGAAAACGATGTTGAGAACGCTAAATTCATTTTGCATTTTGAAGATGAAAATAGAGATATTGAAAAATTTAAACCAAAATATAGTGCCAAAGCTTCTGAGGTATTTTTTAAGGACTTTTCAAAAAAATATGATTTTAGTTATCAGATAGACTATTCTGATAAGATTTCAGCGATTGCTATGGTGTTGAATAATATCAAGACTTTAGTTTTAAATACAAATCATACCTATTCTGAAAATGAAATAGCAGTATTGACCAATCATGAAATAGGTGTGCATATGGTTACTACAATGAATGGGCTGTTACATCCTCTAAAAATATTTTCTCATGGATTCCCAAATAATGAAGAAACGCAGGAAGGCTTAGCTGTGTTTTCGGAATACATGAGTAATAATTTAACCGTTACACGACTTAAAGAATTGGCGTATCGTGTTATTGCTGTAGATAGTTTAGCTAAGGGCTACCCCTTTTCTAGAACGTTTAGATTATTACACAATCAGTATGATTTAGATAGGGAAAGTGCATTTTACATTACGCTTAGAGCACACCGTGGCGGTGGTTTTACAAAAGATTATCTCTATTTGTCTGGACTTAAAAAAGTTTATGATTACTACCACTCAGGTAAAGATTTGAGCCTGCTTTTAACTGGCAAAGTAGCCTTAGAATATGCCGAAGAAATTCAAGCCTTAATTGATAAAGGCTATGCGGTTACTCCCAAACATATTACAGATTCTTATGCAGAAAATAAGAATACAAATAGGAAAGTGGATTTTATTTTGAGGAGTTTAAAGTAGTTCTAGCCCCTATTTTGTTTCTTCTGTTCATCAAATCGTTTCTCAATTCTTTTAACAGGATCTTTCTTTTTGCCAAATCCTTTATGATAAGGTAATGGTCCATCGTATGGTTTGTCAACATCATCTAATATGAAATCTCTAAACCATTTATTTAGTGTTTTTAAAAAACCTAACATAGTATTAAAAGAGTTTTTAATTGTAATAATTTGTAAGTCTTTATTTATATGAATTCAACTTATGTAAATAAATATATGATATGCACATTATACCCATTAAAACCAAATTGATAACTGTAATTATAAAAGGGTCTTTATGAGCTGTATGTGCTATAATTGCAGTAATAAAAAACAATCCAATACCCGCATATGCCCATTCCTTTATTTGTAGCGGAACAATAGGTGTTACAATTATGACGACCGCTAAGAGCTTTAGAATTGCTAGTTGCATTCTAAAATGATCAGGGAAGCCTAAAGCTTTTACACCTTCAATAGCAGCCTTACTAAAAAGGTAGGTGTAAGCACTCCATAAAAGGAAGATAGATAGGATAATTGTTGTACTCCAATAAATAGTTTTCATTATGTAAATTTAGAAACTATATTTCTATAATTATAGTGTTTTTGGATACATTAAACGTATTATTTTGAATTTGGACATCCTTAAGTTCACCAAAATCGCAACAAGCATCAGTTTTTGGAGTAGAAGTATCATATGAAATAATTAATGAGATATCTGGAGCTATTTGAATTTCAATTGTATCAGATGTATTTGATTTTTCAATGATTAATAGACCAGTATTTTCTTCAATAAGAAAACCTATTTCAACTTCAGAAGAATTCTGAACTGATATATTTTCTTTATCAAGCATATTTAGTAATATGAAGTTTTCTTTTGAATCATTGTCAATCAAATTAACGATAATTTGTGGTGCTTGACAATTAACTGTAGAGCAATCAACTTGATTTTCATCACACGATAGTATAATCGCAAAGACAAGAAGATAGATTATTTTTTTCATGATAAGTGTTTCCTGAAAGATGATGAAAGCTAAAAAAGGTTGCGTACGAAAAGTATGAAAGATAAAAAATAATCTAATCTAAAAATTTACTTTTTAATTCAGGAGTAGGTATCATACATGCATCTTTTTTACCGTACCACTTGTAACGGTTCTTTGCAATAAAATCATAAACCCAATTACTTATAAACGGAGGTATGATAAGAAAAACACTCAACATATTTGTTGGGAAACCTAATTTTGAAGCTACTTTTAAAGCTGCACTACTTTTTGTAGAAATACCTTTCTCAGGTGTATACAAAAGGATAGAATCTACCTTAGATGTATCTATATCAAAATGCTCGATGATTTTTTTCCCAGTCTCACTCTGTAATGCAGTAAACATAAATTGATTGTTCTTATCATGTTTTATAACATATTGTACAGAGGAATTACAGAGGTTACAAACACCATCAAACAGAATTAATTTTTTATCATTTGGTACGCCAAAACTCATTATGCAAAGATACAACCTTTACAAATCACTTAAAAATTGGTTAAGATCTACCTCTTTATCTAAATGTAACTTCTTTTTCAGACGATATTTGCTTTTTAAAACACTTTCTGGCAATACGTTAAGCATTGAAGCTATTTCTTTGGTGGATAGATTCATTCGTAAAAAAGAGGCTAAACGCATTTCTTTTTCGGTGGCTTCTGGATATACTTCTTTTATTTTATGATCGAAATTATTATGAACTTCAGTAAAATAGGATTTAAAAACTTCCCAATCTTTGTCCTCTGCACTTTCCTTTTTTAAAAGCATTACTATACGCCTAAACTCCACTTTAAATAATTCTGGAGAACGTTTTATCTTTTCAAGATTATCTTTTAATTCTTGAATGAATGTGTTTTTCTGAACCAAATGCAATGTTTGTGACGCGAGTTCCTTCTTTTTAAACTCTATTTCTTGTTTATATATTTCTTCTTGTTTTTCACGCTCTATTTTGTTTTTCTTCATACGTTGCTTAAAACTAAAATATATAAGCCCAGCAATGGCAAGAAAAGAAAACATACCAATGCCATAAACTGTTTTTGTAAGTTTATCATTTTCTGCTTGTGCATTTAATGTTTCAATTTCTTTCTTTTGAAGTGAAATTTTAACTTCTTTTTGTTCAGTTTCATAAATAGTTTTTAACTCTTCAATTTGTTGCGACTTTTTTGTGGTGAATAAACTATCATTTATGGTTTGATACAACTTTAAAAATTCAAGGGCATCATTATTTTTATTCAATCCTTCTAAAAAGGTGGAGCGGTTTTTATAAAGACTTGCAAGATGTGACATAGCACCTAATGACTTTGCGAGGTCAATGGCTTCAGCATTATTTTGCAATGCAGCATTATAATTTTTATTTTGAAAATCAATTTTAGAAAGACTTACTAAAGCATTTACCATTCCTAACTTTAAATTCTCTTTTTTAGCAATCGCTTTAGCTTCTATTAAAATAGGTTTTGCTTCAGAATACTTACCCTGCAACCGTTTAATATCTCCAAGGTTGTGTAAAGCATTGCTTAGCCCAAGATTGTCTTCAACATTTCTAGCATTTTCAATAGCCAAATTAAAATAGCTTTCTGCGGTAGCATAATCATTTAAATTTTGATAAGAAATCCCAAGAGAATTTTGTGTGTACGCTACATAAAACGTTTCTTCATAACGTTCATAGATTTCTATAGCATCTTTAAAGTATTTTATAGAAGATTCATGATTCTCTAGACCACTTTCTATATCACCTATTTGTTTTAAAGCATCAGCCTTTCTGGTTTCATGGTTTATTTTCTCAAAGCACTCAAGACCTTGTAATGCATAAATAAGCGCTGTTTTAAAATTGGCTTTTTCAATATAAATATTGGCCAAGGAAACATATTGCGCTCCAATAAATTTTGTTTTTGCATCTCCTTCCTTTTCATGCTTTTTTATAAGTTCAATGTTTTCTTTGCTAATAGCTATTGCTTTGTCCAGATTACCATTAGAACTTTCTATAGAAGATAGGGAATGGTTTACAAAAATCAATCCCCTTGTACTATTGGCTTCATTAAAAAATGCTTTAGCTTTATTATAATAAAATATAGCAGAGTCATTCTCAGATTTGTTAGCAAAATAATCAGCTTTATGCATATTCCCAACCGCAATACCTCTTGTGTAATTTATCTTTTTAGATATTTCTAGTCCTTGTTGCGCATAAGATTTAGCTACTTCAGGTTTAGAGAACATCAACTTTTCATGTAGACGCGTTAAAATCATAACTTTAATAGAGTCATCTTCCTTTCGATTAGAAAGTTCAGTTTTTAAACTGTCTATAAGTTTTGTGTTCTGAGAAAATCCAAATAATGAACTTAGAAAAAAAGCGGGAACTAAAAGTAAACTGATATTTTTCATTATCTATGTTAATTAGCTTCTGCTAAGTTAAATATTATATTAGCTCAAATTACAAATGTCCACTTTCTCAAAAACACTCTTGTCCATAGCTTGTCCATGTTTTTGATGTCCATGAATTTTTTTTATTTGTTTTTAAGTAATTGAAAATCAATATATTATTTTAAAATAATTTGATTTTTAAATTAGCTTGTCCTATTAAAAATGAAGGTTGATATAGGTTGTATGTCCCCTTTTTGTCCACCTGAAAAATTAGATTTCTGATGTTTTCATGACTAGTTTCGAAGTGTTGAATCAATAAAACATAACATTATGAAAGCACAGCTATTAACAATTAGAACACTTTTTAAAGTAACAAGTATGTTTGCTTTAATATCAATTTTCGGATGCAGTACAGAGGAAACCGCATCTGGCCCAGTAGTAAATCCAGAAGCAGCAGAAATCTCAGATTTAATTTCAAATTTAAATTATGATTCTAGCAAATTATTAAATGTGAAAAATACAGGAGGTGCTCCAAAGGAACGTACTGTAACGGATACGAAGAACTCACAAACGCAACCAGATAGAGGACGTTATGCTGTATGCGAAGAAAAATTTTATACACTAGAAGCAAACTTTGATGACGTGGCTATACTAAGACCAACAAATGGTATTATTTGGCCTGGGGCTTTAGTGTATGGTAATCAAGGTATGTTGGATGGTATGCCAGATCCTATAACGCTAGATAGAGCACCTGTAACACTAAGAGTTGACTTGCCTGGAATGGGAGAAGAAGGAACTTTAGTAGTAGAAAATCCAAGAAACTCTAACATACAGACTAGTATTGATAATGCCTTAGAATGGTGGAATGCTAATGCATATGAAGAAGGCTATGTAAACGCATCAAACTCAAGCTATCAAGCCAATACATCTTATTCATCAAAGCAATTAAGTTTAGATGTAGGTTTAAATGTAGAATGGGCTAATGGATCTGTAGCTTCTCAATTAGAATATGAATCTAGTACAACAAAACGTGTAGCAGCTATGGTGTATAAACAAGTGTTTTATACCGTAACTATGGATACACCAAAAACACCAGCTAGTGTATTTGATATAGATGTAACGTATAACCAAGTTGATGCTGCCATAGACTCAGACACTCCTCCAGCTTATATTAATTCAGTGTCTTACGGTCGTATTATTATGTTTAGAATGGAAACTACAGATATGCGTAAGTCAATCGATTTAGATTTGGTATTAGAATATGCTACAGGAGCTGCAAATGGCTCAGGAACAGTTAATTCAGAATATGATGAAGTACTTAAAAAATCAAGTATTACGGTTGTAACCATTGGCGGTAATGCAGAGGTAGCTTCAGAAGCTGTAAATGCAAACGGTTTCGAATCTTTAAAACATATTATTACAGGAGAAAATGCGGTTTACAGTAGAAATAATCCAGGAGTTCCAATTGCATATACCGTAAGATATTTAAAGGATAACACTTTTGCTAAAATGGGTTACACCACCGATTATAAAATTAAAGATTGTAGTACAAAGTCTTTTTCACACGCCAATGCATTTTTAGATAATAACATTGGACAGGATGTGCGTTTCCGATTTAAGTATAAAAAAGTAGGATCAAATACAGTAGCCTATACAAATTGGAAAAAAGTAAAGAAAAACGATGCACCTCCAGCAATAAGACCACCAAGTGGAGCACACGATGTTAAAGTACAATTCGAAGTATGGGATATTACATGGAAGCACATGGGAGAATTTAGTGAAGGCTACTTATACAGCGATAAAGAATTCGAAGCATACTGCTCCAAGAGATTTGCAGGAATTTGCACAGAGGTTTCAGTGAGGCGCGATTAAATATTTGTAGTTAGTTTGAATAGTTAATGCAGTCGGTACCTCAAGTTGTGATTCAACAACTTGGTGCTGGCTGTTATTTTGGCGTTACCCTGAAGGGTCGGGCTATGAGTCTATCCTGAGCGTAGTCGAAATGCTATATCTTTCTGCGAAGCAGTCCTGAACTTGTTTCGGGATCTCTCTGCTTAATTACTATTGTTTTTTAAAAATATAAATTTTGGCATTCAAGGCTTCGCAAAAAGGAAGTCGCTACTAGCCCTAACGCAGCCATCTGCTAACTTAATTTTTTAATAATAACTATACCATTATCTGGTATTTTGTTATTAATTAAAATGGAAACATTTTTACTGAGCCTGAGCCTGAGCCTGAGCCTGAGCCTGAGACTGAGACTGCCTACTTTTTAGCGGCTTCAACAAGCTCTAATAAATCCAATGCAACATTAGTAGTAAACATACCATAATTTACATTGGCTTTGTTTTTCTCAATACTATCAATACTACCAATGGCTCTACCCTCATGCATGCGCACGCGATCACCAACTTTTAAGATAGGTTTTGGTTTAGGAGGTGCTTCAGCAGCTTTTTTCTTTTCGGCTTTTTTCTTTTTTCTGATAACATTCACCTTTTTTTCGGCTTCTTGTTTCACTTGTTGTTCTTTAGCCTTTTGAGAACGTTTTTGCTTAGCTGATACCTTTTTGCGTTTAGAGTTTTCAATTTGTACCAATTTAAATAACTCTGCCATTAGCTCGCGCTTCTTTTGGTTTTCAAAGTATTTTTCGGCAATATCATTCACTTTTTGTCCTAAGTAAATTAAACGCTGATTACTATCATACAATTCTTGATAACTTTCTAATTTTTTCTGAATTTTAGCATTTATTTCTTCTAGCTTATCAGCTTCTTCTCCTTTCTTTTTTTCGTTGAGTTTTAACGACTGCCCCGTTTTTTCCAATCGAGAGCGTTCCTTTTGAAGTTTAGCGATGGTAGCATCAAATCGTACTTTACTGCGTTCAATCTTTTTCTTTGCACGATTAATTAAAGAATATGGAATCCCATTTTTCTGAGCTACTTCAAACGTAAAACTACTACCAGCTTGCCCAACTACGAGTTTAAACATAGGTTCAAGCGTACGCTCATTAAAGAGCATATTGGCATTAATCATGTTTGGCAATTCTGTAGCAAGAATTTTCAAATTAGAATAATGTGTCGTAATAATACCAAAAGCTTCACGATGGTAAAACTCTTCTAAAAAAGTTTCAGCTAGAGCACCACCTAATTCTGGATCAGAACCTGTACCAAATTCATCAATTAAAAACAAGGTGTTTTTGTTACATTTCCGAAGGAAATAATTCATCTGCTTTAAACGATAACTATAAGTACTCAAATGGTTTTCAATAGATTGATTATCGCCTATGTCACTTAAAATTCTATCAAATAAACATACCGTACTGCGTTCATGAACGGGAATAAGTATACCACTTTGTAACATCAACTGTAATAAACCAACCGTTTTTAGGGTGATACTCTTTCCTCCGGCATTTGGCCCTGATATTACAATAATTCTGCTACCTTCTTTTAATGAAAGCGTTTGTGGAAATGTTTTTTCCTTTTTTTCTAAATTATTTAAATAGAGTAGTGGGTGATAGGCATCGCGCAAATACATGCTTCTATTTTCAGAAAGTTCTGGAAGAATACCATTCATGGATTTAGCATACTTCGCTTTTGCTGAAATCACATCAATGTTAATTAAAAATGCTTGGTAATCTTTTAGAAGTGGTAAAAACGGACGGATAAAATCGGTAACTTCCTTTAATATTTTAACAACTTCTTCCTTCTCTTCGTACTCTAAGTTATTGAGTTCTCTGGTGTATTGTAGCGTAGTTTCAGGTTCAATATAAACAATGCTACCAGTTTTACTGCCCCCCATTATTGCACCTTTTACCTTGCGACGATACATAGCTTTAACGGCAAGAACTCTTCGGTTTTCAACCACAGATTCCCTGATATCGTCTAAATACTCTAGATTGTGATAGGTATTTAAAGCAGATGCAAAACTCTGATTTATTTTACCTTTTACCCTGTTTATAGACTTACGCAAATCGTATAGTGTATCTGACGCATTATCTTTTACATCTCCAAACCTATCCACTATAGCGTCCACTTTTTCAATCAATACTTTAGTGACTTCAATGTGCGATGCAAATTGATTTAGAGTAGGATAATATTCTTCAAATTTCTTTAGAAATCTAACTATTGTATTAACAGTAAGCGATATAGATACTATTTTCTTTAAACCATGAACTTCTAAAGACGTATTTTCAATATTTAAAAGCTGAATCTCCTTAGCAATCGTATCAAAGCCATGATTTGGTATGCGATTATCATTATAAAAAGAAGATACATATTCGTTGGTAAGATGTAGAGAAAACAGTAAATCTTCCTTAGTTTTATAAGGCAATATTTTAAGCGTAGCTTCATGTCCCAAAGGGGTAATGCACAACTCGCTTACTTGTTGTAATACCGTTTGGAATTCTAAATCTTGTAATGTTTTTTCGTGAATATATATCATTCTTATTATCTACAATTCTTTTTTAAAGACCGCAAAGTTACAGAATCTGTTTGATACATTATTTGTTAAAGGCTTCTTAAGAAATAGTTAATTAACATTTTTAGAAAATTGTTTAACACTATGCTAACATGAGTCGGTTATGTAAGTTTCTACCTTAGGAATTATAAACCAAACCATTAATCAAAATGAAATTACGAACAGTTACCACAATTTGTGCATTTTTGCTTTTTGCAATCAGCACGAACACCTTTGCTCAATTAAATACACCTCGAGGCAGCCAAATGGCAAAAGTTTCACAGCGTGTTGGACTTACAGATGTTACCATTATATATTCCAGACCTAGTGTAAAAGGTAGAGAAGTATGGGGTAAGTTAGTGCCTTATGGTATGAATAATCTGGGTTTTGGAACCGCAAAAGAGTCGCCATGGCGCGCTGGAGCAAATGAGAATACCATCATTAAATTTTCTGATGATGTTAAAATTGAGGGGCAACCTTTAAAAGCTGGAAAGTATGGATTCCATATCGTTGTTAAACCCGATAATAAAGCAACCCTTATTTTTTCTAAGAGCACAAAAGCTTGGGGCAGTTACTTTTACAACCCAGATGAAGATGCTTTAAAAGTTGACATTGCAACCGCAGAAGTACCACATACTGAATTATTAACTTACAGTTTTATTGCCGTTGATGCGAATAGCACAACAGCCGCCTTAAGCTGGGAGAAAAAACAGTTCCCGTTTAAAATAGAGCTAAATGCTACTGATATCGTAATGGCAAATTTTGCAGAACAATTAAAAGGACAAGCTGGCTTTGGTAGACAAAACTGGGAAACCGCAGCTAATTATGCTTTAAATAATGGCGGAGATTTAAATACAGCTTTAAGCTGGATTGATGCTGCAATTAGTGGTCAGTTTTTTAGTCAAAAAACATTTAATAATCTAGCTGTTAAAGCACAGATTTTAAATAAAATGGGAAAAACAAATGAGTACGCAACGCTTATGGATGAAGCCTCTACTATGGCCAATAAAAATCAATTGAATGCTTTAGGCTATCAAATGATTGGAGCAAAAGATTATGACAGGGCTCTTAAATATTTTAAAACTAACGTAGCTAATAACCCCAAAGACGCTAATAGTTACGATAGTTTAGCAGAATGTTATAAAGCTATGGGAGATAAGGCAAAGGCTATAAAAAACTTTAAAAAGTCATTATCTTTAAATCCTACTGCTAATGTAAAAGCAAATTCAGAGAAGAACCTTAAGGAACTCGGTGTGATGTAATTTACTAAACTCTATATATTATTCTAAACTTTTAAAAGCTCAACTTTTGGTTGGGCTTTTATGTTTTTTGGGCGTTACCCCGTTCGGTCGCTGAGGCTCTCGAAGCGGGGCCGGGCTTTTCGCTAAAAGTTTTGGCTAGATGCACGCCTCGCCAAAAGCTATCGCTGCAATCCCTAACGCGGGCTTATCTGCTAAAAACATTGTCATACCTATCTTAATACATCTTCTTGCTTAAGTAATTTCAAAAATAAACGCAACTTTCCCTATTTTTGCAAAAATTGCTAAAGGATAGTTAAAAAGTAAATATGTTGTAACAATTTTACTTTTTTCAGACTAACGATTAAAATTAAATATATGAGTTTTATAAAGAGAGTGTTATCTACAGTAGTAGGTATTTTGGTGTTTTTGGTATTATGCTTTTTAGGTATAATTATTATAGGTGCATTGTTTGGAGGGTCTTCGGAAGAGGTAGTTCAAGTTAAACCTAATTCTGTGTTGGAACTAAAACTGGACTTCCCAATTAATGACTACGCAGGAAAAACAATTTATAAAGAGTATCCTTTTTTAAATGAAGATGATAAAAATGGTTTGTTTAATCTAGTAGATGCGATACATTATGCCAAAACTGATGATAAAATAAAAGGTATTTCTATAGACAATAATTTTATCAATGCGGGTATTACACAAACCAAAACCTTGAGAGATGCTTTGGTTGATTTTAAAGATTTAGGAAAGTTTGTAGTGGCTTATGGAGATATTTATACACAAAAGGATTATTATCTAAATTCTGTTGCAGATACTGTTTTTATCAATCCAGTTGGTATGATGGAGTTTAAAGGTTTATATACTGAACGCTTATATTTTAAAGATTTTCAAGAAAAAACTGGAATTAAAATGGAAGTAGTGCGCCATGGAAAATATAAAAGTGCGGTTGAACCATTTTTGGAAAACAAGATGAGTGATAACAACCGCGAGCAAATTTCGGTGTATTTAAATGGGTTATGGTCTGAAATGAAAAAAGACATTTCTGAAGCTAGAAATATACCTGTGGATCAACTTGATGTTATTGCAGATAGTTTATTGGGAAGAACACCACAGTTAGCTACTAATGCTAAACTCATTGATAAAATCGCATACCATGATGAGTATATTAATGGATTGAAAAATGCAGTAGGTATTGCCCAAGATAAAAAGTTAAAAACAGTAACCATTGCAGATTATGCAAGACATGTAGCCCCAAAACTTAAAGCTAAAACTAGTGAGAACAGAATTGCTGTGATTTATGCTGAAGGTGATATTGTATATGGTGAAGGTGAGCAAGGTGTTGTGGGACACATCACTATTAACGAGTCCATAAAAAAAGCAAGAGATGATAAGCGAGTTAAAGCAATTGTATTACGTGTTAATTCTCCAGGCGGAAGTGCTTTGGCTAGTGAACTAATTTGGAGAGAAATAGAGCTTACCAAAAAAGTTAAACCAGTTATTGTTTCAATGGGTGATTTAGCTGCTTCTGGGGGGTATTATATTTCTGCCAATGCAGATAAAATTATTGCGGAGCCTACTACAATTACTGGTAGCATTGGCGTATTTGGAGTGCTCCCAAATTTTAAGAATTTAGCAGACGATATGGGGATAAATGCAGAACAAGTAATAACAAATACTAATGCTGTAACCTATAGCGTTTTTGAACCATTAAATGATAACCAGCATAAATATATTAAAGAAGGTATAATTGATGTTTACAGCTTATTTACCAAGCGTGTCGCTGATGGTAGAAATTTAACAGCCGAGCAAGTAGAAGCGATAGCACAAGGGCGTGTCTGGACAGGAAATGATGCATTAGAAAGAGGTTTAGTTGATGAATTAGGTGGATTAGACTTAGCCTTAAAATATGCTGCCGAAGCTGCTGAAATTGAAGATTATAAAATTAGAGAGTTCCCAGTTTTTGAAAAGAACTTAGACGAAATGCTAGAAACTTTCGGATTAGCAAAAGCCAAAGAACAAATTTTAGTAGAAGAACTTGGAGAAGAAAACTATAAATTGATTAAAGAAGTAAAACGCTTATCACAGAAAAAAGGCGTTCAGTTACTGTTTCCTTTCAGTACGGAGATAAAGTAACAAATTCCTGCGAAGGCAGGAATCTCAAAATAAATATCAGAGGCTTTTATTACGGAAGCCTCTTTTTTCATGTTTTCACTCAACCATAAGAGTTGTTCACTCATTTTACGTTTCAGGTTGCATAGGTTGATTATAGTTTTATGCTAAACTTTAAAAATCGACTATTATGAAAACACTATTCACATTCATTTTTACCATAAAATTTAAGTGCTGTTTTATTTTAGAGCCTTTTTTCTGTAGTATGCTAACACTGAAACTAAAATAATAACTACCACTAATACATAAATAAAAGTTGGAATTGGCAATGGATCACCAGCTGCATAACTATGTAAACCAGATAAATAGTAGTTTACTCCAAAAGATGTCATAATTATAGAACCAAAGGCAAATACGCTAGCCGTATTCAGTACGTAGTTGCTTTTTAGACTTGGAATTAATCTTAAATGCAATACAATCGCATACACAATTATGCTAATTAATGCCCAAGTTTCTTTAGGATCCCAAGCCCAATAGCGCCCCCAAGATTCATTTGCCCAAATACCGCCCAAAAAAGTTCCGACTGCCAGAACGAATAAGCCAATTGTCATGGATATTTCATTAATATAGGTTAACTCTTTTATCTTGATATCTAATACTTTTTTTGTCTTTTTAGTTTTAAAAATGGTGAGTAATAACGCCATAAAACCTAAAATAGCAGAAAGCGCCAAAGGTGCATAACTACTTACAATAGTAGCTACATGAACTTTTAACCAAAACGATTTTAGCACAGGCATTAAATTTGTTATCTCTGGGCTTAACCAATCTAAATAACTTACAAATAATAAAGCACCAGAGAATAATGTAGCAAGCGGTAGCGCAAAATCTGATTTTCGAAAGGTGAGTAAACCACAAAGCACTAAAACCCAGGATACAAATACTAACATTTCGTAACCATTACTCCATGGTGCATGTTGTGATACATACCAACGCAAAATGATGTTTCCTGTAAATAGAAGAAAACTAATGAGAGTTAATAGTATTAAAGCGTTCCATAAAAATTCAATCAATATTTTCTTGGTGAAAATTTTAGCAATTGCCACCAGAAGGAGTAGAGCGCCAAGAGTAAAAAACACTTGAAATAGCCAAAAATTCAGATTCAGTTCATTGTACCAAAGTTCGGCTTCAATGCGTTTTCTGCTAGGAATAATTTCTTTGCCTAACTCATCCTGAAAGGTTTTTATATAGCCTAGTTTTTCACTTGCCACAACCCAAGATTTTTCATTAACATCTTTAAAATATGCTGGTATGATTTGTTTTGCAAACTTACCATCATCATTAGGGAAATCATTAAAATGGTGCGTTTGACTATGCCATTTGTTATTGTCATCATTACTATTAGGAAATACTTTTAAATAATTTCCAGAGAATACATTATACAGAATATTAAAACGTTCATCAACTTTTAATATTTCTTTATCAAATTCGCTGCGTTCTGCGGGTTTCTTTTTATTAGCTGTTTCGGCTGCCTCGGCTAAAATATATTTACCTTCATCACCTAACAACTCTACAAACGATACTAATCCGTCGCCACTAATATTCAAAGTGCTGAATAGCTCTCCTCCCTTTTTTTTATCAACTTTAATTAATGGTATGTACTGCCAAATATTGGAAGCAGATTGCATTGCCAAAAATGCTTGATTCGCACTATACCGAATGCTTTCACCGTTTCTAGTAAACTTAAAATAGGGTTTACGTGATAGCTTTCTTAAAAACTCTGAAGCTAAGGTGTTCATTGGTTTTATACGACCATCTAAATCTTGTACCATTAAGCGTCCAAAGAGTTCAGCGTGTTGGTTATCAACTTCTAGTTGTTTTACAAGATTTAAGTCTATTTTTGGTTGCTCGTTTTGTGCAAAACTTAAACCCGACACTAAAAGCAATAAGAGTAAACAAGCACTTTTTAACTTTAATTTTTTAAGTTTTTTGTTAATCAATGAAAAGCGGGATGATTTTCCGAAGAGGGTGAAAAACATACCAATCATCATTAAAAAATAACCGATGTAGGTTACATTGGTTCCCAAAGCATCATGATTAACAGCCAAAACAGTGCCTAATTCATCTGTATCATAGCTTGCCTGAAAAAACCTGTACCCTTTGTAATCTAAAACATTATTCATAAAAATACGATGTGGCATTTCTTTACCATTATCCAAAACTTTTACTTCACTCGCATATGCTGAAGGACTAGTTGATCCTGGATAACGCTCTAATTGAAAATCATCTAAATGAATTGAAAACGGAGTTGTGATTGGTTGTGCACCATAAGACAATGATATTTTTATATCATCAAATGCTGTTTCGGTAGATATGGGTAAAAACCCTTCACGGTATAAAAGGTTAATTTCTTTTTGATTTCCATTTGCATTAATATTTACCAAAAGTGCATCATCTTTTTGTGCATCATTATCTTTCGGTTTTTCTGAAGCACTAACAATCTTAATTTTACCTTTTGGATAATAGGCTAGGGGCACAAACGAAGCATCACCATCTCTATACAGCGTTCTAAGTTGTATGTTTTGAAGACTATCTTTTTTAATAGTGCTTGCCGTTTCGGTAACCATAACAAATGCACTCAAATTTCTAGGAGAAAGAATATTGAATTTCCCATCTTTTTCAGTAATGTTAATGACGTTTTCTGCGGTAACATCAAATCCAATTTTATGTTGGTGTGCGCCAATAGCTTCAATTTCTCCTTTTTCAAGAAAAACAGTTTCCCTACCGTTACCAGAGGAAACCACCATTTCTAGCATAGGTTTGCCCTGTTCTTCATCATTTTCTATTTGAGGAATGGCATCTGCAATAAATGCTTTGTATGAAATCGAAATTGGAGTGTTTTCAAACTCAGTTTCAATACTAAAATTATTATTGCTTAGAGGTGAAAAATCTAATCGTTTTCTAAGGGTTTTTGTTTGTGTTCCTTTTGAAATATGTAAGTGCAAATAATTGTTATCTGATATTATAGTATTTGAAGAAGCACCTTCGCGAATTCGCATGATGCCACCATAAGATGCATATCGCGTGATACTTGCCCCCAGTAAAATGACAATAAATGCCAAATGAAATAGTAATAACGCCCATTTTTCTTTGCGCCAAAGTTTGTATTTAAAAATACTCATTACAAAGCAAAGCCCTAAACCTATCATAACTAATTCAAACCACCAAGCGTCATAAATAAGTTTCCAAGCAGTTGCTGTACCGTAATCGTTCTCAATAAACGTGGCAATAGCCATGGATGCTCCAAAGGTAAATAAGCATAGAACCGCTAATATTGGTGAGGCAAAAATCCGCGTAATCTTATTCATGATGTATATAGAATAGTTAGTGCAAAATAAAAGACACCTTATTTTTGCTATCCATAAGGTGTCTTTTAGGAGAATTACATTTGTTTAGTTTACTGCTGAAGACACTGTGTTAATTGGCATCGCATCTTCTCTAGCTTTAGCTTCCTCAAGCCATTTAGGTAATAGGTTTTCTTTAAAAGCTTTTTTCTTAGCTTCAAGTTTTTCTATGTCCAGTCCAATATATTTTTGTGCTTTTTCTTTTGTAGAAATATCTGGCATTTCAATAGGTTTGTTGTAACCTAAATCAGCCAATAATCTAGCTAATTTTACACGAGCTTCCTGTGCTATTACCAGTCCGCTTCCTATTACTCGGGCCGTTTCAACTGGTGAATGGAAAGATGCACCATGCGCAGCAGCAGAATAATCCCAACGCCATTGTCCGTGGCGAATGTCGGTTAATATAGGTTGCATTTGTTCTTCTGTAGCTCCTAAATCCCAACATTTTTTAGCTTCTAAATGTGCACTAACTAAAAGTTTTTCAAGTTTTAAACGGTTTTCAGTGGCTTTGCGCTGTCTTTCATATACATTCGCAATAAGTTTGTTAGATTCTTCTCTATGGCAAACCTGACATGCATTTGAAGTATTATTTAAAGGTGATTGAATATGGTGATCAGTAAATTTTTGCCCGCCTTCACTTTTGTAAGGCATATGACAATCTGCACAAGACACACCTCTGTCTGCATGCACACCAGTGGTAAATGTTTCGTAACCTGGATGTTGTGCTTTTAGCATAGGTGCTTTACTTATTTTATGTGTCCAATCTTTAAATTCTAAATTATCATAGTATTTTTCCATATCCTCAACAGTCATACCGTCTTTCCAAGGAAATACTAAATATGGCGTACCTTCTTTTCCTGGTAAATTCTTATTGAAATAATACTCAACATGACATTGTGCGCATACCAAAGAACGCATTTCGTTATGTGTAGCGTTGTTGATGTCTTTTCCCATGGCATCAAACGCTTCAACCAGCGCAGGTCGGGTAATTTTTAACTTCATGGTTTTATTGTCGTGGCAGTCTGCACAACCAATTGGGTTAACCACTTCAGCACCTTTATCAGCCCACTTTCCACTGTAAAATTCAGTAATTCCAATTTCATTCATTAAACGTGGTACATCTGGACTTTTACATGTCCAACAAGTAGCCGGCATTGGTCCATCTCCTTTTCCTTTCGGCCCACCAGTCCTTAGAGAATTTTGAAGATCCTCTATTGCATATGAATGTCCTCTCCCTTGGTTATAATCTTTAGAAAAACCATAACCTGCAAAAAGAATTACAAGATTAGGATCTTCCTCTAAAACATCTCGCATCGCAGAACCTCCTTGCATAGAGGCAAATGTGGTATCTAGTGTTTGCAATGAAGATTGATATTCTAAAGGAAAATTTTCTCCCCATACGGCATTTCTAGGTTCGTTTTCGGCAATATTTACACTAGGCGTGTATTTGTATTTTGCTTCAGATTTTCTATTGACAATACTAGATGCTAACAGCCCTAGTAAAAAAACCACGATAATGGTTACAATAAATAATACTTTGTTTTTCATTTGGTATGGGTTTAATCTTTAGTTTTAATTTGTTTTTCCATCCATTCAGGAATCACTAGTTCCTGCTGGTCTGTTGGTAATGGTGCTACATTAAATTTTATAGTGGATAAGCCATGGACTTTACCGTGTGGTACCTGTTTATGGCAACTCCAACATTGTCGCTGGGTTCTATTTTCCCTATGGTCTTCAATATAACCGTCATATTTTGCTTGGGTAACTTGTTGTACATGGCAACGAATGCAATTGTTTTGTACGACTTCTTGTGAAGCTTCTTTCATTTCAATTACATCTGGTTCAGCACGCGCAGTAAACACAGATGCATGATATAAACCATCTTTAGCCTTAAAATAATACTTGTTTATAACGTTATTATGAGGTACATGACAATCGTTACAATTTGCCCATTCTCTATGGGAACTATGCATCCAACTGTTATAAACAGGTGTCATTACATGACAGTTAACACAAGCTTGCGGGTCATCAGACATGTATGATATCACACGAGATTCTTTAGCCATAAACAAACCTAAGCCAATAACGACTGCGATAAAGAACACAGCAGTGGTACGCCATCGTGTTGTTTTTGGAGGTAATATTTTTCTCTTAGTTTCCAATGAGTAAGTGTTATTTACTTTTAAATAGTGTAGGTGTAACAATTAGTTGTGCCCAACCCCAATTGTTTGTATTGTCATTTGGTCTTCCATCTTTTACCAAGCTCATGCTCTCAGAAGCGAACATGTGAGAATAACCAATATTTAGTTTTATATTCTTGGCGATTTTATTAGTGTAAACTAAATCTATTTCAGTGCCTAAATAACTGTCAGCATCATTATTTAAATCAGCATTGGCTAAAAAATAATGTCCTTTAGCTAACAAGGTAGACTTTTCTCCTGTTTTAAATACTACTTTTCCGTAAAAATCATTTAATCCAACATTATTGGCATGGTTTCCCACATAGAAATAATCCATAAAACCATTAAATTTATGATTCGTACCATACAGCGGCAAAAAGGATTTATTTTTACTATCACCGCTTTGATCTGTACCACTCAGAATTTCAAGGCCTAATCCAAACAAAGTTTTCTTAGGTTTGTAGTTGGCTTCTAATGAAACTTGGTAGGCACTTAAATCTGTAGTTTTATCAGATTTTCCAAATTGATAATAAGCTGACCCCATAAATTTAACATTATTTATTGGAAATGTGAAATATGATCCAGCTGTGTGTTTATAAAAAACACCATCAGGCATATCATTGTCAA
The DNA here is from genome assembly GCA_947502975.1 of uncultured Flavobacteriaceae bacterium. Lineage (GTDB taxonomy): Bacteria > Bacteroidota > Bacteroidia > Flavobacteriales > Flavobacteriaceae > Jejuia. Next base: position 57,618 of record CANNBV010000003.1, read on the forward strand.
CACCTGTTAAGCTTTGAAAACCTGTATTAAGTAATAGAAAACTAGCGGAGCTCTTTTCCCAAGTTTTCTTCAAATATGCAAATTGCATTGCTTTGTAAGTTGAAGCACCTTGTATGGTAAATACATTACCTTCTCGCATTTGCGATTGCTGACTAAAAGCAAAACCGAAATGTCCTATAAAGTTATCTTTTTTGTATTTAATTAACGCTGCATCGTGAAAACGTCCTTGCATAGCCCAATCTAATCCTCCTAAAATACGTTGGTCATCATAAGATAAAACTTGTCTACCTAGTTTTGCAGACCAATTTTTATTTAAGTGATATTCAAACCAAGCTCTAAAAATTGAAAATGAATTATTACTATCTGTAGCATCAATTTGTCTTGTATCTCCCCAAACACTTACATCTTGAACACTTATCATAATATCTAAGTTCTCCATAATGTAACTCACATTTAGTCTGGAACGTTGTACTACAAAAGCGGCGGGCTCTGTATTATTAGGGAATAAATTATTAAATCCATGGCGATACTCAAATCGAGGTCTGATATCTGCTCCTATTTCTAATTGTGCATTAGAATTTTGGATAAAAAGAGAAAATAAAAAAAATAGAAATAATTTAACGAATGGTAGTTGATTTTTGCTCATCTTCAAGTTTGTTTAGAATTGCTGAGCAAATTTGATGACATTTTTATCTTAGAAGTATGATAATTGTCATGTATTGTAAATTATTTGAATTTTTTTGTCTTTTTCGTAAAATTTAACTGATTACTAATCGTATAAATGATAAATCCGTAAGTAAAATTAATTTTAAAAAAGGTGACTTATTGTAAATCAAATATTATTTACACCTGTAAAACCCCTAAATTAAATTGTTTTTCGATAGGCGCATGGTTAGCAGCTTCTATACCCATACTAATCCAAGTTCTGGTGTCTAACGGATTGATAATGGCATCTGTCCAGATTCTAGCAGCAGCATAATATGGAGAGACTTGATTATCATATCTCGCTTTAATCTTATTATACAGCGCTTCTTCTTTTTCCTTAGTGAATGTTTCACCTTGCTTTTCAAGAGAAGCCTTTTCAATTTGAAGTAAAACTTTTGCTGCAGAATTACCACTCATCACCGCGAGTTCTGCACTTGGCCATGCAAAAATCAATCTTGGGTCATAAGCTTTACCGCACATGGCATAATTACCTGCGCCATAACTATTACCAATAATTACAGTAAACTTGGGCACCACAGAATTACTAACAGCATTTACCATTTTAGCACCGTCTTTTATGATGCCTGAATGTTCGCTTTTGCTGCCTACCATAAACCCAGTTACATCTTGTAGAAACACCAATGGAATTTTCTTCTGGTTGCAGTTGGCTATGAATCGTGTAGCTTTATCCGCTGAGTCATTATATATTACACCCCCAAATTGCATTTCGGTTGGTTTTGTTTTAGAACCAGTGGTTTTAACAATATGACGTTGATTTGCAACAATACCAACTGCCCAACCATCAATTCTAGCATAACATGTAATAATAGTTTGTCCATAACCAGCCTTATACTCTTCGTATTCCGAATTATCCACCAAGCGCTTTATGATTTCATACATATCATATTGATCTGCACGACTTTTAGGAAGTATTCCAAAAATATCTTCGGGATTTTCTGAAGGCTTTTTGGCATCTATACGATTATAGCCAGTTTTATCATAATAACCAATTTTGTCAACGATATTTTTAATTTTATCTAAAGCATCTTTATCATCTTTAGCTTTATAATCTGTAACACCAGAGATTTCGCAATGTGTGGTTGCACCGCCTAAAGTCTCGTTATCAATACTTTCTCCAATAGCGGCTTTAACTAAATAACTACCTGCAAGAAAAATGCTTCCAGTTTTATCAACTATCAATGCTTCATCACTCATAATAGGAAGGTAGGCACCACCAGCAACACAGCTTCCCATGACAGCAGCAATTTGGGTAATACCCATACTACTCATAATAGCGTTATTTCTAAAAATACGCCCAAAATGTTCCTTATCAGGAAAAATTTCATCCTGCATAGGCAAATAAACTCCAGCTGAATCTACTAAATAGATAATAGGTAATCTATTCTCAATAGCTATTTCCTGAGCACGCAGGTTCTTCTTTCCTGTGATAGGAAACCATGCTCCGGCTTTTACCGTAGCATCATTAGCTACAACGATACACTGTTTACCTTTTACATAACCAATTTTTATAACAACACCACCAGATGGACAGCCACCATGTTCATGATACATATCTTCCCCAGCAAAAGCTCCAATTTCAATGGATTTAGACTTTGCGTCTAACAAATAATCAATGCGTTCTCTTGCGGTAAGTTTACCTTTACTGTGTAGTTTTTCTATTCTAGCTTTACCGCCGCCTAAACTTACTTTAGCAAGTCTTTTTCTAAGTTCTGAAACTAATAGCTTATTATGATCTTCGTTTTTGTTGAAGTTGATGTCCATTGATAGAATTTTATTTAACGAAGTTACAAAACCATTTTTGCTCAAAAAAGTTAAGAGTTTCTTAAAATTAATTACATGGAAATATATTCCTTGGAATATAAATTTATTTATTGTACTTTTGTCATGTAATAAAAATAAAACAAGATGAAAACAAATAAAATAATTTACTACGTTGCTACTGTTTTATTAACAGCTGTAATGTTATTTTCGGTAAGTATGTATTTCTTTAAGCATGAGATGATTAAAGGAGCTTTTGAAAGTTTTGGATACCCAACTTATATTATATATCCGTATGCGATTGCAAAGCTTTTAGGTTTAGTTGCATTATGGATACCGGGATATAAGGTATTAAAAGAATGGGCTTATGCTGGTTTCTTTTATGCATTTATACTTGCGTTTTTTGCGCATTATATGATTGGAGACGGACAACAAGGAACCGCGATAATTGCGCTTATAGCATTAATTGTATCCTATGTATTTTATAAAAGAATAAATAAGTAATTAGAATAATAGAAATAGATTTCCTCCCACGAGGAAATGAATAAAAAATAATTCAATGAAAAATATAATAGCTTTTGCAGGAACTAATAGTAAAACTTCTATAAACAAACAGTTAGCGGAATATGCAGCAAGTTTAGTTGAAAATGTTGAAACTAAGGTTTTAGATTTAAACGATTTTGAACTACCCATTTATGGTATTGATTTAGAAAATGAAGCAGGGATTCCTGATAATGCACATAAATTTTTAAATTTGATAAAAGCTTCTGATGGTATTGTGCTGTCTCTAGCTGAGCATAACGGCGTATATGCTACGGTTTTTAAGAATCTATTTGATTGGATGTCTAGAATAGATGGAAAGCTTTGGAGCGAAAAACCTATGCTTTTAATGGCAACTTCTCCAGGTGGTAGAGGAGGAGCTACAGTATTAGAAATTGCAAAGGGGCGTTTTCAATACATGGGAGGAAATATAGTTGCAGATTTTAGTCTGCCCTCATTTGGTGACAACTTTTCTGATGGAAAACTAATTAATGCAACCTTAAAAGCAGATTTAGATAGCAAAATTGAAGTATTTCAAAAAGCGCTGTAAATCAATTATTTAAAGTTATAAAATGGGAGATATTTCAAAAGACATACAGTCTAAGTTCGATAGTAGTAAAGTAAAAGCTTTGATAAACATTATTTATACTGCAAATTGGATTAGTAGTCTTCAAAATGATTTTTTTAAACCATTTGGGATATCACCTCAACAATTTAATATTCTTAGAATTTTGAGAGGCGCTGGAAAGCCTTTAAAAGTTCAAACTATTAAAGAGCGAATGATTGAAAGAGCACCAAATGCCACACGTTTAATGGACAAATTATGTGACAAATCTTTGATAAGCAGACTGCCGTGCCCTGGAGATAGACGCGTGGTGCACATTTCTATCACTGATAAAGGGTTGGAATTGTTGAGTCAAATTGATAAAGATCGTAAAGAAGATATATTAGAAAATTTAACTCATGAAGAAGCAGAACAATTAAGTGGATTATTAGATAAAATAAGATAAAAAAATTTAAATAAATATTTTCCATGGAAAATATTATAAAGGCAAATATTATGAAACTAAATACAATAAAAAGTGTAGGGAGAAGTGACTTTGTAAATATGGGTCCTATACAATTACGACAACCCATACCCACTAGAACTATTGATAATATAGATCCGTTTATATTATTACACCATTATGGCCCATATGATATTTCGGAACAACATAATCCGTTTGATTTAGGTCCGCATCCGCATCGTGGTTTTGAGCCTATTACATTTTTAATACAAGGCGAACAGTTACATAGAGATTCACTAGGTAATGAAAGTGTTGTGAAAGCAGGAGATGTACAATGGACTACAGCAGGTAGAGGTATTATTCATGCCGAAGCACCTACGAAATCATTTGTAAAAAAAGGAGGTGTTTTAGAAGGTATTCAATTATGGTTGAATTTACCTGCGGAAAAGAAAATGATTGAGGCTAATTATCAACATGCTAAACATGAAGATTTTAGAAAAGTAGTATCAGATGATACTAAGGTTAGTGTTCAAATTATAGCAGGTGAGCTTGATGGTGTATACGGGCGTATTAAAACACAAACGGCTGTTAATGCTTTTATGGTAGATGTTGAGGCTGGAGGTGCGTTTAATTTGAAAGTTCCAAAATCACATCAATCGACTGTTTATTTGTTGAAAGGTGATGTGCTAATCAACGGTTCTGAAAATTTGAAATTAAATGAAAATCAACTTATTGAGTTTCATCAAGATGGTGAAGGTTTTTCTATAGAAGGTAATGAAAATAGTAAGTTATTATTTCTTTCAGGAACACCTTTTAATGAGCCTGTGACCACTTATGGTCCGTATGTGATGAATACACAGACTGAAATTATGGAGGCCATGCGCGATTATCAAATGGGAAAAATGGGATTTTTACCAGTATAGTAAATTGAGTAAGTACATAACAGTGGTGCGTTAGGGATTGCAGAGGAAAGCCCACAGCCCGACGAAGGAGGTGCGAGGACTTGTAACGTAAAGCCCGACCCTTGTGGTAACGCCCAAATAAATAAAAATAAATATTATGAAAACAATAATTCACAAATCGGATACAAGAGGTTTTGCAAATCATGGATGGTTAAAGTCTCATCACACATTTAGTTTTGCAAGTTATCAAGATGCAGAACGTATGAATTTTGGTATGTTGCGTGTGTTGAATGATGATGTGGTACAACCAAAAATGGGATTTGGAACACATCCACACCAGAATATGGAGATTATTTCTATACCTCTAAAAGGAGCGCTATCGCACAAAGATAGTATGGGAAATAAACGTGCTATTGAAGTAGGAGAGGTACAGGTAATGAGTGCTGGGACAGGCCTAACACATTCGGAATTTAATGATAGTAAAACCGAAGAGGTAAACTTTTTACAACTTTGGATTATACCAGAAGAAATGGGAGTTACTCCTAATTATGAGCAGCGTAAATTTGATGTTTCTGAACGACAAAATACGTTGCAAACCGTGGTGGCTCCAAAGGATAAATTAGAGGATGAGGCTTTGCCAATTAGTCAACAAGCTTATATTTACAGAACTGATTTAAATGCTGATAACTCGGTAGTTTTAACACCTAAAAGCACTGATAATGGCTTTTATATTTTTGTTACAGATGGGGCTATTGAAGTTTCTGAAAACACTTTGGAAAAACGAGATGCTATAGGTGTTTGGGATGTTGATGGTTTAGAAATTTCTGCAAAGGAAAATTCTGAAGTAATAATCATTGAAGTTCCTATGAATTAGAATAATTGAGTGATTAATAGTTAAAAGCACCTTTGACGGGTGCTTTTTTTATTTAAAACTACGATATTTGCTTTTCAACTAACCAAAAAAAGAAAAGATTATGGCGATGAATAAAAATACAGTTTTAGCTTGGGCTACAATTTTAATGATCATTATGGGTGTCGTGCTAATTTTAATGGGTGCATACAGGTATGATGATGTTGCAGGATGGGGTTTTGCAACTGTGGGTATTGGCTTTTTTGCAATAGCTTGGGTGTTTAATGCCTTAAAAGGACGTGTTTAAACTAGTAGCTCCTAAATTCTAAATTTTATAATTATTCTTCTAACAACTAACATCTATTAATTAAAAATGAGTGACGATAAAAAGATAATTTTCTCAATGTCTGGTGTAACTAAGACATTTCAAAGTGCAAATACACCTGTGTTAAAAAATATATATCTAAGTTTTTTTTACGGTGCTAAAATTGGAATTTTAGGACTTAATGGTTCTGGTAAGTCTACTTTACTGAAGATTATTGCTGGTGTTGATAAGAATTATCAGGGTGATGTTGTGTTTTCTCAAGATTACTCGGTTGGCTATTTAGAGCAAGAACCAAAGCTTGATGAAGAAAAAACTGTGATGGAAATAGTGCGAGAAGGTGCTGCAGAAACAGTAGCAATTCTTGATGAATATAACAGTATTAATGATCAATTTGGCTTAGAAGAAGTATATAGCGATCCTGATAAAATGGAAAAGCTAATGAACCGACAGGCTGAATTACAAGACAAAATTGATGCTGCTAACGCTTGGGAGTTGGATACGAAATTAGAAATAGCGATGGATGCGTTACGCACACCTGATGGTGATAAGAAAATTAGTGTACTTTCTGGTGGTGAGCGACGTAGAGTTGCTTTGTGCCGTCTATTATTACAAGAACCAGACGTATTACTTTTAGATGAGCCTACCAACCATTTGGATGCTGAGTCTGTGCATTGGTTAGAGCATCACTTAGCACAGTACAAAGGAACAGTTATAGCAGTAACACACGATAGATACTTTTTGGATAATGTTGCTGGTTGGATTCTTGAACTGGATAGAGGAGAAGGTATTCCATGGAAAGGCAATTATTCCTCTTGGTTAGATCAAAAGTCTAAACGTATGGCTCAGGAAGGCAAAGCTGCATCTAAACGTCAAAAAACCTTAGAGCGTGAGTTGGAATGGGTGCGCCAGGGTGCAAAAGGGCGTCAAACCAAGCAAAAAGCACGTTTAAAGAATTACGATAAGTTAATGAGTCAAGATCAAAAACAACTTGATGAAAAACTAGAAATATATATTCCAAATGGACCTCGCTTAGGGACTAATGTAATTGAAGCTAAAGGCGTTGCAAAAGGTTATGATGACAAATTATTGTATGATGATTTAAACTTCAATCTCCCACAGGCAGGAATAGTTGGTATTATTGGTCCAAATGGAGCCGGTAAAACAACTATATTTAGAATGATAATGGGAGAAGAAACTCCAGATAAAGGTGAGTTTGTTGTTGGTGAAACAGCAAAACTAGCTTATGTAGATCAAAAGCATTCTAATATCGATCCAGAAAAGACCATCTGGCAAAATTTTAGTGATGAACAAGAATTAGTATTGATGGGTGGTAAAGAAGTGAATTCTCGTGCTTATTTAAGTCGATTTAATTTCTCTGGAGGTGAACAAAATAAAAAGGTAAAACTACTCTCTGGTGGTGAGCGTAACCGTCTACATTTAGCAATGACTCTAAAAGAAGAAGGTAATGTGTTACTTTTAGATGAGCCTACTAATGATCTTGATGTTAATACTTTACGAGCTTTAGAAGAAGGTCTTGAGAGTTTTGCAGGTTGTGCTGTAGTGATTAGTCACGACCGTTGGTTTTTAGATAGAATATGCACACATATTTTAGCTTTTGAAGGAGATTCTCAAGTGTATTTCTTTGAAGGGAGTTTTTCTGATTATGAGGAAAATAAGAAAAAACGACTAGGTGGCGATTTGATGCCTAAGCGAATTAAATATAAAAAGTTAGTGAGATAATATATATACTGTAATAAAAAAAGCGCCTTAAAGGCGCTTTTTTTATTTGTTATCATATAAATGACCTTCCCTAAAATCTTTATAGGTTTTATTGTCTTCATCAGTCTCTAATGTACTTGAGTTTGACAACTTATCATTTTCCTTCTTAAGGATATAAGATTTTCTAACGCCTAGTATTAAAAGTATCAGAAAAAAAACGACTACAATAGATAATATAGTAACAATTTGTCCCTGACTTATAAGTATAGGAATTGTGTTTGAGTTTATGTTTAAGAGAAACATGAATTAGTCGATTTGGGTTAATAGCTTAACAAATATAAACCTTTTTTTATACTAAAACTCTAAAAATGAAGCCAATAATGCAATAATTATTAACAAATCTATATGAATTACCTGTTGAAATCCTTATAAATCAATGGTTTTCAATCACTTTCTTTGAAGTATTATCTTACATTAAATTTAGTAAAAAATGAATTTTTATTTCTACATGTAACAATTTTATATAATAATATACCAATAATTTAGAGCAAATTAAATTTTAAAAGTCATCTTTTTTAACGAAATTGCTTGTCCTTAAAAATGTTCAACTTTAAAACACTACACATACCATGTCTGATGATTTTGATTTATTAGAAACCAATTCCAATGAAAAAACAGAAAAAGTAGATGTCAATTGGGGAAAAGCCATTGATACTATGAAGTCTAAGCTATCGCAGGAGGACGATCCAGAAATGCGTCAAAAAATATTAAACGCGACTTTGGATGACGTTGTAGATATGGCAGAAAAGGATAGAACTACGCTTTTAGATGCTATTAAAGACCTAACAGATTATCAAGACGAGGTTGGTATTTTATTCGAAAAGTTTTCATCACTTAATGCTACAGAGCAAAAAGTAATAGATGATGCTCAAAAAGCTTTAGAGCGTGCTAGAATTGAATTGGAAGATGCTAAAGCAAAACCAGATACTTGGTGGAACAACCTTTGGGGACGTAAAAGTAAAATAAAAGCTGCTGAGGCTGCCTTGCAAACAGCTGAAAAAACTAGAGCCGCTGCTGATAATAAGGCAAAAGCTATGTTCCAAGAGCGTATTGAAAGTGCCGATGTACAAACATTACTTAAAGAGTTATCTTATAAATCTCAAGCAGCCGTAACACGATTAAAGAACCGTGAGGTTGAAATTAAAGAAGTTGAAGAAAAGCTAAAAGATGCTATTGTTGAAGCTTCAAATAATCATACCAAAGCACTTGAAAAAAAGAAAGAAGTTGAAGCGAAGTTAGAAGAGCGATATGCACTTTTAAAACAAGCAAGACAAGAATTAGAAGATATTGCTGATAAACAATCTGCTGAGTATGCTCAAGCTATTGGCAAAGTTACTGAGTTGGAGCAAAAAGTAGAAGAATTAGAAGGCTTGAAAAACGCTTACACAACATTAGCTGCTAGTAAAGATAGCTTTGTGCACAAACATAACTTAACGATTAAGGTACTTACATCATTAAGAAGTAATTTGCAAACGCATCGTGCTAAATTGAAAAGTGATACTGAAGAGCGTTTAAAATATTACGATGGTTATGTTGTGGCACTTAAAGCTAGAACAGATCAAGAGTTTGCTGCAATTTTAGAACATTTGGGTGTGAAAACCGATGAACATATTGGAGAAACCCTTGCTGCAATGCACACAGCTAGTGCCAAAGCACGTCAGGATATGATGGACAATATTCCAGTACACGAAAAGGTAATGCAAGGTGTTTACAGTAGTTATGCTGAGGCTTTACAGGAAATTCGAGAGAAAGATATTGATATCCAAAAGAATTTTGCTGAGCGCTATGGTATCGATATGAAAGAAATATTCGAGGAGTATTATAAAGCTGATGCAAATGCACCAACTGGAGGCGATGATGAGCCAGCTGAAGCACCAAAGCCAGAGGCTAACGATGACGATTTATTATCATAAACTTAATGAGGGCGTTACCCCGCTTTAAGGCGGGGTCAGGCTTTCGGCAGTCGCTCTCTGCGAGGAGCTTCAACAAATGCCTCAATCCTTAACGCGGGCTTATCCGCTAGCAACAAGTCTAACTTTTAAATATTAGTGTATTCGTGGCAAAACTGCATACCGAATACTGCGACTGAAAACCAAATAAATGTCAATTAACCAAATAGTTACACCTTTAGATTCAGCCATTTTAGATTCCAAAGCGCACTATACGTTTTACCATAAAATAGTCGATTTTGTGTTCAAAGAATTAGTGGTTTCGGTGCAACGCGAAAATATCTGCAATGATGCCGAAGTAGCAATTTTTAAACAATATTGTGACTTATTGCTATATTCTATTGAAGCGATGCGTATTAAATATATGTATGATGACGAGGATAATATGAAGGTAGATTTAACCGAATCTGGGTTTCCTAATTATTTAGAGTTTAGATATTTATTTAATGACTTAGAACTACGAGATGAGTATTTGGGCAGATTAACTCCAGTAGATACGCTTAAAGAAGAGTTTTTAGATACTTTAATGCGCAAAAAACAGAAGGTTAAGAAGAGTCGATTGTTTCAAGCAGCTTCCATTGTGTATTACGCTTCGGTTAACAAAAAATATATTTTTAATCGGTTTGTCCAAGGCAAGATTGTGATTGCGCCAGAGGAAAGTGAGGCGAAATACATGACGAGTTGGAGTTTTTATGATGTGATTAAAAACAGACCTTTTATTTGTTTTATGTATTTTAATTATGATGGTAGTAACGTAGATGATTATAAACGTGAGATTTATGAGGTTTTAAAACATGTTGCAGATAGAGATATGGCTTTAGATACGATGGCATATGGTATTGATAAAAAGTTACCTAAAGTATCTCCAAAGGGTATTAAACGTATGGATTTAGGGCCAATTCATAATATGTTTACCAAGGATGAAAATGTAATTACACACGCCATTCTTGATGCGATTAGTAAAAAAACAATTCCTTTGGAGTCTTATGCTGTGTCTTTAAAAATGACTGAAGTAACATCAAAAAGCGAATTTAAAGAAGGCAGTTTTTTTAATAAACAAGTATTACAACGTTGGGGAGATGCATTTAGAAAAAAATATGTGCTAGCGCCACATCGGGTCATTCAATTGTTATACAATAAAACACCAGATATGATGAACGATTTGGAGAAACCACCCATCGAAATAGCCGGTGTAGAAATAAAACTTTAAAGAAAGCAGTCACAGTCTCAGTATGCAGTACTGAAAACTGCGACTGTGACTGAAAACTAAAAAAACATGGAACACAATTCAACATTTCCTATAAAATTATCAGAACTTGATATGCTTCGTGATGAAGCGGCATCATACTTAAAAAGCGTGCAATGGGAGCAAGGTGCTCGTGCAAAAAACAGAGATAAAGATGCTAAAGATGAATCTATTTTATTGTACTTATCTCGTGCAAATAATGGTTCGAGTGCAACAGAAATCACATCAGTATCTAAAACTATTTTAGCTCTTAAGAAGCGTTTGTTGCCAGATTCTGTGGCGATTCCTATTTATTTAAATCAGACCTTATATGCCGTACAAGAAGGTATTACACTTGGTATTTGGATAAAGGATAGTTATTACGATGCTTCAGGTTTATCAAGTTTAAATGAAAATAAATCGGCTTTAGATGGTAATGGTAAGCGAGAGTTTGAGAGTAAGATGCACACTGCTACCGCATTTATGTTGTTTTCTAAAGCTTATAAAATATTACATGAATTAAAACCTCATGCTTCAGATGATTTAAGTGTAATGAAGCAAAAGTTTGCAGGCATTCCAGAAGTATCCTTGATGTCTCCTATAAAAGGAATTTCATGTAGCTTATTTTATTATGATAAGTATTTAGGACACCCTGAGATTATTAAGTCCGATAAAGATGTTATTGACTTTACAGTAGTGTATTTTGAAGCATTGATTGATGAAATTCAATTACGTAAAAGTGCTTTAGAGTATACTGAAACTATTGAAGACAGAACTTACAAATTAGAGAAATCAGAATTTGCAGTTTCAGGATGGAACAATGTATTTCAAGGTACTGCAAAAAGTGTGGAGTTTAACAAAATTCAGTTTGAACAAATAGTTGGTAACCGAGATGCAAAACATTTTGCCCGTCGATTAACCGAACGTTTATTAAGCTATGATTTCGCAGCAAAGAAGAATCCATTTCAAGAATTAGGTGGTTTTATGCCAGTATTTATGGGCTATGGTATTCCAGGGACAGGGAAAAGTATGCTTATAGCTGCTATTGCGACCCGATTAAAAGAACATTGTGATACATTGGATATTCCGTTTTTGTTTCATCCCATGCCAGATACATTGATTTCGACATTTCAAGGTGGTTCTGCAGAGAAAATGGTAGAATGGATGAAGCCGTTACAAGACCCTTCAAAATTAATTTTTGCACCAATTGATGATGCGGAGAATAATTTACAAGAGCGTACCGCGCAAGGAGTTTCAGCTGGTGTAAAAGAAGTTATTGGTGTATTTTTAAGATATACTGAAGGCGCATATGCGGTGAATTACGGAAACAGTTCTATTGGGTTATTTACTAACCTTCCTGAAATGTTAGATAAAGCGGTGATTTCGCGTGTACAGGGACGTTTTAAAATTGACGGTGCTAGAACAGAACATGACTTTTTAGATCAAGATCATTTATGGTGGCGCAAAATTGATGATACCATGCCAGATTTTGTGACTATGCAAGGACCAGAAAATTATAGCTATTTGCAAGATCAAGGATTAGCAAAAAATATGGGTGATATTTTGAGTAGTGTTGAAAAACCTACTGAAGAACGTGTTCATGATGTATATGATAGGGTAGAAAAGCAGTTTAAAACCAATCAACATTTGTTTTATGCAAATTTATATAAGGAGATGCAAGCCATATTTCCATTCTTTTCATCACGTGATGTTCGGAATATTCAATCGGCTATATCTTTGCGTTTAACTGATTTTGATTTAGAAGAAGATTGGTTTGAAAACCCAGAGATCTATTTCAAGCAAGAATATGATACTAAATTTAATATGTTGCAAGAATTAATGCGTGGAAATATGAAAGGGTTGGATTTCTCTGAAATTCGCCGTCAGGAAGTAGTACGTTATTTAGATAATGTGGCAACTATCGCAGATACAGATTTCAAACGTAAAGTAGATGCAAGAGTAAATCAGTTGAATATTGAAACGGAAGCTAGACAGCAGTTTGAGAATGAGTAGTGATAAAGTGAAAAATATAGAAAACACATTACTTTCTGATAATTATTATATCCTAAAGAAATACAATTTTGATTACCTAATGCCTAATGGTAAATGGGTGAATCAAATGAGAGAAGTGTATGATAGAGGTGATGGTGCTGGAATTTTGCTTTACAATAAAGCAAAGAAAACTGTTATTTTGATAAAGCAATTCAGAATACCAACGTATTTGAATGAAAGCAAGGATGGCATGTTAGTGGAAATTGCTGCAGGAATGTTGGATAAAGACAATCCCGAAGATTGTGTGATTAGAGAAACGGAAGAGGAAACAGGCTATCGTTTAAAATCTGTAAAAAAAGTATATGAAGGCTATTCATCACCAGGAGTTATGACCGAAAAAATGCACTTTTTTGTTGGTGAATATACAGATGATATGAAAGTGAGTGATGGAGGAGGATTAGATACTGAAGCAGAAGATATTGAAGTATTGGAAATTCCTTTTGAAAGAGCGATAGACATGTTGCATAATGGAGAAATTGTAGATACGAGGACTATTGTGTTGTTGCAGTATGCTATAATTCATAATTTGATAAAATAATTTTTTTTTGGAGTTTATAATTGAAAGGACTATTACTGTTGAATATTCATGGGATTTATTGAAGGTTAGTCTTAATGATTTAGAAGATTTTATATCTAAAAATCTCGAAAACAAAGATTATGGACTTTCAGTCGATAAATTTGTTTATGGTTTTGAATTATTTAAGTTCAATGGAAGTTTTGCACAGTTTTTCAAAGATAAATATGTAGAAATATGGAGGCATTCAGTTAAGTCGTTCATAACAAATTCTAGTTTTGATTGGGAATTGGTTAAGGACTTTAATGAAATTCAAACTTTAAAGTTAATCCAAAAAGAAATTGTTTCATCAATTAATCGAATTGATAATATGAAAAGAAAACCAAAAGATTTTGATTATAAGAGATTCGCGTTAGATATTAACTTAATTCTGTCTGAATACATAAAATCAGCAAGTTTATAATGCAAAAGCTAAAACAAGCAAACCTATATAGAAGCGAACTCATTCCCGTAAGCGGAAAGCTAGTGGAGCGTTACAACAAATGCTTAGTGAAACTCGGGTTTACCAAAACAAAACTGAAAACCTTTCATATTGATGGTATTGGTTGGAGTCCAGAAGTTGCTGAAGAAAAAGAGGATAATAATTACCTGAATAATGGAGAAGCAAATCCACATGGGGTTATAATTTCTCCGCTTCAAAAAGGAAAACCTGTGTACTTACCATTTCATACGTTCGATAGAGACGTCATGAAATACGTTTTTAAAGTACACGGACAAAAAATAAAAGACATTACCAGAGATTCTGCCATTTGTTTGGATTTTGATCAAAGAATAGATGCATTTTATGAGCCTTTAGATGTATTGAAATATAATGAAGTTACTGTTCATTTTCATCTCATCGATAACCTTGATAAAGTAAAAGAAACGCAATTAGAGTTAGTTGAAGAATTTAATAGAGGCAATAATTTCATTAGTGAAACCATGCATCAAAAACTATTAGATTCTGCTAAAAAATATGGAGATCTTCGCCATAGAGATTTAGAGTTGCATGAACTACAATACACCACAGATTCATTTTATACCAGAGCTTTTGGTGGTGTTTATGTGTTAAGAGATTTTATTGTTCCAATTATTGTTTTTGAGGATGAAGAATGGCATAAAGAAGCTATTAAAGATACGACGCATGATGTTTTAATCTATCATATCGCACAGTCTGAGTTGATGGATAAATTGCGTAGTCATTCTATTATTAGTTGTGATTTAGAAGCTGAAGTTAAAACCGAACGCTATAATCGTATTAAAAAGTTCGAGATGTTTCAGCATTTAAAAAAGACACAACATCCTGTAAATGATATTTTAAGTGATCCAATTTTATTCAAAAGTTATTTGAATAAATTAGATATTAAATCACGTAAAAAAGTGATGAGTGTTGAGCGCTACTTGGAGAAAATAGAAAATAGTAATGAATTTAAAATTGGAGATATTGTTGACCCAAAATTATATCAGTCACTACATAGACCACATTCCTCTTTGGAAGCTAAACATCAAGATTTAATATGGAAACTATTGGTAAACATTGCGCCAAAGGATGTATTGTATTGGTATTGGTATGACAAACCAGACTTTTATGAAAGATTTGCAACATGGGATGATTCCTTTAAAGATTGGACTATAGAAACAATACGTAACAATATTTAAGTTTTTTAGACTAATTTTATAAACAAACAAATTTCAATATGGGACTAGATTTAGTAATTTTTATAGCAGCGATTTTATTGGGGATTTTCGTGTATTGGAGAGAGTCTCAAAGAAATGCATTATACCGTTTTTTTAATAAAATTTTCAATAGTAAAGAATTGCAAATGAAACCCGATAACAAAAAAGGTTTTGTCTACAAGCAAGCCTTTTTACCAAGATTGGTATATGTAGTTGGCGTTTTATTGCTGATAGGTTTGGCTATACAATTCTTTTCACCTTTTGCCATATTTACAAGTTATTATGGGATTTCTGCGTTTGCATCAATTGTAGTTGGTGTATTAATAGGAACTTATGTTGCAAATTTTGTTTTAAAATCTGGTAAAGTTATTGAGGAAAAAAGTGATGCTGTTGAAGATATAGTTCAAGATACTTTTGAAAAAGGAAAGGATTTTATAGAAGATTTAAAATCCAAAAGAGAAGAAGAAGACGTTGTAGAAAAAACAGAGAAAGTTTCCAAAACTGAGGAGAAAAGCGCCAGAGAACGTTTAAAAGATAAAGGGCTTCTATAGCCAATATTGTCATCTTGAACTTGTTTCAGGGGCTATAATTAACTAGATATTTAAAGAACTAAGATTCTGAAATAAATTCAGAATGATACCAAAATATTATGATTAAATCTTATTGGAATAAAGGAAAAAAACAAAAGACAATAACTATTATTGTTGGCATCATATTGCTTATTGCGCTGTTTGTTCTTCGAGATGACTATCAACCTGCATTATTGTTTATTCGTAAATTTATTTTTGTAATTCTACTTAGTGGTCTTGTATTATTTTTTGGTCTGCGAAAATTTAGAAAATCTGCTAGTACAGGAGCAAGATTAGGAATTCTTGGTCTTTTAGTTTTGTTTTTTGGAATTTTATATGCCATAGGGTGGCATTTTAAAATGTATGATTATATGAAGACTTATAATGTTTTCAATCATCTTAATAAAGTTGAAATAAACGAATTGCCTTTAACACAAAATGAGCGTATACAACCTTTAAGAAATGTGTTTTCAATGGCTAATGAAAGTGTTGGAGAAACCAAAGATGTTTCGTTGCCACATTTAGTTAGAATTGGGGATCAGAATAAATGGACTATGGCTATTCAGCCCACTGAAAAATATGTATGGCAGGGTATGACAGATAATACAGAGGAAGTATTTGCAGTATCAAGTACAACGCCTTTTCCAAGATTTTCTAGTGAAAATAGAATTCCCGTAACCTTTTCTATTGGTGAATCATTAAAATTTAGCAGAAACACATATAATGCTGTTGTACAGCGTTTTAACTTTTTTCAATTGTTTACTTTAGAACCAAGTGATACTTATTACATGCAAAATGATTCAGGTGCTTGGGTTCAAGTAGTAAGTTTAATTAAATGGAAAGGTTTTTTATTTCCATATCCTACTTTTGGCGGTGTTATGGTAGTGGACAATGGTGAACATGATTTTAGTGATTACATGGAACGTATTTTGATTGGTAAAGGCACATATATCAGTCCTGAAAACATGAAAAACCATAATTATTTAACACGACAAAATACCCTTGCCGAGATGGTTTCACGATTACAAGCAGAGTCTCTAAAATTCTTAGGTGGTTTTAGTGATCCATTACCATGGAATATGGAAACGGCTGTAAAAATTCCTGAAATGCCAAAAGACCAAAATCAACAGCCATACGTTACAGATTTTGATTTTTCAGATGTTGAAACTGATGCATATAGTGGTTTATACCATTGGTTTGGATTAGAGCCAGTAGGTGAGGAGCGTACGAGCTTGAGCTTTAGTGTATTTGTACCTGCTGATGGTACAGATAAACTGTACTATTATAATCATGCTGCTAAAAAACAAGGATACGCTGGTGTTTCTGCAATGCCTTTAAAAGTTCAAGAATCTAGGAAGGAATACGATTGGACAGCTAATACACCTGTTGAATTTAGGCCATATATTAAAAACATTGCCGGTAAAAAGCGTATGTTCTTTATGGGGACTGTGTCTTCAATAAGCGATAAGAATGCGCAACAGTTTGATGGTTCTGCAACTCCTGATTTGGTATTAATTGATAGTGAGTATCGCGATGTGGTTTGGATTGATGTGAAACATCCTAGCCAATGGGATAACACAGTGTACGACCAATTAAATGAAGCGTGGAGATCTAGTGAGGGTATTGGCTATTATTTTATTGATGAATCTAGAGAAATTGATATTGTTGAATCTGTAAATGATTCACTAAATAAAGTGATTCCCGTTGTAGATGATAAGCAAGAATTACTTGAAAAACTTCAGAAACAGATTGATTCTCTTAAAGCAGCAAATTAGTAATGTTCAATATCTACCTTTTAAACTTTGAGTTGAGTTTAATGGCCCTGGATTTAGATGAACAGTTAAAGTTCATATAAACAAAGCTAGAATAACTGATCTTAACAGTTTTCAGCTCCTTGTTTAGTTCATTTTAAGTTATTATGGAGTATTGTTAAGTTCTTGTCAAGTTGGTTTTTTAATATTAACATCATTGCATTGTTAATTTTGTTATTCAAAATATTAAAAAACGAAAAATGATATTACAAAGAATTGCTTTACAAAACCGTATTTTCACTCTAATATTAAGTGCAATCTTCACCTTAATAAGTTGTGGAGGTTCTGATAAAGAAGAAAAACTACCAGAGGAAACTACAGATGATATTCCAGTAGCAACAGATGATACTTTAATGGTTCAAGAAAACAGTGAAGCCGGTACTTCAAATCAAGAAGATGTCTCTACTAATGATGATATTGGTGATGATGGAGGCGATGGTGATGATTACAGTTTAGGAACTAGTCCAGTTAATGGTACTATTACTGAAGTAAGCGATGGTATATTTGAGTATGTACCAAATGCTGATTTTTTTGGTAGTGATAGTTTTACCTATGTTATTACTGATAAAGATGGTGATGAAGATACTGCCACAGTTGATATTACTGTTAGTGAAGTAGCAGATGGACCAACAGCAGAAGATTTTGCAAACATGGATCCAAATTTCCCTTCATTTACATCAATAGATGATACAACCCCAGTAGGTAAAAAATGGGTGAAATTAGATGAGATGTCTGATGAATTTGATGTATGGGATAGTTCTAAATGGTTTAAATCTACTTGGAATTATGGAGTGCCAGTATTTATGTCCAGTTCTAGTACAAATTCTGGTGTTACCGATGGAAAACTATGGATTAAACCAACTGTAAATGAATCTAATCCTGAAGGTAGATGGTTTCAAACAGCTAGAATCCACTCAATTGAAGAAACAAGTTACCCAATGTATACAGAAGCTAGAATTAAAACATCACATATTTCTGCATACAATACGTATTGGCTCAATAATGGAGATATTAATAATAGAGATGAAATAGATATCATTGAAAACAACTCAAAACCATCTTGTACTGGTTGTGATGCAGAGATTTTTCCAACGCAAATGAATTCACAATACTTTCATGCAGATTCTAACAAAAATCCTGTAACAATTAGGAATTATGGTAATTTTTCGAGATCTGATTTACTAGATGTCAATCCTCTTAAAAATAAAGGCTGGAATGAAGATTATCATATTTATGGTGTTTGGTGGAAAGATTCTAAGAACATACAATTTTATTTAAATGGAGAGCCTGCAGGAAGTGTAGTTGTTGGAGAAGATAGATCAGGTAGTGTTTATGCAGATAGAGAGTTTACTAGAGAATTGGAAATTATTTTTGATGTTTGGACAAATGAGGCTGGTTGGTTAGGAGGTTTACCTCCAAAATCTGATTTAGATGATGATAACGTTAATACCATGAGAATTGATTGGGTAAGAACGTGGAAGTTAGAGGATGAGTGATTTGGTTGGTATAACAATGTAACATTTATTTGCGGAGCGCTTAAGTATAGCGCTCCTTTTTTTTGTAACATTTTAATTGTTTTTTAAAATTATAATAATCTTAAAATCAAAAGATTAAATATTTTAAATGTATGTTTTTTGCTTGTCAAACATCTAAAAAAAATACTTTAGCGTATATGTTGTTGAAAGGGTAATTAGTTTATTATCTTTAAAAATTATGAAAATCAAACTACTTTATGTAGTTAAATATTAACACTAAAAACGAATATAATTATGGAAAATAAGAGCAACACTGGTTTAAAGGTAGGATTAGGCATAGCTTTGGTTTTATTTCTAGCTACAGGTTTTTATACTATGAATTTGTACAAAGAAAGTAATGAAACTAAAAAAGAGCTTAGTGAAGAGAAACAATTAGTAATGAATGATTTAAATGCTATGGCGAAGCAATACGATGAAGCCATTGCAGAAAATAAAGTATCAAACGAGGATTTAATTCAAGCTCGCGGTCGTATTCAAGGTTTAATAGATTCTTTAAGAATTTCTGAAACTAATGTAAAAAGCTTATGGCGCTACAAGTCTAAATATAGAAATCTTCAAAAAGAGATGGATGTGTTATTAGCTCAAAATGATTCACTTAAAATAGAGAATTCTTATTTAGCAACATCGTTAGATAGCACACGTGTAAGATTAGAAGAACGTACAATGTTTACGGACTCCTTATTAGTTCAAAATACAGCATTAGCTGAAGTTGTAGAGAATGCTTCAATTTTAAATACAGTAGATTTAAAAGGTTTCGGAGTAATAGAAAGGACTTCTGGAAAATTGATACCAACTGAAAGAGCAAGAAGAGCTGATAAAATTAGAGTATGTTTTACTGTTGCTAAAAACACACTAGTTCAAGCTGGAGATCAAGAGTTATATGTACAAGTAATTGACCCTAATAGCAATACTTTAGGAGCCAATGAACAAGTTGTTTTTGAAGATAAAACTTTGAATTATAGTGTAGTTAGTAAATTTAATTATGAGAATTCCAACTTAAATGTTTGTGAGTTTGTAACTTCAAGTTATGAGTTCGAAAAAGGGCGTTATGTTGTGAACGTATTTAATCAAAAAGATTTGGTATCTACATCAGAATTTACATTGAAGTAAACTGAAATAAATAAATATGTAAAAGCCCAAAAGCATAAACTTTTGGGCTTTTTTATTTCTTGTACGGAAAATTATAACCATATATAGAGTTTTTTTTCGCAATACACCAACAAGCTATATCTTGTAGAACCAACCAATTTATAAAAAAATGATGTTTGATAATGATGAATTCTCAAACTCTTTTGGTAATATACCAGAAGAAACTTTTTTAAAAGTTAAAGGTATTTCAGAGTATAAAAAAATTGGAGCTAATACTCAATTGGATAAGCTTGGAAAAGTACCTTCAAAACTCTACTTAATGCTTACTGGAGTAATGCGTTGCTACATCATATCAGAATCTGGTAAAGAATTTAATAAACGCTTTTTCTTTCCAATGAATTTTGCTGGATCTCTTACAGCTTTGATAAAGAATGCACCATCTGAAATAGTTTATGAAACTATTACCGATTGCACACTTTATGAAGTAGATTATAAAAAATTAAAAGAGATGTGTGCTACAGATGTATTGATTAGTAGTTTGTATACCTCTATCTTAGAACAAGTTTTTATCACATATGAAAAGAGACAATTAGAATTGATTTCTATGAATGCTACCCAGCGTTATTTGAGATTAAAAAGAGATATTCCTGATATTGATAAGCTAGTACCTCAATATCATATCGCTTCATATTTAAGTATAACTCCAGTTCAACTCAGCAGAATACGAAAAAGAATGAAGGAGTCATAGTGTTAACAAATGTTAATCTCTATGTTTTTTGATAATCATATATTTGTCTTGATGTCTTCCAGGTTTTTCAGGAGGATTAATAGCTAACCAACCAAAAAAAGCAGGTGCATAACACCTGCTTTTTTATGTAATAATTACTTCATTTCTATTTCAAAGATCCTACCATATCTTCTGGTTTTACCCATTCATCATATTCTTCTGCAGTTACATAGCCTAGATTTATAGCTTCATCCTTTAAGGTTGTACCATTTTTATGAGCAGTATTTGCTATTTCTGCTGCCTTATAGTAGCCAATTTTTGTGTTTAATGCAGTGACTAACATTAGTGAATTATTTAATAACTCTTTAATTACAGCATGGTTTGGTTCAATACCAACAGCACAATTTACATCAAAACTAACACAAGCATCACCAATGAGTTGAGCAGATTGTAGAACATTTGCAGCCATAACCGGCTTAAATACATTCAACTCGTAATGGCCTTGAGTTCCGCCTACAGATACAGTAACATCATTACCAATTACTTGTGCGCAAACCATTGTTAATGCTTCACATTGGGTTGGGTTTACTTTTCCAGGCATGATTGAACTTCCTGGCTCATTTGCTGGAATTATTATTTCACCAATTCCAGAACGTGGTCCAGAAGCCATCATTCTTATATCATTAGCTATTTTATTTAATGAAACCGCCAACTGCTTTAGGGCACCATGAGTTTCAACAAGGGCATCATGAGCAGCTAGAGCTTCAAATTTATTTGGTGCTGTAACAAATGGTAAATCTGTAAATTCTGCTATATATTTCGCTACAAGCTTACTATAGCCCTTAGGCGTATTTAATCCAGTTCCAACAGCCGTTCCTCCTAATGCTAATTCACTTAAATGTGATAGTGTATTTTCTAGTGCTTTGATACCATGATCTAATTGAGCCACATATCCAGATAGCTCTTGTCCAAGTGTCAAAGGCGTAGCATCCATTAAATGTGTTCTACCAATTTTTACTACATCTATAAAGTCTTGAGATTTTTTATTTAAAGTGTTTCTTAGTTGTTTTACACCCGGAATTGTATTTTCTACAATCTTTTTATAAGCTGCAATATGCATCCCAGTAGGGAAGGTGTCATTAGAAGACTGCGATTTATTAACATCATCATTTGGTTGAATTGTTTTTTCTCCTTCACCAATAATATTACCAGCTATTTGGTGAGCTCTGTTAGCAATAACTTCATTAACATTCATATTACTTTGCGTACCGGAACCTGTTTGCCAAATCACCAAAGGAAATTGATCGTCATGCTTACCTTCTAAAATCTCATCACAAACTTGAGCTATTAAATCACGTTTTTCATCACTTAAAGCACCAAGTTCACAATTAGTATATGCAGCTGCCTTTTTTAAATAAGCAAAACCATATACAATCTCTAATGGCATAGAGGCACTAGGACCAATTTTAAAATTATTTCTTGAGCGTTCTGTTTGTGCTCCCCAAAGTTTATCGGCAGGTACTTTAACCTCACCCATTGTGTCTTTTTCTATTCTAAAACTCATTTTATTGGATATTATAAGTGAGCCACAAAGTTAGTCCTTTTATGCCTGTTTTGATTATGATTTTTGTTAGTTTTTGCATAACTTTTTTAACATATAAATAACTAATTTTATATAAGTAAAAATCTTAAATTCTATTAATTTAGTAGGATTAAAATAAAAGTGTAAATTAACTAATTAAAATATATTATGGCAACAATTAGACTGGGAGATGAAGCTCCAAATTTTAATGCGCAGACCACCGAAGGTGAAATTAATTTTCATGAATGGCTAGGAGACAGTTGGGGGATATTATTTTCTCATCCTGCAGATTATACACCTGTTTGTACTACGGAATTAGGAACAGTAGCAAAATACACAAATGAATTCCAAAAGCGTAATGTGAAGGTGGTAGCACTTAGCGTTGATGGTTTAGAATCCCATAAAGGATGGATAGGCGATATTAATGAAACTCAAGGAACCACCGTTAATTTCCCAATTATAGCAGATGAAGATAGAAAAGTTTCTGAACTGTATGACATGATTCACCCTAATGCGGATAGCAAACTTACAGTACGTTCTGTTTTTGTTATTGGAGATGATAAAAAGGTAAAATTGATAATTACATACCCAGCATCCACAGGTAGAAATTTTGATGAATTACTAAGGGTCATAGACTCGTTACAACTCACAGCATATCATAAAGTAGCTACTCCAGCAAATTGGAATAATGGTGAAGATGTAGTAGTTTCACCAGCCATTGCTACCGAAGATATACCCAGCATGTTTCCTAAAGGACATACTGTAGTAAAACCTTATTTACGCACTACACCGCAACCAAATTTAGACTAGTTGAAAAAACTGTTAATAATTTTATATTTTGTATTGTAAAACAAATCGCTTTGTAGTAACTTTGCAATATATTTAATAAAGACGCATACAATGTTTGAATTTGATCAATATTTAGGATTTTTAGCTTTTTTAACTATTTTGACCATTGGTTTTTGGTTGATGATTTTCTTATTAACATTTGTTATACCTTATTGGATCGGAGGTTCTCTAATTGAGAGATTAAAAGAGATTAAGGAAGAGAAGAAGGCTAAGCGTTTACAGAATTAGAATTTTAAAGACTATAATATAAAAAAAGGGAAACTTTTAAGTTTCCCTTTTTTTATAGATTACATTTCCATACCGCCGCCATCAAAATCTCGTTGACGTTCGCGTTTTTTCTTCTGATTAAATCTGTAGGTAATGGCTAAATTATAAATTCTACCACCCCTAAATTGTATTTCTTGGTAAGCGGTAAACGTTTCCGCAGTAATATCATTGCTAAAAAACCTTGAGTTAAAAACATCTTGAACGTTAAAAGCAATAGAGGCTTTTTCTTTGAACAAATCCTTACTAAATGCGATATTAGTACCGAATACACCTCTTCTGTCATTTTGAGCATCTTGTGAGGGTCCTCTGTAACTAATATTTGTTTGCCAATCAACATCATACGGTAACGTCAATTTATTATTAATTCTAGCTGTCCAAGTTAAATTGTCTGCACTAAGATCTATACCTTCGAAAGTGCCATCACGTTCAAATCTAAAAATATTAAAATCGGTATTTATACGCCATTTTCTTGATGGACTGTAGTTTAGATTAAATTCAAAGCCATAACGTCGGTCTTCCCCCAGATTTACTGGACCACGCTCTATAACTGGAAATTCTTCGCCATCCACAATCACAGTTTGTCCAGTTCTTCTACTTACAAATGTCATTATGTCTTTAGAACGTGCATAATAAATGGATGAAGAAATGGTGACTTTATTTAACCTATTTAAATAACCCAGTTCGAAAGTGCCAGCAAAAGTTGGGTTAAGTCCTGGATTTCCCTGAAATACATTAGTAACACTAGAGCGAGAAGGGAAGGGGTTGAGCATAAACCCTCTGGGTCTTCTTATACGGCGGTTATAACCTAAACTAAAACTTTGTGTTTCACTAATTTCATAATTGAAGTTCACTGTTGGAAATAACCCATCTATTTTTTTTCTATTGAAGTCCCCAGTTGTGGGTTGATCTAAAGTAATTCTTGTATTCTCCATTCTTAAACCAAGTAGATAAGAGAAATTACCTATTTTACTTCCGAATTGCGTGTAAGCTGCTGTGATGTATTGCTTAAAATTGAAAACATTTGTTAGATTTCTATTGATTTCAAAATTCCCAGAATTTGTATTTAAAATAGAGACCTCAAAATCGGTTGATCGTGTACTAAAATCTCCACGATATCCTATTTCAAATTGACTTTTTTCTCCGATAGGTACTACATAATCCGTTTGCAACAAAATGTTTTGTTGGTCTTCAAGCGTATTAACGATTTCTGAATCTATACCATTCACATTAATTATTGAGTTTTGATTCTCGTTACTATCTTCATATTGAAAATCAGCTGTAAATTTATGATCTGTCTTTTCAAAATTTTTAGTAAAATTTAAAGCATATTGTACGGTTTTATCGTCTTCTTTTTCTGGGTCTAATCTAAAACTTTCACTAACTGTATTATCAATTTTATTGAACTGAGTTAATGTATTAACAGAATTATTTAAATTATCACTATTTCTATACACAACAGAAGCAATTAATGACGCCGAATCATTTATATACCACTCTAATCCTGTATTTGTAGTAAAGCCTTTTCTATTATCGGTCCAGTTGCGTCTTTCATTTAAATCGGGTGTATTGATATCAAAATAACTTACATCGTTATACCATCTTCCTAGACGCTCTCTATCATTATAAGCAGTAGTGTTGAAGAAGTTTAGATCTCCAGTGCGATAGTTGATATTTCCATTAATACCATAAGTTTCAGGATGACCAATATTAGTTGTGATAGAACCATTAAGGCCCTGAAGTTTACTTCTCCTTAATATGATATTTAAAATACCAGCAGTGCCCTCAGCTTCATACCTTGCCGAAGGCGATGTAACTACCTCCACTTTTTCAATGGCTTCGGCAGGTAATTGTTGTAATGCTTCGGCAGAATTAAGACCTACTAATCCAGACGGTTTTCCGTTTATCAATATTCTTACATTGTCATTCCCTCTTAAAGCAACTGTGCCCTCAGCATCAACCGAAACAGATGGCACATTGTCTAGGACATCGCTTACAGTTCCTCCACTGACGGTTAAATCTTTGCCAACATTGTAAATCTTTTTATCTAAACGAACTTCCACAGTAGTTTTCTCAGCAATTATTTCTACAGCCTCAAGAGCTTCTGTGTCTAGTTCTAGATTAAAAATTCCAATATTTTCAGATTTAGCAAGTGTTTTATCTGAAATTGTAATGGTTTTAAACGAAATATATTCAATCGAAATATCATAAGTACCAGTGTTCACAGGAATACTAAAATTTCCTTCCAAATCTGTTATACCACCAGTTTCAATCTTATTTGCCTTTTTATTAAAGAACGAAATCGTTGCATATTCTAGAGGTTGATTGGTTTCTTTATCTAATACCTTACCAGAAATTGTGACTTCTTTTTGAGCAAAAATGCTGAAAGAAATTAGGGAAAGAAATAAGAAGAATTTTGTTTTATGCATGTCTCCAACAAATTTCCTGCGAAATTAGAGGTTCATTATGCCTATCTCGGTTAAAAGTATGTTAAAAAGAAGTTTAGAGTTTATTTAAATAATGTCAAGAATAAGAGAAGGTGGTCTCCCAATAATAGCTTTATTCTCATTAATAACTATTGGTCTTTCAATTAATTTAGGATGAGTTACCATGGCTTCAATAATTTGATCATCCGTTAGGTCTTTTCCTTTATAATCAGATTTCCAGATAGCTTCATTTTTTCTAACTAAATCAATTGGGTTAATCCTAAGCAACTCAATAACTTTTTTAAGTTCTTCGACTGAAGGAATATTTTCTAAATATTTAATGATTTTAAATTCTTTTCCAGAATTTTCAAGTATTTTCAGTCCTTCACGAGACTTCCTGCAACGGTTATTATGGTAAATTTCTATCATTAGATGTTTATATTGAATTTTTTTAATTCTGAAATAAGTGCTTCGGGAGAAGTAAAATAAATGCCATTGATTCCAAGTTGATGAGCAGCTTCAATATTCCTTAAGTTATCATCAATAAAAATTGAGGTTTCTGCTATAATATTGAATCTTCTTAAAGTAATTTCAAAAATGTCTATGTATGGTTTTCTAGTTTTTTCTTCACCAGAAACAACAATCCCTTCAAACCAATTTAAAAAATCAAAGCGTTTTTGAGCAATTGGGAACGTTTCGGCGCTCCAATTGGTAAGTGCCACAACTTTATAATTTGGGTTGTCAATTAATTTTTTGAGAATAGCAACTGTACCATCAATGGCTCCTCCTAACATATTTTCCCAATCTCCATAATACATACGAATATAGTTTTCGTATTCTGGGAATTTTTTGACTAAATCTTCAGTAGCCATAGTTAGAGGATAACCAGCGTCTTGATTCTCATTCCAATCCATAGTGCAGATGTTATCAAAAAACCATTGCATTTTTTTATGGTCTCCATTGAATGCTTTTAAAAACACGTATTCTGGATTCCAATCAATTAAAACTCCACCTAAATCGAAAATAATTGTTTTTATGTCACTCATAACTGATTGTCATCTTCAACTTTTTGACCCATAGCCATTAAATAAGATTTTAAAAAGGCATCAATATTCCCATCCATCACAGCATCAACATTACCAGTTTCATGACCGGTTCTTACATCTTTGACTAATTTATATGGATGCATCACATAATTTCGAATTTGGCTTCCCCATTCAATTTTCATTTTGCTGGCTTCAATATCTTCACGTTGGGATAATTGTTTTTGTAACTCAATTTCATACAATTGAGATTTAAGCATTTGCATAGCTCTGGATCTGTTATCATGTTGAGATCTAGTTTCAGAGCAAGATATTTGAATCCCAGTTGGTTTATGGGTTAACTGCACTTTAGTTTCGACCTTATTTACATTTTGTCCACCAGCTCCACTAGAACGAGCGGTTGTAATTTCTATATCTGCGGGATTTATTTCAATTTCAATAGTATCATCAACTAAAGGGTACACATAAACAGATGCAAAACTAGTATGTCGTTTTGCATTGCTATCAAAAGGGGAGATACGCACCAGACGATGTACACCGTTTTCTCCTTTAAGCCAGCCAAAAGAAAAATCGCCTTCAATCTCTAAGGTTACTGTTTTGATACCAGCGACATCTCCTTCTTGAAAGTTGAGTTCTTTCACTTTAAATCCGCTTTTTTCAGCATACATTAAGTACATACGCATTAGCATGCTTGCCCAATCACAACTTTCTGTTCCTCCAGCTCCTGCCGTGATTTGAAGTACAGCACTTAAGCTATCTCCTTCTTCAGAAAGCATATTTCTAAATTCAATATCTTCAAGTAGAGTTGCAGCTTTGGTATAACGTTTTTCTAAATCTTCTTGGGTAGATTCCCCTTCTTTAAAAAACTCGTAAATAACTTCTAAATCTTCAATAAGTGTCTTTAAGTCTTTGTAATCTTGAACCCATTTTTTCTTTACTCGAAGCGATTTCATTACTGCTTCTGCAGCTTTTGGGTCGTTCCAGAAATTAGGATCAAAAGTTTGCTCTTCCTCGTTTTGTATTTCTATAAGTTTGGCATCAATGTCAAAGATAGTGCCTAAGTTTGTCAAGGCGGGTATTAAGGTTTTTGATTTGATCGGATGTTATCATATTCAATTATTTTCAACAAAAATATAGTTTACAAATCGTTTTACTTCATATTATTAAAAAAACTATTCTACAGTGAAAGTGGCACTGCTATGCATAGGTATTCCAGATTTTGATATGCCCTGAATGTCAATAATATAATCGCCACTAGAGTCGCATGTGTAAAATGAAATTTCTTTTCCAGATTCTGAATTAATGATAATTCTAGGTTCCCAGTGTAATGTGGTTCTAATATCGGCAGTAGAAGCATTAAAATCTGAACTATGGTCTGGTGAATAAAATGTTTTGGCTGTGTAAAACCCTTCAACAGTAAAATCAATGATTCCTGGTTTTCGTTTTACATTTCTTGATGTATTAGAATATCCCGTTTTAGTGTAAATTGCGATAACACCATTACCACTTCTAGGATAAAATGCTGCATCTGCCCCTATTAAAACATCTACAAAAGAGACTTCAGTTGCCATAATGGTTTGTAAAAAGTCTAGTTCTATGGGAAATTTATCTAAAAGAATTAAAGGAGTTCCTGTACCATTTCTTATGGTAACGGAATCATTAAACGCATTTACATTTGGAATTAAATTTAGCATATCAAATACCGTTTGGCCACTATCTAAATAGTCATTTTCTAAGTCGAGCCTTCTTGTTGGATATCCATAATCGGTAAGGTTATTTAGTGTCTCAGTCCTTAAATCTTCTGCTGCTTCCTTTTTAGCAATAACAGTTACTTCTTCAAGCCTCTGAAGCTTTTGATCTAGTTCTAAATTTAATTGTTGAATATACTTGGTAACTTTTAGAAAGTTGTCTAGTTGCAGGTTTTCTATATCGTCTTTAGAAGTGTTTATTTTATTTGTATTCGGAATTTTATCTTCATCTTGTTGAATCAAAATAAGTAATTCTCTGTCTTTATCGTTTTTTGATTTAAAATCAGTAATTCTACTTTCTACGATAGTTTGGATGGTATCAAAAAAAATGAATGGTCCAAATTTAAATCTACCCGTTTTATCAGTTCTAACTATTGGTTCTTGAGAAATGTTTTGCTCTCCATAAAATGTTAATCGAGTAGAAGAAGCAATAGGGCCGTAAGGTTTTTTTAAACGTTGTGTTTTTCCAGAGATATAGATACCTTTTTCTGGGATGAATTTATCTTTTTTCTTTTCAAATAAAAGTTCTTTCCAAGTAAACCGCCTCCAACCATTTGTAAGCATTATTAAATCTAATACGTATTGTTTTTTGTTGGTCAATTCACCATCAAAAAAGTATCCTGGGCTTTCTATTTCTCCTCTTAAATCTGAGTTTAAAAGCAAATATGTTTTTATGTTTTCATCAAATCTATTGTAAGGAAATGCATTTAAATCTCTGATACTCATAGATAGAAAACTAGGAAGTGTATTTCCATTGATATCATTCGTTGTTACTGTAATAGTTTGTTTTTCTCTTTTTCCGAGTGTTTCTTTATTTTTTTTGATGTCTACTGTTCCGGTATTATTCTTATTACTTACATAAAGTAAACGTTCACTAACTGGATTTCCTATACCATCAAACAATGTTAAATGCATTACTCCGTCTTTTAAAGCGGTTGTAGGTATTTTAAAAGTATAACTATTAACTTGCTCCGTTTGAAATTTACTTACTACTAATTTTCCACGCTGATGAGCAACAAGATAAGTGTTTAAAAGCTCCGCAGATGCATTTGAAGCGACATTAACTATAATATTATTTCCAGTATTTAAAGCCCCCAGTGAAAATCCATTAGGCAACGCTTTTGGTAGTTTATAGGTGTATTCTACACCATTAACTTCTAATTTTGCAAAATAATGCTTTAAAGGCTCTGGCTTTAATGTAAAAATGCCTAAACCAAATTCAGAAGTAAAAAAATCTGAAATAACTTCGTCTTTATCATTGACAATTGTACCAGAAAAACGCTCACCATTTAAACCAATGTTTTTAATCTTTATAGCGACCTTACTCCTTAAATTTTCGATTAAATGACCACCTTCAGGATAAAATCCTAAATCTGGTTTTATTTGTTTAAAGCTACTATCATTATCTGCTACTGTTTCATGACTTTTAGGTATGTCGAGACTATCTAATTGTTCGATATCCAAAATATTTAGTTCTTTCTTAAAAAAATAGTCAGGACTATCATTACGCATATATTCTGTAAAGGCGCGTAATGTATATTTTCCAGGCTTCCAGTTTTTATCAATTTTTATGTCTCCAGCAACCGAATATAGATTTGTAAATAAGCGCTTTTTAGATACCAGGCTATCTTTAGTATCAAACAAACCTACATGAATCACCCAACTTTTATTAGCGTTTTCATGGGTAACACCATCAACTAAATAGCTAGTAAACCAAATGGTTTCATCTAAGGCATAATAAGGTTTATCTGTATGTACATAAATTTTTTCTGGAGCATAATTGGTAGCATATGCTTCAAGTTTTTCTTCAACTAATTCTGCAAAATAGTTCTTATTTAAAAGTGAAAAAGAACACAGTAAAATTATTAGGACGAAAAACACAATATGTTTTATCATGGAAAGTATTTATGTTAATGGTGTATAAAGATAATCCATCGTGCTTATATATTTTTTAATTATAGGCTAATTTTAACGATTTAGTATTATGATTATTTTGAAGTTTAATTTTACTCAACTGAAAATATAGAAGTTGCTTGTAATGGAATTCCAGAAGCTGAGATTCCCTCAACTTCAATTAAATAATCACCTTTAGAGTCGCTGGTGAAGAACGAGAGTTCTTTAGGAATTTTTGTGGAATCTACTACAACTTTTGGCGCCCAGTATAAGGTAGTTCTTATATCTGGTTGGGCTGCTTCAAACCCTGAAGTATAGTCTGGACTGTAAAATTCTTTAGCCGTGTAAAAGCCTTGCGCTGTAAAATCGATAATACCTGGTTCATATTTAACAGATTTTGATACTAATTTCCTTGAGTTTCTTCCTTTAGTATAAACTGCAATAACACCGCCACTTGATCTAGAGTAAAAAGCAGCATCCGCACCTTTTAATATATCAACAAACGAGACTTCGTCTGTCCTTAACATATTTAGTTCTGATTCATTTACAGGAAAACCATCTAATAATATATATGGGGCATTATTTGAACCTCTAAGTCTTACCTTATCTATGGGAACTCCATTTTCACCATCTGTAGTAACTGCATTTTCATCATCACCAGAAAAAACATTAACACCAGGAAGTGTTTTCAACATATCAATAACAGTTAAACCATATTCACGAAAATCATATTCAAAATCTAATCTATTGGTGGGGCGACCGTAATCTGTTAAATTATTCATTTCTTCATTAATTGCTTCTAGTTGATTAACTTTTTGGGCTACAACGGTTACTTCATCAAGTTGTTCTCGTCTTTTCTCTAGCTCACCATTTAATTTGCTAACATATTTTGTAGCTTTAAGATAATTTTCTAGTTGTGTATTCTTGATGTCATCTATGCCTGTTATTTTATTTCTATCCAGAACACCCTTAGTTTTTTCTCTATCAATTATAATATGAACATCTCTATCTTTTTCATTTTCAGATTCAAAGTTTGTTAGTCTACTTTCAACTATAATAGGTATGGAATCAAAGAATATAAAAGGGCCAAACTTAAAGTTACCTTGAGGGCTAGATTTTGTTATAGCGGTTTGTGTTATCGTATTTTTATCTTGGAAAGCTATTTTTGTTTCAGCAGATACAGGACCGTAAGGTTTCTTTAACCTATATGTTTTACCCGAAATAAATAGTCCTTTTTCTGCATTAAATTCATTGCTTTTTTTATTAAATAACAATAATTTCCATGTAAATCGCCTCCATCCATTGGTTAACATCAATAAGTCCAACAGGTACTGTTTTTTCTTGGTAAATTCTCCATCAAAGAAATATCCAGGGTTTTTAATTTCGCCTCTTAAATCAGAATTTAAGAGTAAATATGTTTTAATATTTTTATTGTATCTGTTATATGGGAAGGCACTTAGGTCTCTAATACTAACAGACATGTTGCTGGGCATTACATCACCATTAGCATCTTTTGATGTTATTGAAATGGTCTGCTTTTTTCTTGTGCCCAAAACATCATTAACTTTAGAAATTTCTACTTTACCTACATTATCCTCTCTAGATATATAGAGCAATCTTTCGCATACTGGATTTCCTGAACTATCAAAAAGGGTAACGTGTACCACACCATCCTTGAGATTTGCGTTAGGTATTTTTATGGTATAGGTTTGCTTGGCCTTGGTCTGAAACTTATTAAAAAGTTGTTTGCCTCTTTGGTGGGCTATCAAGTATGTATTTGTTAAGCCTATGTCCTCATTAGAAGCGACATTAACGACGATATGGTCAGTTTCGTTTAAAATGCTCAATGTGCTTCCTTTAGGTATTGCTTTGGGGAGTTTGTAACTATATTCCACACCATTTATACTAACTAGTGCCCTGTAGTTTGTATTAGGCTTAGGGCTTATTGTAAATATGCCTAAACCAAATTCTGTGGTAATGAAAGATGCGATAACTTTATTCTGATCATTAACGATTGTTCCATTTATGGTAACATCATTTAGACCAATATTGTCTATTTTAAGCGCTACCTTACTTCTGATATTCCCCACTAGATCTCCACCTTCAGGATAAAATTTAAGGTTAGGTTTTATTTGTTTGAACTGTTTGGTGTCAGCAGACTTTTCATAATGAGTTTTAATAGGAATGTTTACATTTGGATCGAAGACTCTAATTTCTTTTTTAAAGAAATAGTCGGGTCCATCATTTTTCATATAGTTTGTATATGCCTGTAAAACGTAGTTTCCAGAACCCCACTGTTTTTCAATTTTTATATCTCCTCCGACAGACAGAGAATTGGTAAACAATGTTTTTTTCGATACCAAACTATCCTTGTTATTAAAGAGTTCCACATAAATCACCCAACTTTTGTCTGTTTTTTCATGGGAAACACCGTTTACTAAATAGCTAGAGAACCAAATAGTTTCATCTAAGGCATAATAAGGTTTATCGGTGTGAATATATATTTTTTCGGGAGCAAAAGAGGTAGTGTATTCTTCAAGTTTTTCTTCAACTAATTCTGCAAAATAATTCTTGTTAATGATAGCAGAAGAACATAGTATTATTAATAGAGTCAGATATAAGATGCTTTTTTTCATTGCTTATTACTACAGGCAGTGTTAAGGTGAAAATTTATATAATAACTTTTGCCTATAATACTTTATAAATTTTCAATTTGATTTTATGACTATAAAAATAAACTTTTAATAGATTTTTTTACTCTAAAAGCTATAATTATTGCACATTAGTCGAATACTTATACAAATATTAAGGTGAAATTTTGATTTCTAAAAAGAAGAACAATACTAAGTTTTCAGTTTTAATTCCTGATGGTGAGAGCAATGTAACTATGTGGGTAGTTATGGGGCTGTTTGATATTAAAGGAATAGGCATTTATGTTTTATCTGCCGAAGACTCTGGTTTGGTAAAGCGTTCTGGTAAAATCGAGCATTTTTATTACAAGCCAAGAACAACTTCAGAAAAATGGATTCAAAATATTAATAAGATTGTTGAAAAGCATAGTATAGACATCGTTATGCCCATTGGCTGTATAGGTATTGAAACTTTAATTGGGTATAAAAACAAGAATATTTTAGGTTGCGAAATCTCTCTGATTCCAAATATAGAACCTTTCAATATTGCAAATAACAAAAGCTTATTTGCTAATCATTTGGAACAATATGATATTCCACAACCTAAAACGTTTATGTACGGAGAAGGAGAACGGCATGATAGTAATCTTGTAGATTTTCCAATTATACTAAAACCTTCTGAGGGAGAAGGTGGAGGAGAAGGTATTTTTATATTTGATAACGCGCATGAACTGCATGATTTTTATCAATCAGAAAAGTTAGATTATCCTTATATAATTCAAAACTATATAAAAGGTTATGATATAGATTGCAGTGTTTTATGTAAAGAAGGTAAAATATTAGCTCATACTATACAAAAAGGTACTCTAGATGGTGAAAACCCTTTTGTGCCAAAAACTGGTGTTCAATTTCTTTTTGAACAAAGCTTATATGATGTTGTAGCAAAGCTTATGGAATCATTGCATTGGACAGGTGTGGCTCATATCGATATGCGTTTTGATGAAAATGACCATAAATTTAAGGTCATAGAAGTCAATCCAAGATTTTGGGGTTCAGTGGATGCATCTGTGGCTATGGGTGTTAATTTTCCATACTTAACATGTCTTGCAAGTTTTGGTGAAACATTCAAAATGCCAAACTATTTACATAAAGAATATTTAAACCTTTTAGGATTAAGTAAAAGAATTAAGAATAATATACTTTTCATTTTAAAACTGAATTATATTTTGAATTACACAATTGTAAAATTTTTTAAGAAGGACCCTAAACCATTAATAGGTGTTGTTAGAGATAAATTTAAAAGTGTAATGCGATAATTAAAATGTCTACTAACAGATCAAATATATTTAATGTCGTTTTACGACGATTAATAGCAAACTGTATATTATGAGTGTAATAGATAAAATTTCTGTATTAATTCCAGACGGTCAAGGTACTTTAGCTATGTGGGCTGTGTTGGGATTGTCCTTGCAAAAGGAGGTAGATATCTACATTCTGTCTGATAAGAATGATGCAATGGCTAAAGATTCAGGACGTATTAAAGGGTTTTATTATATGACATTTGATACGCCAGAACAATGGATTTCTAATATCAATACTATAGTTGTTAAGTATGATATAGACATTGTGATGCCAGTTGCTGAAGATGGCATTAAAAATATTATATTAAATAAAGAAAACTTACCGTTTGCAGATAAACTCTCTATTTTACCTGATAATGCTGTTTTTGATTTGGCGAATAATAAAGGTAGACTAGCACAACATATGGAGAAATATAACATTTCTCATCCCAAAACATTAGTTTACAATGCTAATCAAAGGCATGATGTTGACGACATTGACTTTCCAATAATATTAAAACCATTGTATGATACAGGTGGAGGTAAAGGAATCTGTTCATTTGATAATCAAATTGAATTAGACAATTTTTATAATAACAGCAATTTAGAAGGTGATTATATTGTTCAAGAGCTAATTGATGGTTATGATATGGGGTTTAATGTATTTTGTAAAGAAGGAGAAATATTAGCTTATACAATACAAAAGGCGACTATGAAAAGCCATGAAAAATTTGCGCCACAAATTGCAGTAAAGTTTTTATTTAAGAAAGAAATATATGATTTGGTTGAAAGATTGGTTAAATCCCTTAACTGGTCTGGTGTAGCTAATGTTGATATACGCTATGATAATAAACGAGATAAATATAACATTATAGAAATAAATCCTAGGTATTGGGAATCACTAGATGCGTCTATTGCTGTTGGTGTAAATTTCCCTTATTTAGTTTGTTTGGCTTCCTTAAATAAGTCATTTCCGTTACCTAAATATAAATTCGAGGAATATGTGAATTTGTTAGGTTTAAACAAAAGAGTCAAACAAAATATATTTTTTATTTTTAGATTTAAGTTTATTCTTAACAATACACCACTTAGATTTTTTAAAAGAGATTTTAAACCGTTTAGGAAGATTTTAATGAGGAAGTTTATGCCAAATATTTAGTTTTTAAATTCTGTTTTTATCATTCTATAACACGTAAAACCAAAAAACAAACTCCAGCTTATTATACCAGTAAATTTTAAGCTGTCCTCAATAAAGTATTGTATTCCAGTGTTTTCAAAAACTATATCTGCTAAAATTGATAATGCAAAACAGCTATAAGCCAAACCTAGAAAAAGGTATGGGTACTTCAATATTATTTTATAAAATTTAATCATATACCAAATACTAAACACAGCGTAAAAAGTATATATTAAATATTGTAGAACACTAGATTCTGTAAAAAAATAGACTAAGTAATCATGAAGCATAAATAAATCATCGAACAACAAGAGAGACGTAAAAACTCCTGAATAAAGTAAGAACCATCCATTTGTATATTTTTTATGCTTAAGGAGTATAAAGCTACTGAAAAAACAGACTGAGGCAGAAAACGTCCAAAATAGAATTCCTAAATTTGACACGAAACCAATTAATGGGTTAGATTTGCTTAAAAGACTAGGATCTCCAGTAAATTTTTCGAATGGGATATTATAGTATGTAGCTAATGCAAAGCACAGGGCTAAAACCGAAAAAGCAAAAGAAAAAATAGCGATTGCTATTTTTTTTAGGGTAATTTTCATTAGAAATTGGTTTGGCTAGGTAGCCATAAAGATACATTTATTTAATTAATATTAAGTTTAATGATTATAGATTTAAGAAGTGATACCGTAACAAAACCAACAGAAGGTATGCTAAATGCCATGCTAAATGCAGAGGTAGGTGACGATGTATTTCGTGAAGACACTACAGTAAATAATTTAGAAACTCGTTTAGCAAAAATGTTTGGTAAAGACACAGCTTTATTTTTTCCTAGTGGCACCATGGCAAACCAAACAGCTTTGAAACTTCATACAACTCCAGGAGACCAAGTTATTTGTGATAAATATGCTCATATTTTTAATTATGAATCTGGAGGAGCTTCTTTTAATAGTGGCATTTCATGTAGTTTAGTAGATGGTAGTCGTGGTATGTTCACAGCTGATCAAGTGGAACAGGCAATTAATCCAGAAGCTTATTATTACAGTAAAACAAGTTTGGTTGAAATTGAAAATACAACTAATAAAGGCGGAGGTGCTTGTTGGGATTTCAATGAAATTTTAAAAATAAAAGAAGTATGTAAAGCTAATAATTTGGGGCTTCATCTTGATGGTGCACGTTTATGGAATGCATTAATAGCAAAGAATGAAACAGCAAGTCAATACAGTATTTTTGATACAATTTCTGTATGTTTTAGTAAAGGGCTCGGGTGTCCAGTTGGTTCAATATTAGTTGGTAATAGTGAAATAATGAAAGAGGCTATTCGTATTAGAAAAATATTTGGAGGTAATATGCGACAAACTGGTTATCTAGCAAGCGCAGCTTTGTATGCTTTAGATCATAATATTGAGCGTTTATCTGATGATCATAAAAAAGCCAAAGAAATAGGTGGGGTGTTATCAGATTTATCTTCAGTAAAAGTTGTAGAGCCTATTGAAACTAATATTATTATTTTTGAACTAAACTCTGATGTTGATGAATCTAGATTTGTTCAAAAATTAAAAGAAAAAGATATTCTCATAATCGGCATGGGCGGAGGTAAATTAAGGATGGTAACACATTTAGATTACACAGACAAGAAGCATGATAAACTACTACATCTTTTAAAAAACATCAACATTTAAAACATATCCATTCCAGGAATATTAGGCATGCCTTCTTTTGCAACAGCTGCAAGTTCAGCTTCATTTACGTTAGTTGCTTTTTCTATGGCTTTATTTAATGTAATTATTAAATAATCTTCAAGTTGCTCTTTATCCTCTAATAATTCATCATCAATTTCAATAGACTTTATTGTTCTATTGGCAGTTAATGTAATTTTGAGTTTACTGTCATTACTATGCTCGTCAACTAAAACAGTATCTAATCGTTTCTTTGTTTCTTCAACTTTTTTCTGGGTTTCTTTTAGTTTTCCCATCATATTCATCATATCTCCAAACATAACATCTTTATTTAATCAATATTCATTCAACAAAATTATTAAATTAACTAGTATTTTTACTTGAAAAATTGTTAAAGTGAAAAAACAACTTCTAATTCTCATCATTAACCTTATTTTTGCTCTCGCTTGTAAAGATAACAAACACATGACAAAGACCATTGGTATTGAACACCCGCCGGTAGCAAAAAAAGTACCTCATAAACTTACCATACATAATGATACTAGAATAGATAATTATTATTGGTTGAATAACAGAGAAGATACAGAAGTTTTAGATTATTTAAATGCTGAAAATGAATATACTAAATCTGCCTTGCAACATACGGAGGAGTTTCAAAAAGCCCTTTTCGAAGAGATGAAATCTAGAATTAAGGAAGATGACACATCTGTTCCTTATAAATTAAATGGCTATTGGTACATTACTAAATTTGAAACTGGTAAAGATTACCCTATTTACATTAGAAAAGAGGAAAATTTATCTGCACCCGAAGAGGTTTTGTTTGATTGTAATACCATGGCTAAATCTCACGCTTACTTCAAATTAGGGGGCATTTCTATAAGTCCAGATAATACCATGGCCGCTTTTTCTACCGATATAGTTAGTAGAAGGCAGTACACTATTCAAATAAAAAATCTAAAAACTGGAGAAGTTTATAGTGATCAAATAAAAAATACAACAGGTAGTATTACCTGGGCAAACGATAATAAGAGCTTATTTTATGCGAAAAAAGATGAAGTGACATTGCGTTCGCACAAAATATTTAAGCATGTTTTAGGTACTGATGCCGAAGATGATATTGAAGTATATCATGAAAAAGATGATACGTTTAATACATTCATATATAAAACAAAATCAAAGAAATATTTAGTTATTGGTTCATCTAGTACATTATCAACAGAATATCGTGTTTTAAATGCTGATACTCCAAATGAAGATTTTACGGTGTTTCAAAAGCGTACTAGAGATTTAGAGTATTCTATAGCACATTTTGGTGATAGTTTTTACATTATTACAAATGCTGATGATTCTAATAATTTTAAAGTATGTAAAACACCAGAAACTCACACTACTAAAGATAATTGGGAAGATATTATACCTCACAGAAAAAATGTTTTAGTAGAAGATATTGAGATTTTCAAGGAATATTTAGTGGTGAATGAACGTGAAAACGGTTTAAACAATATTAGAATCATTAATTGGAATGGTTTGGAGGATTACTATTTACCGTTTGATAACGAAACCTATAATGCGTATTTAGGTAATAATCCTGATTTTGAAAGTGATACGTTGAGATATGGTTACAATGGTTTAGCTAACCCGAGTTCGATAATTGATTATAATTTCAAAACAAAAGAAAAAGAAGTTAAAAAGGAACAGGAAGTTCTTGGAGGCGCCTTTAAAAAGGAGAATTACGAATCAAAACGTATTTGGGCGACTGCAAGAGATGGTGTAAAAGTGCCAATTTCTATTGTTTATAAAAAAGGAACAGCTTTAGATGGGAGCAGTCCATTATTGCAATATGCTTATGGATCATATGGCTCAACTATAGATCCATCGTTTTCCAGTATACGGTTAAGTTTATTAGATCGTGGATTTATTTACGCAATAAGTCATGTAAGAGGCGGTGAGTATTTAGGAAGAGATTGGTATGAAAATGGAAAACTATTAACTAAGAAGAATACGTTTACTGATTTTATAGATTGTTCTAAACACTTAATTTCTGAAGAGTATACCTCTAAAGATCACTTGTATGCTTATGGAGGGTCAGCTGGGGGGCTGTTAATGGGAGCAATAATTAATATGAATCCAGAATTATATAAGGGTATTTTAGCTGCTGTACCTTTTGTTGATGTTGTTACTACAATGCTAGATGAGAGTATACCATTAACCACTGGAGAATACGATGAATGGGGGAATCCCAATGAAATAGAGTTTTATAATTATATAAAATCTTATTCACCGTACGATAATGTGGAGGCTAAGCAATATCCAAATATGTTAGTAACTACAGGGCTACATGATTCTCAAGTGCAATATTGGGAGCCAGCTAAATGGGTAGCTAAACTTCGTGAATTAAAAACAGATAGCAATAAATTGTTATTGTACACTGACATGGATGCAGGGCATGGTGGAGCCTCGGGACGGTTTGAAAGTTTGAAAGAAGTAGCCTTAGAATATGCGTTTTTATTAGATTTAGAAGATATTAGGCACTAACAAAAAAAATCCTTATTTTTGCCAAGTTTAAGTCACCATTTTGAGGTTTTTAAAATGTTGATAAATTACATTTATGAAACAAAAAAATAAAGTTTTTGACAATGTATTAGATTTAGTAGGCAACACACCGCTTGTTAAACTTAATCGAATCACTTCAAAGCTAAAAGGAAAGTTTTACGCTAAAGTAGAATCTTTCAATCCAGGTCAATCTTCAAAAGATAGAATAGCACTTTACATTATTGAACAAGCTGAAAAGCAAGGGATTTTAAAACCAGGAGATACAATCATTGAAACTACATCTGGAAATACAGGTTTTAGTTTAGCTATGGTGAGTATTATCAAAGGTTACGATTGTATTCTTGCTGTAAGTTCAAAGTCTTCTTTAGACAAAATTGATATGTTGAAAACAATGGGCGCCAAAGTTTATGTTTGTCCAGCCCATGTTAGTGCCGACGATCCGCGTTCATATTATCAAGTAGCAAAACGTTTACATGATGAGATGAAAGGATCTGTTTATATAAATCAATATTTCAATCAATTAAATATTGATGCACATTATGCTTCTACAGGACCAGAAATATGGGAACAGACAGAAGGTAAAATAACACATCTAGTAGCTTGCAGCGGAACTGGAGGAACAATTTCAGGTACTGCAAAATATCTAAAAGAGCAAAATCCAGATATCAAGATTATTGGAGTTGATGCCTTTGGTTCTGTGATTAAAAAATATCATGAAACACGCGAATTTGACGAAAAAGAAATTTACCCTTATCGTATCGAAGGTTTAGGTAAAAATTTAATTCCAACAGCTACGGATTTTGACACTATAGATGAGTTTGTTAAAGTAAATGATGAGGATAGTGCTCATACAGCAAGAGAAATTGCTAGAACTGAAGGAATGTTTGTTGGGTACACATCTGGTGCTGCTATTCAGGCGATTAAACAGCTTGGAGAAGAAAAAAGGTTTAAAAATGATGATTTCGTGGTTATCATATTTCCAGATCATGGTTCACGTTACATGAGTAAAGTATATTGTGATAAATGGATGAATGATCAAGGCTTTTTTGATAGTATTCATGAAGAAGCTTCACAATCAATTCAGTACATAAAATAGTAAGTATTTAAATACTTTTAAAAAATGGTTTTTTGTTTTTATCGCAAAAAACCATTTCTTTTTTTAATTTGTAGATAATTGAGCGGTAAAAATTGTGCTTAAACCAGTTAAATTTTTAATTTTGCAGCACTAACTAAGAACTTTAAAACTTCTATTCGAAACATAAGTGAAGAACTAAAATATGTTCAGAGATTGTGTTTAATTTAAGTATATATTATATTTTAATAGTAGATGAAAGATTTATTTGATAAGATTTATAAGGATAAGGGACCTTTAGGAAAGTGGGCGGCTCATGCTGAAGGATATTTTGTGTTTCCTAAACTTGAAGGTGAGATTTCGAATAGAATGAAATTTCAAGGTAAGGATGTCATAACTTGGAGTATTAA
This sequence comes from uncultured Flavobacteriaceae bacterium, assembly GCA_947502975.1. Lineage (GTDB taxonomy): Bacteria > Bacteroidota > Bacteroidia > Flavobacteriales > Flavobacteriaceae > Jejuia. The sequence goes on from CANNBV010000003.1 coordinate 99,358, forward strand.
TGATTATTTGGGTTTAGCAAATCATCCTGAAGTAAGAAAGGTTGATGCCGAAGCTGCAGCAGAATATGGTTCTGCTTATCCAATGGGGGCTCGTATGATGTCTGGTCACACAAATCTTCATGAGCAATTGCAAAATGAATTAGCTGCTTTTGTTAAAAAAGAAGCTGCATATCTACTTAATTTTGGTTATCAAGGAATGGTGTCTACTATAGACGCTTTGGTTGCTAAAGATGATATTATTGTGTATGATGTTGATGCACATGCTTGTATTATAGATGGTGTGCGTTTACATATGGGCAAACGCTTTACCTATAAGCATAATGATGTAGAAAGTTTAGAAAAAAACTTAGAACGTGCTACTAAGATGGCAGAACAAACTGGAGGAGGAATTCTAGTAATTTCTGAAGGTGTATTTGGGATGCGAGGAGAGCAGGGACGTTTAAAAGAGATTGTTGCACTTAAAGAGAAGTTTAATTTTAGACTTTTTGTTGATGATGCTCATGGTTTTGGTACACTAGGAGCTACTGGAGCAGGAGCGGGTGAGGAGCAAGGTGTTCAAGACGATATAGATGTGTATTTCGCAACTTTTGCTAAATCTATGGCAAGTACTGGTGCATTTATAGCTGGTGATCAAGAGATTATTGATTATTTAAAATACAATTTACGTTCTCAAATGTTTGCAAAATCATTGCAAATGCAACTAGTTAAAGGCGCATTAAAACGTTTGGATATGTTAAGAACAATGCCAGAATTAAAGCAAAACCTATGGAAGATTGTTAATGCACTGCAATCTGGTTTGAAGGAGAGAGGTTTTGATATTGGAACTACGCAAAGCTGTGTGACACCAGTATATCTAAAAGGAAGTATTCCTGAAGCTATGGCACTTGTTAAAGATTTACGTGAAAACTATGGAATATTTTGTTCTATAGTAGTTTACCCTGTAATACCTAAAGGACTAATTCTACTAAGAATGATCCCTACAGCTACTCATACTTTAGAGGATGTACGTGAAACCTTAGATGCATTTGATGCTATTAGAGATAGATTAGAAAATGGAACTTACAAACGCTTATCAGCAGCTGTGATGTCTGCTATGGGTGAATAATATTTGTATAAAACATAAAAAAGGTTCGATATTGATATTATATCGAACCTTTTTTTATGATAAATCTTTTCTGTAAGTTTTACGTTTTCTATAAACTTCAGGATCAAAATGTTTCCATATTTTTTGAATGGCTAAATTATCTTCTAATTCAGGAGTTCTATAACAAGTTTTAATACCTTTTTCTTTAAAAATATTATAGTATTCATTGAATATCACTGCATGAACACCCTTATTCTGGTAATCTGGATGAATTCCAATAAGGTAAAACATCACATCCTTACTGTGTTTTTTTGCTTTTAATATGTGGGTAAACCCAAAAGGAAACAATTTACCTTTAGTTTTTTGTAATGCTTTTGCATAGCCAGGCATTACTATAGCAAAACCAATCAATTCATCATCTTTATCAACTACAAATTTGATATATTCTGGATTAATAAAGCTTATAAATTTTTTCTTAAAATATTCCTTTTGAATATCAGTAATAGCTACAAAACTTGATAGTGATGCATATGTTTTGTTAAATAAATCAAACATTTTGTCTGCATAAGGCATTACTTCTTCGGTTTTAGTAAATTTTAAAGCCCTTAGCTTATAGCGTCGCTTAATTAGTTCTTGTGCTTTATAAAAAAATTCTGGTTTTACATTAGCAAAGGGAAATCTACTTTCAATATATCCTTTAGCTTTGCTATAACCAGCACCTTCATAATGCTTGATGTAATATGGGTGATTATACCAAGTTACCATTGGAGCAATATTATCAAAACCGTCATAAATGACACCAACTTTATCTAGATTAGAAAAACCTACTGGTCCTTCAGCATATTCAAGGTTATTTTCTTTACCAATTTGTTCTACCTTTTCAAGAAGTGCTTTCGATACTTCTAAATCATCAATAAAATCAAACCAACCAAAACGCATTTTTCTTTGATTTTGATTTTTCACTTCTAGCCAATTGATAATAGCTGCTACGCGTCCAACTATTTCTCCATTTTTATAAGCAAGAAAGAATCGTGCATCTGCATCTTTAAAAACTGGGTTTTCATCAGCATTGAACGTCTTTAATTCTTGACTTATAATTGGCGGTACCCAAAATTCAGAATCTTTATAGAGCCTAAATGGAAACTTTACAAAAGATTTCAAATCACGCTTAGGAGTAACTTCTTTTATTGTAATCATATATTATGTTAGAAGTATTTTAATTATCAAAATCTTCGTCCTTTTTTTTACGTTTGTTAGATTTCTTTTCTGTAGTGTCCACATCTTTTTTACGCTTTTTCTTTTTCTTATTTTTTTTACCTCTTAGTTTTCTCTCTAATTCATCTTCAGCAGAATTACCGTTATCAATTTCCTTATCTTTATGGAAATCAAATCTATAGGAAGCTCCTAGTGTAAGATTTAATACAGATGGTGTGTCTTTAGTATTAAAAGTTACCGCAGTATCTAACTGAAAATTCTTATCCCACAAGTATGCACCACCAAATCTTAATAAATTATCAGCATAGAAATCACTCTGAATACCTTGAGTTTCTCCAAAAATAACCCATTGTGGACTAAATGAGTGTGTTAATGTTAATATATATGTGAAATCTGATTGATCCGTACCAATTCTATCCTTAATCAAATTCATCACAAAAACCCAGCCACCATTGAAATTGTTTTGTGTTGCGATCATCACTTTTGGGCTAAATCCCTCAATTCCTGGAGCTGTGTAAGGATTGTTTGCAGTATCATAGTTTGCGCCTACATATACTGCTACAGCCGGAATTAATGATTTCCATCTAAAACTATGATTTGCTTTCCAACTGTAAAGGTTAGGTTTTTCATTTTCAGAATTTTTATAGGGATCATAAACAAGATATTTAGCGCCTAAAGTAAGATATCTAAAATTAGAGCGGGGGTCTTCAGTTGTGAAGGAACCAAAATTAGTTCTGGTATCATTCTGATAATTGCCTTCAATATTTATTTCTAATTCTTCGAAGAGTAAGCCGTACCTTGCAGAAAAATCCACTCCAAATCCTGAAACTTCATATCTAGGTAGTGGTGTTCGTTCTTCTTTAAGATAGAGCGGGCCAACTTCAAATTGTAATACATTTGTACCAACAGAAAATGCACTTCTAGACATGCCTGGTCTATTAGAGTTAATCACTTCTGTATATTGTGCAAAAATGGCGGTATTGCTTAAAAGACCGAGTAGAAAAAATAAGTATTTAAAGGTTTTCATATAAATGATTTAGGGTAAGATATTCTGAGTTGTTAAGGCTTAGTTGGTTTTGAATAATATCAAATATAGATATTTTATCTTTTTTTTATGTTTTTTCAACGTTTTTTAAATCGCTATAATTGTATTTTTGTATAAAATATTATTTATGCTACAAGAAGCATCGGTTGTGGGATTAGTTAAAATTATTGGGTGTATTTTACTTATTTATTACGGGGTGAAAATTTTATCTCGATTATTTGCGCCGTTTTTATTCCGTTATGTGTCTAAAAAAGCGGAAGAAAAGTTTGGAGGTCAATTCAATAATCAACGTACAGAACCCCAAAGAAAAGAAGGTGAAATTACTATTGATAAAATACCACAACAGAAACAATCAAATAAAGATGTTGGTGACTATGTAGATTACGAAGAAATTGACTAATTTCATCCCTTAGTGTTTTAATCTTTTTTCATGCAGTTTTTATTTAAAAAATCTCTTTCGCATTTACTTGTTTTATTAGGCTTTGTAATCATTTCGTTAGCGTATTTTAGTCCTGTTCTTCAAGGAAAACAGATATACCAAAGCGATATTGTGCAATATATAGGCATGTCTAAACAGCAAAAGGATTTTAAAGCCAAAACAGGAGAAGAAACCTATTGGACTAATAGTGCCTTTGCGGGTATGCCTACATATCAACTGGGTGCAAGATATCCACATAATTACATTAAAAAACTAGATTCAACGCTGCGTTTTTTACCAAGACCTGCTGATTATTTATTCTTGTATTTATTGAGTTTTTATATTCTCCTTTTAGTATTGAAAGTTGATTTTAAACTTGCTGCCTTAGGTGCTTTAGCCTTTGGCTTTTCCACCTATTTAATAATTATTCTCGGAGTAGGACACAATAGTAAAGCACACGCCATTGCATATATGCCTTTGGTTTTAAGTGGTATTTTGCTCGTCTTCCAGAAGCGATATATATTAGGGTTTTTGTTAACGGTAATAGCGATGGGCTTAGAGTTGGTAGCCAATCATTTTCAAATGACTTATTATTTGCTATTTCTTGTTGTGGTTTTAGGTATTGTATATTTAATTGATGGATATAAAAAGCAGGTACTTCAGCATTATTTTAAGTCTATAGGAATATTAGTTGGCGCAGTTATTTTGGCAGTTGGACTAAATGCCACAAACGTTTTGGCGACTCAAGAATATGTAAAACATAGTACAAGAGGAAAAAGCGAATTAACAATAAATCCTGATGGTTCATCAAAAGAAGTGACTAAAGGACTAGATAAATCTTACATTACGCAATATAGTTATGGTTTTGTAGAAACATTTAACCTGTTTATACCTCGATTTATGGGAGGAGGGACAGTTGAAGATGTTGGGAAGGACTCTGAAACATATGAAGCATATAGAAAGATGGGGGCTACACCTGTGCAGGCTAGAGAAGCTGTCAAGGAAACACTTACGTACTGGGGAGAACAGCCAGGAGTTGAAGCTCCAGCATATGTGGGAGCTGTAATTCTGTTTTTATTTGTATTCGCTCTATTTTTAGTAAAAGGTAGATTAAAGTGGTGGCTAGTTGGTGGTATTTTATTATCATTATTACTATCATATGGTAAGAATTTAAATTTCCTTACTAATTTCTTTATTGATTATGTGCCGTTATATAATAAGTTTAGAGCGGTAACTTCCATTCAAGTGATTTTGGAATTGTGTATACCTGTACTTGCCATTTTTGGATTAGTACGATTGTTTAATGATTTTAATAAAGATGAAGAAAAAGTAAAAGCATTGAAATATGCTTCTGCAATTACAGGAGGATTAGCTTTAGCGTTTTTGCTGTTTGGTCGCTCAATGTTTGATTTTGTAGGGATAAGAGACGGACAATTAATTCAAGCTTATGGTCAAGATTTTATAAGAGCAGTAAAAGCGGATAGAAAATCTATTTTTACAGCGGATACCATAAGGTCATTAATTTTAGTTTTACTTTCTGCGGGACTGATTTTTGGCTATTTAAAGCAAAAAATAAAAGACCAATGGGTAATAGTAGGTTTTGCTGTTTTGATTTTATTTGATTTAGTAGGAGTTAATAAACGTTACGTAAATGAAGATGATTTTGTATCATCTATACAAATGTCGAAACCTTTTTCGGCAAATGAAGCTGATAAGCAAATTCAGCAAGATAAATCACATTTTAGAGTATTTGATTTGGTTTCTGGACCGTCAAAACCTTCGTATTTCCATAATTCTCTAAACGGTTATAATGCTGCGGAACTAAAGCGTTATCGAGAAGTGTTTGACTGGTATGTGTCTAGAAATAATATTAATGTGCTTAATATGCTGAATACTAAGTATATCATAGCTCAAGATAAAGAAGGCAATGTATTTCCGTATGTAAATGACGAAGCTAATGGAAATGCTTGGTTTGTAGAAGAATTAACTCGATTATCTTCTGCTGATGAAGTAATAAAAAGCTTAGATAGTCTTGATAATAAAAAGAAGGCAATATATACTTTCACTCCACCTCCAAATGCATTTGTATTTAAAAAAATGCCTGAAGAATCTCTGCAAAAGTTTAAAGTAGATTCTGCGGCAACAATAAAAATCGAAGAATATCAACCTAATTATATAAGGTATAATACTAATAATACTGAAGAAGGTTTTGCTGTGTTTTCTGAAATTTACTACCCTGATGGTTGGTATGCGACAATAGATGGAAAACCAGTAAGCTTTAAACGTGTTAATTATATTTTGCGAGGAATGAAAGTCCCAGCCGGAGAACACATTATTGAATTTAAGTTTGACCCTGTCGTTGTTAAGACTGGAAGTTCTATTTCCTTAGCAAGTTCTGCTTTATTGGCCATATTACTTTTAGCAGGAGTATTTTACGAGTTTAAGAAACGAAAAAAAAGTGCGTAAAAAAGTACTAATAATTGCCTATTATTGGCCGCCAGCCGGTGGTCCAGGCGTACAGCGCTGGCTTAAATTTGTTAAATATTTACCCGAGTTTAATATTGAACCCATTGTTTTTGTGCCAGAAAATGCAAACTATCCTATTATAGACGATACTTTGGAAGTAGAAGTTTCGGATGCTATAGAGGTGATAAAACTGCCAATTTCAGAACCTTATAAATTTGCTAGTATTTTTTCAAAAGGAAAAACTACTACCATAAGTAGGGGGATTATCAATGACAATAAAAAGCAGTCTGTATTAGAAAAAGCGATGCTTTTTGTAAGAGGGAATTTTTTTATTCCAGATGCTAGAGTGGGATGGGTGAAGCCTGCAACTTCTTTCTTGGTAAATTATATTTCAAAGCATAATATTGAAACCGTCATTACCACTGGTCCACCGCATAGTATACATTTAATTGGATTAAATCTGAAGCAAAAATTAGATGTAAAATGGCTAGCAGATTTTAGGGATCCTTGGACGACTATAGGGTATCATAAACAATTAAAGCTAACCAAGTCTTCTCAAAGAGAACATAAATCTTTGGAGAAACAAGTTTTGACAGCAGCTGATCAAATAATAGTAACATCTTCAGTAACAAAATCAGAATTTCAAAACGTAACAAATCAACCTATAGCTGTAATTACAAATGGCTATGATGACGAAACCAATCAAGTTATAGAACGAGATACTAAGTTCACATTATCTCATATAGGCTCTTTATTATCAAAGCGAAACCCTGAAATATTATGGAAAGTACTTTCAGAATTAGTTAAGGAAGATGATAGTTTTAGGCAAGATTTTCAGTTGAATCTTGTCGGCTTTGTAAGCAAAGAAGTGCTTCAAACTATAAAGAATTTAAATTTAATTGATTATACAAATGAAGTGGGTTATGTTTCACATTTAGAGTCGGTTAGATTTCAAAAAAAATCACAAGTGTTGTTGCTTTTAGAAATAAATTCTGAAGACACAAGAAGTATCATACCAGGAAAGCTTTTTGAATATATGGTGTCCAATAGGCCTATTGTTGCTATTGGACCTCAAGGTTCGGATGTTGAAAAAATTTTAAAAGATACTAACACAGGAGTGTATTTTGAATATGATAATTATAAACTTTTAAAAAATACTATCTTACAGCATTATAAGGCTTACAAGTCAAATAATCTAGATGTTTTTCCTGTAGGGCTTCAAAAGTACCATAGAAAATCTTTAACTAAAACTCTATCCCAATTAATATGATGGGAATCGTTGCTTCACAATCTTTTAAAAATATAATTTCTACTTATTTAGGGTTTCTGATAGGGGCAATAAACACGTTGTTTTTGTACACTAATTTTATGAGTGACGACTACTACGGAATGGTTGGTTTTATGTTATCCTCTGCCTATGTGCTAATGCCATTAATGGCTTTTGGAGTGCATAATACATTAGTTAAATTCTATTCTTCTTTTAAAACACGTATTTCCATCCATAGTTTTTTAACATTGATGTTATTTTTGCCTTTAGTGATTATTTTGCCTGCTGGGGTTATAACTTATATAAGTCATGAAATTATTGCTGATTTTCTTTCTACTGAAAATGCTATAATAAAAGATTATTTATGGCATACCTTTATTGTTGCTATTGCTTTAGCTTATTTTGAAATATTCTATGCTTGGGTAAAAGTGCATATGCAAACCGTTTTTGGAAACTTTATGAGAGAGGTATTTCATCGTGTAGGCACTATGATTTTACTTTTTCTATTGTTTTTTAAAATTATAGATGTAACAGTTTTTATGTTAGGCTTGGTTCTGGTGTATTTATTAAGAATGCTAGTCATGATGGGATATGCGTTTAATACTAAGATACCGGTAGTATCATTTAAAAGAATTAGAGGTTTAAAAAATATTCTAAAATATTCTGCTTTAATTATAGTAGCAGGCTCAGTAGCTACAGTTCTTTTAGATGTTGATAAGGTCATGTTAGGTAAGTATATAGCTATTGAAAATATAGCCTACTATAATGTCGCCATATTCATAGCTACGGTTATTGCTGTACCACAAAGAGCAATGCATCAAATTTTATCACCGCTTTCAGCGAAATACTTAAATGATAAAGATTTTGAAAATTTAGAGGATTTATATAAGCGTAGTTCCTTAAATCTATTTATAGTTGGCGGATTAGTGTTTTTATTGATAGTTCTAAATATTAATCAATTATATTATTTAATTGATGAAAATTATAGAGTGGGTCTATATGTTGTGTTACTAATTAGTATTTCAAAATTATATGACAGCTTATTAGGGAGTAATAATGCTATTTTATTTAATAGTGATTATTACAGAGTAGTATTGATATTAGGCGTTATACTTGTAATTGTTATGATATTATTAAATATGATTTTAATCCCACAATATGGACTAAACGGTGCTGCGATAGCAACATTTATTGCTGTGTTTTTGTATAACACTTTGAAACTTTTATTTGTCTACAAAGCATTTAAAATCACACCTTTTAGCTTACGTACAGTTAAAGTAGGGGTGTTGCTTTTTGTATTGATTCTGGCTGGATATTTTTGGGATTTCAATTTTAATCCGATTTTAAATATTTTATTGAAAACTGTAATAATCTCATTTGTTTTTAGTGCAATGGTTTACAAATTGAACCTTTCAGAAGATATTAATGCTTTGTTGAATAAACTACTACATCGAGAAGTATAATCAAAAAGAAAACCCCACGATGTTGCTTTGAGGCAAACATATCGCAGGGCTTTCCAACTAACCAACCAAAATTTATTTATCTTCTTCTACGAGTAGAATTAGATGATGTACTTTTATTTCTAGAAGATGTGCTTCTACTTTGCGTAGCTCTAGAATTTGTCTGTCTTGTACTTCTTGTAACACGTGAAGCAGGTTTTGATGTGCTTCTAGAAGACCTATTTACTGTTTGTCCAGAGCTTCTATTTGTGCTATTTCCATTATATATACGAGTGTTATTTGCTTTTGGTTTTTTTACAACCGTAGTGCTTCTATTTCTCGTAACCTGCTGAGACGATCTTCTATTTGGAGCTTGTCTCACAGTGGTGTTAGACTGCTTTCTTACATTTTGATTTCTACTATCATTACCCCTGTATTGAGAATTCCTATTGTTTAAATTACCTTCACGTCTTACAGCGTTATTTGTTCTATTATTAACTTTTGAATTATTTCTATCAATAGTTCTAGTTCTTGAAGACTTATCATTATTTGCAATTCTTCTAGAATTATTATTTCTGATAGTATTGTCTCTAGAAACAGATCTTCTAGTGTTTACAATCTTATTCACTTTTGTTCTATTTCTAGAACTTCTATTTACTGTAGCATAGCTTCTGTTTCTTACAATTGTATTACCTCTTCTAGTGGCAATAGCTGTTCTAGGTCTAAAGTTATTGCGAAATGGTCTGTTGTATACATATCTAACAGGGTTATAAAAACGTCTGTATGGTCTGTTATATACAACACAATAATCTAAAGCAGGAATGCTATAAAAACGGTGCCACGGTCTGAAAACATATGCACGATTATATACGTTTATAAATCCAGTATAGTGAGTAAACCTATTATATCTATTATAGTGTACATATAAACCACCAATACGATTTATGCGACCAAAATTATTGTAAAATATATTTACGTTTCCAGCTTGTAAAATACGACCATGAAAATCATAAAATATAGGTGTATTTTCTATTTGAATGATAGCGCCAAATTCATCATATTGAACATAAGCATTATAATTATATCCAGAATTAAAAGTGATGTTAGCATTACGTGAACCAATAGAGATGGCTAAATCTGGCTGATATCTCAAAATGTTAAAATCAAATTGTCCATCAGGAAACACTGAGAATTCAATACCATTCTCAACAAAAATGAAAGAGTTGCCGTAACCTCTGTAAAATGTTGATACAGTATTATCTTCTAAATTGGTTGTAGCGGTTGCAGAAAATCCTCCTAGGATTATAGCTGCTAATAATAATATAAACTTTTTCATAATTGTTAAATTTTATGGGTTCGCTTAGATAATTACAAACAGCGTGCCAAAAAACACAAAACAATGTAATTCAGGTGGTTAAGTGTTTTTGTGGTTGATTGTTGCCATAGTTGTTTTATGGTTATGAACCACATTATAGCTCCATTCATTTTTTAATATAAATCATACAAAATCAATGTTTTAAACTTTTGTCAAGTTTTTGTCTAGTTAAAAAATGGCTTTTTAAAACTATCTCAAGTTTCTATCGAGTTTAAGATTTCATATAAATGCGGGGCTCATTTTAAATTAGCAACAATTAATTAACTAAAACTTTTAAGATTATGAAAAAAATTACTTTTTTGCTTTTATTTGCTTGCGCTTTTTCATTTGCCCAGGTGGCACCAACATTTAGTTGGACTAATAAAGCTGATTATCAGATTAACGGAGAATCTGCCGTAACGTTCAAACCTGGACAGGAAGTAACAATTGAAATCACATATACTTTAGGATCTACTGCTACTCCAAACCCTAATGAATTTTGGTTTATCCTTGTAGGATTACAGGATGAAGCAATGGCTGATGTTGACCCTTTAACTGGAACATGGGCAAATTCATTTGTTCCTGCTGAGGCTTACCCTGGAGCTGGTACAGGTGGGGTGACTACAGCTACTATTACAGTTCCTGTAGATGCAACATTAAACTCTGCAGATCCAAATTTAACTTATAGAGTTTTAAATTATATGGCATATTGGAATGGTGATACTCCTTTACCAAGAAATGGTGGTAATGCTACTTACGGTGGTGATGGTGCTAGTGATCCTACATTAGTATATATAAGAAGTCAAGCAGAGATTGATGCAATACTTTCTACTGATGATTTTAATAAAAGTAAATTAAAAGGATTTTATAGCGCAACTAGAGAATCTGTTGTAATTAATGATAGAATTGATGGTGATTATTCAATTTATAACTTATTGGGACAATCAGTTTTAAAAGGGGAGGTATCAAATGAAATTAGTGTTGGAACCCTAAAAACAGGGATTTATATTTTAACAACTGATAAAGGTACTTTGAAGTTTGTTAAATAAGTTTTTATTTTAAACATAAGTTTTATCATAAAAAAAGGAAGTAATTATTACTTCCTTTTTTTAACCTCCTATCTTTTTCTTTTCTGTTTTTTCACCTTACCATTTCTCTTGTAGTAATAGTATTCATCATCGTCATTATCATTTCTATATTCGTACCTGTCATCATCATGGTGTCTATTATGTTTCTTATATTTTTTTCCTCTTCTAAAGTTATGGGTTATATCACAAGATTGTATTCCGCATATATTACAATAGTCATCATGAAATCTATGTACTTGTCCTTGTGTATATAAAATCTCTCCCCACCTGTTATAGTCAACACTCAAGCCGCCAACTTGAATAACACTAGAATGTCTTCTACCTCTGCTGTAATCTATAAAAACTGAACCTGCACGCGTTATACGACCAAACCTATCATAATTTAAATGCACATTTCCAATACGTCTCACATTTCCATTTCGGTCGCGTGAAATAATAACACCTCGGTTCTTGTTGAAACTATGTAATCCAGTATTTGGCCCACGATATATAGAATTTGTACTAGCTCGTCTACGATTCTTGTGTCTATAATTATAAAAGACATTTCTAACATTAGTATTAAAATCAAAACTTCCGTCAGGAAAAACCAAAAACTCAACACCACGTTCTAAAAAAATGATAGGTTGTGCATATCGCTTACTTTTGATTATAGTAGCGTTTTGGGATGATTTCTGGTTGGTAAGCTCTACTGCTGACGCAGTTGTTATATATCCTAATAACAAACCTGCAAATAGTAATACTCTTTTCATAATAATAGGATTTTAATTTTGCCTACTTTTTAGCGTTTCGGCATTCGCTCTTGCTTTTTTAATTTTCAATTTGCATGCCAAAAATGTAAGATGCTGATTGCTAGCTTAATTTAGGTGTTTTTTAGTCCCATTTCTTTTCTTAAATTTAACTTGGAATAAAAGAACTATGACAAAACCTTTAGAAACTTGTAAAAACTGTGAACAACAATTTAATGATGAGTTTAATTTTTGCCCGCATTGTGGGCAACAAGCTAAAGACGAGCTTACTGTTAAAGTACTATTTTATAATACAATAAGTAATTATTTTTCTTTTGATGCTAGATTCCTCAAAAGCTTTTTACCACTTCTATTTCGACCAGGATATTTAGCATTAAAATTTATTCAAGGTAAAAGGCTTTTGTATTTGCATCCAGCACAGATGTATCTTTTTATAGCCGTAGTGTTTTTCTTTTTGTTTTCTTTTATTCAACGTAATCAGGTGAGAGATTTAGATGAGAAACTAGCTAAAACGCTCAAGAAAAATCAAGTAATTGAAAATATAGCAGATCAGAAATTAAAAGATTCTATTGAAAATGCACGTGTAGAGAAAAAGAGAAAAAATGATTCAATAGCTGCAGCTGCAGTAAAACAAGCCTTGCAAAATACTAAGTTGCCTATTGGTATAGAAGACAAACAACTAGATTCTATTTTTAAAGCGGAAAAAATTGATATAAATGATCCCATGACGTTTGATTTTAACACAAAAGTTGTTGATTCTTTAATTGAAGCAGGAGCTGCTGAAAGTGAAATATATAATGCTATGGGAATAGGTGAAGATCCTGGTTATTTTAAGAGAAGACTTTATGCGCAAGGTTTAAAATTTTATAAGTCCAGAAAAGGAGGTAGTATTCTTCAAGCCTTTTATGATACTATCCCAATTGCAATGTTTTTTTTGTTGCCAATTTTTGCATTTATTTTAAAGTTATTGCATTTGCGAAGAGGCACTTACGCACATCATTTGGTGTTTAGTTTTTACTACTTTTCATTTTTATTTACGGTATTCAGTATTATTTTAGCAGTAAACTATATTATTGATATACCAGACTGGATAGACTTTCTCATAATGCTTTCAACATTTATTTACTTGATACTAGCATTGAAGCGTTTCTATATGCAAGGATGGTTTAAAAGTCTATTTAAAGGCGCTATTACTTCGTTTGTATTTCTTTCAATTGTCACACCAATTACGTTAGTGTTACTATCATTTTTTGCATTTTTATTCTATTAAATCTTCATTAGATCCTGCGTGCCAAATAGGAACATTTAAAAATGTACTTAAAGTTCGAGCATCACTAATTAAGCTTTTAAGCTTTCCATGATCAACAATGTTTACACGTTTAGAGTCATTTAAAACTAAATTCAGTTCAAAACTTTTATAACTACCATCGTCACTTCTTACATGTTCTCCTATTATTTGTAATGCAACAATATTATTTAAGTGAATAGTTCTTTGCTTTTTATTGAGTAGTGATATATTGAAGCCTTTTGTAAAACTATTATTAGATTTATCAAATATAATAGGAGAGAAGAGTGAAATTAAAAGATAGTTACCAACTAAAAAGAAAATGAGAAAAATCAGTGTTGGAAAAATATTTCCTGTTATAAAATTAAAATTACCTGTTTGTTGAAATTTATAACCTGCATATACTAATGCTCCATAGGGTACACTTGCAAATATTCCGCAAAAAAACGCATAAAATGTTGATGGCTTAAATTTGTATCCGTTGTCAGTTTTGATTAAAACATGAGTTTCAAAATTAGCCCCACCTTTAACTAACGGTATGACTGATACCTTTTGCTTTATAGCTTTTATATCATCAAATTCCATTAACTACAGTTTATCTTTCAAATACTTACCCGTCTCAGAACTTTTCACTTTAACAATATCTTCAGGAGATCCAAAAGCAACTAAGTTTCCGCCTTCTTCACCACCTTCAGGACCTAAATCAATAATGTAATCGGCACATTTTATTAATTCTAGATTGTGTTCAACTACAATAATAGAATGACCTTTTGCAATCAAAGCATTAAATGATTTTAATAACTTTTGAATATCATGAAAATGTAAACCTGTAGTAGGTTCATCAAAAATAAAAAGTGCTTTGTCTTTGGTATTTCCTTTTCCTAGAAAAGTGGCGAGTTTTATACGTTGTGCTTCACCACCAGAGAGTGTGGAAGAGCTTTGCCCCAGAGTAACATAACCTAGGCCAACATCTTGCAAGGGCTGCAATTTGTTTTTGATCTTATCTTGTTTATGTGTTTCAAAAAAGGTAACAGCGTCATCAATTGTTAAATTTAAAATATCATCAATAGATTTGTCTGCAAAAGTGACTTCTAACACTTCTTTCTTAAAGCGTTTGCCTCCACATGTTTCGCATTCTAAATGAACATCAGCCATAAACTGCATTTCAATAGTAACTTCACCTTCACCTTTACAAGTTTCGCAACGACCACCATCAACATTAAATGAAAAATGTTTTGCTTGATAGTTTCGTATTTTACTTAGCTTTTGTTTTGAATATAAGGCGCGAATATCATCATAAGCTTTTATATAGGTAACAGGGTTTGATCTTGATGATCTACCGATAGGATTTTGATCAATAAATTCAATATGCTTTATATTACTGAAATTACCGCTTAATTCTGAAAATTGACCGGCCTTATCACCAAAATCAGTTAATTTTTTTTGTAAGGCAGGAAAAAGAATTTTTTTCACCAAAGTGCTTTTGCCACTTCCTGAAACACCCGTCACTACAGTTAGCATTTCTAGAGGAAAGCTTACATCGATATTCTTCAAATTGTTTTCTCGAGCACCTTTGATATCTACTTTGTATTTTGAAGACCTTCTCGTTATAGGAACTTCAATCTTCATGCTTTCATTTAGATATTGAGCAGTTAAAGATTTAGATGTTAATATGTCTTCATAAGTCCCATTTGCAACCACTTTTCCTCCAAAAGTACCAGCTTCAGGGCCAATATCAATAATGCTGTCAGCAGCTTTCATGATATCTTCATCATGTTCAACAACAATAACCGTATTCCCTAAATCTCGTAATGACTGTAATACCGTAATTAAACGTTCAGTATCCTTAGGATGTAAGCCTATACTTGGTTCGTCTAAAATATACATCGAACCAACCAAGCTACTTCCTAATGAGGTTGCAAGGTTAATTCTTTGACTTTCTCCACCAGAAAGTGTATTCGATTTTCGATTTAAGGTTAAATAATCTAAACCAACATTTCCTAAAAAAGACAATCTATTGTTTATTTCCTTTAAGAGACGATTTGCTATTTGTGTATCGTAATCATTCAATTCAAGCGCATTGAAAAACTGAATTAACTTTTTTATGGGCATTTCCACCAAATCCGTTATGGTAACTCCGCTTATTTTTACATAATTGGCTTCAGGACGTAATCGTTTGCCATTACAGGTTTTGCATTTTGTTTTCCCACGATAGCGAGATAGCATCACGCGATTCTGAATTTTATACGCTTTAGATTCTAATTCTGCAAAAAAGGAATTTAAACCTTCGAAATATTGGTTTCCATCCCAAATAAGTTGCTGTTGTGCTTTGCTAAGTTCAAAATAGGGTTTATGAATAGGGAAGTCAAATTTATGTGAATTATTCACTAGTTGCTCTTTATACCAGCTCATACTTTCACCTCGCCAAGGAAAAATAGCGCTTTCATAGACTGAAAGCCCAGTATTAGGAATCACTAAATCTTCATCAATTCCGATAATATCTCCATAACCTTCACATTTTGGACAAGCACCATAAGGGTTATTAAAGCTAAATAAATGAACATTTGGTTCTAAAAACGATATGCCATCTAATTCAAACTTATTACTAAACTGCTGTTGTTTATTAGTATCCAAGCTTTCAACAATACATTCACCTTTACCTTCGAAAAAGGCAGTTTGAATGGCATCAGCTAAACGATTTTTAAAATCCTCTTCGTGTTTAACTATAATTCTATCAACCACTAATAGTACTTTGTTTTTAGCCGGAATAGTTTCAGCTTCATCAATTCTAATAACAGTATCGTCAATCTTTATTCTTGCGTATCCTTGTTGTTGTAAGGTTTTAAGTTTGTCTTCCATGGTGCGCCCTTCTTCTAAGTAAATAGGAGCAAGGAGCAATAGTTTTTCTCTTTCAGAAAAAGATAAAATATGGTTTAAAACATCGGTAACCGTATTTTTTTTAACCTCATCACCAGAAATTGGAGAATATGTTCTACCAATTCTAGCAAATAGTAATTTTAAATAATCATAAATTTCTGTACTTGTTCCAACGGTAGAGCGCGGATTTGTTGAGTTTACCTTTTGTTCTATGGCAATAGCGGGTGCAATACCTTTAATATAATCTACCTTTGGTTTGTTTAATCGTCCTAAAAATTGGCGGGCATAACTGGATAAGCTTTCAACATAGCGTCGTTGTCCTTCTGCATACAACGTATCAAAAGCCAAACTAGATTTTCCTGAACCAGATAAACCAGTAATTACTACTAATTGGTTTCTTGGAATTACAACATCAATATTTTTAAGATTGTGCAACTTTGCACCTTTAATAATGATATTTTCTTTAGGGTTTACTTCAGAAATTGCAGTATTCATAGGCTTTTTAAGAGATAATTTTGCAAAGATACTATAACTATATGAGCATAAAAAATGAAGTATGGTTAAGGAAAATGTTAAAAAAAGATATTATTTTTTGCTTTTTAGGAATGATTGTTGTTATATTTGGATTGTTAATAACTCATTAAAAACAACTTGTCTATAGCATAATATTACTTTTAAAACTAATAACCCCAAGCTACGAAGTACAACTTCGTGCATTAAAAGTAAACATTATGCAAAGAGAACTTATCACCGATGCTACTCTCGTAAGTAGCTACATTAAAGGACAAGAAAGTGCACTAGAAACACTTATTAAGAGACACAAACAGAAAATTTACAGTTTTATTTATTCTAAAGTATACGATAAAGATATCGCCGAAGATATTTTTCAAGATACTTTTATTAAAGTGATACGCACTTTAAAACGTGGCGCTTATAACGAAGAAGGCAAGTTTTTACCATGGGTAATGCGTATAGCTCATAACCTAGTAATCGATTTCTTTAGAAAGAGTAATAGAATGCCAAAATTTGATAATTCGGGAGAATTTAGCATTTTTTCAGTATTAAGTGATAATACATTGAATGCTGAAAAAAGTATTATCAAAGCGCAGGTCGAAAACGATGTGAGACGATTGGTAGACGAATTGCCTGAAGACCAAAAAGAAGTATTAATGATGCGTATTTATAGCGATATGAGTTTCAAAGAAATATCAGATCGAACAGGAGTGAGCATCAATACAGCATTGGGAAGAATGCGTTATGCATTAATCAACCTAAGAAAAATCATAGATAAGCACAATATTGTTTTAACGAACTAATAGTTTCGTTATATAATTTGGGCATTCCCCTCGATGAAACCGTAAAGCGTTTTAGCAAGAGGGTGTGCTCGGGTCTGGCTTTCCATTACAAGTCCTCACTCCGCTCAAGCTACGTTGTGGGCTTTACACTGCAATCCCTAATGCGGGTTGCGTCTCGTCAACAAAAAAAGTCAGGACATGGTAGTTAAGTAATACCTAAGGTAAATAGTGCTTTGTAGAACGTCTTTACAAGCAAAACAAATCACTATACAATATAAAAAGATTTGCTACGTTATTATTTTGAATTAACCCTTAAAATGATAAAATGGCAAAAATTTACTCTGAAAATTCTGTAGAAAAAAACAAAAACCTCGAGCCAAAAGAAGAAACAATAGAGTTTCTTTTAAATTACTCAAAAGCGCTTAAAGTTGTGAAAGGGAAACAAAAGAAGTACGAAATGCTTCTTAATTAATAGAAGAATGATTTAATAAAAAAATCCTGATTTATAAAAATCAGGATTTTTTCTTTTTATGATAGTCGTTAATTACTGATTTTCGACCTATAGTCTTAGTAATCACATCTTTTTCTAAATCCCAGCCACGAGCAGGAGAGTATTCGCGCCCATACCAAATAATTTGTAAATGCAAATCATTCCATAATTCTTTTGGGAATAAGCGTTTCGCATCTTTCTCAGTTTGAACAACATTCTTTCCGTTACTTAAATTCCAACGATACATTAAGCGATGTATATGGGTGTCTACAGGGAATGCAGGCACTCCAAAAGCTTGAGACATCACCACACTAGCTGTTTTGTGACCCACGGCAGGAAGTTCTTCTAAAGCTTCAAAACTTTTCGGAACTTTTCCATCATGCTTTTCGATTAAAATTTTTGATAAACCATGGATGCCCTTACTTTTCATCGGGGATAGACCAACAGGTTTTATAATATCTCTAATTTCCTCAACAGAAAGTTTTATCATATCATATGGATTATCGGCAATTTCAAATAACAATGGCGTGATTTTGTTTACACGTACATCAGTACTTTGTGCCGACATCAAAACAGCAATTAATAGAGTATAGGGGTCTTTATGATCTAATGGAATTGGAATGTGTGGGTAAATATTATTTAATGTTTTTATAACAAAGTCAACACTTTCTTGTTTAGTCATTTGGTCGTATTTTTGTAAAACGAAGTTAATAAATTATTAAGCAAAAAAAATTGATATGACTACATTAAACGCAGGGGATAAGGCGCCCGATTTTAAAGCCTTGGATGAGCAAGGAAATACTATACAGTTGAGTGATTATGCTGGTAAAAAATTAGTAGTGTTCTTCTATCCAAAGGCTAGTACTCCAGGGTGTACCGCAGAAGCATGTGATTTAAATGATAATTTTGAGCGTTTTCAGGCGCAAGGTTATGAGATTATAGGTGTGAGTGCAGATAGTGCAAAACGACAATCTAATTTTAAAACCAAATATGGTTTTAAATATCCTCTATTAGCTGATGAAGATAAAGCAGTAATTGAAGCTTTTGGTGTTTGGGGGCCAAAGAAATTTATGGGTAGAGAGTATGATGGTATTCATAGAACTACCTTTATTATTGATGAGAATGGTGTAATTGAAGAAGTAATTACCAAAGTAAAAACCAAAGCACATGCAGCTCAAATATTAGATGCATAAAAAAAGAGCCATTCGGCTCTTTTTTTTATTTCTTTTTTTCTGCAGTTCTTCGTCGCAACGTTAAAGGTTTTAGAGGTCTTCTGGTATATCCAAATAATCTATAATCTTTAATGATGTCTGCGGTGCCTTCTGGGAGCATATTCTCCCAACCGGTTTCACCTTTCTCAATCATTTGAAGTACTTCTCTTGAGAAAATATTCATGATGCTTTCGTCGTATCCTTCAATATCAATAACTTTTCCGTTGTATTTAAAGAACTTGTATAATTCTTTCATACGTGGATATACCTTTAAGTTTTCACTAGTGATGAGTTCTCCAGTTTTAGGATCGAACATTGGGTATAGGTATACTTTTAAATCTTTAAAAAACAATTTTCCAAAAGCTTCTAGAATACCACCGCTTATATGGCGATAATACTTTTCGTCAAAAATATCTATCAAATTACTTACGCCCATGGCAAGTCCCATTCTTGCTTTGGTATAGTTGGAGAAGTATTCGACAACCTTAAAGTATTCTTGAAAGTTAGAGATCATAACAGATTGTCCTAAAGCACATAACAAGTCTGCTCTATCTATAAAATCTTGTTCGTCAATCTTACCTTCAGCTCGTAAATTTGAGAGTGTAATTTCAAAAACAACTACAGTTTTATCAGGATCAACTTTGTTTTCCTTAATAAACATTTCATGTGACTTCTTGTACATTGCCATGTTTACTTTGGTAACTGGTCTAAAACTTCCACGAAGTGCAAGAATGTTTTTTTTGTAAAAAATTCTTGCAGGCAGAACGTTGTTACCATCTGGTCCAAACATAACAGCATCTGTCATCCCATTTTTAACGAGTTGTAAACTCATTAAGCGGTTATCTACATTTTTAAATACAGGCCCAGAAAAGTTAATGGTGTCAATTTCTAATTGATCCTTATCTAAATGATCATAGAGGTAGCGTAGTAATTTTTTTGGCTCATTATATTTGTAAAATGCACCATATATGAGATTTGTTCCCAAAACTCCAAGCGTTTCTTGTTGTAACCGCGCATCAGTTTCTTTAAATCTAATGTGTAGAATGATTTCGTTATAATCTGCACCAGCTTCAACTTGATATTTAATACCTACCCAGCCATGTCCTTTAAATTGCTTAGCAAAGTCTATGGTTGCAACAGTATTGGCATAGGTAAAGAATATTTTATTGGGATTTTGTTCTCTGGTAATGCGTTCTTCCATTAGCGCCATTTCATGAGTAAGCATTTTACGTAATCTCGATTCGGTTACGTATCGCCTGTCGTCTTCAATTCCATAAATAGCATCACTAAAGTCTTTGTCGTAAGCAGACATTGCTTTGGCTATTGTTCCAGAAGCACCGCCAGCTCTAAAAAAATGTCGAGCGGTTTCTTGTCCTGCGCCAATTTCAGCAAATGTTCCGTAAATATTTTCATTGAGATTTATGCGGAGTGCTTTTGATTTTAATGATGGAATATCATCGAATTCTCTGTCACCATGTATGCTGATTTCCATAAGCTATATATAGGTTAATGCAATTTTGGGTAAAGATACCAAATAACGATAGTTTACAAAAAAATAACCCTATTTTTGTTTTATAAAAAGTTGTATTTTGAAGGTTACTTTTCTAGGCACTGGCACATCACAAGGTATTCCTGTTATAGGAAGTAAACATCCTGTATGTTTAAGTAAAGACAGTAAGGATAAGCGTTTGAGAACTTCTGTATTGATTGAGTGGAAGAATTACAGCTACGTGATTGATTGTGGTCCAGATTTTAGACAGCAAATGTTGCGTTGTGGGTGCGAGAAATTAGATGGGGTTATTTTTACGCACGAACATTCTGATCATGTATTAGGGTTAGATGATATTCGCCCTTTTTATTTTAGACAAGGTGATATTTCTATTTATGCACACAAGCGCGTTTTAAAAGCTTTAAAAAAGCGTTTTGATTATATTTTTCAAACAGAAAATAGATATCCAGGAGCGCCATCGGTATCTATTCAGAGGATTAAGAATAAGCCTTTTAGATTAGGGGATGTAGATGTAGTTCCTGTTAAGGGAAAGCATTATAAGTTGAGTGTATTTGGATTTAGGTTTGATGATTTTTGCTACACAACGGATATTAAATCCATGAAAAACAACGAAATAGAAAAGATAAAAGGAGTCAAGATATTGGTTGTGAACGCATTGCGAATAGAATCGCATTATTCTCATTTTAATCTTGAAGAAGCTTTAGACTTTATTAGAAAAATAAATCCAGAACGCGCTTATCTTACGCATATTAGTCACCTTTTAGGTTTTCATGCAGAAGTAGAAGCACTATTGCCTAAGAATGTATTTTTAGCTTATGATAATTTAAAAATTTCAATATAAATGAAGCAAAGAATTTTTATGTATCTGTTTGTGTTTGCACTTTTACTAGTCATTTTTCAGTATGCGAATGCTAAACGCATTTTTGAAGAACAAAACAGAAAGCTTGAAAAAGCAAATGCTAAAGTTGAAAGGTTGACGGATTCAGTCTCTGTTTTGCAGGAAGAAGTAATAGGTATGTCGCATTTTAGTTTAGAACGAAATGAAGACGCAATAAGTTATTTTGAAAAAGATGGGTATGATGTGAGTGTGCTAATACCTATGATAAAAGACGGAATCTACACTATGAATGAACAAAAAGGGCAGCACCCTATAGTGCCTTATGCATCTTCTGAAGGAAAAAAAATACTAATAAATACTGTAAAACTCTTAAATCATAGATGGATTATAGCAGACTTTTCAGATGGTGAATATTGGGGAGAAGTATTTGTAACCTATTATGTTAATGAAGATAAAACTATTGATTTTAATCTGGTAGAATCTTTTTTATATCCTTTTGATTAGTCAAAATCTACTTTGTAAGCTGTTCCTTTAGCTTTTTTAACTTCACCAACATAAGAATATTCAAAAGTATAAGATGAGTCGGTAGTTGTTAGAATTTTAAGGTGTATATCTTTTTCTTCTGCCATATTTTTTGGGTTAATCGTTTTGAAGATTACTTCACAGTCGTTTATCCATCTTACTTCGGAAGAATCTATATGATTTTCATATGTTTCAATCTGTAAAGTTTCTGTTCTGGTAAATTTAGATTTAAAGACCTCGTTACTAAGAATAGACTCACTTTTAAAAACTCCAGTTTTGTAATCTGTACAATTGCGTTCTACTTGGTAACAGGATAAAAACATGAAGGGTATCAAGGCAATAATGATGTTTTTCATTTCAAAAGATATTTCTGGCAAAGCTACAAACTACAAGTTTATTTTTCGAAATTCTCGAAACTTCCATCAGAATAAAAAATAACTATACGGTCAATTTTCTTTTGATTTGATGAGTTAGATGGTGTCATCTTATTTTGTGTTTGTAGGGAAGGAAGTGGAGGAGTTGATTTTTCCGTTGTGTCGTTTTTAGGGAATGAGCCTTTCCCATTTAAAAGCCAATATAATTCTACCTCAGGATAGGAGGATAATACTTTTAAAACAAATTCTAAACTAGGCTTATTTCTTCCAGAAAGAATATGCGAAATGCTGGATCGTTGTACACCTATTTTTTCAGCAAATGAAGATGCTGATTCACCATAATAAGTGATGACTTTTTGAAGCCTTTTTGTGAATTTTTCACTGTTTATCATTGTAAATTGCTCTAGACATAGATTTGTTGTTACAAATGTAACAAATTGTGTTCTATCTTGTTTAAAACGTTAGGTTTTTATTTTTATTATATTGATTTTTTTATTTATATGATTAAGTTTAATTAACTGAAAATAAATAAGTTAATATAAATTTTAAAAAACAGGTGTTAATTTGAAACATTTCATAGTTATGCATATTAATTTATGTTTACTAATCTATACAAAAAGCATAAAAGACAATGTTTACAAATGTAACATTTGAAATGTTTACTTTTGTGGTGTAAATGAAACACATGGAAGTTACTGATGTAAAATTATTGTTAGAAAAGCACAGAGAAAATTCACTTTCTCATAGGTATATTACCAATGAAAAACTAGCCCCATTATTTTCGAAATTTAAAAAGTATGCTGACATAAAAATTATAGGTCAGTCAGTTTTAGGAGACGATATTTTTTCAATAACAATTGGCACTGGTTCAAAAAAAATACTAATGTGGTCTCAAATGCATGGCAATGAATCTACCACAACTAAGGCAATTTTCGACCTTTTGAATACATGTATTTCTAATAATCCTATCACGAATAGTATTTTAAGAGAGTGTACGCTTTGTATTATTCCTATTTTGAATCCCGATGGAGCAAAAGCATATACTCGAGTTAATGCAAATAGTGTTGATTTAAATAGAGATGCTCAAAACAGGTCTCAACCAGAAAGTAAAGTGCTAAGAGCTATTTTTAAAGATTTTAATCCAGATTTTTGCTTTAACCTTCATGGGCAACGCACTATTTTTAGTGCTGGAAGTACTGATAAACCTGCGACTGTATCCTTTTTAGCTCCAGCTCAAGATGAGGAATGTACTATAACTACAACTCGAAAAATCGCAATGGAAATTATTGCAGAGATGAATATAAGCCTTCAAAAAGCGATTCCAAATCAAGTAGGGGTGTATGATGACGCTTTCAATATAAATTGTGTTGGTGATACATTTCAATCTGAAAATGTTCCTACAATATTGTTTGAAGCTGGTCATTATGCTAATGATTATGATAGAGATAAAACTCGAGAGTATATCTATTCAGCTTATTTGACTGCCTTATCTTATATTGCTAGCACAGATATTGATGGCAGTAATTACAAACCTTACGCCGCTATTCCAGAAAATAAAAAGTTATTCTTTGATGTTATTATTAGAAATGCACGATTGCATAACCAAGCGACAACTACTATTGATTTAGCATTTCAATATGAAGAACGTTTAGATAACAATGAGGTAGTATTTGTTCCAATCTTCAAAGAAAAGGGTGATTTATCAAATTATTATGCTCACAGAGAGATTGATGCCAGTAATGGTTTAGTGTCAGCAATTGATGATAATGATATGAAAGTTGGTAACGAAAACGTTTTCGTAAAATTGAATAATGAGAAAATCGCATTATTTTTAAAATAAAATGCATTAAATATGCGTAATTTTTAGTGAAAATGTATTATTTTTGATTTTTATTTAAGAAAATCGAATTATGGGGAAAATTAAATTAGACGAAATCGATCATCAAATTCTTGATATGTTGATAGACAACACAAGAATACCTTTTACCGATATAGCAAAAAAGCTTTTAATATCTGCAGGTACGGTACATGTAAGAGTAAAGAAAATGGAAGAATCAGGGATAATAAGGGGTTCTTCTTTGACATTAGACTATAAAAAACTAGGATACTCATTTATTGCTTATGTTGGTGTATACTTAAATAATACTTCACAAACACAATTTGTTTTAGAGCGTATAAATGAAATTCCTTTTGTAACTGTTGCTCATATTACTACTGGAAAGTTTAATATTTTCTGTAAAATTAGAGCAAGAAATACTGAACACGCTAAAGAAGTGATATTTAAACTTGATGAGATAGAAGGCGTATATCGTACAGAAACCATGATATCTCTCGAAGAAAGTATTAATGACAAGAAACGCTTAATGCATTCTATTTTTAACGAAATGTAATTTGTTAATCCGTTATCGATATAATAAAAAGCTCCGTTTATGGAGCTTTTTTATTTTTATAGCATTACATATTGTCCATTAAGGTAATAATCGTGTAATTCGTAGAAAATTTTTGATATACTTATAGAGTTACAAGATATTTACCCCTAGTAATAAATGCTTTAACTCCCTCTGCTTATAAATTGATTTTATGTTATTTAATTCAATTGAGTTTCTCATATTTTTACCAATAGTATTTTTGTTGTATTGGTTTGTTACTTATAAAAACTACAAGACCCAAAATATATTAATCATAATAGCCAGTTATGTCTTTTATGGCCTATGGGATTGGAGGTTTCTTTCCTTAATATTTTTAAGTACTACTGTAGATTATTTTGTTGGCTTAAAAATTTTTAACAGCCCAAACAAAAAGGCTAAGAAGCAATGGCTTTGGTGTAGTGTTATTTTTAACGTAGGGCTATTAGGTTTTTTCAAATACTTTAATTTTTTCGTGGATTCATGGACAGATATGTTCTCTATGTTTGGTTACGAAATTAAGAGTGTATGGACACTTAAAATTTTGCTTCCTGTAGGTATATCTTTTTATACGTTTCAAACAATGTCGTACTCTTTTGATATTTATTATGAAAGATTAAAGCCAACAAAGGATTTTCTGGGATTTGCTGCTTTTGTGAGCTTTTTTCCTCAATTAGTTGCTGGCCCTATTGAGAGAGCATCCAATTTATTATCTCAAATTCTAAATAAAAGGACCTTTAGTTATAAGCAATGTACAGAGGGCTTAAAGTTGATTTTATGGGGCATGTTTAAAAAAGTTGTTATTGCCGATTCTTTAGCGCCTATAGTTGATGATATATTTACTAATTACTCTACATACCCAACCTCTTCTTTAATACTAGGGGTAACATTATTTAGTTTTCAGGTTTATGGGGATTTTAGTGGATATTCTGATATTGCTATTGGTACAGCCAAATTATTTGGAATTGAATTGATGTCCAATTTTAAGTTTCCAAATTTTTCAAGAAACGTTGCAGAGTATTGGCAACGTTGGCATGTGTCGCTTTCAACCTGGTTTAGACATTATGTTTACATACCTCTAGGTGGGTCGAGAGTTAGTAAATTAAAATCTGTTAGAAACATTTGTATTATATTTTTAGTAAGTGGATTTTGGCATGGTGCTAATTGGACATTTATCTTCTGGGGGGCATTTCATGCTTTGGCATTTATCCCTGTATTTTTAATGGGAAGAAATACAATATATAAAAACTCTGTAGTGGGTGAAAATACTATATTTCCGTCTTTAATAGAAATAGGGCAGGTGCTGCTTACTTTTGGGATTGTAACTTTTTCGAGAATATTTTTCCGATCGGAATCAATAACAGACGCCTTTAGATTTATAAAAAGAATTTTTAGTGATTTCACATTTGAGACGTACCATCATCCTAACGGATATCGAATGATAGATTTTTACATCCTTCTTTTTATTTTCATCTTATATGAATACAGAATTAGAAAAGATGAGCGGTCTCCTTTTAAATTTAAATCAAAATTTGTGAGATTCGTAGCCTATACGATTGTTATCTTATCTATGTTGCTATTCTATGATGACAACATTGATAGGTCATTTATTTACTTCCAGTTCTAAAGATTATCAGCATTTTCTTTGATAAAGTCTGAGATAACCTTGGCTAGAATTTTTCTTCCATTATTGTTCCAGTGCTGATCATAAATTAATGTAGTAGGTTTATTTGATTTATCTAGTGCAGGCCCAAAATCTATGTATTTATAGCCCATTTTATCGCAAAGCTGTAGAAATAATTGACTTGTTTTTTTGGAATCGAGTAAAAATGCTGTTTTATTTTTATCAATATTATAAGTATCCATAAGAGTTTTGAAATTCTCTAAATAGCGAGATGTATCCTCTTCGGAAGCATGATCATCAATATATTCTAACTCTAAATGCGATCTACCAAGTAATTTATCTTTTAAATCCTTTACAGGATCAAAAATCCCGATACCAGCTGCATATGCAACTAATTTTGATTTATCCTTAATTCTAAAACTCAATGAGTTCTGTAAGTTCACCCTGTAATGATTAGGCTTGTAAGTGTCACGTTCTAAATCAGTATAAAATTTTAAATATATGATAACATGGTCAATGAGCTCAAATTGTTCTTTATATGCACTTATAAGATGTAATTGGTCGGCAAGATCATAACCTGAATACCCATATTCAAAAACCTTTACTTTATCTTTTAAAAGTGTTTCTATTTTTTTACCTGTGGAATTGTAATAATTTTGATGAAAACCTTCAATGAAAGAATCTCCAATCAAAGCAATTTCAACGTCATTCTTAGTTGGTATAAATTCTCGGTACGAATTAAAACCAGATTCGTTTATATTATATTCTACAAAGTTCATTCTTCTGTTGCCTGTTACATAATATCCCTTTTGATTTGGAGCATTTACCTCCAAATCTAGATCATTCATTATATATGGTGGATATTGTTGATAAAGATGAAAAGCACGTGTGATTAACTCTAAGCATACAAGAATCAAAACCGTATATAGAATCATTTTTCCGAATAATAACTTCATAATTTAAACTTTAAAAAATTATTTTAACTAGCTAGTTTACCAAAGTTTTCAGGGATTAATTTTTTAGTCTTCAATTTGTTGATTATTGTATCTATTATTAGATTCCAATCAATAAGAAAAAAGCATATCAAGCGGTATTGTCTAAATGAAATCCCCATGAGCTGCCCAATAGACATATGAAACAAAATTGCGGATACAAGATAAATATTTCTGTATTTAGAGTTAAAAAAAGCAATAAAAGCCAACAACTCAAACATAACAGAGCCAATGGCTAATGCTATAACCAAATACCTGTTATTTGCAATATAATCAGCTCTTTCGTTCCATTTCTTAACGTTTTGAAAATTACCATAAGTATGTGCAATAAAGCCAAACCTATCTTTCCATTTGTCTTCATCTTTAATTTTGTGATCTCCGATAATTAATTGAGATTCACCTTTTTTCTCTTTTTCTGTTCGTTCTTTTAAATAAAAGCCAAGTGTAGTTCCATCTACCCATTTTAAACCGCCATATCTAATCTTGGAGACGCCTGCAGTGAAATACGTTATAACTACTAGAGCCAATATCAAATTAAATCCCCATTTAGGAACCTGATTGGAGCTATTAATGTTGTTTTTTCTAAAAAACCGAAGGATAAGTGCGTCTAATGATATTTTCATCGATCCTGGAACGAGAGCAAGAGCTAACATTACTTGTGTTGGTAGGGAAAGATGATGATCAAAAGCCCCAGCTACTTCAACTAGTCCAAATGCCAAATACCCAAAAAATGCTAAAATCAATAAATTGAGTCTGCCAAACAAACCAATAATTGAACAAATTATTGATATGACTAACACCAACTTCAATGTTGCAAACTGCTCCGGACTTAAATCAAAGAGAGAAGAGGGTAATAGTTCTAAAAACCATGTCTTACCATAGATATAGTTGGTGTCGTATTCTAAAAACGCATCATAATATAAACTACCATACACATACTTTCCAAAAAGGACACTTAGAGTTATTCTAAGTAAGCTTAAAGGATACTTAAGGCAGTATCTGACTAATTCATATAATTTTGAAAACAAAATGCTCATTCGCTATTTATTTTTATGATACAACGATTTGTAGTGTTGTTCGTGATAATCGAAAAAGCCTAGCAGTTCATAATCCATTAGTACGTTTCTATTTTGGTCTACCTTTTTAATGAAAAGATCTATTTTATCAAATGATTTATTGTATTCTTTCTGTAGATAATTACCATAAGATATAAAGAATGCTTGCATTCTTTTATTAAATGCTTCAGGGCTTTCTGATAGCTTATTAGTAAATGGTGAAATAGCTTTTGTTGAACCATATACTTTACTAAAAAAGTGTCTGATAAAAAAACCTTCTGGTTTACCATAGTAATCCACTAAATTAGTTTTTTCACCGTCTAAAACACCTTCAAATTTAAATAAGTATAGATCTGTATTTTCATCAATATAATGACCAAACATTGGTGCACATGTGTATGGCGTACTTTCAATTCCCATAATCACCACAAAAATATTTGGTGCTAGCACCAAAAACAAAACTAAATTTCTATAGGCTATGTTCCATTTCATACTTTTATGAATTTCTTGTGATGGGGTAGTGGTTTTGATAAAAAAACTAATCGCAGCAAAAGCAGTTTTTAGATTTATAAAAACCACGTCTGTGTAAAAAGTCTACTGCTCTTATACCAAACATTTCTAATTTACCATAGCCAAAATTGCTAATACTAATAGAAGTATCCAGAGATTTTACATAGTGCCACCATTTTGAAGGGACATGTAAAACGTCACCAGGTTCTAAGATTACTTTATTAAATTCAACATTGTTAAGTTTAGGGAATTTTTCTGGTGTGATATTATTAATATCTACCTTACTTGCAACTGCGCCATTTATGTATTTTTCACTAGGATACATTTGCTTGTTATACTTCGTTGAAGATAAAATGAACATTTTTCTGCCTTTTATTTGTGCGTACATATTTTTACCAGTATCAGCATGAAATCCAGATACTGTGCCTTCTGGCCCTATCCATGCTGTTACATCGTTGATAGCATTTAAATCAGCAAAAATTGAAAAATTGATATCGTTTTTTAAATCTGGATATGTCTTAAAAATATCTAGAGTGGTTAAATAATCTTTAAAATTCTCTTTATTTATTTCAACATCTTTAAGCTTTTGGATATAAGTTTTAAAAGACGATTTCTTATAACTGTTATCATCTTGAATGAAATTTCCAGACAACAAATCTATATCTTCATCATTTTTTAGCTTTAGGAAAAAGTCCAAATCCCATTGCTTAGTAGCATTCCAGTTTTTGGCATAGCCTTTTAATAATACTGGTTTTTTATTAAAGTATTTAGCTTTGAATAATTCTGGGGTAATTGAAGTTAATTCTTCTACTGGCTTACTTTTTTTTAAAACATCTTCTAAAATATCCATAAGTGGTTAGTTATAAGTTATTTTCAAACGGGTTAGTAAGGTAAATATCCTTCAAATTTCGTAAACAAAATATTATAATCGATAAAATAGTAAGTAATTCAGATTTTTCGAAGTTATTCAAATGATATTTTTTGATTTGAAGCTTTAGTCTCAATCAAGTAGTCGTTGTGCGATTTATTCTTATACACAGTAATATCGTTTAAATGTGTTTTTGTTTTAAATAAAAAATCAAAAACTAATTTCTTTAAAAAATTATCTTCATTATCTAAAACTGTGAGTTCTATAAAATCACTTTTATCAACTTTAATATTCTCTTCAATAGTAAATTTCGGAATTTTAAAAGAATCGGGTTTCCTGAAGAATGATTTGATTTTTTTTACTTTTTCATCTACATTATACTTTTTTAAGATATTTTTTGATTTAATAATATGCATTTCAATCAAGGCTATTACTCGGCTCACGAAACTTCTTTTTGGAAATATTACATGGTGGTTAAAGCTATAAATTAAATTACTCCATCTTCTTTTGTATTCTAAATCGCCATAGGCCATGTCTATCATGTTATAATCGTTATTTAAAGCCCATTCAAGCAATTTATAGATAGATATATTACCTAGTGCAAACTTTGAATAATTTAAATCGTATGACGGAATAGAAACAAAAAACAGATTATTAAAATGATGGTTTATACAAACGTGTATAGGTTGACTGTTATTATAAATTACAAAAATTGAAGCTTGTTTATTATGAATCATTTTTAATGTAGAATTATAATAAAATTCCCAATTTTCGATGATATTGTTTTTTTCATTTCTCTGTTGAAACCTGTTAATAAGCATGTCTTTTAAAACGCCCATGTAATACTGATAATTTTCATCGGAAATTTCACCATAGAACATCTGGTATTCAATATTAAAACAGGCTTCAAGTCTATTTACAAATCGCTTAATATTTGACCTAAAACTTTTACTGTATTCAGTTCTAAGAAAATTGTCTACATCTGTTTTTTCTTTGATTACAATAGCATAACCATTAATTTTTTTTTGAGGAATAGTTTTTACGGCTATATCTTCTTTTGAATTGAAAAATGGTGTAAAAAATGATGGAAATAAACTTATTGAAATAGTATTGTTTAAGTTATTAAAATCGTTTTGTTGCGATTCAAAAAATGCATCATTTATTGTATTATTAATTAGTTTTTGGTAGTTGTTTAAAACTATGTGCTCTTCTGTTAGTGTATTATAAAACTCTTGTTTTTCAATAAATTGCATTGTTCTACCTGTTATCTGTATTCACTCTTATAATATTATTTTTCCCTTCAACAATAAAGTAATTACTATTGCTACTATATATTTTTATATCATTAAAATGTTCTTTACTTAAAAATAAAAAATCACATATTGTTTTTTTAATTCCAAACGCTGCACAATCCGCATATTTTATCTTACTTAATTCTTGCTTGTTAATATTTTCTTTCGATATTTTCTCAACAGTATATGCTGCTACTGGGTTTGTTACAATAGGTATATTTTTTCCTAAGACAGAAGTTTTTATTTTTCTAAATGTATCAACTAGCTTTAGTGATTTCATTACATTTTTAAAACTAATCTTCAATTTTTGGAAATGTGCAGTAATAAAGGCATTAATTGATTTTTTTTTGTAGATGAAATGGTACTCATAATTATACTTAAAATTGCACCATACATTTTTATATTCCATTTCTCCATTACCCATGTCTAGAATACTATAATTATTTTGGATACACCAATCTAATAGCTTATATATCATGGTATTTCCTAAACTAAATTTGGAATAATCGATATCATAAGTTAGAATATGGCCTATTAGAATATCTTTAATATGATAATTTAAAGACACTGCAATAATATCTTCGTTGGCATACATAATGTAAATAGAAGCTTCTTTAGCTAGCACTTGAGCCTTTGTATTCTTATTATAATTTTCCCATTTGGTAAGCGCCTCATTAATGTCTTTCTTTTGAGCAAATCTTCTAGTTAACATATGTTTTAATGCTTCCATGATTTTATCATACTCCTTTTGCTCAACAGTTTCACCATAATAAAATTTATGATGAATTGAGAAACAACTTTCTAAACGTTTCAAACGTCGCTTTATGGGAGATCTGGTAGTAGATTTAAAGTTGTTAAGCATGTAAGATTCAATGCTTTCTTCGTCTTTTATTAAAATGCCAAAACCATCTAAATTGTTTTGTGGGGCTTTATTAATAATGTAGTTTGAAGCGTCTATGGTTTTAACATTTAGGTAGTTTGGGAATAATTTAATGAAATATACAAGGCTTTCATACTCAAAACTATTTTCCTCTTCTGTCTCGTAAAAAGTCGCATTGTTTTGAGAATAAACAACCTTATTGTAAACAGATGGAATGCTACTTTTTTTAAAAAAGGTATTATAAAAATCTTGAACTGTTAATCTCATTTCAACTACTTAAAATATTAACTTTATGCCTTTTTTTTCTCCTTTTAAAAAGAATACTTCTGGATTGGATTTAGATTGAAAAATAGCAACATTCTTGGAATGCTCTTCGTAAGTATATAAAAAATCGATGATTATCCTTTTGGTGATTTTCAAATCTTCAAAACTTGAATTAAACTCAATTCGTTTAGTTTCTTCGGATGGTTTTGAAATATCAAATTCTTCTGTGTTTAGTATTGTATCTACATCTACAACATCTTTGGTTGAACCATTTCTAATTCTATTTATATATTGGTCTATTTTCAATTTCTTTACTAGATTTTTTAGTTTTATTTTAAGAACCTCTAGGTAAGCTAATCCCCAAGCTTTAGGAGAATTTTTTTTATAATAAATATGGTACTCTAAATCGTAAAATTTATTACACCATCTGCCTTTGTAATCTAAATTTCCTAATCCTAAATCTAAAAAATAAACGTTATTCTTGATACTCCAATTTAAAAGCAAATAATTGTCTATATGCCCTAAACCAAACTTACTGTAATCAATATTATAAGCATGGCACTCGCTAAAAGAAATATTTTCATCAATATGTCGGTTTAATGAAATACTAATTGGCTCATTTCCATTATAAACAACAAATAACGAAGATCTTTTTTGATTAATTAAGGAAAATAAGTTACTCGTATTTTTATCCCATTCATCAAGGAAGACACTGTTGGTTTTTTTTTCTTTAAATCGCCTATTTAGCATTGTAAACAAATGCTTAAGGAGAAATTCGTATTTCTCTTTACTTATTTCTCCATAATTGTACTCATATGTTATGTCGAAACACGTTTCTAAACGTCTTAAAGTTCTTCGAAACCCTTTTAAAAACGACTTTTTAATATGTTCTTTTTTGTAAGAGTCATAAGTATACTCCTTATTCAGTAATATCCCAGTACCAGGCATACCATAATGAAAAACCTTGATAAGCTTATAGTTGTCATCATCAACAAGTTTAGGCTTAAAAAAATCTGGAAAGAGGCTAATATAATTCACTGTTTTTAAACCGTCTTTAGAAGCACTCTTGTTGATACATGTTACATTATCGAAATCAAGACTAGTATAGCAAGAAGGAATAATACCCTTACTTTTTTTAAAAAAATCCCATAAAAATTGATGACGTTTAATGAGAGCCATTAGTAAAGTGTAATTTAGTTAATGTTTTTATTCCTTTTACGATATATACATTATGTTCATCTGTAGATTTAGAAACGACAATATTATCAATATGCTCAGTGTTTTTATATAAGACATCAAAAACTGGTTTTTTTAAAAAAGCATAATTATGGTCCTCTATATCAATTGGTATTAGCGGAATATCTGAAAATTCCATTTCAACAAACTCAAAAGTGTCGTTTGTTATTTCTATACTTTGTCTTCTTTTAAACAGGTCCATCAATTTATAAACTTTGTCGTTTATTTTTTTTCTTATAAGGTAATTAATGAGCCTTATTTTTTGTTTCACAAAAACAGTATACAAATAGCTGATAAAATTTTGCTTCTCACTTACAATGTGTGCTTCAAAAGTATAGGTGTAATTACTCCACCTTCTCTTGTAATCAAAATCACCATAGCCCATATCAAAAAAAACAATATTGTTTTCAAAGCACCATTCAATTTGTTTGTAAATTTCTATATTTCCTAAGCTAAATTTTCCATAATCTAAACTGTAAGATGAAATAGAGCTGTACATAATATTTTCATGATGAAAATTCAAAGATATTTCTATCGGTTCAGTACCATTATAAATTACAAATAAGCTAGCTTTAGAAGTGTTAATACTCTTAAATGCGAAACTTAAATAATAGCTCCAATTTTCTAAAATCTTATTACGACCATCTCGTTCTTGGAATCTATTTTGTATCATTTCATACAACCGTCCCATTAAGTCATCATAATCTTCCTTACCAATGTTTCCATAAAACATTTTATAATCAGTGTTAAAACACGAATCTAACCTTTTTACTGAGCGGTTAATAACTTTCCTGAAGTTAGATTTATATTGATTGTAGAAATCCTTAAAGGAGTCATAATTTCGTAAGTCTATTGAGAAACCAGGTTTAATATCGATCTTTTTAAAAGATAAATTATTTTGAAATACTGGTTCTAAATAATTTGGGAATAATTGAAAATTGAAAATTTTAAAACTGGTAGCTTCTTTTTTATTTATTTCAATAGGAGATGTGTTAAAGCATACTTCCGCATATTTGCTAGAAATATAATTTTTCTCATAAAAGCTTTCATAAAAATTCTCTTTATGGGCAATATTCACTTGGTATGGTTATTTTTTTTAAAATCAATTTTTGAATAGATTTGGGACTAGAAAAAATAAAAGTTTCTTCACTATTGGTTAACTTATAAAGTTTCAAGGTACTTTTATTTAAATTGCATGAGTGTAAAAAGTCATTAAATGGCTTTTTTAAAAAATTATAATCATTGATATTAATTTCTTTCAGATTGTACTTTTTTAAATATTCTATTGGTTTGTTGATAATTGTATATTTTGCATCTTCTTTGGGTGGTTTTGTTTCAATTAAAGATGGTATCATAATTTGGAGCAATTTGTTATTAGGATAGGTGTAAGTAAATCTGTAAATCTTATATTTTATAGTCAAATATACCGAAATCAAATGTCCAAATACAATACTTGCGAAGGAGTTTTTCTTCATTATGATATGATGCTCTAAATTGTATGCAGAATTACTCCATTCAAATTTATATTTAGATTCACCAATCATTAAATCAAAAATTTTAAAACCATTTATAAAATTCCACTCAATCTGCTTGTATAGATCTATTGTACCTAGGCTGAATTTCCCATAATCTATGTCATAAGAGGTAAAAATATTTGCTGTGATTCCATTAAAATGATAATTAATGCAAATATTTATAGGTAAGTCGTCATCGTAAATAACAAATAAGGACGCTTTTTTTTCTAAAATTAGATTAAGAGTTCTTTCTTCTAACCTTTGCCATATATTTAAATGGTAATGTTCTTTGTTAATAGACTTAAATCTTTTTGTAACTAATGATTTTGCAGTTTTAAGTAGAAAGAGGTAGTTGTCCTTATTAATTTCGCCATAATAGAATTTATAAGAAATATTAAGACAAGTTTCAATTCTTCTAAAGTAAGAACGTATCTGTTTTCGTTTTCTAGAACCAATTGTTGTTTTTAAATAATCCTGAAATGATTTGTACTCTCGCAGATCAATTAATACACCTTTATCTATTTCTGGTACAGAAATTTTTCGATATTTTTTGTTTTCTATTAATAATTTAAAATAAGGAGGGATTTTATATATGCGACTAATTTTTTTTTCTTTAGAAACTTCAATTTTTTCAAATGTCGTTATAATATCATCTTCATCTAATTTCGAAATTAGCCCTTTGTAGGTAGAAGGTATTTTACGGCTGCTGAAAAACTCAAAATTATAATGAGCTGTACTAATAATACTTCTTATCATACACAATTAATACTAGAAAAACACTATAACTTTAATTCAAATTGACATTATATAATTAGTACAATTATTAGCAATAAAATTATAATTTTAATATTGTATATTTTTTTTTATTAGACCAAAAGTATGTATTAATTGATAAAGAGTTAAGCCGGTCATTTTGTGTAGAAATCATTGGTAATTGTCTATAAAATAGTATGTTTAAACTGTTAGTCGTCTATAAATATAATATTGTCGGTATTTTTTATCTTTTGTTTTTTTATTAATTATTATAGATAAAAATTACAGTATTTAATAGTATAATATGGATATTTTAGATAAAATTTTACAGGATTCAAAATCTTTAAATGAAACAAGAAATTTTGATTTAAAAAACTTTAAGAAACAATATATTAATAAAAGGCAACCTATAGTTTTAAAAGGTTATGCTAATAAATGGAGCGCTTTGGGTAAGTGGAATTTCGATTTTTTATCAAACCTAGAAATTAAAGATACTGTAAGGCTAGAAATAGGTAATGTGATTCAAAATGATATTAATGTAAAGCGAATGGATTTTAAATCTTACATTAATGCTTTGAGAGAAAATCAAGAAGATGGAAAGAAAAATAAAGCGTATCTATCAATGTTTAATCTTTTTGGGTATTTCCCTGAATTATTGGAGGATGTAGATTTATCTATTTTAACGAATTACACAAAATATAACACTCCAGGAGCTTGGATTGGTCCTGCAGGAACAGTTACTGGATTTCATTGGGATTCAAGTGATAATATACTATCACAAGTGATGGGTAGAAAACTTATTTTATTAGTTTCGCCTAAATTCAAAAAGGCTATGTACCCTAGTGATAAATATGATTATGATTCTCATGCAAGTCAAGTAGATATTAATGCCTACGATGAAGTTAAGTTTCCTAGGTTTAAACAAGTGGAAATAAAAAAAGTAATTTTAGAACCAGGCGATACTCTGTTTGTTCCAAGAGGGTGGTGGCACTATGTTAAATCTTTAGATACATCGGTTAGTGTTAGCAATTTTGGGTCTTACAGGCACGGATATACGTATTATAAAGAGTTTATTGGGTATAGATTGCACATGCGCGGCTATTACAAAACTGCAGATTGTACATGTCATAAAATGGTTGATGGGAAAAGAGTAACGATTGGTAGAATGTAATTTTAGTTTTTTCTCTTCAGAGAATAGGACAGCTTACTTAATTTCTTATTTATATTTTTGTTTCTTAGCCATTGCTTAAAATTAAACAAAAATGTTAAGCTGTGTGCTATTATAAATGCTGATATCGAATTTGAATCATATAATACATGATTTTCAAAATTATATATTTCATCTCCCCAACGTTCCTTATAATCATAGTATCCTTTAGAGAAGTCAAAAATTTTAATATTATTTTTAAAACTCCATTTAAAGAGTTCCATTAAATGAATTGTTCCAACGTTATATTTTGAGTAATCTACATCAAACCCAGTAATCGCATAAAACAATGTACTGTCTGAAAAGTAATTAATAGAGAAGGCTATAGGAAGGTCATTGGCATATACTACGTATAATGATGCTTTTTTTTCTAGAATTAATGGATAAACTACTTTTTTATAAAACTCCCATTCACTAGTTTCTAAATTATTATTTATCTCGGATTTTTTGTCGAACCGTTTAGTTAGAATCTTATAAAAAACTTCAAATAACTTATCGTAAACATCTTTATTTATCAAGCCATGAAAATGCTTGAAACTAACCTTATAGTCACCTTCGAGTTTGCGCTTATAACTTTTAAATTTATATCTACTTTTTTTGCTAAACGTCTTTAATGAATAATCATCAAAGTCATTATAATTTTTAAGATTAGTTATGTAGCCTGGATATTGTTTAGATTTTAGGAGTTTTATATTTCCAGCATTGGTTGAGCTACAACTAGCAGTGTATTTTGGAATATCATAAATAATAAAAACCTTGTTTTGAGCATCAATATTCTTAGAATTAGAGTTTATGTTATATGAAAGGCCTTTGGTTTGGGTTTTACCAAGGTTGGTATATATTGGTAAATACTTATTCTTGTAAAATTTAATATTGTCATCAAATAAACTGAATTGATAATAGTTTTCAGTTTCATTAAAATGCTTAAGCCATAATGCAGTAAATGTTTCACTAGTAAAAGGATTGTTTTTAATCACTTTTAAGAGGTTTTTTCATTGGCTCTATAGTTTGGAAAAAAGTTAGATTCATGATTAGTTTTTTTGATTTTTACTAAATCATCATAAACTTTTTTATTTGCTATATATTTCCATAGATTAAATTCCTTAAAGTCTTTTGAAAAGGATGATTTAAAATGAAATAATGAATCATCATCTCTACCACCTAATCCTCCTCCAAGGTTGAAAAATGTATAGCCTTCATTAGCAGCTAATATCCTCATTTCATCAATAAGGAGCTTAGTTGGTGTTAGATGTAAAAACTCTTCCTTAGATCCTGATAAGTGATAGTGTAATATTGAGTCAGCAGAAATAAACATACTAGCTCCAATAACTTCTCCAGAAGCATTATCAACCACAGACAGAATCTTTGTGTTAAAATTTTCGCTATTAAGTAAATTAGTGAAATAAGAGTCTGAAAAATAATAGAATTTTTTGGCATTCACTCTATCCATGTTTTCACGATAAAGTTCCATAAATTTTTGCAAATCTTTTTCAGATTTAGAAACTTTTATTGAACAATGTCTCCTTGCTTTGTTTACATGGGTTTTGAGTCTGCTTCTATAATTTTTTCTTTGCTCATTTACGCTGAGATTTAAATCTATATTAACAATTTTTCCTTGTTTGATTATATCCCCAAATCCATCTAGCACTTGAGATTGATGATTGATGTAAGGGTTGAGTCTTGAAAAGACAGATATGATATTATTACTTTCAAAAAAAGCTGCAAGTGATTTTTTAAAATTTGTATTATCAAAATGTGATGGGATATCATTCGATAGGGGACCAACGTACCCATAAACAGAAGTAGCGTCTTTATAATTTGTTCCAGAGATGTTACGTATCAATAACGGCAATGCTATACATGTATCATTTTCTGTGTATTTTAACAATACAGGCTCCTCAGAATCTACTTTAGATAAATTATGGTAATCGTAAGTATGGTAAAAATCATATTTTTTGCAATGGTTCAAACAATCATCCCAATCTTTTTTATTTGTAATAACTTCAAGTTTGGGTTCAACAATTGCAGATGCTTTAGTTTTTAACTGAGTTTCTAAATAGTTATCATGTAATATCTTAGATAATTTTTTAGATAACCATATAATTCTACCACAATGCTCTACATGCCATACAGCTCTGTTTTCAATAACATTACCTGCTAATAAAGGACCCATTATATGAAGATTATCATGAGATTCTAACTTATCGTTTACATGAAAACCAATATTTGACTCGTTTGGGGTACAAAAATCTTTTTCAATTAGATTTTTAATAATATCTGGAATATCTGAATGTGACAGATTTTTACCTCCAATACAATTAAATACAATATTAAATGGTTTTGTATATTCTTTTATATCTCCAGTCTCAGTATCCTTATATTGTAGATAATAAGAATCATTGCGTTTATCAATATTATTAAATCTACCAGAAATATGTTCAAAACGGTTCATTGCTTTGAGCTTCTTGATAGTATTAGAATAATGTTCACCAGCACACCTTTGCTTTTTTCCAATTTCATTACCGTAATTACAAGCAAATTTCTCTAGCTCTTTATGATTTAATTTTTCCAATAAGGTTCCAAAAGCTGCTGAAATTGTATCTACTGTAGATGCTGCACCAAGTTTAATTTTATCTGATATTTCTATATCTTTAAATGTTGCTTCTGCAATAATATCTGCTGTTAATGATGTTTCGTCTTTTAAACCAAGTAGGTTTACAGGCTTAAATTCTTTCTGACGCTTCTTATCAATTACAGCATCGGGTGCACGTCCCTGAGTAGATAAGAAAACGAAATTATTTATTACATCATTATCAATTGAATATATATCGTTTAATTTGTAAAGTAACTCTAATGCACTAGCGTTTGCACCAACAATAAGTACGTTGGTTTCTTTGTTTTTACGTTTGTCTGCAAACTTTTTTACTTTTTTTAGAGTTGATTTAATACTAGGGTCATAGGATCTATTAATGAACAATAATTCTTTTTTCTTTATTGTTTTTTTATTTTTCCAAAGGTTATTAACTGGTAACGAACCAGTTGATAGTATGACTTTATGAGATAGAATAGTTTTTCCTTCGGAAAGAGATACTATAAAAACTCCTTGGTTTTTGTCAAGATTAGTAACAGCACCCTGTACAAAATTAACACTTACTTTTCCTGAAACTGATAGTTTCTTAATCTTATTATTTATCTTCTCGTCAATATAGGAACCAAAGAAACGACGAGGAATAAAAAGGTCTTCCCAGTTATTATTTTCAATGTCCTCACGGTTTATTTCTAACCATTGTTTTGAAAGTACTCCTCCTTCATTTCTATATTCTTTTAATAGCCAACTTTTATTAATATTAAGCCATTTAATGAATTTACTTAATTCGGGTTCAGGCAAAAAATTCTTCAAAGACGTGATTAATAGAGTAGAATATCCCGATCTTTTACCATAAGGAATTCCTGTATTGAATTCTGAGTATTTATCAATAATGGTTATTGATAAATTCCTATTAACATCAGAATCGGTTTCTAAGCGTTCTAACAGGTGTATAATGGTAAAGGTTGTGGAAATTCCAGAGCCAATAAATAATAGGTCAGATATGTTTTGGTTAGTAGTCAAGTTTATTTTTGGTTTAGTTTAATAATTTTTCCTGGGTTGCCAACTACAGTTGCATAGTCGGGAACATCTTTGAGTACCACTGTACCTGCTCCAATAGTACACCATTTTCCAATTTTTACTTTTGGAATAACAACTGCGCCTACGCCTACATGAGATCCTTCACCTACTTCAACATGACCACAAAGCGAAGCTTTAGGAGATATGTGTGCAAAATCTCCTATAATATTATCATGATCTACACTTGCACTGGTATTTATAATAACATGTCTTCCAATGCTAGTGTTTGGTTGTACAATAGCACCAGCAAAAACAACAGTACCTTCTCCAATGGTAGATGTTGGAGAGATAATAGCAGATTCATGAATAGCCTTTTCAAATTTGGAATCAAGAAAACTAGCGATTTCAGCTCTTTCCGAATTTATTCCAATAGCTATTATTACGGGATCTCCATTATGTGGAAACTTTGTTATATCATCTCTAAGCCCCATCTCAACATTCTTAGAGCCATGATGCGTTTGTAAAGGCTTGTCATCAAATGTATGCGTTACTGTGTAGCCATTCTGTATAAGTACTTCTTTAATCACTTGAGAATGACCACCAGCACCATAAATTCTTACTTGTTTTTTATCTTTCAATTATTCTTACTTTTAATAATTATACTTCTTGACTTCTTCTGAGTTCATCAAGATAGGGTTGAGATTTTGTTGCATCTACAGCTATATCCTTTGAGGCTAAAACTTTGTAAATCGTTTTTAAGAAGATGTCAAAATCAACTTTTAGAGATACAGTATTAACATATTGTACATCAAATTGCAAACGAGGTTCCCAATCTAAAAAATTTCTACCGTTAACTTGTGCCAAACCTGTAATTCCAGGTCTTACTTGGTGCCTTTGTCTTTCTTTATCTGTATAATATGGCAGATACTGAGGTAGAAGAGGTCTAGGGCCAATTATAGACATATCTCCTTTAATAACATTAAATAGCTGTGGAATTTCATCAATAGAAGTTTTTCTCACTATTTTACCGATTGATGTTAGTCTATCTGAATCAGGTAGTAGTTTACCATTACTGTCTTTCTTGTCAGTCATGGTTTTAAACTTGATGATACTAAAAATCTTTTCATTTTTTCCAGGTCGTTTTTGTAGAAAAAATGGTTTGCCATTATTTACTATAGTTAACAACAGTGTAGCAATGATAATAATAGGAGAGAGAACTAATAATGCAAATAGAGAGACAAAAAAGTCCAACATTGGTTTTAAAGTAGTCTTATAGCTCATAAGAAACTAATTGTAGGTTTTATAATTTATGTGTTTAACTTATAACAAATGAGGCATTTAAACATATAAGCTTCAACAACACGTCAAATATATAATTATCTTTTATACTATTTATTAATAATAATAAAATTCCGACTACTTTAAATATTTTCTCGTCAACAAACAGTCTTTTGCATTAATTATCGATTAAGTGAATCTTAAGTAAATATTTTTATAATTGATAGTATTAAAAAAATATATAATAAAAAGACTACAAAAAAACAGTTTTTAGTTCAATTATTGTTGTTAACTAAGTGATTTACTAATAGTTATTAACAAATTTATGTAAATAACTGTATGTAAATTACATTTGCAACTCTGAAAATTATAAGAAAAAATCCAAAGTTAAAATGTTCACGTATATATGAGCAGTTTTAACTCAAATCTATAAAAATTTAAATTTTGCAAATGGCAACTCTCAAAAAAATTGAAAAAAGAAAAAAAATGACTGATATTAGAATACAATTGCTATTATTATCTGTATTTCTACTAGTGTTTTCTTGTAATAATGAACCAATACTTGAAGAAAACCTAGTTGATGATACCACATTTGCAGAATCTGTTGATAATGATGGACTAAGAGATCGTATATTTAATTTTGACCCTAAGCGATGGGGAATAGTTGAAGGAATTGTAAGTGACGATGTGGCATTACGAAACAGAGACATACTTAATTCA
Source organism: uncultured Flavobacteriaceae bacterium (assembly GCA_947502975.1). Taxonomy (GTDB): domain Bacteria; phylum Bacteroidota; class Bacteroidia; order Flavobacteriales; family Flavobacteriaceae; genus Jejuia. Next base: position 142,087 of record CANNBV010000003.1, read on the forward strand.
ATTATGCAGCAAGCGAGACTATTTGGCATAAACGTATTTCAAATTGGAGCAATGGATGCATATTTTAAAGTTGATGTGAATAAAATAGGTAGAGTAGAAAACTCTGGAAGTTCAATCCAGATACCTAGTGATTTTCATCTAAAAATGTCTGAAAATACATTTTTAAGAGTTCAACCCAATAGTGCTGCTACTTACACTTTAATGACTACATACCTTACAGATAATGTAACAATTTCAGGAGGTAATTTAATTGGAGATCGTTTTGAACACGATTATTCTCCCTTCACAGATGCAGCAGGTGTTAAGCGTGATGAGCATGGTTGGGGACACTTATTATGGATTATAGGTTCAGAAAATATACTTGTTGAAAATGTAAGCCTTAGTAGAGCTACTGGAGATGGTATTGTTTTTCATTCTGAAACTTTAAGAAACAATGACGGTACATTGAGAGCCGGTACACGTGAAGTAAACACAGTTCTAGTAAAGGATGTAAATATTGATGAATGTAGAAGAAACGGTATAAGTGTTTTAGATGGTAGAAATATTACTTTTGATAACTGTATTATTACAAATACTGGTAATGGCCCGAGTGGAGAGGCTACTTCAGGAACTGCACCCCGATATGGAATAGATTTGGAGTCAATTAGGACAAGAAACGATGATGGAACGCTTAATGAAACTGCATTAATTGAAAATGTGGTTATTAAAAATTCTACATTTACCAATAATGAAGCAGGTGATATTGTGGTTTATACTGCCAATAATGTAGTTATTGATAACAATTTTTTTGATAAATGGGTGGCCAATAAAGCGTCTTACAATGTTGATATTATAAATAATACATTTAAATCTAGAAACCCTAAGTTTTTTGCTATAGGAATAGATTCTTTCATTGACCCATTTGGAAATGAATTAAACCATAACTATAAAATATCTAATAATACAATTAGTGATTATAGTGTAGGCATAAAAGTTGCAGGAGAAAATCAAGAAGTGAGCAACAATAACATCACAGATTGTGTTACCGGTATTTCTTTAATATCTAATTTAAAAGACAGCACTTTTTCAGATAATAAAATTACTAGTGATCTTAGTGTCAGTTTTGGTTATAAAAATTTAAGAGGGTGCAACAATATCAATAATTTAAATATAGTTAATGAAGAAATATCGGTTAGAAATAGGCCAGTAAGTTTTAATGTTATGTTTACTGATGATAATTTTAGTTCTACACAGGTGACATTTGAAAATTGTTTATTTCTTACTCAAAATACTAACTTTAGTATTCTAGTTAAAGAGGCTAAAAACATTGATTTTGTTAATAATAGACTTAACACTGGTTTTCTAGTATTAGATTCTGAGAATATTAATTTAATAAATAATCAAACGAATTTACCCCTATAAATATATTTGCATTTAGGTATAATAAGATAATTTACAGATAAGTATTTAACTCTCTTATTATAATTATATAATTTCAGTGTAAATAAATTCTTTCTAAAATTTAATTTAAAATTTTTAATCGATAAAATTTGCTTTTTATCGATTTTTTATTTTTTAAAGTTGTTTTTCATCGAAAAAACAATGTATTTTGTCGGCTTACTTCTTTTAAGTTTTATTTTTACCGCAAGAATAAATCCCCCAAATCTAATTAATTATGAAAAAGACAATTATGGTATTAATTACCTTAATCTTCATGACTTTTATAAGCTCATGTTCAACAGAAGAAATAGTAACAGAAGCAGAAACGGAAGTAGTTGACGATAATGAAGACAATGATCCTGATGAAGATGGTACAGATGATAACGATAATAACCCAGCAGTTGATACTTCTTTACCTTGTGATTTTACATTAACTTCTATTCCAGAGAATTCAACTATTATAATTAATTGTGTACTTGATTTAGAGGGAAATACTATTTCACTCCCACAAAACGTAAATATTAAATACGAAGGAGGTGAAATAAAGAATGGAACATTAGTTTTTTCGGGTGGTACTATTGATGGCGATTTACTTAATATTACTTTAGGAATAAATGGTAACGCTAACTTAAGCAGTAACGTTTTTAATTTTAATCCGAATAAATGGGATATTGTTCAAGGCGCAACAAATAAAGAAACATCATTAACCAATAGAAAAAACATCAATAAAGCTATAGAATTAGTAGATAGTATGGGAGCTGATGTTTTTGAAATAGAAAAAATGGATGCATATTTTAATGTAGAAGCAAATAAGGTTAATAGAGAATATCACAGTGATAGGTCAATTAGAATTCCTTCTAATTTTCATCTAAAAATGGGAGATAAAACTTTTTTAAGGGTACAACCTACTCATTTTCCTTCATATTCTTTAATTACTACATATGTAAAAGATAATGTGAAAATTTCTGGTGGTAATTTAATAGGTGATCGTTGGGAACATGATTATTCTCCTATAGTTGATATAGCTGGAGTTGCTCGGGATACACATGGTTATGGTTTTTTACTATATATTATAGGATCTCACAATGTAACTGTAGAAAACGTAACTTTCAAAGAAGCGATTGGAGATGGTATTACTGTCCATGCTAAAACGATTAGAAACCCAGACGGAACATTAGGAGCAGATAATAGAACAAGTGAAAATGTGTTAATTAAAGATTGTCTTTTTGATGAAATTAGACGTAATGGCATAGCTGTACTTGATGCAGATGGAGTATTAATAGACAATTGTGATGTATTAAATACTGGTAACGGAGAGCAGGCTTTTGATGCAAGCGGAAATAAAATTTCCAGTAGTGCAGGAACTGCGCCACGATATGGGATTGATCTTGAGTCTTTAAGATACATTGGTGATGACGGTACTGTTAATGAAATAAATAAAATTGAAAATGTAGTTATAAGAAATTCCAGATTTAGAGGAAACGAAGCCGGTGATATAGTTGTATACACTGCTACAGATGTAATAGTAGAGAATAATTATTTTGATAAATGGGTGGCTAATTTTGCTTCAACTTATGTGACAATTAGAAACAACACGTTTGAATCTAGAGACCCATCTTTTTTTGCTATTGGAATTCAGTCATACATCGTAAACGTGAGAGGCGAACTAAATCATAACTATACAATTAGTAATAATACCATAAGAAATTATAGAACAGGAATGTGGGTTGCAGGAAAAAATCAAACAGTAACAAATAACAATATTATAGATTGTGTTACAGGTATCTTACTAATATCTGACTTGCATGATAGCGAATTTTCAGGTAATACAATTACTAGTGATTTGGATGTGAGTTTTGGATATAAGAACATCGTAAATATGGAAAACACTAATAATGTAAATATAAGCGATGAAACTATTAATGTAAAAAACAGGCCAATAAGTTTAATTAACTTTTTTGATCAAAGCGCATTAAATTCTACACAGATATCCTTTAAAGGTTGTAGTTTTAATACTGATAACACCAACTTCAAATTACACGTACAGTCTGGTAAAAACTTAGAATTTGATAATAATACTAGTAATACAGATTTTGAAATCATTGACTCAGAAAACATCGTTTTAGAAAACAATTCAACTAACGTAAACTAGCATTAGCTAGTTACCCCGAATTAAATTAATAGAAAAACAACCTACTCTTTTTGAGTAGGTTGTTTTTTATTGTTTATTAGAAATTAGTTGGTATGTTTCTAAAGCTTTCTCCCAAACAAAATCCTGGCTATAGCGTTCAAGAATATAATCTCTCGTTACTTTTTTCATATCTTCAACTTTTTCTGAATTGTTAATAAAAAATTCCATAGCTTCTAATAAATCAGGAATAGATTTAGTGGAAATTAGTTTACCATTGTAGCCATCTTTTATTATTTCATTACAACCAGAAATATTTGAGCATATTACAGGTAAATCCATACAAGTCGCCTCCATAATAGAGACGCCAAAACCTTCTCGATAACTTGGGAAGACAAAAATATCCATAATATTTAAAAAAGGTCTAACATCATTTTGGGCACCTACAGCAATAATATCAGGGTTTTCTTCTATCTCTTGTCTAATGCTTTCTTCAAGTGGATCGAGTTCGTCTTCATACCATCCAACAAGTAAAAGTTTAACTTTATCGTATTTCTTATTTAATTCTTTAAATACAGTTATTAATTCATTAATACCTTTATCTCCAACTAGTCTACCAACATACCCAAATAACAAATCATCATTTTTAATGTGGTATTGTTCTCTTAACCCGGAGTCTTTTATGCTATTTTTTGAAAAATTCTTTGGATTAATACCATTCGCACTACCATTCCCAATAACATAGGGTATTTTTTTTGTGATATTATTTTTTAATAAATTTTCTTTCACACCGAAACTTACTGCAATAATATCGGTTGCAAAAAAGCACGAAATGCGCTCTAATGTAATTAGTACTTTACGTTTAAACCCTTGGTCGCCTTCATACCTCAAACCATGTATATAGTATATGCGTTTTGGTACTTTTGTTATCCATGCAGCTGTCATACTCAATAATCCTCCTTTAGGAGTATTTCCATGAACTATATATGGTTTTTCTTTTCTAAAAAGAGAAATAAGATTAAAAAGGCTTTTTAAATCTTGTAGTGGCGAAATATTACGAACCATCTTTATTGGATGAGCCTTTACGTTTTCACGTTTACTTACAAAATCTAATATATCATCAGGCGATGAAACGATTTCAATATCAAATTTGCTTTTTAAAAAATCGACTTGTCCACTGAAAAAATTTAATGTTTTTGATACAGTAGATACAAGTAAAAATTTCTTTTTCATTGGTTTGGGGTTTTATTGGATACAAACTTTATTAGCTAAATCTGTCATGGTTATACTTTCAAACTCATGAGATTCTTTTAGCCTTTTATAAGTTTTGAATATTTCTTCTAAGTTCTCTAAATTCTCATTCAAATTTGCTCCAAAATTATGAGGGTGCCACCATAGGTGAAATAGTTCATTGTTAAGAGCTGCATGCTTCATAGCATTAGTAATTCTTTTTACTTTGTATTTCTCTAAAAAAGAAAGTTTAGGTAAATAGGGTCTTAAAAACCTACTAGAAGGTATGTTTACTAGTCCAATTTTATTTGGGCCAAGCTTCTCTACAGAATAGGTGTGATATCCACTGATGTTGATATAATTATCAATTAAACGAAACGCCTTTTTTATTTTTGCATTAAAATTTTTGGGGCGGTAGAGATAATGATTTTCTGTACCCCTATAGTTTGTAATTCCATTATCATAACAAACATGTAAATAATCGTTATCCACTTGATTTTTTGGAAAAACAATGCCTTTTAATTCAATATCCATAGTTTCAGCTATGGCCAAGGCCGATTTTAAATCAGAATCAAAATCTTGAGGAGTTTGGCCTTCAGCTGTACAATTGTAATGTCCAAAAGTATGTGTGCTTATTTCATGATTTGTGTTTTTCTTTATCGTTTTTATTAACGATTTAGCATAGTGTAGCTCATCTTCTTCTTCATTTTCACCTATAGATTCTAACAATTGAAAAGGGTTTAACTTTTTATCAATATAATTAGGGATATTTTTGGGTAAATACTTTAAAATTTCAGACTTATTTTCAGCAAATAAAAGACCTACAGTAGCGAATGTTAGCTTCACTTCATATTTATCGCTTAAAACCAGTAGTTTTTCAATTACGTTTTTTACGTTTTTTAAATTATTGAGATAAGCTTCTAAAGTTAAGGCATCAAAAACACCCCAATGCAATTCAAAATCTAATGAAATAACAAACTTTCCTGACATAGCAATAATTTTAATGAGTTGGGAGTTGTGTATTTTTAATTTTTTCTAATTCTTTTAAATAGCCTCCTTCTTTTTTAGGGTCATTATCATTATAACTTCTTCTTTTTAAAAGAATATCTTCTTTATTTATTAAGGAAATACCAGAAACAAGTAAAGATTTAAATTTTGATTTTAACCATAATTTATAGTATTGATTCTCTGCATATTTTTTATACATCACCCTTTCGTTACGATATGCTGCTAGTACTTTTTTAGCTGTAGCATTGTTTTCTTCTCTGTAATAGTATAATAAATCTGGAATTAATCTAATATTGAAATCATTTTTCTTGCTAGCTCTCAACCATAAATCGTAATCCTGTGCAATTTTTAATGAAGTATTGTAGGTGTTTCTCCTAAAAAAATCTGTTTTACATACAATACTGGCATGTAAAGGTGTCGCTCTTTTAAATAATAAATCATCAAACGAAATCTCAGTTAAGTCAGCAAATCTAGCCCCTAAATACTCTAGGTCATTAGAAATTGAGATAGTACCTGTACTAACTAAATCTATACTTGGGTTTTCTTCAAGTATTTTCATTTGAGTTTCAATTCGCTTTGTTGACATTAAATCATCAGCATCCATTCTTGCTAGATATTCATATTTTGCCAAGCCTACTATTTCGTTAAGCCTAGATGCTAATTTTTTGTTTTTACCGTCAGAATATACGGTTACTCTAGGGTCTTTAATAGATTTTGCTATTTCTAACGATCTATCGGTAGAACCATCATCAATTAGTATTAATTCCCAATCTTGGTAAGTTTGTGCAAAAACTGACTTTATAGCAAGTTCAAGAAAATCTTCAGCGTTGTAAAATGGAAGTCCAATAGTAATTCCCATATGTTATTTGTTTTTATTAAAAATTATATTTTATATCTGAAAAACATAAAATATGTAAAACTGTAATATATCAATATTACGATACCTATTTTTTTAAATTGATTTGACCACATACTTTTGTTTAAAAGTGGATATATTAAAACTATTGCCATTAAAAACCAAGATAAATATGCAAATCTATTTGAGAAATTTGCTCTAATAACCATAACCCAAAACCCGTTAGCGATGATATAAGTATGCACTATTCTATCATAAATTGGATCATTAAATGAATTTTTAAATTTATAATACCCTGATAGAATTATCGGTGCTAAGCTATAGAGTAAAAAATCATATCTGAACCCGGTTGAAGCAAATTTACTTGTATTACCATTAGCCGAAGTTAGATATGCATTAAATCGTTCATCACCAAAACCTAAACTAGCAAAAAGGTTTTCCCAAACGCCGCCCATAGATACTGATAATGCAATAGCTAGAATATAAAAGAAATAATATTTTTTAGTATCAACTACATATTTGCTTCCTATAAAAGCAACAATAGGCAAAAGCATACTTGTATGGAAAGAGAAGGAAAGCAAGTAAAAAAGAACCATGAGCTTAAAATTTCTTCCATTGTAAGCAATAGCCAAAACAAATAACGATGTGGCCATACCATTTCTCATACCATTTACACCATAAGGCCAAAATGAGAATGATCCTACAAGCATTAAGAATGCTAAAAAATAATAATTTGGAAACCATATTCTAGATGCTACATATAATGGTACTATATAAATACAAGCACATAGAAAGAAAAACCAATCTAAGTTTAAAAAATTTGTACAAAAAAGCACAAAATAAGAAAACCCATAATCGCTATCGATAACATAAAGACCATTTTGGTATCGTTCAAAAATATGAGCATATGTGGTCATATCTATAAAAACACCATTTAAAGGTCTAAAACCAATATATAATAAAATAATTACGAATAAACTTAAAGCTGAAAACCTATTAAAAGCAATTGCCTTTGATTCATTTGGTTTTAAAGCAAGAGAATGCAAAAAGGTAATGATACATATTATACCTATAGAATTATAGTAAATGTCATCATAAGACTTTATGGGTATAAACTCAAACATTCTTCAAAGATTTCGTCTTATTTAAAGTTTTTTAATTATATACTTTCTCTAATACTTTAACACTCACATCAATATCAAAGCCTCTTTTTCTCAATATCTCAAGCCTTTCTTCAGGATGATTTTTTTGAGTACTTAAAAGTAAATTTGTTTTATCTAGCCATATATCAAAAGTAGCATTCAAATCACAAAATTTAACTAAATCCATTCCTAAGTCTACCTCATTAGATATTTGGTCTGAAATTAATGCTGGTGTTCCAGCGGCTTGTGATTCAACCAATATTACAGGAAATCCTTCGTATAAAGATGGCATTAACATAATATCAGTATTTGCTAAAATTAAATCTATATCCTCTCTAAGGCCTAAAAATGTTATATTATTTGATAGGTTTTTATCTATTACCAATTCTTTAATTTTATCTTCTAAAACTCCAAAACCTACAAAGAACATTTGAAAATCAATACCAAGACTTTTTAAGTACAAAGCAAAGTCTACAGAGAATTTATGATTTTTAACCTCCATAAATCTACCTATCTGTGAGAATACAATAGTGTCTTCTTTAATCTGGTTATTTTTGAAAAATATAGTTTTATCTCTATGATTCCTACTCGATAAGAACTTATGTACATCGATTGCATTGGGAATAAATAATATTTTATTTTTATTAACCTTTGGAAACAAAAAATTACCAGCCTCAACACCACATGCTACAAAGTTTGTAGAGAATGATTTTATAAGAAATTTTGAAAACTTTCTATAAAATCTTCTTGCAAAACTATTATCATTAAAATCACGTGTAGAGTGTGCATGAGCCAATCTTATTTTTATACCTGCAAAGTATGCTGCCATTAAATGAAATGAATTTGCAAGTAATTGATGACATTGCACTGCATGAAAGGGTTTATTCTCTTTAATGATTTGGTATAATTTATATGTTCTTTTAAAAGAAGAATTGAATTCTTTTTCAGAAATTCGAAAAATTCTACCTCCTAGATCCTCAATTTCCTTATCAAAATCACAGGGTTGTTGTGTGAAATAAACAAAGTCAAATTGATATTTAGTTCTGTCTATAGCTCTGTATAAATTCATAACCATAGTTTCAGCACCAGCTCTATTCATTGTTCCTACTATGTGTAGTATTCTTTTCATTTTTACTTATTTGAAATTCCTTTAAAAGCCTTGTAAAAAAAACTAAATAAAGAATTGTATAATGAGGGACTTAATGTAATTAACTTTAGTTTGAGTGTCTTATTTTTATTATGAAACTTGTTAGATTTTATACGTTCAAAAATTCGTAACCCATCAGTTGGAATTTTATGTCCTGCACGTGAAGCTAAATTAGTAGTTCCAACTACAGTACTTACAATAACATTTGATAATGCACCTTTATAACGATTACTAATAGTTTCATTTTTAAACAAATCTTCAAGCTTATTCAAAATAAAGAACCTATGCGAAATATTTTTCTCTTTTATATTGTTTGCTATACTTCCTGATCTTACTAAATAATGATAACAAATTTCATTATGCGTCATACACTTTTTAGCTTTAAGTAGAGCTCTTGGTGTAAATTCTAAGTCTTCATACAGTATTCCTTCCAAAAATGTTAAATTATGATCAATTAGAAAATTACGCCTGTAGATAAACTTCCATATATAGAACATATTATGTAGATGATCTGAAAACAATTCTTCCCCAGATATCATATTTGTAGTGTTATTTGGTATATATTTTTTTGTTGATTGTCCATTATGCCAAACATCATGACCAATCCACAAAATATCTAAATCGGCTTGTAGCTTTTGTAAGATGCTTACCAAGCAATCTTCAGTTATCCAATCATCAGAATCAACAAACCAAACAAATTCTCCTGTAGCATTTTTTAAGCCTGTATTTCGTGCGCCACTCAATCCTTTATTCTTTTGCGATATAATTTTTAAATCAGGATAGTCTAGTTTTAATTCCTCACATATCTCTAGGCTGTTGTCTGTAGACCCATCATTAACCAAAATAATTTCATATTGGTTTGCATCAATGTTTTGTGTATAACAGCTTGTAATACATTTTTTTATATATTCTGCAACATTATATACGGGTATTACTATTGATAATTGAGGTTGCATAATTACTGTTTTTTAATAATATTGACGATAGCGTCATACTTTGAAATCAAATTACTGTCATCAATATTAGCATCAACTCCAATAATGTCTTCCATAGATTTTTCGATATTGTCAATTGAAAAATTTTCTATTAATTTAATGTGTGGTGCAGTTTTTATCCAAAAATACGATGATTTAATTTTATGATTATTATTTAGAAATACTAGGGCAGGGGTGGCTGTTATATAGCAAAATATCATTCCATGTAATCGGTCAGTAATAACAAGCTCTGCCTTTCTAAAATCATCCCAAATTAATTTTAGTTTACCCACTCTATTTTTTAAAGGCAACCCAAACCCTCCAACATGGGTGTCTCTGAAGTTAACTTTTTTGAATTTCTCAACTAATAGTTCCTCTAAACTTTTCTCTTGATTTTTGGTTAGCTTTTTTTCTTTATCATCTCTTAAACAAATAAGGGCACCTTTTCGCGAATATTTTGGTTTTGATTGATTTAAAGATAAAACAATATCTGGAGTCAATAGTATAATATTCTTCACAAAATGCTGTTTGAAAAATTCGTAAGATTTATGTTCTCGCGCTATTAAAGTAAGGTTAGGATGTCTAGAATATACTTTAACACTTTTATTAAGTGCAGCTTTACCTTTGGAGTTAGACGTATTAAAATCAATGGTTTGAGGAAAAGAAATAATTTGGTTATTTTTAAAATGACTTATAACCATTCTTCTATAATGTTCGATAGAAGGATATAAATCTCCCATGTTTCCTCCTCCAACAGTAGTAACAATATCTCCTTTTTTGATTACCTTTTTTACAAAGGCAACTCCTTGGATACTAAACTTAATGGGGATTTCAGTTACTATGCTATCAGTACAAATATTACTTAAAAATTTATGCTGAGCAAAGGTTATGGCAACGTCTCCTAAATTACCATAATCGGCTGCTAGAAATATAAAGATGCGTCTTTTTTTAGGGTCAGGAACTTTAAATGAAAATTCATCCGGAGATTTACGCATCCATGTCCATAGAATTATTCTGGTTTTCCAAGAAAGCGGAATGATTTTTTTAAGTGATGCAATCATTTTGATATTATTTAACTTTATTAAACCAACGATGCTTAAGATAAAACCATAGTGTTGGATGGGTCCAGAATTTACTTTCTAAACCATTAGTAATAACTTTTGGACTCTCATTTATGATGTCTTCAACAGCAAGTTTCATCAACTCTATACCTTTAGCTAATTGCAGATATGTATAAGATACAAAGTTATCTGTCTCTTTAGTTTCTATCAAATCTTGATATAGTATTCCACCAGTATCAATACCAGGGTCTACTAAATGTACGCTTACACCACAATAACCATCTTTATTGACTTTAGACCAATATGCACCATGTATTCCCCTGTAAAGCGGTGTATATCCTGCATGAGTGTTAATAAAAGTCCCATCTATTGAGTTCAGTACTTTTTTTGAGATTATCCTGGTACCATTAACAATAACTAAATCTGGATTAACACTTTTTAAAGTATCTATGCATTCTTTAGAATTGGCCGAAGGAACATTTATTAAGATATCTTTATCAAAATCTGTAAATTCTAGATTGTTATTTTTAATAATTTCTGTAATTCTTGATTTACATTCTTTGTTTAAAAATGGTACAATTATTTTCTGAAAAAGGCCTTGCCCTATAACCTTAATTATCCCAAGTTTTTTAATTCGTCTTTTAATAAACTCTTTTCTGCTCTTAGGTTCTTCCAATATTACTTTTGAAATATTATAATCCTTTTTCAAAGCATTATAAATTGCATATGAAGAATGGTCATTTCCTACTAAAAAAACTATGCTCTTTTTCATTTTTCTAGATATTTGTTTAAAATAGGGATTTTTATGAGTACGGATTGAATTAATGCTTTTTCATATTTAGACATAACCATAGTAGATCCATAAATATATAGAAGGGTATAGCCTAATGCACTAATACAAAATATAACAAGACTTTTTTGGGGCAAAAAATAATTAGCGATAAGCCCAAGAACTATAGTAATTAAACTATTTATAAATAAAGGTGAAATTTCTTTATAGTATCTCGACATATTAAGATTTGTGTTTTTGTTATAATACGATATCATAATTATTCTTTCTAATAGCATAAATAAAACTATGGTTATAATCATTTCAAAAATGCCAAATGTCTTTACAACAGGAATGCTTATGACTGTGCCAATTATAGTTAATGTTAATAATAATTTACCACGATACGAGAGTAAATTCTTTGCTTCTAAAATATTATTTGCAAACCCTTGAGAAAGTATAGGTGTTAAGCCTAACATAATTACAATGGCATAGTAATAAGCCATAAAATATTCTTCACCAACCCAAAAGAAAACAAAATCTTTGCCTACAATAATAAAAGCACCAAAAATATATAGTAATATCAATAGGATAATTCGAGATATCTTAATAAAAGTATCTGTTAGTTGTTCGGTAGGAATATTTTTAACTGTCATTTGTATAGCACGCGGTAAAAACACTGATGAAATAGCACTTGAAAAGGCTCCATAATAATTCCCAAGAGTCATTCCTACAGCATAAATAGCTACTATAGTTGTAGAGTAATATATACCGATGATTAATTGACCAAACTGCCATCTCAACTGATGCACTAAGGCAAAAACAAAGAGCCAGAGTGAAAAACCAAGAATAGTTTTAAATAATTTACGATCGACAAAATGTAACTTTACTTTTCTATTAAGCATTTTAAATACTATAATAATATGTATCGTAATTATTAAAAGATTCATGATAGTGTCTAAAACAACTAAACCAATAGAATCCCCACCATATAGTAAAATAACTACAACTAGTATACTTCTAACAACATATCTAATGATGTTTGTAATCTTTGGTAAAATAAACTGTTCGTGGCCATAACAAATTCCGGCAAAAGCACCTCCAGGGAGAGAAACTGCTAAGTTAAAAATAAGAATTAGCATCATTATTTTAGCCTTTTCAAGCTGGTCGGATGTTAAAGTTTCTCCATATAAATTATCAAGATTAAAATATAAAAAACAACCTAAAATAACTACCAAAGTTGAAATGCAGAAATACATTATGAAACTATGTGCCAAAAAGTTTTCTTCTCCTTTTTTATCATTTTCGGCTTTGTATTTAGCAACAAACCTAACGATGGTATTATTTAATCCAAAATCCAAAACACTCATATAACCCACCAAGGCACCAATCATAGTGTATAAGCCATACTCAGCACTTCCCAGAGATCTAATGATAAATGGAGTAAGAATTAATCCAACTACATTAGTCAAAAAAATGGTAATGTAGGATAAAGCGGCACCACCTTTAAGTTGGTCGATTTTCATTATAGCCTTTTGCTATTAGTGTAATCAAGTACGCCTTTTACATCGTATAAAACACCATTGGGATTTAAGATAGATTTGAAATCTAAATCCATAAATTCTTTATGGGCCACTGCTAATACTACTGTGTCGTAGTTTTCATCAGGCATCGTTTTTACAGTCTTCAAATTATATTCATGTTCAACCTCGGCTGGATTGGCCCATGGGTCATAAATAGTAATATCTGATCCGTAACTTTGAAGCTCAGTAATAACATCGACAGCTTTTGTGTTTCTCACATCAGGACAATTTTCCTTGAATGTAATACCTAAAACAAGTATTTTACTATGCTTTACTTTGATGTCGTTGTGAAGCATGAGCTTTATAATTTCTGATGCCACATACTGCCCCATACCATCATTTACTCGTCTTCCAGCTAATATTATTTCAGGATGATAGCCTACTTCTTGAGCTTTTTGCGCAAGGTAGTATGGGTCGACACCTATACAATGCCCACCAACTAAGCCTGGTTTAAAAGGCAGAAAATTCCATTTGGTACCAGCGGCTTCAAGCACATCATGAGTATCAATATCTAAAAGGTTAAATATTTTTGCTAACTCATTAACAAAAGCAATATTTATATCACGTTGAGAATTCTCAATGACTTTTGCAGCTTCTGCAACTTTAATTGTTGGAGCTAGGTGAGTGCCAGCAGTAATTATACTTGCATATAAATTATTCACTTTTTCACCAATTTCTGGAGTAGAGCCAGCTGTAACCTTAAGAATTTTATCTACGGTGTGTAATTTGTCTCCTGGATTAATTCGTTCTGGTGAATATCCAGCATAAAAATCTACATTAAATTTTAAACCACTAACTTTTTCAAGAACTGGTACACACTCGTCTTCAGTGACACCTGGGTAAACTGTTGATTCATAGATAACGATATCTCCTTTCTTTAAAACTTTACCAACTGTTTCGCTTGATTTATATAATGGTGTTAAATCTGGTCGGTTATTTTTATCAATTGGAGTAGGCACAGTAATAACATAATAATTACAATCTTTTATATCATCTATATTAGATGAACAAAATAGGCCTGACTCATCATCTGAAGTATTTTTCAAGACGGATTTCAAAACGTCACTTTCAACTTCTAGAGTAGCGTCATTTCCTTTTGATAATTCCTCAACTCTGTCTTTATTTATATCAAAGCCTACAACGGCATATTTTGTTGCAAATAGTCGAGCCAAAGGCAATCCAACATATCCTAAGCCTATAACGGCAATTTTTTCTTTACTCATTTTTAAAATTTATTGTCCAATTGAATAATATTCAAATCCAATTGTATTCATTTTATTTTTATCTAATATATTTCTACCATCAAATATAAATGCTGGTTTTTTCATTTGAGAATAAATTTGCTCCCAGTCATAGTCTTTAAATTCATCCCATTCTGTCATAATTGCAATGGCATGTGCATCTTTTGTAGCTTCATAAGGTGAAGATAAATATGAAACTCCATTCTCATTTTCCTCTTCTGTTCTGGTATTTAAATAATTTAAGTCATTTAAAATTTTCTCTTCTGCTACTTTAGGATCGTAAACAGAAATTTTTGCTTGTTCATTTAGTAAATGATCTGCAACGTAAATAGCAGCAGATTCCCTAGTATCATTAGTGTCTTTTTTAAAAGCCCAGCCTAGAAAAGCTATCTTTTTACCAGAAACAGTGTTATATAATGTTTTTATTAAGCGATCAGAAAATCGTCTTTTTTGATGATCGTTCATTATTATAACTTGCTCCCAATAATCAGCGACTTCATTTAAATTATAGCTTCTAGCTATATATACGAGATTCAAAATATCTTTTTGAAAACATGACCCTCCAAAACCGACGGATGCTTTAAGAAATTTTGGACCAATTCTTGAATCCATACCTATGGCTTTAGCTACTTCATTAACATTGGCTTCTGTATGTTCACATAATTCTGAAATAGAGTTAATAGATGATACGCGTTGTGCCAAAAATGCATTTGCAGTTAATTTTGACAATTCTGAAGACCACAGATTGGTTCTTAATATTTTTTCTTGTGGAACCCAGCTAGCATAAATATTAGCTAAGCTTTCAATGGCAGTTTCACTCTCGCCCCCAATTAATACTCTATCAGGGTTTAATAAATCATTTATAGCGGTACCTTCCGCTAAAAATTCTGGATTAGATAGAATGTGAAAATTAATTCCATTTCCTGTATTATGAAGAATACTTTTTATGGCTTCAGCAGTTCTTACTGGAAGTGTAGATTTTTCTACTACAATTTTATCTGTTTTAGCAACTTCAGCTATTTTTCTTGCACATAATTCAACATATTTTAAATCTGCAGCCATGCCTTTTCCTTTGCCATAGGTTTTGGTAGGTGTGTTTACAGATATAAATATCATTTCAGATTCGTTAATAGCTTTGTCAATTTCTGTTGAAAAGAATAGATTCTTATCTCTAATTTTTTCTACAATTTGAGACAATCCAGGCTCGTAAATTGGTAGTTTTGACAAATCTTTGTCATTCCAATCAGCAATTCGTTTCTGGTTAATATCAACTATTGTGATTTTAATATTTGGGTTGTTTTTTGCTATAACAGCCATAGTTGGTCCCCCAACATAACCTGCACCAATACAACAAATTTTATTAACTATCATTTCTTTTGTAAACTTTCCCAATACCACTTCACAGCTTCTTTTAAACCACTGCTAATGTTGTATTTAGGATTGTAATTTAATAATTCTTTTGCTTTGTTAATAGAAGCTAGTGAGTGAGGGATGTCTCCAATTCTATTTTCACGATGTTTTATTTCTATGTTGTCAATAGATGAATCATACTCTGATAAATATTGTTTTAAGAGTGTAGCTAATTCTAGTAATGTAGTACGTTCACCATATGCAACATTATACACATTGTTTAAAGCATTTTTATTGCTAGTGGTTATTGCTCTTAAATTCATTTGAACAACATTATCTATATAAGTAAAATCTCTTGAGTAACTTCCATCTCCATTAATTATAGGAGATTCATGGGTAACAAATTGTTGAACGAACTTTGGAATTACGGCTGCATAAGCTCCGTCTGGATCTTGACGTTTTCCAAAAACATTAAAATATCTTAATCCTACAGTGTCTAAGTCATACGTTTTATGAAAAATATCAGCATACAATTCATTTACATATTTAGTTATAGCATAAGGAGAAAGAGGTTTTCCTATAACATCTTCAACTTTTGGCAATGCTTCATGGTCCCCATAAGTTGACGAGCTTGCTGCATAAACAAATCGTTTAACCTTAGCATCTCTGGCAGCAACCAGCATATTTAAGAAACCAGAAATATTTACATCATTGGTAGTTATTGGATCATTGATTGATCTGGGTACAGAGCCTAATGCTGCTTGATGTAATACAAAATCTACATCTTTACAAGCCTTATTGCAGTCAGCAAGACTTCTTATGTCTCCTTCAATTAATTTAAAACCAGGGTTGTCAAGAAATGGTTCAATATTTTTTCTTTTACCAGTAGCGAAATTATCAAGACATACTACCTTGATATTATTATCTAATAAAGTTTCGCATAGGTTAGAGCCTATAAATCCAGCACCTCCTGTTACTAAAACTGTAGTGTTGTTAAGAACTAGAAGTTGTTCTTTATTCATGATTATAATAGATTTGGTTAAATAATTGCAGCAAATATGTGAAAAATAAATGTAACTGTTTACAAAATTATGTCAAGGTTGTGTTTTTTACGATAAAAATCACCTTTATCTTTGAAAGGTAGTTTTTACAGGTTTAAACTATTAATGTGATACACATATCATAACACTAATGAATCCATCGATTTTAAGTCTAAATTATCGATAATCTACAAACTTTTTCTTCAAAAAAAACTCTAAATGTAGTTAACCGATTTTAATTACTCTTTTAGCGAATTAAGGGAATTATTATGTATTTGCATTAAAACAATTACTAAATTTACACCCACAAATACGAGATTAAATTGATTAATAGCAGTATTGATTTAATAAGTATTGTACAAAAAGTAAAAGATAAATTAAGCATCCCTCAGCTTAGATTAATCTTTTCAAAGTAACAAAACATATTTAATCAAGCTTAATTAAGTTTAATTTATTGATTTTGTTTTCTTCAAATTTATGAGGGAGTTCACAAACAATAATTTATGTTCAAATAAAAATATTCGTTTATAATAAGAATATTTTAAAATGAAATAATGTTGACCAAAACTAAAATATATTTATCCTCGCCTCACATGGGAGGAACTGAACAAAACTTTGTAAACGAAGCTTTTGATACTAATTGGATAGCTCCACTTGGACCTAATGTAAATGGTTTTGAAAATGATATTCAGAATTACTTAGGTAACGAAAAGCACATTGCGGTTTTAAGTTCAGGTACTGCATCTATTCATATGGCCTTAATGCTATTGGGTGTAACATCTGGTGATGAAGTGTTATGCCAGAGTTTTACATTCTCGGCTTCTGCCAACCCAATTATGTATCAAGGCGCTACACCAGTTTTTATTGATAGTGAATCTGATACATGGAATATGTCTCCAGAACTTTTAGAGATAGCTATTAAAGATAGAATAGAGAAGTATAAAAAGCCTAAAGCTATTATCGCGGTGCATTTGTATGGAATGCCTTATAAAGCAAATGAAATTAATGCAATCGCTGAGAAATATAACATTCCAGTAATAGAAGATAGTGCAGAAGCTTTTGGGAGTTATTATTTAGGAAAACCATGTGGAGCACTTTCCTCAATGGGCATATTATCATTCAATGGAAATAAGATAATTACGACATCTGGTGGTGGAGCACTAATAGTTCCTTCAGAAGATTATAAGAATAAGGCGGTTTTCTTATCTACTCAGGCTAGAGATGATGCACCACATTATGAGCATTCTTCAGTAGGGTATAACTACAGAATGAGTAATATAGTCGCTGGTATTGGAAGAGGGCAAATGGAAGTACTTGATGAACGAGTGGCCGCTAGAAGAAAGAACTTTGAATTTTATAAAAAGAACTTATCACAATTTAGTAATATAGAATTTTTGGAAGAGCCAGAAGGGTTTTACTCTAATAGATGGTTAACTTGTATTAAAACCGACTCTTATGAGACAAGGGAGTTAATACGATTAGCATTATTAGAGGATGATATTGAATCTAGACCTTTATGGAAACCAATGCATATGCAACCAATATTTGAAAAGTACTTGCATTTTACTAATAGTACTTCAGAAGACTTATTTAATAAAGGCCTTTGCTTGCCTAGTGGTTCTAACCTAAGTCAATACGACTTAGATAGAATATTAAATATTATATTAAAAATCCCAAACTTATGATTAAGAATTACTTTGCCTATTATTCGCAGAAATACGCCTCAAAATGGTTAGTGTTTGCTATAGATATAGCTATAGTATTATTAACTTTTTTCTTTGCTTATTTAGTTAGGTTTAATTTTACACTAGACTTTGATTTAAATCAATTTTTAGTTCAAATACCACTTCTAACAGCTATAGCTACATTTAGTTTTTTAGCTGTTGGGTCCTTTAAAAGTGTAATAAGACATACAGGTTTTACAGATGTAGTTAATGTATTTAAAGCCGTTGTGTTAATAGCATTGTTTTCTGTGACATTTGTTTTGATAAATAGATCTACAAGTCTAATTCCTAATTTCACAATACCACTATCTATTATAGTTATGCATTCGCTATTTAGTTTTGTTGCGCT
This sequence comes from uncultured Flavobacteriaceae bacterium, assembly GCA_947502975.1. GTDB lineage: Bacteria > Bacteroidota > Bacteroidia > Flavobacteriales > Flavobacteriaceae > Jejuia. The sequence goes on from CANNBV010000003.1 coordinate 161,108, forward strand.
TAGTGGATGCAGATTATTATTTAAGATCACATATAAACACTTAAAGTGTAAATTGATGTCTACTAAGAATATTATTATTTATGGGGCTGGGGATACTGGTATTATTACCTATAATGCTTTAATAAATAATACTAGAAGTAATTATAACGTACTTTGTTTTGTAGACGATAACAAAAAGAAACAGGGTAAAGTTATTAATGGAATTCCAATTATTACAATTGATAAGCTTGACCAAGATTACATACAGTTTAATAATGTCGATGAAATCATTGTTGCATCTCAAAAAATAGATTCTAAGGAAATTATTGCACTTGTAGATAGCTTAATTGAATTAAACGTAGAGATTAAAAAAGTACCACCAATTGAAAAATGGATTAATGGTGAGTTAAATTCGAGTCAAATAAAACAATTCCAAATTGAAGATTTATTAGGTCGTCCACCTATTAGAATAGATAATCCAAATTTACTGAATGAATTTAATGGTGAGACTATTTTAGTTACAGGTGCTGCAGGTTCTATAGGTAGTGAATTAGTTAAACAATTGTCTGCGTATGCTGTTAAAAATTTAATATTAGTAGACCAAGCAGAATCTGCCTTGTATGATGTACAGCAAGAATTAAAACGAAATGGAAGAAATAACTTCACGGCCATTGTAGCCGATATTCGTGATGGTTTAAGAATAGATACTATATTTCAAAATCATAAACCAACAATGGTATTTCATGCCGCTGCATATAAACATGTACCTTTAATGGAGCAATCTCCTTATGAGGCTATAAAAATAAATGTAAATGGTACTAAATTACTGGCTGACACTGCATCAAGATATAATGTAAAAAAGTTTGTTTTTGTTTCTACAGATAAAGCTGTAAACCCAACTAGTGTTATGGGTGCAACAAAACGAATGGCTGAAATGTATATATCTTGCCTTCAAAAAGAAAGTAAAACTAAATTTATTACAACCAGATTTGGTAATGTACTTGGTTCGAATGGCTCAGTTATTCCTTTATTTAAAAAGCAAATTGAAAATGGAGGTCCTTTAACACTAACTCATGAAGAAATCACAAGATATTTTATGACTATTCCTGAGGCTTCTCAATTAGTATTAGAGGCAGGAACTATGGGTAAAGGTGGTGAAATATTCATATTTGATATGGGAGAATCTGTAAAAATATATGATTTAGCCAAAAACATGATTAAATTATCTGGCTTACGTTTCCCTGAAGATATAGATATCAAAATAACAGGTTTGCGCCCAGGTGAAAAACTATATGAAGAACTTTTAGCTAATGGTGAAAACACACTATCTACTTATCACAAGAAGATACTAATTAGTAAAACTAGAGAGTTAGATTATGCTAAGATAAAATCTGAAATTGAAGATTTATGTATTACCAATCGTTTTCAAAATAACAATATAGTGTTGAAAATGAAAAGCTTAATACCTGAATATAAATCTAATAATTCAGATTACGAGAAGTTCGATAAACGTGTACAAATCTATAAAAAGGTAAAAAGTGCCTCAGAGAATAAATCTAACAAATCGTTTATGAATTTTTAAGGTACAGCTAAATTTACTATTTTCCCCAAATATAACTTAACATGTCATTTATAAAAAAGAGTGTAGTTTTTATATTAACTATAAATCTACTATTAGTTTCTTGCACGTCAAAAAAAGATGTTGTTTACTTTCAAAATGCAAAAAGTTTTGAAACAGCTGTAGATACAGATACGTTTGTTCCTAGATTTAAAGTGGATGATAATGTAAGCATATTCGTTTCTACTTTTGATTTGGAACTTGTAAAACCATTCAATCTTGCTCAAGGCAGTGAGTCTTTAGCAACACCAGTTACATATCTTATTGATGTAGATGGGAATATTGACTACCCAGTGTTAGGCAAAATAAAGTTATTAGGACTTACCGTTGAAGAAGCTAAAGAATTACTAAAGGAAAAATTAGAAATATATCTCAAAGATCCTATAGTTAACATTAGAATACTTAATTTTGAAATAACTGTACTTGGAGAGGTTAATAGACCCGGGACTTACCCAATCACTGGCGAGCGTGTAAGCTTGCTAAAAGCCCTTGGTATGGCAGGTGATTTGACCATAAAAGGCAGAAGAGATAATATTTTAATTGTCAGAGATTTCAATGGAGAAAAAACCTATACAAGGCTAGATATTACAAGTAAAGAAGTTTTTAATTCACCTGTATATTTTTTGACACAAAATGATGTTGTGTATGTATCACCAAATAAGTCTCGAATTAGTGGCGCTTCAGGAGATACAAGAGTTGGTCTTATTTTGTCATTAGCTTCCTTTATAGTTGGTATTGGATTATTAGTAACACGTAGTAGATAATTATTATGGAGATTAATAAAAACGAAATTACTTCTCAAAAAGTTTCCCAAGATTTCGACTTTAAAAAAGTTTTATCTACATATACCAAGCAGTGGAAATGGTTTGTTTTTTGTATCCTAATATCTATTGGAATAGCATTTTTATATATAAGATATACACCACCTGAATTTCTAGCCTATGCTAAAGTGATGTTGGTAGATGATGCTGAAGCATCAGCACCTAGTGCGGCTTTACAAGACCTTTCAATTTTTGCCGATAAAGATAATGCTAGAATTGAAGATGAGATAGAAGTTGCTAAATCTAGATTAATAATAAAAGATGTAATCAACCAGTTAGATTTAAATGTTCAGTGCTTTCTTCAAGGTACAATTTATGAAACAGAACTCTATGATAGTAAGCCTTTTAATATTAATTTCATAGCTTCAGACTCTATAGTAAATAATAAATATTTTAATTGCTATATCGATGTTTTATCCGAAGTAGATTTTAACTATAGAATTCATGAAGATGATGTGCCTGTGAAGAAATCATTTGGTGAAAATATAGCTAAGTCTATTGGTGGAGTAGTATTGACACCTAGAGGAGATAATTTTGACCGACTTATTGGAAAAACAGTTAGATTGCAAGTTACACCTATAAACAGTTTGATACAATATTATAAGTTTAAAATTAATATTGAGCAAATTGAGAAATCCTCTAGAATTGTTAGTGTTTCATTACAAGATCAGGTAAAGTCTAAAGCAATGCAAGTAGTAAATGCATTAATTGATTCATATAATAAAAACACTATTGCTAAAAAGAACGAAAAATCTAAAAATACAGCTGATTTTATTGATGAAAGAATTAATCTTATTGCTGCTGATTTAGCTCAAGTAGATGATAGTGCAGAAAGATTTAAAACCAGCAATAAGCTAACGGATATTACGTCCGAAGCTGGGCTTTATTTAGATTATAATTCTCAAAGCGAACAGGAATTGAGTACTGCACAAAATGAGTTGAATGTTATCAATTTTATGAAAGATCAGGTAGGAGACAGTAATGATCCTTTTTCGCCTGTGCCTTTAAACTTAGGGGTTACAGATCCTTCAGTGAGTGCAACTGCTCAAAAGTATAATGAAATACTACAGTTGAGACAGCAGAAAATTAAAGGTTCTAGTGATAAAAACCCGATTGTAGTTAATTTAGACCAACAATTAAATACATTACGAAATAGCTTAAGACAGAGTCTAAATAGTTCTGCCAGTGCTATTGGTATTAAAGTTAGAAATTTACAAAATCAAATAAATAAAATAAGCTCAAAAATATATGCTGTTCCTGGGCAAACTAGAGAATTAAGAGATATACAGAGAGAACAAGGTACTAAAGAAGCGTTATACATATATCTATTACAAAAAAGAGAAGAAGCAACGATTTCATTAACTGCTACATCTCCAAATGCCATAGTAATAGATGAAGCTTACGGTAAATCAACGCCAGTTTCTCCAAACAAAAAAATTATATTGCTTGCAGCAGCTTTTCTTGGCTTTTTAGTGCCATTTGGCTTTATTTATGTAGGTGATTTATTAGATTCTAAAATTCATAATAAAGAAGATTTAATTGATATTATCAAAAACATTACGGTTTTAGGTGAAGTTCCTAGAATAAAAGGTAATAATTCTAATACATTTATAAAAAGAAATGATAGGTCTCTCTTATCTGAATCCTTTAGGATAATTAGGACTAATTTTGATTATGTAAAGCGTAGTAGAAGTACTCAAAAGTATAATAACGTATTATTTGTAACTTCAACAATTAATGGAGAAGGTAAATCTTTTTTCAGTATTAATATGGCTTTAACACTAGCAAATACTGGAAAAAAGGTATTATTAGTTGGTGGTGATATTAGAAATCCTCAAACACATACGATTCTTAAAAAAGGCGATAAGGATCTTTCTAAGATTGGTCTAACAGATTACATTACAGATGGTTCTATTAATATTAAAAATGTTGTGAATACCTACCAAGTTAATGATATCACAATAGATGCGTTGTTTTCTGGGAAAGTACCTCCAAATCCAGCAGAATTGTTAATGAGTGATAGAATTGAAGCAATGTTTGATACTGTTTCTGAACAGTACGACTATGTTGTAGTAGATACTGCACCTTCTATGCTTGTAACAGACACTCTATTATTTAGTCAATATGCAGGTCATACGATTTATTTAACTCGCGCAGACTATACAGAAAAGCGTATATTAAATTTTGCAAAAGAACTTCATGAAGATAAAAAGCTCAATGGTATGATGCTAGTAGTTAATGATGTAAAACAATCTAATTTTGGTTATGGTGCTAAATACGGATATTATGGTACGCCAAAAAAGAAAAAGTGGTATTCACTTAAAAAAGCATAAAAAGAAGCCCAGTAAATTTAATTTACTGGGTTTCTTCTTTTTAAATTTAATTCTCTTTTATTTTAAATAATATTGAAACGCATTTAATATTACTTCTTCGTCTACTAAACAATCTATTTTCGTCTTTCCTATATCCTCAAGTAAAACAAAATTTATATTACCATGTGAATTCTTTTTATCATACTTAAGAAGTTCTATGATAGCTGGGTAATCATCTTTTTCAAACTCCACTTTGCCATAGTATTTTCTTAATAATGCTTTGATGTTTGTTGCTTTTTCTTCGGGAAAGCCTACTAATTCTTTTGATATGTAAAGCGCAAGCACCATACCTATAGCAATGGCTTCACCATGTAATAAATCCGTTTTATTTGGATTACTCAAAAAATATGATTCTATAGCGTGCCCTAGTGTGTGTCCGAAATTCAACGTTTTTCTCAAACCATTTTCGCGAGGATCTTTATCAACAACATGCTTTTTAATTAAAACCGACTCGTAAATTAACTCATCTAAATCCTCTAAAGTTAACTCAGAAAAATTATTGAATTTATTCCAATATGTTTCATTACTAATTAAACCATGTTTCAACATTTCTGCAAGTCCAGAGCGCATTTGTTCTTTTGGCAGAGTATCGAGATATTTGGTGTCTATCAAAACTATATCAGGAGTACTTATAACGCCTATTTGATTTTTTAACGTGCCTAAATCTACTCCTGTTTTTCCGCCTACCGACGCATCTACCATAGCCAATAAAGATGTAGGTATATTAACATAGGCTATACCTCGTTTAAATGTTGATGCAACAAATCCTCCTAAATCTGTTACAACACCACCACCAATATTTATAAGTAAACTTTTTCTATCTCCATCTAATTCAGACAAAGTGTCCCAAACACCAACACAAGTATCAATAGTTTTATAAATCTCGCCAGCTTGAATTTCTATAATCTCGATATTACCAACATATTCTATTTTAGACATAAAATACGGAAGACAATGCTCATGAGTATTCGTATCAACTAAAATAAAAATTTTAGAAAAATTGTACTGTTCTATGTGTTTATTAAGCGCAGGATAGCAAATATCATTAAAATGAATTATGCCATTATTTGCTGTTATGGAATCCATGAAAACTATTTAGTTATTTGCCTGCGAAATTAAGTAGATTTTAATAAAAAAGGTAATATGAGTATAATTATATTTGTGAAAAAATAGTAGGATGATTAATAAGGATACCTTCAATAACACCAAGATTGCATTTAGTCTTAAAAATGATTCGCAATTAGAACGTGCTTATTTTTTATTTAAAATGATTTCTGTTGAACCCCTAGTACGGATTGGTACAGCGGCTACTAATTTTGCCTTGAAGGCCAATTTACCTATTGAGGGTTTAATTCGTTCTACAGTGTTTGATCATTTTTGTGGTGGCATTAATGAAGAGGATTGTTTGCCGGTAATTAATAGCATGTTTGCTAAAGGCGTAAGTTCTGTTTTAGATTATTCAGTTGAAGGAAAAGAAAATGAGCAAGAATTTGATAGTGCATTGCAAACGGTTTTGAATATTATAGAATTTGCAAAAGCTTTAGATGCTATACCTATCGCAGTTTTTAAACCTTCTGGTTTTGGACGTTTTAAATTGTATGAAAAGATAAATCAGGGTTTAGAATTGAGCGAAGAAGAAATTGAAGAGTGGGCAAGGGTAGAAGCTCGTTTTCATGCGGTATGTAAAAAAGCGAAAGCTTATGATGTAGCAGTATTAATAGATGCTGAAGAAAGTTGGATACAAGATGCAGCAGATAGACTGGTCACAAAAATGATGAAAATTTATAATACGGAAAAGCCTATTGTTTACAATACATTACAAATGTACAGGCACGATAGGATGCAATTTTTAAAACAGGAACATGATAAGGCAAAAAGGGAAGGATACTATCTTGGTTATAAATTGGTACGAGGCGCATATATGGAAAAGGAAAATGACAGGGCCAAGGAAGAAAATTATGAATCGCCAATTTGTAAAAGCAAGCAGTTAACCGATGAGAATTTTGATACTGGATTGCGCTATATGATTGATCATTTAGATCGTATGTCGATTTTTGCTGGTACACATAATGAAGATAGTTCTTATTTACTTATGCAATTAATGGCTGAAAAAAGGATTTTAAATAATGATCCCCGTATTTGGTTTGGCCAATTGTACGGTATGAGTGATCATATTAGTTTTAATTTGGCGCATTTAGGTTATAATGTAGCGAAGTATATGCCTTTTGGTCCAGTTAAAGATGTAATGCCTTATCTAATAAGAAGAGCAGAAGAAAACACTTCGGTAGCTGGACAAACTGGAAGAGAATTAAAACTTATCAAAGAAGAAAAGAAACGAAGACGATTATCCTAAATTGCACAAAGTTCTCTTAGAATTTTCTTAATTTCAGTAGCACTCATAGATTGATCTATAGCACTAAGTTTTTTTAGATCTATTTTATTGAAACTTTCAATATTTTCATTGATGTAGAAAATATCTTTATTTGGAGTTGAGATCAATTGTTCATTTTCAGTAGTAATAGATTCATGCAACTTTTCACCTTCTGTTAATTTAGAAGTCATAATAGCAGTTGATACTTTGTTATTTCCATTAAATTCTGAAATCAGAACTTTGGCTAAATCTAGTATTCTTATTGGTTCACCCATACCAAAAGAAACTTTATTATAATCTTGCATATTAAGCTGTATTACATCTAAAATTAATTGACAAGCTCTATTCTTATCAATAAATAGCCTTGTAGCATTTTCATCTGTTATAGTGATATGCTGTCCACTCTTTAATTGTTTTACAAATAAAGGTACCACAGAACCATTAGAACCAAAAATATTCCCAAATCGAGCAGAGATAAATTTAGTTGATATAGAATTGTTATTTAATTGTGATAAATACTGTTCTGATACTAACTTAGTCATACCCATAACGCCGATTGGATTTACTGCCTTATCTGTAGATATAAATATGAACCGTTTGGAGTGATACTTTATTGCTAATTCTGAAAGTAATCTAGTAGCAAAAATATTAGTTTTAATAGCTTCTAAAGGATGTTGCTCCACTAACGACACATGTTTGTATGCGGCGGTATGTAAAATTATGGTGGGCTTAAAAGATTCAAAAATGTGAGACATTTGTACTTCATCTTTTATATCCCCTAATATGAAGCTAATGTTTTTAGGTGTTTTAGTAAGGCTATTTTTTAAATAGAAGAGAGGTGTTTCAGCGTTATCAACAAGTACAAGCCCTTTAAACTTCGAAGAAAATAACAAACTACATAATCCAGAACCAATAGATCCTGCCGCACCAGTTATTAAAATGGTCTCACTTGAAAAATCGTAATTTGTAGTTTGATTTGTTAAAGGTTTATTGTTAGCCAATACCTGAGAGCTATCAAGTAGGTCTTTAATTCTTTCAATATTATGATTGGTCATTAAGGTCAAGGGTTAATTTGATATTTGAAAAATATCAATAATAAAAGTATAATCCAAAGTTGTGAATAAAATTACTTCACTATCACCCTATAAATTGTGATTAATATTAATTTTATGTCAAAAAAGAAGTTTCTTTTTTTCAAGTATAGTTTATTGTATTGTAATTTGTCTGGAATAATTGTATTTATAAAATAAGCTTCTGGATCGTCTGCTTTTTTCAATAATTCTACTTCATTTCTATATTCTAAAGATGCTAATCCAGTAATCCCAGGTTTTAGTTTATAAATTACTAAATCTTCAGGCTTATAAAAATTGACATAATATCTCAACTCTGGTCTTGGTCCAACAAAACTCATATCGCCCTTTATGATGTTTAGAAGTTGGGGTAATTCATCTATCTTATATTTTCTTAAGAAATAGCCTATTTTTGTGACTCTAGAATCATTATCACCAATAGTCAATAATCCTTTTTTCTGAGATTTAACATACATAGTCCTGAATTTATAAATATTGAATTCAGTGTTGTGTTGCCCAACGCGTTCTTGAATAAATAAAATTGGGCCTTTAGAGTCTAGCTTAATAATAATTGCAATTAAAAGCAGTATAGGTAATAGAAGAATTAAACCTAGTAAAGCAAAAATAAAATCAAATACGCGTTTTATCATTCTTCAGAAGAGAAATTTAAGACTTTTACCAGACTATCACAGTTTGCAACAGATATTTCAATCTCTTTGTTGTCTAATTCGTTTTCAATCAAATAAATACCACAGGGTGTTTGTCGTGGCGTGCTTTTTGAGAAATTTACGTGTCCAGTTTTTAATAATTCATTAATCCTAGTGGTATCTAGTGCACTTAAAATAGCATCTGAATATTCAAATGGCTTTGAATTAATATTTTTGAGAACTCTTGCTTCTGGACCATAAGCACAAGATGTTTTTTTACCACTTAAAAAAAAGGCTAGAATAATTAACCCTATTGAAAAACCACCTAAATAATAGCCAATACGTTGAATTAGTTTCATTTACACGTTGTAAAAGGAGAGAAGTATAATTAAAAAATCAGAAGATTGATATCACTGTGTTTTAAATCAAACCATTCTCCAACAGATTTGTTTGTTAAAATTCCGTGGTAAAAGTACAACCCATTTTTTAAACCTTTGTCAAACCTTAAAGAATTTTCTATACCACCATCTTCAGCAATTTTCATTAAATAAGGTGTGAAAATATTACTAATAGAAACTGAAGCAGTTCTGGAATATCGCGCAGGTATATTTGGTACACAATAATGAATAACACCATGTTTAACATAGGTAGGTTTTAGATGAGAAGTAACTTCGCTAGTTTCGAAGCAGCCGCCCATATCGATACTTACATCAATAATAACAGCTCCTTTTTTCATATGCTGAACCATACTTTCTGATACAACTACAGGTGCTCTATCTATACCTCGTACAGCACCGATTACGACATCACATCGTTTTAAAGCTTTCAGTAAGTTTTTAGGTTGAATAGTAGATGTAAATAAAGATCGCCCTAAATTTGTTTGTATGCGCCTGAGTTTAGTGATAGAATTATCAAAAACTTTAATGCCAGCACCTAAACCAATAGCACTTCTAGCGGCATATTCGCCAACTGTTCCAGCGCCTAAAATAACCACTTCAATAGGAGGGACACCACTTATATTTCCTAGCATTAAACCAAGACTGTCCTTATCATTAGATAACAATTCTGAAGCAATTAAAACAGAAGCGGTACCTGCAATTTCACTGAGAGAACGTACAGCTGGATATGTGCCATCTTCATCTTTTATAAACTCAAACGCTAAAGCAGTGATACGTTTGGCTGCCAGAGCTTCAAAATACTTTTTAGTACGGGTTTTTAGCTGTAATGCTGAAATTAAAATCGCCTGTGGATTCATTAATTTAATTTCCTCCAAACTTGGTGGCTCTACTTTTAGAACCATTGGGCAAGAATATACTTTGGATGTATCATTAGAAATTTTTGCTCCCGCTTCGCTGTAATCTTTATCACTAAATCTCGCACCTTTTCCTGCTCCGGATTCTATTAAAACCTTATGCCCGTTACTTACTAATGCAGATACAGCATCTGGTGTTAAGCAAATACGATTTTCTTGATGCGTAGTTTCTTTTGGGACTCCAATATAAAGCTGCCGTTTGTGTTTAAAAATTTCTAGTTTTTCTTCTTGTGGAAGTAATTGCTGCTTGGTAAAAGGCGACAAAGATTCAGACATCATAATTGTATTTATCAAAATTGAAATTACAAATATTTTTGGGTTTATAAATATTTTAAAAGCGAATTATTTAGTTACTTAACATATTAATTAACAATTAGTAAGAATATATATTAAACTAATTGTGGTATTAGCTCATTATATTCTAATATAATTATTCTAATTTTGTTATAATGCAGATAAGAATCATACCTCTTTTATTAGTTTTCTTTTCTTTTTTAGGATTCTCTCAAAACTATACTGTTGAAGGGATTATAAAAGACGAAACAAATTCAGCCATAACCTATGCTAATGTTGTATTAGAAGATGATGAAAACTCTACTTTGGTATTGGGAACCGTTACTGATGAAACTGGTTATTTTAAATTAGAAAACCTAAAAACCTCCAATTATACGATAAGAATTAGCTATTTAGGGTATGAGAGTTTTACATCCAAGATCATTCTAACAGGGAATGTAAATTTCAAAACAATTATTTTGAGCTCCCAAGCTGAAAAACTTGAAGGTGTAGTTGTTACCGCAAAGCGACCAACAGTAAAGCGTTTGGTGGATAGACTCGTCTTTAATGTAGAAAACTCAACGTTATCTAATGGCAATGTACTTGATGTGCTCAAAAACACACCAGGAGTTATAGTAAGAGATGGAGAAATTTCAGTTAAAAACACGTCGCCAGTGGTTTATATTAATGATAGAAGAGTTCATTTATCAGCAAGTGAAGTACAACAGCTTTTAGAAGCGACGCCAGCTAATAATATCAAATCTGTTGAAGTGATTACCAATCCACCAGCAAAATATGACGCCGAGGGAGGAGCTGTTTTAAATATTGTAACCAGTAAAAATATTATTTCTGGATACCATGGTAGTATTTTTGGGAATTACCAACAAGGATTTCAATTTCCGAAGTTTTCTTTGGGTACTAGTCATTTCTTTAAATCAAAAAAACTGAGTGCTTACATCAATTATAATGTAAGCCCGAGAAAAGATTTTAGAAACAATTTAGAAGAAATTAATTTTATTGATAATAACGCGGTTGCATCTAGCTGGGAAACAGATTTTAAAAGAGATAGAGAGTCTGATAACCAAAATATAACAGGTACAATTAATTACGATTTTGATGATAAGAATAGTTTGAACTTTTCAGCAAATACTTTAATTGCCCCTCGTGAAAATTCTAGAACACGAGTGAATAGTTTAACTGAAGTGTTTGGAGCAAATAAAGTATTAGATTCCTCTTTTAGAACATTTAATAATTTAGTTTCTGAGAAGTTTAATCTAGCATTTTCACTAGGATATATTCATAAGTTTAAAAATGAAGGAGAACAATTATCTATTGATTTGCATCATACAAATTATGATTTTTCTGAATTTCAGAATGTAGATACGGGCTATTTTTTACCAAATGCAACCTCGTCCTTTAGAGATAACAGGTTTCAAACATTCTCAAGTCAAGAAATAAAGTTGATGACTGGACAGATAGATTATAAGCTTCCTTCTGAAGATGGATCGGTATTTGAGGTTGGTGTCAAAGCCGTGAGCATAGATTCTGATAATATTCTAGATCAATTTAGTTTTGAAAATGGCGTTAGAGAAGAAGATTTGAATAATTCTGATGTTTTTATTTATGATGAAAAAAACTATGCAGGTTATGTTAGTTACGAAAAAGACTGGGACCATTGGAGTTTAAAAGCTGGTTTAAGAGTGGAAACCACACAAACTGAAGGAAAGTCTCAAGCAACAAATACAATAAATACAAATGACTACACAAATTTTTTCCCTTCATTTTCTATATTGAATAGGTTTGAAAATGAAAATGAAATGTATTTTAGTTATAATAAACGTATTTACAGACCTAGATATCGACAGCTAAATCCATTTCGTTATTTTTTGAATGATAATGCATTTATTACTGGAGATCCAAGCCTACTTCCTGAAATAGATGATAGTTTTACTTTAGGCTATACATTTAATAATAAATATACCTTTGAAGTATATTATCGCTATGAAAAAAATCCAACATTAGAGTTACCCGTTCAAGATAATGACAATAGGCAATTACAATATATATTTACAAATATAGACCATAACGAGTCTTATGGCTTAGATTTTACAACGTATACTGGCATTACGAAACATTGGAATCTTTATGTGTTATCGTCTCTGTTCTTTTATGAAAATAACTTTTTTGCCGTTGGAAGTAATAATGAACTTTTGAACAATGAAAGATGGTCTGTTTATGCTAATGTTGTTAATTACTTCAATTTTTTGGAAGACAATAGTTTAACGGCAGATATTGGAGTAGATTATATTAGTTCTGTATTTGTTGGACCAAGTGATGTTAATAATAGGTTAGGGGTAGATATTAATTTGAATAAAACCTTTTGGAACAATAGAGCATCACTGAATATTGGCGTGCGGGATTTATTTAATACTAGAAACTTTACACAAACCACAAGGTATTTAAACCAAGATTGGTTTGTAGATAATAATTTAGAAAACAGATTATTTGTTGTCGGCTTCAATTATAAGTTTGGTAATTATAGGCTTGAGATTAAAAAAGAAGATATAGAACTTGATGAACGTGATAGATTGGAAAAGAATGAATTCTAAAAATACTGTTTGACTTTATCCCAGAAATTCTTAGGAGATATTTTAAATTCTTCTTCCAGTTCTTCTAATGATTTTGTAGCCTCGTTTATTCTATTAAAAATTCTTGCTCTTATTAGATAGATAGAAGGAATAACAACCGCCATTACTGGAATCATATAAATTAGTTGAAATTCATCCAAAAGATGAGATTCATCAGTAAATAGGCTAAAAATCTGATATATATACATGAACATCGGTACCAATAAGGCATGGTACCACCAATGTCTATTAGTGAAAAACCAAATCAACAAAAGAATTAGAGGAATAGCTTTACCAGTAAAAATCCACATAGCTGTGTTGGCACTTTCAAAAAAGCCACTATTGTAGGTAAACAAAAAAGTGTCCCAAGTTTTATCATTTGGAACACTTTGATACAAATTGAATAAAAGAGGTGTTATAGCTAATATAGTTGCAATAACACTACCTAATATTAAACTTCTTTTACTAACCGTGTGTCGGTACTTTAATTTTTCGTTTGTCAACTTTTGCTGTTTGTGCTCCATCTACGTTGTAGGTGTTTGCAGCATTTGCTAAAAACAACATACCTCCGAAAATTGCAATTGCAATTACATACTTTTTTGTTTTCATTTCTTTAAGGGATTTTAATTAATTAATTAATACCTCAAAGTTAGATAAAGACTAAAGTAGCATTGTGTTAAAAATGTTAAAAAAATGTTAAAAACATTGATTTTTAAAATTTCAGTTGTGGCTTTCCCGTAATCTTTAAAAAAATATGGAAGTTATGTCGGTTTACTCATGCTTTATTGGGTGTTCGGTTAAGTTTATACTTTAAATTTTCAATTCAATTTTTCTGATTTGTTGCGTTTTTTCTTTAAGAAAAACAGCATTAAAATCATCAGTTAAAAGTGGTTCAATTAATTCTGGCCATTCAATTATAATCCAATTTTCAGAATATAAATACTCTTCAATTCCAAAATTATAAACTTCTTCGATATCATTCAAACGATATAAATCAAAATGATATAACACACCATCTTTTACTTCATATTCATTAACTATTGAATAGGTTGGACTACTTATATCATATGTACTTCCAAGTGCCTTTGCGAGGCTCTTAACCAGTGTTGTCTTTCCAACGCCCATCTCACCATAAAGTAAAATGGTTTTCGAATTTACTGCTTCAATGAGCTTTTCTGCTACATCATCTACGTCATGTAAGCTATAAGTAATTTCCAAATCAGTGTTTCAATATGCACAAAACTAAGTATAAATATTCAAAAAGCCTAACAAAAAGTGTATTTCATCGATGTTTTTTGCATTACAAAGGCCTATTTAGGGCTAAAAACTGTGAAAGGTATGATCATTTCCTCTAAAGAAACGCCACCATGTTGGTAGGTATTTCTGTAATAACTCACGTAATGATTGTAATTATTTGGATAAGCGAAGAACAAGTCGCTCTTTGCAAAAATAAAAGAGCTACTCATGTTTATTGTGGGTAAATGTATGCTTTTAGGGTCATCAGCTACAAGTACATCTTTTTTGTCAAATGTTAGGCTTCTTCCCGTTTTATAGCGAAGATTTAAACTCGTATCTCTATCTCCAATAACTTTGGAAGGGTTTTTAACATTTATGGTACCATGATCCGTAGTCAATATTAGTTTGAAACCTAGTTGCTGTGCTTGCTGAATCATTTCTAAAAGTGGTGAATTTTTAAACCAACTTAATGTTAATGATCTATATGCTTTATCATTAGATGCAAGCTCTTTCACTACATCCATCTCAGTTTTGGCATGAGATAGCATATCAACAAAATTATATACCACAACAGTCAAATCATTGTCTTTTAGTGTTTTGAAGTTGTCAACCAATCGTTTCCCATTTTTTAAATTGGTGATTTTATGGTACTCAAACTTCAAATTATTAAGACCAAGGCGCTGCATTTGAGTTTCTAAAAAATCAGCCTCATGTAGATTTTTGCCACCGTCATCAGTATCGTTTTTCCAGTATTGTGGATATAGTTTCTCCATATCACTTGGCATCAATCCAGAAAAAATAGCATTTCTTGCATATTGTGTGGCAGTAGGGAGGATACTAAAAAAAGCCTCTTCCTGTTCCTTTTTGTAATAGTTGTTAATCACTGGCTCAAAAACTTTCCATTGATCGTATCTCAAATTATCTACAACTACCAAAAGTGTAGGCTGTTCTTTGCTAAGTTCAGGAACAATTTTTTCTTTAAACAATGTATGCGACATTAACGGCGCATCATCATAAGAATTAAACCAATCAGGATAATTTTTATCTATAAACTTGCCAAACTGTATATTTGCTTCTGTTTTCTGAGATTCTAAAATTTCAAACATACCTGCATCTTCAATGTCTTCAAGTTGAATTTCCCAATAAATTAGTTTTTGGTATAAGCTTACCCAATCTTCATAGGAATTCACCATAGCCATGTCCATTGCTATTTTTCTAAATTCCTGCTGGTAATTAGATGTGGTTTTTTCGGATACAAGTCTGGAATGGTCTAAATTCTTTTTTAAGCTCAGTAAGATTTGATTTGGATTTACAGGCTTTATTAAGTAATCGGCTATTTTATTGCCAATAGCTTCCTCCATGATATATTCTTCTTCACTTTTTGTAATCATCACAACGGGAACACTATCTTTCTTTTCCTTAATTTCATTTAGCGTCTCTAAACCAGTTAAACCTGGCATGTTTTCATCTAAAAATACAATATCAAAGTTAGTGTCGTCTATAATATCAATAGCTTCGGTGCCACTATTGCAGGTTGTAACCTTATAGTTTTTCTTTTCAAGAAATAAAATATGAGGTTTTAATAAATCTATTTCGTCATCAACCCAAAGTATATTAATCATGCTATTTCTATTTTATGTTGCGATGCCCAAAAATTGGGCTTCATATATTTATATTTCTTCTGTATGAAACTCAATTTTGTATATAAAAAAATACAAAATTGAGTTTTACTTCAGTAACTGCTACGTTAATACATGAATTTTTTCATTTTGATTATTCGAATTTCAAAACGAAAAAAATCATATATTTTTGTAAAAACTAATGTAAACATTTAAAGTTTGAATAAACTTAAAATACTAAACGACCCAATTTACGGATTTATTACTATTCCAAATTCGTTAATTTTCGATCTTATCCAACATAAATATTTCCAAAGGCTACGACGAATTACCCAAATGGGAATGTCGCATCTGGTATATCCGGGCGCACATCATACCCGTTTTCATCATGCCATAGGTTGTATTTATTTAATGCAAAAGGCTGTCAATATACTTCGTTTTAAGGGAGTTACAATTTCTAAAGAAGAGGAGGAAGCACTTTATGTTGCGATATTATTGCATGATATTGGTCACGGACCATTCTCACATGCTATGGAACATAGTATTGTAAATGGTATATCTCATGAGCAAATTTCGCTCTTATTTATGGAGCGATTGAATAAAGAATTTAACGGAAGTTTAACGCTTGCCATCAAAATATTTAAGGGTGAATACGAGCGAACATTTATGTGCCAGCTTATTTCTAGTCAATTGGATATCGATAGAGCCGATTATTTAAAACGCGATAGTTTTTACACAGGTGTAGCCGAAGGTAATGTAAATAGTGAACGTTTAATTACGATGCTAAACGTTGTTGACGATAGTTTAGTAGTTGAAGAAAAAGGCATCTACAGCGTAGAAAAGTTTATTATAGCGCGACGTTTTATGTATTGGCAAGTCTATTTACATAAAACAGGACTAGTAGCTGAACAGTTATTAATGCGTGTATTATCTAGGGCGAAACAATTGACTAATAGAGGTGTAGATTTACAAGCAAGCACAGCATTGAAATATTTTTTGCAACACAATATCTCTATTGAAAATTTTACAAATGAAACGCTTGATGTTTTTTATGAGTTAGATGATTATGACATTGTTTCTGCCATGAAGCATTGGAAAACGAATGATGATTTTATACTCCGAAATTTATGTGAGATGATCATAAATAGAGCGCTATTAAAGATAAAAATAAAGGATAAGCCTATCAAAGCTAAGAGTTTAGAAAAGCATATAGATGGCTTAATGCAAAAACATGGTATCAATTCCGATGAAGCAAAATATTTTGTGTTCTCAGGTGATATTTATAATCAGGCCTATCAAACAAAACATCAAAATATTAATATTTTATATAAGTCTGGGAAAATTCAAGATATCGTTAAGGCATCAGATCATTTAAACCTGAAAGCATTATCAAAACCAGTAACAAAATATTATATATGTTATCCGAAATAAATGACGTAGTTCTTTTTTATTTTAAAATTGTTTACAACCGTAGAATATCTTAAAAAACAGGGCGTTATAACTTTGGTACATTTTTCCTATTTTTGCGCTAATTAAACAAATACAACTAACTCAAAGACGTGTGAAATTCACAGCTCAACAAATAGCAGATATTTTAGAAGGAGATATTGTTGGTGATGCAGATGTTAAAGTATCAAAACTTGCAAAAATTGAAGAAGGAGTAGAAGGAGCGCTAACGTTTTTAGCAAACCCCAAGTATACATCTTACATCTATTCCACTAAAGCTTCAATAACAATAGTAAATAAAACGTTTCAACCTGAAGATGACATTACTACAACTTTAATTAAAGTTGAAGACGCTTATAAATCATTTTCTAAGCTTTTAGAATACTACAATCAAGTAAAACTCAATAAATTTGGTATAGAACAACCTTCATTTATCGCAGCATCCTCTTCTCATGGAGATAATGTATATATAGGAGCGTTTTCGTACATAGGTGAAAATGTAACTATAGGAGAAAATGTTAAGATTTTTCCAAACTCTTATATTGGTGATAATGTTAAAATTGGAGATAATACTTTAGTTTTTGCAGGCGCTAAGATTTATTCAGAATGTATAATAGGTAACAATTGTGTTATAAACTCAGGAGCAATCATTGGAGCAGATGGTTTTGGTTTTGCACCTAATGAAAAAGGAGAATATCAAAAAGTACCTCAAACTGGAAATGTAATTTTAGAAGATTTTGTAGACATAGGTGCTGCTACTACGATAGATAGAGCTACACTTGGTTCCACTATCATAAGAAGAGGTGTAAAGTTGGATAATCAGATTCAAATAGCACATAATGTAGAAATAGGTAAGAATACAGTTATTGCAGCTCAAACTGGTATTGCTGGCTCAACTAAAATTGGCGAAAATTGCCAAATTGGTGGACAAGTTGGTATTGTAGGGCATATTACTATTGGGAATAATGTTAAGATTCAAGCACAATCTGGAATTGGAAGAAATGTAAAGGATAATGAGGTACTACAAGGATCTCCAGCACTTGCTTATGGTGATTATAATAAATCGTACGTGCATTTTAAAAACCTACCGAAAATTATTAAAAAATTTAATGACTTAGAAAAAAGCTATGGCGATAGTTAATACTGAAAATAAACAAAAAACTATTAAAGGTGATGTATCACTAACTGGAGTTGGTCTACACACAGGTAAAAATGTAACGTTAACCTTTAAGCCAGCAACTGCTAATTCTGGATTGGGTTTCAAGCGTGTCGATTTAGAAGGTGCGCCATTAATTGAAGCTGATGCTAATTATGTAACAAATACTCAGAGAGGTACTTGCTTAGAGAAAAATGGTGTAGTTATTCAAACATCAGAACATGTACTTGCAGCATTGGTTGGGTTAGATATTGATAATGCCATTATAGAATTAAATGCTTCAGAACCGCCAATAATGGATGGGTCTTCTAAGTTTTTTATAGAAGCTTTGGAAGAAGCAGGTATCGTAGAATTAGATGCAACAAGAGAAGAGTTTGTTGTTTCTGATGTTATTTCATACACTGATGAAGAAAGTGGCAGTGAAATTTTAGTTATGCCAGCAAAAGAGTATCAAATTACTACAATGGTAGATTTTGGCACTAAAGTTTTGGGTACTCAAAACGCTACACTTAATCAAATCTCAGATTTTAAGGCAGAAATCGCTAATTCTAGAACATTTAGTTTTTTACATGAAATTGAAATGCTTTTAGAACATGGCTTAATAAAAGGCGGTGATTTAAATAATGCTATTGTTTATGTAGACAAGCCCTTGTCACCAGAAACCATGGAGAAACTTCGTATAGCATTTAACAAAGATAATATTGCAGTTAAACCTAATGGTATATTGGATAACTTAACCCTCCACCATCCAAATGAAGCTGCACGACATAAACTCTTAGACGTATTAGGTGATTTAGCATTGGTAGGCACCAGAATTCGTGGTAAGGTCATTGCGAACAAACCTGGACATTTTGTAAATACGCAGTTTGCTAAAAAGCTATCTAAAATCATAAAGAACGAAAGACGCAATAATGTTCCTAATATCGATTTGAATCAAGAGCCGTTAATGGATGTGACTCAAATTATGAATATGTTACCGCATCGTCAACCATTTTTATTATTGGATAAAGTTTTTGAACTGACTGAAAACCATGTGGTTGGTATGAAAAATGTGACTATGAACGAAGAGTTCTTTAGAGGTCATTTTCCAGGAGCACCGGTAATGCCAGGAGTTTTAATAGTTGAAGCTATGGCGCAAACTGGTGGTATTTTGGTGTTAAGTACAGTGCCAGATCCTGAGAATTACTTAACATTTTTTATGAAAATGGATAATGTGAAATTTAAACGTAAAGTTAGTCCAGGAGATACACTCATATTTAAATGTTCACTTATAACTCCAATACGAAGAGGAATTTGTCATATGCAAGGGTATGCATATGCTAATGGGAAATTATGTGCTGAGGCAGAACTTATGGCACAAATTTCAAAAGTAAAATAATAGAAAGAAACTATGAATCAACCTTTAGCATACGTACATCCGGGAGCTAAAATCGCAAAAAATGTGGTTATAGAACCTTTTACAACTATCAATAATAATGTGGTGATAGGTGAAGGCACTTGGATTGGAAGTAATGTTACCATAATGGAAGGCGCACGTATTGGTAAGAATTGCAGCATTTTTCCTGGTTCTGTAATATCAGCGGTTCCTCAAGATTTAAAATATAATGATGAGGATACTACTGTTGAAATTGGAAACAATGTCACTATAAGAGAGTGTGTTACTATTAACCGTGGTACCGCAGACAGAATGAAAACTGTCATTGGTAATAACTGCCTAATAATGGCATATTGCCACATCGCCCATGATTGTATTGTCGGTAATAATTGTATTTTTTCTAACAATAGCACATTAGCTGGTCATATTAATGTAGGTGATTATGTGGTTTTAGCAGGTATGACTGCTGTACATCAATTTGTTTCAGTTGGTAACCATGCGTTTGTTACTGGTGGTTCTTTGGTTAGAAAAGATGTACCACCTTATGTGAAAGCAGCTCGTGAGCCCTTGTCATATGTAGGTATCAATTCAGTTGGATTAAGAAGAAGAGGGTTTTCAACAGAAAAAATTAGAGAAATTCAGGATATATATAGAATTTTATATCAAAAAAATTATAATAATACACAAGCTTCAGAAATTATTGAAGCCGAAATGGAGGCAACTCCAGAACGAGATGAAGTGCTTCAATTCATAAAAAATTCGCATAGAGGTATTATGAAAGGATACTTCAAATCAAATTAAATCAAAAGTTAAAGAAAATTATTTATGGTTACGACGAGTGATATCAGAAACGGATTATGCATTAAATACAACAACGACATATACAAAGTTGTGGAATTTTTACATGTGAAACCTGGCAAAGGTCCAGCATTTGTAAGAACAAAATTAAAAAGTGTAACTAACGGAAAGGTGATAGATAACACATTTTCTGCTGGACACAAATTAGATGACGTTCGTGTTGAGACTCATAAATTTCAGTTTTTATATCATGATGGAGAATATTACCATTTCATGAATACAGAAGATTATTCACAAATTCAATTGTTAGAAGCTTCTTTGGACAATCCTGGTTTAATGAAAGAAGGTGAAGTTGTAACAGTTCTTATTAATACAGAAGATAATATGCCATTATCTGTTGATTTACCGGCAAGTGTTATTTTAGAAATTACGCATACAGAACCAGGTGTTAAAGGCAACACTGCTACAAATGCTACAAAACCTGCTACTGTAGAGACTGGAGCAACCGTTAATGTTCCTTTATTTATTAATGAAGGAGACAAAATAAAGGTTGAAACAGAAAAAGGCACTTACAAAGAACGCGTTAAAGAATAAAATTTAGTCACAGTTTTCAGTATTTAGTAAATAGTTCTTACGCGATACTGCAAACTGACTACTGCTAACTGAAGACTGAATTATGAAATTTCCAGAAAAACAGACGTTAAAAGATATTGCACAACTCATCAATTGTGATTATGTAGGTGATGCCGATTTTCCAGTGCTTGGAATGAATGAAATTCACGTCGTTGAACCTGGAGATATTGTTTTTGTTGATCATCCAAAGTATTATGATAAAGCATTACAGTCTGCCGCCACAATTGTTATAATTAACAAAAAGGTAGAATGTCCTGAAGGGAAAGCGCTGCTTATCAGTGATGATCCGTTTAGAGATTTCAATGCATTGTCAAATCATTTTAAACCATTTCAAGCTTCAGATAAGTCGATTTCAGATTCAGCAAAAATTGGAAAAGGCACTATAATTCAACCAAATGTATTCATTGGAAACAATGTAACAATTGGAGAAAATTGCGTGATACATTCAAACGTTAGCATATATGATGATGCCATTTTAGGAGATAATGTCACTATTCATGCAGGAACTGTTTTAGGAGCCAATGCATTTTATTACAAAAACAGACCTGAAGGTTTTGATAGATTATTATCTTGTGGGCGTGTGGTAATAGAAGATAATGTTGATATTGGAGCATCCTGCACCATCGATAAAGGTGTTACTGGAGATACCACGATTAAAGCTGGAACTAAAATCGATAATCTTGTTCAAATTGGTCATGATACCGTAATTGGTAAGAAGTGCTTAATAGCTTCTCAAGTCGGTATTGCTGGTTGTGTCATCATAGAAGATGAAGTTACAATATGGGGGCAAGTAGGTATCACTAGTGGTATAACCATTGGTAAAAAAGCAGTTATTTCGGCAAAAGCAGGTGTTAGTAAATCTTTAGAAGGTGGTAAAAGCTATTTTGGAATACCGGCAGATGATTTCCGTACGAAATACAAAGAAATCGCATCGATTAGAAAAATTCCAGAAATCTTAGAAACTATAAAAAAACAAGAGAAAAAGTAGTTTATTTTTTGTTTAAAATGAATTACTTTTGCTTGACTTAAAATAAAAACGAAAAATTATCACTTATGAGTGTTTTAGTAAATAAAGATTCAAAAATAATTGTACAAGGATTTACAGGTAGTGAAGGTACATTTCATGCTGAACAAATGATAGAATATGGTACCAATATCGTTGGTGGTGTAACCCCAGGAAAAGGTGGAAATACACATCTAGACAAGCCAGTATTTAATACTGTTCAAGAAGCTGTAGAGCAAGTAGGAGCGGACACTACTATTATTTTTGTACCACCAGCATTTGCTGCTGATGCTATCATGGAAGCTGCTGATGCAGGTATAAAAGTCATCATTACTATCACAGAAGGTATTCCTGTTGCAGATATGATTACTGCTTCAAACTATATAAAAGATAAAGGTTCTCGTTTAATTGGCCCTAACTGTCCAGGCGTAATTACTCCTGGAGAAGCAAAAGTTGGTATTATGCCAGGTTTTGTATTTAAACAAGGTAAAGTAGGTATCGTTTCTAAGTCAGGGACTTTAACTTACGAAGCTGCAGATCAGGTTGTAAAGCAAGGCTTAGGAATTACTACAGCTATTGGTATTGGAGGAGATCCAATTATTGGAACTACTACTAAAGAAGCTGTTGAGCTACTAATCAACGATCCTGCAACTGAAGCTGTTGTTATGATTGGTGAAATAGGTGGACAGTTAGAAGCAGATGCTGCTAACTGGTATAAAGCAAGTGGAAGTAAAAAACCAATAGTTGGGTTTATAGCTGGAGAAACTGCACCAGCGGGACGCACAATGGGTCACGCAGGAGCAATTGTTGGTGGAAGCGATGATACTGCACAAGCTAAGAAGAAAATCATGAATGCTTGTGGAATTCATGTGGTAGATTCTCCTGCTGAAATTGGTAAAAAGGTAGCTGAAGTTTTAGGCTAATCTTACAATAAAACATATAATCCGTTAGCTATTATATATAATATAGTTAGCGGATTTTTTTATGAATTTAATTTGGGCGTTACCCACAAGGGGTCGGGCTTTCACGAGTCGCTCTCTACGAGGAGCTCCAACAATCGCTCAATCCCTAACGTAGAAACTGCTAATATTAAATATTGTCAGGTTTATTGCAACAAGCCAAGGGTATTTATTATATTTGATAAAACAGAAATTTTAGTTCAAAAAGAGATAAACAAACTAACTATTTATAATGAAATTATTAGAAGGAAAAACAGCAATTATAACAGGTGCCAGCCGAGGTATTGGTAGAGGTATAGCTAAAGTATTTGCAGAACAAGGTGCAAACGTAGCATTTACGTATAGTTCTTCAGTTGAAGCTGCAAACGAACTTGAAAAAGAGTTGAAAGACGCTGGTGTAAATGCAAAAGGTTATCAAAGTAATGCGGCAAGTTTTGATGAAGCTCAAAAACTAGCTGCTGATGTGATGAATGATTTTGGAAGTATAGATGTGTTGGTCAACAATGCTGGTATTACGAAAGATAATTTATTAATGCGCATTAGTGAGGAGGATTTTGATAAAGTGATAGAAGTTAACCTGAAATCTGTATTTAATATGACAAAAGCTGTACAGCGTACAATGCTTAAACAGCGTAAAGGCTCAATAATAAATATGAGCTCTGTTGTTGGTGTTAAAGGCAATGCAGGACAAACCAATTATGCAGCGTCTAAAGCAGGAATTATAGGATTTTCTAAATCTGTAGCATTAGAGTTAGGGTCTAGAAACATTAGAAGTAACGTGATTGCTCCTGGATTTATAGAAACCGAAATGACAGCTAAATTAGATGAAGAGGTTGTAAAAGGTTGGCGTGCTGGAATCCCACTAAAACGTGGCGGTTCTCCAGAAGATGTAGCTAATGCGTGTGTGTTTTTAGCAAGCGATTTAAGTGCTTACATAACTGGACAGACCTTAAATGTTGATGGCGGAATGCTTACTTAATCATTTGAAAAATATGAAAGCGCTACAAGGTTTTAAATTAAAAAAAGCTATTTTATTTACATGCTTTTTGTCTTTTTTTTTGTCATTTTCACAAGTTTCAATTTCAGAAAATCATATAGGAAAATTAAAACGACACTCTAAAAAGAAATTCGAAAAAATAAAATCTTCAACTACAGTTTTTATCTTATCAGATTGTATTGAAAAAAGCGATTATGTAAAAATACTTAATGATGTATGGAAGGTTACCGATTTTATTTTGTTACACGAAGGAGAGTTCGATTCATCTGATTATTTGGATAAAAATTATACGTTTGTAAATTTTGATTGGATACATCAAACAATGACTAATATGTCAGGGGGAGGTAGTAGTATCGTTCATCATTTTATGAATTTTAGTTTATTTGATTACGATAATTTCGTTAAAGACTTTTCCAAAATCGATAAGAATGATAAACTCAAACTCATCACAAAAGGAAATAAATTATATCGGAAAAATATATCTATGTTTGGTAGTATAAATTTATATCCTAACAAAGAATATGTTGATATTTCATATAATTATGTCAACGAATGTGAAATTTTTTATAATTATAATTTAGGCTTTTTAAAAAATTATTTTCAAAAGATAAATGATCTAATAACAAAAAGCGAAAGTTATTGGTTGTTTGACAATGACTACAGTAAAAATATAGCTATTCTGAAAGAAAAAACACTTTTAGTACCTATGTATATGTCTGAGAAGTACAAAAAAAATAGATCTAACATCCCAATCAGTATAGGAAAGGATATTAAATACCTCGAAGAACTATTTTCTAATTATAATTATAAGTTTGAGTTTATTCCTGTAGGTGAATTAAGTGCTAGAATAGTATCTGGTGAAGATTGTATTTACTTAACCTTCGTAAGGTCTTCAAGAGAAAAATTTATTCAAGTTGTCAATTCTAAGACAGGAGAAATATTATACAGAAATTATATTGCAGATTTTATGTCTTCAGTAAATTTAAAACCAAGACATATTAATGATATTAATAAAGCTATTCAAAAAAGATAAAGGTTTGTAATAAATATGAGTTCAGAAACTCTTATATATATAATATTATCTGGAATAATAGCGCTACTCGTAGCGCTTTTTCAGTATAGATATAAATCAAAACTTAACGATAAATTATCTATAGCATTTACGTTTTTACGGTTCCTATCTATATTTGCAATTCTTTTGTTATTAATAAATCCAAAGTTTAATCAGACAACAACTTATACTGAGAAGCCTAAGCTCATTATAGCTGTAGATAATTCTAATTCTATAGAACATTTAAAACAAAATGAAAACGCATTAAATGCTTTAAATGATCTAAAGCAAAATTCTGAAATTAGCAAAACCTTCGATGTAGAAGTATTTTCATTTGATGAAAATATTCAAGAATCTGATAGTATCGATTTTAAAGCAAAATCCAGCAATATTGATAAAGCGTTACGTCAAATTTCAGATATCTATAAAACTGATATAGCCCCCATAGTTTTAATTTCAGATGGGAATCAAACGTTTGGAAACGATTTTTCGGTTTCCAACACATATACTCAACCTGTTTATCCTATTATCTTAGGAGATACAGTCACTTATACAGATATTAAAGTTCAGCAGCTTAATGTCAATAAATATGCCTTTCTAAAAAACAGATTTCCTGTTGAAGCTATTTTAGTATATCAAGGTAATGCATCTGTAAGTTCGACATTTACAATAGAGCAAGGAAACAGAGTGTTGTATACCAAGGCACTTAATTTTTCTAAAAATGATAATTCAAAAGTTATTTCACTTACGCTTCCAGCTAATAGTGTGGGTGTGAAGAGTTATAGTGCCAAATTGGTACCGCTTAGCAATGAAAAAAATGTTATAAATAATACAAAGAACTTTGCTGTAGAAGTTATTGATCAAAAAACAAAAATTGCTTTAGTAAGTGATTTTCCGCATCCAGATATGGGCGCAATCAAAAAGAGTATAGAAAGTAATGAACAGCGCACAGTTGAAATTCTTGACCCTTATAGGATACTAGATAAAGTAAATGATTTTCAATTAGTTATTTTATACCAACCAAATAATAAATTTAAAAGGCTTTACGAACAAATAGAAATTGAAAATAAAAATACATTAACCATAGTTGGTACAAAAACAGATTTAAATTTCTTAAACACTAACAACAAAGCTTTTAGTATTGTAGCTACTGGACAAAACGAAGATTTTCAAGCCAATTTAAACTTGAATTACGCACCATTTCTCATAGAAGATATAAATTTTGAAGCTTTTCCTCCATTAAAAGGGCCATTTGGAGATGTCACGTTTAACAGTCCGTTTGAAACAATATTAGAAAAAACAGTATTGGGTATTTCAAAAAACCAACCTTTAGTTGCTACTCTAGATTATAATAGTAACAGACGCGGTGTTATTTTTGGAGAAAATATTTGGCAATGGCGTGCTCAAAGTTATTTAAATGAAGAATCTTTTAACCCATTTGATGATTTTACAGGGAAACTTGTGCAATATTTGGCATCAAACCGAAGAAAAAGTAGGCTTACTGTAGATTATGAATCGTTCTATACAGGTAACACTAATATCATATTAAAAGCGCAAACATTTGATAAAAACTATCAGTTTGATGATAGACAATCTTTAGAACTAATTCTTGAAAATGTGTCTTCTAAAGAAAAAAGCACACGTCCTTTTATTCTAAAAAATAATAATTATCAAATAGACCTAAGTGGCTTGGAGGCTTCAAAATATAATTTTACAGTACGCTCAAAGGGAGAAAACATATCAAAATCTGGTAGTTTTGAAGTTTTAGAATTTAATATTGAACAACAATTTTTAAATGCTGATGTAACTAAATTGATGCAATTAGCTACTAACACAAACGGTAAGAGCTATTTTACAGATAACTTGAGTGATTTAACTTCTGAGTTATCATCAAACGAAGGTTATAAACCAATTCAAAAAAGCAATAAAAATACCGTACCTTTGATAGATTGGAAATACCTTTTAGGTTTGATTATTTTAACACTATCATCTGAATGGTTTTTAAGAAAATACAACGGATTAATTTAAATAAAATATAATGGAAAAATTACCAAAAATTGCATTCCCGATAATTGTTGTCGTGATTATATTATTTGTACTCATAGCTAAATCTGCTGTAACTATAGGACCTGGAGAAGGAGGAGTGTTGTTCGAACGGTTTGGAGAAGGTATAAACACTGAACATACATACGGAGAAGGGTTTCATATTGTTGCACCTTGGAATGATATGCTAATTTTTAAAGTGAGACAGCAATCTATTTCAGATAAAATGAATGTACTCTCAGTTGATGGATTGCAGGTTTCGGTAAATGGTACAATATGGTTTGAGCCAGAATACAGTAATCTAGGGAACTTAATTAAAACAAAAGGAAAAGATTTTGTTACTGAATTATTAGACCCAGCAATTAATTCCGCAGCAAGAAGTGTGGTTGGACGTTATACACCGGAGCAACTATATTCTAGTAAACGTGATGTTATAGAGCAAGAAATATTAGAAGAAGTACGAAAGGAACTCGATGGACAGTTTGTAAATGTTAAGCGAGTGTTGGTTGAAGATGTAACCCTGCCTGCATCAATTAAAGATGCAATTGAACGCAAGTTAAAGCAAGAGCAAGAGTCATTAGAGTATGAGTTTAGGTTGGTAACAGCAGAAAAAGAGGCTCAAAAACAAATAATAGAAGCGGAAGGAAAAGCTAAGTCTAATGAAATTCTAAGTGCATCCTTAACCGATAAAATCCTTCAAGATAAAGGTATTGAAGCGACAATGAAATTATCAGAATCTCCAAACAGCAAGGTTATTGTTATTGGTTCTGGTGATAGTGGGCTACCAATCATTTTAGGAAATCAATAATTTATAATCAAGTCTTTTAATTATAATTTCTAAAATTGAATATTTCTTTCAATTATTTTGATAATTGTAAATTTAATTTGGAATAATAAAGATAAATTATAGATATTTGCATCAAATAAACGACATGAACATTACTCAAGTACATCATCATTTTTACATTTGCTCTCAAGCGAAGTAAAAATGTATTGAGTAAAATCAACATATATTTAAACCCGTTTGAGACTTATCAAGCGGGTTTTTTAATTTTAATTCAGCTTGGTGGTTTCAAACTCCGAAAAACAAGAAAATGAGTAAATTAAGAATTGCAGTACAGAAATCGGGTCGATTAAATGAAGATTCGATGAATTTATTAAAAAATATAGGGATTTCTATTGATAACGGAAAAGACCAATTAAAAGCTTCTGCTAAAGGGTTTCCTGTAGAAGTATTCTATTTGAGAAATGGTGATATACCACAATACCTTAAAGATGGTGTTGTAGATGCTGCCATTATTGGTGAGAATGTTTTAATAGAAAAAGGGGAAGGGATTACTATTGTAGAAAAACTAGGGTTTTCTTCTTGTCGAGTTTGTATTGCTGTACCAAAAGCTGATAATTATAACAGCATTAAAGATTTAGAAGGAAAACGCATAGCTACGTCTTATCCAAATACGGTTCAAATGTTTTTAGATAAGAATGGTGTAAACGCCAACCTTCATATTATTAATGGCTCTGTTGAAATAGCACCAAACATTGGTTTAGCAGATGCAATTTGTGATATTGTTTCTAGCGGTAGTACTTTATTTAAAAACAACTTAAAAGAAGTTGATACGATTTTGAAATCTGAAGCTGTTTTGGCAGTATCTCCACAATTGGACGCAGAAAGACAAGCTATTTTAGAGAAAATACAGTTTAGAATTCAATCCGTTTTAAAAGGCAGAAACTCAAAATACATATTACTCAACGCACCAAATGATAAAGTTCAAGACATCATTAATGTGTTGCCAGGTATGAAAAGTCCAACGGTATTACCATTGGCAGAGAAAGGGTGGAGCTCAATTCATTCAGTTATCAGTAAAAATCAGTTTTGGGATGTTATTGATGATCTTAAAGCTAAAGGTGCTCAGGGTATTCTAGTGTGTCCTATTGAAAAAATGGTGCTTTAAATTTTTGTCACTCTGAACTTGTTTCAGAATCTCATTAAAAAATGAAGATATTATTATGCAAATAATTAAAAATCCAAATAGAGAAACCTGGTCAGACATCCTAAAGCGTCCCACACAAACCGTTGGTGATATTGAAGGCATAGTAAATGAAATTTTTACTGATGTTTCAAAGCGAGGAGACTTGGCGATTAAGGAATACACAGCTAAGTTTGATGGTATAACTTTAGAATCTAACAGTGTTACTTCTATAGAAATAGCTAACTCTATTCAGCAAGTTCCTGAAAAATTGCAGGATGCCATAAAGCAAGCGAAACAAAATATAGAAATGTTTCATACTGCTCAAAAAACATCAAAGGTGACTGTGGAAACTACAAATGGGGTAGATTGTTGGCAGGAGAAACGACCAATTCAGAAAGTCGGATTATATATTCCTGGAGGCACAGCACCATTATTTTCAACAGTACTAATGTTGGCAATTCCAGCACAAATTGCAGGTTGTAAAGATATTGTATTATGTTCCCCACCTAATAAGCAAGGAGAATTAGCTCCAGAGATTTTATTTGCTGCACAACTTTGTGGTGTAACTAAAATTGTAAAAGTTGGTGGTATTCAAGCCATTGCTGGTTTAACTTTTGGTACAGAAACAATTCCAAAGGTATATAAGGTTTTTGGTCCAGGAAATCAGTATGTAACAGTAGCTAAACAACTGGCAACAAAATATGGTGTTGCTATAGATATGCCAGCTGGCCCAAGTGAATTATTAGTTGTTGCTGATGAAACTGCTAATGCTTCATATATAGCATCAGATTTGCTAAGTCAAGCAGAACACGGTACTGATAGTCAGGTGATTTTGGTATCTACATCAAAAGATATTATAAATAAAGTTTCTGATGAAGTTGAGAAGCAACTTGATGTGTTACCTCGAAAGGAAATAGCAAAAGAGGCTATCGCAAATTCAAAATTAATTTATGTTGCAAATGATGTTACTGCTATACAAATGATTGATGAATATGGCCCAGAACATTATATTATCTGTTGTAAAAATGAAGATCTTTATATAGATAATATAAATAATGCAGGTTCCGTATTTATAGGAGATTACACACCAGAAAGTGCAGGCGATTATGCCTCAGGCACAAATCATACTTTGCCAACTAATGGATTTTCAAAAGCATATTCTGGTGTTAATTTGGATAGCTTTATGAAGAGTATGACATTTCAAAAAATATCTAAAGAAGGGCTTTTGAATATCGGAGAAACTATCGAACTAATGGCAGAAGCAGAAGGTTTACAAGCACACAAAAATGCAGTAAGCATACGTTTAAAGGATTTAAAATAATGAACATTCAAGATTTAATACGACCAACAGTTAAGGCATTAAAACCCTATTCATCTGCAAGAGATGAGTATCAGGGTAATAGTGATGCTATGGTGTTTTTAGATGCTAATGAAAATCCTTTTGAAAATGGAGTGAATCGTTATCCAGACCCGCAACAACGAACGGTGAAATCATTGCTTTCAGAAATTAAAAGTATTCCTCAAAAAAACATTCTATTAGGAAATGGTAGCGATGAGGTGTTAGATTTAATTTATCGTGCTTTTTGTGAACCTAATCAAGATAATATCATCACATTACCACCAACCTATGGTATGTATAGTGTATTAGCAAATATCAACGCTATTGCAATAAAAAGTGTGCAGCTGGATGAAAAATTTCAACCTAAAGTCGATAAGATTCTAGAAATAGCAGATGTAAATTCGAAAGTATTGTTTTTATGCTCACCAAACAATCCAACAGGAAATAGTTTTGAAGCTAAATCAATAGAAAAGATGATAAAACAATTTAAAGGTGTCGTGGTAATTGATGAAGCCTATATCGATTTTTCTAATGAAGAAAGTTGGTTGAGTAGATTGAAGGAATTCCCTAATTTAATAGTGACACAAACACTATCTAAAGCTTATGGAATGGCTGGAATTAGACTAGGGATTTGTTATGCTTCCGAAGAAATTATTTCGATTTTAAATCGTATTAAGCCACCGTATAATGTAAATGAACTAACACAACAAAAGGCTATTGAACAACTAGAACAAAATGAGCTTACAAATCAACAAGTTGCTAATATTTTGAATGAACGTAACATCTTGATAGAAAAATTGAACGGTATAGATTTTATTTCTAAAATTTATCCATCAGATGCGAATTTTATCTTGGCTAAAGTAGACAATGCCACAAAGCGCTACGATGAGTTAATACAAAAAGGAATAGTCATTAGAAATAGAACTACTCAACCTGGATGTGAAAACTGTTTGCGATTTACTGTAGGAACGCCACAGGAAAATAAAATATTAATAGATGCTTTAAATTCAATATAATGAAGAAGGTATTATTTATAGATAGAGATGGAACTTTGGTGCTTGAACCACCTGTAGATTATCAATTAGATAGCCTAGAGAAATTAGAATACTACCCAAAAGTATTTCAATATATGGCTAAAATAGCTAGTGAATTGGATTACGAATTGGTGATGGTGACTAATCAAGATGGTTTGGGTACAGAATCATTTCCAGAAGATACATTTTGGCCAGCTCAAAACAAGATCATCGATGCCTTTAAGAAAGAAGGTGTTGAGTTTTCTGCTATCTATATAGATAAAACATTTCCACATGAAAATGCAGATACACGCAAACCAAGAACTGGACTGTTAACAAAATACCTTTCTGAAGATTATGACTTAGAAAATTCGTTTGTTCTAGGTGATCGTATTACCGATATGGAATTAGCGAAAAACTTAGGTGCAAAAGGTGTTTATTTATCAGAAGATCCTGAGTTGGGCGCTGATGAAATAGAATCCTCTAAACAAGAGATTTTGGATTCTATTGCATTAACAAGTACAGATTGGGCTAAGATTTATGAGTTTTTAAAATTAGAAGATAGAGTAGCAGAGATTACACGTAATACCAATGAAACACAGATTTACATTAAGCTCAATTTAGATGGTTCAGGGAAAAATGATATCAATACAGGTTTATCTTTTTTTGATCATATGTTAGATCAAATTGGTCGACATGGAGCCATGGATTTAACTATTAAAGTTGATGGTGATTTAGAAGTAGATGAACACCACACCATTGAAGATACTATGATAGCTTTTGGAGAGTTGTTTCACAAGGCTTTAGGGAATAAGTTAGGAATTGAACGTTATGGCTTCTGTTTGCCTATGGACGATTGTTTAGCTCAGGTAGCTGTTGATTTTGGTGGTAGAAACTGGTTGGAATGGGATGCAGAATTTAAGCGTGAAAAAATTGGAGATATGCCTACCGAAATGTTTTTTCATTTGTTCAAATCGTTTACCGATGGTGCTAAGTGTAACCTAAATATTAAGGCGGAAGGTACTAACGAACACCATAAGATAGAAGGCATTTTTAAGGCCTTTGCAAAAGCGATGAAAATGGCTGTTAAAAGAGACGCGAATAAGATGTTTTTACCATCAACAAAAGGCATGCTATAAATAAAGTCTATCACTTCGAGTGATTTCGAAGTATGATAAGTTGAATTGAGAAGAAATGAAATTAGTTATAATAAATTACGGTGCAGGTAATATAAAAAGTATTCAGTTTGCTTTCAAGCGATTGGGAGTGGATGCTGTGCTTTCTAATGACCCGGAAGAAATTATTGCGGCAGATAAGATAATTTTTCCAGGTGTAGGCGAAGCAGCGTCTGCCATGAAAATGCTCAAAACAAGTGGTTTGGATAAGTTAATTCCAACCTTAAAACAGCCGGTGTTAGGTATTTGTTTGGGAATGCAATTGCTTTGTAAATCAACAGAAGAAGGCAATACAAAAGGATTAGGTATATTTCAAACTGATGTAAAGCGTTTTTCAAATAATTTGAAAGTGCCTCAGATGGGATGGAATGTCATAAAGGATTTGAAATCGGAACTATTTAAAGATGTGCCCGAAAGTGCATATATGTATTTGGTGCATAGTTATTATGCTGAGCATTGTAATGAAACCATAGCTAAAACAGATTATGGCATTAATTATGCTTCTGCATTGCAACATGAAAATTTCTATGGCGTACAATTTCATCCAGAAAAGAGTAGTACTGATGGCGCAAAGATTTTGAAGAATTTTTTAAATCTTTAATCATGGAAAAATTGGATGTTATTGAGTTAACCAAAGATATTACTGAGGATTGGAAAAATTTTTCAGTTAGTGATATTAATGACCATACAGTACGATTAAGTGTTTTAAAAAAAGACTTCCATTGGCATAAACACGCAAAAAGTGATGAGTTGTTTTATGTTGTTGAAGGTGAATTATTTGTTGATTTTGAAGATAAAACTGAAGTTTTAACAGAGAAGCAGATGATTAAAGTACCGAAGAATGTAATGCATAGAACACGTTCTAACATAAGAACTACAATATTGTGTTTTGAGACTAAGGATAATGATGTAAGTGGAGATAAATAATTTATAAAAATGAGAATAATACCAGCCATAGATATTATAGAAGGTAAATGTGTTCGCCTTACAAAAGGAGATTACGACACCAAAAAAGTATATAATGAAAACCCTTTGGAGGTCGCTAAGATGTTTGAAGGTTCAGGCATTGAATATTTGCATTTGGTGGATTTAGATGGCGCCAAGGCAAAACACATAGTCAATTATAAAGTATTAGAACAGATTGCCTCTAAAACAAAGTTGAAGATTGATTTCGGTGGCGGATTAAAATCTAATGAAGATTTGCATATTGCTTTCAATTCTGGAGCAAAGCAAATCACTGGAGGAAGTATCGCCGTAAAAGATCCCAAAACGTTTAATGGTTGGATTGATAAATACGGTAGTGAGAAAATCATTTTAGGAGCTGATAGTAATGATAATAAAATAGCTATAAGTGGTTGGCAAGAAGAAAGTACTGAAGAAGTTATTCCATTTATTAAAGAGTATCAAAAAAAGGGCATTCAGTATGTTATTTGCACAGATATTTCTAAGGACGGTATGTTAGAAGGGCCTTCATTTGAATTATACAAAGACATTATAACTAATTGTTCAAATAATAGTAGTGGTCAATCCATAAAATTAATAGCCTCAGGTGGTATTTCTCATATTGATGAATTGCCAAAATTAATAGAGTTGGGGTGCGAAGGTGTAATTATAGGCAAAGCCATTTATGAAAATAGAATCAGTTTGTATCAACTAGAAAAATTTGTGTAATGCTTACTAAGAGAATCATACCTTGTTTGGATATTAAAAACGGGCGTACCGTAAAAGGTGTTAATTTTGTGGATTTACGCGATGCCGGAGATCCTGTAGAGCTAGCAAAGCAGTATGCTGAAATGGGAGCTGATGAGCTAGTTTTCCTTGATATCTCTGCCACTTTAGAAAATCGCGGAACAACTTTAGAGATGGTTTTACACGTTGCAGAACAGGTAAACATACCATTTACTGTAGGAGGCGGTATTTCTAGTATAGAACATGTTGATGCGCTATTACAATGTGGAGCTGATAAAGTATCAGTTAACTCTTCTGCCGTTAAACGACCAGAATTAATTAATGAATTAGCTGATAAGTTTGGAAGTCAGTGCGTTGTTGTTGCCATCGATGCGAAACAAGTTGATGGTGAATGGTTTGTCCATCTTGCGGGCGGAACGATTCCAACAGAAATCAAGTTATTTGATTGGGCCAAAGAAGTTGAAGCACGTGGCGCTGGAGAAATTTTGTTTACCTCTATGGATCATGATGGCACTAAAAATGGATTTGCAAATAAAGCCCTAGCAAAATTATCAACGGAACTTAATATTCCTATTATAGCTTCGGGCGGCGCAGGTAATGTACAGCATTTTGTAGATACATTTAAAGAAGGAAAATCTGATGCGGCTTTGGCTGCAAGCGTGTTTCATTTTGGCGAAATTCCTATTCCAGAATTGAAAAAAGAATTAAAGGAACATAATATTGAAGTGCGATTATGAAAAAGCTATTTCTAGATGATGTTAGAGAAATAGAAATGGTTTATGATAAGTTTATGGAGAGTGAATTTCACATCGTGAGAACTTATGATGCTTTTGTTGAATACATTCAAAAAAATGGACTACCTAATTTTATTAGTTTTGATAATGATTTAGGACTTGATGATAATAATAATTTAGCTCCAGATGGTTATGCTGCTGCGAAATGGTTAGTGTATGAATCAGGTCTAGACTTGAGTAACCTTAAGTTCAAAGTACATTCTGCAAATCCAGTAGCGGCCGAACAAATAAAAGGGTTATTAAATAACTATATAAACTATCTTAATAAGAAATAAGATGACGATAAAATACGACGATAAGGGATTAGTGCCAGCAATCATACAAGATACAACAACAAAGAATGTCTTG
Organism: uncultured Flavobacteriaceae bacterium; assembly: GCA_947502975.1. Classification (GTDB taxonomy): domain Bacteria; phylum Bacteroidota; class Bacteroidia; order Flavobacteriales; family Flavobacteriaceae; genus Jejuia. Next base: position 196,842 of record CANNBV010000003.1, read on the forward strand.
ATGTTAGGGTATATGAATGAAGAAGCGTATCAAAAAACAGTTGATACAAAACAAGTCACTTTTTTTAGTAGAAGTAAGCAACGTCTGTGGACAAAAGGAGAAGAAAGCGGCAACTTTTTAAACCTTGTCGATATTAAAAATGACTGTGATAACGATTCTCTGTTAATTCAAGTAAATCCCGTTGGGCCAACATGCCATACAGGAACTGATACGTGTTGGAAAGAAGAAAACAAATCATCCTATGGTTTCTTTTCAACTTTAGAAGATGTCATTGCAGAGCGCGTTGCAAATAAAGACACATCAAAATCTTATGTGGCGAGTTTATTTTCTAAAGGCATTAATAAAGTGGCTCAAAAAGTAGGAGAGGAGGCAGTTGAGACTGTTATAGAAGCTATGGATGATAATGATGAGTTATTCTTATACGAATCAGCAGATTTATTATTTCACTATCTAATGTTGTTACAAGCTAAAGGTTTTACTTTAAAGGATATAGAAGAAGAACTTAAGGGAAGACATAAATAGTTTTCTCGATACTGTCATTCTTAACTTGTTTCAGAATCTCACTTTTTAATAGTTTGAGACCCTGAAACAAGTTCATGGTGACAAGCAGTATCTTTTACGACAACCAACCATTAGCTTCAGATTTTCTGGCAAACCATACAAATAAGAAAGCAAAAACAATAATCATAATGGTCATTACCATACTAGAAGCATATCCGTTTATCAGAGTATAGCCCATTTGTATGATAACAGCTAGAAGAGATAATAGCCAAAGTTTAACAGACCAAGATTTTCTAAGTAATAATCCTATGGCTGCCAATGCACCAGCAAAAACTGCAATAGCAAAAGCTGCAGTAATCCAAGCAGGAGCATTTGAATCAATTTCGATTTGTTCAGGCGTATACATGGCACGGTAAGTTTCCGTATTATAGGCTTGATCTAAGTAAGCTTTCACACCCATACCGTTCCAAACAAGAGCAATAACACTGATAATCCAAAACCAAATAGGTGGTTTATTTGATGAAGAATTCGACATAATTTTAAAGTTTTTAGTTAGTAAATTGAATTACAATTTATAAATTTTTTGTCACAATCTATAAATAGACTACTTTCCGTTTTTCTTTTTATAATAGATGAAAAAGTACTTTTACGTTATAAATATCCAGTATTTAGGCTATCGTTTTCATGGTTGGCAAAAGCAACCAAATCTCAAAACGCTGCATTTAATGGTAGATAGAACCTTCAACTATATATTGGAAGGAAAATATTTTAAAACGCTAACATCTGGTAGAACCGACGCTATGGTTTCTGCTGAATGTGCTGCTTTTGAATTGTTTTTAAAAGAACCTATAGAAGATGAAGTGGCCTTTCTAGAATTATTTAATTACAATCTCCCACAAGATATTAGGGCGCTTAATATTCGGGAAGTAGATGCCGAATTCAACATTATACAGCATTCTAAAATAAAGGAATATCTCTATATTTTTACGTTTGGCGAAAAATGCCATCCGTTTTGTGCACCTATAATGACAACGATTTTAGATGATTTAGATATTGACATCATGAAAAAAGGCGCAAAACTTTTTGAAGGTAAAAATTATTTGTGGAGCTATTGCTACAAGCCCACTGAAAATGGAATTTATACTAGAGACATTTTACAATGCGAATTAATAGAGAATGATATGTATAAAGCTAATTATTTTCCTGAAAAATCGTATGTATTGAGAGTAAAAGGTAAAGGTTTTATGAGGAACCAGATAAGATTGATGATGGGAACACTTATAGATTTAGGAAAAGGAAAATTATCATTAGAAGATATTCAAAATAGCCTGGTACCAGATAGCAGGGTAAAAATGGATTATATAGCACCTGCATCAGGTTTAATTCTAAATAGCATAGAATTCGAATAAGTATTTGGGCGTGCCCCCTCCTAACACTTCGACTCCGCTCAGTGCTAGCGCCGAGGTTGGATCTGGAGTTTACCCTGAGCGCAGTCGAAGGGTAATGTTAAGGTTTATTAATTAACCCTAAGTAATCGTTAACTTTTTGTATTTTGGATGCTCAATTTATCACATACTATAATGAGCGTATCTATACCAAAATCCGTTTTTACATTTTTTAAAAAATTAGAGAAGAACAATAACCGCGATTGGTTTAACGAAAATAAACCAGAGTTTAAAGCTATAGAAGGTGAAGTAAAATTATTTTACAATGCCATTTTAGAAAATCTAAACACACACGATGAGATTGATAAACTGAAAATCTTCAGAATTTATAGAGATGTGCGCTTCTCAAAAAACAAATTACCCTATAAAACACATTTTGGAGGCTCATTTCATCGCACAAAACCAAGATTAAGAGGTGGCTACTATTTGCATATTCAGCCTAACAATGAAAGTTTTCTTGCCACAGGATTTTGGGAACCAGCACCTGCTGATTTATTGCGTATTCGTAAAGAATTTGAAATGGATGATTCTGAAATTCGAGATATTCTAGCAAATAAAAAATTTAATTCCGTTTGGGGGAATTCGTTTGAAGGTGATGAAGTTAAAACCGCTCCAAAAGGTTTTAGTAAAGAGCATAAGGCTATAGATTTAATAAAAAAGAAACAATATATTTTCACTAAAAAGTATACAGACAAAGAAGTATTGGATGCTAACTTTTTAAGTGAAATAGACAAATCCTTTAAAGCAATTCGCCCATTTTTTGATTATATGAGTGATGTGTTAACTACAGATTTGAATGGGGTTTCTTTGATTGATTAGCCTTACCATATCATTCCGACGATAGGAAGAACCTCAATTCATTAGGCTGAGATGTCCCACATACGTTCGACATCACAATTAAAGAAGATAAAAAACTAAACCGCCACCAAAACCTCAGGCTTTTCAAACAACTGAATATTACTAATCAAACGCTGCTTTACAATATTCATCATACGTTTATTCAAAGCAGATGAATTCTGAATGTAGATTTCATATTCTTCAACAGTGAATAATCCAATAATCATCCCCTTCATAGAATTACGCAATTTCATATCTTTTTGAACAGCATTTTCAATATAATCTATTCGTTTTTCGATAGATAAGTCATAAAAAACCGATTTGTGTTTTTTGATATAATTTTTAAAAACGGCAATCAATAAATCATTTTGAAATTTAATAATTGGGCGTAATACCATATTCTGAAAACGTTCGTCAGCGCTCATATTTTCAGAGATTGTTGCATTTGAAATTTCAGGTCTGATATTTTTTAAAAGAGATTGTCTAGAGTCCATGAGAAGTCGATTTGGACTTAAAAATATCGAATTAAAAAAACTGATGTTAACAATTCACTTATAGTTATGAACCTATTTATTAACAAAAAAGGTTGATATCACTGTATACCAACCTTTTACAATTTCACAATACTTAGAATGAATTATATCTGACTCATTCCACCATCAACTTCAATTTCAATACCATTAACAAAAGAAGCATCATCTGAAGCTAAAAATAAAGCTGTATTGGCTATTTCTTCAGAAGTACCAAATCTGCCTAAAGGTATTTGTTGTCCAAATTCTTCTCCTAATCCTTCTATAACATCTTGTGGTAATCCCATTTTTCCATAAATAGGTGTTTCTATTGGTCCTGGAGCTATTGAATTCACTCTAATACCTCTTGATTTTACTTCAGAAGTCAACACTCTAGCATAAGAGCGCAATGCACCCTTACTCGCCGAATAGACTCCAAAACCATCAAATCCTTTTTGACTGACAATAGAAGTTGTAAATAATATCGAACCGCCATCATTTATATTTGGCAGCGCTTCTTTCACGGCTAAAATTGGTCCCTTTACGTTTATGTTGAATATCTCGTCATAATGATCAACAGTTACATCAGTAGTTGGAGTAGGAGGCGCTATACCAGCGTTTAAGAATAAAATATCAATATTACCATATTTTGCTTTTGCAGTTTGGATTAAGTTAATATTATCTTCTGGTTTTCCGACATCAGCTAAAACTGTAATAAAATCACCTTCTAAATTTTTAGAAACTTCATCCAATGCTTCTTGCCGCCTTCCTGAAAGTACTACTTTTGCACCTTCTTTTAAAAAAAGTTTAGCTGTTGCTAATCCTATTCCACTATTTGCACCTGTGATTACAGCTACTTTATTTTCTAGTTTACTCATAATAGTTGTTGTTTTATTTGAAACAATCGTTTCAAATTGATTTAAAAAAAATTTATTGTAATGTTTGTATAATCGTGTTTTTGATACTTTCTAATTTAGATGTGTCAGAAATTAAAATACCTGTCATTCTAAACCCTTGCATATTAGAATAAAGGTATAAGGCATAGTTAGTAGCATCTCGTTTTGTATTTATTAAATTATTTTCTTGTCCTTTTTTCACCAAACCTTCTAATAAGCTTAGCATATCATTTTGATTTTTTTGTAAAAAATTAGTGATAGATATATCATGATTTGCCATTTCTGATGCACAATTCACCAACAAACAGCCTTTATCTTGTTCTTCTTTACTCATTTCAGCTATATAAATATCAAAGATTAAACCAATAGATTCTAATGCATTTTTTGTTTGATTTAGCTTCTCTGATAGAATAGTATTGCATTTGCTTTTATAGTTTTTTAAACATTCTAGAAATAAGTTATGTTTGTTTTCAAACGAATTATAGATACTAGATCTGTTTAAACCAGTAGCATCTACAATATCTTGCATAGACGTAGCATTAAAACCTTTGTCATGAAATACTTCAGTCACTTGTGCAATTATTAAATCTTTATCGAATGTTTCTACTTTTGGCATTTTTATTTGAAATGATCGTTTCAAAATTAAAAATTATTCTGAAACTAGAATGTTAAAATTTAGTTATTTTTGAAGAAAGAGCTGTTTTATGAAATTTGGAAGCGTTGATCATCCTGAATTAATAGATTTTACTTTACCAAAAGACCACGTAGATACTAATCGTGTTTTAAATGCAGTAAAAGATGATAATATTCCTGAAATATATGTGGGTTGTGCTAAATGGAATAGGGCAGATTTAAAAGGTTTTTATCCCAGAGGTACTAAAGATGAATTGGGTTATTATTCATCTCAATTTAATTCTATTGAGATGAACGCTACATTTTACAGAATCTTTCCAGCCGAACAATTTTCAACCTGGTATGATAAAACACCTGAAGGGTTCAAGTTTTTTCCGAAGTTAAACCAAGAAATTAGCCATTGGAAGCGATTGAATGAAACGCAATCTGTAGTCGAGAATTATCTATATAATGCATCAAATCTTAAAGAAAAATTAGGAACTATATTTTTACAAATGCACAGTAATTTTGCGCCAAAAGATTTTAATAGAGTTATTTCATTTGTAGAAAATTGGCCAAAAGAAATCCCTTTGGCTGTAGAATTCAGACATACAAATTGGTATAATGATCAAGCAATAGCTGAAGATCTATATCAACTTTTGGAAGCAAACAATATATCTAACGTTATTGTTGATACAGCTGGGAGGCGTGATTTAATGCACATGAGGCTGACCAATGCTACAGCCTTTGTACGTTATGTTGGTGCAAATCATGAAAGTGATTATACACGCTTGGATGATTGGGTAAAACGACTGAAACTCTGGAAAGATCAAGGCATTAAAGAAATAGACTTTTTTATTCACCAAAACATTGAAAAAGAATCCCCTTTATTATCGGCTTATTTCATTAAAAAACTAAACTCCGAATTGGGATATAGCCTCAAAATCCCTAATGAAGAAGATCAGCAACAGACGCTTTTTTAAACCGATGAATTTACCTTTCAAAAATTATAACCAAAAAAATGTTTTCATTGCATAAAATGCAATTTATATGATGTTCATTGTATATTTTGTAAAAATAAAATAACAATACACTCTAAACTTTCAATTAAATGTAATTAAATATAACTTTGTGTACTGTAGTAACTTCATTAGACTAAATTTATACATTTTTGAGGTTATTTCAACAAAACAAACCTATATTATTTATGAGTAAGACATTATTTGACAAGGTGTGGGATTCGCATGTTGTTAGAAAAATAGAAGATGGACCTGATGTGTTTTTTATAGACCGTCATTTTATACATGAAGTTACTAGTCCTGTAGCTTTTGTTGGATTGAGAAGTCGTGGCATTGGTGTTATGTATCCTGAGCGTACGTTCGCTACAGCTGATCATAACACTCCTACTTGGAATCAACATTTACCAGTTGCCGACCCTTTATCTGCAAACCAATTAGAAGCTTTAGCTAATAATGCTGCGGAATATGGAATTTCGCATTGGGGATTAGGACACAGAAACAATGGTATTGTTCATATTGTAGGACCTGAAAACGGTATTACACTTCCTGGATCTACGATTGTTTGTGGTGATTCGCATACATCTACACATGGTGCTTTTGGTGCTATTGCTTTTGGTATTGGGACTTCTGAGGTTGAAATGGTATTGTCTACACAATGTATCATGCAACCTAAGCCCAAGAAAATGCGTATTAACGTAAATGGTGCATTAGGTTTTGGTGTTACTCCAAAGGATGTAGCCTTATATATAATTTCTCAACAAACCACTTCTGGTGCAACAGGATACTTTGTAGAATATGCTGGAGATGTTTTTGAAGATATGTCTATGGAAGGCCGTATGACAGTGTGTAACTTATCTATTGAGATGGGAGCACGCGGTGGTATGATTGCTCCAGATGAAAAGACTTTTGAATATATTAAAGACAGAAAGCACACACCAAAAGGTGCAGATTGGGATAAAGCCATGGCTTATTGGAAAACGCTTTATACTGAAGCTGATGCCGAATTTGATGTAGAATTTAACTACAATGCTTCCGATATAGAGCCAATGATTACTTACGGAACCAACCCTGGAATGGGTATGGGTGTAACGCAATCTATTCCAATGGCAGAAGATGTTCAAGGAGGTGTTGCGACGTATAAGAAGTCATTAGGCTACATGAAGTTTGGTGAAGGAGACAACATGATTGGTAAGCAAGTAGATTATGTGTTCTTAGGGTCTTGTACAAATGGACGTATAGAAGATTTTAGAGCATTTTGTTCTATTGTTGAAGGGCGTCAGAAAGCAGAGAATATTACAGCTTGGTTAGTTCCAGGTTCACACAAGGTAGTAGACCAAATAAAAGAAGAAGGTTTAGATAAGATACTAGAAGCTGCTGGATTTGTTTTAAGAGAACCAGGGTGTTCAGCTTGTTTAGCAATGAATGATGATAAAGTACCTGCAGGAAAACTTGCAGTATCTACATCTAATCGTAATTTTGAAGGACGTCAAGGTCCAGGATCAAGAACCTTATTAGCGTCTCCACTAGTAGCCGCAGCCACTGCGGTTGAGGGCGTGGTGACAGATCCAAGAACATTAATTAAAGAAACAGCTTAAAAGTAACGACAATGGCTTACGATAAATTTGAAGTATTAACAAGTACCGCTTATCCATTACCAATTGAAAATGTGGATACCGATCAAATTATACCTGCACGTTTCTTAAAAGCAACAGAGCGTAAAGGGTTTGGGGATAATTTTTTCCGAGATTGGAGATATGACTCTGAAGGAAATCCAATAGCAGATTTCCCATTAAATGACACAAAATACGAAGGATCAAAGATCTTAGTAGGAGGTAAGAATTTTGGTTCTGGGTCTTCAAGAGAACATGCTGCGTGGTCAGTATATGATTTTGGATTACGTTGCGTAATTTCATCATTCTTTGCAGATATATTTAGAAATAACTGTTTAAATATTGGTGTATTGCCAGTACAAGTATCTGCTGAATTTGCTCAAAAATTATTTGATGCAATTGATGCAGACCCTAAAGCAGAAATAAAAGTAGATTTACCAAACCAAACTGTAACATTATTATCAACAGGAGAATCTGAGTCCTTTGATATTAATGGTTATAAGAAAGAAAATATGTTAAATGGTTTTGATGATATAGATTATCTTCAAAATATAAAGGAAGAGGTATCTGCTTTTGCCGAAACAAGACCTTTCTAATTTAACAAAAAATGCAATTGTTAACCTGAACTTGTTTCAGGTTCTCTTGTTTTAAGTAAATGGCTTTTGCAGATTCTGAAATAAGTTCAGAATGACAAGAATAAATTTTACCTCAATGGCTAAAAGAAGAATAGAAATAATGGATACGACATTACGGGACGGAGAACAAACCTCCACCGTATCGTTTTCATCATCTGAGAAATTAACTATTGCAAAACTTTTACTAGAAGAATTGAAGGTGGACCGTATTGAAATTGCTTCGGCACGTGTGTCTGAAGGAGAATTTCAAGCGGTAAAAAATATCACAGATTGGGCAGCTGAACATGATTATTTGGATAAAGTTGAAGTATTGACTTTTGTAGATAAAGGTGTGTCTATTGACTGGATGGTTGAGTCAGGAGCAAAGGTTCAAAATTTATTGACTAAGGGTTCATTAAATCATTTAACTCATCAACTTAAAAAAACACCTAATCAGCATTTTAAAGCAGTTAAGGAGGTTATTGATTTAGCAACTGATAAAGGTATTGCTACCAATGTTTATTTAGAAGATTGGAGTAATGGTATGCGTAATTCTAAAGACTATGTTTATGAGTTTTTAGAGTTTTTAAACACACAAAATGTAGCTAGAATTATGTTGCCAGATACTTTAGGGATTTTAACTCCTGAAGAATCATATGGTTTCGTAAAAGAAATAAAAGATAAATATCCAAAATTACACTTCGATTTTCATGCTCATAATGATTATGATTTAGGAGTTTCTAATGCTATGGAAGGCTTAAAAGCTGGTGCAGATGGTTTGCATTTAACTGTAAATGGCATGGGAGAACGTGCAGGAAATGCACCAATGAGTAGTACTATTGCTGTGATAAATGATTTTATGCCCAATATAGAAATGGGTGTAAATGAAAAGATGTTGTATACAGTAAGTAAATTGGTGGAGAATTTTTCAGGAGTTATGATTCCTGCAAATAAGCCTATTGTTGGGGCTAATGTATTTACACAAACTGCTGGTATACATGCTGATGGCGATAATAAAAAGAATTTGTATTTCAGTGACTTAATGCCAGAACGTTTTGGTAGAAAACGTCAGTATGCTTTAGGAAAGTCATCTGGAAAAGCCAATATCCAAAAGAACTTGCAGCAATTAGGACTACAACTGAATGAAGAGGACTTGAAAAAAGTTACTCAGCGTATTATTGAATTAGGCGATAAAAAGCAAGTTGTTACAAAAGAGGATTTACCTTATATCATTTCGGATGTTTTAGATAGAACGTATGAAGAAAAGGTAACTGTAAATTCTTATGTGTTAACACATTCTAAAGGTTTAAAGCCTTCAACCACAGTATCTATTACTATTGAAGGCGAGAATTTTGAGGAGCATGCACAAGGAGATGGACAGTATGATGCCTTTATGAATGCAGTGAAAACCATATTTAAAAGAAAGAAAATTACATTACCCAATTTAATTGATTATGCGGTAAGGATTCCTCCTGGAAGTAATTCAGATGCACTTTGTGAAACTATTATTACCTGGAAGAATACGGAGAAGGAGTTTAAAACGAGAGGTTTAGATAGTGACCAAACGGTTTCAGCTATTAAAGCGACAGAAAAAATGTTAAATATTATTGTTAATTAAGAATACAAACTAAACAAATGAAATTAAATATAGCTCTTTTAGCGGGAGACGGTATAGGTCCTGAAGTGATAGATCAAGCTGTAAAAGTAAGTGATGCGGTTGCTGAAAAATTTGGACATGAAATTAATTGGAAGCCTGCATTAACAGGTGCTGCAGCAATCGATGCAGTTGGTGAACCATATCCAGATGAAACACATGAAATTTGTAAAAGTTCTGATGCTGTTTTATTTGGTGCTATTGGTCATCCAAAATTTGATAACGATCCATCTGCTAAGGTGCGTCCAGAGCAAGGGTTATTAAAAATGCGTAAGGCGTTAGGGTTATTTGCTAATGTTAGACCAACGTTTACGTTTCCATCATTATTAGATAAGTCACCATTAAAGAAAGAAAGAATAGAAGGTACAGACTTGGTGTTTTTACGCGAGTTGACTGGTGGTATCTATTTTGGAGAAAAGGGTAGAAGAGAAGAAGGTGAAACGGCTTTTGACAATTGTGTATACACCAGAGTTGAAGTACAACGTTTAGCGAAAAAAGGATTTGAATTAGCCATGACACGTGGTAAGAAATTATGTTGTGTAGATAAAGCTAATGTTTTAGAAACGTCTAGACTTTGGAGAGAAACAGTTCAGGCTATGGAGAAAGATTACCCAGAAGTTGAAGTGTCTTATGAATTTGTAGATGCAGTGGCAATGCGTTTGGTACAATGGCCAAATAGTTATGATGTATTAATTACTGAAAACTTATTTGGAGATATTTTAACAGATGAGGCCTCTGTAATTTCAGGATCTATGGGATTAATGCCTTCTGCGTCTTTGGGATCAGATATTGGATTGTTTGAGCCAATTCACGGGTCTTATCCGCAAGCAACAGGATTAAATATTGCTAACCCAATGGCAACGGTATTGTCAGCAGCAATGATGTTTGAAAACTTTGGTTTACAAGATGAAGGTAAAGCAATTAGAGATGCAGTTAATAGTGCTTTAGAGAAAGGCATTGTTACTGAAGATTTAGCTGATGGCGGTACATCTTATGGCACTAAAGAAGTTGGAGACTGGTTGGCTTCTAATATATAATTAACATGTTGATTTAAAAATATAAAACCTGTTAAACAGTATGCTTAACAGGTTTTTTTATTAACCTATTTAGATTTATCTAACTGTCTTTTTATTTTTTTAATTGCAACTTCAATAGATTTTTCTGGTTCAATAATATTATGCTTTCCCCAGAATTTAGTATCATAAAAACCAGCTATTTTGTCAGTTAAAATAACAGACGGCTTTAATTTTTGCTTTTGCTTAAGTTTATCTTTTTGTGCATTAGTTTTCCAGTCGGTTATAGCCATTTCTGCAACCATTGAATAGTTTGAATTAAAAAGTTTATTAGACCAATTAACCTTAAACTCTAAGTAAGCACTACTGTAACCATAATACCATTTGCCATTTTTTTCTCGATAATCAACTTTGTAATTTATTTTTTTTGGCCATACATTAGCCCTGCCTGGTTTTTTTCTAATAAATATTTTTGAAGCCAGTTCCTTATTTGTGATATTTAAAGCATAATCTGCACTAATAAGTACTTTGTTTTTAGCGTCAATATATAGATTGCCTTCATATAAAGGAGCTTTAATGTTTTCTTTTTGTTTAAATGATATAACCGATATACGCTTATTATTTATTATGGTTGGATAATTATATGTAAAGTTATAATCATTAACACCATCTTCAGAAAATATATACTCTGGATACTTCATAATATCTATTAGTAATGTATTAAATGGTCCTCCTTGCAATTTCATAGCCAATGTATCTAATCTAGAGTAATCGGTACTTTTTCTCGATTTAAATAATTCTACATGATCATTTTCAGCTGAATCATATGGACTTTTGTAAATATTAATAATAGCTTCGGAAAGAGATACATTTTTACGTCTTTTTTTTATAGTTTCTCTGTAAAAAGCCGTCATAATAGTTGGATTGACCAAATAATTATCTTTAATCTTATTAAATACCTCTTTCACCAAATTTGTAGCATCTGAAATAACATTAATATCTATTTCTGCTAATTCTGTAACTAAACTTTTTAGAGTAATAAGGTTCTTTTTATCTTTTAGTTCAGTTAGTAAAACGTGTTTTGTTTTATAGCCTAAAAACGAAATAATTATAGTCTTGTTGATACTTGTTCTTGGTACTTTTATTATAAAGTTGCCTTCAGAATTGGTTATTGTACTTATGTTAGAATCTTCAACTAGTATAGTTGCCAATGCTAAAGGTTTTTTATTTTCTTCATCAATCACCTTTCCTTGAAATTCTTGATATTCTGTAGATTCTAAAAAATTGTCTTGAAAGTATGTTGTCGCTTTAGCACTTTTGCTAATAATTAAGCTTATCAATACGACTAATAATCGTATTGAATTATTTATTTTTTTTATTTCTGATGTTTCCATAATACTATTAATTATTGTATTCTATAACAAAGTAAAGTTTATTGTTTTGATGATTAACATCATTCCATTGACTAGCAATTCCTAAATGTCCTGACCCTAGTGGCCATTGCGTCAATGCTAATGCTAATCCATCTTGTGCACTTTGGAAATCGTCAGGTTCATTTCCCCAGTTATTATACAAATTACCAATAGCGCTGCCATTAGCTTTTCCTTCCCAAAACTGTGTTGAAACACCATCATTATTTCCATTCCAAATCCAAATACCCTCTTGAGCAATATCATTACCGCCGATCCATAAATAAGAGGCACCACCGCCATCACCAGCTGAAGTTTTGCTTAATGTAATTGAGGCATTACTCATAGCTTCATCAAAAATTGTGGTATTTTCTGTGACATTGTTAATTTCTGCAAGATAACCGCCTCTTTGTGAAGCAAATGCTGCAGCTTCTATCCATGTTTTATTCTCTCTAACAATTTCATATTTTTTATTGTTATGCATAAATTGATATATGTTTTCATTGGTTTCTACTTCAACAGTAACTACATATTGTTGTGAGCTATTATCTTCAGCAGTAACTGTATATGTTACTGGTTTTGTAAAATCTTGTTCTGTATTAGAAGCTGGATTTATAGTGGCTTTTTCTGAAATTATAATGGTTGGAGATAATTTTGTAGGATCTGTCCCTTCTGGTAAAATTATATTTATAGTGTTATCTGAATAATTAATATCTGCAACGATATTTAAAATTGTAAATTTTGAAATGCCCTTTTTTGCACTTAATTTTTCACTTTCACAGGCACTAAAAAATGTAAATAGTAGCATGAATAGTAATCCAATTTTAATATTTAAAGCTTGGTCTTTGTTGATTTTCCTCATAATTGTTTAAGAATTTAGTTTGAATTAATTCATTACAATTTAGAGGTGTAACCGTGAGTTTTAATGATGTTTATATATGAATGAAAATAAAAATCGATAAACGATAATTATTATCGTTAAGTAAATTAAGCCTTATACTTGTTTAAGAATTTCGAAGTATATCTCTGGCTCATTTGGAAGTATTGCTTTATGTTTTTTAAATATACTTTGCATGTGTTATTAAAGCTTTTTTCTATTTTAGAAACAAACTCAAGGTTAATAATAGTGCTACGATGAATACGTTCAAAATGTGTGTTTGGTAGAAGTTTTTCCCACTCTAACATTGATTTTAATATTAATTTTTTTGAACCATTACTTAAATGTAAACACGTATAGTCCCCATCTGCAGTGATAGACACAATTTCATTTATAGAAATAAGTTTATATTCATTTTTTTCTGTTATGATTATTCTATCCGAATATTTGTATTCTAATGTTTTAGGCTTTTCTGGACTAATGTTCAATTTAAACCTTTTAATAGCTTTCTCTAAACGAGGTTGTAAAACTGGTTTTAGTAAATAATCTAGTGCATTTATTTCAAAAGCTCGAGTAGCAAACTCATCATAAGCAGTAACAAAAATTATATGAGTTTTTACTTTTATAAGCTCCAAAATAGAGAATGCGTTATGCTCTTTTAATTGAATATCCAGAAAAACTATATCTGGTTTGGTCTTATTAATAACTTCTATAGCTTTTTCAATTGATCTTGCAGTAGCACATACATCTACATCATCAAATTTAGATAGTAGCATATGTAGTTCATCAATAGCTAATTGTTCATCATCAATAATACAAACTCTAATATTCAAAAGGCTATAATTTAATAGTTATGTTAGAGTAAACTTTGTTATTATTTTCTTTTACTTCGAAAATTGCATTATCACCATATAACAAATCTAAACGCTTTATTATATTACTATTGCCTCCCATTTCGTTTTTACTTAGATTAGATAATTCACCATTATTACTAATAGAAATCAATAGCACATTGTTTTTCTTTGCCATACAAATTTTAACTGTAAGTATTTCGTTAGATTTCATACCATGCTTAATAGCATTTTCAGCTAGTGGTTGAAGTACTAAGCTTGGCATTTTAAGTCCTAAAACATCACTATTAATGTCTTTTTCTATAACCAAATCATTTCCCCACCTAATTTTTTGAATGTTTAAATAATTATCTAAAATAGCTACTTCTTCAGAAATAAGCTTGGTTGTAGCACTATTGTTTAGCAGAGATTCTCTTAAAAATTCAGAAATATAGTTAACCATATTTCTCGCCTTTTGGGTATCAGAACTTATTAAACTCCTTAAAGAATTTAAGGTATTAAATAAAAAGTGAGGATTTATTTGTTGTTGTAGCAATTGAAGCTGAGATTCTACTGCCAATTTTTGGGCATTTATAGCTGCCTTCTTTTGATGTTGAAGTTCCTTCAAATTCCTAATCATGAAGAATAATGTGGTAAAACCAGTTAAATAAATTATTTTTTGTAAAACATTGATAAATATATTGTGTAGATCTAACAATGGGTTAGCAGCATTTACTATAAAAGCATAAAACAGCGAATTACATATAACAGTTATTACCGAAAAAAATATAATAGCTACTGTATAAATTAAAAACCTTAAGCCACTTTTAATTTTTATTTTTTGAATACCTAAAAACATCTGGACCAGCACTAAATTAAATATTAGTGCTACCGCCATTTGTACTAACTTTACATTAATAACTTTAGAGTATAGTATTTTTTGGTTGTAGTATTTCCAGGATACTACTTCAGAAATAGCCCAAAAAAACCATGCGAGACCTAAGACAATATATTCTTTTTTTATTTTTTTTTGTAGCAAAATATACTTTTAGAAGCAATAAAAGTAGTGAAATATTTCTCTAAGCTTAAGATAATGTTTAAGGCAACTCAAAATCTGAGGGTTATATACAGTGCATCGTGCAATATATTTTGATCTAAATTTTTTGTTTAACACTAATACAAATTTGAATATTATCAACCTATTTTTTGAGTTGCTCAAACTATCTATTAAGGCACATTAAGTTTATTGCATACTTTACTAGTATTATTTATATTGATAAATAAATTCAATCACTTTATCTGCAAATAAATCGGGTTCACTAAACATAGGTGAGTGCCCGGATCTTTCAAAAATTACTAATTCTTTTTCACTACTTCCTAAATTATCATAAGCTTCTTGGGCAAATCCTATGGGAACTACCATATCATGCTTTCCCCACAACACCAAAGATGGAATTGTGATTTCTGAAAGTCTATCTGTAAATGTTAAATTTTCAAAAAGATTTCTATCTAGTATAGATTGTACTTTTAATAAATTCCAAATCAATGTTAAAATATTATATTTAAAAATAACTTTACCGTCTATATCTTCGGGTTTATTGATAACATTCGAGGCCTCGAGTTGTAATTCGGCTTCAAAAGCTTCATTGTTCAAAGTATACATGTCATCGATATCAGTATATTGTTGGGGTACACTATTTACAAAATCAATTACAGAATTCCAGTACTCAACATTATTTTCTAGATCGATTTGTTCTGCAGCTACTCTTCTAAAATTTGCAATATATTCTTCATATAATCCTTTAGTATTGTGTGATCCATCAACATCTATCCATCCTAAAAAATCACTTTGATCTTTCAATAATGTCGCTGGCCCCAGGGTGCCACCCCAGCTATGGCCCATTAAGAACAATTTTGAGTCCTCTCCATATTTATGTTTAATCACCTTCGATAGCGCTAAAACATCTTCAGCCATAATATCAATGCTTACACCACTTTCAGAGTAATTACCCTGTGACATCCCTGAACCCCTTTGATCAAAATAGACAACCGCACATTCTTTTTCAATTTCACTCTTAATAGTAGCACCTCTGTAGTTTAAACCAAAGCCTCCTGGTCCACCATGAAGTATGATAAGGAATACCTTTTCTGAAGCATTGCCATGAATATATGCAGGCATATCAGCATTCTTATGCCGTACAAAGAGTGTGTCATTTAAGTTGCTAAGATTATCATCTTCAGAACAAGAAACCGAAGTGCATAGAACAACTGCTAAAACTAGTATTTTTGTATATATGTTAATTAATTTCTTCATTTCTTTTTTTCTTTTTTAAATTAAAACGGAAGCCATATTGTAAATTGAAAGTTGGTAAATTTCCAGCATTATAAGGTGTTCGTAACATGAAGTTTATATTAAAATATCTACCAGTAATTTTTTTTCCTGGTCGTTGTTTACCAATGCCAACAGAAAGCGATGGTGCATAGTAGCTTCTACCAGGAAGAAATACCTTTTCTACATTATTACCATTTACTTCATAAGTTTCAGGAAGGAACGAGCGATAGTATCCAAAAGGGTTAAATTCAATACTAAATTGCTTACCCTTTTTGTTTGTTCGCCGCCAAGTAATTCCTACGTTAGTAAAGATTCCTGTATCTGTTGAAGTCGAGAAATTTGTAGTGAAGCCTAAATTACCATTTAAAAGGAATTGGTGTGTGTTGCTCCTTTCCTCACCTCTTCTGTTTTTAGTTTTAATAGTTTCTTTTAGGACATATTCAGCACCAAAATTTAAGCCGTTGTTCCAAAATATACTTCCTGAATAGGCAACTTTAAATTCTGTTCTTTCTAAAAAAGATTTTGAGGAAAGGTTAGGTGGTTTTTTAGTTGGTTCAATGTTTTGTGTAAATGCAGTTTTCGTGAAGACTACTAAACATAGCGTGCATAGTTTTAATTTCATAAATATAAGTTATTGATTGAAGGGGGTAAAACTATCTCTATAACTTATTTTTCTCTGTTAAAGTATGTCTAATTAATAATTAATGAAATCACAAAAGACTGGGTGTTTTAGAGGTATTATGATAAATTAACTTAATGAAACGTTTAGTTTTTTGGGAATTTAGTGGGGAATTCAAAAATTTCTAAATCAAAATATGGAACAGCTGCTAGTACATGATCAAATATATCAGCCATCACATATTCGTAATTTACCCATCGTTTATCGCTACTAAAAGCATAGATTTCTATAGGCAAACCTTCTGAAGTTGGAGCCAATTGACGCACCATAATTGTCATATCTTTATTTATAGCCGAATGGTTTTCAATGTATTCCTGAACATACTTTCTAAAAACTCCAATATTAGTAAGATTTCTTCCATTTAAAGGTATCTCTTTATTTATGTCATTTGAAGTATTGAAAGTTGAGATGTCTTTTTGACTTGCTTCTAAATATGGTTTTATCAAATCAATTTTCTTAAGTGATTCTATATCAATATCAGAAAGGCATTTAATAGTATCTTGCTTGATATTTAGAGAGCGTTTTATTCGTCTTCCGTCAGAATTAGTCATACCTCTCCAATTCTTAAAAGATTCTGAAATTAAAGCATAAGTCGGAATGGTAGTGATGGTTTTATCAAAGTTTTGAACTTTTACTGTAGCCAGTGTAATTTCAATAACATCGCCATCTGCACCGTATTTTTCAAAAGTTATCCAGTCTCCAATACGAACCATATCGTTAATAGATACTTGAATGCTAGCAACAAAGCCAAGTATAGTGTCTTTAAAAACTAAAATAATTACTGCTGAAATAGCGCCTAAGCCTGTGAGGAATTTTAAAAATGGTATACCAGTAATAATGGCGATTGCAGACATAATACCTCCCAACCATGCAAAAATCATAAATACCTGGATATAGCTATCTATTGGTTTGTCTTTGAGTCTAGGTAGCGTTTTTAGGTAATCTTTTACTGTATTTAGTAAGCTTCTTGCAATCCACAAGGTTAATACTATGGCAAAAACCTTCAATCCTTTTTCTACAATAATTTCAAAGTTATAGAAGTCAGCTAATACATCAGGCACAAATTCTAAAGCAATTAAAAGCGGAACAATATGTGCTATATTTCTAGGCACTTTATTTGAGATTAGAAGATCATCAAAGTTTGTTTTAGAACGTTTAGCAAATTGGGTAAACGCACCAATTAAAATTTTCCTTATGATAACGTCTACAATAAAAATGATAATGAGTAAACCTACAAGAAGAATAATCATGTTAAGGTATTCAGCAGCTTGTTCAGAAACTCCATATTCTATAAGCTTATCAAAAACCCAATGTTTTAATGTAGTAGCCTTTTCAGA
Organism: uncultured Flavobacteriaceae bacterium; assembly: GCA_947502975.1. Taxonomy (GTDB): domain Bacteria; phylum Bacteroidota; class Bacteroidia; order Flavobacteriales; family Flavobacteriaceae; genus Jejuia. The sequence continues at coordinate 215,016 of CANNBV010000003.1, forward strand.
GGTGATATTTATAGTGTCCTCAGATTGTATCATTTAGCAATTTTTAAATATTTTCTATCAATATAAAATGTACCAAAAGGAATAATTGCAGCTAAAAGTATCATACTGAAAGTTTTATTATCCCATTTGAATTCTGGCTTTATAAGTATTGCAATAGCTATATAGGCCACAAATAATAAACCGTGAGGCATTCCCAACAATTTCACATATTGCTCATCGTTTCCTATGTATTTAATAGGCATTGCAACAAATAACAAAAGCAGATATGAAACCCCTTCTAAAAAGGCAACTATTCTAAAAATATTTATGAATGAAAACATAGTCATTTATTTTCTGCAAAAGTAGAACAGAACAACAACAAAATACTATGATTTAAGATTTTTTTACAATGCGTTAAAAATAACGATTCCATAAATTACAAAGCGTAATAAACGTAAAGTTCCAAACAGTGCTACAACTTTAAATGGGAACTTAATAATACCCGCAGCAATACACGATATAGAAAAGGGAAGTGGAAGTAATGCACCTACAATAATTAAAAATCCACCCCATTTTCTAGAGTTTTTTAATTGTTTTTGCATTTTTATTTCTAGATAATTGTGGACAGAAGGGATTTTAGTAATCATTCTTCCCATATGATATGCTAATAAGCCTGCAGAATAGGATAGTATAGCTAAGATACTTAAATAGCCCCAAGGATTTGGCATTTTCCCTGACCAAGCGATAAATATTTCAGGTGGAATTAGCCCTAATAATGTTTCAGAAACAAAGAAAAAACTTAGCACACCTTGTGAAGGTAATATCTCTGTTAACTTGATTAAAGCATCATTGATATTAAAAAAATGATTTATAGTGTAGATCGCTATTACTGCGCCAATAATATATGGTAAAGCCTTTTTTACTGCTTGCCATACAAACGTGTAGAAACCAGTATAACTATAATACTGATGTAGTAATTGAAATCGGGATTTACCGTTTTTAACTTTAGGTTTCGGTTTCATTTCTTTAATTCAAGGCTAACAAATATAGCTTTGAATTGTAAAATTTAAAAATATTAAGTGTTAATTAGTGATTATTTAACTTTTCATCGATGAAATATAATCACTGTAACAAAAAATTCTTCAAATTTTCATAATCAGAAATAATGGTAGAAACCTTTTCTTTTCCCATTACAGATTGAATTTGCCTAGGTAATGGTTGTTCTTGCTTTACAACATCTTCGACTACATCCAAGAATTTAGTTGGATGTGCCGTTTCCAAGAATACACAATGTGCATTGGGGTTATCGTTTAAATAAGATTTACAGCCTAAATATCCAACTGCCCCATGAGGATCTGCAACATAATTGTAGTTATTATAAATCTCCAACATGGCATCTTTAGTTTCTTCATCTGTAAAACTGTAGGAAGATATGTTTTCTTTTAGAACTTCAAACTGATTTTTATAAATCTCTTGAATACGAATAAAGTTACTTGGTGCACCCACGTCCATAGCATTACTTATGGTCTGAATGGATGGCTTTGGCTCGTATAATTGAGAGATTAGATAACGTGTTACCACATTATTCATATTATTTGAAGCTACAAAATGCTTAATGGGTAATCCCAATTTTTGTGCCATCATACCTGCACATATATTTCCAAAGTTCCCACTAGGAACGGAAAAGACAATATCATCATGTTGTTTATGCAATTGTTTGTATGCAAACATAAAATAGAAGAGTTGTGGTAACCAACGTGCTACATTTATAGAGTTTGCAGATGTTAACTGCATTTTACTGGTCAATTCCTCGTCAAGAAATGCAGTTTTTACCATCGCTTGGCAATCATCAAATGTACCATTAACCTCAAGAGCTTTTATATTTTTACCAAGTGTAGTTAATTGCTTTTCTTGAATATCACTTACTTTTCCGCTCGGATAGAGTATGACAACATTTACACCTTTGACACCTAAAAACCCATTAGCTACGGCACCTCCAGTATCTCCAGATGTAGCTACTAAAACGGTAACTTCTCTATCATTATTTTGATTGAAATACCCAAGGCAACGTGCCATAAAACGTGCTCCAACATCTTTAAATGCCATAGTTGGACCATGAAACAACTCAAGTGTAGAAATATTATCATTTAGCTTTACTACAGGAAAATCAAAAGACAATGTTTCTTCAACTATCGTTTTTAAAATGTCTTCAGGAATTTCAGAAGACACAAATTGTTTGATGGCTTCAAAAGCAATTTCTGAATAAGACAAATTATCAAAATTATCCCAAAACGATTGCGGTAAAGGCGTAATGCTTTCTGGAAAGTATAATCCTTTGTCAGGCGCCAATCCTTTGATTACAGCATTTTTAAATGATGAATTTGGTGCTTTTTTATTTAATGAATAGTAGTGCATTCTTAATTTAATATTTTAACACCTTCAGTGTTAATTTTTGATACATGAATGTCAAAATCTATATCTGTTACGGTATATATGTTTTGCATTACTTCTTTTATCTTTTCTGCTTGTTCTTGTCCTTTACTTAAAGTGAAAATGGAAGGGCCAGAACCAGAAATACCTGCGCCTAAAGCTCCAGCATCTATTGAAGCCGTTTTAACTTTGTCAAATAAAGGAATCAATTTACTTCTATGTGGTTCGACAACTACATCATTTAAAGAACTTTTAATCAAATCGTAATCACCAGTGTGAAGTGCATGTATTAAACTTCCTAAGTTTGCCCATTGTGTAATCGCATCACTTAAATCCACTTGCTTAGGGAGTATAGCTCTAGATTCTGATGTTTTTATCTCAATCTGCGGATGAATAATAGTTGCATATAAGTCATCTGGAGTTGGTATTTCCAAAACTTGTAGTGGTGCTACACTTTTTACTAAGGTAAATCCTCCAAAAAGAGCAGGAGCAAGGTTATCAGCATGCTCACACTTACTTGCTAGAGCTTCTCCTTTTATGGCAAACTCTGTTAATTGTGTTTTATCAAATGGCCTTCCAATGAGTTCATTCATACCAAAAACACTACCAACAGCACTTGCTGCGCTACTACCAATTCCGCTACCAGGTTTTATGTTTTTATAGATTTCAATTTCAAACCCGAAATCAACATCTAAAGTATCATACATTGCTAATGCAGAAACTCCAGCAACGTTTAATTCAGTTTTATATGGTAAATCAAAACCTTCAATATGAGTAATAAAAATTCCTTTTTTATCGATTTTTCGAATTACCATTTCGTCACCCACATTATCAAGGCAAAAACCCATAACATCAAAGCCGCAAGATACATTTGCCACTGTTGCTGGTGAAAATATTTTTATTTCGTTCATTTTATCTATTAAATAGCCCTCGGCTGCACTACTGCAGGAAATAGAACTTTCTTTGTGTAATTCCATTATAATTAATCGTTACCTAACCTGATAATATCGGCAAATAATCCTGAAGCGGTAACATCTGCTCCAGCACCAGCACCTTTAATTATCATAGGTTGTTGCGAATAGCGCTCAGTGTAAAACATGACAATATTATCACTACCCTCTAAATTGTAAAATGGATGTCCCTCTGGAATTTCCTGTAAGCTAACACTTGCCTTACCATTATCAAATTTAGCAACATATTTTAACTGACAATTATTTGACTTAGCAGAAGCATATAAACTTTGGTAATGTGCTTCATCAGCAATTAGTGTCTTATAAAATTCCTCTACGGTACCGCTTTCTATACCGGAAGGCGATAAAAACGATGTGTTTGCAATATCTTCTAAATTCATTTCTACACCACTTTCTCTAGCCAAAATTAAAATCTTGCGAGCCACATCTACGCCACTTAAATCTATTCTTGGGTCTGGTTCTGTATAACCTTCGGCTCCAGCTTGTTTTACAACATCATAAAATTTAGTTGAATCATCAAAATTATTAAAGACAAAGTTTAAGCTTCCAGATAATACTGCTTGAATAGAGGTGACCTTATCACCTGATGCCACCAAATTATTTAAAGTATCTATTATTGGCAAACCTGCACCTACATTAGTTTCAAATAAAAATGGCGCATTATACTTAAGTGATAATCGCTTCAATTCTTTATAATTGGAAAAATCACTTGAACATGCAATTTTATTACATGCAACAACTGCAATACTTTCACGTAAATATTTTTCATAAAGCCCGGCTACTTCAGTATTCGCAGTTACATCAACAAAAATACTATTGCGTAAATTAAAAGCTTTGGCTTTTTCGAAGAAGCCATCTAGTGATGCAGTTTCTCCATCATTTAAAGCGGATTTCCAATCTTTTAAATTTAATCCAGAATTATCAAAAACCATTTTACGAGAATTAGATAATCCAACTACCCGAAGATTGATTTTTAAATTTTCTTTTAAGTATTTTTTCTGTTGCTTTATTTGTTCAACCAAGCGCTCACCAACATTTCCAACACCAGTAATAAAAACATTAAGTTGTTTTGTAATGCTTTCAAAAAATTCTTCGTGTAATGTGTTTAATGCTTTTTTAACGTCATTTTCTTCAATTACTATTGAAATGTTTTTTTCTGAAGCACCTTGCGCAATAGCCCTAATATTGATATTGTTTTTTCCTAAGGAAGAAAACATTTTACCACTAATACCCTGATGGTTCTTCATGTTATCACCAACCAAAGCTACAATGGACAAATTAGTTTCTACAAGTATTGGGTCTATCTTATGAAGCGCAATTTCATTTTCAAAAGTGATATCAATTGCAGTTTTCGCAATTTCAACATCTTTTTCTTCAATACCTAAACATATAGAATGTTCTGATGACGCTTGAGTAATTAAAATGATATTAATTTTTTCGTTAGAAAGTGTTTCAAATAAACGTTTAGAAAAGCCTGGAATACCAACCATTCCGCTACCTTGTAAAGTTAACAATGCTATGTTTGAGATGTTACTGATACCTTTTACTGGATTATTAGTAACCTCAGAACTATTAGAGATTATAGTGCCAACCGCTTCAGGCTCCATTGTATTTTTAATGTGAATGGGAATATCTAAATCCAAAACAGGTTGCACAGTTGGTGGATATAAAACTTTAGCTCCAAAATGTGATAATTCCATAGCTTCTTGATACGAAATGCTTTGTATCGGTCGGGCTTGTTTTACCAATTTAGGGTTAGTAGTAAACATACCACTTACGTCTGTCCAAATTTCTAATTGCTCTACATTTAAAGACGCAGCAACAATGGCAGCAGTAAAATCTGAACCTCCACGACCTAATGTGGTTTGCTCTCCAAATGATGAATTTGCAATAAACCCAGGAAGTATGGTTATATTCTCTTTAGCAGTATTAAAATATACTTTAAGATTTGAATTAGTAACATTATAGTCAACCTCAGCCTTTGTAAAGTTTGAATTTGTAACTACTAATTCCTGAGAATTTTTTCTATTTGCAGATAAGCCTCTATTTTTCATTGTTTCGGCAATGATAAATGAGGATAATAATTCTCCAAAACTTACTAATTTGTCTGATGTTTTAGGGGATATTTCATTAATTAAGAAAATGCCATCCAATAAACTACCAAGCTCATTAAGTTTTTCTTCAGCATACTCTAAAATAGAACCATTATTTTTTGGATTTAACTCTTCAATAATTGTTATGTGAGTATTTTTTATAAGTTCAAGAGTATCTTTAAAGCTATTATCTTTACTACGGGCTTGGCTACCGGCTAACAATAATTTATCGGTTATACCACCAACAGCAGAAACCACACAAATTACTTTATTGTCTTGTGCATAAGCATCTAAAATGCTAATGACTTTATTTATATTTTTTGAAGAACCTACAGAAGTTCCTCCGAATTTTAAAACCTTCATTTAGAAATGAATTGAAATTTAAACGTAAAATTTGAAAATTTGTAATTGTAGAAATTACAAGAAAAGCCTGAATAATATATAACTAATAACCCCAAAGGGTTGTTGTATTTGTAATTTTAGCAAAAATAGATGTAGTGTTTGCAGAACACACAGATAAAGTTATATTTCGGCTTAATTGAATCATTTTCGTTATATAAAACATTTCAAAAGTATTACTTTTAGCCTAATAAAAAAACAAAAACTATTTTTTTGCAATATTCTTACAATCGGTAAATTTTCGTTTAAAAAAAACGAGGAATACCCTTAAGAATTGAAAAATCAATAATACAGATTTATGAAGATATTTTCTAAGGAGCAGATATATTTAGGTGATAAACTTACCGCAGAGCGACAAAACATTACATCAACGGAATTAATGGAGCGTGCTGGTACTCAAATTTTTAATTGGATGCATATGCGAATGCAAGGTGCCCAAGTACCTGTTCATGTGTTTTGTGGTATAGGAAATAATGGAGGAGATGGTTTAGTTTTGGCTCGACATTTGGTAACGCATGGCTATAATGTTCATACCTATGTTGTTAATTATAGTGATAAACGTTCTAAGGATTTTTTAATTAATTACGATCGCATTAAAAACACAACTAAAAAGTGGCCTACACTTTTAAAATGTACTGAAGATTTTCCAGAAATACATCCCAATGATATTATTGTTGATGCCGTTTTCGGTATTGGTCTGAACAGACCTGTGGATGACTGGGTAAAAAAATTATTTCAACATTTTAGAGCAACTAAGGCATTCACCATGTCTATTGATATTCCTTCAGGGTTATATACTGATAAAGCAGTTGAAGACCCAGAAGCTATAGTATATGCTGGTTTTACGTTGAGTTTTGCCTCTCCTAAATTGGTGTTTTTTCTACCCGAAACGGCAAAATATACAGTGCAGTGGGAAATACTTGATATTGGTTTAGATCCTGAATATTTATACACAACTGAAACTGAAGTACAACTTATTGGAAAACATGAAGTACTACCCAACTATATGCCTAGAGATAAGTTTTCACACAAGGGGCAATTTGGGCATGCTTTAATAGTAGGAGGTAGCTATGGGAAAATTGGGGCAGTAATTTTAGCAGCTAGAGCAGTATTATCTGCTGGAGCAGGCTTAGTATCTGCTTATGTACCAAAATGCGGTTATGTACCTTTACAAACAGCGTTTCCTGAAGCTATGGTAATTACTGATGAAGATGAAAACATAGTTACTAATATAAATTTTGAAATTGAGCCTACAGTAGTTGGTTTTGGAGTAGGTTTAGGGACTGATTCAAAAACCATTTCAGCCATAGAAACCTTATTAAAGTCTAATGAACCTCCTTTGGTAATTGATGCGGATGGCTTAAATATTCTAGCTAAAAAGAAGACACTTTTAAAACTCTTACCAGAGCATACAATTTTAACACCACATCCTAAAGAATTAGAGCGCTTAATTGGGAGTTGGAAAAATGATTTTGATAAGCTTAAGAAAGTGAAAGCATTTTCAAAAAAATACAAGTTAATAATTGTAATAAAAGGTGCAAACACGATTACCGTTTTTGATGAAAAACTATTTATAAATACTACAGGAAATCCAGGCTTATCAACCGCAGGAAGTGGCGATGTACTCACTGGAATTATAACTGGTTTGATTTCACAAGAGTATCATCCTTCTGTAGCAGCAATATTTGGAGTATACTTACATGGAAAGTCTGCTGATATTGCTGTGGAAGATTTTGGATATCAGAGCTTGATTGCAAGCCATGTGATAGATTATTTGGGAGAGGCATATATAGATTTATTTAAACAGCCTGAACAACCACCACAACAGCAAGAGAATCAAGAAGAAACTCAAAAGCAATAAAAAAGCCGCAAATTGCGGCTTTTTTAAATCATATTTTTAACTCTTTAAATAAGTTTATCAAATTAGGGTCTGAAGGTCTAGGTGCATTGGAATCTACAATATTTCCATTCGGATCAATTAATATAAACCTAGGAATACCTTGTATTTCATAATCTTTAACAAATTTAGAATTCCAGTCGTTGTCTGCAAATAATTGAATGCCTCCTAATTCTTTATCATTTACCATGGTTTTCCATGTTTCAAAATCTTTTTCCTTATCAATTGAAACACTAACAAACTGTATGTTTTTATTATGATATTGCTCTTCGACCTTTTTTAAAGAGGGAATTTCTCTAATACATGGTCCACACCAAGTAGCCCAAACATCTATATAAGTGTACTTCCCTTTTAAGTCTTCAGACGACATTGTACCGCCTGCATGATTTTTATAATCTGTAAATGTAGGTGAGGGTTTTCCTTTTGATAAACCGGTAAGTTTATCATATCTTTCTTTTACAATAGCATTATTATCTTCATTATCAGAGTTCTCAGTATATAATTTGTAAAAGGTTTCAATGTCCTTTGCGTAGCTCATATTCGTACTTGCAAAAGAGAATAGCATATCATTTTTTATGTTTTTGTTTTCAATACTACTTAATGTTTTTAAATAAGCAATATCAGTAGCTATAGTATCACTCTCAGCTAATTTTTCAGCATCATTTCTATATTTACTCGTTAAAAGCGATTTATAGTTTTGAGAGAAGAAATAGTCTTTTTCATTAGTGTAATCAAAATTATCTAACTCACTTAAAAAGTCGTCAGATACTTTAAAACTATTATCCTTGGTTATATATTTACGATATTTTTCATACTCATTTATTCTAGCTAAATAATTAAAGTTTAAATCTCTTTTTGTCATTGTTTTAAATGCTTTTGATATGCCGTCAAAAGTTTCTAATAGACTATCATTGGATTTTTTAATACTTTTGAATTTATCTTTGAATTCTGCTTCATCTAATTTATAAGCATCAAAGCGATTTTTAAGTAGTGCTTTTTCATTTTTATTTCTGGCTAGCAAATAAGAATTCTCATCAGCACCTTCTCCAGAAAATGTAAGTGTGTTTTCAAAATCATTAACATCATAAGCTACATTTAAGTTATATCCAGGTTCTATATAGATAAATACCGGGTTAGTACCATCAAAAATCACATAGGAACTTTTATCAGTACTCAATGTATCTACAAAAGCACCATCAGCAGCAATATCTAGAGGCTCACTAAAGGTACGGTCGTAACTGTTGATAGTAACTACACCTTTTATATTGATGATTTTTCCTGATACAACAGCATAATCTAGGATAGTTTCTTCTTTTTTATCACAAGCAAAACATGCAACAAATATTAGGGAGAATATAATTTTTTTCATAATTAGGTTATTATTTTTTACGAAAATATATATTTGGAATTATACGATGAATAAATTAACAATAGTTTATAGTGGTATTGAGAAATATTACAGTTTATGGATTAAATCCTGATAATCAACTATTCTTGGGATAATATCCAGAGCTTTTAATTGCTTTTGAACATTCATGATAGTTGGTTTATCTATTAAATCTTGAGACCATTCAGTAATGGCTAGCCAATCTTGAACATCTTCTATTTGTTGCTCGTAACGATTAGCAATCATTCTATCGATACTTGGAATATCTTTAAATTCTGAAGTTGTAGCGTTTATAATCCTTAAAATTGTTTTAAGTTCCTCTTCATTATTTTCGATAAAAGATTCTCTAACAGCAATAACAAAGCATGGCCAAGGTGATGGACAGTTATCTATTCTTCTGAATATACCATCATCTACAAGTGGTTTTGTGGTGTATTTTTCCCATAAAAAATAATCAGCTACACCTTTAGTTAAACCTTCAACAGCGCCATCTAAGTTTTTAATAACTTCAAAATCTAAATCCTTATCCAGATTCCAATTATGGTTCTGAGCGTTAATATATGCCATTAAATGCGAACCAGAACCGTACCTGCTGATTGCTGCTTTTGTGCCTTTTATATCATCAATCGTTTCGTATTTTGAATCATGTGCCACATGAATACCCCAAACAAGCGGTGTTTGCACAAAAGTTTGCACTATTTTACTTTGATTTCCTGCAATAATATCTTTAATAATGCCCTCTGTTAAAATCACAGCAATATCAATATCACCTTCTCGCAGTCCTTTGCTCATCGCTCCAGTGCCACCATAATAATCGCGCCATCTTAAGTTGATGCCTTCCTCTTTATATTCACCATTTTTAAGTGTTAAATACCATGCTAAATTAAAATGCTCAGGTACACCACCAATATGTATTGTCTTCATTTAAATTCTATCTAAAGTATAGGTAATTAAGTTCTCAATGGTTTTTTGCGGATTTTTACTAAAAGTACCATTTGCTCTATTTGCAATTATAGCATTCAACGAGATAGCATGGTGACCTAATAGTTTGGAAAGACCATAAATACCTGAAGTTTCCATTTCGAGGTTAGTCACTTTTAATCCTTCAAAGTTAAAGCTATCCATTTTTTTATTTAACATCGAATCACTAACAGGAAGCCTTAAAACACGACCTTGTGGCCCATAGAATCCGTTAGCTGTGGCGGTTAGTCCATTTCTAGTTTGAGAGCTCTCAAATTTTGAAATTAATTGATCAGAACCTTTTATTATAAGCGGTTTAGCTTTATTAGAATTCCAATCTGTATGTGCAATAAAAGCCTCTTCAATTTTAGAGTTTGAAATGTGTTTTGTTAGATAGGAGTGAAGCATGCCACTAAGTTCCATACCATAAGCGCTAATTACAAAAGTGTCAACAGGAATATCTGGTTGTAAAGCTCCTGAAGTGCCAATTCTAATAAAATTTAGACTTCTGAGGTCTTCTCTAATTGTTCTTGTTTTTAAATCAATATTAGTTAACGCATCTAATTCGTTTATAACAATATCAATATTATCGGTACCTATACCTGTAGAAATAACAGATAGACGTTTACCATGTAAAGTACCTGTTTGAGTTTTAAACTCTCGTTTTTGAGTTTCAAATTCAATAGTATCGAAATGATTAGTTACTAAACTAACTCTGTCTGGGTCACCTACAAAGATTATAGTATCTGCAACATGTTCTGGCTTAAGATTAAGATGGTAGATACTTCCATCAGGATTTAGTATTAATTCTGAATCTTTAATAGGCATTTAATGGCGACTTAATGAGTTTGTTTTCTGATTTATTAAACTGGAAATTTAATTTTTTGATACCACCGAAAACCATATCGTTTTTAAATTCTCCTGATGCATTATGTTGTCCATGAATAGTTTCATAACCTTTGCGGTTTAATTGAATTTTATCTTCGTTAACCGTATAGAAAGGACTTAAATTATCTATGATGCGTCGTAGTTGTAAATCTCCGTAACCGTAAAATCCTTGATAGTTTAAAGCATAACCTAATAAATGGTGCTTTGATTTGATATCGTTATCCTTAATGATTTTTAAAATGTTGGTTTCCAAAACATTTAATCCTGTGATGTTATTTGGAAAACGCTCTAAATGTGCCTTTAAACAATTACTTAAGTATTTAAATGAGGATGTTTGTACAATATAGGGTTTGAATAAATTATGGTCAACACCACAGTAAATTCTCCATAATGTAATAGCTAGATCTACATCTACATTAGTTAACTGTATCTTCTCTTTATAATGTTTTAAGAGTTGTTCTGCGCTCAATTCAGGTAAACCTTTAAGTCCTTTAATTCCAGGAACTCTACCACTACAAACCAGATATTTAGGAAGGGTAATATTTTTCTGCTTAAGCATACTGATTACGGCCAACATGTTGATATGGCAAAAAAGATCGTATTCAAACCAAAGTACAACTTCATCATAACGATCATTTGCATTATTTAATTGGGATAGGGCAAAATCAATCTTTTGTAAATCAATTTCAATATCATAAAATTCTTTTAAAAATTTATCTCTTGCTTCAATCAGTGCGCTAGTATGAATAACTTCTTGTGTAGGGCCTTCACATAACATTTCTTGCCATGTAACAATTTCGCCTTCTACCTGTAATTCTTTTAAGTAAGACGTTAGTACACCTCCATTGGTGATATGTAATATATGCTTACTCATTAATTATCCTCCTACGCGTTTAACTTTAAAACCTTTCTCTTTTAATATCTGCATGATTTTATCCCTGTAGTCGCCTTGTATGATAATTTTATCATCTTTAAAGCTACCACCAACACTAAGGGTTGTTTTAATTTCTTTTGCCAAGGCTTTAAAATCTTCTGTGGCTCCCGTATAACCGTCTAGAATTGTAGTGGGTTTGCCTATTCGTTTTTCATACTTGCAAAGTATTGGCTCGTCTTGCATCCAGATAGATGTGTCTTCCGAAGTGTTACTTTCTATTTCTTCAGGTACATGCTCTGGAAAAAGATTTTTTAATTGCTCTTGTAAATCCATGAATTTAGTATTCAGTCTCAGTAATCAGTCTCAGTGTAATCATGTTTTTTGATAACTAAGGCTGTACTAAGGACTATTTCTTAATAAGTCCCAATTCAATTAAACGTTCGGTTAAAAATTCTCCCGCAGTAGTGTCTTCAAATTGCTTTGGATGTTCCTCGTCTATACAATTATCTAAAACATTTAGTTTCATATCACTTACAGGATGCATAAAGAAAGGGATAGAGTATCTTGAAGTGCCCCAAAGTTCTTTCGGTGGATTTACCACACGATGTATCGTAGATTTTAGTTTGTTATTAGTATGTCTTGATAACATATCTCCAACATTAATCATTAATTCGTCCGGTTGCGCAATTGCGTCCAACCATTCGCCTTTATGGTTTTGTACTTGTAACCCTCGTCCTTGGGCCCCCATTAAAAGCGTAATTAAATTAATGTCTCCATGTGCTGCCGCTCTAACTGCTTCTTTTGGCTCTTCTTTTATAGGAGGGTAGTGAATCGGTCTTAAAATTGAATTTCCATTTTGGATATAGTTATCGAAATAGGTTTCTTCAAGACCAAGATGTAATGCCAAAGCTCTCAATACGAACTTTGCAGTTTTCTCAAGCATTTGATACGTTTTTTTACCTATTTCATTAAATCTGGGAAGTTCTTCAACAAGTACATTATCTGGATACCCGTATTTTAATTTCTCTTCTTTATCCACATATTGCCCAAAATGCCAAAACTCTTTTAAGTCACCTTCTTTTTTACCTTTAGCACTTTCCTTTCCAAACGACACATAACCTCTTTGTCCAGCGATTTCAGGGATTTCATATTTCTGTTTTATATCAACAGGTAAATCAAAAAAGTTTTTGACTTCATCATAAAGACTTTTAACTAAGTTCTCATCTAAAAAATGACCTTTAAGTGCTACAAAACCAATCTCTTCGTATGCTTTTCCAATGGCATCAACGAATTTTTGTCTTCTCTTGGGGTCTTCTGAAATAAAATCGTGTAAATCTACACTCGGTATGCTATTCATGGGTTTATTACTATAAAGTGATGTTCACAAATGTACAAAAACATTCAATTGAATATTTATTGAATTATATGTAATTTTCTAATACATAATATCTAATTACAGTATATTTGATAGTAAAATAAGTGCTTTTTTATGAAAACCTCAAAAACACAGGTTAATTTACAATACGACTCTTATGATTTGAGCGCAGATGTTTTAAAGCAACTCTATACAAGTATGCTGCAACCTCGATTAATTGAGGAGAAAATGCTAGTGCTATTACGTCAAGGAAAAATCAGTAAATGGTTTTCTGGAATAGGGCAAGAGGCTATAGCTGTTGGGGTGACAATGTCATTAGACAAAGATGAATATATTTTGCCAATGCATCGCAATTTGGGTGTTTTTACTACTAGAAATATTCCACTATACCGTTTGTTTGCACAATGGCAAGGCAAAGCTTCTGGCTTTACTAAGGGTAGAGACCGTTCGTTTCATTTTGGAACGCAACAGTATAAAATTATTGGAATGATTTCTCATCTTGGCCCTCAATTAGGTGTTGCAGATGGTATTGCATTAGCATCAAAATTGAAAAATAAAAGGCAAGTCACAGCGGTCTTTACAGGTGAAGGCGGTACAAGTGAAGGCGATTTTCACGAAGCACTTAATGTAGCTTCTGTTTGGCAACTACCAGTTATGTTTTGTATAGAAAATAATGGTTATGGCTTATCAACGCCAACGACAGAGCAGTATAATTGCGAAAATTTAGCTGATAAAGGATTAGGGTATGGCATGGAATCTCACATAATTGATGGCAATAATATTCTAGAAGTTTATACTAAAGTAAGTGAAATTACCGAAAGTATGCGTCAAAATCCGCGTCCAGTTTTGATTGAATTTAAAACCTTTAGAATGCGCGGACACGAAGAGGCGAGTGGTACAAAATACGTTCCTAAAGATATCATGGATGTTTGGGCAAAGAAAGACCCTATAGAAAATTTCCAAAGCTATCTAAAGAATGAAGCTATTATAGATGATACGTTTGAAGCTGAAATCAAAGCCAAAATAACACATAAAATAAACGAACATTTGGATGTTGCTTTTAATGAAGATGATATAACTCCAAATTTAACTAATGAATTAAATGACATATACAAACCATTTGATTACTTGAAAGTTAACTCAAATTCTGAATTAAAAGAAATACGTTTAGTCGACGCAATATCTGAAGGGTTAAAGCAAAGCATGGCGCATTATGATGATCTTGTAATTATGGGACAAGATGTAGCAGAATATGGTGGTGTATTTAAAATTACTGAAGGATTTGTAGAGCAGTTTGGCAAGGAGCGAGTGAGAAATACTCCTATATGTGAATCGGCTATAGTTGAAACCGCAATGGGGTTATCTATTGCTGGTATGAAGTGCGTCATGGAAATGCAATTTGCAGATTTTGTATCCTCAGGTTTTAACCCAATTGTTAATTATTTAGCAAAGTCTCATTACCGTTGGGGACAAGCAGCAGATGTGGTCATACGCATGCCTTGTGGTGGAGATGTTGGTGCGGGACCGTTTCATTCGCAAACAAACGAAGCTTGGTTTACTAAAACCCCTGGCTTAAAAGTAGTGTATCCTGCATTCCCATACGATGCCAAAGGTTTGTTGAATACAGCTATCACCGATCCAAACCCAGTATTGTTTTTTGAACATAAAGGGTTATATAGAAGTATACGTCAAGATGTGCCAATAGATTATTATACACTACCTTTTGGGAAAGCTAGTTTGATTAAAGGTGGAAATGATATATCTATTATAACGTATGGTGCAGGTGTGCATTGGGCTTTAGAAACTTTAAAAACTCATTCTGATGTCTCGGCAGATGTTATCGACTTGAGAACACTTCAACCTTTAGATACTGAAACTATTTATAATTCAGTGAGGAAAACAGGTAAAGCCATTATTCTTCAAGAAGATTCTATGTTTGGTGGTATAGCTAGTGATATTTCTGCATTGATAATGGAACATTGTTTTGAATATTTAGACGCGCCTGTAAAACGTGTAGCTAGCATAGAAACCCCAATACCTTTTGCTAAAAATTTAGAAGCGCAATATTTACCAAAAAATCGATTTGAAAACGAATTGTTGGGATTATTGGAATATTAAAATATTGCTTCACCTTTTAAAATTAAGTATTTGCGAAAAACTAAGTTTTACATATTATTCATGTCTCTCATTCTGAATGTTTGTTGTAAAAATGAACCTAAAGAAAAGGTTGATGAATTAGTAAATATAGACTTAATGAAAACTACTGAACTAATTACTCAAATTCTAAATGATGAAAAAAACAATTATTTATCTTCTACTTGCATAAGTGAAAAACCTTGGGCAGTTCTTTTTCCAATGGTTTCAGATTTTGATAGTTATGTAAAAGAACACGTAAATATTGTTGATAGTATTCATCTTAGCATTCAAATGGAGTTGTTTAATAATTTCAAATTAACTAAAACACTTGTTTCTGATAAAAAGATAATTACAAATTCTGATTTTGAAGAGCTAAAGGAACAATCAAAACAAGGCAATTTTGGATTTTGGGAATGGTTAAATGAAAATTGTATTAATGGGTATTGTTCGATCTCCAAACCTATTTTTAATGAAACATTTGATTTAGCCTACGTTCAAATAGGTACTGTTTGTGGAGACTTATGTGGTGGTGGAGAAGAAAGAATTTATGAGTATAAAGAAGACAAGTGGACAGAAAAAGAACATCTTGGAAGCTGGGTAAATTGAGTTTCATAAAATAATCCAATTTAAGATGAATTTACCTGAAGAAGTGCGTTAGGGATTGAAACGGCATCCTTTTGTTTTTATTAATGAAAAAACCTTTAAATTAGTAAATGGCGTTTCACTAGTAATTGATTCCTGCTTTCAGAGGAATAACAAAAAACAAAAGATATAGTGGAAAGCCTGACCCTTTAGGGTAACGCCCAAATATATATGAAAATTATTTTGAAATATCTATGTGTTATTTGCTTTGCAGCTTTTTTTAATTGCAAAAAAGTAGTTGATGAAGTGCCAGATATGTACAATTGGCACTCAAGGATGGTTACTGCTACAGCCTATAATTCGTTAGCATATCAAACAGATTCTAACCCAAACATTACAGCTTTTGGAGATAGTTTGCATCCAGGGTTAAAATACATTGCAGTGTCTAGAGATTTGTTGACTCTTGGTTTGAAACACAATACCCCAGTAATCATTGAAGGATTAGAAGGGGTATATTTGGTAAAGGATAAAATGCATTCGCGTTGGAAAAACCGTATTGATGTCTACATGGGTGTCGATGTAAAAGCCGCTAAGATTTGGGGCAAAAAGCGGGTTTGTATTGATTATGGAATCTCTGTAGACGACTAGTTATCTGGTTTCAGCTTCTGAAATGATAAACGGGTACGCGTCTTTTAATTCTTGTAATTCGGCTTCATTTAGCTTATCTACTGTCTTTTTTAAAACGGTTTTGCAATAAGACTCTCGTAATTCATAGTAAGCTTTGGTGAGTTCGTCTTGTACTTCAATAAACTGATTGTATTTTGAGTTTCTATCCGATTGTAATGAGATCACAGCTTTCGAAGGATTGTCTGATGATGTCGCTGTTTTACCACCATTGCAATACGCACAGCTACCATCGCCATTATTATCAATAAAAGCTTTTGCTAAATCTTTTACTTCAGATAATGTCACGATGTCCTCGTCTACCATAATTTCATTTTTTGAATTAATGGCGATTTTTAAAATATTTCTTTCTGGAATAGGAGAAGTACAGTCTTCGCCTGGAGGGCATTCATTTGGTAGCTTTCTATAAATGCCTTGGTCTTTAGGAATTACAGCCGTTACTAAGAAAAAAATTAATAATAAAAATGCGATGTCAGCCATAGACCCCGCATTTACTTCTGGGCGTTCTTTTGTTCGTCTCATGATTTTTATGTTATTGTTAATGGAGTATTAAATCACAAAAACAATACCATAAAAACTGAGTACTATATTAACGCATGTGGTGGTGTAGGCGTTTCCAAGAGGTTTGATCGGTTGGAAAGCTCAAGATACGTTTGTTAGAAAATAAATTTTCTTCCGTGATGCCTTTAAGATGTTCTGATATTTTGATGATTGATTTCATTTTTTGATTTTTTTGATTGATGAATGATGATTTTAAAGAGACGTTATTATCTGTAACGCCTCTTACTGTTCCATGTGTTAGTTTTTGTACCGTTTAATGTTTGAGTTAATTGATTTGTGTTTAAAGTTCTCATGATTATATTTTTTTTGATTGATGAATTAAATTGATGAAATAAAAGTTATTACTATCTGTAACGTCTTTTGCTATTCCATACGTTAGATTTTGTACTTTGTAATGTTTCTGTTACTGTGTTACTGTTTAAAGTTCTCATAATTGTTGTTTTTTAATTGATTATACTAAATAGACGACAGAGAATTAATTTTGTTACAGTACTATGCATAACAAAGTAATAAATTAACTAATTTTAACATATTTTGATGTTTTCTGATAGGAGTGGAGCATTATAAAGACTATTTAGGTACAGTTATTGTTAAATAGTTATAAAATATAGAGTTGTAGACTTATGTTTTGATAGAAAAAAATATCTTTGAACCATATTTCTATACTTTTAACCCTTAGTTAGAGGATACATGAGATTTTTATTTACATGCTTTTTCATTTTTGCATTTTGTACGGTGCATGCGCAAATTGACTCTAAAAAGAAGTCGGGGAAAATAATTCCTGCTATTGAAGCCCCTAAAGATTCAACTGACAGTAAAAAGATATTACCTAAAAAACCAGAACAAAATGACCAATTTAGTGGGGTGAAATCTCCAACAGTTATTGGAAAGTTAGAGTTGCCTAAAAAGGAGTTTTCTATGTTTCCACAAGAAGAGTTTGGAAACCCTGGGGAGTTATACACTAAAAAATTAGATAAAATTGAAAAAACGCTGCTACCTGAAGGGCATGGAGAAAATGCTGGATTAAAGGAAGATGCATATTGGGGTGATTACAAAACAACTTCTAAATCTATAAGGGTGCTTTATAGAGATTATTCAGCTATAGACGGCGATTTATTACGAGTTTATGTTAATGATGATATTATTCAGCCAAGAGTATACCTAACTCAAGGTTTTAGTGGTTTTAAATTAGACTTAAAGGACGGTTTTAATGAAATTAAATTTCAAGCTATAAATACTGGTGCATCTGGCCCTAACACAGCAGAGTATAAAATAGTTGATGAAAACAACAAAGTAATTTCAAGTAAGGTTTGGGCACTTGCCGTTGGTGTGAAAGTAACTGTTGTGATTGTTAAGGAATGATTATTTCGTAATCTTATCGATCATTATCAATTCTTCATCAGTAAAACTCAAATTATCTAAAGCTTTTATATTTTCCTTCAATTGATTTGCTGAACTAGCACCAATTAAAACAGAAGCTACTTGTTTATGTCTCAAGATCCAAGCTATTGCCATTTGCGATAATTTTTGGCCACGTTTTTGAGCAATAGCATTCAAACTTTGAATTTTAGATATATTAGCATTAACCGTGTCTTTGTCTAAATACGTTAGACTTTTTGCTGCTCTTGAATCTTTTGGAATACCGTTTAAATATTTATCTGTAAGCATCCCTTGTGCTAAAGGTGAGAAGGTAATACAGCCAACACCATTTTGTTCTAGTGTTTCTAATAGACCGTCTTCTATCCAACGATCAAACATAGAATAACGTGCTTGATGTAATATAAATGGCGTATTTGAGGCTTTTAAAAGTTCAGCAGCTTTTTGTGTTTCTTCTGGTTGATAATTAGAAATCGCTACATACAATGCTTTTCCTTGTCGTACGATATCTGATAGTGCTCCCATAGTTTCTTCCAACGGCGTATCTGGGTCCGGTCTGTGATGGTAAAATACATCTACATAGTCAAGCCCCATACGCTTTAAGCTTTGGTCTAAACTAGCTATTAGATATTTGCGAGAACCTAGATTACCATAAGGCCCAGGCCACATATCATAGCCTGCTTTGCTAGCGATAAACAATTCATCACGATAGGATTTGAAATCTTTTTTTAAAATCGTACCAAAATTTTCTTCAGCCGAACCATATGGAGGTCCATAATTATTAGCTAAATCAAAATGTGTAATACCCAAATCGAAAGCACAACGTAACACCTCTCTTGCATTTTGAATGCTATCTACAAATCCGAAATTATGCCATAAACCCAATGATATAGCCGGTAGTAGCACACCGCTTTTCCCGGTTCTCTTATACGTCATTGTATCATAACGTTTGTCTGACGCTAGATAATCTGTAGTTCCTGATTTATCGTTGATTTGCATGATTTCAAATTTAAGAGACACAAATGTAGCTTATAAAAAGACATAAAAAAAGCCATTTGAATGAACAAATGGCCTTAATCTAGTAATAAGTTAATTATTAATCTTTTATTGGCTGCTTTATTTCAGGTTTTAAATGTTTTGCATAAAAGCCCATCATTGATTCATATAATGCAATTCTGTTTTCTTCTTTTCCAAAACCATGTCCTTCATCATATTTTACCATGTATGGTACATCTACACCTTTAGCTCTTAATCCAGCAACAATTTGATCTGACTCGTTAATATTTACCCTAGGATCGTTGGCACCTTGTACTACAAATAATGGCTTTTTAATCTTGTCTATATGATTTACGGGAGATACTTCTTCCATAATTGCTTTTTCTTCAGGTACATCAGGATCGTACCAAATCTCCTTTACTATTTTTAAGTAAGGCTTCCAATATTCTGGCATACTATCCATAAATGTAAATAAGTTAGAAACACCAACATAATCCACACCACATGCATATAAATCTGGTGTTTTAGTTAAACCTCTTAACACTGCATAACCGCCATGGCTTCCACCATAAATGGCTGCATTATCTTTATCTACCCAACCTTGATCAATTACATATTGCAATCCATCTTCAACATCATCCATGGCCTTTCTACCTATTTGTTTAAACCCTGCTTCTAAAAATTCTTTACCGTAGCCTCCAGAAATTCTAAAGTTTACTTGTAACGTAGCATAACCACGGCTTGCAAATAACTGCGCTTCAGGATTGAATCCCCAAGAATCTCTAATGCCTTGCGGGCCTCCATGTACGTTTACAATTACTGGAACTTTTTCTCCTTTTAAGGCAGCTTCAGGTAGCGTGATATAACCATGAATGGTTTTACCATCTCTACTTTTGAATGTAATTGGACGCATTTCTGACATATCTTTTTCAACTAAATTTGGCATTAAATTGTAAAGTAATTTGAATTCTTCAGTTTTTGCATCATAAGAATAATAAGTGCCATATAGTTTATCACTTTGTATAAAAACTAAATATTTACTTTCATCATCAGTCGCATCTGGAATGGAGTAGTTATATCCTGGAAATTTCTTCGTGATTTTCTTGTGTAATTTCTTGTAGTACTTGCTTACTGGCACAATAACTTGTTTGTCGCCTTCATAATAAAAATAATCGAGTTCATACCCTCTGTTTCTAGATAGGCTTAAACCAGAAACATCAAAATTATCATTAGAAAACAACTTTTCAATAATTTTATCTTCTTTCAAATCGTATAAATATACTTCAGCTTTATCACTTTCTAAATTAGAAATTACATAAGCGTCGTGAGGATAATTCGTAGCATAATTAAATGAAGATATACTAAAACTATCTTTCCAACTTAATTCTTTTTTTATCTCATAATTTTCTCCATCTTCAGTGTAATACATATCAATATTTACACCATCACGCAATCTTGCAAAACCTCTAAGATTCCCATCTTTATCAAATTCATAGCTATTAATTGGGTTTGCTGCATCATCGTTTTTATAAAGTTGAACTAATTCGCCAGTATTAATATTTATTTTGTATGGTTCAAAGATTTGTGGATTATTTTGGTTCATAGAAATAATCATATGGGCTTTATCTTCTTTTAAACCATTTAAAATATTCACTTTCACACCTTCAAAAGGAGTTAGCTCTTTTTGATTCGAACCATCGATATCTACAGCAAATAGGTGGTAATCTTCATTCCCGCCTTTATCCATGACATAAATTAGTCGATTATCATTAGCCCAACCATAGCCTCTAATCAATTCTTCTTTTTCTTCAATAACACGTGTTACTTCATCAGTTTTGGTGTTTTTAACATAGACGTGATTTTTAGCGTTTTCATCTTTTTCTCTGTAAGATAAATATGTGCCATCGGGTGAGAATTGAAATGATCTTGCTTTTGGTCGTGCAAAATAATCTGCTACGGAGTATTTATAATTCGTTGGATTCCAATTAGCAAGTTTTACTAAATCTGCATCTGATGTTGGTAAAGCAGTATCGCCAGGTAATGTTTTTACTGTTTTTGCTAATTTCAATGGAAACTCCATACCACCTTGATAAAATGTTCCAGATAATGCATTGTCTTTTAATGTAGCGACATATTTTATACCAGCTTGATTAAATTTTATGGTAAGATTACTATCTGCAAAAGTGGTTTCATCCATGGGAATACCTGTTGCACCTTGAGATGGGCTATCCATAGTAGATGAATATGCTTCACCCTCACTTTTTATATCAAAAATCAAGGGCACTTCAGTGCCTTGAACTGATAATGTTCCTTTCCAAGAGCCTTCGATATCTTGAGCATTCATCTGAGTAGTCATACCTAAAAATAAGAATAAAGCACTACCTAATTTTAAAATTGAAGTTTTCATGTTTAACAATTAAGGTTTTAAATTTTTAACTAATAATTCTTTGTGTTGTGTGCATTAGAGTTAAATTTAACTGGTTTGTTACAGTTTTTTAAAAGTTTTATTTTTTTTTAACATTTTATATTCAGTTTATTATTAACAATAGTTTGGATAACTTTAAATAAAACCTCTTTAAAAAACCCAAGAAAGGTGTTATTTTTGCATTTTACTAAACCAAACGCATGTCAATTTCTAAAACTGAATTACTAGAAAGGAAAACTGGTAAAGAGTTATATAGCTATCAAAAAGGTGCCATAGATAAAATTTTCACCGCTTTTGAAGAATCACCAGCCGATTATCATTTGTTATATCAATTACCAACAGGAGGAGGGAAAACTGTAATCTTTTCAGAAATTGTAAGACAGTATCTTAATACCAAAAAGAAAAAGGTTTTGGTAATGACGCACCGTATAGAATTGTGTAAGCAAACTTCAAATATGCTTACTGAATTTGGTGTAATAAATAAGGTTATAGATAGTAAAGCGGATTTAAGCGATCAAAAAGAATTCAGTTGTTTCGTAGCAATGGTAGAAACTTTGAATAATCGTTTAAATGATGATAAACTTGACATTTCAGATATTGGATTGGTAATTATTGATGAGGCGCATTATAACTCATTTACAAAATTATTTAAGTTCTTCAGTCAATCGTTTATACTTGGCGTAACGGCAACACCTTTAAGTTCTAGCATGGAACTGCCAATGACTGATAATTATGATGAGCTTATAGTTGGGGAATCTATAGAATCTTTAATTGGTCGTGGCTTTTTGGCACGTGCTGAAATGTTTAGTTATAACGTTGGCTTAACAAGTCTGGTGGTTGGAGCAAATGGCGATTATACCGTAAAGTCGTCTGAAGATTTATACACAGATGATAACATGTTAACTAAACTTTTGCGGGCATATGAGGAGCGTGCAAAAGGTAAAAAAACATTGATTTTCAATAATGGTATTAATACTTCTTTACATGTATATGATACTTTTAGAAGAGCTGGATATCCTGTAGCGCATTTGGATAACACCAATACCAAGAAAGAAAGAGCCATGATTTTAAAATGGTTTAAGAAAACACCAGATGCCATTTTAACTTCTGTGAGTATTTTAACAACTGGGTTTGATGAGCCGACTGTTGAAAGTATTATTCTGAATAGAGCAACAAAGTCATTGACACTATATTATCAAATGATTGGTCGCGGTTCTCGTGTATTGGAAAATAAAGACACATTTCAAGTTATTGACTTGGGGAACAACTTCCACAGATTTGGTCCATGGGGCGATAACCTTGATTGGCAACGTATTTTTAAATCACCAAATTATTATTTAGATTCTTTGTTGAGTGATGAAGAGTTAGAAAGTAATTTTAGGTATGAAATGCCTGATGATTTACGTGCAGAGTTTGGAAACTCTGAGGATGTGTATTTTGATATTCAGAAAACCTATGTGAGTGCAGTTAGGGCAGGAGAGTCTACAAAAGTAGTACTGGAGCGCTCTATTGCGCAACATGCAAAAATATGTATTGAAAATAGCGAAGATGTTTATGACGCTATTGCTCTAGCTAAAAAATTGGGAGACGATATAGATTTCAGAATAAAACGATATACTAAATGTATAAGCAAAAGTACTCATAATTTTGTGGAATGGTTACGTGGCGACTACCGTAAAAAATTGAATTCGTATCTCCGTGCAAATTTTGAAGAAGTATTTGAAGAAATCCATGGGTATGCACCCAAAGAGTAATCATCTTACACTAATCTAATTTAAACACTTAAATTTTTTGGAGCTTAGAAATGCTATAACATTCATGATTATTAGCACTTTGTCATTTGCTTGTATGAATGGTATTGTAAAACATTTAGTGCATATGAATGCATTTCAAATTGTTTTTTTTAGATCCTTTAGTTGTCTCTTCTTTACTTTTGGTTTCCTGCTTAAAAATAAAATATCAATATTCGGAAAACGTAAAAATTTGTTGGTATTACGTGGATTAGTAGGGGTTACTTCTATGGCATTATTTTTTATGTCCACCAAATACTTGCCAATTGGCACTGCAGTTTCTTTAAGGTATATGGCACCAATTTTTGCTGCAATTTTTGCTGTCATTTTATTAAAAGAAAAAATATACCCTTTACAATGGTTGTTTTTTATAGTTGCGTTTTCTGGTGTAATTATCTTAAAGGGCTTTGACGCTTCTTTAAGTAGTTATGGTTTACTACTGATTTTCATTTCTGCTATTTTCAGTGGATTAGTTTTTGTGGTTATAAGTAAGATAGGTAAAAGTGAACACCCTGTAGTCATTGTCAATTATTTTATGGTAGTGTCTACAATTGTGGGAGGTATTTTTTCTATAAACAATTGGATACAACCACAAGGTAAAGAGTGGTTGCTATTATTTGGATTAGGGTGTTTCGGATATTTTGGACAAGTTTATATGACCAAGGCATTTCAAATAGTAAAAACTACAAAAATAGCACCTTTTAAGTATATGGAAGTTATTTTCACTTTACTACTAGGTGTTACACTATTTAGCGAAGTATATACATTTTGGAGTTTATTGGGTATCGCTCTAATAATTATAGGACTAGTTTTAAATGTTGTTTATAAATCTAAAGTCAAATAAGTATATTGATATTTTACTAGTGGATTGTATATATTTGACGTGAAATTTTATATAACATCAATAGCTGTTTTTATTCCAAATAAAATCATATTCAAGATAAAATGAGTTTTAAAAGTTGGATTAACCAAAAACGACGTATAGTAATGTACAATATTACTAAGCGTGTTGGAAGTTCTTATTTAGAGCCAACGGTAGAGGTTGGTAAAAGTATTGTTGTAAAAAAAGTATTGATAATCAGACCAAATCATCGCCTAGGCAATCAGTTACTAACCACGCCTCTTGTGCTAGAGGTAGAAAACACTTTTCCTGATTGTAAAATAGATTTATTTGTAAAAGGTGGTGTCGCTTATCCAGTTTTTGAGCGCTATGATTCTATTGATAAAATTTACCAATTACCAAGAAAACCATTTAGCAATTTGATTAAATATGTTATGTGTTGGGTCTCCATCAAAAGAAAACGATATGATATGGTAATTAATGGTGATAAAGACTCTTCTTCCGGCAGATTATTGACAAACTTAGCAAAAGCACCTTTAAAGGTTTTTGGTGATGTACATGAAGACATACAGGCTAAGTATGAAGATTACCTTCATATTTCTAAATATCCCGTTTATAATCTAAGATGGTATCTTTCCAAATTAGGATATCCTGAAAACAACAATCCACTTCCAGTTTTAAACCTTAAATTATCAGAATCAGAAATAATAAGTGGTAAGAAAGTTTTATGGGATTTAATTAAAAATGAAAAGCCAACCATTTGTATATACACTAATGCTACTGGAAACAAGTGTTATTCTGAAGAATGGTGGGAATCATTTTATAAAAAATTAAAGGATAATTTCTCTGAAACATATAATATTATTGAGATGTTACCGATTGAAAACATCTCAAAAATAAATTTTCAAGCTCCGAATTTTTACAGTAAGGACATTCGTGAAATGGGAGGCATAATAGCAAATACATCTGTTTTTATAGCTGCCGATAATGGTGTAATGCATTTGGCAAGTGCAGCCTTAACACCAACTGTAGGCTTGTTCTCAAGAGACAACCAGTCTATTTATGGGCCTTATGGTAATGGCAGCTTGGCACTACATACAAAAATTAAATCTCAAGAAGACTGTATAACTGGAGTTGAAGCAGTATTGTCTTCAATTTAATCTGGATTTTTTATTCTTCTCAAAATTCCCAAAATTAACATTTGTTAATTTTCAAATTATTTTTTGTAATATTGAATGCCCAATTCTATTAAATAATAATGAAGTTAATTTACACGTTCGTTTTTTTGGTGTTTTCTATATGCACAAGTGGTATAGCGCAAACTACTGTTGTCTCTGATGCCAACTTTGAGCAAGAATTAATAGCTTTAGGTATAGATACTAATGGCGCTAACGGAAATATTTTAAATACTGATGCGCAAGCAGTAACTAGTTTAAATCTTTCAGGAGCAACAAACATTGTTGACATTACAGGTATTGATGCATTTGTCAATCTTATTGATTTAAACTTAGGCAATAATCAAATAGCTAATTTTCAATTAACTGCACTAACCCAACTTGTAAATTTCACATCAAATAATAATGATGCTTTAGCTTTAGCAGATTTTAGTCAAAACACACTTTTAGAAACTGTATATATTGAAAGTCAGATAAGTAATAGTGTTTTTCCACCGATAACAGTACTTGACTTTTCTCAAAACCTCAATTTGGTTAAGTTAAATATCCATCATCTTAGTAATTTGACAGATTTAATTTTACCGGTTGCCAATACATTAACTTCAGTTGAAACCAGAAGTTTAGCAGATGCAGATTTAGATTTCTCATTATTAGCTGGCCTACAAAATGTTACGGTAAGGAGTAGTGTTGCTAATAATACTCAAATCACATTACCAAACGAAGCTAATGTTTTGGAAAATGTTCATTTTAGTAGTATTGATTTTAATACGCCAATTGACTTATCAAAGTATATCAATTTGGTACGTGTAGATTTATTTAGTACTGAACCTGAAGAATTGATTTTGCCAACAACTAATACATTTAAAAGCCTAATTGTTTGGGGACATAATTTTTTAACTCCATTTTCTTTAGCAAGTGTCCCTGAAGTAGAATATGTTGATATACGTGGGTTTAGCAATACGATACCTTTAGTTATTGATTTATTAAGTAACCCAAAGATTAAAACACTATGGTTAACAGGTAACGAAATGACTTCAGTAGACCTAACTAATATCACTGATTTGCATACACTTTATATTTATGATAATGAACTCACGGTATTGGACTTAACTCAAAATATAGATTTACAAACATTGGACGCTAGTCGAAATCTTTTACCATCAATAGATTTAGCCCAAAATATAGATTTACAATTTTTAACATTAAGTAGTAATCAATTACCAACTATAGATGTAACACAAAATATAAATTTAAGTTCTATTAATATAAGTCATAATTTATTTACAGGATCTGGTTTAGATTTAACCCAAAATACTAGTTTAAGTTCAATAAACATCTCAAATAATCAAGTAGAAACTTTGGATATTACCCAAAACGTAAACTTATGGTCTTTTAATTTATCGTTTAATCTTTTTCCGGGTAATGACATTTTAAGTCAGTTTGCAACAATAGTTACAAATAGAGGTAGGCTAGGAGGTCAACTCATAGCCAATAATAATATGCTATTTGGACCAATACCAGATTTTTATGGATTATATGATCCAACGATACAAACCAGACGCTTTGAATTATATATAAATGAAAATAGATTTCATTTTGGAGATTTTGAAAGTCAGCATTTGGGATTAGTAGACTTAACAACTACAATGTCTATTGGTCCATCACCAGATGTAGTAATTAGAAATTATTGGTATGCACCTCAAGCTAAAGTAAATGCAATTGAGAATTTTACTAGAAACGCAGGGGATGACATAACGCTCACTACCACAGTTCGAGGTGCCCAAAATCATTATGTATGGTTTAAAGATGGTGCACCTATTCCTGGCGCGCCAGATGCACCTGCATATACTATTATTGGCATTAATACTTGTGATGAAGGAGTATACCATTGTGAAATAACAAGCGATCTAGTACCATTTGAGAATGGTAACCCACCAGGGACAAATGGAAAGAATCTTTTGTTGATAAGAAACGATATTACATTAAATGTCAACAGTCCTGCAGAGAGCTGTACATCATTAACATCACCTACAAATGGGAGTGTAAATGTTGCGCTTAATGAAGTGTTGACTTGGACAGAAAGCCTTGGGGCTTGTGGATATTATTTAAACGTAGGAACTACATCTGGTGGTACAGATATTTTAAATAATGTACAGGTTGAAGATGCTAACACCTATATTTTACCAAGTAATTTACCAGCAAACACTCAAGTTTATGTAACTATTACACCATACTTTTCTAGTGGTAATGTTTTAACTTGTACAGAAGAAACTTTTACTACGGGCACCAATACAAATCCTATTTTGTGTACAGCACTAAACGCGCCATTAGATGGAAGTACCGATGTCTCAGTGGATGCTAATATTTCATGGCATGTTAGTGCCGGAGCAACAGGTTACTATATTACAATAGGTACTACATCAGGAGGTACAGATATTGCAAATAATGAAGATGTTGGAAACACCACTACTTATAATCCTACAGCTGATTTTTCTGAAGGTGATACAATATATGTTTTGATTGTACCGTATGATGGATCTGGAAATGCTACAGGTTGTGTAGAGGAAAGTTTTGTTGTTGAAAGTTTACTGCCTAGTTGTTCCAACTTAAGCACACCACTAAACGGTGCAACCAATGTTTCAGTAAGTTCAAATATTTCATGGAATGCTGTTGGAAATGCCACAGGATATTTTATTTCCATTGGAACAACCTCAGGCGGAACAGAGATTACAAATACAGAAGACGTTGGCAATACAACGACTTATAATCCCGCAGCGGATTTACCAGCTGACACAGAGATTTTTGTAACAATTACGCCTTATAATTCGGCAGGAAATGCCTCAGGGTGTTCAGAAGAACATTTTAGAACGGAAGTTATAACTCCAGTTTGTACCAACTTAAGTGCACCATCAAACGGGGCAACTAATGTTTTAATAAGTTCAAACATTTCTTGGAATACAGTTTCAAATGCTACAGGATATTTTATTTCCATCGGAACAACATCTGGCGGAACAGAGATTACAAATACAGAAGACGTTGGCAATGCAACAACTTATAATCCTGCAGCAGATTTACCAGCTGACACAGAGATTTTCGTAAAAATTACGCCTTATAATTCGGCAGGAAATGCCTCAGGGTGTTCAGAAGAACGCTTTAGAACGGAAGTTATAACTCCAGTTTGTACCAATCTTAGCTCTCCATTAAACGGTGCAACTAATGTTTTAATAAGTTCAAACATTTCTTGGAATGCTATTGGAAATACCACAGGATATCTTATATCTATTGGAACTACTTCGGGCGGAATTGATATAGCAAATGCAGAAGATGTTGGCAATACAACGACGTATAATCCTGCAGCAGATTTACCAGATGATACAGAAATTTTTGTAACAGTTACGCCTTATAATACAGCAGGAAATGCCGCAGGCTGTTCAGAAGAAAGTTTTAGAACTGAAGTTGTAACTCCAGTTTGTACTACATTAAATTCCCCACTAAATGGTACAACTAACGTTTCAATAAGTTCAAATATTACCTGGAATGCTATTGGAAACGCCACAGGATATTTTATATCTATTGGAACTACTTCGGGAGGAACTGATATAACAAATGCAGAAGATGTTGGCAATACCACGACGTATAATCCTGTAGCAGATTTACCAGCTGATACAGAGATTTTTGTAACAATTACACCTTACAATACAGCAGGAAATGCCTCGGGCTGTTCAGAAGAACGTTT
Source organism: uncultured Flavobacteriaceae bacterium (assembly GCA_947502975.1). GTDB lineage: Bacteria > Bacteroidota > Bacteroidia > Flavobacteriales > Flavobacteriaceae > Jejuia. Next base: position 244,572 of record CANNBV010000003.1, read on the forward strand.
TAGAACGGAAATTGTGACTCCAGTTTGTACTAACTTAAGAACACCATCAAACGGGGCAACTAATGTTTTAATAAGTTCAAACATTTCTTGGAATGCTGTTAGAAATACCACAGGATATCTTATATCTATTGGAACTACTTCGGGCGGAACTGATATAGCAAATGCAGAAGATGTTGGTAATACCACGACGTATAATCCTGCAGCAGATTTACCAGATGATACAGAAATTTTTGTAACAATCGCGCCTTATAATACGGCGGGTAATGCTATAGGTTGTTCTGAAGAACGTTTTAGAACTGAAATTATAATTCCAGTTTGTACAAGGTTAATTAGTCCGATTAATGGTGCAACAAATATAGCTTTAGATGCAAGTATTTCTTGGAACCCTATTCCAAACGCAACAGGGTATTTGATTTCTATGGGAACATCCTCTGGAGCTTCAGATATAGTTAATAGTTTTGATGTTGGGAACACTACAACATTCACTCCTTTGGAAGATTTTCCAGATGAAACAGAAATTTTTGTAACAATAATACCTTATAATACAGCAGGCAATGCTAATGCTTGTCAAGAAGAACGTTTCACAACTGAGGTGGTTGTACCTATTTGCGCAAACCTTGTTTTACCTTCTAATGGAGCTATTGATGTGCCTGTAGATACAAATATTACTTGGGATTTTATTACGAATGCAGATGGCTATAAAATATCTATTGGAACCTCTTCGGGAAATTCAGATATACTAAATGATTTGGATGTTGGTTTAATTAATTCTTATAACCCTTCTAGTGATTTCCCTGATGGTATTGATGTTTATGTGCAAATTACGCCTTATAACTCAGCTGGAGACGCTATTGGGTGTGAAGAATTTAGTTTTAAACTTGAGAATAGATCAGTATTCGTTCCTCAGTTTTTTACACCTAATAATGATGGTTATAACGACATTTGGAAAGTAACAGATCCTAAAAACGAAATTAAGCGTATTTACATCTACGATAGATATGGCAAACTCATAAAAACTATTGCAGATACTTCAATAGGATGGAATGGGTATGTATCAGGGCTGCTGCTTCCAACTAACGATTATTGGTGTGTCATCGAATTTTTTGATAGGGCTCCATTACGAAAACATTTTACCCTAAAACGTTAATACTGCAAATAGAGTTTCTTATTACTTTTAACTATTTTTTATTAGAATGGTGTTTATCTATTTTGTAAATTGAGTAAAAAATAAGGTTATGCATAGGTTTTGGTTTTATTCAGTATTGCTTGCTTTAGTTGTAGTTGGATGTAAGTCTTCAAAAGATACAGTTTCTCCAGCTCAAATAGAATCATTCAATAATTTAGTAAATTCTAAAAAATTTACTATTGAATCAGATTGGGCTTATCCGCAGGTTACTAATGCCATGTCTCAAGTTTTATCAGGTCAATTATTACCGCCTGGAAGTAATGCTAACGCTATTAATTTAATAGGAAACTCTAATTTTCTAACCATAAAAGGTGATAGCATAACATCGTATTTGCCGTATTTTGGAGAACGACAAATGCAAGTAGCGTATGGGGGAAGAGACGGTGCTATTCAATTTAATGGCATTATGGAAGATGTAGAGATTAAAGAAGAAAAAAATAACAGAAAAGTGATTACATTTAAAGCGAATAGCAATTCTGAAAATTTTAATGTTATTATTACCCTTTTTCCAAATATGAAAAGTCAAATTATGTTAAGAGGGTCTTCACGATTTTTCATTCAATACTCAGGTAAATTTGAACCAATTGACCCAAAGAAAAGCGAATCTTAAATTTTCTGCGGTTGTTTTTCTTTGTTAAATACATTTCAACAAGTGTCATTTTGACATTTTTCCAAGCCAAAAACATGTCATTTTGACCTGTTTTAATTGTTTTCAAGTCAGATTGCCTCAAAATCCTCAGATTTTACGTTTGGTATTTTATTTGTTTAATAGTTGGTGAAGTTTAAAAGAGCTTCAGAAAACATTAAAATTTAACTTTAAAAAATTATTATACTATGAGCGCATTAATGAATATTTCAAAAAATGGACACAATGCTAGAACTTATTCAAATGTATCACACAGAAACTGGTCAAATTGGATAGATGATTTATTTAATGTTGATGCATTTCCTTCAACATTTACAAATAATTTAACTCCTGAATTTTCTGTTCCTAAAGTAAATGTAAGAGAAACAAAAGACGATTATTTTGTGGATATGGCTGTTCCTGGAATGAAAAAAACCGATTTCAACATCGATTTAGACAACGAGTTATTGACAATTTCAGCAGAAGCTAAAGAAGAAAATGAAAACTCTGAAGATACTTTTACTCGTAGAGAGTTTGGTTATAAATCTTTTAAAAGAACGTTTACATTACCAGAATCTATTGATGAAAGCAAAATAAAGGCCAAGTATGAAGATGGTATTTTGAGTATACAGTTACCAAAACGTGAAGACGCAAAGCCAAAACCTGCAAGAACAATTAAAATTTCCTAACATACGGTAGTGTGTTAAGTAATAAAAAGAGGCTTATAGGCCTCTTTTTATTTTTATGTATTTAAATATTAATGACTTAACAATTCTACTTTTTTTGAAAAATTAATTTTTCAAGGCTTAAGTAGCTTTTAATCGTCATTTTTTGCAGTTCATATTAGTACTCGTTCAATGAACATGCGATTTTTGCAGTTTTCCGATTTTTTATTCCGACAGCGAGGTAGTTAATTAGTTTTGAGATGATTAAATAATTAATGCCCCATGAAACGTATATTATCTACTTTAATTATCATACTGAGTTTAAGCTCTTTTTTAGGCTTAAATGCTCAAGAATTTGTAAAAAACATAAAGAAACGTCACGCCTTTTACGGTTATTCAGACAACAACCTAAAAAATTCAGATACCATTTCTGGCTTTGGTGCAAAAGAAGAAAAGTTAAAAATTACTGGAGTAGTTTATGAAAGTGATGGCGTAACTCCTGCAAAAAATGTTATTCTTTATATATGTCAATCAGATGAATATGGAGATTATAATCCAAAAAAAATAAACGGTAAGCGTGTTTTGGAACATCAAGGCTGGGTAAAAACCGATTCTGATGGAAAATATACATTCTTTACTTTTGTTCCAGGAACGTATTGGCCATCAAAAAAAATACAACAGATTCATGGCATTATAAAAGCTCCTAATGCAGATGCATATCAAATAAATAATTTTGCTTTTGATAACGACCCGCTTTTAAGAGCATCGTGTAAACAAAAATTAGCAAAACGTGGGCTGAATAATGTTATAAAGTTAGAAAAGAAAGATGATTTGCTAATTGGAAAACGAGACATTATTCTAAACCCAACCGCTCAAACTTATTAGTGTTAATTACAAATATATTAAAATGAAAGAGGTCCCCGAGTATAATGATACATCGGGGATTTTTTATGCATTATTTTGATACTATAGTTATTGTATTAGAAATAGCACTTCCATTTAATGTAGCAGAAACCTTTATGTTACTAGCTTTTTTTTCAGATTGCACATATATTACAGCACGTCCATTATGAGTAACTATTTCATTAATTTTATGTGACTGCACATTCATTTCCCAACCATTATCTACACCAATATTTTTTGCTTCACCTTCAATTGAGAATGTAATTTTGGTATCGGCATCAGTAATGGTAGTGCCATTTTCATCTAAAAGTTTGATATCTACAACAGCTACATCATAACCGTTTGCCAATACATCTGTTTTATTAGAATTGATTTCAATTTTTGAGACTGATTCTTGTGACTTTAAAACGTATTCATCAGCTTTGACTCCATTATTATAACCAACAACTTTTAGTTCTCCTTCAACATAGGGCACCATCCATTTTAAAATATGATCATCTTCTACAACATCAGAAAGCGATTGTTTTCCTAATGACTTACCATTTAAAAATAATTCTGCAGCTTCACAATTTGTGTATGTTTGAACAACAATAGGCTCTTCAGTATTATAATTCCATTTTGGATATACTTTATACCATTCCCAAAGCCTAAGTTTATTCCAAACAGGTGGAGGTGTTAACTGCATTTCAAACTGCCAACCATCTTTTTCAGAATATGAAAATTCCGATTCATTAGCTGGTGTCGTAACCATATAAACTTTAGGGTTGTCTTTCCATAGGGTTTCAAAAAAATGACCACGGGGTGTTTTAAATCCAGCAAAATCAAAAAGAGAAATATCTAAACCTTTTCTTGGCCAAGGCCCAGCTTCGCCTAAGTAGGCAAAACCTGTCCAAGTAAATATACCTGCAACAAAATCGCGTTCATTTATAGCTTTCCATTCAGAATACGCATTCCAATTTTCTGAACCTAAAATCTTTAAATCTGGATATGCTTTGTGTGCAACATCATAATCAGATGCTCTATAATTAAAACCAAAAACATCAACAGTTGTTCCATAACCGCTTACCATACCAATAGATGGCAATACACTACCACAAACTGTTGGTCTAGTAGTATCTTCTTCTTTTACCCATGTTACTAATTTTTTAGCTATAGTAACCAAAGGATCTACATCCTCAATATTACTTTCAAAAGCTGCTTTTATTTTTTCAGCATCGTAAATAGGTACATACTCGTAACCCGCAGCAGAAGAATTTGGGTTAACATCATTAAATGTTTCCGAATAATGTGGATAGGTCCATTCTATTTCATTTCCAATACTCCACATAATCACTGAAGGGTGGTTATAATCACGTTTTATCAAATCCTTCAAATCACGTTCTGCCCATTCGTTAAACACTTCAGGATATGCTCGAGAAGCTTCTTTTGACGCCGCATTATCACCCAAATACACTTTACTTTTCCCTTTGGGTTTACTCCATTCATCAAACGCTTCATCCATTACTAGTAAGCCAATTTCATCACAAACTTCAAGCAATTCAGGTGAATGTGGATTGTGCGCCAAACGAATTGCATTAGTCCCTATGGATTTCAGTTGTTTTAACCTGAATTCCCAAATAGCTTTCGGCACAGCAGCACCTAAAGCACCAGCATCATGGTGTAAGTTTACACCCTTTATTTTTAAACGCTTTCTATTTAAAGAAAAGCCAGTATTAGCATCAAAATTAAAAGTTCGGATTCCAAAAGTCTCAATAGTATCATCTATCAACTTGTCATCTTCAAATACTTCTACTTTAAGTTGATATAGTTTAGGCGTTTCAGTAGACCAAAGTTTTGGATTGTTTAATATAATCGTGTTTTCAGATATTGTATTGTCAACAGCTATGATTTCAGATGCAACACTATTTACACCGTCAATAATACTATACTTTAAAGTAATATTTTTTTCTTCAGAAATATTAGAACTATTAAGCTCCGTCTTAATATTGATACTTGCTGAAGCCTCAGATACTTCAGGTGTAGAAACCTTAACGCCCCATTGTTTGATATGCAAAGGTGATTTTTTTATCAGTTTTACATGTCTATAAATACCTGAACCAGTGTACCAACGTGAATCTACATAAGCTGTACGATCTACTTTAACGGCAATTATATTTTCACTACCATCATAGTTTAGATGTTCTGTAAGATTGTATGTAAAAGAAATATAACCATTTGGGCGCGTACCCAATTTATGTCCGTTAATCCAAACAGTAGAATTGTTATAAACACCATCAAATAAAATACTAATGTGTTTGCCTTTGTCGCTCTCATTTAAAGAGAAAGATTTCCGATACCAGCCAATACCACCTGGAACAAAACCTGTACTTGCTGCTACGTCACCTTCTTTCTGATACCCTTCTTCAATACTCCAATCGTGCGGAACATTTAAAGTACGCCAATCATTATCATTAAATTGAGATACTTCTGCATTGGCTACATTACCTAAATGAAATTTCCAATTACTATTAAAGTCTTCAATAACTCGAATTTGTGATGGCTCTGTATCACTAGAATGTAATAGGAAAAATAAACTTAAAATTGAATAAAGATATTTCATAAAAAAAGTGTCTTAAGAAGTACCCAAAAATACAAACTCGCATTACACATGAAATATCTTATTCTAACAATAGATTATTTTATTTTGTATGCCTTAATACTGGTTTTTAAGATTTATGAGCAAAATAGTTAACTTAAGTATAAAAATACTTAACTAAAAAATGAGTTGATATGAATTAAATTTGCGAATCTTTAATTTTCAAATGTTTCCTTTTATGAAGTTATCCAAAATACTATCACTGGTGATGATCTCCTTTGTAACATATGTAGTTGAAGCAAAAGATATTTATGTTGCCAAAACGGGTAATGATAAGAATATGGGAACATTTTCCAAACCTTATTTAACGATTTCTAAAGCAGCAAGTGTTGCAAAAGCTGGGGATATTGTTTGCATAAGAGAAGGGGTTTACGAAGAAACACTTTCTCCAAAATATTCTGGCACAAAAAACAACCCAATTGTTTTTAAAAGTTATCAAAATGAAAAAGTAATAATTACTGCAATGCAATCTTTATCAAACTGGATTGAAGACGGGAATGGTATTTGGAAAACAGCTATAGATTGGGATCTAGGTCAACGTAATTTTGTAATGCATCAATCTAAAGTATTAGATTTAGCAAGATGGCCTAATAACATTGACGGTGAGCGTTTTACGTTAAACTCATTACGTAACGATGGTGGCAGTAATGGCTTTACTAAAAAAGACGCATTTTTAAAAGATTCAGATATTCCGAATTGGCAATGGCAAAACGGAGGCTCTATTATGTTTTATGGTGATAGACCTGGCTCTGGATGGACAACTTGGAAAGCCTGGATAAAAGGCACATCTAAAAAAAGAGTGAGCTTTGATGTTTCAAAAAATTATAAATGGATTTTAGAATACCATCCGCCAAAAGATAAGGGTGATTACTTTTTAGAAGGTATAAAAGAAGCATTAGATTATCAAAACGAATGGTATTTTGATTCAGAAGAAAAAATACTTTACGTGAAACTTCCTGACGGTAAGGAACCTATTGATGGTGATATAAAAATGTCTAAACGTACCATCGCTGTAGATTTAAATAATCGTAATTACATTCACCTTGAAAATCTAGCATTTTTTGGTGGTAGTATTGAAATTGAAGGTATTGGTAATACCTTATTTGGAAATACAGTGCTTTATGGAAGTATGACACGAGGTATTTCGCCTGATTATTGTGCTAATACTAATGCCGTTTATATTAAGAAAAATGCCGAAAATACTATTATAGAAAAATGTGAAGTTGGTTTTGGTGATGGCACAGGTATTTGGGACTCTGGAAGAACAACAACAATTAAGAACAGCTATATTCACGATTTTGGAATGCTAGGAAGTTACGATGCACCAGTGATGATGCGAGGAAAATTAGGAGCTAAGATTTTAAATTGTAAAATTACTAATGGCGGTAGAGATGCGTTGCAAATTGTATCTAAAGGTGCAGAAGTAGCCTATAATGATATCTCATTCAGTAATTTAATATCTGATGATTGTGGTTTATTATATACTATCGGAAATAATTTACATATGAAAATACACCATAACTGGTTTCATGATGCAGAGAGTAGAGGAAAACTAAAAAAAGCTGCAGGTATTTATCTGGATAATAGCGCTACAGATGTTGATGTGTATAGAAATGTAGTTTGGAATGTAGAATGGACAGCCATACAAATGAATTGGAACGTAACAAACGTAAATATTTTTAATAATACTTTGGTTAAGGCGAAAGGTGGTACTATGGGCGCATGGCACAAGGCTGGAACAAAATTTTCTAATGTTAAAATTTGGAATAATATTACTGATGTTGAAGCGTCTGATAAATCTGGAAATCAAGAATCTGAGTTTACTTGGGAACCTCAAGCGGATAAACAAAACAACATCATTACCAAACTAGGCTTCTTAGATTACTCTGACAATAATTATCAACTTTCGGAAATTTCATTAGCAAAAGATGCTGGTAAATTCGTCCCAAAGTTTACTGATGATTTTATTGGTACAAAACCTGATCTTGGTGCTTACGAATTTGGAGAAGAACCATGGATCCCAGGTGTAGACTGGGATATTACAAATGGCCCTAGAGGTATATGTTATGGTCTGCCAGGTGAATCTTGTTACCAATAAGAAAATAAATTAGCACTTATTTAAAAACATAATTTTTAATTCTCCACTATCTCTAAAAATAGTAAAAGGTATTTGTTCTAATGTACAACGAGGCTCTATAGTAAATTGTATACTACCTTTTACAAAAAAATCTTTATCAGTTTTAAACTTTATTTTTTGTGCATAAGTTGTGTTTTGTCTTATCCAATTTACTTTACCGTCTACATAGGGATGAGGATCATTTTCTTCAACAGACAGAGGCGATTCTGAGAGTTTATCTAAAAATTCTAACTTATTATTCTCTTCAAGAATAATCTTAAACTTTCCTGAAAAATCTCTCTTAGCATTTGGAGACACAAAATGTGCGCCGTTATATAATCGCATATCTATAATAAAATCGCATATATCATTTTCAAGAGGTTGTAGTTTAAAATTAATATCATATGGTTTATAACCATCATTAACATTATCAAAAGCAAAAGCAGAAATAAAACTTGATTGATGTTTAGGTTTAGCATATGTAGCTGCTATACTTACCACTTCGTTTTTTTGATTTTCAGTTTTTGATGTACAACTTGTAGTTATCACACACAGTAAAAAAATAATAGCTATTTTCATTTTTTGATGATTTAAAAATTAATACAATGTAAAACTAGATTAGGATGTTCTTAAAAGTGTCAAAAAAATGTAAAAGAAGTGTCAACCAGTGTAAAATTTGAGAAAATTGTGTGTTATTTACATGATATTATCAATAATAAAACTTTAATAGTGATCAAAAAACTACTTTTAAGTATACTAATATGTGTTTGTTTTTCTTGTACAAAACAAACACATCAAGAAAGTAAAATCATAAAAATTGCTTTGAGAGATGTTGGTGATAAGCTATTGCGTAGTAATAATGATTCTACATCGGTTGTAAAACCTGTAGTAGCTTTAAATAATAACACGTATCAAATAACTTTTGAAAAACCTCTAGTGATTCAACCAGACACATTGGTGAACATTGTAAAAACAAGTTTTAAAAAAGCTAATTTATCTCAGCACTATATCACTGAAGTTTTAGAATGTAATGCTAATGAAGTAGCATATAGCTATGTGATTAAATTGGATGTAGAACAAAGCTTAGTATCGTGTAGTGGCAGAGAATTGCAAAAAGCATGTTATACCATTCAGGTAAGTTTCATCAACTCTAGTGCTACTTTATATCAATATTTAAAATACCTAATTCCATTGGTAATATTCATTTTTGCTTTTTTAATATATCGAAAAAAGTCAAATAGAACTGGCATATCAAAAAATAGCAGTTTTAAGTCTATTGGAGGCTTTAAGTTTTATCCAGATCAAAACAAATTGATAAGAGAAGCCATTGAAATAGCATTGTCAAAAAAAGAATGTGAATTATTAGCTTTATTTGTAGCTAGACCAAATGAAATTATAAAACGAGAAGAATTAACAAAACGTGTTTGGGAAGATAATGGTGTTATTGTTGGGAGAAGCTTAGATACTTACATTTCTAAATTGCGTAAAAAACTTCAAAGTGATGATACTATTAAACTGACTAACGTACACGGCATAGGCTATAAGTTGGAGGTAACATAAAACAAACACTTATCACTTCTCAATCACCAATTGTTGCCCAATTTTTAATACAGAATTTCTTCTTATAGTATTGACTTTGCATAAAGACGCTATTGTAACGTTATTACGCTTTGAAATTCTAGACAAAGTATCCCCAGGTTTTACAATATAAATAGAGCGTTGTTTTATTAAACTAGCTAATGCCTCTGCTTCAGAAAGTAGTGGTTTTATTTTACTTTGACGTTTGGAACTGTGGGCTATGGGCTGTGTCCATTTTTTAGTTACCCAAAGTTCATTTGCTCTAATTTGATTATTATCATCAAACTTAAAAAGATATTCTGGATTTATAGAAACACCTTTATAATTTACCACTAAATGCAAATGACTACCTCGTGCATTTCCAGACACACCGCCTTTGCCTAAATATGCACCTCTACGTACAGTGTCATTTTCTTTGACACCGTATTTAGATAAATGTGCGTACACGGTTTCTAAGCCATTGTAGTGCCTTACAACAACAGTTCTGCCATGACCACGAGTGTATCTTGCCATACGCACAATACCTTCAAACATAGTAAAAATACTATCACCAGTAATTAAATCAATGTCAATACCCTTGTGTGGTCTTCCGTGTCGCCACCCGTATCTGGATGTCACCACTTTTCTCTTTCCGATAGGTGAAAAATATGTAGAATCTTTAAATTTTAATTGTAATGGAAACTTTGGTTCTTTTGCGTATTTGTATGGATTGTAAACTGTGCTAATCCAATATTCACCTGTAATATCCACTGGTTTTGATTTAGAAGAATCTATAACAGTAGTAACAGAGTCTTCAACAATATCAATATGTATGGGTTGTAAGAAGTCGTATTTTTGAGCATACAAGCTTACGCTTAACAACAATAAAACAGTTAGGGTGAGGGATTTCATTGGTTAAAATGTCGGATTAAATTTTCCGTGGTACGAATTTAAGAAAAAATAATGTGTTTTTTAAATGCGTTTTATACTGAGTTTTGAAATGATATTTCGCAATATTTTTTGTATATCTACTAAAAATACAGGAATTTGCTTTAATTAGGGCGTATTATTCGTAAATTAGACGCTTCTTATACCAATAGAGCATATTCCTGATGTGCTTTGATGTTATTTGAATGTTCTAAATAACATCATAAAAAAATTAATTTTAAAATCATACATGGCAAAATCGCAACAGACTTACAGTAAAAGTGAAAAAGAAAAAAAACGCTTAAAAAAGCGAGAAGACAAGAAGAAAAAAATGGAAGCACGTAAGCTTGCTAAGGAAGAGAATGGAAGTAAGGGGATTGAGTTTGCCTATGTAGATCATAACGGTCACCTTACGGATACACCACCAGATCCTTCTAAAAAAGTAAAAATTAAAGCAAAGCACATAGAAGTTAGTATTCCTAAAACTTTAGAAAGTGAAAAAGAAGAAGTAGATTATGTGAGACAGGGTACGGTATCATTTTTTGATAGTTCAAAAGGGTTTGGCTTTATTGTGGATTCAGAAAACCAAGAAAAATATTTTACTCACATTAGTGGTTTAATTGATGAAATTACTGAAAACGATAAAGTGTCTTTTGAGTTAGAAAAAGGCCAACGTGGTATGAATGCTGTTAAAGTTACTTTGGTAAAGTAGTTTTTAAACTTTAAAATATTTGTAAAACCCATTACTTTAAAAAGTGATGGGTTTTTTTATGATCTAGTATATAGTACGCTAAAACCACCACATTATAAATCGACTTTTCTTGTGTCCTTGTGACATAGGGATAATCTCGTAATTAGCTTTTATCTTTTTTAATTGTTTTTCAATTTTAGGCAAATTATTTGCTTTAGAAACTAAACTTGTAAATACTTTCACTTGATCTTTGAATAATACACTTTCTTTAACTAATCTTTTAATAAAAAGCGCTTCACCACCATTGCACCAAAGCTCGTGAGCCTGTCCCTGAAAATTAAGTAAATTGGTTTTTGTGTTACTGACATTACCCAAATTATGATGTTTTTGTAGTGATCCTTTTATAGCTTCAGCTTCTGACTTATGAAATGGCGGATTGCAAACTGTGAAATCAAATTGTTCATTGGTTTTTATGCAATTCCTTAAAAGAAAGCTCTTGTTTTCTTGGTGTCTTATTTCAACCTTACTTTGTAAACTACTTGTAGATTGAATATTACTTTTGGCTATTTTTACTGAGTTCGAATCGCTTTCTGTCCCTACCATGGACCAACCAAAATATTGAGCACCTAAAATGCAATAAATACTATTAGCACCACAACCAATATCTAAGCCTCTTACTTCTGTGCTCTTTTGAATATTGATTTTTTTTAAAAGAATGTCTTGTATGTATAATAAATAATCTAATCGACCAGGAATAGGAGGGATGAGGTAGCCTTTAGGTAAGTCATACGATTCTAACTTAAAATCTGCTAAAAGCAAAGCCTTGTTTAATGCATAAACAGTATTTGAATCTCCAAAATCAATAGTTTTTATCCCAGAAGGGTTTAAAATGATATGTGTCTTTAATTCAGAATTATGACTAGCTAATCGCTCAAAATCATAATCGGATTGGTATGGATTTTCTGTATGCATAATACTGTAAAGGTATGAGATTAATGATTGTATTTACTAGTATTATTACCATTTTACTTACCGAGACTATAGTTATAACGAATATTTAATCTAATACTGCACATATAACTTAAAACCTTGCAAAAAAAGATTCTCTATGTCATAATCGATTATGTGAAACTACTTTGGCTTTTTATTAACCCAAAATATATTAAAATGAAAAAACAACTACTTATTTTATTTGTCCTATTTACAATTGGAATAACCTATTCTCAAACTTTTACTGATAACTTTATTACGTATCAAGTTATCAGTGCTATACCTCCTTATACGGTACAAATAACAGGTTATGACTTCACAAATGGCAGTTCGTCAGTTACTATTCCAGCAACGGTAAGCAATAACTCTATAACTTATACTGTTACTGTTATTGGTGATCAGGCCTTTCTTGGTAATACCACAACAGGTGCCCAAATAACTAACGTAACCATTCCTAATTCGGTTACGTTTATTGGTTATAGGGCATTTCAAAGTAACTTATTAACCAGTGTTACCATTCCTGATAGTGTTACCCAATTGGGCAACCTAAGTTTTGCTGAAAATTCACTATTAACAAGTGTTACATTAAGCAGCAACTTAACAGATATTGCACAATTTTCTTTTTTAAGCTGCGCATTAACTAGTATTACTATTCCAAATAGTGTGACTTCAATAGGTACTAATGCATTTAGGAATAACCAGATAGCAAATGTTACGCTTCCCAACAATTTAAATTCTATTGCTGCGGGTGCTTTTTTTGGCAACCCTTTAACATGTGTAATTTCTGAAAACACAACACCTCCAACAGTCGGTATAGCCGCTGGAGGAAATACTAACCTTGATTCTTTTGGGAGTAGCCGTCCTAATATTAATTTAACTATTCCTAATGGTACGGCAAGTGCTTACGCAGCAACAGAATGGACAGGCTTTAATAGCGTTGCAGAAGGGCTTACAGGTTTTTTCATAGTAGATAATATTACTTACACAGTTACATCTACTACAAATAATACAGTAAGAACTTCGGGCTATAATGTGGCTGGAGGAACTGTGGTCAACATACCCGCATCGGTTACTAGAGCCTGCGTAACTTACGATGTTACAGAAGTCGGCTCCTTTTTTCAAAAAAACTTAACCAGTGTTACTATTCCTAATAGTGTTACCGTTATTAGCCCAAGTGCTTTTTTAAATAACCCAAACCTAGTGAGTGCAACATTGCACAATGGAATTACCAGTATTGGTGTAAGTGCTTTTAATAATTGTGGTTTAACAAGTATAAACATCCCTACAAGTATGACTACTATAGAAAATAGCACTTTTTGGATTAATAATATATCCAGTGTTACAATTCCAGATAATATTACAAGTATAGGAAATTCCGCTTTTCAAAATAATAATATTGCAACTATTGTGCTTTCTAATAGCTTAACGAGTATTGGAGATTTTGCTTTCGAAAATAATAGTATTACAAGTATTAATTTTCCTAGTACATTAGCTAATATGGGGCAAGGTGCTTTTATGAATAATGATTTAACTAATGTAATTATTCCAAATGGCATCACCGATATACCAGCTAGTGCGTTCTTGCAAAATAATATAGCGAATGTTTCAATTCCAAATAGTGTTACATCTATTGGAAGTGCTGCTTTCCGTACAAATCAATTAACAACCGTAACCATTCCTGCAAGTGTAACTAATATTGAGGATAGAGCTTTTAATAATAATCCTTTTACCGATGTTACATCACTTGCCAGTACACCTCCAACTATAACAACCACTGGTGATTTTATGGATACTTTTGCATCAAATCGTAGCACAATTAACTTGCATATCCCTACAGGAACAACAGGTGCTTATGTTACAGATAATGGCGCACTTTGGACAGGATTTAACCCAGTTACAGAAGATGCCTCTTTAAGCACATCAGATTTTGAATTAGAGCATGACATAAAAATAATTGCCAATAGCGATGAATTAAAAATAATATCATCAAGAAGTGCAAAACTTAAAAGTTATAGTGTATACAGCATTTCTGGGGCAAAAGTCAATAATGGTACAGAAAGTATCATAGCTATAGATAATCTATCTAGCGGTGTATATGTTTTAGAACTAACATTTGATACAGGTAAACTTGTGAAAAAGTTTGCGAAGTAGAAAACTCTTAGATATTTAATTGCTAGAGATACTGCTTTCAATTTAATTTTAAAAATGACCGTAAGCGTTTTAATTAAAGCACTTGCGGTTATTTTTTAGTACAACTTTTATTTCTATGTTAACCTGTTCAAATTTTTATTGTTAATTAGCTAAAAATACTTCTGTTTTTTATATGAAAATCATCAAAACATCTTTTCTTTTTACAATGCTCTTTTTATCTTTTTCGACATTTGTTTTAGGGCAAAACAAAAAAATAGACAGTCTAAAAATAGAATTACAAAATCATAAAGAAGCAGATACAATACGTGTAAATCTTTTGAATGAGTTAGCATTTTCCTTAAAAAAAATAGATACAATTTTAGCCGAAGTGTATTTAGAAAAATCTGCTAAAATTTTGGAAGTATTGAATTATCCAAAGGGAAAAGCTAAAAACATACTTATTAATGGGATAATTATAGCTTCAAAAACTAAATACGAAAAAGGTTTTCCATTGTATGAAGAATCGCTTCAATTAAATAAAGATATAGGTTTTGATAAAGGAATTTCAGAATGTTATAAAGAAATGGGACATCTGCATTATTATAGAGGAAAACAACAACAAGCTATTTCTTATTATAAAATGGCTTTAACTATTAGTAAACAAATTGATGACAACGAAGAGATATTTGACATTTTATCCAACATAGGATGGTCTTATATTCTATTGGGAAAATATAATGAAGCAGAAGCAATTTACAAAGAAGCTTTACTTAATAGCGAGGGTATAAAAAATAAAACAGTCCTTTCTGGTTGCTACAGTGATTT
The DNA here is from genome assembly GCA_947502975.1 of uncultured Flavobacteriaceae bacterium. Taxonomy (GTDB): domain Bacteria; phylum Bacteroidota; class Bacteroidia; order Flavobacteriales; family Flavobacteriaceae; genus Jejuia. The sequence continues at coordinate 259,822 of CANNBV010000003.1, forward strand.
GGGTATTATTTACTCATATCAAGGAAATTATACAATGTCATTAGGCTACTATAATAAATCTTTACTTATAGCGCAAAAATATCAGGATAGTGCAGCAATAGGAAACGCTCTTGCAAATATGGCAACAATTTATACGAATTTAAAAGATTATGATAAAACTATAGAAACTTTAAAGGAATCTACAAATTTTTTAAAAAAGAACTATAAAAACGCTACTGCCAGTAACTACAATAATATAGGTTTAGCTTACTCATCTCAAAAAAAATACAAAAACGCGCTTAAATATCTTAACGATGCAAGAAAAATCTATATTGAAAGGAGTGACAAGACAGGTGAAGCCACCACACTAATTAATATTGCTGAGGTATGTATAGGCTTAAAGGATTATGATACTGCGTATACATATTTTGAACAAGCAAAAAAGTTAGGATTAAGTGTTGCTAACCAACGTGTTGTTTGCTATTCTTATTTAGGATTAGCAAAAATACTGGCTATCCAGAAACAGTATAATAATGCTTTAAACCAGGTGCTTAAAAGTAAAGAAATTGCCGATAATCTTAAACTTGTAAATCTTCAAAGAGACGGTAGCCAGTTACTTTCTGAAGTATATAATCATATTGGAAATTATAAAAAAGCATTCTCAAGCCATAAAGAGTTCAAAATACTAAATGATAGCCTCTTCAATAAAGAAAATATTGAAAAAATTACCCAACTAGAATATGAGTATAAATACAAGCGGCAAATAGACTCTGCAAGTATTAGGGAGCTTAAATTAACTGAGCAGGTAACTGCAACCAGCAGAGATTTAGAAAAATCCAAGCAGAACTATTTATGGGCAATTATTGGGTTTCTGTTCATTTCAATGCTTTTAGGGTCTGTAATTTTCTTTCAAAAGTTTAGGACTGTAAAAGCCCAAAATCAAACTATTGCTACTGAGCAAAAATTGTTGCGTAGCCAAATGACACCACATTTTATTTTTAATTCTTTATCTGTTTTACAGGGTATGATATTGAATAAAGAATCAAAAAAGTCAATAAGCTACTTATCGAAATTTTCAAAGTTATTACGTATTACTTTAGAAAACTCAAGAGATAAGACAGTTTTATTATCAGAAGAGTTAATAGCTATTCGAAATTATTTAGAGCTTCAAAATTTAGAAAGCAATGCGTATCAGTTTTCACTTGTAGTAGAAGAAAACATAGATGTATCTATGTTTGAAATTCCTCCTATGTTAATTCAACCATTTGTAGAAAATGCAGTAGAACATGGTTTTGTTGGGCGTGATGACAATAGAACAATAGATATACATTTAACATATACAAATAAAAGACTTATTTGCACTATTGAGGATGATGGCATAGGGTATGAATCTCAAATGAATACTAAAACCAAGCATAAAAAATCCTTATCTACTGCAATTACTGCAGAACGTTTAAAAATACTTTCAAAAGATTTTAATATGAAAGGTTATGTTACAATTGAAGATAGAAAGCATTATAAATTGCAAGGCACTATAGTTACTCTGGTAATTCCACATATATTAGTATCATGAAAACCATAATAGTAGAAGATAAAGCCTACATTAGGAAAGGGTTACTTAATTTATTAGAAATTATAGATACTGATGTGGAAGTAATAGGAGAGTGTGGCTCAGTAAAAGAAGCTACAGTTGTAGCGAACGCTTGTAAGCCAGATTTAATTTTTTTAGATATTAGCCTTACTGATGGCAATGCTTTTGAGTTTCTTGAACAAACTGAACACCTTACTTACAAAGTTATTTTTATTACAGCCTATGAAGAATATGCATTACAAGCCTTAAAATCAGGGGCAGTAGATTATATTTTAAAACCTGTTGATGTAGAAGAGCTTGAAGCTGCCTTAGAAAAAGTAGAACATTTATCTATAGCACAGCAAAAACAACAAATTAAAGCTGTACAGGCAAATTGGGTAAATGAAGATTCTAAACTTATATTATCGCTTCATGATAGCTTTCAAGTAATAGATTTGAATGAATTGTTATATTGTGAATCTGATAAAGGCTATACCACGTTTTATTGCAGTAATAATAAAAAGTATTTGGTTTCAAAAACATTAAAAGACTTTGAAAACCAATTGTCTACTTCAAATTTTGTACGTACTCATCAATCCTATATCGTCAATTTAAAGTATATAGATAAATATGAAAAATCTGGAGCTATTCATTTAAAAAACGGTAAAAAAATCCCTGTTTCATCTCGCAAGAAGGAACAGTTTCTTACTACTTTCTTAAACTGGAATAAACGCTAGCTATTCTATTTATGTTACGCTTATAGAAGATAGATCCGGCACTTAACTTCTATATATCAACGCTTTATTCAAATATCATTATATTTGAAAGTAACCAATGAAACGCTTCACTCAATTTTTGTTAATTCTTTTGATATGGCATGCTATGGCCTGTCGCAATCAAAATAAATCTGTTACCGAAGATACCGACGCTAATTACAATCCTATTGTTGCCAATTCAGTCGATAGAGATTTAGATGCTATAAAAGAAGAAGGGGTACTAAGAGCTTTGGTGGTGTACAGCAGTACCAGTTATTTTTTGTATCGCGGACAAACTATGGGCTTTGAGTATGAATTACTAGAACGCCTTGCTGACGATTTAGGGCTTAAATTAGAGATAGTAGTATCTAATGATTTAGATGCTGAATTTGAGGTACTCAATAGAGGTGATGTGGACTTGATTGCACATGGTATGACCATTACCAATCAGCGTAAATGGGAAGTAGATTTTACAGAGTATCTTTATCTCACAAAACAAGTATTGGTACAAAAGAAGCCAGATAATTATCGCAAATTATCATGGAAAAATTTAAAAAAAGCATTGATTCACGACCCTATAGAATTGATAGGAGATACAGTTTCCATTCGAAAGAACTCTGCATATTATGAACGTATACTGAGCCTGTCTAACGAAATAGGTGGAGATATAGTAATAGACACCTTGGATAGTAAACTTAGTACAGGTGAAATTATAGATATGGTCGCCAATAGGGAAATAAAGTATACCATAGCAGATGAAAATCTTGCGAAAATAAATGCTTCCTATAGACCAATTTTAGATATTAAAGTCCCCATTTCGTTTTCGCAACGGATAGCTTGGGTAACACGGAAAAAATCGAAGAATTTTAAAAGCGCTGTGGATGAATGGATTCAGAAACAGCGTAAAACCAAAGAATTTGGTGTAATTTATAATAAGTATTTTAAAAATAAGCGTTCCTTTAAACGTCGTGTAAACAGTGATTCGTACAGCTTAAAAAACAATCAAATTAGCAAATATGATGGCTTAATTAAAACCTATGCCGAAGAACTTAACTGGGATTGGAGATTACTAGCATCGCAGGTATATCAAGAATCTAAGTTTGATCCTAGTGCACAATCATGGGCAGGTGCTCAAGGCTTAATGCAAGTGATGCCAGCCACAGCTCGAGAATTAAACATTGAAGATGTATCTGATCCAAAGGAAAGTATGAGAGGTGGTACCAAATATCTTAAAAAGATTTATAACAGATTTAAAAACATTCCAGATGAGACTGATAGAATTAAATTCACTATGGCATCTTACAATTGTGGCTATGGCCATGTATTAGATGCACAACGTCTCGCTGAAAAAAATGGTTTAAATTCCAATATTTGGACTAACCATGTAGAAACCGCCATTCTTGCATTGCGCTTACCAAGAAACTATAAAAAGCCATTCATAAAATACGGTTATGTACGCGGATCTGAACCTGCTAATTATGTTTCACAAATATTTGAACGTTATGGCCATTATAAAGAGTTTATAACTCTAGAATAGTACTATTGGTATTCAAATCTACGACCTTACAACTATTAATTTGTCCAGCTCCCAAAAAGCGATAGCGTAGTCCCACAAACCTGCCTATGGAATTATTGTAACTCCCTTGATATATTTGTGTGCTATTAGCATAAACAGTTATCTCTTTATTTTTAATGGTTATTTCTATCTCTTTGTTTGTATCTAAATCTAGTCCAAACATAGACAAATCATGTTTTTTACCACTCAGATACACATCATTCATCATAAGTCCTAAATCAGAAATACAACCTAGCTGAGAAAAAGGAATAATAATGGCGCCTTCAGTGCCTAGAATTACAACTTTTAAACCTTGACAAACTGCCCACTTATCATTTAAAAGGCTTTGTACCGACTGACGTATACTCAAATTATCACCTGAAGTATTTCCAAAATTATCTATATAGTGAAAGGATGTTTGTAATTGTGTTTCATGACTAGAAATTTCATTAAGTATATTTTGAGAAAATCTAAGTTTACCATCAAATATCTCATCTTTATAAAGATATTTAGGTATCGGGTTGTAATCAATAGTACCCATCCAAGTATTCGATAAAATAAAAAGATCGTGTTCTCTAACAAGCATGCCGTTAACGAGTAACTTTGATCTAAAATACCCTGGATAGTAGTAGATACCTGTAGCTTGTTTTTGATTTGCATCAATCTTTATACGTTTAGTAACATCCCAGTATTGTTGGATATAAATACTATCGGATACAATATCTTGCAAATCGAAATTAAAAATCACTGAGTTAGGTAACCCTTTTGTAATAGGTTGACTACTAAATTTAACTTCAGAGAAATTAAAAGATGCTTCGTCTTTTAAATTCCCTAGTGCAGAATACAACGACACAAAACCCAAGGCTAAGACAATAGCAGTAATAATAATAACCGAACTATTCGCTAATACTGTTTTTTCAAACCAACTTTTCCCTGAGGGTACTTTTTTAGTGGTTTTAAAATGCCTCCAATTGTTAAATCCTGCAAATTGTGCAAGCGTATTAAGAGTGCTAATACTTGGAGCACTGGTGTAATTAACTCTTCCCCAAACACGTTTAAGCGTTGTAGGACTCAGCAAAACTGAAGTGTCTTCCCGAATCTTTTCGCTTAGTTCTATAAAAACATCATTGTGCCAATTTGCAGAGTCGCCCCACTGCAATTTATCTTCTATCGTTTTAAGACAGTCTTGAACTTCGTTGTATTCAGGATATAATTTCATACACTACAAAAATCCTTAAAAAAATGTACTTGTACAACATTGAATGTATTTGAACCAACTTGTTTTAGTGAATTCGAGCTATATTTTAGAGATTTGAGGTACAATCCATCAAAACGAAACATTTATGACATCTTTCTGTAAAACCTTTATTATAGCGCTATGTATTCATTTTACAATACCAGTAATAGCGCAAAACATTATTCCTTTAGATACACTACATTGGAAAATCAATGCAAGAAATTATGTGGTAGAACCCTATAAAGGCAAACAAGCCATCTATTTACAAGGTGGTATGGCCTTAAAAGACATGTCATTTTTAAACGGTACTATAGAATTTGATATCCATTTAAAAGAGGCAAGAGGGTTTCCAGGTCTTTATTTTAGATTACGAAACAATAGAGATGGAGAGCAATGGTATTTACGTCCTCATCAATCTGGCAATCCAGATGCAAACCAAGCTGCGCCCATAGTGAATGGCATATCACCATGGCAATTGTGCTTCGGAGAAACGTATTCATTTCCATATAATTATAGTTATAATGATTGGACACATGTTAAACTTGTAATACATGAAAATAAGGCTCAAGTGTTTTTAGACCATGCAACGACGCCAAATTTGTCCTGGTATTTGTTTTCAGATACAAAGCCAGGAGATATCGTAATTCGTGGTGGTGGCAGAGAAGCTTTCCATATAGCTGATATAAAAGTAGATCCAACTGCATATAAATTAGTAGATTTTAAACCTGTACCTAGAAAGCCTATTGAAGGATTGGTAGAACAGTGGAACATTTCAAGTGCGTTTAAAGAAAAAGTACTAACAGCCCAAAGTAGTATAAACCAACAGATAAACAATGCAACGTGGGTGGGTACTATTGAAGTTGAAGAGGGTACAGCTGCTAATATTTCAAGGCAAATACAAATTAAAGATAGAACCGTCAATACAGTGTTTGCTAAAATTGAAATTGAATCTAACAAAGACCAACAAAAACTATTTCATTTTGGATATAGCGATAGAGTAGTAGCACTATTAAATGGAAAACCCATCTACAAAGGTAACAACAGATTTAGAAGTAGAGACTATCGTTATTTAGGTACTATTGGATTATTTGATGCTATTTATTTAGATTTAAAAAAGGGAAAAAACACATTATTAATGGCAGTATCAGAAGATTTTGGTGGCTGGTTAATTACTGGAAAATTTGAAGACAACAAAGGATTAAAAGTCTCACAATAAGCACATTAAAATCATGTAAGTTAAGTTCAACTTAAAGAGAGTCTTATCATTTATAATTAATGAAATAAGAACTCTCTTTTAGTTTTCCCTAGAAATAAAATGTCATTTATTCATTACATACAACTCGTTTAAGATGTAAGTCTTGAAAATCAAAACTAAAATCAATAAAACGAGAAATACCCCTCATTTTAATGTGTTTCCCTTTTCCATTTTCATCTAAAGTGAATACAGCTAAGGCATCAGCATTCATATCTTGATACTCCCACTTTATGGCAAAACTATGGTCTTTATGCATATGCATTTTACCATTTAATCTAGGAGATTTATAGGATTTAAACCATAAATCTCCATGATTATCAAAAACCTCAACTTTACCAAACCAATCATCTTCATAAATGCCAATATAGCTTTCCTTATCATATACTCTTTCTTTATTTAGATCAACTTCTTGCCATACAGTTTCTGTATCTTTATCGACCATATGCCCACGTTGTTGTTGCATACCAGAAGCCATTTCTATCCAATTAATACCTGTACTTAGTTGTAAATATTCATCTAATAAAGCATAACTGATTAAACCGTTGAGCATTCCTGATTTTTCCGAATTATTTAATAAAACTATCCCCAATTCTAATTCTGGTATCAAAATAACTTGAGACGCCATCCCAGCAATTAAGCCTGTATGTTCAATTTTTAAATACCCATTAAAGTCTGATACAAACCATCCCAAACCATAGCCATAGAAATGCGATTTAAATGGAGAATTAGGATCGGATGTTTGATGCATTGGTGTATGCATATGCCACATTTGCTGTTGTTGTTGTTCGGAAAACAGGTGCTTGCTCAAATTTGTACCATATCGTCCTTTATTTAAATGCATTAACATCCATTGACACATATCGGATGCGCTAGACCAAATACCACCAGCAGCACCATTCATTTTAGGATTACTTTTACTTTGTTTTAGTGCAACTATGGCATTATTAACATAAGCATGAGGCACTGCAACATTTTCATCATTTAATACGTTTGAAAAGCTTGGATACGTATTTTGTAAGCCTAATGGTTTAATCATATTTTCATCTATAAATGATTCCCAAGATTGGCCGCTTACCCTCGCAGTAAGCTCTCCTGCTACTAAATAAAGTAAGTTATCATAATCAAACTTGGTTCTAAACGCTGATGTAGGCTTAAAAAATTGAAAACTATTTAAAACATCAGCAATAGTAAAATTAGAATCATCTGGAAAAATCATTAAATCACCAACACCTAAGCCTAAACCACTACGATGTGTTAGCAAATCTAGAATATTAAAATTATCAGTCACATAATCATTATACATCCTAAACTCAGGGATATAATCGATAACCTTATCTTCCCATTTAAGTTTTCCTTGATCGACCAATATTGCTAATGCCGCAGAAGTAAACGCTTTAGAGTTTGATGCTATTCCAAAAGGAGTATCTGCGTTTACGTTTTGGTTTGTCGTTATAGAGGTTACACCATATCCTTTGGCATGAACTATTTTGCCATTTTTTACAATACCTATTGAAAACCCAACGGTATGATCAATAGTATGCATGGCTTTGAGTACTAAACTATCGATTTGACGCGCAGTCATTTGTGCATTTAATGTTGTCATTGCCAAAATAATAAGGCTAAGGACAGTTACTTTTTTTAAGTATTTCATAATGAATTGTTTTTAATTTGATGAATGAATTTTACACCGCTTAACTCTACTTGTACAAACAAAAGAATGAGGCAAGCCACAATAGACGTATACATAACAGCAATATTGTCTACAGTCTGAAAACTATAGATTAGTACAAGTAATAGTACTAATACTAATGAGAAGATTAGGCTATGCATACCTTGTTTTCGATAATGAGCAATCTTGCCTTTTACTTGGATTTCCTTTACTATTGATTCCATAATGACGTCTTCTAAATCAATCGGATCATGTATCAGATTGATATTACTTAATAGTTCTTTTAATTGATCTGTATCATTCATTCTAGTACGGTTTTTTAATATGCTGTTGTTGTATGATGCTATAAAAACTTGTTCTCCCTCTATGTAATAGAACTTTTATATTCGGTTTACTTAGCCCAGTAATATCTTCTATTTCAAAAATATGCAACTCATCTATATAAAAGAGTTGAAGTAATAATGCTTGCTTTGATGGTATTTGTCCAAACACCAGTTGTACCAATTGCTTTAAATCATCTTGCTGCATTTCTTGTAATACAGTATTGCATGCTGTTCTTTCTGTTGTTGATACTTCTAAAGCTTGATGATTAAGAACACTCCGTTTCTTTTGTGCTAAAAATTGCAATCCGGTATTAACTATAATTCTGTAGAGCCATGTAGAAAATTTAGCATCGTTTCTAAATTTGGAAATCGACACGTAGGCCTCAATAAAACTTTGCTGCACAACATCCTTAGCATCATCCTCTTGTTTAACTATAGACATGGCGATACCATAAGCCTTATTTTGATATGTTTTTATGAAATAACTAAAAGCATTTGTATTCCCTTTTAGCACCTCATTTAAATAATGAGCATCCATATAAAGGGCTACTGCTTTTTATTTAATCTCTCTGTCCAGAAAAAAGAAATGATAAGACTAATGCCTCCAAATAATAATATAAAGGAAGGGTAAAACACATCACCTTTAATAGTTGTTGTTTGTTCCAACATATAGGCGAGTAGTATACCACAAGCAATACCTACCATTAACATGCCGATTTTTAAGCCTATAAATTTCAATTTATCAGGAGATGCACTTGTATCAATACCTTTCTCAATTTTTGACATACGTTCCAAATGAGAGGCTTTAATAAATGTGTAAACTGTATATCCTGTTACCAAAAATAGCGCTGCTAATACAGCTCCAGGTCCTAATAAATTCCCCATAACTCAATGTTTTTAAATTATTGTATACTCATAGGATTGATGTCAAAACAAAAAGGTTACAGAAAAATGCCTCTTTTTAAAAGTTTATATAGAAGCATAACATATATTGAATAGAATTTTTAGCATTTAAATTTTAACTTTACCAAAAAAGAAGTCTTGAATTTTAAGAAAATTAACTATGGGAGAGTATTAGAACCTCTAGTATTGGGGGCAATAGCCAATACCATCATCAACTATATTTTTGATCCCGAAAACCCAGATTTTGTTTTAAGTGAGTTTTTAATCGCCTTTGTATTTGCCGCTATAGTAACAGAAGTAAATCGGAAAATCAATAGTACTCTTGAGAAAAAATATAGCTGGACACATAACTTTGGTAAACGCTTTAGCTCTCATTTAATCTATTTAACCATCGCTTTAATCTTGATACTTAATGTGGTTGGAAACCTTTATCTATGGATAGTTGGTGACGGTTTCCATACGTTTAGAGAGCTTTTAATTATAAATTTATGTGTTTTTATTCTAGCACTCTTGTTAACATTCCTTAAATGGTCTACTCACTTTTATTACAATTGGAGAAAAACAGAACACCATCTGAAAGCATCTACACAGCAATTTAACACCCTAAAGTCTGAGGTTAGTAAAGCTGAGCAACAGATAGAATTATTAAAAGGAAACGACCTTTATAAAGTGCATGCTAATGATGTGCAATACGCAAGAATAGAGCATGAAATTGTTTGGGTATATTTTGAAGAGGGGAATAAGGGTGTATACCAAGACACATTATACAATTTAAACAACATGCTTCCTGATTTTTTATTTTTTCAAACCACACGCAATACCATAGTGAGAAAAGATATGATTCAATCAATTGCATCATCTACTTACGGAAAAATTGATGTAAAACTCAAAGGCAAATCTTTTGAAGATTATATTATAACTGTAAGCCGACCTAAAGCTGCCCAATTTAGAAAATGGTACCATAGCAATTAAACTGCTTTTTGATAGCAATTCAAGTGTTTTTATAGTATTTGTATGGCTTCACAGACTTTAGCTTGTATTTCTTTGTTTAAGAATCAAAAAATAGAACAATGAAATTATTAAAATCAAGACGTGTTATTATCTGCTTAATTGTACTTTCTGGGGTATGTATCAATACTGTAATTTCTCAAAAGCCACATCAAAAGTTTAAAAAAATTCAGAAGTATATAGATGAGGCTACTGAAGGCGCATTAACTGGAGTTGTAATTTATGTTAAAAGTCCCAAATACGGAAAGTGGATTGGAACATCAGGATACTCAGATATTGAAAACAACATTCATCTTAAAGAAGATGCAATTTTTTCATTAGCGAGTATTGGTAAAACCTATAATGCCGTTGCAGCTTTAAAGCTTATAGAAGAAGGTAAAATAGGATTGAATGATCCGATTAGCAAATACTTGTCATCTGAAATTATTGAAGGTATCCCAAATGCAAAACAAGTAACTGTTAAACATCTTTTGGGGCATACATCTGGATTTCATAATTATAATAGACATCCCGAATTAAACAAACTATATTTATCCGGAAACTTAAAATTAGACACGCTTTCTCATATAAATGCATTGAGGCGATATGCCTATGGGGTTTATCCACATACAAAACCTGTAGGCACTTATCAATACAGCAGTACTAATTATCTATTGCTTACCATGGTAATAGATAAAGTGCTTCCTGAAGGGCATGCAGCGTATTTGAGACAACATGTTCTTAATGAGAATGGATTTACCAATTCCTATTACAAACAAACCCCACCTACCAATTTAGTCAACCATTATGGTGATATTAATAAAGATAATACGATTGAAAATCTTTCTGCTGAAACTATAGAAACCACAAACTGGTATAGTGGTGATGATGGTGTTTATGCGCCAATTGAAGAAGCTGCAGATTTCCTTCAAAAACTAATGCATGGTGAAATTTTAAATAAAGATACCTTAAAAACAATGATGACATGGAACGATGATAAAAACCCCAATTACGGATTAGGACTAATGGCAGACAAAGGTTTCCCTTACAAATTTTTAGTAGGCCATTCTGGGCGGGGCATAGGGATCACTACAGATTTATATTATTTTCCGAAACAAGAGATGACAATTGCTGTTTTTTGTAATACAGGATTGCGCTCAGGAACTAAAGATGTTTCAAATACTTACTACAAAATGAGAAACAAAATTATGAAGAAGTTATTTTTATTTTAGATAAGATAATAACTTATCAAATTAAAAACAAAAGAGGAGGGAACCCATCTACGGAATGTAATTACTACACATTTTTTTTATTGCTTCTAACCACAAAAACAACTAAACCAATAACTACTGCAGCCATAATACCAATAATCCAATACAAAGCTGTTGTTAAGCTAGAGGCTATGTTATCACTAAATAGGGGTTCATCAAAACGGCCAGCTTCTGCTTCACTTTTAGGTATATAGATGTAATAGGCCAATATTTGTTCTGCTTCCTTTATTTTGGTGTAATACTCCTCAAAATCTTCTGGTGCAACATAGCTGCTCTTGTTTTGATATTCATAATTGACATATAGAATATCTTGTGCAGGATTCATTTTAGACGTGATTGAAAAATCAAAGCTTTTAGAGTTTACACTCACATTATCAGTAGACACACGCCATTTTGTTGGTAGTTTTACTGTTATTTGGTGTTTTTTATGTGTGGGATAATATAAGGCAAATGGTGTGTTTCGTTCCTTTTCATCAGGAGATACTAATACATCTAAAATACTGTATGGTGTGAATTCTACGGCAATATTTTTATCGTCTGCAACCATGGGTGTCCAAATATTATTAATTTTATAGGACTCTTCTACAAGCATTTTATTGTACAAACTATCATCATCAAATACGGGATCTTTGAGCACTTCAACACCATCATAAAGATTATCGTAATAGTTTTTAAAATCTTTGCGTAAAGAAGACAAACTACTAGATTTATAGCGTCTTCTTATCATATCGGCTTCGGCTTCTCTATAAACCGTCATGGTATTAAGTGAGGCCGGTCCGCCTACTGTTGGTAAATCAAACGTGTCAAACACTTCTACCAAATCTTCACTTTCTATTTTAATCTGTTCTAAAACTGTAACCCCTTTTTTAATTACTAAAGCTTTACCATAATTAGGAAATGATACCGATTTGTAATCTCCAAATTGATTACTATTTGTAGGATCGTAAAACAAATTGGTATTGGTACTATCCACCACTTTTACAACAACATGGTCAAATACTTTAGGCGATGGTAAAAATTGATGAAGTGATTCTCCAAAAACGGTATTAACAAGCACAGGGTAGGCCTTAACCCCCATATTCCGGAGCATGGTCACCATAAGCCAACTTTTATCTTTACAGTCGCCAAAACGTTGGTTTAGTACCTTATTAGGTGAGAAAGGTTTGTAGGCACCAATACCAGACTCTAAACCAAGGTATCTAATTTCATCTTGTATAAATTTAAGTGTAGCCGTAATGCGCTCACCTTCATATTCAGAACTGTTTTTAATTTGCTCAATTTTCTCTTGAAGTGATTGTGACGGTTGTATATTATCTTGATAGATATTTAAAGCCCAATCTACAACGGATTCCCAGGTTTTAAAATCGGTAACAAATACGCTCTGATAAGGTAAATACCAACTTGGTGTATTCTCTTCAAAGGTTGGAGCTTTAGTTAAAGTTGCTGTCCAATGATATGTCTTATACCCTTTATAACTGCCTATTTTTGGTTTTGCATCAGCGTTTAAAACTTTATATTGTAACTGTTTACCAGAGATGAGATAATAGTTAATTTTACCTACAGGCTGAAAATCATTAAGTGACGTGCCAGCTGAAAAATGATCACCGTGGATAGGATTGAAACCCTTAATAGTATAACTTACATCTAGAATATCACCATTACGTATATCAGCTAAATTAGCGATGGCATTAAGGCTACCATCATAGATATAGCTCTCTGCGTTAGATTCTTGTCGAATACTCTGAAAATCATTAATATTTAACTTATTAATGGTTTTTCCATTCCGAAATACTGTAATGTCATGTAATAATAACTGCTGATAGGTAGGATCATAATTAATTGATATGGAGGAGCCATCTTGTACACCAACATTATCCGTTATTTTACGTACGATACGTGTGTATCGTTCTTGTTTAGGAATATGGATTTGTTCATCGCTAAGTAATGTAAGTAAGCCATATGAAATTTCATTTAAGTCAATATCTGGTTTTTTGTCATAAGATTGTTGTACAACCCATTGAGGTGTCTTACTGACTTTAAGTTGGGCTTGACAAAGGCTGAGACTAAAAAGGAAAATGACAATAAAAAAGCAGTGGTTATGAGTTTTAAAGTTCATATGTCGTGATTAGAAAACAAATTAACCAAAAAAATTGCACAAACGAGACCCGCACAACGTATATAATTTCATGTGAACGATTTGTTTACATACACTCCAAGGTTTATAGCAACCTAGCCCATATTGAATTAGCTAATCTTAATTTATCTTCCTAAAATTATAAGACATGATGCAACCCTTTGTCTGTCTATTTGTCTCTAAAATAAACCAGCTAAACAAAAAACTATAACTGTTTACAAATCAAAAAAGGTTGTGTTTGGCTACAAGAAATCATAAAAATTGGAGAAAACTATACTAGACTTTGCAATGATTGCAAGTGTTATTACTGGATATTTTGTAAGCATCTCACTAATTACAACCGCTTTCTATAAGAGTCGTGCTAATAACTACCTCTCGCTATCATTATTTCTAATAGCTAGCATTACATTAATAGATTGGCTTGATCTTAATACACCTAATATTACTATTCAAATTTTAGGTAATTTCAAATTAGACTTTCTATTTGCGACTACTTTATTTACTTATTTTTTAATTCAAATTAAGCATAAGTATCTAAATAGTTATTGGTATAAATGGATGTACCTTCCTTTTTTTTGTTGTGCTATTGTTGAAATCCCAATGTATTTCTTAAATCTCCATGGTTCTGTTTTTGAATTTCAGGTATTTTTGATTAAAGACTTTTCATCTATTGCGCTAAATACATTTTTAATTTTTTTTGGAAGGCATTTAATCAAGAACTCTAAATCTGTTTCAGAAGATAAAAGACGTTGGCTGCTACGATTAAATCTTTTTATTATATACATTATTACAAGTTGGATTTTAACTAGAATAGAATACTTTACATTCGGTTCACTATATACCTACTATATTTTATGGGTATTGCTTTCTTTATTTCTATGGTGGATCTTATATTATGGGATATTCAGACTACAAGTTATAGATCAAAAAGAGGAGATACATAACTACTTAGTTTCGAAAAAGGCATTAAATGACAAAGCAAATAAGAAAGTAAAGCCTGCAATTTCTTCTAAAATTACTACTCAATTGTATCAGCTAATGGAGGAGGAGGAATTATACAAAAACCCGCTTTTAAGTAGGTTGGACTTAGCAACTCGATTAGGAACAAGCGAAGGGTATTTATCTCAAATTATAAATCAAGAAATTAATAAAAGTGTTATTCAATTTGTAAATGAATATCGAATAACTGCTGCTAAAAACTTATTGCATAATCCAACGTTTAGTAAATACTCAGTTGAAGCCATAGGCATGGAAGCAGGTTTTAAATCTAAGAGTGCTTTTTACAATGTTTTTAAGACCAGTTTGGGAATGTCTCCAGGGGCATATAGAAAGCATCAAAAAACGTCCTAATTCGTGTGAATCCTTTGTTTTAGTACATCTTCACTCTTAAAAAACAATATTTTATTTTTTCTCAATACTACTTTTACACTCATAAATCAAAAAACATAAATCAATGAAAAAAGTAACATTAAAAATCACAAAACAGTATCAATTTAATTTCATTACAAGATTACTTCAAATTATATTTTTATCAATATTTATATGTTCTTGCTCTAATGATGACGATGGAAATCGACCTGTAATAGCTGATAAAATATCGCAAGAAATTAAAAATCTAATGCATTTCAAAGGAGATGAAAAAGCGCCTACAGTTTTAATAAATGTCCAAGGCGGACCTGCTCCTGTACTCAGTGAAGAGATAGTAGATTTTTTGATAGAAACCTTTAATACTACAGGTATTTTAACTGTAAATGCACACCAAGCTCAAACGCTGAATTCTAACATACTCCTAGGTGATGAAATGACATTAGATCAAGCCGTTAGTTTTAATGCAGAAAGTGTAGAGACACTGTATAAAATTATTAAATATTTTAAAGATGAAGGTAGAACGGTTTACGTTGTAGGATCTTCATTTGGTGCATTTATAGCACAAGAATTAATTGCAAAAAAAGGAATAAATGTGGCTGATAAATACCTAATTATTTCTGGTAGATTGGATATGAACGATGCTTTTTGGCAAGGATTAGCTCAAGGTAGAAATGCAGAGTTTGAAAATGGCGTTACACCCATAGTAGACCCAGAACCATTTAATAATGTGTATAATAGAAATGAAGCAAGATTGTTTGCTGGAATAATAATGAATAGGTATACACAAAGTTTTAATACTATTGAGAGCTTATCTAACCTAACTTACATTTATGGAAAAACTGATATTGATGTTGGCAGTCTTACCGCTGTAGAAGTTCAGTTCTTGAAATCTAAAAACGCTAACATACTTTCTGGTAATGGTGATCATGACGAACCTTTTGAGGGTTTTATTGAACAAGGTTTTAGTCAAGCATTTGGAATAGAAACAGTACAATAAATAATAATTTCATAATTCAAAAACATGAAAAAATATAGTATTGTTTTTCTTCTGATTTATACTATAAATCTACAAGCCCAACATCATGATATTGACACTAATTCTTTTATGAATAGAACAGAATTTAGAATAGCATATTCTGGGACTATTCTTTGGAGTAACGGCATAAGTATAGGCGCTGAATATTCTTGGAAAGACATCGAAAAAAGTAAAGAGAGGCGAGGTACCAACCGTACCAATACGCACCAATTTCTTTTTAATGGAAACCTAGGCTTCGCCACAAATTTTGCATCTAAAACAGATACAGGTGGTTTTGCAAATTTTGGAATCACATGGAGACGCACCAATAAAAAGGGTAAGCAGTTTAGTATTGACTTAAATCCGTTGGGGTATTATCGTTCATTCTTACCAGAAACTTATGAAGTAAACGGAGATAACGTAGATAAAGTTTTTTTACCAGGTCGTGGTTACTATAGCCCTTCCTTATCTGTTGGAATAGGCAAACAGCGTAAAGGGAAAGTGCGCTCAGGTAGTTATTTTAATATCACTTATAATCCACGTTTTAACTACAACGCTGGTACACTTCCTACGTTTTCTTTGCAATATGGTTTTCGCTTTAATTTTAAAAATAAAAAATAATGAAACAGTTTAATAATACATTTTTAAAAATAGCATTCGCAGCAATCATAGTATCCTTAGTAGTTGCTTGCTCTAATGATTATGATCTTAATAGTTTAGATGAAACCCTATTTGTTCGCCATAAAAATGCAGATATGCCAGCATACATAAAGGGAAATGCTAGTGAAAAGGTTTTCTTAATAACACTACATGGTGGCCCAGGTGGTACAGGGTTAGGGTTTACAGGAACTGCATTTAATACCATAGAAAATCAGTATGCAGTCGTATATTTTGACCAACGTGGGTCTGGAAACTCACAAGGGCATTACTCTGAAGAAGAAGTAACTATAGATATCATGGCAGAAGATGTATTAGCACTGGTAAAAGTGCTGAAACATAAATTTGGCAATGATTCACAGTTCTTTTTATTAGGGGGTAGTTGGGGCGGAACATTAGGAACCGCTACTTTACTAGAAGATCAAAGTGACTTTAAAGGATGGATAGAAGTAGATGGAGCAAATAATCCAGCTGGATTATATGACTTATACATTGAAACATTTACAACTACTGCAAATACACAAATAGCCTTAGGTAATAGCGTAGATTTTTGGGAAAATCTTCTACAGCTGGTGTCTCAAGTAGATCCAATAAATAATGCCAATGATTTTGATAAACTTAATAGAGAAGCTTTCAAAGCAGAAGAAAAGTTAGTTGATGATGATTTTATAGATTCTGTGGAAAATGGTATCGAAAGTAATAATACATTTTTCGTGTATAACTTTTTGACTACTGGTTGGAATAATAGTCAAATAGCATCTATACTTGTAGATGACCAAGGACTATTTCAAACCTTAGATTTTACTAGTCGGCTTCAAGAAATAACGATACCTTCTCTATTTATATCTGGTAAATACGACATGGTAGTACCTATAGCTTCAGCTCAAGCTGCCTTTGAAAACATAGGTTCAACATCCAAAGAATTACTGATATTTGAAAAGTCAGGTCACGCTCCAATGTTTAGTGAACCCGATAGATTTGCTACAGAAGTTCTTCAATTTATAGATGTGCATAAATAGGATTCTGTGAGAACTTATATATAATCTAACAGAAATCAATTAAATAGTGCTTTAAAGAAAGCTAAGTTTTAACAACTATACTTTCTTTTTTTCTTGAAAAATGTTGTGCTACAATTCTAAAACACTCTTTTTACGAAACAACAATAGAAGAGTAGTGTAATGGATTATAGTTCCAAAAAATCTTCTTCAAAATTAGAGATAAAATCGTGTATATATTTTTTATTTCTCTGTTCTTTTTTAACGACCAGATAATGTTTTCGTTTTAAACCATGTTTTCCAATCCGCTTAAACATTAACTCATTTGATAATTTAAAAGGTGCTAATTGCCATTTTGGAGCACACATAACACCCATATTTGCATGTATCATTGATAATGTAATTTCAGTATAAGGAATTGCAGAAATCTTAATTGGGTTTATTCTATGAGTCTTAAGAAATTGCTCATATATAGCTACACTTTCTAGAGGAAAGGAGTTGATTAGTAAATGTACATTTGCGAAATGACTTGCTTCTAGATATTCTAAACTGTTGAGGGTATTTTCTTTATGAATAATAGCAAAAATTTCATCTTCAAAAACCTTAATACTCTCCAATTCTTCTGATGCGGGTTTATATGTTACAATAGCAATATCTATGTCATCAGATAATACTTGTGAGATGGTTTGGTGTGTCGCACCAAGAGTGACATCTATTTCAATTTCTGGATACAGTATACCCATTTTCTGTATAAATGATGGTATAGAATGAAAAAAAGATTGGCATTCTGCACTTAATTTAATAGAACCTTTTGAACCTTCTTTAATATGTTTTATAGCACTAAAACCTTTATCAATAGAACTGAATAGATTATTAGCCAATTTATATAGTTCAGAGCCCTCTTGAGTTAAATCCCATTTATTTCTGGTTCTATGGAAAACTTTAAAACCTAATCGCTCTTCTAACTCACGCAATTGATGACTTAAAGCAGACTGTGTTAAAAATAAACGCTCAGTAGAATTTGCTATACTACCTTCTTCTGCAATAGTTTTTATTAACCTAAAATACTTGAGTTCCATAAATACAAAGATAGCTAGCTTAACTATAAGTTGTAGTTGAAAATATTTCAATTACAATTTTATTTATATCAATTTCAAAACGGTTCATCCCTAATTATCAGTCATAGTTTTGCTGAAATTAAAATCAAATTTAACATGTTTTCTAATTTCAAACTTATACATAAACGTATAGTCTTTCTCGCTATACTTATTTCTATTTCAGTAAATGCTCAAACGGTACTAAAAGGCAAAATTATTGACAAAAGTACCCAACAACCCATTGAATTTGCTGATATAATAATAACAAGTTCTTTAATGGATTATCCCATTGGAACCATCACAGATATTGATGGAAATTTCGAATTGTCATTAAATAAAGGGCTTTACAAATTAATAGTTTTATTTGTTGGAAAAGAACTAATAGTCAAAGACATTGAAATTAAAGACAAGGACATTGATTTAGGAATACTTTTAATTGAAAATTCCCGGCAATTAGATGAAGTCGTTATAACTTCAAAAAAGAAACTGATAGAACGTAAAATTGATCGATTAGTTTTTAATGTAGAAAATTCATCTAAAGCATCACAAGGAGACGCTTTAGAAATTTTAAGAGTTACACCTGGAGTTCGTGTACAAAACGATCAAATTAAAATGATTGGAAAAAGCAATCTTCAAGTCATGATTAATGATAAAATTGTGCAATTGTCAGAAGAAGATTTGGCAAATTTTTTAAAATCGATTGCATCAGAAGATATTAAAAATATAGAAGTGATTACAACGCCACCAGCAAAATATGAAGCATCTGGTAATAGTGGTTTAATAAATATAACCTTAAAGCAGGCTAAAAAAGATTCTTGGAATGCACAGTTAAAGTCATCTTACATACAACGACGTTACGCCACTGGCACTTTTGGTGGAAGTTTTAATTTTAATAAAGAAAATTTTAGTGTTGCAACGTCTATAAATTATAGAGATGGTGCATATTATCAAGAGCAAGATGATTATGCCTATTTTTCAGATGGACTCTGGTATACATCATCTCCATTTAAGGGCGAATTTAAAGGATTGAATGGCAGATTAGATTTGAATTATAAAATTTCATCTAAATGGGAAATGGGTGCACAATATCTACATAACAATGCTACTTTTTATTACACAGACACACCTTATACTCCAGTTTTTGATTATAATACAAATGAAATAATAAGGTCTCTTCAATCTGAAGGAACCGCAGATTTGAACCCCAAATTTCATTCTGTAAGCTATAATAATGAAGTTAAGTTAGATAGTTTAGACAGAAAAATAACTTTGAATCTTGATTACTTTACTTATACAAATCCAGATATAAAAAAATATAGCGGAAAATCTACAATACAAAATCCATTATCAGAACAATTTTTTAAGGGTATAAACACGAATAAACAAGATGTTACTAATAAGTCTGTTAAATTAGATGTTGCGTATCCATTAAATTGGATTAATTTGGGTTTTGGAGGAAAAATAGCCAATTCAAAATCTATAAATACTATTTCGTTTTTTAATAGTGGGTTAGTCGATAACCCCATAGTTGATATGCCATTATCAGAAAATAATTTTGAATATAAAGAAGATATTCAAGCCCTATATCTTTCAGCAAATAAAATGATTAACGAAAAATGGAACACACAACTTGGGTTAAGATTAGAAGCTACTCAAACAAATGCTGCGTCTAGCAATCTAAATTTGTCTACAAAAAATGAGTATACTAAATTGTTTCCAACGTTCTATGTTTCATATGATGCTACGGAAAATTCAAACGTCTCCTTTAATTATAGCAAACGCATTCAACGACCAAACTTTTTTCAGTTAAATCCAAATATCTATTTCACGAATCCATTTCAAACCATTGAGGGAAATGCATTCTTACAACCCGCTTTTATTGATAATTTTGAGTTAACCAATACCTATAAAAATTTTGTAACTAAATTGTATTATAGCTACGAAGATAATTTGTTTTCACAAGTGCCTTTGGCAGATTCTACCACAAACATCATTCGTTTTACTAATGAGAATTTTATAAATACAAAGCGTTTTGGGATTTCTGAAAATTATACCTTTGATAAAATTATATGGTGGAGTAGTAATAATAGTTTTGATATTAATTATTCTAAATCAGAATTCAATTTAGAAGAAGCGCAAGACAGCCAAGAAGGTATAAACGCAACGATATCTACTTACAATGATATTAACTTAAACGCAGATAAAACACTCAATATGGGAATTAATTATTGGTATAGCTTTCCAGGTATAAACGGTGTTTATAAAACAAAATCAGCAAGTTCGTTATCATTATCTATCCAATATGTATTGCTTGACAAGAACCTAAATATTAGCCTAAGAGGAAATGATCTCTTTAAGTCTTCAGCAGAGAGAAATGAGAGTCGCGTTAATGGCGTATTACAAACAGCTAGATATTACTATGATAGTAGATCATTGCAATTATCTGTAAGCTATAAATTTGGGAATAAAGCCTTAAAAGCTAAAACACACAAAACCGGTAATAGTGAAGAAAGAAGCAGAACAGGGAATTAATAATATATACTAACGATTTACAACTAAATAGCATGCATATGAAAACAATAGGATTGATAGGAGGGATGAGTTGGGAATCATCAAAACTGTATTATGAGTTTTTAAATACTAAAGCAAAAGATATACTAGGAGGTTCACATTCTGCAAAATGTATTATGGTCTCAGTAGATTTTGCAGACATTGAACGTTTAACTATTAAAGGTGATTGGGGTGCTATTGGAGAATTGATAAAGCATGCTGCGCAACAATTAGAAAGGGCAGGGGCAGATATTATTATATTATGTACAAACACGATACATTTAGTAAGTCATTATATTTCTGAAAATGTAAATATTCCGTTTCTTCATATTGCCACAACCACAGGAGAATCCATCACAAGTATGGGCCTAAAAAAAGTAGCACTCTTAGGTACAAGATTCACTATGGAAAAAGAGTTTTATACCAACATATTAGTTAATAATTTTGAACTCGAAGTCATAATTCCTGAAACAAAAGGTAGACAAGTTGTTCACGATATTATTTATAACGAATTGGTTAAAGGACAGTTTACAAATACTTCTAAGCAAGAAATCATTAACATTATAAAAACATTACAAAACCAAGGCGCACAAGGTGTTATCTTGGGATGTACAGAATTACCTATACTAATTTCAGAATTAGACATAGAAATTCCAATCTTTGATACAGGAAAAATTCACGCTTATAAAGCTTTAGAGTGGAGTATTGAGGGTTAAAGAAATTGATGAAATTGAAAGCAAAATGTGCACGGAATGATTTTATTTCACGAATTTTTCTGCTTTTCTCAACATAGTGAGTAGAAAATAAAATATTTTTTACTTTTTTTGTAAGAGCATAGATTAATATACGACTGTTCGAATATTAAAATGAAAAAAGAGAATATACATAGAGCTTTAGAAACCGGGATAAAGATCTTGAGCCAAAAAGGGTATCATAATCTTGGTTTAAGGGAGTTTTTGGAAAACGCCGAAATTCCTAGTGGTTCATTTTACTATTATTTCAAGAGCAAGGAAGACTTTGCTGCTAAAGTATTGGAATACTATGGAGATAAAGGTGTGACTTACTATACAGCAAGATTACTTGATAGTGATATGCCGTATGAAAAAAGGATTGAAACCATTTTTAATGAAGAACTAAAGCGATTAGATGACTCGGAATATAAAGAAGGTTGTATGGTTGGAAGTCTTTCTAGTGAAATTGCTGGACAGAGTGAGGTTATTAAGAAGGTTGCCGACAACAATTACAAAAAATGGCAGGCGATATTTCATCAGTTTTTCACAGAAGGACAAGAGCATGGCGTTTTTTCTAAAGATTTTGAAGCCTCAGAAATGGCAGTGTTCTTTCTTACAAGCAGACAGGGTGCTATGACACATATGAAGGCTACAGGAAATGACGAATCGTATAAATTGTTCAAGTCTTTTATAATGAAAATAATAGAAAATTAATTTTTTTAATATTTAATATACGAACGTTCTAATACTAAATATCAATTTATAATAGACAATTACAAAATTTTAAAAAACAAAATAACGCACTAAAACATCTATTAATTTTTTAACCAAATATATCATGAGTAAAAATATTTTATCAGGAATTATCATATACTTTCTTACTAGTGGTTTAATGGCTCAAAACCAAGATATACAGGCTACTATTGCAGAAAATTTTAAAGCTTCGGAGCTTTATCAATTTCAAGAAAGTCAAAATAAAGACGAGCCTAAAGAACTGTTCATTGGATTGATTTTTGCTCCCTTTGCAGCCACAACTTTTGAAGGAGATCCTCCGTTTTCAACAGATACCTCATTATTTTTAACAGCAGCAGTGGTAAAAGGGGATTGGTCTGTTGCGCCATATTATAACTTTGGTACCAATAGTGCAGGAGCTTTTTTAACCTATAATATTATAGACGATTTAGGATCCTATGTTTCTTCAGATAAGGCACTCACAGGAAATACAGGAACCTATGCTCTCGGATTTACTACGCCAATACTAGAAGATTATATTCAAGGTTATGTTGAAATAGGAGGTACCTATGGAGATGATGCCACTGCTTTTTTTGGTGTAGGGCTTTACTTTAATATTCTTAAATCTGTTAAGTCTTGGAGATATTGAGTTTATTTTTAGCATATAATATACGAACGTTCTAATTTATAATACGATATCATAGTAAAATAGTTGCACTATGATTTCTGTTCAAATAAGCAACTAAAAAAACAAAAATGGAAACAAAAGAAGAAGTACAAAAATTTGAAGAATACAAGAAAATAGTTGATGCTCTCCAACCTTATTTTGAAGGTGGACGGAGAGGAGATGGTCAATTAATGATTACTGCATTTTATGATCATGCGTATGTCGTAGGATCTATGGATGGAGCATTCATGAACGTCAATAGAGAAGATTTTGGCAAAGGAATGGATGCCTTTGGATCAGCAAACGATATGCAATATCATATAGCTTGGATTGATATTTCAGGACCTGCTGCGGCAGTTAAACTTGAAATTACCAATTGGGTAGGGTTTCGCTTTACAGATTTCTTCGCTATGTATAAAAAAGACGGAGAATGGAAAATTAGTGCAAAGGTCTACGATTCTCATTCACGCAATTAATAATTAAATACATCATAATCTTTTTAAAAAATAAAATAATTTATCATGAAAAAAATAATTTTTAAAGTCCTCACATTAGTACTCATTACATTTGTAACTACAGCACAAGCACAAGAAGCCAAAGAATTGATTAATAAAGTGGTAGAAGCTAATGGTGGCAGTAAAGCCTTATATAAATTGAAGGATGTATCCTATGATTATATATTTAAAGTTAAGGATAACAATTTAACTGATGTTTCTATAGAGCGGTACATTTTTGATGGCGAAGTCTCTTATGCCAAATATACAAAAAGGCAAGTTTATGTTTTACCACAAATGCCTGGTAAAAAATATACACAGTTCTTTGATGGTAACCATTCTGTTTCTAAAATGGATGATAAAATTATTACAGAGGAACAACCAGCATTTCTCGGTCATATCTTCAGAAAAACGAACTATTATTGGTTTACCATGATGTTCAAGTTATCAGATCCAGGTGTAAATCATAAAATGTTGCCTTCTAGAAATGCAGATGGAACAACTTATAAGGTAGTTGAGATGAGTTTTGGGGATAATGTAGGCGAATCTAGCAAGGATAGGTATATTTTATACATCAATCCAAAAACGTATAGAGTAGATCAATTTCTATATAATGCTATCGGATTTGGTCTTACCGAACCTAATATAGTGAAAGTTAAATATGAAAAAGTAGATGGAGTCTATTTGCCTACATATCGTAAATATGCTCCCGCTGATTGGGATGGAAATGTATTAAAAGAATCTTGGACAGAACAGTTTTCGAAGAATGTAAAATTTAATAATGGGTATAATTTAGAAAATATACAGATTTAATATCCTTAATTCATTGGTATCACGACTCATCAATAAATTATAAGTCTTACTCAAGCTTAGCTCTGGCTAGTCAATTTACAATCTCTACCGATTAGGAGGTTTTAAATAGAGCGCTTTGCACTTACAGTAATGTACATCCTTAGCTGAGTTTGAGTAAAAAGCTTATCATTATATAAAGTCGTAAACTATTACAAAATATATCAATACTAAATAACCATATAGGAAACATATCGCCGCTAAGCAAACCAACAAAAAGTAAATTATGATACCTGAACATATACTCAATAGAAAAGGAGCGAGGAGCCTAAAAGATTTAAATCCTGAAGTGATAGAATACTTAAACGCAGGAAAAATAGAAACCAAGAATTTAATGGAATGGTTGGCAATAGATCAACTTATGCTGTTAAAAACCGTATTAACGACAGCAGATAAGATGGATTGGTATCAATCTTTTGAAGAAGCAGTAAATTCTCAGAAAAAACCAACATCCAATAGTACTACAAAGGTAATAGGCAAAACTTTTGCACAATTGTCCAATGCTGCTTTTGCTAAAAAATATTTATCCAATAACCCAAGCGATATGGTTCGTTGTTGGGGCTGTTGGGCAGAAAGTGTATTTCAAGATTCGATCGATGGTTTATTGGATGCAATGAAACCCCATGCAGCAGATAGACATTTCATGAATCGTGAAGTAGTCATTTTTGCTTCTAAAGAACGAATTATTGATGATTTGGATACCGCAACCCAAATATTATCTGATTGGACTACCGAACAAGATGAGAATGTCCGACGATATGTAGCTGAAGCACTACGACCAATAGGAGTGTGGACCAAAAAAATTCCTGAATTTCAAGAAAACCCTGAAAAAGGATTACCACTTCTTGAATCCTTAAAATCAGATTCTTCCAAATATGTACGTGATTCTGTAGCGAATTGGCTGAATGATACAAGTAAATCACAACCCGACTGGGTAAAAACAGTTTGTAATCGATGGGAAAAAGAATCTATGACGAAAGAAACTACATATATCGTTAAAAAAGGCTTGCGAACTATTGAAAAAAATGAGCAAAAATAAACTGATTATTCTGTGTGATTTTGGATAGAATAATGTTAAAAGTATGAATCATTAAAGTATTATCTATGAAAGTTACATTCTAGATTTCTCATTATCTGCACCAGATTTACCTTTAGCTTCTTTTACTTTTTTATTTCCAAAGGGATAAGTATAGCTAATTCTAAAAATGCGCGAGAAACCAGATTCAGGGCTATAGGTTCCATTAAAAACATCACCAAATGCTTCTCGAGTTAGTGTTCCAATTTTAAAATTAATATCTAAACTCTCAAAAATGTCAGTTACTGCAAATTGCAAACTACTTCCGTTTTTAAATTCTTTTTTTAATCCTGCATTTAGAACGCCAAAACCTTCGTTTCTAGTACTGCCATTAAAATGCCGTGATGTATACCAGCCTGATACTTCTAATGTAAAGTTTGCAGGCAATAACATGGTTTGATTTCCATTAAAATTATAATGTAAATAATCGTGAGTGATGCGCTCATCGGTATGCAATACTCTAAACTTTCTAATACCCAAAGTACCATTAAAATTAATGTTCCACCAATGGGAAATGCGAATTGGAATATTAGTTTGTACATCTATATTCCGTTGATACTCCATATTTACAGGAGCTATTACTGCTACATTACTTTGAGCGTTGCGTGTTATCTGAAAACGTGCGATTGGGTTATTTTCATTAGAGGCCAATAGTGAGATACTAAAAGATTTGTTGTTGTAGGTTATACTAATATTATCGGTTATAGCGGGCAGCAGTTGTGGATTTCCACTAAATACCGAAGTTGGTCCGTTATAAACTAAAAAAGATGCTAGGTCGGAATAATTGGGTCGTGTAATACGCTTGTTGTAAGCAAAATTTAGAGCCGTAGTATCTGAAAAAGAGTGCGTAAGAAAAAATGAAGGAAATAATTTTCCAAAACTACGATCTAGCACACTATTGTCAAAAGCCTGATCCCAATACTCATAACGCAAGCCAAGCTGCATTTTCAATTTTTCCGTAAAGCTGTAATCACTCAACACATAAGCCGCACCTATGGTTTCGTTATTCTCAATTGTACTTATAAACCTATCGTCTGTCACAAAATTTTCTCCTTGTAGAATTTCAATACGGGCATCATTAACGGTTTTTGATAATGACCCTTTTATACCACCTTCCACGGATGTGCTTTCATTAATGGTATGTTTATAGTCCAGTTTTAGTACCCCAACATTAATATCCGTTTCATTAAAACCACGGTTTCCTTCATTATAAATTTCATTTTCTGGCTGAAAAGAACCACCATTTTCATCAAAATAATTACTATTTACTTGATTGGGGGTTTGGCTGTTATAATTGATGTAGTCTCCCGTTATCGTAAAACTATTGTGCTCGCCCATCTTTTCAAAATAAATAGAAGACGTTAAATTTTTTAGGTTTCCATCACCGTTTAGGCGTATTTGAGCTTCTAAAAAAGGGTCAGTAGTAAAATCGTACAATCCCAAATTATGAGTCATAACCAGTGGTCTCGATTGATTGAACAAGACGCTAGCCCCAAGTGAAGAAGTCTTTGAAAGTTGGTATTCATACCCTGAATTAAGGTTGTGATTTCGGTTTATTTGTTGGGTTCTACTCGTAAAATCAATATTAGTACTGCCTCCTAAAACGGGAATTTCAGTTACGCCTATCCCTCTAAATCCGCCATAAGTGTCGTCATAGGAGAAGGTATAGCTACCAAATATCGTGGCACGCTCTCCACCATAATTAAGAGAAAATCCAATTGTCTGCTTGGGACCTTCACCATAACCTGTACTTAAGTTAAGATTAGCCCGAATTCCCAGGGTTTCATTTTTAATCGTTACAATATTAATGATACCTGCATTGCCATCCACATCGTATCGTGCTGACGGATTGGTCAACAGTTCTATTCTTTCAATGTTATCAGCGCTCATGCCATTAAGCATGGCAATTAAATCTGCTGTTGGCATACGCTGTGCCTTTCCATTTATCATAACCAGAGTGCCACTTTTACCATTTAAGGAAAACGTATTGTTGTATTGGTCCAAAATAACACCTGGCGAGCGTTCTAATAATTGTAAAGTAGTACTACCTTGCGTCATTACACTCGCCTGTACATTAATAACGCTACCTTCTTGAGTGCGTTGAATCAATTTTCGCTGTCCCCGTATTAAAACACCTTCTAATTCCGTCAGGTCTTCAACTAGGATAATAGGAGGAAAGTCATGTTGATAGGGGAGAGAAGTAACAACAAATAATTCAGATACCCAGGTCTTATAAGATAGTAGGCTGATTTGGAGTGTAAATTCCCCTTCCATTGGAACATCGAGTTTAAATTTACCATCTTCATCACTAATAACTCCTGTTAGGAACTGTATTTTATCCTTAGGATGCAAGGTTACATTTGCAAATGCGATGCCAACACCTTTCTCGTCTATAATGGTTCCTGTTATCTGTGACGATGCATCAAACGCAAATCCAAATACTACTAAAATACTTATAAGTTGTAACTTCATTTTATTGATTTTAGATGTAAGTAATAGCTATCTTATAAAGAATAAAAAAGAGATTGACGAGCGGTTGTATTATGATTACATATGGTATTACATCTCAAATAAATTATAAATTGAGCCAAAATCAATCTCAAATTACCTGTGGTCAATAAAAAGCAACATGACAGCAAGTTTTCAAGTATGCATTTGATAAAAATATAGTGCTATTGTATCTTGGTAGATAATATTTTATACCTCTTATGGAAGTCGTCAATAAAAACAGTGTATTATCTTTTATAGAAAGTTACAAGTTACACCATATACTTTTTTGGGCGTGCTATCATTTTGTATGGTGGACTGTGTATACCGGAAGTCCAAGTGAGGTTTTAGAAAGTTTTGAAGCCACCCATAGTGTCATAAAATATCTCGGATATGTAATTTATCAAGCCATTGGAATCTATTTCTGTCTTTATGTGCTTATGCCCAAGTATCTTATAAGGGGTAAATACTTTAAGTTTTTCACATATGTTATTTTTGTAGTTGTTGCTATGGCTATATTGATTTGTTCTAATTATTTTTTGGCGGCCTCTTTTTCTGATAGCTCAGCCTATGTGCTTTTTAATATAGATCCAGCTACACCAGTTACAATTTTCAAGAATAATGCATTGCCATCATGTATATCTGCAATGACATTGGGTATGAGTATAAAACTTGCCAAAAACTGGGTAGCATCTCAAAAGCGACAACAATTATTAGAAAAAGAAAAATTAGAGACGGAACTAAAATTTTTAAAATCACAGTTCAATCCTCATTTTTTGTTCAATACCATTAATAGCATATTTGTATTGATTAATAAAAACCCAGAAATGGCATCGGAATCCTTAGTAAAGTTTTCAAATTTATTACGCTATCAATTATATGAGTGTAATAGCACTTATATTCCTTTAAAGAATGAATTGGCTTATATCGAAAGTTTTATTGAATTGGAAAATCTTCGGCAAAATGATAATTTTGATTTAGAACTTAACCTTCCTAAATTGGTAGAGGATACACCAATTATTGCACCTTTTATTTTGATACCTTTTATAGAAAATGCTTTCAAACATCTATCAGAAGACGCTGAGCAAAAAAAATGGATATCACTTCATGTTTCCGTTGAGAACGGACAGTTATATTTTGAACTGAGTAATAGTGCTAATTTTGAAATACTGCATCATATGCCAGAGGGCATTTCATATAGTGGGTTAGGGCTTAAAAACGTAAAACGCCGATTATACCTCGTCTATAAAGACGCACATTCGGTAATCATCAAAAAAAGTAAAGATATATATACTGTAAAATTGCAACTTACACTAGCAAAAGAAGTCATGGCGCCACTAAAAAAAATATCCATATGATGAAATGCATAGTCATAGATGATGAACCACTCGCAAGAGAATGCATTACCAATTATATTGATCAAATTGATATCCTTACCTGCGTAGGTACAGGTATTTCTGCATTAGACATCCCACGTTTCCTGGAAGAGACCGAAGTAGACCTTCTATTTTTAGATGTGCAAATGCCTTTAATGAATGGGTTAGAGTATTTAAAATCAAATCCTAATCCGCCGTTAACTATTTTAACAACTGCCTTTCCAAATTATGCCGTTGACGGTTTTAATCTTAATGTGTTAGACTATTTACTTAAGCCAATTTCTTTTAATCGCTTTTTTGCTGCCGTAACTAAGGCCAAGCGGCAACATCAATTACTACAACACAATGGGAAACAATTGATTAGAGAAGAAGAGTCTAATTGCTTCTTTATTAAATGTGACGGTAAGCTGGAGAAAATTTACCATGATGACATTCTCTTTGTAAAAGCCATGCAAAATTATGTAATTGTTCAAACCACTAAAAGAAAATATGTAAGCTTATTATTTTTAAAGAACGTAGAAGAAAATTTAAATTCCGATGCGTTTATGAGAGTTCACAAATCATATATTGTGGCTTTGGATAAAATAGAAGGTATCACACAACACGAACTACAAATTGCATCTTATAAAATTCCACTAAGCAGAAATTATCGTAAAGACGTAATTCCGAGAATTGTTGGGGATAACTTATGGAATAAAGATGGGTGATTTTATAATATCTGTCTTGAACTAAAATTGTACTATAATCTTCTTGCGTTATTTAACTTAAGCTTTAGTTAAAAGCTCAAATCCTTTCTACTGTTTCTTGAAAATTTCTTCCCAAAAGTTTCTTCTGCAATGTTAATGGAACACTTTTTATGCGACGATGTAAGAGGGAAGCGTAATGTGTGTGGAATGGAATTAAATTATTTTCTCAAATTTATGCTAATCACTTGAAAATTAATGATTAACCCTCCCTTTTAGCAAAGATAATAGCGCAAATTTTATTAATTACCCATTATTGGGTATTTCATGACTTTTATATAAGTCATAATATTATCATGTGCACAAACAAACTAAATAATAATGAAAAAATATAATCAGTAAAATCATAAAAATATTTATTTATGTCAAATAAAAATGAAAATCACAATCGAATACTTGAAGTATTAAAAAAATTAAAAACATCTGATTTAAAAGAATTATTTAGAATCAAGTCAGATGAGGAAATTTATTATTCGACCCAGATTGAAATGACTGAAGAGGAAACCATTATTGACAACTCAGGAAATCAAGTAGCTAATAAAATAAAAGTATATCCCATAATGCATGGGCGCATT
The DNA here is from genome assembly GCA_947502975.1 of uncultured Flavobacteriaceae bacterium. GTDB lineage: Bacteria > Bacteroidota > Bacteroidia > Flavobacteriales > Flavobacteriaceae > Jejuia. The sequence goes on from CANNBV010000003.1 coordinate 290,871, forward strand.
AAAAGAACTTGTTATATAGTTTATGCAAAATATCAATATCATGCTTGGGTCACTTTAAATGGCAATCCATACAATGTCGATAAAATTTCTGCCACCATGAATAGTGGAAATGGTAATTTTTCCAAAGTTGTAAAAAACACACATCAACTAAAAAAACTAGATGAAGTATATGAATATGGTGTCGCGTGTAAAAGCGCAAACATGGAAGCAACTGCTCGAAAAGGAAATTTATCTGGTACCGTAAAAGTTAAACTAAAATAATTATGAGGAATTTTGTTTGCATCGTAATGATTGGGCTAATTGTCTGCTCTTGTAAAGTTACATCAACCGTTAATCTTGAAACTGACAATTTATCATCTTCTGACGATATTTTAATAAAGAAAGGGTTGTCTTTAAAAAAGCAAACTTTCATTTTTCCTAATAAATTTCATAACAAGAAATTAAGAAAGCAAAGGCTTAAAGAAATTCAGAAATTATCTGAATTAGCTCTCAGCAAATACAGCAATGGAGAAATCAGCAAGAAAGTTTACAATCAATTTTCTAAAGAAGCTAAGTATGCTGTTCAAAATGCTATATATCTTATACAAAATGAGGATAATCTAGATTTACCTGATGTAATACTAGACTTTCTTGATACTTCAATTAAAACACTAAAAGGAATTTTAAACCAAAATTAAATAATATGGCTGATTTTGTTTCGCATTGGGATAACTTTTTCTCAGATGCTATTAATAGTAATGTAGATGTAATTGCATCTATGCATGAAGATGGTGTAAATCATTTTCTTAGAAGACATTTTGAAATTGATGCAACACTTCCAATAGAAGACAGGAAGTTCTTCCAACAATTTGAACGTAAATTCAAAACATTCGATGATGAGAGATTATTCAAAATAACTCTAGAACTGAAAAGTCCTTTAGAAGTGAGATTTCCTCCTTTTACTTATGATAAAAATAATTCAAATAAATGGCAAAAGGTTGATTATCCAACAGATTCGGGACTTATTGCAAAAAACACAGAGTTCGATGACTTAATTGAAATTGTTGCTCCTTCTGTTACTATTAAAATGGAATGGCCAAGACTTGACGGAACGAATCCACCATGGTCATTTACTATTCCACCATTCGAAGTATATTCATTGTCTTATCTGCAATTATTAAAAGAAGATTCAGATTTTTTTGTCAAAATAATTCCAAAAAAAATAAAATTAGACATACCTAGGCAAAAATTCTTTGAAGAAATAGCTCTAAAAGAATTTGAGAATAACAAAGAACTTGCAATATTATTCAATGAAAATGAAGAGAAATTTGTTGACCTATTTATCATCGCTGCTAACATCGCTGCATATGAACAGACTCCTAAACTTGTTACAAGTATAAAAGTACCAATACCTACAATTCAAGAAAGACCATTACTTCCTGCTGCATTTGATATTTCTAATAACATTATGACTGTTGGTTTTGGTTTAGACGATACTACTTTAGAGCAAACAAATAATGAAGTAATAAACCAAAAGTATCAAGAATTTAGTTTTAATTTAAAACAAGATATTGAAAATGCAGGAGGACTTTATAAAATGGTATATGATGATATTTCTCCTAAGAGAGCTCATTTCACAGAACCAAAAGCACAAGAGGATTTTGACAAATTGTTAGTTAATACTAACAAGTATTTAGATAAATTAAAGAATGAATTAGAACCTGTAGATTCTAGTTCATCTGAAGAATTAGAAGAAATTGAATCACTTGTTTCAAGCGGAACTTTTGCTTTTGGAGTAAATGAATATCTATTTGATGAATTAGCAAGAGCGGCACTACCATCTCCTAAACATGATTGCACGAATAGTGTTCGAATATTAGATGTTGTTAAGGGACATGTTTGCTCATGGACGAGGTTTAATAATGTAGACATTACAATATCCAAAACACCATCTAATGGTGCTGAATTTAAAGGAGAATGTGGAATTGATATTGGTGGGGCAATTCATGCTTGTGTCAAGAGGTTTTGGGATTGTTCATGGAGATGGACTTGCTCAAAATTAAGATTGGGTATAAAAGGTAGACCAGGTATAAGCTTGAAGGTTAATTCTAGACCACAAAATGGTATAAGACTATTAGCTCAAGTTATTAAAGGAGACTTAAGAATTGTTACAAACCTCAGGTGGCCTTTTAATAAGGTTATAGAGTTTTTCTCTAGTCTCGTTTTCAAGACTATTATTGCTTTTATTAATATTCTTGCAGGTGTCTTATCTTTTGTTTTGTTGAAACCAAAATTTGATATGGAAGATTTTAAAATGTCATTAAGACTAAAATCATTTTCAAATTTTTATTTTGAACGAAAAGACACTGATGTTCCTATTGAAAAAAAGAAGTTTATTGCTTTCAAAACAGATTTATCTGTAACTAAGCTTTAAAAAATATCATTATGGCTATTCGACCAGTAATCAAAAGTGAAGATAATTACTTATCAAAACTTATAAAGTATATTCCATCAGAAATTGTTGCGGCATACATCTCTTTAAGAGCAATTGTGTCAACCGTTGTACAAGACCCTAATCGGTTAAATAACAGATGAACATTAGCCTCTTTACGGGGCTTTTTCTTGTCGGGTCAGAAATAGATGGTATAAATATCGAGGATTTGATAAAGTTATTTCGCAGGAATTTCCCCGAATACGCGAATTTCAAACAAAAGGCAAAAGCTAGCTTTTTTTTGGTGTGGCCAAGCGTTGGCGAATTGAGTTTAAAAATAAATGCCATAAAGCATTTAATTTTTTAAAAACAATCTGGCGGTTGGGCGCGGCAATTTTACATAGCGTCTAATTATAGCTACAAATAGCCAAGGCTTAAACCAAAAGCCAAGAGCCAAATGTGTAATGACCCCCAGACAATACATAAATGGAACAGACGGGATTTCCTGGGATATTTTACATAATATGGAATTATAGCTATCAAATGGCCCGATTGGGCAAACGGCTACACATGAACATTTGTACTATAATTTATATTATGTAAAATAGGATTTTTAAATACCTTCTCTACTATATAATTTCTTTCCCAATTTATAATCTAATTGTTTTTATATTCATTATCTAAAATCGTTTTTGAAAGAACAACTCTTTTGATTATTCAGTTAGGGTTTTATTATATAGAATTTCAATACATTTGTGATCCATAAATTATGGAAGATTTTTTAGTTGGAATTATAAAGTTTATCGGTAATTTTTGTTCATTAATTATAGATATGTTCAAACCTAAACTTGCAATTATCGTTGGGATTATCATTCTAATTATTTGTTTTTTAATAATTTATATTTTACTTAAAAACAACTGACAATGAAACATACAGCTTTATCAAAAATACACGAAGTGCTTGGTGCTAAAATGGTACCTTTTGCTGGATACAATATGCCTGTGCAATATGAGGGTGTAACTATAGAACACGAAACTGTTAGAAACGCCGTTGGTGTGTTTGATGTATCCCATATGGGTGAATTTTTAATTGAAGGTCCAAACGCGCTTGCACTTATACAAAAAGTGTCGAGTAATGATGCTTCTAAACTCACTATTGGTAAAGCACAATACAGCTGTTTACCGAATGAAGATGGCGGTATTGTAGACGATTTAATCATCTATCGTGTTAAAGAAGACACCTATCTTTTAGTAGTAAATGCTAGCAATATTGAAAAGGATTGGAATTGGATTGTGTCTAAAAATGATGTTGATGCAACTATGCGAGATTTGAGTGAAGACTACGCCCTACTGGCTATTCAAGGCCCAAAAGCTGTAGAAGCCATGCAGTCTTTAACTAGTGAAGATTTGTCTGCTATTAAATTCTACAATTTTATAGTAGGTGATTTTGCAGGTATCGATCATGTGATTATTTCGGCCACAGGGTATACTGGTAGCGGTGGTTTTGAGATTTATTGTAAAAATAGTGAAGTAGTGAAAATTTGGAATAAAGTATTAGAAGCCGGTGCCGATTTTGGTATCAAACCCATCGGTCTTGCTGCTCGTGACACACTTCGTTTAGAAATGGGATACTGTCTTTATGGCAATGACATAGACGACACCACCTCTCCTATTGAAGCTGGTTTAAGTTGGATCACAAAATTCACAAAAGATTTCACAAATGCTGAGGCTTTGAAATCTGAAAAAGAACGCGGTCCAGAGCGTAAACTTATTGGTTTTGAATTAGATAATCGTGGTATTCCTCGTCATGGTTACGATATTGTTGATGGTAATGGAAATAGCATCGGAAACGTGACTTCAGGTACTATGGCGCCTTCCTTAGGTAAGGGTATTGGTTTGGGGTACGTCCCTCCTATTTTTGCCGAAGCTGGAAGTAAAATCAATATTCAAATCAGAAAAAAAGCAGTTACTGCTACAGTAATAAAATTGCCTTTTTATAAAGGATAGTATAGTGTTTAGTGCGGTACGATAATGAAGGAGGCAAACAAACATAAAATATTAATACTTGGTGGTAGTGGCTTTTTAGGGGCAGCTATTTACAAAGAACTTTGCTCTTATTTCAGAACTTTTGCGACATACAACACCTCCAAAACACACTTAGAAAAGAACCATCATTTTTTTCAATATAATTTCGAAGAAGATGATATTTACGAGATTCTAGAAATTGTAAAACCTACAGTAATTATTTCGGCACTTCGAGGCGATTTTTCTAAACAAGTATTAGTACATCAGCATCTTGCAGAATATGTGCTTTCAAACAAGGTAAGATTACTATTTCTATCTTCTGCCAATGTTTTTGATGCTTATAGTAAATATCCAAGTTACGAACAGGACAAAACCTTAAGCAATAGTATTTACGGGCATTTCAAAATAAAAATTGAAAACATGCTACTGCGATTACCCAAAAAACAAATCGCAATTTTAAGGTTGCCTATGGTTTTTGGGAATCAGTCACCCAGAATTAATGAGATTCTTCAAAATATCAAAGACAAAGAGCCTATAGAAATCTTTCCTAATTTGATAATGAACGTAACTACAGATTCTAAGCTCACACAACAAATCCATTATATCATCAATAGAAATAAATATGGTGTATTTCATTTAGGCAGTACAGATTTAGTACATCATGATGAATTTATAAAAGAAATTGTGGCATCGTTTGAGTTACAACAAAATGCAAGCTACAAAAGGGTTTACACCACAAATAATGATAGATATTTGGCTGTATTACCAAAATTCAACAAACTGCCAAAACATTTACAATGTTTAAGTCAAGATTTATTAAAAGAATTAAATCCTTAAAGTTGAATTCAATTTTATAAAATTGATTAATTTAGATGGAGCTACTAAGTATTAAAGGATACTTTTCTAATTGACATCATATTTATAATAAACAAGAAGTATTATGAGCAAACTTTCAGAACTAGATATAGAAGCAAAATTATTACGCTTTCCAGATTGGGAATACTATGATAATGCCATTCATGCAGAATTCGAATTTGAAAATTTTAAAGACTGTTTTAGTGCTATGAGTCGCATAGCTTTTGAATGTGAGGCATTAGCCCACCATCCAAACTGGTCTAACGTCTATAATGTTTTAACGATTTCTTTGTCTACACATGATGCTGGTGGTGTTACCAATAAAGACTTTAAATTGGCAGAAGCTATTGAGATGATTGTTGAGCCAATAGATGAGTAAATTGAGTATGTATTCTGAATCATGTTATACAGATGAAAACTCTAAAATAAGTCCGATATTTTTTTAAATTTGCAACGCTAAGAAATTAAAATTTTAGCATTTAACTTTTTAACCAAAAACTATGGGAAGAGCTTTTGAATTTAGGAAAGCAAGAAAAATGAAACGTTGGTCTGCTATGAGCAAAGCCTTTACGCGTATTGGTAAGGATATTGTAATGGCTGTAAAAGAAGGTGGTCCAGACCCTGATAGTAATTCCCGATTAAGAGCCGTGATACAGAATGCCAAATCTGTAAATATGCCTAAGGATAATATTGAACGCGCTATAAAACGTGCGAGCGATAAAAATCAAGGTGACTACAAAGAGGTGGTTTTTGAAGGTTATGCACCTCATGGCATTGCAGTACTAGTTGAAACAGCTACAGATAACAATACCAGAACAGTAGCCAATGTAAGAAGCTATTTTAACAAATGTGATGGTAGTTTAGGTACATCTGGATCTGTAGTGTTTATGTTCGACCATACCTGTAATTTTAAAATAAAGGGCGAAGAATTAGATTTAGAAGAGTTAGAATTAGAACTTATAGATTTTGGTGTTGAAGAAATTTTTGAAGATACCGATGAGGATGCAGATGGTAATGAAATAAACAGTGTTATGATTTATGCCCCTTTTGAAAGTTTTGGGAAAATTCAAGCATATTTAGAAGAAAATAGCATTGAAATCTTATCATCTGGTTTTGAGCGTATCCCTCAAGTAACAAAACCTCTATCTGCAGAACAAATTACTGATGTGGAAAAATTACTTGAAAAACTAGAAGAAGATGATGATGTGCAGAATGTTTACCACACTATGGAAGAAACAACAGATTAGTTTTTCTAGGTGTGAAAATCTAATATAGATGTCAGGTTGAGCGCAGTCGAAACCTATGATTTTATAATTTATGCGACCTTTCGACTACGCTCAAGGTGACAATTGTAAGTCCATTTTTTATGCCTCTAAAATAGATTCTATGGTTTTAGTACGATGAATTTTTCCAGAAGCGGTTTCTTTAAATTTTCTAACAAAATGAATGTCTTTTGGAATTTCAAATTTCTCCAAAGTATCAAACAAATTATCTTCTAAATCTCGTTCCTGCCCCTCAATAGCCATAATAACTTTTTCACCTAAGGTATCATCTTCAATACCATAAATAAAAAATTGTTCAGGTATTTTATCCTGAAGCTTCTCCTCTATTTGTTCTGGAAATACCTTCACACCACCAGTATTGATGACATTATCAATTCTACCAATCCATTGAAATTGGTTATCAGAATGTATTTCTACTAAATCATTCGTGATAATAGTGTCATCCGAAAGTTTAGGCGCATCAATTACCAGACAGCCTCTATCGTCTTTAGAAATAGAAATGTCTGGCAATGTATTAAAATAGGCATCAGTATCGTCGCCTTTAAAATTATTCAACTTTTTAACAGCTATATGCGACACAGTCTCCGTCATTCCGTAGGTTTCATACACTTGAGGTTTTTTGTTTTTAATCAAATCTTTAATATGATTTGAAACACGACCTCCGCCAACTATTACGGTTTTAATAGACTTTAAATATTTTGCAAAATTCTTTAACTGCATTGGTGTAAATGCACAAAAGTCATAATCTTTTTCATAATCAATTCTTGGCAATGCTGAAGGTACTACCATATCTACTTCTAGCCCTAAAACTATAGCTCTTACCATCATCATCTTTCCCGCAATAAAATTTGATGGCAAGCAGTTTAATACTTTTTTTCCGGGTGTTAAATCGAAAAAATCACCAGTAGTAATCGCAGAATTTACCATGGCTTGTTTTTTAATTTCTAGAATTTTAGGTTTTCCAGTAGAACCTGATGTTTTTACCTTAACGGTATCGCTATTATCCAACCAGTCTAGAAGAAAAAGACCTAATTGTTGTTGGTAAGGATAGCCTTCCTTTACGAAGCTATAGGCTACTTCCATTAAATCTTCACGATTATAGTGATACCCTTCTAATTTAAATTTTCGATGTACTTTGGTGTAATTTGGAGTCATAAATGTAATAACTATTCTTCTAAAATTTTATAATCTTCTTTGGGTGGCTCCTCAACGGGTCCAAATAATTTATCTTTCCAATTACTCCATTTGTATTTCTTGGATAAAATAAACAGCAAAATAGGGAATACAACAAATACAGGAATGAATATTTCCATGAGTCCCATTTTTTCTGGATCGCTTATATCTTTAAGAACGCTATGCGTTTGTAGAGCTGTCCAATCAGCAGTAACTAAAAGGGCTGTAAATAAATTATTTGCAAAATGGAACCCCAGAGCCAATTCAAGCCCATCATCCATCAATGTTATGATACCTAAAAACAAACCTGTTCCTATATAATACACCATAATAGTATAGCCTAATTGTTCAACCTCTGGGTTTAGTATATGCATTAAACCAAAAGTAACTGAAGTAATGATTAGCGGTAACCATCTATTTTTAAATAGTGTACCTAAAAAATGCATACCATAGCCCCTAAAAGCATATTCCTCAAAGCTAGTCTGTAATGGTAATAGAATAACACCTATAGCTAATAAGATTAAAAATGGCTTTAGCTTAAAATTCCAAACATAATCTTCTGGTGTAAAATAAAAATAATCAATTAACACAAAGCTACTTGATACAACACCCCATAAAATGAATATAAACCAAAACCGTTTCCAATCAATCTTGGATCGTGTTGTAGTATATTTAGTGAATGATAAATTATGCAAATACTTAAAACTTATAAATACGCCTACTAGTCCCATTGCAAAAGATAACAACATAAGAAATAAGAATAAATTTTCACCTAATAGTGCCACCATGCCTGGTATATCATTAGGAAAATCAGCTAAACTTTCTACATTAACTCCAATACTAATAAGTAATGGAAGAGATCCAATAACCTGCCACGCTACAAAGATAATTATACCACCAACTATATAACGCCATGCATCTGTTAATCCTTTATAAGCTTGTTCTATATACATATTTTATAAATTAATTTTCCAATTTTTAGTCACATCATAATGTAGACATCCATTTTCAACATACAATGGCGATTCAAAATTATTAGTAAACAAATTGCCAGTTCCTAACCCTTGTGGCATATCATTATTGGTTTTAAAGGTGTATTGCGCAATAGCGTTTAGGCCGATATTACTTTCTAAAGCACTAGTTATCCACCACCCAATTTTATTATCTTCTGCTATACTAATCCATGCATCACTACCTTGAAATCCACCAATTAAAGTGGGCTTCAATATAATATATTGTGGACGAATAGTTTGTAGTAATTTCACTTTTTTTGTTACATCAAAAACACCTATTAATTCCTCATCCAATGCAATAGGTAAAGGTGTAACTTCACAAAGCTGTGCCATATCCTCAATTTGCCCTTGTTTTATTGGTTGTTCAATAGAATGTAAATCTAGTTCAGATAATACTTTTAGTTTTTCTAATGCCTCGTCGTGAGTAAAAGCGCCATTAGCATCTACACGTAACTCTATATCATTTCTAGTGAATTCATTTCTAATGGATTTCAATAGATGTATTTCCGTTTGAAAATCTATTGCTCCAATTTTCATTTTAATACAAGTGAAACCAGCTTCAATCTTATCTTTAATTTGTTGCTTCATGAAATTTTCAGAACCCATCCATATAAGCCCATTTATAGAAATAGAGTTCTTTCCTTTAGAAAATTCTGAAGGAAATAATTCAAACTTATCTTTACTTTCAAGTGACTTAAAAGCAATTTCTAACCCAAATTGAATACTTGGAAATTCATAGAGTTTATCAAGAAGTGTTTCTAATCCCAAGTGAATATTATCACAAGTCCATTGTAGTGTGGCTTCAAAATTTGAGACATAATCAATAGATAACCCTTTAAACATACCACACTCACCTAACCCCTCTTTGCCTTCGGTATTAATAACAATAAACCATGTTTCTTTGGTTTTTAAAATGCCACGAGATGTACCACTAGCTTGCTTAAAATTTAGGGTATAATGCTTGAAAAATGCTCTCATGAAGAATTAGAAACTATGATGAAAACTTAACTGTAATTGGCCTTTTCCCCAATTAACAGTTTTTTGATTCATCCACCCAAATTGAAATTTCATACTTGGTTTTACCACATATCCTAAACCTAAATAGGTTCTATTTCTATCAAATAATTCCACAACTCTATTGTCTCCAATTTCAGTCTGTCCGTTTATGAATAGTTCATTATAAAGCGCGATATAAAATGTGTTATCTGAAAGTGACTCATTATTTAAAGGGATATTTAAAAAGAGATTATACCGGTATCTTGTTCTAAAATCTTGATTCTCCACAAAACGCTGCTCATACCTAAAACGATGAGCCAAATGAAATCGTTTCCCCAATTTTTGGGGAAATAATGCTTCTTGATAAATTCTACTTTCTGATACTGTAGCATTACCATCACCAAACTCTCCTGTGGTAATATTGGCATAACCTAAAGTAAATAATATATTGGCCGTTTTGGGATTAAAAGTTACCCCTGATCGAATTAACAATTGTTCTAAATCGCCTATGGTATTCCAATTCCTATATTGTAAATCGCCTTGAATACCAAATTGACTATTTTTAAACTGATGTTTGTAAAAATACATATACCATGCACCAGTTTTTGATTGTTCAATTTGTGCATTTGTAAAATTGTAAAAGCCAATAAAAACTAATACTATAAAAAAGTGTCGCATTAATAATTGATGTTGAAGTTATAATTCTATAGACTCGCCAATTTCAAACAGCATTAAGTCCTTATTATTTTCAAAAAATTTACGTTTGGCCTCATCATGATCTATTTCAATGTAACCAAAAGTATCAAAATGATATCCTAGTATTTTATCACATTCAATAAAATCACTAGCCATAATAGCATCGTCTATGCCCATTGTAAAATTATCACCAATGGGTAAAATAGCTAAATCTAATGGTGTTTGTAACGGAATTAACTTCATATCAAACGTAAGTGCAGTATCTCCGGCTATATAAATATTTTTGTGCTCTCCTTCTATAATAAACCCTCCTGGTTGTCCACCATAACTCCCATCAGGAAATGATGATGTATGAATGGCATTTACGTATTTAACAGTACCAAATTCAAAATCCCATTTTCCACCATGATTCATAGGATGGTTCTCTATTCCTAGATTTCCATAATATGTAGCAATTTCATAATTTGAAACTACGGTTGCTCCTGTGCGTTTAGCAATAGCCTCTACATCAAGTATATGATCTTGATGCGCATGTGTTACCAAAATAAAATCTGCTTGTAAATTGTCAATATCAATGTCTTTTGCTTTTGGGTTTCCAGTGATAAAAGGGTCTACGAGTATATTAATAGTGTTGATTTGTATACCCAAACTCGCATGACCGTAAAATGTGATTTTCATGTAAATAACTTTTATACTAAAATAATGAAATTAGTAATACCATTAAAGAAGATGCCCAACAGCCATTAGTATTGCTAAGAAAAAAGTAGATAACGCAACTTTTTTTAATTCTGGATCTAATTCCTTAGCAATTGTATTCATTTTGACTGTTTTAATATGAATGACTAAAGGAATGTAAACTAAAACATACATCAAATTAAATGGTGAAGTATAATACAAGATACCAAATAAAGTAGAAATACATACTGCAGAAATAATTAAGAAGAAATGATACTTTTTAGCTTTTTTCGTTCCTAGTCTAGCAGCCAAAGTCATTTTTTCTGAAGCCAAATCTGATTTGATATCTCTCATATTATTCAAATTAAGTACAGCCACAGAAAGAAGCCCTATAGTAATTGCTGGTAGAAATACAACATGATCTATAGTTTTGGCGTATAAGACGTAACATCCAACAACACTAACAAGGCCAAAAAACAGAAATACAAAAACATCTCCTAAACCTCGATATCCATAGGCTTTACCACCAACAGTGTAACGAACTGCTGCTATAACAGAGCCAATTCCTAAACCAAAAAACAATAGTGTTAAAAGAAAATGTTGAGATCCAAAAGCAGTAAAAATGAGCATAAATGCAAGAACAATGCAGATTAAAATATTCAACTTTATAGCTTCGAACATCATATGTGGTGTGATTTTACCACTTTGTATAGCACGTTCTGGCCCTAGCCTATTCTCATTGTCAGTACCCTTTATGCCATCTCCATAATCGTTCGCCAAATTAGACAGAATTTGTAAACTTATAGTCGTTAAAATTGCAAGAATAAAAACTTTCCAATCAAAGCAGCCATTATATTCAGCTAAACTTGAAGCTATTATTATTCCTGAAACCGATAGAGGAAGCGTTCGTAAACGCATCGCAGAAATCCAAACAGAAGCGTTTTTCATTATGGAATCCATTTTTTATCAAAATTGGGTTTACGCTTTTCTAAAAATGCATCTCGCCCTTCTTTTGCTTCATCTGTCATATATGCTAATCGTGTTGCCTCACCTGCAAAAACTTGTTGACCAACCATACCGTCATCTGTTAAATTCATAGCAAACTTTAACATTTTAATCGAAGTTGGAGATTTCGCAAGGATTTCTTGTGCCCACTCGTAAGCTGTGTTTTCTAATTCATCATGGGGAATAACAGCATTTACCATACCCATTTCATAGGCTTCTTGAGCCGAATAATTTCTACCTAAAAAAAATATCTCTCTAGCTTTTTTCTGTCCAACCATTTTTGCCAAATATGCTGAACCATATCCCCCATCAAAGCTTGTCACATCTGCATCAGTCTGTTTAAAAATAGCATGTTCTTTACTAGCCAATGTTAAATCACAAACCACGTGTAGGCTGTGCCCTCCTCCTACTGCCCAGCCAGGTACTACGGCTATTACAGCCTTAGGCATAAACCTAATTAATCGCTGAACTTCTAGGATATTCAAACGATGATACCCATCTTCTCCAACATAACCTTGATGCCCTCTAGCTTTTTGATCACCACCGCTGCAAAAAGAATACACGCCATCTTTAGTTGACGGTCCTTCGGCAGATAATAATACCACTCCAATAGATGTATCTTCATTTGCATCATAGAATGCATCATACAACTCACTAGTGGTTTTTGGTCTGAATGCATTTCTAATATTTGGTCTATTAAATGCAATTCGTGCAACACCATTAGATTTTTTGTATGTTATATCTTCATAATCTTTGGCAGTCACCCAATTTGGTTTGCTCATACTTTTAAATTTTGATCAAAAATAAATTTTATTTTAGAAAGACCTGTATTGTTGTGAAAATAATAATTCGAAAACAAAAAATTAAACTATTCGCAAAATTTAAAAGATATTATTAAAAATTAACAAAAGTTAAAAATACGTAGTACTACTTATTACTTTGTAGTATTTTATTTTCTAAATTTATGGAAAAACTCAATAAAAGCGTGAAAAAATGCACTTTATCGATATTTTTTCATACTTTTGTCGTACTAAATCTAAATTGCCTATGTTATTAACTACTACTATTGTTATTTCTTTTCTAGTAATAATGAATTTTTTACTACTCAAATTCAGTTGTAATAAAACGATAAAAGTAAATAAGTCCGATAAAAAACCTATTGTGCTTAAGTCTAATAGAATACTTATAGATATAAACGAAAATTTAGCTCCTACAGGTAGTTAAATTCTGGTTACCACTCTATTAGTTTTTTATTGTTATTCCTTAATATATCATTAGTCCTGCTGAAGTGCTTGTTACCAAACCAGTAACCTCTATTGGCACTTAGAGGCGAAGGATGACCTGATATTAATATTTTATGTTTGTTAAGGTCTATTAATTTTGATTTTTGTTTGGCATACCCGCCCCATAGCAAAAAAATGATATTCTCTTTTTTGGAACTCAAATTTTTTATAACCGAGTCTGTAAAAGTTTCCCATCCTTGCTTTTGATGACTACCTGCTTGATGCGCCCTTACTGTTAATGTTGCATTTAGTAATAAGACGCCTTGTTTAGCCCATCGTGATAAATCACCACTTTGAGGATAGGGGTTTCCTAAATCATTCTCAATTTCTTTAAAAATATTTATAAGAGATGGTGGATGATGAATGCCTTCTTTTACAGAAAAACATAACCCGTTGGCCTGTCCAGGACCGTGATATGGATCTTGCCCAATGATAACAACCTTAACATCATCAAAATGACAATACTTAAAGGCATTAAAAATTTCTTTTCCAGGAGGAAAGCATTTATGATTACTATACTCTGTTCTAACAAATTCTACTAAATGTTCAAAATAAGATTGACTAAACTCTTCCTTTAAATATGGCTTCCAACTTTCGTGAATGGCTACTTCCATTAATCTAAAATTCTAACTAATAACTCTTTTAACAAATCGCCTTGCGGTACAGAATTTGCTCCAACACCTTTACTCTTTACATCAAAATCTCTTAACACCGAAACAATACCGCTCACTTTACGCATAGGATAATTTCGTGCTGCAGATACATATTCATTAACAAAATAGGGATTAATACGTAACGCTGATGCTACGCTTCGCGGAGATCTATCTTTTAAACCATGAAAATGTAATAATTGTGAAAAGAAGTTGAATAGCAATGAGACTGTAACCACCATAGGATTATCCTTAGGGTTTTCAGCAAAATAATTCACTATTTTATGTGCCTTAATTGCATCTTTGTCTCCAATAGCTTTTCGCAATTCAAAATTATTATAGTCTTTACTAATACCAATATTTTCTTCTATAACATCTGGTGTTATCTGACTATTACTTGGTAAAATAATTTGCAATTTTTCTAACTCATTATTAATTTTACTTAAATCAGTACCTAAAAATTCAACTAGCATTTGAGCCGCTTTAGGAGTAATACTGTAACCTTTAGGAGATAACACACGCCGTATCCAATCAGCAACTTGATTTTCATACAACTTCTTACTTTCGTATATAACTCCTGTCTTTTTAAGTGATTTATATAGTGATTTACGCTTATCAATCTTTTTGTACTTATAGTTTACAACTAAAATGGTTGTAGGTTGAGGGTTTTCAGCATAAGACGAAAGTTTTTCAATAGTACGAGATAAATCTTGAGCTTCTTTAACAATAACTACTTGGTACTCTGCCATCATTGGATAGCGTTTGGCATTACTTATAATATCCTCTACTGAAATATCACGCCCATATAATATCATTTGGTTAAACCCTCGCTCCTCTTCAGTGAGGATTGTTTTCTCAATAAAGTCAGAAATTTTATCAATATAATAAGGCTCTTCTCCCATTAGAAAATAAATGGGCTTTAGATGTTTGTTTTTTATATCAGTTACTAATTGTTTTACTTCGTCCAAATCTTAATAAAAATTTTCATTGAAAAACATTTAAAATACTATTATAGTGATAAATTTGTGAGATGCATCAATTGAATTTTCCAACATATCCCTTTCGATTCAAAAATAGCGAAAATAAAGTTTTAATTTTTGACATCATTCGTAAAAAATTTATGGTTTTACAACCAGAAGAATGGGTTCGTCAAAATTGCATACATTACCTGATTGAGGATAAAAAATATCCAAAATCTTTGATAAATGTTGAGAAAGAATTAAAAGTTAACGGCTTAAAAAAGCGTTACGATATAGTAGTTTTTAAAACGAATGGGGATATTCTACTCATTATTGAATGTAAAGCACCGTCTATTGTAATTGACCAAACTACTTTCGATCAAATCGCAAGGTATAATATGACTTTAAATGCAGAGTACCTCATGGTAACCAATGGAATAAATCATTATTATTGCCAAATGGATTTTGAACAGCAACAATACCGATTTTTAAAGGATATTCCTCAATACACAAGATGAAAATAGCAGTCGTTATATTAAATTGGAATGGAAAAGATCTTTTGAAAAAGTTTTTACCATCTGTAATTGAGCATTCTAAGGGTGCAGATATATATGTAGCTGACAATGCTTCTTCAGACGATTCTGTTGCATTTTTAAAATCTAATTTCCCTAAGATAAATATCATTCAAAACAAAACAAACGGAGGCTTTGCAAAAGGATATAATGATGCGTTACAACATATTAATGCAGATGTATTCTGTCTTTTAAATAGTGATGTAGAAGTTACAACAGATTGGCTATTACCAGTTGGACAAACCTTTGACAACAATCCAGAAATTGCGATAGTACAACCTAAAATATTGGATTATAATCGAAAAGAGTATTTTGAATATGCTGGAGCTGCTGGCGGATTCGTAGATAAGTTTGGCTATCCCTATTGTAGAGGCCGTATTTTTAATACTTTAGAAAAGGATACAGAGCAATATAATGATGAAACGCCTATCTTTTGGGCATCTGGAGCTTGTTTATTTATACGCAGTACTATTTTTAAAGCGTTGAATGGGTTTGACACATCGTTTTTTGCACATATGGAAGAAATTGATTTGTGTTGGCGTGCTAAAAACAAAGGCTATGAAATTGTATACAATGGCAATTCTACTATTTATCACGTTGGTGGGGCTACTTTGAGCAATACTAACCCCAAAAAAACCTTTTTAAACTTTAGAAACAGTCTATTTGCATTGGTGAAAAATGCAAAAGGAAACATATTAGTTTTAGTGCTTTTACGACTGGTTATGGATGGTATAGCTGGTATCAAATTTTTAGTAGAATTAAAATTTATGCACTTTATTGCCATTATAAAAGCGCATATTAGTTTTTACAGCCATCTTCCAGAATTGCTAAAAAAACGAAAAACAACAAAAAGCAAAACGAAATACTACCAAAGAACATCTATAGTTTGGGACTATTTCGTGAATAGAAAAAAGATTTATAAAAGTTTATAACTTAGTTAGTAAAAGTTTTGTTAACAGTTATTATTTCAACCGATTTTTGCATACTTTTGTCGAAGTGAATTGGCAATTATTTAATCCGAAAAACCTAATTATTTATTATGAAAAAAGTATTACTGCTTAGCTTATCTGCTTTATTTTTATTGAGCTCTTGTGTCTCTAAAAAAGAATTTTTAGCATTAGAAGAAAAGCAAAAGGAAACCCAAGATTTATTGAACTCTGCAACGGTAAAATTGAACTCTTGTTTAGAAGAACGAGCTACTGCAACTGCTAAAGTTTCTGTTTTAGAAGATAGAGTAAGAGATTTAAAAGACGCAAATGATAATCTTGGAATAATTTCGGCTAAAGGTGCTAGCAATGTTGAAAAAACATTGGAAAGTTTAAAAGAAAAAGATTTAAAAATTACACGCCTACAAGATGCATTAACTCAAAAAGATAGTGTAACTCTTGCATTAGTAACTAGCTTTAAACGTGAGGTTGGCATTAACGATCCAGATATTGAAGTAAATGTTGAAAAAGGTGTTGTATTCATCTCTATATCAGACAAGTTGTTATTTAAAAGCGGAAGCTACAATGTAACTACTAAAGCTAAAGAAGTGCTAGCTAAGGTAGCTAAAGTTGTAAATGCTAAACCAGATTTTGAGTGTATGGTAGAAGGGCATACTGATAGTAGATCTTATTCAAGTGGTGTTTTAATAGATAATTGGGATTTAAGTGTAAAACGTGCTACATCTATAATCCGCGTATTAGAAGATTTAGATGTTAACCCAGGACGATTAATTGCTGCTGGACGTAGTTCTTATGTACCGTTAGTTGACAATGATACTGCTGAAAATAGAGCAACTAATAGACGTACTAGAATAGTAGTGCTTCCTAAGTTAGATCAGTTCTATGATTTAGTTGAAAAGGAAATGAAGAATTTAGAAGCTGGAGGTCAATAATCCTAAAGCAACAATAATATATAAAGCTCAACTTAAAAGGTTGGGCTTTTTTGTTTTACACTAAAAATATTTAAAACACATAGCTGTATTATGATTTAAGGACAAATCTCTATGTTAAGGATAAACTTTAGCTTTTGGTCTCGTCACAGCTGGAAACCAAAACTATTAGCGGAAAACCTGCCCCCTTGGGGTAGCGCCCATATTATTTTAAAAAATCTCTAGGCTACCTTTACCTTCTCTGATTATGGTAGGCTCATTTTCTGATAAATCTATAACGGTTGAAGGTTCGTTGTCTCCATAACCGCCATCTATAACTATATCTACCAAGTTATCCCATTTTTCTAGGATTAATTCAGGATCAGTGGTATACTCTAAAATTTCGTCTTCATCATGTATAGAGGTCGAAATTATAGGATTACCCAATTGCTTTACAATATCTAGGGCTATATTATTGTCAGGCACCCTAATCCCTACTGTTTTTCGTTTTTTAAAAGGGTTTGGCAATGACTTAGAACCAGGAAGGATAAAAGTGTAAGCACCTGGAAGCGCACGTTTTAGTATTTTAAACACGGAAGTGTCTATTTGTTTCACATAATCACTTAAATTACTAAGATCATGACAAACAAAGGAAAAATTAGATTTTTCGAGTTTTACACCTTTAATTCTGGCAACTTTCTCTAAAGCTTTGATATTAGTAATGTCACAACCCAGACCATAAACCGTATCTGTAGGATAAATAATAAGGCCTCCTTTTTTAAGCACCTGTACTACCCTATCAATCTCTTTCGGATTAGGGTTTTCTTCATATATTCTGATAAATTCGGCCATAATATTTATCTTATGCTTACGTTTACAAAGTAATTAAAAAAAATATCATGAAAATATTAAAGTTGTTTTTTGTTAGCACTTTATTCTTTGTTTTATGCATGTCATGTTCTAATGACACTGATGATAGTTCAGAAATTTCGAATAATACGTTTGATACTAGTAAAGTTTATGAAGAACTTAATATTTCTTATGGGACAGACGAACGCCAAAAGTTTGATTTATATCTTCCTGCCAATAGAACATCTGCGACCAAAACAGTAATATTAATTCATGGTGGAGGCTGGACTTCTGGAAGTAAAGATGATATGGATGCTATTAAATTATTAGTCGCTCAAGAAATTCCTGACATCGCCATAGTGAATATGAATTACAGGCTGGCTGACGCTAATAACCCGCCTTACCCTATGCAAATAGATGATATTACAACTGTTATAGATTTTTTAAAAGAAAACAAAACTAAATATACGATCTCTGAAGATATAGGGTTTATTGGTACAAGTGCAGGAGCACACTTATCGCTATTATGGACTTATGCTTTTGATACAAATAACAAAGTAGATATGGTCTGCAGTATCGTTGGTCCTACTAATTTTACTGACCCTGTATATTTAAACAATACAGATCCTATTGTTAGTAATTTATTAGAATTATTTGGAGTTGAAGCCAACACAAGTTTTTTAGAAGAAGTTAGTCCGTTTCATCAAGTTAAAAATACGGCGCCTCCAACTATATTATTCTATGGTGGACAAGATCCGTTAATACCCACCTCACAGGGCATAGATTTACGAGATAAATTGCAAACTTTAAATGTTACTCATCAATTTACATTATATGAAAATGCTGGTCATGGTTGGGTTGGTTTAGAGTTATTAGATACCTGGAGTAAACTAAAAGTTTTCTTAGAAACATATTTATAGTATTTTTATGTAACATTTTAACTTTATACAAGTCTTTATATTATGAAAAGACTGTGTCTTATATTATGCTTCTTTTTTGCTTGTATTTGTACTTTAATGGCAAATACAAAGGCTACTCCACCCATTATTTTTCCTAAAGCTGAAGTATTAAATCAATATACGACACGTATTCCCTTTAAATTGATAGATCATTTAATCGTGGTTGAAGCAGAACTTCAAGACAACAAGGGCAACTTTATTATCGATACAGGATCTGAGGCTTTAATTTTAAACAGCGTACATTTTGAGAATCATTACGCCTTTCAAAAAAAAGAGATTAATGCTACTGGTGTTAACCAAACTTTAGACTATTCTTTCGAAAAGAAAATAGATGAATTTAATTTAAACGGATTTAGGCTTACAAATAAAGTGTCTGATGTTATTAATTTATCACATATAGAACAAACGAAAAAAATTAAGCTGTTAGGCATTATTGGCTACAGTATTTTAAAAGATTATGAAATTTTTATTGATTTACATTTAAATCAGCTTACACTAACCAAAGTTGATAAACAAGGAAACCCTTTGAATGACAAGGTATATCTTGAAAAAATTGTTGATAGTTTAGATTTTAAATTGAAAAAGCATACTATTGTTGTTGATGGGTTTATCAATAATCAAAAAGTAAAATTAGGTATAGATACTGCCGCTGAATTCAATCAGGTAAATAAAAGTATCAATAAAAAAGCATTACAATATTTCACTCCTAAAAAACGATTGAAACTTCATGGGGCAAGTGGTAAAAATATTAGAGTTTTGGCAGGGAAATTGCACCGTGTTAAATTGAATGATAATATTTATTTTGGACCAATGTATACCGTTTTAACCAATTTAAATCATATGAATGAGGCTTTTGGTGTACAATTAGACGGTATTTTGGGTTATGAGTTTTTTGCTCAAAAGCGCACCATTATCAATTACAAGAAAGAAAAACTATATTTTATTGATTATCCTATCTCGTATTAAATGAAGGTTTTAAAATCACATATAATTCTACTAGTCTTTGCTTTTATAAGTGTATCTATTTTTGCTCAAAAAGGATATAAGATAGAGAAAGATACTGTGACGTTTCGATTTGATGTTAGAGATTACTCTAAATTCACAAAAGAACACACAGGGCAACGATTAGAGTTTACTGATTTTGATATTGAAAATGTTGCAGTTTCTGGAGAATTCAACTTATGGTCTAGAGAAGGTTGGAAAATGCAAAAGATAAGTGAATATATTTACGAGCTCAAAAAAAGCATTTCTGATTTTAATGATGCATTTGCTTGGGAATTTAAATACGTGATAAATAACGCTTATTGGGCAGAACCATCCCGAAAAGATGGTAATGTATCTAAAGCTATTAAAGATGGACATCGACTAAGGGGCGTTTATAATCTAAAAATGTACACCGCTTATCCTACTAATCAAGGCAATGCATCTTTTAAACTAAGAGGATTCAAAGACGCAAAAAAAGTGATTCTTGCTGGTTCTTTTAATAAATGGGATGAACATTTGTTTAAAATGAATAAAACACCTTATGGTTGGGAACTTACATTACAAATGAAACCAGATGTGTACCAATATCGCTTTATTGTAGATGGTAAATGGATGGAAGATCCGCATAATCCAAGTAAAACTCCAAATGAATTCAATGAGTATAATTCTGTTTTAGATATTCAAGAATATACCACTTTTGCATTGGTTGGATTTCCGAATGCTAAGGAAGTAATTCTTGCTGGCTCATTTAATAATTGGGACGAACACAATCTAAAAATGGAAAAAACAAATGAAGGTTGGGTATACTCTTTGCCATTATCTGGAGGAAAACATCACTATAAATTTATTGTAGATGGCAAATGGATGGAAGATCCTGACAATCCAGTTAGAGAATATGACGGAGAAGGTCATATTAATTCTGTTTATATGGTGAAGTAACAAATCGTCAAAGGGTTCGTCATTATTGTATGAAGAATCTTTTATGCTTCATTGTTTTTGTTTCATTCACTTCTGCTTATTCTCAAGATGAAAATTTAGATATAATTGGGAAGTGGAAAGTTATTGATATTGATAGTAAATATCTAAGCACTTATTGTTTCAGCTCAATTACGCTCAACGAAATAAAACTAAATCTTAAAAAAGATTATTGTGGTGTATTTATTGAATTTTTAGACTCTAAAAGAATTCTTTATAGAGATAATAACGGTAAACTTCACCAGGAAAAAGATTGCTTACATTTTTTAAAAATTCAAGAATTTAAATGGGTTTTAGATGATAAAAAGAATTTTATATTAACTCATAAAGACAACGAAAGACGTATTAAAGTTAAATATCTTGATAAAAAAATCTATTTAAATTTTGCAAGGATAGTCTTTGAGTTAGAAAAAGTTAATTCTAATTAAAAAATTATCCTATTACCTCTAGCTTAGCAAATCGTAACAATAACTTCTTATTTCCACCAGTTTCAAACTTAATTTCAGCCTTAGTATCAGCACCTTTACCTTCAATTTTAAGCACTTCGCCTTTACCAAAACGAATGTGTTTTACCAAATTTCCAACCACAAGTTTACTGTCAAAAAGGTTTGAGTTTGCATGACTCGTTTTAGAGACTGGTTTTAAGTTTTTAGGTGTAGAAACTTGATACTTTTCAGGTTCTTTTCGAGAAGTGCCTTTTTTAGCTTGAAATTGTTTCGCTGGTTTAAAACGTATTTTATTAGGAGAAGTAACCTTTTTAGTGGTTTCATCTGGATAAACATCACCAAAGATACTAGCATCTAACATTGGATTATAACGTCGCTCTTCAATTGGAGTGACAATATCTAAATATTGCTCGTCTATTTCTTCAATAAACCTGCTTGGCTCTGAGTCAATAAGTTTTCCCCAACGGTATCGGGATAACGCATAAGTTAAATACGCTTGTTTTTCGGCTCTTGTTAAAGCCACATAAAATAAACGTCGCTCCTCCTCTAGTTCACTACGTGTATTCATACTCATAGCACTAGGAAATAAATCTTCTTCTAAACCAACTACAAATACATATGGGAATTCCAACCCTTTGGCTAAATGAATGGTCATTAAAGCCACATGATCACTATCACCTTTGTCTTTATCCATATCAGTGGCGAGAGCAACATCTTCTAAAAATTCAGCTAGAGACCCAGAGGCATCAGCTAATTCTTTTTGTCCTTCAACAAAATCCTTCATACCATTAAGAAGCTCCTCAATATTTTCCATTCGAGCAACACCTTCAGGTGTACCATCCTTATTGAATTCTCGAATTAAACCACTACTCCTTGTGACATGTTCTGCCAATTCAAATACATCGGCAGTTTGATTCATCACTTGATAACTTTCAATAAGCGTAGCAAAATTATCAAGTTTGGTTTTAGTACCTGAGTTTATTTTGATATCAACTTTATCTAAGTTTTTAATCACATCAAAAATGGGTTTTCCATACCCATTAGCAGATACTACCAATTTATCAACTGTAGTTTGTCCAATACCACGAGGCGGGAAGTTAATAATACGCTTAAGTGCCTCTTCATCTGCAGGATTAATTACCAATCTCAAATACGAAAGCACATCTTTTATTTCTTTGCGTTGGTAAAAGGACAAACCTCCGTAAATTCTATATTTTATATCTCGTTTTCTAAGCGCATCCTCAATCGCACGAGATTGTGCATTGGTACGATACAAAACTGCAAAATCGCTATTAGGAACGTGTTCTTGCATTTTAGTTTCAAAAATGGTGCTTGCCACATATCTGCCTTCATCACCGTCGGTTAAAGAACGATTTACTTTTATCTTTTCACCTTCATCATTTGCTGTCCAAACTATTTTTTCAAGTTTAGTCTGATTTTTATCAATAATAGAATTTGCAGCATTCACTATGTTTTTAGTAGAACGATAATTTTGTTCTAAACGAAATACTTTTACATCGTCATAATCTTTCTGAAAATTCAGAATATTATTGATATTTGCACCTCGAAACGCATATATACTTTGTGCATCATCACCTACCACACATATATTTTGAAATTTATCAGATAGTGCTCTTACAATTAAATATTGGGAATGATTGGTATCTTGATACTCATCAACTAAAATGTATTTAAAGCGATTTTGATATTTCGCCAAAACTTCAGGAAACCGCGTTAAAAGCTCATTGGTTTTCAATAACAAATCATCAAAATCCATGGCCCCTGCCTTAAAACAGCGCTCTACATATTCCTTATAAATATCACCCATTCTTGGTCGGCGTGCCATAGCATCTGCCTCAATTAATTCTGGGTTTTGAAAATAAGCGCGAACTGTAATTAAACTATTTTTATAAGAAGAGATACGAGAACGAATCTGTTTGTATTTGTAAATATCTTTATCAAGATTCATTTCTTTGATAATCGAAGCAATCAACCTATCAGAATCTTGTGTATCATAAATCGTGAAATTACTTGGATACCCTAACCTATCTGACTCAATTCGCAAAATTTTAGCGAATACAGAGTGAAATGTACCCATCCATAAGTTTTTTGCTTCACTTGCACCTACAATTGAAGCAATACGCTCTTTCATTTCTCGCGCAGCTTTATTGGTAAAGGTTAAGGATAAAATATTAAACGGATCAATACCTTTGCTCATCATATAAGCAATACGATACGTGAGCACACGTGTTTTTCCAGAACCCGCGCCAGCAATAACTATCATTGGACCGTCTATCTGAATGGTTGGCTCTAATTGTGCACTATTTAATTGATCTAAATATTCTTTCAAGGTTTTCGCTTTTTCAACATGTGAAAATAACCAATGTTTATGGCATATTTAGCTTGAATTATCAATAATTATAAACAATTATTTTTAATTAATTTTTGAATATCTTTAGGCTTAAAATTTTTATATTTTAGTATGTGTAGATTGTTAATAGTCTTTATTCTTTTTAGTACAATTTTTAGTTATGGGCAACACCATTTAACCGATGATTATGAATCTATTGAAGATAAAGTAATTACATGGCGAAGACACTTTCATGAACATCCTGAATTATCTAACAGGGAGTATAAAACAGCCGAAGTTATTGCAAATCATCTAGAATCTCTAGGATTAGAAGTAAAAACAAATGTAGCACATACAGGTGTTGTAGGCATCTTAAAAGGAAAGCGAGACGGAAAAGTGATTGCATTACGAGCAGATATTGATGCATTACCTGTTACAGAACGAAACGATTTACCTTTTAAATCTAAAGTAAAAACTACATTTTTAGATAAGGAAACTGGTGTAATGCATGCTTGTGGACACGATGCACATACTTCTATTTTAATGGGTGTAGCTGAGGTGCTTTCTAAACATAAAGACAAACTTAATGGTACGGTAAAATTTATTTTCCAACCGGCTGAAGAAGGCCCACCTCCAGGAGAAGCTGGTGGTGCAAAATTGATGATTAAAGAGGGCGTACTTAAAAACCCTGATGTAGATGCCATTTTTGGACTACATATTAGATCTGGAGTTGATGTTGGACAAATACACTATAAACCAGGCGGCGCGATGGCTGCTGTAGAACGTTTTACAATCAATGTAAAAGGTAAACAAACGCATGGTTCTGAACCTTGGCTGGGTGTGGATCCTATTTTAATTGCTGCTAAAATTATTGATGGTTTACAAACCATTATTAGTCGTGAATCGGAACTTACGAATGAGGCGGCTGTAATTAGTATTGGAAAAATTACTAGTGGTGTTCGATTTAATATTATTCCTGAAAGTGCAGAACTTATAGGTACTATAAGAACCCTAGACCCAAAAATGAAAACCCATATTATTAAACGTATGGAAGCAATGGTAAGCACAATTGCTAAAGCATATGGTGGTGAAGCTTCAACAACTTTCGAAAATTTTACAGCAGTTACATATAACAACCACCAACTGGTATCTATGATGTTGCCAACTTTAGAAAAAGTGGCTGGAAAAGACAGTGTGGTTCAGATAAAAGCTGAAACTATTGGTGAAGACTTTTCATATTATCAAGAACATATACCAGGGTTTTATTTCTATTTGGGAGGTAAACCTAAAAACACATTAAAAGCGCCTTTACATCATACACCTGATTTTTTAATTGATGAAAGTGGACTTATACTAGGAGTAAAAGCATTAACTCAAATAACTTTTGATTTTTTAAATAATTAAAATGGAAAAAATTTTAGATTTTTTATTAGATATCCCTTGGTGGTTGTGGATTCTCATCGTTTTAGCAATAATCGCAATTCGAGATATTTTCCAAAGAAAACATACCATCATCCATAATTTTCCTTTAGTTGGGCATTTACGATACATGTTGGAGAGTATAGGTCCAGAGATGCGTCAATATTTTGTGGCAAATAATAGAGAAGAATTGCCATTTAATCGTATAGAGCGAGGTTGGGTTTATGCATCGTCTAAAAAGGAGAACAACTATGAAGGTTTTGGTACGGATAGAGATATTTATGAGCATCAGCATATTTTTATAAACAATGCTATGATGCCATTTAAAATTAAAGAAGGTCATCCACACACCATCGACAATACATTTTTACCTTGTGCAAAAGTTATAGGAGCATATAATAAACGTAAAAAACCATATAGACCAGCCTCAATAATCAATGTATCTGCAATGAGCTACGGGTCTTTATCTTCAAAAGCTATTGATGCTTTAAATAAAGGTGTTGCAATGGCAGATGCTTACCATAATACAGGAGAAGGCGGCTTATCTCCATATCATAGTAATGGCGGAGATGTCGTATTTCATTTTGGAACAGGTTATTTTGGGGTACGCTCTAAAGATGGTGGTTTCTCTATGGAAAAAATGGTAAAACTGGTTGAAGACAATCCATTTGTAAGAGCTATAGAAGTCAAATTATCTCAAGGCGCCAAACCCGGTAAAGGTGGTGTATTACCTGGAAAAAAAATCACAAAAGAAATAGCAGAAATAAGAGGTGTTGAAGTAGGAAAAACAGTCCTCTCTCCTCCTACTCACAAAGCGTTTTCTACTGTACAAGAAATGGTAGATTTTATAGAATCTATTGCTGAAAATACAGGGCTGCCTGTTGGTATAAAAGCGGCTATTGGAAAATTGGAACAATGGGAAGAGTTAGCAGATATCATGCTGAAAACTGGCAAAGGTCCAGATTTTATTACTGTTGATGGTGGCGAAGGTGGTACTGGTGCTGCGCCTCCAAGCTTCGCCGACCATGTGTCATTGCCTTGGGTGTATGGTTTTGCCGATATCTATAAGTTGTTCAAATCAAAAGGGTTGTGTGATCGAATTGTATTTATCGGTAGTGGGAAATTAGGTTTTCCAGCAAAAGCAGCAATGGCATTTGCTATGGGTGTAGATTGTATCAATGTAGCTCGAGAAGCCATGTTAAGTATTGGTTGTATACAAGCGCAAATTTGCCACACTAACCGCTGCCCTACTGGTATTGCAACACAAAGTAAGTGGTTGCAAAATGGTATAGACCCTACTTTAAAATCGGTACGATTAGCACAATATTTTAAAACGTTTAGAAAAGAATTAGTAGAAATCACCCACGCTGCGGGATACGAGCATCCATGTCAGTTTAAAATGAGTGACATTGCTATGAATGTAGATGACCACAATTTATCAAAAGAACTAGATAAAGCATACATGTACAATAAAAAGCCTGTGCCTTTTGAAAGCATGCAACATCTTAAAGATTGCTTATATTTGGGAGGAAAACAAGACTAGCCTTAACACAATCAATATATGGATTCAAGTAGAATTATAGATTTATTTTTATTTACACTCCCAACCATAGTTACGGGATTAATTGCGTATTATTTCTTTAAGACACATACAGATAATGAAGATGGTCGCAGACGGTTTTTACTAAAGAAGGATTTGCAAACCACATCACTTCCTCTAAGACTCCAAGCATATGAAAGACTAACATTGTTCTTAGAACGAATCTCCCCAAATAAATTACTACTTAGAGTAAAGCCAACATCCTCAAATAAAGATGCTTATGAATCTTTATTGATACAAAGCATTCAACAGGAAATGGAGCATAATTTAACACAACAAATTTATGTAAGCGAGAAATGCTGGAGTGTGATAAGCACCGCAAAAAGTGCAACTGTTCAATTGATTAGAAAAGCTAATCTATCTGAAAAAACAGATTCTGCTGATAAACTTCGTGAAGTAATTTTAACTGAAATGATGGAGCGCCATTCGCCTAGCGATGCAGCTATTTCAATTTTAAAAGAAGAAGTTAGAGATTTGTGGTAGTATTATTTATCGTCTAATCGCAACTCATTAGATCGCGCTTGTTCACATCTGTTTTTTGCGTAATCCCAACCTTGTTGCCACCAAGATGTCATTAATTTTTTATTGAAAATCAATGAATTTTCGGTGAGCTTCGAAGGTGTATAGTAAAGATTTAGTTGAACGCCTCTATTTTTTGCAGCTAGTTTTCCAATAGTGACATCATTACGCTCTAGTTGATCAGATAAGTGTCCAAATAAATTGATCATTAGTGAAAACGGATTCTTTCCTAAGACTTTATTGTATTCCATACTTTCAGATTCTAAAACTATAGCATCAACTTCTGTAGCACCGCGTAAAATAGCTTCTCGTATAGGAATAACGCAGCCTAAACCACCATCGGCATATTCAAATCCATCCTTTTTCACCAAAGACATAAATGGGATATAATTACAAGAAATCCAAATCCAATCGCAAAATTCATCATAACTATAATCTTTAATCGACTTATACTCTACTCTATTTTTCGAAAGATTAGATACTGTCACTACAACATCATCTTTAGTTGCTTTTACTTTATTGAATTCATCAACAGTAAAATGTTTTTTTATATGACGTTTTAAAGCTTTACTCTCACCAAAAGTACGTTTCATTTTAATGAACTGCCAAAGTGTATTTAAAAAATCAATTGAAACAAACTCTCTATTTCCCTTTTTTCTAATAGTAAATGGATTTATACTGAAGATGTCTCTTTGATTTACATTGGTATAAACATGATATATTTTATCAATTTCCCCAGCCGCAAGATGAGGCACCAATAAACTTCCTGTAGAGGTTCCCAAAAACATATCATAATCACGTCCCTCAACTTCCATTAAATATTGAGCAACACCACCAGCATATGCGCCTTTACTTCCTCCTCCTGATATAACTAGGGCTTTCATAAGATGTATTAATGGATAAATATAGTCAATAAGTCTACATATTAAAGGCATCATTACATAAATATTCATTTGCAAACCTTAAGCTTGGTATTTTATAGAGAATAAATACGTTACCCCGAATTTTTCAACGTAAGCTAAAAAGAATATATATTTTAGAGAACGCTATTAACCTAACTATTATTTATGCTGAAGAAGTCTTTTCTTATTGCAGTATTTTCTTTTTTAATAATTGCATCACTATTTGCTTTTAATCAAAATCAACCAAAATCCCCTTCTTTTTTCAATAATGAATCTTCCGTTTTACCGCCCTCAGCATCTATTTCTGGTACTACAAATGTCTGCTTAAATAGCACTCCCAATCCTATGATTACTTTTACAGGGTCTGGAGGCACAGCACCTTATACATTTACTTATACAATCAATGGTGGTGGAAATTTGACAATTTCAACAACTGGATCTAATAACTCACTAGACTTACCTGTTAGCACATTGACCGCTGGAACATTTGTTTACAGATTAGTTTCAGTAGAAGATAATACTGGTGATACTGTATCTGAGAACGGAAGCGCTACCGTAACGGTAAATCAACTTCCTACATTAGATTTCTCATTTAATAACAATGATACATGTTCTGACACACCAATAAATTTTACACCATCTGCTACTGGAGCTGCTCCTTTTACTTATAGTTGGAGTTTTGGAGACGGTAACACATCATCTAGCAACAACCCTACACATATATTTGAAGCTTTAGGGTGTGGGAATCAAATTTTTCAAGTAGGACTTACCGTTACTGATAGTAATGGTTGTTCAACATCAATAGTAAAACCAATAACGGTTAGACAAAAACCGCAATTAGAATTTTTTGATGCAGATAGCAGATTTGACCCTTTTAACAATTGTGGCAATAATACCTTAGATCCTTCTTATACTATTAATGTAGAGTTTGGAAATAATATATCGCCTTGTGTCAGTTCGTATGACATAGATTGGGGAGATGGTAGCCCCATTGAAACTGGTGTTACCTTTCCTGCGACACATACTTATACGCAATTAGGGTCATTCAATATGGATATTACAGGTATTGGAACTAATTGCAATAACACCGTGACGTATTTGATTAAAAACTCAAGTAACCCAACGGGAGCTATAGTAAATCCAGGTAACACAGTAAACTTATGTACACCTGTTGACCCCATAGAATTTGCTATTGGTTCTTGGGCAACCAATCCTCCCGATACAAATTATACTGTAGATTTTGGAGATGGTACTGTTGAAAACTACACACAAGGACAACTGGAAGCCTCTTCATTTTTTAATGCAGCAGACCCAGTAAGTTCTCAAGATTTTCCAATACCTCATACTTACACACAAACAAGCTGTCCATTCAGTTATACTGTGTTTTTATCTATTAGCACATCTTGTGGTCAAACCAATTTAACTGCAGGACCAATTATCATATTAAGAAAACCTGAAGTTGATTTCGAAGATCCTCCAACCAGTTGTGTAAACACTCCTGTTCAATTTGTAAACAATTCATTAGACGGTTATAGTAATAATTGTAGTGTCAATGACGGTTATTTTTGGGACTTTGGAGATGGCACAACTTCTAATGACAGAGATCCATCACATACATATACCTCTACAGGAACATTTACTGTATCCTTATATGCTGAAAATTCCTGTGGTGTTACAAATACAGTAACTAAAACTATTTGTATTGAAGCTGATTTGACCGCAGCATTTACATTAGACACCAATAATGGGTGTTCTCCTCTTGATGTTCAAACTACAAATACAACAGATTTAAGCGCAAGTTGTGGCGGAGAAACATATTTATGGGAAGTAGTATACGCTTCTGGTTTCTGTAGTACTGGTGTTCCACAATGGAGTTTTACAAATGGTACAGATGAAAATAGTGCTGAACCAGACTTTGAATTTATTAGTGCGGGAACCTATACCTTAACCTTAACGACAACAAATACCTGCGGAAGCGATACAACATCCGAAATCATTGAAGTAAAAAGACCGCCTACAGTAGCTATAAATAATGTTGCCGATTTTTGTGGTACGGCTTCTGTAAACCCAACAGCTAATGTTGATACTTGCGCACCATCTTCAGAAACTGTAACCTATAATTGGAGTTTCCCCGGAGGCACACCAGCTACTGCAACAACTTTAAATCCAGGTACTATTGTCTACAATACGCCTGGTAATTACCAAATAAGCTTAAGTGTTACGTCAAGCTGTGGAACAACTACAGATACTGAAGATTTTATTATTAATGAAATTCCAACACTTACGAATACAGATTTAACACAAACCATTTGTTCAGGTACAGAAACAACAGAAGTAACATTGACATCCGACATAAGCGGCACAACATACACTTGGTCTGCTACTGCTCCTGCTGGAGTTACTGGGTTTATAGCTAATGGTAGTTCTGATGTGATTCCTGTTCAAACTATTTTTAATACTAACACTAATTCAGAAGACGTAACCTACACCATTACACCTTCTAATGGTAATTGTGATGGCGCATCAGTCAACTTAGTTATCACAGTAGATCCTGCTCCAGAATTTACTACACAACCGCAACCAGAAACGATTTGTGAAAATGGACCAATAAATGCCTTGACTTTGACTGTAAATGGTCCAGGCACACCAGCATACCAATGGTATAGTAACACCGTAAATAACACAACTTCTGGCACAGCTATAACAGGAGAAACAAATGCAACTTATTCTCCTCCAAATAACCCAGTGGGTATTGTGTATTATTATGTTATTGCATCATTTTCGTCTGGTGCTGGATGTGATGAAATTACGTCAAATATTGCTCAGGTTGAAATTGTGGATGGCATTCAAATTGACACAAATCCAGAACCATCACAAAGCATTTGTGTTGGGGGTAGCTTTGCTACAGATTTAACAGTAACCCATTCAGGCGGAACCGGTACCATAACCTATCAGTGGTATTCAAACACCACCAATTCTAATACTGGCGGCACTGCAATACCTGGAGAAACAGGCGCGAGTTATTCCTCTCCAGTTTTTAATACACCAGGAAGTTTTTATTATTATGTTACGGTTACCGCAAGCGGAAGTGGTTGCGCACCTGTAACAAGTGACGTTGCCGAAATAATAGTCGTTGATGATCCTACAATTACATCTCAGCCTATCATAAGTCAAGAACTTTGTCAAGGTGTTGTTCCTCAAAATCTGGAAGTAATGGCTACCGGCGGTATTGGTACAACCTATACATATCAGTGGTATAGTAATACAACTAATAGCAATACTGGAGGCACTCAAATTACTGGAGCAACTAATGCTGTATACACGCCACCTACAACAGTTGTTGGTACACAATATTATTATGTTGAAATCACACAAACAAACCCAGGATGCAGTGTTGCAAGTGATGTTTCAGAAGTCATCATTAACCAAGCTCCAACAATTACCAATCAACCAATTTCGCAGACCATTTGCTTTGGAGAAGCTTTTAATACACTATCAGTATCTTTCGCTAATGGTGTTGGTACTCCAACCTATCAATGGTACAGTAATACAGTGAACAATACGACTTCGGGAACTACAATCACTGGAGAAACAGGCACAACTTACATACCACCATCTGGAAGTATTGGGACAACTTATTATTACGCAGTCATCACGTTTTCATCAGGAGGTTGTACAGAAATCACCTCTCAAATTTCAGAACAAACCGTTAATCAAACACCTAACATCAGTAATAAAACAGATATCATCTGTAGCGGAACCGCATTTACCATAGCGCCAGATAGTTCAGGTAGTGATATTGCCCCTATAGGTACGACGTATACATGGAGCAATCCCATTATAAATCCTGCAGGAACTATTACTGGTGCGTCCCAACAATCTGCGCCACAAACTAATATCAGTCAAACTTTAACAAATACAACAACGAACCCTTCAACAGTAACTTACACAGTCACCCCAACTTTGGGTAATTGTGTTGGGAACGATTTTGAAATTGTAGTTACAGTTAATCCATCAATTAGCATTACAACGATACAAACGAATAGTTTATGCTATCTAGATAATGGTGGTGCTTTAGATATTACCATTTCTGGAGGTGTGCCATTTTCAACTGGAAATCCATATCAAATAAATTGGACAGGGCCAAATGGCTACACTAATACTTCAGAAGATATTTCAAACTTAGCGCCCGGAGATTACACGGTTACTATTTTAGATGATGGTGGCTGTCCATTCACTGAACCCTTCACTATTACTGAACCTGATGAGTTAGTTTTTAGTACAATTACTTTTGATCCAGAGACTATTTCATGTTTTCAAGAAGATGATGGATCAATTGGAATTGATGTTGCAGGAGGCACGGAGCCTTATCAATATAATTGGACAAGAAATGGTGCAGTATACAGCACAGATGAAGACCTATCAAATTTAGCACCTGGCACTTACGAAATAACCGTTACAGATGCCAATAACTGTACACCAATAATACAAAGTTTTTCAGTGATTGAACCACCAGAATTACAAGCCTCTTTAGATGTAAAAGAAGATGTTATTTGTTTTGGGGAAGCTACAGGTGAAATAAATGTCAATATTATTGGAGGGAGACCAATTGAAATATCACCAGGTATTTTTGATTACACCTACAATTGGACAGGTCCTAACGGATTTACTAGCACCAATCAAAATTTAACTGGATTGTTTGCTGGAACTTATAACTTAACGGTAACAGACAAGTCAAATTGTACTGATATATTAGAAGTGATTATCAATCAAACTGATGAAATTATTATCGATACAACTGCTACAGAAATTGAATGTTATAACGATAATGATGCGACAATCACTATAGATAATATTTCTGGTGGGAATGCGCCATATACAGTAGCTTGGAGTAATTTGGGTTCAGGACTTTCACAAAATAATTTATCACCAGACACCTATGTGATTACCGTAACTGACGCCACAGATTGCGTTAAGCAAGCTACAGTTGTTATTGCAGAACCTCCTATTTTTAGAATGACGCCACAGGTAACTAACGTCTCCTGTTTTGGAGCAAACGATGCCAGAATTATTCTCAATTTAGAAGGTGGAATAGATCCCGTGAATTTGAATTGGGATGATGACCCAACGGCAGGTGTTGAGCGTAACAACATAGGCCCAGGAACGTATACAGTTACAATTACTGATGGCAAACCTTGCGAGATTACCGAAACCTTTGTGATTACCGAACCAGATGCTTTAAATATTTCAGGATCAAAAACTGATGCTTTAGATTGTAATGATGCAAATACAGGAGCTATAAATCTAATTGTAACAGGTGGTACTTTACCACTTACCTATCAATGGTCCAATGGTGCAACCACAGAAGATTTAAATAATATTCCGCCTGGAGCGTATACAATTACAGTTATTGATGCCAATGATTGTGAAATCTCAGATACATTTACCATCAATAGATTTGATCCTTTAGAGGTTGATGTAGAAACGGATACAAATTTTGATTGTGATGCAAAAACTGTAGATCAGTCTTTTATTGCAGTGCCCAGAGGTGGTGTACCTCCTTATCAAATTTCCTGGTCTAGTGGAACTATTAGTGGTGCAAATAACGAAAGAATGCAAACTGATGTTAATGGTTTGGTTATTATTGATGTTACAGATAGCATAGGCTGCTCCATTTCTTTATCATACGATGTTGATATTCCTGAATTAGGAGATCCAAATTTCACAATAAGCTCTGAAGCGTTTAGTAATTTTGGTTTTTACTCTATTGAAGACCCTATTCAGTTTACGAATACATCAACAGGTGATTATATTGGTATGTCGTGGGACTTTGGTGATGGTAGTTTTTCAAGTGAAGAAAATCCGATTCATACTTATAAAACTACAGGTACATACATCGTAACTCAAACTGTAGTTTATCCTTTTGATTGCGTCTATACGAGAACACTAACACTCAATATTGAAAAAGGGTATAGCTTAATTGTCCCCAATGCATTCACACCTAATGATGACACACTTAATGACAATTTTTTACCGTCTCAAATAGCATTATCTAATATGAAACTGGAAATTTATGATACTTGGGGTAGTATGGTGTATTCTGAAGAAGGCGACAGTCTTCGAGGTTGGGATGGAAAAATAAAGGATTCAAATGCTGAAAATGGAAATTATTACTACACATTTTCGGGTAATACGTTTTATGGCGAAACCATCACTAGTAAAGGTGTTGTAGTTTTAATTAAATAAAGAGATGAAAGTAAGATTATATATTATTTTGATAGCCACTTACTTTTGTTTTAAAGTGCAGGCACAGGACCCCATTTTTAGTCAGTATTTTATGGTCCCTGAAACCATTAATCCAGCCTTTTCAGGCTTTGAGCAAGCTACTTATTTTGGTGTAATGCATCGCACACAATGGCCATATCTAGACTTACAAGTCGATACAAACTATGCGTTTTTTAATACATGGTTAGAAAATGCAAAAGACGGTATTGGTGTAGGCTTTAGTTTTTTAAATCAGCGAGAAAATAGCACGAGTTATAATCATTTTCAGTTTAATGGCAATTTTGCTTATATAGTTGGGTTGAATAACGACTGGTATTTTAGACCTGCCATAGAAGTAGGTTATGGCATGAAGTCTTTCAACTTTAGAAATCTGGTACTATCCGATCAAATTAACATCAATGCAGGAACAATCAATACAAGTTCAGCAGATCCTTTTGCTACAAATGCGAATGATAATATTGGATTCATCGATTTTACTGCTGGCTTTGTGTTTGATAAAAAAAATAGAGCCAATAACACCGATTTATGGTTAGGAGCAGCTGTTAAACATTTAAACAGGCCTAATATCTCTTTCTTTGATAATGGTAATGTGCCATTAGATATTTTATATACAGTGCATGCCAATTATAAGTTCCCATATTACGACTATAACGATATGATACTTTCGGCTAACTATATGCAACAGGGCGAATTCAATAGGTTTGACTTGGCTGCTACAGCGAAACTAAGCAAATTATTTCTAGGTGTTATGGCTGTAACAAATCCTGCAAAAAACAGTGGGAATAGTCATTTACTAACTTCTGTAAATGCTTTAGTTGGATTAGAATTTGAGCGTTTGCGTTTTGGGTTTTCATATGATTTTAATACCTCTAACATTGGAAGAACCGATGGTATTTACGAATTGTCAATCACCTATTTAGCAGATTGTTTAGTTTGTAGAAGTCCTACTAATAATGAGCGAAGAAAGTGACTCTGTCATTCAGAGGGAGGAACGACCGAAGCTTCTCAAGAAAAGTATAAGCTTAACTTTGTCACCCTGAACTTGTTTCAGGGTCTATTTAACCGTTTTAGATTCTGAAACAAGTTCAGAATGACAAGCATTGATATTGTTCATCTCATAAAAATGACTTTAATCTTATTCTTGTTCCAAAAGAGACTTAGCAAATTTCTTAAAACGCCAGTTATGATGCGTAGTAGCTTGCTTTAAATTGGCTTTACAATCCGCATTACATGCTTGTATTTGAGTTAAATACTGAAATGCATTTTGGCGCACTTCAAAACCATAATCAGGACTTGTATAATTAGTTAACTCTTGAAAATATTTCGAGTTGTTTTCTGGTTTATAATCATCAGTAATAAGTGCTAATGTCAGCCAAAGCATCCTAACATTTTTATCGTTAAAGCCAACAATATTCTTGGTTTGATTTAAATACTTTGTTCTATCCTCCGGAAAGTTTTTCCATAAATTAAATAATGCGGTTTCAATAGTGATATATGATGTATCGTTTAAAAGCGATTCGTAATCTTCTTTTAATTCTGAAGGGATATCTGAAAGATTTTGAGCAATGGCTTGGCGAACTAAAATTCCGGATTTGATTAAAACATCTTTATTTATACCGTTCTCAAGATAATTGACAACTTGCGCTTTTACAAAATCATCATTACTTGTATTTAAGATATATTCATTACAATCCGAAGATCGTTTTTTACAATCCAATTGCAAAAAGCCTTTATATTTAATAGATGTCAAATAGAAAAATTCCTCCATTTCATCATACGGTAATTTAGGTGACTCTAACCATTTCTTAGCTAACTCATTCAAATCTTCTCCACTGCTTTTCTCAACTTCACTTATAAAATCATCAGTCTCCACATTTTTAAATTGATGTTTTTTCAGATAATTCTTCACTCCTTCCCTAAACGCTTCGTCTCCAATCTTCTCTCTAAGTATATGTAACACCCAAGCACCTTTCTTATAAAACGTCGTACTACTCGATTTTGGGTCTAATAAAGAGGTGCTTTGTCCAGTTTCATCTTGCGCTTTTAATTCCTGAGCATATTCATAAAGTCGCCAATAATAATAGTCTTCACCAAAAATTTCCTTTTCTGCTAAAAGCGCATAATATGTAGCAAATCCTTCTTGAAGCCAATGATGCGTTCCAGAGGTTTCTGTCACTAAATCACCAAACCATTGATGCGCTAACTCGTGTGCATTAATATTTACAAAATTCTTATCCACAAAAGCTATAGAATCCACTACAAATGCATCTGAATAAATATTGAGACTTGTATTCTCCATGCCTGCATATAAAAAATCTTTTACAGGTACCATTTTATAGTTCTGCCAAGGATAAGGCACTCCAATTTCTTCTTCTAAGAAATCAAACATCTGTTTGGTATAGCGGTATGTAGGTTCAAATTTTAGGGAATCTTCAGGATAATAATACATTTCTAAAGGAATACCGCTTTTGGAGTATTCTACTTTCTTATTGTATTTACCAATAGTTAAAGCAACTAAATAGCTTGACATTGGTTTTTTCATGTCGTAATGCCATGTTACTGTGGAATCGTTAATTTGTTTATCTGTTAAGTTACCATTGGCTATAACTTGATAATCTTTATCAAAAGTAATAGATAAATCAAATTCAATCTTTTCATTCATATCATCTATCGATGGGAGCCAATTACTAGTATATTTACCCTGACCTTGCGTCCAAATCTGCTTTTTACCTTCATGATGTTTCCAATCTATAAAGTAAATTGCTTTTTTAGAGTATGAAGAAAATCCAATCTTTATTTCATAAGTATTACCTTCTAAAAAACGCTTTTTTATAACAAGATGCTTACCATTTTGACCAAAGTAATTCTCGTTTTCAAAAAATCCCACAACATGGAAATAATCTTTGGTGTCAAAGTATATGGAATCGATACTTTTTAAAACTTCAAAAGTATAATTAATTTCCCCATAAACTAATCCTACAGAGGGGTTCAATGACACTTCAGCTTTCGCAGTTTTAAAATCAACATAATCCGTCTGTTGCGCTAATAAAGAAGTAGCACAAAACCACAATAAAAGAATGATTCTCTTCATACGGATAAAGCTATCAAAGATTACTCCAAAAACAAAATGAGCTTTCTCTTTTTTAGGAAAGATGTTTTAGTATCTAAAAAAACATTTTTGTTAACCTGAACTTGTTTCAGGTTCTGAATTATTAATAAAATTACGTGTTTTGAGATTCTGAAACAAGTTCAGAATGACAAATAATTATTAATATATGACGTATTAAAAACTATGAAACTCAATCAAATTAGCTTCATAATATTGATCGCCTAGTTTAGTCAGTAGGTTTCTAATAATGTTACTATCACCATTTACTGCTATTGCAGAATACCCTACATCATTTAAATGCCCTAAACGTAAATCTTTAATATTTATGCTTTTAGAAGCTAGTGCAGATAATAGAATCAACAATACCCCTGGCGCATTATTATGCTTGGTTAAAATTACCTTTTTGTTGAGTGCTAAATTAAGTTTTACGCCATCCATTTCTAAAAGGTAAACTCCTTTACTGTAATAGTTTGGTAACACTTCGTTTTCCTTATACTCTAGCTTTTTAAACGTGCCCACATCTGTACCATGAATAAATTCTATGGCATCATTTACTCTGCCGTTGGCATTATCAATAGATAAAAAAGCTACCGCCGTACCATCATTATTCGATTTTAAACGTGCAGTTTCTACATTTATGCCTTCAGAAGCCAAAGTGTTAAATAGTGAAGAAATAACACCTGGTTGATCTAAATGTTCAGAAAACAAACCATTAACTATTTGTTTAGTATTCTTTGGCATTTCATCAGTTACCGTAATAGATTTTCCAAATTTTCGAATACGTATGGCATTATAGTCACCCATACTTGTGGCACTTCTATACAAATCTACAAACTCAGAAAATGAGCCTCCAAAAGAAAAATCTGGAATAATACGACGCTGCGTATCATCCAAACGCTGATTCAGTAATTCAATACCTTTATTTAAAACTGTATATTTTACTTTTAAATCATGATCATCGTAAATCGTACGATTCTCAGGAATCAACTTTGAGTAACTTACATAACTTTCATAACCAGCTTCTTGAATATACTCTAAACTTTCCTTGTAGTTCAATCCATAATATTTCACATGATGTGTATCTGTACCAACACAAACAGGGATTTGTAGTTCATTCGCATAGCGTAAAATACCTTGTGTCGGATATACACCTACACCTTTAAATTCACCTGCCATATTAACATCTAAGGATAAATTTCTATCCGCAATCAATTCCAAAAGTGTACGGAATTTATTCGCTAAAGGATGCGAACTTGTTTCAAAATTCACCAATGCTTCTGGCATATCTACATTTAGTTTCGGCAAATCAATATGTCCAATAATCTGAATCATATCTCCAAAACTCTCAATCATTTGTATCATTTCATTAAAGTAGCCGTCCCAATACGCTTCAAGGCTCCCCCTTAATTTCAATAACTCTTGCGCCTCTTCTTTAGAACCATCGTAAGGCAAACCCTCAGGCGCAAAATGTACCGAACCAATAACATAATCTGCGTCTTCTGCTTGAAAAATCTTAGATCTACTCCATTGCAAACCTAAACCTGGTCCCATCCACTCCAACTCTACACCAAACTTAATATTGATTTTACCATGATATTTTTGACGAAGATTAGCAATACGCTTAGGATAGTTTAAATACGAACGGTTACCACGAATAAACTTTACATTCGTTTCACGTTCAGCGATATAGCGAAAACTCGTTAATCTCGGGGAATGAATAATAAACGTGATACTCGGATTGCCAGCTTCAATAGCCTTATCAATAATATCTTCTAATTTATCAATACCATGTTTCACATGATCTTGCTCAGTTCCAGCATGAATACCGTGAGTTTCCCAAATAAAGTCGTTTAGCTTTCTCATCAAATAATATCGTTTGCGCTTTAAGAATGCCAAATTTAACCATTGCAATATAATTTTCGGCCAAAACCTGATGCTTTTCAATATTTTTTAAAAAGAAACGAATTCGGTTTTAAAAAATACTTAAAAAACAATCTATTTCTAAGAATCTATTAAGCTGATAATTTTAAAGGATTTCCTTAAATTCGCTCTATGTCTATTAACCTACAAACTCCAATTGATTATTTAAAAGGCGT
The DNA here is from genome assembly GCA_947502975.1 of uncultured Flavobacteriaceae bacterium. Taxonomy (GTDB): domain Bacteria; phylum Bacteroidota; class Bacteroidia; order Flavobacteriales; family Flavobacteriaceae; genus Jejuia. The sequence goes on from CANNBV010000003.1 coordinate 330,814, forward strand.
AGGGCCAAATCGAGCCGATTTATTGCGGAAAGAGCTCAATATACATACCTATCAAGACATTTTAAATTTATTTCCTAATCGGTATATCGATAAAACACGTTTTTATAAAATCAATCAAATTCAGGAGAATAGTGCTGAAATTCAGATTATTGGAAAAATCACAGGTTTTAAAGAGGTCGCACAAAAGCGAGGTAAACGTTTAGTCGCTACGTTTCAAGATGACACTGGCACTATGGAGTTGGTTTGGTTTAGAGGCCAGAAATGGATAAGAGAGAGTCTAAAACTTAATACACCTTATGTGATTTTTGGAAAAACAAATAGGTTTGGAAGAACATTTAGTATGCCTCATCCAGATATTGAAACCATAGATGAACATAAAAAAAGCTTGAGTTCAGGAATTCAACCGATTTACCCTTCCACTGAAAAATTGAGCAACAAAGGCATTAGTAATCGTGTGGTAAGCAAGATTGTGCAACACTTATTTTTAGAAACCAAAGGACGCTTTGTTGAAACGCTTTCAAAGCCAGTGCTTTCAGAATTAAAATTAATTCCTAAATCGGAAGCATTGCTAAACATCCATTTTCCAAAATCGCAAGAACTCCTTGCTAAAGCACAATATAGATTAAAGTTTGAGGAACTATTTTACATTCAACTGCAATTAATTCTGAAGAACTTAATACATAAATCAAAAATTAAAGGATTTCAATTTGAAACTGTTGGTGATTATTTTAATTCGTTTTTCAATAACCATTTACCATTTGAACTCACAAATGCACAAAAACGTGTTTTAAAAGAAATCAGGGCTGACTTAGGAAGTAACGCACAAATGAATAGATTGCTACAAGGCGATGTTGGTTCTGGTAAAACTATAGTGGCGTTTATGTCGATGCTTATGGCCTTAGATAATGGTTTTCAAGCGTGTTTGATGGCGCCTACTGAAATCTTGGCTACACAACATTTTGTTGGTCTTGAAGAATGGTGTAGAATGCTGAATATAAGTATAAAACTATTAACGGGTTCAAGTAAAATTTCAAAAAGAAAAGAGATACATACTAATTTAGAAAACGGGCAACTCCAAATTTTAGTTGGTACCCATGCATTGCTTGAAGATAAAGTGAAATTTGCAAATTTAGGATTAGCCATAATAGATGAACAGCATCGATTTGGTGTAAAGCAAAGAAGTAAGTTGTGGCATAAAAATAAGTTCCCACCGAATGTGCTTGTCATGACTGCAACTCCAATTCCTCGGACACTGGCAATGTCGGTTTATGGCGACTTAGATATTTCTGTGATAGATGAATTACCACCAGGACGAAAATCGATTAAAACAGTACATCGGTATGATGCTAATCGCTTGAATGTATTCCGATTTATGCGTGATGAAATAGCAAAAGGCAGACAAGTGTATATTGTATATCCGCTAATTCAAGAAAGTGAAGCTTTAGATTATAAAGATTTGATGGATGGCTACGCGAGTATAGAACGTGATTTTCCAAAACCAGAATACCAAATTTCGATTGTGCATGGTAAAATGAAACCTGCGGATAAGGATTATGAAATGCAGCGTTTTATTAAAGGTGAAACGCAGATTATGGTAGCTACTACTGTGATTGAAGTTGGTGTAAATGTGCCTAATGCTTCAGTAATGATTATTGAAAGTGCAGAACGTTTTGGCTTATCACAACTGCATCAATTACGTGGACGTGTGGGGCGTGGTGCAGAACAGAGTTATTGCATTTTAATGACAAGTCATAAGCTGAGCAACGATAGCAAAACACGTTTAGAAACTATGGTAAGAACCAATGATGGTTTTGAAATTGCAGAAGTAGATTTAAAACTACGTGGCCCGGGAGATATTATGGGTACCCAACAAAGTGGTATTTTAAATTTACGCATTGCAGATATTGTAAAAGATAAAGCTATTTTACAACAAGCAAGATTTTATGCTAAAAAGGTTTTACAAGCTGACCCATCTCTTGGACATAATGAAAATGAAGTGATTTTAAATACTTATCGAGCCATGAGTAAGTATAAGAATATTTGGAATTATATTAGTTAACATAATACTCTATAATGTTTTTCATGATTTAATATAATGAATATTCTCTACAACTTTAAAAGTTGCCTGTTTGACTTTGTCATAAAAAAAGTCGAAATTCGTTTAACGTTAGATATAAGTCATTAAAATAACGCACATCCTTATAAGTTGTGAAACATACCGAAAACTTCCATTCCTAACAAAAAACATAATAATGATTTACTAGTATCAACCTTATAAAATATGAGTAAAGAATTAACATTAAAAATTGAATTCACAAAAGAGCTTTTAGAACCTGAACAATTTAAATTTTGGGATTCAATAATTGAAGAAATTGAAAAACGAAACTTAAGAGCTGGAGGTGGATTAGATTCCTTTGGATTTGATTGGGTGATTGATTATTCTGATTCAACATTAAGTAAAAGCGAAATAATCGATGAAATAGGAGACTTTCTTATGAGTAAAGATAATTTAGTATTAAACTTTGAAATAAAATAAGTACGTTACACAACAACGTGCATAATTAATTGCTGCGCAAGTGCTTTAAATATTCCTACAAATTACTATTTTTAGATAATTGATTAGTTGCGCACTAGCTTCGCTCCTGCCAACGCTGTTTTTGCCTACCTCCTTACAGTCGGCTGATTAGGCAAAAGCTAAACTTGAGCAAGACTCTAAGATCTCAACTAAATCATACACAAACACGTTAAACGAACCTCAAAAAATAAAATTCTACCTCAGAATTAACACTTATGCTAACAGATTAACCCGCGTTAGGGATTGAACGGCATGTTTGAAATCCCCGACGCAGGAGGGATTGAGTAGTGAAAGCCCGACCCCTTGTGGGTAACGCCCAACTTCTCGATACAATTACAATTTAAAATATGTTGTCATTCAGAAGGAGTAACGACTGAAGAATCTTTTATTCTAATGCAGAGATTCATCGCTTTCGCTCTGAATGACAAAGCATAAAAAAAGCGACCAATTTGGTCGCTTTTTCAATATCTAAATCAACAGAAAATTACTTCTTCCCGTCCATTTTATCTTTAAGAGCTTGTAAAGCATCATTTGCATCACCTAACGTTGGTTTTGCTTCTGCAGCCTGTGCAGCTTGCTTTTTAGCAGCAGCTTTTACATTTGCAGCTTCTTCAGCTTTATGGATTGCAGCATGAGATGCAACAACACGTTTAAACTCTTTGTTAAATTCAATGATTTTGAATTCTGCTTCTTCACCTTTCTTCAACTTGCTACCATCTTCTTTCTCTAAGTGACGTTGTGGTACAAAAGCAACGATATCTTCGTTGAATTCAATTGTAGCACCTTTGTCAACTATTTCAGAGATTGCAGCTGTATGTGTTGTATTTAAAGCGAATTCAGTTTCGTACTTATCCCAAGGGTTTTCAGTAGTTTGTTTGTGTCCTAAACTTAGCTTACGACCTTCAACATCTAACTCAAGAACGATAACATCTAACTTATCACCAACTGCACAGAACTCAGATGGGTGCTTGATTTTCTTAGTCCAAGATAAATCAGAGATATAAATTAATCCGTCGATACCTTCTTCTAATTCTACAAATACACCAAAATTTGTAAAGTTACGTACAATACCAGTGTGCTTAGAACCTAATGGGTATTTACTAGTAATATCTGTCCAAGGGTCTGGCGTTAATTGCTTGATACCAAGAGACATTTTACGATCTTCTCTATCTAAAGTTAAGATTACCGCTTCAACTTCATCACCTACTGTTACGAAATCTTGAGCTGAACGTAAATGTGTAGACCAAGACATTTCAGAAACGTGAATTAAACCTTCAACACCATCTGCAACTTCGATAAATGCACCGTAATCTGCAATTACAACTACTTTACCTTTTACTTTATCACCAACTTTCACCTCTTCTCCAAGAGCTTCCCATGGATGCTTGCTTAATTGTTTAAGACCTAATTGGATTCTAGATTTATCTTCATCAAAATCAAGAATTACAACATTAAGTTTTTGATCTAATTCTACGATTTCGTTTGGATGATTAATTCTAGACCAAGATAAATCTGTGATATGTACTAATCCGTCAACGCCACCAAGATCAATAAATACACCATAAGATGTGATGTTCTTCACAACACCTTCTAGTACTTGACCTTTTTCTAACTGACCAATAATTTCTTTCTTTTGTTCCTCAATATCAGCCTCAATAAGTGCTTTGTGAGATACTACCACGTTTTTAAATTCGTGGTTGATTTTTACAACCTTGAATTCCATAGTTTTATTTACGTACTGATCGTAATCTCTAATTGGCTTCACGTCAATTTGAGAACCTGGTAAGAATGCTTCAATTCCAAAAACATCTACAATCATACCACCTTTAGTTCTACACTTAACGAAACCATTAACGATTTCTCCAGTTTCGTGTGCTTTATTAACACGATCCCAAGCTTTAATTACACGAGCTTTACGGTGAGATAATACTAATTGACCAGTAGCATCTTCACGTACATCAATTAATACTTCTACCTTATCTCCTACTTTTAAGTCTGGATTGTAGCGAAATTCGTTTAAAGAAATTACACCTTCAGATTTTGCATTGATATCGATAATCGCATCTCTATCAGTGATGTGAATTACTTTACCTTCAACAACTTCGTCGTCTAAAGTATCAACAAAATTTTCAGCTACTAGTTTTTCAAATTCTTGAAGTTGTTTGTCGTCTACCTCATCAATACCTTCTTGGTAATTGTGCCAGTTAAACTCTTTTAAGAATTTTTCAGGATTTGCTTGCGCTTCAGATACTACTGGAGCTTCTGCTTTAGTTGCCTCAACCACTACTTGGTCTTCAGCTTGTTTTGCTTTTTCAGCCATTTAATTAAATCTGCGAATCATTGCTAAGATTTCCATCATCGTGGAAACGCCATTTCATCGCGTTTGTATTCTGATATGTCTCGAAAAGTTAACCGCCAAACACACAGAAGTGTTATAAAATAGTTTTCTAATTCCTCTTTATCTTTTCGATACTGCGCTAAAAAGGAGTGCAAAAATATACATTTTCAGATAATTAGCCTAATTCATCATTAAAAAAAACGAATGTGACTTTATATTAATGTCCGGGTCAAAAAGATCGGATGAATATCTTAAAGTATAATTCATATTTTAGAAAGAATTATTTATTATATTGTTGATCCGAAATTTAACTATTAAAACAATAAATCATGGTAAAAGCTAAATATCAAGCGGTTTTAGAATTAGGAGAATCGCTAAACATTCAAAATGGAGATGTTAAAGAAGAAAATGGACAATTAAAAGTTTGGGGTACTACAAATACACCTTATGAAAAAGATTTAATCTGGGATAAAATAAAAGAAGTTGGTGGTGAAAACCCTTCTGATATTATGGCCGATATTCAAGTAGCAGACTCTAGTGTTTATCACAGACATACTGTAAAGAGTGGAGAAACCTTAGGAAAAATTGCAATTCAATATTATGGTAAAGCTTCAAAATATCAAGATATTTTTAAGGCAAATTCAGATATTTTAAAGAATCCTGATTTGATTCATCCTGATCAAGAGTTGATTATTCCTAACTTGTAAATCAAGTTATGTTCTGCTTTTTAGAACATTTATACAATAAAAAACAAAATCCTGTGAATATATTTACGGGATTTTGTTTTTAATAGACTTAGTAAATTATGATGACTGCACGTATTATAAAAAAGAACTACAGAACAATTTATACTATTTTACTTTCTGCTTTTATTAGTATATCTGTTTATTCACAGAATAAAAATATTGAAGTTACTGGCACCATTTATGACGAAGCTAAAAACACTATACCCTTTGTATCTGTCGGGATTGTAAAAAAATATTTAGGTACAGCTAGTACAGAAGATGGCGAGTTTGCATTTTTTATTACAAAAGAAGAACTTCAAGACACATTATCGGTATCTAGTTTAGGTTATGAAACTTTTAAAATAAAAGTACAAGATTATCTTAATCAAGAATCTAAAGAAATTGTTTTAATTGAAACTATTACAGAATTAGATGAAGTTACATTATTAAAAGCTAGTGATTATGTAATAAATGCGCTAAAAACGCTTAAAGACAATACATTAAGTAAACCTCATCAAATTGAAATGCTTTACAGAAGTGCAACCACAGAGGGAGACCAGCCTAAGCTTCTAGTAGAAAATTATATTAAAGTAAAGGATAGAGGGCCAGCTTTTTACTTTGGAGAAGTACAAGTTACAGAATGCCGAAAATCTGCAGACTACAGAATTTGGAAGCCAAAGACCCGATGGCACCCAATACATGTAGTAGCTCATGTAAATCCAGTAAGACCAAACGACTCTGGCCATTCAAGAAATATAAAAAAGTTTAGCTGGAAGAAAACCGGTGATTCTTCTTATGAAGGTGAAGATGTTGTCATTTTGGAAGGATCTAATCCTAAGAAAAAATGGGAAAAAATAACACTTTATATTGGAGTTGATACTTATAAAATATATCGAATTGAACGTGGCCACACACTATTTATATATAAAAACTATGGAAATGGCAAATTAGTTTTAAGCTATTATAACCATGATTGGCATTTGTCTAAAGACAGAATTCCAAAGGAATATTGGAATACACCAGCAATAAACACACATTTTAAAGCCGAAGCCTTTGTATATAGGGTGATAACCGACAAAAAGAAAATAAAAATTGTACCCTACGGTATTGATCTTGATGCAGCTAGTATCGATTTGCCTTACAATAAAGAGTTCTGGAAAAACCTCAGTGTACCGCCAGATACTAAGTTCTATAAGAGTATTAAAAGTGGATTGGAAAGCGTATACGGTGTTCCACTAGAAAAACAATATGAATTAGTCAACAATTAGTCATTCTAGCCCTTCAACTGTCATTTTTACTAATTGAAGGATTTTGTCAAATTGTTCGTCTAGAGTTAAGTCTGAATTATCTATTTCTATAGCATCTTTGGCTTTAACCAAAGGTGATTCTTCTCTATGCGTATCTATATAGTCACGTTCTGTTACATTTTTTAAAACAGCCTCATAAGTAATATCATCTCCACGCTCTTTAAGTTCTGCATAACGGCGTTCTGCTCTTTTTTCTGCTGAAGCTATCATAAATAATTTTAATTCAGCATTGGGAAAAACAACAGTACCAATATCCCTCCCATCCATCACAACACCTTTGTCCTCACCCATTTTCTTTTGAATAGCAACTAATTTTTGACGCACATCAGCAACAGCTGCGACTTTACTAACATAACTAGAAACCTCAAGAGTACGAATATCATGCTCAATATTTTCGCCATCCAAATATACCTCTGCATAACCTAAAACATCATTAAACTCAAAGCTCAACTTAACTTTATCTAACTGATAAACAAGCGCTTCTTTGTTGAAATCATCTTCGGATATTAATCCATTTTGAAGTGCATAAAGTGTTACAGCTCTGTACATGGCACCAGAATCGACATAAACATACCCTAAAACTTTTGCTATTTGTTTTGCTACTGTACTCTTTCCTGTAGAGGAGTACCCATCAATAGCTATTGTTATTTTATTCATACTAGAATTTATAACTCAAAAGTAAACATTTTAGGTAATTAATAACGAAATAAATAGTTCTGATATACTATACTATTTGATTAGTATATTTGAATATGAGTTTCATATATGAATTATTATTCATAATTGGAACATATGTTGTTAATTATTGAACAATAATGTAGCTAATATAATTTCTTATATAATAGTTTTGCATCAAAAGAAATAAATTGTCATGAACAAAACCCTAACTACTGTATTTTATATTATAATTTCTAGTTTTTTAGTTACTCTAAGTGGGCAAAACATCTATGTCGCCACTAATGGTGATGATAACAATGATGGGAGTATTGATAGTCCGTACAGAACTTTTGCAAAGGCAATTTCTGAGATGTCTGCAGGTGACGTATGTATTATTAGAGAAGGGGTATATCGAGAAACACTAGATATCAACAAAAACGGAACTGCGGGTAGTCCTTTAACTTTTATGTCTGCTGAAGGCGAGAAAGTTGAAATAAGAGCAACAAATACCGTCTCAGGTTGGGAAACCCACAGTGGAAATATTTACAAGGCTACCGTAAACATGAGTATAAACTCTCGTTTTAGAGCAGTTTATCACAACAATGAATACATGGATTTAGCAAGATGGCCTAATAATTCTGATAATAATCGTTGGACAGTTAATTGCCATCCTGTAGATGGCGGTGGTAGTGGTAACCATATCACAGCTAGTAACATTCCAGATATTGATTGGGAAAATGGAGGCTTACTTTATTATTTAGGTGCACATTCGGGAACTAGTTGGACACGACCTATTACTGCTAGTTCAACTACAAGAATTGATCATTCGCAAGTTGATATTAGCAAATGGCCTTTTGGCACTCACAACCCTGAAACATGGAGAAATTATCCAGGCAATAACCGTGGACAGTTTTATCTGTTTAATAAACTTGAAGCTTTAGATTTTGCTAGAGAATGGTATTATGATGGCACAAGTAATACCATCTATTTTCAACCAGCTAATGGATTAATGCCTGCTGATGGAGACGTTGAATATGCTTCAAATAAGTTTGCTGCTGAAGTTAGAGGAGATTATATAATACTTGATGGTATAGAATTCTTTGGTGGCAGTGTTAAAATTCATAATAACGCAGACAACAACCAAATTCTAAATTGCAAAGTTATACATGGTAATGAAGGACATGATGCTTTAGATAATACGTCTGCTCAGGTAGGAGAAGCAGCAATAGAAGTGTTAGGCGATAATACAGTAATAAAAGGATGTACGGTTGACCACAGTGCGGTAAGTGGTATATTAATAGCTGGTTGGGCAGCAGATGATTGTACGATTGAAGGCAATTATATTAGTAATACCGATTATGTTGGTATTCATGCGTCTCCTATAAGGTCAAGTGGGGACAATGTTAAAGTTATAAAGAACACGATAATAAATACTGGTAGAGATGGTATGTACGTGGCTGGCAGCAATTGTGAAATTGCATACAATGATGTTTCTGCTTCGCAGATAATAAATAGTGATTCTGGTGTATTTTATACTGTTGGTAACACTAATTTAAAAAACAACGAAATCCATCATAATTGGTTTCATGATGCCACGGCGCCTAGTTACTCTCACAACCCTAGTGACCCTGCTAAAGCAGCAGGAATATATTTAGATAATGACAGTAAGGGATATATTGTACATCATAATGTAGTATGGAACGTGTCATGGAGTGGTTATCAAGTAAACTGGAATAATACTAATCTAGATTTTTATCATAATACTATTTGGAATGCTGAACGTGCTATGGATTCTTGGGATATAAATGGTCCCCAAGAGGATAATAAGATTTATAATAATTATGCCAATACAGGCAGCTGGTTTACTGGTACTGGTCCAGCTTCATTCGATATTCAGAACAGTCCAATTTTTCCAGATTCTCCGTTTGTTGATGCTGCTAATCTAAATTTTATGCCAAAAGCCGGAAGTACTTTAATAGATGAAGGTATGGCGATTTCTGGTTTTAATAAACCTTTTCAAGGAGCTGCGCCAGATGTTGGCGCCTATGAAAGAGGTGGTACCGCTTGGACAGCTGGTGTAGGAGCCATCGAAGATACTGGTGAAGGAGAAACACTTTCAATTTATGATATTCGATTCACTATTCAAACCTTTACAGAATCATGTCCAGGCATGAATAATGGCAAAATACACATAGATGCAGATTTAATTGGAGATTATGTAGCTACCTTAAATGGTTCGGATACAAATTTCACGGACGAAACTACCTTAGAGAACATTACCCCTGGAACATATGATTTATGTATTTCTTTTAATGGTGAAACTGAAAGTCAGTGTTCTACCCTAGTAATTAATGAAGCGTCCCAAATTTTTGGAAAAACATTATTAAGTAGTAATAAATTAACAGTAACTGTAGATGAAGGCACCGCACCGTTTATTATTTATGTAAATGATGAAATTGCATTTGAAACTTATACAAGTTCGTTTTCTGTAGACGTTAATCATGGAGATACTATTAAGGTTACATCTAGTAAAAATTGTGAAGGTGAATTATTAGAAGTAATAGATTTTTATGGAAGCGCATTGGCTTATCCAAACCCTACCAAAAGCAATTTTCAATTAATTATGCCAATTGACGAAGGCAATGTTCATGTGGAACTATTTGATATTCGATCTCAATTAATATCCTCCAAAGTTTATAAGATTAAATCAGGAAAAATAGATATGGATTTGAAGTACAATCCATCAGGTATTTATTTTGCAAAAATCATCAATACCAAAAAACCTGTTATAGTAAAAGTTGTAAAATTTTAGTTATTGCAAATCTATCTGCAACCCGAAAAAGTTAGAATTAGCTGCACTTGTATATTTAGCATGAGTGTAGCTAAATCTCATTTTATTCAATTTAATTGAAAAACCAGCTGAAAGTCCTGAAAAATTTCGTTGATCTACAATACGCAATTCTTCGCCACGTCTAAAGTTATATCCTAAACGAATATTGAAACCACCCTCTGGAAACAACTCTGCTCCTAAAATAGTATGACGAATTAACTGCCCCGTAAACCCTATTTTTTCAGAAGATTGATTCCCTGACAAATCGCTCGTAACTCTTGCTGGATTTGGTCTTGAAATTGGCCATTCTTGTAAGTTTTCTAAAGTAATATGCCACCTAATAGGAACATGCTCTAAAGTTTGAGACAAGCCAATCCCTACTTCAAATGGTAAAGGCTCATTTAAACCAGCATATGTAGTAATTTGAGAACCTAAATTTCTAACAACTAATGCGGCATGAAAGTCTAAATCTTCATTTATGTATAGCAAACCTAAATCTACAGCAGCACCAAAAGAATTATACTGCTCTAGCTTTGATGTAATCAGCTTCAAGTTTGTACCAAAATAAAAATTAGAATACCCTATTTGTAAGGCATACCCAACTGATAAAGCTGTTTCAGCTCCTGTAAATGTACCCGTGGAAACACCGTTTTCGTCATAGCCATCAAATGATCCATAATTTATGTAAGTAACTCCACCGTGAATAGTTTGTGTACGTCTATCTATAGTATACGCATAAGATGCTGTACCATAACTTATACCTCCTAAATAACTCGTATAATTTAATGCCAACTGGTTGTCCATTTCCGCATTTATAGTTGCAGGATTGAACAAACCTTGAGTTACATCATAATCTACATTGGTAAAAATTTTACCACCTAATGCTGCTTGTCGTGGTGAAGATACTAAGTTTAGAAATTGATATGTAGTCTCTCCTCCTACTTGAGCCTTCGCAAGAGATGTTAATGAGATACAAAAAATAATAATAATTTTCCTTAGCATATTTACTGGGCAAAGTAAACGAATCTATCTTAAAACGATAGCATGCAGCATTTATTTTTTTTAAGCAGATATTTCTATTTTATCCGAAGTTCTTGACCGATAAAAATAGTATTACTTTTTAAATTATTAAGTTGCTTTAACTGATCTACTGTAATTCCATATTTTTTTGAAATACCATATAGTGTATTGCCTTTGGTTACTATTACAGTTTCAATAACATTAGTTTCATTTTCACTTTTCTCAAAATCCGCAACTCTTAATTTTTGCCCAACGCTTATTAAAGTGGTTTCTAAGTTATTCGCTGCTTTTAGTTTATGTAGCGTAACGCCGTATTTTTTTGATAATCCAAATAAGGTTTCACCAGCTTTAACTATATGAAAAGTAGGAATATTGTTTTCAGACACTGTAGCTCTTAAAACACCTTTCGTTTCTTTTACTTTTGAAGCTGTATTGTCATCATTCAATATACTGGATTCTGTTTTTGAACTCAATTCTATTGGGGTAATTGTATCTAATTTTTTTCCACTTACTAGAATGAATTCACCTGTAGCCATGTTCAATTTAGCAGGTTTACCGTTTAATAGCACATCTTTATAAGTAGGCTTACTTTGCGCTAGTATTGGACTAGTACAAAGTAAAACCCAACCTACAAATAGTAAATATTTAAAGCTTCTTTGCATGCTTTACTTTTTGATTAGTGATGGCTAAGTTTATAACATCACTCATATCTGTTACGTAGTGGAACGTTAAACCTTTGAGATATTCTGCTTTAATCTCTTCAATATCACGCCTATTATCCTCACAAAGTAAAATTTCTTTAATTTTTGCACGTTTAGCAGCTAAAATCTTTTCTTTGATACCTCCCACCGGCAGCACTTTACCTCTAAGTGTAATTTCACCAGTCATTGCTAAACTCTTCTTTACTTTCTTTTGAGTAAATAAAGATACTAAAGATGTTAACATTGTTACACCAGCACTCGGACCATCTTTTGGAGTTGCGCCCTCTGGAACATGAATATGTACATTGTATTTATCAAAAACCGCAGTGTCTATTCCGAAGGTCTCTGCATTTGATTTTATATATTCCATAGCAATAGTGGCTGATTCTTTCATGACTTTACCTAGGTTTCCAGTAATGCTTAACGTACCTTTTCCCTTAGATAAAATGGATTCAATAAACAAAATATCGCCACCCACACTTGTCCAAGCCAATCCTGTAACAACACCTGCAACATTATTATTTTCGTACTTGTCACGCTCTAACTTAGGCCCACCTAATACTTCAATAATATCTTCATTAGTCACTTTGATGTTATACCCTTCTTCCATAGCAATATTTTTGGCAGCGTGACGCACCATTTTTGCTATTTGTTTTTCCAAACCACGAACACCAGACTCTCGTGTATAACCCTCAACAATTTTCTCTAATTGAGGTTTTGCAATTTTCAAATGAGACCCATCTAAACCGTGCTCCTTTAATTGTTTTGGAAGCAAATGACGTTTAGCTATTTCAACCTTTTCTTCAATTGTATAGCCTGTAACATTAATAATTTCCATGCGATCTCTTAACGCAGGTTGAATAGTAGCCAAACTATTTGAAGTTGCAATGAACATGACTTTAGAAAGGTCGTATCCCATTTCTAAAAAGTTATCATAAAACTCACTGTTTTGCTCAGGGTCTAACACTTCTAACATCGCTGAAGAAGGATCTCCTTGATGCGAGTTAGATAGCTTATCAATTTCATCTAAAACAAAAACAGGATTTGATGTTCCAGCTTTTTTCAAACTTTGAATAATGCGCCCAGGCATTGCACCAATATATGTTTTTCGGTGTCCGCGAATTTCGGCTTCATCACGCAAACCACCAAGAGATATACGCACATACTCTCTACCTAAGGCTTCTGCAATAGATTTTCCTAAAGAAGTTTTACCAACTCCCGGAGGCCCATATAAACAAAGAATGGGGGATTTCATATCGTTACGCAATTTTAAAACTGCTAGATATTCTATAATTCTGCGTTTTACGTCATCTAAACCGTAATGATCTCTATCTAGAATTTTTTTGGCACGTTTTAAATCGAATAAGTCTTTGCTAAACTCATCCCAAGGCAAATCTAAAAATAACTCTAAATAATTTCTTTGTATAGAGTATTCTGATACTTGCGGATTCATGCGTTGCAACTTCCCTATTTCCTTTTCAAAATGCTTCGCTACCTTTTCATCCCAATGCTTCTCTTTCGATTTAGCAATCATTTCATCAATTTCCTCATCATGACTCACGCCTCCCAATTCTTCTTGAATGGTTTTCATCTGTTGATGCAAGAAATATTCACGCTGTTGCTGGCTCATATCCATTTGAACCCTAGATTGAATATCATTTTTAAGCGCTAGTTTCTGAAACTCAACATTCATAAATTTTAATGTAGCCAAAGCACGACTCTTGAGATCATTATTCTCAAGTAGCTCTTGCTTTTCAGATACCGAAAGATTCATGTTTGATGACACAAAATTCACTAAGAATGAATTGCTCTCAATATTTTTAATAGCGAATGAGGCTTCACTAGGAATATTAGGGCTTTCTTTAATGATTTCTAAAGCCAAATCCTTTATAGAATCAATAATTGCAGTAAACTCTTTATTCTTTAGTGCTGGTTTAGCTTCTGGTAAATCCTCAATGGTAGCAGTTATGTATGGCTGTTCAGAAACTACTTCTTTAACCTTAAAACGCTTTTTACCTTGAATGATAACAGTTACATTTCCGTCAGGCATTTTTAAAACTCGTAAAATACGTGCTACTGTTCCAGTATTAAAAATATCTTTACCTGTAGGGTTTTCAACGGTTTCATCTTTTTGAGCGACAACACCAATTACTTTACTACCTTTATTGGCATCATTTATAAGCTTTATAGATTTGTCCCTACCAGCAGTAATAGGTATTACTACACCTGGAAATAATACCGTGTTTCGTAATGATAATATTGGTAAAGACGCTGGTAACTCTTCATTATTTATAGCCTCTTCATCTTCTGGTGTCATTAGCGGAATTAATTCTGAGTTTTCGTCAAATTCCTGTAATGACAAACTGTCAAATGTTATAAAATTAGATTTCTTCATATAGTTATTTAGGTCATTCTGTCATTAAAACAAAAGACACCTGATTTCGAATTCATTAAAACATAATATAAACACCTAAAAATCAATTGTTTAAAAATAATTTAGATATTCTTCTCCACTACTAAATTCAATAGTTATGCCAATTATTCCTTTAAACGAATATATTGATACCTTTAACTAAAAGCTAACAATAGTCATATTATATAAAGGAAAAGATGCTAATTTTATGAAAAATTTTACAAACATGACTATTAATAAACTTTACTACTTATTTTTCGCTTTTATCTTACTTCAAGCGTGCAATATTGAATCTGTTGATAATCCAGATGCTCAAGAGAATCCTGAAGAAGAAACTGAGGAACCAAATGATAATACATTAATTAAGAGGATTGTGTATAACCAAGGAACTAGTGAAGAATATACTGAAGTTTTTAATTACTCAGATGGTAATAAACTAATGAGTATTGACGCTGGTGAGGGTTATAAAAACGTTTATACTTACAGCGGTGATTTATTAGTTAAAGAAGAGTCATATTTTGATAATGAACTCTGGGCTTACGTAATATTAGAATATAACTCTGAAGGTCTTTTAACTCAATATATTGAGTATTGGGAAGCAGTTACGGCGTTCCCTAGTAGAGCTTACAAAAAAGTTTTTTCATATAACAGCGATAATACAATTACAAAAACCATTTACATAGGCGACCATGCCTCACAAACTGAACTTAGTCATACAGAGTTGATATCATTTAGAGATAACAATATTTCAAGTGTAAAGCATAGTGATGATGTTGTAGAATATATATACTCTTATGATCAAAAAAATGGAATATTTAAAAACATACATATGATTGAAATTCTAAATATTTTATCTGAAAATGAATTTGGGCCTTACATGCATGGTAGCACTAGTAATTTGACTAGTAATATCGAAAATTACAATAATAATGTTGGTGAAGAATTTTATGAATACACCTATAATGAAGATGAATACCCTGAAACTGCTATATCAAAATTTAAGTATAATGGTGTGTTAGATGAAGACCAAACAGAAACAGTACATTTCTATTACGAATAACATAATACAAAGCTAATATATATCATGTTATAACATATCATTTATGAATTACATTAACCACTTCAATTTAAAATTATGAACTTAAAACATTTACTCCTACTTATTTTTTGTGTCGGATTATTTAATTGTGAAACAGAATCTACAGATCCACTCGAGCCAGAAATGGAAACAGATAACACATTGATAAAACGAATAGTTTTTAATGAGGGAACTAGTGATGAATATACTGAGGTTTATAGCTATACAGATGGCAATAAATTAATGAGCGTTGATGATGGTTTTGGTTTTAAAAATGAATTCACTTACGATGGTGATTTTTTAGTAAAGGATAATGCATTTATTAATGGTGAGTTAGCTGCTTCTGTAGATATAGTATATAATTCTGATGAAAAAATTGCCTCATATACTGAAACTTTTTTCGAACCCTCTGGATTAGATGATCGTAAATTCAGAAATGATTTTACATACAATAATGATGGGACTTTAACCAATAAACATTATGTGAATTTCTCTAATTCTGGATTTGAATTAGATTATACTGAAACAATCATTTTAGATGGGAATGGAAAAAACATAATAGAAATATCTGATAATGATGATTATAAAGTATCTTATACTTACGATGATAAGAATAATGCTTTCAAAAACATCCATGCTATAGAGGTTTTAAATATCTTAGGTGAAAATGAATTTGGTGCAATAATTTATGGAAACACAAATAATATAATTAGTCTCGTAGAGAACGGGACTCCTGGGAGTGGTCTTTATAATGATAAGTATGAATACACATATAATGAAAACAATTACCCTAAAACATGCATTTATAAATCGAGTTATGATGGTGTTCCTGAAGATATTGAAACATTAACATTCTACTACGAATAAAACTATATTATTTAGATAAAAAAGACTATCTGTTTTGGGTAGTCTTTTTTTATTTAAATCTTTCCCATTCTCTGCAAAACAAAAAGCACAACAATTGGTATTGCAAGAATTGCAACCATCAAAAGGTTTGTTTGCAAAATAGAAGGCACTAATATAAGCGTGATTAGATATCCTCCTACCGCACCACCAAAATGTGCATCGTGACCAATATTCCCAATGCGTTTTTTCATACCATAGATAGAGTATAATAAATAAGCAATCCCTAAAACAAAACCTGGAATTCCTAAATCTACATCACCAATTCTAGAAGGTAGAAACAGAAAATAATAATCACGTTCTGGTCGCAATAAAATAGCTGAATATAAGATACCTGTAACTGCTCCACTAGCACCAACTGCACTGTAATGATATTCATCTTTATGAAAATATAATGACAGCAAATTACCTGCTAATAAACTACCAATATAAACTATAAAGAAGTTGAATTTGCCAATATCAAAAATTACTAAATCTGAAAATAAGTATAGGGCAAACATATTGAAAAAGAGATGGGCTGGGTCTGCATGCAAAAATCCAGAACTAAACATTCTTATTTGCTCCCCACGACGAATGGCACCAACATTAAACTTATATTTCTCAAAAAAACCAAAATCATTGAAGCCTTTATATGAAATCAACACATTGGCTGCAATTATAACAACCGTAATAATATCTAAATTACCCATAAGGTAGAAATGTTTAAAACCAAATTAATCTATATTTGCGTTTACAAATCTAAAACTTATAAATGCATTTTCTAGCGTATATTCTACTTTATCCTGTTTTATATCTTATTTCTATTCTTCCGTTTAGGCTATTATATGTGGTTTCTGATATACTATACCTGTTAATATATCGCATCTTTGGTTACAGAAAAAAGGTAGTTTCCAACAACTTAAACTTGGTGTTTCCAAATAAATCTTCAGCAGAAATTAAACGCATCACCAAGGTGTTTTATCGCCATTTATGTGATATGATTGTTGAGTCGATTAAATCTCTAACAATTTCTGAAAGTGAAATGAGAAAACGCTATAAGTTTACAAACGTAGAAGTAGTGCAAGATATTGAGAATCAGAATAGAAGTATGATTTTGATGTGTGCGCATTATGGTAGTTGGGAATGGATTTTTATACTTCAAACGTATGTGAAATCAAGAGGGAATGCCGTTTATAAGCAATTAGCTAATAAATATTTTGATAGACTAGTTAAGCGCATTAGAGCAAAATATAATAGTTATTTGGTGACAACTAAAGACATTATCCCAACATTAATTAAAGAAAAGCGAGAAGGTATTTTATCAATAAACGGTTTTGTGTCAGACCAATCACCAAAACTCAATAAAGCATTTCATTGGAACGAATTTATGGGAGTTAAAGTACCTGTACATACTGGAGCAGAAATGCTAGCAAAAAAACTAGATATGGCAGTGGTTTTCTTCAAAGTTAAAAAAGTGAAGCGCGGGTATTACGAAACTACTTTTGAAACCATCACACTCAATCCAAAAGAGTATGAAGATTATCAAATTACTGACATCTTTTTAAAATTGGTTGAAAACCAAATTAATGAAGCTCCTGAATATTATTTATGGACGCATAAACGATGGAAGCATAAAGACAAAGCCCCAAAGTAATTACAGGCTATTCTTTGAAATCTGGATTAATCAAAACTCTGCCTTCTTCCATAGCTTTCATATATTCTGCTTTTGAAGGTCGTGGACGAATTCTATATTTTGTAGGTAAACCCGTTTCTCTATAAAAATCATCTGGCGTTCTTTGTTTTGGTAAAAAATCGTTACTACTACTTCTTGTTTTTTCTAAACGCGCTCGCATTTCATTTAAAACTTCAATATAATCTGCGTTAAAAGCTAGGTTATTAAGTTCAAAAGGATCTGCAACAATATCAAATAATTCTTCTTTATCCCTAGGCTTTTTAAAACATTTCATTTGAGCTTCGGTAAGGTTTCCTTTTTTATACTCTTGCAACATACTCTGCCAGCTACGTCCACGATTAACATCTGCAGATGGTGTATCGGGAAGATCATCATAAAAATTCTTTACATATTTAAATGATTTTGTTCTGACTGCTCTGGTATAATCTTCGTAATCATGAAAATGATCTTCTGCATAAATTTGATCTCTTATTGTTTTTGAAGTATCCATTAACATTTCAGAAAAGTCAAAACCTTCAAACTCTGGGAGTACCTTTAAACCCGCAACACTCATAAATGTTGGTGCAATATCAACAGAGCTTATAAGGTTATTATTAACGGTACCCGATTTTATTTTAGCAGGCCATTTAATAATCCACGGTGTTTTTATACCTCCATCATACAATGTTGTTTTATCTCGGGGAAACGCTCTACCATTATCAGCTATAAAAAGTATAATTGTATTGTCAGAAATACCTTGAGCATCTAATTCTGC
This sequence comes from uncultured Flavobacteriaceae bacterium, assembly GCA_947502975.1. Classification (GTDB taxonomy): domain Bacteria; phylum Bacteroidota; class Bacteroidia; order Flavobacteriales; family Flavobacteriaceae; genus Jejuia. The sequence goes on from CANNBV010000003.1 coordinate 349,787, forward strand.
TACTACTTTTCCAATATAATCGTCCATTCTTGTAATCTCATCGTAGTATAGACTATAATCCTTTTTTACTAAATCTGTACCTGGTACATAAGGTGGCAACACTACATCATCTTCAGTATGAACTTTTGGACAACTATTATCATCATAAAAAGGGCGATGTGCATCAAAAGAAGCCAACCATGTGAAAAATGGCTTGTCTTTTGGGCGTTCTTGTAGTAGTTGAATCCATTCGTCACAACCGCTTCCATCTCCTTTTAATCGTCTATCTAATCCTATTGGAGCATCAATCCATTGCATTTCATGTAGAACATCAAAATCATCTCTTACAGGATCACCCATATGGTATTTCCCCGCTAGACCTGTCCAATATCCTGCAGCTTTTAATTGCTGTACAAAGGTTTTTTTATAATCAGGTAATGGCCATGACAATTGCTCTGCGTCTGTATTATGAGGGTAAAGCCCAGAAATAATACTTGTTCTACTTGGGCTACAAGAACTAGTAGTTAAGAATGCTTCAGTAAAACGCATACCATCACTGGCAAGTTTATCTAAATTTGGTGTCTTCACGTTCGGGTGTCCATAGGCACCAATATCACTCCAACTAACATCGTCTGCTATTATAAAAACAATGTTTGGTTTTTCACTATTATAAACCCTTTCTTGTTTTTCTTTATTTTCAGATTTACATGATATTAAAAATAATAATGAAAAGAAAATGATGTATTTAGATGGCATAATATTATGATTAGTTTTGAGTAATGCCCTAAACTACTCATTTTAACCAAAAGAAAATTAGCCCAATGGAAAATTGATTAAAGTATACGTATTCTTGATATTAGATTACCAAATATAATATTACAAACTCTTAGCAATTGCCCCAATCTCCTCAATAAACTTATCGGCTAAACCATCTGCTTCCTCTTGAGATTTGGCCTCAGTGTAAATTCTAATAATAGGCTCTGTATTACTTTTGCGAAGGTGAACCCAACTTTCAGAAAAGTCAATTTTCACACCATCAATTGTAGTCAACTGCTCATTTTGATAGCGCTCTTCCATAGCCTTTAAAATGCCATCAACATCTAAGTCTGGCGTTAGTTGAATTTTCTTTTTACTCATAAAATAGTTAGGGTAGGTTTTTCTGAGTTCGCTAACAGTCATACCTTTTTCTGCTAATAAACTCAAAAATAACGCGATACCTACCAAAGCATCACGACCGTAATGCAATTCTGGGTAGATAATTCCACCATTACCTTCACCTCCAATAACCACTTTATTCTTCTTCATCAATTTTACAACATTCACCTCACCTACTGCAGAGGCTTCATACATACCCCCATGTTTTTCAGTAACATCACGTAAAGCTCGTGTAGAACTCATATTACTCACGGTATTTCCAGGATTATGACTCAACACATAATCGGCACAAGCCACTAGAGTATACTCCTCACCAAACATATCGCCGTTTTCATCCATAAACGCTAAACGGTCAACATCAGGATCTACAACAATACCAAAATCTGCTTTATGCTTTTTCACAGCATCAGACAAATCTGTTAAGTGTTCTTTTAAAGGTTCAGGATTATGTGGAAAATGACCGTTAGGTTCACAATATAATTTCACAACATCAACACCTAAACGCTCTAATAATAAAGGAATTACAATACCCCCAGTAGAATTCACACCGTCAACCACAACTTTAAAGTGCTCAGCTTCTATGGCTTTTACATTAACTAACGGTAAATCTAAAACTTCAATAATATGTAAGTCGAAATATGCCTTATTCTTGGTTATTTTACCCAAACTATCAACATCTGCAAATTCAATAGTATTATCTTCTGCCAATTCTAGAATTTTAGCACCTTCTTCTGCATCTAAAAACTCCCCTTTTTCATTTAAGAGTTTCAAGGCGTTCCACTGTTTTGGATTATGACTGGCAGTTAAAATAATGCCTCCATCTGCATGTTCCATTGGTACAGCAACCTCCACTGTAGGCGTGGTAGACAAACCTAAATCAACTACATGAATGCCTTGACCTACTAAAGTTTGCATTACTAAAGTTTGAATCATCTTACCAGAAATTCTAGCATCTCGTCCAACTACAACCTTGTAATTTTCTTTATTTCTATTTTGTTTTAACCATGCGCCATATGCAGCTGCAAATTTAACTGCATCAATTGGCGTAAGGTTTTCGCCTACGCTTCCTCCAATGGTTCCTCTAATTCCTGATATAGATTTTATAAGTGTCATAGTGATATTTTCAATTTAAAACGCAAATATACAGTTTCAAAATTGTATTTCTTAGACTGTAATTTGTAAATTTCACGAATGAACTACTTAGCGCATATTTATCTCTCGGGAGATAATGATTTAGTTACTATCGGAAACTTTATCGCAGACGGCATTAAAGGGAAGCAGTATAAAAAATACGATAGAGATATTCAAATAGGTATACTATTGCATCGCCATATTGATACATTTACGGATGCACATAAAACTGTAAGACTCAGCACTAAGCGATTACATGAAAAATACAGTCATTATTCTGGAATCATTGTAGATATTTTATATGACCATTTCTTAGCAAAAAACTGGGACACTTATAGTAATACTCCTTTGGCTGAATATGTAGAGCAATTTTACACTTCACTTGAAGAATATTATGAAGTTTTACCTGCTCGAATTCAAAAAATGATGCCATACATGATGACCGACAATTGGCTTTTGAGTTACGCATCGATTGACGGTATTGCCAAGGTGTTATCTGGTATGAATAGAAGGACAAAAAACAGATCTGGAATGGATGAAGCAGTAAATGAATTAGAAGAGTTTTACAATGAATTTGAAGACGAGTTTACTAGCTTTTTTGACGAACTTATAGCATCTTCAAATAAAAAAATAATAGAGCTAAATAAGATGATATGACAAAACCTTACCATTACAGTTTAGCATTGCTATGTTTATTTTTCTCTTGCAAACAAGAACTACAGCAAAACGTAAATAATCGTAGAGGCGTAATAGCAGAAAATGCAATGGTAGTTTCTGCTAGAGTCGAAGCTTCTATGATTGGGGCAGATATAATGAAGCAAGGCGGTAATGCTTTTGATGCCATGGTTGCAACAGAACTCGCACTAGCTGTATCTTATCCAGTAGCTGGTAATCTTGGAGGTGGCGGGTTTATGGTTTACAGAACTTTCGATGGTGCAATAGGATCTTTAGATTATAGAGAAAAGGCTCCTTTAGCGGCTACAAGAGACATGTATTTGGATCAAAACAACAATATTATACCTAAAAAAAGTACTTTAGGAGCAATGTCTATTGGTGTTCCTGGTACGGTTGCCGGTGTGTTTGAAGTCCACAAAAAATTTGGGAAATTACCTATTGAAAACATATTAAAACCAGTTATTGAACTCGCGAAAAATGGTGTAGTAGTTACAAACAAACAGGAAAAAAGGATAAAACGGCATCAACCTTCATTCAAAATAGTAAATAAAGGAACTATTGTTTATGATAAACATTGGAAAGCCGGTGACATCATGACTAATGCTCCATTAGCCAATACTCTTGAACGTCTTTTAGAAAATGGACGGGATGAATTTTACAAAGGAGAAACTGCAAAAAAAATTGTACGATTTATTCAAGATAATGGTGGTATTATCACCGAAGAAGATTTGGCAAATTATGAAGCAAAATGGCGCACACCTGTTACATTTACCTATGATGATTTAAAGGTTATTTCAATGGGACCACCATCTAGTGGCGGCATTTGTCTAGGTCAAATCATGACTATGCTAGAACCCTTTCATCTGGATGAATATGGACATAATGCCTTAAAAACAATTCAAGCCATAACTGAAGCAGAAAGGCGTGCGTATGCAGACAGAAGTTTTTATTTAGGAGATCCAGATTTTGTTAAAATCCCCTTAAGTATTTTGCTGAATAAATCATATTTGAGTGGTAGAATGCGAAATTTTTCTTTTGAAAAACCAACATCTTCAGAAGCCTTATCTCATGGTAATATTGAGATTAATGAAAGTATGGAAACAACACACTATTCTATAGTTGATCAGTTTGGAAACGCCGTTGCTGTAACTACTACTTTGAATGGTGCATATGGCTCTAAACTATATTCTCAAGAATTAGGATTCTTTTTTAATAATGAAATGGATGATTTTAGTAGCAAACCAGGCAGTCCAAATATGTTTGGTTTAATTGGAGGAGAAGCCAATAGTATAGCGCCAGAAAAACGTATGCTAAGTTCTATGACACCAACAATTATAGAAAAAAACGGTGCCTTATTTATGGTTGTAGGGACTCCAGGTGGCTCAACAATAATTACATCTGTATTACAAACAATTTTAAATATCCATGAGTTTAATATGACAATGCAAGAAGCTGTAGATGCGCCCAGATTTCATCATCAATGGCTTCCAGATCATATTTTGTTAGAGCCAAATGCTTTTGATTCAAACCTAAAAAATGAATTAGAAAATTTAGGATATCCGATAGTTGAACGTGAATCAACGATTCTAGGCAAAGTCGATGGAATACTTATTTTAGATGACAAGATGTTAGAGGGTGGTGCAGATCATCGAGGGGATGATACGGCCATCGGTTTTTAGTAGTTATATTTCTGTAACTCAATGATATTTGATACTTTAGACCCGTAGAGCCTCAAACTACCTTTATATAATGAAACTGAAAAAACCAATAAAACTCATCTTTGGAGTTGTTATATTTATAACACTCCCCAGCCTCCTCTTTTTCGGTTTTTTATACTATAAACACCATCAAGAGTTACCTTCTGGAACTGAAGGAAAGACAGCCGATGATTTAGCAACTAAAATGTTAGTTGCATTAAATTATGAAGCTTACACAAGTACAGACTACATTGAGTGGACTTTTAAAAATAAGCGTCACTATAAATGGGAAAAAACAAAAAATACCTGTGAAGTATTTTGGAAAGATTACAAAATAAGACTCGATTTAGTTGATCATACCGAAAGTAAAGCATTTGTTCATGGATTTACTATTGAAGGTGAGATGGGTAAAGATTTAGTGAATGAGGCTAAGGATTATTTTGACAAGGATATATTTTGGCTTATTGCCCCTTTTCAAGCCTTTGACAAAGGTGTATCTAGAAAACTTGTAGTATTGCCAAATAGTGAAAATGGACTTCTTATTACTTACAGCAATAATAATTCATACTTATGGCATTTCGATGATTCAGGAAAGCCTAAAAGTTTTAACATGTGGGATTCCAAAACCCCAATAGATGGTTTATCAGCCACATGGAGTGACTGGCAAATAGCAGAAACAGGGGTAAAACTTCCTAAGTTTCACAAAGTACTGTTCTTTGGTATTGAGTTATCAGATATTAAAACGGATTAAAAGCTCCTTTTTTAATTATAAACTCTTAAAATACTGTTAAAGTTTAATTTTTAACTAATTTTCAAGTACCCTTAAAATCTAAGGGGTATCTGTATAAAAATCATACAATTTACTGCAATCAATATAGAGATTTACGCCTATAAAAATAACCATTAATAATAGTAATAAAATTGCCCCTTAAAGATTGAGGGTAAATTGATTTTTAGTGTTTTTTGGGGATTGTTAAGAAGCTCTAAATATAGTTGACATGTATATGTTTTAGGTCGTATATTAGAGGAAAAGTGTCTAATTAAAACCAGAATCATCATGAAAAAACTAGTCTTAGCAATGTTATTAGTATTTGGATTTCATTTGACAACTTATTCTCAAGATAAGATATCCAGACCCGAAGTTGGAGATATTCTAATGGTGAATGCTCCAAATGGAACATATTATAATCATGTATACTTTCCGAAATTAAACTTTTTAGTGAAAAGAGGAAAAATAGCCAATTATAAGAGTGTACACAATACGATGGTCATAGTTAAAGACGTAACTGATAAAAATGGCAATTTGTATATCACACTATCTCCTAAAGATGGCTCTAAGTTTTTTGACTATGTCTCTAAAGTAAATGCTAATTACTATAAGTCGATTGCATCCGGAGAGTTAAGCACCATCAATAGCGAATACAATAAAACAAAAAAACAAGGAGATATTGCTTTATTAAAAATAGAATAACAACATATACCTCTTCAACTCCTAAAAACCCAGACTAAAATCTGGGTTTTCTTTATTAAAACCCCTAGAGACTTTAACGCTTTTATAACATCACTCCAACTTCATTTTTAACATCAAAAAACGTAACTTCGCAACTTTGCATTGCTATGACTGAATTTGAAGAAAAAATTGAAGTTAAGGGTGCCCGTGTGCACAACTTAAAAAATATTGATGTATCTATTCCTAGAGAAAAACTTGTGGTTATCACTGGTTTATCTGGAAGTGGCAAATCGTCTTTAGCATTTGATACGATTTATGCTGAGGGACAACGCAGGTATATTGAAACCTTCTCTGCTTATGCCCGCCAATTCCTAGGTGGATTGGAACGACCAGATGTTGATAAAATAGATGGCCTATCCCCTGTTATCGCCATTGAGCAAAAAACAACTAGCAAATCTCCCCGCTCTACAGTTGGTACAATTACAGAGATTTATGATTTTATGCGTTTGCTCTATGCGCGAGCTAGCGATGCTTACAGTTACAATACTGGCGACAAAATGGTAAGCTATAGTGATGAGCAGATTAAAGCACTTATTTTAAAGGATTTTAAGGGCAAGCGTATTAATATTCTAGCACCAATAGTACGTTCTAGAAAAGGGCATTATCGTGAATTATTCGAGCAAATAGCTAAGCAAGGCTTTGTAAAAGTAAGAACTGATGGTGAGATTCGAGATCTAGTTAAGGGCATGAAACTCGATCGCTATAAAACTCACGACATCGAAATTGTGATAGATCGCTTAGTAGTTAATGACGATATTGATAATGACAAAAGACTCTCAGAAACTATCAATACGGCAATGTATCATGGTGATGATGTTTTAATGGTAATAGATCAAGATACCGAAAAAGCACGTTTTTTTAGTAGAAATCTGATGTGCCCATCTTCTGGAATTTCATATCCTAATCCTGAGCCTAATAACTTTTCCTTTAATTCGCCTAAGGGTGCATGTGCCAATTGTAATGGTATTGGAGAGCTCTATCAGGTAAACGAAAACAAAATTATTCCTGATGATTCACTATCAATTAAAAACGGCGCTTTAGCACCACACGGACCAGAGAAGAAAAGTTGGATTTTTAAACAGTTTGAAACTATTGCACAACGCTTTAATTTTAAACTAACCGATGCTTTTAAAGATATACCTGAAGAAGCAAAACAAGTAATTCTCTATGGTGGAAACGAAAAATTTTCTGTGGAAAGCAAAACGCTAGGTGTCACTCGTGATTATAAAATAGATTTTGAAGGTGTTGCCAACTTTATTGAGAATCAATACAAAACCGCAGATTCCACTTCTTTAAAACGTTGGGCAAAAGAATACATGGACAAAATTAAATGTCCCGTATGTGAAGGATCAAGATTGAAAAAAGAATCCTTATACTTCAAAGTTAACAATAAAAATATAGCAGAACTTGCAAATACTGACATTGTAGAATTATCTGAATGGTTTAGTGATTTACACCATCACCTTTCGGGAACGCAACTAAAAATAGCGGAGGAAGTTCTAAAAGAAATAAAAACACGATTACAATTCTTATTAGATGTTGGTTTAGATTATTTGTCATTAAACAGAAGTTCTAAATCTCTATCCGGAGGTGAAGCACAACGTATACGGCTAGCAACACAAATAGGTTCTCAATTGGTTGGTGTGCTTTATATCTTAGATGAACCTAGTATTGGTTTGCACCAACGAGATAATGAAAAACTCATTAATTCACTAGTATCTTTAAGAGACATAGGCAATTCTGTAATAGTCGTTGAGCACGATAAAGATATGATTGAACGTGCAGATTATGTGATTGATATTGGTCCGAAAGCAGGTAAACATGGTGGAGAAATAATAAGCATAGGCAATCCTGAGGAATTAAAAAAACACAATACGCTTACAGCAGACTATTTAAATGGTAATAAAGAAATAGAAACCCCTAAAAAGCGCAGAAAAGGCAACGGGAAATTTCTTGAATTAAAAGGCTGTACTGGAAATAACTTAAAAAATGTTTCTATAAAATTTCCCTTAGGAAAAATGATTGGTGTTACTGGTGTTTCAGGTAGTGGGAAATCTACATTAATTAATGAAACCCTATACCCTATATTAAACGCTCACTATTTTAATGGTGTTAAAAAACCAATGCCCTATAAAAGCATCAAAGGTTTGGAGCATATTGATAAGGTAATAGATATTAATCAATCACCTATCGGAAGAACACCTAGAAGTAATCCTGCTACTTACACCAAAACGTTTGATGAAGTTAGAAGCCTTTTTGCTAAAGTTCCTGAAGCCATGATTCGTGGATACAAAGCAGGCCGTTTTAGTTTTAATGTTGCTGGCGGACGTTGTGAAACCTGTAAAGGAGGAGGGTTAAGAGTGATTGAAATGAATTTTCTTCCAGATGTCTATGTAGAATGTGAAACCTGCCAAGGCAAACGATTTAATAGAGAGACTTTAGAAATTCGCTATAAAGGAAAAAATATCAGTGACGTTCTGAATATGACCATTAACGAAGCTGTTGGCTTTTTTGAGCATATCCCTAAAATATACAAGAAGTTAAAAACCATTCAAGATGTTGGTTTGGGCTATATTACGCTAGGGCAACAAAGCACCACGCTTTCTGGTGGAGAGGCACAACGAATTAAATTAGCAACCGAATTAAGTAAACGAGATACAGGTAATACATTTTATATTTTAGATGAACCAACTACTGGGTTGCATTTTGAGGATATTCGAGTTTTAATGCTAGTGCTTAATAAATTAGTAAATAAAGGAAACACAGTGCTGATTATTGAACATAATTTAGATGTAATAAAAACTGTAGATCATATCATTGATATTGGCTACGAAGGCGGAAAAGGTGGTGGAGAAATAGTGGCTAAAGGTACACCAGAAGAGATTATCAAAGATAAAAAAAGTTATACCGCTAAGTTTTTGAAAAAAGAATTACATTAACAGGCTGATTTTAGAAAAGGATATATAAATAGAAAAGAAATGAGAAAAGAACAAAGGCATAAAAGTTGGAATGAGATAAAAACCAATGATTCTTGGGCAATATTCAAGATTATGGGTGAATTTGTTACTGGTTTTGAAAAAATGAGTAAAATAGGACCTTGTGTATCTATTTTTGGTTCGGCAAGAACGAAACCAGGAGATAAATATTACGAGCTTACCGTTAGAGTTGCCGAAAAAATTGTAGAATCTGGATATGGTGTTATTACCGGTGGAGGTCCAGGAATCATGGAAGCTGGTAATAAAGGGGCGCATTTAGGAGGAGGAACATCAGTAGGGTTAAATATAGAATTACCTTTTGAGCAGCATGACAATCCCTATATAGATTCTGATAAGATTTTAGATTTCGATTACTTTTTTGTGCGCAAAGTTATGTTTGTTAAGTATTCTCAAGGTTTTGTGGTTATGCCTGGTGGATTTGGCACACTAGACGAATTATTTGAAGCGATGACACTTATTCAAACGCATAAAAGTGAAAAATTTCCAATAATTCTTGTAGGGAAAAGCTTTTGGCAAGGACTAATAGATTGGATTAAATCTACGCTTTTAGAGAAAAATGGTAATATTAGCCCAAAAGACATGGATTTAATACACGTAGTGGATACTGAAGATGAGGTTATATCAATTTTAGATACATTCTACCAAAAATCAAGATTGACACCTAACTTCTAAAATGTACCTCACAACTAATAGTTAAGGTGTAAATCATATAATTCATTATATTACTCCGCCTTGCATCAAATCTAATAAATTAAACGTATAATTTGAAGTTCAGTTTTTTAACTTACTTATTTATAATAACCTGCAGTTTTATAGGTTATGGGCAAAATAGCATCGACGTTAAAGCTAAATTTAATGTTGATGAGAAGCTAATTAATATAGCCCAAACCATTACTTATAAAAACACTTCCAACGATACATTACATTCTATTTATCTTAACGATTGGAGTAATAGTTATGCCACTAAAAAAACTGATTTAGCGAAACGACTAGCAGATGAATATATCAATAGATTTCATTTAGCAAAAGATGAACAACGTGGCTACTCTGCTGTAACTTCAATTCTTCAAAATACGGACACATTATCATTTATAAGATTAAAAAATCAAATAGATGTTATTAAGGTGAAATTACCAAAACCTCTATTGTCCAATGAGTCGTATACTATTCATCTTAACTACATCGTAAAAATTCCAAGTGATGAGTTCACAAGTTATGGATATACTAAGGAAAACGATTTCAATTTACGGTATTGGTATATCACGCCAGCAGTTTATAATTCTGAATGGCAATACTTTAGCAACAAAAACCTGAATGATTTATTCAAGCCTAAATCTGACATAAAACTTGAACTCACCTACCCAAAAAACTTTAAATTAATTTCAGAATTAAACGTTTTAGAATCGTCTGAAAATAATCAGAATACAACTACTGTTTTACATGGAAAAGATAGAATCAACAGTAAATTACACCTTATAAAGAATTCAAAATTTAAATCCATTAAAAATGATAAAATTGAATTGGTTTCTGATTTATATGATAACGATTTACAGGTAGTTGAAAAGGTCCTGATTAATGATAAGGTTATGAATTACATTGCTGATAATCTTGGGTCTTATCCGCATGAAAAGCTCCTACTAACAGAAATAGATAATGCAAACGATCCTGTTTATGGACTAACATCTTTGCCTAAATTTTTACAACCATTTTCTGATTCTTTTGAATATGAAATGCGCCTATTGAAAGTAGCGCTACATAACTATTTAGAAAATACGCTAATGGTAAACCCAAGGAAAGATCATTGGTTATTGGATGGTATTCAAATTTATTTCTTAATAAAGTATGTAGAAGATCATTATCCAAATATGAAGTTTTTGGGGAAACTGGCTGACATATGGGGCATTAGGTCATTTCATGCTGCAGACTTGCATTATAACGACAAGTATACGCTGGCTTATATGAGTATGGCTAGAACAAATAGGGACCAGCCTTTAACAATGCAAAAAGACTCACTTTTGAAGTTTAATAGCAACATTGCTAATAAGTACAAAGCTGGTATAGGTTTAAAGTATTTGGATGATTTTATCAATCATGATGTTTTAGAACATGCCATTAAACCATTTTTGAAAGAAAATAAGCTGGAATTAACCTCTTCAGTAGAATTTGAGTCATTTTTAAAATCAAGAACAGAAAAGAATATTGATTGGTTTTTTGAGGACTATTTAAACACTAGAAAAAAGATTGACTTCAAAATAAAGAAAGTTAAAAAAACTGAAGATTCTATTACTATAACCATCAAAAATAAACGCGATAACAACATGCCTGTATCGCTTTATACTTTAAATAACGACAGTGTTATTTCAAAATATTGGGTAGAAAATATTGGAGAGCAAAAAACATTTACCATACCAAGAAATGATGCCAACAAACTTGTTTTAAACTATAATAATGCAGCGCCAGAGTATAATTTACGTGATAATTGGAAATCTTTAAAAGGCTTCTTTTTTAATAATAAACCCTTGCAATTTAGACTATTTCAAGATGTAGAAGACCCCAATTACAATCAGGTATTCTTTATGCCAATTGTAGAATTTAATAATATCTACGATGGTCTAAATTTAGGTGCAAAAGTATACAATAGCACGTTGTTACGAAGAAATTTAAGATACAAAATACAACCACAATATTCTTTGGGTTCTAAGTCTATTACAGGGGGTGCATCTGCATCTATGACTCATTTCTTTGAGAATAAAAATTTATTTGCATTAACCTATGGCGCAAGTTATACGTATAGTAGTTATGCCGAGGATTTGTTTGTAAGACGTATTACACCATCTATTTCTTTTTTCTTTAGAGAGGATAATGATTTTAGATCAAACAAAAGAAAGCTATTGCGCTTTAGATTTTTAGATTTTCATCGCGATAGAAACCCACTAAATCCAGATAGCAGTGACGAACCAAACTATAGTGTTTTTAATGCACGATATATCCATTCTAATGATAATTTAATAAACTTTAGTAAGTGGTATGCAGATTTTCAAGTGGCGAGAACATTCAGTAAAGTGTCTTTTAACTATGAATTTAGAAAGTTATTTGAAAGTAACCGGCAATTAAATCTGCGATTCTTCACAGGGATATTTCTGGACAATAACAATGACATTAGTTCTAATTATTTCAGCTTTGCTTTGGATAGACCTACAGATTATCTTTTTGAATATAATTATTTAGGCCGTTCGGAGGCTTCAGGAATATTTAGCCAACAGTTTATTGAGGCTGAGGGTGGCTTTAAATCACAACTTGAAGTACCCTTTGCAAACCAATGGATGAGTACTGCAAACGTTAGCACCAGTATTTGGCGTTATATATTGGCATACGGTGATTTTGGCCTTGTTAAAAACAAATTCAACTCGCCAAAATTTGTTTACGATTCAGGTATTCGTATCAATTTAGTAACCGATTACTTCGAAGTGTACTTTCCTGTATATTCCAATTTAGGTTGGGAAATTGCTCAACCAAACTACGATCAAAAAATTCGATTCAAATTCACAGTCGATCCTGAATCGCTTTTAGGATTGTTTAGAAGGCGTTGGTATTAAATTATTCTTACCTATTCAATGTTTTTAATGTGAATATTTAAAAATTTACTCCTTATTTCAAAATTAATTATATTTTTCACATTTTTTTAAGACCTCTTTTAATTGTATAAACCATCGGTTTTTCTTAATTTTGCATGCGCTGTTAACCAACTCAAAAATGCAACCACTCACCGATTTGAAAGACAACATATCATTCGACGATTTTAAAGCTGAAGTTTTAAACGACTATAAAATAGCAGTTCAAAGTCGTGAATGTAGTTTATTAGGTAGACGTGAAGTACTTACTGGAAAGGCGAAGTTTGGTATTTTTGGTGATGGCAAAGAAGTGCCACAGTTAGCAATGGCTAAAGCTTTTAAAAAAGGTGATTGGCGTTCTGGATACTACAGAGACCAAACCTTTATGATGGCCATTGGAGAGTTAACCGTAGAACAGTTTTTCGCTGGTTTATATGCTAACACAAATTTGGAATTAGAACCTATGTCTGCTGGCCGTCAAATGGGTGGGCACTTTGTGACGCATAGTATAGATGAAAACGGTAATTGGAAAGATTTAACCAAACAATATAATTCTAGTGCAGACATCTCTCCCACAGCTGGGCAAATGCCTCGACTTTTGGGTCTTGCGCAAGCGTCAAAAGTATTTAAGGAATTAAAGGAATTGAATGCTAGTAAATTTTCTAAAAACGGAAATGAGGTTGCTTGGGGAACTATTGGTAATGCAAGTACTAGCGAAGGATTATTCTTTGAAACTATAAATGCAGCCGGTGTATTGCAAGTACCAATGATTACAAGTGTTTGGGATGATGAGTACGGAATTTCTGTGCATGCTAAGCATCAAACTACAAAAGAGAATATTTCAGAAATTTTAAAAGGGTTTCAAAGAGACAAAGATCACAAAGGTTTTGAAATTTTACGTGTTAAAGGTTGGGATTATGCTAACCTGATTGCTACATATCAAGAAGCTGGTGCCATAGCCAGAGAAGAACACGTACCCGTTTTAATTCATGTTACTGAGTTAACACAACCACAAGGGCATTCTACTTCTGGTTCGCATGAACGTTATAAAACTGGTGAGCGATTAAATTGGGAAGCAGAACGCGATTGTAATAAAAAAATGCGTGAATGGATCATTGAGAGCGGTATTGCTACAAATGAAACATTAACTAATATTGAGCGTACTATTAAGCGTGAAGTAAAACAAAGCAAAACAAAAGCCTGGAATACTTTTCTAGCGCCTATTAAAAAAGAACAAAACGAAATGATTACGCTTTTGGATAAGGTGTCAAAAGCTAGTGAAAATGGCGTTTTTATTTCTAAACTAAAAGAAACACTTTCAGTAGTTAATGAACCAACACGAAAGGATATCTTATCAACTGGTAGAAAGGTATTAAGGTATACCATTGGAGAAAATAACAATGAAATAAGTCAGCTTAAAGATTGGATAAACAATACCTTCTTAAGGGTACAGCCAGAATTTAGTTCCCATTTATATTCTGAAACTGATAAATCTGCAACACACATAACTGAAGTAAAACCAGTTTTTGATGACAGCTCAGAATTGGTAGATGGCAGAATTATCATTCGTGATAACTTTGATGCTATTTTTAGTAAGCATCCTGAAACTTTAGTTTTTGGAGAAGATACAGGCAACATAGGAGATGTAAATCAAGGTCTAGAAGGGCTTCAAGAAAAATACGGAGAATTGCGTGTTGCCGATACTGGTATTCGTGAAGCTACCATTATTGGGCAAGGTATTGGCATGGCCTTAAGAGGTCTGCGTCCTATTGCTGAAATTCAGTATTTAGATTATGTGTTATATGCCTTAAATGTTATAAGTGATGATTTATCAACATTGCATTATCGTACAAAAGGTAGACAAAAAGCACCTTTAATTATAAGAACTCGCGGACACAGACTTGAAGGTATATGGCATTCTGGATCTCAAATGGGAGGATTATTAAATTTGATTCGTGGTGTACTTGTTTTGGTTCCTAGAAATATGACAAAAGCTGCTGGGTTTTACAATACGCTTTTAGAAGGAGATGATCCTGCTTTAGTAGTAGAATGCCTCAATGGGTACCGTTTAAAAGAAAGGCGACCAAATAATATGGGTAATTTCAAAACACCAGTTGGTGTAGTTGAAACTATAAAAGAAGGTACCGATATTACATTAGTCTCGTATGGTTCCACATTACGATTGGTGGAGCAAGCTGCAAAAGAGCTTCTAGCCGTTGGTATTGATGCTGAAATTATTGATGTTCAATCCTTAGTGCCTTTAGATATCCATCAAGATATTGTAAAAAGTATAGCAAAAACAAATCGTGTAATGGTGATTGATGAGGATGTCCCTGGTGGTGCTTCAGCATATATTTTAGATAATATTTTAAGTAAACAGAATGCATTTCAGTATCTAGACAGCGCTCCTAAAACGTTATCTGCTAAGGCGCATCGTCCAGCATATGGAAATGATGGTGATTATTTTTCTAAACCATCATCTGAAGACATTTTCGAAGCTGTTTATGATGTTATGCACGAATTGAGTCCTATTGATTTTCCAAAACTGCGATAATAATATTATTTTAGAGTTCTAAAATTAATAGTCTTTGTTTCCTGATTTCAATATTCATAGTACTCCCCTATTTATTCTTGTTATTCAAGGCTTAATATTTGCAATTTTACTTCTTATAAAATATAAGAGAAAGGGTAATCTTTCTGATTTGTTTTTAGGGTTGATTTTACTACTAACCTGCTATAGTCAAACATGCTATACTGTAGGGTTTATGGGATGGTATGATGAGTTTAGAACTACCAAAATAAACTATTTCTTATATAACATTGCGATTGCTTTAGGTCCATTAATCTACTTCTATGTTAAATCAGTAACTACATCTAATTTCAAGTTTAAAAAAGAACATTGGTGGCATTTTGCATTTGCATTTGCATTCATATTTTACAGACTTATTATATTCAGTTATGATGGGTTACAGCCTGGTTTTAATGAAACACAAAATGGCATCTTAAAAATTACTGTAGATGAAGCTATAGTACAGCCTGTGATGGGATTCATAGAATTTCCATTTATGTTATTATATCTTGCGTTTACTTTGCAACTATTCTATAATTACCGTAAAAAAATACAACAATACTTTTCTAACACCTATAAATTAGAACTTAACTGGATACTCAGTTTCTTAGTCCTGTTTAGCTTGTTGTTTTTGTACGACACAATACAAACTGTTGTTGGTGCATTTGTAACAGACTTAAATTACGAACAACGCTGGTGGCTAAACTTACTTGGTGCCTTAATTACACTTTATATTGGTATTAAAGGTTATTTTACCGATACAACAAAGTTGAATAAACTAAACTTTACATTCTCCCCAAGTTTAGAAGCCATACCCCAAGTTTCAGAAGATAAAGCATCAAAATCTATTTCAGAAAAAGATATAGAAACTGTAAAAAGATTGATGGAAATTGATAAGGTATATTTGAATCCTGAATTGAATTTATCTGATTTAGCACAACAAGCCAATATGTCTCGCGGACAACTTTCAGAAATTGTAAATTCTGGTTTTAACAAGAATTTTAATGACTTCGTAAACATGTACCGCGTAAATGCCTTTAAGGATATGATTAAAGACGACAAACACAAACAACTATCTCTATTAGGTATAGCACAAGAATGTGGATTTAATAGTAAAGCAACATTCAACCGTGTTTTCAAAAAATTAACGAACTACTCACCTTCTGAATATCTTAAATCTACTACAACTTAAGACGTCTCAAATCGTATTTTAAGTCCTTCTAATATCATTTAAGTCGCTCAAAGAACGATAATGTTTCAAATTTGTCCTGTCGAACAAAAAAATGAAACATTATGAAAATTATCAAAGTATTAATTACACCAATAATTCAAAAACATTGGTTTGCAGATTTGCTTTTTGCAATACTGCGATTTATCTGCGGCATGCTCTTAGCTATAGACTTTGGAGCCTCAAAATTTGGAATGCCTTGGACTCCAGACGATCGCAACTTGAGTTTTTTTGAAGTCGTAGCTTGGTTTCCAGAAGATGTAGCCTCATATGGCGGTATTTTTGCTATTGCTCCCGTATTCTTTGCTTGGATGGGTGCTTTTAGTGAAGCTGTAGGCGGGCTTCTATTAGCTATTGGCTTAAAAACTAGAGTAGCATCATTTTTAATTATGTGCACCATGTTAGTTGCCATTTTTATGCAAAAATGGAATCAAGGTACTTGGGGAATGTTACCAGCAATGGGCTTTTTATGGATTTCTGTTTATAATCTGTATTTAGGCTCTGGTCGTTTTGGTATTGACTATTTAATTTCTAAAACTTTAAAATAATATTATGAAGACGTACACTCTACTTTTATTTATAGCATTGTTTTTGGCGTATAGCTGCGTTCAAGATAAACATTCTAAGACCATTCATTTTAAAATCAATATGAAGCAAATTCATAACATCAGCAATGTAGGACTTCGAGGAGATACGGCTCCTTTATCTTGGAATGAAACACTCTTACTAACTGATGAGGATGGTGATAGCATTTACGATGGTGAAATTCAACTAAATTCTGCAAGCTATGATATTGAGTTCAAATTTGTAAATCAAGACACCATTTTTGAACTTCAAGATCAGCCCAATAGAAGCATTCGTTTTGAATATAAACCAGAAAAAATAATTTACGAAGCTACTTTTAATAATCCTAATTCAGAAATCTCTAAAACAAAATAAAAATGAAACAATTTATCACACTCATCATATTTGTACTAAGTATCACTTTACACGCACAAATTAAAGGTAACAAACAAATTGAAACCAGAACGTTTAATTTTGAAAACGTTTCAACAATTAAAGTAGATTTATATGCAAAAATTACAATTGATGCTTCCGCAGAAGCAGGACTTTCAATTACTACCGATGCTAACTTATTTGATTATATAGATAAGGAAGTTGTAGACGGCACTATTCATTTTAATCAGAAAAAATGGATACAACCTTCAAAAGATATCATCATAACTATTGGCGCCCCTAATCTCGAACATATATTTCATGACACGCATGATGTCACAAAAATCGTCAATGTAAACAATAACAAATTGAATGTTACTGCTCCCATTGGCAACGTGTTTATTGAAGGAAACACAAAAGAATTGCGCTTAGGCTCAGAACTTTCTACAATTGACGCTTCTAAGATTATAGCAGAAAACGCTTTTGTAAATCTTTGGAGTCGTGGTAGTGTAAAAGTGAATGCTAAGAACCAACTGTGGGCAAATGTATCTCAGAAAGGCAAACTCATTTTGATTAGAGAACCCAAATCTAAAAAAATTAAAACTACTGATAAAGATTATAATACTGTGATGCATTTTGAAGAGGCCTCTCCAAAGTTTATCAACTTCAAAATACGGAATAACAGTTTAAATAGACATAATTTTTTTGTTATTGGCCCAAAACCTGATGGCTCTACGTTTAGCTATGGATTTCCAATGATGCCACAAGCTACAAGAAAGGAGTATTGGACAACTGGCACCAAAGTATATAAAGTGAATAAATTAGGACTTAGGAAGTTATTGGTAACCATAAATGCTGATGATGAAAATGAGCTAGTGAAACTTTTTGATAAATCACATTAAAACTATAAGTATCAAATCTGAACACCTGCCTGTAAATAGACAGGTGTTTTTTAATCTAACCATATTGAGAATAACAATACTTTGCTTTGTGAATTGGTCTGTTTATCTTTAGCACAAATCAAAACTGAAATGAAAGCTGTAAATCTTCCTGAAATTAAAAAAGAGTTAAACACGCTTTCTAGCAATGAATTACAGCAACTCTGTTTACGTTTAGCGCGCTTTAAAAAAGAGAATAAAGAATTATTGACGTATTTGCTTTTTGAATCGCATGATGAAAGCGGATACATTTCTACTGTAAAGGGGTTTATGGATGAAGAGTTTGAATTGATAAATACTATTAACTTCTACTACATTAAAAAAAGCATTCGTAAGATATTGCGAAACGTAAAAAAGTTTATCCGTTACTCACAACAAAAAGAAACTGAGGTGGAGCTCCTACTCTATTTTTGTGAAAAACTTAAAGATTTTACACCAAGTATCCAGCGAAGCACCCAATTGGTAAATATGTACCAAAGACAACTATTACTTTCTAAAAAAACAATAGCAAAACTTCATGAAGATTTGCAATATGATTATAATTTGATGCTTGATGAATTAGAATAGTTATAATCCTTAAATATCATATCAGAAATAGGTTTTCATAAGTCTATTCAACAAGTGTAGTACAATTAAAAAGGATTCATCTCGTTATGTATTGTTTTATAATGTCTTCGAATAGTAATATCAATTTATAAAGCTATTCAATTTAAACATTCTAAAACTAAAAGAGGTGCTTACCAAAAAGTCGTTATCTACCATATTAATATTGCTCAGTCTTCTGAAACTAAATGCACAACAAGAAAATAGCTTAACATTAAGAGTTGAACCAGGGATTATTATATTTTCAGATTCTGAAAATATTAGTTTACTTATTAATGCTGAGCCCAAAATAAAAATTTCAGGAAATGGTGTCATTGGGCTACGATTTGGACTTGCAGTTAATTCACAAAAATTTAATACTACTAATCAACAATATTTTATAGATGATGAGTACGATAATGCCATATTATCCTTTGTGCCTACCTATGATTATTATTTCAATGAAAACAAATATCGTCCTTATGCTGGTTTAGGAATAGGGTATTATTTATTAAATTACATAGATATAAATCGAATTGGCTCTAGTAAAATTTTGGAGGGAAATGTTAAAGATAAAGCAGGACTATTATTAAGATGCGGGATTGAGTTTGGCAACACAAGATATGGGCTAGAATACAATTTTATTCCTAAAGCTGATATAGAAATACCAAATGGTGAAATAGTAGGAACAGTTAACAATAGCTATTTAGGGCTATCGGTAGGATTTACTATAGGACGTGGAAAAGTCTAATAGAAATCTGACAAAGGTTTTATCTATAAACTAATTTCAAAACCTATAACACCAAACACTTAGATAATGTATCCTGATAAATAGCTTCATATTGTGGCACAATAGCATGTAAGTCAAACTTTAAAGCTTCATTTCTAGCATTATCTTTAAATGATTTTAGGCGTTTTTCGTCTTTTAAAATGTAAAGTGCATTTTTAATCATATCATCAGTATCTCCAACCTTACTTAAAAACCCAGAAACACCATGGGTATTAACTTCAGGTATACCTCCTGTATTACTTGAAATCACTGCTACTCCAGATGCCATGGCTTCTAAAGCTGCTAATCCAAAACTTTCCGTTTGCGATGGTAGTAAAAACAAATCGCTAAAGCATAAAATTTTATCTATTTCGTTACTTCTTCCAAAGAAAATAACCTTATCCAAAATTCCTAAATCTCTACACTGATTCTCAATCTTTTCCTTTTCAGGACCTTCACCAATAAACATGAGTTTGGCAGGAATTTCCTTTTGAATACCATAAAACACCTTAATTACATCTTGAACACGTTTTACGGGGCGTAAATTACTAATATGTGTAATGATTTTTTCATGATCTTCAGCCATCATACCACGTTGACAATCCGTAAAACCATGGTTATATTTATCTAAATCGATAAAATTGGGTACTACGTGGATATCATTTTTAATATCAAATAAACGCAAGGTGTCATCTTTTAAACTTTGCGAAACTGCTGTAACGGCATCAGACTTATTAATACTAAATGTTACTGCTGGTTTATAAAATGGATGACTACCTACCAGAGTAATATCTGTACCATGAAGTGTAGTTACAATAGGTACATGAATGCCTTCTTCTTGTAACATTTTCTTTGCCATGTATGCCGCATAAGCATGTGGAATAGCATAATGTACATGTAAAATTTCAATCTTATGAAGTTTTACCATATCCACTAACTTACTCGATAGTGCTAATTCGTAGGGTTGATAATGAAATAGTGGATATTCTGGAACATTTACCTCATGATAATGCACATGATTACTCAAGAGTTCTAATCTTACAGGCTGATTATAGGTTATAAAGTGAATTTCGTGACCACGTTTTGACAATTCTAAGCCTAACTCTGTAGCTACTACACCACTACCTCCAAACGTTGGATAACAAACAATTCCAATTTTCATGTATTATATTTTAATCTTCAATCGCTTCGTATATATAGCGTTGAATTTCTGTTCTTATATTTTCTTTAAGCAATAAGTTTTTTCCAGCATTAGGATATGTTCTATTTGCCAAAAACACATAAACAATTTCTTCATCAGGATCTGCCCATGCATAGGTTCCTGTGAAACCTGAATGTCCAAAACTAGTCATAGATATACAACCACATGTAGGGCCTTCATCACCTAATTGAGGTTTATCAAAACCAACACCTCTCCTATTGTCTTTTTCGCAATAATAGCATCTGTTAAATTTATCAACAGTTTGTGGGCTTAAATAACGTTTTCCACCATAAAACCCTTTTTGCAAATACATTTGCATAATTTTCGCCACATCATTGGCATTACTGAACACACCTGCATGCCCTCCTACACCATCTTGCATTGCTGCTCCCATATCGTGCACATAGCCTTGTACTTCCTGATGTCGATAATAATTGTCTACTTCAGTGGGGACAATATGTTGATTACTTATTTTTCGATATGGATTGTACATTGTGTAATTAGCGCCTAATGATTGATAAAAATGTGTTTGTGCCAATTCATCTAATCTTTTGTCGTAATGTTTTTCAATAAATTTCTTTAAAATGTAATACGGAAAATCACTATATCTATAACGCAATCGGTCTAAAAGTTCAGACTCTCTAATAATTTTTTGAATAGAATCCTGATAATCAGTTCTTAAATACAAATTATTCGCAACTTCTATATTGAATTTTTTACTCTTTTCTCTTCTATAATATTTTCCACTAGGGCGTTTAGTTATCGTATCTAAAGTGTGATAATAAAACGGTTCCCATGGACGCAAACGTGCATAATGAGACAGCATTTGTTTTATAGTGATTCCAGATTTATTAGACCCTTTATACTCTGGTAATAATTCTGACAATGGACTATTTAGCGATACAAGGCCCTTTTCTTCCATTTCCATAACCAATGGTAATGTTGCTAAAATTTTGGTCAA
Organism: uncultured Flavobacteriaceae bacterium; assembly: GCA_947502975.1. Classification (GTDB taxonomy): domain Bacteria; phylum Bacteroidota; class Bacteroidia; order Flavobacteriales; family Flavobacteriaceae; genus Jejuia. The sequence goes on from CANNBV010000003.1 coordinate 371,725, forward strand.
AGATGCCACATCATAAATGTCATCAAATGAAACCTTTTGCTTGCCTTTGTAGGTATGCTTTCCAAAGTTTTTATTGTAAATCACTTTACCTTTTCGCGCAATTAATAATTGGATGCCTGGTGTCATCATAGAATCTACTGCAACTTTAGCTATAGAATCTATACGTTCTAATTTTACAGAATTCATCCCAACCCGCTCAGGTATTGTATAACCTAAACGTTTTAATGCATTGTTTTCTAACCCTTCACCTGATTTAAAAAACTGACCAATAGAAACAGGAAGTTTGCCTTTTGACGGTAAAGCTCCAAAAATAATCTGAGCCGATTTTTCCTGAGCAATCTTACTATTTTGATAACTTACTACTATACTTTCAATATTTTCTATGGTTTTTAAGTCATCTAAAGCATATGGCTTTACAAATGCATCTAAGACAACATCATGAGTTCTAGCAATTTCATAAAGCCAAACAAGTTCTTCGTTCTCAAACTTATAAGATTTCCATGGATTTGCATCAGAACGGTGAAGCCCAACTACTACAGTATTATAGGATTTCAATTTGTTCATTAATTCATCGAGTTTATCAGCTTCAATCTTATGAACTTTTGTGTATTTTTTCAATTCATTATAAAAATGACTTCCATCATCCTCACCCAAGGCCACGTAAGCTATTTTTTTAGTTTCCAAACGCGTAAAAGGCACTAAATCATTTTTATTTTTAACAACGGTAATGGCATTTTCTAATAGCTCTTCATATAAAATATCATCTTTCTGCCTATTTAAATGCTTGTGCAAATCGTATAGGCCAACTGGTTCGTAGTTATGTAAACCTACCTTATATTTAGCCATTAAAATCTTTTTTACAGAATGCGCTAAACGATCTTCCGTAATTTCACCTTTATTATATGCCTCAATAATTTTTCCAACACCAATTTCTACATCTTCAGACATTAACATAACATCATTACCAGCTTTAAAGGCTGCTAAGTCTATATCGCCAGTATCACTAAAGTTTGCAGCCCCTTTCATGGTTAAAGCATCTGTAAAGATCAAACCTTTAAACCCTAAGGAATCTTTTAAAATATCAGTAACTATATGTTTTGACAAAGAAGAAGGATATCCCTCTCTAGATTCTAAGCTAGGTACATTTAAATGCGCAACCATAACGCTTGACAAACCTTTTTGGATAAGTTTTTTATAAGGGTATAACTCTACTGAATCAATACGTTTAGCACTAAAATTAATTGTTGGCAACGTGTGATGTGAATCTGCTTCTGTATCGCCATGACCAGGAAAATGTTTCGCATTTGCTAAAACACCAGCACTTTGCATGCCTTTCATAAAGGCTAAGGCTTTTTCAGTAACATTGTCTCTGTCTTCCCCAAAAGAACGATTACCAATAATTGGGTTTTTTGGATTTGTATTAATATCAACAACAGGAGCAAAATTAAAATGAACCCCTAAACGCTTGCAGTGTTCACCTATTTGTCTTCCTGTTTGTTCCACAAGTGTATTGTTCTTAATTGCACCTAAAGCCATGTTATATGGAAAAGCGTATGTAGAATCTAAACGCATACTTAAGCCCCATTCAGCATCCATACCAATAAGCATGGGTAATTTTGATATAGCCTGTAATTCGTTATTTAAAATTGCTTGACGCTTTGGCCCACCATTTGAATAAATAATACCTCCAATATGGTGATTTTGAATTAAGTCAATCACCTTATTTTTAGCAATTGCATTTTGATTAGACATTACCTGAACCATATACAACTGCCCCACTTTTTCTTTAAGTGACATTATTTTATAGATACTATCAACCCATTTTTCCTGAGCTTTAGCATCTTTAGTTAGCAATGGATTTAAAATATTTTGCCCACTTAAGAGAGAACATGAAAATAATAGGATATAAAAGATATGGCGCATAGGGGATTAATTAAGCAAAATGAATTAGTTAAATAATAACTAATAATCATGCCAAAATAACACTTTTAAAAAAAAGAGGAAAATACTTTAAGATAGTTTTATGTAGGCAATGATTTATCTAAAACTTCAAGTTGATTTTGAACACGTTTGCATTATCATCTAAATCAACTTCTTGGAGTTGTAATTCTAAAGCTTTTGAAGTGTGATTAAATTCAATATTACTTCCACTGCCTAAATGTGTGATATTTAAAATATCTCCATCTTTTAACTTAAAGGAATTATTGAGTGCTTTTATTTTTAAAATATCATTTGCTTTCCCTAAACATGTAGCATAAAGTGTATTCCCGTTTACTGTGAATCTAATATCATTTTCATCATACTGAATAGCTGCAAAATGATTATTATGATGAAAATTATTGCCTATTGAGATTTCATTGGGCCCCTCTCCATATATAAACCATGGTGATGTATCATATATAGCTTCCCCGTTTTTTTGTAACCAATTCCCTAAATTTGTGAGATTTTTTATTACTACATCTGGAAACGAACCATCTGCCTTAGGAGGAATATTTAAAAGAAATATTCCATTTTTACTAACAACATCTACTAACATATCTATTAATTCATTTGTAGATCGTAACGGTGTCCCTTCTCTATAAAACCATCCATGAGTTTCCCAATCTGGCGGTACTGACATATCCATATCGGTAATCCAAGTATCATATGCAGTTTCATTTAAAATGCCATTCTCTAAGTCACGCATACCAATTCCAGGAGGTATATCATTAGATTTATACATAAACTCTACTTGCTTATCGTTTGTAATTGCGTTATTATAAAAATGAGTAATAAAATCACGTTGGTATTTTTCAGGGAACACCTTGAAATCATCATCAAATTCTCCAATATATTTTGTACGATTTAATACTTTTTTATGATTTGCACCTTTAGTTCCTCCAAAACTTGCATCAACCCAAAAAATATCAGGATTATACTTATCCACACCTTCCTTAGCATAATTAATCCAATCGTCATTTTTTATGGAATGATAGGATACCAAAGTTTTGAGTCCTTTTTTCTCTAAGGCTTGGAATACTTGACCAACGATATCAATTTTTGGCCCCATTTTAGCAGAATTATAATTAGAATATTGACTATCCCAATGTTTAAAATCACTTCCATGCCAACCAATAACCCCTCCAAATTTAGCACCTGCCATTTTAAAAACATCAGCCCAATTATCAGCATTAAAGCTCTCCCCTTTAAAAAGCGCTATACGTTCATCATCTGAATAATCTTTGTACTCAGGAATGTATTGAAGTGTTTGGATACCCCAATGACAATAAATGCCAAATTTTGCATTGATTAACCATTCTGGAGTTTGATGTTTTCGTAGTGATGTCCAATCAGATTCAAAGTACTCTTTTTGTTCTTGAGATTCTTCTTGATTTATTGGTGCTTTACATGAAACATTAAAAATAATTATTATAACTAATGATACTGATAGTCTTCTCATTCTTTTTTGGTTTTAGTCTACTAACTTCCATGAGCGCACCCAATCATATTTAGTTGTTCTATCTTCAAAAGAACCAGTCATTCCTCCATCAGCAGGCACGGGGTTCCAATTATAAGTTTCGACAACTAATCTTAGATACATAGGCAAGTCAAAATCTGCTGCTGGAGTTACTTTAGTATGAAATTTTCCATCCAAAAAGAAAAGTACTTCATCTTTGCTTTTCCACCAAACACCAAACACATGATAATCATCATACACTTTCCCACCTAATTCTGTCTTTGCCCCGGCAATACCTTTAACCACATCACAACCATCAGGGATATTCCTACTATGCGTATTAGAATTCATAGTATGATCAAATTTTTGAACAAACTCTTCTGTTCCTGTAATTTGGCCTATACTTTCTTGAATGTCTAATTCAGTGGTTCTTTTATCGCAGCCAGAAGCATCATCACGATCATTTATTAACCAAAATGTAGAAGACATAAATGTTTTATTGGCTTTCATACGGCATTCATAATAACCATAGGTCATACTTTTCCTTGAACCAGCATAACCACCTCCATGAGTAAATGTCTTTCCTTGTTTAATGATAGGGTTAGGCATTTTAGTTGTTGTAATTTGAAGATTACCATCAGCCACAGTAACATTATTTGCTAAAAATAGTCCTGGCGCTCTACCAATCCATCCTTGTCCAGAAATTTGCCATTTTTTAGTATCAACTTTATCACCTTCAAACTCATCCGACATTTTTTTGATAGGTTTCCATTTACTATTAGTTGGCCTAGGATCTTCACCTTCCAAGAAAAAAGGTCCAGATATACTGCTTTCCTGCGCACAAGACAAAGTCATGGATAATAAGAAAAGTACTAAGAATATTGATTTGAAAAGTTTCATAAGAATGTAGTTTAGTTTAGATAGTTTAAATCAGAAATACACTTACCAAACTTAATAAGATCAATATAATTCAATGACAATAAATGAACTTAAGTAGGTAATAAATATACTATTTAATAAAAAAGCCCTTAACTAAAATTAGTTAAGGGCTTTTAAATATATTAGATTTAAAATTTACCAGAACTTTGTGTAAAGGAATGCTAAAATTATCATTACAACAAAAGAGCCAATGTTAAATAATGGTGTTGTTTTGAAAAGATCTTTTGAGAAATGAATTCCCTTTTCGTCATTTTCTCCCTTATTCTCTAAATAACTCACGATCATAATTACTACTATAGACAGAAGAGTAGCAATTCCCATTTGATGCATCCATGGGGCTAACCATTCAAATGCATCTAACTTTTGAGGTAAAACCTTTAGCGTAAGAGCAATCGGAATTGATAATATCGCTCCCCAAATAGCACCAGAATTTGTAGTTTTCTTCCAGAATAAGCCTAACAAGAACACAGCTAGAATACCAGGACTTACTAAGCCTGTATACTCTTGAATATCTTGGAATACTTGATCTGAACCATCAAGTAATGGCGCAATTAAAACTGCAATAACTAAGGCAACAGCTCCCGTAATTCTACCAACATTAACTGTCTTTTTATCGTTAGCATCTTTATCAAAATATTGTTTGTAAATATCCATTGTGAATATAGTAGATGTTGAGTTCAACATTGAGGCCAAGGACGACACCACCGCAGCTGCTAATGCCGCAAATGCCACACCTTTAAGTCCTGTTGGTAAAAATTGTAGTAACCAAGGATAGGCTTTATCTGCCTTATCTGCTGATGGCAAATTCATTTGTCCCATTTCACCTAATCGTGCCATAATTTCTGGATCGTTAACCATAACATAAGCTGCAATCCCAGGAATCACCACAATTAAAGGAATTACTAATTTTAATGCAGCAGCTAAAAGAATGCCTTTTTGAGACTCTTTCAACGATTTTGCAGCTAAGGTTCGTTGGATAATGTATTGATTGAACCCCCAATAATAAATATTAGCAACCCATAGGCCTCCGATCAATACCCAAATCCCAGGTAAATCTAAATAATTTTTGTTCTTTGAACCATCACTATTAAATTCATCTAAAACCATATGGAATTTTTCAGGAGCCGCATCCAATACTTTGTTAAATCCAGCTATGATCCCTTCCCCATCTGAAACGGTATTTAAAGCTAAATAGGTAGTAACTATACCTCCTAAAACCAAAAACACTACTTGAATAACATCTGTCCATGCTACAGCCGATAGACCTCCGTATAAAGAATACGCTGCTGCAAACAATGCCAAACCAATCATAGCATACATTATATCTACTCCCAATATAGTCTGAATTGCTAAACCACCTAAATACAATACTGTTGTTAAATTTATGAAAACATACAAAGCTAACCAGAAGCAAGCCAAAATTGTTTTCAATGTGGTTGAAAAACGTTTTTCAACAAACTCAGGAATAGTGTAAAGCCCTTTTTCTATAAAAATTGGTAAAAAATACTTACCAACTATAATTAAAGTTAGCGCAGCCATCCATTCATAAGAAGCAATTGCCAAACCTAGTGCAAAACCAGATCCAGACATTCCAATAAATTGTTCTGCTGAAATATTCGCAGCAATTAATGATGCGCCAATGGCCCACCATGGTAAAGATTTACTTGCTAAAAAATAGTCTTCTGCATTTTTTTGATGCCCCTTTTTATCACGGGACACCCATAATCCTACACCTAGAATTAAAACGGCGTATGCAACAAATACTACGTAATCCCAAGTATCAAACCCTGATGTCATAATCAAATTAGTTTAGTTAGTTAAAGTTCCAAATATATGTATTTAAATTTAAAATATAAGGCACTCAGCTTTCATATATACAGAACAAATCGTTCAAAAACCCAACTAGTAGGGTCTAGTAGGTTTTTATGTAAATTTTTATATCTTTGAAAACTCTTATGATTGACGTAAAAGACAAAATAGGCATTCCTAAATATCAACAAATTGTATTTTCTGTTGAAAAAGCAATTATCCGTGGTCAATTAAAAAAAGGAGATCAAATTCCATCTATTAATACTATAAGAGAACAACATAGTCTCTCAAGAGATACTGTTTTAATGGCTTTTAATGAGCTAAAAAGTAGAGGAATTATTCAATCGGTAGTAGGAAAAGGCTATTATGTTACCAGTGAAAATATCAGTGTAAAACAAAAAGTACTATTATTATTTGATGAACTCAATTCATTCAAGGAAGATTTATACAACAGCTTAATAAACAATCTAAATATAGATGTTGAAGTAGACATTTACTTTCATCATTTTAACCATAACGTTTTCAGCAAGATAATAGAAGATAATATTGGAGACTATAACACTTATATTATAATGCCTGCGAATTTGAAAGGCACCAACAAACTACTTAAAAAATTACCAGAAGGTAGCGTCTATATTTTGGATCAAATGCCAAAAGAACTCAATAAGTATCCTGGAATTTATCAGAATTTTGAGAATGATATTTATACTAATCTAGATAAGGCTTTTGATTATATCAAAAAATATCAAAAACTGGTTTTAGTGTTTTCTAAAGATAGACAACCTAAAGGTATGAAAGATGGATTTGTTTTATTTTGTAAGGACAAAAATCTTCCATATGGTATTTTAGATTCTATGAAGCATGAAATGCCAAAAAAGGGAGAATTGTATATTGTTCCTGATGATAAAAATCTGCTTCGTATTATAAAAAAGATGAAGTCATCTGAACTTTCTTTGGTAAAAGATATTGGGATTATTTCTTATAATGATACATTGCTCAAAGAAATTGTAGAAGGAGGTATTACTACTATCTCAACTGACTTTACTACGATGGGGGAACGTTTAGCAGAAATGATTCAAAACAACGAACACAAACACATAGAAAACCCTAATCACCTCATTTTAAGACATTCACTTTAAACATTTACAATTGTATACCATTCAACACATTAAAGCGCAAAATATTATAGAAGTAACAAATGCTAAAGCTTCTGTTTACGGAAAGATTTACTTAGACCAAGGTGCAAGTCTTCAAGAGTTAACACTTAATGGGCATGAAATCATCCAAGACTTAAAACCTCTAGAATATAAAGATTCTTACGCATCTTCTATTTTATTTCCCTTTGCAAATAGAATAAAAGACGGTATTTACGAATTTAAAGGACAATCATTTCAGTTTAAAAAAAATCAAACAGAAGAACAAAATGCATTACATGGCTTAGTTTATAATAAAACCTTTGAAATTTCAGAACAAAATGTTTCAGAAGACAGTGCAATAATTTCACTAGAATATACTGAAAATAATATATCTGCAGGTTTTCCATATACTTATAAAATCAAGCTAGAATATGTATTCAAAAACTCATCTTTCAATTTAAACGTCACAGTAGAGAATACTGATAAAAAAGCGTTTCCTTTTACTATCGGGTGGCATCCTTATTTTACAAGTTCTAATTTATTCGATAGTGAGATAGTAATGGATAGCAAAGAAAAAGTGGTTTTAGGTGAACGTAATATAACCACAGGAACTGAGGCTATTTCGGGAGAGAATACAATTAAAATCAAAGATCAATTTTTAGATGACTGTTGGATTTTAAATTCTGATAAAGTACTATTTAAAACTCCTAAATATGATTTAGAATTTAATGCGACTGGTAATAATAACTTTTTGCAAGCCTATACACCTCCGAGAAAAAACACTATAGCCATAGAGCCTACTACTGGGGTTTCAGACAGTTTCAACAACAAAATTGGATTAAACATTTTACAGCCAAGCAATGCTTATAATATTTCTTGGTCATTAAACATACATAATAACTAAACTATAACTAAAATGAGTAAAGCATTAATTAATGATGTAAAGAATGCATTTATAAATACCTTTAAACAAGACCCATTGCTTGTATTTTCTCCTGGCAGAATTAATATCATAGGGGAACATACCGATTACAATGACGGATTTGTATTTCCAGCTGCTGTGGATAAAGGTATTGCCGCTGCAATTCAAAAAAGCGATTCAGGAATTTCAACAGCTATTGCATTAGATTTAGACAGTACGATTGAGTTTGAACTAAATAAATTAAGCCCTTCAAAACAAGGAAATTGGGAAAACTATGTATTTGGTGTAGTTGCCGAAATACAAAATCGAAATATTGTAGTTGGTGACTTTAACATCATTTTTAAAGGAAATATCCCAGGTGGTGCAGGCATGTCGTCATCTGCAGCTTTAGAAAATAGTGTGGTTTATGGATTAAACGAGCTTTTTGATTTAGGCCTTTCTAAACACGATATGATTTTAATATCTCAGAAAGCGGAACACAACTATGTTGGTGTAAAATGTGGTATTATGGACCAATATGCGAGCATGTTTGGGATTAAAAACAATGCTTTACATTTAGATTGTCGTACTGTAGAATCGAAACCTTATGAGATTAATTTTAAGGATCATCAATTAATGCTAATTAATACAAATGTAAAGCACAGTCTTTCAGATAGTGCTTATAATGACAGACGATCTGCTTGTGAAAGTATTTCTGAATTACTAGGCGTAAAAGCATTAAGAGATGCTACAGAAGCAGATTTAGAAACTATAATCAATAAGGTAACACCTTCTAACTATCTTAAGGCGCTATATGTAATTCAAGAGAATGATCGCACATTAAAAGCAGCAAAAGCTATCGAAGATGGTGATTTAGAAAAACTTGGGAAGTTAATATATCAATCTCATGCAGGCTTATCAGATCAATATAAGGTAAGTTGTGATGAATTAGATTTCCTTGTAGCACAAGCGAAGAAAAACAAACATGTTCTAGGCGCTAGAATGATGGGTGGTGGCTTTGGTGGCTGCACAATTAACTTAGTTGCAAAGAGTGAAGCTAAAGTATTCGCAGAGACAGCTTCAAAAGCATACAAGAAAAAATTTGATAAAGAATGCTCAGTCTATTTCATTCAATTATCAGACGGTACACATTTAGTTAAATAAATACATCACACCGCAATATATTTAAAATGGAAAATACCAATTTACAAGATTATTCACATAAAAGATTTAACATTCTTACAGGAGAATGGGTTTTGGTTTCGCCTCATCGTGCCAAACGTCCGTGGCAAGGTCAAAACGAAGCTGTAAATAATGAGAAACGCCCAGAATATGATGAAAAATGCTATCTATGTGCAGGAAACACTAGAATTAATGGTGAAGTAAACCCTAAATATGAGAATGTGTTTATTTTTACTAATGATTTTGCTGCATTACAAAGTGACTCTCCAACCTTTTCTGTCAATGATGGACTTCTAGTAGCTGAAAGCGAAACAGGAATTTGTAAAGTCATTTGTTTTAGTCCAGACCACTCTAAAAGTTTGGCAGACATGTCCCCTTCTGAAATCCAGAAAGTGGTTCATGCATGGCAAGAACAATACAAAGAATTAGGGGATAACTCAAAAATCAACTATGTTCAAATCTTTGAAAATAAGGGAGCTGTTATGGGATGTAGCAACCCGCATCCACACGGGCAGATATGGAGCCAATCAACATTACCTAATGAAGTTGAAAAAAAGAACACACAGCAATTTGATTATTTTAACAAAAATAAGAGCAGTCTGTTAGGGGATTACCTGACACAAGAATTAGAAAAACAGGAACGCATCATTTTTGAAAATGATAGCTTTGTCGTATTAATTCCGTTTTGGGCTATTTGGCCATTTGAAGCAATGATTGTCCCTAAACGTCATATGGCAAGTATTTCTGAAATGAACGATGATGAAACGCTACAATATGCTGAAGCAATTGCTGTATTAACAAAAGCATATGACAAAATTTTCAATACATCTTTCCCCTATTCTAGTGGTATTCATCAAGCACCAACTGACGGAAAAGATAATAAACATTGGCACTGGCACATGAGTTTCTACCCACCATTATTGAGAAGTGCTTCGGTTAAAAAATTTATGGTAGGTTATGAAATGTTTGGGTCTCCACAGCGAGATATTACTGCAGAAAGTGCAGTAAAAATGATAAAAGCATTATTGTAAACTATAACTAAACTCTATTATACAAAACCCGATAAGTATTTAAACTTATCGGGTTTTATATGTTAAGAGTTCATTAAAATAGCTGTTAAAGTATCTTAATATAGATATTAGTGAGACCTAAATAACTTTAATTTGAAGGCAACTAGTCAATCTATTCGTGAAATATCTGATTCTGTTTTTACTTCCTTTAAGTATTTTTTCTCAAAATATAATAGGAAAGGTTTACGATCATCAAACTACGGTAAAAGGTATCAAGGTTTATAATTTAAGTAAACAAACCAAAACATATACTGATGGTAGTGGCGAATTCTCTATAGCAGCTTCAGTAAATGACACATTATTTTTTGAATCTCTATTTCATCATCCTAAACAAATCAAATTACATCAAATAGATTTTGAAGACATAAAAGTTTTTGAATTAAAAAAGATATTAAATGAGCTTGGAGAAGTATTATTGAGCAATGAAAAAGCTAAGGAATTCAGTGCTATAGAATACACTGATGGAGTTGGACTTCAACTTGCCAATGACATTAAAAACAATCCGCATCTATATATGCCCAAAGAATCCTATTCTAATGGTGCTAATATATTTGCTTTAATAGGAATGGCTGCAAAACTATTCAAAAGAAAAAATAAGAAGAAATATAAACCTATTGAGTACATTGAATACAAACATTTAGATTCTTTATTTAAAAAAGATGATTTTTTCGATTTGAGATTGCTAAATCAAGATTTGATGATTCCAGAAGAGTATGCACATCTGTTTCTAGATTATTGTGAAACTAAATTCTTAAATAAAAAATTAATTTCTGAAGAAAACAAGGTTGTTTTATTAGATTCTCTAGTAGAATTCAGTAGAGAGTTTCTGCAAGTAACCCAAGCTTATGAAGTTTCTAAAGATTCGTTACTCATAAAAAATTAATATGACAACAATTCTTAGTTTCAAAAGTTATATTTTTATTGAATGAAGACCCCTTGTTATAATTTACATATAAAATCTCTAGTAAAATACCTGATTCTATTTTTACTACCGACTTGTATATTTTCCCAAACCATTACTGGAAAAGTTTACGATAACGAATCTACTGTAAAAGGTATAAAAGTCTATAATATCAGTCAAAAAACATTGACGTATACCAACAATGAAGGTGATTTTGCAATTTCGGCAGTCATTAATGATACATTGTTATTCGAATCATTATTTCATCATACTAAAATGGTAAAATTAAAACAAACAGATTTTGAAGATGTTGCTGTTTTTGAATTAACAAAGTCAGTTAACACATTAGGTGAAGTTCTAATTAGTGATGATGTTGTAGATTTTAATCCATTAGAATATACACAAAATGCCGAAAACGCACTGGAAAGAGATATGAAAAATAACATGCAGTTGTATATACCAAAATCATCATACTCTAATGGAATGAATTTTGTGAAAATAGCGCAAATGATAGGAAAGCTATTTAAAAAGAAAGACAAAGGTAAACCCATTGAATATATTACCCACAAGCATCTAGATTCACTATTCAAAAAAGATGATTTATTTAATTTAAAATTGATTAAAGAAGATTTAAATATTCCTGAAAAATATGCGCTTTTATTTTTAGATTATTGTGAAACCAAAAATCTGAATAAAGATTTAATTTCTGAAGAAAATAAAGTGATTTTATTAGATTCTATGGTGAATTTCAGCAAAGACTTTTTAAAAATAACTGAAACCTTCGAAGCTTCTAAAGATTCACTTTCTTTAAAAAACTAATATTATACTAATTCTTCGTTTCAAAAGTTATATTTTTAGCCATAATTATTTTTGCTGAATGAAGAACTACATCTACCCCATACTTACGATATGTTTTTTAATGCTTTGGAGCTCCTGTAGAAAAGATTTTGAATTCTCACCAAGCACAGGAAGTCTTGAGTTCTCTAGAGACACTGTGTATTTAGACACCATTTTCACAAACATCGGCTCTAGTACCTATAATCTTAAAGTATATAACAAAAGTGATGATGATATTTTAATTCCAACCGTAAGATTAGGCTTAGGTGATGCTTCTCAATACCGCTTGAGTGTAGATGGACTTGCAGGGAAAACTTTTGAAAATATTGAACTACTAGCAAACGACAGTCTATTCATTTTTGTAGAAACTACTGTCGATATCAATAATTTCCCAAATCCTAACGGAGAATATCTATACACAGACCAAATAGAATTTGATTCTGGTGGGAATTTACAAGAAGTAGAATTGGTAACATTGATAAAAGATGCTGTATTTATATATCCAGATAGAGACAATACCACTAAAATTATTGAAACCCTCACACTGAATATTGATGGTGATCAAGTTGAAACCGAATTGCAAGGTCGAGAACTTCTTGCAGAGGAATTGACCTTAACCAACGAAAAACCTTATGTAATTTATGGTTTTGCAGCTGTTCCTTCAGGAGAAACACTAACGATTGATCCTGGTGCACGTTTACATTTTCATGAAAATTCTGGAATAATTGTACAATCCGGGGCTTCAATAGCAGTGAATGGGGCATTTAGTACAGATCAAGAACTACTAGAAAATGAAGTCATTATGGAAGGTGATCGACTGGAACCTAGCTTCTCTAATAGACCAGGGCAATGGGGCACCATTTGGTTATTAGATGGTAGTTTGAATAACACTTTTAATTATGTAACAATTAAAAATGCTTTAGTTGGCATTCTATGTGATGGTAATGCAGATGCCACCAATGATAAATTAACAATTACAAACTCTCAAATTTATAGCTCAGGGAGTTTTGGGATTTTAGGACGAAATACTTCTATAAGAGGGGAAAATCTAGTGTTGAATAATGCTGGACAGTCGACCTTAGCAGTAACATTTGGTGGGAAATATAACTTTACGCACTCAACCATAGCCAATTATTGGGAAAATGGCCCTCGTCCTTTACCTGCACTTTTAATTAACAATTTTATTGTTGACGAAGATGAAACAGCTATAGTTACAGATTTGGTTGAAGCTAACTTTAACAACTGTATTATTTATGGTAATGACAATCCTGAGTTTCTTTTAGATGAAATTGAAGATGATGCAGTTAGCTTTAACTTTAAATTCACAAATTGTTTAGTGCTATTTGATGATAGAAATAACAACTTTTCTGGACCTAATTTTGATTTTGAAAATACAGCTTTGTATGAAAATGTAATTTTTAATCAAGATCCTAATTTTAAAGACCCTAGAGAAAACATGTTGATTATTGGTGATGATTCTGCAGCTAATGGACAAGGGAATACAACCTTTGCGAGTCAAGTTCCAACCGATATTTTAAATGTAAATAGGACAGCTTCTCCTGATATTGGTGCATATCAGCATGTTACGTTTCCTGAAGAGCAATGATTTATTTCTTAGGGTTATCTACATCATCTCCATCCCAAATTCGCATTTGAAACCATTTTCCCGCTGGGTCAGTCCAGAACTTGTCATAAGCAGGAATTCCTAAATGCATAAATCCCATTGCAGCCATATATAGTGCGCCTGTGAAGTTATAGCTGTCTCTGGATCTTTCCTGTTTTCCAACAATTCCTGCATTTAGCCAACCATTACTATCAAAAGTCCCAGGGGCTTCCATCATGTTTCTAATCACTTTAGTTAAAGCAGTTCGTGTAGCTCCAGGATTTAAAGATTCTGGTAAACCCCATCTGTATCCCATATAACCTAAATGTTGAAATGTAGCTATACGATATACAGAAGATCTTCCCATTACTGGAAATGTACCATTAGGAGAAATCAAGTGTTCCTGAATTTCGGCATAACGTATACCATGTTTTATTACTTCACTTAAATACTTTCCTAGATCATGTCCTTTTTCATCACAAACTTTTAAAATCTCTAACAACATTGGTTGTATCACATAACTATTGTAATAATCCCAATGAAATTGTGGACCATCTCCATAAACGCCATCTCCTAAATACCATTGCATATGTTTTCCAACAGCATATGTTATTGGGGCCATTTTGCATTCTCCAGTAAGTTCCCAAATTGCTGCCTCTGTAATAGCAGAAAACAATAGCCAGTTGGTATCTATATTCTTTAAGCCGCGATATGATTTTAAAGCGTCTAAAACCTGTTGCTTTTCTTTTTTTGATAATGGTGACCAAAGTTGATCCTTAGCTGTAAGTATAGGATAAGCGACAAATGCCGTATGTACTATGTGTTCTTGAATCCGTTTTTCAAACATATAGTCAGGAGATTTGGGGTTTGTCGCATTCTTTAATCCTTGTACAGCTAGATCTATGTATTTTTTGCGTAATTTACCTTCCTTGGTATCATCTACACCTAATGATAACCATGGTGCCATCCCTGAGAGTGTTCTACCAAAAGCCTGTAAGCTAGTGGTATGAAATGCGCCATCATTAGTCTCCCAATTTCTACGAGGAATTGAGTTCTTTAAATTATTATCGTTTAAGCTATTCAAAACTGGATCTACTAACTTTTGCATAACCGATATTGTATAAGCTCTGTCGGCGGTACCTTTACCAATCTGATTTCCAATAACAGATTTATTACCATTTAAGAATTTGTAAATCTCTGTGCCAGCTAATATCATAGCCCCTGCACCGTATGATTCTGTATCGTCAAAACTCACATCGGTTGGTGAATCCCCAACTTCCTGTACATATCCTAACATACCATTAGGATGAACTGATTCTTTTAAAAAACTCCAAGCTTTGTCAATAATTGGTAAAAAAGTTTTAGTCTCTAATAAACCATTATTAATACCCCACATCATACCATAAACAAAGAATGCCGTCCCACTTGATTCTTTTTGCGGATGGTTCTCTGCATCAAGTAAACTTTGTCCCCAATAACCACCAGCAGTTTGAATACTTGCCAGTTTATACATCATTTCAATAAACTGTTTTTCAAACTTATTCCTTTCTGGATAATCTTTTGGCATGTAAGTAAGCACCCGTGCTAATCCTCCAATAACCCAACCATTTCCTCTAGACCAAAATATTTTTTCTCCATTTTTAGATCGCTTTTTAAAAAATCTATCATCTCTAAAGTAAAGACTATCGGTTTTGCTATACAAATAATCTGATGTTTCCCACCAGCGTTCCGTCATAAACTTCATATACTTTGGTTCATTTAAAACCGTGGCTGCTCTTGCATAGGCTGGTGGTGCCATATATAAAGCGTCACACCAGGTCCACCATTCCCACCAATATTTATTATCAGAAAATGTTACATCGTTTTTTAATCGTCTACTCATCGGAGCATCCAACAAGTAATTTGATTTATCTATCATGTATTCTTCTCCAGTTAGCTCATATAATTCATAAAAAGTTTGGCTAATAGCAAACACATTGGCATCATATGGCCTAGCTCTAGGTGTCCAATTCACCTTTTCGCCCATCTCCATTAACATAGTAAAATATTTAGCATCATTGGTTAATTTGTATTCTGCCATAATTCCGTGGAAAAATGGTGCATAATCCCATGTATTAAATCCTTTACCTGTTGGATTTTCATGCATCCAATTAGTTACTTTATCAATTGTCTCTAAAACTTCATTTTTATCAATTTTTAATTTATTTTTTTGTCCAGATATATGGTTTATTGAAAATGCAACTAATAACAGTATTAAAACTTTAATTAGGTTTATATTTATACTCATAATTAAGAATTTTGTTTTTTATTTATTATCAAATTTAAAACATCAACTAATTAAAAAATAGTTAATAACATGAATATCAGACAATAAATACCTGTTTTTCAGTGTTTTAAAATTCAAGTTATTAACTTTGTTAATTAAGATTAAGCCGCAGTAATATGACGAATGATGTCATTCAGAAACTATTAAAAAGTAAAACTTTAAAGAATAAAGAAGTTTTAAAATCAGTATTGCTATATATGTTTGAAAGTGAATCTAAAAAAAAAAGAATCACAGAACAAAGTATAGCACTAGATGTATTTAAAAGAAAAGATTTTGATGGAACAGATGACACTATAGTAAGAGTGAATGTATTCAAACTTCGTCAAGCACTTGAAAAATATTATTTAGAAGAAGGTAAAACAGATACAATAAAAGTAGAAATTCCCAAAGGGTCATATAGTCTTAAATTCAGAGAAAATTCTGATGGTATACTCTTAAAAACTGTAAAGAACAATTCAAAATTAGTTTTTATTCAAAGTTCTGTTTTAACTTCATCATTGATTTTAGGTTTAGCTTTATTTTATGTCTTTAATAATAAACAGTCTGTAATATGGGATAGTTTCAATAATAAATTACCAACTAAGGTTATTCTTTGTCAACCACATTTTCAAAAATACGAGCATAAACTAGATAGTCGTGTTTTGGTTGTTAGGGAAATGGGGATTAACTCTGCCAAAGACGATAGTATTACACAGAGTATTTTCCCTTCTGATCAATTTAATCATCCCGATTTAGAATTCTCCTATTTTATGCCTACCAATGTATATCCCTTACCACACATCTTCAAGGGATTAAATCAATCTGACGTAAAAGATATTGATATATTTTCCCTGCAGGAATATTCTAGTAAAGAATTAAATAATACTAATACTGTATTTGTTGGATCTTTTAAATCTATGGGATATACAGCAGACTTGCTAGATAGAACTTCAATTAAAATTAGAGAAAATCCTTTACAAATAATTTTGCATGATTCAATTAACCTCATTCCTGAAAACCTTCCTCAAGATAAATTTACAGACTATGCTTTAGCAGTAAAATACAAGGGTGAAAGTGATAATTATATTATGTTATTTTCATCACTATATTCAACAGGTATAACAAGTATTGTTAAAAAATTAAACGACAAAAGATTTTTAACTGAACTTGAAAAAATTAACAAAATACCTGAACAATTTGAATTAATTCTTAAAGTTGAAGGGGTTAATTATTCTAGTCTTAATTTTGAAATAGTCCATTTTAATAAACTTTAGCAATAACTACTCACGCTCCAACTGTGCCTTATAAACATCCAAATTAGCCTTAGTCTCATCATCCAATTCTGGTTCTTTAATATCATCATATTGTTTTAATACATCTAGTACTATTTTGGCAACTATGTATCTTGCACTTGGCTTGTCATCTGCAGGAATTGCATACCATGGTGCGTATGGCTTAGATGTTCTATTTATTGCCTCTTCATAACACGCCTGATATTTATCCCATAGCTTACGCTCCTTTAAATCGCCTGCAGAAAATTTCCAATTTTTCTCTTGTTTGTTTAAACGCCTCAATAGTCTATTCTTTTGTTCGTCTTTGGAAAGGTTTAAAAAGAATTTAAAGATAAGCGTTCCGTTTTCAGCTACATGTTTTTCAAAATTATTAATTTGTTCAAAACGAGCATCCCAAAAGGCATCATTCACATCAGCGACCGAATCTACTCCAGGAATATTTTCTCCCATAATATATCCAGGGTGTACTCTGGTTACCAATACATTTTCATAATGTGTTCTGTTAAAGACGCCAAACTTACCTCTAGCTGGAAGCGCAATATAGTGTCGCCATAAATAGTCATGTTTTAGCTCTAATTCTGTAGGTACTTTAAAGCTATGTACTTCTACTCCTCTTGCATTAAAATCTTTAAACACTTCTCTTATTAAACTATCTTTTCCTGCAGTATCCATGCCCTGTAGGCATATTAAAACTGCATACTTTCCGTGAGCATATAAAGTGTCTTGTAATTCACCTAACTCCCTCCTTGTTGATTTAAGTTTTTTCTTTGCATCTTCAATCACTACTTTAGTTTGGGTGTCTTTTAAAGCTATTGTTTCTGTTACTTTATACTCACTCATAAATATTGGTTTTAATATTTTATAAATATAATAAAACAATAATTTCGACAAACGGTTAAATCATCAAATATGTTTTTTATACATTTACCTCACCTACTTATAACCAACCCCAAATAATATGAAAAAAATCTACTTTTTTTTATTTGCACTACTTAGTGTTTCTCATTTTTATGCTCAAAACTTTTGCGAAGACGCAGATTCCTACCTTGTATATGCCTTTTCGAATGCTAAACGCTCCTTCGAATCTAATAATATACAGCATGTAAAACACTATTCTGAAAAGTCTTTAAAATCTCTAGAAAAAGCTAAATTTAATTTGAAGAAATGTGGAGATAACACTTCTTATGAATTAGCGTATGACGGTATAGAAATTTTAGAAAAAGTTGAATATCAAGACAAATATGAAGAAGCTGTGTTTTTTGCAAAAAAGGCTAAAGGTATTATAGAAAATTGTATGGATGCACTTAGCAATTATACGTATGCAGAAACAAGTGACGACGATTCGGAAATAACGAAACAACAAATAGAAACAGCTAATATTGAAAAGCGAAAAATAATCAACACATACGAAGAGATACTTTTATCAAATATCAATAGCTTCAATGAAATTTTAAAACGATGTGGAAGCACATCTATACTTGAATCTGAAAATATTGATAAAGATAAACTGGAAGATAAAAGTGCTGTAGAAATTAAAACGTATTATATGGAACGTATAACAGAATTAACCAATTCTTATTTGACTGAACTTAAAAATATTTAAAATAAAAAAGCGATGTTACACATCGCTTTTTAAGTTTATTTTGAAGCAAATAGCTTTACGTCTTCTTCGCTAACTTCTGCGCTTCCCAAAATAATGAGACGCTCAATCACATTACGTAATTCTCGAATATTTCCTGTCCAATCATAATCTTGTAATAATTTGATGGCTTTATCAGAAAAACTCTTTTGCGCAGTTCCTTGCTCATCGGCAATCTTCTTAGCAAAATGATTCACCAATAACGGAATATCATCACGTCTCTCATTCAATGCGGGTACTTTAATTAAAATAACTGCAAGTCTATGGTATAAATCCTCACGAAACTTACCATCTTCAATTTCTTTTTTAAGGTTTTTATTGGTAGCAGCTACTACCCTTACATTCACCTTAATATCCTTATCACTACCAACGCGCTGAATTCTACTTTCCTGCAGTGCACGCAAAACTTTTGCTTGTGCAGACAAACTCATATCTCCTATTTCATCTAAAAAAATTGTACCACCATTAGCTGCTTCAAACTTACCTGCTCTGTCTTTATTGGCACTAGTAAACGCACCCTTTACATGCCCAAACAACTCACTCTCAATAAGTTCACTTGGTATAGCAGCACAATTTACTTCTATCATTGGACCTTTAACACGATCACTTTTTTCATGTAACCAATGCGCAACTAATTCTTTTCCTGTTCCGTTAGGACCAGTAATTAGTACTCTAGCATCTGTGGGCGCTACCTTATCAATCATGTCCTTAATTCGAGAGATAGAATCACTCTCTCCTATCATTTCGTATTTTTTACTTACCTTCTTTTTAAGAATTTTGTTTTCTACAACAAGTTCTTTTCTATCTAAGGCAATTCTAACGGTATTTAATAATCTATTTAAATCTGGCGGTTTAGAGATATAATCAAAAGCACCTAAACGCATGGTATTTACCGCGGTATCCAAATCACCATGACCAGATATCATAACCACAGGAATTTCTGGTTTTATCTTTCTAGTAGCTTCTAATACTTCAACACCATCCATTTTTGGCATTTTAATATCACAAAGCACTAAATCGTAATCGTCTTTTTTAATTTTCCCCATTCCGGCTAAACCATCTTCAGCTTCTTCAACTTCGTATGTATCACTTTCCTCTGAAAGAATTTTAACTAATACACGCCTAATAGCGGCTTCATCTTCAATAATCAATATTTTTGGCATACTCTAAATTTTAAATTTTATTCCTGTTCTTAAATAGAATGCATTTATTTCGTCTAATTTAAAAACTTCATCTCTATTTTCATCACGTAAAACGTTATTTAATCTGAAAGTATATCCAGTGTACAAATACCCTACCAAATTTTTCGTAAAAAGGTATTCATATCCTAGTCCTCCAACAGCCACCGAAAGTGAAATATGATCAACTTCCTGATTTCCAATAGCATATTTGTCTTGTATATGTGCTAAATACCCATCTAAAGCCACAAATGCTTGTAAGCTATTTTTGGTGTTTATTGTATATTTTAAATTCGATTTTGGTACTCCAGCATTAAAACTCCAGTTCTCATTAATATTTCTAAAATAACTAATAAATGGTAAAGGAAAAGGGATACCAGTTGTTGCATTATAAGTTAACCCTAAAATGAGACGATATGGACGCTTTAACGAAGTATCATCTCGTCTATCATGAATTAAAAATACGCCTCCATTTAAAAAATAATCGTCTGACCCTAATTTTCTCGTAAGCGTTGATGCTATTCTTGGATTAAAATTTAATCCCACGCGCCATCTATCGTTCCATTTAAAGGTATATCCTAAATTTAAATCTATAATGTGAATCCTATTTAATGCAGACGTATCAAAAGGATAATCTTCTTCTAAATTTAAAATGACTCTATTATACTCTGCTCCTATAATCAGGTAGCAATCTTTTTTAGTTTCAATAGGGTAATTTAGCAATGCCCGTAAACGATTATAGCTATCATCAGATTTACTTTGTGGTATAAAAGAATATTCTAGTCGTACAAGATCTGTTAACTGTGCATAACATTGCTTTATTCCTGTTAGAAAAACAAATAAGCTCATTAAAAATATTAACCGATACGACATCTAGCTGCTGCTTACTTATTTTCTAGGGGTTTTGAAATAATATGAATATCTCTTTGAGGAAAAGGAATGGTAATATTATGCTCTCTGAATAATTTATCTATTTCGAAACGAATATCACTTTTAGGAATTACTCCAATAAAACTATCATTTAAAGTAAAGATGAGTCGAAATTCAAGAGCACTATCTCCAAAGTTTTCAAATAAAACTATAGGTGCTGGGTGTTTTAAAACCATTTCATGCGACTTTGCTGCCTGTAATAATAACGACTTTACTAGGTTAACATCACTGCCATAAGCAACTCCAACAGACACACTTTCTCTAGTTGTTTTTCCATTTTGTGTCCAATTATACAGGCTGTTTGTAAGGTATTGATGATTAGGTATTATTAAAACTTTATTGTCAATCGTAACAGCTCTAGTGGTTCGTAACTTAATTTCTTCTACACGCCCTATCTTACCTTCTAACTCAATAATATCACCAACTTGCACCGAACGATCTATAAGTATAAAAATTCCAGATATGATATCTTGAAATAATGTTTGCAGCGCTAAACCAACCCCGATTAGTAATGCTGCTGAGGCTGCAAAAACAGCAGTTACATTAAAACCTATAGCGTCTAAAACAACTAAAATTACAATGAGGTAAATTATCCACCTTGTGAATGAAAACACTGTATTGAACTTCACTTTGTCTTCCTTAGGTAGTCTTCTAGTCACCAGTTTCTTTGTCCACCTTAAAATAAAAGTGGTTACAATCATCACAAGGATAACTAACAACAAGTATTTCATCTTAAGTACTATTTGGTGCGCATTTTCACCAGTACCGTAAGTGAAATCTAAAATATTAAACTCAAGAAAATCATGAATAGCTTGTCCTACAGAGGTTTCCTGTAACACCTCATGCACGCTATCATTTTCATTATCTATTTTATCCTTAAGCTTATCTTGCATTAATATTTAATCCATTTAATTAATTCTTTATATGTTGGCTTTTTACCGTACATTAATATACCTACTCTGTATATTTTTGCCGCTACCCAAACCGTAAATATAAATGTACCAATCAACAATCCTAAAGATAATAATTGTTGCCAAATAGGGACTCCAAATGGTATGCGCATTAACATCACAACAGGAGATGTAAAGGGTATAAACGAAAATACTGTAGAAACGGTGCCATGTGGATCTTCAATTACTGTGAAAACTCCAATATAAACAGCTAAAATAAGTGGCATTATGATAGGCAACATAAATTGCTGTGTATCTGTTTCATTATCTACAGCAGCACCTATAGCTGCGTATAGAGAACTATATAAAAAATACCCACTAATGAAAAACAAAATAAAGGCAATAATTAAATTGGCTAATGGTAGATTAAAAAGACTTTGTAATCCTTCGGTTAATTTTTTGTTTAATTCCGATTGATCAAGACTTTGTTCTAAAATAGCTTGTTGGGGCGTTTGCAACTGATTTAAATCTATATCAAAAATTACAGAAACCACTACTAAAAGTACACTTCCTAAAACAATCCAAATTGCAAATTGTGTCACACCTGCTAGAGATGTGCCAATAATTTTACCAAGCATTAACTGGAGAGGCTTTACCGATGACACAATAACTTCGATGATTCTACTTGTCTTCTCTTCAATTACACTCCGCATTATCATATTGCCGTAAATAATAATAAACATGAAGAGCAAATAGCCTGCAGCTCCACCAAAAACGAGTTTAACATAACCATCAACCTTAGATGATGCCTCGCCTTCAAAATTTTCTTGAAAAATATCTATACTTATCTTTGAAGACTCTATTTTCTCAATATCTATATCTAGCTGTTCATAATTAAGAGACGTCAAATGGTCCTCTAATTTACGTTCTAAAGTGTTTATAAAAGTCAAAGAAGGAGCGTCTTCTGAGTAAAATTTAATACTTTTTGACAATAATTTTATACTACTTTCATCTTTGATATGTAATAAACCATAGCCTGAAGATTCAGTAACCAAAGTCTTTGCTTCCTCTATAGACATCTCTGGTAGTTTGTTATAAGTCAGATTTTCAGAATTCTCAAAAATATCTTTCACAATACCAGATTCATCTAAAACAGAAACAACTCTTACTGCATCACTATTTAATTGCGTTAAATACGCTACAACAGTAATAAATGCTATCATGATAAGGGGACTCAAAATCGTCATTACTATAAACGATTTGTTTTTAACCTTTGATAAATATTCACGCTTAATAATAAGAGGTAAATGATTCATAATTATTGCAGGTTATTATTAGTTACTGTTTGAATAAAAATATCGTTTACACTAGGAATCAACTCTACAAAATGAGACACTTCTCCTTTTGACACTAAATAATTAAGTAAATCATTAGCGCTTTGATTTTTATTAAGTTGAATGTTTAATTTCAACTCTTCATCCAAAGTTTTAAAATTAGCAGGCGATGTTTTAAATGTATCGGAAAGCTCTTTTTCTAGACTAGCTTTATTTGTAGTATTAATGCCGACTTCAAACGTATTAGATTTATAAGCACGTTTAACATCTAATATTTTACCGTCCAAAATTTTATTCGATTTATGGATAAGCGCTATATCGTCGCATAACTCTTCAACTGATTCCATACGATGTGTAGAAAATATTACAGTAGCGCCATTGTCTCGTAATCTTAAAATTTCGTCTTTAATTAAATTTGCATTAATCGGGTCAAACCCAGAAAATGGTTCATCAAAAATCAACAATTTTGGTTCGTGTAGTACGGTAACAACAAATTGTATTTTTTGCGCCATACCTTTAGAAAGCTCTTGTATTTTTTTATTCCACCAATCTCCAATCTCTAAACGCTCAAACCAATATTTTAATCGTTTCTTCGCCTCAGATTTAGGTAATCCTTTCAACTGTGCTAGATATAGAGCTTGCTCCCCTACTTTCATAGACTTGTACAAACCACGTTCTTCTGGTAAATAGCCAATATCCTTAATGTGCGACGCTTTTAAAGCTTCACCATCAAGAATTACAGAACCAGAATCTGGTAATGTAATTTGGTTAATAATTCGGATTAAAGTTGTTTTCCCTGCTCCATTGGGGCCTAAGAGCCCATAAATACTACCTTTAGGTACTGAAATAGAAACATTATTTAAAGCTGTAAAGTTTCCAAATTTCTTACTAGCACCTTTAACTTCTAATAGGTTGTTCATTCACAATTTTTAATTATAAGAAATGTAAAGATATTAAATGTATACGAGTTCATTAAACGGAAATGGTGTAAAATATTTGGGGAAGAATTGACATGTAAGTTCAATATCATTATCATGTTTTAATTTAATATACCACCAAATTCAAGATTAGTTCAATGAACTATATTTAATGCGTTACTACGTAACTTTAAAACTAAAATCCCACTAAAAACAAAACCCACCCTCAATCGAAATTAAGGATGGGAAAAAAATTGCTATGAAAAAGAAAAATTATCACTAAAGTTAATTAGCGATAATCAAAGATAGTTTTTTTTTCTTAACTAATAGCAAAACTATTAAGATAAGTTGCTACCCATATAAAAAAATACCGTTTTACAACGTAATTTCTTAATCTGTTACATTATCTTCAATCTCCTAATAATTTTTGTAGAAAATATAAATAAAAGTGCAAGTTTTAATGAACAAGCTTTCTCTCAAACGCGTTCAAATGGTAAATATATATGCCTATCAAAGCTTTATCTCACTAAGAAAACATATCTTTTACTTTTTCGAAGAACGATTTATCAGAACTTTCTGGTTTTGGGGAAAAATGGTCATCTTCTAACATGTCTTCAAAAAACTCTTTTTGTTGCTTATTGAGCGTTTTTGGCGTCCAAACATTAACATGCACTAATAAATCCCCTTTACCATATCCATTTATGCTTGGAATACCTTTTCCGCGCAAGCGTAAAATTTTACCAGATTGCACTCCAGCTTCTACTTTGATACGTACTTTTCCAGTAACAGTATCAATCTCTTTAGATGTTCCTAAAACAGCTTCAGGAAAACTCACATAAAGGTCGTAATGTAAATTATCACCTTCACGCTGTAAATTTTCGTGATCTATTTCTTCAATAGCCACTAACAAATCACCAGAAATACCATTTCCAGGAGCCTCATTACCCTTTCCTGTAACCTTAAGCTGCATACCATCAACAACACCTGCTGGTATTTTGATAGATACAGTTTCTTCAGCAACTTTTAAACCTTGTGCATCAGCATCTGAAGGTTTTCTATCTATGGTTTGCCCTGCACCCCCACAAACATTACAAGGTGCAGAAGTTTGCATTCTACCTAAAATAGTGTTTGTGATTCTAGTAACTTGTCCAGTACCTTGGCATGTAGAACAGGTTTTATAAGTAGTTCCTGGTGCCTGTATTTTGCGTTTTACTTTTATTTTCTTTTCAACACCATTAGCAATCTCTTCTAAAGTAAGCTTAACACGAATACGAAGATTACTACCTTTAACGCGTCGTTGTCCACCACCGCCGCCAAAGCCAGAGAAACCACCGCCACCAAACGCACCGCCAAATATATCTCCAAACTGACTAAAGATGTCATCCATATTCATTCCACCACCACCGAAGCCGCCGCCGCCTTCAAAGGCTTGGTGTCCAAACTGATCGTAGCGTGCTTTTTTATCAGCATCACTTAATACCTCATAAGCTTCAGCTGCTTCTTTAAATTTTGCTTCTGCTTCCTTATTATCAGGATTTTTGTCTGGGTGAAATTCAATTGCCTTTTTCCTGTAAGCTTTTTTTATCTCACTGGCACTTGCTCCCTTGCTAATCCCTAAAATTTCGTAATAATCTCTCTTTGCCATAGTGCTATTTTATTGACCTACAACTACTTTTGGGAAACGAATAATCGTATCTCCTAATTTATATCCTTTTTCTACGACATCTACAACCTTGCCCTTTAAATCATCACTAGGAGCAGGAATTTGTGTTATTGCAGTATGTATTTCAGCATCAAAGGTATCCCCTTGTGATACTTCTGCAACAGAAAGTCCTTTTTTCTCTAAAGTTGACAATAATTTTTGGTAGATTAATAACACACCTTTGCGTAATTCTTCAGCTTCTTTATCATCTTCAATGTGTGTTAGCGCTCTTTCAAAATCATCAAGAACAGGTAATAACTCTATCATTATTTCCTTACCAGCTGTTTTGAATAACTCTACACGTTCTCTAGAAGTACGCTTTTTATAATTTTCAAACTCAGCAAATAAGCGTAAAAACTTATCTTTTTCATTTTGAAGTTCTGCTTTCAGTTTCTCCTCAGCGGATACTTCTTCAACAATTTCTTGCTCTTGTTCTTCAACAGCTACAGCTTCTTTCTCTATACCGTTAGCTTGCTCGTCTTTTATATCCTTTGCCTTATTTTTTTTACTCATTTTGTATCCAATTAATACTTCTATATTTCGGTTGGCAAAAGTACTGCCATTATTATTAAAATGCCATATTGTCACAAAAAAATACACAAAAAATTTTGTTTAACTTTTTATTTATATTGTACAACAAATTTGTTACTTTTGACTCATTAACGCTAAAAATTGATTAATAATGAAAATTAAATTCAAAACTATATTATTCGTAAGTGCTTTAGCCGTAGCATTTGTAGGATGCAAAGACAAAGCTAAAGAAGCTAAAACTTCTTCAGCAGAAGCTGCTGCAAAAGCAGAAGCTGCCACAGTAAAATATGTGGCAGATGCAGAAGCATCTACTATTGAGTGGAAAGGTTTTAAGCCAACAGGAACCCATAACGGAACTATAAAATTAGATTCTGGTGTAGTAAACGTAAGTGGTAGTACTGTTGAAAGCGGTTCTTTTTTAGTAGATATGGGAACTATTACTGTTTTGGATATCCCTGCTGATAATGAAGGTAATGGCAAATTACTAGGGCACTTAAAAAGTCCTGACTTTTTCGATGTTGAAAACCACGCCAATGCTGCATTTGAAGTAACTGGCATTAGCGAAGCGGAAGGCAAAACTATGCTTTCAGGTAACTTAGCTATAAAGGGTATTAAACAAAATGTTACATTCCCTGTGAATGTAAGCATGGATGGCGATACTATGATGTTGACAAGTGAAGCATTTACTATCGATAGAACAAAATGGGATATTAAATATAAGTCTAAATCTATCTTCGGAGATTTAGGCGATAAATTCATAAATGACGAAATTGAACTAAAGGTTAATATAACCGCTAAAAAAGCTTAATAACGAGTAGTGACTAACTCAAATAATTAAAAAACCATCTTGTAAAAACAGGGTGGTTTTTTGTTTTTCTATGTTAACCAGATTGATTTTATTAATAGTTTAAAGTATATTAGTTAAGTAAGACATAAATCTTATCTAACAGAACATCAATTTATTAATTTAAAAGAAATTCTTAAACAAAGTAATGGTCATTATTTGACATGAAAAAATTAATTTATACACCATTCCCAAGGCCCAAGGGAAATATCAGAAATATTCTGAACGTTTTTTTGTTGGGGTTCATAGCTAGTTTATTCATTATTTTTTTTAAACCATTTGGGATTGAACACAATGGCATTTTATATTACAAGTTAATACTAATCCTAATGGGGTTAATTTTCTCTCTGTCTATCTATCTTATGGAGTTTCTTATTCCAAGCGTTTTCAAAAGAATATTTCTAAAGTGGACTTTTGGAAAAGCAATTTTATGGTATACTTGGATGATACTTTATGTTAGTGCCATAATGTTCACTGTTAAGAGCTTTCTAGCAGGGTTTAATGACTTTACAATACTCGAATACACAAATGTTATAGGAAGAATTTCCGGTATAGGGTTAATCGTAACCTTTTTTACCTTAGGAATAATTAATTATTTCAATCGTCAAAAGATTTCTTTGATATCTTCAAGAGAAAAATATCAAATTACCGCCCCTAAAGTAAAACCTTTAGAACTCAACCTGAATGAAGTCATGTATATTATGAGTGATGATAATTATGTTGATATTCACCTTAACTCAAATGGTAAAAGAGATAAAATAATTTTTCGTTCTAGCCTTAAGAATATTGAAGATCAAATTGTAAATCCGTTATCTCCTATATATCGTTGTCATCGTCAATTTTTAATTAATATTAATTTCTTCAAAATAAAAAGTAGAAAAGCTAGAAACACGTTACTTACACTTAAAGAATTTGAAGACGAAATACCTGTATCCAATAAATATTCAAAGGATATTTTAAACCTTATGCAAGTTCGCCCCTAAATCTTGCTCATTGCCCACAAAGCCTTTAAAATATTGATTTTTAAGTTTTCTGTGTTATTCATTTGTAACATATAACTTTAAAAATATTCATCAAATGAAAACATTAAAAACTTTTATTGCCATAGCATTTTATGGTTTATTTACAACGATTACATTAGCTCAAAGCATTAGCATTTCAACTGTAATATCAAGTATTACAAATGAAACCAAAAAAGAAGCAGAAAGAATTATAGCTTCTTTTGTTAATGATTATAAAAATGATAGACATGCAACCGAAACACGCATTGTTGGTATTGAAATTCCTGAAGTAAATGGTCAATGGACTATTAGTGTTACTGGTAAGGAAATTGATAAAAAGAAATGGGAGGTTATACTTGAAGATGGCTTACCTAATATTAAAACCTATGTTTATCGTATTGAATTTGAAACATTGAAAGCGATCAATGAAGGTAGAATAAATGCACTTACTGCACAAGCTAAGGCCTTTTCTAGCGATTATGCACCAATGGATGTCTATGAAATTAATGATTACAGCCCAACTGAAGATGAAGATAGTGCTTTAAATTCATTTTCGTTTCATTTTTGGACTAGAGGCTTTCCTGAAGTAATTCCTTTTCGTCCAGATGCTACGCGAAGAGCTCACGGTTCTGGAGTTACTATTTTTTATTATGAAAAAGGATTACGTACTGGTTGGTACAATATTCTTCCAGGCGAGCGAGTACGTGAAGATGCTAGAGAACAAGCAATGCCTTTTCCTATGATGGGTGTAATGATTAAAGGAACCGCAAAAGGTATTGTAGATGGAGAATCCATTACAGTTTCTGAAGGAAATACTGTATTTATACCTGCAAATGTACACCATAAATGGTGGAATGAATCTGACACACCAGTAGAATTGATCCTTATTATGTTTGGCAAAGGTGCTTAATATTTGTAGCGTTACATTAGACAAATTGTATCTAATAATAACCGTACTACTTTATAAAAATATATCAAAAAACAAAAAACGCTCTATCTAAATAGAGCGTTTTTTCTTTTTCATAGCAGTTTCCTCCCAATTACTTAGGCATCACTACCGAATCAATTACGTGAATAACACCATTACTCCCCATTACATCTGTCATAATTATTTCACTATAATTTCCGTTTTGGTCTTTCAACCATATTTTCCCGTCTTTTTGCTTAACAGTTAACTTTTGTCCATTTAGCGTCTTTAAGGTTACCATACCTTTATTCTTTTTTAAAGCTGCCACTACTGCTTTAGCATCTAACTTTCCAGATACAACATGGTAAGTTAATATGTTGGTTAAAGCTTTTTTGTTTTCTGGCTTTAACAAAGAATTTAAGGTATTGGAATCAATTTTTCCAAAAGCACTATTGTTTGGCGCAAATACTGTAAACGGCCCATCACCTTGTAAGGCTCCCACTAAATCAGCAGCTTTTAATGCTGCCACTAATGTTGAGAAATCTTCGTTACCAACGGCAACATCAACAATTGTTTTTTGAGCAGTTGCAAATTGACTTACTGTTAAAGCCACTACTGTAGTTAAAATAAACACTAACTTTTTCATAATAATTATATTTTTTGGTTAAACTAAATTGCACTTTTTTCGTTTTTTGAAGTGCTTTCATTTATATTTACACAGGTTTGTTTCCTCTGGATGAATCACTCCCATTTTTTGGGAAATCTTTAACATTTATGCGTAACGACAAGGCACTCATATCTAATCTTAAAAACAAAGATGAAGCTGCGCTATCACAGCTTTATGATGCTTATGCACCTGCTATTTATGGAGTTATCGTAAGAATGTGCAGAGATGAACAACAGGCACAAAATATTTTACAGGATACGTTTTTAACCATTTGGGAGAAAGCACATCAGTACAATCCGGAAAAAGGAAAGTTTTATACTTGGGCATATAGAATTGCGAAGAACAAAACACTAAACTTTTTACGAGCAGATAAGAAGCTCATCCAAACCGAGGATTTAAGTGTATATAAAGATAAAACCCAAACAGTAAAAAGTGAAGTTGACACGTTTCAGCTTAAGGGATATTTAAATCAATTAGAGCCGCATCACAGAAAAGCTCTAGAATTGGTCTACTTTAATGGCTTAACACACAGAGAAGCCCATGAGGAAATGAATGTGCCTCTAGGAACCTTTAAGTCATATATAAAACAAGCCTTAAAAAAACTTAAATTGAGTTACGATAAGGCCATTGTATGGTTGTTGATTATAATTGAAGTGATACGATGATGGATAAAGCCTACATATTAAAAAACGGCATAATAGAGCAATATCTATTGGGTGAGCTTTCTTCTGAAGATGAGCTTATTCTTGAACGTCTATTGAAAACAGATGAAGAATTAAAAACTAGGTTTAATGTAGTTGAATCTAATTTTGAAGCTATGGCTTTTGATAATGCTATTGTTCCTCCAGATGATGTAAAAGCACATTTAATGTCAAGTGTAAAAGGTGCTGAGACAAAAGTTGTATCATTACCAAAAAGGAATTCATCAAAAAATTATTTAGCCGTTGTCGCTAGTATTGCAGCAGTTTTAGTGATTGGTAGTGTTTGGATGTATTCACAATTAAATGACACCAAACAGCAATTACAGATTGCTGAAGAAAAAAACTCACTATTATTAAAAGATCTTGAAGGTTTAAAAACTAATATGGTAAAAGCTACAGCTTGGTTAGATCTACTAAATTCTCCAGATACTAAACAATATATCCTAAACGGAAATGCACTGTCTCCTGAAGCCAAAGTAGTTAGTTATGTGAATCACAAGGAAAAAAGAGTTGTTGTAAATACATTAGCGCTACCAAAATTAGATGCTGAACACGATTATCAAATGTGGGCTGATGTTGATGGTGAAATGATTGATATGGGCGTCATTAAAAAAGATGCTCATTTATTAGCTATGAATTATATTGAAAATGCTGCATCTCTTAATATCACTATTGAACCTACTGGAGGCAGCGACCATCCCACAGTTTCTAGACTTATAACTAATGTGTATTTGTAATGAATACTAGTCTAATAAATCTTCTAGGGCTGGTTTTAAATGATGGAACTTAAATTTAAAACCTTTATTTTCTATCTCTTTAGAACTTACACGCTGGCTTTCAAATAATATAATATGCATTTCACCTAAAACCAGTTTCATCATAAATTTTGGAATATTAGGGAGAAACAAAGGTTTTTTAAGCACTTTTGCTGCAGTTTTGGTGAGTTCAGCATTGGTAACTGGGTTTGGCGCAACACCATTGTAAATACCTTCAAGTCCACTTTCTAAAACAAATAAAAACGTTCTTGCTAAATCATAAATATGTATCCAAGATTGCCATTGTTTACCGCTTCCAAAAGCAGCACCTGCTCCAAGTTTAATAGGTTTTACTATTTCTTTTAATGCGCCTCCACTATCTGATAAAACTAACCCTATTCTAACTTTTGAGACCTTAATATTTAATTTTGAAAAGCCATCAACCGCTTTTTCCCAAGCCTGTACCACTTCTCCAAGAAAAGAATCACTGTCTTCTTTATGGGTTTGATCGTAATAGTTTACGAGTGAATCTGGATAAATACCAATGGCACTAGCTGATACAATTTGTTTTATGGAATGCGATTCTCCTTTTAGTGTATCTATGAGTAATTGCGTGCTTTCTACTCTACTATTTATTACTTCTGTTTTATAAGATTCTGTCCACCGCTTAGAAATTGAGGCTCCAGCTAGATGGATAATAGCATCTACATCTTTAAAACAGTTTATGTCTATTTCTCGGGTATCTATATTCCAATAAAATCCTTTATAGTTATCGCTTTGAGATAGTTTAGACTTACGAGTTGTAAGATAATTGACTTGTATATTTTTAACATGGCAGAGCTTGACAATTTCTTGTCCGACTAATCCCGTAGCTCCTGTAATTAATACGCGCATTTACTTTTTTATATAAATTTACGAAATGGTAAAGGCTAAGACTGAAAGTTTAAGTTAGGTTTAACAGAAATAATCTAGAAGTTTTTAATTTTCAAGGGTTACTTGCTATCCCTTAGGCTATAAACTATTTCGTTGCACGAAGCATTTCTCGTTTTCCAGGAGGGCCTGGTAACCTTTCGACTGTAAAACCTACAGATTGCATAGCACGCCGCACACTACCTTTTGCAGAATACGTAACCAACACGCCTTTTTCTTTTAAAGCCATGTACATTTTTTTAAAGATAGTTTCTGTCCATAGTTCAGGTTGTACTCTAGCGCCGAATGCATCAAAATAGATGAGGTTGAATTTGTTTTTATCATCAATATCGTCAAACATTTTTTCTTGCTTTGTAAGTGTAAAGTTTTCATTTATTTGATGTTGGTTTTCCCAACTTATATTGTGAATGTTTTGGAATACCATATCATGTGCTTCTGCGTTTAATTCTGTTACGTAATTGAGATGTACGATTTCATTTGAAGCTACTGGATAGCCTTCTACTCCAACATAATCAATCTTTAAATTTAGCTTTTTGGCCTCAAAAAAAGTGATGAATGCGTTAAGACCAGTGCCGAAGCCTATTTCAAGTATTGAAATATCTTGAGACTTTTCGACTGCGCTCGAAGTGACATCGGATTCTTTTTTTAGAGTATGAAATACATGATGCAGACCATGTTTAATAAACACATGATAGGCTTCTTGTATAGCACCGTGTTTAGAATGGTATTGCTCATTCCACTCTGGAATATGAATGGTTGATGAACCATCTGCTGTAATGATGATTTCACGTTTCATGTGTGTCGCGATTAAAGTTCAAAGGTTGATTTGCGTTAGGGATTGAACGGCATGTTTGAAATCCCCGACGAAGGAGGGATTGAGTAGTGAAAGCCCGACCCTTGTGGTAACGCCCAAACAAAAATATACTATTGTGACACTAAAACACCATCTGCTTCAAAAGAATACGTGCGTTTAGGTGCTGTAATTGCAGCAATTTCTTCAGCTGATTTTCCTGCATCTTCTGCATAATGGCGTTGCTCATCAACTGAAACCTCCTTGACATAGGCTTTGCCATTAATAACGACTTCTTTTCCTGCAATATCTGTAGGCACAAAAAAGCCATAATCTTTGAATTTTACCATCACTTTTTTGTCTTCTCCCAGATCTAAAGTCATCCAACATCCTTTTGCTTGACAAACTTCAGTCACTTTTGCCTTCATTTTAGCGTCTATACTATCACCTTGTTGCATAGTCTCGTAATGTGCTGCCATAGATTTGGCAATTACTGCATCGTCTGTCACTATTTTTTTTCCGAATGATGTATAAGCGCTATCTTGGCACGACCCTAAGGCTAAAACACATATTATCAGTAGTATTACAAATCTCATAGTATAAAAAATTTTATTTTAAAGCATTTATGTAAATATACCGCTTTTTTGAGAATGAATTTTATAAATTTGTAGGCTAAATCAATGTATTATGAGTGCTATAATCAACGCTATTGAGATTATAAAAACAGAGTCTAGCAAAATTAACGAGGTAGATTTTGATAATTTGAAGTTTGGAAGTGTATTTTCCGACCATATGTTGGTATGTGATTATAAAAATGGCAAGTGGGAGGCGCCAAAAATTATGCCTTATCAACCACTTACTTTGGATCCTTCTTCTAAGATTTTCCATTATGGACAATCGGTCTTTGAGGGTATGAAAGCATATAAAGATGATAACAATAAAATTTGGCTGTTTAGACCTGAAGATAATTGTAAGCGCTTAAATATTTCGTCAAATCGTATGGCTATTCCTGAACTTCCTGAAGCATACTTCATGGATGGTTTGGTTGCTCTATTACAGTTAGATGAAGCTTGGATTCCTACTAATGAGGGTAGCTCATTATATGTACGTCCGTTTGTGTTTGCATCAGGAAATGGTTTCCATGCCTCTCCTGCAGATGAGTACAAGTTTATAATTTGTACTGCGCCTTCTGGCTCTTATTTTTCTGGTGAAGTTCGTGTATTGATTGAAGAGAAATATTCAAGATCTGCGGATGGTGGTGTTGGTTTTGCAAAAGCTGGTGGAAATTATGCAGGGCAGTTTTATCCAACACAATTGGCAAAAGCTAAAGGCTATCAACAAGTAATTTGGACAGACGACCATAAGCATGAATATATTGAAGAAGCTGGTGCCATGAATATTTTTGTGCGTATTGGTGACACTCTAATAACTGGTCCGACTAGCGACAGAATACTGGATGGTATCACGCGTAAAAGTATTATTGAACTTGCTGAAAGTGAAAATATTGCTGTAGAAGTTAGAAAACTAACTGTTACTGAAGTGGTTGAAGCTGCTAAAAATGGGACGTTAAAAGAAATGTTTGGTGCCGGAACTGCTGCTGTAATTTCTCCTATTTCTGGTTTTGGTTATAAAGGTGAAGATTATGAGTTACCAAAATTAGAAACGACGTATGCTGACTATTTGAAAAAGCGCATTACAGATATACAAACAAATAAAGCCGATGATCCTTTTGGATGGCGTTATGAGGTGAAATAAGCCCTATAGCCCACCTATCCTCTTCGACTGAGCTCAGTGCAGGCTTGGGAGAGTGATACTCGAACTTATAAAAAAGAGGAGCAAAATTTGCTCCTCTTTTGTTTTGTTCTAAATGACAAAGTTATTTCTCTAAAATAGATTCTATATTCGGTTTAAAATAATTTGGACCTTTGAGTACTTTACCATCTTCCCGATAAATAGGCTGTCCATCCTCTCCTAGTTTACTCATATTGCTACGTTGTATTTCATCAAATACTTCTTCTATTTTATGTTGCATTCCATGTTCTATAATTGTACCACATAAAATATAAAGCATATCGCCGAGCGCATCAGCTACTTCTACCAAATCATTATTGTTAGCAGCCTCAAAGTATTCTTCATTTTCTTCTTTCATCAAATTGAAACGTAGTGTGTTTTTGTCTGAACCCAAATCTGCCTTAGGTGTTTCTCTATGTCCAATTTTAAATGCAGTATGAAATGCTTTTACAGCTTCAATTTTATTTTTCATAAATAGGTGTTTTGTCTTTCCCGCGAAGGCGGAAATCTCATCATTATTAATTAAATTTGCATAAAAATAGCTATATGTTTAGTAAAGGTCAAATCATTTTCGGAATTATATTTTTTGTGATCTTTGCTATCATCATTGGCTATACCTATCGCAAAGATTTAAAACTCCATAAACGCTTTTATGCTGGGAGTATTTGGATACTTATCGCTTTTATTGGATTTATCTTACTTATTAGTGCAATTAAATTTTTATTGTAAATAAAACTTTACACCTATTT
The DNA here is from genome assembly GCA_947502975.1 of uncultured Flavobacteriaceae bacterium. GTDB lineage: Bacteria > Bacteroidota > Bacteroidia > Flavobacteriales > Flavobacteriaceae > Jejuia. Next base: position 407,392 of record CANNBV010000003.1, read on the forward strand.
TTTTTGCTTTTTATCTAGCATTTCCCTTTAACGCTACTTTTCTTTCTAAATTCAAAGGGTAAATATACCCAGTGTTGGGTATTTTTTCACATTCACCAAGTCTTCATATTTGTAACATCAATTAATTAACCATTACCCTCATGAAAAAATTAGTCTCTCCTATTACCATGTTTTTCTTTGGTATTATCACCTTTGCTGTGATTATGATTATTACTCATAAAAAGGAATTAGATTTTCAGGATACCTATTGTTGGTTTTGCAGAGTACTAATAGCCCTAACTTCAGCATCAATATGTATTTCTATTCCTGGAATGCTCAAACTAGATTATAATACAAAAGGAGATGGGATTAAAACATTTACTGACGCCGATAATAATCCATTAAAAATGTCTCTTTTAGAAAAGGAACCTACAATTAGTACTTCTGGCGCTATTGCTGTATTTGTTTTGGTGTGTTTGTTTAATCCTTTGGTTTAACAAGTTATGACTATTGAGGAAAAAGCTAATAAATCATTGGATTTTTTTGCACCAGTTTTTATGCAGCAAAACCTTAACTGTGATTTTATGGCTGTTTTAAATGAAAATAAAGAGGCAGTATTCTTAATTGCTGTCTATGATAAAAAAAAAGAATTAGATAAAATAGATGAATATCTAATAAGTATAGGCTTAGAAAATGAGGACAAAATATATTATTTAGATCTTAATGAAAACTACAATAATACCTCATATTTATATGATTATATATCTTCCAAGGATAATGACAAAGTACAAATAAGAATTATATTCGAAGAATTTTATAATGATTTACCAAAGAATAAAAAAACCTTAAAAGCCAACCCTTTTCAATTATATGATATAAGAAAAGGGGGGCATGACATTGGCAAAATATCTGATTGTGATAACCGCGGGACACTTGGAGCAGTTCTTACTGATGTAAATGACGAGGCATATATAATTACTTGCTATCATTGTGTTGAAACAAAAATAAACGGTAAAGTGAATTCACCTACAAACATGACATCTGATGACAATTGCTCAAAAAAAAATATAATAGGAAGTCTATATTGGTACAAATATGAAAGCGTTAATAGTGAATATGATATTGCCTTGATAAAAGTTAATGATAAAAAAAGAGTTGATAGTGGAGTAATTAAATTTGATTTAGCAGATAATATTGGGGATAAACCTATTTTGGGTGATGATATAATGTTTTTTGGTACTGGTAGTGTACAGATACAGAAAGGTAAAGTAATCAATTGCAACAGTTATAAACGAAGAAATAAAAACTGTAACCATGTCTTAAATAAGTGTTATATGTCATTAATAAATTCAAAAGAAGGAGATTCAGGCTCTCTGGTAGCAAAAGTTCCTAAAACTAATGAGTTACCAATACCTGTAGGTTTACTCCACTCTAAATCAGGACCTTTTTCATTTTTTCAAGATTTGGAAATATTAAAGACTTCTATAAACGACGTTATAGATGGTAACAATGTTATTTTTAATTTTAAACAATTTAACTTAAATAAATTAAATATTATGGCTAAAAAAAAGTTTCCTACAGCTCGATTAAGATATGATTTTAAACTAAATAAATACCAACCGGTTTTTTATGGGCATATTTTTGGAACAACATTTACAATTGCTGCCAAACTCAATATGATTAAAAAAGATGGTAATACTTATATTAGAGGGTACTTTGTTAGTAAGAATATGGGAGGATTGATTAAATTTTCATTAAGTTCTATAGGTAGTGATGTAAATACAGATGGGCAGAAGTATCAATTAAATGTCAAGATGAATGCCTTTACTAATCATGATACAAATATTGGGGAATCTGTAATTAATCTTGGTAAAGATTTTGACCCTGCAAAAAATCACTTTATTAATATAAATATTGCAGATGAAGATATAATTAATTTAATACCAAAAAAGCATATTTTTGTTTGTGATAAGAATGAGATTAACGATGATCGCTCATGTGATATCACACCAGTTACTGGTCCTTAAGAATAAAACCATATGATAAAATTAAAATATGTTATAGTTTTATCTCTTTGCTTTTTGGTGCAAATCTCGGCACAAAATAACACTACCATAAAAGCTTTATTAAATACTCTAAGGCAATATGAATTAGAGGAATTCAACCCTTCTCTTAACTTGTTTAACCCAAAAGATTCTTTGGGAATAAAGTTGAGAGAAGCTTTTATTTGGAAGTACAACTATCTAGCCTTTGGAAATTTAGAAAAAAGGAACTTTAAGCCAGAAAAGGATAATTATACTTTAGAAAATGGTCTCCTAAATATTTATTATGGTGATTATTTGATATCGAAGGGAACTGAGGAGTCTATTCCTTATAATTACTATCAAAAGTCTCAAGAAATTGCAGACGCAATTAACTCACCAGTTTTGCTTTGTGAAGCTCTGAAACGAATGACAAGCATCATAAATAAAAATGAAAAAAACCTAGATGACTTAAAGAATCTATTAAAAAAATATAAAGATGCAGCTTATGATGATTTTGAAAAAGATTTATCAACTTTGGCTAAAATTAGAGCCTATTCGTACATTGAACAAAAGCCATATATTCAGGAATTAAACCAGGGGTTGTCTAGTGCTCTTGCTAATGAAAATAAAACTATTATTGCTTCATATTATAAGCTCTTGGGGGTTAAGCACGATGTATATGCTAGATATTTAGAAACCAACAATATTTCTAAAAACAATTATTCAAAATCTTTAAATTATTACGATAAGTCTTTAAATATTTGGCAATCCTACAACTACGCTTTTTCTAAAAAAAAACAAATAGGAATAATTATTAACAAGGGAATAGTTCATTATTTCAGCAACAATCAAAAAGAAGCACAAAAGTATTTAAATAAAGCAAAGGAATCGATTGATTCTACAGATTATAATAATAATATCTTATATTATCAATGGTATTCTTTAAGCTTAGCAAAAGAGAAAAAATACAAATCTGCATACAAACATAAATTTGATGAAAACCAATTACGGGAAGACAGATATCAAGAAAAATCTGAAATCACAGTCGCAGAAATTAATACTAAATATGAAACTGAAAAAAAAGAAAAACAATTATTAATCGAACAGCAACAAAAAAAACAAAATAAAAATATAGCTATTGGACTTGGAATAAGTCTATTATTTGGTAGTATTATAGCTCTTCTACTATTTAAAAACACCCGCAAAAAACAACGTTTAGCAGAACAAGCCAAAGCATTAGAAAGTCAAAAACTAGCCACTGTTCTGAAGGAACAAGAATTGGTTAGTATAGATGCAATGATAGAGGGCCAAGAAAAAGAACGCCAACGTATTGCCAATGATTTACATGATGACTTAGGCGGATTGATGGCTACAGTAAAATTACATTTTAATGCACTGAAGGAAAAACAAACGCCTGACTTGTTTGATAAAACCACTACCCTTTTAGATGAAGCGTATCACAAAATACGTTCTATTGCACACACTAAAAACTCTGGTGTTATAGCCAAACAAGGACTACTTATCGCTTTACAAAATATGGCCGATAAAATCTCAACATCTAATAAAATTAGTGTTGATGTTATAGATCATGGTTTAGAAAATAGACTTGAAAATAGTTTAGAACTTACTATTTTTAGAATCGTTCAAGAATTGATTACAAACGTAATTAAACATGCCGAAGCTACTGAAGCAGTTATTCATCTTACCAATCATGACGATATACTTAACATAATGATTGAAGATAATGGCAAAGGTTTCAATCCAAATCAAATTACCACAAAAAACAAAGGTATGGGGCTCAGCAGTATTGATAAACGCGTAGAGCATCTTAATGGTAAAATGACCATAGAGTCAGAACAAGGATCAGGCACAACAATAATAATAGATATTCCCACATGATACGATTAGCTATTGCAGAAGATCATCAATCACTTATTGATGGTATAAAACTACTCTTAGATTATGAAGACGGGATCTCTATTGTTGGTACTGCAAATGATGGCGAAGCACTATTGGAAATTGTGGAGCGTAAACAACCCAATGTCATTCTTATGGATATAAGAATGCCCAAATTAAATGGCATTGAAGCCACAAAAGAAATTAAGAAAAAGTTTCCTCATACAAAAGTACTAGCTTTTACAATGTTTGATCAAGTTGAAGCTATTCAACAAATGTTAGATGCTGGTGCATCTGGCTATATATTAAAAAACTCTGCATTAAAAGAAGTCCATGAAGCCATTTTAGCAGTTTATAAAGGGGAAACATACTTCGACGCTAACATAAATACCAACATATTACATTCAAAAAGTTCTAATAAATCTAAAGGGCTTTTAACTAAGCGGCAAATAGAAATTCTAGAGCTGATTGGTCAAGGAAAAACCTCTAGAGAAATTGCAGATATATTGTTTATAGGGATTCACACTGTAGATACGCACAGAAAGAATATGGCTAGAATACTTGGTTTACAAGGTAAAGGAGAGTTAATGCGTTATGCCTTAGAAAAGAAATATAAGTTTTAATATTTACCCAATATCGGGTATTACCCTTTTGTGTTTTTTCATTGAATTTTGTTATTTAAACATACCCAAATCAATGAACGCCCACAAAGAAATCATAACAACTATAAACAACCTAAAGTGTAATAACAAAACACTTTCGAAAGATGGCATAATAAAAGTTTTAAAAGCAACAAAATCTATAACGAATCATAAAGATAAAATAGATGCAATAATTCATTTTTTTATTACATCTGAAAAAGTTAAAATCTATAAAAACAAACCACTTACAAGAAGAGAAATACAAGTTTTAATGTTAATTGGAAATGGAGAAAGTTCATTATGCATTGCAAATACCTTAAATTTAAGTGTCCATACAATTGAAACCCATAGAAAAAATATATGTAAAAAATTACAATTAAAAGGTAATGGCAAACTGCTTCAATTTGCTATTCTTTATAATTTAAAAACATGCTCTTTAAAAACATGAAGTAGGAAAAAATAAAGCTGGCTTGTTATATAATAAAGGAGGCGAAAAATAATAAATTATTTCACGCAACCTTTTAAAAAAAATTGCATCTATTATATAACATCAACAGCAGCAACATGAAGATATTACTAATAATTAGCTTACTCATTGTTGTAAACTTAATACTATTAGCTTTTAGTGTTAATAAAAAAACAGAACCTTAATTAAGGTTCTGTTTTTTGTTTTTATAAGAAGTATTATAACTTAATTCACTTCTGGTAAAAAGCTATATCTCTCACTGTAGTTCAACATTTGTTCAGCAAACGATTTTGGCTGCTCTATGCGAATGGTCGAAATTTCACCATATTCGTTATCGGCAACTAAGACAGGATTTACAAAACCACTATATGGTGGTGAAGGAAACTGTTCATTACGCTTCAAAACTTCAGCATGAATATCTTGGTCTACTTTTACACCATAACCTTCAACTAAAGCTTCTACTGCAGCATAATCGCCTTCAGATTTTATACGTTGCGTTTCTCTTAATAATTCACCAAAAAGGGCATGTAATTTTTCATAATCGTAAATATTGAAATATGTTTTTCCATCTTTGGTTACTTTCTCAATAACCTTATCTTTTTTTCCTTTTTCAAATACCCAAGCAGAAACCCATTGCCTGTTGCGCATGTGTGCTTCTTCAACATCATCACCCAGATTCAGTCTAATTAATTGCATCATTAAACCATTTCTGATATAACCATCATAGGCTGCTATACCTACTTTTTTCCAATCTTCAACTAATCCTAATTCTTGTAATTTTGGATTGTACAAGTAATAAAGCCCAACTAAATCTGCACGCCCTTCTTCTAAAGTAGATGCGTAGTTTTTTAAAGTTTCTTTGGTCTCTCCCACACCTGGGTTTAATTGTCCAGATGCATGCCCTATCACTTCGTGAAGAGCTGTATGTAACTTATCAGCCAATTGACCATACGTTTTTTCTAATTCGTATTCTTCGTCATCATGTACAAATTCCTTTAAACGTCCGGTGCTTCCAGCGTTATTGTAGGCATGAATGATATTTCCAAGTGAAACAGATTTACTTCCTACCTCTTTTCTAATCCAGTTAGCATTTGGCAAGTTTACACCAATTGGCGTACTTGGCGAAGCATCACCAGCTTCTCCTGCTACCGTAACCACTTTATAGGTTACGCCTACTACATTTTTCTTTTTGTGCGCCTCTATCAAAGGTGAATTATCCTCAAACCATTGCGCATTATCAGATAACACTTTCATTTTTTGAGACATATCAAAATCATTAATCTGAACGATAGTTTCATAAGAACCTCTATATCCTAAAGGATCGTTGTACACCTCAATAAAACTATTGATATAATCGATATTTCCTGCCGTAGCAGCAGTCCAAGCTACATTATAATCATCCCATGTTTGTAAATTACCTGTTTTGTAATATGCGATTAATAAATCAAGTGCGTCGCCTTGTGCTTCATTCTCTGCAACACCTTTAGCCAATTCTAGCCATTTGATGATTTCATCAATTGCAGCACCATATAAACCACCTGATTTATATACACGCTCTTTTAAAATACCATTCTCTTTTACCAATTGTGAATTTAATCCGTATGATAATGGCTTATCAGCATTTGGTGATTTCTTCTGCTTGTAGAAACTAATCACATCGTCATTTGTAACATTTGGACCATAAAAATTAACTGCGGATAATGCCACATTATCAACACCCTTACCTTGGTTTACTTTTTTAGCATCTTTATCATTAAAAATCACTTCAAAAGGTTCGCCTTCTAAACTAGTATTAGTCTCAGCTAATAATTCATTTAGATAATCTGCAGAAAACTCAGGTTTTATTTTATCATTTGAATAGTGATGATGAATACCATTACTGAACCACACACGCTTTAAATAAGTCTCAAAAGCAGTCCAATTTCCTGAAGTTTTATCACCTTTATAGTTTTTGTAAATGTTTTCTAAAGCATTTCTAATTTTAAGGTTATGACGGTAATTTTGATCCCACATAATATCACGACCCGATAATCCAGCTTGAGTTAAATAATACACTAGCTTTTGCTCTTTTAAAGAGAGTTGATCCCATCCTGGAATTTGATAATGCAATATTTTAATATCAGCAAATTGCTCAACATTAAAATCGAAATCCTTTTTAATTTCTGTTTCACCTTCAGATTTTGCTATAGTTTTTTTATCCTCGTTACATGAGAAAAAAAATGCAATACATAAAAAAAGAAAAATGGGTTTTAGTTTCATGATTTTAATTAAAGTTTTAGTTTGTATTTAATAAAGTGAGTCTTTATTTCATTTTAGTTATGGATTAACAGTAAATACCAGTAAATGGTTATCAGAACTATGATTTTACTGAACAAATGTAACAAATAATAATTCCAAATTTTAAAATTAACTATATTTGTTTTGAACAAACTAAACCTATAAAAATGAAAGCTTTAAAGTACATTTTTTTTCTTCTGCTTATTACCATAATTGGATTGGCAATTTATATAGCAGTGCAACCAAACTCTTTTGAAGTGACACGAACTAAAACCTTGAATGCTCCTGCTTCTGTGGTATATAACAATGTAATTGATTATAAAAACTGGGAATCTTGGTCATCTTGGGCTGAGGCAGATCCTGATATGGTAATTACACTTCCAGAAAAAACCGCTGGTGTAGGAAGTTCTTACCAATGGGAAGATAAGGATGGTATTGGTACTATGAAAACCATAAAGGCCATTCCTAGCACATCTATAAATCAAGAAATGCAATTTGCTGATTTCCCGGCTTCTGACATTACTTGGAACTTTACACCGAACGCAGATGGTACTACTGAAGCTATTTGGACGATTTCTGGTAAAGATTTGCCATTTGGCTTTAAAGCCTTTGCAACTTTTATGGGAGGTATGGAAAAACAAATTGGTCCACATTACGAACGCAGTTTAGAAAAATTAGATAGTGTTTTGGTGGCAAGTATGAAAGCATACAACATTACTGTAAATGGAGAGACAGAACATAGCGGTGGTTTTTATATATACAACACTGTATCTTGTAAAATTCCAGATATGCCAAAACATATTCAACAAATGATGCCTAAGTTAGGCGATTATGCTATGAAGAATAATATACAAATGGCTGGCGCACCCTTTAACTATTACCATAAATGGGATGAAGCTAATAACACCGTAATGTTTTCGTGTTGTATCCCAACTACGACTAAAATTAACTCTAATGATCCTGAGATTCTAACAGGACAATTAAAACCATTTAAAGCTTTAAAAACAACGTTAAAAGGCAACTACGATAATTTAAAAGAAGCTTGGGAAACTACCATGGCGCATATTGAAAAAAATGGATTGGTTACTGATGAAAACGGACCTGCATTAGAAGCATATGTGAACGACCCCATGCAACATGCAAACCCAGCTGATTGGTTAACTGAAATCTATATTGCTCTAAAATAACAATAGTTGTTACCCTGAGCTTGTTTCTGGGTCTATTTTAATAACTTGCTAAGATGCTGAAATAAGTTTAGCATGACATAAATATGAAGCAAATTTTATTAGTGTTTTTAGGTGGCGGTTTTGGTAGTGTGTTACGTTATCTTATTGGCAAATTTTTGAATAGTACTGAAAACGGTATACCCTATGGTACTTTTTTGGCAAACATTTTAGGGAGTTTGCTCATTGGTATTATTCTAGGATTAGCAGCGAAAAATGATTCGCTTTCACAGAACCAAACCTTATTATTAGCCACTGGATTTTGTGGTGGTTTTACTACCTTCTCGACTTTTGCTTATGAAAACCATGTGTTTCTGAAAAGTGGTGATTTTATGAGTTTTGCGCTTTATACGATTGCTAGTTTTATTATTGGGTTTTTGGCTGTTTTTGCGGGGATGTATTTGGTGAAGTAATCGTTAGTTAATGCTTCCCAAAAGTCTTAACCCCAGCCTCTACTCTAGTTTTTAAATAGTTTACCCTCGGTACAATTGGGCAGGAATATTTATCATTGTAAGCACAATAAGGATTATAAGCTTCATTAAAATCAATTACTAAATTATTACCGTTTGGCATTGCGGTGTTAATGTAACGACCACCACCATAACTTTCTAATCCGTTAGTTTCGTCTAAAAATGGTAAAAATAAAAAGGGCTTGTAATCGTCTTTTGCTTTGTAATCCAGGTTTTCATAAACATTTAATGTGAATGTTTCTCCTTTTAAATTAAATGTCGCTTCACCATATTTAATATATATTGGCTTTCTATCGGTTGTAGTTTTCATCTCAAAAGGTTGCTCATCTGGTGTTCTTTTAAATTGTGCTGTAACCTTATAGGCTGAATCGAATTTAAAGAAATCTAAACCTTCAAAATGCTTTAAATCTTTCTTTTTTAAAGGTGAAGTTGAAGCATCTTTATAAAAGGTATTCAGCTCTCTTTGAAATTCTGTATCGCCTTGTATAGGGCGCTTTTTTTGTGTACAGCTCGTACTAAACAAAACCAACACAAGTACTACTGATATGAGTGATTTACCAACTGCTAGCTGATATGCCCGCGTTAGGGATTGTAGCAAGCTACCGTGTAGCGCGGAAAGCCCGACCCCTTGTGGGTAACGCCCAAACCTTTTTAATTTTTTTAAGACTTTAGATTCTTGCATTACTACTGAGGGTTAAACGATGGATTTAAATTTGTGTTATAATTCTGCAACAAATCACTTGAAAATGCATTGAATGTATCTTCGTCTGCAAAAGATTTAATTTTTTCTGGATCGAAGTTACCTTGTAAATAGTATGCTGCAACATCGGTGCCCTTATTTATAAAAATAATAGCGTCGGTTACCACAACACCAGCTTCTTTTACTGAAATAATTCTTGTATTTTCTAATTCATTTTTTCTAAAAACATCTAAATAACCGTTGTTTGTAATAGCATTCATTTCGGTAATTAAACTTTGACGTTTTTGGGCAGAAACATTTTCGAATTTAATGTATTTAAAGTCTGAAATATTACCGATAGCGTTTTTTACTTCTGGTGAAATAGTGCTTAAAACGGCTTTCATGAAATTAGGCACTTGAAAGGATGTTGTCCCTAAATCTGCCTTATGGTTATTATAAAACCCTTGAAAACTACTACCACAAGACAGCAGCAAAAAACTAATACAAATAAGTAAAACTGATTTCTTCATTCTAAAAAATTATCATTGTAAAAATACAACTTACAATTATTTTACCTAAGTTTGAACTTTAGAAATAGATAAAAATGCGTTACAACGTCACAATTTGTAGAAAACAATGGACCGCTTCTTTAAAGCAAAGGAGTTGGACTTACTATGTTTTGTGATGTTATAAGATAAACGTTTACAGATATAAAAAAGTCCGACTTCACAGTCGGACTTTTTGTTTTTAGTGAAACTATCAATTTAAAAGCTTGCGAATTAAATTGATATAGTTGAACTAATCCCGCTAAAAGCGGGATATAATTGAGTTTTAAAATAAATCAAATATTAAATATGTAGTACAATTAGAACTAATGAAAACACTTTTTAACAATTACCTGAACACTTTTAGAGGCTTATCTACCGAAGTATGGTGGCTTGCTTTAATTACTTTAATTAACAGAGCTGGCACCATGGTTATTCCTTTTTTATCGTTGTATCTAACTGAGGACTTAAAGTTTACTTTAGGAAATGTTGGTACGATTATGATGTGTTTTGGTTTGGGATCTGTGGCTGGATCATGGCTCGGCGGAAAATTAACCGACACCATTGGCTACTACAAAGTTATGGTTCGAAGCCTTTTAAGTACAGGTGTTCTATTTGTTGCTTTGCAATTCCTAACTACATTTTATGCGTTATGTTTAGGTGTGTTTTTGGTAATGTTAGTTGCTGATATGTTTCGTCCTGCTATGTTTGTAGCACTGAGTGCTTACAGTAAGCCAGAAAACAAAACACGAAGTGTAACCTTAATTCGTTTGGCAATTAATCTAGGATTTTCTGCTGGACCTGCCATTGGCGGCATAATTATTACAACTTTAGGGTATGGTGGTTTATTTTGGATTGATGGTATTACTTGTATTTTGGCAACTATTGTATTGGTAATAGTATTAAATCCAAAAAAATCCAGGGAAATAGATGATATAGTAGTTACCAATCCAGAATCGGCTTATAAAGATAAAGCATTCACAACTTTTTTAATTGCAATGTTTTTATTTGGAGTTATATTTTTACAGTATTTCTCTACGATGCCTGTTTATTATAGAGAAGCTCATATACTATCTGAATTAGAAATTGGTTTGCTTTTAGGTGCCAACGGATTTATAATTTTTCTATTAGAAATGCCTTTGATAAAATGGCTGGAAAATTCTGGTTTGTCTAAAGTAAAATTGATGATTATGGGAGCTATATTAACATCTATAAGTTTCATTATTTTGAATATTACAACGTGGTCGGGTATTTTGATTGTAGGTATGTTTTTTATGACCATAGGGGAAATGATAACCTTTCCGTTTTCAAATGCATTTGCTATGGAGCGCGCTAAAAAAGGTAACCAAGGGGAATATATGGCACTGTATTCCATTGCTTTTTCTATGGCACATATATTTGGACATAAAGCTGGAATGCAAATGGTTGATGGTTGGGGTTTTGATAATACTTGGTATATGATAACACTTATAGGAGGCTTTTGTGTACTTTTATTACTTATTTTAAAGTCTCAATTAAGAACAAAAACATAGGTGAATTTTAAATGAAAGATGTTATTATTATCGGCGGAGGGCCCATTGGTATTGCCTGCGCTTTAGAATGTAAAAAACATAACTGGAATTATCTTATAATTGAAAAGGGAGCCTTAACCAACTCTCTTTTCAATTACCCCAAAAATATGACGTTCTTTTCAACTTCTGAAAAGTTGGAAATTGATAACATTCCATTTATTAGTAAAAATCCGAAACCAAATAGAGATGAGGCTTTAGAGTATTATAGACGTGTCGCTACTACAAACGATATAAATATTAACCTTTTTGAGACTGTGGAGACGATTTCAAAAGAAAACAATCATTTCACCGTTACTACCGATAAAAATACGTACAACTCAAAAAAAATAGTATTAGCTACTGGTTTTTACGATATACCTAACTTACTTAATGTTCCAGGAGAAGACTTACCAAAAGTAACGCATTATTATAAAGAAGCACATCCTTACGCCATGCAGCATATTGTGGTTGTTGGCGCAAGCAATTCCTCTGTAGATGCAGCTTTAGAAATTTATAGAAAAGGAGGAAATGTGACTATGATTATTCGAGGTGATGCCGTTGGAGAACGTGTTAAATATTGGGTGCGGCCAGATATTATCAATCGCATAGAAGAAGGTAGTATTAAAGCATATTTTAATGCGGAAATAACAGAAATTAAGGATAATGAATTGTCCTTTACATCTCCCGAAGGTGTTAAAACTATTCCCAATGATTTTGTAATTGCTCTAACAGGTTATATGCCTAATTTTGATTTGTTAGATCAACTTGGTGTTAACTTATCCAATGACGATAAAAAACTACCCACTTATAATAAAGATACTATGGAAACAAATATTGAAGGGTTGTATTTAGCTGGTGTTATCTGTGGTGGTATGGAGACACACAAGTGGTTTATTGAAAATAGTAGAATACACGCAAAACAAATAGCTACTCATATTGCATCTACTTTAGTTGAATAGAAAATAACCCCTATGAAAAACATAATCATATTAATTCTAGCTATATTTTTTTTGGGATGTAATTCTTCTAACAAGAATACAAAAAAAGAACTTCCAAAATTAGAACCCAACAGGTATAATGTAGCTTTTCTAATCATGAATGGCACCTACAATACTGAGTTTACAGCACCTTTTGATATTTTTCAGCATACCATATTTAGAGATAATATAAAAGCTATGAATGTGTTTTCTGTAGCTAATACTGATCAACCCATTACAACTTTTGAAGGCTTAAAAATCATACCTGACTTTAATTATGTAACTGATGATTTACCAAAAATTGACATTCTAGTAGTGCCAAGTGCAGAACATCATTTAGATTCTGATCTTGAAGATACAGCTATGATTGATTTTGTGAAAAAAGTAGATAAGGATGCGCTTTTCATAACATCACATTGTGACGGTGCGTTCGTTCTAGCTAAAGCGGGTTTATTAAATAATGTAGTCTCAACAACTTTTCCAAGTGATATTGATAAAATGAAAAATATGTTCCCGAGTTTGGATATTAGAAAAAATGTGCTTTTCGTCCACGATGGAAAATATATTACATCAGCTGGCGGTGCAAAAAGCTTTGAGGCTGCTTTATATTTGTGCGAGTATCTGTATGGCAAGAAGGTTGCTGAATCTTTAGCTGGCGGCTTAGTAATTGATTGGGATTTAAAAGAAGTCCCGCATTTAGTTCTTAAAAACTAGTTCTTATTTTATTGGGATTATTTCTTTCTGTTTGACAACCCTCGATAATACAATTTGAGTTTTTGACTCACCATAAATAATCAAATCGTCTATAAAAGCTTCTAAATGATTTTGATTTTTTAAGACCACCTCCATAACTATATTCTCATCGCCAGTAATACGATAACAGTTTACAACTTCGTCAAGCGACTTTACTTTATTCAAAAATGGTTTTAACTTTCCCATAAAAGCACGTAATGTGATAATTGCTTTTAACTGATATCCAATTTCAAAAGGTGAAATAAGAGCTTTATAACCTTCAATAACTCCTAAATCCTCCATTTTTTTTATACGTTCAGAAACTGCTGGAGAACTTATCCCAACTTGTCGTCCAATTTCCGCATTAGATTGTCTAGCGTTCTCTTGTAAACACTTCAAAATCTTTGCATTAAGTTTATCTATTAACATTTAAAGATATTTAATTAATAAAACATAGTATTTAAAGCAAAAATACAATTTTACTTTAAATATTAAAGTTGAATATAAAATCTAGTAACTAATTTTGATGTAATTGCTAATGAAATTATTTAAAAATGCACAATACCCCAGTAAATCTATCGGAATTACCGATTTATCAAAAAGCCATTGAGATTTTTGCATTGTCTCAAAGCATTTCTTCGTATTTAAATGAAGACCTTTCTGCTCTAAAAGAAGATGGTTCAGAAGATACTAATATTTACTTTTCTGGAGATATTATTCAGCAGTCTGTTTCACTAGCTCCTGAGATAGAAAATGCTGAGCGTGAACGTTATTCAGAAAGAAAGCACAGACATATAGCTTCTCTAAGAAGGTTAACAAATATGCTTTATAAAAACTCTTATCGCTTGGAAAGAAGTAATAGCAATGGTAAGGATTTCTTACCTGTTTTACGTCGTGAATTAAAGAAATTTAAAAAGCTACAGCACAATTGGATGTTGACACTTTAGTCTATTTTTTGAAATTTCTGACCACAAGGTTCAATACACTGGTACCATAAAATTAAATGTCCACTTAAAGGCAAATCAAAATATACTTTTGCAGAACGTGAATCGCTAGTGTTTGGTATAATTTCACCGTCATGAGTTGTATCTGCAGTATGATCACTTGTTATCTGGTAAGTGCCACGTTCTTCTTCTCCTACTTCACTTGCCATAAAACATAATTCGCCATTTATTTTCAAAGTACCATCGCTAAAAAATTCAATAACACGTTCACTATTTATAGTTTGAAATGTACCACTTCCATCTCCGGGATCTAATAGTTGTTCTATGAGTTGCCATTTTCCTAAAAGTTGATTGTCTTCAGAAGGTTTACCTTCATCAGATGAACAATTAAAAACTATGGCTGCTGTTAGCAATACAAAGACTATCTTTTTCATTTAAACCGATTTGTTTCTTTATTAAGATGAAAAAACTTTAAATTGGTTGCGTTAATTATTCGATTAATATAGCTTTTCACAAATGGATATCATAAAAAAAATGAAAGACTATAAATACTTTTGAAGATTGATTAAAATTATTTTATGATGGAAGCACTAAGAGATAACACTGATAGAAGTAAACATATACTCATAATATTTGCGATTTTAGCTTTTATTGATGTTTCACAAATAGGGTTTCATTTATATCAAAATAATGTTTTAAATGGCTACGAAAATGGAGAATATAGCATAGAATTAATCGAATCACTAGATATTGTATCTGTTGTAATTGGACTATTACAAAGCGTATGTATTATCTTCGCAATAGTATTTTTTATAAGATGGTTTAGAAGGGCTTATGGTAACTTAATTCGGTTAGGAGTTAGTATGGAATATAATGAAAATATAGCTGTTTGGGGATATTTTATTCCTTTTATTAATTGGGTAAGACCAATAAAAACTATGAAAGAAATTTATACAAAAACACAAGATACACTTAAAAACTATGACACTAGCTTAATTGTAGACAACAATACAGGTTTTATAGTACTTTGGTGGGTTTTTTATATTGGAAATGGAGTTGTTAGTAATTATGCTGCAAAAAGATTAAATAGAGCAGAAACAATTGAAGCATTTGTAGAAGCAAATAACGCATACATCATATCGGATTTGGTAGATTTAGCCTCTATTACTTTAGCTATAGTTGTAATTCAAAAAATAGCAAAACTTGAATTATCACTTAAAAACGCAGATAAATCACTTTCGGTTATTGACCAAATTGGAATGGCGTAACTAACTTACATGTTTCTGCGATACTGCCCTCCTACTTCAAATAATGCTTTCGTTATTTCACCTAAGGAACAGACTTTACATACTTCCATTAAAGTTTCAAATATATTTTCATTATTAACAGCTGTTTCTTGAAGCTTTTTCAAAAGTGCATCTGTATTATTCGCCTTATGCAAGTTTTCTAAAGTTGTGATTTGAAGCTTTTTTTCTTCTTCTGTCGCTCTAATAACTTCTGCAGGTAGAACAGTTGGAGATCCTTTACTGCTCAAAAAGGTATTGACACCAATAATCGGAAACTTTCCATTATGCTTTAAGGTTTCATAATATAGGCTTTCTTCTTGAATTTTAGAACGTTGGTACATGGTTTCCATAGCCCCAAGAACACCGCCTCGTTCTGTAATACGATCGAATTCTAATAACACAGCTTCTTCAACTAAATCTGTTAATTCTTCAATGATAAAGGCACCTTGAATCGGATTTTCATTTTTAGCTAAACCTAATTCTTTGTTTATAATGAGTTGAATTGCCATAGCACGACGTACCGATTCTTCTGTAGGTGTTGTGATAGCTTCATCATAAGCATTTGTGTGCAGTGAATTACAATTGTCATAAATTGCATAGAGTGCTTGAAGTGTTGTTCTTATGTCATTAAAATCAATCTCTTGGGCATGCAAACTTCTACCTGAAGTTTGTATATGATATTTCAACATCTGCGCCCTAGCATTTGCATCGTATTTTTCTTTCATCGCTTTTGACCAAATTTTACGGGCTACTCGACCTATAACAGCATATTCTGGATCGATACCATTAGAGAAAAAGAATGATAGATTCGGACCAAATTTGTTAATATCCATACCTCTACTCAAATAGTATTCTACATAGGTAAAACCATTGGATAATGTTAGAGCCAACTGCGTAATTGGATTTGCGCCTGCTTCTGCAATATGATACCCGGAAATAGATACCGAATAAAAATTCCTGATATTATTTTCAATAAAATATTCTTGCACATCACCCATTAGGCGCAATGCAAATTCAGTAGAGAAAATACAGGTATTCTGTGCTTGATCTTCTTTTAGAATATCTGCTTGAACCGTCCCTCTAACTTGTGCAATTGTATTTTTTTTAATTTCAGAATACACATTTTCAGGTAAAACTTGATCTCCAGTAACTCCCAAAAGCATTAGTCCTAAGCCATTATTACTTTCTGGTAACTTACCACTATATCTTGGTCGTTCTTTATCTCTGTATAGCTTTTCAATTTTGGATTCAACCTCGGCCTCAAGATTATTTTTTTTGATATAAATTTCACATTGTTGATCTATGGCTGCATTCATAAAAAAGCCCAATAACATTGGAGCGGGTCCATTAATGGTCATACTCACAGAAGTCATCGGATTTGCCAAATTAAATCCTGAGTAGAGCTTTTTCGCATCATCTAAACAGCAGATAGATACACCTGCATTCCCTATTTTACCATAAATATCTGGACGATAATCAGGATCATTACCATAAAGCGTCACACTATCAAAAGCCGTTGACAATCGCTTTGCAGGCATGCCAGCACTTACATAGTGAAAACGTTTATTTGTCCGTTCTGGGCCACCTTCACCTGCAAACATTCGAGCTGGATCCTCACCAGTTCTTTTAAATGGATACAATCCAGACGTATAAGGAAACTCTCCTGGAACATTTTCCTGCAAACACCATTTTAAAATATCTCCCCAAGCCTTATATTTTGGAAGAGAAACCTTAGGGATTTGAGTGTGCGATAAAGACTCCGTATGTGTTTCAATTTTAATGTCTTTATCTCTTACTTTAAATTCATAAATTGGGTTTTTGTAACGGCTTACTTTTTCTGTCCAGCCTAAAATTATTTCCCAGTTGTATGGACTTAAATCCATTTTTACTCTATCAAATTCAGAAATAAGTAATTTTAAAAAATCGGTATTATCATGCTGAGCTTGTTTTAAAATTTCTTCTTCATTTAACCCCGAATTAGTTAAGTGAGATGTTTCATTTTCATTAGAAATGATAGCTACTGAGCAAATAGTTTTAAAAATACCATATAACTTTTGAGCGACTTCCACTTGCTTGTCTACTTTCTTATCGTACCCTCTATTACTTTCTGCTATCTCAGATAAATACCGTGTTCTTGAAGGCGGAATTACAAATATTTTTTCACTCATTTCATCGCTAACAGAAAAAGAAGATTTCAAATCAGTTTTTGTTTTTTCTACTAGCTTATCCATCACTGCTTTGTAGAGCGTATTCATACCAGGATCGTTAAACTGAGAAGCGATTGTACCAAAAACAGGCAATTCGTCTTGTGGTGTATCCCAAAGATTGTTATTACGCATATATTGCTTCTTAACATCTCGTAATGCATCTAAAGATCCGCGTTTATCAAACTTATTTATAGCAACCAAATCTGCAAAATCAAGCATGTCGATTTTCTCCAATTGGGTTGCTGCTCCAAATTCTGGAGTCATTACATATAGAGATATATCAGAATGTTCAATAATTTCTGTATCACTTTGTCCTATCCCTGAAGTTTCTAAAATAATCAAATCATATGCTGCAGCTTTTAACACTTCTACAGCTTCATTTACATGTTTAGACAAAGCCAAATTAGATTGGCGCGTAGCCAAACTTCTCATATATACTCTAGAATTATTAATAGAATTCATTCTAATTCTATCTCCTAACAAAGCGCCACCTGTTTTACGTTTAGACGGATCAACAGAAATAATCCCGACTGTTTTCTCTGGAAAATCCATCAGGTAGCGTCTCACCAACTCATCAACTAGGCTCGATTTTCCAGCACCTCCTGTACCGGTAATCCCTAAGACAGGTGTTTTTGAATTTTTATTTTTTATATGAATGCGCTCAAGTGTATCTTTTGCTATTTCTGAAAAATTTTCAGCAGAAGAAATTACTCGTGCTATATCTTTTATATTCTTATTTTTAAGGCTTTCAACATCTATACTTAATTTATCTCCTATTGCAAAGTCAGAGGTCTCAACCAAATCATTGATCATACCTTGTAAGCCCATTTCTCGGCCATCATCAGGAGAATAAATACGTGTGATGCCATAGTCCATAAGATCTTTAATTTCTGAAGGAAGAATAACACCGCCGCCGCCGCCAAAAATTTTAATATGCTCTGCTCCTCTTTCTTTTAAAAGATCGAACATATATTTAAAGTACTCATTATGTCCACCTTGATACGATGTGAGACAGATAGCATTTACATCTTCTTGAATTGCAGTATTTACAACATCTTCTACACTCCTATCATGACCCAAATGAATCACCTCTACACCAGTAGCTTGTATAATGCGTCTCATAATATTAATGGAAGCATCGTGACCATCAAAAAGTGAAGCTGCAGTTACAACTCTTATTTTATGTTTTGGCTTATATGGAGATTCTTGATTCATCAATAAAAAATAATTAGTTTATTGGCTGCAATTTACGAATAATTCAAAAAAAATTAATGATTTAGAAAAATATTGCAAAATTTAATTAAAAAGTGTCCTCGAAATTGTTTTTATTTATTTTTGAAGCGCTAAATTAGGCTTCATGAAGAAGATTACCATATTAATTCACTGTAAAGATCGACCAAACATCATTGCAACCGTTACCAATTTTATTGCAAGTAAAGATGGCAATATTATTTATCTAGACCAACATGTAGATAGACAACAAGATATATTTTTTATGCGTCTTGAAAGTGAGTTTATGAGTGATGATTTTTCAGCTGACACTTTTAAAGCGTACTTTAAAAAAGAACTAGCAGACAAATTAGAAATGAAATGGCGTATTTATTCTTCAGATAAAAAGCCAAAAATGGCGCTTTTCATTTCTAAATATGATCATTGTTTATATGACATCTTAGGGCGTTATAATTCTGGCGAACTAAATTTAGAAATAGCGTTTATTATTAGTAACCATTCTGATTTAAAGCCTATTGCTGATAATTTTAAAATTCCTTTCCACCATATACCTGTTTCAAAAGATACAAAAGCTGAAGCCGAAGAAAAACAATTACAATTATTACAAGAGTACAATATTGATTTTATTGTTCTAGCGCGATATATGCAAATAGTATCATCCAAGCTTATTAGTAAATACACTAATAAGATTATAAATATTCATCATTCATTCCTACCAGCCTTCGTAGGTGCAAAACCATACCATTCTGCATATGAAAGAGGTGTGAAAATTATTGGAGCTACAAGCCACTATGTTACTGAAGAATTAGATGCTGGCCCGATTATAGAGCAAGATGTATCACGTGTAACTCATGCCTATACTATTAAAGACTTAATTGCAAAGGGGCGTGATTTAGAAAAAATTGTTTTAGCCAATGCTATTAAACTTCATTCAGAAAGAAAAGTAATGGTTTATAATAACAAGACAGTTATTTTTTCTTAAATAAAGTAAGTATATAAAGCTAATTCAAGCTGCTTAAATTTCAGTAGTTCTTACTATTTCATAACATTAACAAAAAGTTAATTGTGACTATATTCTTGATTTTGTGTCTTAACAAATGAATATATCATTAACCATTAACTAATTTTTTAATTTTTATGAAATCAAATTTTATTTTATGCCTAACATTTTTATTAGGCTTTGGAATGTCCCAAGCACAAAACTTACCTGCAAATCCAGATCCAGGTAAATGTTACGTTAAATGTATTACAAAAGATGAGTTTAAGACAGTTGAAGAAACTATTGAAGTTTATCCTGCTTATTCTAGGCTTGAAGTGGTACCTGCTACTTACAGAACCGTTGAAGAGCGCGTTTTAATAAAAGAAGCATCTAAAAAGTTTGTGTATGTACCTGCTACTTACGAAACTATCAATGTACCTTACGTTGGCAAAGAAGGCAGAACTGACTTAAATGTAATTCCAGCTTCATTTGGTTCTGACTCAAGAACTTTTGAAACTTATCCAAAAACTTCTGGATGGGAATACAGAGAAACTGCGTGTGATTCTCCTAACAAAGAGGATTGTATGGTAGCATGTTTTGTTGAATATCCTGCTCAATTTAGAGATGTAAGCTTTACTACGCTTTCTAATGATGCATCTACAAGCAATGTTCCTGTTCCTGAACAAGGAGCATCTTACAAAAAAAGAGTAATTAAAACACCAGCTAGAATGGATGAAATTGAAATTCCTGCGGAATACAAAACGATTAAACGTCAAGTTTTAGCAACTCCTGCTTCTACAAGAAGCGTAACTGTGCCTTCTAAGAGCAAAACTGTAACAAGAACCGTTTTGGCTAAGAAAGGTGGTTTAACGACTTGGGAAGAAGTAGATTGTGGATTATTGAATGCTAACGTTTTACCAATTTTTTACGAATTAGGTAGCGCTCGTATTACTCCAGCGTCTAAAAAGATTATTGATGAAACATTATTACCATTATTAAATAGCAAGCCTGTGAGCATCGAGTTAATGTCGCATACAGACTCAAGAGGTAACGATGATTTCAACATGTCTTTATCTCAACAACGTGCTAATTCAGTTGTAAACTATTTAGTATCTAAAGGTATTTCTAGAAGTAGATTATCTGCAAAAGGATACGGAGAGTCTAGATTAGTAAACCGTTGTTCTAATGGTGTAGACTGTTCTGAAACTGAACACCAAAAGAATAGAAGAACTGAGTTTAGAGTTATTGGTAACTAAAACAAACTTAGTTTAAATATAAAAGGCGCCTATTATGGCGCCTTTTTTGTTATCATATACTTAGGATATTCACTAATCTTCTTTTCTATCTTGATACCATACGTATCTTTTAAACTCGATGACATTAAATCAAAATATTTATAATGTATTTCCCAATCGTGTAACTCGTTAGCCATGCTATTATCACTAGCAATTACAGGTAGTTCTAATAAGTTAGCTAGTTGAAAACTAACCTGATTTAATGATACATTATCAGCCTTGATATCGGCATCTCCTATTAAAAAATTGGGTGTATCATTTCCCCAATCAATTTGATTTACATCCCAGAAGTGAGCACCAGATAAATTAAAAAAGAGTACTTCTCCATTTGCTAAAGTATCTTGTTGTTTTAGTTTTAAATGTCGCAAAACAATCTCATCTATTTTATACAATACGCTGGTATTATTCTTAAAACGCATACGATACGTCTTGTTTAACTTAGATGTAATATTAATTTGATTTGTGTAAACATTATTTGCATATGCCATAATATCTTTTAGGCTTCCTGATAATTCTAAAAAATTCGGTTTCTTAACAACCTGTAGTCTTTCAATAGTTTCATCAATCTCCTTAATATCATAATCTCCGTTTAAAGTTATGTCTTTTGTAACTGCTAGAGGTTTATAAGATTGTAGTTTAAACATCTTCTCTACTGAAAGTTGTTTAGTATTGGTGTTTAAATAACCATCTAGATGATATGTTTTAAAATCTGCGGGATGTCCTTCCCAAAGTTTTTCTCCTTTTGCATTCAATAAAATACCATAAGGAAGGCTAGCGATGTTGTAATTAGAAAATGTTTCGCCATTATAATCAATTGCAACTCCAAGTTGTAAATCATGCTTTTTCATATAGCGCCTAACCACTTCAGGGCTTTCCTGAGACAAAGACATGACATAAAAATTCTTTGGATATTGTCGTTGTAGACTAGCCAATTGTTTTTCTGCTGCAATACATGGTCCACACCAAGTTGCCCAAAAGTCTACAAAATATAAGGCATTGTTTTCATCAGATGCTATAGAAGACATTTTGATGGTTTCTGATATTCGTATCTGTCCGAAAAAAACCATCGGTACCAATAATAATAGGAGTAATAAGCGTTTAATTTTCATTTCAAATTTTTAAAACTAAGATTTGCTTAACATATAACAAGGATTATGCTAAAATAGTATTTTGATGATATTTCTTTATAATTTAAACAAAATAAGTAAAAAACAAGCTCTAAATGTGACTTGTTATTTTTTTGAGTGTCTAATAATCAAACAGAAATCAAATTAATTGAGGGATTAGTTAGATTTATACATACAAGGACATCCAATTTTATATTGGGTGTCTTCATTTTTTTAAAGAAGTGTATCTTTGAAAATAAAACCCAAACATCATGATTCGTAAAATTTTATTCGTCTTTTTAATTTTTAACGCTACTGCTTGTGCAGAATTACAAGGTGTTATCGATCAATTGCCACAAGGTGGCGTACTTACAAATGCTGAAATAGGTTCTGGATTGCGACAAGCTTTGGACTTTGGTATAGACAAACAAGTGACTAAGCTTACTCAAAAAGATGGATTCTTTAAAAATGAACTAGTAAAAATTCTATTACCTCAAGAATTAAGAAAAGTTGATAAAGCGTTGAGAGATATTGGTTTAAGCAAACTTGCTGATGAAGGCTTAAAAGTATTAAATAGAGCTGCAGAGGATGCTGTTAAAGAAGCCACTCCTATTTTTATTGATGCAGTAAAAGGCATCACATTTGCAGACGCCAAAAATATTTTATTAGGAAATGATGATGCAGCAACACAATATTTAACTTCTAGAACGCAAACATCACTATATTCAAAGTTTAATCCAGTTATTAAAAACTCATTTAATAAAGTTGGTGCAGATGAAATTTGGAGCAACCTAATTAACAAATACAATACCCTTCCTTTTACGAACAATGTAAACCCCGATTTAACAGATTATGTGACCAACGAAGCTTTAAAAGGTGTATACACAATGATTGCTGTTGAAGAAAAAGAAATAAGAAACAAGATAGGTTCTAGAACTACCGATTTATTAAAGCGCGTTTTTGCGTTACAGGATAATAAATCTTAAAAATTTTCATAAAAAACAAAACATATGTCATTCTGAATTTATTTCAGAATCTCAATAGCAGATCATTTATAGAATCTGAGACGAGTTCAGATTGACAAATACTCATTTTTCAATCAGTGGTCTTTTTATACAATCCATCAAAAGCTACAGTAATATCCTTGTCATTTGTGACAGTTTCCCAATATTGTCTTACGGTTCCATCATCATTCAAAGTCCATGTAACTCTATGATAATAGGGTTCTCCTTTTTGATTCTTAGCAACATCCGTTTTTAAAATCATTTGGTTATCTACTCTATTTCCTTTTAAATGTAAATTTCCACCTTGGTTATCAATCCATATTTGCTCCCATTGTTTTTTTGCGTAATTGTAAAAGTTATGGCTTGTACCAGTAAAATTACCTTTAGCACTGGTCCAATTCTCTCTTAAAATACAGTTATCTTGAATTTTATCAATTACATTTTTACCTGCCAAACTACCATCTGGGTTTGTAACGCTCCATGAACCAATCCAAAAATCAAATTCGGCATGAGTTTCTGTACAGCAATTGCATTTTTTTTCTTGAGAATTAACAGTTAGCGTAAACATTAAAAAGACTAAAATAAATATTCTCATAATCCTATATGTTTCAAATTAATTATTTAAATTTAAAGAAGTTATGGCTTTTCAAATATAAATTAACACAACATTATCAATTATCATAGTGTTGAAAATGCATAATTATTGAATAGAGAAGTACATAATTGGTTTTGATAAATAAAACATAAAAACCCTCAAAATTAATCTGGCATGAGCGAGTTTAAATCTTTGAAACAAAAACAATTAGAGATTGTTAAAAAGTACAAAATACTTATAGAACAAGCTTACAACTTAAGGCAAACTGATGCGCCACTAAGTGACGTTTCAGAATACAAGGCTATTAAGTTGCTAAACAAGCTTAATAAGCTAGAATATCTTTACAGGGATAGCCAACAAACTGCAGTTTAAAGTTTAGCGTTTCCTTAACATTTGTATTACATCTAAAACACTGAAATACTCGTAATTAATATTAAAAGAGGAAATTATGAGTCCACATTTCTGTAAAGTTGGCAAAATCAAAGTCAACAACAATAAATTTATAAATCTAAAAGATATTGAAAAGCGAATTACAAACTTTGTAGATGATATTAGCAAAGTTGAATTTCCTAAAGATATCCACGAAGCAATTTAAAATATTGAAACGCTTTAGTTAATCTTGAGCCGTACCAAGAAAACATTTCGCCATCTACTAAGTGTATTTTTGCATTAGGATAAAATGTTTTCAACTCACTTACATGTGCTTCTTTGAATGGGTAAGGTTCACTAGATAATAATACCAATTCTACATCTTCTTCTGCTTTTAATTGAATCTCAGGATAACGCGTATCAGTTTTATAATAGTTTTCAAATTTATTCAATCCCATCAAGTAATTAATAAATGTATTATTAGCGGCAACCATCCATGGAGATTTCCAAATAAAGTAAACCGTTTTGTAGCTCACTCGATGTTCAATAAAATTCTTAAAGTCCTCCAACTCTTGCATCACTTTAGTAATGATGTTTCTCGCTTCTTTTTCTTTTTGAAATAGTATACCATACTGATTAATAAGTGCTAAACTATCTTCTATAGTATAAATATCAGAAATATGAACTGGAGCTATACCTTCACAAGCTTCAACTATATCTTTAGTGTTTTCTTCTTTGTTACATAGAATGATATCAGGCTTTAGCGCTTTAATTTTTTCAATATGAAGCTGCTTCGTTCCTCCAACAATTTTAGATTTCGATTTGATATAATTTGGATGTACGCAGAATTTCGTAACTCCAACTATAACTCTTTCTAAACCTAAATCGCAAAGTAATTCTGTTTGACTAGGCACAAGAGAAACAATTCGTTTTGGAATAGTATCTAAACGAATTGTTCTTTGTAATTGATCTCTAATTTCTATTGACATAAACTAAACTTGCACTTTTTTCCACGCGCCTTTTTTAAACCAAATTATTGCTATTACTGCAATAAGCACTTCGGCTAGAGTTATAGCCCAAAATACTCCAGATGGCCCAAAATCTAACGTTATAGCCATAACATAGGCAAATGGTAGTTGCAACATCCAAAAGCAGAAAAAATTAATATATGTAGGCGTTTTTGTATCACCTGCTCCATTAAAGGCATTTACGACTACCATACCATAGGCATAAAAAATATAACCTGCAGCCAAAACACGCAAACACAAACTACCATATTTTACAACATCAGGTGTTTGGTTAAATAGTGTAATAATCTGAGGTGCAAAAACTAGGTAAATAATAGAAACAAACCCCATAAAAATGGCGCAATATTTTCCTGTTTTCCATACAGATTGTTCTGCTCTATCTGGCTTTTGAGCACCTAAATTTTGTCCAACTAAAGTTGCGGCAGCATTACTCATACCCCATGCTGGCATTAAAGTAAACATCATTACACGAATAGCTATCGTATAACCTGCCAATACTTCACTGCCAAATTCACTCATGATACGCATTAAAAATACCCAAGAAGAGGTTCCGATTAAAAATTGACCAATACCGCCTAATGATACTTTTATCAAATTAAGCATCACTCCTATTTGCAGTACCAAATCTTTAACACCAACTTTTATTTTACTAAAACCAAAAAATAGAATAGCTAGTTGAAAAATAACAGCTGTTCCACGTCCAATTGTTGTAGCTATTGCTGCACCTTCTACACCAAATGCAGGAATTGGTCCGAATCCAAAAATAAAAATTGGGTCCAGAATAATATTTAATCCGTTGGATAATACTAAAGTCCACATAGCCACAGAAGCATTTCCTGCGCCACGAAAAATAGCATTGATTAAAAATAAGAGCATTATGGTAACATTGCCTCCAAGAAGAATTTTTGTGTAACCGTAACCTTCGGCTATTAAATCTGGCTCTCCTCCCATAAGTCCAAGAATTTCTTTTGGATATAGTATTCCAAAAACACTTATTATTATAGCGACAGCCACACCAAGAAAAATAACCTGAACCGCAGCGTTTGAAGCTCCTTTTATATCTTTCTCACCAACTCTTCTAGCTACTACAGCAGTAGCTGCCATACTTAGTCCTATAGCTACAGCATAAACTAAAGTAATAACAGATTCTGTTAAACCAATGGTTGCTACGGCATTGACACTTACTTGAGATACAAACATAATATCTACAAGTGCGAATATAGATTCCATGAGCATTTCTAAAATCATGGGAATCGATAGCATAAAAACAGCGCGCCTAATACTGCCAGATGTAAATTCTTGTTCCTTACCAGTTATGGCAATTTTGAAATACTGTAAAAATTGTTTGAATGTAATTTTATTTGATTGCATTTTGATAATATAAAAAATGATAAATTACTAAATGTAAGACATTTAGCTTATAAAGTTTCGAGAGAACCTCGATATATCCGGAAGTGGTTTATACAATCATCAGGTACAAATATGTTGATTTAATTTCAATCTACAAAATAATTTTTCTAGGTGATTCATGGCAGTTGATATATCTTCGCAAAAAAATCTCAAAATGCTCAAAGCTGTAATTTTTGATATGGATGGTGTTATCATAGATAGTGAACCTATGCACAATAAGGCCTATCATGATATGTTTGATGAAGTTGGAATTGAAGTTTCCAAAGCACTTTACGAATCCTTTACAGGTCAATCTACATTAAATATTTGTAAACGCTTGTGTGATCATTTTAGTTTAAATGAAGCTCCTGAAGCTTTAGTTGCTATTAAGCGCAAACATTACAAACAGTTTTTTGATAAGAATTCAGATTTAGGATTAATTGATGGCGTTTTAGAGTTGATAGAGGATTATCATGAAAACGGACTCACCTTAGTTTTAGGATCATCAGCAGCCATGACAAGTATTAATATGATTTTTGAACGCTTTAATTTGAACCAATATTTTAAGGCAAAGCTGAGTGGTGCAGATTTAAAACAATCAAAACCACATCCAGAAATTTTTGAAAAAGCTGCAAATGCATCAGGTTTTGAAAGACATGAATGTATTGTGATTGAAGATTCTACTAATGGTATACAAGCAGCAAAATCTGCTGGAATTTATTGCATAGGTTATGATAGCTTTCATTCTAAAAACCAAGATTATTCTAAAGCTGACAAAGTAGTGACTGATTTTAAAGACATCTATTTTGACAAAATTTCAGCAGAGCTTAATAAAACTCTAGCTTAATCCAAAGTCAGTTCGAGTAATTTTCAACTTTAAACTGAAATTGTACGAGAACCATCATAAATCTAAAAGTGATACTCCGTAGTCGCTTTTATTTCCTTTAAGACGAAATAACTTTCTAAAACACCAATATTTTCAATTTTCGAGAGTTTCAATCTTACAAATTCATGATATTCTTCTAAACCACGCAAGTTTATTTTTAAAAAAAAATCAACCTTACCAGCCATATGGTAGCACTCTTGCACTTCAGGTAAAGCCTTTATTTGTCTATCAAATTTATCAATAAACCCTTCATCATGATAACGCAAAGACACCATACAAACCGCAGTAATAGGACACCCAACTAATTTTTTGTTAATTAATGCAACATACTGCTTTATGTATCCTTTTTTCTCCAAACGCCTAATGCGTTCATATACAGGTGATGCTGTAAGATTCAAAAGTTTAGCAACCTCTTTAGTTGTTTTCTTAGAATCTTTTTGAAGAATTCGCAGTATTTTAAGATCAATATCATCAAGTCGTTCCATGTTCAGTAAAAATATCTTTAAATTTATTAAAAACATATATTAATAAAGTAAATATACATTCAAAATTTAATAATTACAGAATAAAACACTTATTTAACCGTAATTAACAGAATTTTTAATGGTTATATTTAGCATATAAGTAATTTTGTACTAGCATTATTCTGATTAAAATGAAAGACAAAATATTAATTACTGGTGCAAACGGACAACTGGGTTCTGTTTTAACGAAATCACTTCAAAAGAAATATGGTATTGAAAATGTTCTTGCCACTGATATAAAATTCAATGCAGCTTTTGAGGGTAATTTTGAATTTCTTGATGCCACAGATTTTAATAGCATAGAATATGTGATTAAAGAACACGATATTACCGAAATATACCATATGGCAGCCATTTTATCAGCCAATGGTGAAAAGCACCCATTGAGAACTTGGGATATTAATAACAAAACCTTCCTCAACATTTTGGAAGCTGCGCGCCTGAATAGAGTAAAAAAAATATTCTATCCCAGCTCAATTGCAGTTTATGGTACTAATGCGCCAAAAGATCTAACGCCACAAGATTATTTCCTAAAACCAACCACTGTATATGGTATGAGCAAAGCATCGGGAGAACATTGGGCTAATTATTATTTTATAAGGTATGGTTTAGATGTGCGCTCACTAAGATATCCTGGAGTAATTGGTCACCAAACATCTCCCGGTGGAGGCACAACAGATTATGCCGTGGACGCCTATCATTATGCTGTAAAAAATGAAAACTTCACATGCTTTCTAAACGAAACATCTAGCTTGCCTATGATTTATATGGAAGATGCAATTCGAGCCACTATTGAATTAATGGAAGCGCCAATAGAACAGATAAAAACCAGAACATCATACAATATTGCGAGTATGAGTTTTAGCCCAAAGGAATTGGGTCAAGCCATATCTCAAATATTTCCTAAATTTAAAATGATTTACAAACCTGATTTTAGGCAAAACATTGCAGATTCTTGGCCGAAAAGCATAGACGACAACGAAGCCAGAACCGATTGGAATTGGAAGCCAAAGTTCAATTTAGAAACGATGACTGCCGATATGATTAAACACTTAAAAGAAAAATACAAAACTGAAAACGCATAAGCTATGTACGGAGCTATAAAACAACAATTTCAAGCAGATTTAGATGCTATTAAAGAAAGTGGATTATATAAAAACGAACGTGTTATCACCTCAAAACAAGGTGCGGAAATAGATACTCTCGCTAATCCTGATGTACTAAATTTTTGTGCAAATAATTATTTAGGTTTATCATCTGATGAACGTGTCATTCAAGCAGGAATCGACACACTAAAAACACATGGTTTTGGACTATCATCTGTACGCTTTATTTGTGGAACTCAAGACATACACAAAGAGTTAGAACGCAAAACTGCAGAATTCCTCGGTATGGAGGATTGTATTTTGTACGCTGCAGCTTTTGATGCTAATGGTGGTTTGTTTGAACCTCTTTTATCAAAAGAAGATGCTATTATTTCAGATGAATTGAATCATGCGTCCATAATAGACGGTATTCGTTTATGTAAAGCACAACGCTTTAGATATAAGAATAGTAATATGGAAGATCTTGAGAATCAACTTAAAGCAGCATCTTCCGCTAGAAGAAAATTGATTGTTACTGATGGATCTTTTTCTATGGATGGTAAAATAGCTCAATTAGACAAAATCTGTGATTTAGCGGATAAATATGATGCATTAGTAATGATTGATGAATGCCATTCCACCGGTTTTATTGGAGAAACAGGTAGAGGTGTTCACGAATATTGCGGTGTTATGGATCGTGTAGACATTATCACAGGAACTTACGGAAAAGCTCTTGGTGGCGCATCTGGTGGTTTTACAGCTGCTAGAAAAGAAATTGTAGATATACTAAGACAACATTCTAGACCTTATTTATTCTCTAATACCCTTGCGCCTGCTATTGTTGGTGCAACATTAAAAGTATTTGATTTAATTTCGAATGACACAACACTTAGAGATAAACTTGAGGCCAATACTACATTTTTTAGAACTGAAATGACTAAAGCTGGTTTCGATATTATTCCCGGGGTTCATCCAATTGTGCCAATAATGTTATATGATGCAAAGCTATCGCAACAGTTTGCTAAAATGTTACTAGACGAAGGTATTTATGTAATAGGCTTCTTCTACCCTGTTGTACCAAAAGAGAAAGCTAGAATTCGTGTACAACTTTCAGCTGCACATGAAAAGGAGCATATTCAAAAAGCAATTGATGCATTTATAAAAGTTGGAAAACGCTTAGAGGTAATATAAAAATCTATTTAGACTTTAAAAGCGCATTCTGCTCTTCCATGAGCCTTGTGAGTTTATCTAATAACTCAATATCCTTAGGTGTTACTACGGTAGCATCATTAGTATCTTGTGCTTTCTTTTTAAGTCTATTCATAAACTTAACTACTATAAATACTGTAAGACCAATAATAAAAAAATCAAGAAATGCTTCAGCTAAAGCACCATAACCAATAGCTACTTCATCTGTTAAAATGGAGCCATCAGCATTAGTAACAACCTCTTTTAAAATGATTTTTTTGTTTTGAAAATTAACACCATCGGTCAGCAAAGATAATGGTGGTAGCATTACCTGCTTTACCAATACGTCAATCACTTTATTAAATGCTGCCCCAATGATGATACCAATAGCCATGTCCATCATATTACCTTTTACAGCAAACTCCTTGAATTCTTTAAATAGTTTCATGTGCTTCTAATTTAGAATAACAAAATTAGAAGATTAAAGTGAAAGATTAAATTCAATCTAAAGAAACATTATTTCTTGTAAAACCTTGCATAACCACGATAGGCTAAGGCACCAAGAACAGCCCATATAAGAAATGCAATTGCAATAAATTTAAGACTTACAATTTGGTCACCACTAGCATAAGAATGCAAACCAGCTAAATAGAAATTAACTCCAAAATAAGTCATCATAATACTAGCAAAAGCAAAAACAGATAACAAATTAAACAACCAACGTCCACGAAGCCCAGGAACCAATCGCATATGAATTACAAAAGCGTAAACCATGATACTTATGAGTGCCCATGTTTCTTTTGGGTCCCAGCCCCAATAACGTCCCCAACTTTCATTAGCCCACATACCACCAAGGAAGTTTCCAATGGTTAACATGACCAAACCAACAGTTAACGCCATCTCATTAATTATGGTTAACTCTTGAATATTGAGTCCCATAACTTTTTTGTTTTTATCTGTGGTACAGGCCATTAAAAATAATGAGACAACACCTAGAACAGCACCTAAAGTAAATGGTCCGTAACTAGCAACGATAACAGCAACATGAATCATTAACCAATAACTATTTAATACAGGTTGAAGATTGGCAATAGCTGGGTCCATCCAGTTCCAATGAGCAATCATTAAAATCATTGACGTTACAAATGCTCCAGCTGCAATTGTCAAGTTTGAAGATTTAATCTTAAACATTGAAGGTGTTGGAATTAATGGAAAGGATTTTAATCCAAAAAACCGTTTGTTTTGATTGCCTTTAAGCTTACTAATACCCGTAATCAAACCAAACAACATCGTAGACCATGCCACATAAATCATAGATTCGTAAGCGTCACTCCATGGCGCGTGACCAGAAATATACCAACGTACAATTAAACCAGCAGTATGCAATAAAAACAATCCAATAATGATATACTTAAATACATTTACTGAAATAGTGACAAACTTGCTTTTATCATTAAAAATTTGAATAATTAAAAACACAAACATCAAACTCCCTGCATACATATACCATTTGTAGAGCTTTTTAAAAATGTCATACCTGTTATATAATACTTCAGTTTTTATTTTCTTATCACTCAACATGACCTCTGAGCCATATTTATGTTGGGTTTTAGCAAAAGCATCTAATAACTTATTGGCTTCTGAAAAATCTCCGGAATCCTTTCCTTTGTTTAAAGTGAATAAATATGCTGGAAATCCATTCTTAACAAAATTACCATATAAAGAATCCTTTATTTTAGTTGGATCTAAGCGATATTCATAATTAGAAATCCATTTATTGTTATCATCGTTTGGAATAGGAAATATTTTCAACGAAAGCCCATCTATAGTATTAGAAAGCAATGATACACGCTCATGTGTTTCCTTTAATTTCTTCTGATAACCATTAGGGATGGTAGTATTATACGCATCGTCTAAATAGGGTGCCAGTTTATAGGATCCATCTTGATTTAAGAAATCTACCAATGCAAAATGTTTTCCTTCTTTAGAAACACCAATGATGTTTCGTAAAGAATCCGTTTCCATAGGTCGTAGATAAATTACAGGAACGTTATACCACAACCTTGGACTTTCTTGAATAGATAAAAATACCTGATTTGCATCAAATTCTTCATAAGCATCACTCTTACTCAATTTTCGTAATAGCTCAGAAGCATAAGTATTAACTGGCATCATTCGGCCACTAATATCTTGAATTACTAATTCACCAAATTTATCGGTGTGAGCTTTTGGCGCAATATTCGCTTTTAAAACTGAATCTATTTGTGCTTTTGTAGGGGTTTCAATTATGTTTGAATGATTATGTCCATCATCTGGAGAATGTTGCTGATCTTGCGCAAAACCAGATAATGCAAAACAAAATACAAGAATGGCAAGCAGCTGTTCTTTTTTAGCTTTTACTTTTTCCAATCTTGCTTTCAAATCCCAAAAACGTGTCCCTTTAGCAAATAAAATGGCCATCAATCCAAAATACAATAGAATATATCCGATATAAGTGATTAAAGTCCCCCAATAATCATGATTTACGGACAGAATCGTCCCTTTTTCATCAGGATCAAAACTAGATTGGAAGAAACGATACCCGCGATGATCCAAAATATTATTCATAAAAATTTTATAGTCATAGCTTCCCTCCTGCTCATCAACCACAGTAACTTCACTTGAGTAGGCAGAATAACCTTTGTCTGTTCCTGGATAGCGTTCTGCTTCAAAATCGTTTAATTTAACAGCAAACGGTAACTCTAAAACTTTTGACCCGTATCTGAATTCAAACTCTAATCCTCCAACTTCTATTTTTTTATAATTACCGTAACGTCCTTTTCCTCCTATAAGGCCCATACGTTTGGTTTCACCATTAGAAGTGACTTTTAAAACAGCACCATCATCATCATTTTTTAAAATTTTTGATTTCTGAACTATATCAAAAACACCTTTGGTAACTGGCTTAGGAAACACCATTTGCATATTACCAATAACATAGCGAGAACGTAAATATAAGGGCTGTAAACTATCTTTAACTAACCTTCCTTGAGCCCGAGTTGCCATCGTCATATATTCACCTTCAAAAGGAGAATTAACCGTTAGTGAGTCTCCTGCATATGTTATGTTTATGGCTCCGGGTGTTGGCTTATTTAAAGCAAACAAGATATTGTGAATGCTGGCAACCTCTCCAACTTTCAAAAAGTGATTATGCGGACCGTTAGTACCCGCTTCAACAACTTTTAGGTAAGATTCTCCATTTTCATTTGGTATAATATCTTCTTCTGCACCTCCAATGAATTTTTCAAGCTCTAATGTTACGGATTGTCCGTTATACTCTGTTTCAACTTTAAAATCATTATCTAACCTAGGTGAAAAATCTACTTCTTCCTCAATTACACGCATCTGGCTCACCCCATTTATTTGATAATCCCCATAAATATTACCTGAGATATATGTTTTCTGAGATAAGAATGAATTTTCAGTGGCACCTTCACGAATCGCCATCATACCTTCAAAACTCACATAGCGTGTAATGAAAGCTCCAAGAAGAATGAAAATAAAAGACAAATGCAAAATTAAAGTCGCCCATTTTTCCTTTTTGTATAAACGGTATCTAAAAATATTACCCGCAAAATTCACAATAAACATACCCATAATGGCCTCAAACCACCAAGCATTGTATATTAAATTTCTGGTGTAAGGTGTTGGTGAGGTATCTTGTCCCGCATCCATAAATGTACCTGTTGCCATAGCGGCAGCAAAAGCAATAAATAAAATAGCGGTAAGACGTGTAGAAAAAAGAATTTTGGCGAGTTTTTCCAGCATAATGAAAGCACTTTTTTAACTCGTGCAAAAATACGGATAAATCAGAATTAAAACCTGCATTTTAACAGCCTTTAATTGTTTTTTAATTGTTTAAACTAATTCTAGATTGAATTCACCTTGTCATTCAGAACGAAA
Organism: uncultured Flavobacteriaceae bacterium; assembly: GCA_947502975.1. Classification (GTDB taxonomy): domain Bacteria; phylum Bacteroidota; class Bacteroidia; order Flavobacteriales; family Flavobacteriaceae; genus Jejuia. The sequence goes on from CANNBV010000003.1 coordinate 441,908, forward strand.
CAAAGTAAAGTGAAGCATCTCTTTTAACCGTAGATTCTTCGGTCGTTCCTCATTTCGACAAGCTCAATGCAACGCCTTCTGAATGACAAGCCTCGAAATTGTCACCCCTCAATAACCTCCTTATATTCAAGAAAAAACGCCTCAAATAAATCCATGGTTTGGTTAAAAAACTCCATCACATCGCGCCATGTGTTTTTATTATGGATAGACACCTTTTGCTCTAAAGGCACATAAATTCTAGAAATCTCTTTATGATTCTCTAAAAAATAGTCTTCCTCATAAATAGCATTAGGTAAATAATCATCAATCAATATTGACTTTAATGCTTCCAACTTCTCCCAATACTTAATGCGATGTTCTAAATCGTCCTCCAAGTCTAAAGCGACTAAAGCTTTTTTGGTATCAAAATGGAATTTAAAGCTTAAGCCTTTCAACTTCGTATTATATAAAATCCATTTTCTTGGAAAAGACTTTCCAAAACTTGTCCAAAACTCTTGTCGTAATATGCGAGATTCTTCTTTTGAGAACATCCTTAAATAATTATTGTTTAACCGAATAATTTTGAAATTACTCCAACCAAAATTGTAATTACAATCACACCAATTAGGATAGAAACATATAACTTCACTACTTTCTTTTCATCTTGAAAATCAGAAACCAAATTAGTCTCTATATTAGCCACAATTTCATTACTTTTTATAATTTTATCGATATTTTCCATGTCAGAATCAAGAAAAAAGTATCTGATTCCTCCATCAATAGAAGGTTGTTCGTTTATCTCTGAGTAATATCTAATTCCTTTTTTTATCAATTCAGATTCAAAAGTGATTTGATCTTTTAAAAGCACATAAAGCTTGTAATGTTCTTTTTGCTTTATATCGAAATCGTTTTTAGATAAATCTTCTATCATGTTAATAAACACTCAAACTTTTTCAACGTAATAGTTCCCTTTCCTTCGGAAAGGGTTAGGGAAAGGCTTCTATATAAAGTACGCAATACCAACACCCAAAATTATCGCTATAAACTTACTTAAGTTAAACTTATGCCCTTCTCCACTTTCAAACAAAATGGTAGTTGCGATATGAAAAAAGATACCAATAACCACCGCATTAATACTATGTATAAATTGGGCACTCAACTCCGCAGTATTAGAAATTAAAGTACCTAAAGGTGTCATCGCAGTAAACACCAGCAGGAAAACAATAATTTGTAGGGTATTGAACTTAGATTTAAACAAATACATACATACTAAAGCCGCAATAGGAATTTTATGTACCAAAACACCATATACCATATCGTTCTCTTGATGGATTGGGAACCCTTCTAAAAAACTATGAATACACAAACTAATGAACAGTAGCCAAGGAAACGCAGTAGCATCTTTATGAATATGCACATGCCCATGCTCTGCACCTTTAGAGAATAACTCCAAAACAATTTGCAGCAAAATACCACACATGATAAATAGTCCCGTTAGCTTGGTATCCAAATGTTCATAAACTTCTGGCAATAATTCAAACAAGGTTAACGCCAATAAAAATGCACCACTAAAGGACAGCAACAACTTGGTATTCCAAGTGTTTTTATTTTTGGTAAGTTTTGCAATTACTACACCAATAATAACAGCATAAACAGGAAAAAGAAACTTATTCATTAAAATTTTTAGTTCAATTTTAGACTTAATATCCGCAAAAGTGAGATGACTAAATACCGCTTATCGGTTTACTTAAAAATCATCACCAAACGCTCTGACGTTTTCGGGTTAAACTTACGCAATTTATAATCACCAAACACATCCAATAAATGCACACCAGCTGCATCAAAAAGTGCTTCAAAGTCAGATAATGTAAATGCTTTTACCCGTTCCTCAAAATTAAACACCTCACCATCAGCCTCAAAATTAATGGTTTTTACAATGTAACCATCCTCAACAAAACGCTTTAAATTAAACGTAATTCCATCCACGGTTTTTGTGTTTTCAGGTACCAAATTAGCAATCACAAATTCGGTATTCAAAAAATCAATTACTCCAAAACCAGTAGCATTCAAGTCATCTTTAATCGCTTTAATGGTATTTAAATTATCCTCATCCTTATCAAAATAACCAAAACTGGTAAACAAATTAAACACCGCATCAAACTGCTTTGGGTAAGGCCTACACATATCGTGCACCTCAAAACGCAATCTATGGTTTTCAAACTGTTTAGCATGCGCAATACTATTCATACTCAAATCAATCCCAGTCACATCGTACCCAATCTTGTTTAAATAGCGCGAATGGCGCCCCTTTCCACAAGCCAAATCTAAAATAGTACCGCCTTCAGGTAAATTCAAATAATTAGTAAGGTTATCCATAAACACCTGCGCCTCTGTATCGTCCCTATCCCTATATAAAATGTGGTAAAATCGCGTATCAAACCACGAAGCAAACCATTTTGTAGTATCGTTTATCATGTTTTTTTTATGGGGTTACCCCGCTTCTAATGGCGGGGTCGGGCTTTACGTTACAAGTCCTCGCTCGTACCTCGCTGTGGGCTTTCCACTGCAATCCCTAACCCATTATCTGCTAATGCCATTTATTTGCCGCAAAATTACACTATTTTTGCAATCTTATCCGACTTAATTTTATTGGACGAAAACTATGGCCGAAAATTTCAACATGGTAGCCAAAACCTTGTATGGTTTTGAAGAATTATTAGAAAAAGAACTCACACAACTCGGTGCGATGCATGTCAAAAAAGGCGTGCGCGTGGTAGAATTTGTGGGAGACCAAGGCTTTATGTACAAGGCAAATTTGGCATTGCGTACCGCTATAAAAATTTTAAAACCCATACAAACCTTTAGAGTACGAAACGAAAAAGACTTGTACGAACAAGTAAAAAACATGCCATGGGAACAGTATTTAAAGCCTACAGGCTCTTTGGCGGTTGATGCTACCATACATTCCGATTTGTTTACACACTCGCTCTTCATCGCACAAAAAACAAAAGATGCCATTGTAGACCGTTTTCGTGAAAATACGGGTCAACGTCCTAATGTAGATTTAAAATTCCCAGATTTAAAAATCAACATACGTATTGCTAGAAATGAGTGTACGGTATCTTTAGATGCCTCAGGTGAATCTTTACATAAACGTGGTTATAAACTTGCCACTAACATAGCGCCCATAAACGAAGTTTTGGCAGCAGGATTGATTATGCTATCTGGTTGGGACGGACAGTCCGATTTTATGGATCCCATGTGTGGTTCTGGTACCATACCCATCGAAGCAGCTATGATAGCTTGCAATATCCCTCCTAACCTGATGCGAAAAGAATTTGCCTTTGAACGTTGGCAAGATTGGGATGTAGATTTATTTGAAAAAATTGAAGAATCTCTACTAAAGAAAACGCGCGATTTCCATCACCAAATTATTGGGTACGATAAAGCACCAAGTGCCGTCAGAAAAGCTCAAGAGAATGTCGCAAACGCCCAATTGGATGATTTCATCACTATAAAACACGAAGATTTCTTTAAAACCCAAAAAGGCGGTAACAACAAATTGCATATGGTCTTTAACCCACCTTATGGCGAACGTTTAGATATCGATATGGAAAAATTGTACGCCGATATTGGCGACACCCTAAAACAAAACTACCCAGGCACCGATGCCTGGTTTATCACCAGTAACTTAGATGCGCTAAAACATGTTGGCTTACGCCCTTCTAGAAAAATACAACTTTACAATGCTAAACTAGAATCGCGTTTGGTAAAATATGTGATGTATGAAGGTAGTAAGAAGGGGAAGTATATGAAGTAACAAATACCTGCGAAAGCAGGTATCTCTCAGTTTTTAATAGAATCCTGAATATAAAACAACAAACGTTTGTCATTCCGAACGCATGTGAGGCATCTCATCCTCAGAAGCAATAAATATTATGTGATTTCTCCTATCGTCGAAATGACTTAGGATACCAAATTAGAATCGTGTTTGGTGAAATATGTGATGTATGAAGTAAAAGAAATAAAAAGAAGAATAGATAATTTTTACTTCTTACCTATTATTTCTCCTTCTTTCGCATTTAGCTTAACTTGACTTAGGTAACTCAATACTTTTCCTTGTGAGTTTACATTACCAACATATCCAAATTCAGGTGAGTAGAATAAAAAGTACTCTTTACTTTTCTCTTTGTTTTTGTTTGTTAATTGCAGGCAATGCACTTTTACACAATTTTTATATTTCTTGGCAGGTGTTTTAAATTTTTCATCAACTGAAATCACTTCATAACTCCAACTTTTATCACTTTCAAACCATTTGTCTCCAAGTTTTGGACTTATAGGAAGTGACACAGATTCACTCATAGTTTTTTTATCAAAATGATAGTAGTTTACATCATCTTTTCTATAATACGTTGTATCAACATCGCCCCAGCCATAGGTTCTATAACAAACATAATATTGTTTACTGTTTAAGGTTTCCTTTTCATTATCAAAGTATTCAAAGTAATGACTCTTACCATATTTAAAATATTTAGCGCTGCTTGAGTCTTCAAATAATGTAATATATCCATTTATACTGCAATAAGTGAATGAGCATAGAATAACTGAGATAAAAAGTACAATAACTATTTTTTTCATTTTAAGAATTATTTGCAATTGTTGTAGACTTTGACAATTTCGAACAATTGATCAGATTTATATTCGTCGCTATTAATTTTGCTAACTACGCTTTTACAATCAGAAAAATATCTTGTAGCCGTTTTTTTGAAAGATTTAAAAACATTAGCAAAAAACCTATTACTCGCAAACTTTTCATTTGACTTTTTAACGTAATATAAGTTTTTATCATGTTGCATAATTGTAGTAGTGTTGCCATCATCTAAATACATGGTTTCAATACTTTTTTTCATATAAAGCGACACTCTACCTTCAATTAATACTTGGAATAATTTTAACTTTTTATCAGAAGTAGGTATGTAAGCATATTTAACTATTTTGCCTTTATTGTTTCGTATAATAAAATATTCAACTTCTTCTTTTTTAAACTTGGTTTTCTTTTTTACGTTTTTGTTTTTCTTATAAAAAATTTTGTTATTTCCTGATAGGGCTTGCAAACCCATAGCTTCTTTCGTGGCAGATCCATTTTCAAATTTCACAACTCCAACTAAAGTGTCTTTGTTTTTTAACATTAATGTTCCAGAATACCATTTATTGGAAAACGTACCGTTTTTACCCAAGGTAACTTGAGAAAAAGAATAATTTGTAAAAAAAGTAAGAACTAAAATTAGCAGAAGTTTTGTATAATATTTCATTTTACTAAGTTGTTCAGGTTTGTTGTCAATATACTAGCTAAAATAAATAATAATTCCTGTTTTATATTCAATAACATATTTAAATCGTGTTTTGTAAAATATGTCATGTAATAAAGGGAAGTATATTAAGTAACAAGGACCTGCGAAAGCAGGTATCTCTAAGTTTTTAATAGAATTCTAAATATACAATAACAAACGTTTGTCATTCCGAACGCATGTGAGGCATCTCATCCTCAGAAGCAATAAATATTATGTGATTTCTCCTGTCGTCGAAATGACTTAAGTAGCCAAATTAGAATTGCGTTTGGTAAAACTATAAAGTAAGAATGAAGTAAAAAGGGCAAGTAAATGAAGTAGACGATTAGGGATGCGCTTATCGGTTGGGCTATGGTTTCGTTGCAGAATCGTCCGTTAGGACATTCCGAGATAACCAAGCAATCATTGCAGGATAAGAATTTCCAATTAGGAAATTCCGCCGCAATGAATTATGGCCGTTGTTACCCATTGTTTAAATGTCATTTTTTATTTGGTCAATAGTTAAAATTCTACTGGCTAGTTTTCTTCTTATTGTTGGATTATATTTGCTTTTCGCATAATCAAGATGATCAATTAACTCATTGATATCACTGTCCTTTTCCACAATTAAATATTTTATATCATCAGGTTGAAAAGATAGTTTTATATGGGATGCTTTTTCATTATATTCCTTTTTTTGTTTTTTAGTCCGAATATTAGATATTGCAACAAATGGTTCAACACCAACCGTGTCTAACGGAGGAACAAATCGCCATTCCCTTTCGTCTGCAAATCTGTAATTTGAATCAACAGTTTTTCCTTCTCGAATAAGTTCTCCGTCATAATTTTTCACATATCTATAAATATTTAAAATATTATGATAACTTTTTGTCAGTTTTACGTAGTCACTCGGTTCTTTTAGTTTAGGGAACATTGAATAAATACCATTTATTCCATCTATAAAATTATCTGTTAAATCACAATTTCTGCTCATATACATTACAGGATTCAATCCATTTTTATTTGCCCATTCTTTAGTCAGTCCAATTCCAAAGTATCCATATTCTTTATCAATAAAGTGCTTTATTTCTGCAAGTTTAATATCGCAAAAGGAAACCATTGGGACAGCGAGTTTTCGTCTATTTTTAGGTCCTGAAATATTCTCTCTTGCGTAGGAGATTTGGAATGTTTCTTTCAAAATTTTAAACAACCATTTCTTCTTTGTAAAATGAAATAAAGTACTAGGATATAGACTGCTCATCTGTGTCTCTTTAATTGTGGGTAACGGTGAGATATGGTTCCGTTTTAATAAACTATATCGTTCGATAAGCGAAGTTAGAATTTTCGCTCAACTAAATCTATAAGTACTTATACTTAATTATAAACAATTACATCAATACTATCAACATAAATTTCATTACAAAATGTGAGTAAATCCTACCTCAAAATATGTATATTTAAAGTTTATTTCCATACATTATGAACAAGCTATTAACTATTCTTTTTACACTGTGTATCAGTATTTCTGTATTTGCGAAATCTGGTAAAATCACGCTTTCAGGCAAGGTGACTAATCCATCGGTAAACACCATTAAAATCACAGATTTTGATCACAAAGAATTAGCATCCGCAGAGCTAGATGCTACTGGTCTTTTTAAAATGTCTGCTAAAATAGAAGATGGCTTTTATTTTTTAAGTTATGGGCGTAATTCTGCTTACATCTATCTATATCCTAAAGACGAGCTTAGTGCCAGTTTTGATGCAAATCATTTTGATGAAACACTTATGTTTAAAGGTCAAGGCGCAGAACGCAATAATTACCTCGCTAAAAAATCAGTGCTTAATCAAAAACTTACCGAAGATTTAGACGCTTTTTATAAAGTTGATGAAACGACTTACCTAGCAAATATTTCCAATGTAAAAAGCAAACACCTAGAAGCGCTTAATAATTACAATATTGAACCTTTCTTTAAAACTGCCGAAGAAAAATCATTGGAATACGGACGGTTATTGAGTATTCAGAATTATAAATCGAGTTACAAATTCTATTTGGGTGAAGAAATTACCCCAAGTGATGCGTTTTTTGCACCAATACAAAAGGTAGATTTAACAAACGAAGAAGACTTTAAAAAACAACCGTATTACCGCTACTTGGTCAACTCGGTTTGGAGTAAACGTATAAACGAAGCTCCAGATGTTAATGGTATGTTTAAGGTTATCCGTAGTATAAAATCGCAACCAATATTTGTGAGTTTAGCTAATGGTTTGTATGGCAAAATATCATCTAAGAAAGAACGCGCCAAAGACTATTTAGACCTCATAAAACGACTAACAAATAATACCAAGTATATTGAAGCTTCTGAAAAGCGCTATGAAGAAGTAATGAACGCCAAAGGTTTAACCAAAGGCGATATTTCCCCAGAATTTAGTTATGAAAGTATAGATGGCGAAACGGTAAGCCTGAGCGATTTAAAGGGTAAATATGTTTACATTGATGTTTGGGCTACTTGGTGCGGACCATGTATTAAGCAAGTGCCTTATTTAAAGGCTCTAGAAAAGCGTTATCATGACAAGGCTATTGTTTTTGTGAGTATTTCAGTGGACAAAGAGAAAGTAAAAGATACTTGGAAGCAATTTATAGCTGATAAAGAATTAGGTGGATTGCAATTGTTCGCTGATAAATCTTTTGATAGTGATTTTATGAATGCTTATTCCATAAACTCTATACCTCGTTTTATTTTAATAGATCCTGAAGGAAAAATTATTGATCCTGAAGCCCCAAGACCTTCTTTTGAGAAAACAAAGGTGCTTTTGGATGAGTTATTGGAGTAATTATAAGCAAATATCAAAATACTAGATAACAACTAAAGTCCTCAAAGAATCGAGTAAATTTATTCACACTCTTGATGTGTTACTTTTCCATTAGTGATCACCGTACATACATGTGTTAAATACTCAAATGGATCGCCATCATAAATGACAATATCTGCATCTTTCCCTTTTTCAATTGAACCTACCTTATCGTCTTGTCCAATGATTTTAGCAGCATTGAACGTGATAGATTTTAAGCCGTCTTCAAATGAAAGTCCGCTAGCTACGGCAATAGCTGCTTCATATAAAATAACTCTGGTTTTTGGAACATAAGGTTCGTAACCGCTTTGGATAGCTACTGGAATACCACTTTCAGTAAGCTTTGCTGCAGTGTCCCAAGACATATTTTTCATATCACCATAACCTCTTGCTTTTGTTGGATGTAAAATTACTTCTGCTTTTGATGTTTTTATTTCGTCTATCAACAAATAAGACTCCGCAGCACCATCTAAAACTAATTTTAGGTTAAACTCTTCTGCAAGTCGAATAGCAGTCATTATTAAGTTTGAAGAATTCACAGTAACAAGCGCTTTCATTTTGCCTTCCAATAATTGCACTAATGCTTCCATTTTAAGGTTTCTGCTCGGATGTTTAGAAATATCATCATTCTGCTTCTTTTTTTGATACTCTTGAGCTTTTAAAAGTTCTGTACGTAACATTGCAATTTCTTTAGCCGCAGTTCCAGGGCTTTTAAAATTACGGCTTACACTTGGACCAATAGTCATAGCTAACATGGTAGCATCATCTAACGTTACAATATCAATAGTTTCGCCATCCGTTTTAGCAATAAATGTTTGACCACTAATAACAGCTCCTGGGCCATGACCTGTGTGAACAGTGGTTACGCCTTTTGAATTTAAATACTTTACTAACGCTTCTTGAGGATTATAGCCATCTATAGCACGTAATTCAGGTTGTATAGGTGAAGATTTTTCTAATTGCATCTGGTCAGATTCATTATTATAAATTCCAGAAAAGCCAACAGTAGCATGTGCATCAACAAGTCCGGGAGTAACCACCTTTCCTGAATACACTTTATAATTTTTAGGAATCCTAACCTTAGACGCCACGCCTACTTTAGTTATTTTTCCATCCTCAATTAGAATAACGCCATCTGTAATAGTTTTTCCAGAAACGGTATAAATAGTTTCTCCTTTAATGGCAATTTGCGCACTAGTTAGTTGAGCTGCTAAGAGTAATAGCCCAATTATTAATTTATAGTTAGTCATACTTTTTAGATTAATCATGAACGTGTGTTGTTGCTTCTGGATATACATTATAACCGCCTACTGCATAGGCTTTGTCTTCAGCATTTGCAGTATCAAATACCTTTATGCCTTCAATCCAAGTTTGTTCTACATGTGTATAAACGCTAAGTGGATCTCCTGAAAGGATAATAAAATCTGCATCTTTTCCTTTTTCCAAAGAGCCAATACGATCGTCTAACTCTAACATTTTTGCTCCAGCGAGCGTTAAACCTTCTAAAGCCTTAGGTTTAGTCATCCCCTCTCTAACTGCTATTGCTGCGGAACGCAATAGCAAACGAGAATCTGTTATAGGGTCATCTGTATGAAATGCGACATCTGCACCGGCCTTTTCTAAAGCTGCTGCGCTTTTAGGGTCAAGGTCTATGGCTTCCATTTTACCTCCTGGCGAATCAATAAATATCAATGACACAGGAACGTTTGCTTCTGCAATTTCATCGGCAATTTTCCAAGCTTCGCTTACATGGTGTAATACAATTTTAAATCCGAATTCTTTTGAAATTCTGATGGCCGTTAACACATCATCATGTCTATGCGTATGGAAATGTACAATACGTTTGCCTTCTAAAATTTCGATGAGCCCTTCCATTTTTAAATCTCTAGCTGGTGCTTTTTCAGGTGAATCTTTTGCAGCTAGTAACTTCTTTTGATATTCTTGTGCTTTTATAAAAAGTTCGCGTACCATAGCTGCTGATTTTGCACGTGTTCCAGGAAATGGTTTTTTGCGTATAGAGTTTGTGCCATTAGCCATTTTCATACCTCCACAAATATTCATTGCCACATTCTTACAAATGGTTAAATCTTCAATTACTTTTCCTTTTCTTGTTTTGATATATAGCGTTTGACCACTCATAAGGTGTCCAGAGCCAGGCATAATATTGATAGTTGTAAGACCACCTGCCCTAGCTTTCATTAAATTAACTGCCATAGGGTCAAAAGCATCTAATAATCGAACTTCTGGATGCAATGCTCCAGATCGGTCTCCACCAGAACCATTACCCAAATGAGAGTGTGTATCAACAAGCCCTGGCATAATTACTTTTCCTTTAACATCAAATACTTTAGCATTATCTGGAATTTGTATATCTGCCCCAACAGCTAGAATTTTTCCATTTTGAACAATTAAAGTGCCGTTTTCAATAGGTGTTGAATTAATTGTGTAGATTAATGCACCTTTGTAGGCAACAGGGGTGTCTTGGGCTTTTATAATATGTACACTAAACACACATAAAAGCGCCAATAATATTCGATGAGTCATAAGGAATAATATTTAAAAAAGGTATTTTCTAAATATAGGCAAAATATGTCTTTACTCTAGAAGCAATCAAAAAAACCTTATGATTTAAATATTATGAATTTTATTATTAGAAAAATAAAACTACTCTACAGGAGCAATAACTTTGGTTTTTTTATACAAAGGAATACGGTAAGACAAGGTATATCCATATCCAACACCAATACCCGTACTATCATAGGTTTTATTAAACCCAGGAATATAAATATTTTGAAAATTATCAGGTTCGGTTTCAGATAATTTCACTTTAAGTTGGGCATTCAATCCAAAATAAAGATTCGTAAAAAGTTCTGCTTTAATACCTAATATGATCTCTGTCCATATCGCAGTTAAACCATCTTTTTCAATGGGTGCATCTAATGTTTCATGTGGCCCCCAATATTGGTCAGTACTGTATATAAGATAGTCGTTAATGGTATGATTAAATGTACTGAATCCTAATCGAGAACCAAAAAAGACCATATTATCCATATTCAACCAGTTTTGATATAAGTTGTAATCTATCCCAGCTTTTATATAACTACCTTTGGTTGTGCTATTTAAAAAATCGGTTGTTACAATGCGTTCTTCATTACCAATTTCAGCAGCTACGTATAATTTTTTGGTAATGCGATAGTCGGCAATAAGCTCTAAACCTGTATAATTATCATCTACAAATGAACGTATTAATTTCCCAGTATCAATACCTACACGCAAGCCATATTTAGTTTTTACAACCGTGGAGTCATTTTGTGTATTAGGGATACTATCGTTTTGAGCTTGCACATTAAATGAACAAACCAAAACCAGCAGTAGCGTACTAATGCAATAATATAAAATGTGCTTCTGCTTCATTTTCTACAATTTGATTATCATTTTCGGTTCGTATAGAAAATATCCATTCATCATTATCAACGTCATCAACATCTATTCTAATCTGTACATTATTAAATACGGTTCTGTACCCACAGGCTCTTGAGACAAAGACCTCTTCTCTTATGTATGTAATTGTTATAATATCTTCATTTCCTTCAATAAAATCATCACCGGTATCGTCTGGCGTACCATTATCATTTACAGTATAATCCTGATGTAATTTGTATTTTGTAACATCTGAATCAGTTCTAAGAGGTAATATTAATTCATTGGAAGTTACCACATTATATCCGTCTAAAACACCTATACCGTTACCCTCGTCATCAATACCTTCAATTCGTAATCCAAAAACATTTTTACTGTCGTCTGGTAAAGACACATCAAAAGCTTCTATGACCAATCTAGCAGTGGTTTGTGTTGTTTCAGGACATAGATCATCGCGTTCACAACTATAGTTTGCTATCAAAACAAACAATAAACCTATAAAAAATACATTTACTCTCTTTTTCAATATTAGTAATGTTTATTTGTTGATTTGTTTATACGTTTAGCTGAGCTTTTCGTAAAGCATTTAGCATATTCGTTATTTTTTCAATTTTAGCTCTCAATATTACGTATTCCTTTTCATCTAAAAAATTCAATTCTTTGGAAATTATAAGTTGATTAAGTAATTCCATCGAAGAACTAAAAGCTAAAGTTGTGAAATGTGCTCTATCTTTGTTTGTTTGTCGTGATGTTCCCTCAGCTAAATTTGAAGAAACGGATACAGAGCATCTTCTCAATTGACTTATTAATCCAAATTTTTCTTCCTTAGGAAAATTATCTGTAAGCTCGTAAATAGATTTTACAAGTTTTATAGAATCTTTCCACACCTCTAGTTTTTCAAATGAATATGTTCTCACCTTTCTAAACACATAAACGAATAAACAAATACACTTAATTACGCTTTGCTAATAAAACCACATTCTCCACATGAAACGTTTGTGGAAACATATCCACAGGCTGTACTTTGGTTACTTTATACATATCATTCATTAAAGCTAAATCTCTAGCCTGAGTTGCACTATTACAACTTACATATACAATTTTTTCGGCACCAATGTTTAACAACTGAGCTACAACATCTTTATGCATACCATCTCTTGGAGGATCAGTAATTACAACATCTGGCTGTCCGTGTGTTGCAATAAATTCATCATTAAATACCTGCTTCATATCTCCAACAAAGAATTCAACGTTATTAATGTTATTTAATTGTGCGTTTTCTTTAGCAGCGATAATTGCATCAGGAACAGACTCCACACCTACTACTTTTTTAGCATTTTTAGACACAAATTGTGCAATCGTGCCAGTTCCTGTATATAAATCGTACACTAATTCATTGCCGCTTAAACCCGCAAAGTCTCTAGTGATTTTATATAATTCGTAAGCTTGTTCAGAGTTAGTTTGATAAAAGGATTTCGCATTTATTTTGAACTTTAGCCCTTCCATTTCCTCAAAAATATGATCTTGTCCTTTATATAATATCACATCTTGGTCATAAATGGTATCATTCCCTTTTCCGTTAATCACATATTGCAATGATGTGATTTCAGGAAACGCTTCAGCTATAAAATCTAAAAGTAATTCGCGTTTTTCAACATCTTCTTTAAAAAACTGAACGAGCACCATAATATCTCCAGTACTTGATGTGCGTATCATCATGGTGCGTAAAAATCCTGTTTGCTGTCTCGTATTAAAAAACTCTAAATTATTTGCAACTGCGAACTGTTTTACAGCATTTCTAATCGCATTAGAAGGATCTCTTTGCAAAAAGCATCTATCAATATCCAAAATTTTATCCCACATTCCAGGAATATGAAACCCAAGTGCATTTCTATCACCTAAATCTTTATCAGATTGAATTTCTTCTTGTGTTAACCAACGGCTATCACTAAACGAAAATTCCATTTTATTGCGATAGAAGTATTGTTGTGTAGAACCTAATATTGGAGTAACTTGAGGTAATTCGATATGTCCAATTCTCGTTAAATTATTTACAACTTCCTTCTGCTTATAAAACAATTGGTGTTCATAACCCATATCCTGCCACTTACAGCCGCCACAAGTACCAAAATAGGCACATTCTGGAGTTACCCGTTTATCAGATAACTTATGAAAATTAGTAGCTTTACCTTCGTAATATGCCTTACGCTTTTTAAAAGTTTGCACATCTACTACATCACCAGGTACGGCATTTGGTAGAAAAACTACTTTCCCATCTGGTGCTTTAGCAACGGTTTTCCCTTTTGCACCAGCATCAATAACCTCTAAGTGTTCAAAAACTTTTCTTTTTGAATTCCTTTTTCTAGACATGCTGCAAAAATAACAATAGCGAGAAATAAATGTTGTTTTATTTCTATTAACTTTAAGAGATTTTCACTTTTGATAAAATAAAATGAACCTTTCTCTTATTTTTTCGTCTTTAGTATGAATATGAACGTTACGAACATACATAAGCGAATTATAAATCTACCAAAGGAAAATATAAGCCCTTTGCTAAAAACGCTCTCAACTGCACATGATAAAATATGGCCAAATCAATATTGGCCAGCTATTAGGTTTAGAGAAGGACTTGTAATAGGCTCTGAAGGCGGCCATGGTATTATTAAATATGTTATTGAAGATTATATTGAAGGCGAACACATCTCATTCAGATTTTTAGAACCAGAAGGTTTTGATGGCATACACAAGTTTGATATTAGTGCGGTTAATGAACACACAACCGAAATAAAACATAGCATCATCATGCAAACAAAAGGAACAGCTACTTTGAAGTGGATTATCGCTATTAGATGGCTTCACGATGCTTTAATTGAAAATGCATTTGATTGTATAGAGAATAATGTTTCAAAGTCTAAAAAATTCACAAGATGGAATATTTGGGTAAAGTTTTGGCGTTTCATTTTTAAGACATTAAGGTGAAAACAGATAAGGATTTAGTTTTAGAATTTCAATCTGGAAATGCACCGGCTTTAAACCAATTGGTAAAACGTTGGCATAAGGCATTCTGTGAAAAAGCGTATTGGTTGGTTAAAGATGCGGATGCCGCTAAAGACATAGCGCAAGATAGCTGGAAGATTATTATCAATAAAATTGACAAACTAGAGAAACCTGAAAGTTTTGGCAGTTGGGGTTTACGTATTGTTTGCAATAAGTCTATCGATTGGCTTAATAGAAACAGTAGAGTTCAAAAACATCTGGATCAAATTAAACATGAACACACCCAACAAGCTATAATTGACGAAACTGATGATAGTGCTTTACTTAAAGCAAAACTTTTAAAAGCTTTTAAAAAACTACCATCGCATCAACAGACTGTAATACAATTGTTTTATACAGAAGATTACAGCCTTAAAGAAATAAGTAAAACATTAAATATATCGGTAGGAACAACGAAATCGAGATTGTTTCATGCCAGAGAAAAATTAAAACAACTTTTAAAACATTATAACTATGAAGAATAATATGGAAGACATTGACAAATTAATTAAGGAAACTTTAAACGAAGAAGAAAGCAAGTTTTATGATGAATTGGATGAACAAAACATATTTCAAATGCTTTGGGGTGTGTTTAAAGGTAAAAATTCATGGATAGCATTACTGATGAATATTGTAAATATTGTAATCTTTGGATTGCTTATTTATTGTATTATTCAAACCACTGAGGTTGAAAATACAAATGACCTAATATTATGGGTTGGGGCTTGTATATTCTGTTTTTTCACAATGAGTATGATTAAAATTTACATTTGGATGCAAATTCATAAAAACTCTGTAATTCGTGAAATTAAACGTTTAGAAATTCAAATTTCTTCACTTTCTCATAAATTATAGAGTTGAAGCTTTTTTTGGGGAGCCATTTTTATTTATTAAATTGCAAACCTATCCAGGGATGATTTCTCTCCCACGCTGCTTTTTCGATCTCTTCGGAAGAATAAAGGTACAGAAGGAATGGTTATTTTACTCGTTAATCGAGATTAATTATTGGTGTTTGTTGTGTTTACAACTAAACATTCAATGATTAAGAATCTTTTAAATTTTATTTTAAAATGGCTGTTTTAGAACAATTAACGTCACAACAAGCAATTGAATTAGAAAACAAGTATGGTGCGCACAATTATCATCCACTACCCGTAGTTTTAAATCGCGGTGAAGGTGTTTATGTATGGGATGTGGAAGGCAAACAGTATTACGACTTTTTATCGGCTTATTCCGCTGTAAATCAAGGGCATTGTCATCCCAAAATTGTAAACGCTATGACTCAGCAAGCAAAAACGCTTACCCTAACATCTAGAGCGTTTTACAATGATATGTTAGGTAAATATGAAAAATATGCAACAGAACTTTTTGGATTTGACAAGCTCTTACCCATGAACACTGGTGCCGAAGCGGTAGAGACTGCCTTAAAACTAGCTCGTAAATGGGCATATGAAGTTAAAGGTATTGATGAAAATGAAGCAGAAATTATAGTATGTGAAAATAATTTTCATGGACGAACCACAACTATTATTTCGTTTTCAAACGATCCCGTTGCACGTGAAAATTTCGGACCATATACTAAAGGATTTATTAAAATTGAATATGATAATTTACAAGCATTAGAAGAGGCTTTAAAAAACAATGCAAATATTGCTGCTTTTTTAGTAGAACCCATTCAAGGTGAAGCTGGAGTATATGTGCCAAGCGAAGAGTATTTAATTGCTGCTAAAGCATTATGCGAAACATATAATGTGCTATTTGTTGCTGATGAAGTACAGACAGGTATTGCACGCACAGGTAGGTTATTGGCAACATGCGGCAATTGTTCATGTGAGAACAAAAACTGTAGTAGCACACCAGATGTAAAACCAGATGTATTAATTCTTGGAAAAGCACTAAGTGGTGGCGCCTATCCTGTAAGTGCTGTCTTAGCAAATAATGATATCATGAATGTAATTCAACCAGGAAATCATGGCAGTACATTTGGCGGTAACCCAATAGCAGCGGCAGTTGCTATAGCTGCTTTAGAAGTGATTCAGGAAGAACAATTAGCTGAAAATGCATATGTTCTGGGACGACTTTTTAGAGCTGAATTGAATAAGTTCATACAAACGAGCAATGTTGTAAAACTAGTAAGAGGAAAAGGCTTACTTAATGCCATTGTAATTAATGACGATGAAAAGAGCAATAAAGCTTGGGATATTTGTTTAGCGCTTAGAGACAATGGTTTATTAGCAAAGCCCACCCATGGAAATATCATTCGTTTTGCTCCACCTTTGGTAATGACTGAAGAGCAACTATTAGATTGTGTTTCTATTATTTCTAAAACATTGCAAACATTTGAGAATTAGCTTAAAATAAAAAACAAAAAAACCAGAGCAGGTGCTCTGGTTTTTTTATCTATATGAAAGAGGTATTATTTACTGACCTCCTCCCATGTCTTCTACTTTAGCTTTCATAGCCTTGTACTTATCAGTTTCTCCAAGTACACTATATATATTCATTAACGTAGTCGCCGCATTTCTACTTTTAGGGTTTATTTCTAGCGCTTTTGTTAAAAAAGGTATAGCATCTCTATATAATGTTTGACGCTGTTCACGCAATTCTTCATAGCGCTTATCATCTTTTGCTGAAGTACCTAATCCATTCATTTCTGTAATTAGCGCCTCCTCTTTTCCTAAAACTAACGCAGCACTGTTAATGTATGCGTTCACATAATTAGGATCTAGTTCTATAGCTTTTTTGTAATAAGCTAATGCTTCTTCAGGTTGATCAGATTCAGCAGAAATAACACCTAAATTATACTGTAACTCTGCATTTCCAGGATCCATTTTTGTTGCAACCTCCATAAGTTCCTTGAACTTTTCTGTATTCCCCATTTTGTAATAAATGTTAGCTTCAGAAAGAATAAGGTTTATATCATTTGGAGCTTCTGCTTTTGCATCTTGAATAGCCTGAATAGCTTTATCATTATCTCCGTTAGAAATATAAATTAATGCCACGTTTTTAACAATCTCTCCTCTTTTTGAGTCGGACGTTTCTTCTGTAGGACTAACATGAGATTTAGATGTTTTAACGGCAACATCTCTTAGCTGCTTGTTTGGGAATGCCTCTTTTTCATTGTTCTCCTTGTTTACAGCATAATACTTGGTCTCAATACCTGTATACTTTAAATTCTTAAGCTTTTCATAAAGTACAAGTGCTCTATCATAATCTGGAGCATTAACCGCTGTAGCTGCAGCATAATACAGATATATTGTATCTTGTTTTCTCATGCTGTATACTTTTTCAAAATACTCTGAAGCAGCACCAAACTTTTTACCCTCATAGGCTTTGTTACCTTTTTCTAAGATTTTGTTAACCATATCAGTTTTCAATTGGTTAACCTCAACTTTATATCCGCTTTCTGCTTTATTTAAATATTCTATTGCAGCATCTATATCTGCATTAGTACCAGCTCCATTAGCATACAAAGCAACGCCTTTTAGATAGTTGTATTTACTCATTAGCTTTTCATCTAACGACCCTAACATAGGCTCTACAACTGCGAGTGCAGCTTTAGCTTCTGCAAAATTATTGCTCTTAACGGCTTTTTCGACAGCTTTTAACTCCTTCTTTTGGGCAAAAGAAAATGCACTTATAGAAATAGCTAAAGCTATAATTAATTGTTTTTTCATTGTTAATTTTAATTAGTGTTATTCATTATTGTTGTTATCAGTATCATTATTATCAACAGTTGTGCCATCATTGGAAACCTCAGTATTATCAATACTCTCCGTATCATCAACATCATCCTCATCATGCATTACTTTAGCTACTGCAGCAATGGAATCATTCCCTTTTAAATTGATTAATTTCACACCTTGTGTGGCACGTCCCATAACACGTAAATCTTCAACAGCCATTCTTATTGCTATACCAGATTTATTGATAATCATTAAATCATCACTATCAGTTACATTCTTTATTGACACCAAGTTACCGGTTTTTTCAGTAATAGAAATAGTTTTCACCCCTTTTCCTCCTCTATTAGTAATTCGATAATCATCTAAACTAGAGCGCTTACCATAACCATTTTCAGAAACCACAAGAATATTACTTTCCATGTCATCTACTGCTATCATTCCGATAACTTCATCAGTTTTCTCATTTGCTAATCGAATACCGCGAACTCCAGAAGCATTTCTTCCCATAGGCCTTGTTTTAGCCTCTTCAAAACGAATCGCTTTGCCAGATTTGAGCGCTAACATAACTTGGCTCTCTCCAGTAGTCAATTTAGCTTCAAGTAATTCATCATCTTCTTTAATAGTAATGGCATTAATACCATTAGTTCTTGGTCTTGAATATTGTTCTAAAGACGTTTTCTTTACTTGACCTTTCTTTGTTGCCATTATGACATAATGACTGTTAATGTAATCTTCATCTTTTAAGTCTTGAGTACAAATGAATGCCATTACTTTATCATCTTGCTCAATGTTTATAAGATTCTGAATCGCTCTTCCTTTTGATGTTTTTGCACCTTCAGGAATTTCGTATACACGCATCCAAAAACACTTTCCTTTTTGTGTAAAGAACAACATATATTGATGGTTTGTACCAACAAATAAATGCTCTAAGAAATCTTCATTACGCGTTGTGGATGCTTTTTGCCCCACACCACCTCTATTCTGGGTTTTATATTCGGTAAGCGATGTGCGTTTTATATAGCCTGCATGAGAAATCGTAATTACAACTTTCGCATTTGGAATCATATCTTCAATACTCAAATCTCCTCCTGCATATTCAATTACTGAGCGTCTTTCATCTCCATACTTATCGCGAATGACTTCTAATTCATCTTTGATAATATTCATTCTACGCTCTTTATTGTCCAGAATATCCTTTAAATCTGCAATTGTTTTAATAATCTCGTCATATTCAGAACGCAATTTATCTTGCTCTAGTCCTGTTAATTGACGCAGACGCATTTCTACAATAGCTCTTGCTTGAATTTCAGAAAGTTTAAAACGCTCAATTAAATTGTTGCGTGCTTCGTCAGCATTAGATGAAGCTCTTATAATTTTTATTACTTCATCTATATTGTCAGAAGCAACAATTAAACCTTCTAAAATATGTGCGCGTTCTTCAGCTTTTCTTAATTCATAAGTCGTACGCCTTACAACAACTTCATGTCTGTGTTCAACAAAATAATGAATTAAATCTTTTAAGTTTAAAAGTTGCGGTCTTCCATTTACTAGAGCGATGTTATTCACACTAAATGAAGACTGTAGCGCAGTATACTTATACAATTTGTTTAACACAATATTTGGGATAGCGTCACGCTTTAAAACGTATACAATACGCATACCGTTTCTATCAGACTCGTCCCTAATTGTAGAAATCCCTTCTAATTTTTTATCATTAACCAAGTCCGCAGTTTTCTTAATCATATCTGCTTTATTCACTTGGTACGGAATCTCATCGACTATAATACATTCACGTCCGTTAACTTCTTCAATATTAGCTTTGGCACGCATTACAATTCTACCTCTACCTGAATGAAATGCTTCTTTAACACCATCATAACCATAGATTGTTCCTCCAGTTGGAAAATCAGGAGCTTTAATATGTGTCATCAGTTCATCAATCTCAATATCATTGTTATCGATATATGCTATTGTACCATTTACAACTTCAGTCAAATTATGAGGCGGCATATTTGTTGCCATACCAACAGCAATACCAGATGCACCATTTACTAAAAGCCCAGGAATTCTAGTTGGTAAAACCGTTGGTTCTTGTAGTGTATCATCAAAATTTAATTTGTGGTCTACCGTTTCCTTGTCGATATCCGCTAACATTTCCTCAGAAATCTTTTGCATTCTAGCTTCAGTATAACGCATAGCTGCGGGGCTATCGCCATCTACAGAACCAAAATTACCCTGACCATCTACTAGCATATAACGCAAACTCCACTCTTGTGCCATACGCACCATGGTGTCATAAACCGAGGTATCACCATGAGGGTGATATTTACCTAAAACTTCTCCTACAATTCTCGCTGATTTTTTATGTGCCGAATTAGCCCTAACTCCAAGTTCATGCATACCGTAAAGTACACGTCTGTGAACTGGTTTTAGACCATCTCTTACATCTGGTAATGCACGTGACACAATGACCGACATTGAATAATCAATGTACGCTGATTTCATCTCATCCTCAATGTTAATAGGTATCAGTTTTTCTCCTTCTGCCATATATAATTTAATTTAGTTTTTACGATTTTTTCAAAACATGCTAATATACGAATTTCATCAGTGAGAATAAGTGATTTCAAATTCCATTTTAGGACTTTTTATTAACAATTTTACCTGCTTTTTTCGTTAATAACTATACACCAATATTCTTTGATTTTTTGATTAATTTTTCGTCAATTAGCACGACTACTATATTTTCGGGTATGGTTTTTGCCCTTAGTAAAACTATTTTAGTATTTTTAATGCAGAAAGGAACTTAGTTATGGATGATAATTTTTCCCCAAGAGTAAAAGATGTTATTGCATATAGCAAAGAAGAAGCCTTACGTTTAGGCCATGATTTTATTGGTACAGAACACCTAATGCTTGGGCTTTTGCGTGATGGTAATGGTAAAGCTATAGATATATTAAACGCTTTGGATGTTGACTTAAATCACTTAAGACGCAAGGTCGAGATTTTAAGTCCTGCCAACCCAAATATTAGTGTAGCTTCTAATCAAAAGAAAAACTTGCACTTAACACGACAGGCAGAGCGTGCTTTAAAAACAACATTTTTAGAAGCAAAATTATTTCAAAGCAGTTCCATAAATACGGCACACTTGCTATTATGCATTCTTAGAAATGAAAATGACCCAACAACCAAACTACTAAATAAACTTAAAGTAGACTACGATAATGTTAAAGAACAATTTAAACAAATGATTACAAACGAAAGCGACTATATAGAACCAAAAGCAGAGTCATTTCAAGATGATGATGATGCTAATTTAGGTGAAGAATCTCAAAAAGATAACATTTTTAATTCTCCCTCTGGAAAGTCCAACAAGAAGTCTAAAACACCCGTTTTGGATAATTTTGGACGTGATTTAACAGCCTTTGCTGAAGAAGGGAAGCTTGACCCTGTTGTAGGGCGTGAAGCTGAAATACAGCGCGTTTCACAGATTTTAAGTAGAAGAAAGAAAAATAATCCGCTTTTAATAGGCGAACCTGGAGTTGGTAAATCTGCCATTGCAGAAGGATTAGCGCTTAGAATAGTGCAGCGTAAAGTATCTAGAATTCTTTTCAATAAACGTGTTGTAACTTTAGATTTAGCTAGTTTAGTTGCTGGCACAAAATACCGTGGACAGTTTGAAGAGCGCATGAAAGCCGTAATGAATGAGCTTGAAAAAAATGATGATGTCATTCTATTTATAGACGAAATTCATACTATAGTTGGTGCCGGTGGAGCAACTGGGAGTTTAGATGCTTCTAACATGTTTAAACCAGCTTTAGCACGTGGTGAAATTCAATGTATTGGAGCTACTACTTTAGATGAGTACAGACAGTATATCGAAAAAGATGGTGCTTTAGAGCGTCGTTTCCAAAAAGTAATTGTGCAACCAACTACTGTAGAAGAAACCGTTGAAATTCTTCACAATATAAAAGGCAAATACGAAGACCATCATAATGTTGACTTTACAGATGAAGCTATCGAAGCTTGTGTAAAATTAACCAACAGGTATATGACTGACAGGTTTCTTCCAGACAAAGCTATTGATGCTTTAGATGAGGCTGGATCTCGCGTACATATTACAAACATTGAAGTACCAAAGCAAATTCTAGAACTAGAAAATCAATTAGAGCAGGTAAGAGAAACTAAAAATTCTGTTGTGAAAAAGCAGAAGTATGAAGAGGCTGCCAAATTGAGAGATGACGAAAAGCGCATTGAAAAAGATTTAGCTGTAGCCCAAGAAAAATGGGAAGAAGAAACCAAACAACATCGTGAGATTGTTACTGAGGAAAATGTTGCAGATGTGGTCTCCATGATGACAGGTATTCCTGTAAATAGAATTGCGCAAACTGAAATTAACAAATTAGCAGAATTACCAAGCTTAATAAAAGGTAAAGTAATTGGTCAAGACGAAGCTGTCGCTAAAGTGGTTAAAGCAATTCAACGTAACCGTGCTGGATTAAAAGATCCTAACAAACCTATTGGTTCTTTTATTTTCTTAGGACAAACTGGTGTTGGTAAAACACAATTAGCAAAAGTACTATCTCGTGAGTTATTTGATAGTGAAGATTCACTTATTAGAATAGATATGAGTGAATACATGGAGAAGTTTGCTATTTCTAGATTAGTAGGGGCACCTCCGGGATATGTTGGATATGAAGAAGGCGGACAATTAACTGAAAAAGTACGTCGCAAACCTTATTCAGTAATTCTTCTTGATGAAATTGAAAAAGCGCACCCAGATGTATTCAATATGTTACTTCAAGTATTAGACGATGGACATTTAACTGATAGCTTAGGTAGAAAAATTGATTTTAGAAATACCATAATCATAATGACTTCAAATATTGGAGCAAGAAAACTAAAAGATTTTGGAACTGGTATTGGTTTTGGCACTGCATCTCAAAAAGCACAAGAAGACGCAAATGCAGTAAAAGTTATTGAAAATGCGCTTAAAAAATCTTTTGCACCTGAGTTTTTAAATAGAATTGATGATGTTGTTGTGTTCAACCCTCTAGAAAAAGAAGATATCAACCTAATAATTGATATTGAATTAGAAAAGCTCTTTATAAGAATAAAAGGTTTAGGGTACCATTTAAAATTAACCAAACCTGCAAAAAACTATATTGCAGACAAAGGTTTTGATAAACAATATGGTGCGAGACCACTAAAGCGTGCCATTCAAAAGTATATTGAAGATGCTTTAGCTGAAGAAATTGTAGCATCTAATTTACAAGATGGCGACAAAATTATTATCGATTTAGATAAGAAAACTGAAGAATTAAGTATTGAGATTGAAAAGGCCGAAAAGCCTACAGAGTCTTAATTAAACTTAATTTCAAAAATTTAAAACCTACATCTAATTTTAGATTGTAGGTTTTTTTTTGTTCAAAACTGTAACAAATTAAAAAAGTAGTTATCATTATAATAAACCATTAATTTTTTTGACGCCTAACCACCAAAATATTCAAAACTTAATTGAACAATGCATCGCTGGAAACCAGTTTGCACAACTAGAAATTTATAACAAATATTATAAAGCAATGTATAATACATCTTTGAGAATTGTAAAAAATAGATATGAAGCAGAAGATATTATGCAAGATTCTTTCTTAACAGCTTTTACAAAACTCAAAACTTTAAAAGACAAAAAAATATTTGGATCATGGTTAAAGCGCATAGTTATAAATAACAGTATTTATCATTTAAATGAGCAGATAAAAAAACAAGAAACACCATTAAACGATACAATGTTTAAAATAGAAGAAACTCAAAATAATGATAACCGTAATACTGAAAATTTAAATTTGAAAGTGAAACAAGTTTTAGCAGGTTTAAATAGCTTAAAGGATAATTACAGAGTTGCCTTAACCTTGAATTTAATAGAGGGATTTGATTATGATGAAGTCAGCCAAATCATGAGTATTAGTAATGCCAATTGCAGAACAATGATATCAAGAGCAAAAAGTAGTTTACGCCAAAAATTAGAACATTTAAAAGTTAATAATATTTAAAAATGAATAAAGATTACTTAGATAGTTTTTTTGAAGATAAAAAAAACGATTTTGATATTGAGGAGCCTAGCGCTAATCATAAAAAACGTTTTTTACATAAATTAAATAATAAAGGCGAGCTACATCTTATTAATGAAACTAGACAAAGGCGTCGTCTATGGAAACCATTACTTGGTGTGGCTGCCTCTATTTTACTAATTGTTACAATTAGTGTTAATAGTTCTTCTCAAGAAGAAAACTTTCGAGACTTAGCAAGCGTATCACCAGAAATGGCCAAAACACAAGATTTTTTTACCGTTACTATTTCTGAAGAACTATACAAGCTGAATGAGGCATCGTCTCCTGAGACGAAAAAATTGATTCAAGATGCTACGGAACGACTAAATATACTTGAAGAAGACTATGAGAATTTGAAAATTGATTTGATTGAAAGCGGTGATGATAAACGTGTGATTTTCGCTATGATTTCAAATTTTCAAACAAGAATAGACCTATTAAAAAATACACTTCAAGAAATAGAACATATTAAACAATTAAAAATCACATCATATGAAACGAACAGTACAATTTAAATCACTTATCACCTTTTTATTAATTCCGCTTTTTGTGACTGCAACAAACGGCATAACAAAAGGTAAATTTTCTAAAGAGAAAAAAATCAACAAAGAGTTTGCGGTATCATCAAATGCAAATTTAAGTATCAAAAACAGTTATGGAAATCTGGATATTGTTACTTGGAATGAAAATAAGATTGTTTTTGAAATAATAATTACTACTTCTGGAAACAATGAAGAGAAAGTTCAAGAACGCTTAAATGGCATTACTGTTGAATTTGAAGGCAGTAGAAATAACGTATCTGCTAACACCAAATTTGGCAAAGGAAAATCTAATTCATGGTGGGGCAAGGGAAAGAAAAATAATGTAAATATTTCTGTAAACTATATTGTTAAAATGCCAATTACGAATAGTGTTGTTTTAAATAATGATTACGGCAGTATAAACTTAGGAAAGTTAGAGGGTCAAGCCAAAATAAATTGCGATTACGGTAAAATAACTACAAAGGAACTTATGGCAGATGACAATATTTTGACATTTGATTATTCTAGTGGATGCTATTTTGATTATATAAAATCTGGTAAGATTAATGCTGATTATAGTGGTTTTACAGTTGGAAAAACCGAAACTCTGGATATTAATACGGATTACACCAAATCTAAAATTGAAGTTGCTGAAAAAATAAATTATAATAGCGATTATGGCTCATTACACATAGAAAAAGTCAACACCATTAATGGCAATAGTGATTATGTGAATTTAAGATTTGGTGACATTTATGACTCAGCCACAATAAGAGCAGGTTATGGCTCTATTAAAATCGATAAACTACAGAGCAGTTTAAAAGCCTTAACCATTAAAACCAACTATACTGCTTCCAAAATTGGATATGATCTAAATATGAATTTTAACTTTGATTTAGATTTAAATTACGCAAGCCTTAATGGTGATAATGATTTTAAATTTACTTATAAAGACAAAGAATCTAATCGAAAAAAATATACTGGATATTACGGCAGTAAAAGTTCTGGAACTAAAATAATTATAGATTCCAATTACGGGGGCGTGAGTTTCCAAAAGAATTAAAAATCTATTTTATTTGATAAGAAAAAAGGCAGTACACGTGTACTGCCTTTTTTTATTCCGTGTTTTTTGGAACTCTGTACAGGAGAACTATGCCAATCAAAAAGAAAACAAATAAAAATAGTATAGCAGATCGCATGGTATACAATTGATCGACAACTGCAAAAATTGACATACCTATCACTATACCAATTTTTTCTGCCACGTCATAAAAACTAAAGTAAGACGTTGTGTCTTCGGTTTCAGGTAAAAATTTGGAATAGGTTGATCTTCCCAGTGACTGCACACCTCCCATTACAAACCCAACTATTGTTGCAGCGATATAAAACTGAACAGGTGTTTTCATAAAATAGGCGTAAAAACATAATCCCATCCAAATAAAATTGACAACAATTAAAGCTTTTATATTACCATATTTCTCAGATAGTTTTGAGGTAAGAAATGCCCCTAAGACCGCTACAAGCTGAATAACCAAAATACTAATTATCAAACCTTGTGTTTTTTCATCATCATTAGTCCATAAAATTTCTTTTTCACCAAAATAAACCGCCATAAGCATTATGGTTTGCACCGCCATACTGAACACGAAAAACGCATTTAAATAACGTTTCAACCTTAAATTATTTTTCAAATCATTCCAAACAGATTTTAATTCTTTAAAACCATTAAAAATTACATCTTTGGTTACTTTATGACCTTTTGAGCTACCCTTAGGTAGATGATAAAACGTATATTGACTAAATAGAATCCACCACAAACCAACAGTAACGAACGAGTATTTCATCATCTGTATCTTAGCCTCTCCATCGTCTTGCGTCATCACCATAACTAAGTTTGCGACAAGCAATAAAACACTGCCAAAATAACCCCAAGAAAATCCTTTAGCACTAATACTATCTTGCTGCTCGGGAAAAGCAATATCTGGTAAATAAGAATTATAAAACACCAAACTCCCCCAATAGCCCAGTAAACCCATAAAGTAAAATAATACACTAACGTGAATATGGTCTCTATCAAACCAATATAAACCTATACATCCTAGTCCTCCCATGTAACAGAAAAACTTCATAAAATTCTTCTTATTCCCTACATAATCTGCTATACCAGACAATAAAGGAGACAGAAAAGCGACCACTAAAAACGTAAATGCTGTAACAACAGAAATTAGAACCGTTTGCTTCATTTCAAAACCAAAAGCAGATACTAATTCTTCTTTAGTGTCAAATAAACTGGAATAAAATATTGGAAAAATTGAAGACGCTATCGTTAAGGTATACACCGAATTTGCCCAATCATAAAATGCCCAGGCATTTAAAAGCTTTTTGCTTCCTTTTTGTAAAGGTTCTTTCATAAAAAAGTCACGCTTTTATTGCGTGACTTCTAAAATAAACAAATATTTTGTTCTAAAGGTTATTAATCTCTAAAGGTTGTAACACCAAACTTCCTTGCTTCCTTTTCTGCCAATGGTGCCCATTCCGTTAAGTTTTTAATTCTCGTATCATTTGATGGATGTGTGCTCATGAATTCTGGTGGTGCCTGCCCTCCACTTTGAGCTTTCATACGCTTCCATAATTCTGCAGCTTCATATGGATTATACCCTGCTATTGCCATAAGATGTAACCCATAATTATCAGATTGAGTTTCATGGTTTCTGCTAAAAGGTAACATAACGCCTACTTGAGAACCAATTCCATAAGCTTGATTAAAAACAGCTCTGGTTTGTTCATCTTTAATTGCTACATTTCCAGCTACAGCTCCAAGCTGTTGTACTATACCAGCACTCATACGCTGTTGTCCGTGATTAGCAAGTGCGTGAGCTACTTCATGTCCCATTATAGCAGCTACTCCTGCTTCTGTCTTCGCTATGGGCAAAATACCGGTGTAGAAAACAATTTTTCCACCAGGCATACACCATGCGTTTACTGTTTTATCATCAACAAGGTTATATTCCCACTTATAATCTTTTAAATATCCTTGATGGCCATTGGCATTTAACCAACGTTCAGCAGCAACAGCTATTCGTTGCCCCACACGTTTTATCATTTCAGCATCTTTAGTACCAGTAACCACTTTGTTTTCATTTAAAAACTGGTCATATTGAGCAAATGCTGTTGGGAATAACTGAGAATTTGGCACTAATGCTATGGTTTTCTTTCCTGTAAAAGGATTTGTAGCACATGCTATTAATAGAAGTGCTACTCCAAACCCTACTATAATTTTATGTTGTTTCATAATAATGTTAAATTTAGAGTTAAAAATACAAAATCAATACTTATATTAATTAAGACACATGTTATTTTTATAGGTCACTCATATTTATTTCGATATAATGGTTATGATTGATTATTTAAAACGACATAATAAAAAAACAAAATCCGTCATGAATAAATTCTTAACTTTAATTGTATTTGCGCTAATTTTTAGTTGCAATTCTAACGCTCAAAAAGAAGCAAAAGCTACTGAAAACAAGACTTATGAAGTCACTAAAACTGATGAAGAATGGAAAGAGCAATTATCTGATATGGAATATTACGTTTTGAGAAAAGCTGGTACTGAGCGTTCTTTTTCTAGTCCTTTGAACAAAAATTACGAAGAGGGCGTTTATCATTGCAAAGGCTGTGACACTCCTCTATTTAAAAGTAAGGATAAATTTGATTCTGGTACAGGATGGCCTAGTTTTGATAGAGAAATAAAAGGTAATGTTGACTATTCTACCGACTATAATTTAGGTTATGCAAGAACTGAGGAACATTGTGCAACTTGTGGCGGACATTTAGGCCACATATTTAATGATGGCCCTAGAGATACTACAGGAAAAAGACATTGTATTAATGGCGTCGCTTTAAAATTTGTTCCAAAGGAATAATTTGTACTTTTAAAGTATGGAAAGTTACTTAACAAGTGTTATCAAACAGTTTGAATATTACAAATCTTTAGGTGATAGAACTATTGCCAATTTTACTTTTGAAGAATTACAAAAAGAATTTGTAAAAGACTCTAATTCTATATCTATTATTGTGAAACATATGGTTGGCAATATGTTAAGTAGGTGGACAAATTTTTTAACCGAAGATGGTGAAAAAGAATGGAGACATCGTGATTTAGAATTTGAAGACACTTATACTTCAAAAGGCACATTAATTAAACATTGGAATGAGGGGTGGCAATGCTTGTTTGATGCTATTACTCCCCTTTCTGAAGATGATTTAGAGCGCATTATTTACATTAGAAATCAAGGTCACACGGTTACTGAGGCTATCAATAGACAATTAGCGCATTATTCTTACCATGTTGGACAAATTGTGTTTTTAGGCAAGCTACTGAAAGATGGCAACTGGATATCTTTATCTATTCCGAAAGGAGATTCTTCTAAATACAATAAAGATAAATTTAGTAAAGAAAAAGGTAGACGTCATTTTACTGATGACCTATAATCAATAGACATTAGCTGCGCATAGTTTTCACTAAATGACACTGGAAAGGTTTTAAGGATGTAACAAGCTAAAATCTTAATTAGCAAGTATGCCCTGCGAGAGGGATTGAGGCATTTGTTGAAGCTCCTCACAGAGAGCGACTGCCGAAAGCCCGTTTGCCATTTTTCTTGGCAACTCGCCCAAATACTAATCTTTGTGTATACTTTTAAAAGGCCGAATAATCAATCTGGCTTCACGATCGAAACGTACGTAGTTATAAACCCAATTCACAAAAACCACCATACGGTTTCTGAAGCCTATTAAGAAAAATAGGTGTACAAACATCCAAACATACCAAGCAAAAACACCTTGAAACTTCCATCGTTTTAAATCTACAACTGCCTTGTTTCTGCCGATAGTGGCCATAGAACCTTTATCTGTATAAGAAAAAGATTTTAGAGGTTTCTCTTCAATAAGACGAAGGAGATTATCACCAAGTTGATCTCCTTGTTGAATAGCAGGTTGCGCCATCATTGGCAAACCATGCGGGTGGTCTTCTGTTGCCATACACGCTATGTCTCCAATAGCAAAAATATGCTCGAAGTTTTTTATTTGGTTGTATTGATTGACTATGATTCTATTACCGCGAGTCACGAAATCTTCAGAATCTAGTCCTTTTATTGTAGCACCTTTTACTCCAGCTGCCCAAACCACTGTAGCGGTTTCAAAAGTTAAATCGGTATCTGTGGTAACTATTTTTCCATCGTAATTGGTAACACGAACATTTTTCCAAATATTAACACCCAATTTTTCTAGAAAATCTTCAGCTTTCTTTGAAGCATTTTCACTCATACCTTTTAAAATACAATCACCGGCCTGAATGATGTGTATTTGTGCTAAACGCGTATCTAAATCTGGATAATCTTTAGGTAGAATGCCCTTTTTAATTTCTGCTAAAGCACCAGCGAGCTCCACTCCTGTTGGCCCTCCTCCTACTATAACAAAATTCATAAGCGCATTACGCTCGTTTAAATCTGAGGTCAACAACGCATCCTCAAAATTTTCTAATATTAAACTCCTAAGGTTTAAAGATTGTGGTATGGTTTTCATGGCCATACTGTGTTTTTCAATCTCCGAATTTCCAAAAAAGTTTGTTTTAGATCCAGAGGCTACAACCAAATAATCGAACTTTAAGTGACCAATATTTGTCTTTACCTCATTTTCTTTTGTATCTATTTCTTCAACAGAGGCTAACCTAAAATAAAAATTAGGAAAATCTTTTAATATTTTTCGAATGGGATATGCAATAGAATCTGGCTCTAAACCACCTGTAGATACCTGATATAAAAGCGGTTGAAATGTATGATAATTATGTTTGTCTAAAAGTACTACCTGAACTTCTTGTTTTGATAATTTTCTGGCTAAGGCTATGCCCGCAAAACCACCGCCTATAATTACAACTCGCGGAAAACTTGTTCTAGGTATGTTCATATCATAAAAATTCCACGCAAAGGTAGCAAAAGTTACAAATTAGTAACGCTGTAAATTCATTATTAAAAGTTGATTTTGTAAATTTGCAGCCTAAATTTTGACACATGAGTAAATACGATATTATAGTTCTTGGAAGTGGTCCTGGTGGTTATGTTACAGCTATTAGAGCATCACAGTTAGGTTTTAAAACCGCAATTGTTGAAAAGGAAAACCTTGGAGGTGTTTGTTTAAACTGGGGTTGTATTCCAACAAAAGCGTTATTGAAATCTGCTCAAGTGTTTGAATACCTGAAACATGCAGAAGATTACGGTTTAAAAGTAAAAGATGCGGAGCACGATTTTGATGCTGTTGTAAAACGTAGCCGAGGTGTTGCTGATGGCATGAGTAAAGGTGTTCAGTTTTTAATGAAGAAAAATAAAATTGACGTTATTGAAGGGTATGGCAAACTTAAACCTGGTAAAAAAATTGACGTTGACGGAACTGAATATAGTGCAGACAACATAATTATTGCTACTGGTGCACGCTCTCGTGAGTTACCTAGCTTACCACAAGACGGTGAGAAAGTTATTGGTTACAGACAAGCCATGACTTTAGATAAGCAACCAAAGAAAATGATAGTGGTTGGTTCTGGAGCTATTGGGGTTGAGTTTGCGTATTTCTATAACTCTATGGGAACTGAAGTTACTATTGTAGAATATTTACCAAATATTGTTCCTGTTGAAGACGAAGAGGTATCTAAACAATTAGAGCGTTCTTTTAAGAAAAATGGTATAAAGATTAAAACTTCTGCCGAAGTAACTTCTGTTGACACCTCTGGTAAAGGCGTAAAGGCTACAGTGAAGACTAAAAAAGGAGAAGAAGTTTTAGAAGCTGATATTATTTTATCTGCTGTAGGTATAAAAACTAATATTGAAAATATTGGTTTAGAAGATGTAGGTATCGTAGTAGATAGAGATAAGATTTTGGTAAATGATTTTTACCAAACTAATATTCCAGGATACTATGCCATTGGTGATGTTACACCTGGACAAGCATTAGCGCACGTTGCATCTGCTGAAGGTATTTTGTGTGTTGAAAAATTAGCTGGACACCACGTAGAGCCAATTGACTATGGAAATATTCCAGGATGTACTTATTGCTCTCCTGAAATTGCTAGTGTTGGTTTAACTGAAAAACAAGCTAAAGAAAAAGGTATTGATATAAAAGTTGGAAAGTTCCCATTCTCTGCCTCTGGTAAAGCAAGTGCAGGAGGAAACAAAGAAGGTTTTGTAAAGGTAATTTTTGATGCCAAATACGGAGAGTGGTTAGGTTGCCATATGATTGGTGCTGGAGTAACAGATATGATTGCCGAAGCTGTTTTGGGAAGAAAGCTTGAAACTACTGGCCATGAGGTATTAAAAGCAATACACCCTCACCCAACAATGAGTGAAGCAGTTATGGAAGCCGTTGCTGCTGCTTATGATGAGGTGATTCATATATAATAAACTCATTCAAGTTTCTTTCTTAGAGATAAAAACTTGCATTGAAACAAACAAATTTAAAAGTGCGATTCATAGTTTAGAATCGCATTTTTTATTTAAAATTTATAACCTATACCAATACTAATTCTATTATCCCTAAAGTTGTTAATAGATCTTTCTCCATCAAAACCATGTCTGAAGCGTGCATCAAAAAATAAGCTTTTATTAATATCATATTCTACACCTAAAATACCGTTCCACTTTTTTAATCCTAAAACATCTGTTTCTAATGATGCTGATAAAACTTGTGTTCCTGTATATATTGCAACCTTTTTATTGAAATTATACTTTAGTAATACAGGCACTGTTAAATAAAGCTCCTTTATGGATTCGGTAAATCCACTATTAAAAAGTCTTTCTCTTTTTTCTGACCTTAAATTCAATTCTAATTGCAAACTCCAATTGTCATTAAATTTGAAATCGGAAAAAAAGCCTAAATAAGGTAAACTGAGCGTATAATTTAAATCACTGTTATTAGCTTGAAATTCAAAACCTGTACGCAAACCAAAAGTTGTGGTTTTGGCTTTTAATTCTTCATCTACTGTTTGAGCTTGTATACAAATTGCATTAATAAGACATGCAAATAATAAAATAGTTTTTCTCATAATTTTGGTTTGTTAATTAGTGCACCAAAACTATCACAGGCATGCGTTAATAAATCATAAGTCAATCATAAACAAAACACAATAGTGTGTTAATTATTTCTCAAAAAAGTAAAGGTTTTGTTAATTAGAATTTCACACCTAAACCAACGAAGAGTCCATTAGGCGTAATCTCTTGAAATCCCAAAGTGTATTTTATATGAATATCTATACTTGAAGTTACATTATATGCTGTAGAAATATCGCCACGTATTTTGAATTTGTTAGTGAAAAAATCAAAAAAATAATTCAAACTCGGACCAACTAAAATATCGATGTAATTACCAACATTATACTTCACATAAATTGGCGCGTTGATGAAATTAAAGTCATTTAATACTATATACAACAGTTCTGGTTGAATTGAAAAACCCTCTTCAATATTAAAATCAGTAAAAAGTCCGCCATAAAAACCAGTAGCAGTTTCTGGTTTAGTTCCAAAATTTTCTTGAGCAATCTTAAAGAAAGTAAGATTAAGACCTCCTTTAACACCAATTCTAGTTTCTGTTTGTGCTTTTACTAGATTCGAATTAAATATCGAAACAAAAATTAAAAGCGAAACTATCGTTTTCATCTTTTTAAATACTAGTCTAAAAAGCTTTGTATAGCCAACTCATAACTTTGCAAACCAAATCCAAGAATAACCCCCTTGGCATTTGGTGAAATATAAGATTGATGTCTAAACTCTTCTCGACCAAACGTGTTTGAAATATGTACTTCAATTACTGGTGTTTCTATTGCTTTTATAGCATCACCCAAACCAACAGAAGTATGTGTGTATGCAGCTGCATTTAAAATGATACCATCATAACTAAACCCAACTTCGTGCAATTTATCTATAAGCTCTCCCTCTATATTAGATTGAAAGTAATCTAAATCTACATTAGGATACTTTTCTTTTACTTCGTCCATAAACTCTGTAAAAGTTAAACTTCCATAAATATTTGGCTCTCGTTTTCCTAATAAATTAAGGTTTGGCCCATTAATGATGATTAGTTTTTTCATGATGCTAAATATATTCAAAATTTAGGCATAAAAAAAGGAGCTAAAAAATTAGCTCCTTTTTTTATACTTTAATTATGATTTAGAAGTTAAACCCTAAAGATAATCCCAGTCTTGCACCGATACCATCAAATCCAAAATCGAATGTTGGATCGTCTGCATCTATACTATAGTAAGCAGGGCCACCATAAAGATCTAATGTTATTGGATTCCAGTTCCATTGATATCCAATAACTCCACCAGCAGCAAATGAAGACACGCTAAGGTCATTACCGCTAGCAGAAGAATAACTTGCAACTGGTCCAGCAAACCATCCTTCTAAAACATCTTTTGAATCTTGAAAATAAAATCTATATTGTAATCCTACTCCAAAACCATTATAATCAATAATACCTGAGTTAAATGAAGAATAGGCCAAATCCAATTGCACAGATTGACTATCATTTACAGCTCTTTCATAGCCAACTTCAAAAGAACCAACAATTAAAGCCAATGGGTTAAACTTAACTATGTTTTCTTGAGCTTTCACATTGCTAATTCCTAATACTGCAATTGCAGCGCATAATAAAAATTTTTTCATCTTATAAAATGTTTAAGTTTTTGTTGAGACAAATAAAATCCAATTTTTGTTTATAAAAAAGAAAAATCTTGTTAATTATTCATTTTATCGAATAAATATGACTTTTATCATGTTTTAAAAATATATTTATAAGGTATTTCTTCGTATTATTAAACTATTCTGTAAACACTTTATTAAAAAATTAAATTGTAATCTTAACTTATTCTATACTTTTACACTATGAAATGGACTAATGCGCTTAAGGATTACCAACTCTACCTAAAAATAGAACGTGGGTTATCACAAAATTCAATAGAAAGTTATTGCCTTGATATTGAAAAAGTAATGTCTTATCTAGAAGAAAACAAGATTAGCTCCTCTCCTATTTCTATTTCATCAGATGAAATTCAACAATTTATATATCAATCTGCTAAATCTTTAAATGCGCGATCTCAGTCTAGGTTGATATCTGGCTTACGTAGCTTTTTTAATTACCTGATTTTTGAAGATTATAGAAAAGACAACCCACTAGAACTCATTGAATCACCAAAAATCGGAAGGAAGTTGCCAGATACACTATCAGAAGATGAAATTGATTCTATTATTCAAGCAGTAGATTTAAGTAAACCTGAAGGCGAACGTAATAGAGCAATTTTAGAGACTTTATATGGCTGTGGTTTGCGAGTAAGCGAACTAATTAATCTAAAACTTTCGGATTTGTATTTTGAGGAAGGCTTTATCAAAGTTACAGGAAAGGGCGACAAACAACGATTTGTCCCAATTGTAGCAACTACAGTTAAGTATATCAATATATATAAAACAGAAGTAAGAAACCATATGAACGTACAACCTGGATTTGAAGACACATTGTTTCTCAATAGAAGAGGTAAACAACTGACCAGAGCTATGATTTTTACAATTATAAAACAACTGGTTGAAAAAATTGGGCTTAAAAAAAATGTATCACCACATACCTTCCGACATTCATTTGCTACGCATCTACTTCAAAACAATGCAGATTTAAGAGCCATTCAGTTAATGCTGGGTCATGAAAGTATTACAACAACTGAAATTTACGTGCATTTGGACAAAAGTCATCTCACTGAGGTGGTTGAGAAATACCACCCGAGGAAATAGTTGGTTGTTGGTAAAACTAAAAAATCCAGCGTGTAAGCTGGATTTTTATTATTTTCTATATTTTGGAGACTTCTGTTTTCACAGGAATATTTACTTCGCAATATTAACAGCCCTAGTTTCTCTAATTACCGTTACTTTTACTTGTCCAGGATAAGTCATATCGGTTTGGATTTTTTGAGATATATTAAAAGACAGCTCTGCAGATTTTTCATCACTTACCTTTTCACTTTCAACTATCACACGCAATTCTCTACCAGCTTGAATAGCATAGGCTTTCTTTACGCCACTAAATCCAAATGCAATATCCTCTAAATCTTTCAACCTTTGGATATAGCTATCTAATACCTGACGTCTTGCTCCTGGTCTTGCTCCAGAAATAGCGTCACATACCTGAATTATAGGCGCTAACAACGATTTCATTTCTATTTCATCATGGTGAGCTCCTATAGCATTACAAACATCTCCTTTTTCTCCAAATTTCTCAGCCCATTGCATACCTAAAATAGCATGTGGTGTTTCCATATCGGTTTCTGCATCTGGCACTTTTCCAATATCGTGGAGTAATCCAGCGCGTTTTGCTAGCTTAGGGTTCAATCCTAATTCAGCAGCCATAACACCACAAAGCTTGGCAACCTCTCTAGAGTGCTGTAACAAGTTTTGTCCATAAGAAGAACGGTATTTCATTCTACCAACAGTTTTTATCAATTCAGGATGCAAGTTATGTATACCTAAATCAATTACTGTTCGCTTACCAACTTCAATAATTTCTTGCTCAATTTGCTTTTTAGTTTTTCTAACTATCTCTTCAATTCGTGCAGGGTGAATTCTACCATCGGTCACTAATTTATGAAGCGATAGCCTTGCAATTTCTCGTCGTACAGAATCAAAACATGATAATATGATAGCTTCTGGTGTATCATCAACAATTATTTCAACACCTGTTGCTGCTTCAATAGCTCTAATATTTCGGCCTTCGCGTCCAATAATACGACCTTTTACATCATCAGATTCAATATTAAATACAGACACACAATTATCAACAGCTTCTTCAGTTCCAATACGTTGTATGGTATTTATTATTACCTTTTTAGCATCTTGCTCTGCAGTAAGTTTAGCTTCCTCTAAAGCACCTTGAATGTAAGCCATTGCATCATTTTTAGCCTCACCTTTAAGAGACTCTACCAATTGCTCCTTGGCTTCTTCGGCAGATAAACTAGAAATCACCTCTAGTTGTTGCACTTGGCTTTTATGAAGCCTATCAAGCTCTGTTTGCTTTTTTTCTAGAACATCAATTCTATGATCGTAATCCTTGATCTTATTTTCAACCTCGCTATTCAACTTTTTATTCCTTGATAGCTCATTAGATACTTGAGATTCTTTATCTCTGGTGCGCTTTTCAGCCTCTGCCATTTTTTTATCACGAGACAAAATTACTTTCTCATGTTCTGCCTTCAATTCAATAAACTTTTCTTTAGCCTGAAGAATTTTATCCTTTTTTATGGCTTCGCCTTCACTTTTTGCCTCTTTTAATATAGATGTGGCATTCTTCTTAGCATTTTTAATGAGTTTAGACGCATTATTTTTTTCCATTGCCTTGGCTATAACAAATCCTATTATGAGCCCTGCAATTACTCCTCCTACAATTAATATAATTGGGTTATCCATTTTAATTTAGTTGATTTTCATATATAAAAAAACCTACATCAGTATAGTGTTTTGTATAAACTCCTTAAAAACAAGTTTAGGGCTAACAAGCTGATCAAGGGTCTGCCCAAATGTCTAAACATTAGCAGCATGCTTTTACAACTTCAACTCACCCTTTTTAAAGAATTAACGTTGAGTTTATCAAAAAAAATAACCGATGTAGGTAGTAACTTTCTACTTTATTTTAAAGAACGTTAAGCACTTAAATGAGCTTCTAACATTTTGTTGATAGCATCTAGCTTTTCCTCAACAACCTCATTACGTACTTCTTTATCTATAGTCTTTTGTTCCACTTGAGATGCAAACTGTAAAGCACACATGGCTAACACATCTTGTTTATCTCTAACGGAATAACTTTGCTCAAATTGTTTAATCATAGCCTCAATTTGTTTCGCCGCCTTACGTAATCCTTCTTCTTGCTTTGCATCAATAGTTAAAGGATATACTCTATTAGCTATAGATAGCTTTATTTTAAGCTTTTCTGACATTGATTCTATGTTACATTAATCAGATAATTGTGCAATACAATGGTCTATATCTCTAATTAACGCATTTATTTTAAGCTTAGTCTCTTTTTTATTATCGTCACTACCAAGCATTGAATTTGCAATTTTAAGAGCTTTATATTTTTCTTCCCAATCTACATTTAATTGGGTTTGGGTTTGAATATCTTGTCTCGCTGATGCTAAATCCTCAGTCAATTTCAAATTAGCTTGCTGTAAATGATCTACTTTCAGTAGTACCTTACTAATTTTGTGTTCCAGAGAATCGACAATGTCTTCAATATTACTCATTTACAAAAATCAATACTTAGTAAACAAAGTTAAGATACCTAAGGCGAAATTACAATAGTTTTTCTATAATTTTTCAAAAACACCGCTATTGCCTTTGTTTATGGCGTTCCCCTGCGGGTCGGGCTTTCCGTTAATAGTTTTGGCTCGATGCGCGCCTCGCCAAAAGCTGCCACTTCAATCCCTAACGCTTACACATCCGCCAAAGCATCTATCTACCAAATCAATAAGGTTTTCTGCTAAATTAGCATCTAGATTAACAAGTAAACCCCAAATGGCGTGATTTTTGTTTTGAGCTTTGCTAATTGCTATCAAATTGATATTTTAGCCTAATACATTCTTATGCGAATAATTCTTGCCCTTTTACTACTGTTTTCTGTATCACTTAATTCTCAAAGCATATACCCACAAGATTATTTTTCTAGTCCGTTAGATATTCCTTTAGTGCTTTCTGGAACTTTTGCAGAACTACGTTCCAACCACTTTCATTCTGGAATGGATATAAAAACTCAACAACGCACAGGATTAAAGGTAAAAGCATCAGCCAGTGGCTACGTAAGTAGAATAAAAGTATCACATTATGGTTATGGCAAAGCTCTTTACATTACGCACCCTAATGGCTATACAACCGTTTATGCGCATCTAAACAAATTTGGTCCAGAAATAGAGCGGTATGTTAAAAAACTACAATACGAAAAAGAATCCTACGAAATTGAGACATTCCCAAAACCAGACGAGTTATTAGTTACAAAAGGAAATATAGTAGCTTATAGTGGTAATTCTGGTGGTTCAGGAGGACCGCATTTGCATTTTGAAATTCGTGATAATGCAGAACGTCCAATAAACCCCATGCTTTTTGGTATTGAAATACAAGACAGTAAACTGCCAACCATAACCTCTATTTATGCATATCCGCTAGATGACAATTCATACGTTAATAACTCTCATAACAAACAAAATTTAAGACTTATTCCATTAAAAAATGGAGATTACACGGTTGAAAACATTAAAGCTTATGGTAAAATTGGTATAGGAATTACAACATGGGATAGACAAGATTTAGCTGCAAACAAAAATGGCGTTTATAACATTCAAACATTTGTAAATGGTAGCAAAAATTTCGAACTAGATTTTAAAAGATTTTCGTTTGATGAAACTAAACATATTAATCAACTAATAGATTATAACTTATTCAAAACCAAACGACAACGTGTGCAAAAACTTTTTAGAATCAATAATCCTTTAAGCATTTATAAAGATCTAAATAAAGATGGTGTTTTGAGTATTGAGGATAGCACATATGCCGTGTATAAAATAAAAGTAAGCGATTTTAAAAACAACACATCTTGGGTAACACTTTCTATTAAGGGTGAAAAAAACAAGGCTATTAATACAGCATTAAAAAGCAAAACACCTTACTTTATTTATGCAGATAAAAGTACCGTACTAAAAGAAAAAAATATTACCGTAGATGTTTTTCCCAACACATTTTACGAAGGTTTTTATATGGACTTTAATGTAAATGCAGATACATTAAAACTTCATAAAGATATTATTGCATTAAAAAAGAATATAAAAATAGCCTACGACATAAGTAAATACAAACCTGAAGATAAAAATAAACTCTACATAGCCAGACTTTCTGGATACAAGAAAACACCATATTATTCGTTTACAAAACGTGATGGTGACACTTTAACAAGTTACACAAAACGATTAGGTACATTTGCTCTAGCATCGGATGAAGAAAAACCAACAATAACTCCAATAAATTTAAAAAAAGGGCAATGGTTAAGTAAATACCGATATTTAAAAATTAAGATAAATGATGAAGTTTCAGGTATCTCAAACTATAGAGCAACTGTAAACGGGAAATGGATTTTAATGGAATACGATTATAAAACAAAATTACTAACCCACGATTTCAATGATAGTATTATTGTAGATACAAAAAACAATTTGAAAGTAATTGTTACAGATAATGTTGGAAATAGTTCTACTTTTGAAACTACATTTTATAGAAAATAAATAAAACTGCTTTTGAAAACTAGCCACTTACTAACCACTATACTTTTCTCATTTTTATTTTTCGTTGGTTTCGGACAAGAAGCCACAGTAAAGGGTGTTATTCTTGATGAGGACAATCAACCCATCTCTAATGTTTCTGTAAAATCAGGAAATTTAGGCACAGAAACTAACGAAAATGGTTTTTATACTTTAGTAATTCCTTCAAACCAAGATGTGACTATTGAATTTACACATATTTCACATAAAAAAGTAGTAGCCACTTTTAATTTAAAAAATGGTGTTATTAAGGAATTCAACCCTGTGTTGAGCGAAGCAATTGAACAAATTGCTACAGTTGTAATTTCTGGAGATAGACGTAAAGAAGTTGAAGGCATCATTTCACTACAGCCAGAAACCATAAGAAAAATACCAGGCGCTAATGCTGGTGTTGAGAACTTATTACTCACGCTTCCTGGTGTAAGCAATAATAACGAACTAAGTACACAATACTCTGTTAGAGGTGGTAATTATGATGAAAACCTGGTTTATATTAACGGTATTGAAGTATATCGCCCGTTTTTGGTGCGTTCAGGCCAACAAGAAGGCCTCAGTTTTGTAAATAGTGATCTAGTACAAAATGTAGATTTCTCTGCTGGTGGATTTCAAGCTAAATATGGAGACAAGCTATCTTCTGTACTCGACATCACTTACAAAACTCCATATCAATTTGAAGTTAATGCAGATTTAAGCTTATTAGGAGCAGCTGTTTCAGTAGAAAATATTAGCAAAGATTCAAAATTCACAAGCATAGTAGGAGCACGATATAGAAACAACAATTTATTTGTTGATGCCAAACAAACTCAGACCAACTTTCGTCCAGTTTTTGCAGATTTACAAGGCTATTTCACCTATAAATTCACAAACAAGTTTCATCTTAGTTTTTTAGGTAATGCCTCATTAAACAAATACGACTATGAACCTCTTACAAGGCAAACCAATTTTGGAACTTTAGCTGATCCTGTAGCACTGATTGTATTTTATGAAGGCCAAGAAAAAACAGAATACCAAACCTATTTCGGTGCTTTTCAAGGTACATATTTCGCTAATGATGATTTAACACTTAATCTTACCGCCTCAACATATCATACCACTGAAGAAGAGTATTTCGACATCTTAGCCCAATATAATTTAGGTGAAGTCAATGGGAATATAGGTGATGAAAATTTAGGCGAAGTTGAATTCACACAAGGCATTGGCAGCCAACTCAATCATGGTAGAAATGATTTAGACGCCTTAATTTCAACCATTCAAACTAAAGGGGATTTAAGGATTGAAGACAATAGATTTGAATGGTCTTTAAAATATACACATGAAGATATTAGAGACCGTGTCGTAGAATGGGAAGTGATAGACTCAGCTGGTTTTTCATTAAGACCACCGAGGACAATCCCTAGAAATGAACAACCTTATATTCCTTTTGAGGGACCTTTAACGCCTTTCACCAATGTTAGAGCAACAAACAACACTCAAATAAACAGATTGCAAGCTTATGGACAATGGAGTAAGCGCTCTACATTAGGAGAAAGTGAAGTCTGGTATAATGCAGGTATACGAATGCATAATTGGAGTGTGAAAGGAGATGGCATTGCATCTTCAAATCAAACAGTTATTAGTCCTAGAGCACAATTTGCTATTAAGCCAAACTGGAAAAAAGACATGCTGTTTAGAGCAGCAGCTGGGTTATATTACCAACCACCATTCTATCGCGAATTACGAGATTCAACAGGAACAGTGCAACCGAATGTAAAAGCTCAAAAATCGTTTCATTTAGTTTTAGGAAATGATTATAGTTTTAAAATGTGGGACAGACCTTTTAAACTAACCTCTGAGGTATATTACAAAAACTTAACAGACGTAAATGCATATACTTTGGAAAATGTACGTATCAGGTATCGTGCAAGAAATAACGCTAAGGCCTATGCCTATGGATTAGATATGCGCCTAAATGGAGAGTTTGTTCCTGGTACAGAATCATGGTTTAGTTTTGGCTACTTAAAAACCGAAGAAAATATTGATAATCGCGGTTATATTTCAAGACCTACTGATCAGCGTCTAAAATTCGCAGCATTATTCCAAGATTATGTTCCTAACATACCCAATATGCGAGTGTATCTTAATTTAGTGTATAATACAGGCTTACCTGGTGGCTCTCCTAGCTACGCAGATCCTTATGATTTTCAATTAAGACTACCTGATTACAAACGTGCAGATGTTGGTTTTCAATTTGTATTAGTAGATGATAAAAAGCAATTTAAAAGTGGCTGGAAGAAACCATTTAAAGAGTTAGCTTTTGGGTTTGAAATCTTTAATATTTTTGATGTACAAAACTCAATCACAAATACTTGGGTGAGAGATGTTGCAAGTAAGCGTCAATTTGCTATCCCTAATTTTCTAACACCTCGGGTTTTTAATGTAAGAACCACTATGAAGTTTTAATCATGCATAAACCAATTATAACTTTTTTATGTTTTTTATATATCTCTTTCTGTTTTGCCCAAAAAACAAAATTTAAAACAGGAAAACCCAATAGTAAAAACTACTTCTCCATTATAAATTATAAAGATGTAAAAGGTAAAATAATAATTCCCGTTAGCATTCAAGGTAAAACGTATCAATTTTTATTTGATACGGGCGCACCAAACGTTATTTCTTCAGCACTTTTGGATAAGATAGAACATTACTCAGAAAAAGCACTAACCATATCAGATGCAAACAACAGAAAAGA
The DNA here is from genome assembly GCA_947502975.1 of uncultured Flavobacteriaceae bacterium. GTDB lineage: Bacteria > Bacteroidota > Bacteroidia > Flavobacteriales > Flavobacteriaceae > Jejuia. The sequence continues at coordinate 484,947 of CANNBV010000003.1, forward strand.
AAGCATGAGTTTAATAACTCTAAAATCAATTACTGTCGGAAATGTAGAGTTTAGCAATACAAGTGCATTGCTTTTTGAAAAAGACGACAACATTCTTTTTGATTGTTTTGAAATTGATGGTATAATTGGTAGTAACGTATTGCAGAAGTCTATTATTCAAATAAACTCCAAAACACAAGAATTAATCTTGACAAATTCACTTCATAACCTAACAATTAATGACAAATCACCTACAAAACTACATATAGTCGGCGGTCAAGGTAGTCCTTATGTTGAAATACAACTTAAAGGAGAAGGTACTATTTCAGAAACATTATTATTTGATACTGGCGCCAGTGGGTTTTATGATATGAGTAAAAGGCGACTAGAACTATTTAAAGAGCAAAGTGTTACAAGCTCAATTTTAAGTAGTGAAGGTTCGGCAGGCATGGGGCTTTTTGGAGCTTCTGAAGCCAACACAAAATACAGAGTAAATATTCCAAAAATAACAATTAACAACCATATTTTCAGTAATATAACAACTGAAACAACAGATGATAATAATTCAAGAATTGGTTCTGATATTTTTAAATATGGTATCGTTACAATAGATTTTAAAAAGAAGAAATTTTATTTCAGTGGCTTTAATAAAACATATGATTTAAAAGAAAAGCAGTTAGGTTTTACTCCAATAGTTGAAAATAATAAGCTTGTTGTTGGTGTGGTGTGGAATAAACAACTACAGGATAAAATTAGTTATGGTGATGAAATAATTAACGTTAACGGTATCGATTTTTCTACTACTAATTTATGCGATTTGATTTCTAAAGAGTCTCCTTTTAAATCTTCAGATGTATTGAAAATAACTTTCAAGAACAAAGACAATCTCATCAATACTTATGTATTAAAAAGATCGTTTCAAAATTAAATTCTATGTCTTCAAAAGTAGAAATAATACAACAAGCCGCATTTAATAAAAACATCAAAACTTATATTGTACTTGTAGTTTCATTCTTTCTATTGATTTCTATAATGGGCATACCAATCTTAATTATTTGGCTTTTAGGCCTCGGACAACATATTGGTAAAAGATATTATAATAGTTTAGAATGTCAACTTACCACTAAACATCTGGAATTTAAAAAAGGGGTGTTTTTTAGAGTTGAAAAAACCATCCCACTAGAAAACATTCAAGATTTAACCTTTATTGAAAACCCCATTTTAAAATATTTAGATTTAAGAATTTTAAAAATTGAAACAGCAGGAAATAGCAATCCTAAAGGAAGTGACATGAAGCTTATTGGCATTATAGATGCTGCTAATTTTAAAACTCAAGTATTGGAACAACGAGAGTTGTTAAAATCGATATCAAATTCTCTAAATCCAACCTCAAACAATGAGGACAAAACAACCAAACTGCTTGAGGATATAAAAGAGATTTTAATAGGTATTAAAAAAAATCAAGAATAGGTTCTCTATTTCAATACAACACTTAACCGTGTAACAATTGTATTTAGTGTACCACCTACATTGTTAACGGACGCATATATTTCTATAGCATCCCCCGGTTCCAAATTAACAATACCTATTAAAGTAAAATTACCTATGTCGTTATTGGTAAATCGCCTTTCTGAAGAGATTTCAGGCAAAATAGCAGGCGCACCTATGCTTGGTATTTTTCTGAGAACAAATTCATAAATCCTTGCGTTTGGAGAGCTTGCGTCATTATCCACAGTTCCAGTGCAAAATATTTCAAATTCTCTAGCTTTCTTACCTAGGTAGGTCAATCTATTGTCTGTTGATGACATTCTAAATAAGTTTGCAGAAGGTGTAGTAGCTCCCGCTATTTTAACATCAGTACCTGCTGCTCCGGCTGCTATAAAATCTGTAACTGTAGTGTTTCCGGTCATATAATAATATCCTACTGCTAAGGCATCGGACTCAGAAGGAAGACCTGGACATTCAATATTCCAATCATTTGTAAAATTATATCCTGGGTAAGATCCAATAGTATATCTATTAACATAAGTCCCAGCTCCTGCAAAAGTTGTACTATTAATTACTCCCGTAGTAACTGTTGGGTTAGAACTTACATTTATACCTGTTGCACCAGCAGGAACATTGCAAAACCCACTTATTTTTTCAATCAAAGAAAATGTACCTGCATAAGTTTCAAAAGTGCCACCATTAGTATCAAACCATGCAACATTACTAAGTAATAAATTACCAATATCTGTATATGTTATCCCAGTAGTATTTCCAACCAACTGTACTATATTCATGAATATAACTCCAAAAGTATCAATAGCACCAACGCTATTAGCATTTGCAATGATGGAATTTTGAAATATCAATGTTTCAGCCAGAGTACCTGTTAAATTAAAAATATTTCCACCTGGAGCAGTTAATGTTAAATTCCTAATAGAACCGCCATTTGCACCAGAAAAAATAGTACCTCCTACATAAACCAATATATCCTCATTTGCGTCTAAACCAGAGATATAGGCGTTATTTAAGTCAATAGGAGCTGCTAATACAATAGTCCCATTTATTTCATAATACGTATTTTCATCCAACATGTAAGTAGAGCCACCTCCAGCAGCCAATTCATCGGCTAAATCCGTAACATTTTTTACCAACTTATAATTATCCCTAACTGGAGCACTTTCTAAAGGCAACCAACCAGCGCTATCATAAAAGTAAAATAGATTCTCATCTGTATCAAATACTAACAAGCCTTCAGCAGGGCTTAATATAGCATTACGTTGCGTTGTAGTCATTCGTGGCGCTAACACACCTTGAGTAGTTGATGTTACATCTAAAATAGCAGATGGATCTGGACTTGTATTACCAATACCTATTTGGGAATACACACTTTGAAAAACACAGAATACAAGGAGTAAACTAAAAAAGTTTGTGGCACGTCTTCTCATCATAAAACAATTTAAATTATGTTGAGAGACTTTTCTTTAATCAAATAGCGTTACGAAAATATAAAAAATCCGACAAAAAAACAATTTTAAAGGATTAAATGCGAAATTTGATTTTTATGAAAGAATATAAAGTGCTTTAATAGGCTATACTATACAGGTATGTAATCTTTTAAAACACTTATAACATAATCCACCTCTTCTTTAGTATTGAATTTACTAAATGAAAAACGAATAGAAGGTTTTTCTAAATCATCATTATTTAAAATCTCTGTGAGTACATGAGACTTTTGACTACTTCCACTTTGGCAAGCGCTACCTCTGGAGCAAGCAATTCCCTTTAAGTCCAATTGAAACAAAAACATAGCAGATTTGTCAGCAGCTATTGGTAATCGTACATTTATAAGTGTATAAGTACTGTTATCCATATCTTCAGATAGTCCATTAAAAGAAACATCTGGAATTTTACTTTTAAGTTCTGAAATAAAATAAGACTTAAGTATTTTGATATAATTTTGTTCCTCCTCTAAATTATCATAAGCTAAAACCATAGCCTTCTCTAAACCCGCAATATTATGAACACTTTCAGTGCCTGCCCGTAAACCCCGTTCCTGCTCCCCTCCAATTATCGTGGGTTTGATAGCGGCATTTTTTCTTATGAATGCAAAACCAACACCTTTAGGTCCATGAAATTTATGAGCACTAGCGGCTAAAAAATCAACTTTTATATCCTGCAAGTCTAATTTGTAATGCCCTATAGCTTGTACAGCATCAGAATGAAATAATGCACTATACTTTTGACATAAATCCGCTACTGTTTTAATATCCAAAATATTACCTATTTCGTTATTCACTAACATTAAACTCACAAGAGTTTTTGTAGAACTATTTAAAAGTTGCTCAAGTTCGTTTAGGCTGATATTTCCATGAGGATCTAAATTTAAAAAACTAACCTTTACCCCATACTCATTTTTCAAGTCTGTAATAGTATGCAACACTGCATGGTGTTCAATTTTTGAAGTAATGATATGTTTTACTCCAAGGTCTTTTACTGCGCTTCGTAAAACTAAATTATCTGCCTCTGTTCCTCCAGATGTAAAAATAATTTCGCCAGCAGATACATTTAATAGCTTAGCAATTACTTTTCTTGAATTTTCAATTAAAGATTTAGATAATCTTCCTAAACCATATGAAGATGAGGCATTTCCATAATTATTATACAAAACATCTGCCATTACAGAAATTACGTCTTTGCGTAATTGCGTAGTTGCTGCATTATCAAAATACACTTGTTGCATTTTTATCAAATTTCTAACAAAAATACTCTAAATAAAATTATTAGTAAATAGCCACGTTATATAGTCAATTCTATTATTTTTGCTTAAAATAAAATTCTATGAGACATCTTTTTGTTTTGTTATTATCATGCAGTTTTTTAGTCATTTTTTCATGTAGTGATGGTGATGTTATTGAATTCGAATTTGATTTTGATGATGATTTTGAAGCTTGCGGCACAGTAGATTTACTGCTTTTTAAAACCAAAGAAGATCCTTCTGAAACAGTTTCAATATTAATTTCAAATTATTCAATAGAAGATATATTTAGTGAAGACGTAGAAAATGATTCTCTAGTTATACCTAAAGACAATGTAACTTTTACTTATAGAACATACAACAGGCCAGATTTACCTGGTGATTTATTTTGTAGTGATATCCCGCCAGCCAATTTAAATATAGAGAAAAATGAAAGTGATACGTCTACAAATGCCATAATAACTCGTATTTTAACAGAAGACGATAATGATGGAGTACCATCAGAATTAGAAAGCACAAATGGAATTGACCCAACAGGTGATGATGATAATGATAGTGTACCAAATTATTTAGATGACGATCCAAATGATAGCAGTATAGGAGACGATAATAATGAAATAGAAAATGGTTTTGACACAGATGGTGACGGCTTACCGAATTTTATTGACGAAGATGATGATGGTGATAATGTACTAACTATAAATGAAAACACTGATCCAGATAATAATGGAGATATTTCTGATGCACAAGATACTGATAATGACGGCACACCAGATTACTTAGACAATGATGATGATGGAGACATGATACCAACCAGAGATGAAGAGAATGACACTCAAGATGAAAACCCTTTGAATGACATCACAAATAGCGATATTGGAGCGGATTATTTAAATCCTAATGTCGCAATTTCAACACCAGCTACAAAATACAGAGAACATAATATTTCTAGAGCTTATACAGTAAGGCTTGTGGTTTCAGATGTAGATATAAGTTTTGTTTCGCAAGAAGAATTTAATTTTGGCACCTTAACGGGATCAAACGTATCTAGCCAACTAAATACTTCAAGAGAAATTACCCCAGATTTCCCTTAACTAGCTATTCTGGTAAATATAAACCTCGGTAGCCCCTAGACCATATTTTTGGTAATTAGCGTCGTAGTATTTTATATTATCATAACGCCTAAACAGTGTTTCTAGTTCTTGTTTGAGAACACCTTCACCTACACCATGAATAAATACAATGCGTTGCACACGTTTGTTAATTGCAAATTCTAGTTGACGTTTTGCTGTTTGCAGTTGCACATTTAACATATCAAAATTTGTCATACCTCTTGATGATCTTACCAATTGGTTAATGTGCAAATCAACTTCCATTGCAGCTTGTGCCCGCTCCTTAGGTTTAACTCTTTTAGATACATTTCTTTTTACGCTTTCTTTTTCAGCAATAACAGTATTTATTTTTGAAGTATCTATAGCGTTTTCAATTACAGAAGTTGACGTTTGCTGTAAAATCAATTCGCTTTTATCAAAATTGAGTAAAAAACCATCCTCAGTCTCTAAAGTCACTTCATTACCATCAACTTGTGTAATAACTCCAGAGAAATCTTCATCTAAAACTAAAACCGAATCCCCAACTTTAAACCTCATAGCCTTTAATTATTTGCTTCATGGCTATCATTATCATTTTTGCTCGGAATAGTCTTAGCAATTCTATAGACACCAATCATTAAAACGACAATTCCTGCAATCAAAATATATTGATTTTGCTGTTCTTCTGCTTTAGCATACATCGCCACAACGGCACCTAATATAATTAGTATATAATTGAAGTATTTCATAAACTACAAAATATGAAGTTATGCAAATTTACATGAAAATAGCGAGACATTCAGAATATTTGATAAGAATGAAAAATAACAAAACATCGATAAAATACACAAAAATCGGTTATAATAATAAAATTTCATATATTCGCATTATAAATTGTTAAGAAATAAATGAATTTTCCTTCATTAAATACAAAAGTAACAGATTGCAACTCTAACAAGTTTAATTGTTTTAGTATAAAATACTTAGCCATATTGCTAATTATGATTCTAGTTAGCAACATTTCGTTTTCACAAGATTTATATGTGGGTAATAACTCATATTTATATGCAAGAGATGTAGTGCTCTTTGTAAATGATGATATTAGATTAGAAACAGCCACATCCAACATATATATGAGAGGCGATGCTCAACTGATACAAAATACGGATACAAAGAATTCTGATGCTGGAGAGCTTTCTATTTACCAAAATCAAACCACAGGTATTTTTGAATACAATTTTTGGTGTTCTCCTGTTGGCGTAAGTATTGACGGTACTGCAAACGCTAATGTAAGTTTTGATGGCACAAGTATTCATGATCCTGCAGATCATACAGATTTAACAAACGTCACCTCAAGTGCTTATGGATATACTAACTCTTTTAATGGTACTGCGGCCCTACTTTCCCAACGTTGGATTTATACTTTAATTTCTGCTGGAGGTTATAATGGATGGGCATATCAAAGCAGCACTGGCAATATAGCTTCTGGATATGGATTTACACTAAAAGGTAGTCCTAATGCCAATAATGTTTTAGATTTAAGAGGACGGCCAAACAACGGAGACATTTCAATAGACTGTACATTTACAGGAGTAGATACAGATCCAACTTCTGGTCCAACTACCCAAGTTGAAACACTTACTGGTAATCCTTATCCATCTGCATTAGATTTAAAGTTGTTTTTAACCGATGGCTTTGGGTCTTCATCACCAACAGGAACAAACAATAGAAATATACTTAACGGAGAAGCTTTTTTCTGGGAGCAAAAAAATATAAACTCACACAATCTTGATGATTATGAAGGTGGCTACAGTATCTACACTCCCGGTGACCCAACTGATTTAACTGACAATGGTTCTTATGCTACTGCTCCTTTTGAAAATTATAATTTTGATGGTAGCGTAAATGGCACAACAACTGGTACTACGCAAGATTTTACTGGTAACAATTCAAGACGATATGCTGCCGTTGGACAAGGTTTTATTGTTAGTAGCCTAGATAACGCTGGTGCACCAAGCGGAGGTACTGCTGTATTTAATAATTCTATGCGATTATATTTAGCTGAAGATTCTACTATAGGTGGAAATGGGTCCGTTTTTTCAAAAAACAATTCAAAAAACAAAAGCGAAGAAGAAGAAAAAATAGATGTAATAGCAATGTCTCATAATGGAGTTGACTATCAGAATATCATTAACAATACAAAAGTAATTCCAGAAATAAGAATTCATACCAAAATTGATAATACATTCTACAGAGAAAGTGTTATTGCGTTTAGAGATGGCACGCCAAATAACAATACCTATAATAGATTTTTTGATGGTAGAAATTATGAAGGTGGATTAACAAGAGATGCATATTTACTTTCAGATGATAAAGAATTAATCATCAAATCCATTAAATATTCTGAAGACACGAAAATATCTTTAGGATTAAAAGCTAACCAAGATAATATGCCTTTTGATATTTCAGTTTTCAATATGAGAGCTATCCCTGAAAATATATCAATTTATGTTCATGACAAATCAAATGACACATATACAGATATTAAAAATAATACTTTCAGTGTGATGCTAGAGGAAGGTATATACAATGAAAGGTTTGAAATTACATTTAGTAAAGAAAGCATTTTAAGTACTGAGGTAATAGATATTTCAGATTTCAAAATTTTTGAAAACAAACGAAAGTCCCAATTAGAAATTATTAACCCTCTGCGTAGTCAAATACATCAAGTAACTCTTTATGATGTGTCTGGAAAGAAAGTTTTAGAAGAAAACTTATTCTCGTCTAAACGAAAAAACACTATCAATACCAGAAATTTAAGTACAGGAGTTTATATAGTTGCATTAAAATTATCAGATAATCAAACACTTAACAAAAAGGTTGTAATATCTGGTAAATAAAATTTTATTTCTTAATTTCTTCAGTATTTAATTTCTTTTCATTTTCATTATATTTAGCACAAATTACATTATTAAGTGCTTTTAATAACCGAGCTTGAAAAATATATGCTACCCTGCTTGAACAAAAAAATGTTTGGAGTAGACTGTATGGGTTGTGGATTACAACGTAGCTTTTCCTTATTAATCCATGGAGAATTTGTTGCTGCCTTTAAAATGTATCCAGGTATATATCCCTTAGTCTTACTATTTGTAGTAGTTGGTTTTAACACATTTAAACCTTTTAAATATAGTCATAGAATTATTGTAGCTTTAGGCATAACTTCTGCCACCGTAATTATAGGAAGCTTTATAATCAAAACATTCATCCTTAAATAAATAACAATGGAACAACAAAAATTACCAAATTCAACGCTTATTCTCGTTTTCGGGATATTATCTATAGTAACATGCTGTTGCTATGGAATTGTGGGTTTAATTCTTGGAATAGTAGCCTTGGTACTAGCCAAAAAAGCAACCCAAGTTTATGCTGAAAACCCAGACCAGTATTCTGGATTTCAAAATGTTAAAACTGGTAAAATTTTATCAATTATTGGAATTATACTTAGTGTATTAACACTAATATATTTTATCTGGTTATTCTCGGTATTTGGGCTAGAAGGCATGCAAGATCAAGAATTAATGCAAGAGAAACTACAGGAAATGTTTGGATAATGCTATTCCATTTTTCATAAAAATAAAAGCCTTGAAATAAATATTTCAAGGCTTTTTCTATTGGCAGATATAGTATATTTCAGATTTTTTATACATCATACTAATAATTTATGATATAGTTTTGACTAAATAGTATCAGGATTAAGAGAACAATTTACATAAGTTTATCATCTAGATTTAAAATTCTTATTATGAAAAAAACATTCCTCCTAGTGGCTTCAATTTTAATACTTAATGGATGTCATAATAACAATGAAACCTCAATAAAAAATAATAAAACCACTCAAATAGAACAGAAAGTAGATTCTTTATTAAAGTTAATGACCATAGAAGAAAAAGTTGGTCAAATGAATCAATATAATGGCTTTTGGGATGTTACAGGACCAACTCCAAAGGAAGGTAATGCTTCTAAAAAGTACGAGCATTTACGTAAAGGCTGGGTAGGATCTATGCTATCTGTTAGAGGTGTTAAAGAGGTTAGAGCTGTACAAAAAATTGTAGTTGAAGAATCTCGCCTTGGTATTCCACTTATTATTGGGTTTGATGTGATTCACGGTTACAAAACACTTAGTCCTATTCCGTTGGCTGAGGCGGCAAGTTGGGATTTAGAGGCTATAAAAAAGTCTGCCGAGGTAGCAGCTAATGAAGCCTCTGCTTCTGGTATTAACTGGACATTCGGACCAATGGTGGATATATCCAGAGACGCGCGCTGGGGACGCGTAATGGAAGGTGCAGGAGAAGACCCGTATTTAGGAAGTAGAATAGCCGAGGCTCGTGTCACAGGTTTTCAAGGAGATGATTTATCCGCTTCAAATACAATAGCTGCCACCGCGAAGCATTTTGCAGGTTACGGTTTTTCTGAATCTGGAAAAGAGTATAATACCGTTGATATTGGTACATCTACATTACACAATATTGTCTTACCGCCTTTTAAAGCTTCCGTAAACGCTAATGTTAGATCAATCATGAATTCTTTTAATGAATTAAATGGGGTTCCAGTAACTGGAAGTTCCTATTTGCAACGCGATATTTTAAAAGGAAAATGGGGTTTTGATGGTTTTGTTATATCCGATTGGGCGTCCATTGGAGAAATGATTTCATGGGGACACGCAAAAGATAAAAGAGATGCAGCAAGAATAGCAGTAACTGCGGGTTCCGATATGGATATGGAAGCCCATGTTTACATTGAAGAGCTAGCAGAATTGGTAAAAGATGGTATTATAGATGAAAGTTTATTAGACGATGCCGTTAGTAGAATTTTAAAGGTGAAGTTTGAATTAGGCTTATTTGATAACCCTTATAAATACTGTGACGAGGCGCACGAAAAAGAAATGGTAGGCAACCCAAAACACCATGAAGCTGTACTAGATATCGCTAAGAAATCTATTGTTTTATTAAAAAACGAGAACAACCTTTTGCCTTTAAAAAAAGAAGGACAAAAAATAACACTAATTGGTGCGCTGGCAGCCGATAAAAATAGTCCGTTAGGAAGTTGGAGAATCGCTTCTGATGATCACACTGCTGTTTCTGTATTAGAGGGAATGCAACAATATAAAGGCAATACGTTAACCTATAAAAAAGGCGCTGATGTGTCAGTAGGCCAAACCGCTTTTGTAAATGAAGTAATTATAAATACGGAAGATAAAAGCCAATTTAAAGATGCTATTTACGCTGCAAAAACTGCTGATGTTGTAGTGATGGTTCTAGGAGAACACGGTTTTCAATCTGGCGAAGGTAGAAGCAGAACAAATTTACAGTTGCCAGGTGTGCAACAAGAATTATTAGAAGCTGTATTTAAGGTGAATCCAAATATTGTATTGGTATTAAACAATGGTAGACCTTTGGCAGTATCTTGGGCAGACAAACACATTCCCGCTATAGTAGAAGCATGGCAGCTGGGTACGCAAACTGGCAATGCAGTCGCTCAAGTCTTATACGGCGATTATAACCCTAGTGGAAAACTACCTATGTCTTTCCCTAGAAATGTAGGACAAGTGCCGATTTATTACAATTACAAAAATACAGGTAGACCAACTGATAAAGACAATAACGTATTCTGGTCACATTACATTGATGTTGAAAAAACACCATTATACCCATTTGGTCATGGTTTGAGTTACACAACTTTTGAATATAACAATCTTAATTTAAACGGTGAGATATTCAAAATTGGAGACACGATTAATGTTTCTGTTGAATTAAAAAATACAGGTGATAGAAAAGGCAAAGAAGTAGTGCAATTATACATTAGAGATTTAGTTGGTAGTATAACACGACCAGTTAGAGAATTGAAAGGTTTTGAATTAGTACAATTGAAATCTGGTGAAACCAAAACTATCACCTTCAATTTAGATAATGAAACCTTAGGCTTTTATGATAATAATGGTGATTACATAATAGAACCTGGAGATTTTCAAGTATTTATTGGTGGTAGTTCTACTGATACTTTAGGAGCAAAATTTCAATTGCAATAATTATTGTTTTATAACTTTTATAGTCTGCACTTTGCTTTCAGTATTTATTTTGATAAAATACACCCCTTTGGTTTTGATGTTTTGTCCAATATAACAAGAACCGTCACAAGCACCATTACTAACTTTTTGCCCTACTAGATTATATATTTGATAAGTGAACGGTTTGGAGGCTTCTAAACGAATTTTATCTTTAAAAGGATTAGGATAATATGACACTGTATTTGTGTTGAATTTTTTAGCACTCAGCGGCCCGTTTATGTTTACAAACTTTGATAATAATCTGATATATCCTAATTGATAAGAACAACTATTTTCTGTAACAGACCACGAGTTCATGGGCCAACTGGTATTAAAATCATCATACGCTTTTTGTTTTGGCTGCCCTTTAATTCTACTAACTTGCGCAGGATCACAAACATTACCACTACAACCCGAAGGACAACATCCATCCCAATCGTATGTTGGGTTTGCACCTCCCACAACGTAACCAGGTGCAGGGCCGTAAAGATCATCTTGTACATTATCCCAATCTGTACCATCTGCAAACCAAGCATGGTAAAACTCATTTACACCATTATCTGCTCCATAATCATACATATTTGAGAGGTAACAAAAGTTAAGTGGATTTACACCATGCAAATAGTGAATATAGCGTTCGGCTGCTCTTAAAGCATCATCGTTATTTGCGGTATTAATATCATACTTTACATAATCTGTAAACAACAATCCTTTTCTAGATTTGGTGTTATTACTTCCCCATACATAGTCTTTTAAATGAGCTAAATATGGATCTACTTCATTATTGAACGCGGTAAAGTTATCGGTAGAATTCATACTTAGATTATAAACACTATTAATGTTTGAAGCTACGGAAGTTGTAGCATTTGTTAAAGATGCATAATACAATAAAGCCTCTTGATTTTCCTCTTCAAAAGGAAACACAAAATTAGATTTTATCATTGTTAATTCACTGTAATTATTGTCTACAAAAGTTTTGTAATCATTATTTCCAGTAGCATCAAACAAATATACTGCTGCACGAATTTTATATGCCAAACGCCCGTATTCATTGGTTTCTTGTTGCCCTGCACCTATCCCTTCAGAAGATGTCCCAGACACATTATTCTCCCAAATAACACTAGGGTTGGCAACTGCCCAATTCCAAGCACTAATGGCACTTTGCAAAAGTGTATTACTATAAGAAGCATCTCCTAATTCAGAATACAACTTAGCACCAAAGGCATAGGCAGATGCTGCTGCTAATGCAGAAGTTGTGTTTACACCACCATATAAACTAGGTCCAGTTGCAGATGAAGGTGGTGAAGCATGTGATAGGCTAACCACACTAATTAAAGACCCATCAGATTCTTGAAGTTTTAAAAGGAAATCTAATCCCCATTTTATTTCATCAACTAAATCTGGAATTGAATTACCAGAATAAGGCAAATTATAATCATCTCCAAAGGCGTCAGGGTTTGCCTTGTAGGCTCTTATCATATCTACAATATAGTTAGAAGTCCATGGTGTGTACTTATTATAATCTCCAGCATCATACCAGCCACCACTTAAATCTCTTTCTGTAGAAACACTATTTGGCGCATCATATTTTCTACATTGAGTATCTTGTAAATTACCCAAATGGCTCGCACCATCTGCCCATTTTGCACCTGCATATTGTGCCGCTTTAGCATAACCTGCACGTTGGTAATAAAATGTACGCACTGCGTGTTTTAAAAGCTCTTCGTATACATTATCAGCAATTATAAAATCATAAGATTTTAAATTTTTATTGATGTCTAGGATATAGTAAGTTCCAGGAGTTTGTAAGGCAGAAAAATCGAACCACCATGCCCGATCTCCTGAAGAAGAATCTTCCGCACCCGATTTGTATGGTGTAGCATTACCAGTAAGAACTTGGGTTCCGTTAGAAACATCAACAACAGCATAATTAAATCCTGGAGCAAAAGATTCAGCTGCATCAAAACCAGTTAAAGGATCTCGCATTACTGCTATTTTTTCAGAATCTGGGCGATATCCAAATTGGTCCACAATTATATATTTGGATTGGGTTTGTGAAAAAGATGATAAGTATAATAAAGTGAAGAGGCAAGATAATAGTGATTTCATATTGATTTGGGTTTTAATTAAAATACGAAAAATAGATGCTATCGGATTCATTTTCAATTATTAAAGTTTTCTTTAGATAAAAATTCCCTACATAAAATATGTAGGGAATAATAATGAATGATTAAAATAAACTAAAACTAACTCACTATAACTCTTCAAATCTTACGTTGTCTATTGCAAAATTTAATAATACATCTGCATCTTGAAATGCCATTCCAAATTCCTGATCTACAATACTAAAGTCTGGCTGCCCCAAAAGTGAGCACGGAATAGTAATTGTAACCCATTTACCTTCTGTATCAAAAGGTTCACCAGAATCGTTCCAAGGTGCCCAGTCGTAAAATGCATCTACTCCTGAACTTGCATTAAATCGTATTCTAAATCTACCAGCACTTAAAGGTTCTATAGTGTGAATATCAAATTTTAATGCGTAATCATTTATATTAGTTCCTACAACATCTGCACCGTTAAGAGAACCGCCATTTCTCCAAAATAAATCCTGCCAACCAGTGCCACCTGTTTGGAAGTTTGCTCTACCATAAGAGGTGCCATCTAAACTTATAGCTGCTTGATTTTCCGCTTGCACATTACCCCACCAAGGGCCTTTTGCATCCCAATCAAAAAATACTAATTCAGGGTCGGCTACAGGTTCTGGACCAGCACAACCAGAGCTATCAAAACGCACATTATCTATTGCAAAATTTAATAATATATCTGCATCTTGGAATGCCATTCCAAATTCAGAATCTACAATACTAAAATCAGGCTGTCCTAAAACAGATAACGGAATTTCTATAGTTTCCCAACCATCGGTAGTAAACGGCTCCCCTGTATCATTCCAAGGCGCCCAATCGTAGAATGCATCAACACCAGAGCTGGCATTAAATCGTATTCTAAATCTACCTTGAGAAATTGGTTCAATCACATTAATATCAAACTTAAGAGAATTACCATCTAAGTTAGACCCAATAGTTGCTGCACCATTAAGTGAGCCGCCATTTCTCCAAAATAAATCTTGCCATCCGGTTCCACCAGTTTGGAAATTCGCTCTACCATAAGAACTACCATCTATACTTAATGATGCCATGTTTTCTGCTTGCACATTACCCCACCAAGGGCCATTTGCATCCCAATCGAAAAATACCAAAGACGTATCTTCAACAGGACATAAACCACCTGCGCCAGTATCTATACCTAAAGCACCTAATAAGGCATCTGGCACTAAAACTCTATTAATTTCGTGTATTACGCCGTTAGAAGCACCAATATTAGCATTAACTATAGCTGATGGAATAGCATCTGCAAAAGAAGGTCTTAATCTAGGATCGTCTCCTGTTAAGTCAGCAGTAATGTCATCTCCGTAAATTGTTGTTATAACTCCCCCATCTGTTAAATCGCTAGCCATTAAAATACCAGCATATAAATGATAATTTAGGAGATCAGCTAAAGTTTGAATTTCTTCTGGAGTATCGAAATCATCTAAACTTTGAAAATTATTTATCGTTGCAAAGAGGCCAATAAAAGCATCATCGTTTGGTACGAAAGCTGTTAAATCTGATGTAGTTTTCAATACATCTGTTAAACCAGCTTTTTCTGCGGCGGCTAAAAATGAGGTAAACCCTCTATCATCGCAACGTTCAACTATATCTAAAGTTGCACCAAGAACAGCTTGAAATACGGTATCTGGTAACAATACTTTATCAACTACATGTACAATACCATTAATACCTTGAACATCGGTTAGCACAATATTAGCATTAGTATAACTAGCATCATCTACTTCCCCATTATTATTGATAGAAAAACTTTCACCTTGTAATGAGGTTTGTGTGGTTTCATTAACTTCAGAAGATATAACATTTGCACCAGGAACTACATGATACAATAATACTTGTGTAAGTATATCTGCAGGAATATCATCAAGAGATGTCCAGCCAAATGCACCATTAACATCCATCATAAATTTTTCAAAAGCAGCATTATTTGGTGCGAAGACGGTAAACAAATCGTCTTCTCCTGAAGCTCTTAATGCATCTGCTAAATCTGCTTTTGCTAAAGCTGCAGCTAGTGAAGAAAACTCTGGATTCGCTAAAACATGATCTGTAACTGTTGGAGGCAATAAAACACCATCTACAACATGTAACAAACCATTTGTTGCTCCAATATCACTGGCATTATCCATTAAGGTGCTAACACCGTTAAGAATTATGTCATCTGCTGTATTAGTAAATATGCTTAAGTTTGTTTCACCAGGTCCTGATGCTAAAGTAGTTAAATACCCCGTTTGCATTGTTGCCGTAAAATCTGCTGTTACAGTACTCAACACATGATTGAGTAGAACATTTGTTAACTCTTCATCCGTTAATCCAGATACGTCTACACCGCTAAAAGCATCGTTATTAGGTGCAAAAACAGAATAGGTTGTAGTTGACCTTAACGTTTCATCTAAACTCACTTGTCCTAAAGCTGACGCCAATACTGAAAGGTTAGAATTGCCTTGGATTAGTTCTGTTATATTTTGTGGGTTTTCACTTAGTTTCTGATTTAATACATCGTCGTCGTTATTACATGAAATAACAACTAATAATATCATAATTAAGAAGCTAAATAACGTTTTATTTATATTCATTATGTGGTGTTTTATTTAGTTTATTGTCGTGTTTAGTTGATTACAAAAGGCCAAAATCATCAATATAAAAAACATATTGTCCTAGACCGGTGTTAGAAGCTTCTTGAAAATCTATTCTAAAAATTTGATCAGGTGCTCCTCCATTAGGATAGAAATCTGATAACGGAACAACATATTTTGTCCATTCTCCTGGAAATAGCTCTAATTCAACTTGAGCATCAAAATCATTAAGTGCTAATCTAAATTTATCACCAGGAGCTCCCGTACCATAAATTGATACTGAAATAGAAGTGAAATCATCAAAATCTAATTCTTCTCCTGCTAGTGTAAAAAACGTTAATCCAGACCAACCTTCTCTTATACTTTTTACTGAAGACGTACCAAGCGCTTGCTCATTAGATGCTAAATCATGTGTACCTCCCCACTCCGATGTTTGCCAAGTAGCATTTAATCCATCAATATATATAGAAAAACTAAAGCCGTAAGATTCAGACCGTGCAACAGCTCCTCTAGAGGTTTCTACAAAAATGAATGCTTGCTCAACACCTGAAGGAACTTCAGCTTGAATTTCACCAGGAGACACTATAGTAAATTCAGCAGGTCGTTCTACCAAATTTCCATTTGCCTCAGAGCCACTTACAAAAGTTACAAATGCAGTTTCAGAAAAATCTCCACCTATTAAGTTTACAACTTTTTTCCCGCCTACAGTGGCCTCAGTAAAATCTGTTACAGTTAAAAGTGAAAAGTCAAATTCAGTAGTTCCAAATAAGTTTTCTACTTTCATTTTGTTACTTTGTCCTAAAACTGGCACTTCTTCTGGTATTTTCACAAAAGCGATACCATCTGTTAAAAGTGCAGGATTAAAACTTGCTTTGACATTATTAAAATAAACTGCAACTAACGATGCTAAATTCTCACCCCTTATGATATAGGTGTTATCTAAAACACCTTGAGTAACAGATTTATCTTCTTTAGCCTCACTTACACTAAGCACAACCGGTGGTGCACTAGTAAAATTATCACTTGTTTCATTAAATTCACTTTCACATGAAAAAAACAGTGCGATAATAACTAATAAGCAAAAGCTAACATACTTACTGGTTAATTTAATTTCTTTTTTCATAGTTTTTTAATTAAAATTGTACGGTACTGGTGCTTCTAATAAAGCAGGGTTATTTTGAGTCTCTATAGTTGGATATGGAAATAACAAATCGTCTTCCGTGGCTTGAAAAAGTTCTGGTTGTAATTCTCCAGTATCACTATTAAAGGTTCCTCTATCTGTATTACTTAAAAAATCAATTGCAAAACTAGATCCTCTTCTCACAACATCATACCAAAATTCAAATTCAAAAGCTAACTCAATACGCCTTTCCTGAAATATATCATCCAATGTTGGTGCTGCTATTTCATCTAAGCCCGCTCTTCGTCTAATCTTGTTAAATGAAGCAACGCCTTGAGCAGATGGTCCGCCGCCATTTAATGCTGCTTCTGCATGAATTAATAATAATTCGCCATATCTTAAGATATAGGTGTTATTTGATGTCGTTGTATTGTTCCCACTATCTCTAGCAGTAGCATCCGCTGACCCCACTACATATTTCTTGAGACCATGTCTTGTACCTTGAAAATCAATCCCATCTGGTACGGTGTAGCCTCCATTTAAATCTGGGTATACAGCTCCTCTTGCCATAATGGTTGCATAAAAACGTGAATCCCCATTTTCGTAGGCATCTAATAAATCTGGAGAAGGTCCAATTGCAGAAAAACCATCTCCACCTCCAGTAAATCCAGAGGGCGCAAACAGTGATTGTATTCCGTTACCTTCACCATATCGAGCAGAAGCTGTCCATTGCAATGCAAAAATAGATTCAGGATTATTATCGTTTTCTGGTTTAAACAAATCAAAATAACTTCCTGAAGGATCACCATCTGATCCATCACCACCAAAAAGCTTAAATTCACCAGATTCTATAACCTCGTTAGCTAGTTGGTACGATCTAGTATAATCTTCTAAATACAAATATATTTTTGAAAGCATTGCTTTAGCAGTACCACTAGATACTCTTCCTAAAGTTACAGAACTTCTTTGAGTTCTATCGTAACAGTTTTCTATTGCAAACTGTAAATCTAACTCTATAAATTTATAAATATCTGAAACTAAATGCCTAGGAATTACTGGCTCTAGAACTACAGCTGTATTATCTTCTATGATTGGCACAGATCCAAAAATTCTAACTAAATAAAAATATGCTGTGGCACGAATAAAGCGTGCTTCTCCTAACGCATTATTTACTACATCTGTTGAAACATCAGGTGATGACACTTTAGATAACGCATTAATTACTGAATTAGATTGTGCTACTACAGCATATAATGACTCCCAAGTTCTTATAATCTGGGCATTGTTTCCGTTAACTGCAAAGTTTGTAAAATCTGCATTTCTTGGATCCCAAGTTCTTCCATTTCCTGAGCTTAATTCTCCTATAACCCATATAGTACTAGAATTAAAATCAAACCAAGGCACAGAATACAATGCATTTGTTGACGCTGTAACTTGATCATCTGTTTGGAAAAAAGTAGCATCACTGAATGAATCTTCAGGATTAAGTTCTAAAAAATCTTCACTACAAGATACTAAAACAAGTGTTAAGCTTAGTGATGCTAATATGAATTTTATGTTTAATAAGTTTTTCATTTTTCTACTTTAATTTTATTAAAATTCTACATTAACTCCAAAGGTGAATGTTCTAGGAGATGGATATCTACCAGCATCTATACCTTTTAAAAGAGGATTCTGATTAAAAGATCCTATTTCTGGGTCGTAACCTGAATAATTAGTAAATGTATATAAGTTTTGTATACTACCATACACTCTTAAAAGACTTAAACCTATTTTATCTATAAGCTTGGAATCTAAATTATAACCAAGTGTTACATTTTGAATTCTCATATAAGAACCATCTTCAACATATCTATCAGATATTTCAATATTTCTAGTATCGTTTCTTGCTAATCTTGGTGATGATGCATCAGGATTGTCAACAGACCAAAAATCTAAAACAGATGGTAATTGATTAGTAAAAGTTCTATTCCCTGCTGTTAATAATCTATTTACACCGTTAAACACGTCGTTGCCATAAGACCCCTGAAGGAATACAGATAAATCGAAATTCTTGTATTTAAATGAATTTTGAAAACCAAACGTAAAGTCTGGATGAGGGTTTCCAATTACTACTCTATCATTATCATCTACTACACCATCTCCATTTTGATCCTTAAATTTAATATCTCCCAACCAAGTTGTTGCAAAAAGTGCATCTTGAAAAGGTCTTCCAAATTGTATTGGTGCCCCATTAATATCATCTAATGATCTGAAAATTCCTTCGACCTCTAGACCATAGAATAGACCTATTGGATCTCCTGTTCTAGTAATAGTAACATTTTGACTTCCATCATAATTCACCGTCATTTGCCCATTAATTTGAGTAACATTATCTAAGTCTTTGACCTCATTTTTGTAATGCTGAAGTGTAAGTGATGAATTCCAAGAAAAATCTTTATTAGAATCTGTACTATAACTAAGCGTTAAATCTATACCTTTATTTACCATTTCTCCCAAATTCACCCAAGGAGGTTGAATAGAGCCAGGAATATTATTACCTCCACCTGTAACAAGGCTTGACGGCGCAAATTGCAATAAAAAGTCTTTAGACACTTTATTATATACTTCTACTGAGGCTCTCAATCTATTATCGAACAAAGAAAAATCTAACCCAATATTAGTTTGAGTAGAAGACTCCCAAGTTAAGTCTGAATTTGGAAAATTATCCGTTAAAAAGCCAGTGCCAAAGCCTGTGTTTACAGGAGTCAACCTAGATAAAAAAGCATAGTTCTGAATGTCTTGATTACCAACCACCCCATAGCCGCCATATAATTTTATATTTTGAATGGCATCAAAATTACTCATAAAAGATTCCTTTGATATTTTCCAAGCTCCAGAAAGTGATGGAAAATACCCCCATTTGTTTCCATTAGAAAATCTTGATGAGCCATCAGCTCTAATAGATGCAGTAAGGCTGTATTTATTATCAAAAGAATAAATTGCTCTACTAAAATAAGATTCTAATGCACTTGTTTGCTTTATTTCTGGCGCCAAGTTATCTGTGGCATTTCCTGTTCCTAAAACAGGAAAATCATTACCTACAAAATTACCATCAGTAGCACTTATTCTATTGTATTTAGCTTCCTGCGCCTCTGCACCAACCATTACCGTTAAATCATGCTTATTGTTAAAAGTATTATTATACGTCAAGAAGTTTTTAATAATCCAAAAATCTGTATATTCATTAACAACTGTAAGTGAATTATTTTCATTTTCTATTTCGCCATAAGTATAATTAGGTGTAAATCTATTTTGAATATTTCCTCCAAAATCACCACCAAATTCTGTTCTATATGTTAGGTTTTTTGCAATTTGAAACTCAGCATAGATATTACCTAAAATTCTGTTTTTCCTATTATTGTTTTTTATACTTAAAGCATCTGCTATAGGGTTTGCTAATCTAAAATCATCATCTGCATTTGGCCCAGCAAAACTACCATCAGGATTAAAAACAGCAATTGCAGGACTATTTAAAAGAGACAAACCAATAATACCACTACTACTGCCATTAAAAACTATTTTTTCATTAACTCTACTTGCCGTTAAATTAATACCAGCCCTAATTTTATTACTTATCTTAGCGTCAATATTAGCCCTAACTGTAGTACGATTAAAACCAGAAGCAATTACAGTTCCTTCTTGCTCTAAATAGCTTCCTGAAACAAAATAACTAATTCCTTCATTCCCACCTTGAAATGATACTTGATGGCTTTCCATAGGTGCATTATCAAAAATTTCTTTTTGCCAGTTAGTACCGGGTCCTAATAAATCGGGAAATGTGTATTCTACTATAGGCGCTATACCGTAAATTTCGTTGATTGAATTCTGTAAACGTGCATATTGAGGCAAATCCATTGTTTCAATAATGTTAACAGGTTGCTGAATAGCAACAAAAGAACTATATTTTACAGTACCTTTTCCTTTTTTTCCACGTTTTGTGGTAATGATTACAACACCATTAGAACCTCTAGATCCATAAATAGCAGTTGCAGAAGCATCTTTAAGAATATTAATGTCTTCAATATCATTTTGATTGATAGTGTTTAATGGACTAGAACCTCCATCACTAGCAGCACCAGATACTGGTACGCCATCTATAATATACAGAGGCTCACTAGAACCAGATATAGAATTAACCCCCCTAATTCTCACTGAAACTGCCGCACCTGGCTGTCCTGAGTTGGTGGTAACACTAACACCTGACGCCCTACCTTGTAGCATTTGATCTATACTTACCTGTGGTGTGGTTTCTAAATCTTTTACTTCTACTGAGGCTACAGCACCAGATATATCCTCTTTTAGTTGTGAGCCATACCCAATCACCACAACTTCAGCTAAAGCTGAAATATCTTCTTCCATAGTGATGCTAATAACTTGACGCCCATTAATAGCAATTTCTTGATTTTTAAAGCCTATGTAGCTAAAAACAAGTGTAGCAGAATCAGTAACTGAAATACTATATCTGCCATCAAAATCTGTTACTACACCGTTGCTTGTACCTTTCACAAGTACATTTACTCCTGGAAGAGGAAAGTTATTGGAATCTGATACAATTCCACTTACTGTACTTTGAGCAAAACAAATTTGACTGACCAAAAAGAAAATAATTAAATAACTTAATCGTTTCGGCTTACAAAGAATGTTTTTCTTCATAAATTTTTGCATGTTTAGTTTGTATTAGTTGGTAATTATTTGATCCATAATAATAAATCTTAATAATTACTTGATTGATAAATATTAGGTATGATTATTATGAATATCCAAAATTATAACAAAAGCCTCCTTGTCGTTAATATTATTTTGTCAAAATCCAATAAGATTATTTAATTTATTAAAGAATATTTAATATTTACACAACAATTGCGCACAAATATTTCTTAACTACAAGATTTTATTAGTGATGAAATTTGTTTGTAGAATTGACAAATTAGTATCTAAATAATGGTAATATAAATATGTTTACACTTATAGAATTCTTTTAATACCCGAAAATTCTTTCTTGTATTGACTAGGAGTAGAGTTTTTTAGCTTTTTAAAAACCCTATTAAAATTTGCAATATTATTAAACCCACAATTAAATGCAACTTCAGAAATACTAGCATCATTTTCAATTAGTTTAATTGCTGCAAAACCTATTCGAACATCATTAACATAGTCAACAAAAGTTTTTCCTGTTCTCTTTTTTATAAATCTATTAAAAGACACTGGACTCATATTTACTAATTCTGCAGCGTCGTTAAGCATTAATTTTTTATCATAGTTCTCTTGAACAAACTCATAGACAGTTTTTATTTTATCACTATTTTCAAAACTATCACGGCTTACCGTATATGTAGACAAAAGCCTTTGATTTCTAGAGTTTGCTAAATCATGCAATATAGATATAAACTCCAAAAAGTAATCCATACTATCTAATTTTGAAAGCTGAGAAATACGCTTATGTGTTTCTGAAGCTGTTTTTTTTGAAAACAAAATACCATGAATAGATCTATCAAACATATCCTTTATAGCTTTCATGATTTTTCTATTTAAAATATTCTTATCAAATAAGTCTTCATGAAATTGCAAAGTAACTTCGTGAATAGCCTCGCTCTTACATTTATGCATTTGCCACCCATGATGCAAATTAGGCCCAACAAGGACAAGCTCTACATCATCTATACTTTCAATACTATCACCTACTATTCTTTTCACATCTTTTCCATTACCGATAAAATTCAACTCATATTCTGGATGAAAATGTATAGGGAAATCAAAATCAGACTTAACTCTATCAAATACCAAAAAACTATCTTCAGGTGATAACGGCGTGATTTCTCTATGGATATTTTTTAATAAATTCATATATTTTGCATTAATAGTTTGTTGTTTTGATAAAATAATATTAGTAAAATGTACAATATGAAATTAGGTTTGCATCTACGATATTACAAGTTTCACAACTTGTATTATTTCGCACTTCTAACTATACAAAAATATCATTTTTTTTATATGAAATTGAAAAACGCAATATTTAAGAGTATTATCGGTTGTTTTTTATTGATTTTTTTTTCATGTAAATCTATCTATAACAATGATTATAAAAAGCCTATCCTTGTTGATCATAAATTAAGCAGGAATACAAAAAAGCTACATAAAAAACTTACTTACATCGCTAAAGAAGGCTTTGCGATAGGGCATCAAGATGCTATGTCTTATGGTATTGGATGGAATAGTTTAGATCCCTTAAACGAAATACAAAGTGATGTTTTCGAACTAGTAGGAGATAATCCCGCTGTATATGGCTATGATATAAGCAAAATAGAGATAGAATCCCTTAACAATATAGATAATATACCTTTTGATGCTATGCGAAATGAGATAATAAATGCATATGCAAATGGAGGCATAATTACATTGAGCTGGCATGCTGACAACCTCGTTACCGATAGTGATTCTTGGGATGCAACACCTTCTGTTAATGCTATTTTTACTAATGAAACTATTAAATTAAAATACCAATCATGGATTAATCGCGTAGCTAATTTTATTAAAACATTGAAATATAAAGGAAAACTTATTCCTATATTGTTTAGACCTTTTCATGAAATGAATGGGCATTGGTTTTGGTGGGGAGATCCTAACTGCAATTCTATTGATTATATTCGATTATGGCGAAAAACGGTTCGCTTGTTACGAGATAAACATAAATTACACAACTTACTATATGTTTACTCTCCTAACAAATTAGGCCCAGAAGATGATTACATGAAATATTATCCAGGAGATAATTATGTTGATGTTCTAGGAATTGATATATACGATTTTAAAGATTCTGAAAGCTATATTAAATCTGTTGTGGAAGATATTAGCTTAGTTAGAAAAATTGCTAAAACTAAAAATAAATTATTTGCATTTTCTGAAACTGGATTAGAGAAAATACCAACCAAAAACTGGTTCACAGAAGTATTATACCCTAACATAAAAGAATCTGGCATAGCATGGATATTGTTTTGGAGAAACGCCAACTTAGGGCATTTTTACCTCCCACATAAAGATCATATCAATGCCACTGATTTTAAAGAATTTGCTAATTACCCTAAAACTCTATTTCTAAAAGATATACAAGATCTAGGGAATTAATTTACAATAAGACATATGTTAAATACTGTAGACATACTAATCATCGCTTTATATCTTATTACTGTTATAGTAATAGGCCTAGTGCTTAGGAAAAAAGCACAAAGAAGTAAGGATGATTATCTTCTTGGAGGTAACTCTATACCATGGTACATGCTGGGGTTATCAAACGCATCAGGAATGTTTGATATTTCTGGAACTATTTGGCTAGTCACTTTAATGTTCGTGTATGGTATTAAAAGTGCTTGGATACCTTGGCTATGGCCAGTATTTAATCAAATATTCCTCATGGTTTATTTGTCTAAATGGCTTAGAAGATCAAACGCAACTACTGGTGCTGAATGGATTGGAACACGTTTTGGTTTTCAAAAAGGAGCAAAATTATCTCACTTAGTGGTTGTTGTTTTTGCATTAATATTGTGCTTGGGCTATTTAGCTTATGGCTTTATTGGACTAGGTAAATTCATTGAAATTTTTATTCCCTGGGAAATTGTAAGTAACTACATTCCTTTTTCTATTTCACCAGAGTTTATCCCTCATTTTTATGGTATTGTATTCACATTATTTGCAGTTTTCTATTCACTCTTAGGAGGCATGTCTGGTATTGTTTGGGCAGATGTGGTACAATTTGCAATCATGACTGTCTCTGCATTAGTTATTGGTTATTTAGGCTTTATAGCTATTGGCAATAGCACTTTAAATGTGCCAGATGGTTGGACTAGTCCATTTTTTGGATGGGAATTGAATATGAATTGGACAGAAATTATACCAGAAGTAAATAATAAAATTAAAGAAGATGGTTTTAGTTTATTCACCATATTCTTTATGATGATGGTTTTTAAAGGCGTACTAGTTAGTGTTGCTGGACCTGCTCCAAATTATGATATGCAGAAAATTTTATCGACAAAGTCTGCAACAGATGCTTCTAAAATGAGTGGTTTTGTATCTGTTGTTTTAATGCCTATACGCTATTTAATGATTGCAGGTTTTGCTGCATTAGCATTAATTTATTACGAAAAATTAGATTTAATGAATGCAGCAGGTAATATTGATTTTGAATTGATATTGCCTACAGCAATCAAACAATTTGCACCTGTAGGGCTTTTAGGTTTACTATTAGCAGGGTTAATCGCTGCGTTCATGTCCACTTTTGCAGGCACACTAAATGCCGCACAGGCTTATTTGGTGAACGATATATATTTAAAGTACAAAAATCCTAATGCTTCAGCCAAACAAATAAAAAATATGAATTACGCAACAGGTATTCTAGTTGTAGTAGTAAGTATTATTCTAGGTCTTTTTGCTAAAGATGTGAATTCTGTATTGCAATGGATTGTTTCTGTATTATATGGCAGTTATGTATCAGCAAATATTCTAAAATGGCACTGGTGGCGTTTTAATGGAGAAGGGTTCTTTTGGGGTATGGTATCTGGAATGTTAGCAGCAGCAATAGTACCTGAGTTGTTTCCAAATGTATTAGGCTTGTATTTATTCCCAATTCTGCTAATAGCATCATTAATAGGTTCTATTATAGGCACCTACTCTGCCCCTGCTACTGATGAAGATGTTTTAAAATCATTCTATAAAAACGTAAGACCTTGGGGCTTTTGGAAACCCATACATAACAAGGTAGTCGCAGAAAATCCAAGTATTAAAAAGAATAAGGATTTTGGCTTGGACATGTTTAATGTATCGGTTGGTATTATTGCACAAACTGCACTAGTTATATTACCAATGTATATTGTATTTAGACAAGGCACACCTATAATAATTTCAATAGCAATCATCATCATTTGTAGTTATTTGCTTAAGAGATTTTGGTGGAATAAGTTAAACGAACAATTAGATTAAAATGAATAAAGAAGTAAAACTAAAGCCATATCATTTAGATAAAGTCATTAGAAGTCATAATAAATTACTGTCTAAAGCTAATGAACCTTACGACATTTCAAATGGCATTTATTCTAGATATAAGAACCCAATTCTAACAGAAAATCATATCCCAATTCACTGGAGATATGATTTAAACCCTATCACTAATCCTCATGGTTTAGAACGTATTGGTTTTAATGCGGTTATGAATTCTGGAGCCGTTAAATGGAATGATAAATATGTTCTGTGCGCTCGTGTTGAAGGAAATGACAGGAAATCTTTTTTTGCAATTGCAGAAAGTGAAAACGGTATAGATAATTTTAAGTTTTGGGATAAACCATGTGTTATTCCTAAATTAGAAGGAGAAGACGAGACTAATGTATACGATATGCGTCTAGTAAAACACGAAGATGGATGGATTTATGGCATATTTTGTTCAGAACGCAAAGATCCTGATGCCCCAGACCATGATACAAGCTCAGCTCTGGCTAATGCTGGAATTATTAGAACCAAAAACTTAATCGATTGGGAACGATTGCCAAACTTAATTTCTGATTCAAACCAACAACGAAATGTTGTTATTCATCCAGAATTTGTGAATGGAAAATATGCCATTTATACACGCCCACAGCAAGGGTTCATAACGGTAGGTAATGGTGGTGGTATAGGCTTAGGTTTTATAGATAATATGGAAAACCCTGTTGTCAAGGATGAAATAATAATAAACAACAAAATCTATCATACTATTTATGAACTTAAAAATGGACTTGGACCTTCTCCTATAAAAACTGAACATGGCTGGTTGCATTTAGCACATGGTGTACGGAACACTGCTGCAGGTTTAAGATATACATTGTACATGTTTATGACTGATTTAAATGACATATCAAAAGTTATACATCAACCAGCAGGTCATTTTATGGCGCCTAAAGAAGAAGAACGTGTTGGAGATGTTTCAAACGTATTGTTTTCTAACGGATGGATTCAAGACGATGACGGTACTGTTTTTATTTATTACGCATCATCAGATACAAGAATGCATGTAGCAACATCTACAATAGATAAATTGGTTGATTATTGCATAAATACACCAGAAGACACCTATACATCATCGGGTTCTGTAAAAAACATTATTGATTTAGTAGAAAAAAACAAAGGGTTGTATTAATGAAACCATCCTATGAAAAACTAAAAATAGAATTACATCAAGAACTAGAGAGTATTTTAAGCTATTGGTCTAAAAATACTTTAGATGAAACTTTTAGTGGCTTCATTGGTAAAATCAATAGTAGAAATGAAGTGATACCAAATGCTTCAAAAGGTATTATTTTAAACACCCGAATTCTTTGGTCGTTTTCAGCAGCATCAAATTATTTAAGTACATCGAAGAAATATAAAAGCATTTGTGATCGTTCATATCAATATATAAAACTCTATTTTAAAGACAGTAAACATGGCGGGGTGTTTTGGGAACTAGACTTTAGAGGTAATCCTATAAACAAGCGAAAACAAGTATATGCACAATCATTTGCCATTTATGCCTTATCAGAATACTATATTTTAACAAAAGACAAAGAAGCAAAAACATGGGCTATTGAACTATTCAACCTCATTGAAACTTATGCAAGAGACAACATCAAAAATGGTTACATAGAAGCTTTTAATGAAGATTGGTCAACTATTCAAGATATGCGCTTAAGCGAAAAAGACATGAATGCGTCGAAAACGATGAATACACATTTGCATATTCTTGAAGCTTACACAAACTTATTGAAGATCTATGATTCTGAAGCGTTACGACAGGCATTAAAAAATCTTGTAAAGTTGATTCAAAATAAGTTTCTAAATAAAAAGTATAATTATGATTTGTTTTTTAACAACGACTGGAATTTGCAAAGCAATATAATTTCCTACGGACATGATATTGAAACTGCTTGGTTAGTTATTGAAGCGGCAAAGGCGGTTGGAGATAAAGATTTGATAAAAGAAACCGAAAACACAGCTATTCAGGTAGCTGAGGTTTTTTTAAACGATGGTATTGATAATGAGGGTGCTGTAATTAATGAAAAAAAATTAGATACTAATGAGGTTGATACAGATAGACATTGGTGGCCTCAAATGGAAGCTTTGGTTGGTTTAAAATATGTATATCAATTAACTAAAGATTCAAAATACATTGAAACTTCTATAAAAATTTGGGAGTTTACAAAGGCACATCTCATTGATTCAGTTTATGGCGAATGGCATTTTAGAGTAAATCACGAAGGAAAACCTTATCTTGAAGAGGATAAAGTTAGTATGTGGAAAGCACCATACCACACTTCTCGAGCTTGTATATTGATGCAATTTTAAATGAAAAAAGTATTAAAACATATTGCTCTACTAATGATAATTATCTTTTCAGGATGTTCTAAAGATACAACTGAAGAAGAAATTGTTATTGAAAAACCTATAATCACTATTCTAGCAAATTCAAGTTCAGCATCAGAACCAGAAAACCATGGTGGTTTTACCATTAGACTATCAGAAGCTATAGATAATGACCTCATTATTAACTTTGATATTGATGGTAATGCTGAAAACGGTGTAGATTATGAGGAAATACCTGAAACCATTACTATTTTGGCTAATACAACACGTGCAAACATTCCAATAAATATTATTGATGATATAGAATCAGAGGAAATCGAATCAGTAAAGATCACTCTAAAAAGTACAGATAATACGAATGTTGAAATTGGAACTACAAACTCAGCCTCTCTTAATATCACCAACGAAGCCGAAGAATTTCTGTTGTCTCCTTCTGAAGCTAAGTTTTATGTAGTTAATTCGAATGCAACTCCAGAAACTATAGCCTTATTTTACAACTTAAACAAAGTAGCAAGAACCAGTTTTATTATTGGCCAACAAGATGCATTTAGCTCTTTTTTTAATAATGAATCAGGAGCTTCTGATATGAAGAAAACAACGGGTCATGATCCTGGTTTGTTAGGTTCAGATTTCATGTTTATGACGGACGATAAAAATGACGAAACCACATCAAATTGGTTTTACAATCAAGAACAATCCATTAAAGCAGATGCTATAGAAGCATATAGTAAAGGTATGGTAAATACTTTTTTATGGCATATGCGAGAACCTTATGAAGGTGAGTATTTCTATACTGATAGTATGACAGATTTTCAAAAGAACAATGCCTTTATAAGTATTTTACCTGGCGGAGAGAACCATGATTATTATAAATTGAAGCTAGATAAAATAGCAACAGTAGCAAGTAGCTTAGTTGGTAATGATGGAAAGCTAATACCTATCATATTCAGACCATTTCATGAATTTGATGGTGATTGGTTTTGGTGGGGAAAAGCCTATTGTACGCCAGAGCAGTTTATAGATTTATGGCGTTTTACTGTAAGTTATTTAAAAGATACCAAAGGTGTAAATAATATGCTATTTGCTTATGCTTCAGATAGAAACTTTAACTCAGAAGCTGAATACCTTGAACGCTACCCAGGTGATAATTATGTAGATGTTCTTGGCATGGATAATTATGGTGATTTTAATAATGGCATAATGGGATTAGACCTAGTAAATAACAAACTACAGATCATTTCAAATCTTGCTAAAGAAAAAGTAAAAATAGCTGCCTTAACAGAATCTTGTTTTTTTGTTACTCCGGGTGTTAATGAACCTTTGCCTAATTTTTATACTCAAGATTTATATAATTCCATTACAGAAAACAATGTAAAACTCAGTTATATGATGTTTTGGTCTAATATTCAAGACTCGTATTGTGTTCCAGCACCAAGCAACTCCAACACAAACGATTTTATTACATTTTCAAGCAAAATAGATGTTTTACTTCAAAATGAACTACCAAATCTATACGAGTTACCAAATTAAAAAGTATTATTCTTTTGAAGTATAACTTCTGAATTTCTTTTTAAAGAACTTCCCTTGTAAAGAAGGTGTAAACTTTTTATCTAGATACATATTTGGACCCCAGTCTTTATCAAAAACCCAAACTAGATACGATATTTCTCTAGTATCACAATAGTCTGTTATAATCTTACCGTATGTTAAATCATCATTAATTACGGGCTCGTGTGCGCCAGGATCATTCGATATACAAAACCCCATTTCTGTGAGTATTAAAGGGTATTTATCTTTAACAAATCCCCAATCTGCAGTCCATTTTTCTTCCCATGGTTTTTCTCTTTTTTGCGGATAAGGATGACTCACATAACCAATACCTTCAACATCTAACGGGCTGTTTTTTACTGGTGTTAAATCGTAAGCCCAATTAAACCCGGCTACTAAAGGAACACCTTCACCCCAATTTGCTCTTATAATATCAATAACTTTCTTATTAAACGATTTCCAATCTTCCCAAACAAGAGTTCCAAATTTCCCGTTATACATAGTGGGCTCATTAAAAATTTCATAAAAAGCTACAGTTGTATTTTTTCCGTAGCGCTGAGCTATAACTTTCCAAAAATTAAAAGTTTCCGCTTTATCTGTAGCGTAAACATCACGTAAATATTTTTCAGTCTCTATATTTCCTATACTATGCCAATCTATAACCACATAGATA
The DNA here is from genome assembly GCA_947502975.1 of uncultured Flavobacteriaceae bacterium. Lineage (GTDB taxonomy): Bacteria > Bacteroidota > Bacteroidia > Flavobacteriales > Flavobacteriaceae > Jejuia. The sequence continues at coordinate 515,845 of CANNBV010000003.1, forward strand.
TTAAATTCCTCAGCCCATTTTACACCTTGATCTAATAATTTTAAGTAAGCCTTAATACCTCTATTACGCATTCGCTTTGGATGAACGGGAAAACGTACTAAATTAACACCCCAATCCTTTAACTCTTTAAAATATTTTTTCTTCCATAAACCATCACTTTTTAGTTTATCAGGATCACTAGAACTAACACCCCTAAAAACAACGGTTTCTCCTTTCTGATTTACAAAACTATTCCCTTTTACAACAATCCTATCCATACTATTTTGAGCAGATACTGATGTTAAAATAAGGACTAAAAAAATAATTAAAGATTGTCTTAATTCTATTTTCATAACCAAATAAGAGATTACGTTTTATTCGTTTAAATTACCAAGTTTCTTATTAGTCGATTTTATGAGATTCATAGTGGAAGTATCTGATGCAAACACAGAGTTTAATCCTTGAGGTTCCTGCGGCGGGTCACTAGTTAAATCATCACCTTTTTCCCATTTCCCTTCTGAGTTTCTATTTTTTGGCTGAGCAAAGCCACTAAATCCCCAAAAATTAAGACCATTTAAAGCACCCCCATTTTCGTAATTATCTTCTAACATTGAGAATATCATTTGATAATAGTTATCTCTATTTTTTACGCTAGAATTTACTGATAAACTTTCTCCTTGTCTAGGCAAACCAAATTCTGAAAACACAAGCGGCACTCCTTTTTCTTTAGCCACATTTATATGTTTTTGCACATATGCTTTGGCTTTTATTTTAGCATCTTCAATGCCTTTACCTGGTTCACCTTCTTTATATAAACTCCAGTTTTTTACCCAAACATGCGCTGTTAAATAATCTATGTTGGAATTTTTATGTATACGCTTATAAGAATCAATATCGTCTAAAAAAGCAACTTCTCCCTCCGCTCCTGTTGATATTAAGTGCACAGGGTCTAATTCTTCAATTAAATCAACTACTCTATTAAGCCATTCTGTAAAAGGTTTTTCGTGAGCTTCATTAGCTATTCTAGGTTCGTTACCAACTTGCCAAGACATAACTGTATTATCAGTTGTGTACTTTTTATTAGTATAGCGGTTAGTTCTTCCCATAATAAATCTCACATGATCTTCTAATTGCTCCATGCAAGGCTTGCAACTATGAAATTGCGGGAAATAATCAAAATATTGCTTCCAAGTATATTTTTGTAAGTTAGGAATAGGCACTTTTCCATAACCATTCCATTCAAGATATTGAGACATACCTCCACTCCATTCCCAATTATTGGTAAAATATAATACGGCGTACATATTTCGCTTGCGAAGCGCTGCCATAAAATAATCGAGACCTTCAAGTAATTTATCATCATATTTTCCCAATTTATATTGTAAAGCTGGCTTAACAGTGTAATCATTTTTTCCTCCATCTGCACCAATTAAAACTCTCAAATTGTCAATGCCATGAGCTAACATAAAATCTAATTCCTTGTTTAAGCGCAATTTCCCTTCTTCTCCTTGAGAAGCTAAAAGCGGGCCATACCAATAATTGGTTCCAACATAATAGTATGGACTTTCACCTTTATAAAACTTACCATCTTTGATAGTTATTAAATCCGGTTGTGCTAAAGCTTTAAATTCTGAAATATCTTCTTTGGAAACTACATTTTTAGCCGATTTACATGAGTAAAGACCTAACAAAATGATAGATACTAATATTAATTTTTTCATCTTAATTTGTATAGTTATTGGGTTTATTACTATTGATATTCTAATTCTACTCTAACGATATCAATTTTATCAGTAGATTTAAATTTGATGTATTTTATCTCTTGATTTGAATTTATGGTTGATTGATTGATGGTATACTTGCGAGGAATTAAATAATCATAATTTTTTTCATTGGATTTGTATTCATCAAATGAGTAATTAACTTGCTCATAATTCAATCCATCCTGAGAAGCATAAAACTTAATATTTGGCTTTTTTGATGATTCGTAACTAAATAGCCTAATTTCCTTGAAACTTTTGGGTACAAAGTAGACACCTTCTGCATTTTTTTTACCATGAATCCTTGAGAAAGCTTCTTTAAAAGATCTACAATCTCCCGTTTCTATCTCCAAATTTTTATATGTTTCAAGCTTCATTAAATGCCTTGAATAATCAACTCGTGTTAAAAAGTTCACCTTTACAGGTCCAACAATATTAGATGGATCAGATTTACCAGCTTTATTTAATGCTCTAATTCTGTAGTAATATGTTGCTCCAATTTCTGCATCTTCATCACTATATAAATCAAATCCTGGAGTGTCAACATCATCAATATTATGCTCTATTATTTCCCATGGTCCATCAGGAGACTCACTTCTTTCAATATCATAACCGCTAGCACCAGCAGCACCTTGCCAACTAAATTTTGGTGTTTCATTAAAATCTAAAACTATTGGAGGATTAGGTACTGTAATTTCTGGGGTCTCTAAGTTTCGTATTTCAAAAGACTTTTTTCGGTACAGCTTCATTGTCTCTCGCTCTCCATATATTTCTCCATCATCAAATCCTGGCCAATGATATGCCCTATACAACACATTTGCAAATGGTTCTGTATGGTAATAAAACCCACCATCTTTATCATGGCGACGTAAACTCCAAATAAGCCCTCCTGAAATAGCAGGCTCATCCATAAGATAATTAAGAACACTTTCAATTCCTGACACGCTAATAAAACCAAATTCACCTAAAATTAAAGGCTTCTTTCCATCAACAAGATTAACCGTTTTCTTTAAATTAGAAATCATTATTGCTGAAGTTGGCTCATAATGATGAGTACTTATAATGTCTATCGCTGGTTCATCAATGGAATACTGTTGTACAAAAACATTTTTAGGACCAATACCATCTGTATGTATAGCAAAAAACCCATCCATAAATAAGTGGTTCTTATCAATACTTTTAACGTATCTAGCTATTTCTATTCCCCATTCTGGAGGGTTTTCTAATTCGTTTCCAGACTCCCAAGCCAAAATTGTTTTATCATCTTTATATTTTACACCTGTAACTGTGTTTGTTCTATTTAATACATATTTAATGGTTTTTTTAAAATCTTTTATAAGTTGTCTGTCTGTCCAAAACTCATTTTTATTTTTATTTCTAAAATCTGCGTAATTTGGTCTACCTCCCATCCATTCCCAGTTATTTACTAAAGGGATAATAACTCTAACTTTATATTCTGAGGCCAAGGCAAGCATAGTATCCATGACCTTAAAAGCTTCTTCATTAAATGTTCCAGGTCCTTCTACATAGGTTATCGATTTACTTGGGAATTTTTTATTCCTAACCGGTATAGTATATGTTCTAGCTACATTACTACCAACTCGATTTAAGGTTTCAAATAAATCTCGAAGTTCAAACTCAGAGGGAAGTCCGTATGGGTTTGTTTCTTCAAAATCCATATTGTCTTCAACGTAATTCATAGTTGGAACGTTATACGAGAGGAATCTAAAGGCTTTGTTGCCATCAAATAATTGATTACCATCAACAGTAATAAAATTTTCAAAACCTTGACTTTGTATATGAAATGAATTCAAAAAAAGCATTACTCCAAATAAGAATTTAAGTTTCTTCATTCTATTATTTTTTACGCTATAAATTATCTTCTTATCACAATTTATAGCATAAAAAATCAATTAAAAAATAAAACTAAAAAATTGGACGAATACTTGAAGAGATTGATAGTATCGTACAATATATAATTGACTAAGACGAATACCTGTCTTATAATAAGTGATCGTTATAAAACAAAAAATCCGAACACAAATGTGATCGGATTCTATTGGTCGGGGTGGCAGGATTCGAACCTGCGACCTCCGCGTCCCAAACGCGGCGCGATAACCGGGCTACGCTACACCCCGATTTGGTTATCTAAATTTTGCGGAGAGACCGGGATTCGAACCCGGGCAACACTTGCGCGTTGACAGATTAGCAATCTGCTCCATTACCACTCTGGCACCTCTCCTAATTCCTTAAAGAACTTGTGCAATCTAAATTGCGGATGCAAATGTAATTTAAACATTATAAGAACGCAACTATTTTATTTAATTTTTGAAAAAATTATTCGGGATATTCTATCCTTAAATGGTAAATATTTGCAAGCTTGTGTTTTAGCACTTTTTTAATGGTTTGAATTTCTTTAAATGTGATATTAGCATTTAAAAATTGTTCCTCATCTATCTGCTTATTTATAATATTTTCAACAAAAGCATCAATTTTTGTAGATGTTGGATCTTTTAAACTTTTAGAAGCTGCTTCTACACTATCACACATCATCAAAATAGCTGTTTCTTTACTGAAAGGTTTTGGTCCAGGGTATCTAAATAAATCTGGGTTAATATCTTCATCTACCTCTTTAGCTTTTCTATAAAAATAATATACAACGCTTGTACCATGATGGGTTCTAATAAAATCAATTACCCTATCCGGTAAATTATTTTTCTTTGCTATTTCAATACCATTTATTACGTGGTCTATTATAATTCTTGCGCTTTCTTTAGAGGACAGCTCATTATGCGGATTAATGCCAGTGGATTGATTCTCTGTAAAATAATTAGGCATTGCCATTTTTCCAATATCATGATACAGGGCTCCTACCCTAACCAACATAGCATTAGCCCCAATTTCGTTTGCTGAAGCTTCAGCTAGATTAGCAACGTTTAATGAATGATGAAAAGTTCCTGGTGATACATTGGAGAGTTCTTTTAAAAGTTTTGTATTGGTATCTGATAATTCCAAAAGTGATACATCTGAAACTAAACCAAACATTTTTTCATAAGCATAAATGAGCGGTTGCACAAATAGTGTGGCAAGTCCGCATAAAATGAATAGCAAAAATGTGTTCCAATCTATGGTTTCTATACTACCTTCATGAATTACAAAAAATGCAAAATATGCGATAATGTAAATGAGTGTGATTTGCCCAACTGAAATAAATAAGTTAGCACGCTTATAGAGCTCAGAAACTGTTAAGATTGTTACTATCCCTGCTAGTATCTGTAAAAACATATACTCATAGCTATTAGGTACAATAGAGCCTAGTAAAAGCACCGTAATTACATGAGTAAACATGCCTAAACGCGCATCAAAAAATGCTTTTAAAACTAACGGAAGTACACACAAAGGCACCACGTATAAATATTCAGAATTGTAATTTACTACCAAGGTTGTGACAAATACCATCAACAAGATATTAAAGAAGATAAATGTAACCTTAGTGTTATTCTCGAACACTTTTACTCTATATTTCCTAAGGAACAACAAGAGCATCAAAAGCGCTAAAGCGACTAGTAATGTATAAGCAAATAGAATCCAATTGTAATTGGCTTCATTCCAAACTTGAGATTCGTATTCTGATTGTAGCGATTTTAACTTTTGAAATTTATCACCTTCAACTACTTCACCTTTTGATATAACTAATGTACCACGTTCAACACTACCTCTAGCGTATGATATCTTATTCAATTCATCTTGAAGGGCTTTTTCTGTAAACGACTTGTTATATGTTAAATTTGGCTCTATAACATCAAAAAACAACGATGTAAACTTAGCATTGTATGCGTTCCATCCTACAGCTTTTAACTTCTTTTCAATAAATGCTTTAACATCATCCTGTTTCACTAAATTGGCATAAACAGTATTCTGTTTTTTTACATTGCCACTCAGGATTTCAACCATTCTATCATTTTCAAAATTATAACTATCCACTAGGATACCATAATTATAAATACTTTCTAAAACACCTTTCCCTGCTTGCTGCAACGTACTTTTTAATGAGCTTGAAATAGAGTCTGTAAACGTTGCCGAAAATCCACTATCATAGGCGTTAAGTACATCTTCTTTTACGGAATCATCTACATCAAAATACAATGGCGTCTGACTTTCAATTGATTTTCTTTCTTTTTCAATTTCATCATCTGCCTTCTTTATTGCAAAATTAAAAGGGGCATACAAATTTTCAGACTGCCATGGTTTACCCCTTTCAAAGCTATATTTAAATTTTCCACTCTTTGGAAACAAATACACTATTAAAAATGTAGTACATACAAATAATAATGTCTTGTATATCAACGAATGATTCCTATATAGCTTGTTTATGAAGTCTTTCATGTAAAGAAGATAATATTGTCAAAAATACATGAATTTTTTCATTTGAAAACTCATATAAATCAAATGAAAAAATTCATGGGTCATACAGAATCCTATAATCCAAATAATACTTATATTATCTCTTAAAAAATGATTATTTTCGCCTTAGCTAATTTTAAATTTTTATTATGAATTCAGAAGTTGTTATTGTGTCCGCAGTAAGAACGCCAATTGGTAGTTTTTTAGGTGCATTATCAACTGTACCAGCTACTAAATTAGGTTCGATTGCCATAAAAGGTGCGTTAGATAAAATTGATTTAAAACCAGACATGGTTGATGAAGTATTCATGGGAAATGTAGTTCAGGCAGGTAATGGCCAAGCGCCAGCAAGGCAGGCAGCCTTAGGTGCTGGAATTCCTGACACTGTGCCTTGTACAACTGTAAATAAAGTGTGTGCTTCTGGTATGAAATCAGTTATGCAGGCTGTTCAAGCCATTAGATTGGGTGATGCTGAAATTATAGTTGCTGGCGGTATGGAGAATATGAGTTTAATCCCTCATTATTTATACGCAAGAACAGGTACTAAATTTGGTCCAGGAACCCTGATTGATGGATTGCAACGTGATGGCTTGGTTGATGCTTATGACCAAAATGCTATGGGTGTATGTGCTGATGCGTGTGCCACTGAATATGAATTTTCTAGAGAAGCACAAGATGCATATGCTATTCAATCTTATAAGCGATCTGAAGCGGCATGGGAATCAGGAAAATTTAATAATGAAGTTGTTCCTGTTGAAGTGCCTCAGCGTCGTGGTGAACCTCTAATTGTTGATACTGATGAAGAATTCACGAAAGTTAAGCTTGATAAAATCCCAAGTTTACGTCCAGCTTTCACAAAAGACGGTACGGTAACAGCAGCCAATGCTTCTACAATTAATGATGGTGCTGGTGCTGTAGTTTTAATGAGTAAAACCAAAGCTGAAGCATTGGGCTTAGATATTTTAGCGACCATAAAGAGTTATGCAGATGCTGCTCATGAACCAGAGTGGTTTACTACTGCTCCAGCTAAAGCATTACCAAAAGCGCTTGCAAAAGCTGGAATCTCTCAAGATGATGTAGATTATTTTGAGTTCAATGAAGCCTTTTCTGTTGTTGCATTAGCTAATATGAAAATTTTAGGGTTAAAGGATCATAACGTAAATGTAAATGGTGGCGCAGTATCTTTAGGGCATCCATTAGGCTGTTCTGGTGTTAGAATTCTAATTACTCTACTCAATGTCCTAGAACAAAACAATGCCAAGATTGGTGCAGCAGCTATTTGCAATGGCGGAGGCGGCGCTTCTGCTATGGTTATTGAACGCAACTAAACTAACTGAATGCAATACGGAATTTGTAATTTAAGTATCGTTCCTTTAAGATTTGAGGCTTCTGATAAAAGTGAATTAGTATCACAGGTCTTGTATGGTGAATGGTTTAAGGTGATTGAGAAGCGCAAAAATTGGAGTAAAATCCGATTAGCTTTTGATAAATATGAAGGTTGGATTGACAACAAACAATATTTAGAAATTGAAGCTGAAACTTATCAAGACTTAAATTCTGAAACACCAAAGCTTTCACTTGATTTAGTTGAATTTGTACAAGATAAAAATGAGCAGCTTTACCCTATTCAACTAGGGTCTACGCTTAATGGGTTACAATTACTTGAGCATACATTTGATGGTAACTTTACAGACACCGTATTCGATAAAAGCAACCTCATACAAACTGCATTTTTATATTTAAACAGTCCGTATTTATGGGGCGGCAAAACACCTTTTGGAATTGACTGTTCTGGTTTTACACAAATGGTTTACAAACTGAATGGCTATAAATTATTACGCGATGCTTCTCAACAGGCAACACAAGGCGAGGCACTTAGCTTTATTGAAGAAAGTGAACCAGGTGATTTAGCCTTTTTTGATAATGCTGATGGTGATATCATTCATGTGGGTATTATTATGAAAGATAACTATATTATTCACGCCCATGGTAAAGTTAGGATAGACCGTTTAGACCACTCTGGGATTTATAATGTAGACAAAAAAACACATACACATAAGTTGCGTGTGATTAAGAAAGTTGTCTAAAGCTTTTAATAGAAATAAATTATAATGGATTTATATGACAGAATTATAAGAATCATAGATTATAATTTGATATTCTGTTTAATTCCAATGATTGTTATTCTATATCTGATTCATATTACATTAAAAAATAGATATCAGACTTTAAAGGCATTGACTGTAATCAAATGGGTTATAATTATCTACACAATTATTACCGTATTACATTTTATAGTTGGCATTAGTTTTTTTCCTGATAAATATGCCTTTACAAATAGAGCCACTGGTCCGTATAAGTTGTTCTATTGGTTGATGTTTTTTAGTTCTTCTATTTTACCTTTTACACTATTTATTAAAAAGCTTGCTCATAAATTTTGGTATGTATTATTAGTAGCTTTCGGTATCAAAATAGGTGTTTATTTTGAACGGTATATAATAATAATAACAAGTATTCATAGAGATTATCTACCTGACAGATTTCCTAGTCCAATAAACATTTGGACATATTCCATCGCAGTAATTACTTTACAAGCTTTTATTCTCATAGTAATTTTATTGGCAATTCTGAAGTTTATTGATAGAGATTCTTCGCTACGCTCTGAATGACAAAAATTACAAAAACCGACTATGCCAACTCTCGCTAGCAGGTACTTCCCAATTTTCATTGAATTCTGCAATATTATTTACAAGATTGTTAAATACAATTGTGTTTTTAGAAACAGCTCGCTGTTTTGCCATCTTTTTAAAATCTGCTAATGGCTTATAAGCTATGAACTCTCCTTGCTTGTAAGAGACATTCATTTTATCCATTAAGTCTACGTTGTACTCTTTTTCTAACTGTTGAATAAAATGTACAGATGCGTCGATAGAGCATCCTGTTGCAGCATTTACGTTTTGATTTAAACCTAAAACTATAAATCGTTTGTACTTTATAAGATATCCCGATTGTAAATCGCTACCGTGCGCTGTCCAGTTTTCTATAAAAGTATTTAGCTTGCATTCTATTTCAGCAATTTCTTCTGGAGTAAATGAACGGTTAGCTTGGTATATCCAAACTCTTGATTCTTCTGGTAATGTATTAAAATCTACTAGCATTTTTATCTATAAATTCAAAGAATTAGCAATCAATTCTGCGACATCTAAAACCTCTATTTTTGCTTCTTTTTCTTTGGCTTTAATACCATCTGTCATCATGGTATTACAGTAGGGGCAACCTGTTGCAATGATGTTAGGGTTTGTTTCCAGAGCGTCTTCGGTTCTCAATACATTAATATCTTTATCTCCTTTTTCTGGCTCTTTAAACATTTGCGCACCACCTGCGCCACAGCATAATGCTGTGCTTTTATGACGCTTCATTTCTACTAAACTAGCTTTAGTATTCTGCAAAACTGTTCTTGGTGCATTATATTCACTATTAGCTCTACCCAAATAACATGGATCATGAAAGGTAATACGCTTGCCTTTATAAGCCTCACCAGACACCTTTAATCTACCTGCATCAATTAACTGATTGATATATTGTGTATGATGACATACTTCGTAAACACCTCCTAAACTTGGGTATTCGTTTTTTATACAGTTATAAGAATGAGGATCGCAGGTTACGATTTTTTTAATCTCATAACCGTTTAAGAGTTCTATATTCATAACGGCTTGCATTTGAAACAAAAACTCATTTCCTGCACGTTTTGCCACATCTCCTGTGCTGCTTTCTTCTTGCCCTAAAACTGCAAAATCTACATTAGCAGCGTTTAGAATTTTAACAAACGCTTTGGTTATTTTTTTTGCACGATCGTCATAACTTCCAGCGGAACCTACCCAAAATAATATTTCGGGTTGTTTTCCTTCTGCCATGAATTCTGCCATTGTTTTCACTTTGAGTGTATTGCTCATAGTCTTATCTTTTAAAGTCACAATGTTTATGTATTGTTGACGTTTATGAAATATTTTAGACGGTACTCGCGTTAGGGATTGAGGCATTTGTTGAAGCTCCTCGACGCAGGAGAGAGCGACTGCCGAAAGCCCGACCCCTTGCGGGTAACGCCCTAATTATTCGTCCTTCCAGTTTAATCGGTCCATTTGGTTATAAGGCCATGGTGCACCGTTATTTTCTATGTTAGACATCATATTATTTAACTCTGTAGGTGCTGCGCTTTGTTCCATCACTAAATAGCGACGCATGTCTAAAATAATTGATAGCGGATTTATGCTAACGGGACACTCTTCTACACAGGCATTACACGTGGTGCATGCCCAAAGTTCTTCGTGAGTTATGTAATCTCCTAATAGTTGCTTACCATCGTCTTTAAACGCTCCATTATTAGCATCAATATTTTTCCCTACTTCTTCTAGCCTGTCTCTGGTATCCATCATAATTTTACGAGGAGACAATTTTTTTCCTGTTAAATTAGCTGGACATGCCGATGTACATCGCCCACATTCTGTACAGGTATATGCGTTTAACAATTGTACTCTATTTAAATCTAGTACGTCGCTTGCTCCAAATTTTGCTGGGACTTCGTCTTCTGCTCCTTCTGCTGGTGCCGCAAATGGGTCTGCGTCTGGATCCATCATCATCTTTACTTCGTTGGTAACAGCTTCTAAATTATTGAACTCGCCTTTAGGTTTTACACTGCCGTAAAACACATTGGGAAACGCCAATAGTATGTGCAAGTGTTTTGAAAAGTAGAGATAATTTAAGAACACTAAAATTCCTAAAATGTGTATCCACCATGCGCTTCTTTCTACAAGGTGCAATGTACCTTCTGACATGCCAGAAAACCAAGACGCTATGTATTGACTAACTATGTTCCCTGAATTTAATACTTGAAATTGTGTGTCTGTTGCATTCATGACTAAAAACAGTGTCATGAGTACAACTTCAAAATATAGAATTAAATTACCATCAGTTTTTGGCCAACCTTTCATTTCGCTTTTCATAAAACGCGCTAGTTTTATTACATTTCGTCTTATCCAAAAAATAATAACTGTTACAAGCACTAAGCAAGCCAAAACTTCGAAAGTTCCTATTAAAAACCCATAAACCGATACTGGTAATACTTCTAAGCCTATACGGTGTGTACCAAATAAACCATCGATAATGATTTCTAAAACTTCTATATTTATTATAATAAAACCAATGTAAACTACCACATGCAAAATCCCTGAGATAGGCCTGCGCACCATTTTGCTTTGCCCTAGGGCAATGTTTATTACATTTTTCCAGCGCTGAGATTTATTATCGCTAGCATCAACATCGTGCCCCAGCTTTATGTTTCTTATTAATTTTTTTATGTTTTTAGCAAAATAACCTATACCTATAACCAAGGCTATTGCAAAAAGAATATTTGGTATATATGTCATATTCTAGTTAGTTTCTTCGTCTTTATAAGGTATTTCTTTTTTTGATAGAATTCTGAAATATCGCTTTGGATGCAATTTTATATCTCTTAATAGTTCTTCTAGTTCCTTTGTTGCTCCAACCAAATTGTTATATAATTCTTCGTCGTTAACTAATTTGCCAGTCATTCCTTCTCCCTTGTTCACTTTAGTAATTACATTATTTAATTTATTCAAAGAGGTGTTTAATGTCTCTACTGTATTACTAAGATTTGCGCTCTTCAGCTCCTTTGATAAAACAGCAAAATCAGCACTAATGACTTTAAACTTTTCTAAAATCACTGAAATATTTTCATCATTAGTTTTGATCAATCCGTTTACTGAATTGGATGTATTTTTAAATGATTTTAATGTTGAATTCAGTTCTTTAATTGTAGACTTTAGACCATTTTCAGATTCATCAGCAACAATTTTATTTAAGTTTACCAATAAAGTATCGGTGGATTTTAAGGTAGTATTTAAATCTGTACTTAAACCTGAAAAATTCTCTGTTAGGTTAGAAATCAAACCTGATTCTACTTCAGATTGAAGAAAAGTACCGGATTCTGCAGTTTCTCCTATGCTATCTACTAAAATTGCTAGACCGTTACCTCCCATCAAACCTGTTTCGTATAATTTAACTTTAGTGCTTTTGGAGAACCTAAGTTTACTATTAACAAAAAATGACACACGTGTCTTTCCAGTTTCAAAGTTATATTCTATGTTGTTTATTTTACCAACAACATTTCCTTTTACAGTTACGGGAGAAGATTCGTTTAACGCATTATAGTCGAATTCTGTATGGTAGATATTTGACGAATCTAATAAATTCTGCCCTTTTAAATAATTGAATCCAAAAATGAATAATGCAATACCTAGCAACACTAGGATTCCTGTTTTTAATTCTTTTGATATCTTCAAAATTTGCTTTCTTTTAAAAACAAATTTAAAATAAATTTAGATAGGAACTTGTTAATTTGAATTTGTTTTTAACACTTCGCCCAACGGAACTTTGTTACCATCTTTAAATGCTACTATGAAACTAGTAGCATAGCCTTTGGCCTTTGCCTCTTCAACCAGAGTCTTAGCTAGATTGTAATCTGAAGTGTTACCATGATAATATTTGTAGATATTGCCTTGATGGATTCTAGAAATATTAGATAGTCCCTTAAAATTATATGGTTTTGGATCTAATTTTCTAGAACTCGCAGCTATTTGAACTTTAAATATTATGCCTTCTATAATTCTTTTTTCGACATTTCCACCATGTGAAATCGAAGTATTGTCTACTTGTTCTTTAGCAAGAATAGCTCTAGTTTTGTTTTGATATATACTGTTTACATATTTCTTTATTGCATTAAATAATGACTTTGTCATTATTTGCTTTCCTTTTTTTGAATTTAAATAATCCTCTTCCTTCTTATTGGTTAGAAACCCTAATTCCACAAGTACACTAGGCATATACGTATATGCTAACACATACAATCCCGCTTGTTTAACACCTCTACTTTTTCGTTTACCAGTAACTTTGAATTCTGTTTCAATATAATTTGCCAGCTCAATACTATGATCTAAATAATCTTCTTGAGCTAATATTAGTCCAATGATAGATTCAGGTGAATTAGGATCGAAGTCTTTATATGTTTCTTCGTAATTATCTTCTTGATAAATCACTGAGTTTTCTCGTTTTGCAACTTCTAGGTTTGCAGCATTTTTATGTAACCCTAATACAAAAGTCTCAGAACCATATGCCGATCCTTTACCTCCAGGTTGTGCATTACAATGTATAGATATAAATAAATCTGCTTTTTTCTCATTTGCAAGAACTGTACGCTTATTCAAAGTAGGATAAATATCCTTAGTTCTTGTATATAATACCTTTACATTAGGCAAATGCTTATTTATTAGCTTTCCTAAGGCTAGGGTAACATCTAGAGCAATATCTTTCTCTGCAGTCTTGTATCGCTTAGTTCCAGGTGTACCAGAATCTTTACCTCCATGACCAGCATCTAGCACAACAACAAATTTTTCCTTAGTCTGTGCATTAACAACAGTAGTAAATGTTAATACTATTATAAAACATACGAAACTTAATATTGTGTTCGTTTTCATGTGGTAATTGTTAATTTTTGAACCTATAATTCAATTTTACCTAAAAAGGCTTAGTTTTTGATACATTGTAAAGCTTAAACGGCTAAACAAATCGGTTTATTTTTAATAAAAATTTTTCTAAAGAAATATAAATTGAACCTAGAAAAATATATGTAATTTTGGCAATTCAAAAACCGAGCCATACTTTTACAAAAATACATTTAAAAGCGTTGCGTACAAACCAATTTAAAATACTTTTTGCATTGAGTTTTACAGTGTTTATCAACACTTTTAGCTTCGCTCAAGATATTCCAAAAAAGGGAGAACCAATAGACCCTAAGCCTGAAAAAAAGTTAGATACAGTTGTTAAAACTAAAGACAGTATTTTAAAACTAGAACTTCCTGAAGCCATAAAAGACTCTACTGTTGTAGATTCTATTAAGCCTCAAAAAAAAGAATTTCTAGACAATATTGTAATCTATAAAGCCACTGATTATACATCATTAAACCAAAGAAAACAAAAATTATACCTCTACAATGAAGCTGAAATAACTTATGGTGATTTAAATATAAAGGCTGGCGATATTACCATTGATTATGCAAAGAATGAAGTTTATGCTAGAGGAATTGTTGATTCTACGGGAACATACATCCAAGCTCCTGTATTTGATCAAGGCGGAAACGTAGTGAAGCCTGACTCTATTTTATTCAATACAAAGTCCCAAAAAGCCCTAATTTATAATAGTATTACAGAACAAGGTGAAGGTACAGTAATAGCCAAGGTTACTAAAAAAGAAAATGATTCTGTTTACTTTATTAAAGATGCAAAGTACACCACTGCTGAGGATTTAGAAGACCCTGAATATTATATTTTGCTCAAAAGAGCTAAGATTGTTCCAAAGAAAAAGATTGTTACGGGGCCTGCACAAATGTATATTTACAATGTACCAACTCCAATATGGATGCCTTTTAGTTTCTTCCCACAAAGACCAGCTAACACTGCCGCTTCTGGAGTATTAATACCAACATTTGGAGAACAGAATGATCGTGGTTATTTTCTCCAGAATGGTGGATATTATTTTGCTATCAGCCCCCATGTGGACCTCGCTCTAATGGGTGATTATTATACTAATGGAAGCTACGGTGTAAGAGGTGAAAGTACTTATGTGCTTAGATATAAATTTCGAGGAAATTTTGGATTTAGATATGAAAACCTAATTACTAGCGAACGTGGTTTTCCTGATTATGCAAAAACCACAGTATACAATTTAAGGTGGACACATAGTCAAGATGCAAAAGCTAGCCCAAACTCTAGGTTTACTGCCTCAGTGAATTTGGGAAGTAGTACATTTTTTAGAGCTTCTCTTAACCAAGCAACTACTGGTGCTTTTTTAAATAATACTTTAGCATCATCTGTATCGTATTCCAAGACGTTTCAGGGAGAACCTCAAGTTGATTTCAGTGTTACTGCCACACATTCGCAGAATACTCAAACTCAGCAAATAAATATGACCCTTCCAACGTTTCAAGGAAATATGGGGCGTATATTTCCTTTTGCGCCAAAATCAGGATCAAAAAAAGGGATTCTTCAAAATATAAACTTTCAATACAACGTTCGTGGAGAAAATAGAATTCAAACTACCGATTCTCTATTCTTCAAAAAAGAAATGTTTGATGATGCAAAAGCAGGTTTTCAGCATTCTATTCCACTTAGTACTAATTTTAAAGTGTTTAAACATTTTAGTGTAAGTGCTAGTACTAATTTTAATGAAGTATGGACGTTTAACACCATAGATAGAAGATTTGATATTGACACTAGGGAAACCATAACCGATACCATAAGAGGTTTTGATTCTTATAGAACTTACAATTTTAGTACGAGCATTGGTACTACTATTTATGGTATGTTTAATTTTGAAAAAAAGGGTGAAGACAAGAAATTAAAGGCTATAAGACATGTAATGCGTCCTTCCATAAGCTATAATATTAACCCAGCATTTGATAAATACTACGATTCTTATGAAGGTGATTTTATAATTGATGCAGATGGTACCACAAACACACAAAGAGAAATTGAGGAGTTTACCCGTTTCGAACAGAGTTTATTTGGCACTCCAAACAAAAGGTTTTCTAGCTCCATGGGAATTTCTCTTTCAAATAACTTTGAAGCCAAAGTCAGAGATAAAGACACTACTAAAACCGACCCGAAAAAAATAAAATTACTTAATAATCTTAATTTTTCTACAGCTTATAACTTCGCTGGCGATTCTCTTCAATGGAGTCCAGTAAGAATGAATGGTGGTACACAGTTTTTTGATAATAAATTAAGTGTCAATTTTAATGCTACACTTGACCCATATGCTCTGGATAATAACAACAGAAGAATTAATAAATTTAATGTAGATAATGGTGGTAGTCTATTTAGACTTACCAATGCTAGTCTAAATGCCAGTTACAGCCTTTCTGGTGGGTCTGGGGATAATAAAAAAGATACTGAACGAGATGCCAGTACTGAAGAGAATTTACGAAACGGTGGTCGTGCGGATGATTTATTTGGACGTTCTGACGATTTTACAAGTAACCGCTTTAATCGAGATGCTGAAAAAGATAAGAAAGATAAGGATGATGAGTTTTACAATTTTAAGATTCCTTGGAGTTTAAGGTTAGCCTATGCTGTTAATTATTCTAACCAAAGACGAAATAGTGAGATATCATCACATTCTTTAATGTTTTCTGGAGATATTGAGCTATCACCGAAATGGTCTGTTGGCGGATCTTCTGGATACGATTTCAAAAATCATGGTTTTACTTTTACGCAATTGCGTTTTGAGCGGGATTTATTAAGTTGGCGTTTGAATTTTAGCTGGGTACCGTTTAGTTCTAGAAGTTCTTGGAATTTCTTTATTGGTATCAAATCTAATATACTTAAAGATTTAAAATACGAGCAACGTAGACAACCAGACCAAACTTTATAGCTACTTTTATTACTCCATTTAATTATTAAACTCATATTAAATGAAAAAAATTATTACTACTGATAAAGCACCAACCCCGTTAGGTCCATATAATCAAGCTGTTTTAAGCGGAAATACGTTGTACATATCTGGACAAATCGCAATTAATCCTGAAACAAATGAGTTGGTTTTAGATGATATTACATCCGAAACCTTACAAGTAATGCGCAATTTAAATGCTGTTTTAGAAGCAGCAAATTACACCTTTAATGATGTTGTAAAATCTTCAATATTTATTAGCAACATGGATGATTTTGCAGCTATTAACGATGTATATGGAAACTTTTTTGATGACACTACTGCTCCAGCAAGAGAAACAGTTCAAGTGGCCAGACTTCCAAAACATGTAAATGTTGAAATTAGTATGATAGCCGTAAAGTAAATTCTAGGAAACTCGGTCTTCTTTTTTTAATGTATACTTTCTTAAGACACCACTAAGCTTTTCATTATCTATCGGTTTTGCTAGAAATTCATCTACTCCTGCTTCTTTTGCCTTTTTTATATCTTCCTCAAAAGCACTAGCAGAAACAGCAATTATTGGAATATTGTTTTTAGCGTACTTATCAGAATTTTTTATGATTTTTGTGGCCTCATAGCCATTAATCTTTGGCATATAAATATCCATAAAAATCATATCATAATTAATCACTTTATATAAGTTCACAGCATCTAAGCCGTTAGTAACAAAGGTGCACTCAGCACCATGTTGTTCCAATAAAAATTTAATAACTTTTTGATTCATTATGTTGTCTTCTGCCACTAACACACTAAATCTATAATCAAATTTATTAAGCAAAACAGGTGTTTCCTTTGGTGGCTCTTCTATAACATTTAATGTTTTTTGTAACTGTAAACTAAAATAAAATGTAGAACCTTCATTTTCCTTACTTTCAAACTTTAACTCACTCCCCATAAGCTCAATAAGCTTCTTTGTCACAGAAAGACCAATACCTGAACCTCTATAATGCTTTAAATCATTAGAATGTCTATCTTCAAAGTTACTAAAGGCATGTTCTTGTTCGTAATCACTCATCCCAATACCAGAATCTTTAACATAAAAGGAAACCACTTGAAGATCATCATAAGTAACCGTATGATCAATTGTTACAGAGATTTTACCTGTATTTGTGAATTTTATAGCATTGTTAACTAAGTTGATAAGTACTTGTTGAATTTTACCAATATCTCCTAATAATAAGAAATCATTTTTTTTATCGATTGAAAACTTAAATTCAAAGTCTAAACCTTTTTCCCAAGCTTGATATTCAAATATTTTAAAAAGCTTAGTTAAATCTGATTCTAAACTAATAGGAACAGGTTCTAATTTTAAATCTACATCAACACCCTTTGAGTTGTTTAAAATCATATTAATGAGCTGAAGTAAATGTTCAGACGAATACTCCGCAATTTCAACTTGTGCTTTTTGGTCTAAATCAAGATCTGTGTTTTTAAGCATGCGAACCATTCCTAAAATGGTGCTTAAAGGAATTCTAATTTCATGACTAATATTTTCTAAATAAATAGATTTATGTTCGGAAGATTCTATAGCCTTCTCTAATTCAATCTCTAACGTGTTAACTTTATCATTTAGATAAGATTCTACCACGTCATTATCCATTTGAGAATTGATTGTATATAACAACGCTATAGTAACTACAATTAAAAGAATAAAAAGGAGTAATGCAAACGTAGAAAAGTAATTAGAATTATCTGGGATATTTTTACCAACAAAAAACAAAACCCCTAGGGTGAAGATTCCTAAGAAAGAACCAATGGTCCATAGCTTTAATCCTATTTTCGATTTTGGGGGGAATTTCATCGCTAACAATTAGATAATTATTAAATATACGAAAGAATATGAATTAATGGCTCTTATCAAAAATAATTTCGATTACAGGAATTAAAACTTTAATTTTGAATTTAACTAAAATGACAGATTAATGCGCATTGAATATGATATTAAGTTAGGCTTTAAAGATGTGATGATTCGGCCTAAACGATCTACATTAAAAAGCAGAAAAGAGGTGAGCTTAGAACGCACCTTCAAATTTTTGCATAGCCCACTAACATGGTCTGGAATACCAATTATAGCCGCTAATATGGACACAGTTGGCACATTTGAAATGGCTAATGCGCTCTCACAAGAAAAGCTCTTTACAACCATACACAAACATTATGATACTAAAGCTTGGACAAGCTTTTTAAATAGTTCTCAAAATAATATTGAAAACTTTATAGCCATCAGTACAGGTATTGGAGAACAAGATGCCATACGTCTCGCAAATAACATAAAAGCAAATCCGAAATTACAATATATCTGTATTGATGTTGCAAATGGTTACTCTGAATATTTTGCCGATTTTGTAAAGCAAACACGGCATACTTATCCAGATAAAGTTATTATTGCTGGAAATGTTGTAACTGGAGAAATGGTTGAAGAACTATTACTATCTGGGGCTGATATCGTAAAAGTTGGAATTGGGCCAGGCTCAGTATGTACAACCCGTGTTAAGACTGGTGTTGGATACCCTCAACTCTCAGCCATCATAGAATGTGCGGATGCAGCTCATGGATTAGGCGGACAAATTATTAGCGACGGTGGCTGCACAACTCCTGGTGATGTTGCCAAAGCATTTGGAGCTGGTGCTGATTTTGTTATGCTAGGCGGCATGTTGGCTGGACATGACGAAAGTGGTGGAGAAACCATAGAAAAAGATGGTGAAAAATTCAAACAGTTTTATGGTATGAGTTCTTCAACTGCAATGGATAAACACTCAGGTGGCGTAGCTGATTATAGAGCCAGTGAAGGCAAATCTGTTGAGGTTCCTTATCGTGGCAATGTAAGAAATACTATTAAAGATATATTGGGCGGTTTACGCAGTACGTGCACTTATGTTGGAGCCTCAAGATTAAAGGAATTAACCAAACGTACAACATTTATTAGGGTTGCTGAACAGGAAAATAGAATTTATACCAAATAGAGTGTCTATTTTACTTTTGAAATCTTACCAATGGACCCCATTTCACTAGGAAATAACTCATATATAAAATCTGGATTAATATAGTCTTCTTTTCTGTGAGACACATAAATTATTGAAGTATTACTTTCTTTAGCTATTTTATTGACAAGCTCAGAAAATATTAGTGCGTCTTGATCATCCAATCCATTTGTAGGCTCATCCAAAATAAGTAGTGGTGGGTGTTTTACCATTGCTCGCGCTATCAATACCAGACGTTTATGACCACTAGATAAAAAATGAAAACTTTTATCTTTTATGTGAGTCATATTTAATAGTGCTATCCATTGCCTAGCAATTTTAAGCTGTACATCTGTGGGGTATTTATAGAGACCAATAGAATCTAGAAAACCAGAAACAATCATACTTTCAATTGTGTCTCTACGCTTAAAGCCTCGCAACATTTCTGATGAATAAAAACCAATGTGCTTTTTAATGTCCCAAACTGTCTCACCGTTACCTTTTTTCATACCAAACAACGTCATGTCTTGCATATAACCTTTAGGATTATCGCCAGAAATTAAAGAAAGAATAGTACTTTTTCCCGACCCATTGGGCCCGATAAGCTGCCAAAATTCATTTGATTTTATTTCCCAAGAAACACCTTTTAAAATTGGTCTTTCTCCGTAACTAAGGTTCAAATTGCGTAGAGAAATTAATATATCGAACGTTCCGAACTCTAATTTATAAGGGCGTGGTAGAGCATTGATAAAATATGTATTATCTTTTACTTTTGCGTTTTTATAACGTTTTAAATGATTGCCCTCTACAGTGTATACTTCATTAATAAATGGTAGAAAGTCTCGTTTTCGTGTGGCAATTTGAATAATTTGTGTGTCTCTAGATATTTCAGCTAATACATGTTGAATTTTAGATTGTGTCTCAATATCCAAACAATCGAATACACTATCTAAAATAAGGTAATCTGGAAGTGTATTAGACAATATATGATTTAAAAGTGCTCGCTTTCGCTCTCCTTCAGATGAATTCTTTAAGCTATTGTGTGAATCAGTTTGGACATTAAAACGCCCGTGACGTAATTCTTCTTCGATATACCTATTAATTGTAATCTCAGAAAAAATGGCACCTTTCACAGATGCCAATTCGGGAAAGTATCTACCAGAAGTTATATCTTTTATAAGTTGTGTTTTATTGTCATTATTTGAAATATAAACTACACTATGCTTAGACACAACTTACTATATTTTATAAAACCTTATAAATTTTGTGTGTGAAAAGGCACTAATCCATCAATAGGCCTACGCTCAAAACTCCCTACTTTAAAGCCCATTTCTTCAGCAACTTCCTCTATCTCTTTTCTAGAAAAATATGCTATTGAACCTGCGAAATGCACAGGAACTGTTTTCAGTTCTTCTTTAAATTGCATAATCATATTCCTAGCAAAAACACGTATACCTTCCTTAATAAGTTCTACAATATATTCTGAGTCTTTCTGAAGAAACATAAATTCAGCAAAATCGGCTAGATATGCATTAGGACTTGGTTGTTTATACAGATTATACTTAATAAAATCAGAATCCATATTGTATTTAGCGCCAAAAGCAATTCTAACATTTTCTGGCATATGGTTAAAGTAGTAATCTCTAATTAATTGTTTCCCATAGTAATTTCCAGAAGCATCATCCATCAATATATAGCCTAAAGAATTAACACGTTGATGTAACTTTTCACCATCAAAATAACTACAATTAGAACCTGTACCCATGATACAAACTACAGCTGCTTCTTTTGGATGACTAATAGTAGCATAAACTGCAGCTAGTGTATCTTCATTTACAGAAACCTCAGCATTAGGAAAAATATCTTCAAGTACTTCTTTTAACATTTCTCTCGGATTTTCTGTACCACAGCCAGCACCATAGAAAAAAATGTGAGTTACCTTAGCGCTATTAGATATGAGTTCCTCGCTTTTATTAATTGTTTTGTAAAGTTTTCTTTCGCTTAATATTGCAGGATTTAGCCCTTTAGTACGCACCTTTGGCATTACTTTATTCCCGTTACTATCTACAGCCAACCAATCAGACTTTGTAGAACCGCTGTCAACAATTAAAATCATAAGTATGTTGTATAAAAAAACTCCACAGACTACTGTGCTAAAACACAATAACTCTGTGGAGTTATTAGTAATTTAAATCTCTATTTAAACAGTAGCAATATATTGAGCTAAGTCTACCAACTTAGTTGAATAACCAAACTCATTATCATACCAAGATACCAATTTAAAGAAATTGTCATTTAGAGCAATACTGGCATCTGCGTCAAATACACTTGTCATTGGTTCTGATACAAAATCTTGAGATACTACTTTTTCTTCAGTATATCCTAAAACACCTTTTAATTCACCTTCAGAAGCAGCTTTTAATGTTGCTTTTACATCATCCCATGACACAGATTTTTCAGTTCTAACAGTTAAATCTACAACAGAAACATCTGGAGTTGGTACTCTAAACGCCATACCTGTAAGTTTTCCATTTAATTCAGGAATTACCTTACCTACCGCCTTAGCTGCACCTGTAGATGCAGGTATTACATTTGCAACAGCACTTCTACCGCTTCTCCAATCTTTTCTAGATGGTCCATCAACAGTTAACTGAGTAGCTGTAGCTGCATGTACTGTAGTCATTAAACCTTCTACAATTCCGAAATTATCATTAATTACTTTAGCTAATGGTGCTAAACAGTTTGTTGTACAAGATGCATTAGATACAATTGTATCACTTGCTGTAATTTTCTTGTGGTTTACTCCCATTACAAACATTGGTGCATCAGCAGAAGGAGCAGAAATAGCAACTTTTTTAGCACCAGCTTTAATATGTGCTTGCGCTTTATCTAAAGTTGTAAAAATACCAGTACAATCTAATACAATCTCAGCACCAACAGCATCCCATTTTAAATCTTCAGGGTTACGCTCTGCTGTAATTCTAATTTCATTACCGTTTACTACTAAATTTCCGTTATTAATATCGATAGTTCCATTGAATCTACCATGAACAGAATCATATTTTAATAAGTACGCTAAATGATCAACGTCTAATAAATCATTAATTCCAACTATTTCAATATCAGGTCTAGAAGCTGCTACTCTAAAAGCTATTCTACCTATTCTTCCAAATCCGTTAATTCCAATTTTTAATTTTGACATGTTCTTATTTATTAATGTTTATGTGCTCATGATGTCTGAGACACGAAGTAATTCTAAGTTAATTTTTGATTTTCCTTTGATGGCTTTATCTAAAGGTGTTAATTCCATAACATTATTCTTTAAACCAACCATGTAATTTGTTTTTCCTTCCATAAGAGATTCAACTGCCTTCACCCCCATTCTACTTGCAAGAACCCTGTCAAAACAAGATGGTGACCCCCCACGTTGCATATGTCCTAAAACAGATACTCTAACATCGTAACCTTCCATGTTTTCATCAACATATTCCTTAAGTTCGAAAATATTTTTACCAATCTTATCACCTTCAGCAACAATTACGATACTCGATGATTTTCCTGATTTCCTACTTTTATTTAATGACTCTACCAAACGGTCTAACCCTAAATCTTCTTCTGGAATCAAAATCTCTTCTGCCCCACCAGCTATACCGACATTTAGTGCTATATGCCCAACATCTCGTCCCATCACTTCTATAAAAAATAATCTATTATGAGAGCTAGCCGTATCTCTAATCTTATCTATGGCTTCAACTACTGTATTTTGCGCAGTATCAAACCCTAAGGTGTGTGAAGTTCCATAAATATCATTATCAATTGTACCTGGAATACCCATTACTGGAAAATCAAATTCCTCATTGAAAATCATAGCTCCTGTAAATGTACCATCACCACCAATAGCTACTAATGCATCAATCTCTGCTTTAATCAATTGATCAAATGCTTTTTTTCGACCTTCTTTTGTTCTAAACTCTTTAGATCGTGCAGATTTTAGTATGGTTCCCCCTTTATTGATAATACCTTTTACACTTCGAGGGCCCATAACTTCAAAATCTCCTGCCATCATGCCTTCATATCCTCTGTAAACACCAATACATTCTATATTATGATAGGCGCAAACTCTTACTACTGAGCGCACTGCAGCATTCATACCTGGAGAATCACCTCCTGAAGTAAAAACACCTATTTTCTTAATTTTTCTTGACATTTAATCCTTTATTATGAGGTAAAATTACTAAACATAAATCATATTTTTATAACATAAGTCATATTTTAATCATTTAATAAAACTACAACGTTTTAGTTAACAATAAAGCGCGAATTGTTAACAACAAAGATGGTTGAAAACTGTTTTAATCTTCTTTTTTAGAGGATTTTACTGTGATAAAACTTGGGAGTGCTTCAGCTTCGTTTTCTTTAGTATTTTCTGTAGGAGTCGCTTTTGGTTTTGGTTTCTTTTTAAATAAGTTTCGTATTAATTCTTTAAAGGTATCGAAATCTACATTATATGACAAACCAAGCCCCTGTGTATATCCAATATTTTGACCAAAACTTTGAATATTATTTTCTCTATTGAATACTTTAGCAGATAAGGTTCCGTCTTCATTTAATAAAAAATTAATTTCCAAATCTCCTGCAACAACAGTCTGTGTTTCACCGGCACCACCTACAGGAACACCAACACTCCCGTTAAAAAAGACTTTATCATTAATTTGGGTTTGAAATGTAGCTACTACTCTATCATCTGTTTGATAATCAGGTCTATTCTGGCCTGCTTCATAATTAAATCCAAAATTAATTTTACCATCTTCACTTGTGAAAATACCATTTACGATACCATTTAATCGCTCTGCTATTGTTCCTGAAACATTCAGTTCTCCAGAACCTCTATTTTGGAATGAGCCACCTGTTGCTAGGAAATACAAGGCTTGATCACTTCGCTCTGCTTCACTCTCTAAGCGATACTGTAGCTCAGATCTTATTGTTGAATTAACTGTTGGAAATTCAAAATCAAAACTAGGTTGAGGTCGTTCTAAATCGCCATTCAGCGTGATATTCAATTCTACAGGAATACTTCTATTTATTGGATTATCTAAAAGTGGTGATGGATTGGTTTGTGTTGTATAAGTTGCCAACATGTTAATCTGCGCTTTTAATGGGTCTCCTTCCCAAGCAACAGTTCCACCAGGTTGCACAGTAAATTGCTTTTGAACTAAACCGCCATAAGCAAAATTATAAACACCTTCAAACACTGAGAAATCACCCCACATATCAAACTTTCCATTTGTGTTGATTTCAACTAAAAGACCACCAACACCTCTACCTTTTAGTGCATGCCCAGTTTCTTTATTTATAATAATTTCTAATTCTGCATCTTGAGTTACATCAAGGTCAAACGCTAATTCTAAACCTTCAACATCTTCTAAAACAAAAGCCTCTCCATTATCTCTAGCTTGCTTTTGCTCTGGTGTTATAAAGTGTATAAACGAGTTGTCTCCAAAAGATTCTGTATCACTTAAAGGAATTTTAAATACAGTACCAGGTTTCGTTTCTCCTACCACGCTAATTACTAACTCTTCAGTGGGACCAAAAATACTAGCTGTACCTCCAACAAATCCAGTTCCATAATACAAAGACTCTTCTGTTTCTTGTGTGTCTAAAACTAGCAACCTACCTGTTGAAAGTCCTAAATCTAATCTCCAATCTGATAAATTAATATGGCTCAATTTTCCATTTAATCTTGCTGTAGAATTATACTTAGTATCGGTGAGTAAAATATCTTGGAACAAAAAGCTTTGATTTTCCAAACCTACCTCTGCATTGTTATTAAATTTATAGTCTACATTTAGATAGGGTATGGTAAAGCCTCCCCCATCAATATTAAGCTGTCCTACAATATCAGGACGTATTAAATCACCTATAATATTTGCTTCACCAGTAGCCTCTCCTCGAATATTAGATAAAACCCCTGATAGTAGCGGGTTTAAAGGACTCAAATTAAATCTATCAAATTCTAAATCAACATCAATTTTCGTATTATTCCTCCTAACACTTATATCTCCAATTGCTGTAAAAGTGCTCTTTACATCATCAATTATACTCACGTCTACATTGTAGTTTGATAAATCTTCATTACCCACAATTTGAGCATTAAAATCTCCAAGCGGAAAATCATTCACCTTAAAATTATCAATAACTACAGTCGAATTTGGTAAATACCCTCCATTTTTTTGTAAAATATCTAATTTTCCATTAACTCTACCTTCTATTGATAAACTATCAATATCTGGGGTAATTTTAGAAAGCAATACATTCTTAAACTTTAGTTTTAAATCTTTTTCGGTGGAATCCTTTATAAATCCAGATAAAGTTACTTCTTCGGTACCATGATTCATATTTAACCTATCAATTTCAATAGACGATAAATCTTTATTAAATGATATTTTATTGAACCTATCATCGCTTCCATTAATAAACCATTTGTAATCTTTTACAGTTACATCAGACGTTTTAAAACCTATGACAGAATTATTCTCTTCGTTTATCGTGTGATAAAAACTAAGGTTAAACTTATCATTATTTCGTTTTCCTCCAGAAAACTCAGAACGCATAAATAGTGTATCATTTACTGTAACATTAATTAAGCTAAACTTTGATGCATTATAATATTTAGTATTAACACTATCAACCTCAACATATGTATTAAATAATGGATTGCTATTATCTACTTGAAGTTCAATACCCTTAACGAAATTATTCAATAATTTAATCTCGGGGGATTTAAAAGTAAGTTTGAATTTATCTGCTTCACTTTGTATGCTACCACGTATAAATGTATTTTTACCAAATTTTAATTCTGGATATAATACCTCTACAATTTTATTATAAATTTTAAAATTGAAATCAATTCTTTGATTTTCTGCTACGTTGTGAGGTTTGTAATTGGTATAAATATTCCCAACAGAATTTTCTAAGAGTTTTACAACATCTCTTACTGTAAACTCTCCACTTATACCACCTTCGATAATATCTGGAGAATCAATATCTACAAATCGAGTTTCACCTTGAAAACGAGATGAAATCTTAAAACTTTTAAAGCTATAAACATCATGCTCATTCATATATGATGTATTTCTAAAAGTTATTCTACCGTAAGCATCATCAAAACTACTACTGTTCATATTCATATTTACAGTACTCTTAAAAATGGAAATACTATCCTTTTTTACAAAGTTGAGTTTATTAAGGTCTGCATAATCTACTTCAGCCTCAAAATCGTATTTATTTATCACTTCAGAATAGTCAACTAAACCATTAAATTTAAGTTTCAAGTTATCATCATTCACCAATAATATACCATCAAATATTTTATTTCTTATTTTTCCTGAAACCTGTGTTTTATTGTAGTTGTAGTTATTATAATTTAATTGATACACATCGCCTTTTATTTCAGTATCAATCGTTTCAGCCAAAAACCCTTTACCATTCACATCCATATCTAAAGACACTTGACCAACCTTTGGGTCATCTATAAAAGTACCTAAATTGAAAGTATCTAAAACTATTCTCCCTTTATATGATGCATTATCAATATCATTGATTTTAGTGATGTGTAGATCAGAATTCACAAATCCAAGTTCTGTATTCATTTTTATGTTAGCATCAACTTCTGATGCTGTAACTTGGGAATTCCCAGTAATTTTAAATTTGCCCAACCTATCAAAAGAAGACGGTATTGCAGCCCCCAAAACATTAGGCAAAAGCGCTTTTAAATCTTTATATGTTGATGTAAGATTTGTAAATTCTCCATCCATTAAAAAATCATTTGTCGCTTTACTAAACAGGTTTTTAAACACAATATCTCCATAAACCAGAGTATTGCTACTTGTGTTAAGTTTTAAATCTTTTGCATATAAATCATTGAGGGTTCCCAAAAGCTC
This sequence comes from uncultured Flavobacteriaceae bacterium, assembly GCA_947502975.1. GTDB lineage: Bacteria > Bacteroidota > Bacteroidia > Flavobacteriales > Flavobacteriaceae > Jejuia. The sequence goes on from CANNBV010000003.1 coordinate 543,452, forward strand.
AACACTAAATTTAGTTTGTTGGTTTTGCCCAAACTCATCATAAAATGTATTTAATTCATCCATTAAAACATTGGAGTCCTTAAATGATGCTTCCAATACAACCTTATCTGTAAAGTACTGTAAATCTTCTCTTTTATAATAGAATTTAAGATCACCTTTTAAGACTGATTTTTCGGTTTTTATTTCAAGTTTATTAAAAGTCATACTAGACAAGGTGTACTTGAAATTGGTCATTAAATTATTTACCTTAACACCTCTACTGTCTTGAAACGACAATGTATTAATACGAGTACTCACATCGCTGCCGCTTATTAAAAAGTTGGTGGCATTAATATTTAAATCATTAAACTCTAAAACTTTAGTAGTTTCCCGATTTTCATCTAAAAGTCTAAACGTACTGTCATAAATGGATACATCACTAGAAGATAACAAAAAACTTCCATCGCCTTTAGTAGGATTATCTCCCTCTAATTTTGCAACAAAAATATCAAGATTAGTATCTTTATAGCCTTCGTAGGTCTTAATATTCAATATTAAATCCATGATGTCAACATCTCCAAAAACCAATTGACCATTAATTAAATTTGAAAAACTTAAAATTGAGGTATTGAGTTCTTGTATGCTTATAAGTGTATCTTGTTTAAAATCTTCAACATAAATATTCTTAAGTTCAACATCTCCATTAAACTGAAGTCCTACTTTTTCAATATTAATATTGGTTTTAAAATCTTCGTTTAAGCGCTTAGTAGCATAATTACCTAAACTGGTTTGCACAGAAGGAATGGAAAGAATAAGCACCAAAATAATAAAGAGCAACACTAATATTGCCACAACTTTATATAATATTTTAAGTACTTTTTTAATAACGTATTGGTATTAATCCTTTCATATATAAACACAAAACTTAGGATAATTAACAATGAAATAATGCCTAGTTTTGTAATTACGAAATTATAGAGGAAAACGGATGTTTAACTTGTTTTCAAAATTAACAATTATTGTGCCTAATATTGACTAATGGCTAAACAAAATATTTTTATCCTTGGTATAGAGTCTTCATGCGATGATACTTCAGCTGCTATTATTCAAAACGGTACTGTTTTAAGCAATGTTGTTGCTAGCCAAAAAATACACGAAGCATATGGTGGTGTGGTACCAGAATTAGCCTCTAGGGCACATCAACAAAATATTGTACCCGTTGTAGATCAAGCATTAAAAAAAGCTGGAGTAACAAAAAACCAATTAAGCGCCATTGCATTTACAAGAGGCCCTGGATTGATGGGAAGTTTATTAGTGGGTACTTCTTTTGCAAAATCCTTAGCTTATGGCTTAAACATCCCTTTAATTGATGTTAACCATATGCAAGCTCATATTTTAGCACATTTCATTGAAGAAACTGATTTTAAAAAACCGCCATTTCCGTTTTTAGCGATGACAATCTCTGGTGGACATACGCAAATAGTAAAAGTTGATAATTATTTTGACATGACCGTAATTGGCGAAACTATTGATGATGCTGTAGGTGAAGCCTATGACAAAAGCGGAAAGATTCTCGGATTAGGCTATCCCGCAGGTCCAGAAATTGATAAACGTGCGCAATTGGGCAACCCAAAAGCATTTCAGTTTACAAAACCACGTGTGGATGGTTTAAACTTTAGTTTTTCAGGTTTGAAGACTGCTATTTTGTACTTTGTTCAAAAACAAACTAAGGCAAACCCTAAGTTTATCGAGGATAACCTTAATGATATTTGTGCTTCAATTCAGTATACTATTATTGGTATTTTGATTGATAAATTGAAAAAAGCTACAAAAGAAACTGGCATTAAACATATTGCCATTGGCGGTGGTGTTTCTGCTAATTCTGGGATTAGAAAAGCATTGAAAGATGGCGAACAAAAATTTGGGTGGACTACATATATTCCAAAATTTGAATATACTACAGATAATGCTGCTATGATTGCCATCGTGGGGTATTTAAAGTTTTTAGAAGATGATTTTGCTGAGCAAGATGTGATGGCTTCTGCGCGTTTGAAGATTTGAAAATAAGTTGTAAACAATAAATTCTTAAAAACTTCTTACCAATGGAAATATATGCCATAGTTTAAAATTTAAATTTGAAAAAATTTAAATTTTATCACATGAAACAATACCTACTAATTTTCATTTTCTCTTTGTCATCAGTAATGTTAAGCGCCCAAACCAGTGCCGAAGAAACTCTTGCTAGCATTGAAACCCAAGAACAGGCAAAACAATTTGTTAAAGACAAATATGCTTTTAATAGTAAAATATTCGTTTTTAATGAAGCAAAACATAAAACCCAATTAGCTAAACGTTTGTTTAAACTAGAAAAGGGTCAATTAACATCTGAAAAAGATGCATACGAAAAAACACTGTACAAAATTATCGATAAAACTATCAAGTCATATCATCGCGTTTCATATATCTTTTTTGATGGTAACAAACAAGACTTAAAAAGTATTAATGGTTTAAGAGAAACGTTAATTAAAAAATACAACAGCGGTATACCCTTTAATGAACTAGCAAACCATTACTCTACTGACACTAATGCAAGCAAAGGTGGAGATACAGGTTGGTTTACAGCTGGTAAGATTAATTCAGATTTTGAGATTGCTGTGATGTCAGACCATCACGCTTTAAATGATATTTATAGTTTTGATATGCCTTCCCAAAACGCGTATTATTTAGTTTTAAAGACGTTTGAACCAAAAAAGCTTACCGAAATTAAAGTTTTGAAAATTGTTGAACCTTTAGACTAATGCAACTTTTTTATAGCTCAGATATCACAAATGATTCGAGTTCGTTTTCTTTTTCTAAAGAAGAAAGCAGACATATTGTAAAAGTATTGCGTAAATCTGTTGGAGATACTTTATATATCACCAATGGCAAAGGCTGGTTGTTTACTGCTGAAATTGAATTTGTTTCAACCAATAAATGCACTGCTAAAATTGTTTCAAAAGAACAACAAGAAAAGCGCAGTTACAACTTACATTTAGCGGTTGCGCCAACTAAAATGAATGACCGCTACGAATGGTTTTTAGAAAAAGCTACGGAGATTGGGATTGATAGTATCACGCCTATTATTTGTGATCACAGCGAACGTAAAGTCATTAAAACAGAACGTTTTGAGCGTATTTTACAGTCTGCCATGAAACAATCCTTGAATTGTTATTTACCAAAATTAAATGATGCTATAACCTTTAAAACATTTATCTCTCAACAGTTCGAAGGACAATTATTCATAGCGCACTGCGAAGACACTGATAGAAAATCACTTAAAAACGAATTGCTCCCTAAAACAGGCATAACAATTCTTATTGGTCCAGAAGGTGATTTTAGTACCAAAGAAATAGAAGCTGCATTAGAACATAAGTTTACCCCTGTTACTCTAGGAAAAACTAGATTGCGCACTGAAACTGCAGCAATTGTAACTTGTCATTCCGTAGCCTTTGTAAACGAATTATAGAAACACCTGCGTTCCGCCTATAATATCTAAATTATCATTTTCGATCAATACAACTAAAGATAACTTATCAGTTTTTGTTGCTAGTTCAGGTATTGAAATACTAGACAAACCTTTTACTTCTTTTAATGTAACATAACGCTCTTCTATAACGATATTGGTATTTTTAAGAGTTCTATTCCTGTTTTCACCTCGCTTTACAATAGTCGTTCTCTCTTTTATAACTAAGGCTAGTCTTAAGCGTTTATCTGCTATATCACCTTTAATGTCATACTGAAAATTAATGGTATTATTTTCTGCATTTATATCTGAAATAGCAATATTATTAGACACAGGTTTTTTAAAATAATTTTTCAATTTAGAGTACATCGTAGATTTATTAGAACCAACAAAATGTTCTTTACCATTAATAACTACCTGTGGTGTATAAATACTACTGCTATAAAATTTAGAACTATATGCTCTCTGCTTATCACTGAACTCGCTTTTACTAAACGGGTCTTTCCACCCTATATAATTCCAATAATCCACATGATACGATAACGATATCACTTTCTCTCCAAATTCATTTTTAACTTTATCTACTAATACATCTGCTGGCGGGCAACTAGAACAACCTTGTGATGTAAACAATTCTAAAACTACTAAGCTATTATTTGAGGTGTTTTTTTTAGTTTGCGAGTGTCCGAATAGAAAAACAAACATAATAAGCGTTAAAAATATCTTTTGCATCTCTTTTATTTTTTATTTTTGAAGTATATGAAAAGTAGTGGTCTTAAATCCAGAAAACTTACGGCAACGGTTCTATTTATTATGATTTTAACATGCTTTTGCTATTCGCAAGACCTTGCTGTTTTAAAATACAAAGGCGGAGGTGATTGGTATAGCAACCCAACTGCTTTACCTAATTTAATAACGTTTTGTAACGAGAACATCAAAACTAAAATTTCTAGTCAGCCACAAACTGTTGAAACAGGAAGCTCAGATATTTTTCAATATCCATTGCTACATATGACAGGACATGGTAATGTTTTTTTTAGTGAAGACGATGCCGAAAACTTACGTAACTATTTGATTTCAGGAGGATTTCTACATATTGATGACAATTACGGTATGGCTCCTTTTTTAAAGAAGGAACTCAAAAAAGTATTTCCTAACACAGATATGGTAGAAGTACCAACAAACCATCCAATTTTCAGTATTAAGTATAAATTTCCGAACGGATTACCTAAAATACATGAGCATGATGGCAAACGCCCACAAGCATTAGGTGTTTTTCATGAAGACCGACTCGTATTACTTTTTACGTTTGAAAGCGATTTAGGTGATGGCTGGGAAGATCCCGAGGTGCATAACGATCCTGAAGATGTCCGTCTAAAAGCATTGAAAATGGGTGCTAATATTGTGAAATATGCTTTTGAGAATTAATCAGTATTTTTGAATATGAAACAGTTTAAATTATATCATAAAATATTTGCATTAGTAATTGCTCTATTTTTTGTTTTTAATTCAATGTCTCAAATAAATAGTCATTCTTATACTACTGGATTCTCAAATGTTCATCAATACTGTCCTGATGGAATTACTTGCTGTTTTGGTATTCCAACACACATGAGCTATGGATGTGGTAAAGCTTTTCATTTAGATTAGTAATTTCTAAATAATGAAAGACCTTTTAATAATGTTTGTTGAATTCTTTTTTGAGGTTGATTCAAATAATGATTACTCTCCTAAAAAATTACTTAAAGTAGTTCTAAAAATCTTACTTATTATTATAATTTTAATAATTATCCTATACTTTATGTTAGGGAACAGTGAATCTATTACTATTTCACGATAAAGTTAAATAGCAGCTAACAATGCAACTCACCCACTACAATACCAGCTTCAAAAAACAAAAATTCCCAATCGTATTAGTTTGTGATAATGTTGCTAATGCACCTAATGTTGGTAGTATCTTTAGAGTTTCTGATGCTTTCGGAATTGAACAACTTATCCTTTGCGGAGAAAACATCCCTTTAGGCAGAAAGATGACAAAAACGTCGAGAGCTACTGAAAAAATGGTAAACTTTAAATTAGAGACATCGGCTTCAGAAGCTGTGAAAACATTAAAAAATAAGGGCTACAACATCATCTCATTAGAAATCACAACTGATAGTAAGCCAATTCACCAACATAGCTTTTCAAAAGAAAAACCAATAGCTTTGATTGTTGGTGATGAGAATTTTGGTGTTTCTGAGGCTATTCTAAACCTATCAGATGTTGTGCTTCACATACCAATGTTTGGGCAAAACAGCAGTATGAATGTAGTACAAGCTACTAATATCGCACTTTACGAAATTACTAAGCAATTGTCGTAAATCTTTATATATTTACTACATGAATTCAAACACGATTTCCAACGGTATTTTAAGAGCAATTGCCATTATCTGTGGTGTTGTACTGTTACTCTACTTCTTATACAAAATACAATCGGTTATCGGTTATATCTCGATTGCAGCTGTAATTTCTTTGATTGGAAGGCCGATAGTATTGTTTTTAGAACGCAAACTAAAATTCAAAAACACCATTGCAGTTGTGGTTACTATGGCGTTGCTACTTGCAATTTTCGCAGGTTTAGTGAGCTTATTTATACCCTTAATTGTAAAACAAGGTCAGAATCTATCACTTCTCAATATAGAAGAACTTCAGAATAATATCGAGAGTTTATATACAGAAATTATCACTTATTTTGATTTACATCAAATTGATGTTGAACAGTCTTTGAAAGAATCTAACTTATTATCAAAAATAGATTTTGCATTAATTCCAAACTTCTTAAACTCAGTAATTAGCGGTTTAGGAAGCTTTAGTATTGGTTTGTTTTCAGTATTATTTATCTCATTTTTCTTTTTGAAAGATAGCAGACTATTTGAAAATGGCATTCTAACACTTATTCCTGACAATAAAGAATCGCGTTGGAAAACGTCTTCAACAAAGATCAAAGATTTATTATCGCGCTACTTTGTTGGTTTAATTTTCCAAATTCTTATTCTGTTCATCATTTATATGATTGGATTATTAATTATTGGTGTTGAAAATGCTGTGGTCATAGCCTTTTTATGTGCCTTGTTAAACCTTATCCCTTATGTTGGTCCACTTATCGGTGCATTTTTAATGTTGACACTTACCATGACGAGCAATTTAGGTGAAAGTTTTAGTGATGTGATTCTACCAAAAACATTCTGGGTTTTACTAGTTTTTATAATCGGACAATTGGTGGATAATTTTGGAAGTCAACCTATCATTTTTTCAAAAAGTGTGAAATCTCACCCTTTAGAAATCTTCCTGGTGATTCTCATCACTGGTATTTTATTTGGTGTTATTGGTTTAATTATAGCAGTACCTGCTTATACAGCAATTAAAGTAATACTTAAAGCCTTTTTATCAGAAAACAAGATTGTAAAAAAGCTCACTAAAGATTTATAGTTTTTGTTTGAATAAAGATATTTTAAATACTGAAATACAAGAGTTTATAGATAAAAATATAAATTCGGATATTAATTCAATTTTATTAAAAGGTACGCCATTTTCTAACGTTACAACTAAAGAGATTGTAGAACAAATTGAAGCGAAAAAACGCTGTTTCAAAAAGCTTCCCACTTGGTTTAAAACTCAAAATATTTACTTTCCCAACAAGCTAAACATTGAACAAACCTCCTCTGAAACTACAGCCAAATATAAGTCAGAATTAATCAGTGGAAATTCTATTATTGATCTTACTGGTGGTTTTGGTGTAGACTGTTTTTACTTTTCAAAATGGTTAAAAAACGTATCTCATTGCGAACTAAATACCAAACTTTCTAAAATTGTAAAACATAATTATCAACAGTTAAACATCAAGAATATCACTACTATCAATACTGATGGTTTAGATGAATTAAAGCAAAATAGCAACCACTATGATTGGATTTATATGGATCCATCAAGACGGCACGATTCAAAAGGAAAAGTATTCTTTCTAAAAGATTGTTTGCCAAATGTACCTGAAAATTTAGAATTACTATTTGATCATACTAAAAATATAATGGTCAAAACCTCTCCTCTGCTTGATATTTCAGTAGGGATTGACGAATTAAAACATGTAAAAACAATTCATGTTGTGGCTGTAAATAATGAAGTTAAAGAACTCTTATGGATTTTAGAACGTGATATCAATACTGAAATATTTATTAACACCATCAATTTGAAAAGTGATACGAATGAAGTGTTTAGCTTCACGCTTCCAGAAGAACAACAAACTACTGCGAGCTATAGCAAACCTCTATCCTATTTATATGAACCAAATGCTGCCATACTAAAATCTGGCGCGTTTAATGTGCTTTCTACGAAATTAAATTTCCACAAACTACACCAGCATTCGCATTTATACACATCTGAAGCAAATAACACATTTCCTGGTAGAAGTTTTAAAATTGAAAAGGTTATACCTTACAACAAAAAGAACTTAAAAGACTTAGGTGTAAAAAAAGCAAATATTACTACTCGAAATTTCCCTGAAAGTGTACAAGAATTACGTAAAAAATTTAAAATTAGCGACGGAGGTGAGATCTACCTGTTTTTCACAACCACTATTGATAATGAAAAGACCGTTATACTTGCCAAAAAATAATTATTTCTTTTTGTACTGAAACTCTTTTTCAAAATTACCCTTTAAATACGCTTCTGTTTGTGGTAAAGCAAAAGTGTATTCATAGATATAATCTACCTCAACTTTTAAATCAGTAGCCTCAAACTCCATAACATGTCCTGCAAATGTCTTATCATCAGACACAAAATGTAAATGATATGCTGCCACATTAATGTTTCCAATATATTCAGGGCAAAAGAACCCAACCATGGTTCCTGAAAAATTCTCACGTTCAAAGACTGGCCTGTTAGGAATTAAAACATCCAAACCTGTTTCATAAGGTGGTTCTTGCTTGTGTAAGCCACCACATTTCATCTTTTTAAAATTACCATGTATTTTGAAAGCATAAAAAATATTTTTTGTTGGTATATGTGCATTTATACTATCTCGAAGTGTTTTATAATTTGGAACGTTAGTGAGTTCAAAACTATCTTCCGTATCAAAAAATGCGGTATTAGCGTAAGCTATTTTAATATCATCATTTGGGGTTTGAACTTTACCGTCTTGTGTGGCTTGATATAAAACACCATCTAGCATAATTAATTCTCCATCTAAAGCATTGTAAGACCCTAATCCAATATCACCTTTAGTTTTAAGTGTTTTGGCAGTTATATCTCCTTCAAAAACACGATTAACAAAAGCATACCAGATGGAGTAATGATAAAACGTGTCTGGTTTTTCAACCTCTGAAGCAGAGTCAACTTCATAAGATACAGTTGATGATAAATCACCTTGTTTTGAAGTTTTATTATTACAAGAGATAAGCATCAAAAAAGTTAAAGCTATTAGTGTAATTTTTCTCATATTTAATTAGATATGTATTGAATATTTTAAATATAAGTAAAATTTATATGCCTAATAAAGGAATGAACATATGTTACATAATAAAGAACATATTGTCTTAATTTGAGTATATTATATTATAAATTTGTCAAATATGAATTTAGTTTCATATATAAAATAACTATTATATATACACATGAATTTATTTAAAAGAATGTCTACCAGCAAATATCCTTTGAAGCACAAAATATTGATTGTATCAATATTCTCAATAACTCTATGCTTTTTAGTTTCCGCTCAGGAAAAAACGAATTTTCTAATTATAGTTGCAGATGATTTAGGATATAACGATGTAGGATTCAATGGTTCAAAAGAAATTGAGACACCGAATTTAGATAAATTAGCAAAGAATGGTGTGATATTCACTAATGGTTATGTAACCCATCCTTATTGCGGCCCATCAAGAGCAGGGTTAATTACTGGACGTTATCAGGCAAGGTTTGGGTTAGAAATAAATCTCACAAATTCTCATTTTGATGCTCACAACGGTTTACCAGTATCGGAAACTACATTTGCCACTAGACTAAAGCCTTCAGGGTATCATACTGGAATGATAGGAAAATGGCATTTGGGAGCATCCTATCCATTCCATCCTAACAATCGGGGTTTTGATTATTTCTACGGGTTTTTGTCAGGTGGCCATACCTATTGGCCAGAAAATATCACAACTACACATCCATTATATTTGAAAGATGGAAAACCACATTATTCTGCAAATGAAGGTGGTTATTGGCCTTTACTTCGTAACAATAACACGGCAGAATTTAATGAATATCTCACTACTGCATTAAGCAAAGATGCTGCTAAATTTGTAAAAGAAAGCGATGCTCCATTTTGCCTATATTTAGCCTACAACGCACCACATTCTCCTCTTGAAGCACCTAAAGAAATTATTGATAAATATTCACATATTAAGCATAAACAAAGACGTATTTATGCAGCTATGATAGACGCCATGGACAATGGTATAGGTATGATAATTAAAGCTCTAGAAGATTCTAAAAAACTAGAAAACACTTTAATTTTCTTTATCTCTGACAATGGAGGAATTGTAAACAAATCGAGAAAAGAATCTGAACCTAGGAATAAAAACAATGATTGGGGAGACAACTCACCTTATCGAGGTGGTAAAGGCAGTATGTTCGAAGGTGGACATAATGTCCCTTTTATAGCACATTGGCCCAAAGGTATAAAAGGAGGTCAAACTTACGAACTACCAGTTTCATCATTAGATATTGCAGCTACATTAGTGGAACTTGGTAAAGGAGATAAATCTGGAAATCCATTAGAGGGAGTTAACTTAATTCCATTTATACAGGGAATCAATACAGATGTACCTCACGAGGCACTATTTTGGCGTATGGATAGTGGAAAAAAATGGGCAGTTAGAACTCCATATGCTAAATATTTCTTACCGAGAAACGAAACGGGTTTGGATAGCGCATTTCTTGTAGATATGGTTGCTGACCCATATGAAAATGAAAACATCATTGCTACTAACCCAGAATTAAGAAAAAAGCTAGCAAAATTATGGAATGAATGGAATGCTAAAAATGAGCCCAATAAATATTTACAAGCAGGTGCTTATCAAAAAGCACGTCTAAATTTTTATAGAGAATTAAGGGAAAAACTTGATAAAAGAAGTAAAAAAGTACAACCTGTTGTAATTGAATAAGTATAAAATGAAAACAACAAATACAAACTGCCTTACATTAGCACTAATACTTTTTACTATACTAGGGTTTGCTCAAAAACAGCCAAATATAGTAGTACTTTTTGCTGATGATATAAGTGCTCGTGAGTTACCAATTTACAATTCAATAGTATGGAGTCCACCTAAAGGCGGCAATTCTTCAGACATAAAATACAGAGCACGAACTCCAGTTTTAGACAAACTTGCTAATGAAGGGTGTTATATCAAAACAGCTTGGGCAGCCACTGTTTGCGGTCCAAGCAGGGCAATGATGATGACTGGACGTTACGCCCATTTACATAAATGGTGGCATAATAAAGACAAAGGTAAAGCTCCAAATGGAAATGGCACTTGGAATTTATATGATAGCTCACCTCACTCCATAGCGCATATTGCAAAAGCTGGTGGTTACGCTACATTTTGGGCCGGAAAGACTCAAATGAAAATTGATGGATTCCCATTCGACGAGGGGTGTTTTACACCTGGAGAAGGTTCTTACAACACACCAATTCACACAACAGATTTTCGATTAGAAAGTAGAAAAGTAAATGGTAAAAAAATAATTTACAATGCCGATACCAATAAAGAAATTCATAAAAAAAGCTATGTACAATCTGGTTGGTATTGGAAACCTCATGTACAATTATTAAATCATCCTGAGGCTACTCAAAAATTAGTATGGTGGCCAAATAGTCAAGAATCAAAAAAGCAGTTTGGTCTAAACACTTTTGGCCCTGATGTAGAACTAGAATTTACATTTGATTTTATTGAGAGACAAGTAAACCGTAACAAACCATTTTTTGTATACCACACTAGCCATTTAGGCCATGATGCATGGGATTTTTTGCATCCGCTGTCTGGGAATAAGTGGCCTGGTACTCCAAAGGTAAATTGGGACGGAGAAAAATACACCAGGATAACACCAAAAATAACCGGTGATAATGGAATTTACAACACTTACGGAACTATTACCGAAAGTGGAATTCATCATCATGTAAATTATCTAGATTATCAAGTATGGCTATACATCAACAAGTTTAAAGCATTAGGCATAGAGAACAACACGGTTTTTATTTTTTGCGCAGATAATGGCACTAGTGGTTATGGCAAATCAAGTCCAGTATCGCAAAAAGGAACACATGTTCCCTTAATAATATATGCTCCTGGGATGCACCTAACTAAAAAAGGAGCTCAAGATATTTTAGCTAATATGTCTGATGTAGTGCCCACGATAGCCGATTTAGGGGGTGTTAAAATCCCCGATTCTTATGAAATTAATGGTAAGAGCTTAATTCCATTTTTAACAACAGATAAGTCCATCCATAGAGATTGGATTTATGGATATCACAAGGAAACTACATTAATTCGTGGCAACTTAGTTATGAAAGATGGAAATAACACTTGGTATGATGTGAGTGAATATCCAAATGATCTAATCAGTTTTACAAAAATTAAAGATTGGAATGACGTATCTGAGGCACACAGAAAAGAACGAAATAAATTAGAAAAAATTATTCCAGAATTTGATTTACATGCTACTGCACATGATGCACCTGTAAATGGTGTAAAAAAAATAGAACCATTAATGCAAGATTAAAGGATTATGAATAAAAAAACATATGTAGCATTTTTAATACTACTTAGTATTATCAAGGTCATAAATTCACAGGAAAAGCAACCAAATATACTTTGGATTCTTACAGATGATCAAAGATATGATTCTGTAAAAACATTCAACAAAGCCTTAACAGGTAATGAAATGAGCAAACTTGGTTACATTGAATCTCCGCAAGTGGATAAGTTAGCTGATATGGGAACCACCTTTATTAACACATATTGTCAAGCAACAGGATGCGCACCATCACGAGCATCTATGCATTACGGACGCTACCCGTTTAGATCTGGTGTTTACGAGTTTGAGTATCATAATAACAAAGCCGAACACTGCAAACCATCACTACCGGAGCAAATGGCAAATATTGGATATCAAACTATGCATGTTGGAAAATTGGGTTTTAGGATAAAAACGCTAGATGCTAATGGCAAAACTATACCTTATAGTGTTTACGAAACAGATATAGATTTTAAAAAATTAGGCACAGATGGTTTCACAGATTGGGGGAAAGCTTGGTTTCACTCTTTAGATGGAGAGAAATTTGATAAACCGATTAAAAATCTAGAATATTTTGTAACGCCACAGGGAGAATTTGAATATGCTTCTTCTGAATTAGAAAAATTGAGACCTCAATATAAAGGTTCTTCAAAAAAAACAATTGAAAAATACGATTTACTAAGGCATTACAATCCAAACACAAAAATGTCAAATAACAAAGGCATGATTATATCTGGCGTAAGTTCTCAACCTGCTGGAAAAACTAGAGATGGATATTATACATTTTTCTTTAAAGAGTATCTTAATAATACAAATAAAGACTTTAAAGCTGGAAGCAGGACCTTTAAAGGTGTAGATCCTTCAAAACCTTTATTTGCTCATATTGGCTTTGATTTTCCACATACTCCTGTGCTTCCTCCTGCAGATTTTCGCGAGCGATTTCAAAAACACATATACAAAATACCAATAGTCACCAAAAAAGAACTTAACGCAATGCCTGAGCAATTAAAAAGACAGGTGAAAAGCAAATACACTAACCATTTGAGTGATGAAGACAAACAAAAAATGATTCAAGATTATTATGCCTTTTGTGCCTATGGTGATCAATTGGTTGGTGAAGCAACTGAAGCTTTTATTAATTATAGCGAAACAAACAATCGGCCTTGGATGATTGTATATGTATGTGGAGACCACGGATGGAAGCTAAATGAGCACGGCGCCATATCTAAGTTTACACCGTGGGAATTGGACAGCCATAACCCTATTATCATTGTATCTTCCGATAAGAAAAAATTTCCAGCAGGTAAAATTGCAACAGACTTCACTGAGTTTGTCGACATTGCTCCAACTGTTATTAGCGCTGCTGGTGCTAACCTTGAAAGTGAAACGTTTAATTATTTAGATGGTTTTGATTTAGCAAAAGTGGCCTCTGAAGAAATTCCCACAAGAGATTATATTATAGGCGAAAGTCACGCAGTTACAGGACCAAGAGCATATATTAGAACTAAAGAGTATGTGTTTTCTATCAAAATACGTCCTCATAAAAAACGTGGGCAAGATTTAGATTGGGCTTTAAGTGCGTCTTATGAAGATTTAGACCCTGCGTTATATCACACCACCTTAGATCCAGATGAGATAAACAATCTAGCATTTGAAAAACCTTATGAAAAGATTGCAAAAAGAATGAAAGATAAGCTAATTAGTATAGTTCTTGGCGACAATCGTGTTGAGGTAAATTGGGGTAAAAAAGCTAATGGCACAACAATATATCGTAGTAATTTCTCGCCAGGAGCGCATAATTATAAATTAACGTTTTAACAAAAAATCTCAATGAAAAAGTTTTCTTTAGTATTACTCATTGTTCTCATTAACATAAATTTACCAGCACAAGATTCAATATCTACTTATCTAAATATAAAATCATTTGGAGCTAAAGGAGATGGAAAAACAGACGACACACCTGCCCTTCTAAAAGCTATGGAAACAGCAACAAAAACAGAAGGTACCGTTTACTTTCCGCACGGTAACTATTTAATACACCCTGTAAAAATTCCAAGCCATATTACATTAATAGGGCATTCGGCTTGGGCTTACGCAAATAAGGACAAAAAAGATAAAGATTATATTGGAAAAACTATTTTAACAGCTCAATCTGGAGATGCTCGTGCTTTACTCGATTTAGGAAGTAATCGTGGTATTAGAATTATAGGATTAACACTTGACGGAAAACAATTAGGCAAAAGAATGCATGGTGTTTATGCTAGACATCTAGGCAGTGAGCAGCATAACAATATTGAAGATTGTAGAATACAACATTTTACTGGGTCTGGTATTCGTTTAGAACGCTCATGGGTGTTTTCTGTACGTCGTTGCCTTTTAATGTTTAATAAAGAACATGGTGTAGATATTACTGGCGGATACGATGGTTGGATTATAGACAATCAACTTACAGCTAACAAAGGTTTTGGTCTATTTGCAAGAGGGGAGCCACATCCTGATAAAACTGAAGATGAAGTTAAAGATTTAAAGTTTTTTGGTGGTGCATCAGTGATGGTCACTGCAAATCGTATTGAGTGGAATAAATCTGGAGGTATTTCTTTAAATCGCTCAAATTCTATGCAAATTACTGGGTCGGCTATTGATCATAACTTTGGCCCTGGTATTAAAATTACAAACGGTACAGCACATACCATCTCAGGCAATTTACTGAGAAGCAATGGTGTAGATGCTAAAGGAGATGCTTGCTCCCAGATATGGCTCGAAAATGCAAAAGGTGTTTCGGTAACTGGCAACTCCATTTGGGGTTGGTATAATCGTAAAGAATATAAGTTTGAATTTCCATACCCATTTTATGGTATCATAGCTAAAAACCTAGAAGGAAGTATAATTTCACAAAATGCCATGTATCATAGTTCAAGCAAAGAAGGCGTTAGCGATAGAGGCGGTAATGAATCTTCCATCATTAAAGATAATGCCTATGTAAAACCAAAAATCAAAAAACTTGAAGGTGGAGGTTTTAGCATTGTAAACTAAAAGAGTATAAGTATAAATGACAAGATTAACTCTTCTTCTAATCCTTTGTATCAGTTATAATCTTTCTGGTCAAAATAAAAAACCAAATGTAGTTTTAATTTTAACAGACGATTTGGGAATTGGTGACTTGGGATGCCAAGGCAATCCGTGGCTAAAAACACCAGAAATTGATGCGTTCTATAAAAATGCTGTTAGATTAACAAACTTTCATGTAAGTCCGCTTTGCACCCCTACTAGAGCAGCAATCATAACTGGACAATATCCTATTAATAACGGAGCTTGGGCAACATACAAAGGTAGAGATGCATTGTCTCCAAACACTAAAACTTTAGCACATCTTTTTAAAGAAAATAGCTATAAAACAGCATTGTTTGGCAAATGGCATTTAGGTGATAATTACCCTTCAAGACCTACAGATTTAGGTTTTGACAATGCAATTCATCATCTAGCAGGAGGTATTGGAGAGCTATCAGATTATTGGGGAAACAGCTATTTTGATGATACGTATTATGTAAATAATGAGCCAAAACAATTTGAAGGTTACTGCACTGATATTTGGTTTAATGAAACTAAAAAATTTATAGATAAAAATAAAGACAATCCTTTCTTTGTTTACTTACCTACGAATGCACCACATGATCCTTTGATAGTTGCCGAAAAATATGCCGAACCATACAAAAAATTTGAGGGAAAGGAAATCATAGATGCCAATCTATATGGTATGATTGCCAATATTGATGAAAATTTTGGAAGGCTCTATCACTTTCTTGAAAATAAAAACCTATTAGACAATACAATACTCATTTTCATGAGTGATAATGGCACACGCTTTGGCTATTCTAGAGATGGAGTTTTAGGATATAACAAAGGCTTTGAAGGCATAAAAGGCGATAAACTTGACGGTGGTCACCGCGTTCCTTTTTTTATCCGCTGGCCTAATGGTAAAATAGATGGCGGAATTGACATTAATATACTTGCCGAACATGTCGATTTACTACCAACATTAGCAAGTTTGTGTAATCTTGATGTTTCAAATATTGATGATTTAGATGGCTCTGATTTTTCAAGCATATTTCAAAATAAAGAATTCTATTTAAAAGAAAAGATTGGTTTCATACATAACAATCAAGATTGGAGACCTCCTTCAGATGTTGCCAAAAGTTGTATTATGATGAATGAATGGCGATTGATAGATGGCCATAAACTTTATAATGTTGAAAAAGATCCTAAACAGCAAACCAATATTACAGAAAACCATCCAGAAATCGCAGCAAAACTATTTAAGGAAAACGCTTCGTTTATTAGTAAAGCAAAACAAAATCCTGAATATTACGAACTCCCTGTTACTGTAATTGGTAATAAATCCCAAAAAGAAATAAAACTCACAATACAACATGCCATCGGAGAAGATAATGGCATCTGGAAATGTGAACAGGTAGCTACTGGAATGAAAAACAAAAATAATACACATGCTATTAGCGTAGAACGTACAGGGGGTTATAAGATATCTTGCAGGCGTTGGCCTAAAGAATGCCCTGGACCTATTTTAAGTACTCCAATTAAGAATCCAAAAAAGTTGTTTACTTATAAGGCTATTTCACCTGAAAAAGTACGTATTAGTATCGCTAATCAAATTTTTGAGAAGCCTATTTTAAAAGATGATACTGCCGTAGTATTTAAAGTCTTTTTAGAGAAAGGGAAAACACTTTTAGTAAACGATTTTATTGAGGGAAGTAAGACGTATGGTGTGTATTACACCTATATTACTTTTCTAGACGATAATAAATAATATTAACTTCTTGGTTTAGCAACTCCCCTATCATACATTACGATACTTCCTGCTACTGAAACATTCAAGCTTAATTGAGATTTAAATTTTACTAAAAAGTGTGATTTTTCAATTGCTAGCTTTGATAATCCGTGGTCTTCTGCTCCTAGCAAGTACACACATCGTCTGGGGTGATGAAATGTTTCTAAAGGCTCTGCATCTTCAGTAAGTTCAACACCTACTAGCCTTGCTCCTTTTGGTAAATTATTGAAAAATTCTTCAAAAGTATCATAATGAAAATACGGCATTGAATTCACTGCATTATGAGTATCACAGGCCTGTTTTGCATATCTGTTTCCGATTGTGAAAATAAAACTTGCACCTAAATTTTGAGCAGAACGCCATAAAACACCTAAATTCTCTGGTGTTTTTCCATTTTGAATCCCAATCCCAAAAAATTCATTTGTAAAGTTATCATTCATAGCCTTCAAAAATAGAAAAGTATTTTAAACAAAAAATCCTCACCAGAATTGATGAGGATTTTTGTGAGCCCTGAAGGATTCGAACCTTCGACCGCCTCCTTAGAAGGGAGGTGCTCTATCCAGCTGAGCTAAGAGCCCTTAAACCAAAAACAAAATATTTTTGTTTTACGGTGTGCAAATATAAAACATCTTCATAATAAAACAAGATAAATGTTTTTTAATTTACACTAAACTTTAGTTATTCAAAATAACTAAAACTATCACCGTCTTTAATCTTTAAAACAGTCTCATATATTAATTTAATTACATTTTCTACATCATCTCTATGTACCATTTCTACAGTAGTATGCATGTAACGCAATGGCAATGAGATTAATGCAGATGCCACACCTCCATTACTATATGCAAAAGCATCAGTATCTGTACCCGTAGCTCTAGATAAGGCCGAACGCTGAAATGGTATTTTTTTCGCCTCAGCAGTATCTGTAATTAAGTCTCTTAATTTTTGTTGTACTGCGGGTGCGTAGGCAACCACTGGCCCCTTACCTATCTCTAAATGCCCTGCTTTTTTCTTATCTATCATGGGCGTTGTGGTATCATGTGTTACATCCGTAACGATAGCCACATTAGGCTTAATGGTTTCTGTAATCATTTCTGCACCACGCAGTCCTATTTCTTCTTGTACTGCATTTGTGATGTATAATCCAAAAGGCAACTTTTTCTTATTTTCTTTTAATAAACGTGCTACCTCAGCGATCATAAAGCCACCCATACGATTATCGATGGCACGGCAAACGAATTTATCTTTATTTAAAATATGAAACTCATCTGGATATGTTATCACACAACCCACATGTACTCCTAGTTTTTCAACTTCTTCCTTATTTGCACAACCACAATCAATAAAAATATTATCAGGCTTTGGTGGTTCTTCTTTCACCCTACTTCTTGTATGAATTGCGGGCCATCCAAAAACACCTTTTACAATGCCGTTTTTGGTATGAATATTAACTACTTTACTTGGTGCTATTTGATGGTCGCTTCCTCCATTTCTAATCACATAGATTAATCCGTTATCGCTAATATAGTTAACATACCAGGAGATTTCGTCAGCATGCCCTTCAATAACTACTTTGTATTTGGCTTTTGGATTTATAACACCTACTGCAGATCCATATGTATCTGTAATAAACTCGTCTACATAAGGTTTTAGGTAGTCCATCCAGAGTTTTTGCCCATCCCACTCATAGCCAGTAGGAGCTGCATTATTTAAATATTTTTCTAAAAATTGTAATGATTTTTTGTTTAAAATCGTCTTTTTCGTCATGTGTTCAAGATTTTGCACTAAAATAATAATATATATGTTAAATGAATGTTTAAGAGAATGTAAATTATTAATTTTGGAACCATAATTGCTCCAAGAAGTTTAGCATGAATTACTTAAAATACATATTCATCCTTTTACCACTTTTAGCTTTCACGCAAGTGAATGAAGTTGAACAGGATTCTACTGATGTGACTTATATTGTAATAGAAGGCGATTCCATACCAAAAACTGCGATAGATTTGGATGAAGTCATGCTACTCCATAAATTAGAATTTGATAGTAAGCAAGATAGAATTCGGTATCTAATTTTACGTCGAAAAACTATTAAAGTATATCCTTATGCTAAAATGGCTGCAGAACGTCTGGATTCGCTAACCAAACGTTTACAAACCATTACTAAAAAGCGTCAAAAGAAGCGCTACACTAAGAAAGTTCAGAAATATATTGAGGGTGAGTTTTCAGATGAATTAAAGAAACTAACGCGTACTGAAGGGCAAATATTAGTAAAACTAATTCACAGGCAAACTGGACGTACAGCTTTTGATTTAGTAAAGGAATTACGAAATGGTTGGAGAGCTTTTTGGTACAACACTACGGCAAATGTTTTTGATATTAAGTTGAAAAAGGAATATGATCCTTGGCACGACAAAGAAGATTATTTGATTGAAGATATTTTACAACGTAATTTTCAAAGCGGACGTTTAGAACGGCAAAAATCGGCACTAGATATTAGTTTTTTAGATTTAACTGATAAGTGGATTTACGGTAAAACTAAAGCCAAATAAGCATGCGTATTCAATCTGCTTTTGAAGAAAAACTAAATACTGCAAGTCATGCCATTGGTGCTCTTTTTGGAATTGCAGCCCTTATTCTTCTTATTGTTTTTGAAACAAAAAAAACAGAATACAGCCTTGGAAGTATTATTATTTATGGGATTTCTATAATTGTACTTTTTGCAGCTTCTACACTATATCACGCCGCTAAAAGTGAATCTAATAAACATTATTTTAGAATTATAGACCATATTAGTATTTACCTTTTAATTGCTGGTACTTACTCACCTGTATTACTCATTACACTAGAACAGAGTTTAGGATGGACACTTTTTTACGTGGTTTGGGGTATTGCTGCATTTGGTGTTATTCTTAAAGTATTTTTTACGGGTAAATTTGAAATTTTTTCAACGCTACTGTATTTAGCAATGGGCTGGTTAATTGTTTTTGATTTTACTAATTTATCTAATCTTATACATAGCAATGGCATACTATTATTGTTTGCTGGTGGTTTAGCATATACTGTAGGTATTCTTTTTTATGCTATTGAAAAGATACCTTATAACCATGTGATATGGCATCTTTTTGTTTTGGCAGGCGCCATATTCCATTTCTTTATGATATTTTTATATGTGATATGATTAGTTTCTTAAAAGCTTCTAAAAACGAACACTTTAAAACTATTGAAATTTTAGCTGATACCATTTGGCGGGAGCACTATATACCTATTATTGGGAAACCACAGGTAGACTACATGTTGGATAAATTTCAATCTGCAACAACAGTAGAACAGCAAGTTTCTGAAGGCTACCAATATTATATTTTAAAGTCTGAAACTAAATATGTTGGATATGTTTCAATTAAAAAAGAGGCTCAGGATTTATTCCTGAGCAAGCTATACCTTTTGAAATCTGAACGTGGTAAAGGTTTTGGTAAAAACGCCATGAGTTTTGTTGAAAATAAAGCAAAAGAATTAGCGTGTGATAGCATTTCGCTTACTGTAAATAAAGGAAATACAAACTCCATAAAAGCCTATAAAAACTTAGGTTTTGAAAATTTGTGTGCTATTGTAATTGATATTGGTAATGGCTTTGTGATGGATGATTATAAGATGAGGAAACAGGTTTAATGCAAATGCTTATCATTCTGAACTTGTTTCAGAATGATAATACAAAAGGTTATAACAATAGAGATTCTTCAGTCGTTCCTCATTTCGACAAGCTCAATGCATCGCCTTCTGAATAACAATTATCCCCTAGCCTCAAAAATCTTTAAATGGATAAATGTTCCCATTTTTCTGGCACGCCGTTTCGCATTTTCTGCATAATCTCCTTCAAATAGCTCGTTTATAGTTTCAAACCACAGATTTAACCATATACCAAAATGCATTTCTGAAATACTATGGTTAAATTTTTTATCCACTTCCACATGTGCTTGTAAAGGATCTCCAATATATCGCGTCTTTAAAAATAAACTAGATTCCCAAAAGGTGGTTAGCAATTCTAAATGTGAATCCCAATCCTCAATAGTTTTATTAAAAAATGGCCCTAAAGTCTTATCGACTCTTACCTTATCATAAAATGTATTTACGAGTAGAAAGACATCTTCTCTATTTGATATATCTTTTTTCATGTGTCACAAATTTAGTGCTAAACTCTTTAATTTATATTCTTTTAGAAAAGAAAACTACAAACTAGCACAGAAATTTTTACTGCACTGGCGCTAGCAAGCAGATGCGCAAGGGATAGTAGTGGAAAGCCCACAGCGGAGGTACGGAGCGAGGACTTGGAGCGGATAGCCCGACCCGATAGGGATGCGCCCAAAAAATAATACATCTCTGTTTTTAATTCATATTTCATTAGTATTTTAGCATTATGATTTCTGTAACACTTCTTGGTGCTGGCAATGTTGGCACGCATTTATTTAAAGCTTTTAATAACAATAGTCAAGTTTCTGTAAAACAATGGTTTAACAGAAGTGTTGACAAGATTTCACATTATAAAAATGATGTTTCTATTACCGATGATATGAATATGCTGGAGGAAGCCGATATTTATATTATAACGGTGAGCGATGATGCCGTAGCAAGTATTTCTTCTGCTATACCTTTTGAAAATAGATTGGTTGTGCATACTGCAGGAAGCGTGAATATTCATGATTTAGATAAAAAGCATAAACGCGGTGTGTTTTATCCGTTACAATCGTTTTCGAAAACGGCAAATTTAGATTTTTCAGACATTCCTGTTTGTATTGAAACTTTAGACAAAAGCGATTATCAGCTATTAAAGTCTTTAGCGTTAGCATTAGGAGGTCCTGTAAAAAAAGTGAATAGTGATCAACGTAAAGTTCTGCATTTGGCTGCGGTGTTTGTAAATAATTTTACAAACCAGATGTATCGTGTTGCCCATGAAATTGTGGAGTCTGAAGCTGCTGAATTTGATTTGCTAAAACCATTGATTATAGAAACAGCAAGAAAGGTTCAGGACATGTCTCCATACATGGCACAAACGGGACCTGCAAAACGTAATAATACGAAAACAATTAAAAAACATTTGGCACTTTTAAAAAACGATCAGCATAAAGCTATTTATAAGTTACTAACCAAATCAATTCAAGATACTCATGGTGCTTCATCACGTTAAGTGACCATATCCAAAACGCAAAATAATGGAAGATAAAAGTTATAAAGAATACCTAAACCAAATCACCACGTTTATTTTTGATATAGATGGTGTACTTACCGACGGCACTGTACATATAACATCTACAGGAGATATGCTACGTACCATGAATATAAAAGATGGCTATGCGTTAAAAACAGCGGTAGATAAAGGTTATAACGTTTGTATTATTTCTGGTGGTAGTAATGAAGGGGTTCGTATACGTCTTGAAGGTTTGGGAATTACTGATATATATCTAGGAGCACACAATAAAATTGAACAATTAGACGATTATTTTACTAAAAAGAAAATTACGTCTGATAATGTTTTATACATGGGTGATGATATTCCTGATTATCCCGTAATGAAAGGTATTGGCTTGCCTTGTTGTCCGCAAGATGCTGTTCCAGAAATTAAAGCCATTTCTAAATATGTATCTCATAAGGGGGGCGGTAAAGGCGCTGTGCGTGATGTCATTGAGCAGGTATTGAAAGTACAAGGCAAATGGAGTGGTAATTTTGATGCGAAGTATGATTAATATTAGTTAACAGTCGCAGTCACAGTTTTTAGTTAAAATTTAGTCTTGAGGTTATGAGACGCAAAAGTAGACGTATTAGCATTGGTTTTGGTTATATAGGTTTTGGCAACAAACAAAGTAATTTTAATCAGAAAAATGATAATCCGTTTTCGACTGCAAAAGACAGACTTCACAAGGAGTCTCATTATCATTTTCAGTTAGATTTTAAAAATAAAAAGCTCTCAAAAGCAGATAAAGCACTAATCAAAAACAAAATTAGAAAAGCTGAAAAACATAAGGTTATAATAGCTGCAGTGTTAACATTACTTGTAATAGTGATATTGTTCTTCTTGATAAAAGCCTATATCTTTACTCTTATAGATAACCACAACACACCGATAGAATATTGAACTTCCTAAACCTCATTCGCTACAAAAACTTAATAATGATTGCACTAGTGCAATTATTAATTAAATATGCTTTACTAGAACCGTTTGCCGTGCAAACTGCTTTGGATAGATTTGGCATTACTTTATTGATTCTTGCTACGGTTTGCATTGCTGCAGCTGGGAATATTATTAATGATATTTATGATGTTGACACCGATATTATCAATAAACCTGATAAACTCATCATTGGTAAAACCATTTCAGAAAAAACAGCATATAACCTTTTTATCGTCTTTAATGTTATAGGTGTCGCCATTGGATTCTACCTATCGCATCGTGTAGGTAAAAGTCCGTTCTTCACTATTTTCGTAGTAATTTCAGCATTGCTGTACATTTATGCTTCTTATTTAAAGGGCATTGTTATCATCGGAAATGTTGTGATTTCTATTTTGGTAGCTTCTACTATTTTAATCGTAGGCCTCTTTGAATTAACGCCTAATTTAACTCAACTCAATAGAGATATTCAGCTTACGTTTTTCAACATACTTGTAGATTATGCGCTATTTGCATTTATGATTAACCTGTTAAGAGAAATGACAAAAGACATTGAAGATATTGATGGTGATTACAAAGCTGGCATCAATACCTTACCTATAGCTATTGGCAGAGAACGTGCCAAATATGTAGTTACACTCCTAAATACTATACCTTTAGTTATTCTTATTTTTTATGTGGTTTCAGAATTCTACAGACAACAAATCGTATTGATATATTTCCTAACATTGGTAATTGCACCATTAATCTACATCAGTATAAAATTGTTAAGTGCTAAAACCAAACAAGACTTTCATCATATTTCATCACTTTACAAATTAGTGATGCTATCTGGAATGCTTTCGCTACTTTTATACACCCTAGTAATACTTAATTAGTGCTCAACGCAAAACTCAAAAATCACAATATCATTTTAGCTTCTGGTTCTCCAAGAAGACAGACCTTCTTTAAGGAACTAGGTTTAGATTTTGAAATTCGACTAAAACCAGTAAAAGAAGAATATCCTACACGATTAACACATTTTGAAATAAGCAACTACCTGGCACAACTAAAGGCATTGCCTTTTAAAGAAGAACTACAATCAAAAGACATATTAATAACCAGCGACACAATCGTTTGGCATCAAAACAAAGCTTTAGGTAAACCTAGAGATACAGATGAAGCCATTAGCATACTAAAGTCATTAAGTGATGCCACACACGAAGTGATAACATCAGTCTGCTTTACAACAACAGATTTTGAAAAAACCATTCACAACACTACCAAAGTCACTTTTAAAGCATTAACAGACAAAGAAATAGAATATTACATCACCAATTACAAGCCTTATGATAAGGCTGGAGCCTATGGTATTCAGGATTGGATTGGGCAAATTGGCGTGACTAAAATTGAAGGTTCATATTTTAATGTTATGGGACTGCCAGTACATGTTGTTTATAAAACGTTAAATACTATTGCAGACCTTAGTTAAGTTTGTAATTTTATAAAAAATCCACCATCATGAAAAAGACTTATAAATCTCTGATTTTTGTATTTACAATAGTTTTAGGCTTAACTACATCTTATAGTTGCAAACAAGATACAAAATCTAATAACCTTTTAGCGGCAAATACTACATCGCAAAACACTAAACCTACCGAACCCTTATCTCAAGAATTTAAAGACTATTGGTATGCTGGAGAAGCAGAAATTTCGTCATACAAACTAGAACAAGCACGCTATGGCGAAATGCGAGAAGGTAACGCCGTTTTAATTTTTGTAACCGAAGATTTTCTTCCTGAAGTTCAAGTTAAGGCAGACAACCAAAGTAGTTCTAACATTCCAGTGCTAAAATTAAATGCCACTAAAAACTTTAATACTGGCATTTATCCGTATTCCATCATGCAAAGTACGTTTTATCCAGTTGCTAACAATCAACATGCATTGAAGGTATCCAGTTCTATGCAAGAATGGTGCGGACATGTATACGCGCAACTAAACAATAAAGACAAATTCAATATCATGTCGCACTCCTATTTTCAAGGTGAAGCTGATGAAAATTTCAAACTGGATAAAGCTATTCTAGAAAACGAATTGTGGGCACAATTGCGTATCAATCCAAAATCTTTACCAACAGGTAGTATAAGTGTTATCCCATCATTTGAATTTTCACGTTTAAAGCATGTTGATATTAAACCCTATTTTGTAGACGCTACCCTATCAGACGGCTTATATACATTAACATATCAAAATCTTAATAGATCCTTAGTTATAAAATTCAATCCAGAATTTCCACACGATATTTTAGAATGGGAAGAAATGTTTCAAAGTGGCACAAAAGTTATGTCAACAAAAGCTACAAAATTAAAAACCATTAAATCGCCTTACTGGCAAAAAAACGATAATGCCAGCGCAATTTTAAGAGACACATTACAACTAAACTAATTTGGGCGTATCTTTGTATCATAATTAACCAATTGATTATGATTGCGAATTTTTTTGAAACCTATCAAAACGAACTTATCCAAACTGGTTTTATTATTGGTATACTTTTAGTTATTGGGATAATCACCAATGTTCTGATAAAAAAAATAGGTAGCAAAAGTGGTATTAATGATGCACGGATTAGACTTATGCGACGGTATGTAACCGTATCTCTATTTATTATCGGCATTCTACTAGAGTCTTTCGTTTTTGGAGCGCAATTCGAAGATATCGCTGTAATATTTTCCTCAGTATTTGCAATTATAGGTATTGCGCTTTTCGCCATTTGGTCTATTTTAAGTAATGTTACTTCTGGAATCATTATGTTTTTTAACTTCCCCTATAAAGTAGGCGATAAAATAGAAATTCATGATAAAGATTTCCCTATTAAAGCAATTATAGAAGACATTCGCGCCTTTCAATTACATCTACGTTTAGACAATGGAGATTTAGTCACATACCCCAATAATTTAATGCTACAAAAAGCAGTAACCCTAGTAGAAAAAGATGCCATTGAATCTGATCATAGTGATGATGATGGTGCAGACGCCGTTTAAATATTTTCTATATATTTAAAAGAAATAAATAATCATGTCAAGAAAAAGAGTTTACCGCTCTAAAAAGAAACTAGGGCAGATACCTGGAAGCATAGTTTACACAGGCGAGCGTACTAAACCTAAACTATTTCTAGAAGCCTTTGATTATACCAAACAAAACTGTACCGAAAAAGAGCTCGATAACATCGAAGAAAGCTTTGAATTTAAACTCACCGACTCCGTAACTTGGATTAACATCAATGGACTCAACTATGTTAACGAAATAGAAAAATTAGGGAAGCACTATGAATTACACCCACTCGTTCTGGAAGACATTGTAAATATTGCTCAACGCCCTAAAATAGATGAGTATGAGAACTACCTATTTATAGTGTTAAAAATGCTGTATTACGATAAAAGTCAAACTATCGTATCAGAGCAAGTCAGTTTTGTTTTAGGCAAAAACTACGTATTGTCATTTCAAGAAGCAGAAGGCGATGTATTTAATGCTGTAAGAGATCGCATTCGCCAAGCAAAAGGACGAGTGCGGAGTATGCAATCAGACTATTTATTGTACACGCTTATAGATGCTATAGTAGACCATTATTTTAGCGTTATAGAAATTTTAGGTGATAAAATAGAAGACTTCGAAACCGAAATATTTTCGGGCCAAATCGAAGAAGATGCCAGCAGAAAAATCCAAGACCTTAAACGAGAAATTTTAAGAGTACGCCGTGCCATATTCCCACTGCGCGAAGTATTAAATCGCATAGAAAAAAACGAAAGCGATCTCATACAACAAAAAACCATCACATATTATCGAGATATATACGACCACCTGATACAAGTCACAGAAAACATCGACATCTATCGCGAAATGATATGGAGTTTAATGGATATGTACATGACCACCATTAGCAACAAAATGAACGAAGTCATGAAAGTCCTCACCATAATGGCCTCTATTTTCATCCCGCTCACTTTCATTGCAGGTATTTATGGCATGAATTTCGAGTACATTCCAGAATTGCAACACAGAAACGGCTACTTTGTAGTTTGGGGTGTCATGATTTTAATTTTCTTAGGCATGCTCTACTATTTCAAACGGAAAAAGTGGTTATAAACACTGTCACTTCGAGTGATTCTAATTTTTTAAATCAGAATTGTATTGAGAAGTTGGGCGTTACCCTCAAGGGGTCGGGCTATCCACTATATCTTTTGTTTTATCATTCTTGAGTAGGCAGGAATCCACAAGATATATTAGCCTTAAATATGAAGTCAGTCTACTTCTAAATAAAACAAAAGGATGCCGCTTCTATCCCTAACGCACATCCGTCTTATCAAGACTATTCTTTAGTGGCATGAAATTTTGACTTTGTCAGAAAAATTGTTGAAATTCGTTTAGTGATAGATGATTTTTTTAAAAAGGATTTATGAACCACAATCAACAGATTGAACAAATGATGAAACGCATGGATTCTATTCAGCAACTCTTTTTTTAGCGACAGGCGTCAAATGATAATTCCGCCAGAACCAGAGAAAAAGGCTCAACCAAAAAACATGAAACAAATCTAAAAGAATTCGTCATTACAATAAGATCCCAATAATTATTGAGTAGCTAAGAATTTAAGTAAGTAAAATAACTATTCTTATATTGGACGTTATTGATAGTATTGCGATCACGAAAACAAAACATATGAAAATACTAGTTATAGGCGGACAAGGCACTATTGGGAAACCAGTTACAAAATACTTCCAAAATAATCATGAAGTTATCATTGCAGGAAGAAATAGCGGAGAACTTGAAATTGACATAGCAGATAGTAGCTCTATAAAAAATGGATTGGAAACACTTAAAAAAGTAGACGCTATTATTTGCATAGCAGGAGAAGCAAAATGGGCCAACTTTAATGAACTTACAGAAGATGATTACTACATTGGACTTAGAAGTAAATTAATGGGGCAAGTAAATTTGGTTAGAATTGGTCAAAACTATTTAACTCCTGGTGGTTCTATAACCCTCTCAACAGGAATACTAGCTGACGATCCTGTAGTTAAAACAACAAGTGCAGCAATGGTAAATGGAGCCATTCATAGTTTCGTACAAGCAGTAGCATTAGAAATTGAAAATGGAATTAGAGTTAATGCGGTATCTTTAGGAATGGTAGAAGATGCTTACGACAAGTATAAGGATTATTTTCCAGGGCACAATCCAGTTCCGATGAGCAAAGCAGTCAACGCCTTTGTAAGAAGTGTTTGTGGAAAAGGTAACGGGGAGATTATTCGAGTGTATGAAAAATAGAGCGTCTTTAATCGTATTTGCAATGACAACGTAAAATTTGGTTACGTTAAATAAAAATTAAAACCAGCACACCCGCTGGTTTCTTTATTTATATTTGGCTCATATCTAACCGCTAGTTATGCAAAAACATGTACTTTACGTATTGATAGCCGTATTTTCGCTATCTATTATTCAAGCACAAAAACCCAAAACCCCTTCATCTTCAGAAATTTATGAATCTATTCAAAAATTAAACTTTTTGGGTTCGGTTTTATATGTCGCTGCACATCCCGATGATGAAAACACACGCTTAATTTCATATATGGCCAACCAAGTGAAGGCGCGTACTGCTTATCTATCGTTAACTAGAGGTGATGGTGGACAAAACCTAATTGGACCAGAAATAAGAGAATTATTAGGTGTAATTAGAACTCAAGAACTTCTAGCTGCAAGACGAGTAGACGGTGGTGAACAATTATTTACCAGAGCAAATGATTTTGGGTATTCTAAACATCCAGATGAGACTTTAGAAATTTGGGATAAAGATAAAGTTCTAAGTGATGTAGTTTTAGCCATAAGACAGTTTAAACCAGATGTTATTATCAATAGGTTTGATCACAGAAGAGCTGGGCGTACTCATGGACACCATACTACATCTGCCATGTTAAGCATAGAGGCTTTTGATTTAGCTAATGATAATTCTGCATATCCATCACAACTAAAACAAGCTGAACTATGGCAACCAAAGCGCTTATTTTACAATACTAGTTGGTGGCGCTATGGCAGCAGAGAAGCTTTTGACAAAATAGATAAAAGTAATATGATTAGCTTTGATATTGGCACCTATTACCCATTAAAAGGCATGTCTAATAACGAGCTAGCTTCATTAGCAAGTAGTCAACATTTGTGTCAAGGATTTGGTCGCGTTTCCACTAGAGGAACTCAAGATGAATATATCGAATTTTTGAAAGGGAAACCTCTTGAAGGTGCCATAGATGTTTTTGATGGTATCGATACGTCTTGGAGCCGCGTAAAAGGCGGAAAAGCAATTGGCGAAATTTTAGAGAACGTAGAAAACAACTTCAACTTTCAAAACCCTTCAGTGCATATTTCAGATTTATTAAAAGCTTATAAATTACTGCAAAACATTGATGATAAACATTGGAAAGCTCAAAAGACAGAGGAGTTGAAAGCCATTATAGAAATGTGTGCTGGTTTGTATCTAGAAGCTTCTGCTGATTCAAATTGGGCTACCGCTGGTGATATGACTAATGTTGCTTTAGAAGTTTTAAATCGTAGCGAATTGGCAATAACCTTGGTTAGCATTGGAAATATCAGCAATATGACGATTTCTAAAAATATCAATCTTGAAAACAATACAAGATTCACATTTAAAGAAGTTCTAAAAATTGATGATACTGCTACACCAACAACACCATATTGGCTAGACAAAAAAGGAACTTTGGGTATGTATCAAGTAGATGACAAGACACTTATTGGAAAACCAGAAACGCCACGAGTTTATAATGTAGATTTCAACCTCTTAATTGAAAACACTCCTATTACATTTACGAAATCAGTAATTCAGCGTTTTTCAAAACCAGATAAGGGCGAATTATATCGTCCGTTTGAAATTATCCCTGAAGCCTCGGCTAAAATCAAGGAAAAGGTTATCATTTTTGATAATAATAATCAACAAGACATTACCGTGATTGTAAAAGCTGGACGTGATAACTTAGAAGGAGACGTTGAAGTGTGCCATCCTAACGATTGGAATGTCTACCCAAAAAAACAAAAGGTATCCATTGCACATAAAGGTGAAGAACAAACCTTGGTATTTACAGTAATTCCGCCAACAAATCAGAGTGAAGGATTGATTGGGCCAATTGTTCATATTGGAGAAAAAGATTATTCAAAAGAATTAATCGAAATAGATTATGAGCATATCCCATTTCAAACGGTGTTATTACCTAGTGAAAGTAAAGTGGTGCGTTTAGACATTAAAAAGCGAGGTGAAAACATTGGTTACATTCAAGGTGCTGGCGATGTAGTTCCTGAGAGTTTACAACAGATTGGATATAACGTTCGTGTCATTTCAACTAACGACATCAATCCAGAAACTTTAAGTAGGTTTGATGCAGTGGTTGTTGGTATTAGAGCCTACAACACCCTTGAAGATTTACAATTTAAACAACAACAACTATTTGATTTTGTGCAGAATGGCGGTAATATGATTGTACAATATAACACGTCATACCGTTTAAAAGCAGATAATTTAGCACCTTTTGATTTGAAGTTATCTCGTGATCGCGTTACCGATGAAAATGCAGAAGTTCGTTTTTTAAATCCAGATCATGAGGTGTTAAATTTTCCAAATAAAATCTCGCAAAAAGACTTTGAAGGATGGACCCAAGAACGCGGTTTGTATTTTGCCAATAGTTGGGGCAGTGAATTCACTCCTATCCTATCCATGAACGACAAGGGTGAAACTCCAAAAGAAGGGAGCTTACTGATCGCCAAACACGGTAAAGGACATTACATCTATACAGGATTGAGTTTCTTTAGAGAATTCCCTGCTGGTGTTTCTGGGGCTTATCGCCTATTTGCTAATATGCTATCCATTGGAAAGGATGATATAAAGTCTGAACTTAAATTAGAAGATTAATCATGGACGACACACCAAAACAGAAATGGAATAAACTGTACACAGTCGTTTTGGTAGCTAA
This sequence comes from uncultured Flavobacteriaceae bacterium, assembly GCA_947502975.1. Classification (GTDB taxonomy): domain Bacteria; phylum Bacteroidota; class Bacteroidia; order Flavobacteriales; family Flavobacteriaceae; genus Jejuia. Next base: position 574,759 of record CANNBV010000003.1, read on the forward strand.
CGCATTGTACTTCATCATCTTTTATATCATTACACAAGCCTTTTAATATATGCAGCTAAATTGGGTAGATTGGACAGTACTCACCATTACATTAATTGCCATAGTTGCCTATGGAACACTACAAACACGTGGCAGTAAAAATGTAAAAGACTATCTACGTGGTGGTAACACCTCTAAATGGTGGACAATTGGCTTGTCCGTAATGGCAACTCAAGCCAGTGCTATTACCTTTTTATCTACGCCAGGGCAAGCTTTTAATGACGGCATGGGGTTCGTTCAGTTTTATTTTGGGTTACCAATAGCGATGATCGTCATTTGTATGGTTTTTATACCGCTATACCATCGCTTAAAAGTGTATACTGCCTACGAATTTTTAGAGAATAGATTTGATTTAAAAACTAGGACTCTAGCAGCCATTTTATTTTTAATTCAACGTGGTTTAGCAGCTGGTATTACCATTTTTGCACCTGCTATTATTTTATCAGTTGTTTTAGGTTGGGACTTACTCACCCTAAATATTGTTATTGGGTTTTTAGTAATTATCTATACGGTTTCGGGGGGTACAAGAGCAGTAAATGTGACTCAAAAACATCAAATGGTAGTTATTTTTATCGGAATGCTAGTGGCGTTCTTTTTAATTGTTGACAAATTACCACAAGATATTACGTTTACCAAAGCATTAGAAATTGCTGGGGCCAGTGGAAAAATGGAAGTTTTAGATTTTTCGTTTAGTTTGAATAATCGTTACACCTTTTGGAGTGGTATTATTGGTGGTACCTTTTTAATGCTCTCCTATTTTGGTACAGATCAAAGTCAAGTACAGCGTTATCTTTCAGGAAAATCGGTAAAAGAAATGCAATTAGGTTTGATATTTAATGGCCTATTAAAAGTGCCAATGCAATTTTTTATTCTTCTGGTTGGTGTTATGGTGTTTGTCTTCTATCAGTTTAATGAAGCGCCTGTAAATTTTAATCCTACTGCAACTGAGGTGGTTTTAGATTCTGAATATGCTGATGACTACAAAAAACTACAAGTAGAACAACAACAAATATTTAGAGATAAACAAAAGATTATAGAAGCATATACCAAATCCGGCACTCCTGATGCGGCAAAATATATTTCGGCTGCCAATGCTGCTAGTGAAGAGCTACGACAAGAAGCCAGAGATTTAATTGATAAAGCTGGAGAACTTCAGGATATAAAAGTAGAAAGCAACGATAAAGATTATGTGTTTATTCATTTTATTTTGAATAATCTTCCTCGCGGACTCATCGGTTTATTATTAGCAGTTATTTTAAGCGCTGCTATGTCCAGTACTGCGAGTGAATTAAATGCTTTGGGGTCAACAACCACTATGGATTTATATAAGAGAAATGTCTCCGAAAAGACAGAGGAAGAGATGGTAAAAGCTTCAAGATGGTTCACATTTGGCTGGGGAATTATGGCTATAGGTGTAGCTTGTGTTGCAAATCTTGCAGAGAATTTAATTCAACTTGTAAATATTATCGGATCTATATTTTACGGGAATGTCCTTGGCATATTTCTATTAGCGTTCTTCTTTAAATTCGTGAAAGGCAATGCTGTTTTTATTGGAGCTTTAATTACACAATTTTTAGTAATTGGACTTTATTTACTTGATGAATACGACTATATTAACCTTCCTTTTTTATGGTTAAACTTTGTTGGTTGTATTATTGTTATTTTTATAGCATGTTTACTTCAAACACTATTTAAAAATGACCAACCAACAACTACCTAAAACCATTAACTGGGGCATCATAGGCCTTGGGAATATCGCTCATAAATTTGCAACCGATTTATTAACTGTTGAAGGTGCAAAATTATATGCAGTCGCTTCCAGAAATCAAGACAAAGCTGATACATTCGCCACAAAATATAATGCAATAACAGCTTTTGATAGTTATGAAGTTTTAGCTAAAGATCCAAATATCGATGCTGTATATATTGCTACACCCCATGCGCTTCACATGGAAAACACTTTGCTTTGTTTAGAACATGGTATTGCCGTTTTATGCGAAAAGCCTTTTGCTATGGATTATGATGAAGTATCGAAAATGATTTCAAAAGCTAAAGCGAAAAACGTATTGCTTATGGAAGCACTTTGGACATACTTTCTCCCACACTACCAATATGTTTTAAAAGCTTTAGAAGATAAAATATTTGGAGCCGTTATAAAATTAGAAGCAGATTTTGGGTTTTACCGCGCTTTTGATGATGCGTCCCGTTTATTCAATAAATCGCTTGGAGGTGGTAGCTTATTAGATATTGGCATCTACCCTATTTTTTCAGCCCTATCCACTCTTGGAATCCCTAAAAATATAGAAGCCAAAGCCTCTTATTTTGAAAATGGTGCTGATGCCTCATGTGATATGGTTTTTAAATATGATAATAATGTAAAAGCCTATTTAAAAAGTACTCTTCTAGAAGATACACCTGGGGAAGCAATTTTTCAATGTGAAAATGGCACAATTAAAATCAATAGTGGGTTTCATGGACCAACAACGGTTACGCTACTGCCAAATAATGGAACAGCTGAACACCTAGATTTTGGTTATAATTCGATTGGTTACAAATACGAAATCATCCATTTCAATACACTTTTAAGGCAAGAAAAAACACAAAGCGATGTGATGACATTTGCCTTTAGTGAACAGCTTATCAAGACACTAGACCAGGTTCGGTCACTTATCAATTTACAGTATTAAAAACACTTAAAAGTCTAAAATTTACGACTTAAAGTAATTTTTATTTGTCTAAATGTAAAGTTTGTTTTACTTTTGTATTATCAATCTTAATAATCAATTTTAAAACGAACAGTTATGACAACAAATTATTTATTACCGCACAAGTATAAAAAATGGGGTTGGATTCTATTTATAATTGGAGTTATATCCGGTATATTACTACGAATTATAGAAGGCGATTATAACTCAAACTTATCTACTATCCAAACTTTGGCATTATATAACTCAGATAGTATAATTGATAACTTCAATGGTTTTTTTAAAATAATTGAAAATGATCTTACAGATGAGCTAATCACTTTAGCAATAATAATTGGAGGCTTACTTATTGCTTTTACAAAAGAGAAAATTGAAGATGAATTTATCTATAAACTAAGAACGGAATCACTAATATGGTCTGTAATAGTAAACTATATTATTTTGATACTAGCTACTATATTTATTTTTGGTATGACTTTTTTTGATGTTCTAGTCTTTAATATGTTTACTCCCCTATTATTCTTTATTTTTCGCTTTAACTTTTTGAAACTTAAATCTAGAAGCGATGAAGAATAATATAAAAGTACACCGCGCCATCCACGATATGACACAGGCAGATTTAGCTAAAAAAATCGGTGTAAGTAGGCAGACTATAAACGCCATGGAGAAAAACAAATATGTACCGTCTACGGTACTTTCTCTAAAAATAGCAAAGCTTTTTAACCAGCCAGTGGAGAGACTGTTTTTTCTGGAAGACACTGACTAAAATTAAAAAAAGACATTGGCAAACAAGTGCGTTAGGGATTGTAGTGGTAGCTTTTGGCGAGGCGAGCATCGAGCCAAAACTTTTAGCGGAAAGCCCGACCCGCAGGGTAACGCCCAAAATAAAAGAGCGCAACCATAATAAGTTGCGCTCTTCTAAATTTCTAGTAATCTAAAATTCTAAGACGTCTAAAGAATTACATTGCTCCCCATTCCTTCAAAGATTCTTCATTCATTTGTATGTACCCTTTATTACCTGCTTTTTTAGCATGCTCTAAAGACGACTTAGCTGCTGCTATTGCACCTTTAGTATCTCCTGCTTTAGCATGAATTAAAGATTGTTGTCTTAAAATCCAAAAACGTGGTTTATCCTTAGTCATTTCAACAGCCTTATCAATCCACTCTGTGGCTTGTTTCATATCCTTGTTCTCTTGTAGGTAATACACCGCAGCAGAATAGTAATCATTAACACTTGGTCCGCTCATTACTTTATTAATATTGGCTAAAACACCATTATCTGTAGGTACTGTAAAAGGAACCGCTACATAGGTTTTTTCCCAAATAAACTCTAAAGAACCACCATTATTAGTGATGTTGTTAATATCCATAGCATAGGTCTCAACATTAAAAGGCACTGGGTAAGACTTAACAGTTGTTTTAGCAGCTACTTTACTATCATCCCAATTTTGTGGTGCACCCCAATTGTTAGTGTCAGAGTAAAAATACACTTCCCAAGATTCCTCACCAGGCTTGCTAAAAATTGCATATGTACCTGCTTTTAGAGTCTGTCCATCTACTGTAGCATCAGTACTAAAAGTAATCATAGTGTTTTTATTCGCACCAGTACGCCAAATTTCTCCATAAGGCACTAATCCACCAAATATTTTTCTGCCTTTTACACCAGGTCTAGAATATTCAATAGTGATATCTGTTAAACCCACTTTTTGCTCCAATTTTGCCGAAGGGCTCGGTTGTGGGGTTTCCAATTGCGCTTGTACCGAATAAACTGTAGCGCAAGTCATAAAAAGTAACAGTAATTTTTTCATTTTGTGTAGTTATTTATATTAGGTTTTATGAGGCTAAAATTAACCATTATAAAATCGGGAATTGTTAACAAAAGCTTAAAATAAGACGTTGTATCTTTGCACCAAATAATTTGGGCGTTACCACAAGGGTCGGGCTTTCGGCAGTCCTCCCTCCTAGGTCGGGGAGCTTCAACAAATGCCTCTATCCCTAACGCAAAGCCGTCAGAATTTTGAAAATTAAGTTATGAAACAATACATATCAGAAACTATAGGAACCTTCGCCATGATATTCTGCGGCTGTGGTGCTATGACTATTAATGAAGTTACAGGTGGAGACATTAGCCATGTAGGTGTTGCCATTACTTGGGGACTTATCGTTATGGCAATGATTTATGCTTTTGGTGAAATTTCAGGGGCACATTTTAACCCTGCAGTAACCATAGGCTTTGCATTTGCTAAAAAATTTGCTTGGAATAAGGTCCCGAAGTATATACTAGCGCAAGCAATTGGGGCTGTTTTTGCCGCATTTTTACTATGGTTTCTATTCCCAGAAAGTCAATTTTTAGGAGAAACTACGCCTGCAGATGGATTTCCTGCATACAAAGCCGCCATTTTAGAATTTCTACTAACCTTTTTTCTAATGGTAGTCATTATTAATGTTTCTACAGGAAGTAAAGAAACTGGTACTATGGCCGCAATTGCTGTTGGTGGTGTTATACTTTTAGAAGCTATGTTTGCAGGCCCAATGACAAAAGCATCTATGAACCCAATTCGCTCCATTGCTCCTGCCCTTTTTACTGGTAATTTTCAATATTTGTGGCTCTACATTACTGCACCTATTTTAGGAGCTCTAACTGCTGTCTCAAGCTGTAAATTAGTGAAAGATGAGCAGTGTTGTTAAGCTTTAATAGGCAAAGCTTATAGTTGTATATTTTATTTTGTTTAACTTTTTTTATTATTCGTTAAACATTTTGTATCTTTACCATAAATAACAACATTATGGCGAAGAAAAAATCAGTTTCTAAAAACAATATCCTTACATGGTACATGGATTATGTGTTGGAACACAACGCTAATCCCAAAACAGTATTTGCTTTTGCTAAAATGCACAATTTTGAAGAAGCAAAATTCTATGAGTATTTCGCTTCATTTGAAGCGATTGAGAAAGGCATTTTTGAAGCGTTTTTTACCAACTCAATCAATGTATTACATAAAAGTGAGGACTATAAAATTTTTGATGCCAGGAATAAACTCTTAAGTTTTTACTACACATTTTTTGAAAACCTTACAGCAAACAGAAGTTATGTAAATCATGTTTTAGATAAATATAAAAAAGATCTAAAAGGGTTAAAAATGCTTTCTGGATTAAAAAAACACTTCACACATTATGTTAGTGAACTGGGTATTCAAATGTTGGATATTAAGCAAGAGCAGCTAGAAAAAATTCAAGACAACGCTTTGAAAGAATCAGCGTGGTTACAATTATTATTAACCATGAAATTCTGGCTGGATGATACATCCGCATCATTCGAGAAAACCGATATATTCATTGAAAAATCAGTGAACACTACTTTTGATGTCTTAGATATCGCACCTTTAAAAAGTGTGCTAGACTTAGGCAAATTCCTATTTAAAGAAAAGTTTCAAATGAACTAAAATCGATCAATGAAAACCATAGATAACATACCTACATCAAAAATTAAACGCGCTACTAAGCTAGTATCTACAGGTGCTAAAGTAGGCGTTAATTATTTAAAATATTATGGTGATAAACTTATAAACACCGAAGAAGAAGCTAAAGAGCGTTTAAATAAAAATAACGCTACAGATATATATGATGGACTAAAACAATTAAAAGGAAGTGCTCTAAAAGTTGCACAAATGCTAAGTATGGAGAAGAGTATTCTACCTCAAGCCTATGTAGAAAAGTTTTCTTTAGCTCAGTTTTCTGTACCACCTTTATCACCTCCACTAGTTATAAAAACATTTAAAAAATATTTCGGAAAACACCCTAACGATTTGTTTGATACTTTCAATGCAACTTCTGTTAACGCTGCTAGCATCGGTCAGGTGCATATTGCAACTAAAAATGGGAAAAAACTTGCTGTGAAAATCCAATATCCAGGAGTTGCAGAAAGTATTGCTTCAGATTTAGCCATGGTAAAACCTGTGGCAATGAGCATGTTTAATATCAAAGGAAAGGATTCCGATAAATATTTTAAAGAAGTAGAACACAAATTGGTTGAGGAGACTAATTATATTCTAGAAGTAGAGCAAAGCAAAGAAATATCAAAAGCTTGTGCTCATATTTCAAATTTAAAATTCCCTCAGTATTACGAAGACTTATCTTCTGAACGTATCATCACCATGGATTATATGGAAGGTGAGCATCTTTCTGAATTTACCGCGCACAATACAAACATCAAAACAGCACAAAAATTAGGACAAGCCCTTTGGGATTTTTACATGTACCAAATTCATAATTTAAAAAAGGTACACGCAGACCCTCATCCTGGTAACTTTCTAATTTCTGAAAAAGGAGAATTAATTGCTTTAGATTTTGGGTGTATGAAATCCATTCCACAGGAATTTTATACGCCCTATTTTGAGCTAGCAAAACCTGAAAATGTGAACAATAGAGATTATTTTGTCTCTAAACTATACGAGCTTGAAATTCTTAAAGAAGATGACACTAAAGAAGAATTATCCTTTTTTACAGATATGTTTCACGAAATGTTAAGCCTATTCACGCAACCATTTCATCAAGAAAATTTCGATTTTTCTGATGCTGGTTTCTTTGGAAAAATTGCTGAACTAGGAGAGCGCTATTCTAAAAGCACAGACTTAAAAAAAATGAACGGGAATCGTGGTTCCAAACATTTTATTTATATCAATAGAACATTTTTTGGACTATATAATTTAATGTTTGACTTAAAAGCTAAGAACATAAAAATAAACAATTACCTAAGGTTGTCGTAATATGAAATATTTCAGTGAACAAGACATACAAAATCTTAATCATCTTTATAAGATCAACCTGATCAACAGCTGCTCTGGATATAAATCGGCAAATTTAATAGGTTCTATTTCTAAAGATGGCATTGAGAATGTTGCTGTTTTTAGCTCCATGACGCATATAGGCTCAAGTCCTGCTATGCTTGGTTTCTTCCTAAGACCAACTACAGTAATTAGAAACACCTATGAAAATTTAAAAGCAACAGGTTTCTACACTGTTAATCATATACACAAAGCAATTTTAAGTGACGCACATCATACATCAGCGAAATACGATAGTAATATATCAGAATTTGATGTTACCAATTTAGAAGCAGAGTACAAAACCGAATTCTCCGCCCCTTTTGTAAAAAATGCACCAATTCAATTAGCAATGCAATTTGTTGAAGAATATGAGATTAAGGCTAATAATACCATTCTTGTTATAGGCAAAGTAGTTGGATTATATGTTAATGATGAACTCATCGAAGATGATGGATTTATAAACCTTTCCAAAGCTGAAGTTGCTGCTATTAATGGCTTAGACGGGTATGCCGTTCCACAAACAAAAACACGCTATGGGTATCAAAGACCAAAAGCGCTAATACATAACTCATGAATATACTTGTAACTGGAGCAACAGGCTATATTGGAAAACGATTAATTCCTTTTTTATTAAATCAAGGACATACTGTCGTGTGTGTGGTAAGAGATAGATTAAGAGCCGAAAAAAGTTATTTAGAAGATGATAAAGTCTTCGTAATTGAAGCTGATTTTTTAAAACCAGAATCCCTAGAAAATATTCCTAAAAAAATTGATGTTGCATATTATCTCATTCATTCTATGTCGAATTCTTCAAAAGATTTTGAATCTCTTGAAGAGCGCTGTGCCATTAATTTTAAAAATTACATAGAAACTACAGATACGGAACAAGTAATTTACTTAAGTGGTATTACTAATGAAGATGAACTTTCTAAACATTTACGTTCAAGAAAAAACGTAGAAGAACAATTAAAATCAGACAGGTATGCATTAACCATTTTTAAGGCAGGTATCATTGTAGGCTCTGGTAGCTCTTCATTCGAAATAATTAGAGATCTTGTTGAAAAACTTCCTTTTATGATAGCGCCAAAATGGTTAAATACTAAAAGTCAACCTTTAGCTGTAAGGGATGTTTTAGCATTTTTATCAAAAGCAGCAGGAAATGTAGAGGTTTACAACAAATCGTATGATGTTTTTGGCCCAGAGATTATTACATACAAGGACATGTTATTGCAATTTGCCGAAGTAAGAGGATTAAAACGCTACATTCTTACAGTTCCAGTTATGACACCAAAATTATCATCGTATTGGTTGTATTTTGTAACATCAACATCTTACAAATTAGCAACGTCTTTGGTGGACAGCATGGGAATTCAAATCATAGGCAAAAAGAGTGATATCAACAATCTACTAAAAGTAAAGCCAATTACCTACAAAGCAGCTGTAGAATTAGCGTTTGAAAAAATTGAACAAAATAGCATTGTATCTAGCTGGAAGGATTCTATGGTTAGCAGCGGTAGACTTGCAAACCGTATACATAAATATGTAAATGTGCCAAAGTTTGGCTGTTTTAAAGATTATAAAGAACGTCAAATAATTGATGCAGACGAAACCATAGAAAAAATTTGGCGTATTGGTGGAGAGAACGGATGGTACTATGGTACATTTTTATGGCGTATTAGAGGTTATGTTGATAAGCTTTTTGGAGGGATAGGTTTAAGACGTGGGCGCACAAGCCCAACTGAACTAGATGCTGGAGACGCTCTGGATTTCTGGCGTGTGATATATGCAGACAAAACTAAAAGAAAATTGTTGCTGTATGCAGAGATGCGATTGCCTGGAGAAGCCTGGTTAGAATTTAAAATAGAAGACAACAAATTAAAACAAACAGCAACATTTAGACCTCGTGGACTTTGGGGTAGATTATATTGGTATGCTGTACTACCATTTCATGGATTTATTTTTTCTGGAATGATTAATAAACTCGTTAATGTTGAGTCACAAGAAACAATATTTACCACAGAAAACGTGTCCAATATGTAATCGCCCTTTTTCATGGAGAAAGAAATGGGAAAAGAATTGGGAACATGTAAAATATTGTAGTGAGCGATGCAGAAGAAACAAAACAATATTGGTTTAGTTTGGTTTAGAAACAATTTAAGAGTTAATGATAATGTGGTTTTAAATAAAGCCATAATGCAACACAAGCACCTTATTGCTGCTTACTGCTTTGACCCTAGACATTTTGAAGTTGATACGTTTGGTTTCAAAAAAACAAAAAAATTTAGAGCTAAGTTTCTCATAGAAGCCATCCAAGATTTAAAGAAAAGCCTTAACGATATTAATATTGAATTGTTTATTTATCAAAACAAACCAGAACATACAATTCCAAACCTGGTTAAGCAATTCAATATAAATTCTATATATCTGCAAAAGGAATGGACAAATGAAGAAGTTCAAGTTTTAGAACGTGTTAAATCAAATAGTCCAGAGAATACCTCATTCCATGAATGCTATGACCAGTTTCTATTTCATCCAGAAGATGTAGACATATCTTTTAATGAAATCCCACAGATATTTACCAATTTTAGAAAAAAGGTTGAAAAATATAGTGTGATAAGACCAGAGAGCTATCCGTTACCTTCAGAACCCATTCAAAAGATTTCTAATCCTACAAAAATCCCAACGCTTGAAGATTTAGGATTTGAAAATTTCGCCCTCAATCCTAATTCAGCATTTCCATTTGAAGGCGGCGAAAATTCAGCTTTAAGTCGTTTGGATGATTATTGCTTTCAAACTAAAAAATTAGGGTTTTATAAAAAAACAAGAAATGGCTTGATTGGTACTGATTATAGCTCCAAATTTTCGCCATGGCTAGCTAATGGTAGTATTTCGGCAAGAACAATTTATTGGAACGTTAAAAGGTTTGAAAAAGAACATTATAAAAATCAATCTACTTATTGGTTGATTTTTGAACTCATCTGGAGAGATTATTTTAAATATATTTCATTAAAACACGGTAATAGAATTTTCAAAATTGGAGGTATTCTAAGTAAAGACTATAAATGGGAAACTGATAACGTTCTAGTTAAGCAATGGATAAATGGGCAAACCATATCATCATTTGTAAATGCAAACATGATAGAGCTCAAAAAAACGGGGTGGATGAGCAATAGAGGACGACAGAACACAGCCTCTTTTTTTGCAAAGGATTTAAAATTAGATTGGAGAATAGGTGCAGCTTATTTTGAGTCTATACTAATAGACTATGATGTGCACAGCAATTATGGTAATTGGATGTATGTTTCTGGAGTTGGTAACGATCCAAGAGATAGAAAATTTAATGTGAATTTGCAAGCTGAGCGGTATGATGCTAGTGGTAAGTTTCAAAATTTATGGCTGCAAAAAACCTTGTTTTAATACCATGTCTGTTCAAGTGATTTGTGAATAACGAGCTAATTGTATTGAGAACAATTTAAGGATCTCGATATAATTCTGATAAAAAAAATCAGAATTACTAGATGTGACAATAACTTTAAAAATGAAAACACTAAGACTCATATTAGGTGACCAACTCAATATAAAACACTCATGGTTTAAGGAAACTGATGCTAATGTCACCTATTGCCTTTTTGAAATGAGACAAGAAACGGATTATGTAACCCATCATATTCAAAAAGTGATTGGTTTTTTTGCTGCTATGCGTCAGTTTTCAGAACATCTAAAATCTAGTGGACAAAAGGTTATCTACTTCAAAATTAATGATGAAAATAATGTGCATAGTTTAACTAACAACATTTCAAAATTAATAGAAGAACATCATATCGAAAACTTCGAATATATTTTTCCAGATGAATACAGATTAGATCAGCAACTGCAAAGCTTTTGTAAATCGATAAATATTACTTACAAAGTATACACAGCAGAACATTTTTACACAAAACGCGAAGATTTAGACATCTTCTTTAAAGGCAAAAAACAGTATCTCATGGAAAATTTCTATAGAGATATGCGCAAGAAGCATAATATTTTGATGGTTGCTGATCAGCCAGAAGGCGGCAAATGGAATTACGATAAAAGCAACAGAAATAAATGGAAAGGTGATGTTGAAATCCCTCCTTATAAATTATTCAAAAATGGTGTTTCTGAAATCGTAAAGGATATTGAAAATGCTAAAATCGATACTATCGGTAAGTTTGAAACTAAAACATTCTCCTACCCTATTTCTCGTTCTCAGGCCTTAGAGCAGCTAAAATACTTTTGTGAGCATTTATTGAAATATTTTGGGGATTATCAAGATGCCATGCATACCGAACAGGAGTATCTATTTCACTCTAGATTATCTTTTGCCATGAATATAAAATTAGTATCTCCAAAAGATGTTGTAACTACTGTTATGAATTACTACAGAAAACATGGAAAAGATATTAACATTTCGCAAGTAGAAGGTTTTATTCGCCAAATTATTGGTTGGCGTGAATATATGCGTGGGATGTATTGGGCCTTTATGCCAGAATACAAATCTAAAAACGAATTAAATAATCATAATAATTTGCCTGACTTTTTCTGGACAGGAAATACAAAAATGAATTGCTTAAAACATGCAATAACTAATTCATTAGATAATGGGTATGCGCACCACATTCAACGTTTAATGATTACTGGTAATTATGCGCTGTTAACCCAAACTAATCCGGACGAAGTCGATGATTGGTATTTAGGCATTTATGTAGACGCTGTAGAATGGGTACAACTTACCAATACAAGAGGCATGAGCCAGTTTGCTGATGGTGGGAAAATTGCAACTAAACCTTATGTGTCGTCTGGATCTTACATTAATAAAATGAGTAACTATTGTGGAGATTGCACATACAACAGAAATAAAAAAGTAGGAGAAGACGCTTGCCCTTTTAATAGTTTATATTGGAATTTTTTGAATCAAAAAAGAGAACAACTGGGAAACAACTTCAGAATGAAAATGATGTACAGCTTATTAGATAAAATGGATAAGCAAAATATACAAGATATTAAAGAAAAAGCACAACATATAATTGCGAATCAAGATGACTACTAAGCCTCATATCACTATCGTTTGGTTAAAACGTGATTTACGTTTGTATGACAATGAAGCGATTTATAATGCTTTAAAAACTGGAAAACCTACACTTCTACTCTATAGTTTTGAACCTCTTTTAATGAACGACCCGCATTATAGCGAACGTCATTGGAATTTTATAAAAGAATCTATTGTTGATTTAAACAAGGCATTAGAAACTTACAATTCTAAAATACTTGCCGTACAATCAGATATAATAGCAGCAATTAACCAGTTGCAAACACATTATCATATTACAGATATTTATTCACATCAGGAAACTGGAATTTTAGTCACTTTTGAAAGAGATAAAAACTTTAAACGCTTCTGTAAAAACAACTTGATTAATTGGCATGAAAATACAAATAATGGTGTGCAACGCGGATTAAAAAACAGAAACGGTTGGACTGAAATGGTAGATGCCTTTTATGCCGTAGAACCATTGTCGTTCAATCCAAGCAATAATCAGCTATTAAACATTCAGGAAATTAATATGCTTGAAAAACATTTTAATCTTCCTACTTTAAACACACCCGAATTTACACCATTCCAAAAAGGTGGGCGCTCCATAGGTCTAAGGTATTTAAAATCATTTTTTGAAGAACGTTACTCTAATTATATGTTCAATATTTCAAAACCTGAACTTGCACGAATCAGTTGTAGTAGAATTTCTCCATACATAGCTTGGGGAAACTTATCGGTAAGGGAAGTGTATCATAAAGCCTATCATTTAAAGAAAACATCAAAGCACAAAAAAGCATTAGAAGCTTTTATGTCTCGCTTAAGATGGCAAACTCATTTCATACAAAAATTCGAAATGGAACATACTATGGAAGAAGCTAGTGTAAACAAAGGCTTTCATAAATTAAAAAAAAGTATTTCTAAACAATACCAAAACGCATGGAAAACTGGGCAAACTGGATATCCACTTGTAGATGCATCTATGCGTTGCTTAAATGAGACTGGATATCTTAATTTTAGAATGCGCGCTCTTGTTGTTTCTTTTTTTACACATAATTTGTGGCAACCTTGGCAAGAAGCCACTACATATCTATCTCAAATGTTTTTAGATTTTGAACCTGGTATACATTTTCCACAACTACAAATGCAGGCTGGAGAAACTGGGATAAACATGTTACGCATCTATAATCCTATAAAAAATAGTTTAGAACACGATCCTGAAGCATCCTTTATAAAAAAATGGGTGCCAGAACTTGATACTTTAGATATACCTTTTGTACATCAGCCTTACTTAATGACTGAAATGGAACAACAGTTCTATAATTTTCAATTAGGCAAAGATTACCCAAAACCTATTGTAGATTTAGAAACTACAAGAAAAAAGGCTGGAGATACACTTTGGAAACTCCGTCAAGATAAATCGGTTATGGAAGAAAGTAAGCGAATCCTTAAAAAGCACACACTTAAAAAGCGACTTCACAACACTTAAATACTGATTTACAAGGAATTGCAATACATTATAAATTTTTTTGATAGCTCGATGTTAAATTTTGTTTAACTTATTTATAAAAAACTTAAACATTTTGTATATTTGAGTAACAAAAAGAGATAATGGTATTAAACTCAACACATCATATTAAAGAACAAAAGCAAATTATATCTGATTTGGTTGGGCGTTCATTTACACTTTTAGAGTCGTTAAAAATGAAGGGGATTGGCTCAAAACGCATGATAATTGGTGAAGTAAGTCCAAATTTAAAAAATTACATGAACAATATTGCAGATATCAACTATGCTAACATTGAATTACGCACAGGTGGTATACTTATTTTCATTAACAAAGGTTTACAAAACTTTACTTGGGCAATTCCTTATTATCAATTAGTAATGTACAAAACTAATGGGGCTAGCATTCATGCTCAAGGAAAGTTTATTCATTTTAAAAACAACAAAACATTTAAAGAGAATAAAAGATTCTTTGCAAAGATGTTAGACCAAAAAATAAAATACGACGAACAATATAATTTTCAAGGTATATGATATTATCTAATAATGACATAGATAGAGTTATAGAAATGGCCTGGGAAGATCGTACAACATTTGAAGCCATAGAATATCAGTTTGGGTTAAAAGAACAAGATGTTATTAAACTAATGCGAAGAGAAATGAAACTCAACAGTTTCAAAATGTGGCGTAAACGTGTTCAAGGACGTTCAACCAAACATGAAAAATTAAGAGTTTACGAAAAAGGACGCTTTAAATGTAGCAGACAAAAGCAAATAACACATAATAAAATTTCAAAACGTTAACGTGCTTTGATTAATTCAAAATATTAAGACAGCACACAAAAAAGATGACATGCAATTAGAAAAATTAAAGACAAAAACTAACGGACACAAATTAAACGGGTTTACTGTAGAAGATATTGGAGATGATCATCTCTACACAGGATTAGAAACTCCAATGAAAGCTGATGCTTTCAAACTATCAGATATTGAGAAAAAAGAACGCATTGCCATTTTATTTGAAGAAATCATGGATGTTATGGGTTTAGATTTAACGGATGATTCTCTTCAAGGTACTCCAAAACGTGTGGCCAAAATGTATATAGATGAAATTTTCTCTGGATTAAATCCAGAAAACAAACCCAAAGTGGCGTTGTTTGATAATAAATACCAATACAATCAGATGTTGGTTGAGAAAAACATTACTTTCTATTCAAATTGCGAACATCATTTTGTTCCAATCATAGGAAAAGCTCATGTAGCTTATATTTCATCTGGAAAAGTTATTGGACTTTCAAAATTGAATAGAATCGTGCAATATTATGCCAAACGTCCTCAGGTTCAAGAGCGCTTAACTAACCAAATTGCAAACGAATTAAAAACAATTTTAGATACAGAAGATGTTGCTGTCATCATTGACGCAAAACACCTATGCGTATCTTCTAGAGGTATAAAAGATGATACCTCATCAACAGTTACCGCGTTTTACGGCGGACAATTTAATACTTCAGAAAAAATTACAGAATTACAAAATTATTTAAATAGTTAACATCATGGAATTGGAATTAATAAATAGAGCTTTAGAGTTTGAACAAAGAAAAATGAGATCATTATCTACAAGTGATCGTGTAAAACTTTCAAGAGAAGCAAAAGCTTTGATCTTAGATTTAAATCAAATCTATAAGCAAAGAAAAGATGATAATATTATGGATATCATGAAACGTTTAACCGTAATAAAAAGAAAAGTAGAAAAACGCTTGAAAGGGCGTCTATTATAATAGCATAACTATTAATAATAAGACCTAAATCTTATAAAATATTAAATTTTATCTAATAAATCACTATAAAAATAGGTAATCTTCTATATTTTATTATATTGCGAAACTGTCCAAAACTGGATAGTTAATACAAAATATAGTAAGGTTAGAAAATTATGGAGATTATTGACAAAGCTTTAGAATTCGAGCAACGCAGACATACGTTTAAAACAACGAGTGAGCGTATCGAATCTTCTAGAGAAGTAAAAAGTTTAATATTAGGTTTAAACGATATCTACAAAGTAGAAAAAGATCCAGAAATTATGGATTTGATGAAACGTTTAACAGTAATTAAACAGAAAATAGAAAAGCGGCTAAAGGGCAGGCCATAAAAACTAAATGCCCTGAAACCCATGAAAACAATAATAGTAGTTGGTGGAAGTAAGGGCATTGGAAAAGCTTTAGTTGAGAAACTATTAGCAACTTGTAATGTAATAAACATTAGTAGAAGTATTCCAGAGACATCGCACAACAACCTAACTTACCACCAATGCGATGTTACACAAGACGAATTACCAGAAATTGATAGTGCCGACGGACTTGTATACTGTCCAGGCAGTATAAACTTAAAACCTATAGGGCGTTTAAGTATTGATGATTTTAAAAACGATTTTGAAATTAATGTCCTTGGTGCAGTTAAGGTGATTCAAAAATACCTTTCAGTTCTTAAGAACGGAAGCACACCCTCTATTGTCTTGTTTAGCACGGTTGCAGCTAAATTGGGGATGCCCTATCATGCGAGTATCGCTGTTGCGAAATCTGGTGTTGAAGGTTTAGTAAAATCATTAGGCGCAGAGTTAGCTCCTACCCTACGCATCAATGCTATTGCCCCTACTGTTACTGATACAGATTTAGCCTCAAAGTTACTACGTAATGATAAAATGATTGAAAATATCACGGAGCGTCATCCTTTGAAAAAATTCTTATCACCAGAAGAAGTTGCAGATATGGCAGAGTTTCTGCTATCTGAAAAAGCCTTGTCTGTTTCTGGACAAGTATTTGAAATGGATTGCGGTATTGTAAGTTTTAAAATTTAAATAACATGAATCCCTTCAAAGCATTTATAGCCACAATGGGTAATAAAAACGAATCATTTAAAGTAGATGTTGAATCAATTTACGATATATCTATAAATGGGCTAAGTGGCGCCCCAATTGATTTATTTGATTTTAAAGGAAAGTATATAATCTTTGTAAATGTAGCCTCTAAATGTGGTTTTACACCTCAATATAAAGATTTACAAAAGCTACATGAAGTTTATGGTGATGTCTTACAAGTTATAGGTGTACCATGCAATCAATTTGGTAACCAAGAACCAGGTAATGCTAATGAGATTGAAAACTTTTGCCAAGTAAATTATGGTGTTGATTTTTTAATCACAGAAAAAATTGATGTAAAAGGAAAACATCAACATCCACTTTATACATGGTTGACACAAAAAGTAAACAATGGTGTTAAGGATTCTTCAGTAAAGTGGAATTTTCAAAAATACTTAGTTGACCCTAAAGGGAATTTAATAGATTATTATTTTTCTACAACAATCCCAATGAGTTCAAAAATCGTAAAACATTTAAAAGAAAATAGCTATGTTTAGTCTTTTTAAAAGAAAATCTAAAAGAGAAAAATTAGAAGAAAAGTTTAAAAAATTGATGCAAGAGTGGCATGAATTATCTTCAATAAATAGATCTGCTAGTGATAAAAAATATGCAGAAGCACAAGAAATTGCCAAAATATTGAACGATATGAAACATGAAGCTGCTTAAATACATCATTATTTTCCTGGTTATTAATTTTGGAGCATTAGCTATTGGTAGTTGGCTTATGGCAGATGGTCCACAAACAGATTGGTATATGGGCCTTAGTAAAGCCCCTTGGACACCTCCTGGCTGGGTTTTCGGAACCGCTTGGACTACAATCATGGTTTGCTTTTCTATTTATATGGCTTTACTATATAAAAAAACAAATAATACAACTGTTATAACCTTGTTTAGTATTCAATTTGTACTTAATGTTATTTGGAATTATATTTTTTTCAATCAACATTATGTTGGCTTAGGCCTAACAGTAATCCTACTTTTAACATTTACAGTAGGAGCTTTTATCATACTGTTTAACAAGCAAATGAAATTAAAAACCATACTAATCCTTCCTTACTTAATTTGGTTGTGTATTGCTACATCACTAAATGCATATATCTTACTGAATAATTAAATATGAAAATATACAGACTGCATAAAAAACAAAACTTACCCATAACTATTGAAAAAGCATGGGATTTTTTGTCAGATCCCAAAAACCTAAAAACCATTACTCCAGACTATATGGGATTTCATATTTTATCTGGTGCAGACAGACCCATGTTTGCTGGACAAATTATCCAATATATCGTTACTCCAGTTTTAGGTATAAAAACTAAATGGGTTACAGAAATAACGCATAGTGTAGACAAACAATATTTTGTAGATGAACAACGCTTTGGACCTTATGCTTTATGGCATCACAAACACTTTATTAAAGCGATTGATGGTGGTGTAGAAATGGAAGATATTATTGATTATAAAGTTCCTTTTGGCTGGCTAGGACAACTTGTTCATCCTATTTTAGTAAAACCAAAACTTGAAGAAATTTTTAAGTATAGAGCTCAAAAGCTAGAAGAGCTTTTTGGTAAATATTAATATTATCTAAAATCTGTCTTTCTGAATTTGTTTAAGAATCTAATAAAATTATAAGACGCTGAAACAAATTTAGCGTGACAAAATAATGTCTATATAAGATGAAACAACACATAAATATTTTTTGGTTTAGACGGGATTTAAGATTAGACGATAATGTCGGATTCTACGAAGCCCTAAAAGGAAATCTCCCTATACTACCAATTTTTATTTTTGATTCTGAAATTTTAGACAAACTACCTAAAGATGATGCACGCGTAACATTTATACATGAAATGCTCCAGAGCATGTGTCAGATTTTACAAGATGAATACAACAGCAGTATTGCTATATACCATGGAAAACCTATTGAAATTTATAAAACATTAATTGAAGAATATAATATTAATGCGGTTTATACAAACCATGATTACGAACCTTATGCAAAAGAACGTGATGACAGTATCAAATCGTATTTAAGTGAAAATAATATTGAATTTATAACATTCAAAGACCAAGTTATTTTTGAGAAAGACGAAGTTGTAAAGGGAGATGGAACCCCTTATGTGGTGTATACACCTTACATGAAAACATGGAAAGAAAAGTTTAAAACTTACACTTTAGAAATTTTTCATACCAAATCATATTTTGGTAATTTAATTCAAGATAGTCATTTACATAGTTTAAGTTTATCAGATATCGGTTTTACAAAATCATCTCAAAAAATTATACACTATACAGTAACGCCAACATTGATACAAGAGTATGAAGCTACTCGAAATTTTCCAGCGCAAGACGCTACCTCTAAATTAGGTCCACATTTACGATTTGGAACTGTTAGTATTCGTAAAATGATAAAAAAGGCTATTGCCGAAAAAAATGAAATTTTTTGGCAAGAACTCATTTGGCGTGAATTTTTCATGCAAATTCTTTGGCATTTTCCACATACTGCAGAGAAAAGTTTCAAATCGAAATATGATCGTATCCAATGGCGTAATAATGAAGAAGAGTTTAAATTTTGGTGTGAAGGTAAAACTGGCTATCCATTAGTAGATGCAGGCATGCGTCAATTAAATGCCACTGGATTTATGCACAACCGTGTGCGCATGTTAGTAGGTAGTTTTTTATGTAAACACTTACTTATAGATTGGCGTTGGGGCGAAGCTTATTTTGCAGAAAAATTACACGACTATGAAATGGCCAGTAATATTGGTAATTGGCAATGGGTTGCTGGTAGTGGTGTTGATGCAGCTCCTTATTTTAGAATTTTTAATCCAACCACACAAATACAAAAGTTTGATAAGGATTTGAACTACATAAAACAATGGGTACCAGATTTTCAGGAATTAACATACCCTAAACCTATTGTAGACCATAAGTATGCTCGCGAACGTTGTTTAGAAACTTATAAAAGTGCTGTAAGTTAATATAAAAGCCTATTAGTAGAGTTTTCACTTAATTAGTCTGTCTGTGTTTTTTAAATCTTCCTCAACATACAAAGATTTTGAGCTATTTACTCTTAAAAATGGTTTCTCCACGAACTAACCAAGAAAATCCAAAAGCTTCAACAGCTATAGCTTCCATCCAAAAGGTAAGGTTGTTTCTAGTATAAAATTCCTCAAAACTTTCGATAGTGGAACCTGCAACAATTACCAATAGAGCTACCACCATAATAATACCACAAATTTGGTATACTATATTTTGGCGTTTAACCTTATATGGGTCGCAAATTTTTAAGGTTTCTTCCTCTATTTGCTCATTTTGTATCATACGTATAGCATTCTCTCGAGGAAAAATAAATAAACTCATTATCGCTAAACTCCCTAAAAAAACAGCCGCACTTACATAATGAAACGTATTTCTAAAACCATTACCTTCAACATGAGCAATGCTTACTGAATTGCATATGTCACAACATTGACTAACTAATGCATTAGTAGGAAACAAAAGTAATAACAATGCACCAATAGCAGCTATGGTAGACCATAGAAAACCTTTTCTACTACTTTTATATACAAGTAAAAAAATAGCGATTAAGCTCACCACAATAATCAAGATAACATTAGAGCGTGTAAAATAATAATGGCTTATGGATGGCAACTCTCTTAAATGCCCATTAATAAGAAGTAAAAATCCCCACAACAAAACTGGAAGCAACATACCCAAAACACCGATTAAACGACTTAAAGTATTAGCATTTTGCAACCAAATATCGTCTTGGGAAGAATGAAAATCTACTTTTAACATTTCGCCCATTTTATCTTGTATACTTTTATTATGTTCCGCCATGATATTATGTTTAATAACAGAAAAGCAAATTCACCTGTAAGTACAAGGTAATAATTTTACTTCAAAAAAATAGGGCTGATTATTTAAGAAAAATATTGAGTTTATTAAATATCATTAAACAAAAACTCAACCTTAATTAAGATTGAGTTTTTTTACTGAAAGTTTGGTTTGATTGATGTTTAATAAAACTGCTTGTTTTAGCTATTAGCAAATTAAAATCAATTTGCACACATCAATGTTACTGTTTTGTTAATTTACTTAGAAAAACTGTTAATTAACAGTTTTAACAAATTCATCGAAAAAGGGACCTATTCATCAAGTAATTGATTTATAAAATCATTAAACTCTTTCTTAAATTCTAAATATTTTTCGCCAGTCGCAGGACCGTTAAAACCAGTATGTACTTTTCTAACGACTCCTTTTTTATCAATAAAAATTGTAGTAGGATACGATAAAACATGATTTAGCATTGGCAATTTTTCTTGTGCTTTTACTTTACTAGACGAACCGTATTGTGCAAGTAGTATTGGATAATTAATTCCAGTATTATCTTTTAAACGTTTTATATTTTTGAAGGCGCGCTTTTCTGTCTTTACGTATTCAAAAGCTAATGCTACGATTTCTAAATCTTTATTAGCATTTTTATTGTAATAATCCGCATAAAATTTACTTTCGTCCAAACAATTTGGGCACCATGTACCCATTATTTGAATTAAAACGATCTTATCTTTAAATCTGTTATCTTCTAAAGATACGAGCTTCCCTGTCTCATCAGGAAACGAAAACGCGACTCTATCATAACCTTTCTTCAAAAAAGTTAGTGAATTGGCATCAGGCAACTCATAATCTTCATTACGAATTGCAGTAAATGGTTCTTTCCAATGGTTTCCAGAATAAAACATACCATTCATAACACTATCATTTACTTCTGCAGTAAATAAAAACGCATGAGCACCATCGAAAGTAGATAGTTGTAATTGATTTCCATTTAAAACACCTTCCAAATACCTGTAATCACCTGTTGTTGTTCTAAATGTGCCTCTAACTGTATTACCTTGTTGTTTAAATATACCTTTAGCAATGTATTTGTCTGCTTCAGAATTAGGGCTAAATACTGTTTCCCAGTTTCCAGAAATATCATATTTAGAAATACCTTCATAAATATCAAATCTTGAAGTATTTTTTTCAGCTTTAAAATCCATAACTCGATTTAAACCCGCCTTAATAAAACTTCCATACAGTACACTATTTTCAATTTTGGCAGCAATAAATCCTTCAAAAACTGGTGTTTGTATATAAACTGAATCGTTCTTATAACTGATATCTGTAACTTCGATTACCTCTTCAGCATTATATATCTTTAATACGCTATCAGAAATCACTTCAAAATTAAAAGGTAAACTTAGTGTATCATTCACCTTTAATTCTGCTCTATATGCTCCAATATCTAGTTTAGTAGTATTTTTTTCTTCTTTACATCCAGAAATTAAAACTAGTAAAACAAGTAAATATTTAATTTTCATAAGTCTTAAAATGAGTTAGTCGAATTTAAAGCAAGATACTGAACAACTTCTAAACTTTTATTTTTACTTTACAAAATAGAAGGCTTTGTTTGAATACTAACCTCAAAAAATTATCTTTGCCATCTCTAATAGGACAATGATTTATGAAGATTTCTTACAATTGGTTAAAGCAATTTATCAATATTGACTGGACACCAGAACAAACCAGTGAATTACTTACAGATTTAGGACTTGAAGTTGAAGGTTTGGAAAAATACCAATCTATTAAAGGTGGTCTAGAAGGTGTTGTAGTTGGAAAAGTTGTGACATGTAAAAAGCATCCTAATGCCGATAAACTAAAAGTTACTACTGTTGATTTAGGTGGAGAAACACCCTTACAAATTGTATGTGGCGCGCCAAATGTAGCTGTTGGACAAAAAGTACCAGTTGCTACAATTGGTACAACATTGTACACAGAAGAAGGTGAAGCTTGGACTATTAAAAAAGGTAAGATTAGAGGTGAAGAAAGCCATGGAATGATTTGTGCGGAAGATGAACTAGGTATAGGAACATCTCATGATGGCATTATGGTTTTAGACGACTCTATTAAAATAGGAACTCCTGCAGTTGATATTTTTGATATTGAAGATGATAGTGTTTTTGAAATTGGTTTAACACCTAATAGAGCCGATGCAATGAGCCACTATGGTACTGCTCGCGATCTTAAGGCTGGATTACTACAAAAAGAAGTGAAAGTTGAGTTAATTACACCTTCTGTAAGTGCTTTTAACATAGAAAATCGAACATTAAAAATTGATGTAGACGTTATTAACAAAGCATTGGCACCTCGCTATTGTGGTGTTACTATTTCTGGCATTAAAGTTGCTGAATCTCCAGACTGGTTAAAACATAGATTACAGGCCATAGGTTTAAGCCCAATAAATAATATAGTGGACGTTACTAATTACGTACTACATGAGTTAGGACAACCATTACACGCTTTTGATGCCAGTAAAATTGAAGGAGATAAAGTTGAAATTAAAACATTGGAAAAGGGCACAAAATTCATAACACTAGATGGTATTGAACGTGAATTACATGAGGAAGATTTAATGATATGTGATGCCGAAAAACCAATGTGCATTGCTGGTGTTTTTGGTGGTATTGATTCTGGTGTTACAGAAAAGACACGCAATATTTTTTTAGAAAGTGCTTATTTTAATCCTGTAAGCATCAGAAAAACTGCAAAACGTCATGGATTAAATACAGACGCGTCTTTCCGTTTTGAACGCGGTATCGATCCAAATATTACCGAATATGCGTTAAAACGTGCAGCATTACTCATTCAGGAGTTGGCTGGCGGTGATATTACCAGTGATATTATTGATATTTATCCCAAAAAGATTGAAGATTTTCAAGTGCGTTTAAGTTTTGAAAATGCTAAAAAAATTATAGGTGAAGAAATTCCAAAGGAAACCATTAAAAGTATTCTAACATCACTTGATATAAAAGTGAATAATGTTACTGAAGCTGGATTAGGTTTAACGGTTCCTGCATTTCGAAATGATGTCCAAAGAGAAGCTGATATTATTGAAGAAATATTAAGAGTTTACGGCTATAATAACATCAATATTTCAGAAAAACTGAATGCGTCTATATCAAGTATGTCGCGCTTTGAGGATTTTAAATTACAAAATACTGTTGGCAACCAATTAGCTGGACAAGGGTTTTATGAAATTTTATCTAATTCGTTAACAACTCCAAATTATGCTGCATTAAGTGCACAGTTAAAAGAAGCACATAATGTAGAAATGCTCAACCCTCTAAGTAACGATTTATCAGTATTAAGGCAATCTTTAATTTTCTCAGGCTTAGAAGCTATATCTTATAATATCAATAGAAAACGCCAAGATTTAAAGCTTTTTGAATTTGGTAAAACCTATCATAATTATTCTGATAGTAGAACAGAAAATAAACACCTAAGCTTATTAGCTACAGGTAACCAGAATACTGATACGTGGAATTCTTCTGGAACGTATAAAAGTGATTATTTCTTTATAAAAGGAATTGTAATCTCTATATTAGAACGTCTAGGTATTACCCGATTTAATGAATCCCCTATCAAAAATGATGTATTTAGTGAAGGGGTATCTTTTAGTTTAGGAAAAATGAAGTTGGTAGATTTTGGTTTAGTTACTAAAAGTGTTTTAAAACATTTCGATATTTCTCAAGAAGTTGTGTGTGCTGACTTTAATTGGGATACCATCTTAGAAGTTGTGAAACGAAATAAAATCACATTTAAAGCGATTCCCAAATACCCTGAAGTTCGTAGAGATTTTGCTTTACTTTTGGATGATGACGTAACATTTGATGCTATTTATCAAATAGCAAAAAAGACAGAAAAACAACTGCTAAAGCAAGTAAATCTTTTTGACGTATATCAAGGTAAAAATCTACCTAAAGGCAAAAAAAGTTATGCAATAAGTTTTACGCTTCAAGATGAAAACAAAACGCTTAATGATAAGCAGATTGATAAAATAATGAATAAGCTACAATCTAATTTTGAAAAACAGCTTGGAGCTGAGTTGAGATAAGTAAAAAGCCCTTTTAATAAAAGGGCTTTTAATATTATTCTACTCGCGTGATCTTTAAAATTCCTTGGCAACGTTTTGTTTGACCTCCAGTAGTAAAATGTCGCCATTCATAGCTAAATTCCCCTTCATATGTATTACTTTGATCATCATAATCACCCTCGAAACTAAATGTTCTGGTAACATTATCTGGTCCAGCCATATATCTTGTTTTTAAATCAATTATTAATTTATCTCCAACCAATTCGAAACTTTGATTTTCGTAAGTATCTCCTGTATTTGGATTAAAATTAAAACTAATAGTACCTTTAGTTTCATCTTCTTCTGAAGTCTCAAAAAGCCATTCTTTATTATTTATAAATACTGAATTACAAATCGTAGTAGAAACATATTCTGTTTTCCAAACACCATCTATACCCGTTTCACATTGCTTAATGTCATCTCCGCTTTTAGAAACACAAAATTCAACTTCATTAGAATATTTTATCCAATCAAAAACAAGTACACCAGAATTTGCTCCACTTTCTATTTGACCAAGTACATCAATAAATTTCAAGAATTTACCAAAAGACGTAGCATCTATTTTATCCATACCATAAGTCTCAATACCTTCTTTTGCACAATCAACTATAACATCTTTAACACTTCCAAATCTAGAATTGAGGAAACCTGTAATATTTTGTGTTAATTGAAAACCTGTAATTTTACTATTACCAAAATCCTTAAAACTACTTGCCAATCCTATACCATTTGATGGGCCTTCAAATATTAATTTACCCAATGAAATATAGCATTTATCTAATTTTAACAATGTTTTCAAATTACTTGATATTATGCCCAAAATATTTGCTGCTAAGGTTTTAGCATTATAAAAAGCAGCTTGCTCATTTTCAACACTATCATCAAAAGATAAACCGCTTTTAGCAATTAAAATGTAATCACCATCTGCAGCAGGTAATTCTAGAGTTATTGGAGCTTCTCGATTTTGTGGTTGTCTAAAAATCTGACCAATAATATCTGAAAAATCAAAATGGAGCTTTTCATCTCCTTTACATAATTGATGTCCAAAAGAATTCATTTTATCTTCATCATAAATAGCCACAGAATAATGCGCACTACTCTTTGCATTTTTTACTGTAATATCCCCATTATCTAAAACTTCAAAAACTAGTGGTTCTTTTTCTACTGATGGGCCCCTACTAAATAAATTAGCTTGTAACGTGCTAATCTCTGAAATTACTTCACTAGCGAAAAGCGGGTTTACAGCTCCAGAGGTGATACTATTTTCTATAGCTTTCAAATAAGGTTCAAATTCTGGTAAAGTTTCAATAGCATCCATAGCTTGTTTCTTGGCATCATCAGTTAAATCGAATGTCCAAGGATGCATCATGACCAATGCAATGGCAGTCGTTTTGGGAGTTAACTCGACCTCATTATCTTCATTTGGATCAAAATAACTTAACAATACTAATTCATCTTGCGAATTAGTGGCAAACGCAAGTTCTATTGAACTTGTGTCAAATGTATCAACATCTGCCTTACCATTAGTTACATCTGCTTTATCAGTAAACAATGTTGATACTTTCAAATCGTCAGAAGAGTAAGAAGTACCATCTGGTAATTTTATTGTAGTATTTACTTTTTTAATGTCTGTTGAGAGGGTTTCTTCAGTATCATCACCAAACTGCTCTATATTATTACAATTAAAAATTAAAAGAGCCAGTAAAATGAATAAATGTATTTTTTTCATAAAGTAATTATTGGTTGTTTAATAGCATTTTAAAGGTATAACTAAGTTTACATAAATAAATACCAGATAGCAGGTATTTCTATCAAATGCAAGGTTTTTAAGTTAAAGTGAAAATTCAAAAGTTAATTTATTTCGCAAAAAAAGCATTGAGCAATAAACTTTTGGATATTTCCAAACTAAGAAACATGAATAAAGTAAAATAGAATTGATTTTATTACTTTTGATAGGTTTTTAAAGTATAATTATATGTCAAAATTTATGAGGTTATGGAAATTCATGTTACAGATAATTCTCATAAATATGATAATGAACGTAAATGCTCAATCTATAAAATTAAAAGATTCTTTAAATACCAGTAAAGACCTTTCCACATTGTCGCTTTTAAAACACGATACAAAACAAACACTAAAAGGTATAGGGCATAGCTTTACAAGACCTTTACATTGGAAAGGGAAGGATTTTAAAAAATTAGGAGGTTTACTTATAGGAACGATGGCATTATCTACCTTGGATAATGAAACTAATCGTTTTTTTGAGAGAAACAGTGAAGATTTCCCAAAAGGAATTCGTGATTTTGGATGGTATTTTGGTAGTCCTCAAAACTATTTCATAGCTAACGCTGGATTGTATGGCTTTGGCGTGATCACTAAAAATGAAAAAATTAGAAAAACAAGTGTACTCATTATTTCATCGTCAGTAACTAGTGGTGTTATAAGTAGTTTATTAAAAGGAAGTGTTGGACGCTCAAGACCAAATCATACAGGCGATCCTTATGATTTTAAGTTATTCTCTTCGGAAGCAGGATACCACTCTTTTCCATCTGGTCATACTACCCTATCCATAACTATGTCTCATGCTATTGCAAAACAGTTTGATAATACTTGGGTTAAAGTTGGTATTTATAGTGTAGGTGCCATTGCTCCTATTTCTAGATTAGTAGATGGTGCTCATTGGTTAACAGATATTGCTTTTTCTGCTGCGGTAAGCATTATAGTTGTAGATAGTATTGATAAATTTCTTTTTAAATCTAATGCTTACGAATACACTAGAGCTCCAAAAAAAATTTCATGGAATCTTAATTTTTCAGCCAACCAAATTGGTTTAATTGGAAGCTTCTAAATTTGCAATATTCGTGTTTTTTTCCTATCTTAATGAAGAATTCACAAAATATTGCAGCTATGTCTAATTATATCAAAGTTTTTTCAGGCAACTTTATTGAAGTTCAGCGAATGTTCCAAGCTCTCGAAGCAGAAAATATATGTGCAATAATTAAAGATGAATCAGAATCTGGACGACTTGCTGGTTTTGGATCGAGTATTCATGGATTTCAAGAAATTCATGTACATAAGGATGAACTTAATAGAACAACTCCAATCATAGAAAATTTATCTTCAGAACAAGAAGCCTGAACTATACATTCACCGTATACATTTTATCACGCAGTTCCTTAATCTTAGAATCCTGCATGTATTCATCAAAGGTTGTGTAGCGATCTATAATGCCGTTAGGTGTCAACTCAATCACACGATTAGCTACTGTTTGTGCAAACTCATGATCATGTGTTGTAAACAATACCGTTCCTTTAAAGTTTTTTAAAGAGTTATTAAATGCTGTAATACTTTCTAAGTCCAAATGATTTGTAGGTTCATCCAACATCAATACATTGGCTCTTATCATCATCATTCTGCTTAACATACAGCGTACTTTTTCACCTCCAGAAAGTACATTACATTTTTTAAGTGCCTCTTCCCCACTAAAAATCATCTTACCTAAAAACCCTCGTATATATACTTCTTCGCGCTCCTCTTCTGTAGTTGCCCATTGACGTAACCAATCTACCAAAGACAAATCACTTTGAAAAAAATCACTATTATCTAATGGTAAATACGATTGAGAAGTAGTTACACCCCAAGCATACTTTCCAGAATCTGCTTTTTCTTTTCCATTTATGATTTGATAAAACGCCGTCGTTGCTCTAGAATCTCTTGAAAATACAACAACTTTATCTCCTTTTACTAAGTTTAAATCGATCTTATTAAATAGTACTTCACCATCTAATGATGCAGATAACCCTTCTATATTTAAAATTTGATCTCCAGCTTCACGTTCTCGTTCAAAAATTATTGCTGGATAACGTCGACTTGATGGTTTAATATCAGATATATTCAACTTATCAATCATCTTTTTTCTACTTGTAGCTTGTTTACTCTTAGCTACGTTAGCAGAAAAACGTCTGATGAATTCTTCTAATTCCTTCTTTTTCTCTTCTGCTTTTTTATTCTGTTGTGCACGTTGTTTCGCAGCTAGTTGAGAAGACTCATACCAAAAGGTATAATTCCCAGAGAAATGTGTGATTTTGCCAAAATCGATATCAGAAATATGTGTACAAACTGCATCAAGAAAATGACGATCGTGAGATACTACAATCACACAATTATCATAATTGGCTAAAAATGTTTCTAACCATGAAATCGTTTCATAATCCAAATCGTTAGTTGGCTCATCCATTATCAGTACATCTGGATTTCCAAACAAAGCCTGTGCTAAAAGCACGCGCACCTTTTGCTTACCATCTAAATCTGCCATTAACATGTAATGCAAATCTTCTTTTATGCCAAGATTAGATAACATAGCCGCAGCATCGCTATCGGCATTCCAACCATTCATTTCTTCAAACTGCACCTGTAACTCACCTATACGCTCAGCATTTTCATCAGAATAATCAGCATACAGTGCATCAATTTCAGTCTTAATTTTAAAAAGAGGTTTATTTCCCATTAACACAGTTTCTAAAACATTGTGTTCATCATATAAATTATGATTTTGTTCGAAAACAGACATACGCTTTCCTGTCTCTAAAGACACATGACCAGAAGTAGGGTCTTGCTTACCAGAAAGAATTCTTAAAAACGTGGACTTCCCTGACCCATTTGCACCAATAATACCATAACAATTACCATTGTTAAAAGTAGTATTAACTTCATCAAATAATACGCGTTTGCCAAATTGCACTGAAAGGTTGGAGACTGATAACATAACCTGATTTTAAATTTCGGCAAAAGTAAAAAAATCTTAGCATTACTTAGAACATAATAGATTTTAATTTTTAACGTGCCTTTAACGATAATACAACATTTAACAACGCATTAACAGGGTATTATATATGCAAAATTTATTTTTGTGTTGGTAGATGATGCTATCTACTGTTTTGAAGAGGGATTTATGAAATTATATATATACATTTTATGTATTGCTCTCACTCTAATTAGCTGTGGAAATGACTCCTGTAAATATGCTATTATTGGAGGAGAAATTATCAATAAGAACACTGACTATGTGGTTCTTTTTGATGCTAATACTGTTATTGATACTATAAAACTTGATGGTAATAGTCGATTTTCTTATAAAATTGAAGATTTTACTCCTGGGTTCTACACATTTCGACATGGAGGAGAGATTCAAATGGTTTTATTAGAACCTGGTGATAGTCTCATGTTTAGACTAAATACATTTGATTTTGATGAGTCTTTAGTATATACTGGTAAGGGCGCTAAAAAAAACAACTATTTAATTAATGATTTTCTTCAAAGTGAAAAAGAAGAAAAACAGGTATTTAAACTTTGCCAGCTAAACCCTGATGACTTTGAAAGCCAAATTGATTCCATAAGAGTTAGAAAAACTAAAAATCTTAAAAAGTATCAAGAGAAGCATAACACTTCTATACTTTTCAACAAAATAGCGCAAGCTAACATTGACTATGATTATTACACTAGCAAAGAGGTATATCCTTTTGTGCATTATGGGCGTAAAAAGAAAAAAATTATAGATGCAATACCAAATGGTTTTTATGATTATAGAAACGCCATAAACTATAACGATGATTTCTTAAAAGATTATTTTAATTACAAGTCGTTTTTAAAACGAAGTTTTAATAACATAGCATTAGAAAAGCATTTAGAGCATGCCGCAAGAGATGATTATTTCTGGACAGATTGTTGTTACAACCTTGATAAAATGGCTGCCATTGATAGCTTGGTTCATAATACAGATATAAAAAATGAATTACTCTATCATTATGGTATGGTATTCCTATCTAAAAACAAGAAAGTAGAAGAAAACGATAAGGTCATAAAATATTTACTATCAAAAAGCACTAATCAGAAGAATAATGATTTAATAGTTAATTACAATAATTCTGTAACAAAATTGAAGCCTGGAGAAAATTTCCCCGATGTACATGTACGAAATATAAAAAATGATGTGATTAATATGAATAGCATCATTAACAAACCTAGTGTAGTATATTTTTGGTCGCATCTCTATAGAGACTATTTTGAAACAAGTCATAAACGCGTAAAAGAACTTATTGTAAAATATCCGGAAGTTGAATTTATCTCAGTTAATATCGACGATTGCAGTAAAGAACGTTGGCTCTCTACCATCAAAAGTAAAAAGCAGGTACTTTACCATGAATATATTTTTGAGTCTCCTGAAGAATCGGTTCAAAAATTAGCAGTTTATCCTTTAAATAAGGTAATTTTAGTTGATAAAGAAAGTAAAATTGTTAATGGTCATACTAACATGTTTGCCAATGGTTTTGAGGAAGAATTATTAGGACTCCTCAACCACTAGAAAACTACAGGTACAATTTAAGAGTTCTTGAAAAGCACAAACCAACACTAGTTACTATTCCTTTTTATAATTCCATATAGAACAATTACTATATCTTTGTACTAATACGATTATTATGAGAATTGATATTATTACGGTACTCCCAGAATTACTTAAAAGCCCTTTTGAAGCTTCTATTTTAAAGCGGGCCATTGATGCAAAATTAGTTGAGATCCATTTTCATAATTTAAGAGATTATACCACTGATAATTACAAATCCATTGATGACACCCAGTTTGGTGGCGGTGCTGGTATGGTAATGATGGTAGAGCCTATTCATAAATGTATAGATAGCTTAAAATCTCAGCGAGATTATGATGAAGTTATTTATATGACACCAGATGGAGAAACACTTAACCAAGGTATTGCCAATCAAATTTCAATTAAAAAAAATATCATAATCCTTTGCGGACATTATAAAGGCGTAGACCAACGCGTAAGAGATCATTTAATTACTCGTGAAATATCCATTGGTGATTTTGTACTATCTGGCGGAGAATTGGCTGCTGCGGTACTCTGCGATGCAATTATTAGGTTGATACCTGGGGTTTTAGGAAATGAAACTTCTGCCCTAACCGATTCTTTTCAAGACAACTTATTAGCACCACCAATTTATACAAAGCCAAGAGAATACAATGGATGGAAAGTACCAGAGCTATTGTTTAGCGGTAACCTACCCAAAATAGAAACATGGCGTGAGGAACAAGCCTATAAAAGAACTAAAGAACGTCGTCCTGATTTGTTAGACGACTAACTATAAAATAAAAAAGCGGTTGATTTTTATGAAATCAACCGCTTTGTATTATTCTCATGATATTGTAATTAGCCTAGCTTTTAATCCAAGCTTTTCTCAACGCAATTTGTGCATCAGTAGCATCTTCACTTTCTATTAAACCTTCACCGGTAGTATACCCTTGCGTAGTGGTAGTTTTTATTGAGATTTCTTCTTCATTTCTACCTAAAACAACATCTATTTCCTTTCCTGGTTTCCACATAAACACTTCTTGTAATACTTGATTTGCATTCATTAGTGTTAACGCAGTACCATTCACTGATTTTATAACATCATTTGGTTTTGCGCCTTGCTCTACCCAAAAGCTATTTTTTAAGACAGCATCTGTAAAGAAAATGGTACCCTTTTGCCCATCACCGCTAACAATTGGAGCATTATTCATCATAATATAGTTCGCCTTAATTTTAGTTTCTCCAGTTTCTAAACCAACTTTTTCAAAAAACTCATTATAGTCAATCGGTAAATCACCTACTACATGGGTATTTAAAAATTCCCCAACTGATGGATAGGTCATTTCTGTAATTTCAGCAATTAACTTATCGTCTTCAAAAGGCTTATTTTTTCCATATTTATTAGACAATTCTTTCATTAAAGATAAAACACCTCTGTTACCATCACTTTCCTCACGCATCAAAATATCAATACACATACCTATTAAAGCGCCTTTTTGATAGACATTAATATATTCATCTTTATAGGTGTCTTTCAATACATTTTCACTCATAATAGTAAAACTCATGGCATCATTGTAATTTTTTGATGCTTTGATTTTGCCCATTACTTTATTATAAAAATCTTCTTTTTCAACCAAACCTTGGTCTACTTGAAATAATGTTGCAAAATATTCAGTAACGCCTTCATACATCCATAAGTGTTTTGAAAATGTTGGTTGATTATAATCAAAATAGTGCACATCCTCAGAATGAACACTTAATGGTGTAACGATATGGAAAAACTCATGAGACACTACATCTATCATACTTTCAGCTAAAGCATCTTTATCTAAAGATTCAGGCAAAACAACAACTGTAGATGTGTGATGTTCTAAAGCACCAAATCCTTTTGGAGAATCTTCTTTTCCTTCTGATAAATACAAATAAATATCATAACGAGATGTTGAATTGATATCGCCTAAATAAGCTTTTTGAGCTTTCATCATATTAAAAATTGTTTCTTTTAGAGAAGCTGCAGTATGTATATTGTTAGGGGAATACACACTTAATACAATTTTAATATCTCCTACTTGAAATTCTTCAACATCTAAATTACCATACATCATTGGGTTGTCTGTAATATCAAAATAGCGAGGCGCTGCATAACTAGTTGTGATATATTTACCATCTTCACTGGTCCTTGATGATATATTTTGTAACGCAGAAGTACGCACAAAATCTACAGGTGCAGTTACATCAAGTTTGTATTGATTATTCTTAAGAGCATCAAAATAGCCTATAAATCCATGCAAATTCAGTAAATAATTTTCTGATTCAATATTAGTAC
The DNA here is from genome assembly GCA_947502975.1 of uncultured Flavobacteriaceae bacterium. Lineage (GTDB taxonomy): Bacteria > Bacteroidota > Bacteroidia > Flavobacteriales > Flavobacteriaceae > Jejuia. Next base: position 608,451 of record CANNBV010000003.1, read on the forward strand.
CTGAAGGTGAAAATGGCTGTTCTCCCCCAATACCTCCTTTGGTTTCGATATCATAAGTATCATTAACACTGTAAGTTATTTTATCAAGAGATTTTGCGTTTTCTATACGCCATGTATTGTCATCTACTTCAGTTACAGGCATTTCATTACCATCATAATCGATAGCTTTAAAATTGTCAACATATTTTCCGAAATCACTAACAGAGTATGTCCCTTGTATAACTCTTGGTAATCTATAAGTAACTGTTTCAACAGTAAATCTTCCTGGGTTTATAATAACGGGAGCCTTATCTTCTACAACTTTAGATAAATCTATGTGAGAATCAATTGGTAAATTAACCGCTAAATCGTTCATCTTGTTTTTTCCTGCTCCACAACTAAAAAGCACTGCACATAAACAAGCAGATGCCACAAAAACTCTAATATTCATTCGTAAATAATTTTAAAATAAGTAGCCCAAAAATAAGATTATGTTACTCCATGTTTTCATAAGATTCTGTTAAAAGATGCTATATTCGCTTATGCAAAAATCATTAGTGAGCATATTAACACCATTTAAAAACACAGAACGTTTTTTAAGTGAATGCCTAGAATCAATTATACAACAATCTTATACCTATTGGGAATTATTGATTATTGACGATCATTCTACAGATGATAGTTATGAATTAGTGAAAAAATTTGCTAAAAACGACAATAGAATTAAGCTATTAAAAAATGATGGTATCGGTATTATTGATGCTCTAAAACTTGCCTATAAACATAGTTCTGGCGAATTCATAACTAGAATGGATAGTGACGATATTATGCTTCCTAACAAACTTGATGTTTTGGTTAGTAATTTAAAAATGCATGGCAAAAAACATGTAGCGCTTGGTTTAGTAGAATATTTTAATGCTAATGGTGTTGGACCTGGCTATAAAAGTTATGAACTTTGGCTAAATAAATTAACCAAAACCGGGAACAATTATGATGAAATCTATAAAGAATGTGTGGTCCCTTCTCCTTGTTGGATGCTACATCGAGAAGATTTAGAAGCTTGTGGTGCTTTTAATCCCAATATCTATCCAGAAGATTACGATTTAACCTTTAGGTTCTATAAACATGGATTTATATGTATTCCGTGTGATACTGTTATTCATAAATGGCGAGATTATAGTACGCGAACATCAAGAACTCATGTACATTATGCCCAAAATCACTTTACAACTTTAAAAATTGAACATTTTTTAGATATTGATTATGATACTTCAAAAAACTTAGTGATTTGGGGTGCTGGAACCAAAGGAAAACTTATGGCAAGTATTTTTATAAAACGTAACATCCCTTTTGATTGGATTTGTGACAACCCAAATAAAATAGGTAAAGATATTTACGGAAAACAACTATTGAATTTTGAGGCATTAGATACAATTGAAAACCCTCAAAGTTTGATAACAGTTGCAAACAAAGAGGCGCAAAAAGATATAAGGCAATATTTAAAAAAACTAAATTTAGTTCCTTTTAAAGACTATATTTTCTTTTGTTAGACTTTAAGAAACTCAAAAAAAATACGTAGGTTTGATAAACGAAAAAAATAAATGCAGTTTAAATACCCCGAACTTCTCTACGCTTTATTTTTACTGATAATTCCTATAATTGTTCACTTATTTCAGCTTAGAAAATTTAAAAAAGTGGCTTTTACAAATGTGGCTTTTTTAAAAAATGTAGCAATTCAAACACGTAAAAGTGCGCTGCTAAAAAAATGGCTTACGCTTATCACTAGAATGCTATTGTTTGCAGCTCTTATTTTTGCCTTTGCGCAACCTTATTTTTCAAAAAACAACACCTTAAACAAAACAACTGAAACGGTTATATATCTCGACAATTCGTTTAGTATGCAAGCCAAAGGAGAAAACGGTGTATTATTAAAACGAGCTGTACAAGATATCATCACTAATATACCAGAAAACGAAAAGATTACTATACTTACAAATTCTGAAACATTTAAAAATACAACGTTAAATACAGTAAGAAACAATTTATTACAGCTTGATTATACATCTAGTAGTCAGTCGCATAAAACGTCATTACTTAAAAGTAAAAGCTTATTTAGTAAAAATGATAATTCTTTAAAAAACCTAATCTATATTTCAGACTTTCAGGACACTAATGAAGATTTTGCTCCCGATAAGGATTCACTTATTAACTTACATGTAGTAAAATTAACTCCAATTAATACACAAAACATTGCTATAGATTCTGCGTATATTTCAAATATAAATCCAACGAAACTAGAGTTGACTGTTTCATTATTAAATAATGGAAACGCAATTGAAAATCTACCTATTTCATTATTGAATGACAACAAGCTTATTGCAAAAACTTCAACAAAAATTGAAGATGTTGCCAACGTAACTTTTGATTTACCTTCAAATGAAATTATAAATGGAGAATTAAAAATAAATGATGCGCATCTGCAATTTGACAATACGCTTTTTTTCAGTATCAATGCTACTGAAAAGATAAATGTACTTGCAATTGGAGCTAAAAACTCCAACTTTTTAAAGCGTATTTTTACTAACGATGAATTTCAATTTAGTAATTACAGTCTCAAAAATCTTGACTATAATCAAATTAACAATCAAAATCTAATTGTTTTAAATGAAATAGAAACTCTGCCTAACGCTTTAAGTACTGTTTTAAGAACTTTTGCAGCAGATGGTGGAAGTGTTTTAGTGATACCATCAAAAAATGCCAATATCAATTCCTATAATAATCTACTTTCAAACTACAGATTAGGTCTAAAAACTAAAACCACATCTAATAAGAGAATTACCAACATAAATTACAGCCATCCTCTTTATAGCAATGGTGTTTTTGAAAAGCGTATTACTAATTTTCAGTATCCAAAAGTAAATACATTTTATAATTTAAATTATCAAAACGCCTCCATTTTGTCTTTTGAGGATGACAAACCATTTTTGACATCAAATAATACCATTTATCTATTTACTGCAGCATTAAATGATGAAAACTCTAATTTTAAGAGCTCTCCATTAATTGTTCCTACACTTTACAATATTGCCAAAAACAGTTTTAAAATACCAAAACTATATTATAACGTTGGTAAAGAAAATAGCTTTGAAATTAAAGCAAAGATGCAACAAGATGGCGTATTAAAGCTTCAGTATAAAGAAGAAAGTATTATCCCAAAACAGCAAAGTTTTAATAACAAAGTAATTGTAACTACTGATGAAACACCTATACATTCTGGGATATTCAGTGTTATTCATGGGGAAACAATTATTAAAAACATTAGTTATAACTATAGCAGAGCAGAAAGTGATTTAACATATCAAAACATACAAAGTTTGCCTAATGTGACCATAAGTAGTTCCCTAGCTGAGCTATTTGACACATTAAAAAGTGAGACTAAAGTTGATGCCTTATGGAAATGGTTTGTTATTTTTGCACTAATTCTGTTACTGATAGAAATGCTCATCTTAAAATATTTTAAATGAACATACTTATAAAATCTGCCACAATCCTTGATTCTAAAAGTGATTTTCATAATACTAATCAAGATATTTTAGTTGAAGGCGGATTAATCACTAAAATAGGCACCAACCTTAAAAATCCTAAAAAATATTCAGAAATTACTTTTGAAAACCTTCACATATCACAAGGATGGTTTGATAGTAGTGTTAGTTTTGGAGAACCTGGGTTAGAAGAACGAGAAACTATTGAAAATGGTATTAAAACTGCAGCACTATCAGGTTTTACTACAGTAGCGTTAAACCCTAATACTAATCCTGTAATTGATACTAGTACTGATGTATCTTTCGTAAAATCTAAAGCTATAGATAAAGCCGTTGAAATATTACCAATTGGTGCTTTAACTAAGGGGAGCGAAGGTCTGGATTTAGCCGAGTTATTTGATATGAAAAATGCTGGAGCTACAGCATTTTACGATTATAAAAAACCTGTTTCTAACCCAAATCTGTTAAAAATAGCATTGCAGTATACTAGTAATTTTGATGGATTGGTGTGCTCTTATCCTCAAGAAAATAAAATTGCAGGTTTAGGAGTGATGAATGAAAATGTGACAAGCACATCCATAGGACTTAAAGGAAATCCTGCCCTTGCCGAAGAATTACAGATAGTAAGAGATTTATTTTTACTAGAATATGCTGGTGGCAAACTGCACATTCCTACAATTTCAACGGCAAAAAGTGTGGCTTTAATTCGCGAAGCAAAATCAAAAAAACTAGACGTTAGTTGTAGTGTCTCTGTGCACAATCTGTATTTTACGGATGAGTACTTAACCGATTTTGATACTAATTTTAAAGTAAAACCACCATTGCGAACGCAAGATGATATTAATGCTTTAGTGGAAGGTGTAAAAGATGGTACAATTGATATGGTCACAACCGACCACAACCCCTTGGATATTGAATTGAAAAAAGTAGAATTTGATTATGCTGAGTATGGTACAATAGGTTTGGAAAGTGCTTTCGGTGTATTACAGCAAAAATTCACCTTAAAGAAAACAATAGATATTCTTACTCGAGGAAGAAATCGTTTTGGAGCTAAACAAACTTCAATAAATATAGGAGAAAAAATTAATGTTACACTCTTTAATCCTGCTCCAAAATACACGTTTTCAAAGTCTCATATCCAATCAAAATCTCATAATGCTATTTTTCAAGATATCGTTTTAAAAGGCAAAGTTTATGGAGTTATAGCAAATAATATTTCAGTTTTAAAATAAAATGACACAACAAGATATACAAGACGGAAAAGGGCTATCTGTCGTTAGTTACTTAGGAATTATTGGTATCATTATTGCCTATTTCATGAATAATGATAAAAAAAACCCATTTATTAGTTTCAATATCAGACAATCCTTAGGCTTATGGATCATGTTTCATTTATTCGCATTCATAGCCAGCTCGTTTGACAGCTGGATGATAACATCTGCATTTTACTTATCTTTTGCTATTCTTATTATTTATGCGCTAATAAATGTGGTTAGTGGAAAAATGCAAACAGTACCTATAGTTGGTGATTTTTTTCAAAGAATTTTCTCAAACGTTGGTTAATTAAATGTTACAAACTTCACTTTCTCTAGATTTCGTACAGAAACCTTCGACATTAAAGGAAAACATTCCTTTACTCATCATGTTTCATGGGTATGGTAGCGATGAAAATGATTTATTCTCATTTTCTAGTGAACTTCCAGATGAACTTTTAATAATATCTGCCAGAGCCCCATACAAAATGCAACCTTTTGGTAATGCATGGTATGCCATTAATTTTGATGCTGAAAAAGGGAAATGGAATGATAACGAGCAAGCTAAAACTTCAGTAGAATTAATATCAAAATTTATTGATGAAATTATTGAAATGTATGATGTTGATTCAAAAAACATTACACTCTTGGGCTTTAGTCAAGGCAGTATTCTAAGTTATGCAGTAGCATTAACTTATCCCGAAAAAGTAAAAAATATTATTGCGCTTAGTGGATATATAAATAAAGATATTCTACCTAAAAACACAGCAAATAAAGATTATTCTAACCTAGATTTTTATTGTTCACATGGAAGTGTAGATCAGGTAATTCCTCCTGATTGGGCAAGACAGACTCAGCCATTTTTAAATTCACTCCACATAAAAAACACGTATTCTGAATTTCCTGTAGGCCATGGTGTTGCACCTCAAAACTTTTATGAGTTTAAAGATTGGTTAAATAAGAGAATTTAATCTTCATTATTTCGTTGAAATCGTACACTTTATCCCTATTTTACGATTAACATACAAATTAGAGTAGATATCAGCGAGAAATTTAGCAAATCGTAGATTAAATTAGTTTTTTGTTTATTTTTTTTGTTTTTTTGTTAAACAAAAAAATTACAAACGAGAGATGCAAACCAACAAACTCTTACACAAAGATATTGATCCATTAGGTGTAATTATCGGTATTGCGATGATAGTTATATGGACTATTGCACTTCTCTATTTTTTAAAATGGGACTTCAGTTATCTTAACCCATTAGTGTATTTAGCTATTTTACTTCAAACACATTTGTTCACTGGGCTTTTTATTACTGCACACGACGCTATGCATGGTTCTATTTCCAGAAATAAAAAAATAAACCATCTTATGGGATGGGTAACTTCTATTTTATTTGCATTTAATTTTTATAACAGATTAATCGTTAAACACCATGAGCACCATAAGTTTGTGGCTTCAGAAAATGATCCAGATTATCATGAATCTGGTAACTTTTGGTTATGGTATTGGACCTTTATAAAAAAATATACAACGCTGAAACAACTAATTTTAATGACAATCAGCCTTCAGCTCTTAAGGTTAGTTTTTCCTTTAGATAATCTCTTACTATTTTGGATTTTACCTGGTATCTTGTCTACTTTCCAATTGTTTTATTTCGGAACGTATATTCCTCATAAAGATGGACATGAACACCATAATAAACACAAATCTAACTCTCTAAAAAAGAACCATCTTTGGGCTTTTATAAGCTGTTATTTTTTTGGGTATCATTATGAACACCATGACGCTCCAGGCGTCCCTTGGTGGAGGCTTTGGCAAACAAAATAGATTTTATTAATTTACTACAAGTCTAAAACCTTCTCCGTGTATATTTAATATTTCTACTTTTTCATCAGGTTTAAGATACTTGCGTAATTTCGCAATGTATACATCCATACTCCTAGATGTGAAATAGTTATCATCTCTCCAAATTTTGGTTAATGCTAATTCACGAGGCATTAAATCGTTTTCATGTAATGCTAATAAACGCAGCAACTCATTTTCTTTTGGTGATAATTTTACAGGATCGCTACCATCAAATCGTAAAAAACGAAGTTTAGAATTTAAATGAAAACGTCCTATTTCGAATTCAAATTGTTTACTATCTGCAATAGTTTCAGTAGCTTTACGCTGCATTATAGCCTTTATTTTCATAAGTAAAACTTCACTATCAAAAGGCTTGTTTAAATAATCATCTGCGCCAACTTTATACCCCTTAAGCACATCTTCTTTCATGGCCTTAGCTGTTAAAAACACAATAGGTACATCAGTATTTTTTTCACGAATTTCTTTAGCTAGAGTAAAGCCGTCTTTATAAGGCATCATTACATCAAGGATACATAAATCGTAATCGTCTTTCTTAAATTTTTCAAAACCTTCCATACCATTTTTGGCATGTACTACATCATAATCATTCATCATTAAATAATCTCTAAGTACAGTCCCAAAATTCGGGTCATCTTCAACTAATAAAATTTTCTTGTTTTGTTCTTCCATAATTTTTATGATATTAAGGGAAGCCTAACTATAAATGTACTTCCTTTACCTTTTTCACTTTCTACTGATACAAATCCTTGATGGTCGTCAACAATACGCTTTACATATGCCAATCCTAAACCATGACCTTTTACATTATGTATATCTCCTGTGTGTTCTCTATAAAACTTCTCGAAAACACGTTTAGCAGCAGTTTTACTCATACCACTACCTTGATCTTTTATTTTTAATAAAATATTAGTGCCAACATTTTCAGTAAACACATCTATTTTTGGAGCTTCTGGAGAATACTTAATGGCATTATCCAAAATATTTACAATTACATTGGTAAAATGGGTGTCATTAGCTAAAACCGATGTTTGTACTGCATCCAAATGTGTTTTTATATACCCTTTCCTATCTTCGACAATCAATTCCACATGTGTAACAGCATCCTCAACTAGGTCGTTTAAATCAACTCTATCCTTACTAATATTTAACTCATTTTTTTCTAGTTTAGATATCCTCAATACGTTTTCTACCTGTGCATGCATGCGTTTATTTTCTTCACGTATCATCCTAATATATCTCAATATTTTATCCTTATCATCAATAATTTTCGGGTTCTTTATCGCATCTAAAGCTAAATTAATTGTAGCTATTGGCGTTTTAAACTCGTGTGTCATATTATTGATAAAATCTGTTTTAATCTGTGAAATTTTCCTTTGTTTTATTAATTGAAATAAAGCGCTAGAATAAGCTACGATTATAATAGATGTAAATACAATTGATAATAGAACCATTCCTAATATAGTGGAGAATATAAACTTATTATCTCCAGGGAAATTCACCAATAATTTATAGTTACTTTGATTGTTTTCATCATAAAAAATTGGAATACTATAGGTTGATTTCTCTATTTTTTCGAACCCATCACTATATACTTTTGTTGCCAAATCTCTACTATAAATTGCAAATTCAAAAGCTATATCTATACCATTTTGTTTTAATTTTGACTCGAGTAAGTTAGACACTTCTTCTTTTGAAACTCTCTTATGTACAGGGATAGTTTTTGCGTAAGCTTTAAAATTTTTATTAAACGAATTTCGCTCAGCATCTTTTAATACACCACTATTTACAATATTAAGAATCGGTGATTTATCTATATCTTTATCTGAAAAGCCAGAACCTTTTATAACCTGCATTTCAGAATTACCAATAATTCGTTTAATATCTATACTATCTAAACCAATGTCAAAGAGCGATGAAGACAACTTATAGTTTTCTTCTAAAACATCACTTTTATAAATAAGCATGTCTTTAGTGCTGTTATTTCTTTGATAAATAAATAACTGAGAAACCGCAGCTGAGTCTTTTTTCTTTTCGCTATCTAGTTGCTGAAAACGTTCAAAATAATTATCTAATTCATTACCTTCAATAGCATTAGACACATAACTTAAAGCACTTTTTACATTAAATTTAAATCGTGTCTTTTCGTTTTCATAAGCATCATTTATAAAATAGGCTTGAACAAAAATAATTCCTATAAGCGACAGACTCATTAAAATGATCGATAGAACGAATACTTTTTTGCTCATTACCCAAAATTAACATTTTAACATATAGCCAACTTATCATTTAACCTTACATTAACAAAAATGTTAAAATTTAAGATTTATTGTATTTTTTGAAGAATCTTTTTGTGCACATTATTAACCTGAAGCCTTGTGTTATCTAGAGTTTCATTAACTATTACAAAATCTGAAAGTTCTACTTTTTTACTATCATCCCACTGGTTTTGCATAATAGCTTCAATTTTATCTTTTGTAGTATTATCTCTTTTTAATAACCGCTCTATTCTCAATGCTTTTGGAGCCGTTACAGTGATTATATAATCACATTGCTCATTACTACCATTTTCGAACAAAATTGCCACCTCCTTTATTACGTATGATGCGTCTTGTTTAGTGACCCATTTTTCGAAATGTCTCGCCACTTTTGGATGTACAATCGCATTCATTCTTTCTAGATAACTTTTATCATTGAAAATAATATTTGCTATGTATGACCTATTGAGTTTGCCGTCACAATAAGCATCATCTCCTAATAATGCTTTTAGCTTTCGCTTTATAACTTTTGAGCGGTTCATCAATTTTTTAGCCTCAATATCAGCAATATACACAGGAACACCTAATGCCTTAAAAGCCTTAGCTACTGTAGTTTTCCCACTACCAATGCCACCTGTTAAGCCAACTATTATCATTTCAAAATTATAAATTCTATGCGTTGTTGTTTCAATTTTATATGCTTAACATTCTCTGGAACTTTAGTCAATTCTGGAATAAGTACAGATTGATCATTATTCACTTTTTTAAAATCGCATCTCACCTTAAAATCCTTTACACTAATGTTTTTAAAGTTCTTTAAACTTGTGTAATATGAAACCTTTACTTCTTTTGGGAAATATTTTATAGATGTATTCTGCGGTAGATTAATAATTTGAACGGGAATAGTAACCGTCCCTTCAGTAAACTTCTCAACACTGGCAGTAAATTGAACATCCTCAGATGAAAACTTTAAATCGGAGGCATTTTTAGGAAGGTCTAACTTTGATTGAATCGAAATATTACTTTTAACACCAGTTAGAACTATTTTTTTAGTTTTTATAAAATCAATAGTGCTAACCATCTCATGAGGTCCTATTATAGTAATAGAATCAGGAATTGTTTTATAACTATTTACGATATCAAAACCTGGAAAAAATGTAATATCGGTTTCTGTTTGCACTGCTACTTTTTTCACTAAATTGGAGTCATATCTAAAAACCAATGTGTCTGGACTTATATCTAATAATTTAGCTTCATTTTGAAATGGCTCTTTTTCATTTAAATAAGATACCGACTTTGTGTATACATAAGTATTTTGCTTCTTATAAACTTCACTCGAGAAATCTATACTAATATCCGGTTTAGTAAAATAATACTTTAACCACTTGAAACCATGTGTTTTAAGTGTAACTTGTAATTTATGACTAGAATCGTTTAATATCACATTATCTTGCGGCACATTTACTTTTTCAATATTAAAAGCAATAGTATTGGTATAATCTTTTGAAAGTTTAGTAAAAATTAAAATCACAAAAGCAGAAAAAAGAAATAACAGGAATACATTAAGACGTTTATTCTTAATGGAAGTTAATAACTCTGATTTAAGCTTTTTTATCATTTCAATTTAAAAAACAATTTTGGAAAATGTGTTTCTGGATTTTTATTTTGAATATTAATAACAAACGTGGACTCTAAAAAACCTAATCCGTACCCTAAAAACTGGATGCAGATTGCCCACAAAGCCATTACTGCTACCTTAATACTTTTTGTGGTATAAAGTGCTAAAATAAAAGCAACTGCGAAATATAATGCATAAATACTTATTAACCAGCTATAACCCAATATTACCAATATTATAGACACATCAAAACCTACAATAAATATACTAGGAAACCAATATGTTAGCTTTTTAGTACTTGGGTGCCATTTGTTTAAAATAGGACGCACTAAACCAAATTTACGCACTTGTTGTTGAAATTTACGCCAAGAAATACGACGTTTATGATACACAATAGCTTCAGGAATTAGCTTTGTTTGAAATCCTAAGTCCCATAAACGTATTGATAAATCTGGGTCTTCACCAGGATGGATGCGTCCAAATCCTTTTGAAGCTAAAAATGCAGTTTTAGAAAGTCCCATATTAAAACTTCTTGGTTGAAATTTATCTACCGCATTTTTATTTCCCCTAATGCCTCCTGTCGTTATAAAAGAAGTCATTGCAAAATTAATCGCCTTTTGCAAATCACTGAAAGACTCGTGTGCTGCATCAGGACCGCCAAAACAATCTACATATTCAGTCTTAAGACTTTTATCAATTTCATCCAAATAAGTTGCAGGCAAAATTACATCGCTATCTAAAATGATAAAATAATTACCTTTTGCATGTTGCATACCATAATTTCTAGAAGCTCCTGGGCCTGTGTTTTCTTTAAAGAAATAAGAAATATTTAAATCAGAATATTTTTTGATTACTGCCTCCGAAGTTTCTGTAGAGCCATCTTCAACAATAACAATTTCATAATCCAATAAGGTTTCCATAGCTTTAAAACTAGACAATAACTCGTCCACTTCATCTGGACGGTTATATACTGGAATAATAAATGAATATTGCAACTGCATAACACAAAAGTAACAAAAAAGCCACCGTTTTACGGGTGGCTTCTTAGTGTATATTTTAAATTCCTACTCTTCTCCAGTAAATGTACTCATAACAGCATCACTTACACCCATATTACTAAAACCACCGTCATTGTAGAGGTTTTGTAATGTTACTCTTTTGGTTAGATCACTAAATAACGTAACGGTATAATTAGCACAGTCCATTGCTGTAGCATTACCAAGTGGCGACATTTTTTCGGCATAAGAAATAAAGCCATCAAAACCTTTTACACCACTACCTGCCGTTGTTGGTGTAGGCGATTGCGAAATGGTATTTACACGAACTTTTTTATCTCTTCCGAAGAAGTACCCAAAACTACGTGCTATACTCTCTAAATAGGCCTTATTATCTGCCATATCATTATAATCAGGAAATACACGTTGGGCCGCCATATACGTTAAAGCGACGATACTTCCCCACTCGTTCATTGCGTCAGCTTTATAAAGCGTTTGCATTACTTTATGAAACGACATTGCTGACACATCAGTACCTTTTTGTGTCCATGCATAATTTTGATCCGTATAGTGTTTACCTTTTCTAACATTAATAGACATACCTATAGAATGCAAAACGAAATCAATTTTTCCTCCTAAAATCTCCATAGATTTTTCAACCAAATTCTGCAAATCTTCTTCTGAAGTGGCATCAGCTGGAATAATTTGTGAACCTGTCTTTACAGCCAATTCATTAATTTGCCCCATACGCATTGCTACTGGAGCGTTCGTCAGCACAAACTGCCCTCCTTCTTCATGTACACGTTCTGCCGTTTTCCAAGCGATAGAATTTGAATCTAACGCCCCAAAAATGATTCCTTTTTTTCCTTTTAATAAATTATAAGCCATAATATTAGTCAGTTATATTTTTTATATAATATGATGCGCCAAAAGTACTAAACTTTCAACTTTATATCGAATGTTTTAATTAAGTAATTCCTTAGCGTGTGCTATTGCAGAAGTTGACAATTCTGAACCTCCCAGCATTTGAGCAATTTCTACAATACGGTCATCGTGATTTAATTTAACCAAATTAGTTTGGGTAACATTATCCACATCTTCTTTGTAAACTTTAAAATGTGAATGTCCCTTAGCTGCAATCTGGGGCAAATGCGTTATAGAAAATACTTGCATGTTTTTACTCATTTGCAACATTATATCTCCCATTTTATTTGAAATTTCACCAGACACACCTGTATCTATTTCATCAAACATAATGGTAGGCAGCTTTGTATATTTTGATAACACCAATTTAATTGCCAACATAATTCGAGATAATTCGCCTCCAGAAGCTGCTTTTTTAAGCTCATTAAAATTGCCTCCTTTATTTGCTGAGAACAAAAACAGCAATTCATCTTTTCCGTTCGAGAAATAATCCTCCGTTTTAGACAATTCTATGTTGAATTGTGCATTTGTCATTCCTAAATCTGATAAAATAGACTGCAGTTTATGTATCAAGTCAGGAATAGCTTTACTACGATTTGTGTGGATGATATCCGCAATATTATCAAGCAGTACTTCTGATTTAGAAACTTCATCCTGCTTATTTTGAATGGCGCTATCTAAATTCTCGGTTACCTCAACTTTTTTAGCTAAGTCTTCTCTAACGCCTATTAATTCTGAAATTGTAGCAACTTGATGTTTTTGTAATAAATTATTTAATATTTGAAGTTTTGAATTTACGGCTTCTAATCTGTTAGGATCTGCCTCTACTTCACCTTGCAGTGCATCAACTTCATTAAAAAGATCATCAATTTCAATTAAACAGCTATTTATTCTTTCATATAAATCTTGATATTTGGTAGAAACATCAGATAACTTCTGAAAGCTATTTTTCAAATTAGTAATTGTGGTAATGGCACCAACCTGATCATCACTCAACAAATGATATGCCTCAGATAAACGCTCCTTAACATCTTCAACATTATTTAAGGTTTCATACTCTTCTTCTAAAGACTCTAATTCTCCATCAATTAATGCTGCTTCTTCCAATTCATTCAACAAAAACGAATTATAGTCATGCTCCTTTATAGCTTCAGATTTTAAAGTTTGAAGTTCAATTAGCTCTTGCTTTAATTTTTTATACTTAAGTAGTTCATTACTATAATCATTAACGCTTTTGTCATTTTTAGCCAATGCATCGATCACCTGAAATTGAAAATCATTATGTGTTAATTGCAAGGTTTGATGTTGAGAATGTACATCAATTAACTGCTCTCCTAACACTTGCAAACTATTAAGATTCACTGGTGAATCATTTACAAATGCTCTTGATTTGCCAGATGGTAAAATTTCTCTTCTGATTATTGTTTGTGCTTCGTAATCTAAATCTTTAACTTTAAAAAGAGACTTTAAGTTATAATTTGAAATATTAAAAACAGCCTCAATGATACATTTAGTATCTTTATTTTTTAAGCTACTTAAATCAGCACGTTTTCCAAGAATTAAAGATAATCCGCCAAGTAAAATAGATTTTCCTGCCCCAGTTTCTCCAGTAATAATGGTAAACCCATCATTAAAATCTACATGAAGATGATCTATCAGTGCATAATTTTTTATGGTAAGGGATGTTAACATTTCAAGATTTAGTTAGCAGTAAATTTAACTATAAAAAGGAAAACAAACAGGTATGTCTTAGCAAGAATTTTAAAACTTAATATCGCGCCATTTACTTGAATGCATAGGTGCAACTTTTTGCAATACATCTTTGAGGTTTGCAATATTGACTTGTGGGCCATCAGTAAACACTTGCTGTATTTCATCGGCTTTGGCATCAAAAAATGTTCTGAGTAAAAAAGAGTTAGGTCTTCTACTATTCATAGCCTTAAATTTGGATAAGCTCGTCACTATTTGTTCTTTACCCTTCTTAAGGTCATTACTCATTTCATCAAGTCCAAGTCTATGATAATCGTATATTACATTTCTAAACTCCTTAAATGTTGTTGAAAGCACATTATCTATCAATATAAATCTACTTTGTAATCCGTCTTCTAATTTCCAGCCTTTAAAGTTTTCTTGTTGGGAATAATTTAATATAGTCTGGGCTTGCTTATAATAGTCCTGGCCACCATTTTGCTCATAAGAATCGCCATCTAAAGCCAAAATCATGTAGACATGAAAAGCCAAAACAGAAATTAAATTGGAGGTATATTGCGTTGGATTATAAATTAAATTTTGAAATTCTAAATATCGAAACGAAAAATCTTTATCATTAAAATTGTAGATAGGTGAACTATAAGAAGAGCCGTAAATTGGTCGAGATGATTGTATTTGCACAGTAGCTTTAAAAAATTCACCACTATATTCTGCAATAATAATATTCATACTACAGTTAATCAACTCTTGAGGTGCAAATGTTCTATCTGTCCATTTAGTATTATTAATAAATTCTGTGAGTTGCTTTTCTAAATTTTTAAAAATTTGAAGGTTTTCATTTCCTGTTTGCTGTGCATTCACTACCACAGTACAGTTAAGCTCTTGAGCAAAACTCAGAGAACTTACACTAAAAAGGAAAATAAATAAAAAATTACGCATGAATTTGTTTTACAATTTCGTTTAATAAATCTTCTGCTACTTCAGCTTTAGACTTTAATTGAAACTCAGTTACTGTATTTTTATTATCTATAAACGTTACTTTATTAGTATCACCTTTAAAACCGGCGCCTTTATCTTGTAACGAATTTAAAACAATCAAATTTAAGTTTTTCTTTTTTAATTTTTGTTTTGCATTTTCTAACTCATTGTTCGTTTCTAATGCAAAACCCACTAAAAATTGATGTTTTTTTGACGCTCCTAAGGATGCTAATATGTCTTTTGTACGTTCTAGTTCTATATTTAAAGTATCAGATTTCTTTTTTATTTTTTGAAGCGCAACTTCTTTTGGTTTAAAATCGGCAACGGCAGCAGATAGAATAGCAACATCAACATTGTCAAAATAATTATGTACATGTTGATACATCTCTTCTGCACTTGTCACAGCTATTATATTTATAAGACTGTGCGTAACATTTTGATGTGTAGGACCTGTGATTAAAATAACTTCTGCTCCTAAATTTGCAGATGCCTTAGCTATTTCAAAGCCCATTTTGCCACTAGAATGGTTTCCTATAAAACGTACAGGATCTATAGCTTCATAAGTCGGCCCTGCAGTAATCAGTACTTTTTTTCCTTTTAATGGTAATTTATCTAAAATATCATTTTCAATAAAAGTAACAATATCTTCAGGTTCTGCCATTCTCCCCTCACCTACTAAGCCACTTGCTAGTTCTCCGCTAGTTGCTGGAATCATAACATTTCCAAAAGATTGCAATGTTTCAAAAGATACTTTTGTCGATTCATGTTTATACATATCTAAATCCATAGCTGGCGCAAAATACACTGGACATTTTGCTGATAGATATGTAGCTAATAACAAATTATCAGAGTTACCATTTGACATTTTAGACATTGTATTTGCCGTAGCTGGAGCGATTACAAACAAATCTGCCCAAAGCCCAAGTTCTACATGGTTATTCCACATAGCATTGTCATCTTCTTCATTGGTAAAAGAAGAAAACACAGGGTTTTTAGAAAGTGTAGAAAGCGTAAGAGGTGTTATAAAATCCTTTGAATTTGGTGTCATCACAACTTTAACCTGTGCACCAGCTTTTATAAACAACCGTACTAATGATGCAGTTTTGTAAGCGGCAATACCTGCAGTAATGCCTAACAGAATGTTTTTGCCGCTTAGTATGCTCATATACAAGGATTACTGAGCGTCTTCCTCAGTATTTCTAAAGTAAATTTTATCAGTAAGCCATTCTTGAACAGCTAAAGCATGAGGTTTTGGTAATTTTTCGTAAAACTTTGACACCTCAATTTGTTCTTTGTTTTCAAAGATTTCTTCTAAACTATCGTTATAAGTTGCAAATTCTTCTAACTTATCAATTAGTTCTTTTTTAATCTCTGTGTTGATTTGCTCTGCTCTTCTAGATATAATAGAAATAGCTTCGTAAATGTTCTCTGTTGGCTCATCTACTTGATTTCTGTCATAAGTTACCGTATTTACGGGAGCAGTGGTTTTCTTTAAATCCATCATGTTATATTAACTTTTTGCGCTATAAGTTTCTAATTCTTCATTAATTGTTTCTACCATATCTTCAGCTTCTGCAATATACTTAGAATTTGCATAAGCTTTCTTAAAGACATTAAAATATTCCTTTGCTTGGAGTAATCTAACTTTTTTAAGTTTTATAATTCCCTCAGCTGTTTGTTTTAATTCAACACTATTAATTGCCAATTTGTAAGCTGCGTCTAATCTGTAAAATAGAGCATCCTCACGTAGTGCAGATCCAGGGAATTCAAAAATAAAATTATCAAATGACTTTATCGATGCTTTATAATCTGAAATATGATCATATTGTTTAGCTATTTC
This sequence comes from uncultured Flavobacteriaceae bacterium, assembly GCA_947502975.1. Taxonomy (GTDB): domain Bacteria; phylum Bacteroidota; class Bacteroidia; order Flavobacteriales; family Flavobacteriaceae; genus Jejuia. Next base: position 625,414 of record CANNBV010000003.1, read on the forward strand.
AAAAGCTTTTTTCTCTAATTTATAATCTAATTCTTTAATTAAAGTATTTGCTTCACTTACATATTGTGAATTTGGATATACATTTATAAACTCTTGTAATTTCTCGATAGCATCCTTTGTTTCTGTTTGATCTTTACTGTATCTTGGAGACAACATATAATAACTCTTTGCACTTAAAAACGCTGCTTCTTCCTTTTTCTCACTTTTAGGATAACTAGACACAAAACGCTCAAATTGATATCCAGACACATAATAATCCTTCATTTCATAAAAAGATTTTGAGTACAAATACATTAATTTCTGCGCTTGTGGTTTACCCTTATATTTTGGTACAATTTGCGCAAATAATCTGTTTGCCTTTTCAAACTTACCTAGTTGAAATAAAGAATCGCCAGCTTTGAATTTTAAAGCTATATCTTCAGATTTTAAAACTTTCTGATATTCGCTACAAGAACTTAAAACACAAGCTACTAGTAATATGCTAAAAAGGTATTTCATTCGTTGTTTTGTATTGTGTATAAACCTATTAATGTTTTACAATTAATAGATTTTAAACAAGATGCAAAATTACACTTATTTAATGTAATTTAAAAATATAATTTCATGGCTAAAATAAATCTTCAAATACAGTACCCATAAGGTTTAAGTTATATTTAACTTTTAATGGATTCTATACAGTCAAAAAGCTTGTGATCTAGTACCATTTCTCCCTTTTCGTTGTAGTAATACGCTTGTACAAACTTATAATTCACCTTAACCTCACTCAACATATAAGAATACATTTGATGTACCTCTTGGTTAAATGATTCGTCATAATAACTCACCATGACAATTAATTCACCTTGCTGTTTAACGAGTTCTTTTTCTGAAAAATTGTAAAGCGGGCTTTTTTTATCAATTTCATGAACAACAGTCCAAGTTGTTGGCAAATAATTTATTGTATCTCTTTCAAGCTCAAGATTATAAAATTCATTCACATATTCACCTTTTTTATGCTTTCTAGAAAGTGTAAGCGTTACTGCAACTTTAGGGTGAATCATAGTACTTTTTCTATTATTTTCAATCCTAAACATTATAGCTTTGTTTTCTCCAAAATTCTTTAAAATCAAATGTTTGGTAAAACGAATCGCTGCTTTTGGTTTTGAAAAACGCCCATAAAGTAAACCTGTAGCAAATGCAAAAAACATAAGTCCAACAAATGCCTCGATAGAAGAAATAATGCCGCTAGCGATACCAGCTGGCGACATAGCGCCATAGCCTAAGGTTGTAAATGTTTGCGCTGAAAAGAAAAATGCATTTAAGAAATCTTGAAAAGTATTACCAGAGGCATTTGTTATTTGCTCAATACCAATTCCTACATAAACTAAAGCGAAAAAAATATTCGCAATTACATAAGATATAAATGACAAACCAAAAAATTGCCACCAAGGAATACTAACTAAAAAATTATAAGCTTCAGAAAACCGACGTGATTTATTAAGATGCACAACGTTAAAGTAACCATTATCGTTAATTAAACGTCCTACATATTGCGCAGACGAATTGCCAATTCCTGGATCTTTAATTTTTTTACCCAATTAAAATGCTTTTACAAAGTCTACTATTTTAGTTTTTAATGCTTCAGAAGCTTGTATCAGAGGCAATCGTACCTCAGAAGAGCATAAATCTAACGCTTCAAAAACCGCCTTTATGCCTGCTGGATTATTTTCTTCGAATATATAGTCAATAACATCCATTAAGCGATAATGAATTTTGTAAGCTGTTTTAGCATCACCTTTTAAACCTAAACGTATCATTTCTGAAAATTCTTTTGGAAATGCTTGACCAATTACAGAAATAACACCTGAACCACCAGCTAGAGTGACTCCTAAAGCCAAATCGTCGTCACCAGAAATCACTAAAAAATCTTCTGGTTTGTTTTTTATTAACTGTAAATATTGATATGTGCTATTTCCTGCTTCTTTTACACCAATGATATTATCAAAGTCATGCGCTAAACGAATAATCGTATCTGGTTCTACATTTTTAGAAGTTCGACCTGGGACATTATATAGCAAAATATCTATTGGGCTAACTTTAGAAATAGCTTTAAAATGCTCATAAATGCCTTCTTGAGTAGGTTTTGTATAATATGGTGACACAGAAAGAATAGCATCTATACCACTTAAATCTGTAGTTTTAATTTCTTCAATAATAGCAGCAGTGTTATTGCCTCCTATACCTAAAACTAAAGGCACACGACCTTTATTAACCTCAACTATATAAGCAGTAATATCTTTTTTCTCTTGTTTAGTAATTGTAACACTTTCGGCCGTTGTTCCAGATATAACCAAATATTCAACACCGTTTTCAATATTAAATTCCACTATATTTTTAAGCGCATCATAGTCTACACTCAAATCACTCTTAAATGGTGTAACTAATGCCACTCCAGTTCCTAAAAACTTACTATTCATTTTTAAATTTTATTTAATACTGTTAAATACTTTACAACTTCATTGCTAAACACATCAATATCTTTAATTTTTGTTTTTATAATGATATCGTTTAGGCGCTCATCATTTTGCAAAATTCCGATTTTAATTTGAGATTTAGACTTAGCTGTCAATAATTTTAATTCTAACTGTGGTTCAGCATAGTAACTGATTAAAACATCGAAAGGCTCATCTAAAAACGTTTGCAATTCTATATTTTTTATGTCTCCGTTCCAACCAAAATCTTTAGCATTAAAACATGAATCCCACGAGTTTCCATGGCTTTTTAAATCAGTAGTATATGCTATTACTTTTATTCTATTTCCATGAACTTTTAAGCGAGATGCTAAAACATTAAATGCATTAAAATCTTCAATCTCATCAAAATTTAAAATAACCCCTAAGCTTTTAATTTTATTATCACCAACGTAGATTTTACGTTCAGATAATAATTTGTTCAAATACTTTTTATTTGATTTTTCCCTAAAAGCTTTAAAAATCATTTAAATTTACACTTTGCGCAAAGGTAGCAAAAGTACATACAAAACATAACGAAATTTTACATGGTACGTTTCACCAAATTTAATCTGGTTTTTTTCTTCTCTATTTTATTGATTGCTTTTGGCTGCAAAAGCGAAAAACTTCATCTTAATAAGATTGAGGGGCAGCGATTGGATATTAATCAAACTGTGTCTCCTAATGCAGATATTGAAGCATTTATTGCGCCTTATAAAAATCGAATTGAGAGTGATTTAGACAGTGTTTTAGCATATGCCGTAGATACCTATTCCAAAAATGATGGTGAACTGAATACGGCCATTGGTAATTTAATGGCTGATATTGTTCGCACCCAAGGCAACATTGTATTTAATAAAAGAACTGGACATACTATAGATGTTGTTATCTTAAATCATGGTGGTATTCGCGCTGAAATTCCTAAAGGCCCTGTTAGTGCTAGAACCGCATATAATGTAATGCCTTTTGAAAATGAAATAGTTGTAACCGGGCTTAAAGGTGAAAAAATAGATGAAGCTATTGATTATTTAGTTAGTAGAAAAAGAGCAAATCCAATAGCTGGATTAAAAATAGTTGTAGACAAAAATTATAATCTCATTAGCGCTACAATTAATGATGAAAAAATCAACCCAAATAAAATATATTATTTCGCCACAAGTGATTATTTGTATAACACGGGTGATAATATGACGTTTTTTCAGCCAAATGAAGAATTTTATGAAATAGATTATAAAATAAGAAATGCCATGATTGACTATTTTAAAAAAGCTGACACTATTGCCCCTGTAATTGATGATAGATTTATCATAAAATAATATTATGAAACGAAGAGATTTTATTCAAAAAGTATCTGCAGGAACAACTGCATTAGCGGCTGTTGGAAGTTTAGGCTTACAGTCTTTTTCTACGACTCCGCAAGCCACAAAAATTACAATACTACACACCAATGATGTGCATAGCCACATAGATACTTTTGGTCCTGATGAAGGACGAAATGCAAATAAAGGTGGGGTTGCAAGACGTGCATCCTTAATAGAAGCTATACGAACTAAAAATCCAAATACATTATTACTAGATGCTGGAGATATTTTTCAGGGCACACCCTATTTTAATTATTACGGAGGTGAATTAGAATTTAAATTAATGAGTAAGTTAAAATATGATTTGGCTACCATAGGTAATCATGATTTTGATAATGGTATAGATGGTTTGTATTCACAATTACCACATGCGAAATTTGGGTTCGTTTCTGCTAACTACGATTTCTCTAACACCGTAATGAATACACATGTAAAGCCATATCAAATTTTCAAAAGAGATGGTGTTAAAATTGGTGTTTTTGGTCTAGGTATTGAATTGCGAGGTCTGGTTGGTGAAAAACTATATAAAGAAACAAAATATCTTGATCCAATTGAGATCTCACAAGACATGACGCGCATTCTTAAAGATGAAGAAAATTGCGATTTAATTATATGTTTATCACATTTAGGCTACAATTACAGAAATAATCCAGATAAAATAAGTGATTTAAAATTAGCTGCTGCTACTAAAGATATCGATTTAATTATTGGCGGTCATACACATACATTTTTACCTAAACCGACTGTAGTGAAAAATTCTGAAAACAGTAATGTATTGGTAAATCAAGTGGGCTGCTACGGACTTTATCTTGGGCAAATTGATTTTCATTTTGATGCCAATAAGAATAAATCTGCTAATGGTACTTCAATAATTGTATAGATTTTATTTTGAATTTGATAAGTTTTTGATTCTGTTGCGTCTAAAACAACATCAAACCAAATAGATATGAAAAAACACATTCCTTTAGCACTACGAATTATTGTAGCTGTAATCTTGATTCAAACTTTAAGATTTAAATTTTTAGCACACCCAGACAGTGTTTATATTTTTGAAACCGTTGGACTAGAACCCTATGGGAGAATAGGAATAGGTATTACAGAACTTATCGCTGGCATATTACTATTAATTAGAAAAACGGCATGGGCTGGAGCATTACTAACACTGGGAGTGATTGGTGGGGCTATAATCATGCATCTTACTCAATTGGGAATAGATGTAAAAGGAGATGGTGGCTTGTTGTTTGCTACTGCAGTTATAACATTTGTTTTATCAGCTATTGTTGCTTTTATTTATAGGAAAGATATTCCTTTTCTTAAACTTTAGTATACTGTTTATCTTCTTTTTTATGTTTTAATTTAGCCTGTTCATACAAGAAATAAAAACCTATGAGACCTAAAGAAATTGTAAAGAAATTAAGCAAGTTTTGCTGTGAAACGTATAAGTAAGCTATATTAATTACCTCTGCAAAAACGATGCATATAGCGCCAATTAATATATAAAATGATTTTCGGCTATCCTTATAAAAGTAATTTAAAAGCGCGAGAGATAATATCATTAACATAGAAATATTGTACACAATCTCTAAAATATATTCTGCACTTAATTGCAAATAGGGATGTACAACTTGTAAAAGAACATATGCAATGTAAGTATTCAAAACAAACAATACTATTATAGAAAATAAATAATTTTTAATGATATATTGAAACGATAAATTTCTACCAATTTCTATAATCAATGCTATGTAGGCCAATATGTATAATGAGTTACCTATGAAATAATCAAGTTTATACAATAATTTATCAGAAAATATAATCATTAAGTCTGACATTGAATATAATACCAAAAACAAAATAAAATATAAGGAGCGCTTTTTAACGTTACAAAAATAACCTAATGTTAAAACAGGCAAAATTAAGGAACTAGCGCTATCTGCATAAAACAGATGGCCAGAGAACAAAAAATACACGAATAGCGCATAAATTAGTCCTATTAAAAATGCTAGTAGTTTGGGGCTACACATAATAGCGGTTAATAGTTACAGGACAAATATATATAAAAAATGTAATTAATCGATAAAAAAATACATTTTATCGTGATTTTTTGTTATTTTATTATTTTTTGTAAGAATTCATTTTCGCTTAATAATACTATTCCTAATGCATTTGCCTTATCTTTTTTACTTGGTCCCATTTTATCTCCAGCTACTACAAAGCTAGTTTTAGAAGAAATAGAACTGCTAACTTTACCCCCATTATCCTCAATTAGTTTTTTCAACTCTGTTCTAGACACTTGTTGAAATACTCCAGAAACAACAATAGATTGCCCTTTTAATAAATCTGTTTGGCCTTCTAGCTCTTCTTCAGATATGCTTAACTGTACCCCAAATCTCTTTAATCTGTTTACAATATTTACATTTTCTTCTGAAGCAAAGAAAAGTTTTACGCTTTCAGCTATTTTTACGCCTATCTCATCCACTTGTTCTAAATCCTCCTGTGATGCTGACATCAAATTATCAATGGATTTATAGTGTTTTGCCAACTTTTTAGCAACAGTCTCTCCAACATATCGAATACCTATAGCATACAAAACACGTTCAAATGGAATATTTATAGATGCCTTAATACCATTAATTAAATTCTCAGCACTTTTTTCGGCCATTCTTTCTAAAGGTATAACCTGATCTTTAGTTAATTCATATAAATCAGAATAATTAGAAATTAAGCCTTCATTTACTAAAAGTGCCACAGTTTCTCCACCTAGACCATCTATATCCATTGCTTTTCTGGAAATATAGTGTTGTATGCGACCAATAATTTGAGGATTACAACCATTGTAATTAGGACAATAATGCTTTGCATCACCTTCGGTCCTTATCAAAGCAGTATGGCATTCAGGGCATTCAGAAATATATCTTGTAGGTTCTGAATCTAAAGGCCTTCGTGAGATATCAACTCCTATAATCTTTGGAATAATCTCTCCTCCTTTCTCAACAAAAACAGTATCCCGCTCTCGTATATCTAATTTTTCAATTTGATCCGCATTATGAATAGAAGCACGCTTTACCGTTGTTCCGGCCAATTCTACTGGTTCTAAATTTGCTACTGGTGTTATCGCTCCTGTACGTCCCACTTGATAGGTAATTTCATTTAATACAGTAGAAACCTGCTCTGCTTTAAACTTATAAGCCATTGCCCAACGTGGTGCTTTGGCTGTGTAACCAAGTTCCTCCTGCTGCTGTAAATTATTTACTTTTATGACTACACCATCCGTTTCATAAGGTAAATCATGACGCTTTGTGTCCCAATAATTAACAAACTCTAGAACCTCGTCGACTGATGTCGCTAAAACAGCAACATCTGGCACTTTAAAGCCCCATGATCTTGCTTTGTCTAAACTTTCAAACTGCGTAGATACAACTAAATTGCTCCCTGTTAAATTGTATAATAAACATTCTAACGGACGTTTGGCAACCTCTGCACTATCTTGTAATTTTAAACTTCCAGAAGCTGTATTTCTGGGATTTCTATAAGGTTCTTCGCCATTAGCGATACGCTCGGCGTTCATTTTATTAAACCCATCAAAAGGTAGCACAATTTCACCTCTAATTTCAAATTTAGATGGGTAGTCTCCTTTTAATTGAAGCGGTACAGACTTTATGGTTTTAACATTTGCGGTTACATTATCGCCTTGAAACCCATCTCCTCGTGTTACAGCTCTTACCAGTTTTCCATTTTCGTAAGTTAAACTCATAGAAGCGCCATCATATTTTAGCTCACAGGTATAGGCTACATCACCATCAACGAGTTTTTTTATACGTTTTTCCCAATCTAATAAGTCTTCTTTAGAATACGAATTATCTAATGAATACATCCGATATTCATGCTTTACAGTCTCAAAGTTTTTTGTGACTTCTCCTCCAACACGTTGTGTTGGCGAATTAGCATCATAAAACTCTGGGTGTTTTTCCTCCAACCCTTGAAGTTCTTTCAGCTTAACATCAAAGTCATAATCTGAAATTATGGGATTATCGAGAACATAATAATTGTAGTTATGTTCTCTTAACTCGTTTCTTAAGTTGACTATATGTTGTTTTATACTTTCCATTAAAATTTCTTACCTTTTATCATTCTATCTTTCCTGAAGATATCTTGTTTTAATTCAATATTTATAAAATCATTTTTAACCATTAAATCCATAGTATCTTTTCCTAGAAACTCATTGATTTCAAAAAAAAGCTGTCCATTTGTAGTTAATGCATACTTGGAAAATTGCACTATAGCGTCATAAAACTGTAGCGGGTTATCATCTTCAACAAAAAGTGCCAAATGTGGTTCATTATCAACCACATTTGGTTTCATCAATACTTTTTCCTGATGTCGAACATATGGCGGATTTGAAACAACAATATCAAATTTATCAACTATAGCGTCAAGTTGAGCATGACAATTTGATAAAATATCATACTTAATATATTCAACCTTGGCATTATTCAATGCTGCATTCATTTTTGCAACCGTTAATGCTTTATCACTCACATCTAGTGCAAAAACGTTAGCGTTTTTTAAGTTTCGAGCCAATGCAATGGCAATGCACCCACTTCCTGTGCCAATATCCAGAATATTTAGTTTATGAGATGCTTCGCTTCTCTGTGAATAACAATCTAAAATCCAAGACACCAATTCTTCGGTTTCTGGTCGCGGAATTAATACATCTTCATTTACTTTAAATGGCAACCCAAAAAACTCAGTTTCTCCAATAATATATTGTATCGGTTTATGCTCTTCTAACTGCTGCAAAGCTTCAAACATCAATTTAGTGTCTTTAATATCAGTATCAGGCTGCATTGCTAAATCAATACGTTTTATATCAAAATAAACTTCCGATAGGAGAAAAAAGAAATGATCCACTTCTGCTTTGTCATAACTCTCATCTAATCTATGATGAAATGTGCTTTTAATATCCTTTAGCTTCATAAATCTTTAATCATCCAAACTCCACATGAAAAATGCCCTGTATTCCCCAAAGGCCCATCTAAATGTGTGAACCCAAAACTTTCGTAAATATGAATCGCTGCTTTTAGTTGGGGTGCAGATTCTAAATAGCACTTTTCATAACCTAATGCTTTAGCTGCATTCAAACATTTTTCAAACATTTGTTTACCAAAACCTTCACCTCTCACCTTCGGCGAAAAGTACATTTTTTGGAGTTCGCATATATTGCCTTCAAAATCTCTAAGTGGTTTTATGCCTGCTCCCCCTAAAATTTCGCCATCCTTATCTACAACATAATATACATCATTATCGTTTTGGTAGGCTTCAAACATCTGTTTGGTTTCTGGATCTTCATAAGCTGTACCTTCCAAAGGAATTTTAAATTCATGAAAACATCCTCGTATAACAGCCTCCAGTGGCGCATTATCTTCTGACTGTATTTCTCGAATAACTGTAGTATCTTTACTCACTTAAATTAAAATTTTCCAAAAGTGAAGATACAGCAATTCTTAAAAAATGAGATAAAACGCTTTTTAATATTATTAACAATAGTGGGTACTTTTTTCAACTGTAAAGTAAACGAGAAACCTCTTTTTGTGAATGTTGAAAATATTAAAGTGATTGAATCTACCTCTAAACATATTATTTTGTCTGCCGATGCGCTTTTTATGAATCCTAATGATATTGGAGGGGAATTAAAAACTGATGAAATTAAAATTTTTGTAAATGATAATGAAGTGGGTTCTGTTTCAACAGAAAGTTTTGAAGTCCCAGCTAAAAATGAATTTACAATTCCGCTTAAAGCAACAATTCCTTTGGATAGCCTGATTAGCAATAAAAGCATTGGAAGCCTGATTGGTAGTTTGTTTAGCAAAAAAATGAAAGTACAATATAAAGGAGATATCATTTATAAAACCTTAGGATTTTCTTATCGCTATGATGTTGATGAAACCGAAGATGTAAAAATTAAGCTCTAAAATTGACTATTCACGAATTATATATAAAACGCTGTTTAGAAATTGCCAAAAACGGTTTGGGTTCTACAAGACCAAATCCAATGGTAGGATGTGTTATCGTTATTAATAATAAAATTATCAGCGAAGGTTTTACCAGTGCTTACGGTGGCAATCATGCCGAAGTAAATGCTATTAATAAAGTTACAGATAAATCAATTTTAAAACAAGCTACACTTTACGTTACCTTAGAACCGTGTTCACATTATGGTAAAACCCCGCCTTGTAGCGATCTAATCATTCAGTATAATATTCCTAACGTAGTAATTGGTTGCATTGATGATAATAAACAAGTAGCTGGTAAAGGCATAAAAAAACTTATTGAGGCTGGTGTTAATGTTTCAGTTGGTATTCTAGAAGATGAATGTAAACACCATCACAAACGTTTCTTTACCTTTCACAACAAAAAACGCCCATATATAGTTTTAAAATGGGCAGAAACCAAAGATGGATTTATTGCGCCTGAAAGCAAACAAATGAAAGCGCCAGTTTGGATTACAAATCAATATTCCAGACAATTAGTCCATAAATGGCGTGCCGAAGAACAGGCAATTCTTGTTGGCACTAACACCGTTTTAGAAGACAACCCAAGTTTAACAGTTAGGGACTGGACTGGCGAAAACCCAATAAGAGTAGTAATTGATAAAGCGAATGCATTATCAAAAGACTTATCAATTTTTAACAATGCATCTGAAACACTAGTCATAGACAATAAAACCATAGATTTCAACACATCTATACCACGTCAAATTTGTAGTATTCTATTTGAAAAAAATATCAATTCTATAATTATAGAAGGTGGCACAAAGACATTACAAATGTTTATTGACGCAAATCTTTGGGATGAAGCAAGAGTATTCACTGGAAATTCCTTTTTTACAAATGGTGTTAAGGCACCTGAATTTAAAGGAACTTTAACTTCAGAAGAACATATACTAAATGATATTTTAAAAACATATCAGAATGATTGACACCATTATTTTTGATTTTGGTAATGTATTTATCGATTTAGATATCGAAAACGGTTTTCGACAATGTTTAAACACTTTACGCATTCCGCATTTATCAGAAGATATCATTGAAATCAACAAACTATATGAAATTGGCGCTATTTCAACTGATGATTTTATCAGTTTTTACGCTGAAAAGTTTCCACATTTAACCAAATCAGAATTAATTGATTTATGGAATATTATTTTGAAAGACTTTCCTGAATATCGTTTAGATTTTTTAAAAAACTTAAAAGCTCAGAATGCATATCGACTCATATTATTAAGTAATACAAATGAACTTCATATTGATTGGATAAAAGAACGTGTTCCTTTTTACGAAGACTTCAAAAATTGTTTTGATGCTTTTTATTTGTCGCATGAAATTAACTTAAGAAAACCAAATGCTAATATTTTTGAATTTGTTTTAAACACCAATAATTTAAAAGCGGAGCACTGTGTGTTTATAGATGACAATGCTGATAATATTGCAACAGCAAAACATTTAGATATTAAAACATGGCACATCACACCTTACATGGAAGATATTGTAAACTTATTTTCATCTCAAAAAATGGTATTTAAAATTTGACCACTCCAGACGACGTATATAAAACTATAGTGCGCTCTGCCGAAGGTATTCTTTTTAAGGAAAAGAATAGTAAATTCTTTGGCTATACATATTATGTAACTAATGAAGAAGAGGCAAAAACATATTTAGAACAGGTAAAAAAAGAACACCATTCTGCAAGACATTGGTGTTATGCTTATCAAATTGGCACTGAAAAAATATCATTTAGGGTTAATGATGATGGCGAACCTAGCAATTCAGCAGGAATGCCCATTTATGGGCAAATTCAGGCTTTTGGTGTTACAAATATTATAGTTATTGTAGTTCGGTATTTTGGAGGTGTGAAATTAGGTGTTGGAGGATTAATTCAAGCCTATAAAACAACTGCTCAGTTAGCTCTAGAGTCTAGTAAGATAACCGAAAAAACTATAAATATTGAATATTTACTTTCTTTTGAATACAAGGATATGAATAAAGTTATGCGGATTACCAAAGAGAAGCAGTTGCAAATTACCAATCAGCAACTAGAACTGAGCTGCACCATTACCATTTCTATAAGAAAAAGTTTAGCTGATGATATTTTCAATATTTTTGATGCTATCTATGGTGTTACTATTAAAAAAAATTAATCTATTAAGTCTAAAATATATTTAGGTGCACGTGTTGGCCTGTTAGTTTTCGTATCCATAAACACTAAAGTTGTACTAGCTGTAGTTAAAACTTCTCCAGCTTCATTAGTAATTTCGTACTCAAATTCAATTTTAGCCGTTGGCTTATTTTTTAGTTGAGTTTTTACATTAATTAGATCGTCATAACCTGCTGACTTTTTATAATTTATACTTAAAGAAACTACCGGTAACATGACACCATCCTCTTCCATTTTTTTATAAGAAACACCAAGCTTCCGCAACCACTCAATTCTCCCCATTTCTAAGTATAATGCATAGTTGCCATGATATACTACACCCATTTGATCTGTTTCACCATACCTCACCCTAATTTGTATTTCATCGAATTTCATAGCTTTATATCAATATTTTTTTGTAGTTTCGGCTAGTGTCTAAACATGAGGAAAAATTTCTAGAAATTCAACTCAATTTCATTTTTTTTTTTAGAATTTTGTTCACATATTTGCCACACATTAAAAGGGGGATTTAAAGAGTCACTTCTCTTTAGATAATTTACTAACTATAAAACCAAACATTTCGACTAAATGGGTACAACTGCGCAATCGGTATGGAATAACTGTCTTAATTTTATAAAGGATAATATCCAACCGCAAGCATATAAAACATGGTTTGAACCGATAGTTGCAGTGAAACTTCAAGATAATGCTTTAAGTATTCAAGTGCCAAGTAAATTCTTTTACGAATGGCTTGAAGAACACTATGTAAAGATTCTAAAAGTTGCTTTAACTAAAGAGTTAGGAGAAACTGCCAAGCTAGTTTACATTATAAAAATGGAAAACACTTATGGCAACAAACAACCTTTTACCGAAAAAATTCCAAGTTCTAATAGAACACCTGTTAAGTCTCAAGAAGTAGACATTCCACTAAATAATAAAAGTCCAGAATTAAAAAATCCTTTTGTAATTCCTGGAATTAGAAATGTTAAGATTGAATCCCAATTGAATCCAAACTATAGTTTTGAAAACTTTTTGGAAGGTGATTCTAACAGATTAGCTAGAAGTGCAGGGTTAGCTGTAGCAGCAAAACCTGGAGGCACATCGTTTAATCCGTTATTAATTTTTGGTGGTGTTGGTTTAGGAAAAACACATTTAGCTCATGCTATAGGTGTTGATATAAAAGACAAATATCCTGAAAAGACTGTACTTTATATATCTGCTGAGAAGTTTACACAACAATACATAGATTCTGTAAAAAAGAATAATCGTAATGATTTTATTCACTTTTATCAAATCATTGACGTATTGATTATTGATGATGTTCAATTTTTATCAGGAAAATCAGGAACTCAAGATGTATTCTTCCACATATTTAATCATTTACATCAAAATGGAAAGCAGGTCATTTTAACTAGTGACAAAGCACCAGTGGATATGCAAGATATTGAACAACGCCTATTATCACGTTTTAAATGGGGATTGTCTGCTGAATTACAAAATCCTGATTTCGAAACTCGAGTTTCAATTTTGAAAAATAAATTGTATCGAGATGGTGTTGAAATGCCTGATGAAATTGTGGATTATGTTGCAAAAAATATTAAAACTAACGTACGCGAACTTGAGGGCGCTATTATTTCTCTAATTGCACAATCCTCTTTCAATAGAAAAGAAATCACAATAGATCTTGCAAAACAAATTGTTGAAAAATTTGTTAAGAATACAAAACGAGAAGTATCTATTGATTACATACAAAAAATAGTATCTGATTATTTCCAAATGGATGTAGATACATTGCAATCAAAAACTAGAAAACGTCACATTGTACAAGCAAGACAACTCGCTATGTTTTTTGCGAAGAAGATGACTAAAGCATCTCTTGCTAGTATTGGTTCTCAAATTGGTAAACGCGACCACGCTACAGTATTGCATGCTTGCAAAACCGTAGATAACCTATCCTCTACTGATAAACAGTTTAGAAAATACGTTGAAGATATTGCAAAAAAACTTTCAGTTTAAATTCAATTAAAATGACTAAAATTCTAATGGTATGTTTAGGCAATATTTGTCGATCGCCATTAGCTGAAGGCATTCTAAAATCTAAACTCCCTCAAGACAAATTCATTATTGATTCTGCAGGAACAGCCGCGTATCATATTGGCAGTAAACCAGATATACGTTCTATAGCTGTAGCGAAAAAATACGGAATAGACATTACTAATCTAAGAGGACGCCAATTTACGCGACAAGATTTTACTGATTTTGATCTCATATACGCTATGGATGAATCAAACTATCACCATATTCTAAAAATGTCAGAAAGTGAAGAGGACAAATCAAAAGTAAAACTCATTCTAAACGAAATTACTCCTGGCGAAAACCTAAGTGTTCCAGACCCATATTATGGAGGCGACCAAGGTTTTGAAAACGTCTATCAAATGCTCGACGAAGCGTCCGAAAAAATCAAAAACAATCTTATTTAAATCCCTAGCTATCAATTCATACGTATCTAATTTGTAACTTTATAAAAAAAGATGCGCCATGAAATCTTCTGTTTCTGTATTACTTATAATTCTATTTTTAAATTTTAGCTTTTCTCAAACCGTTAATTTATCAAATTTTGCGTCTGGTTTTTCTGGGGCTGTTGAAATCGTAAATGTTGGTGATGACCGCCTTTTTGTTGTAGAGCAAGCAGGTGTTATTAAAATTTTAAATTCAGATGGCTCTGCTAATAGTACTCCGTTTTTAGACATATCCTCTATTGTGGGATCTGGAGGAGAACGAGGGCTTTTAGGATTAGCTTTTGCGCCAGACTATACAATTTCAGGACGGTTTTATGTATACTATACTGATGATTCTAGTACTGACACACCTAATACCGTAATTTCTAGATATACTGTTAGTGGAGATCCAGATATTGCAAACGCTACAGGAACTGTATTACTAACGTTTCAACAACCATTTAGCAATCATAATGGTGGAAAAATAGCCTTTGGTCAAGATGGCTTTTTGTACATAGCATCTGGTGATGGTGGCAGTGGCGGAGATCCTGGAGACAGAGCACAGGATACCACAACCTTATTAGGGAAATTATTAAGAATTGATGTTAGTGGCACAACTTACAGCATACCAAGCACTAATCCATTTGCTACATCTGCAAATGGGTCAAACGACCCAAGACCAGAAATATATGCTATTGGGTTGAGAAACCCCTGGAAGTTTTCGTTTGACAAAACAAATGGAGATTTATGGATTGCAGATGTCGGTCAGAATGCTTTTGAAGAAATCAATAAGGTTGATGATTCTGGAAACCCAGGAGACAATTATGGATGGCGTTGTTATGAAGGTAGTAGCATATTTAGCACTAGTGGCAGTTGCCCATTATCTGGTGGATTTGCAAGTACTATTGCTCCCGTTTCAGAATATGCCCATGTTGGCAGTAGTTGTTCGGGCTCCATTACTGGAGGTTATGTATATAGAGGTACATTATACACAAATTTTATAGGAAAATATTTTTTTGCTGAGTTTTGCAAACAGACTATTGGTGTTATTACAGAGGCAAGCCCAGATAATTGGACTTTAGCTTTCCAAACACCAAACGTAACATCAAACTGGACTACCCTTGGAGAAGATCAAGACGGAGAACTTTACATTACTAATGGTTCTACTATTTATAAAATTGAAGATGCTAGTTTAAGCGTTGAGGATAATTCAAAGTTAAGTTTTAAGTTGTTCCCAAACCCAGCTGGCGATAAAGTTTTAATAGATTTAGGAAATACTCAAAATAAAGCAAACAGTATTTCTATTTTTAATATTTTTGGTCAGCTTATAGAAACTAGACATAATTTTACGGAAAACACGATTTCCATTCCTCTTATTAATTACAAAAGTGGTGTCTATTTCGTTGAAGTTACGCTTTCTGAAAATTCAAAAGCAGTAAAAAAACTACTGGTAAATTAATGCATAAAGGAAAATTATATTTAATACCAACTACTCTAGGTGACAATGCGCCACTAGAAGTTTTACCTATGTCAGTGAAAAAAGTCATAGAAGACGTTTCAATATTTATAGTTGAGAATGAAAAGTCTGCACGAAGATTCATTAAAAAAATTAGTCCGAAGAAATCACAACCGTCTTTGGAAATATTTCTTCTGAATAAATTTACCCAGGCTATAGAACTTCCAGAATTTTTAGAACCTTGTCTTCAAGGAAAGGATGTTGGACTCTTATCTGAAGCTGGCTGCCCTGGCGTAGCAGACCCCGGAGCAGATGTTGTGAAATTGGCTCATGAAAAAGGCATTCAAGTCATACCTTTAGTTGGCCCATCATCAATATTAATGGCTATTATGAGTTCTGGGCTAAATGGACAAAGTTTTACTTTTAATGGGTATTTACCTATAGATAAAAATGAAAGAAAAAAAGAAATTAAGCGCCTAGAACGTCTGTCGTTTGATCAAAACCAATCACAAATATTTATTGAGACACCTTATCGCAATAATAATATGTTAGACGATATTTGTAAAACTGTTACACCAGACACTTCTATATGTGTTGCGTGTGATATAACGCTTTCAACAGAATTTATTAAAACATTACCTGCCAAAGTTTGGCGTAAAAAAAATGTAGACCTCCACAAGAGGCCTACAATTTTTATTATTCATAAAAGCTAAACTTTAATTCTAAAGTGTATTAACTTTTGCTTTCTTATTAGGTTTTAAAAACGATGTATCATAACCTGAAAATCGTTTCATGTAATTGGAAATGGTAGTACCATATCCATCAGCAAAGTTTATTAAACCATAACTTCTTAAATACGTCTTAACGCTACCTGGACCAGCTAAATGTGCTGCAGCTAAAATACCAGATTCAGTAACCAAAACACCATTAATGCGTTTTCCAACAAATCTGTTAATATCTCTACGTAAAATCCATTTATTACGTTGCGCATTGGCTATAAAAGCCTTTTCTTGAAGTTTAGGATTACTCAAAAACTTTTGAACGTTTCTTACCCCAATAAGCTTTAAGGTTTCTTTTCCAAATTGATATTTACCTAAATAACCATACGTATTTATGGTTGCGTAATTACCACCAGATTCCTTAAAAGCAAGAGCTTCTTTAAATCCTACGAACGATTTCCCCAAAAATGGAGAAAAGGTTTCGTACCCGTCTTTTGATGCCTTAACATTTTCCCCAATGTTTGCATCTTGGCTAACCGTGTAATTTAACACTAAGCCATCGGTTGAATACCTACCTAAATCTATCGCTTCATCATTTGAAAACGATATTTGTAACAGTATACATATTGTAAGTGCTAAAACTAGGTAACTTGCAATATTTTTCACCATAAAAAACAACTTTCTTCAGCAAAATTACAACGCAAAATTGCTTGAAAATTTGAGCGTGCAAAATTAGACATTTTTTTTATTATTTGAAAATTAATCGTTTAAGTGCAATTTTCACTAATGGAATAGATGAAATACAGCCCCGTTTTTATTAATTTCTAGGGAAGGAAACGGTATTTTTATCATATTAAAAATGCTGAAAATTGACCTTAAAAGTGCCGAATTAGTTCTAATTTTAGTCAAATTTACATCTAAACTGAGAAAGTATTGCCTGTAACGCTGATTAGTTGTTAACAATTGATTGTCAGCAACTTCAATACCTGTAAGCATCCCTTCACCACTGTAACCTAAAGCAACATTTAACCATTTTGGAATTTTACTATCCTTAAAAAAAGAATGTAAGTTAAAACTGAGCCAATAGGTTTGCCCGTTATAATCTTTTAAAACCTGTTCAAAAAATGATTTTCCTAGTTTATCAGGACGTTGGGAAGCATAATTAGTTTGCTGAAAACTAAATTTTACGTCAATTCGCTGCTCATTCCACAATAATTCTTGCGAAACATAGAGTCCTGTTCCTAAGGCATTTGCACCAACATCTCCCCAGGAAAAACCCCATTCATTAGAATAGCCATCCAGCACTTCTACAGCTGTTAAAAAACCAAATCCCAAAGTCGCACCATAGATGAGTTGATCCTTTTTACGAACACCGCCCCAATTTAAAAGATTTGCACCATGCTTACCTAATTGATACGCGGTAAACACATGACCAACTTTATCCATTTGTAGCCATTCAGCATTGTCGTTTATAGTTTGAAATTTTGAACGCTCAAAGTCTGCATACCATAATTCGTTTAAACCTATTAGTGCAGCACTAGATAATGCAACTTCAGAAATAACCACTGTATTTCTACGAGCTTTATTTAAGGTGTCGCTTGGTTTTAAAAAAGTTTCTAAGCCAGATTGTGAATAAATACAGGTGGTAACGAATAGAAATAATACCAAACTATACCTTTCTAGCCACATATATTACTTTTTAATTCCTTGGGAATCTAGATAGTTATGGTAAGCCCTAGCATTAGCACCATGTTGCGCTATAGTCTTAGCAAACTTATGATATCCTAAGCGCTTGGCATCTGCACACATAAAAATATAATTATGCTTTTCATAATTTAAAACTGCATTAATAGCTGATAAATCTGGCATAGTTATAAGTCCTGGTGGCAATCCTAAATTTTTATATGTATTATAAGGTGAATCTATCTCTTTATGAATATTTAAAACTCTCTTTATAACCGTGTTTTTGTACTTCGGTAACTGATATGCTGCATACTTGAGTGTAGGATCAGAATCTAAAGGCATTCTTCTTTTTAGTCTATTTATATATAAACCAGCTATTCTTGGTTGTTCTTCAGGCTGTTTGGATTCCTCATAGACTAAAGATGCTAGTGTAATTACTTGATTAGATGACAGACCAATTTTATGTGCTTTAGCAATACGATTATCATTCCAAAATCGCTTATATTCTTTTAGCATTTTATTTCTAAAAGCTTCAGCAGTAGTATTCCAATAAATCTCATAACTATTGGGTAAATACATTCCAAGAGCAGTTTCAGGTTTAAAATCATTATCCTTCAAAAACTTTGTATCATTCATAGCTTTCACCAAAGAAGTACTATCTGCCTCTATTTGTTTAGAAATTCTTCCCGCTAACTTCTCTAAAGAATTTTGATTATTAAAGGATACCTTAATTGGTATATTTTTACTTCTTATAGAGTTGATAATATCATTATTACTCATGCCTTTTTTAATAGCATATTTACCAGGTTTTATATTGTTGTTATACTTTTTTTGTGCTGCTAATACATCAAACTTATCAATATCTTCTAGTAAAGGTTCTAATTGCTCCCTAACATCATTATAACTATCTGTAGTTTTTACATAAATATAAGCTTCGTCATTATTAAAACTTGTATTTGGCGCTAACATAGCACCGTACACATAATATGCAAAAATTGCCGCAGCAACTAGTCCTATAATGGCTACCGCCCAAAGTATCTTTTTAATGTACATCTATTGTTTTATTAGTTGTAATGAATATTCGTTATGAAATATACCGTTATTAAAATTCCAATCTTTTTTTAATCCAATGGTTTTAAATCCTAGTTTACCAAATAGCTTAAGGCTAGCTGTGTTTTCTTCAGAAATATTACAATATAATTGATGTAGTCCTAAAAATTTAAAACTATAATCTACCAACAAAGTTAAAGCTTCATGACCATATCCCTTATCTCGGTTTGATTCCTCCTTAATGAGGATACCAACACCAGCTCTTTTATTCTTGAAATCAAAATTAAATAAATCTATTAAGCCTAATGGCGCTTCTTTTGTATCAGAAATTACTAAACGTAACTGCTTTACCTCGAAAATATCTTTATGTGCATTTTCTAAATACTCTTTGATAACAAATCTTGAAAACGGTACCTGAGTATTACTTAAATGCCAAATGCGCTCATCATTTTCAATAGCAAGAACAAACTCTAAATCTTCAGGTTCTAAAGCACGAAGTATTATATGTTCTCCCTTTAAAGTTTTCATATGGTACCCTCAAACACAAATTTAGCAGGACCAATGAGCCAAACATTTTTATATATTCCATTTTCCACATCAAAAGACACCTGCAAATTGCCACCTTCAACTTTTAAATCAACTATATTGTTTGAAGTTTCATTTAAGGCATGCATAGCTATGGCTACCGCAGTAACCCCAGTACCACATGACAAAGTTTCATCTTCTACACCCCGCTCATACGTTCTTACTCGAAATGCTTTATCAGATAATTTCTTTACAAAATTCACATTAGTCCCTTCTTCAAAATATGGTGCGCCATATCTTATTTTTGATCCATCTACCTTAATATTAAAGCTTTCTATGTCATCTTCAAATTGTACATGATGTGGAGATCCTGTATCTAAAAATATATGACCATTAGCCTTGTTTATATCAGTCACATCTTGCATTTGTAATCTAACAATATCACCTTCAACGATAGCATGATGAATACCGTCAACAGCTTCAAATACAGCAGTGTTAGAAATGACACCTAATTGCTTGGCAAATGCCACCAAACAACGTCCTCCATTTCCGCACATGGTACTTTCGTTTCCATCGGCGTTGTAATACACCATTTTAAAATCGTAATTACTATGGTTTTCAAGAAGAATTAACCCATCTCCTCCTATGCCAAAACGTCTATCACAAAGGCTTGCCACCAGTTTGGTGTTATTTTTGTCAAAATTTTGTTGACGATTATCAATCATTACAAAATCGTTCCCTGTTCCTTGGTATTTATAAAATTTATGTTGCATAATTAAGTAACAAAAATACATGAATTTTTTCATTTGGAAGTTCATATAAGTCAAATGAAAAAAATTTATGTATTATCGAAGTAGCTGCTAAAGTGAAACTAAATTTTGCGGTTTTTTAGATACAATATTTAGTTTTTCACTGAAGAAAGAATAAATATTAAACCGCTTTTTATAGTGTTAAATAGTCGTTAAAAAGGACGTTAAAAATCGTTAAAAGCAAATATAAAATTCAATAAATAATTAATTTTAATCGTTGTAAATATATCTTATTAAACTGAAAATTATGAAGAAGATTTTAACACTAGTATTTGTTTCAGCTCTTGGTGGTATGTTAACACTTGGAGCGTATAAGCTTTTTATAGAAGAAGATAAAGCATTAGTAGTAAATACGGTTGAAGAACAACCAGCCCTTATACCTACTAGCGTGTCAAACACTGTTTACAAACCTTATGAAACACCTGATTTCACAAAAGCTGCAGAAAATACTGTTAATGCAGTGGTGCATGTAAAAAACATAACGATAAGCCGAGGGCAGATGACATTTGAGGACTTATTTATGGGGAGAAGTCCAAATCGTGCTCAATTGGGTACTGGCTCTGGGGTGATTATAACACCCGATGGATATATCATTACCAATAATCATGTCATAGATAAGTCTCAAGAACTATCTGTAACACTCAACAACAATAAAACTTATGAAGCTGAAATAGTTGGCACAGACCCTAAAACTGATATTGCACTTTTAAAAATTGAAGCGGATGAAGAACTACCTGTTGTAACTTTTGGAGACTCAGACAATGCCAAAATTGGTGAATGGGTACTAGCAGTTGGTAACCCGTTTAACTTAACTTCTACGGTTACTGCTGGAATTATTAGTGCTAAAGCGAGAGACTTATCAGGAAATGCATCACAATCTTTCATTCAAACTGATGCAGCAGTAAACCCAGGTAATTCAGGAGGTGCTTTAGTAAATACCAATGGCGAATTAATTGGCATTAATACTGCTATTTCATCTCAAACTGGTTCGTATATAGGATATTCATTTGCGGTACCTAGCAATATAGCTAGAAAGGTAGTTAATGACATCATGGAATATGGAACTGTTCAAAACGGTATTTTAGGTGTTTCAGGCACATCTCTTAGTAGCTCGATAGTAGAAAAAATAGAAGTTGAACAAAACATAAAAATAGGTGACACACAAGGCTTTTATGTAGGTAATGTAGAAGAAGATTCAGGAGCAGATGAAGCTGGGATTAAAGAAGGAGATATTATTAAAAAAATAGATAATGTAGAAATTATTAAATTTTCAGATCTAAAAGGACATCTCAATACAAAAGGGCCTGGAGATATTGTAAATGTTACCTACTCTCGTGATGGTAATATTAAAACTGCACCTGTTCGATTAGTAAAAAACATGACTGCAATACTTCCTTTGGTAGGTAGAATTAAAAACGCCAAACCAGAAGATTTAAAGAAATATAAAACTAAAAATGGTGTTAAAATTGCACAATTAGATAGTGATTATGCTGAATACTGGAATAAAAATGGCATTAAAGAAGGATCTATAATAACGGCAGTTAATGATGTAGAAGTTAATAGTGTTGATGACGTCCAACAAGCCTTAAAAAATAAATCAACACGTGAGTCTTTAAGAATTGAACTCATTAATGAGAAGGGTGAAAAAGAAAGATATAATTTCAGGTAATATACATTATAAATAACATTTTAAAAAAGTTCTCAATATTGAGGACTTTTTTTTATTGTAAACTTCAACTTATTAGTCATCATCAATGTTTCTTTTGTAAATATTAAATATCTAAAAACCATCAAGAAATCAACTTTAAATTAGCAGATTATTTTTTTATTAAAATAGCTTACGAAAACGTTTGAAATATGATACTTTTGCAAAATTAAAAACCACTAAACTCAAAAAAAATGTCTACAGATGCAACTTATGAAAAAGAGTTAGCGTTTCAAGCAGATCGTAGAAGAGCGACTGTTGAATTTATCAAAGTTGTTAGCGACCTTTGGTACGATAACTCCATAGAGTTAATTCTCTTTAAAAACCAGCTTATAGATAAAAATGTAAGCGAAATTTTAAACCTACACGAATATGCTGGTAAGTTTGTTCAAAAACCGATTTCAATTTTTGATTCTGTTGAAATTGCAAAAGCTATTAAACAACTTAATATAGCTCCTGCTAAATTAGATATTGGTAAACTTACTTATGAATTTCATCTTGAAGAAAACAAATTTGACGATGCTATTCATTTTGTAGCCAATAAAATAAAAGATGCCAGCAATGGTAATTCTATTGAACCAAAAGATGTTATACTTTATGGTTTTGGTAGAATTGGCCGTTTAGTTGCCAGAGAGCTTATGGCTAAAACAGGAAAAGGTAGTCAATTACGATTAAGGGCAATTGTTACCAGAGGAGCCATAACTAATGAAATATTAGAAAAAAGAGCTTCTTTGTTAAATAATGATTCGATTCACGGCGAATTTTCAGGTACTGTTTCAGTCAATGCTAACGACAATGCACTGATTGTAAACGGAACTACCGTTAAAATAATTTCTGCGGATGCTCCTGAGAAAATTGATTATACAAAGTTTGGAATTAATAATGCTTTAGTTATTGATAATACAGGTGCATTTAGATATAAAGAAGCCTTATCCAGACACTTAAAAGCAAAAGGTGTAGCTAAAGTTTTACTCACTGCTCCTGGAAAAGGAATCCCTAACATTGTGCACGGTGTAAACCATAAAGACTATAGCCCAGATAAAATAGATATATTTTCAGCAGCTTCTTGCACCACAAACGCCATTACTCCTATTTTAAAAGCTATGGAAGACTCTTACGGTGTCAAAAGTGGACACTTAGAAACCATTCATGCTTACACAAACGATCAAAACTTGGTGGATAACTTTCATAATAAATACCGCCGTGGTCGTGCAGCAGCGCTTAATATGGTAATTACCGAAACTGGTGCAGGAAAAGCCGTTGCTAAAGCGTTGCCAAGTTTAGAAGACAAATTAACTTCTAATGCTATTCGCGTGCCTGTGCCAAATGGGTCTCTAGCTATTTTAAATTTAGAATTAGATAGAAAAACTTCTTTAAATGGTATAAATTCAACTATAAAAAAATACGCATTAGAAGGGGATTTGGTAGAGCAAATAAAATATGAACTTAGTGATGAATTGGTTTCTAGTGATATTGTAGGATGTTCAGCACCATCAATTTATGATAGCAAAGCTACAATTGTACGCAAAGATGGCAAAAATGTAGTATTATATGTTTGGTACGATAACGAATATGGGTATAGCCATCAAGTCATTAGGTTAGCAAAATATATTTCTAAAGTAAGACGTTATACTTACTATTAAAACATCTAAATTGTTTTAATAATCGTAAATCTATTCAAATAGCCTCAAAAAATTTTGGGGCTATTTTACAAATAGCCGTTTTTTTAAACTTTATTTTATATTTTCGCAATAACAGTTAACCTATTTAAACACAACCAAATGAATTCCTCAAAATACCCTCTTACACTTGTTTTTCTATTTATTTTTTGTTTATCATTTTCTCAAACAACACAACAACCAGAAACACTTTCGTTGAATAGCGGATCCATTGATAGTCAATTTGAATATATTTTTAGAAAATCTGGAAACTTTAAAGGCACTAACGGTCAACCATACGAAGCTGTAAAAACAGCGTGGTTGCTTACATTAAGAAATCATGTAAAAGATTCTTTAAAAGAAATCCGTAAAGATTTAAACGATACACAAGAAGTTGTAAAAACACAAGCCAAAGAAATTACTGAGCTAAAAGGCAACCTTACTAAAACGCAATCAGATTTAGATAAAACAAATACTGAAAAAGACAGCATGTCTTTATTAGGTTTGCAAATGAGTAAAGTAGGTTATAATACGTTATTATGGGCAATAATTGGAGGTCTGCTAGCTTTATTACTGTTCTTTATCTATAAATTCAAGAATAGTAATGCTATAACCAAACAAGCAAAACATAGTCTATCTGAAATTGAAGAAGAGTTTGAAGAGCATAGAAAAACAGCTTTAGAGCGCGAGCAAAAAGTAAGACGTCAATTACAAGACGAAATTAACAAACAAAAGAAAGCATAAACGCTACAAAAAATAAAAAAGCGCAATATTCAAATTGAATATTGCGCTTTTTTTATGTTGTTAACTAAAATTTAAAATTAGTTACCCTTCTTATAGTCTGCTAAAAATTTAGCCAAACCTATATCAGTTAAAGGGTGTTTCAATAGACCTTCAATTGAACTTAACGGACCAGTCATCACATCCGATCCTATTTTAGCGCAATCAATAACATGCATTGTATGACGTACAGACGCCGATAAAATTTGAGTCTCAAAGCCATAATTATCATAAATATGGCGTATTTCAGAAATTAAATTTAAGCCATCAGTAGAAATATCATCTAAACGCCCTAAAAAAGGAGACACGTATGTAGCCCCAGCTTTTGCAGCTAATAATGCTTGCCCTGCAGAAAACACCAACGTCACATTAGTTTTTATACCCTTAGTAGAAAAGTATTTACAAGCCTTAACACCATCTTTAATCATAGGTAACTTTACTACAATTTGCTCATGTAATTCTGCTAAAGCTTCACCTTCTTTAATCATACCATCAACATCAGTAGAAATCACCTCAGCACTCACATCACCATCTACAATATTACAAATATCTACATAGTGTTTCATGATATTATCGTGCCCAGTAATGCCTTCTTTAGCCATTAACGATGGGTTAGTTGTTACGCCATCTAAAACACCCATATCCTGGGCTTCTCTTATCTGGTCTAGGTTTGCAGTATCAATAAAAAATTTCATTCGTTGTAATTATAAAGGTTTTACTTAATTTATATCATTTCGAGAAATTGGGCGTTACCCACAAGGGGTCGGGCTATCCGCTATATCTTTTTCTCGTGCCTCAAAAAAGGATGCCGCTTCTATCCCTAACGCGGCGAATTTACAACATTATGGCTGTTACTTAAGTACCTTTACGTAAAATCTATTAACAAGTTGCTAAAAGTTTTCGAACTAAGTTTTAGACATAAGATTTCAATTAATTCACAGTTAAAATATAACTCCTATCTGTGCTTTCTTCGCAAAGTCCATCGCAATCATTTAAATCATTCTCACAATAATTATCAGCTTGTTCTACATCGAGTCTAATCGTAAATCGATATCTACCTCTTTCTAAAGGTCTCCCTTCTATAATTACATCTCTGTAATCAAAATAAACATCTATACCTCGAGGTAACTCTCCAATCACCGAAAAATAGTAGTAGTAATCGTTATCTCTAGGTTCATTTTTTATTTCGGCATTTATCTCTTCAAAATAATTTTGATTAACAAAGGCTGTAGCTAATCTATTATCAGATAAAATGGGTTTTCTGTTAATTACACATTCCAAAATATCTTGACAACCTGTAACAATAAAAAATAAAGAGAAAATTGAGGGGAAAATAATTTTTTTATACATCTGGTCTATTTTTCTGTGTAAAAACACAAATAGCATACCAAACCTATAATTTGTAATGATTCATTAACATTTTTTCATAAACAGTATCAGGTAGAATGCGTTTTAATACCACAGAAAATTTTTGCATAAAGTCCCCAACTTTATAGTGTATTTTTGGTTTTTTAGTATTTATAATTTTATAAACAGCTTTAGCCATCATTTCCGGGTCCTTACCTGCATCTACATGTTCATCCATTAACTTTAAGGACTTTCCGTAACTTTCATTGTATGGAGAATCTTCCTTTAGTGGCGCATGATAACGTCCAGCAGCAATATTAGTGGCAAAATCTCCAGGGGCTACATTAGTCATTTTAATATTAAATGGTTTCAACTCCATTCTAAACGTCTCTGTTAATATAGATAATGCACTTTTGCTAGCACTATAAATACCTCGATATGGTAACCCCATATAACCAGCAATAGAAGTCACATTAATAATTAATCCAGACTTTTGCACTCTCATTTGTGGTAAAACCGACTTAATTACATTTATAGGTCCAAATAAATTAGTTTCAAAATTGGCTTTCATCTCAGCATCAGGAATTTCTTCAAGAGGTCCAGTAATCCCAGCACCTGCATTATTAATCAAAACATCTAAACGGCCTTCATTTTCAACAACCATACTAACAGCTTTAATTATTGAAGCTACATCTTTCACATCTAATTCTAATAAAGGGAACTTACTATCTATATAGCTTTTAGGATTTCTACTCGTACCATAAACCTTAAAACCTTTATTCTGAAGAAATTCTCCAGTGGATTTACCGATTCCTGATGAGCCGCCAGTGATTAAAACAACCTTAGACATATTTTTAAATTTAAAATGCCAAATTACAACATCGAGAAGTGAATATAAAATTTAAATTTAGCGCACAAAAAAAGGCAAGCTACCTACATCACACCGCTACAACCGTATACCTTTGCTGCGTTCCCGCCCTGGAGGATTCTACAGGAGCTGGTTGTGTAGGACTTGCCGGCTGCAAAGATACAATCTTTTAAAATTTTCACAATGATTTTTTAAACCGATTTTAAATAAATATATTCGATCAAAATTAGCATTCATCAATGAAAACTTATAAACTACTTACACTCATCACGTTATTCCTTTTAGTGATGGCTTGTGGATCTAAATCTGGACAAAAACAAAACTATTTTAGCATTCAAACTAATGCAGAGAAAGGCAATATTTCTGTTGCCAATACTTTAAAACTTTCTCTAAAAAACAAAAAAAATTACAAAATAGATTCTGTAGTATATAAACTTGATGACAAAATTATCACAGATAACTATAATCTTAAACATCATAAATTAGGAAAATATCACATAGAGGCTACTGTGTATTTTGAAGGTGATGAAAAACAAACGACTACCTCGTCTGTAACTATATTAAATGATAAGTCTCCAAAGATTTTTAAATTCAAGATACTCAATGAATATCCTCATGATATCACGTCTTATACCCAAGGTTTGGAATTCCATGACGGAAATCTATATGAAAGTACTGGCCAGAAAAAAGAATCCAAACTCCGTCAAATAAATTATAAAACGGGAGAAGTTATTAAAAATATCGACTTAGCTGACCAATATTTTGGAGAAGGATTAACAGTAATGAATGATAAAGTGTATCAACTAACCTGGAAAGCTGGTGTAGGTTTTGTTTATGATCTTAATACTCTTGAAAGAACTGGTAGTTTCTCTTATAATAAAAGTAAAGAAGGTTGGGGGTTAACACATAATGACACGCATCTATATAAAAGTGATGGCACTGAATATATCTGGCTATTAAACCCAGAAACATTAGCTGAAGAAAGCAAAATACAAGTATACACACATAAAGGAAAGATTAGACAGATTAATGAAATGGAGTGGATTGATAATAAAATTTATGCTAACCGTTACCAACTAAATGGTGTGGCTATTATTAATCCTAAAAATGGTGCCGTAGAAGGCGTTATAGATTTTACATCACTTAAGAACAAAGTCACGCAACACGACAAATTAGATGTTTTAAATGGTATTGCTTATAACCCAGAAACTAAAACTATTTTTGTAACAGGCAAACGTTGGGACAAGCTTTTTGAAGTAGAAATAATCGAATAATTTTTCTTTTAATTTTACTCAACATTTCATCTGTTTTTGATTAAAAAATAGAGCTTTAAAACGTATCTTTGTAATACACTTTTAAAGCTTGTTTTTTATGGACAATCTTGATGCCGCTAGACTTCAAATGGCATTTACATTAATGTTTCACATTGTATTTGCATGTATTGGCATGGTCATGCCATTTTTTATGGTCGTCGCCCATAAAAAATGGCTGAACACCAAAAATCCTATATATTTAAAATTAACAAAATCGTGGCAGAAAGGTGTCGCGATTTTTTTTGTTACAGGTGCAGTTTCTGGTACTGCTCTATCTTTTGAACTAGGTTTATTATGGCCCGAATTCATGAAACATGCTGGACCAATAATCGGTATGCCGTTTTCTTTAGAAGGTGCTGCATTTTTTGTTGAAGCAGTCGCTCTTGGTTTTTACCTATATGGTTGGAATAAAATACCAGAGAAATTTCATTGGTATACTGGACTTATTGTAGGTATCTCTGGCGTTGCATCTGGTATTTTAGTGGTTTCAGCCAATGGTTGGATGAATGCCCCCTCTGGATTTGAATACATTAATGGTGAGTTTTTAAATATTGACCCAGTAAAAGCTTTATTAAATCCTGCATGGTTTACACAGGCATTACATATGACGTTGGCAGCATTTACCGCTACAGGTTTTGCCGTTGCTGGAATACATGCATTTCAAGTTTTGAGACAAAGGCAAATTGAACTTCACAAGAAAGCCTTTAAAATTGCTATTACTTTTGGAGCTATTGCTGCTATTTTACAACCGATAAGTGGAGATCTTTCTGCTAAAGATATTGCTAAAAGGCAACCAGTCAAACTAGCCGCAATGGAGGCACATTATGAAACAAAGGAAGGAGCACCTTTATATATCGGTGGTATTGTAGATACTGAAAATCGAGAAGTAAATTATAAAATTGAAATTCCTAATGCACTATCATTTTTGGCCTTTGGAGATTTTAATGCAGAGGTAAAAGGGTTAAATGATTTTCCAAAAGATGTACAGCCTAATGTTGCCATAACGCATTATGCGTTTCAAATTATGGTAGGACTTGGCACCTTACTTTTATTGGTTGGTATATTATTTTTTATCAGCCTGAAACGAAAACACTGGTGGGATACTCACAAATTTTGGTTGATTTTTGTAGCTCTAGCTCCTATGGGATTTATCGCTTTAGAAGCTGGATGGGTAGTTACAGAAGTAGGAAGACAACCTTGGATTATCCACAATGTCATGAAAACTAAAGATGCAGTTACCCCAATGCCCGGTATGGTATATAGTTTCTACATGTATGTTGTATTATACTCAATATTAACCATTGCAGTAACGTGGTTGATGACTAGACAAATTAAAGCCTTAAACAATTCTGAATTAGTTTAATTATGTTATACGTCGTGCTTAGTTTCTTAATGGTCTCCTTATTACTATATGTGCTTCTAGCTGGCGCAGATTTTGGAGCGGGAATTATTGAGTTTTTTTCATCAAAAAAGAGTCAACAACTCACAAAAAAAACGATTTATCGCGTTATAGGGCCAGTTTGGGAAGCCAACCATATATGGATTATCATAGTAATTGTAATTCTTTGGGTTGGATTTCCAGAGTTTTATAATGTATTAATGGTATACTTACATATTCCCTTAACATTAGTACTACTTGGTATTACATTACGTGGTGTATCTTTTGTATTTAGACACTATGATGCTTTTGTAGATAAATCTCAAATTTTGTATGATTGGATGTTTAGAATTTCAAGTCTAGTTACACCTATTTTTTTGGGTATGACCTTTGGAGCAATGGTTTCAGGGAAAATAATAACATCTACAAACTCTATATCTTTTTATGAGGCATTTATACAACCTTGGTTGAATCCTTTTGCAATTTTAGTTGGTATGTTTTTTGCTGCGCTATGCGCATTTTTAGCTGCAGTTTTATTAATAGGTGAAGCTAATTCCGAAGAGCGTAAAATTTATGTAAGGAAAGCTAGGATAGCCAATATTGCTGTTATTCTTATAGGCTTTTTAGTGTTAAGTTATGGTATTATTAATGATTTAAAATTTGTAACGGGTTTTATAAATAACCCATACACAATAGGACTAGTAAGTCTTTCAGCTATTCTCATATTACCTTTAACTTACTGCATCAAAAGAGCCAAAAAAGTAAAAAGTAGATTTTTAGCTGGCTCACAAGTCGTTTTAATTTTGTTAGCCGCAATGGTTACTCATTATCCTGACGTAATAATTATTTCAGAAGGGTATATAAGTCTGACAGATACAGCAGCCTCTTCAGAAGTTATTAATGTATTAGCTATTACACTAATCATAGGAGGTGCAGTAATTTTACCTGGATTATTTCACTTATTAAAATCGTTTAAAATGATTAAAATTCTGGAATAATTTTAATCAAGTATTAGCGCTTACCCTTCAATTTATTCTTAAAATGAATGGTATATGTAAAATTAAATCCAAAATTTAAATTTGGGTTTTTAAAATTAAAATTATTTCTGGTTTGCGTGATAAATGCATCTTCTACTATGCTTACAGCATTGGTAAGCATAAACTGTAACATCACATCACTAAGCTCCCAATTTATACCCAGTGAAAATGGACCATAAGTATCAAATGATGTAATAGGGTTTGCCACGTAATAATATTCTGAAACCAAGGATACATGACCTCCGAGTTTATATCTACCACCAAAACCTATAGCAAAATGATTTTGTGGATCATTTTCATTAAAAACTAACCCTCTATGTACAAATGTTGGAGATATTTGTAGCGAAAAATCTGAAGTTATCTTTTTAGCTATCAGTACTTGAGATGTGAATGAAAATCTATTTGACAACATCATTCCTGGGCTAGAGTACGGCAACATATCATCAAAATAACTTACATTCTGAAATAAAGATATAGTTACAGGAGAACCACTATTAACGCCTTGTCTAAGTAGTTTATATTTTATGAATCCATCAAATCTTTCATCAAAAGTACTACCTCCAACTCCTAACAATAATCTATCAGAAATACCATATTCTAAAGCAAAACGCGTATTTAATCGATCTACAAAAAAGCTCTGAGAGCGTTCTTCTGGGGTATTCCAAAATCTAATATTAGCAGAAACATCTAATGTTCCACTCTTTCTTGTTTGTACAGAGTGCCCGTAGGTAATTCTGGAATATTTAAATGTAGCTTCAGCAAAACTTAAGGAGTCTTTATGCTCTTTATCTAAAAGATCTAGCAATTCCTGACCGTTAACAAAACTTATTGCTAACAAAAAGGTTAAAACAGATACTATCTTTTTAATTTTCATAACCTTCATATTCAAACTTAAAATCAACATTAATAATTTTTGCTATGTTCCCTCTTAAAAGCGGGGGTATCTTAATATTATAATCTTCTACCACTGCTTCAAATGACCCGCTAATTGCAAATACATTGTTTTTCTTTTCGATTTTTACTTTTATTTCTAATTCCTTATGAGATCCATGCATTGTAAAATTACCTTTTACCATACGTGTTTGAACACCCTCAATATTAGGATCAAAATCAATTATTTTTCCTTCAAAGGTTGCCTTTGGATAAATATCAGATTCAATGTAACTTTCGTTAAAATGCTCTCGCATTAACGCCTTTTCAAATACAAAAGCATTCATTAAAATACTTACTGCAATTTCATTAGTTTCCAAATCCACAATACTTAAAACCTGATTGTTTTCGGCTTTAATATTTTCTACAGGTGTATAAGAAAAGAAGGAGACATTGCCCTGTCTCGCAATAATTTTTTCAGAGTTTTTCTGAATACTCAGAAAAGATATGATGATAACAAGAATAAATTTATGCATAAATTATTCGGAGATAATACAATTTAAAAAAATAGCATCCTCAAGGATACCTTTAAAAACGCCTTTTAACCTAATGGTATCATTAGCAGCAATCTTTGAAACTTTATTTGTTTGGTTACTTTCCATATCGCAAATTATAAATGCATTTTCTTTTCCATCTGCTCCTAATAAAATTGTAATTCGGTTATTTAAATAGCTTATTTTTTTCACAACGCCTTCAACTTCTATAACTTGTTCTGCTTTTAAGTTATTTTCATCTTCATTTTGAATAAAATCTATAACTGTTTTAGCGTCTAATTTATAGACTGGTGTCTTTGCAGAAAGGTCTATAGCATCAGGCTTATCCCAAACTAAATGCTTTGTAATAAAAAATGCGAGCAACAGTACTGCAAGTAACAATCCTATATTTAACAATGATTTTCTACTCAACCTTTTTTCTATTAGGCGTTAGCGTTTTTTGATTTTTAAGATTAAACCTAGGGCATTACACCCTAGGCTCAAAATTACTAAAAATTAAACTTCCCTTTTTCAATCAACTATATTAAAAGTGCCTTTCATAGATGCATGAAACTCACATATGTAAAATAAGGTGTTTGGAGCATTTGCTGGTACGGTAAAAGATATAGTGCCTTGAGACGCGCCATTATTGGTTACACCATCATTAAAAGCATCACCTGTACCTGTAGTTTGAGCTGATTTTATAATAAATGGATGACCCGGGGTATTTAAAACAAATTCATAAGTTTCACCTCTTTTTAAAGTAATATCAGGGTTAGAGGTATTGTTTAAACCTTCTCCACTAAATAAATATGCAGACGCACCTTGATTACCTATTGTATAGGTTATTGCGCTTGGAGCTTGTGCCTCTGGTGCCTCATCTATATTTTGATTTACAATAGGCCATAAACCAGCAACAGGAAACCCTACACCAAAATTATCACCTCTTTGTGTATCTTGACCAAAGAAATATAATGGCCATCCTTTATAAGTAATCTGGCTTCTTCCAAAAACATTTATACTTCCAAAGTCCGAAGCTGTTAAAACACTTGGTATGTTTGCTAAAGTTGTTTCAAAAATTGGCCATACACCATTATTAGAGAAATCATCTTTTGTAAAACTATTTGCTCCATTGGTATCGTTTACAAAACTGTAAAGTGTATTGCCTTCGGCATCAACCATATAAAATGTTTCCTCGTCGCCTTCTGTATAATCGCTTTTAAGATTAGTTTCGTTTCCGTTGCTATCTTTTCCTACTAATTGAGCACTGACCATCATTACAGTATAATCTGGTTTTGCAACGTACCAAACGCCTCCAGAACCATCTCCATTAATATCTCCAGCTGATGCATCATTAGCAAATGTATATAATGGCCATCCTTTAAATGTGGTTTGTTTACTACCATCTCCTCTAGTTATAGTTCCAAAATCGGAAGTATTTAAACCATTATCTAAAGTTAAATCTTCTACGAAAAAAGCTGGCCAATTAGATATACAGCCCCCACTACAGTTAGATGCGGCTTTACTATCTTTTGAGAAAAAATAAAGCGTAAAACCATTAGAATTTGTTAGTATGTTTCCAAAAGTCGCATTGGTT
Source organism: uncultured Flavobacteriaceae bacterium (assembly GCA_947502975.1). Taxonomy (GTDB): domain Bacteria; phylum Bacteroidota; class Bacteroidia; order Flavobacteriales; family Flavobacteriaceae; genus Jejuia. The sequence goes on from CANNBV010000003.1 coordinate 659,283, forward strand.
TTAAGTTGTACTGCGTTATTTTGTACTGGTGGTATTGTAGTATCATCATCGTTATCGTTACTACAACTTGTTACCGTTAAAAGTGTGATTAAAATTAAAAATAAATGTTTCATGATTTTTGAGTGTATTTAAATGACTATTTGATGTTTAAAATTGATTTAATAAGATGTTTTAAAACATTTACACAATGTTTTATTTACATATTGTTGAGAAACACGATCGCCTTTTGGTGGATATCCTAAAGCTGTGAGTGTGTTCAATACTTCTGAAATTTGGTTTGCACGATTAAAATTGAAAACCACTAAAGCATCCTCAGGAAATAACTTGACATTTTTTACATGCTCTACTTCCATAATTTTGTTTTTAATAGGAACAATACAATTTGTACAAAATGTATTTTGAACTACTATTCTAGCTAAACTTGTTGTCATTGCTTTTGGTTTAAAAAATTCGTGAAAGGTTAAATCCGAAGAAAATATTACCATCTGTCCAATCACCCGTAGCTTGTCCCAAAAATGTATTCACATTCATGGGTTGGGCATTGGTAAAATGTAATTGAAAAACATGCCCGCCAGTTTCTAGGTCGAACCCAATTGAAAGCGGGTTTTTAAATGGTGAATTTGATGCTCTATTTAGGTGTAAACCATAATCGAAGTTGATTGACCAACGTTTGCTTAATTTATGTCTACCTCCAAAACCAAGCGCATATTGTGTGTTGGTTTGTGAATCAAAAGCAACTAAATTATCATGAAATAGTGTCGGGATAAGTTCTAAGGAAAAATCCTTACTAAACTTTCTTGAAATTAAGGCCTGTACAGAATAGCCTAATCTGTGCTTAAACTCCAGACCTGGTAGCTCGTCTTTATCCAAAACTGTGTTTATAAGTAGACTATTAAATAGAACTACTGTAAAAGGCATGCCTTCGTTCTTTTGTCTAAGTAAACGAAGTTTTAATGATGTTTCATAAGTCTTTTGAAATGAACTTCTAGAGATACCAATATTTATCCCATCTGAAATTCCATAAATAAAATTAAGTCGGGTTACTGCTTGGTCTAATCCAAAAAAGTCCTTAATCCCAGTTTCAATAGAACCAAATCTGTGCGATACTACAAAATATAGTTCTTGTTGAGATACCATTTTAGTAGATTCGAAATTTACGATTTTAAGCCCTTTAAATGCTGCTGATTCAAAAGTGTTTTCAGTTGTTTCGGTATCTATCTCGTTGAATAATTCGTCTTGTCCATGTACAAAAACAGAAGCTAAGAATAATAGATATACTATTTTTTTCATTTTTAATATTTTAGTGATTGGTTATTGTTGCTTGGTCTATTTTTACAAGTTCTAGTAGGTCATCATATCCTACACACCTACCCTTTACACTTAATGTTGTTTTAAGTTTTAGAATACTTACATCAGTATTTATGAAGTTAACCTGTATAACATCATTTAGAACTACAGAGTTTTGTTCAACTGAAGTAATAACACCCTCTGTTTTTATCACCTTATCTATAAATTGACTAGAAACAGAATCGGCACGCATTACATTTTTCAAATCGTTAGAACTTAAGCTATAATCTATATCCTCAGAAGAGATATCTCTATGTGGTTTGTACATGTATCCATAAATAGCATAACCTGCAAAGCCTAATAAGACAATAGATATAGTAATAATGTAAATTATCTTTTTCTTCATTTTTGTACTAGTTTAAAGTCAAGACTTACATTAACTACTTTCGCTATTTTATTGCGTACAATTTTTGGGATTTCAATATCAAAGTCAGATGGCGAAACAGTAAAACTTCCTGTTATTGCTATTATATTATTGATCTTTTGTATGGTAAAAATCGCTTCAATAGTTTTCTGTTTACCATGTAATTCTAGAACACCCTTTACGTTTACTTCTACGGCTATTTCATTAAGGTTTTCTTTAGCATTGAAGTCAATTATTTTACCCTTAAAAATAGCTTTAGGATAGCTATCTGACTCCATATAGTTTTCGTTAAAATGCTCTTCCATTAAAGAGTTTTTAAACCGAAAACCTTTCATCAGTGCTAAGGCTGCTATCTCATTAGTTTCAATATTATATATGGCGGTGGTAGATTTGTTGGTGGCTTTAACTTCTTCAAATAGTTTTTCTGAGGCTTCAAAAACTATAGTTCCGTTTTTATCAATGTATTTGTCTTGGCTAAAACTAACTGAGCATATTAACAAACACATACAGATTAGCAATAGTTGATTTATTTTATAAGTTTTCATGTAACTAGTTTTTTTATTAATTCTCTTTTATACCCTCTTCAATCCATAGCTCTACTAAATCTATAGTCGCTTGAGGTAATCTACCAGAAGGAGGCATTGCTCTGGGCTCCCCTGTTTGCCTACTAATAGATCTTAACAGCTGTCCGTTATTTGCACGTGTAAATACTTGATCAAAGTCTGTTAAAGGAAAAGGAGCTCCATTTTGAGGCGGATTTGAATGACACCCTACACAATTGTTATTGATAATAGACTGAATTGTGCTTGAATACGTAATTGAAGTTCCGGGATCTTGTTCTTCAATAAGGTCGCTTTGATTATCGCTACTACATCTAAATAGAAGTATTAGCGAAAAAATCAGAATGAGAAGGTTAATTGATTTCATAAGTTTAATTTTTAATAATAAAATATTTGTAATGCCAGTAATAAAAGGCACTACAAAGGAATTACTAAAGCCAGCTATTTACACTATAAACCTATGTGAGAGGGAAAAATTAGCTTTAAAAAGGAATATTTTAGGATGAATAATTGATTATAAATATGAAAAAGTGAATATTGGGTTTTGAATATAACAAAGAACTGTTCCAATATTCTAAATTCTTATATTAGCTTGAATTTTACGATTGCAAATGAGAAAAGACAAACTTTACTTTTTAACATTTTTATCTATTACTATTATTTATGGCCTAGTTGCAAGTTTAGCATTCCATTATCTTGTTAAAGAAAGCTCATTAAAATTACTAGAAACACATTTGGTATTTAGCAAGAAAGAAGCTAAATCGTTCTCTACACTTTTAAGTCATCAACTATCACAAAATATATCTAAAGACACTTTGATAACTAACATTCAAAAAAGTTTGAATGGCACCGATTTTGAAATGGGGTTTTTAAGCATATACGATTGGTCTGGAAAAGTTATAGCACACCCAGATATTAAAAATGTAGGACTAATGGCTAGTCCAAATAATTCTTATGTATCTTCTGTAAATGATGATCTTACACCAAAAGCATTTTATGATTTATTGAATACTGAAAATGGAATTTCTAGTACAGAAATCATTGAAAAACAATCAAAAGTAATAGCGCTTAGCTCAATTCAAAACTCTGACTGGATACTAGCTGCGCATTTGAGAACGGATAATATAAAAAGTCAAGTTGAAGATTTCAAAAATCAATTTCTTATTGTTTTCCTTGTAATGGGCCTTTTTATAGTAATTGCTGCAGTTGTTATTCTTAGAATATTTGGAAGTTCTTATGAAAAGACACTAGAGCTGAAAAATGAGAAGTTAGAGGACGAAGTGATTAATCTTTCCAAACTAAATCGTGCTGTTGGTGAGTACCAACAAAAGGTAAGCGAGGAAAAAACTAATACAGAGGCTGAATCTAGCGCATCTAAAAAAAGACTTTTAACTTACATAAGGAATGAGTTAGTACCTGTCTCTACAAACGATATCGCATACATTTATACAGAAAACACGATTACCTATGTTGTTTGCAATGACAAGAAACGTTCAACCTCAAATTTAAGTTTAGATGAATTATCTGCTCAATTAGATGAATCTTTTTTCTTTAGAGCGAATAGGCAATTCATCATTTCTATAGCAAGTATTGAGAAAATTGTTAAATATGGTAATAATCAGCTTAAAATTTTGGTAAGACCTGATTCTGAATCAAGCATAATTATCAGCAAAAACAAAGCTTCACAATTTAAGCAGTGGCTTAATATTTAATTGTATTAACTTTCAAAAAAGACTTCATAAAACAAAACATAAAGATTATTATCTCTTTTATAATTCTAATATTTTAATTAAATCACTAAAGTTTCCTAAAGTAAACTGTGGCTTATACTTTTCTTCTAATCCAAAATCTTGCTTGTGAATATTATTGCCGTTATCTAAAATACAAATAGAAGACCACCCTAATTTGTTGGGCGATAAAAAGTCTTTAGAAGTGTTATCTGCAACATAGATATAATTGCCTTTCCCAAATAATTTTTCAAAATATAAATAATTAGATTCGTTTGGTTTTTCGCTACCAAATTCTTCAGAAATTACTATACCCTCAAAGTAATGTTCAATATTTAAAGCTTCAATTTTATTGCGTTGTTGTTCTGAACGACCATCAGTAAGCAATCCCATTTTACAACCTTTAGACTTTAAACTATCTAATATTTCCTTTCTATCACTCAATAACTCAATGTTTGGGACATGGTTTCGGTAAATACTTAATAAATTCGAAACAGTTAAGCTAACTTTAGAGAATTTGATAATTTCTACAAACACATTCAACTTATTAAAATAGAAATCTAGCATTTTATCAAAAAGTAATGCATTATCTATATTAGCTTTTTCACTAATAAGGAAAGCAATCTCTAAAAAAGCAGATTTTAGATAATCTATTTCATTATAGAGTGTATCATCTAAATCAAAAATAACATGGACATTATTCTTTGTAGCCATGTACTAAAATTTCATCATCATATCTCAGCATAAGCAGATGCTCTTCCCAGTCGTTAAACTCATCAACCTGCTCCCCTACCAAGTACTCTTTTACAATCCATTTAGGAAAGTTTCCTCCCGCCAAATAAGATAATGGAAAACCACCGCCGAATCTAGGATTAACTTCAATACCTCTTATATCATTTTCAGTTTTATGTTTGAAAAACTGAACCGTAATACATCCTCTCACGCCTTCTAAAAACTTTAATTTATCGATTATAAGTTGATGCACTTCGTTTTTCACTGTTAGTCCTTTGCTCACTTCTCCTCCCCTAACTTCAATTCTTTTTCTAGGTATAGCAGATTTTAAAACTCCTTCTTTATTATAAAATAAATCACAGGTATATTCATCATACAAATTATGATCTAGGTACTCGAAAAACACATATTTTTTATTTAGAAAATGTTTTTTGGCAAAATCACTTTCTGCCTTGATGATATAATTATCTATGCTGCTGCTACCATTAATTGGTTTTATATATAAGGGCAGTTTATAATCGGAGTTCGAATATAGTTTAGCAACATTAATTCCAATCTTTTCGAAGAAATTTTGTGTTTTTACTTTATTTTCAGAAATCTCTATAAAAGCCTCATCAGATACTAAAAGTGCAATGCCTTTTTCTTTAAAAGTTTTGATTTCTTTAGATAGTACGGATAGCTCAGTATCTAAAGTGGGAATAACAAGCTTAACATCATTTTCAACACAAATTTCCAATAATCGTTTCGTGTAATTTTTGTCTTGAATTTTGCAAATTTCAAAAGTACCATCGGCTATTTGTGCAGCTGCTGACAATTGAGGAGTAGCATCAACAACGAACACTTTTGATTCAGGATATACCTTTTTCAATTCTGTTTTAAACGCTCTAACTAGGGATACTCTTCTGCCTCCCGATGATATTAATATATTTTTCATATACAATTTTTTCTATCCTGCAATACGTAATTTTTTAAACAAGCGATACGTATTGAATCCTAAATATAATGATGTTTTATTATTAAAAACTTTTACTAGAATTTTATAGGTTATGTTATTATAGGTTTTAAAAAAATAGTGGTTAAAAGGATAAACACCTATTTGCTTCATACGGCTTAATATATCCTTAAGTTCTTTAAACTTTAAATTTGATTTTATAGTTCTAATAATCAAGAAAAACACAAAAGATGCTTGCCTTGACTTTAGTACCTCATACGCTTCTAAATACTCACTTTTATCAATATCTTTTAGTAGATTATTATAAACTATAGCGGCATTCTCATTATCATAAATCACCTTTTTATAATGTTCAGGTTCTTTACTTGTCATTGCCGAATTGGGCACAATTACATGCCTATGAGTATCTATTGGTACAAAGCATACTTTTTTAGCTTTGATAAACAAAGTTGCAGTGAAAATGGCATCTTCCATCCATCTCCCTTTTATAAACTCAGTACCGGTAGATTGTAAAAAGTCTCTCTTGATTAAATACCACCAAATTTCATTCTTAAACCCGTTATCCCCAATAAAACTTAAACCACTTCTCATATCGATCTCAAACTTGGAAGAATATTCTACAGGCATCAATTCATTATAAGAAGTCGTAGTTTTTGTCTTAAACGTCAAAATATCTGGATCATATTTTATAACATAGTCTAAAAGTTTTGCCAAGGCATTAGTTGTCAAATAATCATCAGGATCAATAAAATAAATATATTGTCCTTTAGCATATTTCATTCCATTATTCCTAGCGACACCAACACCTGTATTTTTTTGATGGTATACAGAAATACAACTATATTTTTCGGCAAAACTTTCTGCTATTTTTGCACTATTATCTGGTGTTTCATCATTTATGATGATGATTTCATAATCATCTACATTAAGATTCTGATTAACCAAACTTGTTAAACATTTCTCAATGTACTTTTCTACATTATAAACCGGTATAATAATGCTTAATAGCATAAAACTATATTATTAAAATATTTAAAATGAAACCGACACTTTACCTCTTAAAAAGAATGGTGCTCCTGGTGTGAAATGAATTTCTTCAACAGGATTCGTTTCATTAAACAATCTACTTTCTGTAGCAAACTGTGTTTCATTCCAATCTACATCAAGAAGGTTTTCAACAATTAAACCGAAAGTCCAATTCTTATGATTGTAGTTAAGGTTTAAATCTGTTACAAAATACCCTTCTGCTATAATAGAATTGTCTTCATTTGCTGGTCTATCTTTTATATATCTGTAACTAATACCTCCAGAAAAATTCCCTAAATCTTTAAAGCTAAACCCTCCTGCAGACGTCAGGTCTGGGGCAAGTGGTATATAATCTTGTCCATCTGGTTCTTCAGTACTTCTAGCTATTGTATAATTTACATCTGTATTGAAATATAACCAATCTGCAATTTGATATCTTAATCCAAAATCTAAACCATAACGTGCTGTCTTTCCGCTAGGCTCAACAATAGCAGCATCTCCTACATATACAAATTCTTGTTGTAAAAACAACGACCAAAGTGCTGCATTAATCGCTAATTTATCCGTAGGTTTAAGTACGGTTCCTAAATCTGTACTAAATGCTGTTGGTAATATTTGCTCTCCACTTTGAGCTGTAACAACACGCGTATCATTTGAATGATACCCCAAACCTGTTTTTAAGAAAAACTGTGTATTAGGCGAGGCAGCATAAATGAAATTTAATTTAGGGCTTAATAACGTTTTATTTTCACTTTTACTATCATAAGTTTCAGTAAGTAAGTCTACATAATCAAATGTAAAATAATCTAATCGTAGACCTGGATTGATAGTCCAATTCCCAATTTTATAATTTAAATCTGCAAAAGAAAATGCATTAAGCTCGTCTACATTTCCAAATGCTAATCGTTCTAATAACTCCTTTCTATTTCTTGTTCTGGACAACTGGTTATCATTTACATCATCATATCTAAACCCTACTCCAACTCGATATTTTAATTGTTTATCATGATCATCTAAATGAAAAGATTTTTCATAAACACTTTTAGCTCCAATAATAGTACGGTCTTCAAATTGACGAATTTGGTCAGCATTTACGGGGTCATCTAAAAAGAAAGTGAAATTTGAAAATAACTCAAAGTCATAATTAGACACATATGCAGATGATGTTAAACTAGAGTGCTCATCAAAATGCTTTATATGATTCATCCAGATATTAGTTCTACTAGTATTACCTCCTTCTGTATCATCAATTGCCCCAAACCTACCTATTAAACCTTGATCTACTGCACGTTGTGGTATTTGCCCTGAAGCATCCCATTTACTTTGAAAATGCGAAAGTGAAAGGTTAAATTCTTGGTCTGAATAATTATTATAATTATATCGTGCCATGATATTTAAACGATTAAAATTTTGAGGAGAATCAAAAACACCATCAGTTAGATTCATCTCACTAGCTACGTAGGCATTACTATTTTCACCATCCCAAATTTTCAACATGGTTAAAGCACGAACTGTATTAAACTGCCCCGTTTCAACAGAAATCACATTGTTATCTATAGTTCTTTTAGTTTGAATATCTACATATCCAGCCGTGTTAAAGTTTCCTTTATCTGCATAATAAGAACCTTTTCCAAAATCAAGATTTTCAATGGTTTCTGGAATAATAAAGTGCATATCTGCATAGCCTTGACCATGTGCATGAGACACCATATTTACTGGCATACCATCAACATCTATAGCTATATCGGTACCATGGTCTATATCAAAACCTCTTAAGAATATTTGTTCTGCCTTACCTCCACCAGCATGCTGACCTATAATTAATCCAGGAATTTTTCTTAAAACTTCTTGAGAAGATTTCACTGGACTCGTTTTTAAATCCACATTAACTAAATTGCTCAGCACATTCACTTTAGAAACTATAAGTACTTGATCTAAAGAGGCTGATGATATTTCCATGATAACCTGAATAGTGCTATCTAAATGAGATTCATCAATAGTAAGCTCATAGTTTTCGTAACCTAGTTGATAAAAATAAATAATATCTCCTACTGAAATATCATCTATTTCAAAATATCCAGAAACATTACTGTAGGTATACGTTCCTGTACTTTTATTGTATACCCCTACACCTTGTAGTGGTTTTTCATTATCTTCTGATATTACTGTACCCTTAAGTTCATGAGCTAATACTGTCATGTTTAAACTTAAAAAAAGTAATACTAATATTTTTTTTAACATAATTCATTTTTTTAATTAATAAATTCTAATGTTTATCGTTTTTAATTTCAAAACGATACGTTTATTTTATTAATCAAAATACTGTGGTGGTTGAAAAACCTTAAATATATATCCTTCTAACATACATTCTTGTATAAAAAACCAGACGGACTTTGATTCAAAAGTTAAACTATAAAATCTGCTCATCTTCTTTTTTATCCTGATGTGTTTATCTATCTTTTGCTTTATTGTATTTGGGTTCTCGTTATCACTTTCTGTATCAGAAACCTCAAGAAATTTATTAAGAAATTCCAAAAAACCATGATCATGCTTTGTCTGTGTTAATGCATAATGACCTCCTTCATTATGGCTATCAACTGAATTATCAGAATGTGAAATAATAGTATCGGGCATTTCTAACTCATGCGACAAAAAATGAAGCATCTCATTTATTTGATTATGAAAAGGCCCAAGAATGTAGCACATAACCATGACTATAGTAGTCATTTTTAAGATAAATAGCTTCAAGCTTTTTTGAGCAATATTATTCATTTAACAATTTTGTAATAATCTTTTCAATATTTTTTGTGTACTCTAATTCTTTATAGAAGTTAATAATTCGCTTTAGATATTACTACTACATTGATTTCGTGTGCATGTGGAATACTAAATAATAATAAAATGGCAAAATACTTTTTGAATGGTGTTTTGATTGTAGTTTTTTCATGACATTCTTTTTTTATAATAATTCTAAAATCGTTTTCTCTATATAATTTGCATAAGATGCTATTGTAGGAAACTCAAATACTTTGTTGAGTGGAATTTCTAATTCTAATTCTTCTTTAATTCTTGACGTAATTCTTATAGCAGCAAGCGAATGTCCTCCAATACCAACAAAATCGTCAAAAACACCTATATTATTCTGCTCTAAGACTTCACTCCAAATTTGCTCTACTAATTCTTCAAATTCATTTCTAGGACTTACAAATTCATTTAAATTTTTTGGGTTTGGTACATCTTCATATTTTGGAAGTTCCTTTCTATTTATTTTTCCGCTCGATAAAAACTCAAATTTTTCTACATAAACAAAAGCAGAAGGAATCATGTAGAGTGGCAAACTATTTTTTAATAGCTCTAAAACCTCAGTTTCTGGTACATTAGAGCCTGCGTAATATGCTATTAAATTATCTTTTTCTTCATGTTTTATAACTACAGCTTGTACTATTTCATGATGCTGCTCTAACGTTTTTTCTATCTCACCAAGTTCAATTCTTAAACCTCTAATTTTTATTTGATTATCAATTCTTCCATGATACTCAATAACTCCATCATCTGAATATCTAGCTAAATCTCCCGTTTTATACATTAAATCCTCAGGCTTCTCAGAATAAATATTTTTAATAAATCGCTCTTGCGTTAGAGATGTTCTATTCAAATAACCGTTAGCAACTTGTACTCCTGCTATATATAATTCACCAGTTACACCTATAGGTTGCATTTGTAAAGCGTCATCTAGAATATATAATTGTGTATTGCTAACTGGTTTACCTATAGGAATGCTATCAGTTGATTCATTTCTTTTACAATGCCAGCTTGTAACATCTACAGATGCTTCTGTTGGCCCATATAAATTATGAATTTCTACATGATCCAATTTGGCGTATGTATTATCTACAATAGGTATGGATAATGCTTCACCACTACAAAAAATACGTTTTAAACTTATACAACCTTCAATACCTTGCGTTTGATTGAAAATATTGAGCATTGATGGTACAAAATGAATATTGGTAACCTGATGCTTTTTTATTGTCTGTATAAGTTTGTCTGGGTTTTTATGGCCATCTGGGATTTCAATAACTAAGGTAGCTCCAACTTGAAGTGGCCAGAAAAGCTCCCATAACGAAACATCAAACGTAATAGGTGTTTTTTGTAAAAATATGTCTTGAAGTGTTATTGGGTAATCTGAATTCATCCAGTTTAAACGATTGCAGATACCTTTATGATGGCACTTAACGCCTTTTGGCTGCCCTGTACTTCCCGATGTATATATTATATAAGCTAAATCTTCGGGAGCAGTATTTATATTATTATTGCTAGTGCTTAATAAAGAAATACGATCTTCTATAACATCAACATGAAGGTATTCAACTTCATTAGACCCATTTGCTTCAATAGCATCGTGATTATAGAATAAGAATTTAGTTTTCGCATCATTTAGAATAAATTCCAATCGGTTAGTAGGTGTAGATGTATCTATAGGTAAATATGCTGCTCCAGACTTAATAATTCCATAGATGTAAATCATCATTTCTATCGACCTATCTATGCTTATAGCCACAATATCATTTGGCTTAACTCCTTTATCAATTAAAAAACGAGCGACTTGGTTAGACTTTTCATCTAAACTTTTATACGAAATGTACCTTTCCTCAAATATTAATGCTTTTTTGTCTGGTGTATTTAATACTTGCGCTTCAAATTTTGTTAAAAGAGTTTCCCATTTTGGATATTCTATAGATGTATTATTCCATGAGTTAATTTTTACTATTTCTGCTTCGGTAATAAGATTTACCGTATGTATTGTTTGTGACTGATTCTCAATACATGCCTCTAATAGTTTTATAAAATGAAGAGAAGCCTCTCTTTGTTTTTCAATATCAAAAACACCAGAATTAAAATCAAGATTCAATTCAATTTTATTTAAATCACTAGTATTTTCTATACTTACAAGCAATTGATATTTAGAATTTTGGTGTTTAATTTTTTTATTATAGACGTCTGTGTTTTCTGTATAACTAAACACAGTATCAAATCCTTTTGTATTATTAGTACCCCTATCTGATTGTATCATCTTTGTGCTAGAGTACATTTCTTGACTTATACGTTGGGTTAATGATAAGAATGTTTCATTTTCTCTTAATTCAATTGTTAATGCACCTAGCTTATCATAATCAGCAACCTCACCTTTTTTAATGTTATTAGGAAAGTTTTTGAAAGGTGTACCAATAGTTAATCGGGTTTGTCTACTAATCCTATATAAAAAAGCAAAATAAACTGTCTTAAATAGATGGCTTAACGCTACACTATTTGACAATTTTAAATCTTTCGCCATATGCAAAGACAAATCTTTTAATTTACTGTAATGAGTTGATGTTATAGAATGACTAATTCTATTGAATTTACCTGTAATACACTTTGCCGGATTTATACCATAAAGCTTCAGAAAATCGATATTAGGAATTTCTTCCTTCTTTTGATATTTATTTTCTTTTAAACATTTTTTATCTATTTTTCCATTTGATGTTAATGGTAATTCATCTAAATGAATAAAAGTATCCGGCACCATATATGATGGCATTTTATTTACCAAATTCTTCCTAAAATCTTTTGTTGAAATTGGTTTTTCACTTGTATAGTAAGCAATAAGTTGTTGTGTATTATCTGAGACTTCATTGCTAGATGTATCATTTTCTACAATACGCATCAAAACGGCACAATTATCAACACCCTCAAAGTTTAAAATATTGGATTCTATATCCGTTAATTCTACCCTGTGGCCTTTTATCTTGATTTGTTCATCAATTCTACCAAAATATTCATAGTCTCCTTCTCTATTTATCCTAGCTAAATCACCAGTGCGATACATTTTTTCCCCAGAAACAAATGGGTTTTCTATAAACTTTGTAGAGGTTAAATCTGACAATTGTAAATAACCATCTGCCAAACTATTACCACTTAAATATAATTCACCAATAACGCCCTTAGGCATAAAATTCTTATACGCATCAAGTATGTAGGCGTGCATATTCGATATTGGTTTACCTATTGGAATGGAATTCCCCTGATGAGTATCTAACTTAAACTCGCTTACAATACATCCTACTGTAGCTTCTGTAGGACCATATTCATTATAAATTTTTACATTATTGCCAAATGCCTCAAGAATAGATTTACCCAGTTGAACTTTAAAATCTTCACCTCCTACAATAATTTTTCTAATATTTGAATGGCTTAAATCTCTGCCTTGCAAAAACGTTAAATGCGATGGCGTTAACTTGATGGTATTTACAATATTTTCTCCTAACAGTTGTAATAATCCTAAGTCTGGAGCAAAAGGGTTTTCTTTGTATATCACAATTTTTCCACCAATTACTAAAGGTAAAATTGTGGAAGTAATCGTTAAATCAAACCCAATAGATGTAAATAAAGGAAATACTGAAGTATGGTCTGTTTTATAATAATCTTTTGCCCATAGTATATAATTACTGAGAGCCCCATGAGAAATTAAAACACCCTTTGGGTTTCCTGTGGAACCAGAGGTATAGAGAACATAAGCCAAATCATTTTTAAAAAGTTCCAACTTTAAATTTTCAGCAGATTCAATTTGGCTATCTTGAATTACTTCCTGTAATTCTAAAACTGGAATATTTGTGTTAGATAATTTACGTTTTAAATTAGTTTCTGTGAGAACTAAATCAGATCCAGAATTAGAAATAATGTAATTAATTCGCTCTTCTGGTTGATCTGCAGCAATTGGAATAAATGCACACCTTAATTTCATTACTGCTAACAAAGCCAAAATATATTCTACACTTCTGTAAGTGTATATTGTTACTTTAGAGTTTTCAACAGCACCCTTTTTTCTTAAAAAATGAGCTATTCTATTGGATTTCTTGTTGACTTCAGAATATGTTAAAACTACATCTCCAATTTGTAAGGCTACTTCATTTGGGTAATGTATTACAGTATTTTCAAAATTTTCTAGTACAGAATTGCGATATGGATCGTTTGTGATTTTTGGGTGTAAACAATCTTGAATCTCAGATATATTTGCCAATTTAGGTGCTTCAATAGGCTGATTGATATCCTGAATAAATGCATCAACAATATTAGAGAAATGGCTTGGAATGCATTGAGATTGTTTTCTAGTTAAAACGCCATCATTAATATCAAAAATAAGCTGTGTGTTTCCTGTATCATCTAAATCACAAACAATACACCGTAGCTGATGTCCTGGATCGTGATGATTTGGGTGAACCCATTCTGTTTTACTATTAAAACCTGCAAAATTCGAAAAACTAGAATTTATATAGTTAAAAACAATGTTAAAGCCTCTATTTATTTCAGCTGAAGTAGCGCCAGTAACAGCATGTTTTAAATAAATACTAGTCTCTTTTTTTACATTTTGTAAGAGCTCGTAGAATGTTTCTCCTTTATTTATTTCCATTGTGATTGGAAACATTTCCATAAATAACCCAGCCGTTTTCTTAAACTTTGAAGTGGTTCTATTATGCACTGGTGCCCCTACAATCAATTTTTTTTCTCCACTTACTCTGTTTAGGTATGCAATAAACAAAGTTGAAAAAATAGTGAATAGGGTAAACTCTTCTGTCCAAATTCTAATATCCTTATTACGAGATATCAGACGTAATTGTTCAGATTGCTTGGAGTCTAGATTTAAAACAACTCTGTGAGAATTAGAAGTAGTTATATTTTCATGCTTTTCTCCATAAAGCATAGGTTTTTGAGGAAAGTATTTTACTTTATCCTCCCAGTAGATACGATCTTCAGTGTTTAATTTTGCTTGATTTGATTCATAAATAACATAATCTGAATACTTTAGTGGTTCTATATCTTTAGAAATTGAATTAGTATCACTCAATTCACTGTAAAACCTAGACATCCTATCAAATATAATTACTGAGCTCGCTGCATCTGTAATGATATGATGTAAATTAAGATACCATATATGTTTTTCTTCTTCTACTTTTACTAAAACAGAATCAAATAAAGGCTTTGATAAATCAAAGCATAATTCGCTTCTACTTTGTAACCAATCATTGATTGATTGCGAATTAGAATTCAATAAGAAATCCAAATACTCAACTTTATAGTTATAAGTATCTAAAACTTTTTGATAAGGAATGTTATCTTTTTCAACAAATATAGTTCTTAAGACATCTGTACCATCTATTAAAACAGTAAACGCCTTGCTAAATTTATCTTTATCTACTTTGCCATTAATATGAAACGCATAAGGCACATTATACAAGGGAGTATTAGGACTAAATTTTTGTCCTAGCCATATCGAAAATTGACTTTGAGTTAATGATTTTAATGTTGCTTCGATTTGATGCATAAATAGATTTTGGGAAACTACCTAAACTAACTTACTGGAAATATAGTTTCCAATATTTTCAACAGTTACAAAGTTTTCAAAAGTCATATCTTCAAAAGGTACATCTATATTGTAGCTTTTTTCAATAAAGCGAATTATTCGCATCATACCCATAGAATCAACAAGTCCAGCTTCAAACAAATTTTCATCAACTTTAATGTCGTTTACTTGTTCGTTAGAAATCTCATCTTTAATGAAATCTATGATAACTTTGTATTCCAATATTTTAGGGCTTAGCAATTATTTTTTATAGCACATTTTTATTAAAATGTACTGAAAACAAATATAAATGAACATTATTGGTGCGACCAAATCCAAATTATGCTCTTCAACTTAAAATACTATGGTTTTAACGAAATTTTCAGAAAATAGACGATAAATGCTGTGAATTTTTAAGATATTCACAAAAAATTGTTGAAATATTGAAAGAAGTATTGTCTGCTACTTTCCTATATAACCAACTTACTAAATTCACTTACGATATGAACAAAAGAATTGTTTATGTATTGTTGTTATTATTTATTGCAATACCACTAGTAAAAAGTTATGCTCACAATCCAAATAATAGTTTATTATATTTAAAGGTTTATGAGAATAGTAATATTGAAGGTCATTTTGATGTTAATATCAATGAATTAAATAATGTACTGGGGCTATCTTTTGAAAAAAAGCCAGATATTGAAAAAGTAAGACTTCATCAAGAGCTTATTAAGGCATATATAATAAAAAACACAGAATTTAAGGCTGGTGGTAAAGTCTACAATATCATTTTTAACGACGAAATAGAATTCATTCCTACAACTTTTGGTTCTTTTATTGTATTTCATTTTGAATTAGAAGATTCTGCGAATATACCAGACGAGGTAGATATAACATATAAGGTTTTCATAGACGAAAATCCTAACCATAGCAATCTAATGGGTATGGAATATAATTGGAGAGCTGGTTTAATTAACAACGAATCCATAATCGCGTTAGATTTTGATAAAGATGGTTACACTAAAACCTTAGTTTTATCAGATAAAAACAGCTCTATATGGAAAGGTTTTATGGCTATGATAAACCAAGGTATATGGCACATATGGATTGGTATAGATCATATCTTCTTTTTGGTAGCCTTAATATTACCATCTGTAGTTAGAAGAAGAAAAGAGGAAGATTATGGCAACATAGAACCACGTAAATTCAACATATTTGGCTGGGAACCTGTTAAAAAATTTAAACCTGCTTTCTTATACATTCTTAAAGTAGTAACGTTCTTTACTATAGCGCACACAATCACATTGAGTTTAGCGTCGCTGAATATTATTAATTTGCCTAGCCGTATTGTTGAAACTATAATCGCATTTTCAATTGGTTTAGCTGCATATCACAATATACGTCCTATATTCAAAGGTAAAGATTGGTTAATTGCATTTATATTTGGTTTATTTCATGGTTTTGGATTTGCTAGTGTTTTATCCGAGTTAGGTTTTAAAGGAGAATATCTAAGCTTATCATTATTAGGATTTAATGTAGGGGTTGAAATCGGGCAAGTTATAATTATCGCAATGATATTCCCTGTACTTTTCTTAATTAGAAAATTAAAACTTTACCCTAAATTACTTGTGTATCTTTCTGTTATTCTAATAATTATATCCTTATACTGGTCTATTGAACGTGGGTTTGATATTGATATTCCTATAGATGAACAATTAAGACGCTATGGTTATAAAGTGGCCGTTTGGTTAGGGTTAAAATAATAGGATAGTCTTAAAAGATGGAAAAGGATTCTCTACTCAGTCAATGGAAAGCCAAAAAAAAGACTGGAATTTCAATACATCAAATTGAAAAAGCTCCAGAAGGTGAACCCATTCCACTATCGAATGGTCAGCAACGCTTATGGTTTTTACAACAACTATATCCAGATAATACATTCTACAACCACTCAGAGTTCTACAATTTCGAAGGGGAATTACAAATATTAGCCTTAAAGAATAGCTTAAACATTATTTTTAATCAAAATGAAATTTTAAAATCTTACTACCCTCTCGAAGATGGTAAACCAGTAATAAAATTAGTTGAAGAAGATCATCTAGATATTATAGAGTATAACTTTAGCAATTTAAGTTTTGAAAAAGCGCTTGATGCTAAAAAAGAAGTCTGTGATAAACAGGCACAAATACGGTTTAATCTTGCTAATGCACCACTTATTAAAGCGAGTCTAATAAAAGTTAGACCTAAAGAACACACCCTGTTTTTAACATTTCATCATATCATTACAGATATATGGACACTTGGTTTATTGAGAACACAACTGGCATCACATTATCAAAATTTAATTTCTGGAAATAAGGTTGAAGTATTTGATCAAGATATAAATTATTTAGATTATGCATATTGGCAAACTAATACTGTTAATTATGATGAACAGTTAAAATATTGGAAGAAAAAATTATCTGGAGAAGTTGGTGTATTAAATTTACCAACAGACTTTCAAAGACCTTCAGTCCCTACATATAAAGGGAAACAGCATATCACTACATTTTCAAAAGAGTTGTCATCAAACGTTTTAAAATTTACAAAAAACAATGGTGTTACTCCTTATGTATTCCTTTTGTCTGTTTACAACCTATTATTATTTAAATATACTAGACAAAATGATATATTGATAGGATCTCCAGTGTCTAATAGAAGTCAAAAGAAACTCGAAAATATTTTTGGTTTTTTTATTGATACAGTTGTGCTACGCAATAGTGTCAATAATTCTGATACTTTCATAAAATTTTTAGACAGTGTTAAAGAACAAACTATAAATGCTTTCGCCAATAAAGATATGCCTTTTGACTTACTAGTTAAAGCGCTAAATATTGAAAGATCTTTATCTATAAATCCTTTTTTTCAGGTGATGTTTGTTTTCGACAAAGTAGAAGAACTACCTAAATTTGGATCGGAACTTGAACTTGTAAAAAATGCAGAATATGGTACTGGTGTCGCCAAATTTGATTTAACTCTTTTTATTTCTGAAGAAGAAGGAATTTTAACTTCTAAATTCGAATATTCTACCGATCTTTTTGAAGAAGAAACGATAGTGCAATTCCAAGAACATTTAAAGCTCTTAGCAAGAGAAATTATTTTAAATCCAGAAATAAAAATTCAGGAACTATCAATACTAACTGAAAAAGAAAAAACTTTTTTTAATAATTCAAATCTCAACGTTGGTAAGAAAAAGCTAGAGACATCTCAGGGTA
This sequence comes from uncultured Flavobacteriaceae bacterium, assembly GCA_947502975.1. Classification (GTDB taxonomy): domain Bacteria; phylum Bacteroidota; class Bacteroidia; order Flavobacteriales; family Flavobacteriaceae; genus Jejuia. The sequence goes on from CANNBV010000003.1 coordinate 677,622, forward strand.
TTCATGAGATTATTGAAAATATAGCTACTACTTATCCCCAAAAAATCGCCTTAAGTTTTAATACTTTAAGTATGACTTATGGAGATTTAAATGTAAGAGCAAATTATTTAGCAAGCTTGATTTTAGAAAAAACCAATGGTAATAAAGAATTTATTGGTTTATCAATCGAAAGGTCTATGGATATGATTATTGGTATGTTAGCCATTCTAAAATCTGGTTGTGCCTATTTACCCATAGACCCAGAGTATCCAAAAGAAAGAATAGATTACATTATAGATGATGCAAAAATAAATTTAATCTTAACACAGTCATCTTACTCATCTTTGTTTGATAATCGTATCACACAATTGCATATCAATACAGTAAAACACTCTGATACTACTAATAAAATTAACCTTCCAAAGGTGAAAAATTCTGATATAGCATATATCATTTACACCTCTGGGAGTACTGGTAACCCAAAGGGTGTGCCTATTACTCACAAAAACATCATTAATTCGACCATTGGTCGTCAAGAATATTACCAAAATAACCCTGAGGCATTTCTATTAATGTCTTCTATTTCCTTTGATAGCTCAAAAGCCGGTATTTTTTGGACGCTCTGTTCAGGTGGAAACCTCGTTATTACTGAAAAACGTATTGAACAAGATATTAGCAAAATAGAAAACCTTATAAAAACCCATAACATCAGTCATACTTTGATGTTACCATCATTATATAAGTTAATAATCGAACATACAGAACCGAATAACTTACAAAGCCTTAATGCAGCAATAGTAGCAGGAGAAGCATGTGGCAAAGATTTATGTGAGTTACATTTTAAAACTCTACCTCACACCTTATTGTACAACGAATATGGCCCTACAGAGGGTACTGTTTGGTGTACGGCACACAAAATAAGTCCTAAGGATTTTAAATACGATACAATTCCTATCGGGAAACCCGTTGCAAATGCTGAAATATATATTCTAGATGAAAATCACAAATTAGTACCATTTGGTGCTATTGGGGAAATATATATTGGAGGTATTGGCCTCTCTGGAATTTATTTAAACAAACCCGATTTAACTAATTTAGCTTACGTTAAACACCCTTTTACCAAAGATAAAACTCAGAGATTATATAAGACAGGAGATTTAGGAAGGTTTAGAAATGATGGAGCTATTGAGTTTTTAGGCAGGGTTGACTATCAGGTAAAGATTAGAGGTTATAGGATTGAACTTGATGAAATTAAGACGGCTATTATTGAAAGTAAATTTGTAGAAGATGCAGTTGTGGTAACTGAAAACAGTAAAAACCCTAACCAGATACCTCAGAAATTTGAAGATGCAGAAGAATTAGTTGAGATTTTAGAAAAAAATCTTTCAAAAGAACAAATAAACCAACTTTTAAATTTGGTAGAATAATGGTTAGTCTTAAAGAAAAAATAAAAGCACTCTCTCCCAACGAGCAGGAATTATTGTTTTTAAGAATGAAACAGATGTTGGCAAAACAAGAGACATCAAAAACCAAAGACATTCAACGCGTAGTAGCTTACCTTAAGGTTAACGACCTATATAACAGAAATAAACTAAATAGTTTTCTAAAAGCTAAGATTCCAGATTATATGATACCATCTGCAATGGTAGAATTAGATAGCTTTCCGTTATTACCTAATGGCAAGGTTGATTTAAATAAACTCCGTAAGGCTAAGCGTACAGAATCGAAATCTGCATCCCAAAAAGTTTTTAAATCACCATCAAATGAAATAGAAACTAAACTCGTAGAAATTTGGCAAAATGTTTTAGGTATAGACGCCATAAGTGTTCAAGACAACTTCTTCGACATTGGTGGTGATTCAATTTTGAGTATACAAATTATTGCAAATGCTAGAAAGTTAGGAGTTAACCTTACTCCAAATCAGCTTTTTGAAAATCAGACTATAGAAGAACTTTCAAGGCTCATATCCGATAAAGATGCAACTAAACCAAACTCAAAAGCGTTATCAGAAGAATTCAAACATGTGGTTTCTGTAAAATCTGAAGGCTCTAAACCTCCCCTATTTTGTATTCATGGTGGAGGAGCTCATTTCTTTTTTTACAACTTGTTAGGTAGTGTTATCAACAAAGATCGCCCTGTTTACGCTGTCCAAGCCTCTGGACTTGATGGTGAACTAATTCTTCATAAAAGTGTTCAAGACACCGCAATAGATTTCTTAAACGAAATAAAACAAGTACAAAAAGAAGGCCCATACCACATCATGGCCTATTGTTTTAGTACAGCAGTTGGCCTCGAAATTTCTCAAATCTTAAAAAGAGATGGTGAAAAAGTAAATCTAATAATTGTAGACACTGTTGCAAAAAATCAAGATAGATTTGCTGCAGATAGAACACAACATCGGGCTAAGGAATTTTTTCAACGTTTATCCAAAAATCCATTTAGAGCTTTATATATATTAGTAAAATCTAGAATTAATCGTTTTATCAAACCCGTAATACAAACACTTGTAGGTAGTGAAAACCAGAGAAAAATTGCTATTCTACGAAATCATCAGGTGAAAACGTATTTAGACTATAAATGGAATACTTACAACAATACTATAAACGTTTTAATTACCGAGAAAGATGATTCGACCTTAAATAGAGATATTAAAAACACTTGGAATGAAATTTCAGCAGATAAAGTAATTTTAACTTATACTGAAGGTCACCATGATACATTATTTAAAGAACCTATAGTAAAACATACTGCTAAGACTTTAGAAAATTGTATGTTAAGTTTTGAAAATCAATAGTGTTTGCTTGCTAATACAAAAAACGAATTAAGCGTTTTGGACAAGAATAAGGTAGAGGTCTATCATACTAACTTTTCAGATCATTTTAAAAACATAAATACGTTTTTAAACATTTTATCAGTAGATGAAATCGAAAAATCCAATAAATATCGGTTTCAAATCGACAGAAAAAAATCAATTGTTTCCAGAGGTATTTTAAGGAATTTACTGGGAAAACTGCTAAAGGAAAATGCTAAGCATATAAAGTTTAATTACGGCCCTTATGGCAAACCAGACTATTCGCATAAGGCAAACATAAAATTTAATGTATCACATTCTAATGATATGTTAGTTATAGCATTTGCTAAAGACTTTGAAATAGGAGTAGATATAGAAAATATTAAATCCAATTTTGATGTTATGGATATTGCATCAAATTTTTTTTCAAAAATCGAAATCAATGCTTTAGAAGAAATACCGCCTTTAAAACAAGTTGATGCCTTTTACAGGTGCTGGACGAGAAAAGAATCTTTTATAAAAGCAAAAGCTCAGGGTCTTTCTTTTCCGTTAGATGCTTTCTCTGTTTCAATTGATGATGCAACCAAAGTAAAATTATTAGAAACGCAATGGGATATACACGAAAGAGACCAATGGAGTTTATTCTCTTTTAGACCTCAATACAAGTACGTGGGAGCTATTTCTATTCATGGTAAAATAAATGCATTTAATTTGATAAAATATTGATCTCAACTTATACAGAATCAATAATCAGAAAAATCACTTATAAAACCAATATCATCAAACATTACAGTACCTTTTGGTGTTTTGTCAAAAACAAAGTGAATACTTTTAATTCGTGATCTATCAAATTTAAAGTTCTTCTTATCAATTTTTGATAATGGAAACATAAATGTTTGAAATATCTTTTCAGATTCAGTAATGCCTTTAACAAAATCTGTTTTGGAGATGCTTACCTTAATTTCATCTTGAAGATAGGAATAATCACTTAAACTAAAACGAATAAACTCTTCATTATCATCTATAAATACTATAGAAAAGTCTATGAATGTATTCGTTGCGCTGTTAGATTTAGCCTTATAACTACTTCTAGAAAAATCACTTAGTATATCATTTTTAGTATTAAAAGCTATTTTTTCTTTGGGTATTAATTTACCAATCTCATTTAGTTTAGCTGCAGAAAAAACAAATACTGAATTAGAATCTACTAGAGAAACAGGATTTGAAAATTCGATAGAATATACTGGAACGCCTTTCTTATTTTCTTCTAGCATGTTCCAACCTATAACACAGGCCTTACTGCCTTTTTTTCCACTTTTTAACCCTATAGATTCTTCCCTCCAAATTGATACGTTTTCTGAAGAAATCTTACCTTCTTCGATTGATGAAGTATTAACATCAAAATCTTCCTCAAATGTGCATATATAATTCGTGTTCGAATCTTCAAATTGACTTAAATAAATTGTATTTGGCAGCCAATTATTCCCATATCTGTAGTCATAAAAGAGTGGTAAATAGCGTTTATCATCCTTTAAGGTAGCATCTAAAAAAGCAGATATATAAACTTTTGCTATTTTCCTTTGGTCCTCTTCTGATAATAAATTTTCAAGGTTTAATAAACCTTGAAAAGGACTAAAAGAATCTTTTTGTCCCCAAGTAGTATTAAATTGTCCATGGTTAGCACCATAAATATAAACCCCAGATTTAAAATTATAAACACTGTCTTGAAACGAAATGCGCTGATATTGCTTAATCCCATCAAATGACCTTACTTCTCCATCGTGAGATCCATGTAGAGATAAATAATTGATATCTCTTAATGTTGTTTTAGTCTTAGAGGGCTGGTACTGACCATCGACAGGGGCAAGACTTATCAAAGATTTTATATTATAATTATAATCTAATTTAATACTTGCATCATCAGGGTAATGATTTAACTTATTAAATAAGGCTGCATGAGCAATAGCCTCTCCTCCTCGAGAATGACCGATAAGTGCTATATTATCACTATCTATTTTATTGTAAAATACACTTTTAGGGTTTTGATTCCAATTATGCCAAAGTTGTAGATGTTCTAACAACAACATTGCTCTGGCATCATTTTCTTTATAAAGGCTTCCCCAGGCATAAGTCCACATTACATTTAAAAAGTTTTGATCAACTGAAACAAAGATATACCCTCGAGACGCTAGTAATTCCCCGAGGTAGGCATATCCTTCATCTGAAAAATCTTGCATTGGATGATCTCCATGTACTATGAGCACCAAAGGAAAACTACCTTCAGCATCTGGATACCAAACTCTAGCGTTTAAAGGAATTGAACTTGGACTAAAATCCCAATATTTAGTTCTCCACCAACCACTAATTCCACTCCATCCATCAATAAATTTCTCAGAATTGAATTGCTGTGTTTTTATATCAGTTTCCTCACCAAACGCATCTCTATGCTTATCTAATCCACTACCATAATTCAGGGTTTTAATATTATATCTCCCAGTATTGGCGGGAGAATTTAATTCTGAAGACGTTATAGCTATTGGTGATAGTTGTGCAGCATTTTTTAATTTTAGAGAAGTAAAACCTGGAATTAAATAGAAATAGATTGCTCCAGATAATACAATTATAAAACTTAAAAGACCTAGATAGAAAAACCCTTTTTTTATCCGTGAAGCACCAGATAAGTTATTATTTAAAAAAATATTTAATAAAAAAGAAGCTAAAACTATTAGCCCAAACACTAGAGCTAATATAAGTTTGTTATAGTTAACTACTATATATAAGATTGGAATGGTAATTAATAATGAGAATCTAAAAAAGCTAGGAAAATATTTCGCTTTACTTAAAACAAGATTAAATAAAACTCCTTTAATAAAAATAGAGAAGCAAATTATTCCAATAATAAGAAATACCCATATTGCATTAATTTGATATGCTAAAATGAATATATATGCTAACAGTATTAAACCTGTAATAAGCAATACTATTTTTGCTAATGAGTTAAGGTTTTTTAAGTGTATTTTTAAATAATCTGATAAATCAATCACTTTTTCTCTTAAAGATTTTAGAGTCTTAGCCATAAGCTTAATTCATAAATAATTAAAATTCAAACAAAAATACTTCATTACATGATAACTGGTTATCTCCAAAATTAGAATTAGCTAAAAGCTAACAAATGTCATGTTTTTTGCATAATATAATGAATATTTTTGCAACACTACCCTCTTATCAAACCAAGCTCAAACAAAACGGATATATGGAAAAAAAAGAGAACATAAGGTTATATGGAGCTGGCGGACATTCGCAGATTATCTATTCTGTTTTAAAAAGAAATGGAGTTATGATTTCCGAAATTTATGATGATGACCCATCAAATTGTCACTGGGGTTATAAAGATGTTTTAGTTAAAACTAGATCTACGGCAGGTAACCTTCTAAATTCAAAAGACCCTTTTATTATTGCAATTGGAGATAACTTCTATAGAAAGCGAATTGCCCGTTTCTTAAAAAGTAAATACGCTAAAGTAATTCATGAATCTGCAATAATTGATGAGAGTGTTTCTATCGGAAATGGCACTGTAATTTATGCAGGAAGCATAGTACAACCAAATACTACTATTGGGGAACATGTAATTATTAATACCTCAGCTAGTATAGATCATGATAATACCATTGAAGATTTTGCCCATCTTTCCCCAAATGCTACGTTGTGCGGCTCTGTATATATTGGTGAAGGCACTCATGTTGGTGCTGGAGCAGTGATAATACCAGAAACAAAAATTGGTAAATGGTGTATTATTGGGGCTGGATCAATCATCACTAAAGATGTACCTGATTTTTCTACGGTTGTAGGTAATCCTGGAAGAATTATTAAAACAAATAATTTAGAAGTCTATAATAGAAAATGTGGTTAGAATATGCCAATACAAAAAGTAAGCAAATAAAGTATTAATTATATTTATTATTAAAATTAATACTCTACTTGATGAGTTTTTGATATTACCTACACACTACTTTGAGAAAATAGTCATATCAATTTTGTTGTTGAACTTAATATTAGTCCAATACGTAGTTGCCCATTTTTTGCCGATAATTTCACCATCCCAGTTTGATGATATTTCAACACGTTCAGTAGGTATTTTAATTCCATCTATAGTTTCATAGTTAAATTTGTATAACTCTGGTGTCGTGATGTTAAATGCTATAATTGTAAACAATAGTTGATCTACTAACTTTGTCTTTTTATTTATATATAATACGTATGTATCTTGGGCATCTCCGATATCCTCTCCAAAAGTTACCTTTATCAAGTCATAATCACGTCCTTCTATTTTTTTTGTTCCAATGTGTTTAAGATGCACACCGTCGTCTTGAAGTTTAAAGAACATAGCAAACCAGTAATAGTTTGTCTTTCTCCAGAATCTTGCTATACTATTTGCTTGTTTATCATTAGATATTTTGCCATCAAACTTTATCCAAACGTTTTCCCCATCGTAAGCTTCAGTTACTTTACCTTTTTCCCCTAACATTGAATGTTCGGAATATTCAGCATAAGAACGCTCTTTATCAAATACATATATTTCCTTACTATCAAGCGTCATAGGTGTGTTAGGATCTTTGTACTCTACATTGTAAGTTACATTTTTCATAGCATAGAAGGTCTTTTTCCCTCCTAGTTGATTAATCATATCAGCAACTATTTTTTCAGCATTTTGAGCAGGTATCTGAGATATCATAATAATTGCTAATAGTAAACTCTTCATTAAATATTTCATTTTGTTTTTTTATTAAAAGATTATTATTGGTACTAGGCTGAAATCGGTTGTCTTGAAATATCTTCTAAAGATGGTACATTTGAATTCCAGTTTAAAACCTCAGAAACCAATAAATGATCATCGTAAGTTTTTCCATAATGTGCCTTTTTTATTATCAAATTTTCATCGATAAGAAAATCGGCTGGTAATACTGGATCTTGAAATGTAGTTTTGGCACTAAAAAATCCACCTCTAATTGCTTTTAAAACCTTTTTGATGTTAAATGAGGTTTTCAGCATCCCTTTATATGAAATATCAACACCGTAGCGTTTATATATTTTATAATCTGGATCTGGAATAATAGGAAATGGTGCATTTTGCTTACCAGCATATTTAAGAATTTCTGCTCTCGGTGAAGCAAATATTGCTAGGGTTTCAATTCCTTTTTTCTTAAACTCATCATGATTTACTATCAAATCACGCAAAGCCATATTACAAAAAGGACAGGCTGCCTTTCTAAAAAAAACCAGATATAGTTTTTTACCTTTATAATTTTTTAAGCGTGTTTCATTACGATTAATATCTGTAGCAACAAATAAGTCTATTGAATCGCCTTCTTTCAATTTTTTCATGTTTATCTTTTTTTGACATTTGCTTAAAGTGAGTAAAAAGTAGGAACAGATTTTAGAATATTTGTTTTTAAAATCTATTCCCAATTCTTATTATTAATTTTTAGAATGCGAATCGTACACTTTTCCGCTGATTTTCCATTGTCCTTCATTTTTGTAGAGTACAAAGAAGTCTGTAAAACGATACCCGTTCCAATCTATAAACTCCACCTTTGCTGCAGCGGCAGGACCAGAAATATCAATCCATGCAATATGGCTTTGTACATTTTCTGAAGGGCCTCCTTCATCAATTGCATCTCCAAACGTATCGGCATCCATATTGTAATAATTGCCTTCTATTGAGCCTACAATATGCGCATGATTATAGAATGCAGATCGGCTTAATTTACCATCACCCGTTCGTGCGCTTTCTATGTAAGGTTGAAGCGCCTTTTCCACTTCTCTATAAGCATTAAAATTTTGAATCTCGTTTTGTACTGTTTCTTTTGTTATTGTTTCCATTTTTATTGTGTTTTTAATTGTTATTATTTATAAATTGATGTTATAGTAGGATCTGCATTCCAAATGTCAATAGCCATTTTCCAATCCCCGTTTTTATCTTTTTTCCAGACTGTAACGACTTTTTCAAATAGGCTGACTTGCTCTCCGTCTTCACCATCAAAATTCACTGCCATCATGTCTATGGTGTAACCTAAATCCCCGCTCTTGGATGCATATGCTTCTTGTGGTTCCCAAGTGACTTTAAAACCTGGTATAGATTGAAACTCTTGTAATCCCTCTCTAATCTTTTCATGACCTCGCATAAGCCCTTTATCTGGTGCCATCATTACTCCGTCTACACCAATAAAATTAAAATACGCTTCGGTAGAAAATGATTTAGACCATTGGCGGCTAGTCTCCATTAAATTCGCCTCTTCTTGTTTTTGAAGCTGTGCTATATCTTCAGCCAAGAGCTCTACTTTTTGGTTGTTTGCACAGGAGGCTAAAAAAAGCACTGTTAGCCCCATTAAAACTATTCTTTTCATGTTTTCTATTTTTCTTAATTTATAATTGCTCAATAAAATCTATATACCCTTTGGCATTCACTTCTATAGCTTCTTCTGTAGGGTTGTACTCTTCGCCATAGAATGCATAAAGTGGTCGGTAATCTGCTTTTACATATTTAAATGAAGTTTCAAAAGGTCTGGTGAGTTCTTCGAGTGTATAATTATATCGACCCGTTTTACGATAATCTTCTTCTTTAATACCTGCAGTAATTGCTAAAGCAAATTTTTTACCAGCAATTTTATATCCGCTGTTTTTACCAAAAGCCCATCCGTAAGCCAAAACATCGTCTATCCACTTCTTTAAGAATGGAGGGCAATTAAACCAATAAAATGGAAATTGAAGTATTACTTTATCTACCGACTCTATTAATTCTTGCTCTCTTTTTACATCCAATTCTAAACTTGGATATGTACCATGCAAATCGTGAATAATAATATCATCTGGGTGTTTTTTTAGTTCTTCAATCCAACGTTTATTAATTTTAGAACTGCCTAATTTAGGATGTGTTATTACCACTAATGTTTTCTCCATAACTTCTTTATCTTAAGCATAATCATTATAATTTTAGAATATGCTGTTCTTCTATAACAACTTTATAGTGCAAAGATATAATGGGTAAAAGTGCTTGAAATGGAGTAAAAGTCCTTAGATATGGACTTTAAGTTCAGACTGTTTAATTATGACGGTATGCTGTAGGAGAATCTCCAGTTTTCTTTTTAAAAATTCTTGTGAAGTATAAAGGATCATTGAATCCTACACCATAAGCAATCTCACTAACTGGCATTTCTGTAATCCTAAGTAGTTCTTTTGCTCTTTTGAGCTTTTGCTCTGTTATATAATTGTTAGGTGTATCGTTAAATACTTTTTTAAATTCTCGTTTAAAAGAAGATAAACTTAGGTTACATAATTTAGCCAATTCATCTAAACCTAAATTTGAATATCGGTGTAAATCGATAACCTTTTTTAATTGTACGCTTCGTGTTGAATAAAGGTCTGATATCAATTCTTGTATGGAACATACATTCTTAGACTGTATTAGCAATAAAATGAGCTCCTTTATTTTGAGCTCAAGAAGGTCATCATTTATTAAAACTGGGTTCTGAAAATAAAATTCTAACGATTCAATAAATCTTGAAATCACTTCTCTAGAAACTATGACTTCACTTTGTTCATTACAATCGTTTTTCTCAATTATTTTAGGCAGCTCTTTTGCATACAGTTTTTTTAGTATCTCAGGATATAGGTGAACAACCATAGCCTCAACTTCTTCATTTTCAGTCTTCTTTAAGATTTCTAAAAAATGATTACCACATTTTAATAATACAGCTTCTTGACTATTTACTTGAATATTTTGATCTGCAGACATTAACTTAGGAGCTCTATCTTTATAGTAAATAAAACAACCACTATTTTCAAAAATAGCTTCGTATTTGAAAGGTGTTCCTATTTTTATCTTTTCAATAAGGACTTTATCATCATATTCAAATGTCTGTCTGTCAAGAATCATTTAACTGTGTTTTAATTGATTTTAATGTGTAATATCATAAAACCCGTATTCAAATTTAAATAATAATTTAGACAGATGTCCATGAATTTTTATTTGATGTCACCTAATCTTAATATCACTTAAATTTGAATACGAATTATTATTTAAAAGTCTTGTACTGCAGGTCTGATTACTATTTCATTGACATCAACGTCTTTGGGTTGTTCAATAGCAAATGCTATAGTTCTTGCAATAGAATCTGATGGGATAGCAATTTCATAAAAATCTTTTACAAAATCTGAACTTTCTTTGTGAGAGCTACCATGTTTTAGCTCAGAATCTACAAGTCCAGGCTCTATAGTGGTTGTTCTAATGTTTCCACCAACTTCATGACGTAAACCTTCAGATATAGCACGAACAGCAAATTTAGTTCCACTATATACCGTTCCTCCGGGACTAAATACTTTTATACCAGCTACAGAAGATATGTTGATAAAGTGTCCTGATTCTTGTTTTTGAAAAACTGGTAATGCAGATGCGACACCATATAACACACCCTTTACATTGATATCGATCATACGATCCCATTCATCAACTTTAACTTCACTCATAGGAGCGATAGACATTAATCCAGCGTTATTTACCATAACGTCTATTTTACCAAATGCATCAACAGCTTTATCAATTAAACTTTGTACTTGCTCTTTCTGAGTTACATCTGTTTTTACAAAAATAGCTTTGCCTTTTGCTTGAGCGTTAATCTCTTCAGAGATAACTTTTAAACGTTCTTCTCTACGAGCACCTAAAACCACATTTGCGCCTTTTGATGCTAGGTGACGTGCTGTAGTTTCTCCTAAACCACTGCTTGCACCTGTAATTACAATTACTTTTCCTGTAATATTATTTTCTAAATTCATTTTATATATTTTTTATTATCTACCAAATATTGTTATTTGATTTTCATATGGACAAAAGTATATTTAGATAAAAGAATTAGAATGGAGAAAGCGTTCTTATATATGGACGATTAGACCAAGTTTTTCAGGAAAACAAAAGCTTCCAAAATCTAAACTAAGAAAGCTTGATACTATGATTATAATTTTTTAAGTAAGCTTATAACTTAAAAAAAACGAGGTCTTACAGATAAAGAAATAAGTTTTAAAGTAGGATTTGACGATCCATTATATTTTTCAAGACTATTGGAAATCTCCTAGAAATTATAGGCAGAGTAAGCAGAAGTTGGCTATGTGATGATTTAGGTTAAAATAATTTATTGAAATTACTTTTTAATACAAAAACAACTATTCTTTAGTTATAAATATTTAAATGCATAGAGTACAAAAACTGTACAATTAATATACAAACGAAAAAAACTAATCAAAGTTATCTTCCTATCATTGACAATCAAAAAAAGAACAGAAATTATGACATTTAAGTCCCTCTTAATAAACCTTAAATAAAAAGTCAAGGGTTGTACTTGTAAGCATTTACAATATTTTTTTTAAAAACACATGTCCTTGCGATATTTACTATAGCAATGAAATTTATCTATTATTTGTAATTGATAGAATATTGTTAACCTTTTAAAAACAAATAAATAACTATTACCGCTATCGTAAAAACAAAAATAAAGTTATGTAACTTTTCCAATATACTATGAATGCTTATTCCTTTAAATTTCATCTGGAGGATCTTAATACTGGTTAAAAACCAATTAATATGAAAATCAATTATCTAATACACTTTAACTCTGTAGGAGAAACCTCGAAAATAAAAATTAAATTTTCCATTTGCAATTTTACTTTCTATAACAGAAAGCTTAAAAATCAAATACATTTATTAACCTGTATACGTATTGAAAAACACTTCATCTATTAGAGAACTAAAGAAATTATATGAACTGAAAAAATTAAAATCGATTCAAGGTTAAAAAAATTGGCTCTTCCAAAAAAGTAGTACAGAATAAACATAATCTTTTGTTTAAAATAGTATGTTTTTGTTTCTTTAACATACTATATTGTATACTAACAACTTAAACCAAACCTAATGGCTTTTTTATTCTTACAATTAGATGACAATTCATCTACAGAATCAGAAATAATAAATTTCCTTAAGTCTAATATTCCAGAAACTGTCCTAGTTAGCATTTTGATAATTGTCTTACTTTTTTACTTGATTGTATGGCTTCAAAAAAACCGCTCACATCTTTCTAAAACTGCTGATGACATCAGTAATATAAAAGACAAAATTCAAAAGCATTCAAAAATAAATTACAAAAACACTCAGGTTAATAGACCTGCAAACACATACGTTGAGAATGAGAAAGTTATGAATAAGTTAGCTACTCTGATTATAGAAAACAGAGAAGTTTGTGTTATTGGTTTAGCAGGATCAGGAAAAACCACAATTGTTAGAAAACTCTGCTATGACAAAAGATTAAATTATTTTGAACATAAGTTTGAAATCGATTTTGAGAGTGTGAATTCACCTATTGACAAAAAAAAATCTCTAACAAATCCTTTAGATGAAGCAAAGAACATAGTATACGGAAAGTTTATTGCTGATAAAAAAGATTTCAAGGCTAATGGAGGTAATTTGGAAAATTATTTAAAAAATACATATAGCAAACCTTGTTTACTATTTATAGATAATTATGAACAAATTTCGGCTGATAAAGACTTAGATTCAAAAATAAGAATTGAATGTATTCAACCCTTTTTTAATTGTGATAACTTCCATATTGTTATAACAAGCAGAGAAAGAGTTAGTGGGTTTAAATCCTTTAATCTAGTTGAATTAGAAAATATACCTCTAAATAATCTCGATATAATCGAAAGTATTCCCTCAAAAGAGCTAACAGATAATTATTCAGCACTAAAGCTATTTTTTCAAATACATAATAGAAAAGCGGATGAAGGAAAAACAAAAAAAAGAACTGAATTTACTCTCGAAGAGAAAAAAACAATTGTGAGACTTTGCCATAAAGTTTCTAACCTTCCGTTAGGAATAATGTTACTTGCATCTAGAAGTACCGAAATTAATGTTTCTGATATACTCAAAAACCTTAATGAATATTTAAAAGAAGATATTGAAATATCTCAAGGAGTCCATAAAAGACAATGGAATTTATACAATACTATTTTATGGAGTTTTAACTTGCTTGATGAAGATGAACAAAGATTTTTTGTTCACTTAACTTTTTATAGCAATAGTACATTAATGAAAAATATTCCTAAATGGATAAACCATAATTCTAAAGATGAAACTGATAAGCTTGTAAAAAAGTTATATGATAAAAGTCTAATTAATTGTACGGTAAACCCTCAGCAACAAATGGAGAGGTATGAAGCATATTATATAACTCGAGAAATGTTTTCTGAGAAAATGGAAGATGAAAATATATCATTTAACATTGAGTATTGTGAGGCTATTTGTAGAAGAGCTTCAGATAGATTGTCAGAATTAGAATCAATTATTTTTCAACCTCAAAGTGAAATTATTAATTATAATATTATTGTCACTGAAATACGCTTAGAATTAGAAAATATTTTGTTTTTTATAAAATGGAGCTCTGATTACAGAGAAAATTTGGCCGTGGATTTACTTGTACGTATTGAGTATATTTTAAATGAAATAGGACCATATCTCATTTTAGATAATTTATTTGCCCCGCTTTTGAGCCACTTTAATTCTGGTGATAATAGAGCCAGACTATTATTAGCAAAAGCAAGGTATACTAAAAGTACAGACGAAAGAATGAAAGCTGAAGAGTATATAGATGAGGCATTATCAATATTAAAAAATGAGCCTGTAAATAGTTTTAGAGGAAATGCTTTTAGTGTAGCCACATTCTTATACGGAGAATTAGGAAAATATGATAAGCGAAAAGCAATTATAGATGAAGTTCTAGCTTACTCTGAGACACAGAAAAAGGCTATCTCTAAATTAAACTTAGGTATAATAATAAGTGAAAATGGACGCCACTTCGAAAAAGCTGGTAACATAAAACAAGCAACAAATAATTTTGAACTTGCAATTAAAATGTTAGATAGTTACAATATCCAACTTGCGAAAACATTAAACTATACTGCTATGTTCTATTGGAGAATAGGTAATAGTGAAAGAGCCAGAAAACATTGGTACGAATCAATGTTCAGATATTCAAATTTAGGAGAAAATCGAATGATCTTAGGTATTAAAACGAACTTAGGGCTTCTTTTTGCTGATACAAAAGATGATATTGAAGAAGGGTTAAAACTTACTCTAGAAGCTTCAAAATATCTAGAAAAAGAAGGCCCTTATGGTTGGTTTCAAGTAAATATACTAAGCCAAGGTAGACTAATTAGCAGAAAAGCCACTACTCAAAATGATTATGATTCAGCAAAAGAACTTTTATTAAAGAGTAATAAAAATCTAGAGAAACTTAAATGGGCAGAATCGATTGCTTTATGTCTAACTGAGCTTGCTGAATTAAATTTTAAATTTGGAAAGTACAAAATAGCATGTGAATGGTCTGAAAAAGCCATTGAAAAATGCAAAAAAAATAGTATGGATAAATCAATGCGTTACTTTAGAAGCTTAATGTTGAATGCGTTGGCTAATTATAAATTAAATAATTTACTTGAGTCGCAAAATTCTGCGATAGAAGCAAAAAAAATAATAAAAGAAGTTGAAAATAATCAATGGTTAAATTATGATATTTGTAGTTCAAATTTTAAGGAATTAAATCAACTAAATTATGAATTCAGAGAAGAAAAATAACCTTATTTTATATCCTTGGAAAGAGTTATTAAATAACATTGATAATTTCTACCTTTTTGGCTATGGAAGCCTTATCAATGAGTATTCATATTCAGTCGATATGAAAAAATCAAACGGTTTAATTCCTGTTATTGGTTATGGCGTTAAAAGAATATTAAATTACGATCCTGATGAAATAGTTAGAAGTCGCCCTCTATATCAAGACCCTGAGAGGGGTGAAAAATATTTTGCTGCCTTTAATGTTGAGTATACAGCAAATGAAAAAGACAAGGTCAATGGAGTATTGAGAAAAATTGAAAAAAGCGATTTTGCTTCTTTTATTGCTAGAGAACGAGGGTACTCAATGGTAAAAATAAAATGTACTTCTTTTGAAAAAGAAAGTAATGAAACTTTTGAGGCTTTTACCCTTTGCGCACCAGAATTTTTTGAAAATAGAAAATTAATAAATAATCAACTTCTTCCTAATGTACCTTACTACAAAATCTGTCGGGAGGGCGCCTCACAAATTTCTGAAGAATTTTTACAGATGTGGTTAGAAACTTCTTTTTTAGGTGATGGTAGAAATGTCATGGAATGGGAAAAAGAAGAGGATATTTATTAGTATTCCTGTTTATTATACAAGGTGTAATTATCTTAACTATTTTAAGTTTACAAAATTTCTTTAATAAAAATATTTTAAACTAGTAGATGTTTACACTAATGCCTTTTTTAGTTCGTAGCTAGTAGCACTAATTATTTGGGCTTGCAACTAAAAGTTGGTCAATTTTTTTTAAGATATATCCTATATTTTAATTTGATGTAGTTTGTGATAGTTACTTTCCAATACAAAAAGTAACTATTCTTTATTTATAGACATTTAAATGTATAGAGTACAAAAACAGTACAATTATTATACAAATGAATAAAAATAAATTAAAGCTATCCTCCTATCATTGACAATCAAAAAAAGAGCAGAAATTATGATATTTAAGCCCATCTTAATAATCCTTAAATTTATAAAGTCAAGGGTTGTACATGTAAGCTTTTTACATATTTTTTTTAAAAAACAAATGCCTTGCAGTATTTACTATAGCAGTGAAATTTATTTATTATTTGTATTAGATAGAATATTATTAATATTTTAAAAGCAAATAAATAATTATTACCGCTATCATAAAAACAAAAATAAAGTCATATAACTTTTCTAATATACTATGAATGCTTATTCTTTTAAATTTCATCTGGAAAATCTTAATACTAGTTAAAAACTAATTAATATAAAAAATCAATTATCTGTACACCTTAAGTACTTCAAAAAATTCATCTTGATTTTGAAGTTGATTGACTAAATCATTTTCTTTTTTTTGTTCAATTTTTTCTTCAAACCAATCAATCAATTGACTTGCATTCAATTCTTTTGATGCTTCTTTAGCTAACTTAATGATTTCACAGCGTTCCTTAAAATTGAAATTAAATCTTGTTTTCATTTTCATTAAAATTAATTTGAAAGTTGATATTTACTTTAATACTGCTTTTACTAAATAAATAATTTTAAAAAGCCCCGAGCATCCCAAATCTAACTCGGGGCATCACTATTAAAAAACCCTAACAGGATTATTAGCACTAACCAACCAAAGCGTGCTAATCTTTTTAAATTATAATACAAAACAACAACTATATATTTAAAAAGTAAATTAGAGGCAGTACGTATTTTTTAAGCCCCACTACCTATAAAACCCAATATAGGTTGTTTATTTTAAGCAAAAGCCTTCTTAGTTTTCACCAGAAGGCTTAATTACAATGATTACACCCCTTTCGTAATAATCATTGCTTGTCAACAATAACAGATAATACTTTAATAGGTTTATAAACAACACCATTCTTTAAATAAGTAATTCTAATTATTCTTAAAAAGCCCTGAGTATCTATTAGAACTCAGGGCTACCTATAAAAACCCAGAGGGATTATTAACACTAATCAACCAGAAGCAGTGCTAATACCTTTAATGCTCTTACTCTTCTATTATTTACTCTTTAACCAATCGGATGGTTTTTTGACCATTACTACTAAAGAGATTTACAAAATATACGGCAGATTCTAAATCACTAACATCCAATGTTTCGAAATTTTCGTCCAATCTTTTTACCAACTGCCCCGTCATTGTATATATTTCTACACCTATTAATTGACTGATATCTCCCTTTATATAAACCTTATCACTTGCCGGATTTGGATATAAACGTAATGCATTTAAGCTAGCAATATCTGTATTACTTAAAGTTGAACAATTATAAGTAAATGTTGTAGATGGTGTATTACTATCGTAGCGCTCTACCCCTACAAAGGTTGGAAAAGCTTGTGATGTAAAGTTGTTATCAAATTGTCTATCAGTCATATCGGTATCTGTAGGTTCTGGATCTGATGTGTTGTCCCACAGCCTTATACAATCGTTCTTCCCATCACTTAGGGTAAAGGTTAATAATAATACTGGTACACCATCTGTAAAAAATGGTGTTTTTATATTTGTACCTCCTGCGTTATCTGCCCAAGAGAAAAACTCTTCTGTTGGGGCAGCTCCTGGTTTATGTATACTAAAGAACTCAGCAGTATACGGTATTCCTGATGGACTTGTATGCGTAAAGGTTCTTGGAGCATCTAAGGCACTAACAGCTATTGATATTCTTGATCCTGCTGTATTATGAACCATTTCATTTGGCGAAAAGTTTGGTGTTGCCCATACCTCATAGTGGTTTTCGGTGGCATTCCATTCCAGAGCATACGTAAGAGTCTGGGCTTTTATTATTGCTGTACCAGACAGTAATAGGATTAGTAATAAATGTAGATTTCGTTTCATGATAACTCTCTGATTTTTGTATTAATAAGTATATGTTATGTTTAATTATTTGATTGCAATGTACTTTGATAGGTTACTTATTAAAATAAGAGCCATCTCGTAATTATTACGTACTGGTACGTATAAATTAAGTGTTATCACCTTAATCCTATTTTTAACAGCTCTTTATTGCATAGAAAAAGCCCCAAATTTTGTGAAATTTGGGGCTTATCTATACTAATTACTCTTATACGAAATTACACAAAAGTAAATTGCATTAATGCTTAACAGGGTAAGTAATAAATGTAGATGCTTTCTCTAACTTATCATTTATCTCTATATATTCTACCGTTATTGTTTTTGGTGTTTTCTCAACTTCTTTTGTTGTCAAAGATTTAGATGTTGTACCTCCTATTGGCAACTGTGTGGTATAGCCTGAAAAAGATAAACTAAACCCTGTGTTTCCTGGGTGGGTATACATCATGGTTTGCAATTGGGTAAAATCGCCTCCCGCACTGTAAAGCACCTTGCCATCCATATCTAAATCTTCATTATAATAGCCTTCTATTCCTGTATAACTTAAGCTGAATGCTGCATTGCCTGGTTCTGAATATAGTTTTGTAGATAGCTTTCCTGAATCTCCTGTCCCCGAAACATTAACAAAACCATTGCCATCTGCATCTCCTGCCAACATAGCCATAGGTCCTGCGCCTGTAAACGATAAATCTATCTGAGCATTAATACCATAAGTTGGTACACTTCCATCGGTAAAATCTACCTCTGTTGGCGAAACACTTAAAGCTACTGTGTTAGCACTCATAATACCTAAATGATTACGGTGTTTTACCACCACATAATAATCGCCTGCTGGTACATTATCAAAACGAACATCTGGAATCTTCTCAAAATATTCTTCTGATTGGATAGTACCATCACGTTGTAATATTGCTGATTTTCCGGCTACGACTATCGTTGGGTCGCTTACATCTCTTAACTCTACCCAAATCCAATCTACCATGGCTCTACTTCCTGCAACATTAAGTACCGAACCTCCTTGCAACATGTCAGCATAAGGGCTAGTTATTGGGATTAAATCATTAACTCGTAAATCGTCACGCATTAAGTTTTCTTCTCCTAAATTTGGTTTTAATGAAGCTCCTTGCAAATATACTTTTGGAGAAACTACAACAAAATCAGAACAATCCTTAGTATCTCCTGTAATAAACCAACCATAATCATCTATAAGGGCTTGTCTAGCGCTTTCCCCATCGCAATAAATCAATGGTGATGAATTAAGTGATATGAAGCTTGTATTGGATGATTGTGGAATATCATCTACACCATCTCCAGCTCCTCCATCACTTGTATCTTCTGCCCAACCTATCAATGTAGCATCATAATTACTGCGATCTAGGTTAGTTTGGACAAATATACCATTAAACGATGTGTTAATGCTCGATAAATCCCAATTGCTAAGACTTTGATTAAAATTACTAGCAGCATTAAACATGAATGCCATATTAGAAACATTGGAAACATCCCAATCATTTAAATCTTGATTAAAATTTTCCGCAAACTCAAACATACCTAGCATATTCAACACATTACCAGTCTGCCAATTATTAAGAGGTTGATTAAATGCAAGAGCCGCACTAAACATACCTTCCATATTCTTAACATTAGAGACATCCCAATCATTTAAATCTTGATTAAACTTGTCACTAGTACTGAACATCCGCTCCATTTCGATGACATTAGAGACATTCCAATCTGCTAAGGGTTGGTTAAAATTAAAAGTTCTTCTAAACATATAAGCCATACTAGTAACATTGGAAACATTCCAGTTTTCTATAGATTGATTAAATACAAAAGCTCCTGAAAACATAGATGACATAAGTTCTACATTACCAACATTCCAATTGCCAATGGCTTGGTTAAATGAGGATGCGTCTAAAAACAATTCTTCCATGTTTATAATATTAGATGTGTCCCAGTTATTAAAAGCACTAGTACCTACAAGAGAATTACATGATTGAAACATAGCTTTCATACTTGTTACCTGAGATAGGTTTGGTGTATCTGTAGCAGTAACGTCTAAATTTTCACAGAAGGCAAAGGCCTCTTCCATGGAGCTCCACTGGATATTACCCCACTGACTTATTTCTACTATTTTTTCTAAAATAGCAGCTGATGTGTCTAGTTCTGGACCGGATCCAGAATCTATATAAGGCGCAATACGCACTCTTGGGAAAATTCCTTTTATGGCTATGGTTTTTACACCACCGTTACCATCTGTTAACGCATAATCATGGGTTAAAGCTTCGGTAGTTATTTGCACTGGCGACCCATCTCCCCAATCTATTTGGTAATAATAGGTTTCACCTTCTACTATTGGGAATGTGAATTCTAAATCATCATCTTCTAATTGCCATTTGGTAATAAAGGCTTCTTCTCCTGAACATTGTGCGTTTTGGCCACCATCGGTCATATTCCAACCATACATAATCTCTAAATCATTTCTGGCGTCTTCAGCAAAACAATATTGATTACTACCTCCTGAAAAGGTAGCATTTTGTGGTATTTGTGCCTCATCTACATCTAAAGTTGCCCAACCGATTAAAGTGTTGTCATAGTTTTCTATAGATAATTGCGCCGATGTTAACATATTAGAAGCATTAGATAAACTGGAAATATCCCAAGCTCCTAAATTTTGATTAAAGGCTCCTGCTCCCAAAAACATACTAGACATATTAGAGACTTTAGACACATTCCAATTACCTATATCTTGATTGAAGGTTTCTGCTCCAAAAAACATACTGGACATATTGGATACATTAGAAACATCCCACTGGTCTAATGGCTGATTAAATAATATAGCGCTAATAAACATGTCTTTCATGTTGGTAACATTAGATACATCCCAATCGTTAAAAGCAGATGTGCCAACTAGTTTTTCACACCCTGCAAACATAAGTTCCATAGAAGATACGTTAGACAAGTTTGGTGTGTCTGTAGCTGTAATATCTAAATTTTGGCACAGAAAAAATGCTTCTTCCATAGTATTCCATGATGGGTTTTCTCCCCATTCCATGACCTCTAAAATATTGGATTCGCTACCTGTATTACCGAATTTAATAGATTCTATTCTACCTATAACTGTTATAATATAATCGTCTCTAACCTCGCTATATTGATGTGTAGGGTTGTTGTTAGAAACAGAGTCTACAGAACCATCTCCCCAAATAACTAGTACACTACCATTTGGTACTATGGGTAAGGTTATGGTTTGATTTGGAGCGGTTGTTTCCCATTTTGTAACAAAACTAAGGTTTGAACACTCTCTTGCACCATCATTAATAGTCCAGCCAAAATTTGTTTCTAAATTAGTTCTTGCATCTTCACCAAGGCAATAGTTAGATAAGTCAGCGTCAAATATAACATCACTTGGTACATCATCTATACCATCTCCAGCTCCTCCATCACTTGTATCTTCTGCCCAACCTATTAATAAGGCATCATAATTACTTATGGATAATGGCACACTAAGAAGCATGTTACCCATAATAGCAACATTAGAAATATCCCAATCACCTAGATCTTGATTAAAGCTAGTAGCATTAAGAAGCATTGAAGCCATATCAGTAACATTAGACACATCCCAATGCCCTATATCTTGATTAAAGCTAGTAGCACCAAGAAACATTCCTGTCATAGTTATGACATTACCTGTTTGCCAATTTCCTAAAGGCTGATTGAAATTTTCAACTAGAACAAACATAGCATTCATATGAGTAACATTAGACACATCCCAATTATTAAATGCTGGTGTACCTACCAATGAAGAACAGAGTCTAAACATAGCTGACATTGATGTGACATTGGATAGGTCTGGGGCATCTGTTGCCGATATGTTTAAATTACTACACCCAGAAAAAGCTTCTTCCATAGAAGTCCACTGTATATCTCCCCATTGTATAACATCTACTATTTTATCTATTGATTCGTCACTGTTTGGAAAATATATTCTTGGAAAATCTCCATAGATTTTTACTTCATATTCTTCTTCAGAAACATATGTATGAGAAGCATCACCTGTTAAGCCTATACTAATAATACCATCTCCCCAATCTACTGTATAATTGTAACCATCACCTACTGTTGGAATGGTTATACTTTCGCCAGCTTCTACATTCCATTTTGTTATAAAGGGCGAAAAATTAGGACTTGTGCATGTAATAAAATCAAAACCATTATCATTAATATTCCATCCATAACCACCATTAGATACCGATTCTACTAAAAGATTTCTTGCATCTTCTCCTAAACAATATTGACTACTACCTGCATCTAATGATAAATCTGTTGGGATTGGCCCTTCTCCTGCTTCTTGAGTTGACCATCCTATGAGCAGCGCATCATAATTTTCTGTAGAGAGTGTTACATTAGTAAACATATCTGCTCCAAATTGTAAACTTGTAATATCCCAATCACCTAGATTTTGATCAAAACTAGTCGCTCCAGAAAACATGTTACTCATTCCTATAACATTTGATACATCCCAATTATTTAAGGGTTGATTAAAGCTTATACAACCATTAAACATATTATCCATATAAATAATATTGGATACATCCCAATTACTAATATCACCGTCAAAATTTATACAGTCAACAAACATAGATTCTATATTTGTAACATTAGATAAATCTGGCTCGTCTATATCTGGGTTAGTAATCTTTAAATTTTCGCAACCATGAAATGCTCTAAACATTGACGTCCACTCAATATCTCCCCATTGCTCTATGGTTTCTAACTTGTTTCTATTATTACTCTGGTCTGAAGGAAAAAAGTTAATTCTTGGAAAATCACCATATATTTTAACTTCGTAAGTATCTGTTGTAGCATAGGTATGGCTTGCATTACCTGTTACATCACTTTGTATAGTACCATCGCCCCAATCTACAATATAATTATAGCCACTACCTGTTGTAGGTATTGTAATCATATCAAAAGGTGTGGTTGTTTTCCATGTTGTAATAAAAGGTGCAGGAAGACCGCATGTTGGATTTTGTTGAGCATCATTAATAGTCCAGCCAAAATTTGCTATTAAATTAGTTCTTGCATCTTCTCCATCGCAATAACGACTGTTAGGTGCATCAAATTCTACATCAGTTGGTATCTGCGTTTCACCAGCATCTAAACTAGCCCAACCTATTAATAAGGCATCATAATTTTCTGTTGAGAGGTTTACACCATTAAACATACCTATTGCAAAATCTAAAGAACTGATATCCCAAGCTCCAAGATTCTGATCAAATGATACTGCACTAGCAAACATACCATTTGCATTAACCAAACTTGATGTATTCCAAGAAGTAATATCTCCATTAAACGATTGTGCATCTAAAAACATCCCTTCCATATTAATTACATTAGATACATCCCAGTTATCAAGAGGCTGATTGAAATCTAAAGCAGCTAAAAACATTGCTTCCATATCAATGACATTAGAAACATTCCAGTTATTTAAAGGTTGATTGAATGTTGTACCAGAAAGGACTCTACTCATATGAGTAACATTAGAGACATCCCAATTATTGATATCGCTGTTAAAATTTGAACACTGAAAAAACATGTTACTTAAATTAGAAACATTAGATAAATTTGGTACGTCTGAAGCGGTTACAATTAAATTACTACACCCAGAAAAAGCATTTTCCATAGAAGTCCATAGTATATCTCCCCATTGTACAACTTCTATTATTTTGGCTTTATTTTCATCAGTAGAATTGCTAAAATCAATTCTTGGAAAAACGCCATAGATTTTAACTTCGTAAGTATCTGGTGTAGTATAGGTATGACTTACATCTCCTGTTATATTATTTTCTGAAGTACCATCACCCCAATCTACTATGTAATTATAAACCTCGTCTGGCGATGTAGGGATTGTTATATTCATCCCGTTAGTGGCATCCCATTTGGTAGTAAAAAAAGCAACATTACTACAATCTAAACCAGCATCTACAATAGTCCATCCTAGGTCTAGTAACTGATTTTTACCAGATTCTCCCGCGCAATAACTTGCTTCTGTACCAAAAGCGATTCCAGATGGTATCTGCGTTTCACCAGGATCTAGAGTACTCCAACCATTTAATAAGGCGTCATAATTGGCTGCAGAGAATGTCGGATTATCCTTAAACATATCTTCAGCACCATTAAAAAAAGGTATAATAGTAAAACGTACTAAACTAGAAATATCCCAATTACTTATATCTTGATTAAAAGCAAGAGCAGCTCTAAACATACCACTCATATTTTCAACATTAGATACATCCCAGTCTCCTATATCTTGATTAAAAGCTTCAGCACTATAAAACATGTAAGTCGTAGTTGTAACATTAGAAACATTCCAATTACTTATATCTTGATTAAAAATTGAAGCAAATCGAAACATGTTAGCCATATCTGTTACATTAGACACATCCCAATTACTTATATCTTCATTAAAAAGCCGACAATTAGTAAACAAGGAATTCATATTTGTAACATTAGAAACATCCCAATTACTAAATGAGTCGTTTCCTACTAGAATTCTACAACCAGCAAACATGTCCTCCATACTAGTTACTTTCGATAAATCTGGTATGTCTGTTGCTGAATATTCTAAATTAATACATCCAGAAAAAGCACCTTCCATTGTTTCCCATTCATTATCTCCCCATTGTACTACCTCAACTAGTTTATCTTTGTCGAAGCCATCAGTAGTAGAAAAATCAGTACCTGGAAAAATACCATAGATTTTTACTTCAAAAATTTCAGTTCTATTGGGAAACCGATGGCGATCAATACGACCTCGAGAGTGCTCTAAAGCCGAACCATCTCCCCAATCAATGACATAATCATAATTTCCCGGAAGATCTCTTGGTACCGGTATGCTTAAGAAATTTCTATTTCTTACTATATTCCATCTTGTTATAAAAGGTGTTCTATTTAAATAGCATTCTAGATTTTCATACCCTCCATCTGTGATATTCCAGCCAAATTCTATTCTTAATGTCTTTCGCTCATATATTGCTTCGCAATAGGTACTATTACCTGCGCTAAAAGTTATATCTTGTGGTATTTGTGTTTCGTTAGTATCTAACGTACTCCAACCTACTAATAAGGCCTCATAATTTTCTGTAGATAATGCGACATTTTGAAACATGCTAGCTGCGTTTTCTAAACTAGAAATATCCCAGTTACCCAAATCTTGATCAAAGAATGATGCATTTGCAAACATACTACTCATGTCAGTAACAATACTTACATCCCAATTGCTCAAATCTTGATTAAAGGATGATGCATTTGAAAACATATCACTCATGCTAGTAACATTACTTACATCCCAATTGCTCAAATCTTGATTAAAAGTATAAGCTTCAGAAAACATTTCACTCATATTTGTAACACTTGACACATTCCAATTGCCTATATCTTGATTAAAAGCAGAAACAAAAGCAAACATAGCAGTCATATCTGTTACATTACTAACATTCCAATTGCTCAAATCTTGATTAAAAGCAGAAGCAAAAGCAAACATTTCACTCATATTTGTCACCTTACTAACATTCCATGATGAAATATCTCTATTAAAATTAGTATTTTCATTAAATAATTGCGACATATTTTCTACGTTACCAACATCCCAATTTTCAATATTTAAATTACCTCCAGCATTATAAAATGTACCTTTCATAGAAGTAACTTGACTTAAATTAGGTGCATTTGTTGCAGTAACTTGTAGATTTACGCAGCCCCAAAATGCACCTTCGAAAGACCTATAGATAATATCTCCCCAGTCTGAAACTTCAATTATTTTAGGAGCTTCAGCATCGTTATTAAATTGAAATCCAGGGAAATCTCCTGTAATTGACACTTCGTATATACCTTGTTGTGCATAGCCATGAGTAAAATCTCCTGTAAGACCAGTACTTGTAGTACCGTCTCCCCAATTTACATTGTAATTGTATGTTTCTCCTTGTATTGTACGAATTGTTATTTGATTATTATTAGATGCGCCATCATTATTGGTTCTCCACTTAGTTACTAATGGGTCCATAGCAGCACAATTTACTCTACCATCATCTAAAATTGTCCAACCTTGATTTTGTATTAAGTTCTCGTGTTCTTCATTTGCAATACAATAATTAATGCCTTCAGCTCCAAAGGTTACACCTTGGGGTATGGCTGTTTCTCCTGCATTAGTATTTAAGGTATTCCAGCCTATTAATAGGGCATCGTAATTTTCTATAGATAAACCAGAATTATTAAACATATTATCTGCTTGTTCTAAACTAGAAATATCCCAAGTACTTAAATCTTGGTCAAATCCAATAGCACCTTCAAACATGTTAGCCATATTTGTTACATTAGACACGTCCCAAGTACTAATATCTGGATTAAAATTAACCACCTCCTTAAACATATTCCCCATAGAAATAATATTGGACACATCCCAATCGCCTAAAACTTCCGGATTGGTGATGACCGCTTTACTAAACGCAGAACCCATCTTAGTTACATTGGAAAGGTTTGGTGGTGTTTCAGGTAATGTAAGATTACATGATGGAAATGCAAATTGAAAAGACAACCATACATTATTGCCCCAACTCTCAACAGCCTTTAAGGCTTCTCTATCGTTAGTACTCGAGAAATCATATCGAAAACCACCTATGTTACCATAAATTTTTATAAAATATTCTCCTGCTCCAAAATAAACATGAGACGTAAAATCATCATATCCTGTAACATAGGTGCCATCTCCCCAATCTACCGCATAGGTTTCATTTGAATATTGGTCTAAGGGTAGATTAAAATTTTGATTATCGGAAGTGGTCTCTATACGTAACACTACCGGGGCAGCACAATCTATATTAGATACACTCGCCGAACAGGTTGCCATATTGGCCGCAGCATCGGTAGCGTACAACGTAACATCTAGAGTAGAAGGACCATCACAACCAATGATTATAGGTAATGAAGAACGTATATTGGTATCTGTTGTTATTGTTCCTGTTAAAGATTGAAACGTTGAGCTTGTAACATCTGCGCCATATACATATAAATAATATACCGTATTAGGATGCATAAAATATGTATTGCTACCCTCTACAATAGTATTTGTTTCACTATCAATTGTTGCGCCTCCTATATAGCCTTGTCGTTCTGCCAACTCATCTGCAGTAGGTGGATAATCCCATATACGATAGGTAAATTGAGACTCCGCTCCTGTAACACCAGTATCTTCTATAGCAATATCAAAATCGAAAGTGTAATTCCTGGTAAATGGCACCATAAATGTTGATGGCTCATAGTACTTACCTAAATCTTCATTATTAGAGGTATCTATATTGAGGTAAAACGTATTATTTTCTGTTAGAAAATGAAGTTGATCAGAATCGTCGGTTGAGCCATTATCAAAATCTGAAGGTGTAATAAGATATCCTGTTGCAATGTCTGGATATTCCCCTACTGCAACATCCTGACAATTTATAACAGGACTGTTAGTATCTTCTACTGTTATGGTAAAAGAGCATAACACTCCCTTATTAAAGCCATCTGTCACTTCAAAAGTTTGTTGCGTTACTCCAACAGGAAAAAAGCTACCACTAGGTAAGCCTGACGTTTGTGTTATTTCTAAATCTTCTGAGGAACCACAATTGTCTGTAGCAACCAAATCTGTAA
This sequence comes from uncultured Flavobacteriaceae bacterium, assembly GCA_947502975.1. GTDB lineage: Bacteria > Bacteroidota > Bacteroidia > Flavobacteriales > Flavobacteriaceae > Jejuia. Next base: position 705,603 of record CANNBV010000003.1, read on the forward strand.
ACGTTACTACAGCTCCCGCACTTCCCGGTGTTATTGGTACTGTGATATCTTCTGGACAATTTGTGAATTCTGGCGCTACGGTTTCTATGACTTGAACTTCAAAGCTACAGCTTGTGGTATTGCCTAAATTGTCTGTAGCTGTATAGCTAACAATCGATCTTCCTACAGGAAACACATCGCCAATTCCTAATGCAGAGGTTTGTACAAGACCATCAGGTATGGTAGTACAAGGCGAACCTGGTTCTGCTGTAAGCACAATCCCTTCTAAAATACCACCACAACTTCCATCTGAGAGTACTATGCTTATTTCATCAATAGATCCATTAATAGTTTCACAACCACTTATTATTGGTCTAGACGCCTCAATAGCCAAATCTACCATACAGTTGCTACTTTGCCCATTATTTTCAAAAGCATATAAATTTATGGGTATAGATGAGCCTATATCTGCACAGTCTATTGGTATATCTGGGCTGTTTAGATACATCATCTCTGAGCTAAATGCTAATGTACCGTTAAAATTCCCTGTATTATTACCATCGTTTCTAATGACAGAGGCATAATAGGTTTTGCCACTTTGCAGCATAAGGGTATTAGTTCCATTAGGCGTGTCTATGTTACCATTAGAGGTAAATTCTACAACGTTTAGATATCCGTCTCTATCATAATAATTTCCTGCATTTGGATTAAAGGCATCTTCCCATATGAATAATGTGCTCGATTGGTCTCCTGAAACAGTTAATGTATAATTGCCTGTTGCTGGTGGTTTTAATTCAAATAATTGATAACCAAAAACGGGGAAACTACTTATAAGTTCATCTGTAGGGCTATTGCTGTCAAGCACTACTGAAACTTCCGTTCCTGTACCAAAAGCAAAGCTTATGGCTTCAGATAAATCATTTGTGGCTTGTCCTACTATTTCTGGCGTTACATTTAAAGTTCCTTCTGCAGGTATGGTTATACTAGACTCACAGCTTAAAACGGGTGCCGTATCTACAATAACATTATAGCTACAAACTGAACTTTGGTTACCCGCACTATCTTCAAGAGCCAGTTGTACTGTAAAATTTGTTGTTGGTACTGTTCCAAATGCAGGTCCATTATCTATACGTACTAAAGTTAATTCATTACTGGCAGAACAATTATCATCTGCAGATATACTAGGTGTTGGTAAAATTTGATTTTCTAATAAGGTAATAGCTCCTGGGCAATTATTGATAACTGGTGCCTCTGTATCTTCTACTATCACATTAAAGGTACATGATTCGTTAATACCTCCAGCCGTTTCTACTTCATAAGTAATAGCTGTACTTCCAACCGGGAACCCTCCAAAAGGTATTCCTGTATATGCTTCGGAAGCAATGACACAAATAGTGTTATTGAAAGTTATATTATTATAAGCTTCTACATCAGCGATTGCCCTACATGTGCCTGGGGCTGCGTTAACTATAATATCGTTACATTGTAAGCCTGGTGATATTTTACTTCTAACGTACACAAAGGTTGTACAAGTATCTGTTAATCCATTACCATCGGTTACTGTTAAGGTAACGTTATGCTGGTCTTCTATATCACTACAATCAAAAGTGTTAGGGGATACTGCCATTGAAGCAATGCCTGAAATTCCAATATCATACGAGCCATCATTGATTTCTTCTGGGGTCAAAGTATATTGTCCATTACTATCAAGATTTATTTCTATTGATTTACATTGCGCAACGGGAGCAAAGGTATCTGCTCCTTCATAATGCACTATAAATTTTAAGTCGCTATTTGTAAAATCTTCATTGCCCTCAAACATATTTCCTGATGGATATGGACTACCGCTTTTCTCGGTTAAATTAGCACCTTCTCCATCAAATAATTTAAAGAAATACATTTCACCTGCAGTAACAGCATATCCACCAAATGTCACCGTATATGTCCTTCTTTCGTTTGTTGATGCAAATAGGGTAAATGATTTTGTTCTTTGACCATCGGTATCATTACCAACAGCTACTCTTGCAGTTGTAGTTGTTTCTGCATAGTCTGTAGAAAAGGTAACACCTACTATATTACCACTACATGATGCGATAAAGGTTTGTCCTTGAACACCTGAAGCTAAAGTTGTTTTTCTTGTATCATTTTGATTAAATTGTCCTATGTCATTTATAGGAGTACATTGTGCATTAACACTTTGTATACTAAAAGAAAAAACAAATAGTACTATGTAAATTAAAGGGGGTGTTGCTTTCATGATTATTTAATTTTTAAATCATGTGCAAGGTAGATTGAGTATTAGTTTTGAAAAATAAGAGACAGCACGTAAATACTACGTAGCGGTACTTATATTGTACTATTTTTATAAAAAAACCTCCTAATCTTTTTTATTAGAAGGTTTAATGACATCTTTTTTTTGTTTTGGGGATTGCTATTAATTAGTGTTTTATATTTTACATCTTAAGATTAGCCTTAATAGCTAAATTTCTTTAAAACACATTATTCTATTTTTATGAACTTAACTGTATATTCATTATTAAATTTCAAGAAGTAAAGACCATTATTAAAACTCCTAATATCAATTTTTTCATTATTACTAATTGTACCGTCCATTACTTCTTGTCCCAAATAGTTTATAATAGTATAGTTTTTAGAAAACTCTAAATTTGAAATTGTAATATAATCTGAACTTGGATTAGGGAAAATTGAAACTTCTTCTCTAAAATCATGATTATTGTTAGAAAGTGTGTTACCACACTCTATTTCTAAAAAATACAAAAAATCTCGATTGGGAAAACTGTCAAACCCTGAAGCATTAGTCGGTAGGGCCCCACCATAATCTAACGCTTTATAATAAACTGTACTTCCCATTATATTAGCATAGTCTGTAGCTTCACTAGTAATCTCGTAAATTGCCATAACCCAGTAATCACCCGGAGAAAGAACAATAGGTGTTACAGGTAACGATATTACTCCGTTTCCAACAGTACCAAAATCACTAAAAGTTATTAAATTATTAGGCACACCTGCATTATCATCATAAACAGCCATTTGCACTCCAGAACCAGTACCAAAACCAATCATATTGATAGACTTTAATGTACCTTCTTCTGAAAGCGTATATTTTGTCCCTAACAAGTTATTAGCTATAAAATTACCTGGTATTGGAGTAATAAATTCGTCATTACCAATATTACAGTTTTGGGCGTAAAATTTTAAACTTAAAAGTATTATTGTAAAAAAATAAAGTTGTTTCATAGTTAATTATAATTTGGTTTTTAATAATTCATTTAGCATTGTATATTGAAACTTTACATAAGATTTATCATGTAGAAAATATTTTTCATAATTAAAGGGAGACACTTTCATAACTATATAGTTATAAATCGTGTGCAAGGTAATTTGAATGTTTACTCTATAAAATAAGAGACGGCTCGTAAATACCTAGTAGTAGTACTTATATAAAGTATCGTTTCTTACTTGTTGGGCTACCATTTTAATCAAAAAAAGCCTCAAATCTAGTATTCTTGAGGCTTTTATATGCGCTTTTAAATAGTATAAATTATGTGTGATTTACCAGAAAACAAATCATATTAATATTTAACAGGATACGTAATAAACGTTGATACTTTCTCTAATTTATCGTTTATCGTTATATATTCTACTGTTATTGTTTTTGGTGTTTTCTCAACTTCTTTTGTTGTCAACAGTTTAGATATTGTACCTCCTATTGGTAACTGTGTGGTGTAGCCTGAAAATGACAAACTAAACCCTGTGTTCCCTGGATGGGTATAAAGCATGGTTTGTAATTGGGTAAAATCGCCTCCTGCACTGTAAAGCACATTGCCATCCATATCTAGATCTTCGTTATAATAACCTTCTATTCCTGTATAACTTAAACTAAACGCTGTATTGTCTGGTTCTGAATATAGTTTTGTAGATAGCTTTCCTGAATCGCCTGTTCCTGAAATATTAACAAAACCATTACCATCTGCATCTCCTGCCAACATAGCCATAGGACCTGCACCTGTAAACGATACATCTATCTGGGCATGTGTACCATATGTATTCATGCCTACATCTGTAAAATCTATTGTTGTAGCTGTGCTACTTAAGGCTATAGCACTAGCACTCATAATACCTAAATGATTACGGTGTTTGATAACTACATGATAATTATCTGCTGGTAAATCAAAAGTTAATGGTGATACTCCATCTACAGCTACCACATCACCGTCGCGTTGCAACAGGGCGGATTGACTTTCAATTACCAGAGTGTTATTGGTCTTATCTCTTAATTCTATAAAAACCCAATCTACGATGGCATCAGTGCCCACAACAGTGAACACTGAGGCATCTGCTATTAATCCATCTCCATAGGGAGACATCGTAGGTATATAGTTAGCCACTCTTAAATCATCACGCATTAAACTTTCTTCCCCTGTATTTGGATTTAAACTTGCACCTTGTAAATAAACTTTTGGGGATAATAAAACTCTAACACAATTTGTATCTTGATCACCATCAGTGATTGTCCACCCAAAACCACCATCAACAATTGGTGTCATTAACAGCGTTCTCTCTGTCTCTGATAAACAATATTGACTACCACCTGCATTTAATTCTAAATCTGTTGGTATTGGCCCTTCTCCTGCTTCTTGAGTAGACCATCCTATGAGCAGCGCATCATAGTTGTCTGTAGAAAGTGTTACATTAGTAAACATCTCTGCTCCATATTGTAAATTTGTGATATCCCAATCACCTAGATTTTGATCAAAACTAGTCGCTCCAGAAAACATGTTACTCATTCCTATAACATTAGACACATCCCAATTATTTAAAGGTTGATTAAAATTTATACAACCATTAAACATATGATCCATATAAATAATATTAGATACATCCCAATTACTAATATCACTGTCAAAATTTATACAGTCAACGAACATAGATTCTATAATTGTAACATTAGATAAATCTGGCTCGTCTATATCAGGGTTAGTAATCTTTAAATTTTCGCAACCATAAAATGCTCTATTCATTGACGTCCACTCAATATCTCCCCATTTCTCTATGGTTTCTAACTTGTTTCTATTACTCTGGTCTGAAGAGTAAAAATAGATTCTTGGAAAATCACCATATATTTTAACTTCGTAAGTATCTGGTGTAGTATAGGTATGGCTTGTATTACCTGCTAAATCACTTTGTATAGTACCATCGCCCCAATCTACTGCATAATTATATCCACTACCTGTGGTAGGAATGGTTATAATTTCATTAGCTCCGACATTCCATTTAGTAATAAAAGGATTTCCTAAACCACATATTGGGTTTTCTATGCCTAGATCATTAATAGTCCATCCATAACCACCATTAGATACTGATGCTACTAAAAGATTTCTGGCATGTACGCCTTCACAATATTTACTATTACCAGCATCAAACACTAAATTTATATCACTTGGTATTGGCCCTTCTCCTGCTTCTTGAGTAGACCATCCTATGAGCAGCGCATCATAATTTTCTGTAGAAAGTGTCACACCACTAAACATTTCAGTTCCAGAAATTAAACTTGTGATATCCCAATTATTTAAGGGTTGATTAAAGTTTATACAACCATTAAACATATGATTCATATTAGTAATATTAGATACATCCCAATTGTTAAACGAATCATTTCCTACAAGCAATTGGCAGCCAGAAAACATGCCTTCTGTATTGGTAACATTAGATAAATCTGGTATGTCTGAAGCGGTTACAATTAAATTACTACAACCAGAAAAAGCAGTTTCCATAGATGTCCACTCTATATCTCCCCATTGTACAACTTCTTTTATTTTGGCTTTAATTTCATCTGTAGAATTGCTAAAGTCAATTCTAGGAAAATCGCCATAGATTTTTACTATACGTTGTTGGTCAGAAAGATCATCATTAAGATAAAATGTGTCATACTCGTGAGAAGCATCTCCTATTATGCCTGTGTCAAATGAGCCATCTCCCCAATCTACAATGTAATTGTAACCATCACCCATTGTTGGGATGGTTATGGTTTCTCTAATATCAGCAGTCCATTTGGTAGTAAATGGTGATTCTGTAAGACCACATATAGGACTAAGTCCAGAATCATTAATAACCCAATTATAAGTCATCATTAATTCTGTTCTTGCACTTTCGCCATTGCAATAAAGACTACGACCTGGGTTAAATGTAATACCTGTAGGGATCGGTCCTTCTCCTGCTTCTTGGGTAGACCAACCTATTAACAAGGCATCGTAGTTTTCTGTAGACAATGCAAGATTTCTAAACATATCTCCTGCTCCAAATTCTAAACTTGTAATATCCCAATTACTTAAATCTTGATCAAATGGTAATATAACAGAAGTATATTGACTATAAAACATCTTACCCATGTTTGTAACATTAGAGACATCCCAATTACCTATATCTTGATTAAAATTATAAGCATCAAAAAACATAAAGGCCATATTGGTAACATTTGATACATTCCAATTACCTATATCTTGATTGAATGGTTCTGCACCAGCAAACATACCTTGCATATTGGTAATGTTAGACACATCCCAATTGTTAAATGAGCTATTTCCTATAAGCGTATGGCAACCATTAAACATTCCAAGAGCATTAGTCACTTGAGATAAATCTGGTATATCTGTTGCTGTTACATTTAAACGATTACAACCAGAAAAAGCTTGCTCCATTGAAGCCCACTCTATATCTCCCCATTGTACAACCTCTCGTATACGCTCTTTTGTAACAACACTTGAGACTTCCCAAAAATAAATTCTTGGGAAGTTTCCATAGATTTTCACTTCATATTCCCCTCCAATGGCATATGTATGAGAAGCATCACCTGTTAAGTTATGTTCAATGGTACCATCTCCCCAATCTATACTATAATTATAGCCAGTTCCGGAAGTAGGTATAATTATACTTTGATCATCTTCTACAATCCATTTTGTTATAAAAGGTAAAAAATTACAACTAATAAAATCGCGACCATCATCATTAATACCCCAACTGTATGTGCTCATTAATTCGGTTCTTGCAGCTTCTCCATTACAATATTTGCTATCACCACCATCGAAATCTAAATTACTTGGTATTGGTCCTTCTCCTGTTTCTTGAGTTGCCCATCCTATTAATAAAGCATCATAGTTTTCTGTAGAGAGTGTTACACCAGTGAACATACTATTTATAAAATCTAAACTTGTAATATCCCATTCTCCTAGATTTTGATCAAAAGAAACTGCATTATTAAACATAAATTTCATATCTGTAACATTAGATACATCCCAATTGTTTATAGGTTGATTAAATGAACTAGAAAAAATAAACATTCCAGACATATTAGTTACATTAGAGACATTCCAATTATTTAAGGGTTGGTTAAAGTCTGTACAACCATAAAACATTGCTTGCATATTGGTAACATTAGAGACATCCCAATTATTGATATCGCTGTTAAAATTTGAACACTGAAAAAACATGTTACTCAAATTAGAAACATTAGATAAATTTGGTACGTCTGAAGCGGTTACAATTAAATTATCACAACCTGAAAAAGCATTTTCCATAGATGTCCATTCATTAATTCCCCAATTAGTAACTTCTATTATTTTAGCTCGATTTGCAGATGTTGAGCTATTAAAATCAATTCTAGGAAAATCACCATAAATTTTCACTTCGTAAACACCAGGTGTAGCATACTCATGAGTGGCGTTATCGGTTAAGCCTTCGTCTAAGGTACCGTCTCCCCAAAGAACCGTATAATTATATACTTCTCCAGGAAATGTTGGTATTATAATTGAAGAAGTGTTAGATGTTCCGGAAACATCTGTATTCCAAGTTGTTATAAAGGGTTCAGGATTAACACATGTTGGGTCTTGTTGACCATCATCAATAGACCAACTAAAATTTGTCATTAAACGAGCCCTTTCAATTTCTCCATTACAATAACGACTATTTCCTGCATTTAAATTAACGTTACTTGGTATTGGGCCTTCTCCTGCTTCTTGAGTAGACCAACCTATTAACAAAGCATCGTAATTTTCTGTTGAAAGTGTTACACCTCCAAACATACTAGAAGCATTATCTAAACTTGTGATATCCCAATTATCTATATTTTGGTTAAAAGAGATTGCATTATTAAACATGTTTATCATATTAGAGACATTTGAGACATCCCAATTGTTAAACGAATCATTTCCTACTAGAAATGTGCATGAATTAAACATGCCTTGTAAGCTGGTTACATTAGACAAATCTGGCGTGTCAGAAGCGGTTACACTTAAATTATTACACTCTGTAAAAGCATTTAGCATAGTAGACCACTGTATATCTCCCCATTGGGTAACTTTTCTTATTTTACTTTTATTTACTCCAGTAGAACTACTGAAATCTATTCTTGGAAAATCGCCATAAATTTTAATTACGTATGTACCTGGTATGTCATACTGATGAGAAGCATCACCCGTTTGATCATATTCTACAGTAGCACCTTCAAAATCACTACCATCTCCCCAATCTATTACATAATCATATCCGCTACCAGTTGTTGGTATTTCTATAGTTTGGAAATCACCTGTAAGTTGCCATTCGGTAATAAAAGGCCTTCCTAAACCACAAAACTGATCTGGACCATCACCAAAAATGTTCCAAAAATTATTAAACAATAAATTTAATCTAGCATTTTCACCATTACAATATGTATAGCCATTGGCATTGAATGAAACGCTATTTGGTATTGAACCTTCTCCTGCTTCTTGTGTTGACCAACCAATTAAGAGCGCATCATAATTATCAGTAGAGAGTGCTGTATCTGTAAACATATTATTGGCGGTAACTAAACTTGCAATATCCCAATTACCAACGTTTTGATCGAGATTAGTTGCTGATTCAAACATATTATTCATGTTTGAAACATTAGACATATCCCAATTATTAAACATATCATTTTCTGTTAAAGAAGTACAATCTTTAAACATAGATGACGTATTTGTAACATTAGATAAATTTGGTATGTCAGTAGCTGTAACTTTTAAATTACTACATTCTAAAAAAGCACCTGCCATTGAAGACCACTCTATAGCTCCCCATTGTTTAACTTCTCTTATTTTAGTTCTATTTGTAGATGTTGAGCTTCCAAAATGAATTCTTGGGAAATCTCCATATATTTTCACATCATATTGTCCAGTAGAAGTATACTCATGAGAAACATTACCTGTTTGATTATAACTAAAAGTACCGTCACCCCAATCTATACTATAATTATAGCCATTTCCATTTGTAGGTATTTCTATAATTCTATTACCATTTGCATTCCATTCGGTAATAAATAATTCTTCTTCAGAAACACCACAAAATGGATCTCGGCCACCATCGCTAATAGCCCAACCGTATGTGCTCATTAATTCGGTTCTTGCAGCTTCTCCATTACAATAGCGACTCTGAGGTGCATCAAAAGCTGTACCTGTAGGTATCTGCGTTTCTCCTGCATCTAAATTTGCCCAACCTATTAATAAATTATCATAATTAGTAGTTGATAAGCTAGTATTACTAAACATTGCAAAAGCATTATTTAATGAGCTGATATCCCAAGTTCCAAGATTCTGATTAAATGATGATGCAGTAGCAAACATACCATTAGCATTAACTAAATTTGATGTATTCCAAGTAGTAATATCTCCATTAAACGCATATGCATCTAAAAACATTCCAGTCATGTTAATTACATTAGATACATTCCAGTTATTAAGAGGTTGATTAAATTCTGTGGCGGAAAAAAACATTCCTTCCATAGTAGTTACATTAGATACATTCCAGCCATTTAAGGGTTGATTAAATATTGTGGCAGCAAAAAGCCCTTCCATATCAGTCACATTAGATACATCCCAGTTACTTATATCTTGATTGAATATACTTGCCCTAGCGAACATATGATTCATATTTGTAACGTTAGACAAGTCTGGTGGCGTGACTGGCAAAGATTCTAGGTTACTACACCCATTAAATGCCTCTAACATGGTTTCCCAAACATTATCTCCCCAACTTACTACACTTTTTAATATTGGAGCATTTGCATCATTTAGATCTACATCTGAGAATCTGAAATAGGAAATATTTCCATATACTTTTATAGTATACTCTTCTGCAAGAGCGTAATTATGGTTAGTATATCCTGTATGTCCTGTTGTAGATGTTCCATCTCCCCAATCTACAGTATATGTTTCACCTGTATATGGCATAAATGGCAACTGAAAATCCTGGTTTGCTGTAGGTGATATAATTAATTCTATTGGGCAACTAATATTAGATACTGATACTGATGCCGTACAAGTATCTGTATTACCTACTCCATCAACAGCAGTAATTGTAACATCATCAATATTTACAGTACTACAATCAATAAACATTGGTAAAGACGAGCTTATGCTTGTCTCTACAGACATTATTCCTGTTAAATTCTCAAAAGTTGTACTTGTACTTGATGCTGCATATATATGCATATAGTATTTTATGCCTGCACTTAAGGTCGTGGTTGTATTTCCACTTACAACTTGACCTGTAGCAATATCAATTGTTGTATCGACTATAAGACCTTCTCCATTTTCTGTTGGCGGAATATTCCATATACTATACCTAAATTGAGGCACGAATGTTCCTGATCCTTCATCGTTTTTGATAAGGTCAAAATCAAACGTATACGCTCCATTAGATGGTACCATGAAGATTGAAGATTGATGGTATAAGTTTGAATGTGCAGGACTTGTATTGTCTATATTAACGTAAAATTGATCATACTCTGCTAAAAAATTTAATTGACTAGAATTATCGGTAGAGCCATTGTCAAAATCTGAAGGTGAAATGGCATATCCAATATCTGTTGTTGGGAGTTCTGGAACAGTAACATCTTGACAACTAATTATTGGTCCTTCTGTATCTTCTACAGTTATTGTAAATGTACACTCACCTGTATTTCCACTAGCATCTATAACTGTAAACGTTTGGATGGTCTCACCAGTTGGGAACAATTCTCCACTACCCAATCCACTGGTTTGAGAAATTTGTAAATCTTCTGTCGCTGTACAATTATCAGTAGCACTAAGCGTAAAATTAACAATAGCACCTGCACTGTTTGGATCTATACCAACAGTAATGTCTGTTGGGCAATCTATAAATTCCGGTTCTATTATATCGGTAGCACTTATACTTGGTATACAACTAGTATTTTGCCCATTATCTTCATATGCATATACTCTATTAGTTGCTATGATAGTTCCGGCATCAGAACAATCTAAATCTAAGGTAATTGAAGAAGGCCCATTTACATAAATCAACTCTGAACTAAAAGCTAGTGTTCCTGTAAAAAATACATTTTCACCATCTTCTAGCACAGACATGTAATAGGTCTTATCTTGCTGTAAGCTAAAGGTATTGTTGTTACTTCCTTGAGCTAGCGATCCATTTGCATTAAAACTTGCAAACCCAACATAACCTGGTCTTAAAGCAAAATCTCCTGTATTTGGATTAAAACTATCTTCCCAAATAAATAAATTACTCGAATTATTACCAGATAAATTAAACGTATAACTTCCTGTAGTTGGCGGTATTAACTCAAATAACTGATAATGAAAACCTGTTGGTGAATTAAGAATTTGATCTGTAGGGCTATTATTATCTAATACAACCGGAACTTCTGTTCCTGTACCAAAAGCAAGATTAGCAGTTGTTGATAAATCGTTGGTAGCGCTTGCAAGTTCATTTAGTGTAAACTCATATGTACTTGTATTTTCATCGACTATAGCAGAAAGTGATTCACAAGTAATTACAGGTGCATTGTCAATAACTACATTATAACTACAAATACTACTTTCATTTCCGCTAGTATCTACAATACGATATTGTACTGTAAAATTTGAAGTAGGCACTGTACCAAAAGCAGGACCAGCATCTACTCGTTCTATAACCAATTGACTGTTAGCATCATGATTATCACTACTACCTGTAAGGCTAGGTTCTTGTAATGTTTCGCCTTCTAGTAACACAACATCTGTAGTTGGACATCCACCAAGTACAGGTGCTTCTGTATCATTTACAATGACATTGAAGGTACACGATTGTTCTTCTCCGTAATTATTGGTATATGTATAAGTAACTTGTCTTGGTTGATCTATAAAATATGTAAAACCAAAACCAGAGGCTCTATATGAACCTGTGAATGTATCACTAGGGCAGCCATTATCATTAATGGTTATGTTACTCCCATCAAAGTCTGCTGGACGAATAATGGCATAACCCTGACCTGGATCATTATTAACAATATAGTCGCTACATTGTAGGTCTGCATAGTTACCGCTAATAACAGTTATTGTTGCAGTACAACTATCAGTAAGACCGTTAGCACTAATGCTTAAATCAATAAAATTATTACTTCCAAGGTGAGAACAATCAAAATTAGTATTTCCCTCATAGAAAATAAAGCCACCTCGAGTAGTAGAACCATTGTTAACATCAGATGCATTTATACTCGCTTGACCATTAGCATCTAGCATCACTGTAAGATCTCTACAACGAGCTATTGGAGGTTCATCTTTATAATGTATATGAAACTTCAAATCTCTGGGTATCCAAGCATTTGGCACTCTAAAATCAGAAAAAATAAACATATTTCCTTGTGTATATGGGTTCCTATCATCATATTTTATATCTATATGACTATTAGGGCTATCTTTTATGATTCGAATCCCATACTCTGTCCCGGATTCTACTTCTGAAGGGTTATTAAATAAAACATACTGCTCTACTCCTTGATTAGAAGCAGAATGGGTGCCGATGTTTCTTGTTCCTGTTGCCAATAACTCACGATTAGTACTAAAAGGGTTTTTGTACATCTCTACTATTACATCATTTTGTCCTTGTAAAACTTCATGAGTCCAAAAGGAGAATCCTTCAATTTCTCCATCACAAGTTGCTATAAATGAATTTCCCATTATATCGATGACCTCATTACGATCATTGGCGCCTGACTGTACAATATCATGTACCGGACCACATTGTGCAATAACTTGTTGAATTGAAAAAAGAAAAAAAGATAGTAGTAATACTAAAAAAGGAGCTTTTACTTTCATGATTATTTAAATTTTAAATCATGTGCAAGTTAGTTTGAGAGTTCGCTTTATAAAATAAGAGACGGCTCTTAGATACTACGTAGTGGTACTTATAAATAATTCTTCTACTAGTAATCGTTTTACTCAAAAAAGCCTCAAGTTTAGTTTTCTTGAGGCTTTTATATACGCTTTTAAATAGTATAAATTATGTGTGATTTACCAGAAAATGAATCCTATTAATGCTTAACAGGATACGTAATAAACGTTGATACTTTCTCTAACTTATCGTTTATCTCTATATATTCTACTGTTATTGTTTTTGGTGTTTTCACAACTTCTTTTGTTGTCAACAGTTTAGATATTGTACCTCCTATTGGTAACTGTGTGGTATAGCCTGAAAATGACAAACTAAACCCTGTGTTCCCTGGATGGGTATAAAGCATGGTTTGTAATTGGGTAAAATCGCCTCCTGCACTGTAAAGCACATTGCCATCCATATCTAGATCTTCATTATAATAACCTTCTATTCCTGTATAACTTAAACTAAACGCTGTATTATCTGGTTCTGAATATAGTTTTGTAGAAAGCTTTCCTGAATCGCCTGTTCCTGAAATATTAACAAAACCATTACCATCTGCATCTCCTCCCAACATGGCCATAGGACCTGCTCCTGTAAACGATACATCTATCTGGGCATGTGTACCATATGTATTCATGTCTACATCTGTAAAATCTATTGTTGTAGCTGTGCTACTTAAAGCTATAGCACTAGCACTCATAATCCCTAAATGATTACGGTGTTTAATAACTACATGATAATTATCTGCTGGTAAATCAAAAGTTAATGGTGATACTCCATCTACAGCTACCACATCACCGTCGCGTTGCAACAGGGCGGATTGACTATCAATTACCAGAGTGTTATTGGTCTTATCTCTTAATTCTATAAAAACCCAATCTACGATGGCATCAGTGCCCACAACAGTGAACACTGAGGCATCTGCTATTAATCCATCTCCATAGGGAGACATCGTAGGTATATAGTTAACCACTCTTAAATCATCACGCATTAAACTTTCTTCCCCTGTATTTGGATTTAAACTTGCGCCTTGTAAATAAACTTTTGGGGAAACTTGAATAGCGCAACCATCTGCTTGTCCTTGATCATTAAATGACCATCCGTGAGTAGTTATCAATTCTTCTCTAGCACTAGCACCAGCACAGTATTGAGCACTTATAGTTCCCAGAGAACGGTTTATAGGAATATCGTCTATACCATCACCATCTATACCGCTTGAATCTGTACTCCAACCCACTAAAATAGCATCGTAATTCTCAACAGACAAAGCAGTTCCATTAAAAATATTAAAAGCGTCCCTCAAATTGCTAATATCCCAATCCCCAAGATCCTGATTGAAATATGATGCATTTCGAAACATACCGTCCATTTCTAATACATTAGAAACATCCCAATTACTAATATCTTTATTGAAACTAGAATTCATAAACATAAAATTCATACGCGTTACATTGCTTACATCCCAATTAGCAAAAACACCTGTATTTCCTAGAGATGTACACCCCGAAAAAGCACCCCCCATATTATTAATCTCAGACAAATCAGGGGTGTCTGTTGCAGTAATTTGTAAATTAACACAGTTTGAAAAAGCCGAATTCATCGTAGTCCATTTGTTATTTCCCCATTGCTGTATATCTACAAATTTTGGGCTATCGGTAGGATCACTATCGTTATCCTGATCAAAATAAAAATCGCCAATTATTTTTATGGTATATATTCCTGGGGTTGTATAGGTATGTGTTCCTGTTCTGTTTGCTGCTTCTACATTACCGTCTCCCCAATCTATTATTTTCTCTCCATATACAAATAAATTTATAGAGTTATTATCAGTAATTCCTGAGTTCTCTGTATTGATGGTCATTATAAAAGCATCATCAAAAGCTTCTGAACAATTTGGATCTAAGCCATCATCGTTAAAATTCCATCCATGAGTGTTGATTAATGCTGTACGTGCATCAAGTCCTGCACAATATTGAGCACTTATAGTTCCCAAATAACGATTAGCTGGAATATCATCATTATTATCACCATCCATACCACTGGAGTCTGTACTCCAACCTATTAAAATACTGTCATAATTTTCAACAGACAAAGCTGCACCCTTAAAAATATTATAGGCGTCTCGTAAATTGCTAATATCCCAATCCCCAAGATCCTGATTAAAGTTTGATGCATTTAGAAACATACCATCCATATAACTAACTTTTGAAACATCCCAATTACTTATATCGCCATTAAAACTAGAATTTAGAAACATAAAAGTCGTATTCGTTACATTGCTTAAATCCCAATTAGTAAAGACATCGGTATTCCCTAGAGATGTACACCCCGAAAAAGCAGCACCCATATTATTAATCTCAGACAAGTCAGGAGTGTCTGTTGCAGTAATTTGTAAATTAACACAGTTTGAAAAAGCCGAATTCATCGTAGTCCATTTGTTATTTCCCCATTGCTGTATATCTACAAATTTGGCACTATCTGTAGGGTCACCATTGTTATCCTGATTAAAATAAAAATCGCCAATTATTTTTATGGCATATATTCCTGGAGTTGTATAGGTATGCGTTCCTACTCCACTTACTGCTTGTACATTACCATCTCCCCAATCTATTACTTTCTCTCCAGAAACAAATAAATTTATAGAGTTATTATCTGTAATTCCTGAGTTCTCTGTATTGATGGTCATTATAAAAGCATTGTCAAAAGTACACTGTTGCCCTCGATCTGTAATAGTCCATCCCTTGTTATTTGTTAACCATGTTCTGGCAGAAGAAGCAATACAATAATTACTTAAACCACCATCAAATACGATATTAGAAGGCGCATTATATCCTTCTAAATTCGTCATGAATCTCCAGCCGATGAGTGTAGCATCATAATTTTCTGATGATAATTGAATATTTTTAAACATATTCCTTATACCAGAATTGCTTCCAGTATCAACAATACTACTAATATCCCAATCTCCAAGGTTTTGGTCAAAATTATACGCATTTTGAAATATTCCAGCCATATTTGTCACCTTACCTACATGCCATGCAGATATATCTTGATTGAAAACTTCTGCACCGAAAAACATATATGACATATCTGTAACACTCGCTACATTCCAGTTTCCTAAATTTTGATTAAAGTTAATAGCACCATCAAACATACCGCTCATATTGATAACATTTGCAACATTCCAATTACTGATGTTTTGGTTGAAATTAGAAGCTTCTTCAAACATGGATTGCATATATTGCACATTACCGACATCCCAGGATGATATATCGCTGTTAAAATGGGTTGCAAGATGAAACATCCCAGACATATCAGTTACATTAGAAACATTCCATAATGAAATATCGCCATTAAAAACCGTTGCTTCTAGAAACATATCTGCCATAGTCGTTACATTATCCACATTCCATGAAGTTATATTTCCGTTGAAATTATGTGCGTAGCTAAAAGCGTCCGTAAGATTTGTAACATTGCTAAGATCCCAATTGTTAAGGTCTTGATTAAAAGCTTCACAATTACGAAATATCGCTTCCATAGTTGTAACATTAGAAACATTCCAACTATTAATACTGTAATTAAATACATCGCAACCTCTAAACATAGAAGCCATGGATGTAACATTAGAGACGTTCCAATTAGCTATATCTTGATTAAAAACATCACAATTACGGAACATAGATTCCATAGATGTAATGTTAGAGACATCCCAGTTACCTATATTACCATTAAAGGTATTACAACCATGAAACATAGATGCTAAAGATGTTGCATGAGATAGGTTTGGTGTATCAATAGTTGCATTAGTTATAGTAAGATTTTGACATCCACGGAAAGCAGATTCCATTGAAGACCACTCTATATTACCCCATTGTTCTACGGTTAATAGCTTATTTTTATCTCCATCATTATTAAAATAGATTCTTGGGAAGTTTCCTGTAATTTTTACAGTATGGGTTCCTGATATTGCATATCTATGACTAATATTACTAATAACTCCATAATTAATGTTACCATCACCCCAGTCCACATCATACCTATAAGCTCCGCCTGCAGTAGGAATAGTTATGGTTTCATTAGGGTTATCTGTTTGCCATGTTGTTATAAATGGATTAGATGTAGTTACTGTTACTTTAGACTCACAATAAGACATACGACCAAGGTCATCTATAAGAACAACATATATGGTATTCTCCCCTATATCTGCAGAGGTATAGGTTATAGCATCGGAAGTATTAAAACCTGTACCTGTATTTATACCCCCACTAAATGTTGCTGGTGCCCCAGACTCGACTACAACTTGAAGATAATAGGTTGTTCCACTACTTAAAAACACAGCATCATTATTACTAAAAGACCCTAGGTAATTATTGGGTTGATTGTATACGAAACCATCTAAAAATCCTGGTCTGTTTGTAACATCTCCTGTATTTGGTGCAACAGGTTGTTCACTTACAAAAACAAACAATAAATCATCTGCATCTGAAGTACTAAAGTTAAACTGTGGTGCATAGTTACCATCTTCTGGTACGGTAAACGTGAATGATTCATAATATATTCCTGTTCCTTCATCGAAAACATCATCTGTAGGGCTATTTACTATTGTTTGTCCATTAAATTCCTCTCCTATTCCACTATTACCTGGTTCTGTATCTGTTAAATACCAAGAAGCACCTTCACTAACACAAGGGCCTTCAAACCCAGTAAAAAGATCATCAATAGTAACTATTACTTGGTCATTAAAACTTAATGCTACCGTTTTATCTCTACATAAGACTTGAGAATCTTCTAACGTAATATTAACATGAGATATACAAGTGTCTTTATTACCTGCTGCATCATAAACAGTTAATGTTATTTGATTCGCTCCTGCATCGGTACAACCAAAAAAAGAGTTGTCTATGAGCATTAAAGCAATACCGACATCATCTGTGGAATTATTGTTAATAAGGTCTGGAGAAGGTGAAAAACCTGATGAATCCAGAGTAATATTTAAATCTTGACAAACCGCACTAGGAGGTACATTATCGTATGGAAGGTCATAAGTGCCTACCGGAAAAGGTACTGGAGCTGTTGCATTTGTTAGCGGGTTACCAAATAAAATATCTTGACCAGGTATACGCCAGTTAGACTCTATAAAACCTCCATCTGGCCCTGTGTTATTTATACGGTATGCCCAACCCTTTGTGAAATTCCATGATGCAGTACCTCCATTAACATTAACATCACCATAACTATCTAATAATACAGGAGACTCAACTTCATCAACAAATAATTCGATAGCAAAATAGCCTCTAAAATCATTGATTCTGCCTAAATTAAAATTGGCTGCAAACCCAAAAAACGCTTCAAAAGTATCTAGATCACTGGTTAAATAAATAAAATCTCCTGCAGTAGCAGAACCAGAGAGGTAAAATTCTTGACCATCTGAACCTCCGCCATCACCCACAATACCAATGGAAAACACACTTAAATCTGGAATATCTTCATAGACGTACAATTCAATCGCATTAGTAAACACAGTATTGGCAGACATAACACCAGTAATTTTTATGGGACTTGGTCCTAATGATGTCATAACGTTTACTTCCGAACCTAGATCTGCATCCACACCAGCTTCTGGGTTTTGACTAATAATATTGCCTAAAGTAATGGTTTGGCTATAGAATTCAGTATTAGTACCTAGCATCAATCCAACATTTGTTAATGCTACTTCTGCGTTAACTTGGGTATCTCCTGTTAGATCAGGAACACTAATCTGAGGACATTGTTTTCCTCCATCTGAAATTGTCCAAGAAGCATCGTCTATTAAACTTTGTCTTGCATCTTCTCCTAGACAGTAAACACTGCTGCTTCCTGCATGAAATGTAACATTGGTAGGAATTTGTGTTTCTTCATCACTTAAGGTTTGCCAACCTATTAATAAGCTATCATAATTTTCCCAGGATAATGATGTACTTGATAACATTGCAGCTGCAGAATCTAAACTAGAAATATCCCAATTGCCTAAATCTTGATTAAATGAAGATGCTGCAAAAAACTGATGCGACATATTCTCTACCGCTGAGACATCCCAATTGTCCAATGGTTGATTAAAAGTAATTGCACTACGAAACATTTCTGACATGGTCGTTACGTTAGATACATCCCAATCGTTCAGTGGTTGATTAAATAACAAAGCTGCATAAAAAAGTTCTTTCATGCTTGTTATTGTTGAAACATTCCAAGTATTAAAGGCAGGTGTTCCTACTAAATTTTCACAAGCAAAAAACATCCCGTTTAAAGAACTTACCTGTGATAAATTAGGTGTATCTGTTGCTGTTACATCTAAATTTAAACAACCAAAAAAGGCATATTCCATAGACGACCAAGGGTAGCTTCCCCATTGAGAAATTTCTAAAAGCTTTTGATAATCGCCAGTAGCATTAAAATAAATTCTTGGGAAATCGCCATAGATTTTTATTGTATGTATGTCAGGAGCGGCATAAGTATGGCTTGTATTACCCGTTATATTATTCTGTATTGTACCATCACCCCAATCTACAGTATAATTATATCCAGATCCTGTTGTTGGAATAGTTATAATCTCATAAGGAGTGGTAGTTCTCCATTTTGTAATAAATGCATCCGAACAATTACTTCCAGCATCTGTAATGGTCCAATTTAATCCAGATGGATCGGTTAATATATCTCTTGCGCTTTCTCCAATACAATATTGACTGTTTCCACCATTAAGAACAAGGTTTGAAGGGATTTGAGTTTCACCTGGATCTAAAGTACTCCAACCTATTAATAAGTTGTCATAATTTTGTTGAGACAATTTAGCACCAATAAACATTTCTTCAGCGCTTGTTACATTAGAAATATCCCATGCTCCTATATCCTGATCAAAAGCATATGCATTTTTAAACATGTGGAATGTACTTCTTAAGTTAGACACATCCCAATTGCTAATATCCTGATTGAACTCATGTGCATTGACAAACATATAACCAGCTTGTCCTAAGTTACTCACATCCCAACTGGAAATGTCCTGATTGAATTTTAGACACTCACCAAAGGCTACCCACATATCGGTAACATTGGATACATTCCAGTTGCTTAAATCTTGGTTGAATTTATAAGCCTTATAGAATAACCATCTCATATTTTCTATGGTAGACACATCCCAGTTATTAAAAGCAGATGTTCCTACAAGATTGTGACAGTTTCTAAACATACTATCAAAATTCGTTACATTGGAGAAATCGGGTACATCTGTGGCCGTTACATCTAGGTTTGAGCAGCCTACAAATGCATATTTCATTGATGTCCAAGAATTCGTTCCCCATTGTGCTACGCTGCGAATCTTATCTCTATCTTCGGATCCATTAAAGTAAATTCTAGGGAAATCACCAATAATGATGACTTCATAAATGCCTGGTGTAAAATATTCATGGCTAGCATTTCCTGTAAACCCTTGTTCTTCTATGCCATCTCCCCAAATTACCGTATAATTATAATTATCGCCTGTAGTAGGAATGGTAATGGTTTCATTAGGTGTTGTGGTTTCCCAGGTGGTAATAAAATAAGTGCTAGGATCAACAATACATGGCCCCGGATCATTAACATGTATAACCAAGCTAACATCTGGAAAATTCTCATTTAACTTATCTAAAAGGGTGGTTTGTGTTGTGCCTTTGTCCACACAACTAAATGTAGTATATATAGGAGGCAACGAATAATTAGCCGCAATTTCTTCTAATGTATAGCATTGATTTGCTTGTGCATTAAACACCAAATCATCCATTGATAAATATCCTAATCCTTCATTGTTCAATAGAACCGTTGCATCATTTACAGTTACATTGGTAGGAATAGCGTCATCTATAGCCACACTTATGTTTAAGGTTGGGAATGTTGTATTATTTGTGGGTGTTATTTCGTATGTATAACTTCCAAGACTATTACAAGTGTATGTAATGCCGCCTGCTGGCCAATTATAGTCGGAACGAATCTCAGCATCTGTTAAACACCCTGTATAAGTTATACTGCTAATAATATCGTTAATCGTTAAAACGGTATCTCCACTAGTAGCGTTTACAGAAAGATTAATAGTTTCGTTATATTCAATAACTGGAATGTCTGTATCAATAATGTTTAAGGTAATTGGAAATTGAGGAGATTCATTTCCGAATTCATCCACTACTGTGGTAGGATAAGACATCGTACTACCTACGTCTGCACAGGTAAAAGAACTACCAATCACCGAAGAGTTTAAACTTAATGTACCATTTGCGCAAGGTGCATCAATAAAATAGGTTAAAACTTCACTAAAATAAGCTTCATCTAACGTTATTGAGCCATTATCTGGAATTTCTATATCATATATAGCTTCAGCTGGCGAGTTTACATTTTCATTTATTATTGGTGCTTCTTGGTCTATAATAGTTAAATCAAAAGTTGCTCCATGGATTTTTCCTGCTGTATCATAAACCCATACAACAAGGGTTTGTGTTCCTAAATCAGTACAATCAAAAGTTCGTGAGCTTAAATATTCTCTAACACCTTCTGAATTATCTAATGGAAATACAATTCTATCTATTGCACAATCATCGTAAGAACCATTATCTGCATCTGTGGCAAGAACAGTAACTTCGCCATTAGCACCTAAAGTTACCGTAAGATCTTGTAATACTGCTGTTGGGAATTCGTTATCAGCAAGGTTAGAAGTAATTGAGAAATGAGTATCATCATACCATTCTCTCTGGTTGGTATAAGCATTTATATCTCTAAAAACCCAAACTTGATAATCCCCAACAGGTAAGTTTTCGTAAATTCCATTATTAGAATATCTCTGCCAACCCGGATCGTCTGACCTATATAAAACATATCTTATCTCTATATACTCTGGATTACACCCACCATCATTAGCTAAAAACACATCTACTCTTCCTTGTTCACTACAATCTGTAGCTTCGAATACATTTACACCAGATATTTCTGGAGTACAATCTGTTCTATTAACAAAACGATATTTTATTTCTCCATTTCTATTATTTACATTTGAAACTCTAATAGAGGTGTTATAATCATAATAATCGTTTCTAATATACGACCCTCCTCCTCCTGCGGCCCCAGCCTCACCACCATGATCACCGCCAGAATAACCGCCGCCTCCGCCGCCGCCTGGGTTTCCGTAACTTCCGTAATCATCAAAACCAGCACCTCCGCCACCAAATCCCCAACCACCTACATTATCTGCCCATGCATCATGATCATTTTCTAAAATACCACCTATACCCCCATACCAAATTCCTCGTTGACCACCATGAGTATAATTTAAACCATCATCGTCTCTTGCAGAATCAAAAGCGCCTCCGCCTCCGCCTCCATAAGAATAAAAATTGCCAGAAATGGTTTCACCTCCATTCCCATCAGAGCCTCCAGGATTTGCGTTTTCTGTTAAAGATGCATCCTTACCCCATCTCTCAATACAACCAACCAAACTTTCATTTGCATAAGAGCCACCACCGCCACCAGCAACTGATAAAATAGAGTTATCTCCTCCTAAAACAACTATTGCAGAACCACCACCGCCTCCACCAGCACCATTTGTTCCACTTCCTGCTCCAGCTTGTCCTACATAAAAACGTAATGTTTCACCCTCTGAAATTTCGCCTATACCATTACCAATATTCCATGTTGCATTAATAATGGCACCGTTCCCTCCAGCAATACGATCGCAAGCAGTACCTCTTGCATTACCTCCATCTGCTCCAATTATTTCAAACTCTATATGTGTATAGTTAGTAGTAGGAATTGTAAAATCTTCATAATTACCTGTATAATTTATAGTATGCCAACTACCATCACCATTAAGCGCATTTTGTGCTAATAATACATTTGCACCAATAGTTATAAAAAAAATTAAGGTGAATATTCTTTTTAACATAACTTAAAGGGGTTTTGTTATTAAACAAAATTACCTACTAAGCATATATCAAAAAATAAGAGGTGGCACACATATACTACGTGCCAGTACGTATAAAATATAACTGCTTAAACCTATTTACCCTACATCATGAAGCTTAAGTTCTGTTTTTAACTTAGAGAATATCTTTTTAGCAGATAAATCTTTACTCATACTGTAGCTGATGGATTGAACAATACCTGCTTTTTGACCTATCTCGTCTTTAGATCCCAATATTAGAAATTTAGACCTAATACGCTTAAAAACCAATGCCGTCTTTATGTCTGCAGCATTAAGCCCTGGCAATTCTTCTTCAACAATTACTAATTGGTTACGATTTTTTATAATATGCCTTAAAGCTTCAAAGCCATCGAAAAAAATATGAATATCTGTAAAGCCGTTTTTAAAAAAGAATATTTTTAATTGCTCTACATATTCTTTATCACTGTGGGCTAATACTATTTGCATCCTTTGTTTCTATCATAATTCAAAAAATGCAATGTATATTGAAAAGTTAATGTGTACCATAAGAACTAATACGTAATTATTACGTATTGGTACTTAGTCTATTGGGATAATATAACAGTTCTATTTACCAAAGCCCAATTTGTAAGTACGTTATTCCCTTTTTTAAGCCCTAGTTTTTCAATAATATTACTGCGATGTTTTTCAATAGTTCGAATTGATAAAGATAGGGATTCAGCTATATCTTGATTTGAAATTTCCTGAGCAATAAGTTTTAATATTTTTGTTTCTGAAAGCGTTAATAAATTTAAACGTTTTAGTTCGTCTGTTGCTAAGTTTAAAGGTTTATCATCTATGGATTTACTATAATAAATATTGCCCTTTAAAACCTCTTCAATGCAATGATCTATTTCAAAAAAACCATCTTCTTTTAAAAGGTAACCATCTATTTGAAATGTTTTAGCCTGAACAATGTAATAGGCTTCTTTATGAAATGATAAGATAATGAATTTGGTTTTAGATCCTTTTTCTCTTGCCATTTTAATGACTTCAAACCCTAAGAGAAGTGGCATATCTATATCTAGTAATGCAATATCGGGATGCAACTTTAATATAAGCTCCAATGCTTGTATGCCATTATTAGCCTGTGCAATGACATTGTAGCCATTAGATATTAACTCATCATTCAAGCCTTTTAAAAGCATTGGATGGTCATCTGCAATAACTAAAGTAATGTCTTTTTTATTCATGTTAAATGGGGATATTTAATGTTAATATAGTGCCTTTTCCTTTATTGCTATTAAGGTTAATCTGAGCATTCATTATTTTAGCACGTTCAAGCAGGGTTTTTAAGCCTAGACTCATGCTCTTGAATTTAGAATCAAAATCAAAACCTTTTCCATTATCACTTACGGTAACATGTATATTTCCAGAGGTCTTATTAATATTCATTTTAACAGCCTTAGCTTCTGCATGCTTTACAATATTACTTAAAGTTTCTTGAATTATTCTATATAAGTGTAATTCTGAATCTTTAGGTAATACATTGTCGACATTATCAACCTCATCTGTAAAAAACAAATCGGTATTGGCATTAATATCATAAACCAATGCATTAATAGCTTCAGTTAATCCCAGGCGTACGAGGTTTGAAGGATGTAAGCCTCTTGAGATACTGCGGACTTCCTCTAAGGTATTGGTTGCTAACTTCTCTGCATTTTCATCTCCCAGTTTTTGAGTTGTTTTAGAAAGCAACATTAATTTTTGACCAACACTATCGTGTAATTCCCTGGCTAAACGAGAACGTTCTTTTTCTTGTTCATTTAATAAATCTTGAGAGAATTTTTCTTGTAGTTCTTGTTTAGACCTAACAAATCTTTTAGAACGTACTAAATATACAATTGTAAATATTGCTAATAACCCTAAACCTCCAAATAAGAGCCATTGTTGTTTTATCTTGTTTTTTTGGTCTAAAATTGTAATCTTTCTTTTTTGAGATGCTATTTGAAAGTCACGTTTTTCGGTTTCATACAAGGTTTGATAATAAGATAATATCCGAGTTTTTTTCACACTCAATAAAGAATCTTTTAATTTAATATGCTTGCTGTTATAGATATAAGCATTTTCATAATCATTCATGGCCTTAAAAATTTTAGACATCATTTCATATGTATAATATTCACCAGCAAAATCTTCCGACTCTATATCAATTTTCAATTTTCTTTTGGCTTGAATCAAAGCTTTGTCATATTCTTTTTTAGCAAAAAAGTAAGCCATTAATCCGTCTATATAAACCGCTTCGTAAGGAATCTCATCTTTAAAAGCATATTTCTCTTGAATTAGGTCATAATATTCTTTAGCTTTAACAAGGCTATCACTTTCAGTATAAGCTAAAAAAAGCTGGAAAATAACCAAAGGTTTATTTGGGAATCCATTTTTCAATTGCATTCCGCAATGGTAATATTCTTTTAACCTCTTTATTCTTAATTTTTGATTTCCTGCTAGTTCTGCTTGATAAGCATTGTCAAATAAATGTGGGTGTATGCATTGACAATAATCTTTGTATAATTTACACAATTCCATAGCTTCTTGCGTAATTTTCTTTGCTTCTTCCTCAAAGCCAATATAACTATATAGTTCAGCAATCCCCTCTTTAGCGTAACTCATACCTATAGTATCCTTAACTAATCTATAAATTTCTACACTTTTAATTAACTCTTGCGATGATTTAATAAATTGCCCCATATCTAACAAAGAGGTAGCTTTGAAATACTTAGCTTCAGCATAGGCTGAACTGTCATTTAATCGTAAAGCGAATTGCTCTGCTTTTTCATACAATTCAACTGAAGTTTTTGTCTCTCCAGAGAAATAATAAAGATCTCCTCCTCTTATATAAAACAATCTGGCTATGTCGTCGTCAGTTAGTTTTGACCCAAGTGATTCATATTGTTTAAAAACCTCCAAACCTGTTTCCGGGAATTCAGAAGTTAGACTATAATAACGTGAAATATCATTTAATTTTTTACCAGCAAGATTAAATGAATCTAATTCAATAGCATAATCTATAGTAGTCTTAGCTATGGAATCAAATGGATAGTCTTGATTATAACCTATGGTTTTAAACAAACTATCCAGCAATTTAAGTTTAGTTAGACCTTCAGTTTGACTAATTTCAGCTTTTAGTTTTTGTATTTTAATATCCAAAGTCGATTCCTGAGCATAAGAAGCTAAGTAGCCAAATAATATTATAAAAACTAATAGTTGTTTTTTCATTGATTTCTTATTAATTCGAACGGCTTATCTGGTACATGTTTTACTTTTTAATTTGGTATTGGCACACTTAATTTCATAATAGTACCTGCACCTTTTTTTCCTTCTAAACTCAATACTGCATTTATTATGTTAGCACGTTCAAACAAAGTTTTTAATCCTAAACTCATATTCTTGAGCTTTACTTCAAAATCAAAACCTTTACCATTATCGCTAATCATAACCGTTACATTTTTGGACGTATTATCTACTTTCACCTTAACAGCTTTGGCTTCTGAATGCTTTATAATATTATTTAGAGTTTCTTGAATTATTCGATATAAGTGTAATTCTGATTCTTTAGATAATGCATTGTCGATATTATCAATCTCATCTGTAAAAAACAAATCGGTATTGGCATTAATATCATAAATCAATGCATTAATAGCTTCAGTTAATCCAAGGCGCTCAAGGTTTGAAGGATGTAAGCCTCTTGAGATACTGCGGACTTCCTCTAAGGTATTGGTTGCTAACTTCTCTGCATTTTCATCTCCCAGTTTTTGAGTTGTTTTTGAAAGCAACATTAATTTTTGACCTACACTATCATGTAAATCTCTAGCTAAACGAGAACGTTCTTTCTCTTGTTCATTAAGTAAATCTTGAGAGAATTTTTCTTGTAATTCTTGCTTTGAAGCTATAAATCTTCTTGATCGTATTAAATAAATGATTAAAAAACCTAACAATAAACCAGCACCTCCAAATAACATCCATTGTCTGTTTATTTTATTTTCAGCATCTAATAAAGCTATTTGCGAAGCTTGATCTGCTATTTTAAAATCGCGTTTTTCGGTTTCATATAAGGTTTGGTAGTAAGATAGTGCTCTGGATTTTTGAATACTGTTAATAGAGTCTTTAAATCTATTATATTTTGAAGTATATGTAAAAGCCTTTTCAAAATCATTAAGTCCGCTGTAGATTTTAGTTAATTTATCATAAGACTCATAAATCCCTTCGGTATTGTTAGTACTCAAATGAATGTCTAAAGCCATTTGCGCATTAGTTAATGCGTTTTTATAATTTCCAACAGCAATAAAATAATCTGCTAAAGACGACCTGTATGCGTATTCAAAGGGAACAGGTTTGTTGTTTGAAAATTTATTCTGAATTTTATTAAAAAATTGTTGAGCTTTAACTAAGCTATCATTCTCTGAATAAGCACTCAAAAGAGCGTAAGATATTATTGATGATAGTTTTGTACGTGGTGTTGTAGACTCATCTGGCGTATTGTAATAATAACATTCATTTAAATACTTAAGCCTCAATACTTGATCACCATTTTTATTAGCGTCAATTGCAGCATTAAATAAATTAGGAATTAAAGCTCTGTAATCTCTTTGTGATTTGCTAATCTGAATAACTTCGGCACGCTCTTTCTTAGCTTCTTCATAAAATCCCATTTTACTATATACTACTGCTAATGTATTTCTTGCACCTATCAAACGGGTAGTATCTTTTAAAATAGTAAATATTTTAGCTGTTTCTGAAAGTAATTGTGACCCAGTAGCATAATCTCCCATATCTACAAACGCAGATGCTTTATATGTTCTTGCTTCAGCATATAATATGCTGTCATTATCTTTTAAAGCATATGCTTCAGCTTCATCATATATTGGAATAGATTCTTTTATAGTTCCTGAAAAAAAATAAGCATCTCCTGCATTCGTATATAATCTTGCAAGTATATCGTTATCACTTATATTTAACTTTTTCTTTTTAAAATCATTAAAAACGTTTATTCCTTCTTTTGGTTTATTAACTCTATTTGCATAATAAAAGATTAAAGATGATGTTCGAGCAACAGCAATTTCAAGAGAGTCCATTTTATAAGCATACTCTATAGTAGCTCTAATAATTGAGTCTGCTTTTAATTTAGGGTTATTAGTATAATTAATTAAGCGAGATAAGCTATCCATAAGTTTTAGCTTTGATCCACCTTCTAACTCAGAAATTTTAATTTTTAGTTCTTTAACTTGATTGGTAAGTGCTTCTTGCGAATACGTTAAAGTAGGTATTAGCAAATACATACTTGTAATAAACAATATACTTAAATGCGCTATTTTATTCATTTTTCAAAGGTATACTTAATGTTATTACCGTGCCTTTTCCTAGATAACTTTCTATATTCAAATTGGTATTGATAATTTTTGCACGCTCTTCAATGGTTTTCATCCCTAAACTCATCTTATAGCTGTGATTTTTATCAAAACTAAAACCTTTTCCGTTATCTCTAATAAACATCTCGATAGTTTCAGATACTTTTTTAATATTAATTTTTACAGCTTTAGCTTCTGAATGCTTTACAATATTGTTTAAAGTTTCTTGAATAATTCTGTAAAAGTGCAATTCTGAAGTTCTAGATAACAATCCATCAATATTATCTACATCCTCAGAAAAAAATAAATCTGTATTAGAATTTATTTCATATATCATAGCATTTATGGCCATAGTCAATCCTAAGCGTTCTAAATTAGAAGGGTGCAGTCCTCTGGAAATTTGACGTATCTCTTCTAAAGTTGTATCAACCAAATGCTTTGCATTAGTATGTACTGTATTTTTAATAGTTTTTGATAATAACATTAATTTTTGACCTACACTATCATGCAATTCCCTTGCTAAATGAACACGCTCTTTTTCTTGTTCATGTAACAAATCTTGAGAAAAATTTTCTTGTAGTTCTTTCTTATAAGCTATAAATTTTCTTGAACGTAATAAATAGATGATTAAAAATAATAATAATAAACCAGTACCCCCAAATAACATCCATTGTTTGTTTATCTTATTTTCAGCATCTAATAAAGATATTTGTGAAGCTTGTTCTGCTATTTTAAAATCGCGTTTCTCCATTTCATATAGTGTTTGATAATAAGACAGTGTTCTAGCTTTTTTTAGGCTATTAACAGAATCTCTATAATGATTATACTTAGTTGTGTAAGCATAAGCATTTTTATAATCATTGCACTTTTTATATATTTTTGCTAACCTATTGTAGGACTCAAAAACTTCTTCAGCCAAATTAGCATCCAAGAACATATTTAAAGCTTTTTGGGCTTCTGGCAAAGCCTTTCTATAATCATGCGTTGCTATATAATAATCTGCTAAAGCAGATCTATAAGTACTTTCATAAGGTATTGGAATTCTAGTTCCGTATGTTCTCTGAATATTTTCATAGTATGTTTTAGCTTTAACCAAACTATCATTATCGGCATAAGCTCTTAAGAGATTATAACTGATTATAGGCTTAAGAGAGAAGCCTTCGTTAGATTTAAAACCATATGCATAAGCTTCTTTGAGATAAGCTATACGTGATTTCTGATCTCCAATTTTATCGGCATCTATTGAAGCATTATGTAAATTAGACTGTAGACTATTATAATCTTTTGCTAAAACTGATAAAGCAATAACTTCATCACGTTCTTTTTTAGCGTTTTCAAAAAAACCCATTTTACTGTAAAGTGTCGCTAAGGTATTTCGGGCAATGAGTAAACCCGAAGTGTCTTTTTTAACTGTTAAAATTTTTACTACTTCAGAAAGTAATTGTGATCCAATTGCATAATTACCCATGTCTACAATAGCTCCTGCTTTATAAGTTCTTGCTCGAGCATATAGTGCACTATCTTTTGCTTTTAAAGCCCATATTTCTGACTTATTATACAGCGATATAGATTCTTTGAGCTCCCCCGAAAAAAAATAACTATCGCCTCCATTCATATACAATTTAGCTAGCAATATATTATCTTTTATTTGCAGGTTTAATTCTTCAAACTCTTTAAATAGCAGCATACCTTTTTCTGGTGTTTCAGAACTATTTGCGTAGTAAAAAACAAGGTCAGACATATATTGTCCAGCTAGATTAATAGAGTCTAGCTCCATAGCATAAGTTATTGCTTTCCTCGCTATTGAATCATATTGATATTCTGGCTTATCCAAAACAAGCGTATGTAAACTATCTAATAACTCAAGTTTTTCATAGTTCTTAGCTTTGGCAATATCTTTTTTTAACGTTTGGACCTTTAACTTTACTGAAGATTCTTGAGCATCTGTGGAAACATATTGAAGCATAAACAAAGACACAAATACCACTTTTGTTTTTAAATCAAATATTCGTAATCCCATATGAGTATACCTTAAAATTATGCTAAACAAACATACAGGAACGAGTCATAGTATTAAATAAGAGGCAGTACTTAACTTATACGAGGTAGTACTTATACATGTGAAAGGGTAATGAAATCTTAAAAACTAATCTTAAGTAAAAACTTATACAGATTGACAAAAGTTAAATGGTTGACTTGAAACCAAAAGAGTGAATACTATTTTGAGTATAGTTTGTACTAGTTACTTTCCAATACAAAAATTAGCAAATATATTTCCTAACAAATCATCATTAGTAATTTCTCCAGTGATTTCTCCAAAGTGATATAAAGCTTGACGAATATCGATAGCTAACAAATCTCCCGATAAATTTGTTTCTAAGCCTTCCTTTACTTTTTGAATCTCTTCAAAAGATTTTAGTAAAGCATCATAGTGGCGAGAATTGGTGACAATTGTATCATTATTTCGAAGACTTCCAGTATTCACAAAACTTAGTAGTGTTTCTTTTAAATCCTCTACTCCTACTCCTTTTTTAGCAGATAAAAGTTTAATATCGTTAAATTCTTCTTTAATCTTTACCGAAGATGCATCGTTTAGTTTATCAACTTTATTAGCAATAATCAATAAGGGCTTCTGAGGATACTTATTCCTAATTTTCTCTATTTCGACTTTAAATCTTGAACTTTCAGTTTCAAAATCAGTAGCATCAAATAAATACACTACAACTTGTGCTTGATCTATCTTTTCAAATGTTTTTCTAATTCCTATACTTTCAACTACATCTTCCGTTTCTCTAATTCCAGCAGTATCAATAAATCTAAAACCTATACCGCCTATTGTAATTTCATCTTCAATAGTATCTCTTGTGGTGCCAGC
Organism: uncultured Flavobacteriaceae bacterium; assembly: GCA_947502975.1. GTDB lineage: Bacteria > Bacteroidota > Bacteroidia > Flavobacteriales > Flavobacteriaceae > Jejuia. The sequence continues at coordinate 736,981 of CANNBV010000003.1, forward strand.
AATGTCAGAGACAATGGCACGTTCTTCATTTAATAAAGCATTTAATAATGTAGACTTACCAACATTAGGTTCTCCAACTATTGTAACAGGAATACCATTTTTAATCACATTACCGACAGCAAACGAATCTATGAGACGTTTTAATACAAAATTGATACGTTCAATTAGCGCCTTAAACTGAGTTCTATCAGCAAATTCCACATCCTCTTCTGCAAAATCTAATTCTAACTCAATTAATGATGCAAAATTTAAAAGCTCTTCTCTAAGTTTTGCTATTTCTGAAGAAAAACCGCCACGCATTTGTTGCATAGCGATTTGATGCGATGCCGCATTATCACTAGCTATTAAATCGGCTACAGCTTCAGCTTGACTTAAATCTAATTTACCATTTAAAAAGGCTCTTAGTGTGAATTCCCCAGCATTTGCCATTCTACAACCTTTTCTCAAAAATAATTGAATAATTTCTTGTTGTATATAATTAGAACCATGACATGAAATTTCTACTACATCCTCACCAGTATACGAATTGGGATTCTTAAAGACTGATATTAAAACTTCATCTAAAGTAATACTATCGTCTACAATGTGCCCTAAATGAATTGTATGTGTGTTTTGCTTACTTAAATGCTTTCCAGAGACAGATTTAAACTGCTGTTCTGCAATAGAAATAGCTTCACCTCCTGATAAACGGATGATAGCTATGGCGCCTGCACCCGATGGTGTCGCTAAAGCCACAATGGTATCTTTTAATATCATTTGGCAAAAATAACTAATTTAAAGATGTGTTTTTTTGACATAGCTAAAATCTATTTTATAATAATATAGAGTCACCTTAACATTTTCGCATTTACAAATCCACAATAAAATGAAATATATAACTATAAAACCACAACATATAAGGTTAAAAAAACAATATTTTATAACATTTATAAAAATTACTTCAGACATACATAAAAATTTGATTTATAGCATTTTAACTTTTAATTGTTATGCAGGCATAGTATATTTGCCGGCTTGTTTTAAGAAAAAAATGTGACTTAAATTCATAATTATGTGTCTAATATTCAGACCAAAAAATAATACCAAATAATTTTAACCCATCTAGCGCAACTAGATAAAAAATTGCAAAAAAATGAAAATAATCGAATCTGATTTATCAAATCAAATCGTTGAGTTTGTTCAAAACAAATTAGGTAATATCTTCTTTTTCAATCATATTGCCGTTGTAGAATTAAATGAAGGCATACATTTTAGTATGAAAAATGCATCTTTAATTCTAAATGAATTAAAGTCTTATTTTGGAGAAACCAGGCCTTTTGGAGTAATTGCCAATAGAGTTAACTCCTATTCAGTAGACCTTCTAGACACACAAAAATATAGAGAGAACATAAAGAATCTAAAATCTTATGGTGTAGTTGGACATGACCTTGCTTCCAAAATGAATGCTGTTATTGAAAATGATTTTTGTCTATCTGAGAAAGTAGATCATGACACAATTTATGATGCCATTAATCATGTATATAATAAAGTCAAAAACAGCGAATTATTTTCACTAAATCAAAAAAGCAGTTAAAGTATTATTTAATATAAGACAAAAAAGTTGAACCTATGGTTCAACTTTTTTGTCTTTGTATACGTTGTTTTTATTACCTAAGTAAGTAAGTACCATCTGGTTTAATTTCAATTTGCTTTTGCTTATATAAGTTCCCTACTGCTTTTTTAAAGCTTTTTTTACTCATTTGAAGTTGCGCTTTTATGTCTTCAGGATTCGATTTATCTGTAAGATTTATAAATCCACTATTATCCTCTAACTCTTGTAGAATGCGTTGTGCATTAGGTTCTATATTTCTGTAACCTATTTTCTCTAAGGAGATATCAAGCTTGTTACCTGGTCTTACTTTTTTAACAACACCTTTTAATCTATCGCCTACACTAATATCTTTAAAAATATTATCCTTGTAAATTAACCCTATGTGCTTTTTGTTGACAATGACATTCCAGCCAATATCCGATGGGTGAGATACTATTAAGTCTACCTCTTCAAACTGTTCAACCGTTAGCGTTTTATTATCTAAAAACCGATTGGTTTTGCTTGAAGCTACTAAACGCTCCGTTTTTTCATCTAAATAACAATGCACCAAATACCAACCACCAGGTTTCATTTTAAAGGCCTGTTCCCTAAATGGGCAAAATAGTTCCTTTACTAATCCCCAATCTAAAAAAGCACCAAACTCATTAACCTGATTACATCTTAATAAAGCAAATTCATCACGCTTAATATAAGGTATATCTGTAGTAGCGACTAGGCGTTCTTCATTATCTAGATATACAAAAACATCAATTTTATCCCAAATCTTGAATTCAGAGGGCACATATCTATTGGGTAACAATACTTCCTCATCATTTGTATCAATTAAATACACACCATGGTCTGTTTCACGAAGTATTTCTAAGGTATTTATTTGTCCTAATTCCATAGTGGGCAAAGGTAACACTTTATTATTATGGCGCAACCCAAAAGGGTCGGGCTTTCACTACTCAATCCCTCCTGCGTCGGGGATTTCAAACATGCCGCTCAATCCCTTGCGCAACCACCTGCCAACATCTGTTATAAATTACAAACATCTACCATACCTGTAAAAGTTAGGGCAAAAAAAAGCGCTGCAATAGCAACGCTTAAATATTTATAGTGTCTTTTCTACTAATAAACAGACTCTTTTCCAAAGTGCTTAGTTAATAAATAATAAACTACGGCTCTGTATTTATTACGGTTAGATTTTCCATAAGTATCCATTACCGAAGCAATAGCACCATCTAAATCATCACTAGCGCCTAAACCTAATTTTTTAATTAAGAAGTTGTTTTTTACAGTCTCTAATTCAGAAGCATCACTTCCAGAAACTGTAGAAGCATCAGCATTATAAATTGATGGGCCGCAACCAATAGTTACTTTAGTTAACAAATCCATATCGGCATTAACGCCACATTTGTCTTTTAAATCCGCAGCATACTTTGCAATAAGTTCGTCACGTTTACTCATGATAAAAGGTGTTTTTTAAGTTAATATTAATTTACTAAATATAATCAATTTTTAGACACATTAACTTATGTTAAGTCACATTACATTATCTAATAAAGTTAAAATACTCTAAAAGTATTTCGTCATTAATGTCTTGAGGAGTAAAAACTTCCAAAATCTTTGGTTTAGAAGATGTACGATAAAAATGTGTTAGCTCGTTTTTCAACGTTTCATGATTTGTGGCTGAGACATATTCAAAATCAAACATCTTACACAAGTGTGCTGCATTTAAATGATGTCGTGTCTCAAAATAGGTATCGAAATTTTCTGTGTTTTTATGCCCCGGCAATATTCTAAAAATACCGCCACCTTCATTATTAATGAGAATAATTCTGAAATTAGTGGGAATGTAATTATTCCAAAGCGCATTACTATCATAAAAGAAACTCAAATCGCCCGTAATAAAAGTAGTTACTTTTTTATGCGTCACAGCGCAACCAATTGCTGTAGATGTGCTACCATCAATACCACTAGTGCCTCGATTACAATACACTTCTAATGTTTTATTAATATTAAATAACTGTGTGTATCTAATTGCAGAACTATTACCCACCTGCAATATCGTATCATTTGGTATAGCTTTCAAAACGGCATCAAAAGCTTTAAAATCACTAAAAGGAATGTCGCTTAAATACTGTTTATGCCTTTCTAAGCGGTGTTTCTTTATTTGATGCCACAATGATTTATAATCGCTCTTTTTATAATGTGTGATATTTGACAAAAACGATTCAAAAAATAGTTGCGGCGTTACCTCAATATGATTTGTCAAGCAAAAAAACGTATCATTTGCTTTCTTTTCGTCTATATGCCAATGCGCTTTTGGCTTAAATTTTCTGAGTAATGCTTTAATTTTTTTCGAAACAATTAAACCACCAAAGGTTAACAAAATATCTGGCTGTAATTGCTTTTGTTCTTCCTCAGTTAATGGCGCAATAATTTGATCGATACTAGGAAAAAAACTGTTGTGATGTAAATTCGAAGTTGTTTCAGTAAATACAATAACACTGTCATCTTTTACTAATTCCTCAAGATACTGCTGGTCAATTTCATTTGGGTGATTTACACCAACCAAAATCATTTTTTTAGATGCAGAATTCCAATCACCAATATATGCTTTCAAATCATAGGCATCAATACTATTTTTAGTAGTATTAACCTCAACATTCTTAGGTTTTACCGAAAGCGCTTCAACCATTTCATAAAGCGGCTCATCAAAAGGAACATTTATATGAACTGGTCCATTTTTAAGTTTAGATATATTGATGGCCTTGTTGATCTCTTCTTCATTATAGGCTTGTATATCCTTTTGCAATCCTAAAAAACGCTCTAATTTGTTTTCCAAGTTCTTCATGATGGGCAATTCATCATGACTTGGAATATTTTTTTCATCTTTTAAATCCAGCTTTAAATTTGCTGAATATAGAATATGATTGTCGTAAACGTTCTTTTGATTAATAGTTTGTCCGTCTCCCACACCTATCAAATGCTTTGGTCTATCTGCAGATAATACCACCAACGGAATATCACTGTAAAACGCTTCGGCTACTGCTGGATAATAATTTAGTAACGCGCTACCAGAGGTACATACCAAAGCCGTAGGCGCTTTTATTTGCTGGGCAATACCCATAGCAAAAAAAGCAGCACAGCGTTCATCTACTATGCTATAACATGTAAAAAAATCATCGTTAGTAAATCCTATAGTTAACGGTGCGTTGCGGCTACCAGGAGAGATAATAATATGTTTTATATTTTTCGCTTTGCACAATTGAATTACAGTTTGTGCAAGCGGAATTTTAGGATATATCATTTAGCATAAATCTTATTGCAAAAATACGGAAATGCTAAACAAAAGTATTTCACTACAACACCTTTTTTACAACCTTAGATTTAGACACAGTTTCAGTCCACTCAAGCTCTGGATTTGAGGTTTCAGTGATGCCGCCACCAACATAAACAAGAGCTTTATTATCTTTTATTTGCATGCAACGTAAGTTCACATAAAGTTGTGTACTTTTTTTATGTACTGTATACGCTCTGTTTTCAATATTACGTCGTCCAGTTCGTGGTTTTACATGAACATCAAAATTCAATTCACCTAAAAAACCTGTGTAGAATTCACGATTATAGTTTTCATTTTCTAATATAAAAGCCTTTGCTTTTGCTTTAGGCAAACCGCAAACGGCAGGTGTTGGATGCAGATTGTTAAGTAACTGCTTTAAATCTAAATCTTGCAGGTTCAAATCTCCTTTTATTAAAGTACGCAAGTGCAAAAGGTTACCTGCTTTTACCGTTTCCACACCAGAAATGGTAATATTTTCAACAATAGATACTATGTTATTCAAAATAAAATCGGTGACAAACTGTTGCTCCTGCAATTCTTTAGATTGCCACAAGACATCCAAACTACCTAAATAATCTTGTGTACCAGCCAAAGCCATTATAGAAAAATGTCGCCCTTCAATTTTTAATAATGTTTCAGGTGTTGCGCCTAACCATAATCCTACTTTTGGATGATACCAACAATACACAAACGCTGAATTGTAGGACATCAATAGCTTTTTATATATGGTAAAAATATCTACATCTTCAATATTGATGTCTTCTTTACGAGATACTACTACTTTTTGTAATACACCTTTTTTAATGGCCTCTACCCCTCTTTTAACAAGATCTATGTGAATAGCTTTAGCATCTTCAGAAACAGTTATAGTATCATCCTTATGTATTTCCTTAGTGTCAGCAGCAATATATGTTGTGGATAACAATTCAGAATGCGACAAAGGTAATAGTACACTATCTAATGCATCATCAAATGGTGAAAACACAAAACCAGCATCTTCAAAATCATTTGTGATGTGAAGGGCATCATCATTCTGAAGTATCGCTTTTAAGTCAGAAGTATTAGGTTTTCTGTATACAACGAATGGTAAATTATCGGAATACTGCTTGTTTAAGCGGTTAAAAAAATCTTGCAAAGCCTTATTTTTTTCTTGGTAAGGAAATAGTAGTCAGTTTACAATGTGAAATCAAATTATCATCATCATCCGTCACTTTTATTTCAAATAATTGGGTAGTCCTTCCTTTATGAATAAATTTAGCAGTTGCATAAACATAGCCATCTTTTACACTCTTTACATGATTTGCACTTATTTCAATGCCTCTAACAAAAAACGATTTTAGGTCTAAAAGTATTTCAGCAGCAAAACTCCCCGTTGTTTCAGCCAAAGCCACTGTGGCCCCACCATGAAGCACACCATCAGGCTGATACACTCTTTCATTAACAGGCATCCGTCCCACCACAAAATCATCACCAAAATCTACCATCTCTATTTCTAATGTTTCCATTAGGGTATTCTTGGTGATAGCATTAGCACGCTTTAATATCTCTTCTTTCGAAATTTGCATAGAAATCTTTTATATTTTTACAATGTATAAGGGTAATTCTTAAACCAACAGTACTAACAATTACAATCTAAAGATAAACCTTAAACTATTACATCTTAATTATTGAGTAAAAATACGAAATGCCAACTACCTTAGAAAATACAAGGGTAAAATTGTCGCCACTAACGCTAGACAATTACCATCATTTAATTGAAATAGGAAAAGAACCCAAGCTTGTAAAGTATTCCCCCAGTAAAGTGGACACGCCAAAAGACTTAAAAGCCTATGTAGAAATGGCGCTAGATTGGCAAAACAATAACACTGCTATACCGTTTATTGCCTTCGACAAAACAGCAAATGTATACGCTGGCACCTCTAGATATATGAATATTAATTGGCGTAATAAGGTACTAGAAATTGGTGCAACTTGGATAGGCAGAAGCTTTCAAGGCACTGGACTAAACACAAACATGAAGTTTCTAATGCTACAACATGCCTTCGACACCATGAATTTTGAAAAGGTCGAGTTTCGTGTAGACGAACGCAACATTGCTTCTCGTAAGGCTGTAGAAAAAGTTGGTGGAACATATGAAGGGTTGCTACGAAGAAACGTTGTATTGATGGATGGTTTTAGAAGAAACACGTGTTGCTACGGTATTTTAAAAGAAGAATGGCAAGGTCTTAAAACTAGTATTTTTGCTGAATTTGTTTAATTTTTAAGGGCTAGAGCTCATCTGTAAAGAGCATTTGTTTTAAGACAGCTCTCGCCTAAAGACAAGCGTTAGCAGAGGTAAGCATTCTTAATTGGCCGTTATACCAAACCAAAGTAAACACAAATTAAAGCAATGGTATCAAAAAAACCGTGTACAGCAATAATAAACCACAAATCGTATTTACGCAAGTAGAATATTAGAGCTAAGAGCGCACCAATAATACCTGCAACCAATTGTCCTGTAATCCCTTGATAACTATGCATAAAGCCAAAAAAACAAGCAAGTAAGACAATATTAAGTACAATGCTCACTTTACTTTCTCCAAAGAATTTTACAAATTGACGCATAAAATAACCGCGAAAGATAATTTCTTCTCCAAACCCTGCAGATGCCCACACTATCAATAAAGCTATTAAACAGGCAGGAAGATTTCCTTTCAATTCATCGAAACTCGAAAAGTCTATGGGAACTCCTGTGAGTTTTGTAATTCCTGGAAGCAATGCAAAAACATAAAAAACAAAAAGTACTAGTGCAACTAGTGGCGCAAATACGAAAATATTTTTGGTCGTAAATTTTTCACGTTGAAATCCAAGTGCTGAAAATGGTTTTCCATCGTATTCTATATAATTTGCCAAAATGATTAATATAGAAATAATGATATTTACTACGTAAGGTATGCGTATTGGTCCAAACCATAAAAAGCAAATGATTGCAGTTGTAATTAATGGAATTGCTATTTGTTTTAAGTTAACGTTGTTCATTTTTTTGAGTTTAAATTCAAAACGAAATAATAAACAAAATCTCTGAAAACCCTTTTAATTACTTAAGTTTTTACTGAATGGTCGTAAATTTACAACTGAATAGTCGGTAGTTTTTGGCATCTTTTATTGAAACCAATTCATAAATGCTTTTCGCTTGTATCGGCTGATATTGATTTCAGCAATGGTATCGTTTTCAATGGAAGCCTTTAACAGAATACGTAACTTACCATTTTCAATCTTTTCAATTTGGTCTACGGCATCTTTGTGGATGATAATTTTCCGATTCGCTCTAAAAAACAATTGATCGTTTATTTTTTCTTCAAGCTCATTCAATGTAAAATCGGTGGTAATAGTTTTACCATCTTTTTGAACAGTATACACAATTTTGTTTTCGCTATAAAAGCAAAAAATATTTTCATAAGTGAGTTTTGTGATTCTCGCACCATTTTCAATAGTAATTTCAGCATCTTTTATCGATAACTGATATAAATTGTATAGGTCTTGCGCATACCATAACCCTATGAGAATAAAACTCAATAATAAGGTAATTAGTAAACCTATTAATACATAATAGAACTCTATCTGACTATCTGAAATTAAACTTATTATAATGTTTACAGGAACATACATGATTGTAACGTAACCAAGAGTAGAAGCCATAAACTTAGCGATAGTAACAGTTTCTACCTTTTTAGAGAAATACTTATTCGTATAGAAGTTAAAATTAATATGTGCTATGATACCAATGAGAATACATAAAAGAATAGACGATAGAAAACCTTCTATGGGGAATCTATACGGTTCATTACCAAGAAAATTATCACTTGCTGCTATATGATTTGCTACTAAAGAGAAAATAATTAGTACAATAGCTTTCTGAAACCAACGCCATACAGAACTACTCATAAATGTATGCCATGCGGTTTTTACTATATTCTTGGTTGGTTGTTTAGTACTCATTGGAATTAAAAACTCTTTTTGCCAGATTCAAAAGTAAAAAATAATTTCTCCTTAGAATTTTTGCAAAGCATATTACGCGTTATTCATTAAATTCATTTTTAGTAGTTTCTTTTATTAAACTATTTATCCATTTTATAATTCCCACTAGCCCATTTTATTGTCGGTGTAATCCACGCTTTTAAGGGTTTAAACAAAAAACCATGCCTTAATCCTGTATTTAATTCTATTTCTTTAAAGTTCTTAATTATGCATGTAGAGTTGTGCTTTCTCTCAACTGCTGAAACTCCAAAAACATCTGATTTTTCGTAAATTGTTAATATGTTTCCACAATAATTAATTTCTGGAATATTTTGAATGTCGGAATTCCTAAAACTTGCGATGAACACAAAATTCAAATCAAGATTTTTTGCTATAGTCGAAACGTATTGAGCAATATATCCACCTTTCGAAGTTCCAACAATTGTGATTTTATTCGGTTCTGTTCCACCTTGGATTAAGCTGTCAATTTGATTTACAACTCCGATTGCGTACTCGCGAGCATTTACATTTCCATTCCTTTTTTCGCTGATAACTTTTAGTCCGCTATTTTCAAATTCCGTCAAAATCTCTTTGTATTCAGTTCGACCAAATTCAGGATGCATTTCATTCAACTCATGAGTTTCTAAAAATCGATTATGAAGGAAGAAAATAAATCTTTTATCATTATTTTCTTCACACGAAAAAAGTACTGCGCAAAATAGAATTCTAACGAATAGACTTATTTTCATTTATTTAGTATGTAATTATAGGCTTAACACTGACTTTAGCTATTCTGAGTGGATTCCTAGCTATATTTGAACTTATCGAAGGGTAGTCGATTCAGCAATAATTGCAGTTATAAATTGATGTAAGCTGCCTTATATTTTCATTCCTTTTCTAAGTAAGCTATTAAATTCATCAAGGTCTTTTCATTTGCTGGTATAAAATAATTCATTAATGAAAGATATTTAGGATTGTTTTTATATCCAATTCCAAACGATTGTACATTTGTGTATCCATTTTTTAATTCAGCAAAATAAATAACATTATAAAAGTCTTTTGCATCTTCTTTCATAAATTCTGGAAAATTATCAGTTATCTCCGCTTGTATTGTTAAAAGCCTTTTCGGAACATAATTTATGATATGTGTTACTATTGTAGTGCTATCTCCAATTTGTCCGTCTTTATTATAGTTAGTTTTGATAGTCCCACCAACTTTTAAATCAACTTCAGCAAGTGGTACGGCCCAATTTTCCCATCCTTTTTTTGTGGTATATGCATTCCATACCGAATCGATTGGTGATTTTACAGTAAATTCTTGTATTAAGACTAATTCAGGTGTTTTGGTTGAATCAATTATTGATACAACTCGTTTTTCTTGTCCAAATGTAAGTGAAGTCATAAAGGCCGAAAAAAGAATGATTAGTATTTTTTTCATATTGGTTAAATTAATAATCTTTGCATTTAAGAAAATTGTCGGCAACGGTTTTCTGTAGGATTTAGTTGCGTGCTTAAAGTAACTAATTTAGCAAAAAGGAACGAACCATCGGAAATTCTGAAGGAATTTCTAAGTAGACTAGAACTAAGTAACTAATTATACACGGTGTTGGCCACTCGTTTTTCTTTACAGAATTCGAATTGAGCTAACATAAGTCCAAACCATAAATAGAAATTGCAATGGAATTCTAAACCATAGATAAGAAAGGCCATGTCCATCAAATGTTCCTTTTTGATAATTTATATTATGAATCGAGGCATAAATATTCGTTGGCAACATCAATAATAGAAAAATAATTAAAGTCCATCCACTAATGACTTTTAATTTAGGGATAATCAAACCAACTGCTAAAAGAATTTCAAAAAGCCCTGTGAGATAAACAAAGCTTGTTTTGAATGGAATAAATTGAGGTATCATCATAGACATTCCTTTGGTAAATACGAAATGCCCAATTGCTGTAAAGCATAACATTATTGACATTGCTATTCTTGCAGATGAAGCAAAATCATATTCCTTTTTAAAAATTTTCACCACGAAAATGGCAATCACAAAACTTGATAAAAGTACTATTAATGGTTTCATATTATCGTTTTTAATTCATTTACAAAGTTCATAAATGATTTTTGAGCTGACAATGAACCTAAGTTAAGTAATTCGTTTACGTATCCTACTTAAAGCTTGTGGCGTAATTCCAATATATGATGCGATATATTTTAATGGAATTTGTTGTAACAATTTTGGTCTGCTAGAGAATAAGTCTAAATAGCGTTCTTCAGCTGTTTTATTTAACAAAGAAAGTTCTCTTTTTGACTTTATAAGAAACATTTTTTCAGCCATTTTCCTCCCAATAATATTTCCATTATTTGTTTTGTTATAGACTTCTTGCAAATCTTCAATCGAAATTTTCCATAAGAATGTTTCAGTCAATGTTTCAATTTGGTAGTCGGATGGACTTTGTGTCAAAAAAGAATCATAGGCAGTAACAAACTCATTATCAAATACAAAACCGAAAGTTAAGTCAGATTCTTCTTTTGGGATATAAAGTCTTACTATCCCTTTTGAAATAAAGGACAAATAATTTTCAATTTTACCAATTTTTGATATTGTAGTATTTTTTTCAAGTCTTACTTCTTGTAGTTTTGAAGCGAAAAATGCCCAATCAGAATCATTCATTGGAGATATAGTATCAATAAACTTTCTGATTTCGTTCATTTTCTTTTTTTTGCTTTTCGTAAACGGTCTTGTATAAAACTAGTTGCGTGTTAAAACATTAAATTTAGCAAATAAAACACAAAAAGAAAGTCCTCGTGAACTTTCGTAAATAGGCAAATAACTATCAATTAATTTAATACGTTATTGTACACTCATTTTTATTTATAAATCTTTTGCAAGGCATAAACTATCCTATATATCTTTTAGTATATCGCATCTTTCTGTAAAGGACACTATTTAGATATAGTGCCGTTTTGATAAATTCTTTTACTAATAAAAAAGCACTCTCCAAAAGGAAAGTGCTCACATCAGTTTAAAAAAGTATCTATTATTCCTCTACCCGTTTACCAGTAATTTCACGCCCACCTTGAAACAATGTTACACTATCTACTTCTCCTGCTTCATTTTTATTAAATTGTAATTGGGCTTCAACTACTTTTAAATAAAACTCGTTTTCAGATTTTGGGAATATGTCAAATACGGGTTGTCCTGTGGCTTGTGTTTTTAACTGGCTACCTTCTCTTGTTACAGTAAGCATAAAACCTGGCATCAATTCATATGTACCAACATAAGTTTCTAAAATTTCATCAGCTACAACAACTTCTTTTACTAAATCACTTACATCCGCTCCTAATTTTTTTAAGGCTTCAATACCTGGATGATTATTCGGGTTTAATTCTACCGATTTTCTATAATTCTCAATAGCTAAATCATTCTTTCCTAATTTCATCAATGCTTCTCCATAACTGTCATATACATTTGATGATTTTGGAAAGGCTTCTGTATTCAGTTTAAATACTTCAGCCGCTTCTGCTACTTTTTCTGCACCCATCAATTGATAGCCGACAGTATTCATTTCTCTTTCATTCAAATTATAGGCTTCAGCATCCTTAATCGCTTTATAACGGTCCAATCCAGCAGTAATACCTTTATCTGTAATAACATCAAAAAGCTCATTTGCCACCGACTTTTTGGGCATATCATAAGCTTTACCATGTAGAATACCTCTAATGGCTCGTGTCATATTATTCAACGGTGCTCCGCCTGCATTACTTAGTAACACTACCAAAGATTTATCTGAAGTAGCTCTGGAAATATTGGTGTTAAACCCATTGATACCACCACCATGACCTATGGTATAAATACTATCTTTTGATTTTCCTATTTTATTGTAACCAACGCCCCATCCATAGGCATAATGGCTGTTACCAAACGCGGGTATTTGTGGCTTAAAATATAAGTCGATATATTTTTGAGACAGTAATTTGTTGGTGTATAATGCCTGATCCCATTTGTATAAATCTTCGGCTGTTGAATATAATGAGCCTGCTGCATATGGAATAGACATATCTAAATAGTTAGAATTCATATAACCATTACCTTGCTTTTCATAACCTGTAGCTCTATTTTTTAAAATATCGGCGTGATTATCATAGCCAGAATCATTCATCTGTAATGGTTTAAAAATTTTCTCATGAAGCATCTCTTCATAGGTTTTACCAGATAGTTTTTCAACAATAACTCCTAGTAAAAAATATCCTGAATTACTGTAACTAAAACGCTCTCCTGGTTCAAAATCTAAATCCTTATCTGCAAACTTTTTTACAAATTCATCTGGTGTATAAGGGTTACGGCTTTCATCTTGAAAAAATCTTGGAAACGACGTGTAGTTTGGGATTCCAGAAGTATGTGTTAATAAATGATGTGTAGTAATTTTATCACCTGTTGCTTTTGGATAATCAGGAACATATTTGGTTATTGGTGCCTGTAAATCTAATTTACCATCAGCAACTAACTGCAAAATCAACATCCCTGTAAATTGTTTGGTAATAGAGCCTAAACGATGTTTCGTGTCAGGTGCATTTGGAATATCCCATTCCATATTTGCCATTCCAAAACCCTTTTTATAAATAACTTTACCTTGGTCTGCTACCAACACTGAACCGTTAAATTTTCCATATTCTGCATATTTACCAATAAGCTCATCTATTTGCTCTACTTTAGATTGTGAAAAGGCTACGTTGCATAACAGTAACAGAGATATGCAAAACAAACTCGTTTTTGATAATAAAACTCTTGAAATTGATGTCATAAGGTGATAGTTTTTGATTGATTTTTATAAAGATTAAATATTACTATAAGTAAACAAACATAGAGTTTCATTTACTTAAGTAACAATGCAATTATGAACTTTTACACTTTTTTTACATAATTCACATATTTAAAAACAAGACGACAGAATCTATGGTAAGTTACAGAATATATCAACAAATCTGGAAATTAATTGCATTTCGCAAGATTGGAAAAGTAATTATATTAGTTACTAAATACATTTGTGGTATTAATACGAAGTAATGACTAAGAAACAAGGTAACAACGCGTTTTATCAAGAAAAACTAAATATAATTATTGAATATATTAACAATAATTTGGAAGTTAAAATTGATTTAAAAACGCTGGCTGAGCTCTCGAATGTTTCTCCATTTCATTTTCATCGTATTAGCAGAGCATTGTTGGGAGAACCTATTGGCGCATACATTTCTAGAACGCGACTAGAACAAGCTGCAAAAATGGTTCGCTATTCTGATGCAAAAATGGAAGTTATTGCCTATGACGTAGGGTTTGAAACGCCCTCTTCATTTTCAAAAGCTTTTAAAGCGCATTTTGGAATCTCCCCTATAGTGTATCGAAAAGATAAATTATTCACTCTTAAAAAAACGAACATCGTGGAAATTACATTAAACATAAAAAAGCCTAAAATTCAGACTATTGAAGATCAACAATGCCTATACTATCGTATGCAAGGGGCTTACCAAACCTTAGACTACCAAAGTGCTTGGAAAAAGTTATGGAGTCAAATAAAAGCCCAACAACTATTTACAAAAGGCATCCAACATTTTGGTTTACCCTACGACGACCCAAAAGTAACAGACGAAGCTAAAATTAGATATGATGCTTGCTTGATTATTCATAAAGATGCAAAACCTACTGGTGACATTGGTGTTAAAACCCTGAAAGGTGGTAAATTTGCCGTATTTCTATATCAGGGTTCTTATAAATACTTTGCAGAAGTGTATGATTACATTTTTAACGAATGGCTCTTAAATACCGATTACGAACTCAGGGACGAACATGTTCGCGAGCGCTACATTAGTAATCCAGAACGTGTCACTGAAGAAAAATTAAAAACTGAGTTTTATATTCCTATCAAATAAAAATTAGTGTCTCACTACATTCTCTAACGCTAAAAGATGTGTTATCTTTTGATGACGATCTTTTAGTGGGAGAATATGGATTTCGCAATTATAAATCTCTCCATTTTTTCGGTAATTAACAACACATTCTTTTACTTCAACACCACGTTTTATATGTTCTCTTATTCTGTTTATTTTTATTTTTGATGTTGCTTCTCCTTGTAAAAAATTAGGGGTTTTACCTTTTGCAAAACTTTCTGAGTAGCCTGTCATTTTCCTAAACCCTTTGTTCACCCAACAAATTTCTTGATTGGCATTAGTCAATACTAAAGCATCATAATTTTTATTTTCAATAAGCACATCAAAATCCACCTCCCATCTATATTCATATTTGAAAGATTTTAAAATATCTAATTCTAATTGCCTATTGAAATTTTTAGCTTGCTGCACTAAATACGTGGCATAAATATCCCAACATAAAAGTGGACCTCTTTGTAATTTGCTTGTTTTCATTTGCTTCTAAGTTTTTAAATCGAGATAAAAAGAAGCAAGCATGTATCTACATGAAAGTAGCCTTAAAACTAAGGTATACATTCTTGACTTAGCTTTTTATCGCGAAAGCTTAATTATCAATTTTAAAAGGCTAGTATCTGGCTTGTAGTATTATAAACTACTTACAGTTGCGCGACAGCTCATGATTTTCACATGATTCCTAATTATTTAGCGTTATGCTAAACCTTAAAACACAAAGATATGTTATTTATATTTAATTTATTATGACTTTATAGGCCATTACTCGATTATGGAAAAATGTTGGCACTAGTAAGGTTTGCGTAGCTGGGATATAATCAATATCTGCTGCATTTATCTTTTTGTCTCTGGTATCTAAAAGCTGTGTTTTACTCCAATCTTTGCTACTGATATAAAATATTTCTCCTTGCCAACTAGTTACAATAAAATCGCCGTTTTCTAGTCTTACGATACCATCACCATGTCCGATACCTTCAGTTAATGTTTTAAACGATTTATCTTTCTTATCATAAATTCCAAAGGTATGAGACGCTGAAGCTGCGTAATAAATACCTTCTTTTTGATGTAATAAACCATTCAATCTACCTAAACTATCCTGAGCAACTTCACTGATTTTACTGTCTTTTATCTTATAAATAGCATCAGAATTTGAACCAGAAACATATACAGCACTATCTGAAACTGTAATATCATTTAGTTGCGGCATTCCACCAACTGAATACCTATTTGATACATTTTTAGTAGCTATATCAATTTCAAGTACTCTATCAATATCGTTAACATAAAGCTTTCCATTTAAAATACCCATACCTTTTGGCCCGTTTAAACCTTTATAAAACCACTTTGGCTCTAATATTTCTCCTTTGGTATTTATTGTAGAAATAAATCCATTACCATCTTTATCCCAGGGCGCATTATTTACATTTGCTACATAAATTGTTTGTGATGATTCATCGTATAAAACAGCCTCACATGTGGTAAGTAACGAATCTGTTTCCCAAATTAATTCTAAACGAGGATTAGGAGTCTCAATCTCAGTAATTTCTGTTTCCTTTTGACTATCCTTTTCCTTCTTACATGATGTAAATAGCACTGTAAAAAGAACAGCTATAAGAAGTATTGATTTTTTCATGATTTATAAAATTTAAATTTGTTAATAAGCTAGATATAAATTGATTAAAATTTCATCCAGGTAAATTTACGCCAAATACGTTCTAGAGGTCCTTGCCCATACTTTTTTAACCACCAAGATGAGAATTTCATTTGAATAATTAAAATAACAATTGCTATACACAGTGTTAACAGAGCACCACAATACTTATAAAGCGCTAAACCCCAACCATAGTAAAGCACTGCTCCAATAACGGACATAAGCACATAATTGGTTAATCCCATTCTACCAAAATCAGCAAATCTAGAAATCCATACCTTACCATTATTATGTTTCCAAATAATAATGATTAATGACAATACAGAAAACATAATGCAGAGTTTTGAATACACCGCAACCGCACTTCTTAATCCTCTTTGACTATTGTTGTCAACGAAGTGCTCTATCCAAACCATGTCTATAAAATTAAAAACAATCCATCCTAAAAAGCTAAACGTTATAAACCTATACCAGAATTGTATAGGCTTTTGGGTTATTGCTTTAATTCTTCTAAAATAAATACCTAAAAAGAACAAGCCTGGAATTGTAAAAAACCGCCCTACGTTCCAACTCCAAACCAAAGTACTTTGATAACCTTCGGTGAAATTCATTTTTAATACATCTATAAAACTACCTTCTGAAAGTATGCTATAAACATCAAATTGTGGATACCCAAGATTGAAATCGTAAGGCTTAAAACCAAAAACATAAGCTGCAATGGTATATAAGCCAATAGGATTTAATAGCAAAATAATTGAAATCAGCAATACTGCCTTTTTATTTATGTAAGGTGTGATAATAAGAGGCAAAGCTATAATGGCATACATAGCTAAAATGTCTCCTCTAAAAAATATGACATGAAACGCACCTATGAGCAGAAGTAAAAACATTCTCCAAAAGTGCCTTAATATATAGGTTTCTCCTCTTACCTTTCTATTTTCATGTATAATCCAAAAGCTAACTCCAAACAACAACGAAAACATTGCAAATGCTTTACCAGAGACCAACATAAAAACTTTATCCCAAACCCATTGGTCTGTTTTAACTAACCAATCTAACTTGTAGTCTGGTCTTTTGTAAAAGTCAAAATGTTCTATATGATGAATAATGAGAATACCAGATATAGCAAGACCTCTTAATACATCTAGCAATACTATGCGTTCTTTCTTAGTTTCCATCACCAATTGTTTTGTAGTAAAATGTGGAGAAGTAAACTCATTAAAACCAATTAAACGCGTTCTATCTTAGCTCCTATGGCTTTTAATCGATCATCAATATTTTCATAACCACGATCAATCTGTTCGATATTTTGTATTGTAGATGTCCCTTTAGCTGATAAAGCAGCAATTAAAAGTGACACACCCGCTCTAATATCTGGGGATGTCATTGTTGTTGCTTTTAAAGTTGATTTAAAGTCATGACCAATAACAGTGGCTCTATGAGGGTCACATAAGATAATTTTCGCTCCCATGTCTATCAACTTATCCACGAAGAATAATCGACTTTCAAACATCTTTTGATGTATTAAAACACTACCTCTTGCCTGTGTAGCAACCACTAAAATAATACTTAATAAATCTGGTGTAAATCCAGGCCATGGTGCATCAGAAATGGTTAAAATAGAACCATCAATGAAACTTTGGATTTCATAACCATCGGTATGCGCAGGAATATGAATATCATCTCCTTGCTTTTCAACTGTAATTCCTAATTTTCTAAATACATTCGGGATGAGTCCTAAATCGTTCCAGCTAACATTTTTAATAGTCAACTCACTTTTTGTCATAGCTGCCAAACCAATCCAACTTCCAATTTCAATCATATCAGGCAGCATCTTATGATCCGTTCCGCCTAAATTATCAACACCATCAATAATTAACATATTTGAGCCAACACCACTAATTTTAGCTCCCATTCTATTGAGCATCTTACATAATTGCTGTAAATAAGGTTCGCAGGCAGCATTATAAATTGTAGTTTGCCCTTCTGCTAGTACTGCAGCCATAACAATATTTGCAGTACCGGTCACAGAGGCCTCTTCAAGCAACATATAAGTTCCCTTGAGCTTTTCTGCTTCTACTCCGTAAAATTGATCTTCCTTGCTGTAGCCAAACTTGGCACCAAGCTTTATTAACCCTTCAAAATGAGTATCTAACCGTCTACGCCCAATTTTATCACCTCCAGGTTTTGGAATGTATCCTCTTCCAAATCGTGCTAACAAAGGGCCTACAATCATTATAGAACCTCTTAATCCACGACCATCTATTTTAAACTGATCAGATTCTAAATATTCTAAATCTACATTATCTGCTTGAAACGTATAAGTGCCTTTTGATAGTTTTTCAACCTTAACACCTAATTTTTTCAATAAGCTTATAAGTTTATTTACATCAATTATATCAGGAATGTTAGTAATGGTAACTTTCTCTGGTGTAAGCAAAACAGCGCAAAGAATTTGTAGTGCTTCATTTTTTGCACCTTGAGGTTGTATGCTTCCTTTTAGTTGGTGACCTCCTTCAATTTTAAATGTTCCCATGAATAAATTTAGTGGCGTTTTCTAGAACGATGGTTAGAACCTTTTTTCTTTTTATTGGTATTGTGTTTTCCTTTAGAACGCATTAAACTGCTAGAATCTGATAAATCCTCCTCAGAATTTCTCAAATCAATTTTACCATTAGAAAGTTCATAAAGGTGATCAAAAATCACAACATCTTCTACCGTATCTTTATTCCAATTTAGGAAACACTTTTTCATATGGTTGGCAATAGTGTAAAGTAATGCCTCTTTTAATTCTCCATCTTCCCAAGTATTAGCAACATCAATCATTGTTTTAATGTTGTTGCCATAAAACCGATATTTAGGATGGTTTTGCGGGTATCTTAATGGATCTGGCCGTTCAGAAAGAACTTCTTTTGAAGGTTTTGGGTATGGAGATTCTACATCTAATTCAAAATTAGACATAATGAATAATTGATCCCAAAGCTTATGTTGAAAATCTGGCACATCGCGTAAATGTGGTTGCAAATTACCCATTACCGAAATAATAGCTTTTGCTAATTTTTCTCGCTCTTCTTTAGTCTCTCTTGTTTTTGCATGGTTTATCATTTTTTGAAGATGACGACCATATTCTGGGATAATTAAGTGCTCCCGTTCTGTATTGTATTCTAAATTATCAATCAAAATTAAAAGTGTAGTGTTAAAATTCTATGAAGTAAACCGCAAAATACAAAAAAACGCACTACACCAAAAAATTGTTAGTATTTATTTAGCATATTTATCAATAAGGCGTACTAATAAATCATTTAAAAACTCAACTTCGTATTCTCCAATGGTTGGCTCTAGATGATCATTTCCAATACCACTATCATCTGTTATAAAAACGTAAGTCCCATTAGTTGAAATGGCAAAATATCGCATTAAAAATTCAGTATTTTTGTCTATACCACTGGCAACAATAGGAATAAGCTTGATGCCTTTTTCGATAGATGCCTTAACAGCTTTTTCTAAATTAGCTTTAACTTGTGTATTATCGTGAGGTGGTGCATCGAGTAGTAAAAATGCTATTCTAGTTTTAGAGTTGCTACTCCATTGTAAATCATAAATGGTTTCATATAATGCTTCATCAACTGCCTCTGGATAATCACCTCCTCCATCAGCAAACTGTTCATTTATGAATTTTGAGGTTGTCTCAACTGATGCTGAAAAATCAGAACGCTTTGTTACATATTCGTCTCCATGATCTCTATAGAACACTGTAGCGGTATAAATAGCGCTATTGCCATTATCGGCTTTTACCTTACTAATAACATCGGTTAAATCGTTTTTTAAAAACTCAAGCTCGTCAGACATAGAGCCTGTAGCATCTACCATAAAAGCAAGTTCTATCTTGTCCTCTACAGCTTCATTTTCATTTACTGTATATGTATTAATACCGTCTTCAAAAAGTAAAATATTCTCTTTTTCTGAACCATTAATTACAATGCTATATTCTGATATATCAATAGAAGCACCTGTATTATCAAACAAATTAACGAATAGATTTGCCTCTCCTAAATTATCTGTTCTTGTTACAGTGAGTAATTCATCATTTTTAAAAAGAGATACTTTAGCATTATTGAAAGGTGTTTGATCTGTTTTTAAGGCCTGTATTGCAATTCTTTTAGCGGTATTAAAACTCCAGTTATCTATGTGTTCGCTATAATCTTGAGAATTAATTAAATCATTCCAAAATGTCCAATTTTCAAGGTCATTCCATTCACCTGCGGTAATTTTTCCGGCTGGTGTACCACTTCCATTTCCATTACCTGGATCTGGCACACTACCGCCACCAGCCTCACTGAAAGTTCCATCTGTAGAAGGCACGGTGGTAGAATCACCGTCTGAAGATTCACAACTAAAACTAATAATAACTAAAACGAATAGAAAGATATACTTTTTCATTTGGATGTTTCTTTTACAGATGCAAAAAACACCAAATGGTTGCTTAAAAAACCTACAAACTTATAACCCCATCAATCTTTTCAGCAACTTCTTTATATTTTGAAATTACAGCATCAGGGTTTTTCATCCTAACGTTAATAGAAATGCTTGTGTATTTTCCATTTTTTGACTCCTTGGTGGTAATTACGGCACCCATATTATTAAAAAGACCACCTATTTTCTTAATTTCAGATACGTTTGTCTTCACTATAAACTTGTATAAATATTCACTAGGCCACAGTGCAGTATCAAGCAACTGTGTCTTAAGTTTTTTATAGAATTCATCTTGGTTTGGAGTCGCGCTCATAGTCTTTTTTTGAGTTGCAAATATAAGCTTTCATTTCCATTTTTTTTAGAGCAATTAAATTCCGAATTTTACAATCAAAATTAATTCATATTGAATCCAAAAAAAATTGTTATCACAGGTGGGCCTGGAACGGGAAAAACGTCATTGATTCGCGCTTTAAAAAAGCATAATTTCCATTGCTTTGATGAAGTTATTAGAGCTTTAACTTTGGAGCTAAAAAAAAGTGTAGATTCATCATCTCATGTTTCTAACCCAATAGCATTTGCAAATGATCCTTTAGATTTTAATATGCGACTGCTAAACGGACGTATTGCACAGTTTAATAAAGCTAGCGCTATAAATAAAGCATTAAGTTTTTTTGATCGTGGTATTCCAGATGTATTAGCTTATATGGATTATTTTAATCAGGAATATGGGGATGCATTTACTAATGCTTGTGAAACGCATATGTATTCAACTGTTTTTCTGCTTCCTCCATGGGAAGCTATTTATAAAACTGATAATGAAAGATTAGAAACTTACGATGAGGCTGTAAAAATTCATAACCATTTAGCAAGCACCTATAAAAGGTTTGGATATAATAGTATAGAAGTCCCTTTTGGAAGTATTGAAGAGCGCACCAATTTTATTTTAAACACATTAAACATATAGTGAGTTTTCACCCTATAAACATATTAGAGCGTTATTGGAAGTTCACTTCATTTAGAGCTAATCAGGAAGCTGTTATTAACGCTGTTTTAGAAGGTGAAGATGTATTTGCTTTAATGCCAACTGGAGGTGGGAAGTCTATTTGTTTTCAAATACCTGCGTTGATCAAAGAGGGGATTTGTATTGTCATTTCACCTTTAATAGCTTTAATGAAAGACCAAGTACAAAGCTTAAACAACAAAGGCATAAAAGCTTTAGCGATAACTAGTGGAATCTCTAAAGATGAATTGGATACACTTTTAGACAATTGCATTTACGGTAATTACAAATTTTTATACCTCTCTCCTGAGCGTTTGCAACAAGAATTAGTACAAGATCGTATACGACAAATGAAGGTTAATTTAATAGCAGTTGATGAAGCACATTGTATTTCTCAATGGGGGAACGATTTTAGACCTTCATACAGTAATATAATAAAAATGAGAGAGTTAAAACCCTCTACTAATATTATTGCTTTAACCGCTACAGCGAAACCAAAAATTGTAGAAGATATTATAAAACAGCTAGATTTTATTAAACCTAAAGTGTTTAAACAATCATTCTTTAGACATAATTTAGGCTACATGGTTTTACATGAAGAAGACAAATATTATCGCCTTGAAACTATATTAAAAAAATATAAGAACGCTTCAATAGTTTATGTTAGAAATAGAAAAGCCACAATAGAAGTTAGTAAACTTTTAAACTCAAAAAACATAACATCAACTTATTATCATGGAGGCCTTAACCACACCGAGAAGGAGACCAACATGAATAGCTGGATGAACAACCAAAAGCAAGTGATGGTGGCTACAAATGCTTTTGGCATGGGCATTGACAAACCAGATGTAAAAACGGTTATTCATTTAAACTTACCTGAAAGTATAGAAAGTTATTTTCAAGAAGCCGGAAGAGCTGGCAGAAATGAAGAGAATGCTTTTGCTATTATTTTAAAAAATAAAAACGATGAAAATCTGGTAAAAAACCAATTTTTAAAAGTATTAGCTTCAGTGGACACCATTAAACTGATTTACAGAAAGCTATGCAATTACTTCCAGATCTCTTATGGTGAAGGTGTTTATTTTACTTTTGATTTTGATTTTAGTCATTTTTGTAAGACCTACAACTTCAATACGATGCAATGCTATAATGCGCTATTAGTTTTAGACAGAAACAGCATTATATCGATGTCTAAAAAATTCAAAAACAAGGTTTTAGTTAAATTTATATCAACTAATAATTCAATATTTAATTATTTAGAAAAACATTCAAAATACGATATTATAGTCAAATCAATTCTTAGATCTTATGGTGGTATTTTTGATCATCAGGTAGATATCAATACGTTAAAAATTGCAGACAAAGCTTCTATATCAGAACACGAACTAATTCAAACTTTAAAGCAATTAGAAAAGGATAATCTTATCACACTTAATCATTCTAAAACTGATGCTCAAATAACATTTATAGAGCCAAGAGAAGATGATAAAACCATAAATAGAATTGCTCCAATTATAAAACAACAAAACAAACTTAAGAAAACACAAGTAAGCGCTGTAATTGATTACATCAATAATGACGATGTTTGTAAAAATATACAGTTACTTAGCTATTTC
The DNA here is from genome assembly GCA_947502975.1 of uncultured Flavobacteriaceae bacterium. Classification (GTDB taxonomy): domain Bacteria; phylum Bacteroidota; class Bacteroidia; order Flavobacteriales; family Flavobacteriaceae; genus Jejuia. The sequence goes on from CANNBV010000003.1 coordinate 760,570, forward strand.
GGAGAACAAAACCCTGAACCCTGTGGTATTTGCTCGGTTTGCATTCTAAAACAACCAAAAGCAAATCATAATGCACCTGAAAATATAAAACACGACATCATTCAACTTTTAGAAAGCGGTGATAAATCCTCAAGAGAGATTACCCAACTACTTTCATGTAATGATACTGAAACGAAACGTGTATTAAAAGATCTTTTAGAACATCAAATTATTACAATCACTAAAACAAACACCTATAAATTAAGTCATTTATGAAACCAAAATTATTTTTAATATTTACTTTCTTGTTTAGTTTTTCATTTCTACAATTATCTAGTCAAAGTAGAGATGAAATACTTGCAGAAGCACATTTATTATATAATTTCGAAAAAGCATCATGGAATGGTACGGATATTTTTCTGGGGAAATTTCCAGAAAAAAGAAATGACATTGGAGGTTATTTTGCATATTCTGACAATAGGAATCATAATTGTATTTTTTTTGACAAAAACACATCTCCAAATGTATTAGCAAAAATCACTTTTGATGATACGTTTGATAACAATACCGCAGAAATTGATACTACAAAAAGAGAGTTTACTAAGAAAGAAAAAAACATATTTATTATTAGGAAACTTGCATTGAAAGAGATCAATCAAGACACAATCTTCAAGACTTATAAAAACACCAACCTTAATGTTATACCAATAATTACTGAGAAAGAAAAAAAAGTATTTGTCTTAACTGGACCAGAAATCTCTGGAGTAGTAATCTTTGGTAATGACTATCTTCTAAGATTCAATAAACAAAATAAACTAATAGAGAAAAAATCACTCCATAAAAATATTATTCCAATAGAATACAATGAAAAAACTAAAGAAGGAGTGACTATGCACAGCCATTTAAAATCTACTGGTCATTCCATAACATCTACAGATGTATGCACTCTAATGCTATATGGAGACTATACTAACTGGACACAACATATAGTGTTTTCAGATAAAAAGGTATCGTTATGGAGTTTTGAAAACAAACACTTAATAATATTAACTAGAAAAGCTTGGGAAAAGATTTATGATACCGCAAAAGCAAATAAAAAATAGTTTAATTATGAAAGACTTAAGAATTGTTTTTATGGGTACGCCCCACTTTTCAGTTACTATGTTAAAAACACTTGTAGAGAAAAACTATACTATTGTAGGCGTCATTACAGCTCCCGACAAACCTGCAGGACGAGGTAGAAAACTAAACGAAAGTGCCGTAAAACGATATGCAAAAGAAGCTGGATTGCCTATTTTACAACCTACTAACCTTAAAAGCGAAGATTTCATTGAAGAGCTTAAAGCATTAAAAGCCAACTTGCAAATAGTTGTAGCTTTTAGAATGCTCCCAAAAGTGGTATGGCAAATGCCTAAATATGGTACATTTAATTTACATGCATCCCTACTACCTAACTATCGCGGTGCAGCACCTATTAATTGGGCTATAATTAATGGTGAAACCAAAACCGGTGTCTCTACTTTTTTTATAGATGAAAAAATTGATACTGGAGAGATGATTCTACAGAAAGAAATAGCTATCGAACCAGACGAAAACGCTGGAAGCCTTCATGATAAATTAATGTACAATGGCAGCAAATTGGTTTTAAAAACCGTAGAAGCCATAAAAGAAGGCAAAGCTAAAACTACCCCGCAAATTGAAAACAAAGACATTAAAACAGCTTACAAGCTTAATAAGAACAACTGTAAGATAGACTGGAATAAAAGTATTACGGAAATTTATAATAAAATTAGAGGCCTAAGCCCTTACCCTGCAGCTTGGTGTGAATTGCTAAATAATTCTGAAACTTTAGATATAAAGATTTATGAAGCTAAAAAAGAAATTGCGCAACACCATTACCAAACTGGATTAATTCTCTCTACAAAGAAAACTCTAAAAGTTGCTGTAAAAGAGGGCTATATAGAAATACTAGAACTTAAGCTTCCAGGTAAGAAACTCATGGATACAAAATCGCTACTAAATGGGTATAATTTTAAAAATGATGCAGAAATGCGCTAAAGCCTCATTATCACTCATTCCGTAAAAACATCGACAAACTAACATCCTTTATTAACAAAAGCTATAAGTTATCAACAAAACCTTGTATTTCCCTTGCTATTACTTGCATGAAAGCATAATCCGTATAAATTTGTAGAGGATTTAACAAAAAAGTTTAACCAATTTATTAATAATTAAAATTTACATTATGAACAAAACAGATTTAATCGATGCAATGGCAGAACACGCAGGAATCACTAAAGCAGCTGCTAAGAAAGCTTTAGAATGTGCACTTATCGAAATTGAAGGTGCTTTACAAAAAGGCAACAGAGTTTCTTTAGTTGGTTTTGGTTCTTGGTCAGTTTCTAGAAGATCTGCTAGAGAAGGAAGAAACCCACAAACTGGAGCGACTATTAAAATCAAAGCTAAAAACGTAGTTAAGTTTAAAGCTGGATCTGATTTATCAAGTGCTGTAAACTAATTATTAGTTTCAGAAAACATAGAAAAATGCTTTCCAATAAGGAAAGCATTTTTTTTATGGCATTATCCAAAAGTTGCTTTTCTGATAAAATAATCTTAGATTTAGTTATTAATTTAGTTAACACATGACGAGCACTAGTCCTAAAAAAGGTGATTTGTTAATAGCAGAACCAGCCATAATTGGAGATGTTTCTTTCAACCGCTCCATTGTTTTGTTAGCAGACCACAACAAAGATGGTTCTATTGGTTTTATTTTGAATAAACCCTTAGAATACACTATAAGAGACTTAATTCCTGAAGTAGAAGCTGCTTTTAAAGTTTATAATGGTGGGCCAGTCGAACAGGACAACCTCTATTTTATTCACAAGGTACCAGAACTAATACCCAATAGTATAGAAATTTCGTTAGGAATATTCTGGGGTGGTGATTTTAAAAAAGTAGCACAATTAATTACCGATAATACTATTAATGAAAATGATATCCGTTTCTTTTTAGGGTATTCTGGTTGGGATTCTAACCAATTAGAAGATGAGTTGAAAGCAAATTCTTGGTTGGTTTCAGAGAATATTTATGAAAAGAATATCATTGAAAAAGATTACACCTCATTCTGGAAAGAAAAAATGTTAGAGCTTGGTGGCGAATATAGCATTTGGTCTAACGCACCAGAAAACCCAAATTATAACTAAGTTAGTCTTACAGACATATTTAACTTTGCAAGTAACGTTTTTGCAACTTCGTTCTTATATACTTTTTTTCTGTATTTAGAAATTGATTGAATACCTGTTATGATATTTGTTATAAAAAGTTCATCTGCTTTTTGAAGTTCAAAAGGAGAAATTGATGTTTCAAACAACTCCATATCTTCCATTTTATCAATAAAATTCATAATCTGAGTACGCATTACGCCTTTTAAACAGCCGTCAGCTAAAGGAGGGGTTTTAATTGTATTACCACTGACTAAAAACAAATTACCATTTAGGGCTTCAATTACGCTTTTATCAGTATTCAACAGCAAACAATTATTCAATCCGTTTTCTTCAGCATAAATACTACCAACTACATTAATGGACTTATTATTTGTCTTAAGTGTTGAAAGCAACGTAGGTGCAACAAAATAGTCTTTAAATAAATCTACTTCATATTTATCCTCATTTAAGACATAAACATCACTATTCAAAGGCTTTACGCTTATATTATACCCTACAGCGTTTTGTTTCGGCAAGTACAAACCACCTTCATTTCTATGAACAATCAGTTTAACCCTAACATTATCACTCTCTAAATAATTAGCCTCTAAAGTATCATTAATTTGATTTTCAAGATATTCCATAGTAAAATTCATAGGAATTTCCATGCGCATAATTCGCATAGATGCCATTAATCTAAAATAATGATCTTCCCAAAATAGCAATTTACCATTGGCAACTTTTATCGTTTCAAAAAGAGCATCACCATAGGCATAACCTCGATTATTTATTGAAATATTAGTATGATCTTCTAAAATTGTTCCGTTAAAATTTATCATAAAAAAAGTCCGCTACTTGTATTGATTTAAGTGCGGACAAATATAAGATTTATTAGTGTGTTTGCTATACAGAACCTAATACTTGTTTTAAGTCTGATATTTGATTTTCCCAAAGCATTTTAGCTTCATCGACTTCATCTTCATCAGCAAAATCTGTTACCATTAAGGAAACATCTTTGGTAATTTCATCAACTTGAATTCTAATTTCAAAATAACACGAAGCACCATCCTCTTCATCCTCCATCCATCTAAATTTAACACGCTCTCCACTCTTTTTACTTAATAACTTTGCTTGTTCTTCGCTATCATCCCAAATAAAAGTAAACAACTCTCCTCTAGAATTTACATTATCAGAAAACCATTCTGATAAACCTGAGGGTGTTGAAATATATTGATACAACAATTGTGGTGATGCATGTATAGGAAACTCTATTTCAAATTTAGTTTTATCGTCCATTTAAGTATTTAAGTTTTGTGTTGCTCAATATATACATTAATTCATAAGATTTACAATTATTTTTCATAATATTTTGTATAAGTTATGTTTGCGGACGTTAATTTTGTTTTTATATTTGCAACCTCAAAATGGCGAGGTAGCTCAGTTGGTTAGAGCGTCGGATTCATAACCCGGAGGTCTCGAGTTCAAATCTCGATCTCGCTACGAAATAAACAAAGGAAAACCCAAGATGTGATGTCTTGGGTTTTTTACTTCTGTAGAATATTTATATACTTTTAAGATTAAATTCTGGAATTGTAATTCTATCAAATTCTTTATCTCTACTTTTTGTATCTACCGATGTTTTAATGATAATTTAATTAGTTAAATATTTAATCAATTAAATGGTCAGGGAAATCTGTAGTTTTTTCACAGCATAATTGTTCCATAACTTGCTGCAATTCTGTTTTTAATAATGAAATAGTATGATCACCTCCTTTTTTACCCAGAGCTGAAACGCCATACATAAACGAACGCCCCATAAAAGTGAATTTTGCACCACTTGCCATTGCTCTTGCCACATCAGGACCAGAACGCAAACCACTATCCATCATTACCTCAATTTGGTTACCATACTTCTCTGCTATAATTGAAAGTGGCTTAATAGTAGATTGTCCAGCATCTAACTGACGCCCACCATGATTTGAAACTATAATACCGTCCAAACCTAACCTGATAGCCTCTTCGGCATCATATTCTGATGCTACTCCTTTTAAAACTAATTTACCTTTCCACATATCGCGAATTGGCTTTATTTTTTCTTCATCTAATCTGCCACTAAAAGTGTCATCCATAAACTTTCCTAGTTGTTTTAAATCCAACCCTTTAGGCATATATGGTTTCAAAACCTGAAAATTAGGTATGCCATATTTTAATGTTTCTATACCCCAATGTGGTCTTCCTAATACCTGCAAAATATTACTTAAATTCATCTTTGGCGGCATCGCTAATCCATTCCTGATATCTCTTGGTCTAAATCCAAACGTTGGAACGTCACAAAGAATGACCAAAACAGGGCATTCAGCGTCTGCTGCTCTTTTAATGATATCATCACGTAACCTATTTTCTGTAGGATGATATAATTGAAACCATGCCCTTCCTTCAGTAAGTTCGCTAGCTCTTTCAATGCTTGTTGTTGTAACAGTACTTAAAATAAAAGGAATATTATGCTCAAAAGCAGCTTTGGCCAATATTTCTGGTGAATTAGGCCACATTAAACCTTGTAAACCAACTGGTGCAATTCCAAAAGGCGCATCATATTCAATACCAAATAATTTTGTTTTCAACGATGAGCCATGATGCTTTTTTATATAATTTGGCTTCAATTGTACTTCTCTGAGTTCTGAAGTGTTTCTAACTAAATTAACATCTTCATTGCAGCCTCCATCTAAATATTCAAAAGCAAACTTTGGTATTCTCTTTTTAGCCTTTGTTCTTAAATCATCAATTGAAGGGTATCTTGTATCAAAACTCATCGTATTATGCTTTAGGTTAAGAATTTCTCTCTTAAATCTTCTATATGATTATCATTTATCAACTGTTTCATAATTGTTCTTTTTTGGAAATGCATACCATAATAATCTCTTGAAAATAAACTCAACTTAAAGGAATAGTTCACATGTTAATTCATGAAAGCATCACAAAACACCTTTTATCTGCCTTAAATGTACTAATTAATAAAGGGATTTTTATTGACTTGTCTCATATAAATCGCGATCTCACTTCCAAATAAACAAAGGAAAACCTAAGATTCATAGTCTTGGGTTTTTGTTTTTAAAAGCATCACGCTTCGTTCTTCAGCATTAATTGTATTAAATATTGTGAACAGATATTCCCAATTATACAAACTATTAAAAAACATTTCTTCTGTAAACAAAATCATTTGTAAAAAATAAAACATAGGTTTCCTTTTAGATTTGCGGAGACAATTGTTTCATTATTCCTATTTTACCAATACTAAATTTGGGTAGGTGCATTAAAATTAAAACTATGAGGTTAATCAATAACTTAAAACCTAATCTACTACTGCTACTCATATTGAGTATTGCTTTTTCAGGCCATTCTCAAGATACTTCTAAAAATAGTAAAGAGAATACTTTTGAATCTTTACAAGGAATAAATCCTGCTCCTGATTGGTTTAAGGATGCCAAATTTGGTATTTATACTCATTGGGGACCAGTATCATCTGCATTCGTTGGAAGCGATCCAAATGCTTGGTATGCTGGATGGCATGGGATGAAGATGTATGAAGATGGCAAAAAAGTAAAAACCAAAAATGGAAAGCCAACGACAAATTATGTACATCATAAAAAGAAGTATGGTAATCCAAAAAAATACGGCTATAAACATATTATAGAACAATTTGAGACTTCTGGATTTAATGCTAAAGAATGGGCAGACTTATTCGCCAAATCTGGGGCTAAATTTGCTGGCCCTGTAGCTATGCATCACGACAATTTCGCTATGTGGGATTCTAAAGCTACACGGTGGAATTCTATGAATTACGGTGGAATTGATCCTTCGGCTGAATTAAAAAAAGAGATAGAAGCTAAGGGCATGAAATTTATAGGTTCGTTTCATCATGCATTCACCTGGAAATACTTTGCACCTGCCCATGCTCATGGAGGAATTTCTGCAAATGACTATGATTTATACACAAATCCGCATGCATTAGATTCTAACACTCCAGATGCAGATTTCTATAATACATGGTGGGCAAAATTAAAAGAGTATATAGATTTATATCAACCAGACATTATTTGGTTTGATTGGTGGTTGGAAAATATGACTGAAGAATGTCGTACAAAATTTTTATCATATTATTACAATAAAGCAAAAGAATGGAATAAGGAAGTTGTTGTGTGTTATAAAGAAACTACATTTAATGAAGACTTAGCCATTAAAGATTATGAGCGCGGACGTCCTAACCAGCCAAAAGAAAACACCTGGTTAACCGACACTTCTCCTGGAGCATGGTTTTATCGTCCTGGTGCAATATTTAAAACTCCTAATGAATTAATTGATATTCTTATTGATATCGTCTCAAAAAATGGAAGTATGCTTTTAAATGTGCCACCCAACCCAGATGGTTCTATTCCACAAGAAATGGCAGATTTATTAATTGATATGGGAAAATGGCTATCAGTTAATGGTGAAGCTATTTATGGTACAAGACCATGGACAATATTTGGTGAAGGACCAACACGTTTACCTGAAGGTGGTCATAAAGTTGAAAAAATTAAAATAGCTTATAATAACTCAGACATTAGATTCACTAAAAAATCTGATAAAGTGTTTTATGCAATAGTTATGGACGATCCAGATAAGGAAACCGTTATAAAATCTTTGACTACAGATATAGGCTTGTTAAATTCTAAAATTGAGAAAATCGAGTTGCTAGGAAGCAATGATAATATTTTATGGGAAAGAAATGCAAGAGGTTTAGTAATAAAAGCTCCAGAAACTTTTCCTTCAGAATATGCTCATGCATACAAAATCACTTTAGAAGGTTATACTGAAAATGATATTGGTGGAGCGGTTGCTGCACATGTTGACTAATTTTTATTACCTTTAAATTTAAAGCATATTTAATGACATCAAGAGTAATATTGTTGGTGCTATTTACTATAGCATCTCAATTTTTTAGTTCCTGTAATTCTAAAGAAAATACACCAACGTCCCCTTCTCATCCTAATATTGTTTGGATTACTTCAGAAGACAATTCAAAACATTATATGGATATGTTTGATGAACATGGCGCTAAAACACCAAATATTGAACGGTTAGCAGAACATGGAATAATTTATACACATGCTTTCTCTAATGCTGCTGTTTGTAGTGCAGCAAGATCTACATTAATTTCTGGATCTTATGGCCCACGTTTAGCAACACATTACCATAGAAAATTACAACAAGTACCCATGCCAGAAGGTTTAAAAATGTTTCCTTATTACTTAAAAAAAGCGGGGTATCATACCACAAATAATGCAAAAGAAGATTACAACATTATAAAAGGAGATAGTGTTTGGGATCAGTCAAATAAAAAAGCGACATGGAGAGATAGAAAAGAAGGACAACCTTTTTTTCATGTTTTTAACATTGGTACGACACATGAAAGTAGACTTCATTTTACCGAAGAGGATATGAAGTCTGGTACCATCACAAATCCTGATTCTGTTTTCGTACAGCCCAACCATCCTCAAACCGACTTATTTAAATACACCAATGCTAGGTATCATGACAAAATCAAAGAAATGGATATTGAAGTTGGCGAAGTAATTGATGAACTTGAAAAAGATAACTTACTAGAAAATACATTTATCTTTTATTATGGTGACCATGGTGGTGTATTACCTGGTAGTAAAGGCTATATAAATGAAACTGGTGTACATATACCCTTAGTGGTTTACATTCCTCCAAAGTACAAAAACTTAGTAGATGAAAAACCCGGAACAACATCTAAGGGTTTTGTAAGTTTTATCGATTTTGGACCAACGGTTTTAAAATTAGCTGGAGTTGAAATTCCAAAAGGCCTTGATGGAATACCATTTCTTGGGAAGGATATAACATCTGAAGAAGTTTCAAAAAGAGACGAAACGTTTAGTTATGCTGATAGATTTGATGAAAAATATGATATGGTTAGAGCCTTACGAAAGGGTAAATATAAATATGAGAGAAACTATCAAACATTCAATTATGATGGTTTAATGAATAATTATAGATACAAACAACTAGGGTATCAAGAATGGAAACAGCTTTATGAGGAAGGTAAACTTAATGATATACAGTCTCAATTTTTTCAAAAGAAACTACCTGAACATTTATATGATGTTGAAGCAGATCCGTACCAAACAAATAATTTAGTTAGCGATTCTAGATATGTAGAGATTTTAAAAGATATGCGCTTAAAACTCGATAAAAGAGTTAAGGAAATGCCAGATTTGTCATTTTATCCAGAATTCCATTTGATGAAATATGCTTTTGATAACCCTATTGCCTTTGGACAAGTCCATAAATCAGATATTGAAAAACTAATCGAAATAGCTAATCTTTCATTATTTCAGTTTGAAGCGATAAAACCTAAACTTAAAGAAAATTTAAGCTCAAAATTTCCATGGCAACGCTATTGGGCCTTGATAACATGTAGCAATTTTGGAAATGAAATTAAAAAATCTTCATTAACTGAAACTATTATTGAAATTAGTAAATCTGACAGCGAACTTATAAATCGTGTACGTGCAGCAGAATTTTTAGGCCTTACAAAAACCGAAAACCCTGCTAATGTTATGACAAACGCATTATATAATAGTTTAGACGCTGCTGAAGCTCTACTGATTTTAAATTCAATCGTTTTAATGCATGACAAACCATATAGTTATAATTTCAATATTAAAACTGAAAAAATTAACGAGTTGGTAAGAAACGACAGTCAAGTTAAAAGGCGGCTTGAATATTTATCAAATTGAGATAAAACGTTAAACTAACTAATTGTGGTAGCTTAAAATTTGTGATAACTTCAAATTAATAACAAATATTCTATTTTATTAGAATCAAATTGAATTATACTTCCTTAATATAGTCATTTACAAATATTCTAAATCTTAATTTTCTTCTCAAATAATAAACTAACCTTGAGAAAGTAAACCTTTTTCAACCTATTTGTTATTAATATTTTTCACACAAATTACATTTGCAAATAGACATATTCTTACACTTAATTACATTTCATCGATTTTTTTTGCTTTTCAAGGAGTTTTGTTGTGTAAAATACTATATTGCCGCCCTTAATTCATTAAACCCTAAATCTGATGAAAAAAACTACACTTTTAAGTATTGTACTCTTTTTATTTACAACACTATGTGTTTTCCCTCAGGAAACATACAAAAAAGTTAGCATTCCAAATGTCAATCAAACCACTATAACTAAACTAGATAAATTAGGTATAGATATGACATGTGGTGTCTCTATGACTGATAACGCTATAATTGTTGAATTATCTGAACATCAATTACATGAGATGGAACAAGAAGGTATTATTTATAGCGTACTCATAGAAGACATGACAAAATTCTACAGTGAAAGAGCTATTAAAAACTTACCTTTTGCTGCAGCTGAAATTGAAAGAGAAAAAAGTTTAAAAAGAAGCAAACGTTCTTCAAAAGGTACATCAGCAAAATCTTTAACCATCAAAGAACTAATAAATAATGTTGGACAATACGACGAGTGTGATGAAATAGATTGGCCAGTTCCAGATAACTGGAATTTAAATGATGCCAATAGCTACCCAAGTGAAACCAATCATTTTGGTGGTTGTTTAACCTATGATATGGTTCTACAAGAATTGGACGATATGAAACGCTTGTATCCAAATCTTATTTCTACAAGAAAAAATGCATCTCCTACCAATCAACTGACCATTGAAGGGAGAACTTTATGGATGGTACGAATTTCTGATAATCCTGAAATAGATGAACCTACAGAACCTGAAACTCTGTACCAGTCTCTAATCCATTCACGAGAATCAGCATCTATTATGCAGCTTCTATACTATATGTGGTACATATTAGAAAATTATGATTCTGATCCAGCAATTAGAAACCTGGTTAATAACCAAGCGATGTACTTTATACCTGTTTTTAATCCTGATGGATTTGTTTATAATGAAACGGTCGCTCCCGATGGTGGAGGTTTACAACGTAAAAACAGAAATACAAGTGGTGGATGTTCTGTTTATGCAGATGGTATCGATTTAAATAGAAACTCAGGATATTATTGGGGAAATGGTGGTTCTGATCTGTCTAATAACTGTAATGCAACTTACGCTGGTTCTGGTCCTTTCTCTGAGAATGAAACTCAAATTATGCGTGATTTTGTTTATGAACATGATTTTAAATTGGCATTAAATCACCACTCTTTTAAAAATGTTATGCTACATGGCTATGCAGGTACAACTATAGATAATCCAAGGCCTGATGAATATTCTAAGTATAACCATGACATGACACACTATAACAGATACGGTTATGGTCCAAGTACCTCTATTAGTAGTTTGAATAGTGGTAACATGAATGACTGGATGCTTGGTGGGCCTGCTGGAGTAAGTGCAGCTGGCGTACCAACTGGTATAGGTTCTGGAAAACACACATTATCTTGGACACCAGAAAACGGTTTAGCTAACGAATCTACTATTATTGGTTCTGGTTTCTGGCCAGATCCAGTAAACTTTATGCCTATTTCTAAACGTGCAATGCGTCCAAATTTAATGGCAGCCTACTTTAGTGGTAAATATGCAAAACTTCATGACTTAAATACAACAGATATCACCAGCACATCAGGTAATCTAACCTTTGGTATAGAAAATTTAGGGCAAAATGGTAACGATTTAACACCTGATACCAACAATTTTACGGTGACAGTAAGTGCTATTACGCCTAATATTACAATAAATACAGCAAGTGCAAGTCAAAACTTTACAGCTGCGGAAATTTTAGCCCAAAAAACTGTAGATATTAACTATACATTAGATGGAGGTATTTCTCCAAATGAAGAAATTCAATTTAAAGTAACATTGTCTAATGACTATGCTACAGACAATGTGCTTTATGAAGTAAATATTACAAAAATCTTCAACCCTACTATAATATCAACTTTAGATCCTACAAGCTTTAGCAATTGGACAAGCTCTGGTTCATGGACCAGTGTTACTGATGGATATAATGATGCATCAGCTATTAGATCTAACCCTACAATACCTTATTCTAATAATCAAAGTGCTACGTTACAATACGATGGCACTTTAAACTTAAGTGGAATCCAATCTGCTATCATTCAATTTTACGGCAAGTGGGATTTAGAACGTAGCTTTGACTATGTACAAATAGAGGCTTCTGCCAATGGCACAAGTGGCTGGACACCTCTTTGTGGTCGATTGACAAAACCTGGTGCACCTAATCAAGATACAAGTAGTGGTTCTCAATATTCAGGAAAGTCAACTACCAATATAAATTTTCAGCCAGACGGAGAACCATTATATGATGGAGACACCCAAGATAAATGGAGTATGGAAGAAATTGTTATTGATGCAACAACTAACTCTGCATTTCTTGGTGACAATTCAGTATTCATTAGATTTAATTTTAATACTGAAGGTTCCAACAGACAAGATTCATATGTAAATGCTAATTTTGAAGGGTTTACTTTTGATGATTTTAAAGTTATTGCTATTGGATGTACTACTAGTGTTCCAGCTAATATTACGGCATCAAACGAAACTACAGATGCAGCAACTATTGATTGGGACGAAGTGTTTAATAACTCTTATGATTTAAGATATAGAATTAATGGAACTTCAACTTGGACAGACGTAAGCGACTTTAATGGAAATACAAGAAACCTAACAGGGTTAACTGCTGGCACAACATATGATGTGCAGGTAAGAAGTCAATGTGGTACCAGTACAAATTCAGCGTATAGTGCAACATTTAATTTTACAACGTTATCATGTAGCCCGCCAACCAATATAACAGCTTCAGATATAGGTTTATCTACAGTGAGAATACATTGGGATGAAATTCCTGATGCTACTTACGATGTTAGATATAGAATTAACGGATCTTCTACATGGACATCTACTTCAAGTACTAGCTTAGTTTTAGATCAACCTGTTTATAATATTTCTGGGTTATCAGAAGCCACTGAGTATGAAGTACAAGTAAGAACTGATTGCCCAGGAGGAGGAACTTCTTCTTATAGCACGTCTACCCTATTTACAACTTTGGGCTGTGCTGCACCAGTTAATATTTCAGCTTCTGATATATTTATCGATAGCGCCAATATTATCTGGGACGCTATAGATCCAGCTACTTATGATGTTAGATATAGAGAAAATGGAACATCTACTTGGACAAATGTATCCAACTTAGATAATAACGCATACAATGTTTCAGGGCTTGATCCTAATACAACTTATGATGTACAGGTAAGAACAGATTGTAGTTCTTCTACATCTTCTTATTCGTCAACCATAAACTTTACAACATTGGCTTGTACTGTTCCAACAAACGTAACAGCAGATGATATTACAACTTCTGGTGCAACAATAAATTGGGATGAAATTCTTGGTTCTGATTTTGATTTAAGATATAGAGAAACTGGAACATCTACATGGACAGATGTTAATGATAGAGCTTTAAATTTCTACAATATCCCTGATCTCTCGCCTTCAACAGAATATGAAGTTCAAGTTAGAACTGTTTGTTCTACTTCAGTAAATAGTGCCTACACTACATCAACAGTTTTTACAACTTCTGCTTGTGACGATACCGTTTCTACATTTCCATATGCTGAAAGTTTTGAAAGTGGTTTTGGTCTATGGAACCAAGGAACAACAGACGATATTGATTGGACAAGAATATCTGGACTAACACCTTCAAATACGTCTCCAGATATAACAGGTCCTTCCGGAGCTGCTGATGGTAGCTTTTATATTTATACTGAATCCTCTGGGAATGGAACCGGTTTTCCTGATAAAGTTGCTTTTTTAAGAAGTCCATGTTTCGATCTAAGTGGGTTCGAAAATACGCAAATGACTTTTCAATATCATATGTTTGGTTCTACAATGGGAGATCTATTTGTAGTTGTAAGTACTGATAATTTTCAAACTTCAAATGATATAGTGTTCACACAATTAGACTCACCTGCTTCTCAAACTAATGGAAATAGTGATCCTTGGGAAACAGGTACTCTAGATCTTTCTGCATACGATGGACAAACCATTAAGATTCTATTTTTTGGTCAAACTGGTTCTGGTTTTAGAAGTGATATCTCTGTAGATGATGTAAATATCACAGCTGATGTTTCAGGTGGATTTACTCCAGTTGCATCTTGTCAAAATATAAATGCAGTTTTAGATGCTACAGGAAATGTTAGTATAGTTGCAGGAGATATAGATGATGGAAGTAGCGTTGGTAATTTATCTATTGATATTTCTAGCTTTACATGTTCTGAATTAGGAGCAAATAACGTAACACTAACAGCTACTGATCCTGGAGACCCAGGAAACACAGCTACTTGTGTAGCTGTAGTAACGGTAGTAGATACAACTGATCCTGTAACACCTACCCTTAGTGATGTTACCGTTGGTCAGTGTTCAGGAACACCTGCTACACCTACAACAACAGATAACTGTGCCGGAACTATTAATGGTACACCGAA
>CANNBV010000004.1 GCA_947502975.1 uncultured Flavobacteriaceae bacterium
TATATTGTCGGTAGACCTGTAAACAGGCTTACCATTAACAACATCATAGATCGCATAGACTTTACCATTAACCTTGGCTCTGCGTGTTTGATCCAGATTGGCTTTAAGGTAGGCTGAAATCCGTTCTTCCTTAAGTCTATTGTTTTCTTCCAAAGTAGATTTAAGGTTTTCGATTGCAGCCATGTTATAGTTGGCTGCAATCTTTTTCCTTTCAGCCTCAGTTTGACAATAGAAACTAAGACACGTAAAAAGTGCCATTAAAAAAGAAAGTACTCCTTTATTACTCATCATTAAACCTTTCGTCGTAATTCGGGTTTAAATCTATTTCGTCCTGTGGTATTTTTAAGAAGAATAGATTACTATCAGCTGGAATAGTCATGGTAACACGGTGCGTGTCATTTCTGGTAATAGCTAAGTTATAACGCTTAGCATCGAACCATTGAGGACCAAACTCACCATAGAATTCCTTTTTACGCTCCAATAAGATCTCATTCAATAATGCTTGACCAGTACTAGTACTCTTAACTGCATTAGCATCTCTTGCAGATTGTAATGCAAAAAGTAAATCCTGTGCACCTGTAGTGTTTCCTAATTGATATTGCGCCTCTGCATCGAAAAGTACCATCTCAGATTTTCTAATAATTGGAATATCTGAAGCGAATGTAAATGCATATTTTGTAGAGATAAATTCTCTCCATGGCTCGGTTGCAGATACACCATAGATATCAAAGAACAGCTTACGAGAATCCGTATCAGAGAACTCATCTACAAAATCAGGATCAAAATACGTTGCATTATAACTAAGTGTTAAATGGTCCATCATAGGAGCAGCATGTCCCCAGAAGAAATTGGTCTCATCAGAACCGTTTTGGAACATAGCCCAAAGCCATTCTTGATCTGACATATCTCCAAAACCATTACCCCAGTTTGTAGATTGTACAGCAGCAGACGCATCACCGCCATAAGCAGCTCTAGCCATAGCCGATACTTTGGACCAATCGTCTTGAGTAACAGATAACACTCTAGTTAATACCGCCTGTGCAACAGCCTTGTTTATAAAACTCTTACCCTGTCTTGTATCTGGTAAACCCGCCACAGCATCCTCAAGATCCTGAATAACCTGATTGTATACCGTACTCATCGGTAAAGGCTCACTTCCTGTAGCAGTCTCTAAGCTTGTTGGCTCAGTGTACATTGGTATTCTTACAAGTTCTCTATTGTTATTATAATTTGGACAGAATTCTAACAGCAACTCAAAAAGGTGAAACCCTCTGAAGAATTTCCCTTTGGCTATAAATTCTATTTTATCTGATTCACTTAATTGTGCACTGTTTTCAACACCTGCAATTAATGTATTTGCAAAATTCACATTCTCATAGTTAAAATCCCATGAGAAGTTAGTACGTCTAAAAGCAGACTCTCTGTTCTCATGCCCATAATCAAAACGGTACCAAGACACCGCCTGAATGATATCATCACCTTTTACCGCTCTTGCATAATACATTGCATAAAGCCCTCCAACATCAACAGTTCTGTACTGACCTTTGTAGTTGGCCAGTATACCATTGACAAATGTCTGAGCATTATTTCTATTTGCGAAAATCGCTGCATCAGTAACACCTGATGTATCAACTGGTTCTTCAACAAACTCTTCACTACAAGAGTTTAAACTTACAAGGAGTGCAACCATAGACATGATGATAAATGGTCGTTTCCAAGACTTTTTAATATTCATATTTTTCATAACTTTTATTTTATAATTTAATAAGTGCACCAAAAGTAAATGTTCTCTGTAAAGGCGATCTATTATTGGTTAGTCCATTAAATGCCTGTTCAGGATCGATCCCTTTATGGGATTGCCAAGTCACTAAATTATCGGCCTGTAAGTATACTCTAAACTGTTTTAAACCAATTTTGTCAAGTGCTTCACTTGGCAGATTGTATCCAACAGTCAAGGCCTTTAATCTTAAATAGTCATTTTTAAACAACCAACGTGTTGAGCGGAAGGTAAAACTGTTTTGACCTTGAGTCAAACGAGGAAAATCTGTAATATCTCCAGGTTGTGACCAAGCTTTAAAGTTATCAGGGTGTGCAGAGCCACCAACAGTAGGATTGATTAACCCCGTATAGTCGGTATCATAAACATAAGCACCTACACTGAAATTAAATAAAGCATTTAAATCAAATTGTTTGTACCTGAAAGACGTATTGATACCTCCTTGAACATCTGGTAAGGATTCTTTTCCTGTTTGGTATCGTGTGGCAACATCATAATCGTTAGTCACATCTCTACCAGTAACCTCACCATCAGCATCAAGTACATCGATGTACCAAAGCGCATCTCCAGTAGCTGGATCTACACCAGCCCAATCTCTTACGTAAAATTCGAATATAGAAGCCCCTGGTACCCATCGTTTAGAGCCTTGTATTAGCTCATCGGTAAAAGGCGAGATCTGTTTAATTTCATTTTTTAGGATAGAAACATTACCTCCTAAACTCCAAGAAATATCGTCCTTGTTGATGATATTACTATTTAATGTAATCTCCCAACCGCTGTTATTGATAATACCAGCATTAGCTCTAAGTTGTGGAACCCCAGAAGAAGGTGTATTGGTGATATTTTGGATAAGGTCTACACTCTCTGTTTCAAAGTATTCAACAGATCCGTTAAGAACACCATCAAAAAGAGTAAAATCCATACCAAAATTGGTCGATGCAGAGGTCTCCCATTGCAAAGCAGGATCTGGTAAGGTAGCACCTGGTAGGTTACTTGGCTGCCCTTCAACAGGAGAAATAGTTACTCCGCCAAAGTTGGCTCCACCAAAAACGAAACTTGTTGGAAAAAACCCTCCAGGAATATTGATATTCCCTAGTTCACCATAGGAAGCACGTAGCTTTAAATTATTAACCCATCCTACATTCTCCATAAAACTCTCATTGGTAATTACCCATGAACCACCAATAGAGAAGAAATCTCCCGTTCTAAACTGCTCTTCTAATTGAGAAGTCTTATCCTGACGATAACTAGTCTCTATGTAGTATCTCTTATCAAAATTATAGGATAATCTTCCAAGTATACTGGTAATACGACGTTCTGATCTAAAACCTCCAAAACTCTCAGGAGTGGTACCATTACCAATTTCTTCCTGACCTGGTAAGAAGCCTGTTACAGATGTTCTGAACGTATCTCCTGTATTTGTATTTGCTTCATAGATACCATCTAGTGACACAGAGTGCTTTCCATAAGTATTGGAAAAGTTTAAGGCCTGGATGGCGTTACGCGCAGTTGTAATATTTCTTCGTTTTGAAACCCTACCGTTCAAATTAGAAGCAGCTCCGATCTCATCATCATCAAAAGAATGGCTGTCGAATACATAGTTTTCATAGTTGAATGTAGATCTAAAAGTGAAATTGTCTAAAAATGAAACCTCCGCATAGGCTGATCCTAATAAATTGGTTCTCACTCTTTTCTCTGTACCTAGAAGTATAGAGGCTAAAATGTTTTCTCCAGCAATTCCTGGTCTGGTGTTGTTTACCGGTTGTCCAATCGGTCTACCATTACCATTACCTAAATCGTAGATAAGCTCACCATTAGCATCTAAAATTAAATTACCATTGGCATCTCTAACATAAATAGGGTAAACACTACTGTTACTGTATATCCATGAAATGGCCTGTGTTGTACTCCCTGAGGTTTGGTCAGGATTATTGGAATCTGATCTGGAATATCCTAAAGTGATACCTGTTTTTAACCAGTCATTAACCTGAGTGTCTATTGCAGCTCTTGTAGCAACCCTTTCAAAATCTGATTTAATAACTGGACCATCTTCATTCAGATAATCAAAAGAGAAGAAATAATTGGACTTCTCACTACCTCCAGAAACTGTTAAGGAATGATTGATTCTTGGTACATCTCGTCGCAATACCTCATCTTCCCAACTTGTATTCCATAGTAGGTTAGCACCTGAAACTAAATTTCCATTAACATCAATTGGATTACTAACATCGTATGGATTATAACCTATAGTTGATATTAAAGCAGAACTTGCATTGGCCGCTGCCTCTGCAGGCGACTGACCAGCTCCATAAAGATTATCATTTCTCAAAGATGTCCACATTAACTTCATGTAATCCTCACTATTTACTATATCGTGGATACCAACAGATGGGTTTGAAAAACCATATTGGCTTCTAAAGCTAATTTCTGCGTTGGAGTTGCGCTTACCTCTTTTGGTAGTCACAATGATTACACCATTTGCAGCCCTTGACCCATAAAGTGATGCGGCACTCGCATCTTTTAAAACAGATATGGACTCTATTTGATCCTGACTTATCGTATTTAGGTTCCCCCCAAAAGGAGCCCCATCAACAACAATAAGTGGCGCATTAGAACTTGGGAAGCCCCCAGTATCAAAATTTCGAACCGTACCTATTTGGTCATTAAAACTTCCAAAACCTCTAATACGGATATTGGGGTTTTGTCCCGGCTGACCACCTGAGGTCACTATATTTACACCAGCTACAGTGCCTTGTAAGGCTCTAAGTGGTGAGGTTACTTGTTGGTTTTCAATAACATCAGCTTTGATAACATCTACTGCTCCAACGATGGCCTCTCTGCTTTGTGTTCCATAAGCTACAACAACAACTTCTTCAAGTGCTGATGTACTTTCTGATAAAGCTACATTAATGGTAGATGAATTGCCTACAGTAATTTCTTGATTAGAATACCCAACAAAACTAAATACTAAGGTAGCTCCGTCATTTACTTTAATAGTATAATTACCATCAAAGTCTGTTGAAGTACCAGTGGAAGTACCTTTAATAAGTACAGTGGCTCCGGGTAAAGGTAAACTTAAAGCATCAGTAACTTTTCCCGAAACAGTTCTTTCTTGTGCAAATAATGATGTAAAACCAAACATTAATAGCACAGATAATGTGTAGTAGTTTTTTAATCTCATAAAAAATAAATTTGAATTAGTCTATGCAGATTGAAAAAAGGTAGGCAGCAAAGTTTTTTTAAGTGACTAATTCAAAAAATTATACTTTACTCTCCAAAGTTTAGTGGATATATGTGTTTAGTAAAGCCTTTGACTGCCTCACCTTTTAGCAATTGCAAGTATAAAGAAAGCTATAACAGCAATTTTAGAAGGTAATTCCTATAAGATTTTACTACTTCCGATAAAAGTTTACTTGCGTTTTACTCTTGGTTTAGAAATTCCTTTTGTTTGAATATATTCTGAAGGTGTAACAGAAGTTTCTCTTTTAAAAGCTTTATTAAACGTGACCTTGTTATTGTATCCAATTTCATAAGCAACATCAATAATATTCAAATTACCATGCGTATCAGATTCTAAAAGTCTAATAGCTTCCTTAATTCTGAACTTATTAATAAGTTCAAAAAAATTCATTTTAAAATGTTCGTTTATGATTTGAGATGTATTGTGTCTTGTAGTGTTTAATTTATTAGATAGAATTTCAAGGTTAATATCACTATTCTTATATATTTTTTCTTCAATAAGCAGTTTGATTAATTGCTCCTTCAGCTCATTTGAAAGTCCAGGAGTAAGTCCAGATTTCTCATACTTAGACGTAAAAACTGTATTTAATTCTCCAGCAATATCCACCATGAAAATACTAGGTTGCACAAAAGCCATATATGCTATATACAATATCATAATGGTCATAGCCGCAATTTGAAAGTGATATACAACAATAGAAATATCACTTTTGATAACGTAAGCAAAAATACCATAAAACATATATGCTAAAATGTAAGCAACATGAATTCTATATAAGTTTTTGAACCATTTTTTGATTGATGGTTTTTGAAATATTGAGTCATGAGTATTCATTTTAGAAAATTGAAATTTCCAAATACAAAACGCATAAAATATTAGTGATGCTATTTTTACTAAAAATGTAAACACATCATAATTTT
This sequence comes from uncultured Flavobacteriaceae bacterium, assembly GCA_947502975.1. Lineage (GTDB taxonomy): Bacteria > Bacteroidota > Bacteroidia > Flavobacteriales > Flavobacteriaceae > Jejuia. The sequence goes on from CANNBV010000004.1 coordinate 5,939, forward strand.
TATTTACATCACTAATAAGCAACATTCTTTTAAGTTTGTCTGGTGAAGCTTCAAAATATATAGGAACTAGGAAAATTAATAAGATAATAGTGGGTATAAAATGCAATACGTCCTTAGTTTGAAATTTAGATTTTTGCGATAAACTCCTGAAATAGAAAAACAGTAGTGGACCAAATAAAAGGGCAACCGCAGAAGATATTCTATAAATATGAGGGTAACTTAATATTAACCTCGAAGTAAACATTACAAATTCTAATATAAAAAGAGAATGAAACGCAATAAAACCACTTATAAATAATTTCGCATATCTATTTCCTTTTTTTGTGAAATTTATTGCCAATGCTAAAAAGAAACCAATTAATGCTGCATAAAAATAGACAAAATCTAGTGTATTTATATTAGGTAAATACTTATGATTTAAAGTGTTATATTCTTCAGAGCCTTTTATACCATCATAAGCGCTGTTGGTCAAAATATCAAAATCTAAAGTATTTGTAATATATTTCTCAGAATATAGTTGCGCATCTCTAGGTTGATTTAATTCGGCATTTAATAATGCTAAATTTTTAAACACTTCTAAAGAATCTTTAGGTATTTCTTGTAAAGCATCTTGATAAAGAACTAGGAGTTCTAGTTTTGTCAGACTATTATCGATGTTCTTTTCTTCAATAAGACTATCAATCTGAATTGCTCTAATTGGATCAAAATCAGTAATTGCATTGCAATTAATACCAAAAACAAATAGGCACAAGATAATGGTTAGTATTTTTGATTGGTGAGCCATTAAATGTTGATTGAGGATATATCAAATAGCCACTGCACTTATTTTAAGCTATTTTTTTATGAAATTATAAATAAAGATATCGGCAATTCTTAAAAAATTCTTAAAAAGGTAATTCCCGATAATCTTTTACTATAAAACTACAGCTTAAAACAAAAAAAGTCATCCCTTTAAAGAATGACTAAAATAATTATTTAGCTGAAGTTTATTACATAACGTTAACTTCTTACCTTTTGCTCCCAATTCCAAGCAGAACGCATGGCATCATCTAGTGTTAGTTCTGTTTTCCAACCTAATTCATTATTGGCTTTGTTGGTATCTGCATAAGCCGAAATTATATCACCTTCTCTTCTACCTACAATCTTATAGTTCAATTTTTTACCAGAAACTTTCTCAAAAGATTTAACTACCTCTAACACAGAACTTCCTTTTCCTGTACCTAAGTTAAACGTTTCATATATTTCCTTATTTCTTCCTTTAAGTAGTCTATTCAAAGCAACTACATGCGCTTTAGCTAAATCAACTACATGAATATAATCGCGAATACATGTCCCATCTGATGTTGGATAATCATCACCAAAAACAGATAGCTCTTCTCTAAGACCTATAGCTGTTTGTGTAATAAATGGTACTAAATTTTGAGGTACTCCTATAGGTAATTCCCCTATTTCTACAGAATCATGCGCCCCAACAGGATTGAAGTATCGTAAAGCTATAGCATTTAAACTTGGTACTACTTTACAAGTATCATGTATTATCTCTTCACCAATTTGTTTAGTGTTACCGTATGGAGATTCTGCTTTTTTAACCGGAGCGCTTTCAGTAATTGGCAATTCATCAGCCTGTCCATAAACCGTACATGATGAACTAAAAATAAAACTTGCAGATGGTAATTTTTTAAGTTCTTTAAGGATGTATACTAGTGTAGCAATATTATTCTCATAATACAAAAGAGGTTCTTGAACACTTTCACCAACTGCCTTGCTAGCTGCAAAATGAATGACACCTTTTATGTCATTGTGTTTTGTAAAAAAAGCTTCGACACCAGATTTATCTTTTAGATCTAGCCTTTCGAAAATTGGTGTTTTACCTGTTATCGCTGTAATACCATCCAGAACTTTTATTGAAGAATTTGATAAATCATCTATAATCACAACATCGTAGCCTTCATTTTGTAATTCAACCACGGTATGCGAACCAATAAATCCTAATCCTCCTGTTACTAATATTTTATCCATTTATAAAGTTTATAATAGTTGTTGTTATGAAATCAATTTGATCGTCATCAAGTTCTGTATGCATAGGCAAGGAAATTACCTCTTTTACTAATCTATTAGTAATAGGAAAATCTTCCTCATTATATCTTTCGTCTGCATATGCTTTCTGCGAATGAAGTGGAATTGGATAATATACACCACACGGAATACCTTTTTCGTTTAAGTGCTTTACTAAAGCATCTCGATCAGCATCTTTGATTCTTAAGGTATATTGATGAAACACATGACAATCGCAAGTTTCACAAATATTTTTACCACATCCGTTTGACAACTTTGGTGTTAAAACGTTTTTAATAGCTTTAAATGCTTCGTTATACTTTCTTGCTGCATTTTGACGGGATTTATTGTAGCTATCTAATTTTGGTAGCTTAGCATCTAAAACGGCTGCTTGTATACTATCTAAACGAGAATTCACACCAACTACATCATGGTGGTAACGTTCGTACATTCCATGATTAACTATCCCTCTGATAGTATGTGCTAAATCAGAATCATTTGTAAAAATTGCACCACCATCACCATAAGCCCCTAAATTTTTAGAAGGAAAAAATGAGGTCGCTCCAACATTACCAATGGTTCCAGCTTTAGCTTTTTTACCATCTTTAAATGTATAATTTGCACCAATAGCTTGAGCATTATCTTCAATTACAAATAGATTATGCTCTTTGGCTATGTTGAGAATCTCTTCCATATTCGCACATTGACCAAATAAATGTACGGGAACAATTGCTTTCGTTTTCGGTGTAATAGCTCTTTTTATAGCCTCGATATCAATATTAAAATCATCTTCATTAACATCTACCAAAACTGGCGTTAAATTTAAGAGTGCAATAACTTCAACCGTAGCTGCAAACGTAAAATCAGCAGTAATCACTTCATCTCCAGGTTTTAAACCCAAACCCATCATCGCAATCTGTAACGCATCTGTACCATTTGCACATGGAATCACATGTTTTACTCCTAAATAGTCTTCTAAATTCTTTTGAAATTCATGGACTTTTGGTCCATTTATAAAAGCAGTATTTTCAATTACGTTTTCAATAGAAGTGCTAACAACATCTTTTATGTCGCTATATTGACCTTTTAGGTCAACCATTTGAATTTTCTTCATGTTTAAAATTTGAAAGTCAGATTATTACGAGCTAATAACGACTTAATTTTAATTTTGCTCCAATGAGCTTTCAATCTACAAAATTACAAAATTCAACAAAGCTATCCATAGAATTCTTATAAAGAAATGTATTTTAGCATCAAAGATTTTATCCTTGCAGTTTATATACAATATTGGTATTCGTTTCACTGGTTTTATTTTGAAAATAATTGCCTTTTTCAACACTAAAATTAAATTAGGAGTTCAAGGACGCCAACAAAGTTTTCAATTATTACAACAAAGCTTAAAGCCCACAGACCAAACCTTATGGTTTCACTGTGCATCGCTTGGTGAATATGAACAAGGCTTACCTGTTTTTGAAAAACTAAGAGCGCATTATAAAACCTATAAAATAATATTGAGTTTTTTTTCCCCTTCTGGGTATGAAATTCGGAAAAATTCACCAATCGCAGACGTTGTAATTTATCTTCCAATCGATACGAAAACGAATGCAGATAGGTTTATGAAACTTGTAAATCCCGAGCTTTCAGTATTTGTTAAATATGATATTTGGCCAAATTATCTGAATACAATAAAACAAAATAAGCGTAAAGCCATTCTTATTTCTGCAGCCTTTAGATCAAATCAGATATATTTCAAATCATACGGCGCACTATTTAAAAAAGCTCTATTTACATTTGAGCATATTTTCACTCAAAATAAGGAGTCTAAAATACTATTAGAATCTATTGGATATAGAGATGCTACAGTATCGGGAGACACAAGGTTTGATCGCGTTAGTAATCAACTTAAAGTAAATAATACATTAGATTTCATAGAACGATTTAAAAACAATAAACTTTGTGTAGTAGTAGGTAGTTCATGGCCAGAAGACGAAGCTTTATTTTTAAACTTTATAAATAATAACAAAGCCTCTGATATAAAATTTATTATAGCGCCTCATAATATAAAACCAACTCAAATAAAAAGTTTTATTTCAAAACTAAATGTGCCAGTTATTTTATATTCTGAAAAAGACGCCAAGCAAATTGAAAAATATGATGTAATTGTAATTGATACTATTGGACTTTTAACTAAAATCTACAATTATGCAGACATTGCTTATGTTGGTGGAGCTATGGGAAATACAGGCTTACACAATACTTTAGAGCCAGCAGTTTTTGGCGCACCAATAATTATTGGCCCTCATCATAAGAAATTCCCCGAGGCACAAGCCTTTATTGATAATGGTGGTATGTTCTCGATTACTGACCAAAAACAATTTGATAATACACTCAAAAAATTAATACTTGATAGTGACTATCGCAAAATTTCTGGGTCTAAAAATTTAGAGTTTGTAAAGAAACAAAGTGGTGCCGTCATCCAAATACTAGATTACTTACGTATATAGGTTGTTTTACAAAAAACAGAAAATTTGAGATGTACGCAATTTAAGTTATATTGCATTACTGAATAATTAACACTAAAAACAACAAAAATGAAAAAATTAATTTTAAGTTCAGCTTTATTATTAGCTTTAGGTTTATCTTTTACTTCTTGTAGAGATACAAAAAAAGCAGAATCAGTAGAAGACGCTGTAGAAAATGCTGCAGAAGCAACGAAAGATGCTGCTAACGATGCTGTTGATGCTGCTGGTGAAGCAGTTGAAAAAGCGGGCGATGCTGTTGAAGGCGCTGCTAAAGAGGCAGGAGACGCTGTTGACAGTGCTGTTGATGCTGCAGGAGAAGCTGTAGATAATGCTGCTAAAAAAGCAGGTGAAACTGTTGACAAAGCAGTAGACGCAACTAACAAAGCAGCAAGTGACGCTGCTGATGCAGTGAAGAAAGAAGCTGACAAATTAAAAAGTGGTCACTAATATTTAGACTATCTTAATTATAATTACAAAACCACCTTTAAAGGGTGGTTTTTTTGTGGAAGAATACGAAATATCTTTTTGAATCTAGTAGACACTATATTTACCCAAAACTCTTTAATAGAATATGAGCTTGTAAATAGTTTTTACTAGTTCTGAAATTAGTTTTCTTTTCTAGATGAAAATTTATAATTTCTCCAAATTTTGTTTGCTGTTCTAGTTTATGAATAAGTTTTAATATAGCATTAAAATCCCCTTCTAATGTAAATTGATATGTATTTATTTTTAAATCGTTTTTGGTAATACTGTGAGGTTCTAAAAAATTAATAACTTTAATATTTGTAGTATCTGCATAAGTATTTATAGTTTTTAAAAGATTGTTTTGCAGAGAACTTCCGTTTAATTGGTATTTATTTATCAATGAATCGTAGTATTTTTCTTTTTGTTTTAGTAGCGAAACTTGTTTAGGTGCATTTTCAAATAATGTAGCCTCTTGGTTTAATTTATCATATTCACTCTTAAGATCAATAGTTTTAGAAATAGCTAACAAGTAACATAGTACAAAGGCCAACACAGAACTAAGAATGAGTATTATATTTTTTGTTTTATTTGTCATCAGTGATATCTAGTTTAAGACTGAACTTGGAACTTGTTTTCGAAAAATCCTCATAATTAATAATCTCTATTTTGTGAATCCAATTTGTATTCTCTAAATCAGATAGCCAGTTTGAGAATATTTCACTATTGTTAGATTTTCCACTAATTAATATCGAGTTTATTTCGGTTTGGATCCTTTTATCTGCTTTAATTCGTTTTATAAGAGGTTGATAATTTAAGTCTGATAATAAAATGGAATTTGGCAAATTTTGAATAATCGCATTAATATAGAAGGAACTTTTAGAGGAATTACTCTTAAGCATGTCTTCAACTATTCTTTGAGATTTACTAACATTTTCATTGAGTTTAAGAATGTTTTGTTTGGTAGTTTGATTTAATTGAGACGTTTGTTGTAACGTTTTAACCTTATTAAAATAATTATTAAATACGAAAAAGTTAATTAATAAAATTAATAGCAACATCACTAATCCAGATTTGAGAAAAACGGTATAAAATCTGGATTGCTTATAATTTTTTTTAAAAGTACTTTTTAACTCTTCAAAGTTTGTATTAGGATTATATGAGTTAATAAAAAAACTTAACGCTCCCGAACAGGATAGTAAGTGATTATTAGATATCTCTATACCATTAACATTATAATTTGCCTCGTTATTAATTTCAGTTTTTTCAATTTTAGATATTGTATTATCTTCTAAAAAAACATTAGCATTTGAGGTTGTAATATTTTTAGAATCTAATAATGTAGATATTCCAGATATTATACTATTTCCTAAAGTTATGTTGATAACGGAAAAGCCTTCTTTAATATAGTTATTTACTAATTCCTCTACATACGCCTTTCGGCAAATAGAAACAAATTGATTGTTTTTCTGAACTATAACTTCATAGTAAAAATCATCTAAATTAATGCTAGGAAATGCGTTGTATACTGCTTTTAAAATATTGGTTTCATCACTTTCAATTTGTTTGGCAAGAACATTATTATTGTTGATGATTAAACAAATATGTTGTTTTTTAGGAAGCTTAACTTTCAACTTTTCCAAAGATGATTCTTTGTGGCAAACTTCAATATCTAATATATGTGTTTTCTTTTTTAAAAGCGTTGAAAAATAAATTTCCTGTCCTTTTTGAGAAGCATGTTCAATGCCACAAAAACGATTACCATAGTCTAAATATGTTTTAGCATGTTTTAACATCAGTAAATTACAGTCGGTTTTATAAGTACTGTTAATTTAGATTTAGAATCTTCACGTCTACGCTTACTAAACAACCATTTAATAACAGGTATCCTGGCTAGAAAAGGAACACCTGAGCCAGAATCGTCTTTTACTTGCTCTTCTAATCCACCTAGTACTACAATATCTTGATCTTGTACTCGAATAATAGAACTAAACTCTCGAGAGCTTAAATCTGGTGGTGCATCTTCAGCAATACGAGCTCCAAAACTAGATTGTACAACAAAAATATCTAAAGTAACTTGTCCATCTCCTGATACTAGTGGTTTAATAGTTAAGCCCAATTCTGCATCAATTGGCTCATAATTGGTGATTTCTGAAGATTGGGGATTATCTGTTCCAAAAACATTTCGTTGTGTTACAGCATAATATGAGGTTTGTCCATTAGAAAATGTGGCTCTATGTCCATTTAGAGTAGACAATTTAGGAGTAGAACGTATTTTTATATTTCCATTGGCTTCCATAGCTTTTATGGTAGCGAAAAAATTGGGCACTACTTTCCCTAAATTTATATTACCAAAACCATCAAATCCATTAAGTACTTTATTAATTGTTTTTGCACCTAAGGTTAAATCAGCTTCAGGAAAAATTGCTCCACTTGTTTGTTTTGGTGCGTCGCCAATACCCCAACTCACGCCTGTTTCAATAGTAGAATTTCTACTTACTTCAATAAGCATAACTTCAATAAGAATTACAGGAACAGGTTTGTCAATTTTTTTAACAAATGCCTTAAAGCGTTCTATTTTAGAACTAGAACCCATTACATAAAAACTATTGAGTTCAAAATCAACTTTAATATCTAAATCTTGTATAATTTCATCGGGAAGCACACTTAATAAGGCTTCTCCGGAATTTTGTGTATTACCAAAACTATTTTGATTATTGTTAGTATTTACTGAAACTCTGTTTGTGGTATTTCTATTTCTGTTAAGATTGTTATTCCCAAATTGGTTATTTAAACCTGATGAAGAACCATTTATAAAATTCGTATTTCCAAAATTACTAAACCCATTATTGGTTCTACCTACTGTTCTATTTCTTGTCGAACCACCTGAAGGATCTGCAAACATCTCCACAGTGCGGGAGATTAAAGGGATGATTTCTACTTTTCTAACACTAAGTTGATTTTCAGTACCAAAAAAGTAAGTATTATTCTCCTTTTTAAACGTGAATATTTTTGAAATACTAATTGTAGTGTTAGTTTGAGTTGGGGTATTTCTATTTGGGTTTACACTACTTCCATCAGAATTATTTTTATTTGTATTGGTTGAGTTTGAAGGTGCTTGCGATTCAAAAATCTTGACAAGCAATTCATCAAAAGCAATAGATTTTGTTTTAAATGTAATATTGCCAGCTTCAGTTAAAGGCGAAGCTGTAAATATATCTAAGTTAAGTTCTGTAGCTAAATCATTTATAATACTTTCAATTGGAGAATTATTAAAATCAACTTCAAGTAGTTTATTATCGTAATCTAAAACTTTAAAGTTTAGATTTGATGTTCTAGCTCTTCTTGATGCTAATCCATTAGCATCTGCAGAAACAGAACCATCCTCAAATACAAAAAAATCATCTTTCGTTTTATCAATTAAGAGGTTATTTGCTAATGCCAATTTATCCATAGCCGCATCAAAAGGTGTGTCCTTGATATAGAACGTGAGTGCTTTATTTTCTATACCAGGTGTAAATACTAAATTTTTACCTGACTCGTCCATAATACGCTTAAACACATCGTACAATTTATCGCCTTTAGCATCAATACTAATTACATTTTCATTAGGATCGTAGGCTACAGGCACAATACGTTCTTCTGGCTTTTCTACTGGAGCATCATATTTTTTTATAGAGAGGATATTTCCAGTAAAATCAATAGTCAAATCATATTCTTTACATAAAAAAACCAATACATCGGCAACCGTAACATTAGAAAAATTATTTACTATTGTAATACTTTCAAGACCTTTACCAATATTGATATTTACTTGATGAATATTAGAAATTGCCAGTAGAAAATTAGATAGCGTGATATTATTTACACTTATTTCTGTTTTTACTTGTTCTGTTAATCCCGAATTATCTACAGCTAAAATCTCTAACTGGTTTTTTATCGTTTGTATGCGAGCATCATTATTTTGAGCAAAACAAAAACTAACAAAAAACAATAATATGTATAGCAATTTTCTCATTATTAAGTGTAAAGGTGTAAAAAGGTTCTTCTGTTTTTATTGCTTTTTAGTCAACAATAACTCTATTTTTTCTTCTAAGAGCGCGATTCTATCGTCTTGAGATTTTAAGGTTTCGTTCTCTTGTTCTAAAGTTTCAATACGTTTTTCTTGGGCAATAGCATAAAGCGTTAATTCCTCAATTTTCTCAAGCAATTTTAAATTCATTTCTTTAAGGCTGATGCCTTCTTCCTCCATCTTCTTTGCTGAAGGAATATTAGATAAATGTCCATGCTCAAGAATGTAATCTTCTACTTCCTGAAGTGTTTTTAAATTGTAGTCTTTATAAAACACGTAATCTGGTGCAATAGCGCCAAGCAAGTCTACTTTTACTTCGTTGCTATGTATGTTGCCTTTTACTGTTAGTTTTGAATCTGGAGCTGAGGTACCGATACCGAGATTGCCACTAACAAGTAAATCAGTAGATAAAGAACCAGTGGAAAAACTACCTACATAAACTTTTTTACCTACACCATAGTTTAAATACAAATTATCTATGCTTGTATTTTCAAAACTTTTGCCATCTATGTGCCTTGTTTTTAAATGATAATTTCCATCTCCTCCTATGTTAACATGTCCTTTAACTGTTAATTTTGAATCTGGTGAAGTTGTGCCAATGCCAACATTACCAGAACTTGTACCTGCCAATATGTTAGTTACCCCACCATTCCCTTTAAAATCAAATGTTAACCTTGAAGAGCTATTATTAGCATCTTCTACATAAAGTCTAGTACCAGGGCCTGTTCCTGTATTAATAAAACTCCATATATTTCCCGTAGTATGCGTGCCATTAAATAAAACATCAGAATGTATCCCATCTACTTTAAATAAATTGGTAGTATTAGAATTGTTACCTAATGAGAACAAATGGGAAGGAGTTGTTGTACCTATACCTACTCTTCCTAGTGTAGTAAGTGTTAACAAATTCGACCAAGTTGCCGTGTTATGTCTTGCTTGAAAATTCAGTAAAGTCTGCCCTCCTGGATCAGAATTAATAATTCTATGCCCAAACCCGGACCCATAGTTAGAAGACGTCCAAGTAATAGCTTTACTGGTTAGCGGGTTTGCATTTAAATTATCAAAAGTTGTAGTTTGTCCATTTCCATTTAAATAAGATGCTATAAATAAGCTCAGACAGATTATGTTTAATAGTTTTTTCATGATATTATATATTTAAATTTTTAATTAATTAATTAATTAATTAATAATGCATACACTTCTTCAACAGAGGTTATACCTTGTTCTAAAAGCATTAAAGCATTGGTTTTTAAAGTGGATATATTTTGATCTTCTAGATAAGTATCAACTTCTAGTTCATTGTTTTTTATATGTGGCACTAGAGATTTTGTAATTGGTATAATTTCATAAATAGCCTTTCTCCCTTGATAGCCTGTATGATAGCATTTATGACAACCTACTGGTATATAATGCGTTAATAAATCTTTAGGGATATTAAAATTTTCAGGAAATATATCTTTCGAAATCGGTACTTCTTGTTTGCAACTATCACACAACTTTCTCACCAAGCGTTGAGCAATACTAACATTTAATGTGCTTGCGATTAAAAAAGCAGGAATACCCATATCTATTAATCGAGAAATGGTGGCCCAAGCCGAATTTGTATGAATGGTAGACAACACCAAATGTCCTGTTAAAGCAGCCCTAATAGCCATATTTGCTGTTTTAACATCGCGTATTTCACCTACCATAATAATGTCTGGATCTTGTCTTAAAAACGTACGAAGCGCACTAGCAAAATCTAAACCAATATTTTCCTTTAGTTGTACTTGGTTAATACCTTCTAAAGTATATTCAATGGGGTCTTCTATGGTAACAATATTAGTTTTATCATCATTTAAAAGCTTTAGAGTAGCATAAAGTGTTGTTGTTTTACCCGAGCCTGTAGGTCCAGAAATAAGTACAATACCATTTGGGTTTTTAATAGCTTCTTTATACGTGATTAATTCTTGTTTTGTAAACCCTAAATCTTCTAGATTAATGTGGTTTGCATCCTTACTTAGAATACGCAATACAATCTTTTCACCATGAAGTGTTGGCAAACTAGACACACGGATATCAAACTCATCCATTTGATTTTTCACAGTAATACGTCCGTCTTGAGGCAGGCGTTTTTCTGAGATATCTAATCCTGCTTTTATTTTTAATTGATTAATAATTACGGGATATTCTTCTAAAGGAATGATATAATGTTCTTTTAGTTTACCGTCTAAGCGAAAACGTACTCTACATCTATCTTCATAAGGCTCAAAATGAATATCACTACTCCCTATATCCTTTGCCGATAAGAGAAGTTTTTCTAGAAAATCATTAGAATAGTTGAGATGTTCAACTTGATTTTTATTACGCTTTCTAAAATTAAACGTTAGGTATTGATTTATAACTTCTGTAGTTTCTGGAACGAGTTCGATTTGCTTTCCAAAAACCACTTGTAATTCGTGTTTTAAATCCTCAGAAATAGTATCTGATTTAAATTTAAGTGTCCCATTATGTGCAGCAATGGGAATAATATGATATTGGTATGCTTGCTCACTTGAAATGAGTTGCAATAAATGAGTTGGTATATTTAAATCGCTTTCTAATAACATTATAAAGTGTATAAACCATTAATGACTCCAGACCAAAAGCTTATATAAGTGATAGCAAAAAACAAACTCATATAACCTGCCAGAGGAATAGTATTAAATGTGGATTTTTGTTTTAGCAACAAATGCAGGGCTAGAGAAAATATGAGAGCACTAATAAAAATAACTATAAATGAAATTGTTGAAAAAGAAAGTGCTAATCCAAAAAAGAGCAGCACATCTCCTAAACCTATAACATTAAAAAAATTTGATTTGTGCTTTATTTTAGAATACACAAATATGATCAGAATAAGAAGTAGCACAAAACTAAAATTTAATAATACGGCATTAAAAAACAGCTCTTGAAGTGTACTTTTATAGAACAAAACACTGCACAACCCAGCAACTATAGGAAGTAAAATCCAATATATCTGTCGTTCTTTAATATCCTGAAAACAGATATAAGCTAAAATTACAATTAGTATTATTTTTAAGATCGTCATTTATATTAATCTTTAACAGTTTGTTTAGGAGTACCTGTTTCATCAATTTCCCAAACATTAAAAACACCATCTCCATCAAAATCTGTTATTGCCGTGGCTCTCGCTTTAAATGCATTATTTGTTGCAGATAATATTTCATAAGAATAATTACTAGTTCCGTCTTCTTTAACTGTCTTTGGAGCTTCAAAATCTATATCATCAAAATCAAATGAATATTTAGAGTACATGTAGCGGTAAGAGGTTTGCGAATTATAAATGTATTTCAACTGTGTTTGAGCTTCAATACTTTTAGTTTTACTAATTAATGGCATTAAATTAGGTAGCGCCAACAATAGAAGAATTCCTATAATAATTAATACAATTAGAACTTCTTGCAAATTATATGCTGCTACTTTTTTAAAAATTATAGACCTACTGTTGTTCATAATAAAATATTAATGTTTGAAATAATATGGATTATTTAAAAAATGAGATAAAATATTAGCTGACAGCTATTTAGACAAACCCTTTAGCTCTAGCTCTTTCGATTAATATTTTATCATCTTTTTGTGGCGTATCAAATACTTCTCTTAAATGTCGTTTACGCCTTTCTATTCCAGCTAGAGATAGATTTATAGCTTCTGGCAAGTCTTTCATTTTTGCACCATTAGACAGATGGTATAATATTGCCCTATCAGTATGGTCTAATACTATTTGGTTAGACATGTGATTTCGTATGAGTCTTGTTACTGTTCTGCTGTAATATGGAGACCCCTCAATTACATCTAGAATAGCCTTAGTAATATCATCATACCCAATATCACTTTTAATCAAAAACCCGTCTGGGTTTATCGTTTTAAATATATTACACAACACATGGTTATCATCTAAAGACGTCATAACAATGATTTTCACATCACTAAATTTTCGTCTTAATCTGACTCCTATATCCTCTCCAGAAAAAAGTTTGCGGTTTTGAGACGGAGGCATATTAATATCTAATATCACAAGATCAAAAGGCAAATATTTTCTTGCTTTGCTGATTTGTAACGCAGCGCTATCGCAATCATTTGCTGTTTTAATATCAAACTCAAAATCATGGCTTTTTTTTGATATTACATTTAAAGCTCTTGTCATAGCCTCGATAATAATTGGGTGATCATCTACAATTAATGTGTTTAAAATTTGGCTCATATCATCTTTATATTATTTAAAAGAGGTAAAGTTTTTCGCAATTAAAACTAATACATTTTGCAGAGATCAATGTAAGGTTTAACCTTACTTTTTGTAAGGTTAAATTATCTATTTCTGAGGGTAAAAAGATATTTTTCTATAAAATCCATCAATTAAACCTTACAAATTGTAAGGTTCAACCTTAGTTTTATTTCACTACTGTTCTATAATTTTAGCCTATAATTTAAATCAACTCTTTCACCATGAAAAAAATAATATTAGCACTATTACTATTTAATGTAATAGAAGGAAATACTCAAGAATATATAGAAGTAATATCCTCTGGCACATCTGGAGACGCAGTTTTAAAAATTGAAGCAGATACCGATAATAATAATAATAATGAAGGAGATAATTCATGGATTGAACTAAAACAAGATAGAGGAGTTAACCTTGTATATGATAGCTCAAGAAAAGCAAATTCAAAGTCAAAATAATAAGATAGATCATCAAAGAGAAGGTATTGAGGGACTTCAAAAAGAAAATGAAGTATTAAAAAGTTTATTAGCAGGTATTGAAAAATTAGAAGAAAAACTAAAACTATAAAAAATGAAAAAATTAGTAATTATTTTGAGTTTTGCTATAACTCATATGGGGTTTACACAGGTTACAGATACTGGCGATAAAGTAGGTATCGGCACAACCTCTCCTATAGAAAAATTACATGTTAACGGTAATATATATACTAACATGGGAGAGGGATTTAAACTATTTGGAGATATTAACTATTTCGGACAATATCAAGATGGGATAGTTTTTCAAATGAATGACACTAATGCCAGCGGTGGTAATACAGATGGAGGATTTGTTTTTAGAGGATATACTCCAACAGATGGACTATTTAAAAATTGGATGGTCATAAAAACAGGTGGTAATGTTGGTATTGGTACCGTATCCCCCTCGTATAATTTGGATGTTTCTGGTACAGGAAGATACAGTGGGAACCTATTAATAGGTGATCCTGCTGGCGCAAGAACAGAAATTAACACAAATCTTAATCATAAAGTAATTAATACTGCAGGTATTAAAACCATAGATATAGATGGAAATTATCATGGTGGAGGTTTTGTTGGTGTATATCGAGCAGACAATGGACAAAGAGGTGTTTACATGCATTCAAGAGTAAATAGCCTCTATAATGAATTCGTAGTGAGAGAAATGAGGCAAGATGTTTCACAAATTGCAGGTATACAACTCCGCTCTCAAATATTTTCAGGAGATACTGAGCCAACAAACTATATACTTTTGCCTTCACAAAAATCTGCTGTAGTAATAGGAAAGACTATAACTAATAATTTAGATCAAGGTTATGGTTTAATAAATAAGCTCAAAACTAGTTTTGAAAATGATGTCTATGTTGAAACAGGTAATTTAGGCATAGGCACCACAACCCCAGACTCAAAACTCACCGTAGCAGGAAATATTCACGCCCAAGAAGTAAAAGTAACCATAAACGCGGGTGCAGATTTTGTGTTTGATGACGATTACAATTTGCCTTCCCTTGAAGAACTTGAAAAATTTCTTAAAGCCAATAAACATTTGCCCGAAATAGCTTCTGAAAAAGAGATGCAGGAAAATGGTCTACTATTAGCCGAAATGAATATTAAACTACTCCAAAAAATAGAAGAGTTAACACTTTATACGATTGCGCAAGACAAACAACTAAAATCGCAAGCAAACATAAATCAAGAATTAAAAGAGCGTCTTTTAAAATTAGAGCAATTATTACTAAATCAAAAATAAAAAACATATGAAAAAACTAGCATTACCCTTAGCCTTTTTAGCATTTCTATTAACCGTATCTACCATTTATTATTTCAAGTCTTCTTCAGAACTGGTATATGTAGATGTTAATAAACTCATAGACGGTTATAAACGCACAAAAATAGTTCGTGCAGAATTTGAAGATAAAGCAAAAACTTTAAATGCCAATGTGGATAGTCTAATGACCGATTGGCAAAAAGAGCTAAAAACGTACGAAAAAGAACGCTCAAAAATGAGCAAGAAAGAGCTGGAACTAAAACAGCAATTATTAAGTAATAAGCAACAACAAATTAATAATTACCAACAAGCTATACAAAAGCAAATTCAGGAAGAAGATAAAAAAGCCACACAAACAGTAATCAATGACATTAATGATTATGTAAAAGCATATGGCAAGAATAATAAGCACGACATCATTTTTGGAGCCAGCGGAGGTGGAAATATTATGTATGCCAGTGATGCATCAGATTTAACAGAAGATATATTAATAGGACTCAATGAAGAATTTGAAGGCAAATAAAGTAGAGGTTGTAGCAGTTTTGAATTCGTCTATTCTAATCATAACGATTCTAGTATTGTGCCTTAGCTGTAATAGCAAAAAGTTTGATAACGAAACTGCCCTATTGAATTATATAAAGGATGATGTAAATGGTTACACCCAACATAAAACTATTAATGGTGTAGACTACACCTTAACCTATCGCCCAACAGATATGTTGGTGAAACAAGAGATAGGAGGCAACAACCAAGATGTTGAAGGTAAAGCCAAGTCGCTTAGAGAAAAGTATAGTAATTACCTCTACTTCAATTTAAGTATGAGTATGAATAACAAAGAACTCTTAAGTGTATCGCCAAAAAACAGAAACGAGTTTGGGCAAATGGTAAACCAATTGGCATTTGGCATGAATGAAAAGGTACACCTCTACACCCAAAGTAAAGACACTATAGAATTGGCAGATTTTATCTATCCACGCATGTATGGCATGAGTAGAGCTACAACCATCATGTTTGTATACCCTAGAGCAAAAGCACTAGAAGAAGAGTATATCAACTTTACTATTGAAGATTTGGGAATGTATACGGGAGAAGTGAAGTTTAAAATTAGAACAGAAGCTATTGAAAATGAACCGCAACTGTCATTCTGAGCAAAGCAAAGAATCTTGAAAAAATTAAATAACAACCTTTTGTCATCCTGAACCATGTGCTGGATTTGTTTCAGTATCGTTTCAGGATCTCATAAATAGCTATTGAATAAACATAATACCAAAATTTATTATGACAAATAAAAATTATACAAAACAACTAAAACGAGGTATAGCACTAACAATACTGTTGCTTAGTCTATGTCTTAAAACAGCAAGCGCCCAAGGCCCTAATGCCCCAGAAGCAGCCAGCTTTGAACCTGTGGATGCTACCGATATGGTAAATCTGGTAACAGGAGATTTAAGCTATGTATTACCCTTATTAAATGTGCCATCTCCAGAGGGTGGATATCCTATATCACTATCATATCATGCAGGGATAGCGGCAGACCAAGAGGCTTCCTGGGTAGGCTTGGGCTGGTCATTAAACCCCGGAGCAATTAACAGAGCAGTAAATGGGTATCCTGATGACTGGGGTAAAACTAATATCAATGAGTTTTTCTATGATGCTGGATGGGATGAAAACTATTATGAGTTTAGTGCAGGAGTTTCATTCAAAGGAGGTGTGTCTGTAGGATTGGGATTGTCATGGGGTTCTAACCAATCTTTAGGAGGGTATGTTTCAGCAAGCATAGGTCCTGGATGGGATTCAGAAACAGGACCAAGTATTGGAGGAAGAATAGGTACAAATGGGGCAAGTATAAACGCATCGATTGGTCAGTTTAGTGGCAGTATTAGTACCTCAGGTGTAGGATTGGGTTATGGTTTTAGTGGTGGTAACGATACTTCAATAGGGATTAATTTAAACTACAGTTTCAATTCAGGTCTATCAGGAGGAATCTCTGTTTCAAAGAGAAATGGAAAATTTTCTAAGGGTATTTTGGATGGTTATAGTAAGGTTTCTAGTTTAGGAATTAATTTTAGTTCACAGGGTATATCCGTAAATGGTAAAATAAATGGTGTTGGAGCGGGTGTCTCGTCTTCTAGTTACGGTATTTCAGGCAGTGATTATGATATTCAAGTATCATCTTCTGGTTTTTCTATACCTGCTTATATTTTTTATATAAGTTTCAATCATACTAAAGTGAAATATTCTTTATTTAAGTATAATAATTTATATACATCTGGGATGTTAAATCCTGTTTCAGCCAATGAATTAAAACCTTATAACAATAGCACAAATTTGTCTAGATGGTTAAATGCAAATCATTTTATGGATGTAAATTCGGTACAAAGATTTGGAGAAAACAGTTTATATGATGATTTAATTGATGATGCCAATAAAAATGACAGAAATAATTTAGTATTACCAAATTACGACAATTATAGTGTTAATGCTCAAGGTTTGTCGGGTACTATTAGTCCATATATTCATTCAGAATTAAATTTATCAGGACGAGGGAGGGGAGAGCAAAATGATGACGGCGAGTACGTACATTTTCTCAACCATAGTTTAACAGAATATGAAAACCCAACAGTAAGTGTTTTAAATGGGTCAGGACTACCAAATGAAGATGCAGTTAAAAGAATTCACTTCACGTTTAGTAATGTATACAACTCATTCTTGCGTCTGGAAAGATCAAACATTGAACAGCAGTCAGGATTGCCTTCTGTTTCTTCTGATCATATTATGAGTTATTTTAAAACAAATCAAAGCTCTAACTTTAGTAATACTAATAGTTTAACAAATGGAATAGAGCCTAGGAAAAGAGAAGGGAATTTTATAAGAACATTTACTAATAAAGAAATAAGAGATAGTTATTCGAGTGGAAATGTAAGTACAATTACAAATTTTGTAGATGCAAAACAGTTCGATGCTCAAAACAACGAAATCAACCTCGATAGATCTGATACTGCTGTGTTTTTGGATGATGGTATAGGGGCATATCAAATAACAACAGCTGACGGACGGACGTACCACTATTCTCTTCCAGTTTATAATTATGAATCTTTCTACAAGAATTTTGAAGATGCAAACGATGAAGATGATAATTTTTTTGAGATTCAAAAAACAAGACCATATGCTAGTCATTGGTTGTTGACTGCCATTACAGGACCTGATTTTGTAGATATAAATAGTAATGGAAAACCAGATGAATCTGATTACGGATATTGGATTGCGTTTGATTATGGTAAGTGGAGCGATGGTTATATTTGGCAAACACCAAATGGTAGATTTGAGGAGAATATTGATAAAGATGATGCTACGAAAAAAACCTATTCTTATGCTTGGGGTCGTAAACAGGTTTACTATTTAGATGCCATAAGAACTCGTACGCATTCCGCTTTATTTATAAAAGATATTAGAAACGATTTTAAATCATCTAATAATTTAAATCTTTATAACCAACAATGGACATCTGGAATTTTTTCATTAAACACTTATGGTGAAGACTACGTGGAAGATACGAGCAAGAATTATATAGTTACTCCTAATTTTACATTTTATGCTAATAATGGTAATCAATTTAGTTATTCAAGTACTCAGATTATTCCAGCAAAGAGAGGAATATCAAAATATTTATACTCGCCAATAAATTATGGGTTAAGGTTAAAAAAGATCATTTTACTTAAAAATAAAGAAATCAACTTCTCTAAAAGAGATGGGAATATAACAAATACGTTAAACGGAGGGACAGCCACATCCCATTATATTAAGCATAGTATAACAGGAACAAAGCACTATTATAACAATCCAACAATATTGAAACAATTTGATGTACACCAACACCAAAATATTTTAGATATTAAAGATATTGATGGATTAAATTTGGAAGCTAAAGCCCAACAAATAATAAGTTTTGATTATGACTATTCCCTAGCAAAAAATTCTCCAAATTCTGATGACAGTAATAATGGTCGTCTAACTTTAAAAAGTGTACAATATTTAGGCAAAGGAGGAATTGGTTTAGTGCCTCCGTATGAGTTTGAATATAAGTCATCTGGAGTTAGTTATAATAAAGATTTAATTGATGACTGGGGCTACTTCACCAATCAACCAGATGTTTGGAGCTTAGGCACAGTTAAAACACCAACTGGTGGAAATATTAGAATTAATTATGAAAAGGATATGTATGGAGCTGAGGCAGCTCATGCAAAGGAAGAACCATTCAATAATTTAGTATCTGTTTTAGAGCCAAATAATGTTACAAGAATAACTTTTAAGTCTGGTTCACCGAATGCAACAAACTACTTTGTAGTAAATAGATTCTGTAGACTGACCTATACCCATTTTAATTGGAATATAAATCATGGTGGTCCGGGCACTTTTAACTCAACTAAATTTAATGAAAGATATAAGGTGTTGGCTGTAGGCACTAACTGGATAACATTAGAAGGGAACATATTTAATTATGATTCAGCCAATGCTTGTACTCCTCAGCCAGGGGTAAATTGTAATGCGGGACTAATAGTTTATGGTAATTCTGATAATTTTAGTCAAGATAAGTCTGGAGGAGGTATTAGAACTAAAGAAATCATTGTTTCAAATGGTGTTAGTGATATAATTAAAACCGAATATCAATATGAAAACGGTATTACCTCCTATGCCCCTACAAAAGAGCAAAAAGGTGTACCATATGTTTCAGAGTTACCACCACCAATGGTTACTTATGGAAAGGTGAAAATGATAAACAAAGATGGTAATGATTTAGTATTGGGAAGCACCGAATACGAATTTGAAACTTTGGAGCCTAGAAAGGAAGAGGCAGGATATATATTTAGTTTAGGAGACTGCTTTAGAGTAAAAGAAAATCAAGATGCAACCATGGAAAACAATAGCATTATTGTTAATAAATATACTATTGAAAGTCGTTTAGGTAACCTTGGAAGAATAAAATCGATTACGAGTTATAACAATAAGGATCACATATTACATAAAAAACAGAACTATTATAAAGAAGATTTGGATACTGATGGCGAAATAGGTGTTACTCAAGAATCACATAAAAGCTACAAACGATTATTTAAAAACAATGTAGAAAAGTTTTATGTCAGTTCTACAAGTAAAATAGATTATCCAAATGTTTTAGAAAGTACAACAACGACCCAGGGTGGTTATTCAGCTATTACATATTTTAATAAACACGATTTCTTAACAGGTCAATTGTTAGAAACTACAACAGTTGATAGCAAAGGCTACGAATTTAAGACAGAATTAATCCCCGCCTATACCATTTCAGAATATAATCCAAATAGTGGTTATGGGATGGGCTCAAAAGTAGACGATCCTACAAATTACAATATGCTCACCCAAGAAGCTATGACCAAAACTTATTTAAAAGTAAACGGTAATTGGGAGGAAACAGGCGTAGGTATTACCACTTGGAATAATGATTGGACCTATACAGGTTTTGACGGTACTACTGGTAGCCCAACAGCAGATAATGAAAAGATCTGGAGAAAGCATAAAACCTTTGTTTGGGATGGTAATTTGAACCCAGACGGGACTTTAAATGGATTTACTGGCGATGATGACAGTTTTGTATGGGATTTAGGGCAATCACAAACTAATACAGAATGGAAAAATGCAGCAACAACTACAAAATACGATCACTACTCAATGCCATTAGAAAGTAAAGATATTAATGACAACTATGCTTCTACTAAAACATGTGATGAAGAAAGTAAGGTATTAGCAGTATGCAATGCTGGCTATAATGAGATGTACTACAGTGGTGCAGAATATTATGTCCCAGAAAGCAGTTATTTATATTTTGACGGTCAAGTAAGAACAGCTAATGGTAGAACCAATACCAAAGCGCATACAGGGAACTATTCAGTCTCAACATCATCTGGTATACCTTCTTTTATGGTAACATTAAAAAATGGGGAGCATCGTTCAGGTAAGTACAAAGTTTCTGTTTGGGTAGAAAAAACGAATCACGCTAATGCTAGAATAAATATTAATGGATCAACAAAATCTTTTAATGGTGAAGAGATTTTTGCTGGAGATTGGGTGTTGAAAAACCATTATGAAGATTTAAGCAGTAGCGAAGAAATCGTATATATAACATCTTCAGGGTCGACAATATATGTGGATGATTTTAGATTACATCCAGTAGCTTCATCAATGACAAGCTATGTCTATAATGAATGGGACGAACTATGGTGCATTATTGGCTCCAATGGATTGGCTAGTAAGTTTGAATATGATGAAGCAGGCAGACTAGAAAAGACTTATACTGAAGTAGTAGACGATACCAATGTCACCGGTGGTTTTAAGTTAATTAGCGAAAACAATTACAATTACAAACATTTAAACCAATAACACCATGAAAAGCATATATAAATTTAAATACATCTCTTTATTATTAGTGTTATTTGTAGCACTTTGCGGATATGCACAATGTAACATTACTGTTAATGGACCAGGTCAAAATGGAACCTATCAATTTATTGGAGATTCTAATGGTACTTTAAATATATCTTATACACGTACCAATTGTTCGTCTTCAAGTTTAACATTCAGCAGTTTACCAGATTGGATAACAAGTGTTACAGATACAGGCACTCATATTAGTATTAATTATTTGGCCAACCCAGAGTATACTAATAGATTATGGGGTATCTATGTATATTATCAAGGTAATACGGTCGAACTTTTAGCCTTAGAACAATGCAATGAGTTATGGTATTTAGACACAGACGGTGATGGTTATGGAGACGCTAATGGGCCAGCTGTATCAGGGAGTTGTAGCGATCCTTTTGGGGGTGGTCTTGGTGTACAAAATAATCTAGATTATTGCGATAATGATGCAAATAGTATCTGCCCAGAATTAAACCCTAATCCAGACCCTAACAGAAATTGGATTACATCTAAGACTTACGATATTAATGGCACCTTAAAATCAAGTTCTAAAGCTTATTTTGATGATTTGGGGAAACCTATTCAAACCCAGACTTTAGATGTGAAAAATAACCGTACATGGGCTACTGGCACATTACATGATTCACAAGGGAGGCCTGCATTAAATAGTCTATCAGCTCCAATTGATGAAAATAATGGTGCTTTTACCTATAAACATCAGTTTATACAAGATGAAGGCAATAACACATATCTTTCTAGTGATTTTGAAAACGATCCAGAAAACCCCTCGAAAGTAGGAACGCAACCTAGTACATTAGGTCATTATTACAGCACCAATAATGTTGACGATCCTAGTGCAACTAGTGGAGACTCAAGATACAAAGGCAATGATTATCAGGATGTGACCAGTTATCCTTTTTCAAGAACAATTTACAGTGATTTAAACCCTGGAGCTGCATTAAAAGTTATTGGTGGTAATAAAACTGATACCGATAACGATGGTGATGTTGATGACAACGATACCTGGATACAGAGCTATACCTTTAGCATGCCAGCAGGAGACGAACTCTCTTTTGAAGGCGCTTTTAATGATGCTAGTTATAAAACCAGCGATGGTAGTAGAAAAATTATAAAAACGGTAAGCAGGGATGTGCATGGTAATGAAGTAGTGGCATTTTCAGATACAGATGGAAAAGCATTAGCTGTAGCTCGTGTAGGAGGTGCTGTAACAAGAAATACTACTGTTACTATTGGAGAACAAGGTTTTGTAGATGTTCATGTACCTGATGGTACTACAGGCTTCACTATTAATGGACAATCTGGAATTACTACAGAAGTCTATGATTTAATCACAGAACAAATTGTAGCAGGAGCAACTACAGGTTTACCCAAAGGGTTCTACAGGATATCCATAACCAATCTAGAAAGTTACAACCCAGATACAAATCCTGTAACCATTACCTATACGGAAAACTATTACGACTATAGTCTAAATGAATATGATGAAGCTGGCCGTTTGATAGCAAGCTACCAACCCTTACAACATTTAAAATCTGAGTTTGAATATAATGCATTAGGCCAATTAACCTATACCAAAAGCCCAGACGAAGGTGAGGCATGGTTTTTATACAGAGAAGATGAACAAATACGGTTTTCTCAAAATTCTAAACAGACAATTGCTGGTGAGTTCTCCTATACGAATTATGATGATTTAGGTAGACCTGCAGAAAGTGGTGTCGCTGTAGGAACATTTTCAGGATTAAATCCAGATCTAGCTACATTTTCTTTTTCAAGTAAAAGTGAGCAACAATTTACAACCTATGACGAGCTAGAGAATACTGATATTACTCTATTATCTGGAGTACCCGGAGATTATGATACCCCAACATTTTTAGCAAGCAATGTAGCTAAAACGCATAATGATAATACCACAACCTATTATAGTTATGATGTTTATGGTCGCGTAAAGTGGGTTGTGCAGGATATAGCAGGTCTTGGTATAAAAACCATAGACTACAAATACGACCAAATCACAGGAGCAGTCTTGGAAATTGATTATCAAAAAAATGTTACGGACGAACGTTTTATACACCGATATACCTACGACACACAAGACGATAGTTTGGTAAAAGTAGAAACATCCACCACTGGAAACACAAACGATTTTACTACACAAGCCGAGTACAAATACTATGAAACAGGAGCTTTAAAACGTGTAGAGTTAGCACCACATCCAAGTACAGGAACTCCTTTACAAGGTCTTGATTATGTCTATAATTTAAATGGGCAATTAAAAGCCATAAACCATCCTAGCTTAACTGCTGCCAATGACCCAGGGGGTGATTCTAATGATTTGTTTGGAATGCATATCGATTATCATGAAAATGATTATGCGCGATTAAGCGGCATAAATGCACCAAACTATGGAAAAGCACAGTATAATGGTAATATTA
This sequence comes from uncultured Flavobacteriaceae bacterium, assembly GCA_947502975.1. Classification (GTDB taxonomy): domain Bacteria; phylum Bacteroidota; class Bacteroidia; order Flavobacteriales; family Flavobacteriaceae; genus Jejuia. Next base: position 29,996 of record CANNBV010000004.1, read on the forward strand.
AAGGTATCCGTTGGAATAACAAACAACTAGAAAACACAGCAAGAACCTATAGCTATTACTACAATAAAAATAATTGGTTAGAAAATGCCATTTATGGGCAATATAATGATGAATCTGGAGATGGCTCAACACCAAGTATTATAGATAGTGAGGTACATGAGGATACAGATAAAGCCTTTAAAGCCACAAAAAGTATCACCTTCAGACCAGGGTTTCATGCCAAACCAGGTACAGGTGATGAAGTGACGGCCAACATCGTAACTGGTGTAGCCAGTAAATTTCAAAAAGAGGAATATAATGTATTTGATATTACCTATGATCCTAACGGAAATATAAGAACACTAAATAGGAATAAAAATGGTACAGCTGGGACAAATGCGATGGATAAATTAAATTATAATTACTATACAGACAAGCCAAACCAATTGGCAAAAGTAGAAGATTTTGAAGGAGAAAAGCTAGCAGGTAAAGACATAGGCAACCAGACAGCAACAGAAAACTATATATATAACGAAATAGGGCAGCTTATAGAGAATAAAGAAGAAAATATTACCTATATTTACAATACCAGTGGATTAGTTACTGAAGTAAAAAAAGATAATTATACACGGGTAAAGTTCTTTTACAATGATAAAGGTCATCGCGTAAAAAAAGAAGCTTATATCGCAGGAACTCCAACACTAGATTATACAGAGCATTATGTACGTGATGCCGCAGGAACAGCTTTGGTCATTTACAGAAATGGAAATCCTGAAGAATACACTATTTATGGAGTCAGCCGTTTAGGAGTATACAAACCCAATACAGGCAGTAGTGGAGGCAACAGCGTTTACCAAATAACCGACCATTTAGGGAATGTAAGAGCGGTAGCACAATGGAATGGCACAAATGCAGAAGCTATTGTCGCTACAGATTACTATCCCTTTGGGATGCCGATGCCGAATAGAGATGATGGGGCGGGTGTTAATGGGTACCGTTACAAATACCAAGGACAGGAAGTTGACCCTGAAACTGGAAAGGAAGCTTTTGAGTTAAGGCTTTGGGATAGTAGGATTGGCAGGTGGTTGACTACTGATCCTTATGGACAGCACAGTTCACCTTATTTGGGGATGGGAAATAATCCTACTAGTAGAATAGACCAAGATGGAGGTATTGATGAACCAATTAAGTTTACACTAGATGATAATGAATCCTCTTCATTTGAGCCATTAAATTCTTTTAAGAATACTGATTGGTATGAAAAATTAGATGAAAATGGAAATCCAACAGGAGTGTTTGCTTGGTTTGATGGAGATTATGATATTCAAGGGTATAGGCATCTGGGATATAATACAACTGTGAATAGTCGTGATATTAATGGTAATAGGACACTAATCAAATTCGATGGAGATACTAAATCATCTTATCTCTATAATAGTGAAACAGCTGAATATGACTTTTTGAATAACTATAATTATATAGATTCATCAGCGTTAGTTATACCTATGTTATATGACTGGTATAATTCTGGCAAAATAGTAGGAGATCAGTTTGGAGGAGCTTTTATTAATGGTTTTCAGGGAGTTGGGATATTGATTTATGAAGGAATAGCAAATGGAAGAGATTTAGGTGGATATAATGCTGCCGATTTAGGTTATGAACCTTTAATAGACATGGAAACCACTACTCTTAGTAATAACGGGCAATCCATAATTGTAAATTTGCATGGAAATGGGACGGAAGCATTTATTAAGACTTATACTAGAAGTTTATTGAGATTATTACCTTTCCAAGCTAATTTAAGCAAGAATCCAATAGTTGATAAAATAATATCATCACAAATGAGATCTAGAGCAAGGAAGGTACTTGAGTAAAATTAGATTATGATAGATGTAATTTTTGAATATATAGGAGAATTGTTATTCCAATATATTGGACAATCTATTAGATGGTTATTTTTTTTGGGAAGAAGAGATTTTAATCATTTACGTGATAGTCATTATAATTATATTTTAAGTATTTTATTTTATTTAATGCTAGGTTCTTTTTTGGTTAATTGAATCTATAAAAATCATATTAGTATTGTTTGTTTTAAGATTAAAAAAGAATGAAAAATAATAAAATTGAAATCATTATTTGTGTATTGTTTGCTTTGTTTTTTTTTAATTCATGTATTTCAAGTATGCAAAAAAATGAGGTTATTACAAATCAATTAAAATTTAAAAATAAATCTAAAACACCTTTAATCAAAAATTGTAAAAACGACCAAACAGAAGCATGTTTACTTAATACCATTAATAATATGATATTACTTGAAGTAAAGCAAAGAAATCTGATTTTGAAAAATGACACTTTAAAAATAGGTATTCGTATCAATAAGAATGGAACTACTTCTATTTTAGAAAATGAAACAAATAATAGTAGTCTGAAAAAAGTAACTTCAGATGTTTTAAGTTCTATTGATATTATCGAGCCTGCTTATTTTAAAAGTCAAAATAGTTATCAAGCTGTTTCATATTTTTGGGATATATTTATCGAAAATAATGAAATAATTGAGTAACTAGTTTGTAAACCTCGCTGGCGCTAGTTTGTAACTAGTGCCAAATATGAGTAAGCTAATCACAAAAGCTACATTTTAGAGATAAGGTGTAGCTTTTTTTAATGTGATATCAATATAAAGCTATAAACTTCGGAGAGCTCAATACTAATTCATACAGAACAACAAGCAATATCAATGTTATTTCGCGGCAAAACAATAGTTTTTCTAACACGAAATTATCACAATTTAACATTTAACCTTACTTTTTCTAAGGTTTAACCCCCCGCTGCCGCACGATTGTATCGTGTGGTAGAACTAATAAGGAAAATATTTAGATTCACCACACGAAAGGATTCGTGCGGTAGCATCGCGTTACAAATAACAAGACAAAAGCTAGCTCTAATTTAGGCTAGCTTTTTTTATATTTAAAGCATGAGTAGGAATTATAAATTTCGAAATCCCAAGGGGCTATATTTTGTAAGTTTTGCGGTAATAGGTTGGTTAGACGTTTTTACACGCAATGCATACAAAAATATTTTATTAGATAGTTTGTCGTTTTGTCAACAAAATAAGGGTATGGAAATTATTGCTTGGTGTATAATGACTAATCATGTTCATTTAGTATTTAGAAGTATAAATGGAGAAAAACCAGAACTGATATTGGGTGACTTTAAGCGTTTTACAAGTAAGGCAATTGTTACGGCTATAAAAGATAATGTTCAGGAAAGTAGAAAAGACTTTTTGTTAAGTGAATTTGAAAAAGCTGGTAAAAAGTCATCAAATGTAAAGAAGTATCAATTTTGGAGACATGATAACAAACCTATTGAATTATGGAGCAATAAGGTTATCAAAGAAAAGATAAATTACATTCATCAAAACCCCGTAGAGGCTGGATTGGTATTTAGGCCTGAAGATTATGTTTATAGTAGTGCAGTGGATTATTCTGGAGAAAAAGGCTTAGTAGAAAATATTGTCGTATTTAAAACTTATGATTAATACTATTTCATCACACGAAAGGATTCGTGCGATAGCGGGGCTTATTTGATGTTTCAATATTAGATAATCCAGTAGTTAATGTACATAGTGACACCGCATTTTGGAAAAGTATAGTTTGGTGATTTTATACCCATGCTGGCGCTAGTTTGTAACTAGTGCCAAATATGAGTAAGCTAATCACAAAAGCTACATTTTAGAGATAAGGTGTAGCTTTTTTTAAATGTGATATCAATATGAAGTTACAAACTGCGGAGAACTCATTTATTTAGTCTCAATCTTCAACTATTTTTAAATAAAATTAACACAATGTAATGATCAACCTTACTTTTTCTAAGGTTTAACCTTACTTTTTATCCAGAAAGCCAAAGTATCTTTATTCATAAATTTTTATGATAACTATGCTTAAATATATTTTGGGGTTTTGCAGTGTAATATGCCTCTTTACAAGCTGTAAAACAGTCAATATTACTAAGGTTTCGCACCAACCAACAACGCAGCAAATTTCGTTAGGCACCATAGGCTTGGCAAAAGATTTTATTTTGCAATCTGCATACAATAATGCTGCCATACCCAACTACAGCAAACCTATAAAGTTAGCACTTACGGTTGAGTATTTTAACAAACAATCTTACAAGTTTTTTGAAAAAGCTAAAGCATTACAATCGGCCAACATAGCGATTCATTATGTCGATTCTGTGGAAAAAAAGCCAAAATATATCAAGTTGCAAATTGCCGATAAAGTAGCGCTTATAGACGCTTTAAATAATACAGATAACACTACAGTAAAAAACTATTTAAAACATAATGTATCAGCAAACGTATTAACTGAGATTTCAATGGCTCTAAATTCAGATGATTTTAAGGCAGTTATCAATTCAGACGCTATTTTTTTAGTTGAGAAAACGCCAAAAACCTATGTATTGCAGCTCTATAAAAATGGTGCAAAAACAGAAACATTACATTTTAATCAAGGCGTAGTTTTTGCATACAAAGGCTCCAATTGTTGTTGGAAAGAGAACAAAAGGCATCGCATAGATATTACAGATATAGTCACACAATTTAACAATTGCCCCAATAAAACATACAGGTCTGCACATCGCGCTGAGAAAAAAATCACCTCATTAAATTATTAGATATGAAAAGGATATTGTTCCTATTAACCCTTAGCTTTTTCACTTGTGATGCAATCATTGAAGTTGATGATATCTCAAACGCAAACGTCACTGTTTTAGCTCCTGTAGATGAAGCTATTGTAACAGATGCGAACATCACATTCTCTTGGGAAGCTGTTGAAGATGCAGAGCAATATAAACTACAAATTGCCACACCAAGTTTTCAAGACGCAACGCAAATTATAACAGACTCTTTAGTCGTAAAAAACACGTTTAGCACCTCACTAAACTCTGGAAATTATGAATGGCGCATTAGGGCAGAAAACTCGGGGTATGCAACAATATACGCGACCCAAAAATTCAAGGTGAGTACTGATCCGCCATTAGATATTTCTGGTGAAACTGTAGTCATAACATCTCCAGCAGATAATGCTAGCTTTTCAACAACAGATACTATAAATTTCTCATGGAATGCCATTAACGGTGCAGATGAATATACTATAGAAATTGTAACCCCAAATTTTGAAAACCCAACAACAACCATAACAAATGAAACACTAACCGAAACCAGCACTTCTAAAAGCAATTTAAGTGCAGGGAATTATCAATGGCGTGTAAAAGCCAAAAATGTCATTTACGGGACAGTCTATACAATACAAAATTTCACCATTTAATAAAACCATAAAAACCATGAAAAAAGTAATCTTAATTTCTATGCTTAGCCTTTTAGCATTATCACTAAATGCACAAGACCTTACACAAAACTACAGAAAACTTATTTTGAACTCACCAGATGGGGTAAGTTTATTTCAGAGCAATTCTACTAATGGTGTTTGGGGAAGTGGTATGATCACAGCCGATAGATGGAGCATTTTTGAAGATGCCACAAGCACAAAAGAATGGTTCACAATTCTGCCTGGCGGTAACGTTGGTATTGGAACTACAAATCCTGTAGATAAGTTTCAAGTGGACGGAGGCTCAATTTCTATTGGATCCAATGGAGGAAGTGTGATGCCAAATTTGTCAAGAGAATCTGCTGAAGGGGGATTGCTTATCTCAAGAGTAAATGCTAGTGATGGTTCTTTGAATAAAAATTTAATGATTATAAAAGGAGGCGGTAATGTTGGTATTGGTACCACGACTCCAACAGAAAAATTAGAGGTTTATGGAGATGGAGCTTCAATAAAATTAAATGCATCAAATTCAAGTTCACTCTATAGTTTAAAATTTACATCTAATTATAGTTATAGTAATAAATTTACAATACAAAGTGGTGATGCAGTAATAATGCAGGAGAAATCGATTGCTGATGTTGGTGGAACAGGGAATACAAATTCTAAATTATTCTTGTCTAATTATTACGGGATAGGGTTTTCTTCGGCTTCAAACCCCGCAAACAATAGTGACGTGGATTTATACATTACTGGGCATGGCAACTCAGTTACTATGGGCAATATTGGTATTGGTACAACCACACCTGATTCTAAATTGTCGGTAAACGGAAATATCCATACTAAAGAAGTAAAAGTAGACTTGATTGGTTGGAGTGATTTTGTTTTTAAGGATGATTATGAATTACCTACACTTAAAGAAGTAGAGCAGCATATCAAAGATAATGGGCATTTACAAGACATTCCTTCGGCTGAAGAAGTTGCAGAAAACGGAATTTTGTTAGGTGAAATGGACTCTAAATTACTTCAAAAAATTGAAGAATTAACGCTTTATACTATAGAGCAGCAAAAGGAAATTGAAACTTTAGAAACACAAGTTTCTGAAATGGAGGTGTTGAAAAAAGAAAATGAGATTTTAAAATCTTTATTAGAAAGAGTTAAAATCTTAGAAGAAAAACTAAAATCATAAAACATGAAAAAATCATTTTTAATATTTAGTTTAATGATAAGCTATATAAGCTTTTCACAAACATCTGATCCTGGTGTAACTTCTACAGCAAGTGCTTCTGGTAATCATGCTTTTGTCGGTACATACTCGAATAGTACATTTTCAAATTGGTTGAACACAGGTGATAGTGCAACTAATTATAATCTTTTAGGTTATAGCCAAAAATATGCTGGGTTTGGGGTTGCAAATGGTAATAATATTGTTTCACCAATTATTTGGATGTACGAAAATCCTAAAAATGCGTTTAGGGTTAGAACCATGAACTATAATGGAGATATGACTATTGGAACTGACTTATTTACAGTAAGAGCAAATGGTAAGGTTGGTATTGGTACTACAAATCCATCAGCAGGTATCCAAATTGAAAAGGCTATTCCTGTTGATTTTATCGCTAGTTTAAAAAATACAGATACTGGAGCCTCATCAAACGGGTTAAAAGTTGAAGTCTCTAATTCGAGTACTAATAATACAGTGCAACGATGGTTAGTTAATAATAGTGAAATTATGAGGGTTAGAGCTGATGGCAATGTAGGTATTGGCACCACAAACCCTAGTGAAAAACTTCATGTAAATGGAAATATAGGTATTGGTGCTATGAGTGGGACTAATGAAGAAGGTTTTAGGGTAGATTATCTAGATGGTGGTTCAGGGACAACTACCTTTAAAAGTAATAGATGGGGAGGTGATATTTATTTTAAAAGAAATAGCTCTCTAGGAGAAAGAAATCAATTTTTATTTGGAGGTGCGAGTAATCATTACATGAATATTTATGATAACAATAATCAAGTAAAAGTAAGGCTTATTTCTTCTGGCAACTCTTATATAAATGGAGGCAATGTAGGCATAGGCACTACAACTCCAGATTCTAAATTATCAGTAAACGGAAATATTCACACTAAAGAGGTTAAAGTTGATTTAATAGGCTGGAGTGATTTTGTTTTTGAGGATGATTATCAATTACCTACTCTCAAGGAAGTTGAGCAACACATTAAAGAAAAAGGTCATTTACAAGATATTCCTTCAGCAAAAGAAGTTTCAGAAAACGGAATTTTATTAGGAGAAATGGATTCCAAACTACTTCAAAAAATTGAAGAATTAACCCTTTATACTATAAATCAAGAAAAACGAATTGAATCTCTAGAAGAAAAAAATGAAACTCTTATTGAATTAGTCAAAAAATTAATTAGTCAAATTGAAGAATAAAACAAAAACATATCTTCTACTACTAGGAGTTTTAAGCATTTGGGGCATTATCGGTTATAAAATTTTAACCACCTTAAATCCTGATGCTCCAAAATTAGTGCATAATGATTTTGACGCTTCATTTAATCCTAAAATCAATACTACTATTGATACATTCTCAATTCAAACAGTAAATAGAGATCCTTTTCTTGGCACTTTAATCGTTAAAAAGAAACCTACTACCGTAAAGAAGCAAGTTGTAGTTAAAACAGAATGGATTCCTATTTCATATCATGGCAGTATTTTACAACAACAAGGTAAAAACAAAGTGTTTATAGTATCCATACAAAACCAACAATCTATAATGAAAATAGGGCAAACCATTAATGGCGTAAAATTACTTAGGGCAGATGCAAAAAATATTGTTGTTACCTATAAAAATATGCGAAAAACAATCCCTAAACAATGATTTTAAAAAAGATAAAAGCTGGCGCATTACAGTTTACCATGTTTGTAGTGGTGGTAGTAGCATTAATGCTTGCTGCTTTTATTATTTTAATTCACACTCAAAAACAATTTAAAATTAAAACAGCGCTTGTTAAAGAAACACTTCACTCAGCAGATTTAGGCATACATTACGCATTGCACAACCCTATTGTTTTGAATGACACTTTAGCAATTAAACTTGAAAATGACGAATTTAAAGACTTAAAGGTTCATCGTGATTATTGGGGTGTTTTCGAGAAAGTAGTTTCCGTTTCAACCGCAAAAAACAATCGATTTACTAAAGTAGCATTAGTGGGAGCTTCTCAACCCAATACAAATAGAACAGCGCTTTATGTTCAAGACAATAACAGACCTTTAGTTCTGGTTGGCAACACCAAGATACAAGGCGTTGCGTATTTACCAAAACAAGGTGTGAGAACTGGGAATATTTCTGGACACTCTTATTATGGCAATCAACTTGTATATGGTAAAAGCAAAACTAGTTCTAAATTACCTAAGATATCTAAAGACCTTCATAAACAGTTAAAAACTATTACGAATTCAACTCAATTTATTGAGGAACATCAATTCATAAATATAGAACATGGTAAAACGTATAAAAATTCATTTTTAAAGCCTTTACAACTCATCTACAATCAAAATACTATTGCATTGTCTCAAGTTAAATTAGTAGGGCATATCATAGTACAATCAAAAACAAAAATTATAGTAGACGCAAGTGCAGGTTTAAGTGATGTTATTTTAATTGCTCCTAAAATTGAAATTCAAAATCATGTTAAAGGGACTTTTCAAGCAATCGCAACAAAGGAAATAAGTATAGGTAAAAACTGCTTATTTAACTATCCTTCATCATTAATTCTAAATGATCCCAAAACATATAAAACTATGTCAAACACTGCCAAAAACACGTCTTTCATCAAAGTGAATAAAGGTACTACAGTTAAAGGAATTGTTGCTTATATGAGTGGTACTAAAAACTATAAATCTCAACTTTTTATTGATGAAAATGCTACAATAGTAGGTGAGGTGTATTGTAATAAAAATTTAGAGCTATTAGGCAGTGTAAATGGTACGATTTATACTGCTAGTTTTGTTGCAAATCAAAGCGGATCTGTATATCAAAATCACATCTATAATGGGACAGTTGAAGTTAATAAACTCCCGGAAGAATATTCTGGTTTAATACTAGAAGGCACTAATAAGAGCGTTTCAAAATGGTTATATTAAAAAAAATAAAAGCATCAACACTCATGGAAACTTTAGTAGCTTCTGTTTTAATAGTAGTTGTTTTCATGATAGCTAGTATGATTTTAAATAATCTTTTTTCAAAGACTGTAAAATCTAACATTAGAAACATAGAATCCTATGTTACTGAATTAGAATATTTATATGTTAACGATAGAATACAACTCCCCTATTATGATGAGTTTAATACTTGGGATATACACATAGCTAAAGATGTAGAAGGCAATATAACAGTAGTAAATTTTGAAGCCGAAAATATTAAAACACAACAAAATTATTCAAAGCAAATTATTGAAAATAAATAGTAAAATAAACGCATTTACAGTTAGCGAAATTGTTATTGTATTGATACTATCAAGCATAGTGGTTGGTTTAGCTTTTTCTGTACTAACTCTAGTACAAAAACATATGACTGGTATTCAATATAATTTCACAAAAAATACAGAACTAAACAAATTAGACCAATCTTTATCATTGGACTTCAATAAACATCATCATATATATTTTGATGAAGTAGAGCAAACCCTAAAGTTCAAAAATGAATTAGATTCTGTAGAATATCTTTTTGATAAAACAAAAATTATAAAATCAGTAGATACGTTTCTCATAGAGATTGATGATGTAAAAGTTTATTTTGATGGATATTCTATTATAAATGGAAATGTAGACGCTTTAAAAATAACAACATCAAAAGCCTATCAAAATCAGCTAATATTCATTTTTAAAGAGAATGATGCTGCTCAATTTTTAAACTAATGGCTTTTAATTTAGATCACATAAACAAAGTACAGTCTGTGAAAAAAGAGAACTCTGATAAGTTATCTTTTTTAAAAAAGGAGATTACACTGTTTAATAATGCCTTTGGTAATAAAATTAAAGAAGACTTTTATACAGAACTTAGTGTTTTACTAAAAGCCGGTATTAGTTTAAAGGATGGTTTAGATTTAATAGGAAATTCGCAAAAGAAAAAGCAAAATCAAGATATTCTCAATATAATATCTAAACAGATAGTTTCTGGACTAAGTTTATCAGAAGCTCTAAAAACGCATAAGCAGTTTACTGATTATGAGTACTACTCTATAAAAATTGGTGAAGAAACAGGCACACTTTTTCAGGTCACCGAACAACTGGGTAGTTTTTTTGCTAGAAAAAATGAGCAGCGTAGAAACTTAATCAGTGCACTAACCTACCCTATCATCATTTTAAGTACTGCTGTTTTAGTAGTGGTATTTATGTTACGATTTGTGGTTCCTATGTTTCAGGATATTTTTAGGCAACAAGGTGTTGATTTACCAACCATAACCAAAGTAATAATACGTATTTCAGATTTTATTGGTAATTATGGTTGGCTCATGCTAATTGCAATACTAATGATAATAGTATCAAAATCGTTTCTAAATAAGAAGAAACGATTTAAGCAGTACAAAGACCTATTTATTTTAAAACTTCCTTTTGTTGGAAATTTCGTAAAAACCATTTATTTATCTCAGTTTACTCAAGCAGTATCACTATTAACAGCCTCAAAAGTACCCGTGGTAAATAGTATTCAATTGGTAAAACAAATGATAGATTTCTATCCGTTACAAAATGCTCTTGAAACTGTGGAACAGCATATCTTAAAAGGACAATCACTGAGTAAAAGCTTAGGTAATCACAAGCTTTTTGATGATAAAATGATAGCCTTAGTTAAAGTTGCAGAAGAAACAAATCAAACCGAATTTATTTTTGATAGACTTAATATGCAATACAATACGCAAGTACAGCAGCAATCAAAAATGCTATCGACTATTATGGAGCCTTTTATTATTTTAATTGTTGGTATTCTGGTTGGTGTAATTCTAATTGCTATGTATCTACCAATGTTTAAGTTGAGCAGTGCATTGGGTTAATTCTCATTGTCTTTTCTAAAAACAGTATTGGAAGCTTTTTTACTGAATACTGATGTAAAGCTTAGACTTTTAATATACATATGCAATAAATTTAGGTAATTACATGTTAACTCGATAAAATTCTAAGAACTATACTTTCCATACCAAGCAATAAAAACAAAGCATAGTAAAGGTAATATGAAAGAGAAGTTAACTTCTGACACACCAAAAATAGTTGTGTCGGCGACTCCATTTCCACCTACATCGATTATCATTCCTTGAAATTTCGGCATTAGAGCTCCTCCAACTATAGCCATAACTAAACCTGCAGAACCTACTTTAGATTGTTCTTCTGTTAAGTCTTTCAAGGCAATACCATAAATTGTTGGAAACATTAAAGACATAAAAAATGAAACAGCTACTAAACAATAAAGCCCAATAATACCTTTTAAGAAAATAATACCTAATACAAAGATTAAAGAAGCTATAGCAAAATACATTAGCAACTTTCCTGAGCTTATAAATCTTAGTAAATATGTACCAATTGCTCTACCAACAGCAAATATTATAAACGCTGCCATTTGATAATATCCTGCTGTAACGCTATCCATACCTATCCCTTCTGCGTACTGATAAATATAAGTCCAACACATAATTTGCGCTCCCACATAGAAAACTTGAGATAAGACACCGAGTACATATTTAGTATTTCTTGCTAAAACGGCAAATGTATCTCCAATACTAGGCATGCCACCTTCATCTTTTGATTGTGGCATCTTACTTACTAAAAATAAAATAAAAACACCGATGAGTACCAAACCTAAAATGACATAGGGATTTCTAATCACTAATAAATCTGAAGTTCTAATCAAAATTTTTGAAGCTTCATCTAAAGCACTAAAATCCTGAATATCATCAGATTTTAAGTTCTTAAGCACAAATTGTTGTGCTACAACTAATCCAGCAATAAGCCCAACTGGATTAAATGCTTGAGCTAAATTTAAGCGCTGGGTTGCAGTTTCTTTTGCTCCCATAGCCAAAGCATATGGGTTAGCAGCTGTTTCTAAAAAAGCTAACCCAAAAGTTAGAATGTATAATCCCAAACAAAAAAACCAAAATTGTTCAGTAATAGCTGCAGGATAAAACAATAACGCGCCAATTGCATAGAGGCCTAAACCAATTAGAATACCTACTTTGTAGGAATACTTTCTCATAAACATAGCAGCTGGTAAAGCCATACAAAAATACCCCCCGTAAAATGCCATTTGTACCCAAGCCGCTTGAGAGTTAGATAATTCTAAAACTTTTTTGAAAGCCTGTACCATAGGATCTGTTACAGCATTGGCAAAACCCCATAGCGCAAATAATGAGGTAACTAAAATGAAGGGTAATAACAACTCTTTTGGGACTATTTTTTGCTTTGTAATATCTTTATTCATCTTTTGATTTTATAATTAGTCAAAAAAAAGAAGAATTTTTTTTAAAAATCCTTCTTTTTCATTTTGACTAAACTCAACTAAATTACAAACTAAACTTGTTTAAATTTAAGATGAAGCATTGTCTGTTTCTAATTATTTCGACGAACAACAATCCTAAATAGGCTAATGCTATCATTATAAGATTGTTAATTAGATGCTATAACAATTTTGTTTGCCCTACCGTTATTGATTTTAAGCAGATATAAACCATTTGTAATAGTGTTTGATAGTTTCAATCTGGAAGATTGTCTGTTTTCATCAAATTCAACATCTTCAATCTTTAGTTGACTCCCTTTAAGATCGAACAATGTAAATGTATCTGCAGGTTTTGTATTTGATACATTTATTACACCTGAAACGTTAGGATTTGGGTAGATTAAATATTCCGTATTCTCTTCTTGCTGAAAATTATTTTCAAAATAGGCATTAGCAAAATTGAATGCATCTACACCTATCTTTTTTCCAATTAATCTTCCAGGTATATCATCTGCAGGTGGATGAATACCTCCCCACAAACGAGATAAACTACATTGGTCTGAGGCATCCCTATATGTAGCCCATTGCAAGACTAAATCTACCGAAGGCCCTTCTTCAAACACTAAAAACTCATTTTTTTTAGCTACAAACTCGCCCATACCATCAGGAAAGTATGCACTTCCTGTTATAGCCGTCATAACCTCTGCCGCAGCTCTAGAATATGTAGAATGGCCTGAAACATATCCGGCAAAAGGTGGAGTAACAAAACTAGGCCTTTGATAAGGCCACCAATCTTCGGCAAGAATCCAATCTACACCTGCAACATCAGTTTCTGTATTACCTATAAATGCATGTCCTTTCCAAGTGTATAACTTAATCTTACCAACATTTATATTGTCTCTTCCCGCCAAGGGATCGTTTTCATTTACAATTTCAATGTAGCCGTCTATTAATTCAATACCATTTTCGTTATAATTAGGAAAATTAGTATCAGTACTTTGACCTTGATCACACATGTATCTGATAGCAGATATGGGCCTAATATAATCGTACCATCCTTTAACACTCCAAGCAGAAATAGCCGAATCATGCATTGCTCCCCCAAGTGTAAAATAACTTTTAATATCCCATTCTAATGGTGATAATATTTCCCCATCGCCTTTAAAACGTTTTTCAAAGGAAGGGTGGTCGCTCACATAATTCAATATCGTAAACCAGTGTCCAGGTGGAGTTTCTGAATCGGGGCCGTCTGCCCAAAACTCTGCTAAAACTCTTGTATAATCTCCTCGAGGCACTAATTGACTTTGATAAGCATTACCTGTAATTGGATTTATAGAATGCCCTTTTCCTACATCACCTCCTTCCAATAAATTGTAAAAACTGGGATAGTCTTTATAATCATTGGGGAAATTTTCAACATCTATATTGCCAATAGCTTTTGGAGATATATCCCATAATACACCATCATTAGGGTCTAAATGAGAACTCCAAATTGAAACCAGTGAAAAGCCCCATTTGTAAGCATCTGAAGATGTTTTATTAGCACTATTTAAGTATGGCGGTTCATCTGGGTCATTATAAACATTATAGGTGTTTCCTTGTCTATTATAGGTGGTTATTGCATCGGTTTCCATGGCAAATGGTGCTACATTTCCCCATTCGGGACTAAGAAAATCGATAGTAGACCCCTCAATTAAATTACCGCTTTGATCTATATAAGTATCTAAGCTTAAAGATTGCCAACGGTTTGGATCAGTTATGGTTTGGTTTCCCGGAATTACTGGAGCCAATGGTGTATTTACAGGTTGGTAATAGCTGTTTTTATAACTCGTTAACTCATTTGAACCATCAATCAATCCATACTGAATATAGGTTTGGGCTATAAAATTCCCTAGGGCTTCTGGACTACCGCTTTGATAATTCGTACTTACTTCACTAGTATCATATCCTAGTTGACTCATTAATAAATCAAATTTATCCAAGGTTTTGTCAGCATTTGGCGAATTTTTAAAACGATGTGTTAGTACCCTGTATGCTGTATAGCTAATTGTTTCATTTAAATCCTCATAAAACGTTTCCTGATCTATTGGATACTCCTGTAACTCGGTTTTAAAACCATGAACTTCGCTTCCAACCAGGTAAGTTTTACTGTTGTTGTATATGGCCCATGCATCGTACATGCTTGCACTCATGTGGAATAAATTTCTAGCATGTACTGTTGGTCTTGCGAAATCATTTCTAATAGCATCTAGCAAGGCTTCATTCCATATTCTGGCAATAGATACATTTTCAGGTACTTTAGAAGCGTTTAAGCTTATAGTAAGTGAGATATTTTCTGAAGCACAAGTACCATCATTTACTATAGCAGACACATTACCTGTACTTTCAAACCCCCAATGCACAGTTATCATTTCTGAATTTTGACCCGATAGAATTTCCCCTCCTTCAACATGCCAAACTATAGTTTGAGAAGATTCAATATTCAATCTATAAGTTTCCTTACTAAAGTTACCTGAATCCTGTGCCCCAACGATATTATTCGAAAACGAAAGGTATGTACAAGATCCATCATCAACAATTGCATTAGGATTGTAGTTACATGAATTAGGGTCTGTACAGCCCACCTTTTTTACTGATGGATTAACACCCAAAACTTCAATACCACTATTTTCAGTTGCTTTTATATGCGTATTGGGATTGATATTTGTATGCGTTTCTTCTGTGCCTGAAGGCCATTTTATTTTTAATGAGGTAATAACTTCTCCATCTTTCAAACCAAAATGTACTGGTTTTAAATTCTGTCCTAAAAAGCTGATGCCAGTATAGTATCGCCTAAGCGTGGTTTCATTAGTAGTCAATTCTAATATAGTTCCAATTGCATCTCTATTGGATACAGTGCCTTGTAAAGCAACCTTCAGCCATTGATGATTAGAAGTATCGTCACCACTAATTATTCTGTTTTCATAGAATCGTGATTTTCTATCAGAATTTGTGACAATAAGGTCTAAATCTCCATCATTATCGTAATCAAAATCAACTGTAGAAACACTAATAGCAAAATCTTCTAATCCTGATGCTTCTTGAGCTTCAAATGTATTTTGTCCGTTAGCATATTTGCTTTCATAATATACATTGGTATCTGCACCCCATGTTCCAAATTTATAGCCGTTAGCTATAAATAGGTCTTCATCACCATCCATATCAAAATCGGCAAATGTAGTACCCCAAGACCAACCTGTTTGTAGCACATCATGCTCTAAAGCTTTGTCAGTAAAAGTGTTGTTTCCATTATTAGTAAGTAATACGTTTTGCTGAATGGCAGTAACGAATATATCGAATTCCCCATCGTTATTGTAGTCTGATATTATTACACCCATGTCATCTACCTTTGTGTCTACTCCATAAAGCGAAGCATTTTCTTCGAATGAAGACCCTGCGTTATTGATAAAAAGTTGATTAGGTTTTCTTAAATCATTGGAAAGGTATATATCCATAAACCCATCATCATTAAAATCGAATGGATATGGATTAAAACTCGGCAGATTATCATTATCTACATTATTGATGAGTACAGAGGTATCCGTAAATGTACCATCGCCATTATTTCTGTATAAAAAATTAAAGTCGCAAGCTTTCCAGGTTGGGATAAAAATATCTAAAAAGCCATCGTTATTATAATCAAACCAAATGGCTGAGGTGTTTTCACATGTGTTTTCTGATTGGGGGCCTAATTGATTAGTTACTTCAAGAAAGGTTCCATCACCTTCATTATGAAATAATTGAAACTTTTCTTTGTGCGTGAATAAAATATCGGGATAGCCATCGTTATCATAATCCCCCCAAAAAGCACCATATTTGAAGCCTTCTAGTGCTCTTAACTCATTAAAATCCTCTATAATACCATTTATTGGTAACAAGTTGGTTAGCCCAGATAATTGCGTAACATCTTCAAAAGTACCGTCGTTGTTATTACTATAAAGTCTACTATGGCTTAAAGGATTATTGTTGTCATCTTTGGCTAGGGCCACTACAAAAACATCTAAATCGCCGTCATTATCATAATCGGCAACAGAAACACCATTGTTATAAGAGAAATGCGATAGCCCAATGATATCCTCAACAGATTTAAATGTTTGAGAAAAAACACAATAAACATTTAAAAACAAACTGATTAATAAAATTCTTCTAAAATTCTTCATTGTAGCAAATAAAAAATTCAAAAGCTGAGTCCTAAAAGGAATCTCTAACTTACGAAAACATTGGTAGCTCTACAAATAATTTAAAAACCATAAAGCCCTTATTATTAATATAAGAAAAGGCGGAGAGTTCCCGCCTTTTCTATATTTAAATTAATTGATGATGTTATGTTATTGATTTGTATTCCACTTTACATTATTCCATAAATTAGTAGTATATACTCCTGTGGCATCCATAAATCGAACTCCAGACACACGATCAAGTGGGAAATACATTCTCAAATCTGCCTCATCTCCTATGATATCGGCATTTAGCTCACCTGGGCTTCTAGCAACATCCCAGTAGCGAAGGTTTTTAAGCGACCCTAGTAAATCTTGTCCTCTAAAGAAATCAATCTCTGGAGCTGCCCATCCGTTAGGCAATCCAAATCCGCTTTTTTCTGCAACCATTTCTCCGTTTACGTATACTCGTCCAATATCAGCAGTAGCATCATAGACTAAAGCTATATGGTAAAAGTCATCAGAAGGTACAACAGTTAAAGGAGGAGATTCTGCTAATTGCCAATCTGTTCCATCAAAAGAGTAGGCTTGTATACGTCCAGATGAAAAGAAACTATTCTCATCAGTTGGATCTGCAACGCCTGTAACTCTCATTATATAATGATTATTATTGTAAATATCAGTCTCAACAAATCCAAGAAGTGATTTAAATTGCATTTCAAATTCAATGGTATAATCTCCAGATGGTGTATATGCTGGGGTAATTCTAAATAAATCAAAGTCAGCTGAATTTTCTTGTTTAGTAACACCATTTGCATCTGCAACTAAGTTATTACTTATGCCATCTATAGCATCTAGTAAGCTTTGGGCTGTATCGTCAATAGTTCCTTGAGCAGGATCTGAAGTTAGTAATGCTTCAGCATTGGCTAAAAGTTCATTGATATAATCAGTAGTACCCACAGGATGATCACCATCTTGTGTACCCTCTGAAACAGTATTATCCCGGTAATCTTTCATTGTGTCTATAGCAGCTTGCAAAGCACTAAAATCTTTTATAATTACTGGAGGCTCTGCTACCCACTCTACATTACCCTGTAATGTTGCTGTTGAATTTCCTACAACATCAGAGAAACTAGATCCTAAGTTAGAACCTAATGGGAAATAAGCTACTAATCCAGATTCTGTTCCTTCAGTATTTTGACCTATATTTCCTTGTATTGTAGTTTGGTCAAAAACTGAATCCCATAACTTAAACTCTTTAAATACTACATTACTTGAGCGATCGTTAAACGTCGGACTGTTTCCAAGAATCCATGGCACATCAGTTTGTTCTGGAACTGCCGTATTTGAAGCTACTAACTCCCCATTAATGTACAAATGTTGTTCTGTTCCAGAATTGGTAAAAGCTACATTCATCCATTCTCCTGATTTCAAAGTTCCAGCTGGACTTCTTGGAGATTCAGGCCACCCGTCAACCGTTCCTGCGACTATTTGAATTTCTCCTGTACCAAAGTATCTAGCAGCTAAGCCTCTTGATGGTTCATCTTCGGTACTAAATAAATTATTTGAAAAACCGGCCTGATTTAAATCAGCAATATAAATTTCCACTTCTATAGTTGAAGCCTCATATATAGCTAGTTTCACATTATTCGACAATTCAATGCCGGATCCGACACCATGTTGTACCCAAGGATTAGCTACAGCAACTGTACTTAGCAAAAATTTATCTATTGCTGCATTTATCTTAACTACGGCGTCATCGATATTTGCCTGAGAACTAGAACTTTCAATTCTTTTGTAAATCCAATTCACTACATCTTGTAAATCATCTTTTGATCCTGGTTGGTAATCGCCAGCATTTATGCCTTCGACAGCTGTTGCTATTAAATTTTCAGCTACTGCAATTCTTGCTTCTAATTCAGCAATATCAAAATTTCTTCCTGTAGCATCGTCATCATTTCCACATGACACTACAAAAAATATCATGAATAGCGGTAATATGGTAGCTACGGCTATTTTTTTTATGTTATTAATTGTTTTCATATATATATTTTAAAAATTGCTATTCATTAAACCACCAGACTTTGTTTTAGTATCTGTTGTATCCCACCATAATTTAATGTCCATTCTATCCATAGGAATTGTGTTGCGAGAAGCTGGCATAAATTCAGATTCAAAATTATGTGCTGCATCTGGATATCTTACTCTTTTTACCCAAGTATCAGCAGCAACCGAAGCACTACTACTTACACCATCAATAGGTAGAGTAATATCTGGATAATCAGTTCTCCTAAAATCAGCCCATGCTTCCTCTCCATTAGGGAAATTTGCAATATATTTTTGTGTAATTAGTTGCTTCAATGAGGCTTCATCAGCTCCTGCTATTGCAGGAACAGCATTAATATAATCTGCAGCCAAGGCAGGGTCTACTCCTACGTAGTCCATTGATGCCTGAATGCCTTCTTGATATAGTGCGTTAGCATCGCCTGGAATCCAACCTCTAAGTGCAGCTTCTGCCTTTAAAAAAGCCACTTCAGAATGAAACATGATTGGCATAGTCATATTAAAAACGTTTCCATCACGAACATATCCTGCATATCCACTATCAAGATTTAGAGTAGCAAAATCGTTTCCGTTTTCAGGTACTAAATCATAACCATTCACCAAACCTTGTAATGTTCCACTACCTTCGAGTGGAGAACCTGACTCGTATGCTAATAGTATACTGGCTCTTGGATCTTCAGAACCAGATTGATTGTACATTAAATCTGCAAATGTCTTTGAAATCCTAATATTATCCCAGTTGAAGCCCATTTGGTGTAAATAATCATAGAAACCAGCATTCCACAAAGGTAGTATAGCGCTATCATCGTTTGACATCATTACCCCTGCAGTAACTGCTGCAGAAGCTTCTGCTTGAGCTTTAGAAGGATCTACATTAGCTAAGCGCATCGCTAAACGCAAACGAAGGGAGTTCCCAAAACGTTTCCACTTTTCTAAGTCACCTCGATATATCAAATCCACATCCGTAGAATAAGCATATTGAGATAAATCACTAGAATCTATAGTATTTACAGCGGCCGTTAACCTATCAAAAAGATCATAATAAATCTCCTGTTCAGAATTATAGGCTACGTTTTCGCCCATTCCAGCTCCAAAATATGGTAAATCTCCATAAATTTGTGCTATACGTGCCCATTCTGCTACCATCCAAATATCTAATTGCGCCAAAGCATTAGTATATGCGGGATCTTCTCCATACCAACCTATAAGTGTGTTAGCTTCTGCTAAAGTTTGCGTATAAAATTCTCTCCAACGATTACCTATCCAGCCATCAACATACTCATATCTTGGCGATTCGAAACCACTAATAGTATTTGCCCAATATTGAGCAAACAAATCTGGATATAGGTTTATATTACGTTGGTAATTACGTGTTGGGTTTTGGAGAATAGGATTAAACATAATACCCGGATCAACACGATTTACCGCGTCTTGTCTTGTGTTAATCTCCTCAAAGTCATCTGTACAGCTAATTAAGAATGCCGACAAAATTATTGCTAAACTTAAAATACTTCTTTTCATAATAACTCTTTTTAAAAATTAAGATTTAGTGCTACACCTAATGATCTAGTTGCTGGCACAGGAGAAAAATCAAAAGCCTGTGCTCCAAACGTGGTATTATAAACTGAAGCATCAGGAACTGTCCCTGGAGTATTTCTATAAAGGTAAAATAAATTTCTACCTATTAAAGAAAGTCTAGCCCCACTAATAACGTCTTTACCTAATTTATCGAGGATTTTTGAAGGGAATGCATAACTAATCGATAATTCTGTTAATTTCATAAAGGATGCGTCATACATAAATTCTTCGCTTATACCTGACACTCTTCCCCAATAGGCTTGTGGAGAAACAATTTCTACATTTGGGCTACCATCTGCTAGATTTCCATCGGCGAAAAAAGGTTCTCTACCAAGGCTCAGCGTTTTTAGAGCGTTCCCACTTCCTGTTGCACTTGCTTCAGTTAAAGAATAAATATCACCACCTTGTTGCATGCCCAAAAGTGCACTTATACTAAAATTTTTATAGTTAGCATCAATTCCAATTGATCCTGTAAAGTCAGCCTGAATATTCCCCAACTTAACTACTTCTTCAGAACGTGCTGGCAAACCATCGGCATCTACAATTATACCACCACTAGCGTCTCTTTGGTAGGCAAAACCATAAATATCACCCATTTTCTCTCCTTCAGTAGCTCTAACTTGTACCGGTATTGTATTACTATTAAAAAAGAAGAAAATTTCATCATTATCTTCTGCAGTGGTAAGTTCTTCAAGCACACTCTTATTCTTTGCAAAATTAAAAGTTAAGCCTAAACTAAAGTCTTCTGTTCTTACAGGAGTTACTGTAGCTATTAATTCAATACCTTTATTGCTAATCAAACCTACATTATCTACTCTACTTGTGAAACCGGAAGATTGCCCGATTGGTACTGGAAGAATTTGATTTTCTGTACGCTCGTTATAAAATGTTGCATCAAGTGTTAGCTTACCGCCAAATAATCGTGCTTCTATACCAAAATCATGAGTAGTAGATATTTCTGGTTCTAAATTTTGATTAACAAGGTCATCTGGAGTTCCAGCTGCTAAAAGATTAAAATTAAAATTACTAAAAGTAAATACCGGATTAGTTTGATATGGTAAGGTGTCCTTTCCTAACTGCGCCCAAGAGCCTCTTAATTTTAAATAACTTATCCATTCTGGCATTTCAGTAATTTCCGAAATTATTGCACTTAAACCAACTGAAGGATAAAAGTATGAGTTATTGCTAGATGGTAATGCCGATGACCAGTCGTTTCTAGCTGTAGCGGTTAAAAATAAATAGTCTTTATATGACACATCTAAAAATCCGTAAACTGACTGAATTTCTCTTTCTGAAAATGTTTCTCTTGTAGTTCTATTCTGCCCTGCATTAAGAAAGAAATCATTTTGTGAAGTTAAACGTCCAGAAAAGGATTCTAATAAATCAAATCCATTACGCATTTGGTTGCCTCCTAAACTTATACCTAAATTAAAATCTTCATTCAAATCTTTATTGAAGCGTAATAAAAACTCTAAGTTATCTTCTTTAAAAAATTGATTTCCTGTATTATAATTAGGTCTATTAGTATCTACATTATCTGCAAAACGGTAACCTTGTACTGTTTTGTAGCGATAAAAATCAATTCCATACTTCAATCTTAAATCAAGATAGTCTGTGAATTTAAAAGTACCTGCTAGGTAACCAAAAATTCTATTTCGCTCATCATTATTAACAGATTGTGCTTGAACAAAATATGGGTTTCTAGCATTTGCATTAGGGTTAGCAGTTAAATCTGCTAAATTTGGCCCGAATAAATATTCAACATTTTCATTACCTAAAATAACAAATCCAGGCGCTAAATCTTGAGTTCTAATATTTGGAGGTGTACCATTTAATTGGGATACAAAACTGTAAAATCCTATTTCTGGTCGCTGTTGACCTCTATTCCTTATATACGAAACTTTTGTATCTATATTTAGCCAATCATTTATATCATAAGCAGCACGAATGTCAAAATTCAATTTTTTAAGTTGGTTGTTATCAAACACACCTTCATTTTTATCTGATAATATTGACGCTCTATAATTTCCCTTTTCATTGCTATTCATAAAAGAAATAGCATGCCTTAAATTAACTGCAGTTCTTGTAAAATCTTCAACTAGATTATTACCACCTTGATAAGGAAGGTTTTCTCCAGTCCATGCTGTTCTTTCTGCGCCATCAAATCTAGGTCCCCAAGCCACTCTAGACCCAGCATTAAAAACACCTTCAGAACCTTGTCCATATTCATCCTGTGTATCTAGAAGGTAGGCTGCATCAGAAAAAGTAATAGCTGTATTGTAGCTAATTCCCAATCCTTTTGAACCTTTTCCACTTTTAGTGGTAACTAGAATAACACCGTTTGCGCCACGAGAACCATATAGTGCAGCTGCTTGGCCACCTTTTAGAACAGATATAGATTCTATATCATCTGGATTAATATCTAAAAGTCCACCTCCATTGGAAGTTCCTCCAAACAAATCACCTGGGTCAGTTGCATTAAGATCAGAAAATGGAACACCATCTATAACCCAAAGTACCCTATCGTTTCCTGTTAATGAACTTGGGCCCCTTAAATCAATTCTTGCGTTACCTGTAACACCACCACTTGTTGTAATGTTAACACCAGCTACTTTTCCCTGCAATGCTGTATTAATATTTCCATTAGCAGCTCGTGATATTTCTTCGGAATCTACTTCCTGAACGGCATAACCTAGAGCCTTTTTCTCTTTAGTAATTCCCAGAGCCGTAACCACAACTTCGTTTAATTGTGATATATCTTCTTTTAAAGATACATTGATTACTGTTTGTCCTGATGTTGAAATCTCTTGAGTAGTAAAACCCAACATAGAGAACACCAAGGTGCCATCATTTTCCAAGTTGATAGCGTATTGCCCATCAAAATTTGATGAAACACCTACAGAAGTACCTTTTAAAATAACGTTAGCTCCCGCCAAAGGGACGCCACTTTCATCAGTAATAGTACCAGATACTGTTTTGCTTTGTGCTAGAATTGTACTACTCGACAATAATAACCCAAGGACTAAAAAATTTAGTATTTTTTTACACATACATTAATTAGTTTAAGTTAGTTTTCTTAATTTTCTAATATAAGATCATTTAAAATCTCATTCTAAATTTTGTAATTATATTAAGTACTATAAAAGTTTTTCGACCAATAACAACGTTGAAAAGCTAAAAGGCATTATTTAAAACCTTTTATTAACTTTCTCTTAACCTTCTATTTAAGCTTTATTTCCAGAATATTGGAGTTGATTAGCTTATCATGGGTAATGAAGTATTTTGAAGACTTGTTCCCATCAATATTAATGGAACTAATTATACCATTGCTACTTTTATTTGGATTACAGTGGATTTCTATTTTTCCGTTAGGATAATATCCTTTGTTTAGATTAATAGTAATCTTATTGAAAAGAGGTTTTGTAATTGCATATTTAGGCTCAGCGGGAGATACTGGATAAATGCCCATCATAGAAAATACTGCCCAAGCCGACATTGTACCTGTATCGTCATTTCCTGGTAAACCGTCAGGAGTATTTTTAAAATATGTTTTAAGTAACGTACTTACTTTTTGTTGTGTGCGCCATTCTTCGCCTTTTATATAGTTAAATAAATATGGGTAGCCAATATCTGGTTCGTTAGCCATATCAAATTGATTGTTATCAAATACGTTTTCTAACTGGTTTACAAAAGATTTTTTACCTCCCATTAAATTTATAAGTTTTTTGGTATCATGTGCTACCATAAAGGTATACTGCCATGCATTGCCTTCTATAAAACCTACGTTCTCTTGAAAGTTGGCTCCAGTTTCAGGGTTATAAGGCGTTAACCAGCTACCGTCATCATTCTTAGGACGTAATAAGCTGTATGTTTTATCAAATAAATTTCTATAAGATATAGAGCGTTTCGTAAAGGTTTTACAATCCTCTTTTTTATCTAATGACTTAGCTAGTTGTGCTATGGCAAAATCTGAAATATTATATTCTTGTGTTGTAGAAACAGAACCGCTATGTATAGTTTTAGTTGTTAAATAACCTTTGTTTATATAATCTTTTATACCGGGCCTTAATGGATTATTCTCTAATTGGGTAGCACTTTTTAGCATTGCGCTATATGCCTTTTCAACATCAAAATCTTGTATGCCTTTTAAATAGGTATCTGCTATAATAATGCCTGCTGGATCTCCCACCATAGTTGTGGTTTCTGTAGCATTCAATTCCCATTTTGGTAACCAACCAGACTCATCATAAACTTGCAACATGCTCTTTATCATATCTGACTGTTGCTCGGGATATACCAAACTCATCAATTGATGCAAGTTTCTATACGTATCCCAAAACGAAAATACAGTATA
This sequence comes from uncultured Flavobacteriaceae bacterium, assembly GCA_947502975.1. Taxonomy (GTDB): domain Bacteria; phylum Bacteroidota; class Bacteroidia; order Flavobacteriales; family Flavobacteriaceae; genus Jejuia. The sequence continues at coordinate 54,969 of CANNBV010000004.1, forward strand.
CCGGGTCCCATTAGTATTAAGTGTTTCTCGTGTTTTCATTTTTGGGTATTCACCATTAACATCATTGAGTGTATTAGGGTGAATTAATGTGTGATATAATGCTGTGTAAAAAATAGTTTTATCATCTTCAGTTCCTCCTTCAACTTCAATTCGAGAAAGATGTTCATTCCAATTTTCTTTTGAAGCGTTTAAAACAGTTTCAAACGTATTATTAGATGTTTCTTTCTCTAGATTTTCTCTAGCATTTTCAATACTTACATAAGACACTCCTACTTTCATTTCTACAACTGTAGCTTTATCAAAATGATATCTCATGTACCCTCCAATACTATCCCCAACTACAGCTTTAGTATATCCTTTTTTTATTCTATTTTTTCCATTGTAACCCATCCATTGTACTTCTGTTCCTTTTTGAGTTTTTGGTTGTTTCCAAACTCCAAACTCATCTGCTGGTTTAGAAAAACGTGCTACAAAATATACTGGATACGCTTCTTCTGGTTTGTAATAGCAAAATGAGCCAACACTTCGCATGCCTTCAATTTCGGTTGGAGACACCACTTTTATCATGCCTCCTTCTTCATTAGTAAGTCCTAACCCTAAATTTAAAAGTATATTAGCATATCCCTTCGGAAAATGGTATTTACTGATCCCTACTCTAGTAGTTGTGGTTGTTTCAACTTTAACATTGTATTTATCTAATGTATTTGAATAGTAACCAACCGAAGCAACTTCATTTGAATAGGTGGATCCATATTTAAGATGATTTGTTTCTAGAACCCCCGTTGTAGGCATTGCCAAAATAACACCTAAATCTGGACAGCCCACACCACTTAAATTCACGTGACTAAAGCCTGTTAAAAATGTGTTTTCGTGTACATATGGTGTAGATAGCCAACGACTATCTTTTTCTAAAGGTAAGTTTTGAGATCCAGTTACGTTAAACGGAGATATATTTACCATACCACGTACTGCAATTGGCCCTGGGTTTGTAGTCCCAAAATTTGAAGTACCTATAAACGGATTTACATAATCAACAGGTTGATTTTGCGAAGACATCACGAACACAATAATCAAAAAGAAAAATCCTGTTATTACACTTCTCATCTATTTTATTTATGAATGCTTAATGAATAGGGCACCGCATCTTCACTAGATGCCCAATTTTTATTAGGAGAGCTAGACATTTCAAAATTTATTTTTCCTCCTTTTTGAATGTCTTCAAAAGTTAAATACGATTTATTATAATTAGTTGTATTTAAATCTACTGAATGAATATACATATTTTCTTTTGAATTATTTGGAGCTAAAATTTTAAAGATTTTTCCATTTTCTAAATGTAATGATGCTTTTTTAAATAGTGGACTACCAATAACATATTGATTCACTCCTGGAGTTACCGGATAAAACCCTAACGAACTAAATACATACCACGCAGAGGTTTGTCCATTATCCTCATCTCCACAATAGCCATCTGGCGTTGCTGAATATAATTTAGTAAGCACTTCTCTAATTTTTTCTTGTGCTTTGTAGGATGCATTAGCATAATTGTAGAGATAAATCATGTGCTGAATAGGCTGATTTCCATGTGCATAATTACCCATATTCATAATTTGCATTTCTCTAATTTCATGAATTGTAAAGCCATAATACGAGTTATCAAAATCTGGTGGCATATCAAAAACGGCATCTAACTGGTTTTCAAATTCTTTTTTGCCACCCATTAAATCAATCAAACCATTTATATCATGAAATACGGACCATGTGTAATGTAAACTATTTCCTTCTGTAAACGCATCTCCCCATTTTAAAGGATTAAAAGGCGACTGAAATGTGCCATCTTCATTTTTACCTCGCATCCATTTGGTTTCTTTATCAAAAACATTTTTATAGTTTAGAGAACGCTCATAAAACTTTTTTGCAATATCAAGCTGCCCTAACTTTTCTGCCATTTTTGCAATGGTAAAATCGGCATAAGCATATTCTAAAGTTCTCGCTACATTTTCTTTAATACCTACATCGTAAGGTACATAACCCAATGTGTTATAATAGTCAATGCCTTCTCTACCAACAGATTTTATTACATTACCATTAGATAACGGTCTATTTTCTGAAGTAGTAGCATTTTTGATAATAGCTTCTAAGAGAGCTTCAGTACTTTCTTCTATTGTATTACCTTTTAAAAATGCATCTACGATTATAGGAGCCGAATTTGAACCAATCATGCAATCTCGATGCCCTGGACTTGCCCATTCTGGTAGCCACCCTGATTCTTTGTAGGTGTTTACTAAACCTTCCATAATCTGACTGTTCAACTCTGGATACATCATATTAAAAAATGGAAATACTGCTCTAAACGTATCCCAAAAACCATTATCGGTAAACATATATCCTGAAAGTACTTCTCCATTATATGGGCTGTAGTGTACAATTTTATTTTCAGCATTTATTTCATGTAGTTTTCTTGGGAATAATAACACGCGATACAAACAAGAATAAAAAGTTCTAATATTGTCAATATTATCGTCCTCTATTTTGATTTTGTTCAGTTCTGTTTCCCAAGCTTCTTTTGCTTTTGTAAAAGTAGTTTCAAAAGTATCAGTACCAATTTCTCTGTTTAAATTTAACTGTGCTTGCTCTGGACTTATAAATGATGATGCTACTTTTACATGCACAGACTCTCCTCGTTTTGTTTTAAACCCTATAATTGCACCAACGTGTTCTCCTTTATTTTCTTTTGAATTTTCCATGAGTTTCCAGTCATCTCCCCAAGTATGGTACTCTTCAAAATCTTTATCAAATTCTGCTACAAAATAGTTATAAAAATTATCTGGTACACCACCACTATTGTTTCTACAATAGCCTATTATTTTGCGTTGTTCTGGAAGAACCTTAACCATAGATCCTTTAAAGAATCCATCTAAAAGTATATACGATTGATTTTCTGGAAATGTAAATTTAAAATGTGCTGCACGTTCCGTAGGTGTTACCTCAGCAGTAACATCGTAATCGGCTAAATATACTTTGTAATGATGTGGTTTAACCGTTTCAGCTTTATGAGAAAACCAAGAAGCTCTTTCGTCTTCTTGAAACTTTAATTTTCCTGTAACTGGCATTAATGAAAACGCTGCATAATCGTTAATCCAAGGACTTGGTTGATGAGTTTGTTTGATACCTCTTATCTTGTTTTCATCATATTTATAGGTCCAACCATCTCCCATTTTAGAAGTCATCGGTGTCCAGAAATTCATGCCCCAAGGTGTTGCAATTGCTGGGTATGTGTTTCCGTTTGATAAATCAAAAGCAGAATCTGTTCCCATGAGTGGGTTTATATAATCTATAAGATTACTATTGACCTCTTGAATATCTGTTGTTTTATCTGTTTTCTTTTCGCAAGAACATACTATAACTAATAGCAGAACATATAACAAATTATATATTCTTACGTCTTTTAATACTGCCATTTTATGTGTCATTTAACTTCTTAATTAAAAGATTATTTCATCAACAAAAATCCATGATTCTTTGCCTGCGCCTTCATGCCATTTTGGTAGCAATCCTCCGTTTTTCACAATCACTTTAAAATACTGTGCTTTGGTTTTGGGAAGATTAACAGTGTACTGTTTTAATACCGCAAAGCTGGTTTTATTATCTTCATTTATTTTCAAATTACCTATTTCTTTAAAACCTGATAATTTATTATCAGAAGCAAAAACTTGGACTTCTTTAGGTAATAAAATCCAATCTGTAGACTTGCCAAGGCAACTTACCGTTAGGCTATTCACTTCTTCTTGTACACCTAAATCTACTGTTACATTTACATCTTTTCCTAAAAAACCATTCCACTTATCATCTCTAAAATTGGTAGATCCTAACTCTAAATCAAAAAGCTTTCTTGCTTCAGGATATTGTGGATCAGGTTGGTGCACTATCTTATAGCTTGCTACATCATAATTGATTTTAAAAAGTGAAGTATTTAATGTCTCACTAGGCAACCAACCTTTTTTATAGCTTTTCATTGAAAGATGAGTTGTTGTATCTATCAATATTGGTTTTGTGTATAAATTTGAAGTAGAATCTGCCTCTGTACCATTAAGTGTGTAATAAGTTTTTATACCTTTTAATTTGGAATCTATTTTAATACTCAATGTATCTTTAAATAAGGTTTTCTTAGTTGTCAAAACTGGTGTTTTCAATCTTGTTACTTCTACAAAACCTTCTGGTGTACCATTGTTTATCGTTACTTTAAAATCTTTTTCCAAAATACTCGTCATTTCTGTAGTAATAGGTGTATTCCAAGCATAAATATGTTCTGGTTTCACTTCGCTTAAAAGGGCTTTTAAACCTACATCTGTAACTTGAGTATTAACCAAATTCAATACTTTTAACGATTGTACTTTCTTTAAATATTTAAATGCTTTGTCTGTTATTTTAGTGTTATTAAGTTCTAACTTTTCTAGGTTTCCTAGTTTTTTTAATACCGAAAGCATATCGTCTGTTACTTCAGTATTTTTTAAGTCTAGTTCTACAATTTGCTCTTTCAAATTAGATAGACTATTAAGTTCTTTTTTTGAAATGACTTTTTTATTATATTTCACCCAAAGTTCTGGTGCTGTGGGCGCTAAACTTCTAACTGAAAATCCAGCTTCTTCAACTTCTTTAATATCTCCTAATGCTGCATACGCTATTTCCTTTTTATTGAAAACCAAATAATTTTTCAAAGCTTTAGCTATAGTATCATTTTTTGGTAGAATAGCAACTTTTTGGTTAACACTATCACTACTATTTAACCAAAACTCAATTAAGCGCTTTTCATCTTTAGATAGTTGTGGCTTTCCTTCTGGTGGCATATGTAATTCATCTGAAAGAGGCAGTAAGATTCTTTTATAAACAGAACTCTCTGTAGCATCTCCTGGTGTAATAGCTGGCCCATTGTCTCCTCCTGATAATAAATTTGCTGTAGATATCATCGATAAATTGCCCTTTGTTTTTGATGAGTTATGACATTGAATGCATTTATCATCAAATATCTTAAAAACAACATCGTCATACATATGCAACTCGTCAATACTTGTAATTGTTTTGGCTTTTTCAGGTGATTTCAAATGCTCTGTTAAAAAACTATCACCGTGTGTTAAAATGCTGCCGTAGTGTCCTGCAACACTAATGCTAATCATGGTAACAACAAAAAGTGGAAAAAATAAGGATTTTGTTTTTTTATTGGTTTGCTCACTTAATAAATATAATACAGTAGTTAGAACAGCTGTTAGAATACCCGTGTATAAATGAATATCTAAAACTTCACCTGCATAACCACCTTCTAAAGACAAACAATATCCTAAAACACAAGCTATAATAGCTGAAAATGCAGAAAAACCCAATGCATATTTTATCGTTTGTGCTGCATAATTTTTCTTAATCCTTCCTAAAACATCAAGAAAAAAGGCAAACACCAATGCGCCAATTGGAAGGTGTAAAATTAACGGATGAAAACGCCCTAATGCTAAAATAAATCGTGGGGTTTCCTCTTCATTAACTGCAAAAACTGATGTAGATACAGCTAAAAAAACAATACTTGTTATTATCTTTTTGTTATTAATAATCATATCAACTATTACTCATTTAAAATCCATTCATCCATAAATAACCAAGCTTTAGCTCCTGCTCCATCATGCCATTTTGGTATCTCTTGTAAATTACTTACCGCTATGGTTAAAGACTTTGATTTTCTATTTATTGGAATTACGATATCATCTATTTTTTTTTCTGAAAAAGTTTCAGGTACTTCAATTGTAACTATTTGTTTTGAAGTCTCATCACCATCAATGACAACAGCAACATGACTTGGTGGAAATATCCACGAAGCTACATCTGTTAAATAACCAACGGTTAAAGACTTTACATAAGTTCTATCTTTTAAAACTAAGGTTGATTTTCCTATTGTATCATAGCCAACCCATTGGACGTCTCTAAAATTTAAAGTTCCTTTATTGTGATTGATTAGAGTATGATTACCTAACCCACTGTATTGCTTACTTGCAGTTGTGTGCATAATAATAGTATCTACAGCTAGACCTTTATTGTATAATGCTAAAACTGATGTGTTGCTTGGTTTCCAATCTTCATGAAATGCTTTAAACTTGTAAACACACGCTTCTTCTATTTTAATGGGTTCAGTATAGCGTTTACTAGAAATTTTAGGTTCTTCACCATTTGTGGTATAATGTATGGCAACACCGTCTAATTTCAAATTGGCTTTTACAGTAACAAAGGAATCTATAATTGCGTTACTCGCTATTATTTTTGGTTGTGCTAAATTAACCATATTGGCTTGTAACAATACCTTTTTGTTTTCATTACAACTACATATAACCAAACACCAACACCAAATAATTAAAAACAGTCTCATACTCGAATTAATTTTATTGGATATGTTTGCCCAGAATTCCATTGTGCTACATACATATTTTCATCATCATCTATACATACATCGTGCGGATGTTTAAAAAGCCGAACAGTTTGATATAATTCATCTAAACTGTTGTTATTATATGATGGTGTTGTAGCACCTGGACAAGACACCACTTCATTTTTATCATTCATAATGAGCAAAAATCCAGAATCATCATTAGTGGCATTTTTTGATTTTAAAACTGCAAAATAAATATCGTTTTTATGAATTACAGGTCTGCAAATTAAAGCTCCTGGAACTGGAATAGATGATAGATATTCGCCCTCTAAACTAAATCGTTTTAACACATTCATTTCACGAGCAGAAATTAAAAGAGAAGGGTTGTTTTTATCTCTATTATCATAGCAAATACCATGTGCATTTAAAAACTGCCCATCGGTATAACCTTTACCTCCAAAAATATTTAGAAGTTCTCCTTTGTGATTATAATGCGTAATAAACTGGTTGCCATATCCATCTGCAACATAAAAATCGCCATTTTCTAAAACAGTAGTTTCTGTCGGTTTGAATTCGTTTTTGCTTTTATAAAACCCAGAATCTGCTGGAAAATCAATTTCAAAAATCACCTTTCCATCTATAGTTGTTTTGATAACTTGATGTCTTTCATAATCTGTAATAAATAAAAAATCTTCACCATTTTCTTTTGATAATGTTAACCCATGACCACCAGGATATTCTGTTCCCCAAGATTCGATGAACTTTCCAGATTTGTCATAAACAATCACGTTATTTTTAATATGATTGGTTAATAACACAATTCTTCCTTTGGAATCCTGTACCATTTCATGGCAATCTTTAACAGGGGTTTTTAAGGGGTCTAGATCTCCCCAAGACATATCCACTTTATAACGATGTGAATTATGTCCAACTATAACATCTTTAGTATTAGTGAATGAAAACGCACTACTATACATAGGATGCATGAGTAAACCCAATGATGCTATTGATGACTGTTTTAAAAATTTCCTACGACTCATAGTTTTAGGTTAAAATGTCTTTAACTACATGACCAGAAACATCTGTTAATCTAAATCGTCTTCCTTGGTGTTTGTATGTGAATTTTGTGTGATCTATTCCCATAAGATGCATAATAGTAGCTTGCAAATCGTGTACATGTACAGGATCTTTAGCAATATTATACCCAAAATCATCTGTTTCACCATAAGTAAATCCAGGTTTTACACCACCACCGGCCATAAACATTGTGAAACATTTTGGATGGTGATCTCTACCATAATTGGTATCGGTTAAAAGCCCTTGACTGTAATTTGTTCTTCCAAATTCTCCTCCCCAAACTACCAAAGTATCTTCTAATAAACCTCGCTGTTTTAAATCCATAATTAAAGCAGCTGTAGCTTGATCTATATCTTTAGCCTGTTTCTCTATTTGTTTTGGTAAATTTTCATGCTGATCCCATCCCATGTGGTATAGTTGTACAAACCTGACATCTTTTTCAATTAAGCGTCTTGCCAGTAAACAGTTAGCAGCATAGGTTCCGGGAGTTAAAGCGTCTGCCCCATACATTTGAATAATATGTTCTGGCTCTTTATCTATATCCATCGTTTCTGGAACAGAAGTTTGCATGCGGTACGCCATTTCATACTGTGCAATTCTACTGTTTATCTCTGGATCACCAAATTCTTCTTCTTGTTTTCTATTGAGTTCACTGATATGATCCAGCATATTTCTACGCTCACTTCTGCTCATACCGTCTGGATCTTTTAAATATAAAACAGGGTCTTTTCCAGATCTAAATTGCACACCCTGATGCAACGAACTTAAAAAACCGTTACCCCATAACCTAGAATATAGTGGTTGAGAGAAAGGACGCCCAGTTCCACGAGATAATAACACAGTAAAGGTTGGCAAATTTTTATTTAAACTTCCTAAACCATAACTCATCCAAGAACCTATACTTGGTCGTCCTGCCTGTTGCGATCCGGTTTGAAAGAATGTTATTGCTGGATCGTGATTTATAGCTTCGGTATGCATAGATTTAATGAAGCACAATTCATCAACTACTTTAGCTGTATATGGCATTAAGCTACTTACCCATGCTCTAGATTCTCCATATTGGTCAAACTTATAACTACTACCCACTAATGGGAAGCTAGCTTGTCCAGAGGTCATACCTGTTAAACGTTGTCCTTGTCTTACGGAATCTGGTAAATCTTGACCTCGCATTTTCTGTAAAAGTGGCTTATAATCAAAAAGTTCTAATTGTGAAGGGCCTCCACTTTGAAATAGGTAAATAACACGTTTTGCTTTCGGTGCAAAATGCGGTAAATTTAATCCTGTTAGATTTGGTGCTTCATTACCTGCAAAACTTGAAAAAGGATCTAAAAGTGATGCTGCTGCAAGTCCGCCAATACCAAGTCCCATTTTTTTCAAAAAATGCCTCCGGTTATTATTTATAAAGTGTTTTGTGATCTCTTCCATAATCTTATCCTTTTATAATTGTTTCATCTAAATTGAAAATTAAACTCGTTAATACCGTGTAAGCGTGAGTTTCTTTATTTGGTATTTCTTTATTTTCTATATCGTCTTCAATAGGCTTATAACTATCTTTTGCCGATTTTAGATATGCCAATAATTTGTTTGTTTCTTCTTCAGCTGGTAAACGCGTTGTTATTTTTCTAAAAATTGTTTCTACTCTATCCTTATCTGATAAATTATCTTGATTTAAGATACGTTGTGCTAAATATTCTGCAGCTTCAATTAACTGCGGATCATTTAACATAGCTAGTGCTTGTAATGGCGTACTGGTTTTTTGGCGTTTTACTTCGCAAAAATCTCTTGTTGGTGCATCAAATGTCATTAATGAAGGCGGTGGTACTGTACGTTTCCAAAACGTGTAAAGACTTCTTCTGTATTGTCCTTCTCCTACATCTGGAATGTATTTGGTTAAACCTTGTCCTGATGTAGTTTCAGCCCATAGCCCTGGTGGTTGATATGGTTTTACACTTGGCCCACCAACTTTTTTAACTAGTAATCCGCTAACAGCAAGTGCATTATCTCTAATCATTTCAGCAGACAACTTACTTCGAGAGCTTCGTGCTAAAAGTTTATTATCTGGATCTAATTCTAATAATTCTGGTGTTACTTTAGACGTTTGTTGATAGGCACTGGACATCACCATACGCTTATACATTTTTTTCATATCCCATCCTTCTTCTCTAAAAGTAACTGCTAAATAATCTAATAAATTTGGATGACTTGGTAAATCACCTTGGTTTCCAAAATCGTCTGATGTTGCAACTATACCAACTCCAAATATTTGTTGCCACATTCTATTAACTGCAACTCTAGAAACAAGCGGATTATCTTCATCAAAAAGCCATTTAGATAGCCCTAATCTGTTTTTAGGAAATGATTTTTTATAATCTAGAATAACTTCTGGTGTACCTGCTTCTACCTCATCTGTTGGGGCATCATATACACCTCTATTTAAAACATATGTTTTTCTATTTGCTGCACCATCTTTCATCACCATCGGGTAAACCTCTGAAATTGAATCAGGGAGGTTTATGAAAGACAACATTTCTTTTACCTCTTTGGGTGTTATCTTAATATTTGGTTTTGGTATTTCATCATAATCTATACGACCTTTTTCATCTACCTTATTAAAAAACGAATAAAAGCTGTAGAATTCCTTCTGAGAAATAGGATCGTATTTATGGTCGTGACAACGAGCACACTCCATGGTGAGACCCATAAGTGCTTTTGAGGTAGTATTTGCTCTATCCATTACATATTCAACACGGTATTCTTCATCTATTACGCCTCCTTCTTGTGTTATTTTATGATTCCTGTTAAAACCAGTTGCTAGAATTTGTTCTAAAGTAGCATTAGGCAATAAATCGCCTGCTAATTGCCATTCTACAAAATCATTGTATGGTAAGTTTCTATTAAAAGCACTTATCACCCAATCTCTCCAAGGCCACATTACACGTTCTAAATCGTCTTGATACCCATGTGTGTCTGCATATCTAGAAAGATCTAACCAACTAGATGCCATATGCTCACCATAGGCGGTAGATGCTAATAATTTATCCACTATCTTTTCGTAAGCATCTTTAGAATCATCATTCATAAAAGCATCTATCTGTGATAATGATGGGGGCAATCCTGTTAAATCAAAATATAATTTTCTAAGTAATTTCTCTTTACTTGCTTTTTCTGATGGTTGTAACCCTTCCTGTTCTAATCGTTTTAAAATAAAATGATCTACATCATTGCTAATCCATTCTATATTTGCAACTTTTGGCACTTGCTTTTTCTCTGGAGGTAAAAAAGCCCAATGTTCTTTCCAAACTGCTCCTTGCTCAATCCATTTGGTTAAAATTTGTTTTTCATAATCTGTTAAGCTTAAGTTTGATTCTAAAGGAGGCATCGTCTTTTCGGGTTCAGCTGCATTAATTCTGTGTACCATCTGACTCTTATTGACATCTCCAGGAACAATAGCGTACCTATCTAGATTTTCTCCAATAGCAGCAAAAGCACCTTCTTCAGTATCCAATCTTAAGCCTGCTTCCCTAGTACCTTCATCTGGTCCGTGACATAAAAAACAACGGTCAGACAAAATAGGTTTCACATGAAAAATAAAATCTACAGTGTCTGGTAACATCATTTTTCCTTCAACTGAAGCCAATTCTTTGGTTGTTTCATTATTTTTTTTATCAACTGAAACATAGTCATCATTTGAAGTTCTCAAACTATATTTTACTAATAACACTGCTATGAATGGTATGAGAAAATATAAGATTAATGTTAATTTCTTTTTAGTTTTCATAATAGCATATTTAAAATATTACATGTACTGCTTCTAAGAGCTTGTTATCTTGATTTAAAGATTGTACGGCATAATTAAAACCTGGTCGTAAACAATATGAGCCGTATTCTCCTTTTTTATTCAATGCAATAAAACCTACTTGTAGCCATTCTAAATCTGGCGTATTTTGGTAAACTTTATAAATTCGTTCTACAACTTCTTTACAAGCTTCAGATGGCGATTTCCCATAACGCATTAATTCTACCACCATGGCACTTCCTGCCGTTTTTATTATAGCTTCTCCAAGGCCTGTTGCAGCAGCGGCTCCAACTTCATTATCCAAAAACAAACCTGCTCCTATAATTGGTGAGTCTCCAACACGACCATGCATTTTCCAAGCAGCACCACTAGTTGTACAAGCACCAGATAAATTTCCTTCTTCATCTAAAGCCAACATACTTATGGTATCATGGTTTTCTATATTTATTATTGGTTTGTATTCTGACTTTATTAACCAATCTTCATAAGCCTTCTTAGTTTTCTCAGTTAATAAGTTTTCTTTTTTAAAACCTTTCTCTAAAGCAAATTGTAGTGCTCCTTCACCAACTAACATGACATGCGGTGTTTCTTCCATAACTTTTCTTGCCACAGAAATAGGGTGTTTTATGTGCTGTAAAAATGCTACTGAGCCACAATCGCTATTCTGATTCATGATACAAGCATCTAAGCTTACCTTTCCATCTCTGTCTGGAAAACCCCCTATACCCACTGTTTGTATATCTGGATTAGCTTCGGCTGTTCTCACACCTTGCTCCACGGCATCAAGAGCCTTCCCTCCATTACTTAAAATTTTCCAGGCTATTTTGTTAGCCTGCAAACCATGATTCCATGTAGAAATAACAACGGGTTTAATTGATTTTTCATCATAGTTTTCTTTTCTCTTTTTCTCGCAATTAAAGAGACATAAAAATATTAAAAAAAAGACTATCTTATGTAAACATATCTTCTTCATCTTATTGATTATCATTGAAATACACTTTATTAGGCTCTGGCAAAACTGCTTTGCCAAAAACTGAGTCATTAGGCTTTTTTGCCATAGCAAACTCTAAAACACCACCTTGAATTACTTCCTCATGGGTAATAAAAATTCTATTTAAAGGTTTACCGTTCAACATTATTTTTTCTACGTACTTATTTTCTTTTGAATGATTAGAAGCTAATATTTTAAAACTTTTATTGTCTGATAAAGCAATACTCGCTTCTTCAAATAATGGTGCTCCAAGGTGATAAACGCCTTGTGCTGGGTTTACTGGATAAAATCCCATGGCACTGAGTACATACCATGACGACATTTGTCCGCAATCTTCATTTCCACAATGCCCGTTGGGTTCATTTTTATATTGCTTTTCTAAAATTTGTCTTACTAATTTTTGTGTTTTGGATGGTTTATCAATATGGTTATATAAGTAAGCTACATGATGACTTGGTTCGTTACCGTGTGCATATTGCCCAATCATTCCCGTGCTAAACAGTGGCAACTTGTCTATAGGTTCTGGATAATAAGAAAACATAGAATCTAACTTTTGCTCAAACCGTTCTTTTCCTCCTGTTTTATTAATCAGTTCATCTATATTCTGTGGTACAAACCAGTAATAATGCCATGCATTGCTTTCGCAGAAATAAGGTGAATAGGCTTTAGCTTCAAAATTTGGTAAAAAGCTATTTGTGCTATCTTTTGGTTGTATCCAAGATGATGTCTCGTTATACAAATTTTTCCAACTATTAGATCTTTCTATAAAATACTCAAAATCCTTTTCTCTCCCTAAATCTTTTGCGAACATGGCAATGCACCAATCATCGTATGCATATTCTAATGTTTTAGAAACTGACCAATTCTCATGTCCTTCATGAACAGGCACATACCCTAATACTTTGTATGTATCAATATCTCTGTCATCAATCATAGCACTATTTTTACATGCTTCATAAGCTAAAAGTGCATCAAAATCTACCCCTTTAAAATAGGCATCTACAATAACTGGTACTGCATGGTAACCAATCATCATATTGGTTTCACTTCCTTGCATTGACCAAACTGGCAAAACACCTGTTTCTTTGTAATGTGCTAGTAGTGATTTTACCATATCAGAAGTTCGTTCTGGATGTATAATAGTAAACAGTGGATGCGCTGCTCTAAACGTATCCCATAATGAAAAGGTATCATATCTATCAAAACCTATTGCAGTTGCAATAGTGTCTTGTTCTTCTTTATAATTACCAGTTGCATCGTTTGCAGCTTTATAACTTCCATCTACATCACTTAATAATGTTGGTGCTAACATAGATTGATATAGCATAGTATAAAAGACTGTTTTTTCATCTTCATTGTTAGTTTTTATTTTTATTTTTTGAAGTTCTTTTTCCCAAACCAATGTTGCCTTTGCTTTATAGACATCAAAATTGAAATGATTTGCTTCTTTTCTTATAGCTTCATTTGCCGCTTTACAACTAGTTGTTGACAAGCCTGTTTTTACAATTATTTTTTCGTCATCTTCAGTGCTATAATTCAATATCATTTTATGACTAATACCTCCAAAGGGTTTTGTGTCTTGGGTTTTATCATCTATAATTTTATAAGATTTGAAAGGTTTTGAAAAATGCATTTCAAAATACAATCGCTGGTTTCTTGCCCAACCAGTAGACATGCGGTGTCCTCTAATTACAGAATCGTTTACTTTTTCAATATGGGTATCAATTGGTTTATCCCAGTTTAAGGCATAGCCTAAATCAATGTGTATTTTAGTGCTATCATCTTTAGGAAAGGTATATTGATGAATCCCTACACGCTTAGTTGCCGTTACTTCTGATTTAATACCATAGTCTAATAAATCTACAGTATAATATCCTGGAGACGCCATTTCTTTATCATGAGAAAATGATGAAAACGGTTTAAAATTATTGTCTTTTATTTTTTTTGAAAACCTGTTGTTAGTTGGCATCACCAAAATATCGTACAAATCCCCAGCACCTGTACCTGAAAGATGTGTATGCGAAAAACCTGTAATAATAGAGTCTTGGTAATAATAACCAGCAATTCTATCCCATCCAGGAATACCTATATCTGGGCTTAACTGCACCATACCAAAAGGTACTGTAGCGCCTGGATATGTGTTTCCTGGGCCATCTGTACCAATAAACGGATTTACAAATGCTGTTAAACTTGCATGTTCTTGCTCTTTTTTAGCACAACTTATGCTTAGCAATACGACAATAACATATATAAGTTTAAACCTCCCCAAAGTTTTCTATTTTAACTCTTCTTTTGTTTTTTTAATTACCTCTAAAAATTTATCTGTTAGTGCTCCACCGTCATAAAACGCCAACCCTTTTGCGCCATTATTCTTTGCTAGCAATATTGCTTCCCTAAGTACTTTTGGGCTTTCAAAATCTGGTATAAACACTCCAGTATTAATCTGTATGTTAGTGCTAGACACATCTTCTACGCCTTGTTTTGTAGCATAACCAATCCAATCTAGTTCTTCATTATAAAACCCATGATAAATCATAGGATACACTTCATCTATTGTCCATTTATCCCAACGCTGACGTACCATATGATCTGCCATTTCAGGATAAGGAAATACAGCCGCTGTTAACTTTTTATCATGCTTTTTAGCGATTTGATAAGCATCATCAACTATTGCCTTTACTTTATTCAATCTGAAGTTTTTCCACTCCATATCTATTGCTGTATTTTTAATTTTTAGAGGGTTTTTATGATGTATTTTTTCAAAAGCAGTTATACAAGCATCACAATAACAGAAATCAAATTCGGGCAACTCTTCATCTTGAACTAAATTGTATTTTGGTAGTAAACCAATAGGCAAGAAAACATCTGAAAACCTAATATAATCTAAGTGTACACTCTCTATTCCATCTACTTTTGCTAATCCTTCAACTAAATCCAAAATATGGTTTCTAGAAGCTTCTCTTGTTGGACACAACCATTGATAATACTCTACATATGGTCTGTTATCGTAACACGATTTTCCTTCTTTATTCACAGCATACCATTCAGGGTGTTGTAATGCTACAGAATCTCCTGGGCGATTCATAGCCATAATCCACGCATGTACTTTAAGCTTGTTAGCTCTTGCTATAGGTACAATTCTATTTAGAAGAGCAGGTTCTGTGTTGGTATTTATTAAAACCTCATCTATTCCACCATTTTTATATTTTTTAAATTCTGCATCATAATCTTCATTAGATTTGTTTTTATCGGCAGTAATCCAAGTACCGAACTTAAAAACTGATGACAATTCTTTGTTTGAATTCTCTACTTGAACTCCATTAGCCTTGTCTTTTTCAATACAACCAACCAGAATAAAACAAATAATACATGTAAAAATATTTTTCATCTTCATTATTAAATTACTTAGAAATGAGTTCTCCATCTTCCCTAATGGTTAATATTTTATTTGAAAAAGGGCTTTTAATTGAAATGTTCCAACCTGTACTATGATTTTCAAGTAATGGGTTAAGTTCCATGTTGTTCACCAATACTTTAACGTTTAAGTCTTTAATTGATTCACTCCACTTATTATTTTTCTTGTAATATGCTTTTTGAGCATTATAAAGTTTAAATAAATTCCATTTGATTTTTTCATCTTTTGGAACTACAAAATCAGTTTTATTTCCGTTTTTCGGAGAGAAATATACATAGCCCCAAGTTTCTGGTCGGTGCATATTAATTACGCCTTGAGGTGACCATACCCAATTGTATTCTCTGGCAACTTTTCCATCCTGATCCTTCTTGCGTACATATCTTCCATCATCTAATTGAAAGTCCCACTGGACTCTTGAAAAATTAACACGCCAAAAACTGGTTGCTAAATTTGATTTTTCAAAATAGGATATCTTGAATACCTTTATTGGAATAGCTACTTCTATACTCCAGTTATTATCCTTGTCATTAGGATTGTTTAATGTGCCATCTATATGAACTGCAGATTTTAATCCGTTGGCATCCCAATCATTTAAAACCGTAGTTTCTTCTCTGTAAGGCTTTGTGAGAAACAAGTCCCATAGCGTATTTAAGGCATTAATTTCAAATTCATAATAATTATGGCCATCACCATCTGGGTCTATAAAAATTTCAAAATCGTTATTATGATATACAATGGTATCTTTTTGTTTAAGTGTTCCCCAAACATGCGGTTCTTGTAACTCAGCAAAGAAATAAACATATTGTTCATCCCATAGCATTTTAAATCTTGTATTGTATTTAGGCTTTTTGATGCCTTCTATATCTATAAATTCATCTGAATAGTCTGCTTTATGCCATACGTCTTCATTGGCCAAACCATCAATAGTAATAGTACCTTCAGCGTAATGCGCTATGTATGCTTTGAGGGTAATTTCTACATTGGTATCTTGGGCAATAATAGTATCACAAGAAAAGATTGAAATAAAAACAATAAATAATGTATTTATTATTTTAACCCAAATATATATGGTTTGAGAATATTTCATTCTATAACGAATTGTTCTTTGTAAATGCAATAACCTCACTTATTCTACTAAATGCTAAGGCTACAACAGTATCTGCTGCTCCGTAATACACAGCTAATTTATCTTCTTCTATATCGTGTAATGCAGCACAAGGAAACACTACATTAGACACATCTCCTATTTGCTCATAATTTACTTGCGGGGTTAACAAATATGATTGAGTTCTGTATTTTACCTTATCCGGTTGATTTTTATCTAAAATAGCTGCACCCATAGCATATCTAAAACCGTTGCAAGTATTAATTACACCATGGTATATCATAAGCCAACCTTCATCAGTAAGGATCGGTATTGGTCCTGCTCCTATTTTTGTGCATTGCCACGCACTATCTTCAAAAGCTGTGGCTTTCATCACACAACGGTGTTCTCCCCAATATTTCATATCTGGACTATAGCTTATATAAATATCACCAAACGGCGTATGTCCATTATCACTCGGTCGACTTAACATAGCGTATTTACCATTAATCTTTTTTGGAAATAATACACCATTTCTATTGAATGGTAGAAATGCATTTTCACACTGAAAAAATTCCTTAAAATCATAGGTATAAGCTATTCCTATAGTTGGCCCATGATAGCCGTTGCACCAAGTCACCCAATAGCGGTCTTCTATAAATACAACTCTGGGATCGTATTTATAATCAGAATCAATCATATCAGTATTTCCAGTCTTCATTACAATAGGGCTATCTTCGATATTCCAGTCTATAGCATTTTCGCTAAAACCCACATGAATATTCATTTGTACCGCTTTATTATCGCACCTAAAAACGCCAGCATACCCATTTTTATAAGGTACTACTGCACTATTAAAAATACTATTAGATGAAGGTATTTGATTTCTACCTATAATAGGGTTTTCAGAATATCTCCACATGATATCTTTACAATCAGCTGGTTTATTTTGCCAAGGAATTTGTTTCACGCGTTACTAATTTATTTCGATTAATTTAAAATCTAATTTGGAAGTTTTTTAACTTTATCTAACCAAGTATATTTCAAAATTATTGATGTTATTAAAAATACAACTAAAGCTATCAATGCTTTAGGATAATCTCTAATCACAAAATATATGGATAAAACAATCATACTAGATTGCCATATAATACCAATAACACAGTTTAACATGTCTTTCCAGAAATCGGTGTTTTTTGTTATGGTTACATCCTCTTCTTGCAATTTCCTGTATACTGGTTTCCACCAACCCCAAGGCCTTACATCTTTATAAAAGGATTTTAACACATCTATATGAGTTGGTTTGGTCAAGCATGTTCCTAAGAAAGACCCTAAAAGCGAGAATAAAAATATAATTGGAAATAAGTATATGGCATGTAAATTTGCTAATTCACAAAGTATTGTCCCTTCTGAAAAAGTACCTTTATTTTGATCTAAAACAAATTGTAGAGATGCAATGATTAAGCCAGCTAACATGCCCCAAAAGTAACCCCAACCATTAAAGCGCCACCAAATCCATTTTAAAAAATTAGCAGCCACATAACCCCCAAACAGGGCACTGGTAATCCACAATGTTAATGAATTTATAGAGTTTGTAAAAAATCCCATAGTGACACCTAAACCTACTAATAAGAATGATGAAATATGACTGGCTTTTATATAATGCTTGGGTGTTGCCTCTGGTTTAAAATACTTTTTGTAGATATCATTAACAATATATGCTGGTCCTGCATTTACAAATGCTGAAAATGTAGACATAAAAGCAGCTAATAAACCTGCTAACAATAAGCCTTTAATACCTACAGGTATCTGAAAATTAATAACTTTTGGAAGGAGCACTTCCAAATCGCCTCCATTTAACAGAGGGTTACCATTCATTTCTGGACTTAATGTTATCAAAGCTATTACTACAATTGCCGTAATTAACAGGTATCTGGGTATAAATAAAATAAGGTTGGTAAACCCACTCATGTACGCTGCTTCTTTAACTGTTTTTGTAGAAAGAATACGTTGCATATCAAATCCTGGTGTAGGGCCAGCTATACTTGCAAAGAACCCTTTAAAGAGTGTCATTCCTATAAAAGCACCAAACATTTTATAACCCTCAGAATCTACTAAATTGTTAAAAGCCTGATACTTTTCTCCCCAATGTGTTTCTAATTCCCAACCAAAAAACACATTCTTCCATTCTTCTGTAATTACGCTAGCTATTTCAACATCACTTATAGAGAAAAACACATAAGCCACAACTAAAACACCAGCAATTACCATAATAATATATTGCAAAACTTCAGTTGCTACTACAGAGAACATTCCTCCTTTTATAGTATAAATAGTTGTTAATATTATAATTATTAAAGCATACGATTGTTCAGAAGTAAGTAGTATGTGACTCCCTAGAACACATTCTAAATCCCAGGGTAAAATAACCGTTAAAAATTTACCAACGCCTTCAAAAAAATAAGCAATAAAACCTATTGAAGATACGATGGCGAAAATAGCAACGATTATATGAGATGCCCTTCCTGATTTATCGTTGCCAAAACGGGTTAAAATCCACTCAGAACCTGTCATAATATTAGAGCGTCTTATCCAAACAGCTAAAAACATCATTACAAAAACCTGATTCCAAACAGGCCACAACCACATGAACATAAAGCTTTTAACTCCATAAAGAAAAAGTATGCCAACCATCCATGCAGTTCCAGAAATATCAAACATTCCTGAACCATTGCTAAGCCCTAAGAAATACCATTTAATATTATTACCACCTAAGAAATATGACTTTAACCCTTTTGAGGCTTTTTTTGAGACTACTATCCCAACTGCCAAGGTTAATACGATATAAATGGCGATAATTGATACATCAATAACATCCATATGCTTACTGCTTTATTTTATTTAAACCCCAATTTTTGTTTGGCTCTGCACCCATGATAAAATGCAATTCACCTCCTTCAAGTATTGTGTTATGAGAAATTGATGTTTGATTAAATTCGCTGTTATTTAATGTTGCAGATTGTATATAAATGTTATCTTTTGAAACATTTTCTGCAGTAATTGAAAAATACTTATCCTCACTGTTAGGTACTTTTATGGTCACTCTTTCAAATAGTGGAGAACCTATCTCATAATCTGTAGAGGCAGGGTTTAAAGGATATAAGCCCATAGAGCTTAAGACATACCAAGCAGACATTTGTCCACAATCTTCATTTCCACTTAAGCCATTTGGCGTTGTATTGTATTGCGTATCCATTATGTACCTAGACCAGTATTGTGTGCGCCATGGTTTATTTGCATGGTTAAACATATATGCAATGTGATGACTAGGCTCATTACCATGCGCATATTGACCGATTAAGCCAGATATATCTACGGATACATTGTCTCCAGTAATTTCAGAACTTTCGGTAAATAACTGTTCTAAACGACTGGTAAAAACCGCATCACCACCATGAAGTTCTACTAATCTATTTACGTCATGAGGCACATACCAGCTATGCTGCCAGGCATTTCCTTCAGTATAATCGGTTTGTTCTCTATGGTTGGAATGTTTAGGGTCAAAAGGTTCATTCCATGATGCATTATCTTGAGAACGCCCTCTCATGAATCCTGATCCTTTATCGAATAGATGTTGATAGGCTTTAGATCGTTTCAAAAAGAAATTATAATCATCTTCTTTACCTAAAGCTTGTGCCATTTGCGCTACACACCAATCGTCGTAAGCATATTCTAAAGTAATAGTAACAGATTCGTCTAAAAGATTATAAGGAATGTATCCATTTGTTTTGTAGAAATTTAACCCCCTATCATCATTCATCATAGTGGTTTTCATTGCCTCATACATACCTTCAGCATCAAAATTTGTAATACCTTTTAAATAGGCTTCAACTATGACAGGAATAGAATGATAACCTGTCATAGTATTAGTTTCATTAGCATATAAGGTCCAAACTGGCAGTACATTTTTACCTTTATAATATTCGTGCATAGAATTTATGATGTCTGAAACCTTATCTGGAGCTATTAAAGTGAGTAGCGGATGTTCTGCCCTAAATGTGTCCCAAAGCGATAGTGTAGAGTATGCCGTGTAATTTTCAGCAGTAACTATGCTATCATTTTCTTTTCTAAATTGTCCATTCTTATCGCTAAACGTAACTGGAGCCAATTGCGAATGATATAATGCTGTATAAAATATGGTTTTTAGAGAATCTTCAGAAGTTTCAATTTCTATTTTAGATAGTTTTTCATTCCATGTGTTTTCTGCTTCGGTTTTTACCACATCAAACTCTTTTTCTAATTCCAAGTTTTCTTTTGCATTTTCAACACTAACAGAAGATAATGCTACTTTAACAAACAATGGTTTATCACTATTATCAATAAAAAAGATTTGGCAAGCGCTTTTATTAGTATTTAATTGATGCTCTGATATTGGTTCAGAAAATTTAGCAACAAAAAATACTTTCTGGTTTTTTGCCCAACCTGTTGAATGGCGATATCCACTTATAGTATTAGGGCTTTCAAGTTTTAAATGTGTCTCTAAAGGTTTATCCCAATTAATGGCAAAACCTAAATCTATCACAACAGATTTATCATCATTCTCTTTGAATGTATATTTATGAAATGCTGTCCTTTTTGTAGTTGTGAGTTCTACATTGATATTGTAATCCTGAAGAAATAATTGATAATATCCGGGTGAAGCTTGTTCGTTTTCGTGTGAATATGAGGATTTGTAAGGTAAACTATCTCTAGATTTTGGTGTTTTACTTAAATCCACCTTTTTATTTACAGGCATCATGATAATATCTGCTAAATCGCCAATACCTGTACCACTTAAACTTAAATGAGAAAACCCTATTACTATAGAATCTGAATAATGATACCCAGAACACCAATCCCATTTAGATATGCCATTTATTGGGCTTACTTGCAACATTCCAAAAGGAACCGTAGCTCCAGGATATGTATGTCCGTGGCCTCCTGTTCCAATAAAAGGATCAACATATTCAGTTAAAAGTTTCTTTTCAGAATTTGACTGCTTTGGTTCACAACCAATAATTATAACACCACATAATAAAAAAAAGTAAAAGTTCTTCATAAACAGCAAATTAAGCATCAATATAAAAATTCATAAATTTAGTCGGTTAAAAAAGAAATTTAGACAGACAACATCTATTGCAAGCTAAACGCCAAAAAAAATGTAACTATTTAATCCAAATGAAATTTTATCCAAAGAACTTTCATAGCATATCTATAAAATACCACATAATATTTTGGGTGGTCTATTTTTTACTAAATGTTTTTAGATGGGGAAGTTATTTTACCGGAATATTAGAGCAACCCTATGTATATTCCTTTAAAACAAATTTATTGGGATTCCCCATTCATATGATATTATGCTACCTAAATATTTATATTTTAATGCCAAAGTTGGCTTTTAAGAAAAAGTATATTTTTTATGTTCTTTTAATGATATCGTCTATTTTTTTGATGGTTCTCATTAAGTTTAACCTTACATATTTATTAGTTAGCACAAATGTATGGCCTGAAGGTCCAGAAATAATAAATAGTTTAACGCTTAACTATACTATTGATATGATGATAGGCGAGCTTTATGTTATAACTTTTGTTACTGCTATTAAAACCACACTAGATTTTTTGAAAGAGCATAAACGTGTAACAGACCTTGAAAAAGCGCAATTAGAGACAGAATTATTGTTTTTAAAAACTCAAGTTTCGCCACATTTCTTTTTTAATACATTAAATAATATTTATTCTCTAGCCGTTGAAAAATCTAATAAAACTCCTAAAATAATTTTAAAACTTTCTGAGTTGATGAGATATCTTCTCTATGACACGAAGCATAAACGGCAAACTTTAGAAAACGAAATACTGTGCATACAGAACTACCTCGACTTAGAAAAAGTAAGACATGGTGAATCTTTAGAAATAAACATGTCCATTACTGGAGATATTCACGATAAAAAAATAGCTCCAATATTATTGCTATCATTCGTAGAAAATGCATTTAAGCATGGTGCTAAAAAAAATATTGGAAACGTTAAAATTGATATTAGTTTTACTATTGAAAACGATTTTCTTTACTTTACAATCTCTAACCCTATGCCGGCAGAAACTTACTACAGAGAGACCATTAAGACGTCTAAAGGTATAGGTATAGAAAATGTAAAAAAACGATTATCATTAGGCTACGATGAAAATGATTATGAATTAAATATTAAAAATGATAATAATTTATTCATAGTAGATCTAAAAATTAAAGTGTCATGGAAGTAAAGTGCTTAATAATAGATGATGAACCTCTAGCTATTAATGTTATTAGCAACTATTTACAAAAAATTGAAGATTACCAACTAGTTGATACATTTAATAATGCTATCGATGCGCTTAATTTTTTAAAGAATAATGCGGTTGATGTCATTTTTCTTGATATAAATATGCCAATACTAGATGGTATAAGTTTTATAAAAAGTTTAGAGAAACCTCCGTTGCTAATTATCACTAGTGCTTACCACGAATATGCAGTTGAAACTTATGAATTAGATGTTTTAGATTATTTAGTAAAACCTATTGAATTTCCTAGATTTATGAAAGCTTTGGGTAAAGTAAATAGAAGAATGAACATCAATAAATCTTCTGAAACTATCAATAAAGAGCGGCCTTATCTTTTTATTAAAATTGATAAAAAGAAGATGAAAAAAATCTTTTTAGATGAAATTCTCGTTGTAGAGTCTTTAAAAGATTATTTAAGAATAAATACCACGACAGGTAAATATATTATACATAGTACCCTCACAGATTTTACTGAATTATTGCCATCTAGAAATTTTATTCGTATCCACAGATCATATACCATTGCTATAGACAAAATTGATGCTGTAGAAGGCAACAGCGTTGAAATAGAAGGCCTTAGGTATGTTATTGGAAGATCCTATGTAGAAGAGGTAAAGAAGAAGATATTAAATACGGCTTAAGTCTGGCTAAAATATATACTTTTTAAAAGCTTCAATAGCTTCATATTCAGCCAAACCTAAATTGTTATATTTTTTTGCTGTATATCTATTTCTATCCTCAGCTCTTACCCAAAACTCTCTATTATCGTTACCCTGAAACATAACATCATCTTTTTGAGATTGGTGATAAAAAATAGCATGGCGTTTTTTCATCACCTGACTCGGGCTTAAGGGTATAGCCATATCTATTTCATAAGTTTCCCATTCATGCCATGCCCCTCTATACAACCAAACCCAGCAATCATCCATATAATCTTTAGTTTTTAGCATTTCTAAAGCTTCAAACAAAACATCTAAGCAAACTTTATGTGTACCATGAGGATCAGCCAAATCTCCTGCAGCATATATTTGATGTGGTTTTACAGCTTCAATTATACTACACATTATATCTAAATCATCTTTACTTAGCTTATTTTTTTTAATGGTACCTGTTTCATAAAATGGTAAATCTAAAAAGTGAATATTACAGTCTCTAACTCCTAAATATCTTGTTGCAGCATAAGATTCACTCCTACGTATCAAGCCTTTTAATTTTCTCACTTCACTTGAATCTCTTTCACTTTCAGTTTTTTGTTTAATGTAATTTATAATACTATCAGATTCATGATTCGGATTAATGGCTTTTGACACTTCTGCAAACTTTAAAACCTCTGCATCAGAAACCGCAATATTCCCTGAGGTTTGGTAGGCAATATGTACTTCATTACCTTGCTCTACTAACCTATCTACCGTACCTCCCATAGAAATAACATCATCATCAGGATGTGGACTAAATATAAGTACTCTCTTTATTTGGGGAAGAGAACGTTCAGGACGGTTGGCATCATCTGCATTTGGTTTTCCTCCTGGCCATCCAGTAATGGTATGTTGCAACTTATTAAACATTTTAATATTCAAATCGTATGCCGAGCCTTCATTAGCTAATAAGCCAGACATTCCATTATCATTATAATCTTTATCTATTAATTTTAAAATGGGTTTATTAGTTTTTTCAGATAGCCAAACTACTGCCTTGAGTTTTAGTTTCTCTCTCCAATGACAAGCTTTTACTAACCAAGGTGTTTTTACTCTTGTTAATTCTAAAGCAGCACTATTATCTATAACAAAAGTTGTGTTATTATGGTTTTGCAAATACGTAGCCGGTACTTCTGGGGTTATCTCTCCCTCTATCGTATTTTTTATGATTTCTGCTTTGTTATTTCCCCATGCTAAAAGCACAATTCGTTTTGCGCTCATAACAGTACCTATACCCATAGTAATGGCCTTTCTTGGTACGTTTTCAATACCTAAAAATGCTGGTGCAGCATCTACTCTTGTAATATGGTCTAGCGTTATACTTCTGGTGCCAGAGTTGTGATGAGATCCTGGTTCATTAAAACCAATATGTCCCGTTCTACCTATACCTAGTAACTGAAAGTCCAAGCCCCCAAATTCCTTTATTTTCATTTCATAGTCTACACAATATTGATGCAAATCTTTAACATCTATTTTTCCATCTGGTATGTGTATATTTTCAGGTAAGATATCAATATGATTAAACAAATGGTCATGCATAAAATGATGATAACTTTGAATATTACTTTTATCCATTGGATAATACTCGTCCAAATTAAACGTAATCACATTATTAAAACTTAACCCTTCTTCTTTATGAATTCGAACTAATTCTTCATAAACCCTTATTGGTGAGGAACCTGTAGCAAGTCCCAAAACACACAATTCATCTTCAATATCCTTTTTTATTATTAAATCTGCTATTTCGCGTGCTACCAAAATAGAGGCTTCATCAGAAGAGTTAAAAATTACGTTATGAATTTTTTCAAAACGGGTTTCTTCAAATTTACCAGCTTTGTTGTAAGATATGGTTTCTGTATACATAACAATGATTTGTTAATTTTGAATGATAATAAATTTAAAACTCAGAATATTTTTATAAATATTATTTCGACAGACGACATCTCTTATCCTCTGAAAACTTCTAAATTATGTTTTTATGAATTATATAATGATAATCTTAGTAAGTTGTGATTTACAAATCAACTGATCAAACAGGTATAACAAAGGAATAAAAAAAGCCTTTACAAGAAATCTTGCAAAGGCTTTGTACTGAAGACGGGACTTGAACCCGTACGGACTAATGTCCATTGGATTTTAAGTCCAACGTGTCTACCAATTCCACCACTTCAGCATAATTCGACAGTGCTATTGCACTTTGAATTGGTATATTATAAGAAAGTTTCAGAGCGAAAGACGGGATTTGAACCCGCGACCCTCACCTTGGCAAGGTGATGCTCTACCCCTGAGCTACTTTCGCAGTTTATTAATGAACGTACAACCTCTCGATTGCGGATGCAAATTTAAAATATTTCTAGGAAATGCAAAGCCTTTTGCTAAAATAAATGAAAATATTTTTAAGCCTGTTTTTTCTTTACCAACATGCGCTTAATCTCGTTGAGTTTCATAAGTGCTTCTACAGGTGTAAGTGTATCGATATCTGTATGTAGAATTTCATCTTTGATGTTTTCTAGGAGTGGATCATCAAGATTGAAAAAACTCAATTGTAAATCATCATTTAAGGTTTTTACCTTATCTGTCAGTTCTTCACTGGAATGCGATTTTTCTAATTTTTCTAGTACTTTATTCGCTCGTCGTAATACTTGTTGTGGCATTCCAGCCATTTTAGCTACATGAATACCAAAACTATGCGCACTGCCGCCTTCTACTAGTTTTCTCAGAAATAACACATTGTCTTTCAATTCTTTTACAGAAACATTGAAGTTTTTTATACGACCAAATGTTTCACTCATTTCATTGAGTTCGTGGTAATGTGTAGCAAATAACGTTTTTGGTTTTGAGGGGTGTTCGTGTAGATACTCACTAATCGCCCATGCAATAGAAATACCATCGTATGTACTTGTGCCGCGTCCAATCTCATCCAATAACACTAAACTTCTATCCGAAATATTATTTAAAATAGACGCCGTTTCATTCATTTCTACCATAAAAGTAGATTCTCCCATGGATATATTATCGCTAGCACCTACCCTAGTAAAAATCTTATCTACTAAACCTATTCTAGCTTCTTTTGCTGGTACAAAACTTCCTATTTGAGCTAGTAATACAATTAAAGCTGTTTGACGTAAAATTGCCGATTTACCAGACATATTAGGCCCAGTAATCATAATAATTTGTTGTGACGTTCTATCCAAAAATACATCGTTAGCAATGTAGGCTTCACCTATTGGCAATTGTTTTTCAATAACTGGATGACGCCCATCTTTTATCTCTAAATCGAAAGTATCATCAATTTTTGGATATACATAATTATTGTCTTTAGCCAATTGTGCAAAACCACATAAACAATCTAACTGGCCAATTAAATATGCATTTTGTTGTACCGCCTTGATGTATTGATTCATCCAACTCACCAATTCCGAAAATAACTGCTGTTCTATCGATAAAATACGTTCTTCTGCTCCTAAAATTTTGGCTTCATACTCTTTAAGTTCCTCAGTAATGTAGCGTTCTGCATTTACTAGAGTTTGTTTTCTAATCCATTCCTCAGGCACTTTATCTTTATGTGTATTTCTAACTTCAATATAATACCCAAATACGTTATTTGAAGCTATTTTAAGTGATGTAATTCCCGTACGTTCACTTTCACGCTCTAGCATATTATCCAGATAATCTTTTCCTGATTTTGATAAGCCTCTTAGTTCATCTAATTCTGGAGAAAAACCGGTTGCAATTGTATTACCTTTTAAAACATTTACAGGTGCATCTTCGTTTATGGTTTGCTTAATTTTTTCTCGAAGCACTTCACAACTTTGTAAATTATCTCCAATAATTCTTAGTGATTCATTTTCAGAAGTGGAAGCTAAACGCTTTATAGGCACGATTGCTTCCAATGAATTTTTAAGTTGAATCACCTCTCGCGGATTCACCTTTCCTGTGGCTGTTTTAGAAATTAAACGTTCTAAATCGCCAATGTGTTTGATGTGATTCTGAATCTTTTGAAGTACATCATTTTGTTCTACTAAAAAATCTACAACTTCATGACGCTGTTTAATTTTTTCAACATTTTTAAGTGGTAATGCCAACCATCGCTTTAATAACCTTCCACCCATTGGCGAAATAGTTTTGTCTATCACATTTAAAAGTGTAACTGCGTTGTTATTTGTGGAAGTATATAACTCTAAATTTCTAATGGTGAATTTGTCCATCCACACATAATCGTCTTCAGCTATTCGAGCAATGGATGTAATATGCTGCAATTTATGATGCTGAGTCTCACCCAAATAATGCAAAATAGAACCCGATGCTATAATACCTTCATATAAATCTTCAACACCAAATCCCTTTAATGTTTTTGTATCAAAATGCTTCGTTAAGGTTTCGTAGGCATAATCGGTTTGATAGACCCAGTCTTCAATATAAAACGTATGAAAATCGTCACCGAAAGTTTCATTAAACAATGTGCGCTTTTGTTTTGACACCAATACCTCACTTGGGCTAAAGTTTTGAAGCAACTTATCAATATATTCTGCATTTCCTTGAGACATTAAAAACTCGCCTGTAGAAATATCTAAAAATGAGATACCAATGTATTTCTTATCAAAATATACCGAACATAAAAAGTTATTTGATTTGGAAACCAACACCTCATCATTTAATGCCACACCAGGTGTTACAAGCTCCGTAACTCCCCGTTTTACTATCGTTTTAGTTAGTTTTGGGTCTTCTAATTGGTCACAAATTGCAACACGTTCACCAGCCTTTACCAATTTAGGCAAATAGGTATTTAACGAATGATGTGGAAAACCAGCTAATTCCGTCTCGCTTTCACTTCCTGCGCCACGTTTGGTTAAAATAATTCCTAAAATTCCTGCAGCTTTAACAGCATCGCTTCCAAAAGTTTCATAAAAATCGCCCACACGAAATAACAACAAAGCATCAGGGTACTTCGCTTTAATAGCATTATATTGCTTCATTAACGGGGTTTCTTTTTTTGCTTTTTTAGCCAACGGAAAGTGGTTTTTAAATGTTATTTTTACTCCCGAAAGCTTTCAGGATAGCATGCAATGTACTATTAATTTCATGTTTATTAAAGTTGATATTTTAGAAGTTATCTACAATACACCAAAGATTTCAACAAAAAACACTTTGTCATTCTGAACGAAGTGAAGCATCTTAAATTTTAAAAATGCTTCGACTGCGCTCAGCATAACATAGAAAATTAAAATGAGAAAATTAAAAAATAGCGAATTAGATAGATTAAGTGTTGCGGGTTTTAAAGATGCAAAAAAAACACCTATCATAATTATTTTAGATAACATTAGAAGTCTAAACAATATAGGTTCTGTTTTTAGAACTAGTGATGCGTTTTTAGTAGAAAAAATTTATCTCTGCGGCATTACCGCAACACCTCCTCATAAAGACATCCATAAAACTGCATTAGGAAGTACAGATACCGTAGCTTGGGAATATGCTAAAAACACCCTTGATGTCATAAAAAAACTCAAGTCAGAAAACATAAAAATTTGCTCAATTGAGCAAGCTGAAAACGCAAAAATGCTCAACGATTTTAAAGTCGAATCAAACACAACATATGCTTTAATTTTTGGCAATGAAGTAAAAGGTGTAGCGCAAGATGTTGTAAACCAAAGTGATGTTGTGATTGAAATCCCTCAATTCGGCACAAAACACTCTTTAAATATCTCAGTAAGTTGTGGTGTCGTAACATGGGATATTTTTAATAAACTTAATACAATTTAGTAGTTTCAATTATTTTATGATATCAAAAAAAATAGCAAAGCATCAAATAATTACCAGAAGGCGACTGCATCAAAAAGCAGAATTGAAAAAGATTTCTGCAATAGATAACGATACATTACGCTTAGTCTTAGAAGCTTTTCGTTCAGTTAAACATCAGTCTTTTTCTGATGATGATATTCAAGTGTTTAAAAGATGTGAACAGTATAGACACGCTCTTCTTAAAGACAATCAAAAGGTAAGTTATGAGATATTCGGATTAGATACTTCAGCTACAGTTTCTGAAATATGTGCTAAGGCAGCCTCAAAACAGAAATGGTGTCAACTTTTATATGGCATTACCAAAAAATTGAATCATCCATCTATTTTAGAAATAGGCACTAATTTAGGAATTTCTGGCTCCTATCTATTAGAAGCGGCCAAACATCAAAAGAGTTTTTTCTCTACCATGGAAGGTTTGCCTAAACTTTGTGAAATAGCTTCAGAGCAATTTAAAACTATTACATCATCAAATAATTTTGAAGTTATTCAAGGCTTGTATGATGACACCTTTCCTAAGGTAATTCAAAATACACAGGCCTACAATTTTTTATTTATTGATGGCAATCATAAAAAAAAGCCAACACTTCAATATTTTAATGACTTAAAATTAAAAATGAAAACACCTGCAATTTTTGTATTTGATGATATTTATTGGAGTACAGAAATGAAAGAAGCTTGGAGCATTATTAAAAATGACAGTGCAGTTAATTTTACTATTGATCTTTATGAACAAGGTATCGTAATAATTGATACTGAAGAGACTATAAAAAACAAACATTTCAATTTACATCTTGCGTATTAAAACAAAATTATTCATGGTCTCACATGATATTATGAATCAAATTCACAATATAAACTTTGGATCGTTAGTAGATTGCTATTTAAAATGTATTCAGTAAATTACAATACTAAACCTAGCCTAAATATGAAATTAAAGTTTATTTTTTCTCTTTTCACAGCTTTACTGCTTACTGCAGCCTGTACAAAAAAACAAGATATTCCAATTGAATTTCTTTCAATGGAACTACAATCCAACCAACAAGAACGAAATCTAAATATTTTAGAAAATGAAATTGATGGTGTAACTACCAAACACTTAACACTCTCAAATATAACCAACAAAAAAGTAGAACTTGAAAAAGGCTATAAAACCATTTATTTATTTATAAGTGGTTATGGAAAATTGACTTTAGGCGACTCAATTTATGATATAGTACCCGAAACCATTATGTTGCCTAATAATGTTAAGAATATTTCTTTTCAGCCTCTTGAAAACGAAACACTCCATTACCTCAAGGTGTCTGTTTTTCAAACTGAACTTGACATTGAAGATATAAAAACCTTCCCAAAGGAAAATGTGAATACTATGTATTTTAAGAAATTTACAGATTGTGAATCTTATACAGAACCTATTAAAAGCCCGCAAACCACAAGCAGGACAATTTTGCCTAACAAAATCATTCCAAGAGTGGCTATGGGAACCGTTAAAACGATCGGACCAGATAAAGTAGGTGC
Organism: uncultured Flavobacteriaceae bacterium; assembly: GCA_947502975.1. Classification (GTDB taxonomy): domain Bacteria; phylum Bacteroidota; class Bacteroidia; order Flavobacteriales; family Flavobacteriaceae; genus Jejuia. The sequence goes on from CANNBV010000004.1 coordinate 86,101, forward strand.
ACATGAACATGGCATGCTAGAACAATTATTTTTGGGACTTAAAGGGAACCAAACTATTGTTTATGCAGATGAGGCACAAATTGATTTTCCTGAATACTCCCTACTTCATATCCCTCGTGGCTCAAGTCATTCGGTTAGTGTAAACAAAAACAACGAAATGTACTATGTATGGATGGATTTCTTTGTTGATAAGGATGGCGAAGAATGGCTTAAAACACATAATACAAAAGACGACTAACACCAGTAATTATTAAAAATATTAAGAAACCTTGGCCTACCAAAGCTGTCATGAATCAAGTTTATGAGAAGCATCTTTGGGGAGGTAATGCGTTTGATTTTTATTCAGGTGAAGGGTCGCATCTTCCAGAAATTATAATGCCCTATTTAGAAGCTGTAAGTGATTTTTTAAAGTCTCTTGATGGACCTTTGACAATTTTGGATTTAGGTTGTGGTGATTTTAATGTTGGAAAACATTTAGTTAAATACACAAAACAATATATAGCTATTGATATTGTTGAGAGCTTGATTGAAAGAAACAAAAAGCTGTTTAACGCAGAAAACTTAGAGTTTCACTGTCTAGATATTTCAAAAGATGAATTGCCTGCCGCAGATTGTATCATTTTACGACAAGTATTACAACATTTATCGAATACTGAGATCAAATCTATTGTCCAAAAACTGTCAAATTACAAATATGTAATTCTAACAGAACACATCCCTTTAGGAGATTTTCAGCCCAATAAAGATATTATTTCTGGACAAGGTATTCGCATAAAACATGATAGCGGTGTTGATATTTTGGAAGTGCCTTTTAACTTAAAAACTGAAGATAGTCAATACTTTAGTGAGTATATTTTGGAAAATAATAAAGGGCGTATTATGACTAGTTTGTATAAATTATTTTGAAAGTTTAATCTATAATTTAACTTGATTCTAAGTATTTTAAAATCTAACTTCGTTTATCAAAGGGTTTAGTACATCAAAATACGAAGTCATATCTATCGGTTAAATTACATTTTCAATAATGAATGAGATTTTTGATATAATTTACAAATTTCTAAAATGGATTTCAGAATTTACAGGTCTTACATATCGTGAGGTAAATATCATTGTCTATTTTATAATAATTCCTTCATTTTTTATTTTCCTGATAAGCAAAATTCTCAAAAAAAAATATCTAAATATTAGCTTTTTAGTCATAGTTCTGATATCTCTTCTAATTATACCAGATTTTAAAATTTTTTCGGATAAATTATTTAACCGATCAGTTGACTTTTTAAACTGGTTTCAATATATCGGATTGAATTATGTACAAGCATCTGTTGTTATTTGTGTGATAATACCAATTTTAGTTATAATACTATTACTTTATTTGAATAAAAAGCAGAACGCAATTAGAAATTGACCCCCTAATAGTTCTAAATGAATCGGTAAAATTCATAGCTATGACATATCTCATAATGATAAGAATAGCCCTCTCAAAATCAAACCCCACAAATCTCCCTCAATACCCATAAATAATCAGCTCTGTTTTCCACAAAATCTCTATCAGAAACATCAATAATTTTCACATTAAAGTCTTTCTGGGTTTTTAAAAATTCAAGATATCCTGCGTTGATTTTTTCAAGATAGTCATCAGCTATATTTTGCTCATAATCGCGTCCGCGCTTTTTAATGTTTTGTTGTAAGCGTGTTGTATTTTGGTAGAGATAAATGTATAATTCTGGCTTTGCAATATCCTTGTACATTAAATAAAAAAGCTTTCTATACAAATTAAACTCATCTTCATTCAACGTGATTTTTGAGAAAATCAATGATTTAAAAATATCATAATCGCTCACGATAAAATCCTTAAATAAATCAAGCTGAGATAAATCATCAGAAATTTGTTGATAGCGATCTGCTAAAAAAGACATTTCTAAAGTAAAAGCATATCTATTAGCATCCTCATAAAATTTTGGTAAAAACGGATTATCAGCAAAACGTTCTAGAATTAATTTCGCATTAAAATCGTAAGACATTTTAGTAGCCAAACTTGTTTTACCCGCACCAATATTACCTTCTATAGCTATGTAATTAAACTTAGAAAAATCATATTTTTTACTTGGATTTTTAAGCCAAATTTTAATTGGTTCTAAAGCAGAATTATCTTCACATTCATCCAATAAAACAGAAACTACTTTATCTAATTTTGGATGTTCTACTTTTGAAGCGATGTCATTTAAAGGCAGTAATACAAATTTACGTTTTTGCATTTCAGGATGCGGAACTTGTAAACTTTTGGTATTGATGATTGCGTCTTCAGCAAAAATGATATCCAGATCTATCGTTCTAGCTTCATAACCATTCTTTAGGCTTCTTGTTCGGCCTAAATCTTTTTCTATCTGTAATAACGTTTCTAAAACATTTTGAGGCTTCAAATAACTATCTAATACCAGACAGCAATTCAAAAAATCATCGCCTTCAAATCCTAAGGCAGGTGATTTATAAACTTTAGAAATAAGCTTGATATTTCCAATACGTACGTAGATTGCGTCAACTGCAGCTTGTAAGTTCTTAAACTTATCTCCTTTGTTGCTTCCTAGTGCAATATGGAACGTAATGGGTTTCTGCATTGGGGAAGCAAAATACTAAAAAGTAGTTGAAATGTAAGTAGCTTTTCTCGATAAACTATTCTTTAAACCAGCTTGAATATTTAATATAAGCATCGGCAATACGATTGATTTCACCTGATATAAGTTCCTTACTGATATCTTTTATTTTTTTTGCCGGAACGCCTGCATAAATAGAACCAGATGTAACGATCGTGTTTTTGGGAATAACTGCTCCTGCAGCAATAATACAATTGGATTCTACTACACATCCATCCATAATAATACTTCCCATACCAACCAACACATTATCTTGAATGGTACAACCGTGTACAAGCGCATTGTGGCCAATAGATACATTATTACCAATAGTGGTTGGAGTTGTTTTATAGGTACCATGTATTACTGCTCCATCTTGAACATTTACTTTATTGCCCATTTTTATAAAGTTTACATCACCTCGAACCACTGCGCTAAACCAAATACTACATTGGCTTCCCATGGTAACGTCGCCCACTATGGTAGCATTTTCGGCGATAAAACAATCGTTAGGTATTTCTGGAGTTTTCCCTCTTACTTCTAGTATTACTGGCATTATTCTAATTATTTATTTTACTATGAATTAATCCTCTCCAACTTATTGGAGAACTTTCGTCAATTGTATTAAAAAAAGTTAGATCAAATTCGGCTTTTATAATTCCTCCCTTAAAGGACTTTTTATCAATTTTAATATACCCTTTTTTTAAAGGAAATTGATGTGTTCCTAGATTTCTAATACTTTTGAAGTCAACCCAAGTAAGTATTGAATCGTTTTTAATTTGAATATTTAAACTACTATGTGTTGCAGCACTACATGAAGATTCTCCTGTAATAGAATTATCATTAGACCTTTTGAAGGTAATAAATTTGGAATCTAACCATTCATAAACTCTAGCTGTTGATTTGAGGGTATGTTTTAAATGCGTAGTGTCTACTATTTTATAAAAAGCTTCTAGTGAATCTTTTAGTATTCTTCCATTCGCATCTTTCATCGTTTTAGTTCCATGACACATACCAGAATCACAACTTAACTGACCATACTTATTTCTAAAAACTTCTTCTGGGTAACTCCATTCGTCTTTAAAAGAAAAGTCTTTACCGATAAAACTATCTACCCAAATTACAGGAATCTTTTTATTCAACGGTTTCTCTATTCTTTTATTAGACAAACTGATGAAGCACAATAACATTATTATAATTTTGCTTTTCAATGCTTTTGAGATAGAATCAATTATTATTTAAAATAAGACAACAAATCTGATTTCTTAGACGCTGAAACCATAATTTCTTTTCCATTGCTTAATACTACGCTTCCCCCTTTTCCTTTTTGATACTTTACCACTTCATTTACATTAACTAAATAAGATTTATGCACACGCGCAAAACTAGAAGCACTCAATGCTTCTTCAAAATACTTTAGGGTTTTGCTTACTATTTTTCTTTTATTGTTGTTAAGGTAAATTTCAGTGTAATTATCATCGGCTTTACAGTACAAAATGTCTGAGGTATTTAACACTTCAAACCCGCTTTGTTGCGGAATGGTGATTTTTCCGCTAATATTTGATGTTTTTGGCACCAATACTTCGTCTTGTAATGCGTTTTCTTTTGTCTTTATATCGGTAACATAATCTACCGCTTTTATCAATTCATCAATAGAAATTGGTTTCATAAGATAATAAGAGGCATGTGCATTTAAAGCATCTATTGCATAATGGTCGTAGGCAGTTACAAATATGGTTTCAAAATTAATATCACCTACTTTTTCGAGTAAATCGAAGGCGTTACCATAAGGCATTTCTACATCTAGAAATACTAAATCTAAGTCGTTGTTTCTTATTAAAACTAAAGCATCATCTATATTAGCAGCTTCACCCAAAATGGTTACATTAGGGCAATATTTTTGCAAATAATTTTTTAAAATTTGCCTGCTTGTTTCTTCGTCTTCTACTATGATTGAATTTAGTTTCATTTTTTATTTCTTAAATAATTTAAAAGTCTTTTATCATACCTTGGATCTTCTCCAAATACATTATCATCAGGAAGACCAAATTCTATTGAGAAATCAAAATTCGGATGAGTATAAACCCTATCACACCCAAATGATGAAAATACATTCCAAAACCAGAACCCATAAATTATTTCTCCATCTAACACCATTGCAACTGGCATACCCTGTAATGGTATTTTTAAATCTTTAACTATTTTTTTACCTTTCTCATTTAAAATAACTTTTTGATTTTCCCAATCAAAACTTTCAATTTCATTCTCAGTTAATAAAGCGTTATTAAATAAATCATTCTGCTTTAGCTCTAAACAATAATAACAATCTGGAATTTCAGGTGTTGTGAAATCTGGAAAATCTTTTTTCACCATATAAATTTCTATACCAGAGAAATTATTAGTCTTTTTATCTTTACATGTTAACAATGATAATGATAGAATAAAACAAATAAGATTTTTCATTTTAATCCTTTTTAAGTGTTACAACCACTTTTGTCCCTGTATCTTCAGCATCCAGAAAATCGTCTACAAACACATCTACTTTGTCTTTATACATATCGTTTAAAATAGCAACACGTTTTTTAATATTCCCCATACCTTTAGAATTTTGCTTCTTCTGATTTTTGGTCTTCAAGGCTTTTGATTTTTTTCGACCAATACCATCATCAGTAATGGTGATTTTTATTTCATCTTTTTGGTCTTGAGAAATATTAATATGTAATTGTCCTTTTTCTTTTTTGTAGCGCAACCCATGCCACACTGCATTTTCAATATAAGGTTGTAAAAGCATTGGCGGTATTACAAAATCTTCTACATGTATCTTTTCATCTACATTGATCGCATAATCAAATTTATCTTGAAATCTGAAGTGTTCGAGTTGCGTATACAATTGCAACAATTCAATCTCTTTTTCTAATGGAATAAAATCTTCCTCACTATTCTCTAAAACGGCACGCATTAGTTTTGAGAAGTCTGTTAAATATCTATTTGCAGTACGTTCGTCATTTGAAGCAATAAAGCTGTTTACCGAGTTTAACGCGTTGAAAATGAAATGCGGATTCATTTGGCTACGTAATGATTTTAACGCCAATAAATTATTTGCCAAACGTTGCTGACGTATATATTTAAACATTAAAAAAGCGGTAAGTAATAATAAAAACAATCCTCCAATTAGCGAATAGATCACTATTTTTTGACGCTTAGATTGTTCAATAGTTAATTGATATTGACTCTCAGAAAGTTCTCGATCACTCTCTAAACTTGTGATTCTGTTTTGCTTCGTTGATAAGTCTTTTCGAAAACGGGTGGCTTGCGATATTTCCTGCTCCTTTTTACGATATAATTTATCTACTACATCCACATATTCTTGATACGCCTCTAAAGCTTTAGTAAAATCTCCCGTGGTTCTGTAAACTTCAGAAAGTTTTCTAGTAGCATCTTTTTGAACGATTAAATCGGATTTATTTTCAGCTTCTTCTATACTCTCTTCTAAATATTCTATAGCATTATCAAAATCGTTTTGTTGCGCATAAGCTTTACCAATCTTATACTTTTGTTTTTGAGACGTTAGAGGGCTTTCATTATCTAGAATAGTATCTGTTTCAATATCACTAATATCTTCTAATGCTTGTTGACGAAGTTCTATTTCACTTTGGTATAAATTATTACTACTTTTAAAATCAGCAACCTTCACTTTTTCTTCAACTGCTCTTTTTTTATTTTGTGTATTAGCCAATTCAAGAGACTTGTTGAAATACCCTTCCGCCTCTTCTACTTCTCCCTTACTATTGTATCCTTCAGCAATTTTAGAGTTTAAATCAGTTATTTTTGGAGTTATCAGACGTTTTTTTGCAACCTTTAACCCTTCGTTATATGCTTCTATAGATTTATCTGACTCACCTGTATTCTTATATACATCACCTAAACCTTCATAAAGCGATACAAGCTGATAATTTGATAATGCTCTTTTATTGATATCATTATATTCTTGAATGCTTTCTTGATAATTTTCATTAAACCTATATGCCTTGGCCAGTTTTAATCTGGTCTCATTGGTGTCCTTATTTTGAAGACTAATACGGTAGTTAGACACTGCTAAATCATACTGTTTCCAATGCATATAAATATCACCTAAAACTTCATAAGCTTCTCCATTTTCTTTTTTCGAGTTACTAGCTTCTAATGCATCTCCTATAAATTGAATACTTTTTTGGGCGTCAGTTTTAAGATATGTTTCCGCAGAATCTATATACCAATTAAACTGGGGTTCATTAGCTCGTTTTGAGCGCTTATCAAATTTCTTTTTATCCTGATTATTTGGTTCTACTTCAACGATAATACGCTCGTTACTTTGAATAACATAATAGATAGTTTCAAAATCTTTATGCCTTATGGTGAGCTCGTCTCCTTTTCTTGCCTCAATTCTGAAGTCACCAAACATATCTGTAGTGGTATATAAACCACCATTTATTTGAATGTTTACATTTGGTATAGGATTCCTTGTATCTTGTTCTACTACAGAACCTCGTACTGTAAACCTTGGAGTATTACCAATAAGATCATCTTGAGCTTTAAGGCTTATCACGTTAAAAACGAGTGTTAGTAATAATATGTATTTTATATATACTTGCATGAATTGATTTAGAAAAGCTAAACTTACATACTTTCCATCGTATAATAAAATGGCTAAACCTTAAAATTGGGGATTTTACTCTCGAAATTCACTACTTCACATACTTAACACATTGCTTTACGCATTGAAAAGTACCACACACTCATTCTCGTTTTTTTGAGAAATACTTTCAAAATAGCTTTACGGCACAAATCAAAAAACAATATCGTAATGCAAAACACAATGAAACTATTTATGTTCATTATCCTTTCTTCTATTATTGGACATGCACAGAATAGTCAAAAAAATTTTATAGACCAACCTTATATTGAAGTTACTGGAACGGTAGAAACCGAAATCATTCCTAATGAAATATTCTTAAAAATCATTTTAGATGAAAATGATAAAAGAGGAAAGCTAAGCATTGAACAACAGGAAAACCAAATGATTTCTGCCTTAAAAACTCTAGAGATTGATATCGACAAAAAGCTATCTGTGCTAGATTTTAATGGATACTTCCAAAGAAAGTTTTTAGGAGATAATGAAGTTATAAAAAATAAACACTATCAATTAATAGTGAATGATGGTAAAACTTTAGGAGAAGTTTATGAAGCTCTAGACGCTTGCGATATTTCCAATATCTCGATAACGAAAACTAGCCATACAGAACTTGAAAAGTTTAGAAGAGAAACGAAACTAAAAGCTCTAAAAATTGCCAAAAAGAAAGCCATTGATTATGCTGAAGCTATCGGTCAAACTACAGGAAACGCTTTGTTTATTCAGGAAACCAGTGGTAATCTAATACTTTCAAATAATGCTGTTGGTGTAAACTACAATACAAGATATCATTTTGAAAAACAAAAAATAGAAAATCTAAATCTACAGCCGATTATTTTAAAAGAATCGGTTATGGCAAAATTCATCTTAAATTAAAAAAACGAAATATCATGAAAACAGTATTAAAAACTTTAATGTTATGTGTCGCTATTTTTAGCTTTACAGCATGCAATGCAAACAACAAAAAACAAAAATTAGTAGCAAATACGGATACCGTTGAGCATACTGAACCTAATAAACAATTCATAAAAGTGGCACTATTATTAGACACCAGTAATAGTATGGATGGTTTAATTGATCAAGCCAAAGCGCAACTTTGGGAAATTGTAAACGAACTATCTTATGCAAAATGCGGTAACGATAAACCTAATTTACAAATTGCTTTATACGAATATGGTAACGACAGATTACCAGGAGAAGAAGGCCATATTAGACAGGTTTTAGCATTTAGTGATGATTTAGATGAAATTTCTAAAGAACTTTTTTCGCTTACAACAAATGGAGGAAACGAATATTGCGGACAAGTCATCCAAACCTCTTTAAATCAATTAAATTGGGGTAAAAATCCCGATGATCTGAAATTGATATTCATTGCAGGAAATGAACCCTTTACGCAAGGCAGAATAAACTATAAGGATGCTACTACCAATGCCAAAGAAAAGGATGTTACTGTAAACACTATTTTTTGTGGCGACTACAATCAAGGCATTTCTACATATTGGAAAGAAGGTGCAGATTTAACACAAGGCGATTACATGGCTATTAATCATAACAAGGCTACTGTACATATTGCGTCTCCATATGATGACCAGATTCTTCAGCTAAATATAAAATTGAACGGAACCTATATAGCCTATGGAAAACATGGTAGAGACAAAAGGGCAATGCAAGCAGAACAAGATATGAATGCAAGTGGTTACAGCAAAGCTAATGCTGTAAGCAGAACCGTGAGTAAAAGTTCTCACTTGTATAAAAACTCAACTTGGGATTTGGTAGACGCAGTTGAAGATGAAAAAGTTTCAGTTGAAGATCTAGAAAAAGATGCTTTGCCTGATGCTCTAAAAAACAAATCTGCTGCAGAAATAAAAGCTTATATAGCCAAAAAGCAAAAAGAGCGAGATGCTATACAAGAACAAATTCAGGAATTGAATAAAAAGCGTAAAGCCTACATCTCAGAGCAACAAGCTGAAACATCAAATGGTTTAGAAAATGCGATGACTAAAGCTATAAAAACTCAAGCTAAAAAGAAAAAGTATACTTGGTAATGGAAAAGTTTAAGAAGTCTGAATATTTTATTCAGGCTTCTTTTTTAGTTTACCGCTGGACAATTACACTCATAACGCTTGCTTCTACAACTAAAGTTATAACCTAATGTAAGCTGATGAAAACCGCCATTTGTAAATACAACCGAATTAGACTGATATGTATAGGTATAAGCAAACATAAATTGATTATAATTCACTCCTAAAATGGGCGTAATTTGTTGTAGCTTTTGACTTTGCACAGCGCCTGAGTTATTCAAAAACTCAGCACCATCTAAACTTTGACGGTAAGATAAACCACCCCATAGTGTTCCAAACTCCATTTGCTTGTAAGCTTTAGCGTTGAAATCAACCATAGATTCTTGCGTACCATCTCTATATTGGAACATCACAGAAGGTTCAAAGCTCCATTCGCTTCCTAACTTTCCAAAAACACCACCTACGGATAGTAAATAGCGTCTTAAATTACTGGTGATTTGTATATCATTATTAATACCTGCATTATTAAGCACATTTTTTATTGTACCATGCGCATAAAAATCTAGATAGTGATAAGAAAATCCAAAATCTATATTAAAGTTAGTAGCACTTTGTACTACACCTTGCACTATTGGATCAGAACCATCAAACGGAAATGTCGTTTCATCCAATTGGTATTGAATAAACCCAGCACTTAATCCAAACGACAGCATATTTAAATCCACTTCACTTCTAGAAAACATCAAATGATGCGCATAAGTTAAATAAGCACCTGTTTGAGAGTGAAACCCATTTTTATCAGCATACAAAATACCTCCTATACCTGAAGGCGAATCTCCTATACGTCCGTTAACGCTCACGGTCATTAAACGTGGCGCATCATCATGTCCAAACCATTGCTGCCTTCCTGTTAATCGTATTTTAGCACAATTAGCTACTCCAGCCATAGATGGATGGATTAGGTAGTAATTATCCGTTAAATAATCAGTATAAATTGGGAGTCCCTCTTGTGCATTAGTACTTGGAACACATAACATTCCAATCAATAATAAAAACGTATATTTCAATTTCATAGGTTGTATGATCAAGGTAAACTGGTTTTTAGTAAACGTTCACTTCAATAAAAAATTACATCACAAAAACATTTAACTAGACTCAAATATATACATAACTAGCTTTTCTTTTAGTATTTTTGCTAAAAAATAGGTAAAATGAGCACTTTTAAGGTTTCTGTGCAAGAAACAGCCAATAATTCAATAGTAAAATTCGAACTCAATCAGTTTATTACAAAACACCAAAGTTTTGAATTTAATAATATAGATGAAGCAAAGTCTTCTCCATTAGCGCAACAATTATTCTATTTACCTTTTGTAAAAAAGGTTTACATCTCTGGAAATTTCGTAGCAGTTGAGCGCTACGATATTGTAGAGTGGAATGATGTGCAAGACGAAGTAGCACAGCAAATTGAAGCATATTTAAATGATGGTGGTGTGGTTGTAACTGAAGATACTGCGCCTAAAAAGCAAACACCAGTTACTGTTTATGCTGAAGCTACTCCAAACCCAGCTGTGATGAAATTTGTTGCTAATAAAAAAATAGCAACTGCAGTATTTGAATTTACATCTATTGATGATGCAAAATTATCCCCATTAGCTTCAGAATTATTCCATTTCCCATTTGTTAAAAGTGTATTTATTGAAGAAAATTATGTATCGGTGACTAAATACGATATGGCGGAATGGCAAGATATCACTACTGAAGTTCGAGATTTTATTAGAAATTTTATTGCAGATGGAAAAGAGATTGTTCTGCCTGAAGCTGTAGAAAAAATGGAGAAATCGGCTCCTCAACTAGACAGAAAGTTTGAAGGGTTAGATGATACATCAAAAGAAATTGTAAACATATTAGAAGAATATGTAAAACCTGCCGTAGCTAGCGACGGTGGTAATATTCAATTTATAGGATACGATGCTGATGTCAAAAATGTTAGTGTATTACTTCAAGGCGCCTGTAGTGGATGTCCTTCTTCAACATTCACATTAAAAAATGGCATAGAAAATATGCTAAAACAAATGCTTCCTGGTAAAGTAGAAACTGTAGAAGCAGTTAATGGGTGACCTATTTAAAAGTTTTGTGTCTTAATTAGTATCTTAGATAAAATTCAAATTTAATCACAAAAACATACCATTATGGCAGTATTAAAAGTTATCGAAATTTTAGCAAACTCAGAAAAAAGCTGGGAAGATGCTACAAGAAAAGCTGTAAAAGAAGCTTCTAAAAGCGTAAAAAACATACGTTCAGTTTATGTACAAGATCAAAGTGCAAGTGTAGATGGCGGTGAAATCTCTGATTTTAGAGTAAATGTAAAAATCACTTTTGAAGTAAAATAAATTACTTCAAATATTAAAAGATAAGCGTTCAATTGTTGAACGCTTTTTTTATGCCCTTCTTTTACCTAAATTTGATGGATGAAGTACATTGCAATACTATTTCTGATTATACTTATGAACTGTAGAGGTCAGAATCAAGAAACTGAAAGTCAGCATAAATACACAAATGCGCTGATAAATGAAACCAGTCCTTATTTATTACAACATGCCCACAACCCGGTTGATTGGCATGCTTGGAATGAGCAAACTTTAGAAAAAGCAAAGTCAGAAAACAAACTTATACTCATAAGTGTAGGGTATTCGGCTTGTCATTGGTGTCATGTAATGGAACATGAAAGTTTTGAAGATAGCTTAGTAGCTCAAGTGATGAATAAAAATTTCATCAACATCAAAGTAGATAGAGAAGAAAGGCCAGATATAGATCAAGTTTATATGAGCGCCGTTAATCTTATGACTAATGGTAGAGGAGGTTGGCCATTAAACGTTGTAACCTTACCAGACGGAAAACCTATTTGGGGAGACACTTATTTAGAAAAAGACCGTTGGGTTAGTGTATTAAACCAAATTTCAAAACTTTATAAAGAATCCCCTAATAAACTGACACAACAGGCCGAAAATGTACAAAATGGTATAAACTCAATAGCTGTAGTTGAAGTAAATAGTAACGCTCCTGTTTTTGAAAAACCGTTTATTGCAGATGCCGTTTCTAATTGGTCTAAAGATTTTGATAAAAAATTTGGTGGTACAAATCGTGAACCTAAGTTCATGATGCCTAACAATTACCACTTTTTGTTGCGTTATGCACATCAAAATAATGATAAAAATCTTCTTGATTTTGTAAACTTAACACTTAAAAAAATAGCTTTTGGTGGGGTGTATGATCATGTTGGCGGTGGGTTTTCAAGATATTCTACAGATGGAAAATGGCATGTCCCTCATTTTGAAAAAATGCTATATGATAACGGGCAATTAGTAAGCTTATACTCAGACGCTTATTTATTAACCAAAAATAAATTATACAAAGATGTAGTTGAAGAAACACTTGGTTTTATAACTAATGAAATGACGACGAGTGAAGGTGCATTCTATTCTTCTTTTGATGCAGATAGTAAAACGCCTGAAGGAGAGTTAGAAGAAGGCACCTTTTATGTATGGCAAAAAGAAGCATTAAAGCCGCTCCTAAAAGATGATTTTGATTTGTTTTCTGAATATTATAATGTCAATAATTTTGGCCTATGGGAGAACCAAAATTATGTCTTGATTAGAAAAGATGATGACAGTTCAATTATTGAAAAACATAATATCTCTTTAAAAGAGTTGCAAGAGAAAAAATCACAATGGAAATCCATGCTTAAGGAAGCCCGTAACAAAAGACCAAAACCTAGAATGGATGATAAAGCACTCACTTCATGGAATGGTTTAATGTTGAAAGGTTATGTTGATGCTTACCGCGTATTTCAAAATAAAGAGTATCTTGATGCGGCTTTAGGTAATGCCAATTTCATAATTTCTAAAGTATTGCGGAAAGACGGAGGCCTCAATCATACCTATAAGGAAGGTGAAAGTAAAATTAATGGCTATTTAGAAGATTATGCCACCGTAATTGATGCATTTATTGCTCTTTATGAAATTACTCTAAATGAAGATTGGTTGATTACTGCAAGAGATTTAGCAACGTATACTTTTGAGCATTTTTATGATGAAAAAAGCAAACTGTTCTTTTATACTTCAGATGAAGATGCTTCTTTAGTTACAAGAAATATTGTGTATTATGATAATGTAATTCCTAGTAGCAACTCGATAATGGCTAAAAACCTGTTTAAATTATTCCATTACTTCGATAGCAAAACTTTTGAAGAAACAGCAATCACTATGTTAAACAATGTAAAACCTGAAATGTCTGAGTATCCATCATCCTACTCTAATTGGTTAGATTTAATGTTGAATTATACGAATCCGTTTTATGAAGTTGCCATTGCTGGAAAGGAAGCCAAAGAAAAAATTTCAGAATTAAATCAAACTTATATACCAAATAAACTCATTGCTGGGAGTACAACTGAAAATAATTTACCACTTTTAGAAAATAGATACAACCCAGACCAAACACTTATATATGTTTGTGTAAACAAAGCTTGTAAATTACCTGTTTCAAAAGTAGACGCAGCAATAAATCTTTTAGACAAATGAGTACAATAGCCATCATTTTAATTGCCTTTGTGGCACTTGAACATTTTTACTTTTTAATATTAGAAATGTTTCTTTGGACAACGCCCAAAGGCATAAAAGCTTTTGGCTTAAAATCGAAACAATTTGCAGAAGACACAAAGGTATTAGCCGCAAATCAAGGATTATACAATGGGTTCTTATCCGCTGGTTTAATTTATGCTATCGTTACTAATGATCTTGAAATAGCAATATTTTTTCTAATTTGTGTGACTGTAGCTGGTATTTATGGGTCTTATTCAACAAAGCAAATCAAACTTTTTGTAGTGCAAGCTGTTCCAGCAATTATTGCACTTATTTTTTGTTTGTTTTAAAATTAATTAATCTATTAAAAAAAACTAAAATTTATGGAAAATGTAGACAAATGGCTTGATATTGCTCAAGGATTCATCGTGGAATATGGTGTAAAAATTATTGGTGCAATTGTTATTTGGATTATCGGTTCTTGGATAATCAAAAAAATAAATAAAGGTGTTGCTAAAGTAATGACTAAGAAAAATTATGATGAAAGCTTGCAAAAGTTCTTACTTAATCTGATTGGATGGATATTAAAAATCCTTTTATTCTTAGCAATTTTATCACAATTAGGTGTTGAAACTACCTCTTTTGCGGCAATATTAGCTGCTGCTGGTTTAGCCATTGGAATGGCTTTACAAGGGTCTTTAGGAAACTTTGCTGGTGGTGTCTTGATTATGATTTTTAAGCCTATTAAAATTGGTGATTTAATCGAAGCTCAAGGAGAATTAGGTGTTGTAAAAGAAATTGAAATCTTTACTACAAAAATAGTTTCACCAACAAACAAAGAAATTATTATTCCAAATGGCGCACTGTCTAATGGAAATATTACTAATTATACTACTGAAGGTAAGCTAAGAGTAGATTTAACCATAGGTGTAAGTTACGATGCAGATATAAAACAAACCAAAGATGTACTAATGAAGGTACTGACTGATAATCCACAGGTTTTAAAAGATCCTGCTCCATCAGTAAATGTTTCTGAACTTGCAGATAGCTCGGTAAATTTTGCTGTAAGACCCTATGCTACGGTAGCAGACTATTGGGATGTATATTTTGGCACTATCGAAAAATGTAAATTAGCTTTAGATGCTGCTGGTATAGAAATTCCTTACCCACACAGTGTGGAAATACATAAAGATGCTTAAGACTTAGGTTTTAAAGCCACAAAATCTTTTAAATAATAAGGTTCAAAATAAGCGACATCTTCGGTGTCGCTTATTTTATACTTGTTAAACGCTAACAAACTCATTTCGTTGGCAGAAGGTAATTTATCTTCTACAAAAACGGCGTTTGGGTGATTAATTAAAGTTTTTGTTTTTTCAACTCCATTTCCCACGAAGTAAACTTTTCCTTCAGCTAAATATTGGTCAAAAGAAGTATCATCTAATATCTGAGCTTGGGTTTCTCTTATTTGAGTGTGATTTGAATCAAAAATAGCGGAATAGACTTCCATACGACGCGCATCCAACATTGCAACAATAACACCACTTTCAATAGAAACCCGATGCGCTAAAACTGTTAAAGTTGGTAAAGAAATCAAAGGTTTATCCAATGCAAAACATAGTCCTTTTGCTGCCGAAACTCCAATGCGTAAGCCTGTATAAGAACCTGGACCTTTACTTACAGCTATTGCATTAACCTCTTGGCGCTTTACATTACCCTCATCTAAAACTTCATTAATAAATACATGAAGTTTTTCGGCGTGAGAAAACCCATTTCTGGCGTCTTCTTTTAATGCTATAGTCTCACCATTCCTAGAAAGAGATACAGAACAGTTCGTGGTTGCAGTTTCTAAACAGATTATATAAGCCAAAGTGATTTTTAAAAATTAATGCTGTAAAAGTCTTAAACTTTTATCTGAAAACAAAACCTTTAACTAACATTGGCAGTGTGCTGATAAGAGTTTCTAATTCTGACTCAAATTAGTAATCGGAATTCCAAAATAAAACTCCAATACCTTTAGCTTGAAAATATAGTCGTACTTAGTTCTAACAACTTCGCTTTGTGATTGTTCATAACGTGCTTGAGATTGACTAAAATCAAATGAGTTAGACAATCCAATATTGTAACGTTCTTTTGCATAATTAAATGCTTCATTACGAGCTTCTTCAGTTTTTAAGGCCGCCTCATAAGCCTTTAATGAACCTTTTGCATCATTCATGGCTTGATACACTTCTGTTTCTAAATCTAATTTTGCTTGCTCATATTGATTCTTAGAACGCTCTAAATTGATATTATTACGCTGTACATTATTTTTAGCTGAAAAACCATTCAGAATCGGAATATTTAAACTTACACCAAAATTATGACCATCATTCAAGCTAAACTGATTAAATAATCCATCGGGCCCTCCAATAATTCTATTAGTCGTGAAATTTGGAGCTAAAACTGCCTCTCCCGTCCCTTCAACAAAACCAATTGGTGAAGTGGTGCCATCTGGTGTTGTTTCTACACCTAAAACTCTATCACTATAAGATGCTCTAGTATTATATCTATAAAACCCAGTTAAAGAAGGTAAAAGATTCCCTTTAGCCAATTTTAAATCGTATTCTGCAAGTTTTACATTAGCGTCCGCTATTCTTAAATCATATCTATTCTCTTTTGCTTTTTCTACTATAGCCTCAGGAGATTCATCTAAAATATTTGTTAGAGGCACATCATATTCCACATCCATAGTATCAAAATTCTTATAATCGTCTATTCTCAAGGTTTGTGCTAAGTTAATTTTAGATAGTAGAAGCGCATTTTCAGTATTCACTATTTGTTGCTCTTGCGAAGCCAAAGTTGCTTTTAGTTCTAAAGCATCTCCTCGTGGAAGTACACCTTCATCAACCAGTTCTTGAGTTCGTTTTAAATCTTGATTTGTTATTTCGTATTGGGCTTGCTGAATTTTAAGTTGTTCCTTATTAAACAATATTTGCAGAAATGAATTTGCAACAAAAAGCGAAATATCATCTTTCATATCAGATAATTGATACTGACTGGCCAAAATTGCTAAATTAGAGCGGTGCAATTGGTTCATATTTCTTAAGCCATTATATATAGTAACGTTTGAAGAAAGCCCCAACGACGTAAATTGTGTAGTTTGGTTTTCAAGCAAACCCGTTGTAATATTCTGGTTTAAACCAATATTCCAAGAATGATTTCCAGAGCCATTTAAGGTAGGCAAAAAATTACCTATGGCATCCTTCTTATTCAATTCGTTCTGTTGCACATCTAGCTCACTTTGCTGAATGGATATGTTATTTTCCAAAGCATAGTTAACACACTCTAAAAGTGTCCATTTTTTTTGCTGAGAAAACCCTATAATTCCCATTAAACATAATCCTACTAGGATTGTATTTTTAATTAACTTCTTCATGCTTAATCGTCGTTTTCTTCATCTTCTTTATCATCAGAAGCTTTGTTCCAAACTTTTATTTTATCGCCTTTTTCAACACCATCTAAAATCTCAACATTTATCCCATCGGAAATACCAATTTTTACATTTTTCTTCTTAAACCTTCCTTCTTCATTTTGAATCTCCACAAAAGGTTTGTCATTTGATCTTTTATACTGCAGCAGAGCTTCTTTAATGGCCAATACACTATCCTTACCTTCTAAATCAATTTCAGCATTTGCACTATATCCTGCGCGAATATTAGTAGTGTTGTCTAGTGTTACATTAGCTTTAATTGTAAACTGCACGGCACCATTTTCTTCTATCCCTTTAGGTGCAACAAACGTTAATTTCGCTGGAAATTCTTCATCATTTATTGCTCCCAAAACTACAGTGATATCTTTACCTTCTTTAAGTTTTCCCACTTCTGCCTCATCCACTTTTCCTTCAAAAATCATATGACTCATATCTGCTATTGTGGCAATTGTAGTACCTGCATTAAAGTTATTACTTTGAATTACTTGATCTCCCTCTCTCACTGGAATTTCAAGAATAGTACCAGAAATTTGAGCAATGATATTTGTATTTGCTGAACTACCACCAGAAATCGACCCGCGTTTAATTATTTGATAGTCGTTTTGTGCTTGTCTTAAAGTTTCTTTAGCCTGATTAAAGCTTAGTTCACTGTTTTCAAAAGTTTGAATTGAAATCACACCTTTTTCAAATATTTTTTTATCACGCTGATATTGTGCAGTAGCATTATCGAAAGATAATTTAGCTGTAGCTATTCTACTTTTTGCATTTGCTAAACTCTGCTCATTTGGTACCACTCTAATTTTTGCGATTAGATCACCTTTTTTTACGACATCACCTTCCTCAACAATAATCTTGTCAACGATTCCTGAAATTTGAGGTTTTAATTCAATTTCTTCCTCAGGATTTAACTTGCCAGTCGCTACCGCTTGAGAGCTTATCGTTGTATAAAAAGGTTCTTCAACACTAAATTCTTCAATGTCTTTTGAGTTGGCGTCCATAAAATATTTCAACACAAAAACTAAAGCGATAACCGCTAATAGAACTAAAATAATTTTTACTGTTTTATTCATTTTTTTGATTGTTTATTCTTCTCTTAATGCCTCTATAGGCTTAATACTTGTGGCTTTAAATGCAGGTATTAAACCAATTAATGTACCTAGTACTACTAATATTAAAAGTGCTATAAAAACTACAGCTATTGACACTGATGCATTCACTATTGTGGCATCATCTCCTTGTCCAAATGCAGCATCAAGCCCTATTAAAATCCATCCTCCGGTTATAATTCCAAATAGTCCAGCTACTATAGTTAAAAACACTGCTTCAACAACAATTTGTCGTTTAATTTCATATGGTGTAGCTCCTAAAGCTCTACGAACTCCTATTTCTTTGGTTCGCTCTTTTACTGTAATTAATAAAATATTACCTATGGCAAATACACCTGCTATGAGCGTAGCTATTCCAACAAACCATGTTAAAAACTGCATACCTGTTAAAAATCCAGTGACTTTTGCGAACTCATCACCTAGATTAAAACTTCCAAAAGCACGTTTATCATCAGGATGAATTTTATTTAAATTTTTAAGTAGAAGTTTTGCATCTGCTTCAATTTGCTTGATGCTGTATTCTGGTTGTCCAGTAATCATTATCCACCCAATTCTATCACCTTGATTGAAAATTTGCTGAAAGGTATCAAAAGGGATATGCACATCAGATCTTGGTCCCATTGATACATTAGACGTTTTAAAAACTCCTATCACCTTAAAGTTTATACCATTTATTTGTATGTACTCATTAATTGCTTTTTCGTTTTTTTCGAATAATTGTTTATAAATCTCATCTGAGATGACGGCTACTTTACGTTTATTAACAATATCAGCTTCATTAATAAAACGCCCATATTTTAGTTTTTTCTTTTGAACTTTATCCAACAATGGCAAGTCTCCTGCTACACTAAAAGACCCAGAAAGAAATTTTCTAACCATATTGGCTTGTCTTTGATTTCTTGGGACGACAAACTCTATTCCTTCAACATTATCCTCTACCTTTTTAGCATCAGTCAATGTTAAACGCACACGTTTGCCTTCTTGAAATCCTTTAAAAGGTTTGCTTGTATTTTGCCCCCAAACAAAGACACTATTTGTAGCAAAATCACCAAATAATCTATTAAATGAATTCTCTAAACCTCTTGCAGAACCCAATAAACCTATAAGTAATAATACGCCCCACCAAACACCAACCATGGTTAAGATAGACCGCAATTTATTCTTGCTAAAGCTATCAAAAACCTCTTGCCACGTATCTCTATCGAATAAAAATCTTAACATATCTAGTCGTTTCTTAAGGCAATTATTGGTTTAATTTTTGAAGCCTTTTTAGCAGGAATATAACCTGCTATTGCTCCTGCAACAATTAGTGTCATTGTAGCTCCAATTACCAGTGTATTACTAACACCTGGGTCTTTTATGAAATAGGCTTCTAGGCTAGGGCCTACAAGTTCTAAAACACCAAACCCTATGAGTAAACCCATATACCCTGCTATCGCAGTTATTAAAATAGCTTCTATTAAAATGATAGATACGATTGATTTAGGTGATGCTCCTAGTGCTTTTCTAATCCCTATTTCCTTAGTACGTTCTTTTACAATAAATATCATAATATTACTGATACCTACTACGCCAGCGATTAATGTGCCAAAACCAATAACTAAAATTATTATACCAAGACCAACAGTCATCGCATTAACTGATTTTGTAGCCTCAGCCATATTCATAACTCTAATAGCGCGTTGATCATCTCTAGCAACATCAAATCTAGTTTTTAGCTTTCTGGTTAATAAATTACCAAAAGCTATAGCTTGATCGTAGTCTAACTCTGGATTATACCCTATTTTTATTTGGTCTATGTAATCATTATTACCGTAAATCATTTGAGCCGTGGTAACTGGCATATAAATTATACGCTCTTCATTATCACCACCATCATCCCTAAATACACCAACTACTTTATATTGTACTCCTCCCAAATTAATATACTTACCTAAAGCTTCTGTTTTAATAAATAAATCTTCCTCAACTAATCTTCCGATTACTGCTACTTTAGTTTTATTCTTTAAATCGTTCTGATTGATATAACGTCCGTCTATAATCAATGTTTTCTCTAAAAACTGATGATCAGGATGTACGGCTCTTAAATCGTATGTATTACTCTCGTTTTTGTAAGAAGCCAAAGTATTCCTATAAATTCTGGCCGTTTGATATTGAATCTTACTATCAAATTCTTCTCCTACATAATCGTAATCTTCGTTCTTTAACCGAATGCGCCTACCAGCTTGAAGTCCATTATGCGCTTTGGTAGTTCTACCTGTAAATATGGTAATAGAATTTTTGGCATCATCAACAAAAGCTTGTTTAAATGTGTTTTGAAGCCCATTAGCAATACCAAAAAGTATAGTAAATAACAAAATAGCAAAGGCAATAGTAAACCCTGATAGTAAACTACGTGTTCTATTCTTATTTATACTTTGAAATATTTCCCGCCAAAGGTCTAAATCAAACATATTGACTTGCTCTTACTTGATTTACTTTTTTATCTTCCATTATAACACCATCACGTAAACGAACAATACGCTTACACATGTTGGCAATATCTTCTTCATGGGTTACCATTAAAATGGTTTTTCCTTCATCATTTAGTTGCTGAATGAATTCCATGATTTCATACGAAGTTTTAGTATCTAAAGCTCCTGTTGGTTCATCAGCTAGAAGTAATTTAGGATTAGCTGCTAAAGCTCTTGCAATAGCTACACGCTGCTTTTGCCCACCAGATAATTCTTTCGGTAAGTGTTCGGCCCAATCCGCTAAACCAACTTTTCCTAAATGAAACATTCCTAACTCTTGGCGCTTCTTACGTTTAAGACCTTGATAATACAGCGGCAGTGCTACATTCTCTAGTGCATTTTTGTAATTGATGAGGTTAAAGGATTGAAAAATAAACCCTAAAAACTTATTTCGGTAAACTGCTGCTTTCTTTTCGGTAAGATTATCAATAGGTAATCCATCAAGTATATATTCACCTGAATCTGCTATATCTAACATCCCAATAATATTAAGTAATGTAGACTTACCAGAACCCGAAGACCCCATGATAGCTACCATCTCACCTTCTTCTACAGATAAATCTATTCCTTTTAATACGTGTAAACTAGAATCACCTATAGCATAGGATTTATGTAAATCGCTGATTTTAAGCATTTTTTGATTGATTAGAACATTAATTAGCCACTACTGATGAAAGTTCTTTACCATTAGACTATTGACACAAAGAAATGTTACAATAAATGTCAAAAAAAACTTTTATTACTTTTTTAACTTAAAAAACTTGCGATAAATGAAGTAACCCATTCCGGCTACTAAAATGTATGGAATAGCCATTAAGTATACAATACCATTGTTGATACCTTCGGCTGTGCTTTGTCCTTCTTCACTTTCTAAAACAGCGCGACACATCGCGCATTGCGCATTGGTCTCCAAAAAATAGAGAAGCGAAAATAGAAGAAAAATTAACTTACTTTTCATTTAATATTTTGTTGATCCCACCTTAGGCGGGATTAATTCGATTTACTATATTTTGTGCGTTCAACGAACTTCTAAATATAGAATCTCATTAATAGTATGGAGAAATCATAATATAAACTACTACTCCAGTAATAGCAACATAGAGCCATAATGGAAATGTTATTTTGGCGATTTTTTTATGCTTTTCAATATTGTTAGTAATCGCTCTAACATAAGTAATTAACACAAATGGAATTACGGCAATTGATAATAATATATGCGTTATTAATATAAAATAATACACATACGCAATAGCACCTTCACCTCCAAATTTCGTCGAATCACTTGTCATATGATACGCCACATACATCACTAAAAATAATACAGAGAGTATAATCGCAAACTTCATTAAACGCTCGTGCAGTTTTATCTTTTTGTTTTGAATCGCTATAAATGCCAAAACCAGCACTAATGCAGTTATCGCATTTATAGAAGCATAAATGGGTGGCAAAAATATTGGCAACTCTGCCTCAATCTTAACTCCAAATAATACCGCTACAACCACAGGTATTACTATTGAAAGTACAACAATTAATTTATTGTACCTTTTATCATCAAGTAATTCGTTTGAATTATTCATTTAACAACTTTTTAATATCCTCTTTTAAAATGCTTATTTGCTCAACTTCTCCATTATCGTCTGCACCTTCATCTTCAGATGTTATACCTCTGTAATAGATAATAGGATTCCCAAACGCATCTTTTCTTGAGCGTATAAATCCATTTTTATCAACTAATGCAAAATTACCTGAATGCTCAAAACCGCCTTCTACATCAGTATTTTCAGCAGCATAAATATAAAAGCCTTCGTTTGCTAATTTATAAATAGCATCTTTTTCACCTGTAAGTAAATGCCAATTAGGATTTACGATACCATAGGTCTCAGCATAAGTCTTCAAAACCTCTGGAGTATCATGCTTTGGATTTATAGTAAATGATGCCACTCCAAAATTTTCAAAATCTTTAAATGTATTTTGAATTTGCACTAAATTATTATTCATTCTAGGGCAAATGGTCGGACACGTCGTAAAAAAGAATTCTATCACATAAACCCTACCTTCATAGTCTTTATTAGTGATTTGCTTTCCGTCTTGATTCATAAAACTAAACTCAGGTACTTTTCTATTTTCACCAGTATTACTGTTTTCAATAAAAACTAAATCTGAAAGTTTAGATTTTTCTTTTTCTCGCTTTTGATCACTTCTACTTTCTTTTCGAGAGATATCATCACTATTAATTCTGTCAACAATTCTTGGCACAAACCATATCCCAAAAACTAGAATGATAAATGCAATACCTATGTATGAATAATTAGTTTTTTTCATCGTCGACTGTTATTTCTTCTACTCTTCGCGTATCTGAATTAAATTCTCCTTTACGCTTTTGCCTATATTCTGTAAATAAAATGCGTAAATCTTCACTCATCTTATTTTTTATAGTGGCTACCTCAATACAATCGTATGAGTTTAAACCATAAATTTTAGCATTTTTTTCAACTTCATTATCTGTTCTATCATCTATCCGTCCACGCTGGTTTAAATCTTTATCAATAATAAAAACATTATCAGAAGCCAGTGTGCTATCTAAAGATTCGCTGTGTTTCAAACTATTAAAAACTACTTCAATTAATTCTGGTGAACCATACACAATATGTAAAAAGCGTAGGTCTTCGTATAGGCTAACCTCCTTTCGAAGTTTCTCTGCATCCGCTTCACTTCCTCTAGGTGCCACTAAAACTACTTGAAATTTTTTAAACCCCTTAAATTTATCGTAAACCAATTCCTTTAAGTTAGAAGCGGCAGTTAAGCGCTCCATAGGTGTTGTCCCTAAAAAACTTAAAACGGTTATATGGTCTTCTAATACAACAACTTCTTCATCTTTAGAAGAGAACCCTTTTAAATCTAAAATACTCTCGTTAACAATATCTAAAGGCGTGTAATTATGAGTTGCAGGATATAGGAATAATAAAAACGTAACAGGCAGAAAAAAAAGAATTCCCAAAATTGCATATCTGCCTACTTTCTTATAATTCATCTCTCTCAAATTTACTATATCTAAATACTTTTACAAAAATAAAAAAGGTGGTTCTTAAAAACCACCTTAATTGCATATTTTTAACGTTTCGACTCCGCTCAACGCAAGCACTAATTTGTGCTTAAAAATCTCTTTTTATATAACCGTCCTTGTATACATCAAACACGTAACCACCTTCTTGTAACAAAATAAAAATTAAGTAAAGAATTAAGAATATAGCAGTCCATACAACCATACGTCTTAATGCCTTAGTTTCATCTCGCATATGCATAAAATCCCAAGTGATATAATAGGCTTTTACAATAGTTAGGATGATGAAAATCCAGTTTAGAGCTTTCATACCTAAAAAACTACCCCAATCTGGTTTTATTATCCCTAAAAACACTTCAACTGCTGTAACAAGTGTTAAAAAAGCTAAAACCCCCCAGATTTTCTGAGTATTAGATTTAAACTTTAATAAACCTCTAAATATTTCTAATTTATGTTCGTGTGCCATTTTTATAAACTATTATAATATCAATTAAACTAGGTAGAAGAATGTAAATACAAATACCCAAACTAAATCTACAAAGTGCCAATACAATCCTACTTTCTCTACCATTTCGTAGCTCTTACGTCTTTCATAAGTTCCTAATACCACATTAAAGAAAATAATGATATTAATCACTACACCCGAGAATACGTGAAATCCGTGAAACCCTGTAATAAAGAAAAAGAAATCAGCAAATAAAGGTGATCCATACTCATTTACATGAAGATTAGCACCTTCTACCACAACCTTACCATTTTTCATGATTTGATTGATAGATTCTTCTCTAGATAACACCGTTTTTTCTCCTGCTTCGTTTAGTATTTGCGTTCTTACTAAAACATCTTTATTTGCCTGTAAACCATGAATTACCTCATCCATAGTATAGCTTGGCAAGCTACCTTCGCTTACAAACCATAATCCATTTTTTCTTTCGTGTTGAGCTCTATCTTGATGTGCCGCCGAAACCACAAAATCTCTTAAAGCCACGCGATGTCCTTCTCCATCAACAAACTGTAAAATATTACCACCTTTAGTTTGTACAGCGCCATAATCACCTTTAATAAAAGTATTCCATTCCCAAGCCTGAGACCCAACGAATATTAAACCACCAATAATGGTTAAAAACATATACAAAGTAACTTTGCTTTTATTCAAATGGTGACCAGCATCAACAGCTAATACCATTGTTACAGACGACATAATAAGTACAAATGTCATAAATGCCACATAATACATCGGTGCATCTACGCCGTGCAAAAACGGAAAGTGAGTAAACACCTCATCTGCAATTGGCCATGAATCTATAAACTTAAATCTCGAAAACCCATAGGCTGCTAAAAACCCAGAGAAAGTTAATGCATCTGAAACGATGAAAAACCACATCATCATTTTACCATAACTTGCCTTAAGAGGTTGATTTCCTCCGCCCCAAGTTTTGCCTTCTGCTACTACTGTACTCATATATAATGGTTGTTATTTAAAAGTTGCACAAAAATAATCATTTTATTCATCTAACGAAATATAGCGCTCTAAAAATTAAACACATCATTTTTTCTATTTGGGCGTTACCCTCCTTAGGTCGGGTCGGGCTTTCCGTTTGTAGTTTTGGTTCGATGCACGCCTCACCAAAAGCTATCACTGCAATCCCTAACGCGGGCAAATCTGCCAACATCCTGTTTTTAAGGCAATTTCTTTACAATCAGCCAGTTTTCTATCCTACAAAATACAAGAACAAAAACAGATAAATCCAAAGTATATCTATAAAATGCCAAAACGTAGCTGCCAGCTCAAACCCCAGTAAATTCTCTGAATTATACTTCTGTTTAAAATGATTATAAATTACAACCAATAAACAAATCAATCCAGCAACTACATGTAAAATATGAACAAACGCAATTAAATAGATATAGGACATTGTAACATTACTCGTTGGCCCAGTAAAATTATAGCCCAAATCAATAATCTGTTGAAATCCAGAAAACTGATTAAAAATAAACACAATACCTAAAGCCAATGTAGCTAACAATAATATAGTTGTAGCACTGCGGTTACCTTTCTTTAAAGCTTGTTTTGCCAAAATAAAAGTGATGCTACTTATTATTATAACAATTGTACTAATAATAAATGCATCAGGTAACTGAAAATCACTCACCCAATCTGGTCTAGATCTACTTACTAAAAATGCACTAGTCCAGCCACCAAAACTCATAATTAAAGATATAATACCAAACCAAAGCATCATTTTCTTTGCTCTATTATTCTTCTCTTGCGGTGTTCCCTGAGTTAAATCCATCTAACTTAAAAATTTATCAATTACATAAACAATTTGCACCAATGTAATGTAGGATACACTTACCAACATCAACTGTTTTGCAGCTTTCTCTGTCATTAATCTAAATAAACGTACAGCATAATATATCATCCAAAGCCCCAATCCAAAAACAATCACAGCCGCTATTATGGATAACTCCAATCGCCCAGTAAAACCAAATACAGGGATTATAGAAATTATAACAGTCCAGATACAATACATTATGGTTTGTACCGCAGTACCTTTATCTTGTTTTCCTGTGGGTAACATAAAAAAGCCCCCCTTCTTATAATCATCAAACAAAAACCATCCTATAGCCCAAAAATGTGGGAATTGCCAAAAAAATTGTAGTGCAAATAAGGTTCCTGGTTCAATACCAAAATCATCAGTCGCTGCAACCCATCCCAACATAAACGGAATAGCACCTGGAATAGCACCCACAAAAACCGCTAAAGGTGTCTTTGTTTTTAAAGGTGTGTAAGCACATGTATATAAAAAAATAGAAATAGCACCAAACATGGCTGTTTGTTTATTAATGCTGTATAGAATTATAATTCCTAGAAGTGTAAAAATAGACGAAATGATAAATGCAGTAGTTACACTCATGCGTCCTGCAGGGATAGGTCTATTTTTAGTCCTATGCATTAATGCATCTAAATCCTTCTCAATAATTTGATTAAATCCATTGGAAGCACCAACCATAAAATAACCGCCTAAAGCAAGTAAGGTCAAAACTTTAAAATCGACTATGTCAACACCTAATAAATAGCCTGCTAGTGATGAAAAAACAACACTTATAGATAAACGCATTTTTGTAATTTCTTTAAAATCCGAAATTACCGAAGGTCCTGCTAATGAAGTTTTTGAGTTACCCAAAACTATATCTGTTATTTGCGAGTGCAAAGATACTCTATAAAACTAATTTGAGCAATGCTATCTAAACTTTTAATATCTTTAACACACCTAGTGACCTAATTCAAAATTTATGAGATTTCTAAAATCAATTCCTGTTCTTCTTTTCCTCTTATTCAGTCTTTCAAATTATGCACAAGGGCGCTTTGATAAAGTTTCAATTAAAACTATAAAACTTACAGATAACACTTATATGTTGGTTGGCGCTGGAGGAAACATTGGTGTTTCTGTAGGCGAAGACGGTGTTTTAATTATTGACAACCAATTTGCACCTTTAACACAAAAAATCGTAGATGCTATAAAAAAGTTAAGTGACAAACCCATAAAAATAGTGATGAACACGCATCACCACGGAGACCATACTGGCGGGAATGAAAATTTTGGAAATCTAGGTGCTACCATTATGGCGCACGACAATGTGAAAAAACGACTCAAGGAAAAAAGTCCAGCAATAGCTTTACCTGTGATTACTTATAATGATAAATTATCTGTACAAATGAATGGCGAAGAGGTTCTTGTAATTCATGTGGATAACGCCCACACTGATGGTGATTCCCTATTATACTTTACAGAAAGTAATGTATTACACACTGGCGACACATATTTTAATGGTCGCTATCCATATATGGATTTAAAATCTGGTGGAAGTGTTGATGGTTACATAAACGCAGTAAAAACAGGATTAATGCTAATTGATGAAAACACTAAAATCATTCCTGGTCATGGAGAATTATCAAACAAGGCAGAATATGAAACATTCTTAAACATGTTAGAAACACTTAAAGCTAATGTTTTAGCCGAAATTAAAAATGGTAAAACGGAGAATGATATCAAATCCAATGCGTCAATTACAAAAACCTATGATGATTTAGATTATGGGTGTTGCTATATTTCTTCTGAAAAAATAAGGCAAACATTTTACAATAGCTTAAAAGAAAATTAAAATTTTAAGCTAATAATTCATCGTTACTTAAAATTATAGTAAGTTTTTATATTAATTGTCTTATCATTTAAATCAAACATAAAATTTCTGAATACTTTAGTCGTATCGTTACTCCTTTTTTAATTCATTAAAAATGAAAACCATCTTCATAAAAGTATTACAATCCGCACTAGTATTAGTGTTGTGCCTACATCAAACTAACGCACAAAACCCATTTGTAACACACAAATTTACCGCCGACCCTACAGCTAGGGTTTTTAATGGAAAATTATACGTATATCCCTCAACTGATAATGCAGAATGTAACGAAGTACAGGGATCAAACGGATTTTGTATGCCTGGATATAGCATGTTTTCTACAGATGATATGGTAAATTGGGAAGATCATGGTGTTATTTTAGATCAAAATGATGTGCCTTGGGGTGCTAAAAACCGTTATGGTATGTGGGCTCCAGACTGTGTAAAAAAAGGAGATAAATACTATTTATATTATCCAGGCATACCTGAAGATCGCTCTGCATTTAGGCGTGTTGGTGTTTGTATTTCAGACAGTCCAACTGGGCCTTTTATACCAGAACAAAACTATATAAAAGGTGTTAAAGGTATAGATCCTAATGTATTAGTTGATGATGATGGACAATCGTATTTATATTACGGAGGTGGCACAGGCATTGGCGCACTTAAAGTTGCTAAACTTAAAGATAACATGACTGAGATTGATGGTGCACCTGTAAATATTAAAGGCATTCCTGCTGCTGGTTACAGAGAAGCATCATTTATGTTTAAAAAAGATGGTGTTTATTATTTTACATATGCTCGTGTGACCGATCATAACTACGAAATTGAATACGCAACAGCCGATAACCCAATGGGGCCATTTAAATTTAGAGGGTTAATTATGCCTAATATTGGTTTTGGTACTAATCACCATTCCGTAGTAGAATATAAAGGAGACTGGTATTTATTTTATCACTATTGGTCTTTAAGTAACGATGTACACTTACGTTCTATTCGTGCCGATAAAATTGAGTTTAAGCCAAACGGCGATATTATAACTAAAGTAGCAACGCTTAGAGGTATTGGAGCACCAAAAGCTGGAGACATCATACAGGTTGATAGACACAACGGTATAGAAGGTGCCACAACTGCTTGGGTGCAAGGGAATCAACCAAGAGGTTTTCAAATAGAAAAAACCACTAACAATGGTTGGGTTAAATTTAATAATGTAGATTTTGGTAACGGAAAATTAAAAAAACTCTATGCCAGAGTAGCTTCCAATAAAGGCGGGAAATTACATCTGAGATCTGCCTCTAAAGATGGTACTATATTGGCAACAATAGATGTTCCAAATACTGGCGGTTGGGAATCATGGACAACCATAGATACCAATTTTAAAAACACAGTAAAAGGCATAAAAGATATCGTTTTAACGTTTGAAGGAGATGGAAACGATTTGTTTCATTTAAACTGGATTAAATTTTCATCAAAAGATGTAAAAAACAGTAAGAAAACAAGACCAGAAGAGCTTGCAGGAAGGGAGCCTAAAGATGTTGTAAATCCAGTAGACGAGGAAGATAAATTCCGAATTCCTAAAAAGCGGGGTGATGATGTTCAAAACATTGGACAAATTTTTCAAATAGACCAAGTAAGCGATAAAAGGCTTTGTAACATTCGGTTACATAATGATGCTAAAGATGAAGGCTTTTTTATTGGAGGCACCAATGATGAAGGTTATGTAAGATATAATCAAGTAGATTTTGGTAGTGGTAATTTATTAAATTTCAAAGCCAAAGTAGCCTCAAACAGAAAAGGCGGTGTTTTGGAATTAAGAGTAGATAGCATCGACGCCCCAATACTTGCCCAAGTTGAAATTTCTAATACTGGTGGATGGAGAAATTGGGAACTGGTTTCCGGCAAATTTGAAAAGCAAACAACAGGAATTCATGATGCGTTTTTTACGTTTGAAGGTGATGGTAGTCAACTTTTTAATGTAGATTGGGTGAAGATATCTACAACTGAAATACCTAATAGTGACACCATAGCTCCTGAATATTTAAAAGGTGTTAAAGTTTTTAATCCAAACATCACTACAAAACGAAGTAACAAAACATTAAAAGCAGGTGATATCTTAGAGTTAGAACGCAATAGCGACATTAAGAAAGCCAGAGTTGTACCTGTTGAAGGGAATCAACCTGATGGTTTTGAAATTGGTTATATACAACCAAATGCATACTTAAAATTTGACAATATAGATTTTGGGAATGGCAACCTCAAAGATATATCTGCTATGGTATCTAGTGGAAGTCAAGGCGGACAAATAGAAATTAGGTTAGACACCTTAGATGGTGAAATTTTAACCGTGATTAACGTACCTAATACAGGAGGTTGGACGAATTGGAAAGTACTAAAAGCTAATATTAAAAACCAAGCAACAGGCATTCACAATATTTATTGTGTTTTTAAAGGCTCAGGACAATATTTATTGAATATTAATTGGTTACGATTTTCATCTCCAGATATTCCAAAAAGCTTAAAGCCTCATCCTTTAGAAACTGCTAAGAAGGGGTATTATTCAAAAAATTAGTTTTTAAAAACACATTTAAACCTCTGAAAACTTTGAAGAAAGCAAAGACTTAAATGTATTTAATTTGGCTTTATTACAACTGCTTATTTGAATATATGTTTGATCTCTAGATGGAAAGGTATGAATAGCCAAATGACTTTCGGCCAATACCCAAACACAAGTATATCCTTTAACTGGAAAATAATACTCAACAAAGTTAACTGTAGTAAATCCTGATTTTAATAATAGATCTTCAAATTCGATCTTAAGAAATTTATTATCAGTGTTAGCAATCCATTTTTCAAAATGGAACATTTTTGCTTCTATATCTTTATAATTTTCAATCATTTTTAGAGTTCTAATATGTATCCCAATTCCCTTTTTCGTAATAATGATACAAGACTGGGTTACTTATTTGGTTTATTTGAACAGAATCTATTATTTTTTTCTGATAGAAATCCTTACCAAAGGAAGTAATTAGATTTACACTTTCATTATTTAACCATTTCGTTTTTAAATCTTCACCAGTAAAAGTATTTAGAATTTTTAGCATTTTATCTTTTTCTAGGTTTGATTTAGTGCCAAGTATCCAGCCCCATTCACCCATTGATAAAACTTGATTATGTAAAGGCAAAGTACTAAAATTTGATGCATGCATTGTTTTATTTATACACTTAAATGCAAAAGGAGTATAATAAGGACTACCTGCTTGAGTTATTATACCTCCCTTAGGGGTTAATCTTAAATAACACATATCATAGAATTCCTTTGAATATAATCTAGATAACTCCACATTTCTGGGGTCGGGTAGGTCTACAATAATTAAATCGTATAACGTTTCACTTTCATTAATAAATTTAAACCCATCTTGATTAATAATCTCAACTTTTGAATTAGTCAATGCATTTTCATTAATATCTGCTAAAACTTTATTATCAATAAAAAGATCTGTTAGTTTTTTATCTAAATCTACTAATGTTATATTATTTACATTTTCATATTTTAAAAGTTCTCTAGCAGCACAACCATCTCCACCCCCAAGGATTAATATATTTCTGGGCGTTTGAAGCAAATGCATCACAGGATGTACAAGAACCTCGTGGTACATTGGTTCATCAAAAGTTGAAAACTGTAAATTATCATTTAAATACAACCAATAATCATTATTCCACTTAGTAACAACAATTTTTTGGTATATCGATTGTTCTTGAAATATAATTTTATCCTTATACTTTTTCTGCTCACCATGGAGAATAATTTCATTAGAAAATAAACTACCTAAAATCAAGACAAGTACTAGTAACATGCCAGAAAACGAAAGTAACCTCTGTACTCTTACCTTTAATTTATTTTTAAAAAACAGCAAAAGCAAAATCGCCACTAACAGATTTATAAACCCAAGTACAAAAGGCGTATATGTTAATCCTAAATATGGCAACCCTATAAATACAAAAAACAAACCTCCTACTAAACTACCGTAATAATCCTTTTCAAGGATATTGGCAACGTTAAGTTTCAAAGATTGAAATTCATCATTTAATCTCATTGCTAAAGGTAATTCCATACCTATTAGAATACCTGTACAAATAGCCATTGTGTATATATAAACGCCTATGTATTCAATAAAAGAAGCTAGATAGTATGTACTTACTGCTGAAAAAGACACTATTAGAGATAAAAGAAATTCAGTAATAATGAAGAGCTTAAAAACATTACCATTAAAGTACTTGGTAATTCTACTTCCAACACCCATACTAAAAAGCATTAAGGATATAATGATAGCCCATTGTTTAACAGAGTCGCCAACAAAATAAGTAGATAAAGTTGCATAGCAGTATTCTGCAACAATACCAGAAAGTCCTGTGGCAAAAAGTCCTAAAAAAAGTAATAATCTTTTCTGTTTAGCGGAGGCCATTAGATGCAATAACTAATTAAGACAGCACTTCCTATATAAGCAAAGGCTTCAATTAGAGCTGCGCCTTGATTAGGGATTTCTTGGTTTGCAATTTCATCAGTCAGTTTACTTTTGGGTAAAACTATTTTATCAACAAATAATCTAGAAATTGGCAATAAAATTAAGCCTAAACCAAGATAATAGAGGACATTTTCAATAACTAACCACCAAGATATAATGTCACCTTTTATAGCTTGAGCATACAAATAAGACACAGCGATAAAAATACTAGCGTATACAATTCCCACAGCATTATTGTCTTTCTCAATTTCCGTTAAAATATTGTATCTCGATATTTTTTTATAAACACTTAGAAAAATGAATAGAATAATTTGACCAACAAGCCAAAAACCAATCAAAGTAATAAAGCCAGAAATGTAATATCCTGTTTTTCCTAAATCTGAAAATAAGTTAGGTGCTTTCCCGTTAATTGCACCATAGATTATTAATCCTGAACCAATAAAATTTGCAGCTTCAATAAATCCTGTGCCATTATTTTCATCTTTTATAATCTCTTTGTAAAACTTAAATTTTTTAGCAAAAACAACTTTTTCATTAAAAATAGATGATATGATGAGTAACAAGTTTCCAACCAATCCATAAGAAATTACAAGTACAGCATCTTCAATATAGCCATAAGACTCCCCTTGAATAACACCAACAAAAATGATAAGCACTGCAATAAAATAACCTGTAGTTAATATAGAAAAGGCTACATTATCTTTTTCAGTAAGTTCATCATCAATATTTATGGCCTTATGTCTTAATTTAAAAAGTGCCCTCGAAATAACAAAAAGTAAAAAGAACATCATGATATAAAACAATGTCTCCCCTATCCAAAGTAATGTGTGTTTTTCCATAATTATCTATTTACCAAATCCTCCTGAGTTTCTACTTCTATAATACCCATTTGAGCGATTAACTTTAGTAGAATCGTTCAAGGATTGAGAATCATTATTCCATGAGTTTCGATTAGAACATTGTGTTACCAAAAACATTACTAAGAAAAAAAGCCCAAAAATTATGTATTGAATATATTTCCATATAAAATCCAAAATGGGAGTTTCTAAAATTCCAACTCCTGGCTTTATTTGCGAAATATCACTTTTCTTAATCGGAATACCCGTAGATACCTCTATTTCATCATCCCAAAACTCAAGAGCCAAAAACTTAGTATCATCAGCATTAGTATATTCCAAACAGTTTACGCGTTCGGTTTCAAAATCGTACTTACATTTACCGTCATTACGTTCGTCAAACTCATAATCTACACCTTGATAGCTTATATTTTTAGGAAATTTGACTTTACCTATCGACACAAAATCTTTTGTAAGTCCTTGCGTTTTTTGAAGAAAACTATGCTTAGGTTCTATACTCCAAAAGGAATAGGTATCCTTTTTGCCTTTTGCAATTTCAATTTCTAAATATTGAACTATACCTTGTCTGGACTTTACCTGATACTCATTGGTTTTTGTTCCATCATCCCATTTTATAATATATGTTTTGGTTACTTTCCAAGTAGTATTATTATAGAAAAACGTATAACCTCTTTTCAACTCTTCTGCCATTATAATATGCTCAAAAATTAATTATCAAAATACCAATTAAATAAATCAGTTCTTAGTCCAAAATTAAACCAAACTGTATTACTTTTTGATAACGTTGTTGTTGTAATATCTGGATTAAAATTTCTAAAAGTAATATCTGCAAATACCTTAAGGTTAGATGCTGGATTTACCAAATAACCGCCTTGTAAATTTCCATAGAACGTTTTGGTTTTTATGCCTTGGCCTATTTCAACACCCGTATCAAAAGGTCTATCGCCTTCAACGCGATAAATATCACCACCATAATTAAAAGTATCTGTACCGTCATTAAAATCAAAGCCTCTTGTTCCAAAAATAAATCTGGCGTCTGCAAACCATCGATTGAGACGATAACGTCCAATTAAGACTGCTTCACTAAAATTAGCACCCCACAAATGCGCAACTGGCTGATTGTTGTGTCCATAATTCAACACAATAGTATTATGAGAATAGGTATAAGGTCTTACACGGTTTAACTCAAATTGCAAGAACAAATTATCTACGTTAAACGCATTATAATATTTAACCCCTAACTGAAATCCAAACTTATTTTTCCAACTTTTTTCTCCTGCCCTAACATCTCCTAAAGAGAATTCGTCTAAGATAAACTGTCCGTAAGCATTAACATTATCACTAAATTTATATTTTGCAGAAGCACCTAATAATGCATTACCCGCATCTTGCCCTGTCTCAAATTCTATAGCGCGATAAAATATAATAGGATTTAAATAATTTATATCAAAACCTCTGTTATTACTATCAGTCCATAAAACAGATTCAAAGAACCCTAAATTTAGGCGTTTTGATACATTCCAACTTAAATAATGGTTTGCAATATACTTGGTTAAAAAAGCACCATCTTCTTTTACCTCAGGTCTTACATCTCGCATCCACATAAATGTATTGGTGTACTTAATTTTCCAAAAATTAGTATTTAATTTTAAAAAAGGATGCGGACTTGTAACATCACTTAATAATAAAGAACGGTAGCCATCTCCTATAAAGTTTTTGCCATGACCAAATTGGATATTTAGAAACTTTGCAGGCGAATACGACAAATACGCTTCAGCTACAGGATAATCATAACTATCTGTTTTAAAACGTTTAGAGACACCTCTTCCTGGAACGATGGGTTCTGAATTTGATGCTCTAATACTTTCAATATATTGATTTACATAATCGGCAAATCGTCCTTGGCTTTCAAAAATAGTTGTATAAAAATTAAACTTTTTACCCAAACCACCTTGCACTAATACGCCTCTTGTATTATTATAAGTTCCACCTCCTTCTGAATCTGAACCTACTTGCAAATCAAAAATGGGGTCTAAAGTAAACCAATAGTCTTTACTTTGTAATTGCACCAAATGCTCATTCCATAGTTTTTGTCCTGCCCAAGTTTGAGTGTCTTTTGTCAAAGACTCTCTTTCTGTTTCAAAGTTATGATACTTAGACACATCTTCGTATAAGAATGGTTTTTGGGCTGTATGGCTATTTGTACCCACCAAATTCATCGCCCTGTCAAAACGCGCATAATCACTATGTGTAAATTGAATATTTAATTGACTAGACAATGCTTTATTAGTGTACTTCGTTAATGAATTCGTAACACTATCAAACTCTCTTTTGGCTACAATCTCTTGTTCTATAATGGCATTCTCTTTTGCTAAGTCTTTTGAAGATGCGAGCTTAAAATACTCTAAAGGAATTTTAATAGGAATAGAATACTGCTTGAATGTTTTTCTCCCGCTATAAGTTGCTGGAGTTACTTTTGGGAATAGTTTAAACACACGATGTGTTTCTGTTTTAAGTTCATTATATATAGCATCAATATACATGACACGAAAGCTTCCAGTAGTATCTACTTCAAAAAGCACTACAACTTCACCTTTGTAATCATCATTAATAACGGTTTCTGGAACTTTAAAATTCTCCTTAATAATCTTAAATACATTTTTATCAAAACAGGTTTGAAGTGAATCTATTTTAGTATTGTTACAATCTGGAAAAACAGGAGGTTTTTCAT
Organism: uncultured Flavobacteriaceae bacterium; assembly: GCA_947502975.1. Classification (GTDB taxonomy): domain Bacteria; phylum Bacteroidota; class Bacteroidia; order Flavobacteriales; family Flavobacteriaceae; genus Jejuia. The sequence continues at coordinate 122,440 of CANNBV010000004.1, forward strand.
AAGTATTTGCATCTTGAGAGAATACAGAATATTGAATTAATAACAGAAGAAGGGCTACAAATTGCTTCATACAATGGATATGATTACATTTTGGACTGAAAGATAGCATATTTTATTAAGATAGTTAAACGAATCTTTATCAATAAAAAAGCCATTATCTATTTAGGATAACGGCTTATTGCATGCTAAATTATGTTTATTACTGTGCCTGAAATATAATTGGCAGTGTATAACGAACTCCAACTGGTTTATCGCGTTGAATCCCAGGTTGCATTTCTGGTATTTTATTGACAACTCTTTTTGCTTCATCTCCAAGTTTAGGATGCGGTGCATAAGTTTGTATATCAGTAACTTTTCCTGTTTTATCTATTTGAAATTGCACAGTAATTCTTTGTTTTCCAGATAAACCATACTGAGATGCAATATCCCCACCATTAAATCGTCTTTGAACTAATCTTGTGATTTTATCAGACATACATTTTTTTTTGGCGTTATTACCTTTCTTTTTTTCACAGCCAGGATATATTGGAACTTGCTCCACATTAATAAATTCAATTACGGGTGCTACATCAATAGTTGGAACATCTACCGAATTTGGATCAAAAGGTGCATTTGGTGTAGCGTTATTTGGTGTCTCAATATTTAAAGTTTCTTCAATTGTGGGTATATTTTCCACAATTATAGGCTCATCAATAAGCATCACCTTTTTTGTTTTTGGTTTTACTTCTTCTTTTGGTTCTTCGTAAACTTCAAAATTTGGAGCTTCCATTTCAAAAGTTTCATCAAGTTCAAGAGTGTCTTGAGCTAACTGCGGAATAGTAGTCTCAAACCGCATTTCTAAAAGACCTAATGCTGCTAAAAGACAAACAATTAGTCCTACCTGAAAATAAAGGGTAGAGTTTTTTTGTAAATTTGCATCATGCTTGTGTGATTTTTTCACGCTATCATCGTTTTGCCGAACGATGTCGTGAGAGTGTTTTGAATTTTTCATTTGTTGTGATTTTTCTAAAACTACAATCAAATAAAATTCATAAGATTAAAGACTGTTTGCATGCAAGAAACAGCTAATAGTTCTTACTCATTTCACTATCATAGTTGTGATGTTAATATTATGATAAAATCACAATAAGCATACCAAAAAAGAAATCCCGTTACATAAATATGTAACGGGATTTTATTTTTGTAAAACTCTGCTTAAGCAGATGTGGAATTAATCTTGTACTTGGAAAATAATAGGTAATGAATAAGGTACAGTTACCGCTTTACCACGTTGTTTTCCTGGTTTCATTTTAGGCAATAAGCTAATAACGCGTTTTGCTTCTTTCTCTAAACCTGGATGTGGTGCTCTGGCTCTAACTCCTGTAATACTTCCTGATTTATCAATCTTAAATATTACGTTGATACGCTGTCTACCAGATAAACCTAAATCTGATGCTAATTCTGTATTAAACTTTCTGTTTACAAACTTAGCAATCTTATCAGACATACATTTTTTCTTAGCTGCATTGTTACCTTTTTCACATCCTGGAAAAACTGGAACGTTTTCAATTACTGCAAATGGAACTTCAATGTCTTCATCTACTTCTTCAACTTCAATTTCTTCAACCTCAACAATTTCAGTTTCCTGATCTACTTCTGTAGACTCAATTACAGTTTCCTCTACTTCTTCTTCATCTTCAACAACCTCAATAACTTCTGGCGCTGCTGGAGGTGGAGGTGGAGGTGGAGGTGTTATAATTTGTTGTGTTAATGGAATTTCCTCTTCTAATTCTTCTTCTAAATTTAATTGTCCTATATCAATATCAGACTTGTCATAAGTCTTATAATTGATGGCAGAATATGCTAAAAATAGCATAAGTGCTAAACCGACTGCAAAATACAGTGAACTGTTTCTGCCTACGTTAGCTTGTGGATTTTTTTTAGGTTCCATAATTTTATCGTTTTTCCAGATTGCTAAAATAACTACTTATTTAGGAAAAAAACAAGCAAATACTAATTTTTAACTTGCTTTTTCCCCATACCCCACAAAACACTTCCTGTTAATAATGCGCCTAAGCTATTTGCTATAGCATCATATACATCTAGGGATCTATACGTGGTTAATGTTTCTTGTAATACCTCAAGAATTATACCAAATACAATAGCGAGAAATACGGCATTTAAAATCGCCTTTTTCTTAGGTTGTTCAATCTTAAAACGAAATACAGTATGCCATAACAAGGCAAGTAGACCGTAAGCTAAAAAATGAAAGATTTTATCACCAAAGTCAATTTCTATATCTGGTAGTTTTCCGCTTAAATTGATTAAGCTCACCGTTGCTAATGCGATAGTGTAAGGAATTGCAAGGAACTGTGCTACCTTTTTAAGCACCAATTAATTCTTTATATGCTTCGTCAGACAATAAGCCTTCTATTTGAGAGGCATCAGAATATTTTATTTTTATCATCCATCCGTCTCCGTATGGGTCAGAATTTACGCTTTCAGGATCGTCCTCTAAACCTTCATTAAATTCAACAATTTCACCAGACAAAGGCAAAAATAAATCTGACACAGTTTTAACTGCTTCAACGGTTCCAAAAATTTCATCGGCATCTAAAGTTTCGTCTAAAGTTTCTACTTCAACATAAACAATGTCTCCTAATTCGCTTTGAGCAAAATCTGTAATTCCCACAACTGCTACATCACCTTCAATTCTTACCCACTCGTGGTCTTTCGTGTATTTTAATTCTGATGGAATATTCATTATAAAAATTTAAAATATTGATTTCACAAATGTATCTATTCAAAATTACATTTCAAATAGATATTTATATCATTAACAATTTAAGAAATAAGAGTATTCTTCTTGATGTTTCGGTCGTTCCTCTCTCTGAATAACAAAGGTTAATTCCCAAAATTATATCTCATGGTAAATCCTGAACGAATTGTTGTCTGAGGAAATGCCGTTGAAATAGCATAATCCGCAAAGGCATAATCAAAATAGAAAATTGCAGTTAGGTTTCGGCTGAAGGCATAATCTGCTGAATATTTAAGTCCCCAAATAGTTTGACCTGAAGTCACCTGATTATTCTCTAAATCCAAATATCTCACAATGGTTTTATTATCCCTTACTGAAATATCTGCTTTCATATTTAAATCACTTACAATACGCTTTTTAGGACCAGCCATCTTAGATTTTATACGAACATCTTTAATACGATATCCCAAGCCCAAAGCATATTCATTTCCAAGAACCTCAGTTAACAAATTATTATCAAAACTCAATGAAAGTAATCTGTCTTTTCTAATTTCTGCTAATATTTTCATGGAGTTTTTCATTTCCATATCTATTCTTACTAGCGGACTAAACATTTCAGTAAGGTTGATATTACTGAATAAACGCTCGTTTTTATAGTTTCCTGATTGGTCTCTAGCACCTTCATTAAACGGTGAGTCATAACCTAAATTATAAAACGGTTGTTGATAGTCTAAATTAGTTTGAAACTGGTTGATATTGTAACTTGAACGGTACCCGTGCGTCACTGAAAAACGTCTAAAATTCTTTTTAAACCATTTAAATTTCATGAATCCCGTGTATTTTATATCCCAGTTAGGTATTGGCACGCTTCTAAAAGCTCCAAGTTTTACACTATTGGCATCTTGACCACTATACGCTGCTAAAAACGCTGGTAACAATACAGCTTGACTATTCTTTCCAAAACCTCTTGGAAAACCTTCTGCATCAACATCATTTACATCTGCACCTCTAGATGCTGCAACGCGTCGTGCAATGGTAAGTCTGTTTGCTCTAAAATCATTAAATGCATCAGAAGTTGTTTCATCGCTTCTTCCAAATGCCGTTTTTATCATTACTGTTGAAATATTAAAATTCCCAAACGTGTTTGGTGTCAATGAAATATAGTCTAAAGTAAGAGGGTCTATCCTATAATTTTCTGCAAAGTTTTCAAAATATGTTTTGTTTCCAGAGATATCAATTTTTAAATCTCTAACAGGTTCTAAACTCGCTGAAATATCTAACTGTTCACTATGCGTTTGTGCAAACTGTTGATTAAACTCTTGGAATACAGTCAACCATCCTCTTCTTGCTGCTTCTTGTCTGATATCACTTTGGGAACCAAATGTAAATCCAAATGAAGGTTTTAAAGTCCCAATAAAACCGGGTGTTCTTGTATACCCTGGTAAAAATGTACCATTGTTTTCTGAATAATTGATTTGAACACGTTTTATACTGGTAATAATATCTATCCCTGCATTTAAAAGTGTTGTCCCTGGTTTATTTTTAGACTTCGCCTTTTTAGTATCCTCAGGCTTTGCTCCAGGAGGTCCTCCTGCAGTTCTTGTTCTTGTTCGTACAGTACGCGTTGGTTTTTTTTCTAAACCAATATATTTGTAGAGACGCCTCATATCTAAACTTGTGTTTAAATTATGGACATTAGAATTTTGAACGGTATGAATATCCTGTCCAAATTCTTGTCCGTACAAGTCTGACCCCTTTTGCCATTGAAAATCACCATTATACTGATATGTAGCATCAATAAAACTAAAGGTTGGGATTTTATTTAATGGCAATTGATACGTTAATCCTAAACTTTGAGTTTGCCTGTTTGGATCTCCAATATCTAAAAAGCCATCCCAAACATCTAGACGTTGATCTTGTTCACCCGCAATAAAATCATCATTTAAAAAGTAATTTCTAACAATATTATTATTCGCAGCTGTAAAGTTTAACTGTAGGGCCTTTGTAATATTGTAATTAATGGTGTATTGAAAATCGAATGTATAATTTCTTCGGAATAGCTCTTCAATACCAATATTATTGCCGGTTAAATCTATCTCTCTAAACTTTTGACGATTAAATTGTCTGTTTATATCTGTATTCACAGCAAAGCTTGTAGGCAACAGGTTTACATTAAACTCTTTTAGAAATTTCCAATATTTACCTGTGAATAAAGAATCGTTTTTCTTAAAAGGCTCTACAGTGATAGGATTGAAGTTAAAGGCATAATTGGCACCAGCTCTAACCGTTTTATTTACTGAGTTTTCAATTTCGAAGTCACGATGTTCTACTTTATTATATGAATAGTTAAACGTGAAATTTTCAACATCATAAAAACGCGGTGTTTTGTCTGTAGTTCTGTTTTTTCTAACACCAATAAAATTAATACTTTGTCGCCTTGTATAATCTTCAGATTGTTCTTTAATTTCTTCACGCTCTGCTTCAGAATTTGCAGCATCCAGTCGTGATTCTAATTTCAAATCTTTATAAAATTGATCGTATTTTGGTGTTATTAACTCTTCACTTTGTGCATAGTTAAACGGAATTTGCACACCCCATTTTTTAGGTAATAATTGCCCAACATTTATATTAGTTACTACATCATATTGTTGTACATCTTCTAAAGCACGCTCACTTGGACCTTGCTCTAAAGCACCAAAACCAGAAGTACTGCGTCTACCTGTAGCACTGATATTTGCAAAATCTGCAAGATTAGTATCCATGCTCATTACTGCTGCCCAACCGCCTTCGTTATCTAAATCCGATAATCGTAATTCATTAAACCAAACATTGGCACATGCATCACTATTAGTCGCATTTTTAACACCTACCATTAATGTTCTTACATCTCCAAAATTAGGATTTCCCTTTATTGCTACACGTTGTTGCCCTGTAACATAACCTGAGAATTGATCGGTGACTAGTACAATTTCATCACCAATAACGTCGTAAAATGTAGGTTCTCCATCTAATAATGTGCCATCGGCAATACCTTGAGCCTTAATTTTTCCTAAAACATCAATCGATAGATTTATTTCATTTTCAAGAGGCCATACATCTTCTCGTCTTAAAGAACCATTTGGCGATTTTACTAATGGCACTTCTATTTGGTAATAGTTGTCATTTAAATCATTACCAATCCTCATGAAACCAACTAAACGTTCCGTACTTGTATCTACAAATCCAGTTTCGTCATCTTGTGCATGTAAAAACATTCTTAAACGTTTGTACTGACGCATATCTATATTGATATTTTTAAAGACAGCTCTAGAATCTTCTGATTCTAAATCACACACATTAACCACCAAAGCCTGCTCATTTTGTCTTACCACAGTATTATTATTGAACAATTGTTCCGGTTCAATTCCTGGAGGACGTACATAAGAACCTTCATTGTCAATAGTACCAACAATACCTACTGAAAAATCAGTATCATCATCAGATGGGTCATCATCATCTGCGGCTAAGGTTTGATTGTAGCGTCGCCAATCACTTCTTACCAAATCTAAGCTTCCAAAACGAAATACTGTGTTTTGATTAAACCCTGTTAAATAGGTTCTCACAAAACGCACTGAACGAAAATCGGTAATGCCGCCAACTGCCCTTGTACTTTTGGTTACAGGAATTCTAAATAAATACCATTTTGGATATACGACTTCTCCATTTTCTAATACCCTTCTGTTATCTTCACTCTGCGCCTCAACATTTTTAGTGTCTACAATAAACTCATTGTTGATATTTAAAGTAGCAGGTGTAATATCTAATTCGTATTCAAAATAACTATCAATGGTATTCATTGTGTTATCTCTATTGATATCCTCTACGTCAGGTTGCGGATTATTAGCACGTTGCGTATCGGTAAAGACATCTGGTGTATTACCTTCTACGCCGTTAAACTTTTTATAACGATCAAATATGTCACCTTCTGCATCTAAAAAATACGTGTAATTATCGTTTGAAGGATCTTCTAAGCTACCAAAACCTCCTGGTAAAGTACTTGCAAATGCTTGTTCGTTAGAATCACTATATCCATCATAACCTACATCTTGATTGGTACGTTGTTCTCCTGTTGTATCGAATGCATAAACTAAAGATTGGTTTAGAGGAACCACTGATCCCCAATCAGTTTGAGGCAATAAACTTATATCTCCATTGTCTGGTAATCCATTTTCATAGAGCTTTCTTCCATCCTTTACAATATCTTCTGAAATATTTCCTAAGTTAAATACTAATTTTCCTCCTGAGTTTGCAGGATTCTCTTGAAATGGATCTTGTAACCAAAATTCGATATATTCTACGTTTGCCTGTTCTAAATCTGTTGATGTTAACTGACGTGTAATACCTGCCCAACTATTTTGTGGATTACTTAATATACCATTTTCACTTCCTGGTTGAAAATTATAAGGCCCTCTTTCTGTTGGATAATAGGCTAAATCTAAAGTGAATAGTATAGAATTTTGACCTTGTACTAAATCTTGTTCTGGGAACAATTCATTGATAAACACACGACTTGTATATAAACTCGATAAGTCTTCATCTGAAATACCATCTGGCCGTCTAGCACTGTAGAAAATAGGATCAATCGTATACCAGTTTAAGTTTGCTCTTCCATAACCATTATCAATTATAGCTTGATCTTCAAGATCATCTGCTCCATCTCCATTTAGATCTTTTGGCCTACTAGATAAAAACCAAGATTGTTGCGCCTTTAAATCTATAGCATTTTGAGTTCCTTCAAAATCATCAATATACGACGTAGCTTCCCCATTTAAATTTGTGCCTTTAGGCGCACCTGGTGCTAAATAAGCAAACTCGCCACGTAACGAAATATTGGATGGTACGTCGGTATCGATATTTGGCAATTTGTTTACCATTCTTGTTAAGAAAGGCACTTCTGAAGAAAAATTACCATTAAAACCAAAAATTGTATTGTTTATAGGCTCAGAACCAAAATTTGCTTTTTGTGTAATAGGGCGCTCATTTAAATTTAAAAGCGTTCCTCCAAGGACAAAATTATCATTGAATTTATGCTCTACATTAATACCTGTAAAACGTCTGGTTTGCTGTCCAAAAACGGCATTGTTTTCTGTAGATACTTGAATTGGTGTGTTTGATGCTTTTAATGCTTCATCTAAAATTTGTACACGGCCTAACTGATAATTTACCGTATAATCTACACCTTCTACCAAAACACGGCCACCAGCAGTTACTCGAACTGAACCTCGTGGGACGTTAAAAGCACCTATGGGAATACCATCGCCACCGCCACTAGAACTGTATCGTCCTTTTAATTTGAATTTATTTTTATCAGCTTCCTCTAAAGCTGCAATCTTAGTACTCTTGTAAAGAATGTCGTAAACATACTTCTCTTGATTGGGATTGGTAAATATATCTTGTGCGTAATCAAAATCGTTATTATTTGGATTGCCATCATCATCTAAAACATCAAAAAGATAACGCCCAAAAGGTTCTACTTTTGTAAAAATAATTTTTCCGTTTTGGGGTTGTACAGTGATACCTGGCACAAAATCAAAAAAGCCATCACCGTTACCTTGCGGATCGTTATTAAAATTGAGTTTATCTAAGTTGAATAAGCGTATCAACGTAGTTTCTTGTATTTCTTTATCATCTCCTGGAATGGTAGGTGTATGATTATCAAAAGCAGGGAATGTGGTCCCTTCAACTGGACTTATAAAGTTTAAAGGTGACGCTTCATTATAGAATATGTTTAATGAAAAATCATCCTGACTAAGGTTAAAGGCACCTGTATCATAGATATTTTTCATCATTAAATCCCAAATAGGTTGTTGTACATTAGTCACACTACTTTTCAACATTTTAAGCACCAAAGCCTTATTGGTAACCTGTGTCACTTGCCCTTGATTATTAGTGTTGACTTCATTAGGGTTTACACCATCATTTGCAAATTCACCTACTTGATATACTTGCCCACCCACAGTAAATTGATAGGCTACTGCCAATACCTCATCGGCATTTAATCTTTGGTTTAAAGAAATATAACCTAATTGAGAATTGAAGGTATATTCTTGTCCGTTTTGCAATTTTCTAGCATTCTCAATTTTCCCATAATCTGAACCTTCGTTAACATTGCCTTGTATGGATCCAAAACCATTTTGTGCCGTTGCAATATCACGAATTGCCTCGGTAAGAACAGAACCATTACCAATTGCAACTGGGTCTAGATTGTTATTTCCGTTATCAGGAAAAGCACCTGGACCAGCCGTAATACTTACAAAAGGTGAGAATAATTTATCTGATTCCCCTAAATCCTGTAACGCCACAACATTTCTTACGTTATCTATTCTATTACTTCGGTTGGTAATATAAACCTCAAGTCGCGTAATTTGAAGCCCTTTGTTATTGATGAAGGGGTAGTTTCTCAAAGACTCATCATAAGTATCCCTGAAATACTGTCCTAAGAAAAAGTGTCTGTTTTCATCATAATCTCTAATAAAAAAATCAAACTCTTCTAAAGTTCCACCACCCTGTGCTACTACCGTATTAGCTTGTGATTGTTGTTCAGAAAATACACCAGTTACCGTAGTTCTACCAAATTGTAATTGTGCTTTAACACCAAATAAACTCTGTGCTCCAGTAATCAGGGAACTATTTAAAGGCATATTTACATTACCAACTTCAATACTTTGAATAATATCATCTTCCGTTGGTGTATAATCTAATTTTATAATATTTTGAAAATCAAAGGTGGCCTGATTATCATAATTAGCATTTACCTGAAGCCTAGTTCCTACCTTTCCTAATAAACTTAAACTGATACGTTGGTCAAAATCAAACGTAAAATTACTACGGTTCCTAGGAGAAAACGATGGATTATCTTGTTTAGAAAACAAAATACCCAAATCCATTTCTACAGAACCTTGAGGCACAACTTCAATGGTATTACCACCAAAAATGGTTTCGAAAAACCCTGAGTTTACATAAAATTCAGGCAACAAGTTTTTCTGAGCATCTTCTGCGCCATCTTTTTTACCATCAAATGCATCAATTTTTTCTTTATAGTAATTTTTCAGATTTTCTTTTGCAACTAAATCTTTATATTCTTTTGGTGTTAAAATTATTGGGTAATTGATATTGAACTCCCCAATCTTTTCGGTGTAAATATATCTATCGGTAACAGGATCATAAGTATACTTAGATTCTATACCGTTTAGTTTTGGAAATTTAATTTTACCTAAACTAAATCCTGTTTTTGTTGAATCTTGGGCAGGCTGTTGCGCCCATATAGATGTTGATATAAGTAGGAAAACACAAAAGGCAACAAACGTGATAGTTTGTTTAGTATAGCTTTGGGTAGTTATGTTCAAAATTCTCTTATAAATTTTTTAAGGCTTGTTTAATGATGGTTTCAACAGTAGCATCAGGTTGTGAAACCATAATTTTATCCACAACACGTTCAGCCTGCTTTTTTGCAAAACCAAGAACTTCTAAAGCAGATAACGCTTCATTCTTATTGGTATTGTCTTTGGAAACCGAAACTTCATCAATATCGTAAATCTTTAAAATTTTATCTTTTAAATCTATTATAACACGTTGCGCTGTTTTTGCACCAATCCCTTTAATAGATTGAATTAAAGCTACATCACCGGACGCTATTCCTTCTCGTACTTGTTTTGGTGTTAAAGATGACAACATACTTCTTGCAGTACTAGCGCCAATGCCACTTACAGAGATTAATAGTCTAAATATTTCACGTTCAGCAATAGATGAAAATCCAAAAAGTGTATGCGAATCTTCTTTTACCTGTAAATGTGTAAATAGCTTTAAATGCTCTTTATCTGGTATTTGAGAAAAGGTGTGTAGAGAAATATTTAATAAATATCCAACACCATTGCAGTCTATAACCACATCGGTAGGATTTTTTTCTATTAGTTTTCCTTGTATATGCGTAATCATTATAAATCCCTCTTGGTATACTCAAAACCAATTAGCATTGGGTACCTGCCAAATGTAATGAAATTATTTACGTTTCAAACACTACGAAATATCTTTTTCCAATTCCCACATTTCTTTGTTTTGGGCATCTACAACAGCAACAGCAGTCATATTTACAATTTCGTCAACGCTTGCATCTAGTTGCAATATATGTACTGGTTTACGCATGCCCATCATTATAGGACCAATAGAGTCTGCTTCATTGAGCTCTTTTAAGAGTTTATAGGTGATATTCGCTGCATCTAAATTTGGAAAAATAAGTCCATTTACTTTGCGACCTACTAATTTTGAAAACGGAAACTGATCTCTTAACATTTCATCATTTAAAGCAAAATCGGTTTGTAATTCTCCATCTACTACCATTTCTGGATATTGTCTATGTAACAATGAAACAGCTTCTCTTACTTTTGAAGCTTTTTCGTTACCAGAAGAGCCAAAGTTAGAGTATGAAATCATTGCCATAACGGGATCAAAACCAAAAGTTTTAATCACCTTAGATGTCATGAGTGCAATTTTAGCTAAATCTTTAGCAGAAGGATCAATATTAATGGACGTATCGCTCAAAAACATAGGTCCTCTTTTGGTCATCATTACATTTGTAGTTGCTATTCTCGTGGCACCTTTTGCAAGACCAATAGTTTCTATCATTGGTTTTAATACCGTAGGATAACTTCTTGCATACCCTGAAATCAATGCATCTGCATCGCCTTCATTTACCATCATAGCTGCAAAATAATTACGTTCTCGCATTAAGCGCTGTGCCGCATAATAGGTTACACCACGACGTTTGCGTTGTTCCCAGTATACTTTTGCATATCTGTTCTTGCGATCGTTCTCCTCCTCCGTTTTCGGATCAACAATAGTAATATCAGCTTCAAAATCTATCTGTTTCATCAAGTCTTCGATAGTTTCTCTCCTACCTAATAATATGGGAATTGCTATTCCTTCTTCATGAGCAATTTGAGCTGCTTTTAAAACTGCTAATTGATCTGCTTCAGCATATACAACGCGTTTAGGACTGAGTTTAGCACGACTTAAAAGAAGTCTTACTAATTTGTTATCAGACCCCAAACGTTCAAGTAGTATATTTTTATACTTTTCCCAATCTGTAATCGGTTCTTTAGCAACACCACTTTCAATGGCAGCTTTTGCAACAGCTGGCGGAATTTCAGCAATTAAACGCGGATCAAAAGGTTTTGGAATAATATAGTTTCGCCCAAATGCTAAACGCGTTTGCTCATAGGCTACATTTACTTGTTCTGGCACAGGCTGTTTTGCTAATGCTGCTAAAGCTTTAACAGCTGCAATTTTCATTTCCTCATTTATGCTAGTTGCACGAACATCTAAAGCCCCTCTAAAGATAAATGGAAATCCTAATACATTATTCACCTGATTGGGGTGATCACTACGTCCTGTTGCCATAATAATATCATCACGTGTATCTACAGCTAATTGATATTTAATCTCAGGATTTGGATTAGCCATAGCAAAAACTATAGGATCTTTCTCCATAGTTTTCAACATCTCGGGTGTTACAATATCTGCCATGGAAAGGCCAATGAATACATCAGCATCTACCATAGCTTCATCAAGCGTATCTATTTTTCTATGCGTTGCAAATTCAGCTTTTTGGGAAGTGAGATTATCTCTATCGTCACGAATCACGCCTTTACTATCCAACATTACCATATTTTCTCGCCTTGCTCCACAAGATTGGTATAATCGGGAACAAGATATTGCCGCCGCACCAGCGCCACTTATCACTATTTTTACATCCTCAATTTTTTTGCCTGCAAGCTCTAAAGCATTTATTAAAGCAGCGGCAGAAATTATAGCTGTTCCATGCTGATCATCGTGCATTACAGGAATATCCAACTCCTCTTTAAGGCGTCGCTCTATTTCAAAAGCTTCTGGTGCTTTAATATCTTCTAGGTTGATGCCTCCAAAAGTTGGTGCAATATTTTTTACGGTTTCAATAAAAGCATCTACATTTTCGGTATCTACCTCAATATCAAACACATCGATATCTGCAAAAATTTTAAAAAGCAAGCCTTTTCCTTCCATAACTGGTTTGGACGCCTCGGGACCAATATTACCCAAGCCTAAAACCGCCGTTCCATTGGAGATTACAGCTACTAAATTTCCTTTAGCTGTGTATCTGTAAGCATTATTTTTATCCTTTTCGATTTCCAAACAAGGTTCTGCTACACCTGGGGAGTATGCTAATGATAAATCTCTTTGGCTTGCATACTTTTTTGTGGGAACAACTTTTATTTTACCTGGAGTAGGTTTAGCGTGGTATATAAGTGCCTCTCTTCGTTTACTTTCTTCGCTCATTATGGATTAGTTTTTAGTAGATTTCAAATATACTAATCCTATTAAGGAAACACTGAAATTTTTATAAAAATGAATGAGCTCAAAAAGCTATAAAATTTATTTTCAATGTAAATTTAATGTTAATTAATTGTAAATTAATTGTAATATTTTTTTATATTAGCCTAAAAACCAGAATTATGTATTTAACCTACAACATCAAAAACTTGAAAAAACGATTACTTTATAGGTATTGGGTTTTCACTATAAAGTTAAAATTGTATGCACTAAAATGTAAGTATGTCCTCCAAATGCCATATGAACACAGTTATTAAAAGGCAACCCCTTTACTTTTTCAAAAAACCTATATTTCTTTTAAGCCCAGAAAATTTCGTGCGTTTTACCGCGGAGTTTTTGAAAACTTTCCTAAAAGTATCTTGAGTAATCTCCTCCCAATCTTGTTTTGCCATGGATAAGAGTTCTGGATGTGGGTTAAAAAGTGGCTCACTATGCGATTTTGAAAAGCGGTTCCATGGGCACACATCTTGGCACACATCACAACCGAACATCCAATCGTCGAACTTTCCTTTAAATTCTGATGGGATATTTTCTTTTAATTCGATAGTGAAGTATGAAATACATTTACTCCCATCTACCACATAAGGTTCTGTAATAGCTTCGGTTGGACATGCATCAATACAGGCTGTACAAGTGCCACAATGATCGGTAACAGTAGTATCGTATTCCAATTCTAAATCTATAATTAATTCTGCAATAAAATAAAACGAACCTACTTGTTGTGTCAACAAATTACTATGTTTACCAATCCAACCTAAACCAGATTTAGCAGCCCAAGCTTTATCTAAAACTGGAGCAGAATCGACGAATGCACGACCATTCACTTCTCCTATTTCTTCTTGAATAAAATTTAGAAGCGATTTGAGTTTGTCTTTTATGACGAAATGATAATCGGTACCATATGCATACTTTGAGATTTTAAAGCTGTCATTATTTTGTACTTCAGAAGGAAAATAATTCAGCAGTAAGGACACCACACTTTTTGAACCTTCTACTAATTTGGTAGGATCTAAACGCTTATCAAAGTGGTTTTCCATATACTGCATTTTACCATGCATGTTTTGGTTTAACCATTTTTCTAATCTTGGTGCTTCTTCTTCTAAAAATTCAGCTTTACTGATACCACATGACAAAAAACCGAGGCGTTTTGCTTCGGTTTTTATCAGTGTTGTATATTTTGATTTAGTTTCAGCCATTTTATAGATTCTGAAACAAGTTCAGAATGACACAAAGTGTCAAAATAATCCACCTTGTACAGATCCTTTTATCTTTCCTAAATGTTTATATGCCTGTTCTGTAACTTCACGACCACGAGGAGTTCTCATAATGAATCCTTGTTGAATTAAAAAGGGTTCGTAAACTTCTTCAATGGTTTCTGGGCTTTCACTCACAGCGGTTGCTATCGTTGTGATGCCTACTGGCCCTCCTTTAAATTTATCAATAATGGTAGATAGGATTTTGTTATCCATTTCGTCCAAACCATGAGCATCTACATTCAATGCTTCTAAAGCAAATTTGGCTATTTCAATATCTATACTACCATTGCCCTTTATTTGTGCAAAATCTCGAACGCGACGTAATAACGCATTTGCAATTCTAGGGGTACCTCTACTTCTCCCTGCTATTTCTACAGCAGCTTCCATAGAAATTGGAACGTGTAAAATCATAGCACTTCGTTGTACTATAGTAGTTAATAAATCAGTTTTATAGTATTGTAATCTACTTTGAATTCCAAAACGTGCACGCATTGGTGACGTTAACAGCCCTGAACGTGTTGTAGCTCCAACTAAAGTAAACGGACTTAAATTGATTTGGACAGTTCTCGCATTTGGCCCTGTTTCAATCATAATATCAATTTTATAATCTTCCATTGCTGAGTATAAATACTCTTCAACTATTGGACTTAAACGATGAATCTCATCAATAAATAATACATCACGTTCATCTAAATTGGTTAATAATCCCGCCAAATCTCCCGGTTTATCCAATACCGGACCTGAAGTTACTTTTATACCAACATCCAATTCATTAGCTAAAATATGTGCCAAAGTGGTTTTACCTAATCCTGGAGGCCCATGAAACAAGGTGTGATCTAATGCTTCATCTCTCAAATTAGCTGCTTTTACAAAAATTTGAAGATTTTCTAATACTTGATCTTGACCCGTAAAATCATCAAAAGCTAAGGGTCTTAACTTTTTTTCTACATCTAATTCTTCTGGTGAAAAATTCTCGTCTGTTGGGTCTAGATTCTCGTTCATCTATAAAATATAATATGAATCACGAAGATATGAAATTTTGATAATGACTCTTTGTAATCTAAAAATTAGATAGAGCATTTTAAACAACATATCCATATAAGTAATTCTCAAATACCCGATTTTTAACAAAAATGATATTAATAAATGTTTATTTAGCAAATATCCATATAAAATTTGCGAATATATGAATATAACTGACATTGCTTTATCTATATTTTTATGAAAATTTACTATGCGTTTATTATTAGTATTAACATACCTTTAGAATAAACTCGACAGTGAATTAAACATATTTATTAACCTTTAAAACTAAATTTTATGAAACTAAAAAATTACTTTTTTACAATTTTTACTCTAGGAATTCTAGGGGTATGTAATGCACAATTGACCTCGTCTATTAAAGTCGATATAGATGGTGCAGCTGGACCAACTCAGACTAGTTTTACTTCAATGGCAACTGCTACTGGTAGTTCTATAACTGAACAAGGAGTAACAATTACAGCTTCTGGACAAACTGGTTCAAGAAATAGAACTGATAATCCACAAGGCGCTCCAACTCTAGACTTTGCTGATATGCAAAGAGACTTAGTTTTTGCTGCAGGTGCAATAACAATAACTTTAGATGGTTTACCTGCAGATGACTACAATCTTTACGTAGTAGCATACGATCATCCCTTTCCATCCCCTGTGGAGTTAGTTTTGCAAGAGCAAGGATCTGGATCACCAATTCAAACAGTGAGACTTAATGAAATGACAGACTCTAATAATGTTGTTGACGATACTCCCTTTGAAAATGGACAACCTGGCAATACTCCTAGTCAAACAAATCATTCTCCTTCCCCAGCAGTTTTTAACTTTACTGCATCAGCAGCTACTACATATGAAGTAATTATTACAGGTATTACTAGTTCAGCAGCATTGTCAAGTGGTAATGTCGCGACAAGAGGATCGAGATTTAATGGCCTTGAAATTGCTCCTGTAGGTGTAAGTGCTGTTTTAACTACAAATGATTTTTCTAAAAGTATAGCAGACATTCAAGTATCACCAAATCCTTTTTCAACTGAGTTAAATATTAAATCTTCGGTTAGTCTTACTAAAGCGAAGTTGTATAATATTACTGGTAGCTTAGTTAAGGAATCGTCTTTATATCAACTTAATGGGGCTTACACTATGAAAACTTCAGACTTACCTTCTGGTGTTTATTTTGTGGCCTTATACGATGGGCAAGCTTTTGTAGCTACTCAAAAACTTATTAAAGAATAAAATATACTTTTCTTTAGTGAATCTAAAAGCCTTTCTTGGTCAGGAAAGGCTTTTTTGTTTTAATTAGCTTGATAAATTTCAACAATGTCTTACTTCATAAGAAAATTAATCTGTTTAAAAAATCATTATCTTCCCTTATCAATTCATTTTGTAAATATACATCTCATGAAAAAAATCTTACCATTATTAACTTTGATAGTTGGAATACTATTCGGTTTCACTTGTATTCAAACTGAAAAAGGAAATAAAATACTACCTGAAAATAAAGTGCTACATGTAGGCATTGTTGTGAAGGATATAGAGAAATCCCTTGACAAATGGGTTATCCTTTTAGATTTAAAAAAGAGACCTTCTGTAAACATTGCTGCTGGGCATGAAGAAAACCCCACACATTACAGAGGAAAACCCAGTAATGCACAAGCAAAACTAGCTTTTATGGATTTAGATAATTTAAAAATAGAGTTGATAGAACCCGTTGGAGCTCCCAGCCATTGGAAAGAGTTTCTTGATACAAAAGGTGAGGGTGTGCATCATCTTGCTTTTGAAGTAAAAGGTATAGGTGAACATTATATTGATACCTTTGAAGCCATTGGTCACCCCACAGTACAACAAGGCGGATGGAATGGTGGCGAATACAGCTATATGGATGGCATTACTGAAGAAAGCTCTTTAGCAGTAATGATTGAACTTATTGAAAATTATAAAAAATAAAACCTTCAAAAAAAATTATAAAGAAAAGCCTTTCCATTAAAAAAGAAAGGCTTTTCGGGTTTTTGGTTGGTTATAAAGGTTGGTTATTTTAGAATTGTAAATTCACAACGTCGGTTAATATCATATTCTTCATCATCACAAATGCCTTCTTTTACACATTTATTAAGCGGTTGCATTTCGCCATAACCGATACTTTTTAATCGGTCTTTTGAAATGCCTTGGCTTACTAAATATTCCATCGTAGAAGCTGCTCTTCGTTTTGATAAATCTAAATTATATTGATCTGGGCCTCTTGCATCTGTATGTGCAGATACTTCTACTTCCATAGACGGGTATTTCTTCATTATATCTACTAAAACATTTAGCGTTATAGCTGCATCTTCTCTAATATCTGATTTATCAAAATCAAAATAGATTTTATCTAATTCTACTTGTACATTTCCATCTTCTTTTTCTTTTACACGCTCTTCAGCATCTGCAAAAGATTCTAGACTTAAGTAAATATTATGCTGAACTTTTCCTTTGCTATCTGTAGAGAATTCAACATCCTGAGGAATGTATGCTTTTCGAGTTCCTCTAACTTTATATTTTTTATTTGGTTCAATTTTAAAGATGTAATGTGCATCATCTCCAACAATGGTATCTTGAATTACTGTATCCGATTCATCAAACAAGGTTACCAAAGCACCAGTTAATAATTCTTTACTATTTAAGTCTTCAACTACACCTTCTACTTGATAGATTGTTAAAGGATTTTGTTCTCTTGCAAAACCATACAATCTGTCATATCCACTTCTATTTGAAGACACAAAACCTTTATTGTCTTTTTCTCTTACTACATAAGCAAAATCATCTAAAGGACTATTAATCGTACTTCCAAGATTTACGGGTTTATCAAATTCACCATTCACTAAATTACTTCTAAACACATCCAATCCACCATAACCTAAATGACCAATAGATGAAAAGTACAGTACATTGTATTTGCTCATAAATGGGAATTGTTCTCTATGTTTTGTATTTACGGTTTCACCTAAATTTTCAGGTTCGCCATAAGTACCATCTTCATTAATTGATACTTTGTAAATATCAAAACTTCCAATAGTTCCAGGCATGTCACTGGCAAAATAAAGTGTTTTTTCATCTTTACTTAATGTAGGATGTTCTGTGCTATATCCGTTTGAAGTAAAAGGTAATGCTGTAACATTTGTCCATTCACCATCTACTAATTCTGCTTTATAAATTTTGATATGCGCAATGCGCTCGTCATCCGTTTTTTTGCGTGTTGTATTTGTTCTATTAAAATACATCGTTTTACCATCTTTAGTAAATACTGGGCTACTTTCGTGAGATTCAGTATTAATAGATTCTGAAAACGGCACAACATTTTCTAAAACATTTTGGCTATTGAGTGTCGCACTATATAAATCTAAATATGGTAGATTATTCCATGAATACGCTGGATTTTCAGAGTTTCTAGCTGAAGCAAAAGCTACTTTATCATCACCATAAAATGACAAACCAAAATCACCACTTGAATTTCTATTTTTAATTTGTTTTAGTGTGAAGTTATGTGGCGTCGTTTTATCTGTTTCATCTATATAGGCTAAAGTATTTATAGGTTTATTATAGTAACGTCTTAAATGTTTATCTGCCTCTTTATACTCCTTTACACCTTTTAATGCTTGTGCAAATCTAAAGTGATATTCAATATCAATAGAATCGCCATATTGTACAAATAGTTCTCTATACGTTTTAATCGCTTTCTGCAAACTTGCATTATAGTAATAGCTATCTGCTAAATTTTGAAGCACCTCTTGATTGCGGTCTTTAGTTTCATAAATTTCAGCAGCGTCCTTATAAGCTCTCATCTCGAACAGCTTGTTCACGCGCTTTAAGTTTTTCTTTTGAGCAAAGCCTATTCCACTAACTAATAAAAGGCTTGCAAATATGTATATAAATTTTTTCATCTTTTCCTTGTATTAAATGTTAGAAGAATCTTGGTGAGCGGTCGTATCCGTTTTTAAATCCGAATAAATCCACATCAAACAAAATGAATATTTCGTGAGATCCTGAATTAAAATTTCCAAGATTATTTGTGGTATAATCATAAGCATAGCCTATTCTTAAATCTGGTGTTACTCTAAAATTTACTAGAGCACTCATCGCATCACCTAGTCGATATCCTAAACCAGCTTCTAGCTTTTCATTAATCAATACATTGGCTGTGATATCTAAAGCTAAAGGTGCGCCTTTAACTGATCTTCCCATAAATGCAGGTTTCAATTTTAATTTTGAATTGATATCAAACACATAACCACCTGTAAAGAAATAGTGTACACTTTCTACACCAGTTGCCTTGATACCATTTTCATTTTCTAGATGTTTGGTAGACAACATGTTTGGAGCAGATAACCCTAAATAATAATTATCTGTGAAAAAGAAAGCGCCTATTCCTAAATTCGGGAATGCTCTATTGAGGTTTTCGTTGAATGCGATATCTGTATCTATTCCACCTGATTGTAATTGCAATCCATTAAAATTGGTATCAAACATTCTAACACCAGCTTTTAATCCAAAGGAAATTTTAGTTTCAATACCAACTGGTAACACATAAGCGAAATCTGCAAATATGTTATTTTCGTTTACAATATCACCTATATTATCGTTGGTGAATGAAATTCCCATCTCTATTTTATCATTAATAGGAGTGTGGGCGAAAAAAGTTCCTGTTGAAGGTGCACCTTCCAGCCCAACCCATTGGGTTCTGTATAAACCACCAAGGTTTAAAATACCTTCTTCTGCGGTAGCGTATGCTGGATTAATTACACTCATGTTATACATATACTGAGTGAATTGAGGGTCTTGTTGTGCAAAACTTTGTAGTGACAAGAACGTCAGACTTAACAAAGCAGCTATTTTATGATATATATTTAATGTTTTCATTGTCTTAAATTTTGCTTTATCAAATTATCTGCTTAAGTATAAGCGTCCTTGTTCTGGAGCATCAACTCCGTTATTAAATCTAAAGATGTAGAAGTATACACCTACAGGTAAATCGCCTTTTACAACAACTAGTCCTTGGTTTGATGTGCCATCAAATCGTGGTGTACTTGCATTTCCTTTATAAACAATGTTTCCGTTTCTATTGAAAATCTCTAGTTCGAAGTTTGGATATAAAAGATTTAGATTGTCAATATCATAAGTATCGTTGGTCCCATCACCATTTGGAGAGAATCCATCTGGGAGACTTATTTTACCACAGGCTGTAATATCAGGTGTTATTTCTAATCTTACTGAACTTTCGCAACCATTAGTCTGATCGATTAACGCAGCATAATATGTTGAAACGCCTAATGCAGTATCCTCCGAAATTGGGCTGCCACCTGTAGGGACATCATACCATACAATGTTATTCAAACTCATATCATACTCCACAATATTTTGAGATAACGTATTTAGAGTTGGGCCGTCATTTATACAATAATCTATACTCGAATCAGAAAGTGTTGGTGTTGCTGCATCATTAACAGTAACATCTATTTGCTCTACTACTGAAGATTCACAACCAGTATTATTCGTTTGCGTTACATAGTAATCTTCTCCATCTACTAGAGCTTCTGTACCTGATAGTGGTAATGTTAATGCTGCATCTTCATACCAATTCACCGTTCCAGTAGCTCTAATACTATCAGCTAAATCTGAAACTATTGGATTATCTATCAAACAAAATGTAGGATTAGGTTCTAAAACAATTACAGGTAAACTATCATCAATTGTAACTGTCACGTCTGCTGTAGCATCTGGTGAACATGGTGCAATAGCAGCAACTGTATACGTATATGTTCTCGCTGGGTCTACTGCCGGATCAAAAACGCCAGTACCACTTGTTAATGCTGGTAACCATGTACCTCCTGTTTGAGCATCAGTTCCTAAAAGGGTAAATAAATCTGTAGTTGCATCACCTGCGCAAGCAGCTAGTGATACGTCCATACCAGCATTTGGTGCTTCAATAACTGTAACTACCACATCACTACTTACTGTGCCACAAGCATTAGTAATTGTATAGGTATAAGTTCCTGATGCATCAGTAGCAGGATCAAAATCTCCTGATCCACTAGCTAAAGCTGGCGACCAAGTTCCGCCTGTATCTGCAGCTCCTAAAAGTGTAAATAGATCTGTTACTACGTCTGTGCTACAAATATCTAAAGTTGTATCAACGCCAGCACTTTGAGGTGCTTCGATAGTTATCGTTATTGTTGTACTATCATCTAGACAAGGCGCCGAAGCTATTACTGTATATGTAAAATCGTATATTCCAGGAGTAAGTCCTGTGGCATCTATAGTATTTCCAGTTAAGGCTCCAGTAGTATCATCATCATTCCATGTACCTCCTGTATCTTCCGTACCATCCAATCCATCAAATAAATTAATGCTATTGTTATCATTACAAGCAGTAATTGCAGTTGCATTTACATCTCCAGCATCTGGTGATTGGTAAATAGTAACATCTACTTGAGTTCTAACTGATGATTCACAACTTGTTGTTCCATCTGTTTGAGATGCGTAGTAATCCTCACCATCTACTAAAGCAGTAGTGGTATCTAGAGGAGAACCTCCTGTTGCATCATCATACCATTGGATGGTTGTTCCTGTTGCGATTAAATCGACAACTGTTGCACTATCACAAAACTCTTGCGAAGCTGCCGCAGTTGGTGCAGATATATCATTAATTATAATACTTACCGTAACATTAACATCATCACAAACTCCAATAGCGTCTACATCATATGTAAAATCATAAGTTCCTGGTGCAAGTCCGTCTATGGTTACTAGGTTTGCCGATAGAGCACCTGTTGTATCATCGTCATTCCAAGTACCTGCTTGGTCTTCATCCGATAATAAATCAAATAAATCATAGGTTTGAGCCGCAGTGATTTCTTCAACACAGAACTCAACTGGTGTATTTGGCGTTCCTGATTCTGGCGCATCTTCTACAGTAATCGTTACTGTTGAACTATTTGTACAACTGTTTACATCAGTAATTGTATACGTAAAATTATAGCTTCCGATAGTTAACTGAGTTAAATCTACATCACTTCCTGTTAAAGCTCCTGATGTATTATCATCTGTCCAAGTTCCACCTGTATCTTCTCCTGATAATTGTCCGAATAAATCTAGTGGAGAATTCGGTGCTAAATCATTTTCACAAAATGTAGCTGATGATGGTGTCCCCGTATTTGGTAATGGGTTTATGATAACTTGAACGGTTACTAATGGATCATCACAACTGCCAATCGCATCTACATCAAATGTAAAATCATAAGTTCCTGGTGTAAATCCTGATAAGTCTATTGGGTTCGTTGCCGTAGCCCCTAAATTATCTGTTCCTACAAACCATGTTCCTGTTTGATCTTCACCTTCTAATAAATCGAATAAATTATAATTCGCTGGTGCAGAACCTTCACAATATTCTACTGGCGTATTTACTGTTCCTGATTCAGGAGCATCTTCAACTGTAACAGTTACCGTTGAACTATTTGTACAACTATTTACATCAGTTATGCTATAAGTGAAGTTATAACTTCCAACGGTTAGCTGAGTTAAATCTACATCACTTCCTGTTAAAGCTCCTGATGTATTATCATCTGTCCAAGTTCCACCTGCATCTTCTCCTGATAATTGTCCGAATAAATCTAGTGGAGAATTCGGTGCTAAATCATTTTCACAAAATGTAGCTGATGATGGTGTCCCTGTATTTGGTAATGGGTTTATGATAACTTGAACGGTTACTAATGGATCATCACAACTGCCAATCGCATCTACATCAAATGTAAAATCATAGGTTCCTGGAGTAAATCCTGATAAGTTTATTGGGTTCGTTGCTGTAGCCCCTAAATTATCTGTTCCTACAAACCATGTTCCTGTTTGATCTTCACCTTCTAATAAATCGAATAAATTATAATTCGCTGGTGCAGAACCTTCGCAGAATTCTGGAAAAGTAGCTACTGGAGTTCCCGATTCTGGTGCGTCTAATATTGTTATCGTTATTGTAGTACTACTAGAACATGAGTTAGCATCAGTTACCGTATAAGTAAAATTATAAGTACCAATGCCTAATACTGTATAGTCAATACGGTTTGGACCAACTAAAGCGCCTGTATTGTCATCATCACTCCATGTACCTCCAGCATCTTCTAATGCTAAATAAGTCCTAATGTTGAAAAAAGTATCTTCCAAAATCGGATTATTTTCACATATTGGTGCTGGACTATTATCAATACCAGAACTTGGTAAAGGGTTTATTATTACTTGTACAGTAACTAAATTATCATCGCAGCTGCCAATAGGATCTACATCAAATGTAAAATCGTATGTTCCAGGTGTAAAACCTGATAAGTCTATTGGGTTTGGTGTTGTTGCTCCTGTATTATCTACTCCAATATACCACGTTCCGGTTTGGTCTTCATTTTCTAACAAATCGAATAAATTATAATTCGCTGGTGCTGAACCTTCACAATATTCTGGGAATGTAGCAACAGGAGTTCCTGATTCAGGAGCATCTTCAATAGTAATTGAAATTTGCTCAAAATCTGAACATGTCCCATTATCAATAGTATAGGTAAATAAATATGGGCTTCCCGCTACTGTAAAACTTGTAATATCAATTGGATTTGATACTGTTGCATTCGAAACATCTGTCCATGTTCCAGAGTTATTATCTTGAGAACCATCTAAAGCATCGAATAAATTAAATGGAGAATTTGCCACTAAATCATTTTCGCAAAATGTTTGGTTGACTGCAATTCCTGCATTAGGATCTGCAAGTACGATTACCTGCACCGTTGTTGACTCTTCTGGGCAAGGATTAGGTAATAAATTTTGAGTATAAGTGAAATTGTATGTTCCAGGTGTAAACCCTGTTAAATCTAAAGGAGATGTTGCCACTGGATCTGTACTTAAAGTACCTTGTGTCCACTGCCCTCCAGGATCTTCGTTATCTAATAGAGAGAATAAATCTAAACTTGTAGGCAATCCAGACTCACAAAATGAAGCAGGATTTGCTGCAGATGGTGTCCCTGAAGTTAATGTTTCATATACTTCTATAGTTACCGTTGCAACTGCATCAGGACAAGCTCCTGCACCAGGCACAGTGTATGTAAATGTATAAATCCCAGCTGTAGTTAATGTAGAAATATTCACTGTACCATTAAAACCATTTGATGTTGTTAGAGGGCCTGACCACGTTCCAGTAGTCTCTGGAGTACCTCCTAGCTCACCAAATAAATCAAAATCGGCACCAGGTAAACTATCGTTACAATATTCTAAGTTTGCTGAGTTTCCAGCATCGGCAGGATCATCTATATTAACTGTTACTGCAACTGGATTACTAACACAAAAAATGTCATCTACTTGAACATAATATGTATTACCGTCTACTAATGGTTCAGTAGACGATAGCGCTGGAAGTATTGGGTCTCCAGAGCCATCCAAACTATCGTACCAAAGAAAATTTGCAGATGCTGTTCCTGGATTTAAATCTCCTACTGTTGGATTAGTATCAGAGCAAAACTCTTGTGGAGTAGCTGGTGTGGGGTCTGCAGGTGCAGCAAAAACACCTATTTGTCCAATTTCTATTTGACTTTCACAGCTACCATTGTCAACAAAAACAATATAATAATTGGATGCCCCAATGGGAATTGTATCAGTTGGGTTAGCTTGATTCGTTAAATCAAAATCATTATATATCTCTACTGAGCCACCAGGAGGAATACTGCTTTGAAGCACATCATCTATATATGTTTGAATTGTAGCGCTCTCGTTGCTACAATAAATACGATCTAAGTTTTCTCCTGACGGGTCTACTTGAAAATCTATTGTAATCGATGCTCTAGGCGTAGGACAAGATCCAGATATGTTATCTATATAAAAAGTGCCTTCAGTAACTAATTCATTAGAATTAAAGGCTGTTCCGCCTGTATCTGCATTATACCATACTATACCGTCACCTGTATCGGTAACAAAAGTACTAGCACTTAAATCACCAAAAGTGTAGCCAGAGGCATCACAAATTGGAGGAGGGCTGGGATCGGTTATTGTTGGACATTGCGCTGTCATTGAAAATGACAAAAACAAAAACAATAAACATAAGTACGTACTCATATGTACATACTTTGAGGTAGGTTTGTTTTTCATTGTTGGGTAGTTAAAAATCATACTTAATAGCAATGGAATTTTAAAGAGGAGCTTATTTTTTTTTAAGCACTCAAATATTTCCGATCGCAATTTAACTGATTTTTTTGTATTTCGTCGATTTTTTTCAAAAAAATTTACATTTCATCGAAAAAAACATACACTTAAACAGGAAACCCCATCCAGATGGACAGGGTTTTATTGTAATATAAAGATTATTAAAATTTAGTGCTGTAATTCTTCCTCGCCATCTTTAAGAGGTATGTTTTGAGGTACAAAGTCGTCGTCATGCCCTGGTTTACTGTAGTCGTAAGCCCAACGGTGTACATGTGGGATCTCGCCTGGCCAGTTTCCATGCATATGTTCAACAGGGGCTGTCCACTCTAAAGTAGTAGATCTCCATGGGTTTTGTACAGATTTCTTTCCGAAGAAAATACTAGCAAAGAAATTGTATAAATACACAATCTGTACCACACCTCCAACTAGAGCGAAAATGGTAATGATTACGTTTACATTAGCTACATCATCAAATAATGGAAAATTACTATTTGTATAATAACGTCTAGGTAATCCGGCCATACCTATAAAATGCATTGGGAAGAAAACCCCATAAGCACAGACAGCCGTTACCCAGAAATGAATGTAACCTAAATTTTTATTCAACATACGCCCAAACATTCTAGGGAACCAATGGTATATACCTGCAAACATTCCATAAAGTGCAGAAATACCCATTACTAAATGGAAGTGAGCTACAACAAAATAGGTGTCATGCACATTAATATCTAATGCACTGTCTCCAAGAATAATACCCGTTAAACCACCAGTGATAAATGTTGATACAAAACCAATAGAGAATAGCATGGCGGGATTCATCTGGAGATTCCCTTTCCAGAGCGTTGTTATCCAGTTGAAAGCCTTAACAGCTGATGGAATTGCAATTAATAAAGTTGTAAATGTAAATACAGAACCTAAGAAAGGATTCATACCTGATATAAACATATGGTGTCCCCATACAATAGTTGAAAGGAATGCAATAGCTAATATTGAAGCAATCATCGCACGATACCCAAATATTGGTTTACGCGAATTAGATGCCATGATTTCGGATACGAGACCCATTGCTGGTAAAATTACAATGTACACCTCTGGATGTCCTAAGAACCAAAATAAATGCTCAAATAAAACAGGAGAACCTCCTTGGTAATGTAACACTTCACCTTGTATAAATATATCTGATAAGAAGAAGGATGTTCCAAAACTTCTATCCATAATTAATAACAATGCAGCAGATAATAACACTGGGAATGAAATCACACCAATAACAGCTGTGATAAAGAATGCCCAAATTGTTAATGGTAATCTTGTCATGGACATTCCCTTAGTTCTAAGGTTAATTACTGTAACAATATAATTTAATGACCCTAACAGTGAAGAGGCAATAAATATAGCCATGGATACTAACCAAAGTGTCATACCCATACCAGAACCACCTTGCGCCATAGGCAATGCCGAAAGCGGTGGATAAATTGTCCATCCAGCAGCGGCTGGTCCAGCTTCAACAAATAACGAAATTACCATGATTACACTAGACAAGAAGAATAACCAATAGGATATCATGTTTAAAAAGCCCGATGCCATATCTCGAGCACCAATCTGTAAAGGAATTAATAGGTTACTAAACGTACCACTTAATCCTGCCGTCAATACAAAGAATACCATTATGGTACCATGTATAGTGACTAATGCCAAATAAATATCTGCATCCATAACACCATCTGGTGCCCACTTTCCTAATAATGCTTCAAAAATCACATTTGGCTCTTCTGGCCATGCAATTTGCATACGGAACATTAAGGACATTAAAACACCTATAACTCCCATTATAGTACCAGTTATTAGATACTGTTTGGCAATCATTTTATGATCTTGACTAAATATGTATTTAGTCACAAACGTTTCTTTATGATGATGTCCGTGGTCGTCGTGAGCGTGAGTATCTGCGTGTGCTGACATAATCTATTTTCGTTTTTCTTTTTGAATTAGTTAATTAGAGAATTCTTAAAGTTCTTTTGCTCTTTTATCCAAGCATTATATTCCTCTTCAGTTTCAACTACTATTTTCATTTGCATATTGTAGTGAGACTTACCACAAATTTTATTACAAAGCAAAATATAATCAAACACATACGGATCTAAAGCATCTTCACCTTTTTCAATTAATTTTTTACTTTTTTCTACTCTAATTTCGTTTATATTTTTAACCTTCTCTTGCATTTGAGCCGTTTCTCTCATATCTGCAGTAGTAACTGTAGGAGTAAACCCAAATTGAGTTATCATACCTGGCACACAGTTCATTTGTGCTCTAAAGTGTGGCATGTACGCTGAGTGCAATACATCTTGCGAACGCATTTTAAACAATACTGGTCTTCCAACAGGCAAATGTAACTCTGTAGTAATAATATCATCTTGCGCATTAGGATCAGCTTCGTCTAAACCTAAAATATTTGCGCGATCAATATCAATTAAACGTACATTGGCTTTTCCTAAAGTATTATCGGCACCACCATATCTTGCTTTCCAGTTGAATTGTTGTGCGTAAAGTTCAACTACTAATGGATCATCACTTTCATCTACACCCATGATATTAATCCAAGTGTTTAATCCGTATATGATTAATCCTGCTAAAACAATTACTGGAATAATAGTCCAGATAAATTCAAGCTTATTATTATCTGCAAAGAACAACGCTTTTTTACCTTTTTCTCCTTTGTACTTAAATGCAAAGTAGTGCAATAAGAATTGCGTAACAGTCTGAACAAAAAATATGATAATCATAGAAATTACCATTAGACTATCAATGGTAGGTCCATGAGCAGAAGCGGAATTTGACATAAGTGGTAAATCGCCCCACTTCACCATAGAAATAATAGTAATTATATAAATGAAAGCTAAAAAGCCCATCATTAAATAACCATTAATTGTATTGTCTTTGTCAGTGGCTACTCCAGCAGGAGTGTTTTCATTTTTAGCCTGAGCCAAATCGAAAATCTTAACCATCTGCCAAATGGCTATCAAAATAAATACTAAAACTATAATTGTTAATAAAGCAGTCATTGTTATCAGTCGTCTTTATTTATATCTTAATTAATAATGAAATTCTTCACTTTCCTTTCTAAAAGGATAGCCTTTCACCAATAAAGGTGCTTTTGTTAGCGCTGTGAATACTATAAAAATAAATAACCCAGCAAATAATAATATTGATCCTATTTCAGGAATACCAATAAACCATCTATCTCCAACGGTAGCTGGCATTATCATATTAAAAATATCAATATAATGTCCGAATAAAATCACTAGACCAGCCATAACAACAAACCAAGGTATACGC
The DNA here is from genome assembly GCA_947502975.1 of uncultured Flavobacteriaceae bacterium. GTDB lineage: Bacteria > Bacteroidota > Bacteroidia > Flavobacteriales > Flavobacteriaceae > Jejuia. The sequence continues at coordinate 151,396 of CANNBV010000004.1, forward strand.
TTATAGTCTGCATTCATTAACATTAATATTGGGAATACAAAATTCATCACGACCATACCTAAGAATGGTAATTTATAGTCTTGGAAACGTGTAACAAAATACGTTACCTCTTCTGGGATATTCGAATACCAGATTAGCATGAATTGCGAGAACCATAGGTATGTCCAGAAAATACTGAAGGCAAACATAAATTTAGCAACATCATGTAAATGATTTTCATTTACAAATTCTAAATAATTTCTAGACTTTAAATAAATAGTGATTAAAGCAATTACTGTAATACCACTTACAAACATACTTGCAAACACATACCAACCAAATAATGTAGAGAACCAGTGTGGGTCTACACTCATGATCCAATCCCAAGACATCATAGATTCAGTATAAATAAAGAATACTAAGAATGCAGCTGATATACGGAATGATTTTTTAAAGTTACTTTTATCTTCTGCTGTATCTTGAGCTATAGAGAATTTACGTGAAAAGTGACGGTATAAACTCCAACCTCCAATAAAAATTAATCCTCTAATAATGAAACCCCAGATATTTAGCCAACCTGATTTTCCTGCAACTAATTTATCATAGTCTTCATGACCAACAGTAGTCATATCAGGATTCATCCAAACGAATAAACTATCATGACCTATAAAATGTGAAGCAGCAGCAATCGCTAACACTATCAATGCGCCAGGTAATAAATATGCCGTCATCCCTTCCATTACTCTAAAAAGTACCGGAGACCATCCAGCTTGTGATGCAATTTGTATAGCATAAAACGCTAAAACTCCTAATGCAATCATCATAAAAAAGAACGCTGCAACATATAATGCTGCCCAAGGTCTGTTAGCAATTTGATGTTTTACATGCTCTACATGTTTTTTATGAGCATCTTCTTCTGCATGAGCATCATTGCTATGTGAATTTCCATGTGTATCATGGCCAGAAGTTGCATGAGCAGCTTCTTCTCCATGTCCACCTCCATGATGCGCTTTCTCAGCTTCAATTATTGTCTCAACTTCTTTGAAAGATTTATGAGATGTTACAAAACCATATCCTACACCCAATAATCCTAAAATTACTAGTATAATAGAAAACGTCTTTAATTTGTTTGAAAATGTATACATGTCTATATAATCTTATCTTCTTACTTTTCTAAATCTGCTTTTAACTTTAAAACGTAAGACACAACTTGCCAACGCTCTTCTTCGTTTAATTGATTTGCATAACTTCCCATGGAGTTCTTACCATAATAAATAGTATGGTAAATACTACCCTCGTTAATTGCTCTACCTGCATCATCATAACTAGGAATACCTAATATCTTTTCGCGCTTCACCAATTTACCTTGTCCGTTACCCTTATTACCATGGCAAATACCACAATAAATATCATATAATTCTTTACCTCTTTCCAAATCAACCTGAGTTGAATCTAACGGACTCTTTAAAGTTGCTTTTGCTAAATCGTAACCTTCTGTTGAGTTTTCAATATCAAACGGTACAAAACCTCTTGGAATACTTCCTTCTGCAGGAGTTCTAGCTGCCATACCATTTTCGTAAAGTTCATTTTCACCGTAAGTTTCATATCCAGCAGATTCATACATATTAGGCATAAATTGATAGTTTGGTGCTGAATCTTTTTTACAAGACACAGCTACAAACACTACTGCTATTACCAAAATTTTAATTAAGCTCTTCATAAAACTATATTAATGCGCTTCTTTATCTACTATATTAATTTCTACTGCACCAGTTTCCGAAAGTAAACTTTGTAATTCGCTTTCGTTTCCATGAACTGCAATTTCCATAAGGAAATGATCATCAGTAGTTCTAGGATCAGGATTCTCAGCTTTTTTAAATGGCCACATTCTACTTCTTAAATAAAATGTAATCACCATTAAATGCGCAGCAAAAAACACTGTAAGCTCAAACATAATTGGCACGAATGCAGGCATATTTTCTAAATAACTAAAACTTGGTTTACCACCAATATTTTGTGGCCAATCTTTAATCATAATGAAATTCATCATTACAATGGCAACTGTTAAACCTACCAAACCGTACATAAATGCAGTTATTGCAATTCTAGTTGGCTCTAATCCCATCGCTTTGTCTAATCCATGTACTGGAAAAGGTGTATATATTTCTTCAATATGATGTTTTTCAGCCTTTACCTTTTTAACGGCAGACATTAATACATCATCATCAGTATAGATAGCGTGAATAACTTTTGAAGCTTCCATTGACTACGTTTAGTTTATTAATTTTTTAGCTTGTCCAGACCAATCATCACGTTCTGCTCTTCCAGGGAAAGAACCTGTAATACTGTCTAACAAATCATATTCTTTTTTGGTCATTTTACTTACCTGAAGGAAAGTATAAATACCAATACTGTTTAAAACCTCTTCCATTTTTGGGCCTACACCACTGATTTTCTTTAAATCATCAGCTGTTTGTGTTGCTGCGTCAAATGTTCCTATGCTTTCTAATAATGAGCTTGTCATTTCAGACTTATCGTCTTCTGAGATTTCAGCTTTAGGCGCGTCAACTTGAGGAGCAATAGCTTGTGCAACACTTCCAGAAGTTCTTTCATCAGCACCTGTACCTACCAAACTCTTACCTGATTCTCTTAAATTTTTATATTTCTCACCAGAAGATTTCAAGATAGTTTTCACCTCTGCTTGCGCAATTACTGGGAATGTTCTAGAGTATAATAAAAATAATACAAAGAAGAATCCGATAGTTCCGATAAAAATTCCAATATCAACAAATGTTGGAGAGAACATTGTCCATGATGACGGTAAATAATCTCTATGTAATGAGGTTACAATAATTACGAAACGCTCAAACCACATCCCTACGTTTACTACAATTGAGATAAAGAAAGAGAACATAATACTTGTTCTTAATTTCTTGAACCACATAAACTGTGGAGAGAATACGTTACAAGACATCATCATCCAATAAGCCCAAGCGTAAGGACCAGTTGCTCTGTTTAAGAATGCATACTGCTCGTATTCAACACCTGAGTACCAAGCGATAAATAACTCTGTAATATAAGCCACACCTACTATAGAACCAGTAATCATAATAACTATGTTCATTAACTCGATGTGTTGTACTGTAATATAATCTTCAAGGTTACACACTTTTCTCATAATTATAAGAAGCGTGTTTACCATGGCAAATCCTGAGAATACCGCACCAGCAACAAAGTACGGTGGGAATATCGTAGTATGCCATCCTGGAATTACCGATGTTGCGAAGTCAAACGATACAATAGTATGTACAGAAAGTACAAGAGGTGTAGCTAAACCAGCTAAAACCAAAGATACTTCTTCGAAACGTTGCCAATCTTTAGCACGCCCACTCCATCCAAAGCTCAATAATGAGTATATTTTCTTTTGAAATGGCTTGATTGCTCTATCACGTAACATAGCGAAATCAGGCAATAAACCAGTCCACCAGAATACTAATGATACTGATAAATATGTTGAGATCGCAAATACATCCCAAAGTAATGGTGAATTAAAGTTTACCCATAAAGACCCAAATTGATTTGGAATTGGTAATACCCAATACCCTAACCAAGGACGACCCATATGAATAATTGGGAATAATCCTGCTTGTACTACTGAGAAAATGGTCATTGCTTCTGCAGAACGGTTAATTGCCATTCTCCATTTTTGACGGAATAATAATAGTACTGCAGAAATTAGTGTTCCTGCGTGACCAATACCTACCCACCAAACGAAGTTTGTAATATCCCAGGCCCAACCTACGGTTTTATTCAAACCCCAAGTACCAATACCTGTAGATATGGTATAAATGATACATCCAATTCCCCAAAGAAAAGCTGCAAGTGAGATACCAAAAACTATCCACCACTGTTTATTGGCTTTTCCTTCAACAGGTTTTGCAACATCCACAGTAACATCGTGGTATGATTTTTCACCTGTAACTAAAGGTCTTCTAATAGGTGCTTCGTAATGAGACGCCATAATTATATAATTGATTCTTTAATTAGATTTATGCTTCAGTTGTATTTCTCACTTTTGTTTGGTACATCACGTTTGGTTTTGTTCCAACACTTTCTAATAAGTGATACATACGATTATCTTCTTTAAGTTTTGCAACTTTACTTTCTTTATCATTGATATCTCCAAATACCATCGCTCCAGAGCTACAAGCCGCAGAACATGCTGTTTGGAATTCTCCATCTTTAATTTGACGTCCATCACGCTTGGCATCAAGAATTGTTTTTTGTGTTTTTTGAATACACATAGAACATTTTTCCATAACACCACGAGAACGTACTACAACATCTGGGTTTAATACCATACGACCTAAATCATCATTCATATAGTAATCAAACTCATCATTCCCATTGTACAGGAACCAGTTGAAACGACGTACTTTATAAGGACAGTTGTTTGCACAATATCTTGTACCTACGCAACGGTTATATGCCATATGGTTTTGACCTTGACGACCATGAGAAGTTGCCGCTACAGGACAAACCGTTTCACAAGGTGCATGATTACAATGCTGACACATTACTGGTTGGAATGCTACCTGCGGATTAGCAGATGGGTCTTCCATTTCTCCAAATCCACCTAAAGATCCTTTATCTCCCCATAACCCAGAGAATTCTTCTTTCTTCGTATCATCTGCTTCAAATGTATCATCTGAAGAATAATATCTATCAATGCGTAACCAGTGCATATCACGGCTACGACGTACTTCAGTTTTACCAACTACAGGTACATTATTTTCAGAATGACATGCGATAACACAAGCACCACATCCAGTACATGCATTTAAGTCGATAGACAGGTTAAAATGATGTCCGATTGTACGATCAAACTCATCCCATAAATCTACTTCTGGAGAAGTAACTGGCGTTTCTTCGTGGTTTAAAGACACTACCGGAATTGGGTTCCAATCTTTCTTTTCTTTTGTATTGAATATCTCTAAAGTTGTTTCTTTAACGATATCACCACGTCCCATCAAAGTATTGTGTAACTGTACACAAGCAAATTCATGCTCTCCACCTGCTGCTTCAACACTTACATTTTGAACTGTATTGAAGTTTTGATATAGAGGATAGGCATTAACACCTGTTTGCATTTCTTCTTTTAGTCCTAGGGTTTTTCCGTAACCTAAAGCTAAACCAACAGAACCTTTTGCTTGTCCTGGTTGGATAATTACAGGAACAGTTACTGAAGTCCCATTTACAGTAACTTTTGCATAGTTACTATTTAATGCGCCATTGGCAACATTCTTATTAGTAAGTTTTAATGCTTCAGCATCTGCTTTAGAAACCGTTAAATAGTTATCCCAAGACGTTCTTGTAATTGGATCTGGAAACTCTTGTAACCATGGGTTATTGGCTTGTTGACCATCTCCCATTCCTACTTTAGTGTATAAGGTAAGTTCTAATCCGTTAGATTTTGCAGAAGCCGCTAATGCTCTTGCTGCATTTCCAGAAGGTGCTTCAACATTCTCTTCACTCACTTCTTCTGCTTCAACTTCTTCAGCTAAAGTTCCAACATAAACACCATCATGTAATGCTTTATTGAATGAACTTCCACCTAAAATATCTGTACCCCAAGTCTCTTTAATATAGTCGTGATAAGAGCTATCATTTCCAGTCCATTTTAATAAACCTTCTTGAAATTGTCTTGTATCGAATAAAGGGCGAATCGTTGGTTGTATTAAACCATAATGTCCTTTCTTTAATTCTACATCACCCCATGATTCTAAATAGTGAGGTGCGGCAGATATATATTGACATGCTGTAGCTGTTTCATCTTCCTTTTGAGAAAATGCTATAGACAATGTTGTGTTTTTTAATCCTTCAAGGAAATCTGATGAATTTGGCAATGTGTATGCAGGATTTACACCACTTATAATAATTGCTCCAACTTTACCAGCTTTCATATCAGCTACTAACTGCATAACAGCTTTATCGCTTCCTTGTCTTGTTTTAATTGGCGTCTTAGGATCGAATGCCTTACTTCCTAAAGCTTCATTTATTTCTAATGCAACTGTTTGTGCATTCACATCTTGAATACCAGTTACTAGAACACCTTTACTTCCAGCTTTCTTTAATTCTGAAGCGGCTTTAGCAACTGCTTCATTAATATGCTCTGGTAAATCTGTAGACACAGAACCACCAACAACCAAGCTAGATAATTTAGCTAAAACTTGTTTTTGTTGTGTTGGTGTTAATGGTACGCGCTTATCAGCATTTGCACCTGTAAGACTCATATTAGATTCAAACTGAATATGACGCGACATTTTACCATGATCAGGAATTCTGTTTTTAGAATATCCAGAATCAAAACCTCCACCTTGCCAATCACTCAAGAAATCGGCACCAACAGAAACTATTGTCATCGCTTTAGAGAAATCGTAATTTACTAATGCTCTTTCTCCATATTTAGCTTGAAATGCATCTAGCGCAGCAGATTCTGAAACTGAATCATATTGAATATGACTTACGTTACCATATTTTTCAGAAAACTCAGCTACTAATTTATTAGTAGAAGGACTAGCATATGTTTGTGTCAATAACACAATCGCCTTATTTGCAGCCGCTACATCCGTTAAAGCTTTAGACGTTTCAGCATCAAAATCGCTCCAAGAAATGACTGAACCATCTTTCTTTGGACCTTTCACTCTTAAGCTATCATATAATCCTAAAACAGAAGCATGTACTCTAGCATTAGCACTACCATTAGTAGCAGCCATAGTATTATTTTCTATTTTAATTGGACGACCTTCTCGAGTTTTTACTAAAACGCTAGCAAAATCAAAACCATCAGCAATTGTAGTTGCATAATAGTTAGCAACCCCAGGAATAATTTCTGTTGGTTGTACTACGTAAGGAATTGACTTTTTCACTGGCCCTTCACATGCTGCTAAAGAAGCCGCAGCAGTTGTAAAACCAACATATTTTAAGAAATCACGACGTGACGTTGAAGTAGCTTCTAATGTATCTTTATCACCTAAAAATTCATCAGTAGGTATTTCTTCAACAAACTCGTTTTGTTTTAGCGTCTCAACAATAGAGCTGTTTTCGTTTAGCTCTTCAACACTTTTCCAGTATTTCTTGTTTGATGACATATTGTTTACTAGTTATTAGTTGTTAGTTATTAGTTGTTAGAATTTCTCCCGAACTAAAACTGTTTCTTTTTTATTAATAATGACACTTACCACATTCTAAACCACCCATCTGAGCAGCAGTCAGATTTTCTACACCATATTTCTTAGATAATTCCTCATGAATTTTCTCGTAATAGGCATTATCTTTTACTGCAACGTTGGTTTCTCTGTGACAGTTAATACACCAACCCATAGTTAATGGCGCATGCTGATACATTACTTCCATTTCCTCAACTGGTCCGTGACATGTTTGACATTCTACACCAGCTACAGTAACATGCTGTGAGTGATTGAAATATGCAAAGTCTGGTAAATTATGAATTCTAATCCATTTTACAGGTTTTGAATCTCCTGTATATTTCTGGTTTTCATCATCCCATCCTGCAGCAGCATATAGTTTTTTGATTTCAGCGTTATAATCAACACCATATTCACGTAAACCTTCTTGTTGAGTTTCCTCTGCTACTTGGTAAATGGACTTATGGCAATTCATACACACGTTAAGCGATGGAATACCAGAATGCTTACTTACTCTTGCAGACGAGTGACAATATTTACAATCAATACCGTTATCTCCAGCATGTATTCTGTGTGAATAATGAATTGGTTGCACAGGTTCGTACCCCTGATCTACACCTATTTGAGATAAATAGCCATACACAAAATATGCACTAGACAATAAGAAGAAGATAGCAACAACAATCATTAAAAATTGATTTTGCACAAAAGCCTTCCAAAGTGGTGTTCTTGATGATGATTCTGGTAAATCGATGTCTTGAGCATGAGCAAAGCGACGTAACGTTTTGTTTACTAAATACAATCCTGCAGCTAACAAGATGAATAAAATCGCAAGTGCACCAAGAATAATTTCATTTGAAATCCCTCCAGAGTCAGCAGTTTGAGTTGTTGGTCCGGGACCAGGACCAGGAATTGGAGGTGCCTTTTTCTCTTCAGCAGTGTAAGCTAAAATATTATTAATATCATCATCTGATAACTGTGGAAAAGCTGTCATTGCAGCACCACCATATTCATTATAAATCTTATTCGCGTAAGCATCACCAGACTTTATTACTCCAGCACTATTGCGAATCCATGCATATATCCATTCCCTATCTAAACCTTCTTCCTCAGACAAACGCGCTTCTACATTACGTAATGCAGGCCCTGTCATCTTCTTATCCAATTGGTGACATGCAGCACAATTTGCATTAAATAGAGATTTTCCTTTTGCTGAATCTCCTTCTTGAGCCGAAATTGATGTAGTAAACGCTAATAATACAATTAAGCTTAAATGAAGAATACAGTTGCTTAATCTACGGTGTATCACCTGTTTCATATTGTTAGTTATATTAACTTCTAAACTTTGGTATGATTTTTTCATAAAATAGACTGAAAAAACACAGTTATAAAATCTCAGGCAAAAGTAATACTTAAAGTCGATTTGCGAAATGTTAGGGAACTGTTAATTGCTAATTTAGAGAAATTCTAAATAAGAAAACATCTAAGATTTACGTTTATATCGTATACATTTGCATAAAGACACTTAAAATAAGAACGATGCATTTAAAAAACACCATTTTTACTATAGTTGCGATAACATTCTTATCTCTTGTTGGATACGCCCAAGAAGGCAAAGTTATTATAAATCAAGACGAAAGAATTAGCGAACTTCTCGAACTAAAAAAGAAAATGAATAAAAATGAAACTGATTCTAGACGTTATAAGATTCAGGTATATTCGGGAAATAGAAATGGCGCAAAGAATGCTCAAAACGACTTCGCTGAGGCTTTTGGGCAATGGCGACCAGTAATGCATTATGAAACTCCAAATTTTAAGGTTTGGGCTGGTAATTTTAGCACACGCTTAGAAGCTGATAGAGCTTTAAAAAAAATAAAGCGAAAGTTTCCTGGTGCCTTTATTTTTAAACCGAAGAAGAAATAATAGATATAAAAAAAGCGAACTATGTAGTTCGCTTTTTTTTATTTTAACAGCTTAGTAATTTATTTACTTTAGCTTCTTTTTTACCTCAACTTCGTGGAAGGCTTCAATAATATCGCCTTCTTTAATATCATTATAATTCTTTACTTGCATACCACAATCGTAACCTTTAGAAACTTCTTTGGCATCATCTTTAAATCGTTTTAATGAGGCCAATTCTCCTGTATGTACGACAACTCCATCTCTAATTAGACGTATACCAGAGTTTCTAAATATTTTTCCGTTAGTTACCATACAACCAGCGATGCTTCCAATTTTTGAAACTTTAAATACTTGTCTAATTTCTGCAGTACCTGTAACCTCTTCTTTCAACTCTGGAGACAACATGCCTTCCATTGCATCTTTAAGATCGTTAATGGCATCATAAATAATAGAATATGTTCTGATATCAATTTCTTCTTTGTCAGCAATATCTCTAGCGTTTCCAACAGGTCTTACATTAAATCCAACAATGATAGCATCAGAAGCAGATGCTAATAACACATCACTTTCAGTAATAGCACCTACACCTTTGTGAAGGATGTTTACTTGAATTTCTTCTGTAGATAATTTTTGGAATGAGTCTGTTAACGCTTCAACAGAACCATCCACATCACCTTTAAGGATAATATTTAACTCTTGGAAATCACCAAGTGCGATACGACGACCAATCTCATCAAGTGTAATATGTCGCTGTGTTCTAACAGATTGTTCACGTTGTAATTGTGATCGTTTTGCAGCAATTTGTTTAGCTTCACGCTCATCTTCAAATACATTGAATTTATCACCTGCTTGCGGAGCACCATCTAAACCAAGAATAGATACAGGTGTTGATGGTCCAGCTTCTGCCACATCATTTCCACGCTCATCATGCATTGCTTTTACTTTACCACTATGCTGACCTGCTAATACATAATCGCCAACGCGCAGTGTACCAGCCTGTACTAAAATAGTTGATACATAACCACGACCTTTATCAAGGAATGCTTCAACAACAGTTCCTATAGCAGGTTTCTCAGGGTTAGCTTTTAATTCTAGTAACTCGGCTTCAAGTAATACTTTTTCAAGTAATTCTTTTACACCAGTTCCTACTTTAGCAGAAATATCGTGAGACTGAATTTTTCCACCCCAATCTTCTACTAATAAATTCATATTAGCTAGTCCTTCTTTAATCTTTTCAGGATTTGCTGCTGGTAAATCAATTTTGTTAATCGCAAATACAATAGGCACCCCCGCAGCTTGTGCATGAGAAATTGCCTCTTTGGTTTGCGGCATAATATCATCATCTGCTGCCGCAACAATAATAGCAATATCAGTAACTTGAGCACCACGTGCACGCATCGCCGTAAACGCTTCGTGACCTGGTGTATCTAAGAATGCTATTTTTTGTCCGCTATCAAGTGTTACACCATAAGCACCAATATGCTGTGTAATGCCTCCTGATTCTCCTGCAATTACATTTTCTTCACGGATATAATCTAGAAGTGATGTTTTACCATGATCTACGTGACCCATTACCGTAACAATTGGTGCACGAGATTTTAAATCTTCTGGCTTATCTTCAACTTCTTCTATTGATTCTTCTATGTCTGCAGTTACAAACTCCACTTCATAACCAAACTCTTCAGCTACAATTGATAGAGTCTCAGCATCTAAACGCTGATTCATCGTTACCATCATACCTAAAGACATACATGCTGAAATAATCTCAGTAACACCAACATCCATCATTGTAGCAACTTCACTTGCTGTAACAAATTCTGTTACTTTAAGAATTTTACTTTCTGCTGCTTCTGCCTGTAATTCTTTTTCAGTTTGATCTCTATGTTGATCTCTTTTCTCTCTACGGTATTTAGCACCTTTTCCTTTAGAAGATTTCCCTTGTAGCTTTTCAAGTGTTTCTCTTACTTGCTTTTTTACATCTTCTTCACTAGGCTCTTCCTTAACAACATTTCTGCGTCCTTGTCCTTTTCCTTTAAATCTATCGTTACGGTTACCACCTCTTTGATTGTTACCACCTTGACCTCCACCAGGACCTGCTTTACTAATTCGACGACGTTTTTTCTTAGGATCTCCTCCTCCAGATTTATCATCAGTCTTCTTCTCTTCTTTCTTCTTTTTGGGCTTATTAAATTGTGTTAAGTCAATTTTGTCACCTGCAATTTTAGGACCTGTAAGCTTCTTGTATTGAGTTTTTACTTTTTCCTCTGGGGTAACTAATTCGCCATCTATTTCAACTGGCTTTTCTTTAGGCTTAGGCTTCTCTTCCTTCTTAGCTACCGGTTTTTCTTCTACTTTTGGAACTTCAACTTCGGTTTTAGGAACTTCCTTTTTAACTTCTTCAACAACTGGCGCTTCAACAACTGGCTCTTCTTTTACTGGCTCTTCTTTCGCTTTTTTAGGCTCTAAATCTATTTTACCAACAGTTTTAGGTCCTGAAAGTGATTTTGAAGCTTTAACTACTTCTTCTTGCTGCGCTTTTTCTCTGGCTTCTTGAGCTTTTTGCTTTTCCTCTAATTCTTTTTCACGTTTTATGCGTAAATCTTCCTTTTCCTTTAGCTTAGCTTCACTAACTTCTTGCGACTTCATTTTCTTATTCGCATCCGTTTCAAATTCATCTGAAAGAACATTATAAGTTTCCTCAGATATTTTTGTTGTTGGACGCTTCTCTATTTCGATGCCTTTGGAATCTAAAAATTCCACAGCACGATCTAAAGAAATATTCAGTTCGCGTAAAACTTTATTTAATCTAATTGTGTCAGCCATAAATTGCCTTTAAAATCTCAAATATATTATTAATACCTATATTGTTAAAACTTCTTTTGGAATTAAGCAGGTATTAGTCTTCGAATTCTTCTTTTAGAATTCTAATAACATCATTTATTGTTTCTTCTTCTAGATCGGTTCTTTTAACTAAATCATCAACATCCTGTTCTAGAACACTCTTAGCGGTATCTAATCCAGCTTTACTGAATTCTGATATAATCCACTCTTCTATTTCATCAGAGAATTCACTTAACTCTACATCTTCTTCTGCGCCTTCTCTAAACACATCAATTTCGTAACCTGTAAGTTGACCAGCCAAACGAATGTTATGACCACCTCTACCAATAGCTTTACTTACTTCCTCTGGTTTTAAAATTACTTCAGCACGTTTTGTTTCTTCATCTAATTTAATTGAAGTCACACGTGCTGGGCTTAACGCTCTTGTTACAAATAACTGTAAATTATTGGTGTAATTAATCACATCAATATTCTCATTACCTAACTCACGTACTATCCCGTGAATTCTCGAACCTTTCATACCCACACAAGCACCAACAGGATCAATTCTATCATCATAAGAATCTACAGCTACTTTTGCTTTTTCACCAGGAATTCTCACTACTTTTTTAATGGTAATTAGCCCATCAAAAACTTCAGGTATTTCTTGTTCAAATAATTTCTCAAGGAATACAGGGGAGCTTCTAGACATGATAATTGTAGGTTTAGCACCTTTAAGCTCAACACTATCAATTACTCCTCTTACGTTATCACCTTTTCTGAAAAAATCTGAAGGTATTTGTCTGTCTTTTGGCAACACAATCTCATTCCCTTCATCATCTAATAAAATTACGGCTCTGTGACGAATGTGATGTACCTCAGCAGTATAAATTTCTCCTACTAAATCTTTAAATTGCTTATAGATTATGGTATTGTCATGCTCATGAATCTTAGAAATTAGATTTTGGCGCAATGCTAAAATAGCACGTCTTCCCAAGTCTACTAATTTCACCTCTTCAGATACATCTTCACCAACTTCAAAATCTGGCTCAATTTTTCTTGCTTCAGATAATGAAATTTCTTGATTAGGTTCTTCTACTTCTCCATCGGCAACCACTATACGGTTTCTCCAAATTTCTAAATCACCTTTATCTGGATTTACAATAATATCAAAATTATCATCATCTCCAAATTTCTTTTTTAAGGCGCTTCTAAAAACATCTTCTAAAATCGCCATTAGCGTAACACGATCAATTAACTTATCGTCTTTGAATTCTGAAAAAGATTCAATTAACGCAACGTTCTCCATAACTCTACTTGAATTAAAATTTAATCATAACTTTTGCTTCTACAATATCGTCGTAAGCCACATTGGCTTGCTTTTTTACAGTTACCTTACCTTTACCAACTGGCTTAGGCTCTCTAGTTTTCCACTCTAAAAGAATGTTGTTTTCACTAGCCTCAGCTAAAACACCTTCTAAATTTTCTGAAGCTGTTTTAACTTTCAAAGTCCTGTTTATATGTCTTTTATACTGTCTCTTGTTTATCAAGGGTGATGTTGCACCTGCAGACATTACTTCCAAAGAAAAGTCTTGTTCTTCTCTATCTAAATTATGCTCTATTGCTCTGCTTAAAAACATACAATCTTCCACCAAGACACCTGTATCACCATCTACAATTATCTTGATATGATTTGCTTCATTAACATCAAAATTTATTAAAAATAAATCAGGACGTTCTTCCAATGCATCATCTAATAAGCTCTGTACAGTATCTTTAAACATTTTAGTATAAAAAGAGGGGACTTTCCGTCCCCTCATAATTAATTCTGCCTTTTCAACGCGGCAAATATAATATATTTAATTGATTTTTAAAGAATTTATGCCTATTTTTATGTATGATCTTTTAGAGACTTTTTCTCCGTAAGATTCATACTTAACACCTACCTATCATGAAAAAAATACTTGTCCCCACCGATTTTTCTGATCAAGCTGAAAAAGCACTAGAAGTAGCCGCCCAATTAGCCAAACAATACAACAGCGAAATTTACTTATTGAACGTCTTAGATTTACCGCTGCACGAAGTTGATGCTTTAAAGGGTTATAACAATTTACCTGAAGCTGTTTTCTTTATGAAATTGGCGCATAAAAAGTTTGAAGATCTCTTAAAGAAGGATTACCTAGAAGGCATTACAGTATACGAGACTGTAGAGTTTCATGATATTTACAAAGCTGTAAATACTGTATGTGAAAAGCATGATATTGATTTGATTATCATGGGATCTCATGGCACTAGCGGATTTAAAGAATTACTCATTGGATCTAATACCGAAAAAGTAGTACGTACATCAAACACACCTGTTTTGGTAGTAAAAAAACGCCACACAACCTTTAAAGTTGAACATTTTGTATTTGCTTCAGATTTTAAAGAAGAATCTAAAGTCCCTTTTTTAAAAGCACTAAAGTTTGCAGAATTATTTGAAGCAGAAATGCATTTATTGATGGTAGTGACTGCTAATAAATTTGTAACTACCAGTGAAGCTAAAGACAGAATTCAAGGTTTTTTAGAAACGGTTACACATAGTTTTTGCACGATTCATATTTACAATGATGAAACGATTGAAACTGGTATTATGAATTTTTCGCAATCTATTGATGCCGATTTAATTGGCATGAGTACTCACGGGCGCCAAGGCTTATCTCATTTCTTTAATGGTAGTATTAGCGAGGATTTGGTAAATCATGCTCGCAGGCCGGTTATTACGTTTAAGATTTGATGCGTTCTTCTAATTTTTGAACTCTCTCTAACAATAACTTTAAAACCTGATTTTCTTTCTCTAGATTTTCAATTCTGTCATTTTGAGATTCTATTTTTTGATCTTGAGCATCGATTTCTTTTTCCTGTTCAATAGTATACAATGTTAATTCCTCTATTTTCTGAAGTAATTTAGCATCCATTTCGGCTAAAAAGAAACCGTCTTTTTTCACTGTTTCTGCATCAGGAATATTTTCTAAATGCCCATTGTTTTTTATGTAATCTTCCACTTCTTTTAAAGAGGGTAAATTATATGTGTTTCCAAATACAAAGTCTGACCAATTAGCATAAGTAGCTACTTTTACCTCAGTTGCCGCTATTTTTCCATTTACTCCTAGTTTGAAGCCTTGGGTGTCTGTGGTACCGATGCCCACGTCTCCAGACTGTTGAATTGTCATTAAACTGGATTGCAAACTATTTCTAAAACTTAATTCATCATTATTGGAACTTATTCCTGCATGAATTTGCCATTTTAAGGTATTATTCCTTTTTAAATCAATAAACTGTCCATATTCAGAATCTCTATTTAAGGTCATACCTCTACCACTAACATCAAATATTGTTGCTGGTGTAGTAGTTCCAATTCCAACATTACCATTTGAATTGATATACAAATCCGACCCGTCATTTCCCGCATCGAAGAAGATATTATTAGTATTATTTGACATCCCTATTTGCGAACTTCCCGTTCCTCTAGTTAATCTAATTTTATGAGCACTTGTACCCGAAATGTGTAATTGACCTGTTGGTGAGGTTGTGCCAATACCTACATTACCCGTGTTTACAAAGGTCATTAGTTTTCCACCTCCTACGGAACCTCCTTGGGAAATATAAAACTTATTGTCATGCCCATGACTCAAATGAAATACAGAGTTACCATTATTTGGGCTAAAAGTAACAGCTGACTGGTTATCACGATTGATCCAAACCCCTTTACCATCAGATGTGCGCACATCAAATTGGCTAGCAGGAGTGGTTGTACCAATACCCACATTACCATTTGGCAATATTGAAAATCTTTCAATCAAAGGGTTATTGTTTGGGTTAGCTCCATTTGTCTGTAGAAAAAAGCCTAACCTATCACCAGCGTTACCACTACCGTTCATAATAGATGAAATTTTAGATGTGGGCACAGTCTTAAGTAATCCTGTTCTAAACTCTAATGATGTGGACATGTGAGAAGCCCAACCCATATTAGTCAATCTTAAAACTGTCGCATCAGTATTACTATTTTCTGATACTTCTAGGTTTCTGTCTGGACTAGTAGTTCCAATTCCAACTTTTCCATCTTGTTTAAAAGTTGCTCCATTGATGGTCTGGTCTTGGGCATTTAAAAATAAAACTGTACACAAGCCACAGGAGAGAATTAAGAATTGTTTTTTCATATTGGTTGATTTAATAGAATTAACATTAAAAATATTTTCAATATTACTGGTTTCTTAAGACATACGACTAAGGTTTTTCCTTATAAAAACTAAGGTTTATCCATCATTTTTCAATAGACTATTTTAGTAAATAAAAAATTATAGTAGAAGAATTCTAATAATTTAGGATTCATTTTGTACTATTCCTAGCGAGTGAATAAAATGTATATGTAAGAAGGATTTAAATAAAGAAGTCCTCAATTTAAATTGAGGACTTCTTAAAAACGTTGGCCTACTAGGGCTCGAACCTAGACTCTTCTGGACCAAAACCAGACGTGTTGCCAGTTACACCATAGGCCATTGTGTAAATGAGGGTGCAAATTTAGCACAAAGTTTTATTTGAACAAGTATTTTTTTAGAAAAAAAGCACTTTGCGCATCTTAAACCTCTAAATCTGGGTTTTAATTATAATGTAAAAGCTCCAAAACCTTAATGTTAAGGGTACTATAATATTTATTCTTGTTTGATATTTATTGTTAAATTCGCCACAGCTAACAAACATAGATTTAGATGATGGATTTTAATTTTAAAAAATGGAATACACTTTTAGGTTGGTTCTCTTTTTTAATTGCTTTAATTACCTATAGCTTAACAGTAGAACCTACAGTAAGCTTTTGGGATGCTGGAGAGTATATTTTAACGTCTTCGAAACTGCAAGTAGGGCATCCTCCTGGAGCACCTTTATTCCAAATGTTAGGCGCGTTTTTCTCAACATTTACCTTTGGAAACAACGAACTTATCGGTTGGATGATGAACATGATGAGTGCCGTAGCTAGTGCATTTACCATCTTATTTATGTTTTGGACCATCACGATGCTGCTTACAAAATTAGTAGCACATTTAAATGCTGAAAAAGACAAAGAAGCAGATAGTAATACAACATCAAGTATATCAAAGCCACAATACACCGCTATTTTAGGAAGCGGTTTAGTAGGTAGTTTAGCATTTGCATTTACAGATTCGTTTTGGTTTAATGCCGTTGAAACCGAGGTGTATGCTATGGCAACTTTAATTATGGCTGCCCTATTTTGGTTAGCATTACGCTGGGAACAGGACATGGACAAACCTCGTGGCAACCGCTGGTTAATCATTATTGCATTTGTTATAGGCTTATCGTTTGGTGTACACTTTATGGGACTTTTAACGATTCCTGTTATCGGAATTATTTATTATTTTAAAAACTACAAAACTGTTACGATTCAGAGTTTTATAATAGCTAATGTCGTTTCTGTTGCTATTTTATTATTCGTTTTTAAACTATTAGCGCCTAATATTTTAAAGATATTTAGTGTGCTTGAAATCTTCTTCGTGAATAGTGTAGGCTTACCATTTAACTCAGGTTCTATAATTGCAGGTATACTTTTAGTGGCCGCAATTTTTTATGCACTGCGCTACACAAGACAAAAAAACTATGTGCATTTAAACACAGGGATTCTGTGTTTAACCTTTATAATCATTGGGTTTTCAACATGGTTAATGTTACCTATTCGCGCTAATGCTAATGTGGTGATTAATGAGAACAACCCTTCTAGTGCCAGAGAATTGTTGGCTTATTACAATTTAGAGCAATATCCTGAAACACATTTGTTCTACGGCCCTCAGTTTACAGATATGTATGCGTATTTAGATGAAAATAATCCATATGTAGATGATAAACCTAAATACGAAAAAGATGAAACCAAAGGCGAATATGTAATTGTTAACGATTATAAAGATGCCAAACAAAACTACAATACTGAGCACGCCTCTTATTTACCGCGTATGTGGAGTGGTGAACACGCTGAAAATTACATGATGTTTACTGGGTTTTTAAGGTTTAATTTGAAGCCAGAACATCAAATGAAGAATGAACTTCGTAAACTGGTTTCTGATTTTAGAAATGAAGTTGCTCAAGGCAACGTGGATTATGAAGACTACAACAATTTTTTAAAACGATACCAAAGTTATATTGATATAGAAAAACCAGATTTACCAAGTAACATTAGGTACCTTTTTGAATACCAATTAGGATATATGTATTGGCGCTATTTTATGTGGAATTTCACTGGGAGACAAGATGATATACAAGGTAGATTGGATAATCATGGTAATTGGATAAGTGGTATAAAATTCGTTGACGAATTGCACTTAGGGTATTCTCAAGATAATTTACCAAGCGATATAAAGAACAATAAAGCCAGAAACACTTACTATTTTTTACCACTGCTTTTAGGGTTAATTGGAATGTTTTTTGTTTTAAATACTGATAAAAAACGTTTTTGGGTAATGCTAGTATTTTTCCTTTTTACAGGATTAGCCATACAAGTATATACTAACGTTCGCCCGTTTGAACCTCGTGAGCGCGATTACTCTGTGGTTGGTTCATTTTATGTATTTGCGTTGTGGATTGGTATTGGTGTTTACGCCATATATCATACATTAAAAGACAAACTACCTAAGGCATTAGCTGCACCTATTGTAACCGTTGTTTGTTTAATTCTTGTTCCTGGTATTTTAGTGGCTAACAACTGGGATGACCATGATCGTTCTGGAAAGTATACGGCACAAGCCATGGCACGAAAATATCTGGATTCATGTGCTGAAAATGCTATACTATTTACCATAGGTGATAATGATACATTTGCATTGTGGTATGCTCAAGAAATTGAGGGTTATAGAACAGACGTTCGTGTAGTTAATACCAGTTTGTTTCAAACAGATTGGTATATTGACCAAATGAAGCGTAAGGCTTATGAAAGTGACCCTATTCCATCGCAATTAGTCCATAAAAACTATCAATATGGCACCAACGATTATGTAAGAATAGAACCGCTTACCAAGGATACAATTAGTTTGAAATATGCGCTTGAATTTATTCAAAGTGATAAACCTAAAACAAAATATCGCTACCTAATGGAGCAGCAGGGTTATGATACGAGTGGTATTAGAAATCAAGACTTAAATGCTAATTTTCTATTTACTAGAAACGTTCGTATTGATGTAAATAAACAAAATGCCGTTACGAATGGTATCGTAAAACCAGAGGACGCCGACAAAATTGAACCTTATATTGATATTGAAATTGATGGTGGAGCCATATACAAAAACCGCCTTTTAATGCTAGATGTTGTTGCCAATAACGAATGGAAACGTCCTATTTATTTTACTGGAGGAAGCTTTGGTGATGATGATTATATCTGGATGAAAGATTACCTACAGCTTGATGGCATGTGCTACAAGTTAGTACCTATTAAAACTGAAGTTGACAGAGCTAACCCTTTTGATATGGGGCGAATAGATGCGGATTTGATGTATGAAAAGGTAAAAACTTGGAATTGGGGAAATAGTGGTAGTCCTGATATTTATCACGATCCTGAAACACGTAAAAACGCCATTACATATAGAGGTAATTTAGCACGCCTAGTCGAGGAACTTATTAATCAGGAAAAACCTAAAAAAGCAGAAGAAATAGCTGATATAGCTATGGAAAATATGCCTGTGCAATATTATGGCTATTACACTTTATTAGAACCTTATATTGGTGCCTATTATGAAGTAGATGCAAAAGAAAAAGCTCGCGATTTATATTTTGAAGTCAGCAAAAAATATCAAGAAAATTTAACGTATTATAGTGGTTTAAGTGAAAAAAATCAAGAACGTTTATTCGAAGATATTTATGTTG
The DNA here is from genome assembly GCA_947502975.1 of uncultured Flavobacteriaceae bacterium. Taxonomy (GTDB): domain Bacteria; phylum Bacteroidota; class Bacteroidia; order Flavobacteriales; family Flavobacteriaceae; genus Jejuia. The sequence continues at coordinate 171,204 of CANNBV010000004.1, forward strand.
ATATTCAGCGCTATAAAGGTTTAATTGATGTTTTAGCACGTTACGACACCGATTTAGCTGAAAAGGAAGGTGACACGTTTAATAATTATCTGAGACTATTTAAATATTTCTATGGAGGTGAAGACGATGATACAGAAGTTGAACCAGAATCAACCGATATAGATATTCCTACAGATAGTGGTGTAACAGCTATAGAAGCTAACGAATAATAGTGGCAAAAATATATGCCTTTAACACCTGTAAAAACTCCAAAGGTTGTAAAATCATTATTCCCAAATTATGTTTGGGATATCGATACCACTGAAAAAGAAATTTACTTAACGTTTGATGATGGTCCTACGCCTGAAATCACAGAATGGACTTTAGATGTATTAGCTAAATACAACGCAAAAGCTACCTTCTTTTGTATTGGAGCAAACGTTGAAAAACATCCTGATATTTTTAAAAAGATAATTCAATCTGGACATGTAATTGGGAATCATACTCAAGACCATCTTAAAGGTTGGAAAACTTCGAAGACAGCATATTTGAATAATATTGCCCAAGCACAGAAGGTATTAAATGCTCAAATTCAGAATTCTGAATTCAGAATTCTGAATTTGTTTCGTCCTCCGTATGGAAAAATAACGCCAAAACAAGGCAAAGCATTAATGGCTTTAGGTTACAACATTGTGATGTGGGATGTGTTATCGTTTGATTGGGACAAAACTGTTACACCAGAAGAATGCTTCAATAATGTAATTTCAAAAGTAAAAAACGGAAGTATTATCGTGTTTCATGATAGTGTTAAAGCATCAAAAAACATGCAATATGCGCTTCCGAAAGTATTGGAGTATTATACTGGAAAGGGATATGTTTTTAAGGGGTTAGATTCCATTTGATTAAGATTCTATGATTTAATGCAGCCCTTGACTTTGTAAAAATTTTCGACTACATTCGTTTAACGTCGGATATAAATCATTAAATAACGGCGCATATCCGTCAACCGGTTAAACGAACCATTAAAAAAACAATTCCTTCCGTTTTAAAATGCAACTGGCGGATAAACCCGCGTTAGGGATTGAGCGATTGTTGGAGCTCCTCGCAGAGAGCCCTTCGACTGCGCTCAGGATAAACTTTTCGTGAAAGCCCGACCGCGCTTCGAGAGCCTCAGCGACCGAACGGGGTAACGCCCAATAAATAAGTAGTAAAAGCTAAATGTATTCTTGAATAACACCGATAAGTGTGTCGGCATCTTGCTCGCCACTTTGGCGCCATTTCATCTCACCGTCTTTGTAGATGATTAATGTTGGTAATCCTTTGACGCGAAGTGCATCGGCCAGTTCTTGATTTTTTTCTACATCAATTTTAATGACCTTAGCCTTATCTCCAAGTGCCGCAGCAACATCTCTAAGCACTGGGTGCATTGCTGTAGATTGCTCATTCCATTCTGCATAAAAATCAAACAGTACTGGAATTTCAACATCTATTAGTTCACCAAATTTTGACATACTTTTAATGTTTTAGTTCAATTAAAAACCTATATAATTCTGAACAACACCCGAAAACTTATTTATAAAAATAGTAAATTTTAGAGTAAATATAACATTTACATGTAATTACGTATTACTTGTCCCTTTTTTAAGCTCAATAACCGTGATTTCTGGCCATATACCTACACGCCCTGGAAATCCTAAATAACCAAAACCTCTATTTACATTGATATACTGCCCTAACTCTTCATAAATGCCTGCCCAATACTTATAACGCCACTTTACTGGGCTCCATTTAAACCAACCTGGTATTTCTATGCCAAATTGCATACCGTGTGTATGACCACTTAAGGTTAAATGATAATGATAATCATCTTGAATTACCTGTTTTTCCCAATGTGAAGGGTCGTGACTCATCAATATTTTAAAGTCGTTTTTATCTATTGCAGAAACTGCTTTCTTTAAATCTCCTGCTTTTTTAAATCCGCCTGCACCCCAGTTTTCAACACCAACTAATGCTATTTTTTCTCCGTTTCGTTCAATAAATCGGCTTTCATTCAATAACAAATCAAACCCTATTTGTTTTTGAATGGTTTTTAAATCTTCTAAATTTTGTGCTTTTGCTTCGTCTGACGACCATCTCAAATAATCACCATAATCATGATTTCCTAAAACGGAATACAATCCATCTTTGGCTTTAAGTTTACTAAAAATATCTACATAGGGCAGCATTTCTTTGGCTTCGTTATTAACCATATCACCAGTAAACAAAATAACATCACTGTTTTGTTGATTAATTAAATCAATGGCATATTCAACCTTATTGATATTATCAAAACTACCTGAATGCACATCACTAATTTGAGTGAGTTTGTAACCATCAAAAGCTTCGGGTAAATCTTCAAAACTTAAGGTATATTTTAAAACCTTAAAATTGTATTTACCTCTGTAAATTCCATAGAGAATAGCTCCAAATGGTATTGCTGCAATACCGAGTGCTATTTTAGAGATAAAGCTACGACGAGAAGGCATATATTTTATGCCGGCATTTGAACCTTCGGTAAAATATCTGAAAATAGCTTGGGGCACCCTAAATATATCTTCGGCAAACATGATACCTAAAATTAGCATTTTAGGCACTACAAATGCAATTAAAAAGCCAAAAGCAAAGGCTTGTGGATTTCCAAAATCACCTCTATTAATCCCATAAAAACGAAAAATAAAATTCCCAATTACTGTAAGTGTAATACACCAGTAAACTATACTTAACCATATATTCTTAGAAATACTTCTAAATGCTTGAAAAGCATAAATATCAATAACTACAAAAATGAGCAAGAAAATAATCCAGCGTAACATAGTCTTCTTTTTTCGGCAAAGATAATGATATTAAAAGCTTAAAATCTTATAATATTGTTAATGGTTTTGACTCAGAACAGTTATAAAAAGCTATTCCATACATGAATTATTATTTACTTCACATTTTAGTATCTTAGGTGTTTTAAAAAACCAAACTAACTTATCTATATGAACAGTCAAAACAACAAATCTGCTTTAACAACTCTAGTTACTGTTTTCTTTTTTTGGGGATTTATAGCTGCATCTAACAGTGTATTTATACCTTTTTGTAAAACCTATTTTAGTATAGATCAGTTTCAATCGCAACTTGTAGATTTTGCATTTTATGGTGCATACTATATTGGTGCTTTACTATTATTTGTTTTATCGAGTGCCATAAAAAAAGACATTGTAAATTCTTGGGGTTATAAAAACGGTATTATTTATGGACTATTACTATCAGCTATAGGTGCTTTTATCATGTATCCAGCAACAGCTGGTGCAGAACAAGGGCAAACCGCTGTATTCTACTTTGTTTTGGTTGCTTTATTTATTGTGGGCTTAGGATTTTCGCTACAACAAACCAGCGCAAACCCCTTTGCTATTGCTTTAGGTGACCCCAAAACAGGGTCGCATCGACTAAATCTTGCTGGAGGTATCAATTCGTTTGGTACAACTATAGCACCCATTGTAGTTGCTTTTATCATATTTGGTTCCACACCTGTATCTGGCGAGGAACTCACTCAAATGATTAAAAATAATGAAATCACTTTAACGACAGTACAGCTATTATATTTAGGTGTTGGTGTTTTATTTTTATTGGCTGCTGCATTATTTTATTTTTCAAAGAAATTGCCTGCATTAAAATCGGAAACTAGTTTTGAACCTGCTAACAAAGCAAAAAACTTACTCATTGTTTTAACCATAATCATTTTTGGCTGTTTTGGCTATATTTTTAGTACGTATTTTGGAGATGTAGACGTTACTGAAGCATTGGAAAATAAAAGATTAACTTTACTAATAATTGCATTAGCCGCAGTAGTGGGTTGTATTTTATTTGCCTATTCAAGTTCCTCTAAAAGACCTGAGGGTTGGGGTGCCATGAAATATCCTCAACTCGTTTTAGGCATGTTGGCCATATTCACTTATGTAGGGGTAGAAGTAACGGTTGGCAGTAATTTAGGAGAACTACTTAAAAAAGCTGTAGGTAGTTCAGGACTAAATGAACTTGGACTTAAAGCACTAAACGATGCACAAATTGCGCCCTTTATTTCGTTATATTGGGGCGGTTTAATGGTTGGGCGATGGGTTGGCGCTATCACCGTTTTTAATCCTAGTAAAGGTCTAAAAAAGGTACTTCTAATCGTTGTGCCTTATGTAGCTTTAGCAATCGTTATAGCATCAAACTGGGTTGGTGGAAAAGTGTTTTCTACAAAAGAGGTTCTATTTTTTGCTATATGTGTAGCAGTACAAATTGGCGGGTTCTTTTTTGCTAAAGACAATCCTGTAAAAACCCTAAAGACCTTCAGTATTCTTGGTGTAATTGCTATGTTAATCGGTGTGTTTGCATCAGGCAACGTTGCATTATTTGCATTCTTATCTGGCGGCTTATTCTGTTCTATCATGTGGCCTTGTATTTTTACATTGAGTATTGCTGGCTTAGGAAAATACACATCTCAAGGCTCTGCCTTTTTAATTATGATGATTCTAGGTGGTGCAATTATTCCTCCAGTACAAGGTAAATTAGCAGATGTTTTTAGTATTCAATCGTCATATTGGATTGCTGTAGGCTGTTTTGCCTATTTATTATTTTATGCCTTCATAACTAAAACAGTTTTGGATAAGCAAAATGTGACTTACTAAACTTAAATGAATAACAACTAGTCTATTTTAATTACTCTAAGTTCATTATCATTAGTTAGAACTAATAGTGCTTTTTCATTTTTTGAACTTCCTAAAGAAATTAACTTAATATCTTTTACATCCCCATCAATGTAAAGCCCACTTTCATAGGAAGCCACAGGTGTGAAATCGCCTTTGCCATTACCTAGTAATAGCGTTCCAATACTGGCATCATTTCGTGGAGTTTCTATTTCTGAACTATATAAATTGCCAGCCATTAAAATATCTTTTTTTCCATCTGAATTAATATCTTCTATAACAATACTGTTAACAGAAGATAACTGCACTAACGCATTTAATCGGGTACTATTCCATATATCCTCTTTATTGTTTTCAATATAAACAGTTGAGAAGTTGGTTGCTTTAAAATGAAGTGCTTCGTCTAAGTTTTTTTCACCATAAATATCAGACAAACTCGCATTAGCAAAGGATTGATAATCTTTATACTTGAGCTTTATTGCAGGAATTTGTTCAGATGAACATTGTCTACCTCTTAAGGGATATTGCTTACCATTTTGGTGATAACTAAATACAATATCTAAACTTTTATTGTCATCAAAATCTGCTGAGTACAAATCGAAAGGTTTGTCTTTTGTAGCTTTGTATTTATAATTTTCCCCAAGGTTTCCCGCAATATAATCTAAATCGCCATCGCCATCAAAATCTCCTTCAGCTAAACTATACCACCACCCTATATCATTATTTAATTGAAAGTCATCTGTACGTTCTTCAAAAGTATTTCCTTTGTTTTCGAAAAAGCGCACTGGCATCCATTCACCTGTTACAACTATATCTTTTAATCCATCTCCATTAAAGTCTGACCATAGCATATCCGTAATCATACCTGCATACTCTAATTTAGGTACCATCTCTTTTGTTACATCAACAAATTTTGGGAATCTATTTATAATACCTTCATTTTTTAAAATGTAGCTTCTAGGAGATAACGGGTACTTTCCTGGAACTAGTCTTCCTCCAACAAATAAATCTAAATCTCCATCTTTATCAAAATCACTTGCTTTTACACAACTACCGCTTGTAATCATTTTAGGCAAACTTATTGTTGATTTTGTGAAGTCGCCAGTACCATTATTAATATACAATCGGTCCTGTAACAACTCTGGATACCTCAAAAATTCATTTCCACCACTTACCACATATAAATCATTATCTCCATCATTATCGGCATCAAAAAAAAGAGATTTCATGTCTTCACATAAACGATCTTCTTTCCAAGGTCCATTTTTTTCAATAAATGTTTTGTGTTGAGTTTGAATATATAATACACCTTCACTTTTATGCGCATTACCAATATAGACATCTTCTAAACCATCTCCATTACAATCTCCAACAGCAATACCTGAGCCTAACTTGGAAGTTTGGTAAGGAAGCAACGGCTCAATATGATAATCATTATATATATTTTCTTCATGGGTAAAAGACATTTTTGTCTTTTCTGTAATCTCTTTAAATATTCTGGTATCTAAAGCATCTTTTTTTTGTATAGTTTCAGCATTATTATAATTACATGTTAGTATCTGATTTGCAGAAATATTATACATAACTTCTTTTTTACCATCTGGCCATCTTATCGCTATGCTATCTATTTGGGAATAATCACCAAGACCAAAAACTAAGTTGGGTGCTACTGAAGATTGATATCCTCTGGTAAGTGTTAACTGTTGCGTCTGCATTTCAGTTTTGGTATGTATAGTAACTTTTGTGCCTATACCTAATTTATTTTCTTTAGCACCCTTGAATTTAAATTTTAAATAATGTGTTTTATTAGTATCTGTGTTATTTCTGTAAATGGCAGCTTCCATATCAGTGTTATTAACCACAATATCTAAATCTCCATCATTATCTAAATCTACATAAACGGCACCATGTGAAAACCCTTTTAAGTTTAATCCCCAGTCTTCACTCTTTTCGATAAAGGTTAAATCTTTATTATTCTTAAACACTCTGTTTTTAACTGGTTCAGAAGGCATTTCGGAAAATATATTACCTTTAATATCTTTTGAATTTTTAAGTTTTTTCTGCAGACGGTGATAAAAGTCGCGATTATTAACTTCTTTTTTTATACCATTTGTAATGAAAATATCTTTCCATCCGTCATTGTCTAAATCAACTAATAAAGGAGCCCAACTCCAATCTGTAGTGGCTATTCCTGCAATTCTAGATGTATTACTAAACTTTACAACATCATTAGCATCTAAACCTCTATTTAACTGTAGCGCATTATACATATATTGATAATGAAATCCACTTTTTACAGTACTCCAAAAGCCTTCAGCATTCATACTTGCCATGTTCTCTTTTGCTCTTCTATTATTCTCAGGTGTCATATCTGCTTGGAGTATATCAAACCACCCATCATTATTATAATCAGCAGCATCACACCCCATTCCAAATAGTGCGGTTTGAAACGTAGTTTCTTTTATTGATTCTTTAAAAGTACCGTTAGTTTGATTTAAGAAAAGTTTATCAGGTGTGTTAAAATCGTTTGAAATATAAATATCGTCATATCCATTATTATCATAATCTGCCACACTAACACCAAGACTTAAACCATAGTTTAAAATTCCCGCTTCGTTTGACACATCAGTAAAATTACCGTTACCTTCGTTTCTATATAAATGATCACTTTCTTGATACTGTAAGTTTTTCATCCTACTGAGATAATAATCATTCCCAGCAGACAATGGCGCTTTAGGATAATTAGCTACATACACATCTAAATCACCATCTAAATCATAGTCAAAAAAGACGGATTGTAAGGAACATCCGTTATCATCTAAACCATATTGCATTGCACTTTCTGTGAATGTTAAATCTTTATTGTTCACATATAGCAGATTACGTTTTTCTTTACCATTTCCAGAAACATTAATGTAGATATCTAACCATCCATCATTATTGATATCAGTAGTAGTAACTCCAGTATGCCATTTAGAGCTGCTTATTCCTGATTTTTCGGTAACATCCTCAAAAGTCATATCTCCGTTATTGATATATAACTTATTTTGCACCATATTACCTGTAAAAAAAATATCTTCAAAGCCATCATTATTAAAATCAGCCGATGCAACACCACCTCCGAGATATAAGTATGGATACACATAATAGTTTAGGCTATCTGTTTCTGTAATAATATTATTAAACTCTACATTAGTCTCTTCCTTACTTAATAGTGAGAATAGTGTTTGTTGCTTTTTATTTTCTTTACAAGACACGAAAAAAAAAGCTAGAATTATTATAAATATTACTTTCTTCATAGTTCCAAATATATACTTATCCTATATTGTTTCTCATATTTTTATACCAAAAGGCTAGATGAAACACCTAGCCTTTATCGCAAACTCAAACTAACTCAAACTATTCAAAAAAACTAATGAATGTTTTAAATTTTACTCCATCAAATTTGGATTAATATCTCCTTCTTGTGTTGGTATAGGGAAGTTTACTTGTCCGCCATAAGACAAACCTGCATCAGCAATTTTAGAAAGCTCTCCCCAACGTTTTAAATCTCCAAACCTATGGCCTTCAAAAATCAATTCAATACGCCTATCTTGTTTAATTTGTTCTCGCAAAGCAGATTGTGTCAAACCACTAACAGTGGGCAGGTTAGCTCTAACTCTTATCAGGTTAAGTGCTGATTCTGCTTGTGGTAATTGGTTTTGTTCTACCAAAGCCTCGGCTTTATTAAGAATTACTTCCGCATATCTAACTACTGGTATATTAATGGCTACTCCTTCTCTAAATCCGGCAGGGCCACCCCAAAGATTATCGTCATTAGAAATAAATTTTCTCATTTGATATACCTCATTATTCACAACATTACTTCTAAAATCATCATGAGTTTCTGTATCTGGAAAGGTTCTCATTTCGCCTAACGTTGGCGAAAACAATTGGTCTTCGTAAGGCACTAGTATAGATGCTTCTCGTCTAATATCTCCAGTTTCAAAAATATCAACGATATCATATGTTCCTTTACGCCTAGGATGCATATAATCTCCCCAAGCTAATCTAGGATAAAGATGCATTAATATAGATTGTTCTGTAGCATGTGCGTTCCATAATCCTCCTAGCCCAGCAACTAGCTGAGTTTCAAATAAAGATTCTGAACTGTTCTCCATTCTACCATCAAACATTTTTACATAATCATCACTAGACACTAAACTATACCCTAAGCCATCTACAGCGTTTGCTGCACTTTCTGCTCCGGCATAATCCTTAGTCCAAAGTCTTACTCGAGATAACAGCCCAAATGCAGCCCCTCTAGTAGCTCTACCTACTTCTTCAGCAGGATAAGATGCAGGTAGCAATGTAGATGCTTTTGCTAAGTCGGCATCTATTTGCGCCCAAACTTCACTCTCTGCTGTTTTACTAATATTATTTATTTCATCTGGAGATAATAGAGATGTAATCAAAGGAACATCTCCGTAGGCGCTCACTAAATTATAGTAGTATAATGCTCTTAAAAACAGAGCTTCTCCTTCAAATTGGTTTCTAACAGATTCACTTGAGAAATTTTGAACCTTGTCAAGATTAGCTAATACAAAGTTCGCTCTAGAAATGCCTTTATAAGAACTATTCCATCTGCGTACGATAAATGTATTACTACCATCCCAATTAAAATTATGTATATTAACTATTGCTGGTCCCCAATTTCCGTCACCCCAATCGTTTTCTATATTATCTGTTGGGCCGTCACCGAATATCATAAAACCCCAATTATACATACCATAGTGAGTAAGCGGATCATAAATTGATGTCACCGCTTCTTTGGCTTGAGATTCAAACTGCATAAAACTATCGGAATTTAATCCATTTTTATCTACTTTTTCGATAAAATCCTCTTGACATGAGGTCATCAAAAAAGGTACTGTCATTAAAATAAAAAGAACTTTTTTCATAATTTATTTTTTTTGATGTTATAATGAAATGTTTACACCTACAGTAAACATACGTGCTAGTGGGTATACAAAATGATCAAGACCTTGAGCCAAATTTCCATTTCCTGCGTTTCCTACTTCTGGATCTAATCCAGAATAATTAGTAAACGTGAAAGGGTTTTGAACACTTGTGTACAATCTTAGATTACTAACTTTGATTTTGTCTAAAACACTTGACGGTAGAGTGTATCCTAACTGAATGAGTCTCACACGCATAAATGACCCATCTTCTACATAATAATTAGATGATCTTCTATTATTATTAGGATCTGTTTGAATTGCCCTTGGATAAATTGTAGGGTTAGATGCTGTCCATGGCACAAAATTACCTTTATTTTCAGCACTTGTGTTATCAAGTAAAGTAGATTTTGTTAGATTATAGATATCATTCCCTTGTACGCCATTAGCCTGAACTGAGAAATCAAAATTCTTGTATTCAAGATTTAAATTGAATCCATAAGTAAAATCAGGAATTGGGCTTCCTATTGATGTTCTATCATCTCCATCAATTACACCATCATTATTTAAATCCAAAAAGCGGATATCTCCTGGTGCTGTTCCAGCATTTTGAGTAGCATGACTGTCAACCTCACCTTGATTTTGGAATATCCCATCTGCTATATAACCGTAGAATTCGGATAGTTCACCTCCTTCATAAGTTCTTGTTCTAAACTCATTGCTAAAATTAAAATCAAGAATGTCTCCTTTAGGCCCCAATTCTTTAATTTCATTACTGATGGTGGTAATATTTGCACCTACACTATACGTAAGTTCTCCTATTTTATCCCTGTAATTTATACCAAATTCAAATCCTTTATTAGTAAGCTCACCAATATTTTGTCTAATTACACCTTGCGAACCATTAGCTCCTGACAAACCTGTTATAGCCGATTGAGGAACGGCTACTAACATATCTGTTTGATTTTTATTGTAGTACTCAGCAGTTACGGTTAGTCTGTTGTTAAATAATTCGGCATCAATACCAACACCATATTGTGTTACCGTTTCCCATTTCAAATCTGGATTAGCTACACCATCAATTGCTGTACCCACTGATCTAACACCATCTAGATTTCCAAAGGCATATCCAAAAGCAGAAGTAGCATTTGCTGAAAATTCGTAATTGCCAATGCCGTCAAATCCAACTTGTCCCCATCCGCCTCTTAGCTTTAAAGAGTTTATAGCACCATCTTGAGGAAAAAAATCTTCTTTATGAATATTCCAACCAGCTGACACAGAAGGAAAAGTACCCCATTTATTATTTGCACCAAATCGAGAAGAGGCATCAAATCTAATATTTGCAGTAAACAAATATTTTCCCTTGTAGCCATAATTTAGTCGCCCAAAATATGATGTTAAGGAATTATCTTGAATATTCTCAAATAATACTAAATCTGTTGCATCAGTATTTATTACATTATTCCCTTCTTCTGGAAAGTTCCCTGTTGCTTGAATAAATACCGATTCTGACTCTTGAGCACTTTGCCCCGCAATAACATCAAAGTTGTGATCTTTAATTTGACGTGTATAGTTCAGTGTATTCTCAATCAACCATGTGGAACCTACAGATTGCGATGTTGAAAGAGATTGTTGATCTGAAATTGCAGCTCCCAAATCATATTTTCTACCAACTTGTCTATTTGTAGTGTTTCCATAAGTATATGAACCACTAGTTTTAAAAGTTAGATTTGGTAATATGTTATATTCTAGGTAAACACTACCTCTAAAGCTTCTTGTTTCAGGAGGTGTACCTGCTAGTTGCTCTGCATCAAAAAGTGGATTAACTCGAGCCTTATAAGGAGATTCATTTGGCGTAGGCGCATAATTTCCATCTGCATCAAATACTGGTAATGTTGGATAATGTATTGCAGCCGAAAAAAGAGGGTTCCCATTTTGTGCTCTTGGATTTCCCGTAGCAAGCTGTTCTGATCTAGACACAGCAATACTAGAACCAACTTTTAACTTATCAGATATTTTTAAATCACCATTGGCTACTATAGAAATTCTTTTAAACGAGCTACCAATTACTATACCATCTTGATCAAAATAGCCAAGTGACAGAAAGTAATTCCCATTTTCATTTCCTCCTGTAAAAGAAGTATTTAAATCTGAAACAGAAGCTGTTCTGGTAATTGTATCTATCCAATCTGTACCTACACCAAAACTAGATGGGTTTGTGAAAGGTGCAGTATTGCCGGCATTAGTAGCAGCATCATTAATAAATTGCGCATATGTACTAGCATCCATTAGATCATAATTTTTAGCTATGTTTTGGAAACCATGAGACACATTAATACTTACTGTAGATTTACGCCCAGTACCTCTTTTAGTGTTTATTAATATTACTCCGTTTGCTGCTCTTGCCCCATATATAGCTGCCGAAGCCGCATCTTTCAATACACTTATAGATTCTATATCTCTGGGGTTTATTGCAGATAATGGGCTACTACTTTCACTGGCACCGATACTAATAGGAATACCATCTATAACGTATAGTGGCTCACTGTTTCCAAGACCACCAGCTCCTCTAATTCTAACAGACACTCCTCCTCCTGGACCAGCACTATTAGTAGAGACTTGTACCCCAGCAACCTTACCTACTAAGGCATTATCAACTGTAGCATTAGTAGCTTTATTTAATTCTTCTGTATTTACTGCTGCTACAGCACCTGTTATCTCCGATTTTACTTGTGAGCCATAACCTACTAGGATAACTTCATCAAGAGATGAGGCGCTTTCTTCTAAGGTGATTGCTAAATTAGCTTGTCCATTAACAGCCACTTCTTGAGTAGAATATCCTAAATACGATATTACCAAGATAGAATTTGCACTGCTTAAGGTTAAAGAAAAATTTCCATCAAAATCAGTTTGTGTACCATTATTGGTTGTTTTTTCAAGAATATTTGCCCCAGGTAAAGGCACTCCGTTAGCATCGGTTACAGTACCATTAACTTCAAACTCTTGAATTTTCTCTTTTGTAGTTGGTTTCTCTTGTTTTTTCTTCTTACTAGCTGCCTTTAATATAATTTGTCTATTATTAATTTTATAGTCTGTCTCTGTTCCTCCAAATAAATTATTGAGAACAACATCTATAGAACTTTGTTTTACATCTATGGTAGTTCGCCTATTTAAGTTTACAAACTTAGTGTTATAAACAAATCTGTATTCTGAAGATGCTTCAATTTTATCAATAATTTTTGCAACTGTCTCATTTTTTACATTAAGTGTAATTGCCTGAGAGTACCCAGAACCAGCCATTGCGCTAAAAACTGATAGAAAAATTAGAAGTGTGGTCAGTTTCATTTTTAAATCAAATTTCACAAAAGAGTTAGTACCTCTTTTGACAAAGTGGTTTTTTTTCATATTTTTAAATGATTTTGTAGTGAGTAACTTAATTGTTTAATCACTTATACGCCAGGGAATGTTCGTAGCATTTCCTGGTTTTTTTCCTAGAATAAGGACTGTTTAATAAAGTGATTTAGTTTAATTGTTGTTGGTCGTTTTAGTTTAGTTGTTTTAAGTCATATTTTTGAGAGGTTTTAGGATTAATTTATTGTTATTGTATTATTTTTTATGACATAATTTATATTGTAACTATCTTTAAAATAGCTAAGAATTTTGGTAATTGGCTCATCATCAAAATTGGCACTAAATATTTCATTTTCTAAAGCCTTATTCGCAATAACTATTTTCATATTGTAATGTCGTTCCATTTTTTTAACGATATTCTTAAAAGGCATATTTCTAAAAAACAAACCACCACTGCGCCATGAGGTATACACAAATGTGTTAACCTCCTCTGTAGATATAGTTTTGCTATTCTTATCCAAAGCGGCCTTGGTTCCGGGCTTAATTACGGTTGCCTCTTCGACTGATGTATCTTCATTATAAACACCTACACTACCCTCTACCAAAACAACATTAGACACGCTATCTTCTGGATAAGCGGTAACATTAAATTCAGTACCCATAACTTCAACATTTAACGCTTCAGAAGCTACTGTAAAGGCATCATTTTTATTTTCAGTGACTGAAAAAAAAGCTTCGCCGTTAAGGTATACACTTCGCTTTTCTCCTCTAATAAATTGAACTGGATATTTAAGAGATGTTCCTGAATTTAAATGTACACGAGTTCCATCAGACAAGGTGAGTTTAAAATGCTTTCCATAGGGAACGGTTAAAGTGTTGTAAACAAGTTTTTGACTTTTATCATCATTTAAATACGTTAACGTGTTTCCACTTTGTTTAATAACTATATTTCCACTTTTATCAACAACACTTTTAGATCCATCTTCATTTAAAATTTCAATATCCCCATTGTCTAACTGCAGTGTTATCTTATCTTCTGGAATTGAAAAATCTGTATCTACCAAATAGTTCTGTTTATAGAAATAACCCAATCCTAATACTATTATAACGGCTGCAGCATATTTTACTACATTCCTTATTTTTCGAACTTTAAACACTTTTTTTTCTTTATCTATCAGCTCTAAAAGGTTCTTTTTAGAGTTAGTAGTATTAAAATCCTTCATATTAAAATCTATGGCATAATTTACCTTAACATATTCAGCGAATTCCTTTTCGTTAGCAGTATTATCAAGCCATAATAAAAGTGTATCTAATTCATCAGATGTTGCTTGATGCGTTAAATACTTAACTACTATATTTTCAATTTCAGAAGACACCATTTAAATCTATTATTCTTACTTAAAACGTAATAATTTTGAATAACCCTAACTTTTAGCATAAGTTTTTTTCTATTTTAGCAAAAAACATACTTGTTTTATTAATTTTTAGAAATGTCAGGTATTTATTCTAATGATTTAAAACTTATAGAGGCTTTAAGAGCTGGAGAGGCAAAAGCATATGCTTTTTTAGCTGAACTTTATCATCATAGACTATGTGTATACGTATATAGTTTTACTAATGATGAAGCTTTGGCTGAAGACATTGTACAAAATGTTTTTATAAAAATATGGAAACATCGTGCTAAGCTTAAACCACATTTTTCAATAAAAAAATATTTATACAGATCTGCTTACAATGAGTTTATAGATCAATACAGAAAACATAAACCTGTTATTGCTTTAGAGAAGAAGCATATAGATGCATTAAGTTATATTGTAGAGAAAGAAGATGGAAAAGCTCTGGAAAAAACCATGCGTATTGTAAAACAGGAAATTGAAAAACTACCACCAAAGTGCAGGCAAACATTTTTATTAAGCAAAAAAGAAGGTTTGACGAATATGGAGATTGCTGAATATCTAAATATATCGATTAAGTCGGTTGAAGCTCACATCACAAAAGCATTTTCGATACTTCGAAAAAAAGTTGGAGAAAAGTTAAATGCGGTTTTACATTTAATATTTATCACAAAACCAGCATAAGTATTAATTTCACTGATTGTTTTCTTTTAGAGGATATCCTTTATAAATTACTTTTTAAAATTTAGTTTTTGTAGCTTTGGTTTTCTATCAAAACGATCAAAATGTCAGACCAAAAACGCCTTTTTTTAGTAGATGCTTACGCACTTATTTTTCGTGGCTATTATGCTTTTATAAAAAATCCAAGAATCAATTCTAAAGGAGAAGATACCTCAGCAATTATGGGGTTTATGAACTCTCTTTTAGACGTTATTAAACGTGAGCGTCCAGACCACTTAGCAGTATGTTTTGACAAAGGCGGAAGTGCAGATCGTGTAGAAATGTATGAAGCTTACAAAGCCAATAGAGATGAAACTCCGGAGGGTATTAAAACGGCTGTTCCTTATATATACGAGATTTTAAAAGCAATGCACATTCCCATTATGGTAAAGGAGGGTTATGAAGCTGATGATGTTATTGGAACGTTGTCTCGTCAAGCTGAAAAAGAAGGTTTTAAAACCTTTATGGTAACGCCAGATAAAGATTTTGCACAATTAGTAACCGATAATATTTTTATGTATCGCCCTGTTTTTGGTGGCGGTTATGAAACTTGGGGCATTCCTGAAGTTCAGAAAAAATTTGAAGTTACAGACCCTATGCAGGTGATTGACTTTTTAGGTATGATGGGCGACTCCAGTGATAATATTCCAGGATTACCTGGCGTTGGTGAAAAAACGGCTAAAAAGTTTTTAGCGCAGTTTGGTAGTATGGAAGGCTTATTAGCCAATACCGATCAGCTAAAAGGCAAAATGAAAGAGAAAGTTGAAGCTAATGGTGAACTCGGTTTATTGTCAAAAAAACTAGCTACTATCATGCTTGATGTTCCTGTAGAATTTAATGCAAAAGATTTTGAACTAGACCATCCTGATGTTGAAAAAGTAAAAGAAATTTTTCAAAATTTAGAATTTAGAAGACTTACAGATAATTTCTTAAAAACATTTGCAACTGACACCTCAGCCGTTACTCCTTCTGAACAAAACACAAAAGCTGAGTCAGAGAACAAACCAACACCAAAAGAAACAAAATCAGCTGGTGCAGGACAGTTTTCATTGTTTGGAGCAGACCCCTCTAATGAAACCGAAACAGTAAACGAATACACTAGAAAAACCACAGAAACTGTATCACATTTTTATCAAAGTGTCGCTTCAGGCATGGCTACAAAACTGTTTATCAAAAATTTACTAAACCAAAATTCGGTATGTTTTGATACAGAAACCACAGGATTAAACCCTTTAACTGCCGAATTGGTTGGTATTGCTTTTTCTTGGGAAATTGGCAAAGGGTTCTACTTGCCTTTTCCTGAAGATAAGGAGGAGACTCAAGAACTAATTGAACAACTACGTCCGTTTTTCGAAAGTGAAGCCATTGAAAAAATTGGTCAGAATTTAAAATATGATATTAAAGTTTTAGCTAAATACAATGTTGATGTAAAAGGCAAACTCTTTGATACCATGCTAGCACATTATTTGATTAATCCTGATATGCGACATAATATGGATGTATTAGCAGAAACATATTTGAATTATACGCCTATTTCTATAACAGCACTCATTGGTAAAAAAGGAAAAAATCAATTATCAATGCGCGATGTTCCTTTAGATAAGCAAACCGAATATGCCGTTGAAGATGCGGATATCACATTGCAACTAGCAGCGCATTTTCAGAATGAATTAGGCGAAGCTAATACTCAAAAACTTTTTAATGATATTGAAATTCCTTTGTTACGTGTTTTAGCAGCTATGGAATTAGAAGGCATCAATTTAGATAAAGCCTTTTTAAATAGTCTTTCTGAACAACTTGACAAAGACATTAAAACTTTAGAAAGTAAGATTTATACTGAAGCTGGAGAAGAATTCAACATTGCTTCTCCAAAACAATTAGGGGTTATTCTTTTTGAAAAACTAAAATTGGTTGACAAACCAAAAAAGACAAAATCAGGACAATATTCTACAGCCGAAGATGTGTTGAGCTATTTGGCAAAAGATCATGATATCATTCAAAATATATTAGATTTCAGAGGCCTATCAAAGTTAAAAAGCACCTATGTAGATGCGTTGCCGAATCAAATTGAAGAAGCCACAGGTAGAGTACATACTGATTACATGCAAACCGTTGCTGCTACTGGACGTTTGAGTAGTAACAATCCGAATCTTCAAAATATTCCTATTCGAACTGAACGGGGAAGACAAGTTAGAAAAGCCTTTATTCCAAGAAATGAAGATTATGTTTTGTTAGCTGCCGATTACTCTCAAATAGAACTCCGTATTATTGCGGCTTTAAGCAAGGAAGAAACTATGATTTCAGCCTTTAAAAATGGGGAAGATATTCATGCCTCAACAGCTTCAAAAGTATTTAATGTACCAATTGATGAAGTAACTCGCGAACAACGAAGCAATGCCAAAACAGTAAACTTCGGTATCATTTATGGCGTATCTGCATTTGGGTTGAGTAATCAAACCAATTTATCTAGGGCGGAATCTAAAGAACTGATTGACACGTATTACGCTACCTATCCAAAACTAAGAAATTTTATTAGTGAACAAGTCGATTTTGCTAGAGATAATGGCTATGTGCAAACCGTTTTAGGGCGTCGACGTTATTTAAAAGATATTAATTCTCGTAATGCTGTAGTTCGAGGTGCGGCAGAACGAAACGCTGTAAACGCACCAATACAAGGGAGTGCTGCAGACATCATTAAGATTGCCATGATTAATATTTATAACAAATTATCAGAAGGCAATTATAAAACTAAAATGCTTTTACAGGTACATGATGAATTGGTATTTGATGTCTATAAATCAGAATTGGAGACCATCAAAACCTTGGTAAAAACTGAAATGGAAAATGCCTATAAATTAGAAGTCCCATTAGATGTTGACTTAGATATTGGTGAGAATTGGTTGGAGGCGCATTAAATCATTTGAATAATAACTTCTTTAATCTGGTTTAAAGTACAATTTGAAAACTCACCTGAATTTGAAAACATAAATGTATTATTTATTAAATAACTCAAACATTTGTAATCAATATTATTCTCAGAAATTATAATATTTGAAAAATAGACCTTTAATACCCTAGATCTAATATTCAGTTTCTTCTTTCTATTAAGGGGTTGTTCCCTTGAGGGGACACCACTCTTACCTTTAAAAAACATTTACGAGAATCTTAAAGCATATGTTTACACAATTAAACAGCCAATTTATGATTCGATTTTTAACTAGAATGAGTACTAAATTTTTAGAATCCACCTTTAAATTTTCAAAAGATGGATTATATGTGAATTCATTTACCCATTACCCAGTTTTTCAAAAACAAAATCTCCTTGTCCATCTATAGGTAAAATTGCTCCAAGTGGAACATCTTCCCAAATCATTACGCTAGATTCTAATCTAATGGAAAAAGAGTTGAACTCATCATCTTCTCCTGAAATGACAAGTTGACCATCCTGTAAATCCCATGTACCCGCAAATATGTCTATATTTTCACAATTTACAACATAGTCTACTTCATCTTCTGAAGGGTTGTAATCATTCACATCATATTGCTCTAATGTAAATGATTGATCAGGTTTAAATTCAAAAGCCATTAATTCGCAACTCTCATTCAATATTAACTCAACAAAAGCACGTATTTCCTGAGAAACTTCAGCAGGTACAACATTACCCTCTAAATTAATATCGGTGATATCTCTTAACACCCAAACACCTTCAATGATAGTATCTTCGTTTTGTACCTCATCATCTGAAGAAGAATTTGAACATGACATAGTTATTAGAAATAAGAATAATACAGCAATTTTGATAGTTTTCATGTGATATGTTTTAAAGTTTATCTCACATCGATTCAATTAAAAAATGTCATCATAAAAAACAGGAAACAATCTTAAATTTAAGGAGTTCTTGATGTGGAGTATTTGATATTGAAAACAATTGGTTTGAAACGTATTTATTAAATAAATAACAAATAAAAATTAAGTTATTCAAAAACATAAAATTTTTCATAATTTCAGGTTTTCTTTTTACAAAATTCAACATGTTGATATTATCTAGTTTTGCAATCCTTTATTCAAAATCAAAATTGAAAAAAAAGTCATTTTTTCTAATTTGGCTTTTGGTTTTTAGTTCTCAAATCTTATTTGCTCAAGTTTCAAAAGAGACTGATTCTATAATTGGAGTAATAAATAATAAACAGCAGACAGCTACGCTTCTCTCAAAAGAAAATAAAAATTCTGAAGCTATAGATCAACTTTTAAATGCTATTGAAATTTACAATATTAAACAAGTTAACAATACTAACCTCCTTTTTGGTTTATATGTAAACATTGCTGACTTATATGGTCTAAATAGAGACTTAGAAAACTCCAAAATATTTATTGAGAAAGCTAAAGAAATATCAGGCAACAAAGACATTTCGCCATACAACTTGGCTAACTTTTATTTATCACTTGGTGCAAATAATTATGATGATCAGAAATTTGAAAAAGCTTTGGGTTTCTTTACCAAAACTCATGAAATCGTTCAAATAAAAAAGCAGCAAATTATTAATGAAATTGGTAAAAAATCATTTTTGATATTTAAAGCAAATACTTTAGAGTGGTTCGTATCTGCATATCTTAAATTAGATAATGAAACTAAGCTTTTAGAAGCATATAATAGATTAGTAAGGTTTTCGAATCAACATAGTGAAACAAAATATTATGTAGCCTTGGCAAGCTTTAAAGTTGGGAGATATTATCAACAAAAAAGTGCTGAAATAATAATTAAACCTACTAAAACTAAAGCTGCCGAAAAAGCAGCTTACTATTTCAAATTAGCAGCAAAAGAAGGTGATAAGAACTTACAACTTTATTCTTACATATGTTCTGGTTTTACACTCTTAGAAGTAAAAGAATATAAAAAGATACCCGTTATTATTACTAAACTTGAAGAATTTACAGATTTAAATAAATTTCAGCAGTTAAATATACACGAAATAGCTTCACGATATTATTCAGAAACAGGTAAAATAGATAAACTCATAGAGCAAGCCAACAAGGGATTAACCCTATTAAATAACAAAGAGATTGATATTAACGTATTAAACTTTAACCCAAATGACTTTAGCCCAATAAAACAATTAAAATATCCTGTTTTATTGCATCAGTTTGGTATTTTCTTGGAGGAATCAAATGATCCTAGATTGATTAAAACCTCAACAAGTTTATTTAAAATATGCCTAACTCAGTTTGCTGACAGACTAGATCGTCAACCTTTTAACAACATGTTAGTTGTTTACAAAAACATAAAAGTTCGAATTCTAAATTATCTAAATAAAGAAAAACCGAGCTTAACGGAAAAGCAAAAAATGATTTCAGAAATGGAACAGATAGAAACTCAATCATCATTTAATAAATTGCTTACAAGTCGTGCTTTATCAACTGTAAAAACTAGCTTAGATTCTTTATTTCAAAAAGAAGGTGATATTAGATCAGAAATAACAAAATTAAAACAAAATGCCTCAGAAAACGATTCATTAATCAAGCAAGACATATTTAATTTAGAACTACAACTTTCTGATATTTACAAAAATATTAAAAATGAAAATCCGTCTATAAATGATTTAGCAAATAAAACTTTTTTAATTGATGAATTAAAATTAAATGATGTAACCACAATTTTTAAATTCTCTGTTGTTAGAAATAAAGTTTTTAGAATAAAAATCACAAATAACGATATTGAAACTAAGCATATAGGTAATTACGAAACTCTCGAAAAGCACGTAAATACTTTTCTTCCAATGTTAAAAAACCCAAATTCAATTAAAAAATTGAATACTCAAGGCGAAGAACTTTATTCTTTCTTGTTTAATAACACTTTATTATCTGAAAATACTATAATAATCGCTGAAGAAATTTTAAGATATATACCATTTGAACTATTGAAAAAAGGGAACAACTATTTAATTCAAGAAACTACAATATCCTATGCTAATGGGTTGTCATATCTCACAAGTTTAAATTATAAAAAAGCGCAACATTCTCAAAATGTTTCATTCTTTGTGCCTTCATACAGCAGCCAAGTGCTATCTGAAGATCAAATAGCTGTTCGAGGAGATGAATATAGTTTAAAAGGCGCAAAGGAGGAAGTTAATGTTTTATCTAAACTTACTAATGGAACTATATTTTCAAACAAAGAAGCTTCCAAGCGCTCTTTTCTTAGTTTAAAGAATGATTATTCAGTTATTCATATGGCTGGACATGCTTTTCTCAATGACAAAGACCCAGAACTAAGTAGTCTCATTTTTTCTGACACAGACGAAGACAACAAGTTATTCATTTCAGAACTTTACGGTTTCAAAAGTAATGCCAACTTAGCAGTTTTAAGTGCTTGTAATACAGGAATAGGTGGATATAAATCTGGCAAAGGCGTTGTTTCTCTTTCTCAAGCTTTTATGTACTCTGGAATACCTTCAACAATTTCTAGTCTATGGAGCGCTCCAGACAACTCTACAAAAGAAATAATGATTTCTTTTTATAAACACCTTAAAGAAGGCAAGACAAAGTCTAAAGCTTTGCAGCTTTCAAAAACAGAATACTTACAAAACACAACTAATGAAAAATTAAGACACCCATACTATTGGGCACCTTTTGTAATTTATGGTGATGACTCTCCTATTGAATTCATTGAAACTAGTCATCAGTATTACTATTGGGCTTCGGCTATAATAATATTGGTTATTTTAATTTTTACAGCTTTAAGAAATAAAAAACGGTAACTCTAGTATAATTACCGTTTAAATATTTAGAATAAATTTAGGATGCGCTTTTCTTTTTTAAAAAAGGAAAAATACTTTTAATAACATCTTATATTTTACTTCTACCTGGTCTTTTTCGTAAAATAAAGCTAAACTCTAAGGGCTCAATTCCTCCTTTAAAATCAATAGGCTTTATAATTAATTGTACTGAATATGTGCCTTCTGGCATAACACCTTGATAACCTTTTTCTTTAGACATTGACGCTAATATTCCTATAAAATCAAAAGCTTCAGCAGGAATAAACATTTCTCCCGGAAATGCTTGGTCACCAGGAAAAGCTTGATCTCCTGGGAAATATGGGATAGGTTGTTTACGTATTACATTTTTCACAAGTTTACCATCTCTTTTTATACGCGTTATAAACTCAAAAAACACAATAGTTTCTTTGTAAATGTTTTTTGGTACTTTTTTGGAATCAAAATCAAATTTCAATTGATATTTACCTGTTTTAAATTCTTTAAAGAGATGAACCGCAGAATTAGATTCTAATTTCAATTCGGTTTTTGATTTACCATTCAAGGAAAGTTTACCTTCTACAGATTGTGCATTCACTGAAATTATTACACTTAACAATACTATTATTAAACTCGTTCTCATTTTTATTTGTTTTAATTTATAAATTATAATGCTGCGCTATTTCTAAAGCGATTTCTTTGGTGTCTTTACCTGTGTTAGT
The DNA here is from genome assembly GCA_947502975.1 of uncultured Flavobacteriaceae bacterium. Classification (GTDB taxonomy): domain Bacteria; phylum Bacteroidota; class Bacteroidia; order Flavobacteriales; family Flavobacteriaceae; genus Jejuia. The sequence goes on from CANNBV010000004.1 coordinate 193,766, forward strand.
TTTGTTTCCTCTATTGGGTGGTGTTATCCAATACAAAACATCATCCTTTAAAATTTGTAATTGGAACATATTTGAGATAAAAACTGCTTTATCGCCTAAACCTTCTACTTTATGGTATAGCGTTGCATTCCTTTCAGGATTGTACTGCCAAAACGGGTCTTTCTGTATATTGATGTTTGCTGCAACCTGCCCTAGCCAATATTCGTAGTCCTTTTTACCATAGAAGAGTTTTACATTACAATGCAATATGCCACCTGAACCATTATCTACTGGCTCAATTTCAATATGAGTTGCATCTGGATTGTACTTTAATATTAGTTTCTGTGGAAACTCAGCACATAGCTTCTCCTTAATTTTATCAATATCTACTTTAGATTTTGATGCAACTGAAGTTTCAATAACTTCTTCATTTTCAACTGCAACAGCGTTAGAATTCTTTGTATCTCCAAGACATGATGCCAATACTAAAGCAGATAATATTATCGTATATTTTAAGTACTTCATTTTAGTGCGTTTTAGTTAATGTATCCTGCTGCTTTAGCCATATCTAAAGCAATTGCTTTATAATCTCTACTTTTAGCTACTTCAGCTTTATTCAATCTGTTTTTTAAGGGATATACATTTAAAATATAGCCTTTAAACTTTATTTTAAGCTCTTTTTTACGTTCGTTCCATACTGCTGCCAAACCGGTATTTTTAATCCATACAGCCGATTTAGATATCGATTTATTTAATGCCCAAGCCTCTTCCCATTCTTCACCATTTCCAGCAGCCTTTGCGATATCGTAAGCAGTTTCATTTTTATCAATTTCACGTTGAATACTCATTGAGCCTCTTAACCACACAAAATCGCTATCTCCATCTTTAATATAAAAAGTACATACAGGTGCTGAGTTAGGTACTCTTCGATCTGATTTTGAAACATCCTGAAAAAGAATCCTATTTTCTGAAACATTATACATCGAAGCAATATCACTGGCTGATATATTCTCGCATGCACTCATATCTTTGGAATAATTGATGAGATTGCCTCTAAAAGCTGTATTAACAAAACTGGTGTCATCCATTTCTGAAACATTTATAGTTTTTTTATCTCCTAAACACGACATTAAACAAATTGATAATACGCCTAGAATTAATTTATGTATTGCTTTCATAGTTTTATGTTTATTTAATTACTAATTTTTTAGTGTATGATTTAGTTTCACTATTAATTTTTAGAAGATAAAGACCACTGTCAAAATATGTCACATCAATAGTATTCGTATTATTTGATGTTGTCTTTTCATGAAGTAATTTTTGACCTGATAGTGTAAAAATTTCAATTGAACTAATTGTGTTTCTAGATTTAATCCTTATAAAATCTTGTGCTGGATTTGGAAAAACACTAAAATCAAATTTGGATTCCTGAACGTCTGTTATAGATAAAACACTAGAATCCTGGACGTTTAAAGTAAATGTGCCACTTTCGTTTAAAAACTTAGATGAAGTATTGCCTTTTGTAGTTAGAGAAAGTTCTAACCAGACTTGCAAGTAATATGTCTCATTTGGTATTAATCCGTTAACAACCAACTCATTTACCGCACAATATAATGGTTGTGCATCGCCACAAGAACTATACAAAGCAACTTTACCTACTAGCGCACCTGCACTAATTGTCATAGTAACACTTCCTGAAGCTGGAGCAGGGAATGAATACCAAACATCAAAAGCTGTTAATCCACTTGGTAAACAATTAGGATTATTGCTACTACCTGTTGCACTACTTGTATTCCCCGGTGTATCTTGACCTAGAATTATTGGTGTTGTATAAGAACAATCATCATTAACTGGTGTACAACTTAAATTATAACTGGTTTGCATATCTATTTGCCCCCAATTCGTGTTACTATAATCTACATCATCTACTTCAATACAATTCAAACCAAGGTTTGCAAACGCTGAAAAGTTTGGATTCGTTATGTTAGTATTAGCTCCATTTTTAATATTTAAGCCAATCAAAGCATTATCATTACAAGCCACGCTAATTAAACTTGCATTCTGTGATAGATCTAAATATTCAATACTATTTCTTTCGCAATTAAGAGACTCTAAATTTGTGTTTGATAATGTATTTAAAACTGAAATTCCATTTAATGAGCAATTTAAAATTCGTAGTTCTGGATTTTTACTTATTTCAAGTTTGGTGAGATTATTATCAGCTACTGAAAGTTCTTCTAATTTATCCAATTGGCTTAAATCTATGTTTGATAATTGATTATCATCTATATAAACCTGAGTTATATTTGTATTAGCTGATAAATCTATAGATGAAATGTTGTTTTGATTTAGACTTATAGATACCAAGTTTGTATTTTGAGATACATCAATATTTGATAAATTATTTATGGCTAAAACTAATCCTGAAAGTTGTGAATTTGCACTAACATCAACAGTTGTTAGATTATTATTATGGACAAAAAGGGTTTCTAAGTCTCTAAAACCTTCAATACCTGTTAGGTCCGAAATGTTTTCACTATTCACATCTAAAAAAGTAATAGTTTCTATATCTGATGCTAACACCATTCCATTAACTACGCCATCACTATCTATATTTTGATCAATTAAAGCTTGCTCGAAGTTTGCATCTGGAATGTTTATAGTAGTCTGAACACTCTCGGTTATAACACCAAAATCTTTCCAAACATCTGCGGTTTCATATAATAAAACTGTACCTGCTGGCACAAATAAATCTGCAAAAGCTAATGTTACTTCTTGAAAAACATTGGCATTTATAGCAACAGGAGTTTGCCATTTTACGGTTACATCTCTTAATGCCGTTTTTGCAAATGCAAAATCCGAAATTGAAGTTACAGAGCTTGGTATTTCTATAGCTATTAACTTTCTACATTCGTTAAACACATAAGAATTTAAAGCGGTTAAATTGTTAGGAAGTGTAACATTTACTAAATCGAAACACCTGTTAAATGCAGAACTACCAATATCTGTGACAGAATCTGGAATAATTACTTCAGAAATATCAAAACACTGTTCAAAAGCTTGATTCCCAATTTCTATTAGCGAATTAGGCAATACAAAATTGGTTAGTTTATCGCACCTCCTAAAGGCACGTGGGCCTATAGTTTGTAAAGTTGCAGAAAACGTGATGGCTTCCAAACTTCGGCATCCACTAAAGGCACCATCACCTAAGCTTATTACTGAATTTGGCAATACTATATTGTCCAATCCCGTGCCTGAAAAAGCACCGTCTCCTATTTCCACTAAATTGTTAGGCAAAGTAATTGAAGTTAACAATTCGCAACCACTGAAGGCTCCGTTTCCAATAGTTCGGATTGCACTTGGAAGATTTACGGTAGCTAATTGATCACAACCAGAAAATATCGCATTAGGCACTTTTGTATAGCTTACAGGAAAATCTATACTTGTAATAGGTGTTCTTGCAAATACCTGATCTCCAAAACTTTGTGCTGAGGGCAAATCTACACTAGTTATTCCTGTATTTTCAAAAGCTGAACTTCCCAAAATTTCTAATGCACTTGGAAAAGTTACACTGGCTAAACTTGTACAATTTCTAAATACATTATTCTCAATTATAGTAACAGAAGACTGAATATTAACAGTTGCTAAGCTGGAACAGTTCTCGAATAAACCTCTACTCAAAATTCTAGAGGTGTTATTTAGTATTGCTTCTGTAAGACCTGTACAACCTAGAAAAGCTTCGTCTTGCATACCTATAACAGTGTTGGGAATATTTAATGTTTCTAAACCTGTGCATCCTGAAAAAGCACGTCTTTGAATAGATGTTACCGTATCAGGAAAATTTACTTTAGTGAGTGTTGTACACCCAGAAAAGGCATTTTCACCAATAGTTGTAACATCAAAATTATTTCCTGAAAAGGATACACTAGAAGGAATTGTTAATTCTGATTCAGAGCAATCACTTCCCACAATAATTACAGAAGAATTAACATCGGTTCTATAATCAATACCATCTACAGTAAAAAATGTTTGTGCGTTTAATATCGCTACTGGGAACAAAAAGGTAATTAGTAATTTTAGTTTCATTTTTCTATTTTTTAATTAAAACATTTTTCGATATTCTTTTGGGTTAAGGGTTTTACTAATATTATCGTGTATAGCTGTAGTTTCACTTTTCATATTACCTTCATTAGATGTAACAGTATATTCCATAATATATCCTTTTAAAACCTGTTGATTTTGAATGAACCAATTAGGAAGATTAACATCTGGTGCTGCCCAAAGCTCGATTTTTACTTTATCGTCTGCCATAATATATTCATAGCATGTAGCTCCTAAAATTGTTTTGGTTTTTCCTGTTTTTGTAAGATTGGTATAATCGTAATTCATCATTTGTTCTGAAGGCATTTGTTGTTTCTGATTTCGCATCATTCCTGACGACATACGCATTTTCATACCTTGAGTTTCAACAAAAATGTGAGCATCACCATCATCCATTACTATAATTGATTCACCATCCGTCTCTTCATCTGAATATTCTTCCATATTTACTTTTATGGCCAAATATTTTGTATTCGGATTTAATAAATAAGACATGTTATAAATTTGATTATCATCTAAATTTGTAACTCTAACTTTAGTTTCAAATGAAAATGAATATATGCCTGTTTCTACTGCCATGTTTGAAGTGTTAGGAAGCTTTGGTTGCTGTGGCGTAGTTTTAATTTTTTCAACAGTTCTGGAATCAATTAACCTCAAAGGGCTTACATCTATAGCTCCAGAAATTGAACTTGACTCATAAGTTAACAAATAATCATCTTCACTATTTATATCAGGGTTTTTTACACGAGTTACCAGCTTAGAATTTCCAGAAAATGATATTTGAACGTTGGTTTCACCAAATACATCAATAGTTATTTCTCCAGAAACTATTTTATAAGACTGATAGTCTTTTGTCATTGCTGAAGAGAAACCGTTTTCATCTTCTAGATTAGCATCCCAAATAGGATCATAAGACAACTCTAAAGTTGCTTCACTTGGAATTTGTAATTTGATTTGGCCTTTTTTGGGTGTGTCATTATCATATAACAATACATTACCATTTGGAATAACCAGAATATATCCATCGTGTATATCTGCTGCATGTGTTACCCAAGACCCATAAACTCGTACCTCATCATTATTGCGATCTATTGTAGCCTTACCAAACTCATCAATATTAAAACTTCCATATCTTTTACCGTGTTTGATAATGGCAGAACCTGTAGTAGCGTTACTACTAGAGTTCATTTCTACCTTTTTCTCTTTTTTTTTCTCTTTTTTACTAGTAAGATCTTCTAAAGTTTTATCTACTTTTTGCTCTACTTTTTGTTCTATTTTTCGATTCACTTTATCTTTAAGCTTTTTCAAAAATTGCGCCTCGGCATTACAGGAGACTAACATCACTACAGCTAGGGCAATAGATTTAAATACACATATTTTCATTTGGACTTTTATATTAAGTTACACCCTTTGTTCATTCAAATTTTGAAATGTTAACAGCAGATAAAAAAAAATTATATTTGTATGTAGGTGTTAACCTTTTAGAATTTAACCTAACTAATGAATAAAGAAACTTTTGATGTAGAATTGCAAGAGCTCTTACGACGTGATGATAGAAGTACACTCGAAACAATCTACACAAAGCATAAACCTGTTTTTTTAAACTATGCTAAAACTTATAATTTAAGTGAAGATGACGCTCTAGACATTTATCAAGATGCGGTTATAGCTATGTATCAAAATTTTGTTAAAAACCAACTTGTTTTAAATAAAAGCTCAATTAAAACATATTTGTTTGGTATAGGGAAGAATAAAATTTTTAGATTCTTAAAAACGAAAAATATACTGGTAAAACACAATAACCTAAAAGATGACGAAGTAACTGAAATACACTTTAATGAAGAAAACCCAACCGTATTACAACAGCAACTTGCAGAAAATTTAAGGCAAATATCTGACAGTTGTAATGAACTACTTAGACTTTTCTATTACAGAGGTTTAACCATTGATGAAATTGTAGAACAAACTGATTATAAAGATCCTAATACTGTAAGAAGTCATAAATCTAGATGCATAAAACGCTTAAAAACTCTATTTAAAAAAGTATAATGGATAAAGACGAATTAATAGTAAAATACTATAGAGGCACTTTAACCAAAAGTGAGCGATTAGAGTTTGACTCCCTAATGCAAACTAATGAGGGTTTTAAAACTGAAGTTAACGATTATCAGGATATTCAACAGGCATTTAAACTAAATGAAAGAGAAGATTTAAAAACCTTCTTAAATAGAATAGACAAAAAAAACACATTAAAAAGACCGTTCTCAACTTTATTTACAAAAAGCAAATTAACACTAATAGCTACTGCAGCTTGCCTTATACTCGCATTTTTTTATTTTCTAAATAACACTCAAAGCAACGAAGAACTATATGCGTCTTTTTTTGAAGAATACCCTAATGTATTACAACCAATTATAAGAGGTGCTGATGAAAATATAAATTATAATGCTTTTAGAGCATATGAAAACAAAGATTATAGGAATGCTGAACTAGCATTTGAAAATCTAATTAAAATAGACAAAAACCCAAATTTAGAGTTTTACTACGCTATGACTCTATTAAATCAAAACAACTTTGATAAAGCAAAAAAGGTTTTAAATAGTTTGAAAGCCAAAAAACAAGATTTTCTTGCAGAAACGTATTGGTATTGCGCATTAATTGCTTTAAAGAATAACGATCTTAAATTAACAAGAAAAGAGCTTGAAAAACTTCACGAAGTAGATTCTACTTTTAAAAAAGAAAAAAGGGAAGCACTACTTAAACGCATCAACTAGTTTATTAAATACTTTTTGATTTACGGAATCAAAATAACTAAATTATTAAAACACAAATAACCATTAACAAAATATGTGTTTTATTACAGTTATAATTCCTTAAATCGCTTAGAATAGCTATTTTTAAAAAATAAAAAAAATCTTTTATGAGATTAGCTATTATACTTTTGTTTTTATTGTTCTCATTTCTTTCCAATGCACAAAAAAAAGTTTTAGATCATCAAGATGTAGCACTTTGGAAAACTATAGATAATGAATCCATCAGTTCAAATGGTGATTTTATAGTTTACGATTTAGAACAAGAAAACTCCGATAGCCGTCTGATTCTGAAATCAAAAAAAGGAGAAACCTTACTAGAATATCATAGAGCCTCAAAAGGTAATTTTACATATGATTCTGAATTTCTAACCTTTACTATAAAACCTTTAAAGGAGGAGGTTGACAATATGAAACGTAAAAAGGTTAAAAAAAGTAAGCTCCCAAAAGATACTTTGGCTATTTACAACCTCAGTACTAAAGAACTAACTAAAATTCCTAATGTAAAATCATACCGTTTACCAGAAAAATGGTCGGGTTACTTAGCTTATGTTTTAGAGGATGTAAAAACAGATAAAAATCCAAAAGGGAAAGACAGTTCGAATACTAAAGACTCTAAGAAAAGCAAAAAAGTTAGTAAGAAAAATGGATTTCATTTAGTTACTCGAAATTTAACCACAAAAGCCCAGGATACGTTTAAATACGTTACCAAATATACTTTTGCTAAAAAAGCAGAGAAGCTTGCTTTTTTAAGTACTGGCGAAAAAAACAATAAAAGCGAAGGTGCATTTGTTTATGACTTTACAAAGAACAAATTAATACAAACTTTTAACTCGAAAAAGGCAAAATATTCACAACTCAAATTAAGTGAAAATGGAAAACGATTTGCATTTGTTGTAGATACTGACACCACTAAAATACAAATACGCCCCAATGAGTTATACATATGGGAAGAAGGTCAAAAGTTAGCTACTAAACTCCATAGTAACACCACAACTCCAGAAGGCTATTTAGTATCGCCTCATGGCACATTAAATTTTTCTCAAGATGAATCAAAATTATATTTTGGATTAAGAAAACCTCCCGTTTTCAAGGACACGACCTTACTTAAAGATGAAATTGTAAATGTTGAAGTTTGGACCTACAACGAACCTACACTTTATACAGTCCAAGAATTACAGGTTAAAAATGATACTATAAAATCTTATGAAACAGTCTATGATTTTAATACTAAAAAAACAATACAAATTGAAACTGTAGAATTTCCAGATTCCAAGACCACAGACAAAGGTAACGCCAATATAGCATTAGTAAGTACCAAAACACCTTATGAATTGGAAAGCCAATGGACAGGCATGCGTATTAGAGATTTTGCAATAATTAATCTTGAAACAGGACAGCAACAATTAGCATTTAAAAAAGTTAGAACTGCAAATCTGAGTCCAAAAGGCAAATATGCTTATGGCTATAAATCAATGGATAGTACATGGTTTACCTATAACATTGCAAAAAACAAATACAATGCAATTACCAAAGGAAAACAATTTTACGATGAGTTAAACGATTCACCAAGACATCCTAGTGCTTACGGATTAGCTGGATGGACAGAATCAGACGCTTCTGTACTGCTATATGATCGATACGATATCTGGAAATACAACCCAGATACTGGTACATCTATTAATCTTACAAATGGTAGAAACTCAAAAACAGTATATCGTTATATTAAACTAAATAAAGATGTAGATTTCATCAGTTCAGATTCCAATTGGCTACTCTCAACATTTAATGAAGATACAAAAGAAGCTGGTTTTGCAGAGTTTAACCCAAAAAACAACACACTAAAGCATCTTGAAAAGGGACCTTTCAAGTATCGTTTTTCTAGTAAAACAGAATTAGCAAATTCACTTTTATTTACAAGAGAATCGTTTGAGGAATTCCCTAATTTAAGGTTGACCAATCTAAATTTCAAAAAACAAATCGTCTTAAGTGATGCCAACCCACAGCAGAAGGATTTTAATTGGGGAACTATAGAAATTGTGGAGTGGACTTCTCTTGACGGAAAAAAACTAAGAGGTTTACTAGCCAAACCTGAAAATTTTGATCCTAATAAAAAATACCCAATGATTGTAAATTTTTATGAGCGTTATTCTGATAGATTACACGATCACCGTGGGCCTTCCTTTGGAAGATCAACTATAAACTATAGCTTTTACACAAGCCGTGGTTACGTGATTTTTAATCCAGATGTGGAATATCGTACTGGATATCCCGGAGAAAGCGCCTATAATTGTGTGATTCCGGGTATTACTAATTTGATAAATAAAGGTTTTGTTGACAAGGATAACATTGGAGTACAAGGGCATAGTTGGGGCGGCTATCAAATAGCTTATTTGGTTACCAAAACAAACATTTTTAAAGCTGCGGAAAGCGGAGCACCTGTACCAAATATGATTAGTGCTTATGGAGGTATTAGATGGTGGACAGGCTTAAGCAGACAATTTCAGTATGAGCATACGCAAAGTAGAATTGGTGGCACGCCTTGGGAATTCCCAATGCGATATATTGAAAACTCACCTATTTTTAATATTGATAAGATTAATACGCCTTTATTAATCATGCACAATGATGCAGATGGTCATGTGCCATGGTATCAAGGTATTGAGTTTTTTACAAGCTTACGTCGCTTAGGGAAGCCTTCATGGTTTTTAAACTATAATGGGGAACCACATTGGCCATTAAAATATCAGAATAGAAAAGACTTTAATATCAGAATGGCTCAGTTTTTTGATTATTATCTAAAAGGAGCATCAAAACCTGTTTGGATGGAAAGAGGTGTTCCAGCTATTGAAAAGGGCATTAATCAGGGATATGAGTTATTGGATAAAACCAATACTGATTAAGAAAACGTTATTATTTTTCGAGGTTTTTTCGGTACGAGTTGTCCCTTTGAGGGAACACCACTCATACTCTATAAATTTATAATCTATCTACGCTTCTTCTTCGACTTAAACTTAGCCTTATTCTTGCGTTGATTAAAAGGCACCGCATCATCAAAGGTGTGCTTCGGTTTTCCTGGTTTGTTTTTACGCCATTTTTCGGTTTTTGCAGGAAGCAAAACATCTAAAAGGTCTTGACGTCCAAGCTTATTTAAGGTGTTTTTAATCCAGGCTTTATTTTCATCTTTATACCAAAAGAAAAAACGGTGTTGTTCGTCCTTTTCTTTTCTGGTCTTTGGCGTTCTTACTTTCTTTAAAGTATATGGATGATAACCACTATAATAAATTACTGTAGCTACTGTCATTGGTGTTGGTGTAAAACCTTGAACTTGCTCTAACTGAAACCCCATATCTTTAGTTTCGGCAGCCAAATTTGCCATATCTTCAGCTTCACACGCAGGGTGATTTGAAATAAAGTAAGGTATCAATTGCAACTTCAAACCTTTCTTGACATTTATCTTATCAAAACGTTCTTTAAACTTATGAAAATAACTAAATGAAGGTTTACGCATTAATTTTAAAACAGGATCACTTGTATGTTCTGGTGCCACTTTAAGTCGCCCCGAAACATGTTTAGTCATCACCTCTTCGGTATAATCATCCAGCTCTTTAGCATCAGCATTTTTATTAAATTCTGGCACCAACATATCGTGGCGGATACCAGAACCTATAAAGGATTTCTTTACTTTAGGATGGCTATCAACCGCCTGATATAAATCTGTTAAAGGCTTATGAGACGTATCAAGATTACTACAAATTACAGGAGAAATACATGAAGGTGCCACACATTTATCGCAAATCTCCTGTACTTTACCTTTCATTTTATACATATTCGCACTTGGGCCTCCAATATCAGACAAATAGCCTTTAAAATCTGGCATATTAGCCACAGTGTCCACTTCGCGTAATACAGATTCTTGACTTCTAGAAGCAATGAATTTCCCTTGATGCGCAGAAATGGTACAAAAACTACAGCCACCAAAACAACCACGATGGATGTTAATGGAAAACTTAATCATTTCATACGCAGGAATCGGTCCGCGTTTATTGTATTTTGGATGTGGTAAACGCGTATAAGGCAACTCAAAAGAAGCATCAATTTCATCCTCCGTCATGGTAGGGTACGGCGGATTTATCATCAAGGTTTTATCACCAATCTTTTGAAAAATACGTCTTGCAGCTAACTTATTAGATTCTTGTTCTATAATTTTAAAATTAGACGCATATTTCTTTTTATCCTTCAAACATAACTCGTGCGAAGCAATTTCAACATCTTCCCAATTACTGTTTTTTGGGATTTTAGCATCAGCATCTAGTAAAACTGCTGTTTGTTTAATGGTAGTAATACTAGAAAATGGTACACCCTTCTGCATTAAACGCACCACTTCTCGTAATGGTTGCTCGCCCATACCATACACCAACATATCTGCCTTAGAACTTTCTAAAATCGTTGGCATTAGTGTATCACTCCAATAGTCGTAGTGCGTTACACGACGCAAGGAAGCCTCAATCCCTCCAAGCAAAACAGGAACATCAGGCCACTTTTCCTTTAAGATTTTAGAATATACTGTAGATGCATAATCGGGACGAAACCCTATATCACCATTTGGTGTATACGCATCTTTATCTCTGCGCTTTTTATTCGCATTATAATTACTAATCATGGGGTCCATGCAACCACCAGTTACCCCAAAAAACAATTTCGGAGTACCTAGTTTTACGAAATCCTGAAGATTATCATTTACATTAGGTTGTGGCACAATAGCTACTCGTAAACCAAAACTCTCTAGTAAACGTCCAATAACGGCAGGGCCAAATGTAGGATGATCCACATAGGCATCACCGCTAAACAGAATAACATCTAGTGCTTCCCATCCGCGAATTTTCACCTCTTTGTTTGTGGTAGGCAACCAATTAGAAAGTTTTAACTCTTGCATAGCTCTGCAAAAGTAGTTAAAAATCTCTGCTTTTCGTTATTTCAATATTTATGGCGTTACCCCGCTCGCTCGCTGAGGATCTCGAAGCGCGGTCGGGCTTTCCGTTAAAAGTTTTGGCTCGATGCGCGCCTCGCCAAAAGCTACCACTGCAATCCCTAACGCAAACCTATCTGCTAGCTATTTGACTATACAAATATGATTTTATTATCTATCAGAGATTAGCAAAATAAAGATAATACAGGCCAAAGATTTGATTATATTTGGAATAAACATTATGGATATAAACGCAATTGCGTTTATCCCTCCGTTGTGTATAATTGAGAATATCTAAATTTTGAAATACAAATACAGAGAATTTAATAACGAAAAAATTAAGGGACAATCTTTTACAGTTATCGTCAATAATTTTAATTTTTATCTTGCTGAATTGACTGTTTATGCGAATAAAAAGATAGAATGTTGGGGGTTGATGGATTTAGATGAGTTTTATCAAAAACTAGATTCTGGATGGATAAGAATTGATTTACCTAAAAACTCAACATTGCATATAGATAATTTTGGACATTTAAAATCTGATGAATTCGTTCAACAAAAAACAAAAGAAGATTTTTTAAAAGAAATTGAGGATGCGATAACGGAACTGAATGGTGGAAAAGGAAGAGTTTCTAAGTGTATTGATTCTTTTAAGAATTATCTCTTAAATGACGATCTTAATAATTTTGAGATTCTCAAATCTGACTTTGAAAACTTACCTAGTCACCGAAAAGTATTGTTTGAATATGTTGACTATAAAGATCCTTTAATTGAACTAATGAAAACTGAAAATACATTTACTAAAGAGCAACGGAGGTTTATGTTAAATGATTATTTTGAGGGCGAATGGGATGAAAAAAAATTAAAGTAAAACTATACACAACACTATATAACAAAACATAGCTGCCCTCTAGGTCAGCAACGTTTGTTATATTTAACGTTGTGTGTAATTTGACCATACTCAAAACTAACAGAATAAAACTGAATGAAATACTGGATTCTGACTTTTGCAATATTGATTTTCGGATGTAAAAATAAACGAGAAAAACCTCTCACTTTAGAATTGACAGACCCAATTTTAATTGAATGCGATTCAATGTCCAAAAAAGCGGAAACTGATTATAAAAATGGAATTAGAGAATATACAATAATGGGATTAGTATATGCGACTGAGCTTGAAATGTATTACTCTGACTATATGAAACGAAATTATAACATAACTATGAAAGCTAATTGTGTTCCAACATTTTTAGATGAGTGTTATGCTCAATCTATGGTCTTTGAAATTGAAGAAGAGTATGGAGAAAATTTTATGAAATTGACTAGAGAAAAAGCTGAATTGGAATTTAATAGCAAGCGGAAATAAAAACTACACACAACAACGTGTATAGTTCATTGCTCTGAAATTCCTAATCGGAATTTCTAAGCGGCTGAACTATGATTCTCTTCAATTTACTATCTTAGTGCTGATCGCAACAAACCATACACGAACACGTTGTAGCCAATTTGAGTAATGACCGAAATGATAAATAATTTAATCAACCATCATTTTTGTATAAAGGGAAAAACCAAAGATGAAATTTTAAAATGTTTTAATCTGGAATTTAAGGAGCATATGATTTTTGATGCTGACTTTGACTGGGAGTTCCTTTTTGCCGAAGATATTGAAAATAAAAAAAGATTTATTCTATTTGACCCAATAAATGAATGGACTTATTTAAGATGGAATGTTTGGGATTTTGAAGAAACGAAGGCTTTAGTTTCGAGACTTTCAAAGGAATTAAACACAGAAGTCAATTATTTTTTCATTGATCCTTGGATTTTTACATTAAGATGGATTATTGCTAGAGATAGTAAATTAATAAGTGTTTACTATGAATCTCACGAAGAAATCATTGAGCAATCAGGAGAACTCAACATTGAAAATGAAGTCCGAGAAAGAATTAAAGAAAAAGATGGAGATGAAGAGTTTTGGGAAGATAAATATTGGGACTTATATGAAAAAATGAATCCGCCAATAACAGTGTTGAATGAAATGAAAAATATTAACGCAATAATTGGAGAAATAAAATAAAATAAAAACTGGCTACAACAACACCTATACACAATGCCCTTCGGGACACTGCGCATAGCCAAAACGTTGCCAGTAATATAAAATGACCGAAGAACTAAAAAAATACGAATCCACAATAAAAAAGAAACACAGCTTCAATTGGACACCAAAATTTGAAGAGGAAATAAGAACTGATTTAAATAAAACAGTAATAATTCCGATTGTTATTCAAACTTTTGAAAAGTTAGGTTGGGATTTAGTTTATCAAGATAACAAAAATGCTGAAGCCAAACGAAAAGGAAATTGGAATCGATGGACTGAAAAAATAGCTATTTCTTTTGACTACGGCAAATTAACAATAAAAAGTGTTTCTCTTGGAAACGAAATGTGGGATAATGGACGAAATTCAAAACGAGTAAAGTTATTTATTCACGCCTTTCAAAAAACTGAAAAAGAATTTGACAGAGAAACTTTAGCTGAATTAGAAAAAGAAGTAGAAAAGAAAAATAATTGGGATGATTATGAAATCCCTGAAAACTTACCACAACCGAAAATAAGAAAAGAACCCCTAATTTGGATTCCTATTGTTGGAGGTTTAATTACATCATTATTATTAGGTTTTATTGTTGCATTCCTTTCTGTAAAAGGAATTTATATAATTGGAATTTTTGAAGTTGGAGTTGCAATATTAATGGGATTTGTTTTAAAACAGCTTATTAAACTGAGTAATTACACTTTTTATGACCATTTGCATTACCTCTTAATAGGAATGATTCTGATAACATACATTTCAAATCAATATTTTCAGTATCAAATAATATTAAATGAAAATAACTTTCAACCTTTTAGTTTTTGGGAATTTATGCAGGCTAGATTTGAGGCTGGACTTACAATCAAAAAATTAAATACTGGTTGGATTGGTTTATTAATAAGTTGGGGTATACAATTAGTAGTAACGTATTTAATTGGAGTTTTAAGACTTGCTTCAAGTTTAACCGCTTATCAACTTGAAAGAGTTCCAATGGAAGTTGTTGATTTCGCATACTATCATTTTGTAAAAGAGAAAACAGATGACCAAGTTCGTTCTGAGTTGTCTAAAAAGGGTTGGACAGAAAAACAAGATCAAGATGAAGTTTTTGAATCAATTGGGGCAATACAAGGAGCGACAGAATTAAATCGAATGGAATAAAATAAATACTACTGGCAACAACGTGTATAGCCAATTGCTTGTTCTGTGTACACTCGGAAAATCCTACGGATTTTCCTCTGGTTCGTTTTCTTTTGCTAATTTAGTTCCTAACCAACGCAACTAACCATACACGAACACGTTAGCTACAAACCCAAATAATGAAAAGATTTCTATTAATAATACTAGTTCTCTCAATAGGAGTATTTATTAATTCTTGTGATAAAAACTTAAAGCCTGATTTTGACAACAGGAAATCTATTCATCTTGAATCCTATAATGAAACAAAGGAAAAGCTAAAGTTATTAAGTGGTTTAGAAATTAAAAAGGTACAATACGTAATATCAAATTATCAAGAAAGGTCTAACCAATATGATGGTTATCATTTAGCTGACGAAGGAATTTTTATTGAATTATCGAATAATCAAGTTATTAGTTGGATCTGGACGGACGATGGACCAGATGAAGGATACTATTATAGCCTTTTCCTTGAAGATATGTCTGAACCTCTTAAGAAACGAAATCAGAATGGAATTAAATTTCTGAAGGAAATAGGGGAATATTATCCTGGAGTAGAATCTAAATGGATTGACGTAAGCGAAACAAAAGAGTGGAAAAATTATATTGGAAAAAAGATAGAATCAGTAAATTATAAATTTACCAGAACTAAAGATAAAAGATATCATATCACTGATGCAATATTGGGAGTAGGTAATGATAAAGTATACATATCCTCAATAGAAGAGCCTGAACCAACTATACTCCCTAAACTTGAAAATTTGAATTTTGCTCCAGACTGGACTATTGTAATTTTTGATGAAAAAATCTTAAAAAGACACGAAAGAAAAAGTCTGTAGCTAACAATTTGTATATTGCATATGCTCCCTTTGGGAAGCAAACGCAACATACAAGAGACGTTGGCAACAAGCAGAATAAACTATGAGAAAAATTTCAATCTTAGCTCTTTCGATTATTTTGTTTGGATGCAATAATGAAAAAGAAGAAATAATTAATACTTTCAATAATTTTAATAAAGCAAATATTGAATTAAATGGAGAGAAGATTTATGAGTTGACCGATTCTGAAACTCATAACTATTACAGAAGCTTTTTGTCCAAAATATTAAAGTTAGACTCAATCGCTATAACCGAATTAAATTTAACCGAAAAATTAAATTTATTATCAACAAGAGCAATAATAGAAGATTCTGAATTAAAAAAAATAAGCCCAAAAGACTTAATGATTAAAATTTATACGGAGATAAGTTCAATGGATACTGTACGAATAAATGCCATAAAAACAACAGGAATCACAAACATCAGAATTGAAAACGAACAAGCCAAATGTGATTTTACAATAAATGGAGAAACCTTGTCACCTAATGTTAATCTCAAGTTTTCAAAAGAAAACGGAAAATGGAAATATAATGTAATATCTATGGCTGATTATACAGAAAAACAATTAAATAATGTTTGTGAATACCACGGATTTAATCACATGGATTTAATAGAATGGACTTTTTCGGCATCCAATATTGGAAATAAGAAAATCAAAGAACTGAATGATATCTGGAATCCAATAATTAAATAACTGTACACAACATTGTATAAAAATAATTGCTTGGTCTGTGTGTACTCGGAAAATCCTGCGGATTTTCCCCTCGCTAGTTTTTGTTTGCTAAATTAGTAACTTAACCACGCAACTATTCTTATACGTAACCGTTACCAGCAATTTGTAAAATGAAACTGAAAGAAAAAATAGTTATTGACTTTGAGGAGTTTTTCAAATCTGGAAAGTTTGACTTTCTAAAATTAGGAAAAACAAAAGAATGGATTATAAATAATTTCCCTGACCCAGATTACTTTGATGAAAATCAGCATGTTTATAAGGATGATATTTGGAGATATGGAAATATTGAGCTTCATTTTAATAAAGATAAATTATTCTTAATTTTCTCTGACTACGTTGACGAATTAGACGGTGGCAATTCGTTAGAGTTGAAAAAATGGTTTCTAGAAAATACAGATAAGCTAAAATTATCCGATGTGATTTCCGAACTCAATAAAAAACACATTGACTTTAATAAAAGAAAAAGTAAGATTGTAGAGAACGCGGTAAATCTGGAATTACAAAGTAACGTTCAACTTGGATTTCATCTTGAAGAAAAGGAGAATGAAGATAATGTTAAATTTCTAGAGCGTTGCAAAAAGACAAATCAAGATGAATTCAGACTTAGTTCATTTAGCTTAATGACAAAATAAAAGCTGGTAACAAAACCTAAAAAACATTGCTTACCGATTTTCCCACTTGGAAAATCAATTGCAAAATCAAAATTTAGGTATATTTATAAAGTGAACGATAAAACCAACGCAACGATTTCTTAGCCGAGACCGTTAGCACCAATTTGAGAAAATGGTACAGAAAAAAGAAATGATAGCGGAATTTGAGAAACTCATGTATAACAGTGAAATGTTAAAAAATTCGTGGAAGAATCAACTTGACCTTTTCGAAAAGCTGAATAAATCGAAAATTTCGGATTATCAATTTACTAACTTCATTGATTGGATTTTGAGAACTCGATATTCGGAGGAACTTTTTGCGGGCTCATCGATGTGGAGATTACTCATAAGTAAGCCGAATCCAAATGGTAAACTAAATTACCAACAGACTCTGAAAATTGAATTTGATAACGGAACTGGATTGTATGAAATGGAATATTCAGATTGGGATACCATTAGTGATAAAGATGATTACAAGAAAGCAATTCTTTGGACAAGAAAATCGACTGGAATTGAATTGGTGAATAATTTCTTAGAATTTATAAACTGGAATAAAAACTGGTGCTAACAATGTATAACCGCAATTACGGCGGATTCGGTCCGAATCCACTCGGAATTGCTAACGTCAGTGCCAAACCGAAAATTAACGCATATTAACCCGTAACTGACGGTTATACGAGACCGTTGGCACCAATTTAAAACAGAAACAACCTATTTATGAAAACAAAATACTTTATCTATTCATTAGTAATATTTTGGTTAATCAACATAGGGCTGTCAATTTTCGAGGAACAGATTGTGGATTATTTCATAATAAATAAAAAGATTGAGGTTCTTGAATTAGGTTTATTTACTGCGTTTCCAAGGCTTATGTTTTACTTATCACTGATTGGATTACTAATTAAGATAGCTCGATATAAAAATAAATTGGACTTTTTAAACTCTTAGACGAAACGAATAGAAAAAACTTTGAGATATAAAAGCGCATTAGAAAATTTGGGGAAATAAAAAACTGTTGCCAACAATGTATAACCGCAATTACGGCGGATTCGACTACGTCCGAATCCACTCGGAATTGCTAAAGTCAGTGCCAAACCGAAAATTAACGCATATTAACCCGTAACTGACGGTTATACGAGACCGTTGGCTGCAAGTTGAACAGCGCAAAAAATATGACTTTTAAAATGAAAGAAAATCATATACCAATGGTAGAATGTCAAATGATGATTAAAAAGCCCATTTCGGAGGTTTTTCAAGCTTTTAT
The DNA here is from genome assembly GCA_947502975.1 of uncultured Flavobacteriaceae bacterium. Lineage (GTDB taxonomy): Bacteria > Bacteroidota > Bacteroidia > Flavobacteriales > Flavobacteriaceae > Jejuia. Next base: position 212,407 of record CANNBV010000004.1, read on the forward strand.
TGACCCAGAAATAACAACCAAATTTTGGTTTACCAAATCAAGTGGAAAACTTGAAAAAGGGAGCACTATAACTTGGCAATGGGAAATGTATAATGTCTCAACAAAGGTATCAGTAAAAGACATTATAGAAAATGAAAAAATATCAACTGAATGGGGCGAACCAGCGACAACAGTTGACTACGAATTTAAAGCCTTGTCAAATGACACTACGTATGTTGTCATTAAGAATTATGGATTTGACCAAACAGGAAATGATTTAATCCAAGCAATAAATGATAATACAGGTGGATTTACAACCGTTCTGGATGGATTAAAAGCCTATCTTGAATTTGGAATCGAACTGAATTTAGTGAGAGATAAATTTCCTCATATACAACAGAAATAAAAACCTGCAGCTAACACGGTGTATAAAACATAGCTAATAAGTGCTAAACCGAAAGGTTTGTGTATATTTAGAAAGTCCGCCAAATTTTTAATTTGGCTTTTAAAAACAGAAAAGTTAAAAACAAAATATAAAAATTCGGCTATGTGTTTATCCGAAAATTTAGTGTCTTTTTGCACGCTACGTTCCATACACAAAACGTTGTAAGTAATTTAAAAACAAACAAGATGAATAGAAAAATTAAACTTTTGACATTATTAATTGTGACTGTTTTGTCTATAAATATTTTGAAAGCTCAAGCATCGACAGAAGAAATCACAACGGAATTCTTCAAAACCTATGAAAAGTCCCCTGAAAAAGCAATAGAAAACATTTTCAGCACAAATAAATGGGTGGAAGAAAGTAAAGAGGCTCTTGAAAATACCAAATTCAATTTGACAAGTGGTATTAAATCAATGGGTAATTATAATGGTTATGAAAAGATTGTAGAAAAAAGTGTAGGAGAAAATTATAAACTTGTATGTTTTATGTTGAAATATGACAGAGAACCTATTCGATTTTCATTCATATTCTACAGACCAAAAGACATATGGCAAATGCAGAGTATTGCATTTGACGGTGGGTTAAGTGATGAATTGGAAGAGTCTGGAAAAGTCTGGCGCTTGTAATAATACTCAGAATAAAACTACTTACAACAATGGCTATAAACAATTGCTATTACAGGCTTATCCTGAAAATTCCTGCGGAATTTTCAGCTTATCGTGTATTTGCAAATGTCCGTGCTTACCCACGCAACTGTTCATAGCCGAGACCGTTAGCTTTAATGCTGGAGCTAGTTCGGGGAATTGAAAAACAGGCTGTATCGAAAACTGATTTAAACTTAGATTAAAATTGTGATTATACTTGAAATTATTACAGACTTTATTTCAGAACTTTTAGGTCGCTTTTTTATAGAATTTATATACGGAAAAATAATACTCGGAATTCCTAAATTGTTTAAAAAAGGATTTAAATTTATTTGGGTTAATCTTTTTGGACTAAAAAAAACAGATAAATCGTAAGAACAATTGCTTCTCTGAATATAGAAAACTGGAACGAATTAGTAAGCGGACAAAAAAGCACTAAAAGCTAACAACGTATATAAAAAATTGCTACTTTTAGTTTAACCATTGGTAGTTGCTCGTTTGCTAGCTTCCGATTTTCCTTCGGAAAATCCTCGCACTCAAACACGCAACTTTCCATATACAAACCGTTGTAAGCAATTTGAGAAATGAGAAAACTGATAATAATTGGAATAATATTTTCGACTTTATTTTCTTGTGAATACTTAAACCAATTGAATTCGGACAATTCTCTGACTGAAAAAATTGAAACAGAATTCAAATCGGAATCGGAAATAATAGACTTAAAGAATTTCAATGAATTTGATTGGGATAATCTATTAATTCTTGGACCATATTCAGTAGTCGACAACATAGAAAAAGAACTGAATTTAGATTTGGAAAACATAAGGGAAAATAGAATCGAATCTGATGATTCAATTAATCTTTTAGTATTCTTAAAAAACGGGAAGTCTATTAAGGTTTCAGAAGTTTCAAGAGGGATTGGTGATTTTTCAAATTTGAGAAATTTAATATCAAAAGAAAGTGCGAAATTCATCAAAACCGAAAATGGAACTAATGTTTTGGTGGAAAACATAAATGGAAAATTAGTGAAAAAAGTTGGCGGAATTCCAAAAAATGCATTTTTTGCGGAAAAAGAAGATAATAGGAATTGGTTTTTAATCAACTCTATTCACAATCACAAAAACAATGCTCAAATTTCAATTTACGATTATGAAACTGGAGAACTAATCTTAAACAAAAGATTCTTCAAAATTTGTCCAATCGATGAATTGAAATTCATTGAAGATTTAAAAAAGGAAATTGACTTTTATGATGGAGAAAAAATCCAACTAAAAGACAATTGTTATTTACAAACGAATTAAAAAAACTGCTTACAACAATGGCTATAAGTAATTGCTTGTTCTCACCTACTTCTGAAAATCCTCGCGGATTTTCAATTTGGTGTGTACTTGCAAAGTTAAGTGCTAACCCACGCAACTACTCATAGCCGAGACCGTTGGCAAACATTCAACGAAACTGATATTATATTATGAGATTTAATTGTTTTTCTATTTTAGTTTTTTTCTGCTTTTGCCTAAATGCTCAAGTTTCAGTTGTTACTTCAGATGCGCCTGGTGCAAGATCATTAGCTTTTAAGGATGATGTTTTATATTTTGGCAATCTACAAAGTATATATAAAATAGATGTAGCACAACCTAATGCCGAAAAAATTCTTGTCTATACAGGTTTATCAGGATCCACTAGCTTGGCTATAAACGGGGACTTTCTATATTTTACTGAAAACTACGGCGGTTTAGATGGAGGAAAGATTTCCAAAATTGATTTAACAGATGAAACCATCAATATAGTTGAGGTTATATCGGGCTTATACTTACCTTATAGCTTAGCTTTCAAGGATAATGAATTATACATAGCTGATTCGTTTGCAGATAGCATATATAAAATAGATATAACGCAACCATCACCAAACTTAATTGATGTTGTTACAACAGTTTTGTTTCAACCCATCTCTCTACTTTTTGATGGCAACGATCTCTACATAGGTGAAGATTGGGATAGCTTTCAAGATCAGGAATATGGAAAAAGCGTTTTCAAAATGGATGTTACAGCTTCTAATCCAACTTTAACCCTTATAGGTAACACTATGCTAAAACCAACTGGACTTGCAATATTTAACAATACTCTATATATTAAAGAGGCTGATAATGTGGGGATTACTAGTTTAGATCTCAATGAAAATCCGCCAATAGCATCTGGAGGCTTTTTATACTTAGGTGATATTTCTGGAAATGGAGAATTAGAGATAAAAGATAATGAACTCTATTTTGCAGAATCTCAGAAGAACAAAATCTCTAAATACAGTTTTGATAATCTTGATGTTCAAGATTATAATATAAATAATTTAAAAATTCACCCTAATCCCAGTAATGAGTTTATTAATGTTTTGGGTTTAATTGAAATCGAAAGAAATTACACTATCTATAATTCTCTAGGAGATGTAATATTAAGTGGGAGCGTTTCTGATAATGGGACTATTAATATTGAGAATCTAGCCCATGGTCTATACTTCTTAAAGTTTGATAATGTAAATGCAATTAAGTTTATTAAAGATTAAATTAATTAAAAACGTTTGCCAACAAAGTATATAAAAAATTGCTAGTTTTACCCTAAACCAATGTGAGTTGCTTTGTTTGCTAGCTTCTGATTTTCCCTCGGAAAATCCTCGCACACAAACTACACAACTTTACATATACCAACCGTTGTAACCAATTTGAGAAATAGGATTTACATATTAATTCTGATTTTTAACCTGACTATTAGCTGTTCTAATAAGAATTCTGAATATGACAAATCAGAAGTGAAACTTTATGCTTATCAAGAGGCTCAAATTGGTGGAATCAATTTTGTGTTACTAAAAAATGGAGAATTTATTGTAACAAGGTTTGGAATGTTTGACTCTGAAAAATATAAAGGAATCGCAACGATTTCTAAAGACTCTATTTTCTTAACCTATTCCGACAAAAATATTGATTTTCAAAAAATACCATTGCCAGAGAAAATAGAAGTCGCAAAACACAGGATATTTACTGAATTAAGAGGTAGAAAATATCACATGGAAATTGGAAATATGAAATAAAACTGGTTACAACAATGTATATAAAATTGCTAATTTTAGCTTAACCAATGTTAGTTGCTTTGTTTGCTAGCTTCCGATTTTCCTTCGGAAAATCCTCGCACACAAACACGCAACTTTCCATATACGAACCGTTATCACCAATATAGAATATAATTTTGACAGAAAAAAAGAAATATACCGAAGACGAACTCCCAAGTTTCCAATGGAATGAACATATTCGTCTAAGACCCTCAATGTATTTAGGACGAGTAAATATGAAGGGGTTTATTGAACTTCTAAAAGGACTTTATAGTAATGTTTTGAATGATTTAAAATCAAACTCAATTTCTTTTGAAATTACTAAGCCATATTCTGGAGTTTTAAGTGTTACCAACATTCAATCTATTGTAGTTGATAATTGGAGTAAATGGGATAATAATTCTCATAGAACAAATCCTTTTATTTTAGAATTCCAAACCCTAAATGCACTTAGTGAAAGATTTAAAATCAATCTATTCGATGAAAATAACAATTGTATCTATGAACAAAAATATGCGAAAGGAGTCTTCCTAAACGGAGATCAAGGTGAAAATGAAATTAAGTGCTCTAAAATGGAGATTAACTTTACTCTTGACAAGGAAATTTGGGGCAACCAATTTAATTGGAATAAAAACTTTGTAGGTCACGAAATTAGTGAATTTGCATACTTACATAAAAAGGCAAAATTTAAATTAGTATATCAAGTAGAAGATGAAACTTGTAATATAACATATCATTTTAAAAATGGACTCAGTGATCGACTGGAAATAGAAAAGTTAAGAGGACTTGGTGGAAGCTATTTTGAGACTACAATTGATGAACAAATTGAAGATTTTCGGATAGAGATTGCATTTGCATTTAGAGGCTATACTGTTGACGAACCTTTTTTAAGGTCTTTTGTTAATGATTACTACACACACGAAAATGGAAGCCATGTAGATGGATTGTTAAAAGGGTTAACTTATGGAGTTATGAAATACTTCCAAAAAAACAATTTGACGGAAGTATTTAAAATCTCTGAAAAAGGAATGAAAGAAAACTTGATAGCTGCAATAAATATTCGAATGAACGAGCCGGCTTTTAGTGGTTGTGTAAAAAACAAACTTGCTAATTCAGAAATAATAGAACCAATTGCGAATCATGTTTCTAATGTACTCTTTAAAAAAATTGAGGCGGATGAGGAATCAACAAAAAAACTAATACAAAAATTTAAAATAGGTGATAACACTATATAACAAAACATAGCTGCCCTTCAGGTCAGCAACGTTTGTTATATTTACAGTTGTACAACATTTGGAAATAGTAACTATCATATTAAGATTCTTGTTTTTCGGATATTCTATCTGGAGCGTTATTTGGGTTTTTCGAAAAGAAAATTTTTTGAAAATTTCAAGTGAAAAAATTGACCAAATAATGAACGAATTAATAAAGGTTATTGGATTAGTTTATTTAGTGTTTTTCTTTTTCTACCAAAATAACCTTAACGAATATTATCCTTTACAGCAGAACAATTTTACATCTTTTCATTACTGGAAGTATCCTCTTATATATTTTCTATTACCTCAATTGCTTTGGATAAAGAAAATTAACAAATCTGTAATTTTTAGAGTTCTCTTATTAATTTTGCTTCTATTTGCACTTTTCTATTTTGACGTGTATTTAATAAATGGATTGAAAACACAGCCAGTTAATGAGGGCAGTATCATATTTGCAAATGAATTAATTCTTAAAAGAATAATCGAATCTACTTTTGGAGTTTTATTAGTTGGATTATATGTCTATTTAAGAATTAAATACAGTAAAAACGTTGTACAACAACACCGTGTATAATTAATTGCTTTGGCAAGTGCTTATTTGGAAAATTCCTTCGGAATTTTCTCGCGCTCGTTATTGTTTACTAAATTAGTTGCTTAACCACGCAACTAACCATACACAACAACGTTGATACACTTATTCATAAAATGTATCCCAACGTATGCCATTGTCTAAATTATGGCAGTATTCTATCAACAACTCATTCCCTGGTGGCTCAAGTGCTTCATCAGAAACACCGTTGAATATAAACGGGATATTTGCTTCCGAGATAGGATCTTCTGAAGAAGGAAAAAACACTTTTATATTTATCGATTCCCCATCCCTAACCAAGGGTAAAGTTTTTTCAAATTCATTGAACGGGTTAACCGTATGGGTTTCCTGATTTCCGTTGGGAAAAGTTATTAGAACTTTGATGGTAAGTTGGGCCTCGTTACAAAACTGGGTACCTGAATTTAAAAATATTACGGTAAATGGTGCTTCCCTTAAATTCCCTAACTCATCTTCATCACAGGATACAAGTGAAAAAATTAAAACTAATGCTAAAAAAATAGATTTGAAAATGTTCATGTGTACATGCATTATTAAAAATTATCAATATCTGGTTTTATGGTAACAGTAACCGTGATGGAGACATCTGTAATAAAGCTTACTGGATTATCTGACACGGACCCTTCATAGAAAAATCCAATACTTCTAAATTGGGTGATAGCGTTATTCACTGGACTAAAATCGCCTTCTAAAGTAAATAAGGTATTATTAAAATCGGCCTGAGCCAAATTGGTTTGCGCAGTACTATAGAATACACCATCCTGTCCAACTGAAAATACCATTTCTCCAACCACATTAGCATCGTCATTGCCCACTACATTTTTATAAAAATATCTAACAGAATTGATTTCAATTTTGGTAATCTCGTCAGAATCTCCTAAAACTTCTGCCACATTTGGATCTTTGGTAAAATCCCAAAACCCCAGATTAGATTTAAAATCTACAGCCTTATCAGGCGAAGAGGCATTGGGCACATTTATTTCTAATTCTGTAATAAAGGTGGTTTGCACATCAAACTCTTCCTCTATTAATTCTTCGAGTTCATCACATCCAAATACCAAAAAGCACAAGGCCAAAACCCAAACCATATCTTTAAGCTTTTTCATATAATTCATATTTACAGATCATCTAAGTTTACCTCCAAAGTTAACTTTGCTGTTATGGTTACTTCAACACTAAAAACAGCAGGGTTATCTGTTAAACTTCCCGAATACACATATGAAAATATTTTCCCATCGGTAATAAAACTATTAACCTGACTAAAGTCTCCTGAAAGATTGAAAACGGAACCTAAAAGATCTGCCTCAGCAACATTTTCATTTTGAACAGGAAAGGTTTCTCCATTCATAAACTCGGTTGCCAAATAGAAATAACTGCCTTTAGTTTTAGCATCTACATTACCGCTAAAGTTTTTGTATTCATACTTAATACTTACAATTTCAATTTTCTTAATTTGTTCTGGAGTTCCTATAACTTCTGCTACATCGGCATTATTTAAAAAATCGAAACCGCCACCAGCTTGAAAACTAACGTCGTCGTCTGGATTGCTTGTCATAGGCGAATCGATTGAAATTGTATTCACATACGATGTGGTAACTGTTACCTCCCTATCTTCCAGAAGCTCTTCAAGTTCATCACAAGAGATACAAATTCCTAGAGTGATAAATAGTAATAAAATTCTAATTTTCATGATAATAGCTTTAATATTTGAATTCAAAACTATTTCCATATTTTAAAAATCCATATACCTAATGTTAGGTATATGAATACGATTAACACTCACCTAATTTTGGACTAAATCAGCTGTTAATTCTAAATGCTATTTCAACTTAAACATATAATTCTCTCTCTAATAATTTGCTGTCCTTTTATAACAAGTGCTCAAAAGGAATTCAAATTAAATTTTTGTAAAGAAGGTGTATCTGTGTATTCAAAAAATACATCCAATAAAAATCATATTGAATATAAAGGGGCTATAACTATTGATAGTTCTTGTCTTAAAAAGGCAATACAAATACTAACTGATTATGAAAATCATAAAAATTGGGTATATAATTGTAAAAACTCAAGCCTTATTAAAGAAGATAAAAACACTACACATTTATATCAGGTTTGTAACGCTACATGGCCTTTTAAAAATCGAGATTATGTACTTTGTTTAGAACGAAAAGAACTTGAAAACGGCAATATAAAAGTTGACTTCAAAAGTGTTTCAAATATGGTTTCAAATAAAAAAGACTTAGTCAGAATAGATGAGTTTAGTGGTTATTGGGAGATTGAAAAAAAGGCATCAAAAGTTATTATAACCATGTATGGAAACTTTAACCCAAAAATGAAATTACCACAAGCTATTATGAAAAAGTATTCTAAAAAAATTCCATTCAATACATTATTAAACTTGAAGCGACAATTAACATTATAAGTACTGAAATAGTTGAAATCTTACTTTGCCAACTACTCAAACATTAAAATTAATTATATTTAAATGCGCTAACTTCCTAACATGAAAAGACTTGCTACTTATTATATATTTTTAATTTATGTTATTACCACAGCGCAAACTAAAAGTATAGACAGTCTAAATCAGGTATTATCTAATACTGAAAATCTTGAAAAAAAAGCCTTTATACATCTTAAGTTAGCACAAATCCATGAACGTATTGATTTAAAAAAAGGGCTAGTTTTTGCCCATAAAGCATTTCAATATAAAGCTAACGATTCGCTACTGGCCGAAACGAATAATCAATTAGGTAGATTTCATTTTTTTACAAATCAACTAGATTCAGCATCATACTATTTCAATAATGCAAAAAACATCTTATATGAATTACAAGATGAAGATAAAGCTGCGATAATAAATATTAGTATTGGTGCCATTCAATTACGCCAAGGAGATTACAATAAGACCATTTCTACTTTGACGGAGAGCGCTCGCTTTTTTGAAAAGACTGAAGACAGATTAAATGCGTCCAAATGTTATTTAAATATTGCCAGTGCCTTTGCTGAATTAGAACTTTTCCCTAAAGCAATAGAATACAGTAAAAAAGCATTAGTATCCTTTGAGGACTTAAATATTTTGCCTTTACAACTCATTGCAATGCCAAATTTAGCAACCCAATATTACAAAAATGGTGATACGATTAATGCCCTACGCTACAATAAAAAAGCAGAAGCATTGGCCACAGAGATAAACGACAAACGCTCTTTATCAATAATTTACAATAATTTAGGCGATTTATATTTAGAAAATAATACTAGTAAAGCAAAACAATATCTTGAAAAAAGCTTAACGCTTAAAAATGAATTGAACCTAAAATCTGGGATTGAAGTTACTCAGAATAATTTAGGCTATACTTATCTCAAAAACAAAGATTATCCTACTGCTATATCTTTCTTTAAAAAAGCAGAAAAGCGCATTAAAGGAAAACAATTAGTACGTGTTTATAATAATTTATCTGAAGCTTATGCTAACATCGGACAATTAAAAAACGCACTGGAATATGCTAAAAAATCTAATAATTTGAATGACAGTATTTTAAATATAGAAAATCAGAAAAGTTTTTTAGAAATACAAACCAAATACGAGACAGAAAAAAAGGAAAACGAAATATTAAAATTACAAACAGAGAATCTTGAAGTAGATTATCAACGTAAACAAAATTTTTATTGGTTTGTTGGCGCACTTTTAGCGTTATCCCTTACTATCATTTCAATTTATTTTCTCCAAAAAAATGCCAAACGCAAGCGCGTTATTATGCAACAAAATTTAAAAATAAAAGAACAAGATTTTGATAGATTACTTAAGGCTAAAGAGTTGGAAGGTATTGACAATATTTTGGAAGCTCAAGAAAAAGAACGCTCTAAAATGGCCGCTGAACTGCATGACAATTTAGGCAGTAAAGTAGCTACATTAAAACTATTTCTAGAAAGTTCTGATAACGAAAGTGATTTCTCAAAAAATTACAATAAATTAAAAAAGCTAATCTCTGAAACCTATCATGAAATTCGTAATATTTCAAAAAACAAAAACTTTGGTGCACAAATAAGTAGTGGCCTAATTCCATCCACAAAGGCTATAGCTAGTCAAATTTCAGAAACAAAAAAAATAGAAATTAGAGTCGATAATATTGATGTGAAAAAGCGAATTGAAAATACTATTGAAATCCAAATCTTTAGGATTCTCCAGGAGCTTATTACAAATATCATCAAACATTCTAAAGCTTCTGAAGCCACTATTCAGTTTTCTGAGGATGATGACATACTTAATATTATTGTTGAAGACAACGGTAAGGGTTTTGATATTCGCAGAAGTAGATCAGGAATTGGGCTTTCGAATATCGAAAAACGTGTAGAAAAAATGAATGGAATATTTGTTATTGATAGTGATAAAAGTAACGGCACAACTATAATTTTAAATATTCCTATATGACTATTTCCATAATTATAGCAGACGATCATCAACTGTTTATTGACGGTATCAAATCTATACTTCAAAACGTTATTAATGTGAAAGTAGTTGGAGAAGCTAATAACGGTATTGAAGTCATAAAATTACTTGAAAATGGTGCTAAACCAGATATTATTATCACTGATATTCGTATGCCTGTTCTAGATGGTATTGGTCTAACAAGATTAATCTCCAAAGATTATCCCAATATAAAAATTCTTGCTCTAAGTATGTTCGATCAAGCAGTTGATGTAACGGAAATGCTTGAAGTTGGCGCCAACGGTTATGTTACTAAAAATGTTGATAAAGAGGAATTGGAATTGGCTATTAATACATTAATAAAAAACGAATATTATTTCAGCAAAAACTTACCTGAAAATATTAAGGATTGGTTCACAAAAGAAAATATTAAACCTCAATCGGAACTTACAAAACGGGAAACCGAAATATTACAACTTATAGTGAAAGGTAGAACTTCGATAGAAATGGCTAAACAATTAAAATTGAGTAAATTTACAATTGATACACATCGTAAAAATATTCATAAAAAAATAGGTATTAAAAGTAATACAGGTTTAGTAAATTACGCTTTAAAACAAGGTTTAAAATAGTTATAATGCTTTGAGTTCACCAAGTTTCATTGGCATTTCTGGATTTGATAGTTTGGCCTTCTATTTCCAAAAATATCTTTTTTTATGGTTGAAATATTAAATGACTTATCCATAAAATTTCATAATTCGTTTTACTGCTACTCCTTCTTCAGTTATGATTTTAATAATGCAATCTCCTGTTTTGTACTTGATATAAGTTTAATTGAACACTATTTATTTCTCCTTTTAGATTTAATTGCCTAACTAAATGTCAATTTATATTAATTACTAAAGGCTGTTTCAATATCTTTTTTGTAATTATTCTCGATGAACTAACTCCTGTTGATATAGGTCAATTTCATTTCTTGATATGTGTCAACCTGTTTTCTTAACATCTGTCATATTTATCTTTTCAAGTACCAAATACCTTTGTAAGGTCAATTTTGACAAATGATAAAATTTAAATATTATGAATAATATACAAAAAACGAACCGTCCTGCAGTACCTCAGATTGGTACTCAGGTCTCACAGATCTACCGACGTAAACTAGGCTCCTACGAAATCACTGTACTCGGTGATGGTTACGTAGACCTAGCTCATGAAATATGGGCCAACCCAAGCGCTGATAAACTTGATGGGTACTTGGCGAAGGCTTTCCAGCCACCTGGATCCATCCGCAATGGCGTGAACGCCTACCTAATCAATACGGGTAAAAAACTTATCCTAATTGACAGTGGAGCTGCCGAGTTGTTTGGCCCTGACGCGGGGCTGTTCCCAGGTAACCTCTCTCAAGTTGGACTGAAACCAGAAGACATTGACAAGGTCTTGATTACTCATATGCACCCTGACCATATAGCTGGTCTTTTGACGAGTGAAGGTGGCATGCTTATCCCTGATGCAGAGATTCATGTCTCAAGTACTGAATTGAATTACTGGACGAACGCAGAAGCTCAGTCTAAATCTGTAGAAATTTCGAAGCCATGGTTCGATTTGGGTCGTGGATGGCAAAAAGCCTATGACGGTCGAATCAGTACATTCCATGGCGAAACCTATCTGGGTGATGGTATTACTGCATTCCCACTGCCTGGACACTCTCCAGGACATACAGGTTACCGTATTGAAAGTGAAGGAGAAAGTCTACTCATCATTGGTGATGCTGTTATAAGTGCTGCTATCCAGTTTACCGATATAGAAGCAATGGCCATCTGGGATTACAGTGCTGAAGATTCCATCAAAACCCGTAAGACACTATTTGACATGGCAGCAACAGATCGCACCGCGATCACTGCAACTCATATTCCTTTTCCTTCTTTTGGTTACGTTGATCGTCGTGCCGATGGCTCGTACGCATACGTTCCTGAAGAGTGGCGTTACGGCTTATAAAAAATTTGAGGAGACCTTGGTGTAAACCATGGTCTCATTTATCAAATAGTTATACTGCTCCAATAGACCTAACTCATTATTGGTCATATAAATTGATTTGCATTGATAGTTTAGATGGTTCCAAAATACTCACCATGTCAGAAATACCAAAATAACTACCAGTATTGACGATTTTTGTGTAAAAGTGCAAGCGGTCGGAATGAGTCCATCCGTTTATCAGATCCGTAAGAGAGACCATCTTATATATCTTTTTTACACCAACTTAAGCTCACCAAGTTTCATTGGCGTATCTGAATTTGATAGTTTAACCTTATCAACCTGTAAGCTGTCTTTAATAAATTTTGTTCCAAAAACATAAGCCTTAGCATTATTAACAGCATCTACAGCAAGCAATTCATCATCTTTAAAATACCATACCGAAAAACTTTTACCATCAGCTTCCTCCCTTTTAATCACTTCATTATAACCTTCAGAAAGGCCTACCATTTGTAATTTTACATCATACTGATCAGACCAAAACCAAGGAATTGTATCGTAAGTTGGAGTATTGCCGCAAATTGAAGCTGCGGCTACTTTAGATTGGTCTACTGCGTTTTGCACGGATTCTAATCTTACATATCTATCAAAATGAGGATTATGGTGGAAGCTACAATCGCCTATCGCATAAATATTTTCATCATTTGTTTGTGTTTGTGCATTTACTAAAATTCCATTTTTCACAACAATACCAGAAGCTTCTGCCAATTCCTTATTTACAAAAATACCAACTCCAACAATTATCATATCTGCTTTAAATTCTGAGCCGTCAGAACAAGAAACAATATTAGAATTATCTTCAACTTGAATAGCATTTACGTTTTTACCCGTTAAAACAGATACACCATTTTCATCATGTAATTGATTAAAATAATCAGACATTAGTGGTGCTGTTACACGTTGTAAAATGCGAGCTTCGCGTTCTAAAATAGTTACATCTGCGCCTAATTTTTTTAACGAAGCTGCAGTTTCTAAACCAATATAACCTCCTCCAATCACAACTATATTTTTACTAGTAAGCGATTGAAATGTTTCTTTGATATTAGTTACGTCTGTTGCTGTACGTAATGGAAATACATGTTTAGCAGTATCAATACCTGGAATTGGTGGAATTATTGGTCTTGCTCCAGTAGCAATTACTAATTTATCATACTTCGTAACGGTATCATCTTCTAAAACAATAGTTTGATTTTCTCTATTTATGGAGTTCACTTTAACTCCAAGATTCAAATCTATCTCTTCCTTCTCATATGCTTCGGCAGATTTTAACAAATTCTTATCCAATCCGTCATCACTGGTAAGATACGCTTTAGATAATGGTGGTCTGTGATAAGGCAAATACGGATCTGCATCATACATTTTAATAGCGCCTCCCCAACCTTCTTTTCGTAAATTAAAGGCACAATTTACCCCTGCATGACTTGCACCAATAATAACACAAGTCTTGGTTTTTGTTACTTCCATAAAATGAAAACATCTATTTTGCTACTTGCAGTACAATACCGTCTAGCGAATCGTCAATTTCTAACTGACAACTTAAGCGGCTATATTCGTTCGCATTATCGTCTAACTCTAGCATATCTTCTTCAATATCGCTAGCTCTTCCTGTAGTTTCTATATCTTCTGGTTCAACAAATACGTGGCATGTAGCGCAAGAACATACACCGCCACAGTCGCCATCTATACCTTTAATATTATTTTCAACAGCCAGTGCCATTACTGTTCCAGATTCTGCTTCTACTGTTGTACGCTCACCGTCGCTTGTTACAAATGTTATTTTTGCCATACCTTATTATTTTTCCTTACTTAATTAAAATTGCTCTTCTTTTAAATGTAGACGTTATCTGCGTTAGGGATTGAGGCATTTGTTGAAGCTCCTCGCAGAGAGCGACTGCCGAAAGCCCGACCCCTTGTGGGTAACGCCCAAAACCTAAAAATACTATTAATTTTTGATTGCCAATATTTTTATTTTTAACATATCGAAACCTACTTTTCGCTTAAAATCACCAAGTTCCTCAATATTTTCTCTGGCATCTATTATTTCGATAGTGCCTACTTTTTTGGTGAGTGCCAGAATTAAAATCTTCATAATTTGGCGTGCATGCGTAGCTCCCAAACAGTTATGATGACTAAACCCAAAGCCCACATGAGGATTGATTTTTCTATCTAAAACGACCTCGTTTGCGTTTTCAAATACTTTGGTATCACGATTTGCAGACGCCCAACATAAGGACACTCTAGTATCTGCCTTTGCTGCATATTCGCATACCTGTGCATCTTCGGTTACCACACGCCCCATCTGTGTTAATGGCGAAAAATAACGGATAAACTCCTCGGTGGCTTTCCCAATAATTTCTGGTTCTTCTCTTAACCTATCCAAAGATTTTGGGTGTTCTGCAAAATAAGCTAAGGTATTTGTGATGGCATTGATTACAGTATCTCGTCCTCCAGCAAATGTGAGGATCATGACACCTTTTACTTCTTCTTTCGTTAACTTTTTACCGTCAACTTCTGAATTTAGTAATACCGAATATAAATCGTCGCCAGGATACTCAATTGCCTTATCTATTTCGGCATCTATGTAATCATACAGTATGGAAGCTTTGTCTCCATCTAATGCTGTGTCTTCACTTCTAAACACGTGTGTTCCCCAAGAAATCCATGTTTGGGCTTCTTCGTATGGAATATTCAGTAATAATGTAAGTGCTCGTGATTGTAAAACAAGTGCAAATTCGCCGATAGCATCCAGATTATCTTTGTCAAGCACAGTGTCTATTAACCCATTTATTTGGATTGTTAATTTCTCTTGATATTCTGTTTGCAACGGACGTTTAAACCATGGCTCTACTAAATTTCTATATTCTTTGTGCATTGGCGGATCTACCTCAAAAGGAATCTGTCTTGTATCGCGAATATGTACTTCTGATGGAATGACAATCCTACCTGGAGCAGCACCAGACTGAAAGGTTTTCCAGTTATGTGCCGTTTTTCTAACATCTTTATGACGCAGTAGCATTGTGACCGGATCGTTCTGATCGTCCATTTCACCAAGACCAGTTGTTTCTCTGGCTTTTTCAAACGGATCTGGGAATTCACTTTTCTTCATATGGAATCACTTGTTTTCTGATTGCAAAAATTACCATAAATATAAGTAGTTTGATTACGTTTTTTCGCATATAAATAAACTATTCTGTAGAGTTTCATTTTATTTTGATATTTTTGCGACAAAATAGAGTATAAATGAAACCAATTCTTGAACCTATACATCTTGGACAACACCAAAGCATTACTGGTTTTATTTATGAAAAAACCAATTTTGAGACGCCTTGGCATTTTCATCCTCAGCATGAGCTTACTTATATTGAAGAAAGCTATGGCACCAAATTTATTGGCGATTATGTAGGGCCTTATAAGCCTGGACAATTGGTACTATTGCGTTCTAAATTGCCACATTGTTGGAAAAATGAGATTCATGAAAACAGAAAAGCAAAGTCTTTAGTCGTGCAATGGAACAAAGGTATTTTTACTCATGTTCCCGAATTAGCTCCTGTTTTTAATATGCTTAAAACTGCTTCAAAAGGGATTATTTTCAACACAAAAGAAGTAGCGCCTTTAATTCCAAAATTTAAAGCTTTGGTAGCTTTAGAAGGACATGAATTATATGTAAGCTTATTGTCACTTCTGGTTGATTTATCTGGATGTGAACACAATACATTATCAGAAGCGAGTTTTATAGATGACTTACCTTCAGAATACGGTAAGCGTATTGCCAAAGTACATGACTTTGTAGAAATGTATTATAGTCAAAAGATTTATTTAAAAGAAGTCGCAGATTTAGTTAATATGAGTGAACAGTCGTTTTCACGATTTTTCAACAAAATGATGGGACGCTCTTTTTTTACGTTTTTGAATGAATACAGAATAAATATTGCCACGCGTATGTTAATAGATTCTGACGATACTGTATCTCAAATTGGATTTGCTTGTGGATATGAATCATTACCATTCTTTTTTAAAAAATTTGGTGAAATGCATCATATGTCTCCCGCAAAGTACAGAAAAAAGCACACGGTTTAAAGCAAAGTATATTTCCATATAATTCAGAAAATCAACGTATTTTTGCAGCGTTTTTTTAATTCATGTCAATCATATCAACAGACATATCAAAAGCAGTAACTATTCTCAACAATGAGGAATTGGTTGCTATTCCTACGGAAACAGTGTATGGTTTAGCTGGGAATATTTTTAGCGAAAAAGCTGTAAAAGCTATTTTTAAAACTAAAGAACGCCCTTTTTTTAATCCGCTTATTGTACATATTCCTAATTTAGAATACTTAACAAATGTAGTTAGTCATGTACCAGAAAAAGCACGATTATTGGCTGAGGCTTTTTGGCCTGGGTCATTAACTTTAGTGTTGCCAAAGAAAAATACTATTCCAGATATAATTACAGCTGGAAAAAGCACCGTAGCTGTGCGTATTCCTAATCATCCATTAAGCTTAGAGCTTTTAAAGCAACTAGATTTTCCGCTTGCTGCTCCTAGTGCTAATCCGTTTAATCGTATCAGTCCAACAACAGCACAACACGTCGCCTCCTATTTTAAAGATAAAATTGATATGGTTTTAGACGGCGGCTCTTGTAAAAATGGTATAGAATCTACTATTATTGGCTTTGAAAACGATGATCCTATTATATACCGATTGGGTGCTATAGCTGTAGAACAAATAGAAGCTGTGATTGGTAAAATAAAGGTGAAGAATAAAAAAGCGACAAGCCCAGATGCGCCCGGTATGTTGGATAAACATTATGCTCCACGAACACTTACAGTTTTGTCTAATAATATTCTTGAAGACCTTAAAACATATTCGGATAAACGTATCGGCGTTTTGAGTTTTTCATCTTCTTTTGAAGGTGATAATATCCAACATCAAATTATACTTTCAGAAGAACAAAATTTAAACGAAGCTGCTTCAAAATTATATGATGCACTTCATGAATTAGATAGTCTAAAATTAGATATTATTATTGCTGAAGTTTTTCCAGATTTTGGTTTGGGCAAATCTATCAATGATCGATTACAGCGTGCAGCTTTTTCTTCTTAATCGAAAAAAACACTTGTCAATATTTCCTTTTTTTCACTGTAAACCTTTAAGAATAGTAAGAAATCAATGATTGTAACGACATCTTTAATGTTGTTATCGAAAAAGTCATGATTTTACAAAGGTTCTCTTTAGTAATATTAATGCTTTGTGCTTTTTACCTAAATGCACAAACCTGCTGTTCTGGCGGTATTCCTTTATCAAATAACATTGGTATGTCTGTGGAAGAAAAAGGCACACTACAATTAAGTCTTAACTATGATCACAACAATCTTAATACATTAAACAATGGTACAGAACGATTAAATGATAACTCTAGATTAAGAATTACCCATTCTATTCTGTTAAATGCAAGCTACGCCATCACTAATAATTTATCTGTAGAAACGCTTCTAACTTGGGTGAACCAACGCAGAAATATTTCTCAATTTGGCAATGAAAATCTTGATAAAACATCTGGAACTGGTGATGGCTTAGTACTGCTCAAATATAATTTTAAAAATACCATAGGAAAGCATAGTAATTTCGAACTAGGTTTAGGTACCAAAATACCGTTAGGATCTTCAACAGAAACTAACAGCCAAGGTATTACGTTAAATGCCGATTTACAACCTGGCAGTAACGCTTGGGATATTGTGTATTTTCTTTCTGCATCAAAACAACCAAACTTTAGACCTTCCATGACTATTTCTGGAAGAGTGATTTTTAGAAACACTGGTACTAATGATACGTATTTGAATAATTCCAGCTATAAATTTGGGAATGAAATTCAAGCTTTTATTGGAGTTGCAGATCAGATTTCATTATTTAAAACTATAGCCACGCCAAGTATTTCATTAAAATATCGTGATGCAGATTTAGATCAAATTGATGGTTTTGATTTAGATAATACTGGTGGAAACTGGTTATTTATTATTCCTGATTTCTCTCTAAACATCAACTCTAAACTCACGTTTTCTACTAGAATAGAATTGCCATTGTATAGTAATGTAGATGGCACTCAACTCACACCCACATACCGTCTTACAAGCGGCTTTTTATTCAAACTAAAACCCAAACCAAAATTGTTGAATCTTAAATAAAATATTATGAAAAATTACATACTACTGTTTTCGCTTTTTATGCTATTATCGTGTAGTACAACCAGTGATAGCGTTGGAACTAATCCGGGAGATGTGTTTACAGAATGGAATATCCCTGTAGATCAAATAAGGGACGGTGGCCCTGGAAAAGATGGTATTCCATCCATAGATAATCCTCAATTTATAAATGCAAACGATGCTACTTTTTTAAGTGAAAATGATTTAATAGTTGGTATTGTCCAAAATGGTGAAGCCAGAGCTTATCCACACATTATTTTAGATTGGCATGAAGTTATAAATGATGAAATAAACGGTTCCTTTTTCACGTTGAATTATTGCCCACTAACAGGTACAGCATTTGCCTGGGAAAGTGCCTCAAATAATGAAAGAACAACATTTGGAGTTTCTGGTTTATTGTATAACGCAAACCTTATTATGTATGATAGAAACACAGATAGCAATTGGTCACAACTTCAATTAGAATGTGTTAATGGTGTATTAATTAATGAAAAACCAAAATTATATAGTGTTATAGAAACCGATTGGAATACTTGGCAATCACTTTATCCAAACACTCAAGTACTAAGTTTAGAAACTGGATTTTCAAGAAATTATGGTGTATCTCCTTATGGCGATTATGCTACAAATAACAACCGTTTTATTTTTAGACCAGAAATCACCAATCCCGCATTACCAAATAAAGAACGCATTTATGCTATTATAGATGGAGATAAATCTAAAGTATATCAATTTTCTGATTTTAGTAATGGCAAAGCCATTGTGGATAGTTTTAATAACAAAGACTATTTAATTTATGGCAATTCTGATTTAATTTATGGCTTTGAGTTAGAAGGAGACTACTCTAATTTAACGTTTGAAGTGAATTCAGATAATAATTCTGAAGTATTCTTTACAGACAATGAGAACAATAAATGGTCGGTTTTTGGAAAGGCTATTGAAGGACCAAGAACAGGTGAGTCTCTAACTCCAGTAAAATCGGTGATGAGCTATTGGTTTGCGATTGCAGCTTTTTATCCAAATCCAGAAATATATGCTGCGCCTTAAGAGAGGTGTCTTTAATTAAACTGTGCGTTTTATGAAATAATGATGACATTTTTTCATGATGTCGATGTATTGATAACTAATCAAACATAAATCATCATGAAAATATATTTCAAAACGTTTTTAATCGGTTTCATATTATTTTTTTCTTTAGTAAGTAGTGCTCAAATAGACTATTATAATCCAACACATCTTTCTGGTTTGTTTTATGGGCAACCCTCAAGTGCAAGAGCAACAGGCATGGGCTTAACCACTATTACTTTAGATGGTATTGAGAATGCATTTTATAATCCCGCAACTATTGGTTTAACAAAAGAAAAACTAAATGTCCATCTAAATTATGCTTTAGGTAGTCCTGTGTACAAAGGCAGTCAATACCCTTTTTTAGGAGTTTCTTATCGTATCAATAAAAAACTTATAGTTGGTTTGAGTAATTTAAACTGGTGGGATGAAAAAAACTCACCATGGAGTACAAGAATAGGTGGCTTTAATGAAAGTGTTGAAAAAAGAAGTGCTTCGGCGTATACACTAAGTGCAGCTTACACTATTATTCCAGGCCTACAATTTGGGGTTTCTGGCAACTATCTCATAGGACGATTTGTAGATAATAATGTAACTAGCTCAGACTTTATATTGTCTGCAGGTGCTATTTACACAAAAGAAGTAGATATTATTAAAGCTAAGAACATTTCAAACCAACGCATCAGATTCGCTGGTAGTTTGGTAAACGCTCTTATGAAAAACAGAATAGAGCAAACCTATCTTGATAATTTAAATTATCGAGACTTACCTATTCATTTATCTTTTGGAGCTGCATATAAAGCAACAGTAGCAATACAACCAAATTTCACTGAAGGCAAAGGCTTTTTTAGAGGTGCGCCAAAAACTTTAGATTTAGCGGTTCATTTACAATACCGAGATGTTCTTGCTGGCCCAAAAGAAACTATACAGAATACAAATCATGAATATAACTCTGCTTTTGGTATTGGTACTGAAGCTTGGTTTATGGATTTAATAGCATTACGTTTAGGATATTATCGTGAAAAACGACCTGTGGGAGATGACAAACTTGAAGGTATTTGGGCTACAGGTCACAAAAAGGGTATAACTTGGGGATTTGGTGTAAACTTACCACTGAATAGATTAACCAATGGAAGTCTTCCATTTAATAGTGAAATAAATTTTGTGACCAGTAGAATTTTAGACACCTATGCAGATAACTATACACCTCCCGCTTATTTTACTGATAGAACGTTTTTATTTTCAGTTGGCATAAACCTAAAATTTGTAGCTAAAACCCAAAACTAATTTATCATAATGTTTTTAGTTTGGTTAAGCCCAATCTATTTGTAAAATTACATTACAGATGATTGGGTTTTTATATCTGATTTTCAACTAAAAAAACGACCAGCTTATTTATCTAAAATAATACCCCGCACTATTTGCTAATCAAATATTTAATCGTAAATTTGCAAACTCTTTTTGAAAGAGGAATGTTTAATCAGAAAAATAAATAAGTGTGGACACATTAAGCTACAAAACGATTTCGGCTAACAAAGCTACTGTAGATAAGCAGTGGGTTGTTGTTGATGCTGAAAATCAAGCGCTTGGTCGTTTAGCTTCTAAAGTTGCAAAACTTTTAAGAGGTAAGCACAAGCCAAACTTCACACCACACGTTGATTGCGGAGATAACGTTATTGTTATCAATGCTGAAAAAATCAACTTATCTGGAAACAAGTGGAACGATAAAACATACATTCGTCACACGGGTTACCCAGGAGGTCAAAGAAGTTTAACTGCTACCGAGTTATTTGGAAAAAATCCTGCTCGCGTTGTAGAAAAATCAGTAAAAGGAATGCTGCCTAAAAACAAATTAGGTGCAGCTTTATTCCGTAACCTAACAGTTGTTGTTGGTACTGAGCACAAACACGAAGCTCAAAAGCCAAAAGCAATTAATTTAAATGAATTCAAATAAATGGATGTAATTCACAAAATCGGCCGTAGAAAGACGGCTGTTGCTCGTGCCTATGTTTCTAAAGGAAAAGGAAACATTACGATTAACAAAAAAGACTTAACCGATTACTTTACAACTGGTACGTTACAGTACAAAGTAAAGCAACCATTGGTTTTGACTAACAATGACGGCAACTTTGATATTACAGTAAATGTATATGGCGGTGGTATCACTGGTCAAGCAGAAGCTGTACGTTTAGCATTATCTCGCGCTATGTGCGAAGTTGATGCTGAAAACAGAGGTATCCTAAAGCCAGAAGGTTTATTAACCAGAGATCCAAGAATGGTGGAGCGTAAGAAATTCGGTCAGAAGAAAGCGCGTAAGAAATTCCAGTTCTCTAAACGTTAATATTATCTTATTCGAAGTTTATTTGGACTGTCACACTGAGCGCAGTCGAAGTGTCTTTCAAATAAACTTCAAATTTTAAATCAAAAGTTTCTGAAATAAATTCAGAATTAATTAAAAACCAGTTATTGTTGTCCCGATGTTTACTATCGGGATTTAGTTTAGCATCTAAATGGTTAAGGCGAATTTTTAAAAATGACCACTTAATCATTGCTAATTCAACAGAACGTAAACTATTACAAAAATGGCAGTAGAAGTTAAAGAACTACTAGAAGCAGGTGTACACTTCGGACACCTTACACGTAAGTGGGATCCAAATATGGCACCTTACGTTTATATGGAGCGCAATGGCATCCATATCATCAACCTTTACAAAACAGCAGCTAAAATTGATGAAGCTGGAGCGGCATTAGCAAAAATTGCAGCATCAGGTCGTAAAATTTTATTTGTTGCTACTAAAAAACAAGCAAAAGATATTGTTGCTGAAAAAGCAAGTGCTATCAACATGCCTTACATCACTGAAAGATGGCCAGGTGGTATGTTAACTAACTTTGTTACTATCAGAAAAGCTGTTAAGAAAATGGCTGCTATTGATAGAATGAAGAAGGATGGTACTTTCATGACACTATCTAAAAAAGAGCGTTTACAAGTAGATCGTTTAAGAGCTAAATTAGAAAAGAACTTAGGTTCTATTAGTGATATGACGCGTTTACCAGGTGCTTTGTTTGTTGTAGATATTAAGCGTGAGCATATCGCGATTAAAGAAGCTCAAAAATTAAACATTCCAATTTTTGCAATGGTAGATACTAACTCTGACCCACGTCAAGTTGATTATGTAATCCCTGCAAATGATGATGCTTCTAAATCGATAAACAAGATTTTAACTCACGTTACTGATGCTGTAGCAGGAGGTTTATCAGAACGTAAAGCAGAAAAAGAAGCTGCAGCTGCTGAAAAAGAAGCTCCTAAAGCAGAAGCTAAGAAAGCAACAGCAGTAGTAGCCGAAGAAGAAGAATAAATAACAGTATTAAAACATAATTAAGTCGTTTGATTCTTTCTCTTTTGAAATAAATTAAACGACTTTTTTCAATTTCAAAACATATTTAAGTTATGGTAAAAGTAACAGCCCAAGAGGTAAATAAATTAAGACAAGCTACAGGTGCAGGTATGATGGACTGCAAAAAAGCTTTAGTTGAAGCTGAAGGAGATTTTGATAAAGCTATCGAAATCCTTCGCAAAAAAGGACAAAAAGTTGCAGCTAAAAGAGCAGATAGAGAATCTAGTGAAGGTGCTGCTGTAGCAAAAGTAAATGCTGACAATACTGTTGGTGTTGCTATTGTTTTAGGTTGTGAAACTGACTTTGTTGGTAAAAATGAAAACTTTTTAGCATTAGCGAGTCAACTAGGAGATATTGCTTTAACGACATCTTCTAAAGAAGAATTTTTGGCTGCTGATTTCGGTGGAATGTCTGTTGCTGATAAATTAGTTGAACAAACTGGTGTTATTGGTGAAAAATTAGATATTAACGCTTTTGAAAAAGTAGAAGCTGCTTATGTTGGTTCTTACGTTCATATCAATAAAATTGCTGCAATCGTTGGTTTTTCTAGCGTAGTAGATAATATTGAAGCTTTAGGTAAAGATGTAGCAATGCAAATTGCTTCTATGGGAGCAACTACATTATCTTACAAAGATTTTGACCCTGCTTATGTTGCCTCTGAAACTGAAGCAAGAATTGCTGTAATTGAGAAAGAAAACATTGAATTAGGGCGTTTAGGTAAAACACTTAAAAATGTTCCTCAGTTTATTTCTCAAGCGCAATTAACTCCTGAAGTTATAGCGAAAGCTGAAGAAGATGCGAAAGCAGAATTAAAAGCTGAAGGTAAGCCAGAACAAATTTGGGATAGAATTTTACCTGGTAAAATGCAACGTTTTGTTTCTGACAACACCACTTTAGATCAAGAGCAGTGTTTATTAAACCAAAACTTCATTAAAGATGAGAAGAAAACTGTTGAAGCTTATGTTTCTTCTTATGGTGAGGTAGAAATTACTGGATTCAAGAGAGTTACTTTAGGGTAAACGAATTCCTGTGAATACAGGAATCTTAAACATACAAAACCACTGTTCAAAATTGAATGGTGGTTTTTTTATATCTAAAATCAAAAGAACATTAGATTTAAGAAATAAAAAAATTATGTAGTTTTGCTAAACTTCAAAAGTTACCATGAAATACAAAAGAATACTCCTCAAACTATCAGGCGAAGCCTTAATGGGAAGCCGACAATATGGGATAGACCCAGAACGTTTAGCAGAATATGCGCAAGACATTAAAACTATTACCGATAAAGGCGTTCAAGTAGCCATAGTTATTGGTGGCGGAAACATTTTTAGAGGTGTTTCTGGCGCAAGCAATGGCATGGATCGCGTACAAGGTGATCATATGGGTATGCTGGCAACAGTTATAAATGGTCTGGCCTTGCAAAGTGCTTTAGAAGATGCTGATATCCCTACGCGCTTGCAAACTGCGATAAAAATCAATGAAGTAGCAGAACCATTTATCAGAAGAAAAGCGATGCGCCATCTAGATAAAGGACGTGTAGTAATTTTTGGTGGTGGCACTGGAAATCCTTATTTTACCACAGATTCGGCTGCTGTGTTACGCGCCATTGAGATTGAAGCGGATGTGATTTTAAAGGGTACTCGTGTAGATGGTATTTATAATGCAGATCCTGAAAAAGATAGTAATGCTGTAAAATTCGATTCGATTTCTTTTGATGAAGTATTGAAAAAAGGATTAAAAGTGATGGATACCACGGCATTTACTTTAAGTCAAGAAAACGAATTGCCAATTATTGTTTTTGATATGAATACTCCTGGTAATCTACTGAAAGTTATTTCTGGTGAACCAATTGGTACAGAAGTGAATATTTAAATTTGGCGCAATTTTTGAATCTTTATTGATAATTAAATTTTTAAAAAATGAACGAAGAGTTACAATTTATATTAGATACAGCTAAAGAAGCTATGGTCGCTGCTTTAAAGCACTTAGAAAAGCAATTATCAAATATTAGAGCAGGGAAAGCTTCTCCTGCTATGCTAGGCAGTGTAATGGTAGACTATTATGGCTCTCAAACGCCATTAAATCAAGTAGCAAATGTAAATACTCCTGATGGTAGAACTATTACAGTACAGCCATGGGAAAAAAGTATGCTTCAAGAAATTGAGCGGGGTATCATGATAGCCAATTTGGGGTTTAACCCAATGAATAATGGTGAAAGTATTATCATTAACGTACCACCATTAACCGAAGAGCGTCGTATAACCTTAGCAAAACAAGCAAAATCTGAAGCTGAAGATGCCAAAGTTGGTGTGAGAAATGCACGTAGAGAAGCTAATAATGATATCAAAAAGTTAGACGACGTTTCAGAAGATCTTCAAAAAAATGCTGAAGTTGATGTACAAGAAATGACAGATTCATACGTTAAGAGAATAGATGAGATCTTTGACAATAAGGAAAAAGAAATCATGACCGTATAAAAAGAAGCGACAGTTACGTCGCTTTTTTCTTTAATTCATAGTTTTTATTTAATGCTGAAACTTTGCCCTCTCATTTTCTGTTTTTGTTTTGGTTTGGTGCACGCTCAAAATTCAGCAATTAACTTTTTCGAAATTCAACAAGATTCTGTAAAGAAAAATTTCTTTTTGAAGCAACTTGGCAACGGCTACTTCCCTACTAAATATTTTGATTTTGATTTAAGATATTTAGTAAAATACAATCAATATGAAGGTTTAAGAACTGGACTTGGCGGTGTTACAAATAAAAATTTTTCAGAGAAGTTTAAGATAAATGGCTATACCGTTTATGGTTTTAGAGATCATGCTTATAAATATAGTATTGGCGGGAGTGTTCGTTTATCTGAAAGTACGAATACTTGGCTAAGCCTTTCCTATACTGATGATTTGCAAGAAACAGGAAGTTCTAAATTTTTAACAGACAGTCGGTTTTTTCAATTTTTCGAACCACGATTGCTAAACATAGATTTATTCCATAGGCACATAACCCAAACCGTAACTTTAAAACATACAATAGATCCTAAACTGTCTTCAGCGTTACAATTTGCTTCAAGTAATGTAGAGCCTACATACAATTACATCTATAATTTAGAAGGCGATCTTTTTAATAAGTTTCAATTTAGTACTGCAATAGCTTCATTGCAATGGAGTCCGTTTAATACACAGCAAAGCATTAAAGAAACGTTCCCCAAGTTCTCATTACAGTACACCAAGAGTATTAAGAATGTTTTTAAAAGCGACTTCAATTTTTCAAAACTAGATTTTAAAACGCTTCATAGAATTGAACATAAAAACAAAAGTCTTTCAGAAATAACTGTCGTTTCTGGTATTGCACAAGGTGATACACCTCTAACACATTTGTATCATGCTTACCCCAACAATATTACTAAAGAAACAATTCTACAACGTTTTTCAGTTGCTGGTATTACGAGTTTTGAAACCATGTACTTTAATGAGTTTTTCTCAGACAAGTTTACCACAGCACAGTTTAAGCATTTTCTAAAACCTTTTAATATTTCGCAACGTTTTAAACCTCAGCTCGTACTTATTTCTCGCTTTGCCATTGGTGATATGGACAATCCTGAACGACACGAAAATGTCACATTTGGGTCTTTACGTAAAGGCTATACTGAATCTGGTTTTGAAATTAACAAACTGCTCTTTGGTTTTGGCTTAAGTTTCACCTATCGTTATGGTGGTTATCATTTACCAAGCTTTGCTGATAATATTGCTTTTAAATTTACTTTTAATTTGACTTTATAGTTGGTTTTTTACAGCAAACGCTGGCGCTAGTTACAAACTAGCGGTAGCCGTTACTTTGATATACTAGCGCCAGCTGGGGCGGGCAACTCAATTATATTTTTTTACTCTCTTTATTTCATTATATAATTTATATGTTATAAAACATATCAAAGAAAAAAATATAATTCTAAAAATCTTAATAAAGATATTTTCACCAATAACTTCATTAAAATAAGAATTATGAATTGAATAAGGAATCATATTAAATAACCCGTTATCAATTAACATTAAAATTAAACCAAGTAATAAAACTATAGCTATTAAAAAATAAATGGTAATTCTTAAATATTTTTTCATAATTAGTGAATTTTTTATAATTTCTGATTGACTAATCAGCAACTATTTTTCCCCTCGCTGGCGCTAGTTTGTAACTAGTGCCCACAATACTTTGTCAATATCAATACTTAAAAATACAAAAGCTACCCTAAAAATTAGAATAGCTTTTGTTTGTTTTACTTACTCTTACCGCCACTAGTTACAAACTAGCGGTAGCTGTTACGCATACTAGCGGTAGCTGTTACGTATACTAGCGCCAGCTGGGGGCACACATTAAGTACACTCGCCTTTTCTTCTTTTAGCTTACATGAATATTATTGTTTATGTCATATTTCATTATGATTACCATATCATGATTTATTGGGTGTGTGATATGGAATGGATAATTTATGCGTTTAGATTTACATCAAGTCATCAACTAATTTAGAGTGTTACCAGTTTTTCTTGCATGTAATTCCAATAATCTATAAACCAATTTTGATAATCTTTTGTCATCCATTCTTTTTTTAGAGGCAAGTTGTAAAATCCCATTTAAACCAGTTTGTAAATCACTGAGACTGAAAATAGATAAAATACTTTTATCTTTTAAAAAAATAAATTCATTATTGTGAGAGGAAGAGGATTCGATAATGCAGACTTCATCATCATCACTACAATCTTTTCCAAATATATTTGTGACCCTTAGATATTTTAGATTTTCTTCAAAAGTTCTCTCTTTTTTTAGTTCTCCCTTTTCTATTAGAAAATTTACAATAATTTTTTGATTTGTCTTATCAATACTTCCAATCATTGAGATGGAATCCCTATGTTTATTTTGAGTAAACCCAACTAAAGGTATAAGAATTACCGAAATGAAAATTACTATTTTTTGCTTCATTATTTTTTCTTTTTATCATTAATTTCTTTTAGTATTGCCCTGTTTTTTTCTCTAGGTCCTTTTTCAACATCTTTTTTAAGGTAATCTAAATAAACGTTTTCTGGAGTAGCATGGTCTATTTCATGTCCAAAAAGCGCCCTCGCTGGCGCTAGTTTGCAACTAGTGCCCACAATACTTTGTCAATATCAATACTTAAAAATACAAAAGCTACTCTAAAATTAGAATAGCTTTTGTTTTTCTTACTCTTACCGCCACTAGTTAAAACTAGCGGTAGCCAGTACGCATACTAGCGCCAGCAGGGGTAGCCAGTACGCATACTAGCGCCAGCAGGGGGCCAGCAGGGGGTTTTGAAAATCAACTCACCAATCATGATTAGTTTCATTAATTTGAGTATCTGATTTAAAAACCTTTTCTAATTTTTTTCCACAAAATGGACAATATTCAATAAACAATATCTTTGTTTCTTCAGAAGATAATTTTCCAGAGTATCCATCTGTTAAAACATATCTATATTCATTAGAGTCTATAAAAACTTCTCTTTTTTTACTTTCCTCAATAAACCTAGTAGAGTTTTTAATCACTCTAAAATTTATTCCATATGAAGATTGTGCTTTATATAAGCCCTCCATTTTAGAACAACATACAGTATTTTTCACTTTATTAAACATTATTTTACTTTAATGGGGTTGCTAATTTATTTAACGCCTCTACTAATTCTTTACCTATAAATTGATACTCAGTACTAACTTTTCCCGCAGCTCCATGAATACCTTTTAGTAGGTTTAATGTTCCCGATTGCTCTAAAAACTTTAGAGCATATTGACTAACTCTATAAGAAACTACTTGCCCTCCATTTTTAATATAAGTTGCGGCAACAGCTGCATTATCGGTTAAAAATATGGATGCAGAACCAGCTTCAGAACCTGTTGTTCCCCTGTAAAGTGTGACGGCTTCATCAAGCTCATCAAGTGGTTGAAGCAATTTAACAAACTTAGAAGTTGCCATAGTTGCTTTAGCTGCTCGACCTAGCTGAATGGTTCTATAAACCCAGACCCCTCCTTGCAATACTTTTACGACAGCCCATTCTCCGGAAAAAAATAAAACTGCACTCATGAAAGCATCTCCCGCTTCATCTTCATCGGCTTGAGTAGGATTATAAGGGTCTCTACCATCTAATGCAGCTACCATACCACCTCCGGTAATAGTATATGCTTTAGCATAAAATGAACCAGCATCAGCCATGGTTTTTGGCTTATCTTTCTTCTTTTTCTTTTTGTCCTTATCTTTATTAGGGTCAGTTGTAGAAAAACCACCGTTACCTTTACTATACCAAGTCCCTTGAATACCAGTATTCCAAATATTTGCAATTAAATTTTCTGAATTAGCACCACTAGGGTCTGCCCAATATACAGGGTTGCCATCAAATGCCAAATACGGGGACATACTATGATGCGTCACTGGGTCAATAGAAGTAAACCTTGCAATTGCTGGGTCATAGCTTCTTACATCCATTTCATATAAGTCTAATCCTAAAGCCTCTTCATACTCTGTACTGTTGTACTTCCATTTTAAGGCTAAATGCGATGTAGTGTTACTATTATACCCTTTATGTTTAAGCCCAAAAGGATAGTAATTGTTTTCTTCTAGGATTTCAGAGGTTTCGGCAACCCCATCATTATCAGTATCAGAATAACTTAAACGTACATTCCCCAAATGGTCTTTATATTGGTATACATACTCATGAGCGCTACCACTAGCATCTACATAACCTTCGGCGTGGTTATAGAATTTCAATGAACTTCCAGAGCCTGTATCTTCATATACATAATTACCTGCATACTCTGTTGTTGTACCAGTGCTAACTATTTTTTTTAGTTTTACACCTGTGGCAGTGTAAATATACTGAATTGTTCCGCCATTTGAATAATTCACTGCCTCTTCTAGTAATCCTAAGTGATTATACTTCCAAAAAACCAAGGTTTTGGTTTCATCAATTTCTATTGCTCCTCCATTATTATATGAGTAATCATTAGCAGTATCGGGGGCCTGATTAACTGCATCGTCCTTATATCCAAAAGCATCAACTGGAGCTACATCTTCGACTTTCATCAATTTGTTACTGTTGTTTTGGTAGGTGTATCTTAAATCGTCCATAACCCCGAAATGTGAGCTATTGGTTGAAACAGGTTGCGCTACTATATGGCCTTTACGTTTTAACCGCTTTATATTTCCATTTCTGTCATAAAATACATCACTAAGGCTGTAACGGTCTAAATTATCAACAGCCGATGTAATTCTGTTTAGTGCATCATACTGGTAATTATATGTTTTTAAACTATTATCTGTATTTGCAGTTTTCCACTGGGTTGAACTTATATTGCCATTATATAATGGGTTTGCCCCTTCGTTATAACCCATTTTAAAGGCAAATAAATCGTTACCCAAAGTAGCAGGGTTATTAATTTGTTTTAGCCAACCTCTCACATTATAGGTATAATCTATATTTTGCAGTCTGCCTTGTGTGGTATTACCACCTATACCTTTACTAATAAGTTGCCCTAAATCGTCATATTGATTTAGTGCAATGGTCTCTTCCGCTAAACTACTTATTTTTTGTTTTTGGGTGAGTAAGCGTCCAACATGATCGTAAGTAAAATAATCGAAAATTGTAACGGTACTTTGTCCTGCTTTTGCATGGGTTGTTGTTGTTTTTAAAATATTACCTGTAAAATCATATTCATTTTTAATTTTATCGGTAGTACCCAAATATTCATTATAACTATAAATATAAATAGGCCTTGATTTATCATCATAATAGGTAACTGTAGTTATCCACTGATTGGTTCCTAAAACCCTTTCTTTACTACCTGTAGGTAGTCCTTTTGGATTTGTAATTGGGGTTATCCCACCAGAAGTTTCAGGAGTTCCAGATCCTATATCAAAGTTATAATCATCATAATAATTTATAGTTTGTACTTTGTAACCATTTCCTAGATTGTTAGGATATGCATTATCCGTATAATAAACTGTAGTTCCTCCCAAATTACTAGGACTAGATGATAGTTTTGTTTCGTAGTTTACACTAGCTGAATTAGCACTATTTTGGTATGTAGTATACCAATAATCTAAACTCATACTATACACACTATATTGCCCTGAGTAAGCAACTCTTCCAAAAGCATCATACTTAGTAAAATTCCAACCACCATTTCCATGGTTTCCAGCGCTCCAAGAATAGTAATCTTGGGTCATTATTGGTTGATCTAAATTATTGTAAACTACATATTCCCATGCTTTACCAGGTATCCTTTTTCCTATTAGTCTATTCTTTTCATCATATAAATACTTATAACAAAGTTCATTCATTTCGTTATCACCATCCAACATTCCATTTTCAAATGGTTTGTCAATATGTGCTTCTACCTTTGGAGGTAAGACATAGCTTAAATTGCCAAATTTATCATATACATAATACGTATCATGAGACACTTCTGTTTCCCCAGTGTCATTAGTATCTCCATCATCATTTAAATCAACATCTGCATAAGTTCGTTTTAATACTACACGTCCTTTTTTATCCTTAAACTCTTCTGTAGTTCTATTTTTGGTACTACTACCATCATGATTTTCATCTTTAATAATAGATTTATAGAGTGAATTGGCTGGATAATACCCGTTGTTATTACTTGTACTGGTATCTAAAACTAAAGTTGGGATATATGTAATTACATTATTATCAACATCTTTAGTTAAGCTAACTTCATATAGCCTTACTTCGATATTAGTATTTGTACTATATTCATACTCAATTTCATTGCCTTCACCAAGTTTCCAATCCTCTCCAGGTGCTGCTTGTTTTAAAACCCTATTAAGTGGGGAATTCTCAAATTCTTTTTGTGAGAATGGATTAGGAGCAGATATATTGATATCCTCAGAATATTTTGAGGAATAATAACTATTGGTGGCGGTTAAAGCATTTGTTCTATGCAACCCTCCATTAGTTGATGTAGCATAAGGTAGATAGTCTTTGTCTTGTCTACCAAACACATCATAGTCTACATGTGTAACTACATCCTTCCCTACATGACCTTCAACAAGTTCACTTATACTTGCTTCATTTCCATCTATACGCTGTAATATCGGGTCATAAAAATACTGTCTTACATTAGTGTCTGTGGCATAATACAAATAGCTTCTAAAGCGTGATGTAGTAGTAGTGCTACGCCATTTAAATTCAGTGATACTTGCAATTTTAGTGCCATTAGTATCATAAACACCACTTATGCCTGAATTTCCACCTGAGTAAGTATGTGGATGTACAATCCCCACCAATAAGTACCATTGATCTAAGTTAGGCAGATCACCATTCCAAAAATAGGGATTGCCATTGGCAGAACCATTCAAATTATTGACGTTTTGGGTACCGTGATAAGTTCTGCCATCTTGAGAGCCTGTACGTTTTACCCATACAGAATATCTATAGGTTTGTGTATTGTCAACAGCCATATAACGGGTATTCCAACCACCATCCGAACCATTATCGGGCTCATTACCACAGCGCCACAACATAGATTGGTTGCCATAGGGGTCGGTGCCATTAATTCTTTCATTTTCTGAAGTGGCGCCATTTTGAGGAAAAAAGGGTGCTGATCCACTTCCCAGAGTCCAATTGGTTTTCCAATCTATTAGGTTGTTATTTAGTTTGTCTGCTCCAGCCCTAACACCCACACTTTGCGTAGGTCTTCCTAACTCATCAAAATAGGTAACAGTTTCTATTTTTTGATTGTCGTTAACACTACCTGTAGTTGTTTCAGTTCTGTAAGTAGTATTCTTAATATAATTTTCGGTAGTCGTTTGTCCAAACATTAAAGATATGGAACAAATAGCCACTAAGGTACATATGATTTTTTTCATGGTATCTTTAATTTATTGTTTGTAGTTATATTCGTTTTCGCTTAATAGGTAGCCACTGGCATCCTTTACATTTATTAATCGGTTAAACTCGTCATATTCGTAATACATGATGTAGCCTTTAGGATCTGTAACGCTGGTAACTCCTACTAAAGGATCATAAGTATAGGTAGTTACCATAGCATTTGGTACCGAATTTCTTAACGTAGTTAAAGCGGTTCGTAAGTTTTTTTCATCACAGCTGCCAGAGTCCAAACAGGTATCATTATCTAGATCTGACTTTGCTTGTAAATTTGCAACTTGACTTGATACTTGACTGTAAGTAGCATTTTCAATTTTTGCGATAGGATACTCTTCGTTATAACCCCAGATATAAACTATAGTTGTACCATCTTTTCTTGATACTTCCTTAATATTACCATTATTGTAGTACTCATGAAACTGTATTTTATCCTCTAAAGGATTTGTATCATCATTTGCTGTTTGAATGTATTCTGGTAAAACAAGATTAATTGTTGGCCATTCTTTATAATTAGTGCGTTGTCTACTTATAAGTTCGTCAGCATCTGTTGAACCATCTTGATCATCATCTTCATAAATCTCAGTTTGAACAACTTCTGCTTTTCTATGCATTAATTTAAGTTCATCTATGGCATCTTTTTCAGGAACTGTTAAATCATCAGCATCTAAAGCACTAACAGTATCAACATCATCAGGATAAAAGTATTTAGTAATTATGGCATCTGATGTGCTGGTAAAGGCTCTTGATCGGGAAAGCTGATAATGGTTGGTATAATCATAAAAATATTGTGTTTCTGAAACAACAGGTTGCGTATTGTAATATGAGGTTGTTTTAGATGAATACAAATGTTGTGTGCCACCAGTAAGATTATACACCTTGTAATCATTATGATTCCAAGATAAAGGATCTAAAGGGTCTGCGCCTTGTGAAAACACTATTAATGGCCTGTGAAACTGAAGATCGTTACTCAAATAATATAAATCATCTGCTTGAGGAGGCAAAGGTGGATCAGTAAGATTGAAAAAACCTAAAACATTAGCATATTTATAAGTATTTTCAGTTTCACTTAGTAGTTCGTATCCACTAGTAATTTTTTTATAACTTTTAGACGTTAAAAGCTTACCACGCATCCATTCGTTGTCCATAGATACTGTATAGGGTAATTGATAAAACGTACCACCATCTGGTATTGCGGTAAAGGTGTATTCGGTTTTCCCACCTTCTCCTACACTACTTCCATTAATATATTCCGTAACATGGCTATAGCCCACATGATTTCCCTGTTCGTAACTTAATGGGCTTCCCGGACGCGCACCATATGGATCTATTTTCCAGGGCCCTCCTGGTGGTACAAATTTCTGAACAAAGTAATAACTAGGTAAGGCATAAAGTAAACCACTAGTAACTCCTAATGTATCTAAATACTCGTATGAGCGCTCTATTGTACCGTTACCATTATTGTTGAGTATGGTCTTTTTTATGCGATTACCACCGCTATAGATAGCAACAGACTGATCTAAACCTTCTTTCCATGATAGATCAACGGCAAAACCATTTACTAAGTCTAATGGGTTATCCAAACCTCCTATTTGTTTTACCACAATCTTATAATCACCAGGTGGTGGTGCTATAATATCTTCATCTCCCATAAAAATTAAGACAGAATAACTAGAACTCACGCCTTGTATAGTTACACTATATTTACAGCTGGTTAGTTGTTGCGTTTCGCTACAGGTACCATAGTCCCCCCAAAACTGAACAACTGACCTCATATAGCCAGCTATAGTATTAGTAATAGTAAAAGGCTTTTCGTAAGTTCTATTACCCACATAATGAGTAGTATCCTTAATCATACCTGCTGTTTCTGATGTAGTAGGATTTATACCTTTGTAGTATAGGTCTTCAAAATAGCTAGGTACCATGGCCTTGTTAGCCTCAAATTCAAATTCTTTAGACCCACCAGTAGGAAGGTTAATTTTCTTTAACAATCCAATCTGTGCTTTTACAGTATCTACACGACGATCTACAATATTACCATTCTCATGATCGAAAAATGTGAGAAAGTCACCGTTTGCTGCTCCATTATAATAACCCCATACATCTTGGCTATTGGAAAATCTGTGGGGTAAGTTTCCTTTATCTGTATATTCAAAGCTGTAAAATGGCTCTGTACCATTACTTGATCCAACTTTTTCTATATTATCCAAAAACATTCGCTTTGTTGCTTTTGGGTCATCAGAGAGTATGAATGGATTTACATTTGTTGGATTTACATCATGACTGTAGCTATAATTTAAACGATACTTAGAGACTAATAGATTATTCAAATCTCTTATTTCTATTGCTTTTAGACTATAGCCATTATCTATATCCTCACGTTCAACATTATCTTTTGTAAATACAATTTTACCTTTATTAAAGGTGATCTCTTTTATTTTATATTCCTTAGACCTAATATCTGAAAAGAATGACGTTGTTTTATCATCTGTTGGGTCTGTAGGATCTTCAGTAAGTTCTCGTTTATCGTACGAACGTCTATAAAAATCTGTGGTTTCAAGCTCGTAACTAAACGTTACATTATTTCCTTGTGGACTTTCTATAGCTAATAATTGCCAACTGTTGTAAGTTGAACTCACTCCGCCACTTCCTAAATCCTGTAGTCCATCTTGGATATTATAAGCGTATGATCTTGTAGTTTCATCTTTATTGGCAATAACTGACCCTCCATTATACTGACCAAAATGAAATTTAAACCCATCACTATTGGTAATTACCCAGGATCTTATTCCCGTAAGAGTAGTAGGGTTATTGTATAGAGGTTCAATCTTTATGTCATCGAACTCCTGAACAACAGGAAGTTTTGTTTTTTGGTCAAAAATAAATTTCCCAGAATATCCTGGAAAATTGAACATAAATTGATCAGGTACTAAATCTGCTATTCGATTTCTATCATCATGATATACGCTAATTCTTGTAGATTCAACATCTTCAAAAGTATCATAGTAGTTTTGGGTCAAGTAACCTTTAGCATCACCGCCTAAAAGGTCATCTTGTTTACCTCTTACCTGCCGTGACACCATACCTCCATAATTTAAGGACCATCCAATACCTACCCTAGGCGCAACTTCTTCTACTCTTATACCTCTGGCATGATAGGAAAGCCCTATAGGTATTTTAAGTCCATCCAAGTCTATTGTATAGAACGGAACATTAATAGTAGGTAATCCCGAATAATGGGATACAGGAACTTCCACGAACTTGGCTAATGAAGAAGCTTCGGGACTAGGTGGCACAATTTCTGGCATGTCTTGAGGTAAAAGTGAATTACCATAAAAGAGCATACATACAAAGAATAACAAACGTGTTTTCATAAGATAATTTTCAAAGATTTTAGACTTTAAAATTAAATTGAAAGTATGACGTGACACTAAGGTTAAACCTTAGTTCTTATAAGGCTAAACCTTATTTCTTGTAAGGTTTAACCTTAGTTCTTATTGATTCTTCAAAAAAGTCTATTTAAGTGTGAGAACTATGAAATTTAGCATTACAATCTTTAAAATACATCTCTAACATTTATACGCCAAAACACCTTATAATGCATTGTTTTTTCTACCTTTGCGCATCTTTTATAAAGCCGCATGTTTAAATTGTTCAATAAGAATTTTTGGGATGTTACCGCTAGGTTAATTCTTAGGAATAAAATCATTATTCTTATAGGAATTATCATTGCTACTTATCTTTTCAGCACGCAATGGGACTACATGCGTTTTAGTAATACTGAAGCGAATTTGTTGCCAGATGATCATGAAACGAACATCACCTACAACAACTTTTTGCAAAAGTTTGGAGAAGAGGGTAATCTAATAGTTATTGGTGTAAAGGATAGCTCATTATTTACCGTCGAAAAGTTGAATGCTTGGAATACCTTTTGTTCTGAGTTTAAAGATTATGATGCTATTGAAGCCGTAATTTCTATAAAAGATCTTCAAAAACTAGTTAAAAACAAAAAAGAAGAAAAATTCGCTTTGGAGCCTTTCATCAAAGACTCTATCAGCAGTATTTCAGAAATTGAAACACTTCAAAAGGAACTCTTTAATCAATATCCCTTTTATGATAATTTCTTATTTAACAGTAACACAAAAACGATTCGTACGGCCTTATATTTTGAAAAATCTCTAGTAAATACATCTACCAGAAAAGAATTTGTTCTTAATATTTTAGAACCAAAAATTGCCGAATTTGAAGCGAATTACGATTTAGATATTCGCGTGTCTGGTATGCCATATATACGTACCAAAAACGCCGAGAATATTATTGATGAAATAGGTAAGTTTGTTATCGCAGCGTTGCTAGTCACTTCCCTAATTTTCTTTTTCTTTTTTAGATCGTTTAGAGCTACGTTTATCTCCTTAATCGTCGTATGTATTGGTGTCATGTGGACTTTAGGTATCATTGGATTATTACGGTATGAAATTACAGTGCTTACAGCTTTAATCCCTCCTTTAATTATAGTTATAGGTATTCCCAACTGTATTTTTCTGATTAACAAATACCAACATGAAGTAAAACTACATGGTAATAAAGTAAAATCGTTACAGCGCGTTATTACCAAAATTGGTAACGCCACGTTAATGACAAACGTTACCACTGCATCTGGTTTTGCTACTTTTATTTTAACCGAAAGTACACTTCTAAAAGAATTTGGCATTGTTGCTTCGTTGAGCATTTTAGCCATATTCATTCTGTGTTTATTGATTATTCCAATTATATACACCTTTCTTCCGTTTCCAAAAGACCGGCATTTAGAGCATCTAAACAAGCGATGGATAGGTGGTTTTGTAGATTGGATGGAAGATATGGTACGCCAAAAACGCATTGCGATTTATGCCATTTCTGTGGTGTTATTGATTGTAAGTATCATTGGTATTTATCAAATTAAAGTTTCAGGTAGTTTGATAGAAGACATGCCTCAAGAATCTGAATTTGTAAATGATATTCGCTTTTTTGAAGAAGAGTTTAGTGGTATTCTTCCTGTTGAAATTATGGTAGATACCAAGCGTAAAAAAGGTGTGATGAAACTCTCTACTTTAAAACGCATGGATAAGATAGAAGAGTTTATTGAAGAAACACCTGAATTATCCAAACCAATTTCGGTAGTTGGCTTAGTTAAGTATTCTAAACAAGCTTATTATAATGGTAACCCAAAACATTATCAGTTACCAACATCACAGGAGAATAGTTTCATTTTATCGTATGCGAAGAACTCAACTTCTGATGTAGATTTACTCAAAAATTTTGTAGATAGCACTGGTCAATATGCACGTATCACTACATTTATGAAGGATATTGGCACCGATAAAATGGAGCGGATTCAAGAGAATTTAGGTGAAAAAATCGATAAGGTCTTTCCAAAAGAGCGTTACGACGTCACCATGACAGGGAAAGCACTAGTATTTCAAAAAGGCACAAAATACTTGGTAAAAAATCTTGCCATTTCATTGTCACTAGCTATTTTGCTAATATCCCTATTTATGGCTTATATGTTTAGATCGGGGAGAATGATTATCGTATCATTAATCCCTAACCTATTGCCTCTTCTAGTCACAGCTGGAGTCATGGGATATATTGGTGTCCCCATAAAACCTTCAACTATTTTGGTGTTTAGTATTGCTTTTGGTATTTCGGTAGATGATACCATACACTTTCTAGCTAAATACCGTCAAGAATTGCACGCTAACAAATGGAAAATTAAACCATCTGTATATGGTGCGTTGCGCGAAACAGGAGTGAGTATGTTCTATACATCGATTGTTTTATTCTTTGGTTTTTCTGTATTTACTATTTCAAGTTTTGGCGGCACTGTAGCCTTAGGCGCATTAGTATCTGCCACTTTATTATTTGCTATGCTATCTAATTTATTGCTTTTACCTTCTTTACTGTTATCCTTAGAAAGAAGTATCGCTAATAAAGAAGTTTTAAGGAAACCTCCAATTAATATTATTCCTGAGGAAGATGATAATGAGGTTTAACTGATTAAAAATCAAGGTTAATTACAGTTTAAAACCTTTTTATATAAAATAATTCAAAATTTATTCAATTTTTAGGTTTTATTATTTGAATTTTAAATAGTGAAACTATTATATTTACTGTTCAAAATTCATACATATGCAGTTGTATTCTGTCTCTCAATTATTAAAGCAAGAAAATAAGTTACCAGAAGTAGAAGTTAAAGGTTGGGTACGAACGTTTAGAGCAAATCGATTTATTGCTCTAAATGATGGGTCTACTTTAAAAAACATTCAATGTGTTGTAGATTTTGAAAACACTGATGAAAATCTTTTAAAGCGCATAACTACTGGTGCTGCATTACATATTAAGGGGGAGTTAGTTGAAAGTCAAGGAAAAGGGCAAAATGTTGAAATTCTTGTTAGTAATTTAGAGGTTTTAGGTGATTCTGATCCTGAAGAATTCCCAATTCAGCCAAAAAAACACTCTTTTGAATTTTTGCGTGAAAATGCGCATTTACGCACACGTACTAATACATTTAGCGCAGTAATGCGTTTACGTTCCACATTATCTTATGCCATTCATAAATATTTTAATGATAATGGATTTTACTACATGCACACACCTATTATTACTGGAAGTGATGCAGAAGGTGCTGGAGAAATGTTTAAGGTTACCAAACTAGATGATAAAAATCCACCTTTAAATGACAATGGTGAGGTTGATTATTCAAAAGATTTCTTTGGAAAAGAAACGAACTTAACAGTTTCGGGACAGTTAGAAGCAGAAACATATGCGATGTCTCTAGGCAAGGTTTACACGTTTGGACCAACATTTAGAGCTGAAAATTCTAATACATCCAGGCATCTTTCTGAGTTTTGGATGATAGAACCCGAGGTCGCTTTCATGGACCTTCCTGGAAATATGGATTTAGCCGAAGATTTCCTAAAGTATGTACTCAACTATATATTAGAACACAATAGAGACGATTTAGATTTTCTAGAGCAACGTTTGCTAAATGAGGAAAAAACAAAACCTCAAGCAGAGCGTAGTGATATGTCGTTAATTGAAAAATTAAAGTTTGTTATTGATAACAATTTTAAGCGCGTAAGTTATACTGAAGCTATTGATATTTTACGCAATAGTAAACCCAATAAAAAGAAAAAGTTTAAATTCCCTATCAATGAATGGGGTGCCGATTTGCAAAGTGAACATGAACGTTTTTTAGTTGAAAAACACTTTAAATGTCCTGTAATTTTATTTGATTATCCAGCTAATATTAAAGCGTTTTATATGCGTCTAAATGAGGATGGAAAAACAGTTCGTGCTATGGATATTCTGTTTCCCGGGATTGGTGAAATGGTTGGTGGTTCGCAACGTGAAGAACGCTTAGATGTACTAAAAGAAAAAATGGCTGCATTAGATATTCCTGAAGAAGAGCTATGGTGGTATTTAGATTTACGTAAATATGGTACTGCTGTACATTCTGGTTTTGGTCTTGGTTTTGAACGCCTTGTGATGTTTGTTACTGGTATGGGGAATATTAGAGATGTAATTCCTTATCCTAGAACTCCTCAAAATGCGGAGTTTTAATAATTATTTATTGATATTAGTAGTTTAAAGTTGACTGGTTAAACGTTCGGATTAAGAACTTTAGTTAGCAAACTTGCCCCGCGTTAGGGATAGTAGTGGAAAGCCCACAGCGCAGCGAGGACTTGGAGCGGATAGCCCGACCCGTAGGGTAACGCCCAAATTATAATTTCTCTATACAATTGTTTGGCACGACCTTTGGTTTACGTATTGCTTTTTTTATCTTTGATTAACACCAATAACCATGCTTAAGCAACATTTACAATTTAAATTATCGCAAAAATTATCGCCTCAGCAAATTCAATTGATGAAATTGATACAGTTGCCTACGCAGGCGTTTGAGCAACGTATAAAACAGGAGTTGGAAGAAAACCCAGCACTTGAAGGTGGTAAAGAGGAAAAAGAGAATGATTTTGATGCTGAATTTGAAAATAGCACTGATGATTTTGATGATAATGAATCTATAAATGCTGATGATATTAATGTTGACGAGTATTTGAGTGATGATGAAATTCCTGATTATCGTACTCAGGCGAATAATTATAGTAGCGATGATGATGAAAAATCTATCCCTTATGCTGCTGGCACATCGTTTACACAACATTTGGTAAATCAATTAAACACCTATAGACTTTCTGACGAGGAACGTGATATTGCAGAATTTTTAGTGGGGAGTGTTGATGAAAGCGGTTATATAAGACGTTCATTATCAGACATAATGGATGACTTAGCGTTTACACAAAATGTATACACTACTGAAGATAAAATTGAAAATGTTTTAAAAATTGTACATCAGTTAGACCCTGCTGGTGTTGGCGCACGCAATCTTCAGGAATGTTTAAGCATTCAATTACACCGAAAAGAAAAAACTGCTGATACAGATTTAGCTACTACTATTATTGATAACGCTTTTGATGCGTTTACAAAAAAGCATTACAAAAAGCTACTTCAAAAATTTGATGTTTCTGAAATTCAATTGAAAGATGCCATTACTGAGATTGAGCATTTAAATCCTAAACCCGGCGGTTCTTATGCTGGTAATAATCGTATTGTTGAGCATGTCGTTCCTGATTTTGCCATAAAAATTGTAGATGGCGAATTAGAATTAACACTTAATGGTCGAAACGCGCCGGAGCTTCATGTGTCTAGAGAATACAACAATATGCTAAAAGGCTATAAGGATGCCAAAGACAAAAGCAAGTCTCAAAAAGATGCTGTGCTTTTTATTAAGCAAAAATTAGATGCAGCGAAGTGGTTTATAGAAGCCATAAAACAGCGCCAACAAACACTATTTGTAACTATGAGTGCAATTATGCATTACCAAAAAGACTATTTTTTAACTGGTGATGAACGCCAATTAAAGCCTATGATTCTTAAAGATATTGCTGATGAAATTGATATGGATGTTTCTACAGTATCTCGGGTTGCTAACAGCAAATATGTAGATACACCATATGGTACAAAATTGATAAAGGAATTCTTCTCTGAATCTATGAAAAATGATCAAGGTGAAGATGTTTCTACTAGAGAAATTAAAAAAATACTAGAAACTGTTATCGAGGAAGAGAACAAAAAGAAACCGCTTACTGATGAAGCTTTAGCCAAAATTTTAAAAGAAAAAGGGTATCCAATAGCGAGACGAACTGTAGCAAAATATAGAGAACAATTGGATGTTCCTGTGGCTCGTTTAAGAAAAAAGATATGATGCACCATATCTTAAAAAGTGTTTCGGTTATTTTTCATCCATTAATAATGCCTATTGTTGGTGTTATTTTTTATTTTACTAAAACACCGCGGTTTATTGATACGGAAGTTATCTGGGCAAAGCTAGTATCGCTTTCTATACTCACCATTGTTTTACCTATCCTTTTATATTTCTTACTAAAAACACTTGGTAAGGTAAACTCTATATATCTAAGGAGCACTAAGGAGCGTATTTTGCCATTAATTTTAAATGCAGTGGTAGTGATTTTAGTTATACAAAGAATACTAAGACCTGATCCTTATATTGAACTTTATTATTTTTTTGTTGGTATTCTAATTTCGACTTTAACGTGTTTAATATTAGCGTTTTTTAAATTTAAAGCTAGTATACATATGATTGCAATTTCTGGTGTATTCATGTTTTTTATTGCCCTAAGTATTCACTTTAGTATTAATATCAACGGTACTTTAGCTTTAATGTGCATTATTACAGGAGCTGTAGCAACATCTCGGTTACATTTAAAAGCGCATACGTATCCAGAATTAATTATGGGGATTGTT
The DNA here is from genome assembly GCA_947502975.1 of uncultured Flavobacteriaceae bacterium. Taxonomy (GTDB): domain Bacteria; phylum Bacteroidota; class Bacteroidia; order Flavobacteriales; family Flavobacteriaceae; genus Jejuia. The sequence goes on from CANNBV010000004.1 coordinate 255,310, forward strand.
GTTGGCGTATTTCCGCAACTAATTTTAGTAACGAAATGGCTCTAAAGTATATAAAACATTAATCCAATTTTAACAGCATTCATATCTAAATTTTCACCATTAATTTGGGCTGTGTCAGAAAAAATTGGATTTAAGCCATAATACACAAATATATTCCAGGTATTATAGCCTACACTCAAGGTTAGTCCGTATTGAATCTCATTAAAATCGTTATTATTGCTATATTTTAATTCTCCTAAACTACCTTTAAATTTGCTTCGGTTTGCAAATACATAACCAATTTTTGCGCCTATATATATACGCCAAAATTTGTAATCTGTAGCTGTAGAGGTACGCCATCGGTATTCAATAGGCAATTCTAAAACATGCTCTGAAAATTTATTTTTGGTAAAATTGATGGTATTATCATCAATAATACTATAATTGAAACTATCAGAATTATCTCTTTGAATCAGCATATTCTGAATGTAAGAATTGGTAGAATATCCCAAACCTATACCAATAGACTTATTACGTCTTTTATTTATGGGCATATCCTTTATATAGCCCAAATGAAACCCAAGCGAAAAACTATTTTGTTTTAAATCGTTTGGTCTATTTGTTAGTAAATTATAGGTAGTTCCTATGTAAAATTGATCTTCTTTGTACAGAGAATCTACAACTTTACTTGTGATTTCTTGAGAAAATATAAGTGTTGTAAAAAGTGTAAAAACTATAATTACTAAAGACTGTTTCATTTATGAATTGCTCTTGATTGACAAATATAGTGGAATACACGATAATTACTTCACTACAATAATTTCATTAATATTGGTGGTATACCGTGGCGATAATCGTTCTTGACGCATTTTCCAAGTACGCTCTAAATCTTGACTACCCAACTTTATTTTATAGTCCGCATATTTTTGATTTAGCTTATCAATTGTACTCATCAAAGGTTTGTGTTTGGGGTCTTCAGCATCAAACATTTGTAATTGATGATTATCTGTGGGTACTAGTCCCATTACTATAACGCCAGCACGCTTATATTTAATATTTTTTTTAAAAATTTGTGTAGCAACCCTAACAGCTTCCCTACTAATAATTAGACTAGAATCTGTTGGATATGGTAAATTTACTATTCTACTTTCCCGATGTTGCTCTACACCTTTTTTATGCCTATCACTCTGTAACGTTACATAAACCATATGGCAACTAGAACCTTGCTTACGCAATTTTTCGGCACAGCTTGTAGCAAATGTAGAAATACGCTCCTTTATATAGTTTAGATCATCATAGCTATAATCAAAACTACGTGTGGTTGCTATAGCTCTTTTAGTCGTATGTTCATCAAGTTCTAATTGAGGAATGCCTTCTAAATCTTTTTTTAGTTTAAATCCTGTAGAGCCAAAATTTTTACGAACCCAGTTGTCTGGAAGTTGTAAAAAGTCGTACGCTTTCTTACATCCTTTAGCTTTTAGTTTTTTTTGAAAACCTCTACCAATGCCCCAAACCGACTCTATACTAATCCACTTTAAAGCCTTAATACGTTTTTCTTCAGAATCAATAACATAAACCCCTTTTGTAGCTTCAGGAAATTTACGTGCAATTTTATTAGCAACTTTACTCAATGCCTTTGTTGGAGCAATACCTACAGAGGTTGGGATACCTGTCCATTTTAAAACACGTTGTCTAATTTGATTTCCATATTCAGTAAAATTCTTATGATCAAGTCCTTTGAATTCTAAAAAAGCCTCATCAATACTGTACACTTCAACATCTGGTGTAAACTGTTCTAAAATAGTCATTACTCTATGACTCATATCCCCATACAATGGATAGTTTGAAGATAGTACAGTTATACCATTAGTTTTGCAAAAACCATCCCATTTAAAAATAGGTGCACCCATGGGCAACTCAAGCGCTTTAGCTTCATCACTTCGTGAAATCACACAACCATCGTTATTGCTTAAAATAGCAATAGGTTTATGCTGCAAACTAGGATTAAATACCCGCTCGCAGGAAGCGTAAAAATTATTACAATCAACTAAAGCGTACATGGTATAAAATTACAAAACCTATATTTTCTCAACACCTTTTATATATTTAATTTCAGCAAAGGTGTTTTATTTATATTTGTTTCAAATGGATAAAAGCATAACTTATATTGAGCGACAAAAACCTTTATGGCTTAGATTAATTGCATCATTATTCTTTACTATTACTATTGTATTAATTATCCACTTCTGTTATACCATGGAATTTTCTTGGGAAAAGAAATACTTTAAGGGACATATAGATTATTTCCAAATCATCTTTATTTTATTATTCTTCGGCATTTATTTTTCATATACAATAAATTGCTACTTCAATTTTGAAAAAAAACTATTTAAAAGAGAGAAAACTATTGGAGTTTTTAAATATGGAAAATGGAAACCAATGCCCAAATTAGAGTATATCTCACTATTTGCTGTTAACGAAAGCACTTTTGAAATTAACTTATGGTATAAAAAAAATAGACATTGGGATTTGTATGAGAAATACAACATTAAAGATGCATTTACAATAGCCTTTGAGTTATCTGAACTATTAAATATCGATTTGCTTGATGCCACTATACCAGGTGATTTTAAATGGATAGACAAAAAGGCAACAAAAGAAGCAGGAGAAATAATATATATAAAATAGCCTATTAAAACAACTTCCCTTTTTCAATTATTTTCTGTCCATGGCGTTTATAAAATACTTTCTTTCCGTTAGCACAAAATGTATAATTACCTGACTCTTTCTTTTCGGAAACTGATAAAAGTGTTACATCTTCAATAGTACATTCATAATCTTTAGCTACTTTCTTTTTAATATGAGCAATAGTTGCTCTCCCTTTTTTAAGCTGCGCTTGTATTTTACCATTAAGCTTAGGTTCTTCAAAATTTTCTGGAAGATTACATGTATTTTTTAAAGTACTTGTATTTGCTGTCGTTTGATTTTTAGGGGTTTCTAAATCTATATATTCCCATGTGAAATCAGCTTTGAGTAAAACACGACGGCCGTCATCAGTTTTCACTATATGGTTGTCTTGCGAAAAGCTTACAAGAGACATTAATAATATCAAAACAGACAGAAAATTTTTCATAGCATATTATCATTTAAATGAATGCTAAAAATACAGAATTATTCTTCAATATATTCTAAAATATCAGCTGGCTGACAATCTAAAGCTTTACAAATGGCTTCTAATGTTGAAAAGCGTACAGCCCTTGCCTTTCCTGATTTTAAAATGGACATGTTTGCAGTAGTGATACCAATAATTTCAGCCAATTCTTTGCTTTTCATATTACGCTTAACAAGCATGACGTCTAGATTTACTATTATTGGCATACTTATATCGTTAGTTTGTTTTCATCTTCAGCTTTTTTAGCATGCTTAAATATTTCTGCTAAAATATAAAAAGCTAAACCTGCTGGAATTAAAAAAGTAAATTCTGTTTTTAGTTCATTAAAAAAGTTAAAGGCAGACTTATTTGTAGCTGCTAGAAGGAATCTTAAAACTAAAATATTAATAGTATATGCAATAAAAATATTTCCAATCTTTCTGAAATATTTGATATTCTTTTCACTAAAATAATTACCTACTTCAACCTCTTTTAGAATGGATAAAAAATATGAAAACCCATAAATAAGGTAGCCTCTCCAAAAGAACAAACCAGCACTAATTGCATAATAGCTCCACTTAATTGCATTTTGCGAAGTAAACCAAGATTCATTTTTATCTGCTGTTCTTGCCCAGTTTTGAAATTCTTTAAATTGATTAAAATCAAACTCGCGCATGTCGTTAAGCAATATGGATACTGAGGACAGCAAAATTGCCCAGGTGATTATAGTTAAAACTTGTGTATTGTCCTTCATAATTATATAGTTAGATCATTTTCTTTTTTCAATAAAGTTCCATCCTTTATTATTTGTGATATGGTTAATAGACCAAAGCCTATTAAAAAAAGCAACAAATTAGTTGTTAGTGCAGTTGTTAAATTCCCTAGATGATTTGTAATTGTCATATCTAGAACCGCTATAATTAAAGCTAAAACACCAACAAGACAAAGAAGCCAGCCTCCAACTCTAAAACTTTTAGATGTTTTTACATTAAAATATCCATTTTTCAATATTCTAAAAAGTGCTATACATATATATACTGTACCTAATAAAATAATGAATGATAATACGTTGTGAATAATCCAATTTGATTTACCAAAAAACAAACCTTCAGACGACTTGATATTTAGGTTCTTCCAGACGTCAAAAAGAATCACCTGCATAGCTAAATGAGTGAAATTTATTATAGCATAACAAACCGAAAAGCCTAATAATATTTTTATTTTTGTCATAGTTAAATAGTTAAATCATTTTCTTGTTTTGTTACTCTGGCTTTCCCAAAAGCTTCACTTAAAAAGAGAAAGAACAACCCTAAAATTGAAGACAAAAATAGTGTGTTGTCTATTCCCAAATTAAGATCATTAGTAACTATCAATTGTACCACTATTTTGAAGAGCCACTGGCCAAAACCAAATAATAAAAAACATTGCCCAATTTTCTTAAAATTATTCACTACTAATGCTGAAAAATAATTTCCATTTGATAAGTCCTGTAAAGATTTTTTAAACAAATGGATACCTCTCAAAAACTGAAACAATATAATCGCGGCAATAATCACCATTATTATAAATGCTCCTAGGCTCATTTCCGAACCATCAATTTTCATATCCATTAAAGTCAATTCCAAGGGTTCTTCTAGACTAACCTCGTTCTTTTTTATGCCAAATATAATAGGAAACCCAATCGTCAAAAATAGAAACCCAAATACTGCGAAGTAATAATAAACTGTAATTATTTTTTTAAGTATGGATATTGTTTTCATAAATAAAATTATTGTTTAACAATAACAAATATAATAAAATTATTGAAAAACAATAATTTTTTATCAAAAAAGAATATTTCAATGCCACAAATCGTCTTTGTATCTTTGACCAATTATATCCTTACAGTTAGAAAATGCTTCCAAAAAAGCTTCAACAGAAACTAGACAACCGTTCAAAAAATAATGCGTTACGAACTTTGAAATCTCAAAGCAACCTTATTGATTTTTCATCCAACGATTACCTAGGTTTTTCTAAATCTGAATCTATTTTTAAAATCGCTTCAAACCTACTGAAAGAACACAATATTAGATATAATGGTTCTACAGGTTCCAGATTGCTTTCTGGGAATCATAAGCTTTATGATGTGTTGGAGTCAAAGCTTTGTGAATTTCATGAAAGTGAATCTACCATAGTGTTTAATTCAGGTTACGATGCCAATATTGGTCTCTTTTCAAGCGTTCCGCAACGTGGGGATGTGATTTTATACGATGAATATATTCATGCCTCTATTCGCGATGGCATTTCTATGAGTCATGCTAAATCATATAAGTTCAAGCATAATGACCTAGAACACCTTAATGAAATGCTAAACCGCTTTTCGAGTGCCCCTTCCGTTCAGTATGACAACATTTATATTGTTACAGAATCGGTTTTCTCCATGGATGGCGACTCGCCAGATTTGATAAAACTTTCTGAGTTATCAAAAAAAAATCAAGCACTTTTAATTATAGATGAAGCACATGCCTTAGGTGTTTTTGGTAAAAATGGTGAAGGATTGGTTCAACATTTAAATATTGAAAATGATATTTTTGCTCGTATTATCACCTTCGGAAAAGCGTTAGGTTGTCATGGTGCAGCAATTTTAGGAAGCAAAATTCTAAAACAATACTTAGTAAATTTTTGCCGAAGTTTTATTTATACTACAGCATTACCTCCACATAGTGTAGCTGCTATTAAAGCGTCTTATGCGCAGCTATATTCAGAAGAAAACAGAATAGCTTTAACTACTAATATTGAAGTTTTTAAACAAGAAGTTAAGAACAACAATCTGCAATCTATTTTTATTGATAGTAATTCTGCAATTCACTGTTGCGTTGTTTCTGGAAATGACAGAGTCAAATCTATTTCAAACCAACTTCAAGCAAAAGGTTTTGATATAAAACCCATTTTGTCTCCTACTGTACCAAAGCAAGAAGAACGCATCCGTTTTTGCTTGCATGCTTATAATACCAAAAATGATATTTTAACCGTTATTAATGCTCTAAAAACAGCTCTAAATAATGAGTGACACTTTTAAAACTATAGCAAGGTTTCAATATTCTTCCGAGGCTCAAATCATAAAAGGGCGTTTAGAGGCAGATGGTATTCAAGTATTTTTATCAGACGAATTAACTATAGATACAGACCCTTTAGTAAGCAATGCCATTGGTGGAGTAAAACTAAAAGTATTATCTACGGATGCGCTTAAAGCACAGCATATTTTAGAAACCATAAAGAAGTATTCTGTCGATGATGAAGGTAATGTTATAAATTGTCCAAATTGTAAGAGCGAAAAAATTGAATTGTTTTCTACCATAAAAGATGTTAAGTCATTATTCTGGTTTATTTTTGGCGTGTTATTTTCATCACTTCCATTTTATACAAGACATAAGTATAGATGTGAAGATTGCAATACAGAATTTGATTTAAAATGAAGACATACTTCGTAACCGGAATATCCACAGACGTTGGAAAAACAGTAGCCTCGGCTATAATTACAGAGGCATTAGAAGCTGATTATTGGAAACCCGTACAAGCAGGTGATTTAGACAATTGTGATACCAAAAAAGTAGAACGATTGGTGTCTAATACTAAATCTAAATTTCACCCCAATACCTACGCATTACAAACACCTATGAGTCCGCATGGCGCTGCAGATATCGATGGTATTTCAATTGAATTAGATCATATAAAACCTCCAAAAACTGACAATAATTTAGTGATTGAAGGTGCAGGAGGCTTATTAGTGCCTTTGAATAATACTGATACGGTTTTCGATATCATTCAACCTCATCATAAAGTCATTGTTGTTTCAAGACATTATTTAGGAAGCATCAATCACACACTTTTAACAGTAAATTTTTTAAAAGAAAAGGAGTTTGATGTATCATTAATCTTTAGTGGCGATAAGCATCCTACAACGGAAAACATCATAAAAAAAATGACTGGTGTTAAAGTGATAGGAAGAATTAATGAAGAACCTTATTTTGATAAAAATGTGGTCAAAGAATATGCGCAATTGTTTAAGGGTAAACTATGAGTCTAAAAGAACGCGATAAAAAACACCTTTGGCACCCATTAAAACAACATCAGCTAAATCCTGATAGTTTAGCTATCGTTAAAGCTAAAGGTTGTATTTTAACTGATGAAAATGGCAATGAATATATAGACGCAATTTCCTCTTGGTATACTTGCATGTATGGGCATTGTAATGATTATATTGTAGAAGCCACGCACAAACAAATGCAGCAATTAGATCATGTGATGTTTAGCGATTTCACACATGAGCCTGCCATAAAATTGTCTGAAGCACTCATTAAAATACTGCCAGAAAACCAAAATAAAATTTACTTTAATGATAATGGTTCTACAGCGGTAGAGGCGGCCATTAAAATGGCATTACAATTCTATTTTAATAAAGGTGAAAAACGCTCTACTTTTATTGCTTTTGAAAACGGATTTCATGGTGATACGTTTGGAGCTATGGGCGCTTCAGGTTTATCTGTTTACAACGGTCCGTTTGAAGATTTTTTAATTGAAGTAAAGCGTATTCCAACACCTAATGGCTCAAACCATCAAGATATTTTGAATCTACTTAAAGAATACACATCAAAATATAGTATTACGGGTTTTATCTATGAACCTTTGATTCAAGGTGCTGCCGGAATGAAAATTCATGATATCAATGGATTAAATACAATTTTAAAATATTGTAAATCTCATAATATTCTAACCATAGCTGATGAAGTAATGACCGGCTTTGGAAAAACTGGAAAGTACTTTGCATCTGATTACGTAGAAACAAAACCAGATATAATTTGTTTAAGCAAAGCGCTTACCGCTGGGTTACTCCCAATGGCAATTACCTCTTGTACGCAAGAGATTTATGACGGTTTTTTAAGTGATGATATCAGTAAAGGCTTTTTTCATTGCCATACTTATTCGGCAAATGCAGTGGCATGTGCTACTGCATTTGCTGGCATTGAGTTACTAACTTCTGAAGAAATTCAGTTAAATATTAAATGGATAAATGAATCTCATAAAGAATTTAGCGAAAAAATTAAGAATCACCCTAAAGTAAAATCAACACGACATATAGGTGTGATATTCGCTTTAGATTTAAATACTAAAATGGAACGTTATGGTGATTTAAGAGATAAACTTCTAAAATTCTTTATGGAGAGAGGCGTGTTTTTACGTCCTCTTGGAAATACTATTTACATTCAAGTGCCCTATGTGATTTCTAAAATTGAATTGCAAAAAGTGTATGATATTATAGAAGCTTGTCTAGATATGGTTTAAGCTAAATACCTTCTAGAGTTTTATCGAGTAAATTAATCCTTTCTTTACTTTCTTTTATAATGACATATAGTTCTTCATAAACCCATTCCCCATCAATTTTATCACCAGAAATAACAATATTAGCCTCTCCTTTTGGACCTTTAATAGGAATGCTTAAGTCTACTTCGCCTCCTCTGTTGCTAGTAGATATATTCCCATTCATAATACCTGTGGTTTCGAGAGGTTCTCCTAATAACTGCTTAACCTCTGTATTCTCAAAAGCTCTATCTAAAGCAACTTGATAGGGTTCTGATGATGTTAGTACTTTATTCACTCCAAAAAACAGAGCGCCTGCCCCTAAAACTAACAATACAATAATAGTCAAACATCCACTAACTGGTAACACCCACAGCCAGTTTCTACCAAACCAACTTTTTTGTTTTACGTCTTCCATAAAAAACTATTTACAGTTGTAAGTACTCATTTGTATATCCTTGTTACAAACATTTTAAATTTCGAATTATAAAAATATGTGATTTAAACACATTAAAACTTACATTTGCCCAAAATTAATGCGTTGCAAAAACCAATCTCTATAACAGCCATTGCTTCTATTTCTTCTCTTGGAATTTCCCAAAAAGAGATATGGAATAGTTATTTAGAAAATAAACACTTTTTATCATCTAAAACCTTTTTAAACAAAGAGGTTTGGATAGCTCAATTACCTGAACATGCTAAAACAGCAATTGCAACATTAAGGGCTTCAGACCAAAAATATAAGTCCTTAGATGATACTGTGCTGTATGCCATTTATGCATCAAGACAGGCTATTAAAAGTGCCGGTTGGAATGCAGAAGATAATTTTGGAATTAATATTGGTTCTTCTCGTGGCGCTACTACATTATTTGAAAACTACCACGAATCGTTTTTAAAATATAACACATCTGAAACCTTAAGTTCCCCAACAACTACCTTAGGCAATATTTCATCTTGGGTGGCACACGATTTACAAACTCAGGGCCCAGAAATTAGTCATTCTATAACGTGCTCCACAGCATTACATAGTATGCTGAACGGGATTGCTTGGATAAATTCGGGAATGTGTACTAAATTTTTAGTGGGTGGTAGTGAAGCACCATTAACGCCTTTTACCATTGCGCAGATGCAAGCTTTAAAAATTTATTCAAAAAATAAAAGTGAGTACCCTTGCCGTGCTTTAGATTTTAAAAAGACAAAAAACACCATGGTTTTAGGTGAAGGTGCCTCTATGATTTGTCTGGAGGATGGAAATACGAAAAACGCTATTGCTAAAATTATAGGCATAGGTTATGCTACCGAAATTCTAACACACAACATCTCTATTTCTAGTGATGCACAGTGTTTTCAAAAATCCATGACCATGGCGTTAGGCCATTTAAAACCTGAAGATGTTGATGTTGTTGTAATGCATGCCCCTGGAACTATAAAAGGAGACACTTCAGAATATAAAGCCATAGAAAACATATTTAAAGATAATACTCCTGCTCTAACTTCTAACAAATGGAAGATTGGCCATACATTTGGCGCTTCTGGTGCCTTAAATGTAGAGCTGGCTATATTGATGCTAAAACACCAAGAATTTATTGGAGTACCGTATTTGGAAGATGAAGTAGTTCCTAAAAAACTAAAAACCATTATGATAAACGCTGTTGGTTTTGGTGGAAATGCCGTATCTATATTATTAAGTAAAAACTAATAAATTATACATTTAATTAGTATTTTTGATGTAGCAATCTGATAGATTTATGAGCGAGACTAAACACAACTGGACCAAAGAAGAAATTCTTGAAATATACAACAAGCCATTAATGGAGTTACTTTATGATGCGGCGACAATTCATCGTAAATATCACGATCCGAATACGGTACAAGTATCTACTTTATTATCTATAAAAACTGGTGGGTGTCCCGAAGATTGTGGGTATTGTCCGCAAGCGGCTCGCTATCATACCGATATTGAGGGCAACGATTTAATGAGTGTACAGCAAGTTAAAGCACAAGCCCTAAGAGCAAAAGCTAGTGGAAGTTCACGCGTGTGCATGGGAGCAGCATGGAGAAACGTAAAAGATGGGCAAGAGTTTGACGATGTGTTAGAAATGGTAAGAACCATTAATAAATTGGATATGGAAGTATGCTGTACGCTTGGTATGCTTACCGAAAATCAAGCAAAACGTTTAGCTGAAGCTGGACTTTATGCCTATAATCATAATTTAGATTCTTCTGAGGAATATTATAAAGAAGTAATTTCTACTAGAGGTTTTGAAGACCGCCTAGAAACGATTGATAATGTTAGAAAAACTAATGTAACGGTTTGCTCAGGAGGCATTATTGGTATGGGAGAAAACGTTGAAGATAGAGCTGGTATGCTAGTAGCACTTTCTACGCTTAACCCGCAACCAGAATCGGTACCCATTAATGCTCTAGTTGCTGTTGAAGGTACACCTCTTGAAGATCAAGAGCCTGTTTCTATTTGGGATATGGTACGTATGGTTGCCACAACCAGAATTATAATGCCTGAAACACAAGTGCGTTTAAGTGCTGGAAGAACGCAAATGACCAGAGAAGGACAAGCGATGTGTTTCTTTGCTGGTGCTAACTCAATTTTTGCAGGAGATAAGTTATTAACCACCCCTAATCCTGATGTAAATGAGGACATGGAAATGTTTAAACTTTTAGGCTTAAATCCACAAAAACCATTTATCAAAAAGATGCAACCTGAAACCGTAGAGGCTAAGGATTCTGAATACCAATCATTAGGTGAAAAACCAAAGTGGACAAGACCAGAACATACTATTGAACGTAATGAGGTTGCTAAAGAAAAAGCTAAGACCCTCAAATAATTTTATAAATTTCATTTGAAAAGTTGCTACCGCGTTAGCGATTGCAGCGACAGCTTTTGGCGAGGCGCGCATCGAGCCAAAATTAGTAGCGGAAAACCCGACCCTTTTGGTAACACCCAAAATATAAAACTTCTCTTCTCTACTTTTAAGCTATTGTAACAAATAGTAATTTTCACATACACATAAGAAAGATTTAACATGTTTTATCTTAAAAATTAGAAGCGAAACTACCCTGTTTTTTTCAGAAAGTTCAGGCTAATTTTACTACTAAAAAACTTGTGGAGTCTTACAAATAAACTTACATTTAATTCATTAAATTTTATACTATGTTTGAGTGGTTTGCTAATTTAGATTTTCTTTCAAAATTCTACTGGCTCATAGCTTTACTAAGTTCTTTTGTATTTATTATAGTTGTTATTTTATCCTTTGTAGGAGGAGATGCAGACGAAATAGAAGGTTTAGATTCTGAAGTGGATTCAGATACCGGTATTGGTTTTCAATTTATCACTTTTAAAAATTTAGTTGGATTTTTCACAATTTTTGGATGGAGCGGTGTGGCGTGTATTGATGCTGATTTATCGGTACCATTAACTTTTATTATTTCTACATTTTGTGGATTAGTAATGATGACTATTATGGCTGCCATGTTCTTTTTTATGAGGAAGCTAGCAGATAGTGGCACTTTAAATTATAAAAATGCTATTGATGCTATTGGCGAAGTCTATTTAACTATAGGCGCTAACCGCTCTAAAATGGGTAAAGTTAGTGTTAGAGTTCAAGGATCATTACGCGAACTAGATGCACTTACTGATGCTTTTGAAGCACTGCCATCTGGCACTATAATTAAGGTTATTGATGTTACTAGTAATGGTATTTTAATAGTAGACAAAACAAGAAAAGCAATTAAACCTATAAAACAAACAACTTATGAAATTACTGATGGCTCAGGAGAGCTTTAATTTTGGATTACCTCTTGCCCTTATTTTTGGGGTATTATTTATTTTCTTATTTCTAATTATTTTAATTAGGCGTTACAAGCGTTGTCCTTCGGATAGAATATTAGTAGTCTATGGTAAAGTTGGTGGCGGCCAATCAGCAAAATGTATTCATGGTGGTGCTGCTTTTATTTTTCCTGTTATTCAAGATTATGAATTTCTTGATTTAACTCCAATTTCTATTGAAGTAAATCTAGTAAACGCATTATCTAAACAAAATATTCGTGTAAATGTACCTTCTCGTTTCACAATTGGTGTGTCTACAGAACCTGGTATTATGCAAAATGCCGCTGAACGTCTATTAGGTTTAGGTCAAAACGAAATTCAAGATTTAGCGCAAGAAATTATCTTCGGACAATTACGTTTGGTTGTAGCTTCTATGGATATTGAAGAAATTAACTCTGATAGAGATAAATTCTTAGCTAATATTTCGCAGTCTGTAGAATCTGAATTAAAGAAGGTAGGTTTAAAACTGATTAATGTAAACATCACAGATATTGTTGATGAATCTGGATACATAGAAGCCTTAGGAAAAGAAGCCGCTGCACACGCCATAAATGCAGCTAGAAAATCTGTAGCAGAAAAAACTAGAGATGGTTCTATTGGTGAAGCTAACGCTCTACAAGATGAAAGAACACAAGTAGCTGCCGCAAATGCACAAGCAGTAGAAGGTGAGAATACTGCGAAAATTGCAGTAGCGAATTCTGATTCTTTACGTAGACAAAGAGAAGCTGAAGCTGAGCGTGTTGCAATTGCATCAGAAAAAGTACAAAGTGCAAAAGCCTTGGAAGAATCTTATGCTGCTGAAAAAGAAGCTGAAACTGCAAGAGCAGATAGAGAGCGTTCGTCTCAAATGGCAGATGTTATTGTACCTGCTGAAATTGATAAAAAGAAAGTTGAAATTGATGCAGAAGCAGAAGCTGAACGTATTAGAAGACGCGCCAAAGGTGAAGCAGATGCGATTTTATTTAAAGCCCAGGCAGAAGCAAAAGGTTTATATGAGGTATTAACTAAACAAGCAGCTGGTTTAGACCAAATAGTTAAAGCAGCTGGCAACAATTCTAAAGATGCTGTGTTATTATTAATTGCTGACAAATTACCTGAATTGGTTAAAACACAAGCTGAAGCCATTAAGAATATTAAAATTGACAAAGTAACTGTTTGGGAAAATGGTGGTGGAAAAGATGGTAAATCGTCTACTGCAAATTTCCTTTCGGGAATGTATCAATCTGTACCACCTTTACAAGAGATGTTTAATATGGCTGGTATGGAGTTACCTGAGTATTTAAAAGGGAAGGATATAAAAACTGACAAAAAAGATACTCAAGATAAAAAAGGAGGAGATTCTAAAGAAGAATAGCCTCTGTTTTAAAGTTCAAATTATATGAACAAAACAACATTACAAAGTCTTAGAAAAGTATCAAGCATCAAACTTTTGTTTGGTGCTTTGCTTTTTTGTGTCGGTATTTTTGGAGCAATAACCAATCATGTTTTTAGTTTGGTTTTATCTGGAATAGGAGTTTTTCTCATGCTAAGAGAAGGTTCGGAAATTGATTTGATGTCAAAAACATATAGAGAGATTTATTATGTAATGGGCTTAAAATTTGGCAAATGGAAAGACTTACCAGATATAGAATACATTTCAGTATTTAAAACAATGGAAAGCAAACGTGTTCAAGCTATGGGAGCGTCTACTACCTTTTCAAATGAAATTTACAAACTCAATCTGTTTTATAATAGAAACCAAAAAATTGAAGCTTATAGAACAGATGAAATTAATGACGCTTTTGAAAATGCCAAATATTTATCTCAAGTATTAAATATTAAAATCCTGGATGCTACCGAAAGAGAATCCAAATGGCTGTAATAACTATAATTAGTTGATCTTGTGCGTTAGGGATTGCAACGACATCCTTTTTTGAGGCACGAGAAAAAGATATAGTGGAAAGCCCGACCCTTGTGGTAACGCCCAAAATACTATTTCGCAATTAGTAACGTTTTCTTAACTTTGTAAAACTAAACTAAAACAAGCTTTGTCGTTAAACCTACAAGACATTCCGCGCGTAAAAACGATTACGAAGGGTGATTTTTTAAAACACTATTTTAAACCTCAAAAACCTGTGGTTATTGAGCGTTTTATAGAAGATTGGCCTGCTTACAAAACGTGGAATTTGGAGTATTTTAAGCAAATTGGAGGCGACTTAACCGTGCCTTTGTATGATGATAGACCCGTTGATTATAAAGATGGTTTCAACGAACCGCACGCTAAAATGAAGCTAAGTGCGTATATTGATTTGTTAAAGCGTGAGCCTACTAAATACCGTATTTTTCTTTGGAATGCTTTAAAAGAAATCCCTCAACTGCAAAACGATTTTACATTTCCTGATTTTGGATTACGATTAATGAAAGGTATTCCTATGTTGTTTTTTGGGGGCCGCGATTCATACACCTTTATGCATTATGATATCGATTTGGCCAATATTTTTCATTTTCATTTTGAAGGGAAAAAAGAGTGCATCTTATTTGACCAAAAGCAGAATGACTACCTATATAAAATTCCGCATTCTTTAATTACTAGAGAAGATATTGATTTTAAAAACCCTGATTTTGAAAAATGGCCTATGCTTAAAAAAGCACAAGGTTATAAAACCGAATTAAATCATGGCGAAGTGCTCTATATGCCCGAAGGCTATTGGCATTATATGCGTTATGTAACTCCTGGGTTTTCTATGAGCTTGCGCGCCATTGCAAGAAACCCTAAAAACTTCAGCAAAGCGGTATATAATCTTTTAATCATGAGGAGTTTTGATAATGTAATGCGTCGTATTAAAGGTCAAGGCTGGATAGACTGGAAAAACGAACAGGCTATTGTACGCACACACAAACATTTATAAAACCTTTGCGGTTATAAAACTTATAATATCTTTGCGCACTTAAATAAAAAACTCAAATCGAAAAAACAATTTTAAAGATGAAAAAATTAATTTTAGTAATAGCAATTTTAAGCGTTTCGTTAATTAACGCTCAGGCTTACAGCGGTAAAAACGATAACAAGTTTCAAGTTGGTTTAAACGCGCAAGACAATGGTACAGGTATTAATGTAAGTTACGATTATGGTGTTGGAGATAATATTTCATTTGGTTTTAGCTCCACCTATCTTCTAGGAGTTGAAGATATGATAAATGCCGATTTTGGAGACCGTTTTGATTTAAGAGCTCGTTTTAATGCAAACTTAGGAAATGTAATTAATGCTGGAGATAACTTTGATGTGTATCCTGGTTTAAGTTTAGGCTTGAAGAATTTTGGTGGTCATTTGGGAGCCCGTTACTTCTTTTCTGATGGTTTTGGGATTTACGCCGAATTAAATACACCTTTTGCAAAATATAAATCTGGAACTTTAACAGCTGCTGAAATGCTTCATAACCAATTTACGGTTAATTTTGGTGCCAGTTTTAATTTATAATAAAAGACAAAAAATATTAAAAAAGCGGATGCAGTTTTACACTTCATCCGCTTTTTTATGGATTTACCCGAAAAGCTCTCTAGCCTTTTCGTACACTAAGTGCGATTCCCAGCCTCTATATAACAGATAATCGATTAATTTTCGCTTTTTTTTATGTTTATTGATTTCGGTCATAGAATTTGCTTTTTTTTCGGCTAAACCATTAAAAACCTCGATGTACTCCGATTCTTCTATTTCTGCAAGTGCTTGATTTATATTAACTTTGCTGATGTCTTTTTGCTTTAATTCAAAAGTTAATCGACGTCGGCCCCAAGCCTTAATTTTAAACTTACCACTTACAAATGTTTTGGCGAACCTTGCTTCGTTAAGATAGTTATGATGTAAAAGGTGGACTATAATCACATCGATAGCCTCGGGTATCATGTGCATAGTTTTTAACTTTTGTCTAACTTCTTTATGGCAACGTTCTTGATAGGCACAATAATGCTCTAATTTTCTAGTAGCTTCTTGTACCGTATATGTTTTTTTGGTTTGCATAACAGAAATCAAAAATAACAATTGAAAATGATTATAACATTAAAATTAATAGATCCAAATCTAGTTTTAAAAACTTAACATGATGAAAAGAATTACTTTAATATTAGTACTGTTTTTGATTACTAATCTAAATTATGGGCAAATTGTTTCTTGGGAAATGAACGGTAATTCCGGAAATGAGGCTACTGTTAACGCTACAACTCTTGATGCTAACTTAAACACTTCAACATTATCTAGGGGGAGTGGTATAAATCCATCTAACTTAGCTAATGGGTTCTCATCTAATAATTTTACACTCAATGGTACTCAATCTGATGCTCTTACAAATAACGATTATTTGGAGTTTCAAACTTCTGCTACAAGTGGATACCAAGTATCATTGAGCACACTTGATGCTAATTTTAGGAGATCTGGTACTGGTCCAAATTCTTTTATTTGGCGCTATAGTATTGATGGTACTAATTTTTTCGACATTGGAACTACTATTTCGTACGCAGGCACTCAAAACAATGGATCTGCTCAGACTCAGATAAATTTATCAGCAATTACTGCATTACAAAATGTAAATTCTGGAATTACAATAACAATAAGACTTTATGCGTGGGGAGCTACAAATACTGGCGGTACTTTTGCTATTGGTAGATTAGGAGGCGACGATCTCAGTATTGGAGGATCTGTATCACTATCTCCATGTTCTAGTTCTACTGTAATATGGACTTCAGGAGCTTGGAGCCCTATTAGCGGACCAACTATTAACACACCAGTAGTTATTGCTGATAATTACGATACTACTACTGACGGTAGCTTTAATGCCTGTACGTTAACAGTAAATGCCGGGTTTAATTTAACTGTTGATGACAATAGGTTTGTTGTAGTTGAAAACGATGTTACTATAAATGGAGAATTATTTGTACAAACTCAAGGTAATTTCGTTCAAAATAATGATGCTGCAAGTTTTAATGACAACTCTACTAATGGTGTTCGTGTTATTAAAGGCAAAACGTTTCCAAGAAAGTTTGCTTACACGTATTGGAGTTCTCCAATAGTAGATGAAACTATTGAGCAAGCATTTAGTACAGTACAAGCAGACAGACGCTTTTGGTTTAACGCTACAAACTTTGTTGATGTACAACAAGAAGTTGGGAATACAGGGGTTTTTACTCCTGGAACAGATGATATAGATGATAACGGTGACGATTGGCAAATTGCTAGTGGCACCATGACACCAGGCGTTGGATATGCTGCAATTGCTAGCCAATTTGGACCTGCTTTCCCACGTACTGAAAGCTTTACTTTTACAGGAGAATTAAACAATGGTATTATACAAGTGCCAATAGTAAATAACAGTGGGGGAGCTTATAATGATTGGAATTTTATTGGCAACCCATACCCAGGTGCTATTGATGCCGATGATTTTCTATCAGTAAACAGTGCTTTGGTAGGAGCTCTATATTTTTGGGATCAAGCAACACCGGAAAGCGATACTGCTGGAGGGAGTCAAGGACAAAATTTTTCAGTAGACGATTACGCAGTTTATAATGGTACCATGGGAATTGGCGCAAGAAGTGGCACTGGCAGTCAACCTAATGGTTTTGTAGCCTCTTGCCAAGGATTTTTTGTAGAAGCATTGGCCGCAGGTAATGTAACTTTTAACAATTCAATGCGTGCAGCTTCAAATAATAATGGTCAGTTTTTTAAAAATGCTTCGTCTAAAAACAGCTCGTCTTCTAGCTCTAATAACAATAAGTTATGGGTAGACTTAACCACAGATAATGGTATTTTTAGTCAAATAGGCGTTGGATATGTTACTGGAGCCACCAATCTTAATGATGGTGCTTTTTACGATGCCAAAAGAATTATTAGTTCTGGAAATGCAGCAATATTATATTCTACCATAGAAAATGATAATGGTAAATTTGCAATTCAAGGTAAGGCAAGTTCTAGTATAAATAGTGATGAAATTATAAAACTTGGTTTTAGCACTTCAATAGAAATTGCAACCTTATATACACTTTCTGTAGCTCAATTTGAAGGTGACTTTTTATCAAATAATACGATATATCTAAAAGACAATTTAACCAATACAGTACATAATTTATCGGATAGTGATTATACCTTTACTTCTGAAGTTGGTGAATTTAATGATCGTTTTGAGATTGCATTTAATGCAAGTGCATTATCTACTAGCGATGTAGCATTAAATGCGAACGACATTAAAATTGTACAATTAGATACTGAAACTATTCAGTTTACAACTGAAATCTCAAGTTTTAAATCTATTACCGTATTTGATCTTTTAGGAAGAGGATTACACAAGTTTGATGGCGATGGTAATAATGAGACATACAACCTAAGTGCATTAAAAAGTTCTGTATACATTGCTTCTATAACTTTAGAAAATGGTGCTACAATAAGTAAAAAATTCATTAAGAAATAATAAATAAAACTTTAAAACTAACTATTATTCTACACGCTATTCCTCTTGGAATGGCGTGTTTTACTTTATAGATCTGAGTGTTTTCCAACTGATGGTTCTCGATAGTTCTGCTGAGTCTATCGAAGTACGGTTTTTGATAAAAATCACTCGAATTGATATTCAACCAGTATCCAGATTACAAACTATATTTTAATGCTAATATAAGGTTACGTCCAGGTGCAGCAATCCCTGAAGAATAGGGTCTATAGCGTTGGTCTGTAATGTTTTCCAAAGCGGCTGTTAAACTCGTAGAATTACTCACTTTGTATTGTGTTCTTAAATTCAATGTATACCAAGATGGTGCATATGGGTTGCCATTTCTATCAGCAGCATAAATATAATCCTTAACTTTTTCTGAAGGTGCTAATTGGTTGTATGATAGCTCACCATTATAACTAGCAAATGCGTCAACCGTTAATTTATTATGTTTCCAAACCAAATGTGTATTTCCAAAGTTTGGTGCTACATGACGTATAGGCACCTCAATATTATCGTTCTCTTCTGTACCTCCAATTACACTGTATTGTGAGGTTAGTTCTAAGTTTTGATTTAGTAATAGTTTCAACCCTACTTCAAAACCATAAATCCATGCTTTTGAGGCATTTTGTATGGCTTGTACATTGCTTAATTCTCCATCATACATAATTTCTGTGGCCCCATTTAAATTATAATCGCGTCGCACTAAGGCATTGTCTAAATAGGTATAATACGTACTTAAATCTAAAATGAGTTTCTTGTCAAAATCTAACTTTAATCCTACTTCACCTCCATAAGCATATTCTGGTCTAAGTGTCTCATTTGGGACAACTACTGATCCTGGTTCAGAATCAAATACTTTACCAATATCATCAATATTTGGTGCTCTAAATGCTGAAGCAGCATTAAGTTTCCATTGCATTGTTTCATTTGGAGACCATGTTAAACCCGCTGTTCCTGTTAATGCTCCTGCTGTGTTTTTTGAACTTTGAAATGGCAAGTCTAAAAATGTATTATTTTCTGTAAAATCTGCCACAGAGGTCACATGATTAAACCGTAATCCCGATTGAAAGACAAAATTAGTGTTAGGCTTGTACTTTAAACTTGTGTATATCGCAGCTGATGCCCATGTTGCACCATCTGGATATCTCGAAACAGTACTTGATAGATCGCCTGTTGAGATATCTTCTATAGAGGCAACTGATGAGACTTTATTAAACACATATTCGGCACCATAAAACATCTGCGTTTTTTCACTTAGCCTTTTTTCGAAATCTAAGTTAAACGAATATGCATTAACGTCTTCTTCTCTATTCCTTCGCTCTGTAGATTGGAAATCTCTGTCTATTCTACTTTCTTGAAAATTTTGATATGCTATTGTGGCTTTAACTTTATCGTACAAATTAGAACGGCTGCTTAGCCTTGTAACTTGTAGATTGGACATGAACCATTTTTGTGGGCCGTAATTCCATTCTGCAGAACGTAAATCATTGTCTTGATAACGAATTAACCTATCATATCTGGGAATATCCGAAGATTTAGAATAGTGTAACCCTAAATCGAAACTCAAGTTTTTATAGGGTTCAAATCTCACTTTTTGAGATAGATTTAACTGGTTGTACCCAGAAAATTTTTGAACTTTTGGGTTAGGGTTGGTTACAATAGCATCATTATTATTGTTAGAAACAACAAACTCTGTCCTCAAATAGTCATCAGGACCATGTGATCCCATTTCTAAATCATTAAAGTTAGTATAAGTAGCACTTGTTAAAAAGCCCCATTTTTTATAGCCTAGATTAAGATCTAAATGCCCTGTTTTTTCATCGCTTGCAGAAGCATACCTTACTAGAGTATTTGCTTTAACTAATAGTGTATCTGCATAAGAGAGTTTTGGAATTTTTGTATAAAAACTCATAACGCCCCCAACGGCATCACTTCCATAAATAACTGAACCAGAGCCTAGAGTAACTTCTGTGCTTTGAATAGACAATGGATCGACAGCTATAACATTGTGCACATTACCACCTCTAAAAATGGCATTATTCATTCTCACACCATCAACCGTTATTAATAAACGGTTCGTTGAAAACCCTCGAATCATGGGGCTACCTCCTCCAAGTTGACTTTTTTGCACAAATACTGCTCCTGTATTTTCTAATACATCAGCACTAGTTTGCGGATTCATAAACTCAATAATTTCAGCATTGCTATTTACTATCTTTTGAGGAATATCACGTTTATGCTGTTCAAATTTTGAAGCGGAAATAACTATCTCCTGTAACCCTTGTGTATTGGCGTCTAAATACACAATCTTAGTTTTTAGAACTTCAGATTTGGTTAAAAACTTAGTAACATGCGATAAGTGCTGAAAATATAGAGTATCCGTCAACGCAAACTTATCTAAATTGGCAATACCTCTAAAGTTGGTAATCACACTCTTAGTTCTGTTCGCATCAAAAACAGCCACACCAAAAATAGGTTCTTCGGTAATTGTATTTAATACTTTTATGTCTTGTGCTTCTACTACTTTTATCAGCAGTAAAAACAACAAAAGCATATAATTGCGCTTCATTTTCTAATTAAAAACTTGATTAAATATTTGCAGTGACTTTGGGATTCTAAAACTGCCCAAATGTAATTCAAAATAAAGCAAAATCATATTTAAAAACGATTGTCTTTTTTTTGCATTAATCTTTATATCATATAATGCATCAAATTTTATACCTAAAAGGTGTTTTAAAAGTATTAAATTTTCTCCGGAAACACAGTATTTCCCTAAATCTTTAGTTTGAAAGCTTCCATCCTCTAAATTGAAAAAAGCGTTATGTATTTGTGTGGTATCGGGATAAAAGCCTAAATATTTTGTAAGTTTTAATAGGAATAATAAATGGAAATTAGCGAATTCTGTATCTGTATCAAACCATAAAAGTGTAGTTTCTAAATAACTGTAAAGTGCTTCATTTTTCTCTTCTTCTTGCAATGTAGTCGCAAGTATTTCTGACAAAAACATCACTACTGAACTTTTTAATATATGGGAATGCAAACTTGTATATACAGTATTTACTTTTACTTCCTTTAAAGTATATAATGATCGTGTTTTGGTATAATTGAAAACAACCTGTATTTGGGATAATAATTGAAAATAGGCTGCTTTTGTGTTAGACTTCTTGGACTTTAAAACCCCACGAACTAAAAAGCTTATAACGCCGTGTTCTTGAGTATAGCATTTTACGATTAAATCGTTATCACGGTACTTTAATTTTGATAGTACAATAGCATTTGTAGTGCTTAACATTACCTTACTACCATTAATTTAATGACTTTAGTTTCAAAACTATCTAAATCTGAAAGCATTATAAGATACACTCCAGAGGCCACTACATTATTAGCTAAATTTTTGCCATTCCAAAATGCAGTACCTCCATCAATCTCTAAATTAAAGCCACGATACCTTTGATTGGTTCTAGACTGTGCCTCAGCAACTAAATTTCCCTCAATATCAGTAATCTTAATATTAACATTTTCAGGCAGATCATCAATTTTTACTTTTTTCTCAACGATATCAAACCCAGGTCTCACTGGATTTGGATAAGCATATGAAGTTGAGAAATCTTCTTGGGTTCCAGAACTACCAGTTTTGAAAGAAACTAATCCTTTTTCAGTTGCTATATATAATATTCCGTTTGATTCATCTATGGAAAGATCTGAGATATTATCTGAAGGCAATGGAGAATTTTCTGTTGTAAAATGAAAAATAGTTTGTTGTCCATCTGAAGAGAAATAAAACAAACCTGACCCCGTTGTTCCCACCCATTTATTATTAGAACCATCTACAACTATTTTAGATATAAATTGCTGAAAAAGAAGTTCTTTAGCTACACCATCTTCTGAAATAATTATTTCTTCGACTCTCACATTATCATCTTCAAAAAATCCAGAGGTATTAAACAACACCCTCAATCCTCTAAAAGTCCCTATCCAAAGTTGACCTCCTCTGTCTAGGGCTAAGGCTGTAGCAAATATTGATGGCATATTTTCTTCTTCTGTGCTTAGGTTTTTAATTTTCTGCGCTCCTCCTTCATCATTAAACCCAATTACCCCAAAAGCAGCACTTGCTACCCATTTCGTTCCATCATTACCAATTACCATATCCCTAAATCCAGCATTATCAGAATTATCAGGTATTACCGCTGCAAAATCATAAGACCTCCATGTTCCATTAGAAACATTAAAAGATTTTAATGGTTCATTTATTCTACTTGTAGCTGTCCATAATAGACCCTCTTCATCAAACTTTGATGGCCCTACTCTGATATCAATATAATTAGGATTTGAGGTTATCAATGATTCTAAACCACTATTTGTAGTGTTATACAAAAGAGATGGCTCACCATTGTCTAACTCTAATAAACCACTAAAAAAAGAGCTTATAAAAACTTGATTTATATTAAATGGATTCACAGCAATACTATTGAGGCATTTAGCATCAAAATCTTCAGAATACGGGGTATTTACCCAAACACCACCATCATATAGACTGAAACCACGATTGTTTAGAGGGTAAGGATTAAGAAACAGGGTATAATCTCCATATGTAACCCATAATTTATTAAAAGAAGCATTTAATGAAAAAGGAATGTTTAACAATGGCCCATCTGGATGTATTTCTTCAAAGCTATTGATATTAGAACTCGAAGTTTTTAGAATTCCAAAGTCTCTTGTGCCAATATAAATAGTTTCATCATCTACTATTGCAGATGTATATCTCGTATTAAACTCTTCATTTATATCAATCTGTGTTAACAAATTAAAATCTTCGTCATACACAAAAACAGTACTATCAGTAGTTACAAGAAGATTATTTTCTATACTTCTTATCTCTAGTGGTAAGCTAGTATACCTAAACCGATTTACAAGACTTGTATTATCAACCTCGTAAATGATACGATTACTCCCCGTAGCATATAATTTACTTGACAGGCCCTCAATTCCTAAAAAATCACCATTAGCAACAATTTCCCAATTCCCAAAATCAATTAAATTTGGATTATCTAGTAGAGCTCTTCTTATACCACCATCTCTAGTGGCTGCATAGATATAATTATTAAAAAAAGTTGTTTGGCTTACTCTTAGCTGACTCCCTTGATTACCAATAAAAAATGTATCTCCAAATTCAAGACGTTCTATATTAAAAACAGAAATACCAAAATCTGTAGAAATGTAGGCCACATTATCTATTACATTAAAATGATTAATTCTTTTGTTAATAGCAGGTATTGTAACCTTATCAATAATATCAATAACTGTTAAAACATTATCGTCATCATCTAATACAATTTCTATTAGTCCGTTTTCATAACCAATAAGCAACAATTGATATATGTTACTGTAGTAAATTGTAGAAATATCATTACCAGACAAACCTTTAACCGTATCAACCTTCTCAATTTCTTTGGTATTTATATCATATATAAAAATGGCATTCTCAGCAGCTGCATAAATCTTTGAATCGCTCTTAGCAATATCTACAATATTAAAATAGGAAAAGTGTCCTTCCCATAACGTCGAAAAATCTTGAGCAAATTGTAGAATTGGTGACAGAAAAATTAATAAAACAAAAATCTTTTTAATCATGGTCTCATTTTCTGTTTCAAATATATTTATAAGTAACGAGTTTTAGTTTAAAATAATATACATAAAATAAAAAAAGCTTCCCAAATGAGAAGCTTTTCTGTTTGGTATTTACAATAGTTATACTACACCCTGTGCTAACATAGCGTCAGCTACTTTTACAAAGCCAGCAATATTTGCACCTTTTACATAATCTATATAACCATCTTCATCTGTTCCATAATCAATACACGACTGGTGAATATCACCCATAATCTCCTTAAGTTTTTTATCAACTTCTTCTCTGGTCCACTTATAACGTAAAGAATTTTGAGTCATTTCTAAACCAGAAGTTGCTACACCTCCAGCATTTGAGGCTTTTCCTGGAGCAAATAAAATTTTGGCTTTATGAAATTCTGTAATGGCTTCTTTAGTAGATGGCATATTAGCACCTTCACTTACACACATACATCCGTTAGACAATAACACTTTAGCATCGTCACCATTCAATTCGTTTTGTGTAGCACAAGGCAAGGCAATATCACATTTTTCATGCCATGGTGTCTTTCCTTTTGTGAATTTCGCATTTGGATACGCTTCTAAATATTCGCTTATTCTACCTCTTTTTTCATTTTTAAGATGCATAATAAATGTTAGTTTTTCATTATCTATACCTTCTTCATCATAAATATATCCAGAAGAATCAGATAAGGTAACTACTTTTGCTCCTAACTGAATAGATTTCTCTGCAGCATATTGAGCAACATTTCCAGAACCCGATATTACAATCGTTTTCCCTTCAAAACTATCATTCTTAGTTTTAAGCATATTTTCAGCAAAATATACTGTACCATAACCTGTGGCCTCTGGTCTAATTAATGAACCACCCCAAGTCATACCTTTACCAGTTAATACTCCTGTAAACTCATTTCTTAACTTTCTATACATTCCAAAAAGAAACCCTATCTCTCTCTGACCTACTCCAATATCTCCAGCAGGGATATCAGTATTTGGCCCTATGTGTCTAAATAACTCACTCATAAAAGCATGACAAAATCTCATGATTTCATTATCGCTTTTTCCTTTAGGGTTAAAATCACTTCCCCCTTTACCACCTCCCATTGGAAGTGTTGTTAGGCTATTTTTAAATACTTGCTCAAAGGCTAAAAACTTTAAAATACTTGCATTTACAGTTGGATGAAAACGTAAACCGCCTTTATACGGTCCTATAGCTGAATTCATTTGAATCCTATAACCTCTGTTCACTTGAATTTCGCCATTATCATCAACCCAACATACTCTAAAAGAGATCAATCGTTCTGGCTCTACCATTCTAAGTAAAACATTTTTACCATAGTAAATATCATGTTTAACTATATAAGGAATAACGGTTTCTGCTACTTCTTCAACCGCTTGTAAAAATTCTGGTTCATGAGCGTTACGCTCTTTAACCAAATCTAAAAACTCTGAAATTATTTTTTTCATGAATTAAAAAATGTTTAAATTTTAATGAAAATACAATTTTGAAGCGCAAAGATACGTTATCTTTAAAAATAATGCGATTTTTTTTAATATTTCGCAATACGCAATAAAACAGAAATGCGCTTCATCAGAATAATTTGGTAGTTCGTCGAGTTTTTATATATTTGTTGCGTTAACGCCTCGAAAATAAAATATTATGACGCTTAACTTAAAACGTTTAGCTCTTATTCTTTGTGTGTTTGCACTTTGCAAAACATCATACGCTCAATTGGGCTTCTCTCATGAAATAGGTGTTATCACTGGCCCTGTTCAGTTTAGGTCCGATTTTGGTAGTCGTGATGATGAACGTACTAATTTTGGCAACTCAGGTATTGGCATTGGATTAGTACATTATATAAACTTTTCATATAGAGCAGATTGTAACTGTTACACCACAGATACGTATTTTAATGATCATTTTAAATTACGAAATGAAATTTCTTGGAATAAAACGAAGCTAGAGCACTTGGGTAGATGGGTTCAGCCTGATAGAACAAGTGCAAATGCAGATAGATTAAGAGGTCACACTGGGTTTGCTAAAAACTTAGATATAGGCACACAACTTGAATTTTTTCCTTTAAGTATTCGTTCTTTTCAAGCTTACGGATATAGAATTGCTCCTTTTCTTAGCTTAGGTATACATTATACATCTTTCAATCCTGAAGTAATTACTACATACGATAACGGTACAAATGATGTTGGAAATATTGGTGACCCAACTAATTTTTATACGAATTGGGCTCCTGGATCAGTAGACCCATCTCCCGGCAGTACTTGGTCTACAGTAGCAAGTGTTGGTTTTAGATATAAAGTTGGTAAACTTTCTGACTTAATGTTGGATTTAAGATGGCAATATTACTTTGATGATTGGATTGATGGCTTAAATCATAACTTGGAATATAATAGAAATAACGATTGGTTACTTTGGCTAAACGTTGGTTATATTTATTATTTAAATTAAAAAAAGCACTTTTAAGCAACTCCCTATCCCTTTGGCTAAAAGATTTTTTTTAATGCTCTTATTTACTTTTTTGATGTTTTCTTGTAAAAAAGAAGAAGAAAAACTTTCGTTTTCTGAAGTTCAAATCACTACTAACTCTAATACCTTAGTTGAAGTTTTTATTCCAAAAGCTTCAGGAAATACTATTATTAGTAAAGCTATAAATACTAAAATTGAAAATTTTATTGCTTCACTTTTTAAATTGGAAAAGGCAGACACACTAAACAAACCTGCATCATTAACTCAACAAATTGATGCTTTTAATAAAGAATACCAAAATTTTTCTAAAATATTTCCTGAAACAACACAACAATGGGAAGCTCAAATTGATGGTGAAGTAATCTTTCAATCCAAAGACATTATAAGCATTGCTATTACAGCATATCTTAATACAGGTGGTGCCCATGGCAACACTACAATTACTTTTTTAAATTTTGAAGCCTCAACTGGCAAACAAATTTTAAAGGAAAACCTATTTACAGATATTGAAGCATTCAAAATTGTTACTAAACCTTATTTTGACAACACTGTAAGTGATACATCGATACTTCTCGATCCAGAAGTATATGAACTTCCTCAAAATATCGGGTTTTCAGAAGAAGGTGTCATTCTACTTTACAACACCTATGAAATAGCACCCTATGCTACTGGTGTTATTGAATTTATAGTACCTTTTGAAAAAGCTAATGAATATCTAGTTTTTAAGAGCTTTTAGGAGTGCCAGAACATAACCGTAATGTAAACCCTCATGAATAGCTACAAATTGCATGGCTTCATCAATATTGTTTAGTGTATTTCCTGTAGTAGAAACCGTGTAAGCATTGTAACTTTTAAAAAGGCCAGCCTCATAATCTTCCTTTGTTTTTTCTAATGTTGTTAATAATAAACCTTTTATCTCATCAATCTCATCTTGGGATACATTACCATTTGGCTTGCTATCCTTTCTATATTTATTTATCATCTCATCCGATAGCGTAGATTCTAAACCAGATAATCTATAAGCCAAAAGTTGTTCAGAAACCACTACATGGGCAATATTCCAAATAATATTATTATTAAATCCATCAGGTATTTTATTTAAGTTTTCTAATGAATTATTTTCAATTATTTTTTTAAAAATTCCTCTTGTATTCTGTAAAACATCAAATGTAAAATCCATATTGTTTATTTTTTTGCTAAATATAGTTTTAATTTGTTTTCTGAAACAGATAAAAACCATGAAAAAAGTATATTATTTAAAGACCTGCGATACGTGCAGAAGAATTTTAAAAGAACTGAATTTACCTTCAGAATTTAAGCTTCAAGATATAAAAAGTGATGCCATTACAGTTAATCAGCTAGAAGATATGAATGAACGCGCAGGAAGTTATGAAGCACTTTTTAGCAAGCGCTCACAACTGTATAAAAAAATGGGCTTAAAGGATCAAAATTTAACCGAAAAAGATTTCAAGCATTATATCTTAGAACATTATACATTTTTAAAAAGACCTGTGATAATTATTGACGACACTATTTTTATAGGAAATTCTAAAAAAACTATAGAAGAAGTAAAAGCAGCTTTAATTTAATGAGACTATAATTATTCTATTAAACGCTAAATTAAAAAAGTGGATATATTATAAGATATATTAATATCGTTTCGCATATTTTATGTTCTTATAGTTTTGAATCACGAGATAATAATTGACCAAACTCTATATTAGAATAAAGTTCGATTAAATTGGTGTAAACAGTTAATTTTTTCTCATTTTGCTCTAAACGTGTTAAATATTTTAACTTAAACATACGGCTTGCACTCTTATGTACTTCAATTTTTATAATCTCGGCAGCGTTATCTATTTTCAATAAATTATAATAGAGGCACTTTTTATACACATTAAACCAATTAGTTACCTTTAATTTTTGATATATATCTCCAGAATATTGCGTTAATCTACTTTCTGAAATTCCCAACTCATCACAAATAATCTCATTAGTAAAACCGTTAAATTTTAATTCAATAATTACCAATTCATTTTCTGTAAGTTTTTTATCATCTTCCATTCTATTATATTCTTCAACTAATTTTACTTCTACATCAATATAATATCGTGTAAGATCTCTTCGTAAATCTTCTATACTATAATCAAGGTCATTTCTTTGGATGCACTTCTCATAAACCAGTTTTGTTTGTTTTAAAATATCAGTTTTTAAGGATTCATCAATAAAATCTTTTTTCATTAAATGATTTTGCATGAAAGCTTTTGCTATAATTTTTGTCCAGTTTTTAGTTTTATATTTTTTATAAATACTTGCTCTAATTCTATTTACTTTAGGTACATCTATCTCTAAAAACTGACTAATTTCTAGCGTGTTTAAATTATGGATGTATAATCTGAGATAAAAAATCTCTAAGTGATTAAGAATAATTATATTTCTATCTATCACTCTATGAATTTTATATGTTTTTGGCATTTTGAATGGATTTAAAACCTTAATTTCAATTAAATGCCGCTTACATGCAATTCCCAAGTAACAAGTGTACAGTTTGATGTAATAACTGGTAAAATTTAGAGTATCCTATTCTGAATGAAGTACCAATGATTAAAAATATATATTCATTAAGTTTAGAATCACATGCGACAATTGAGGAAACTATTGCCAGAAATGGAAAGAATATCGAAGAGATTCTAGAAGATAACTATAAAAGATTTTTTAAATAACAATAAAACTTAGACACAACTTATTATTGTATTATTTAAGACCTAGGAATTTACTTAAGGCATCTTGACGACGTTTTGCAATTGGTAGCGCTTCCCTATTAGACATTTCGCAATACGCGCCTACAGCTTTATTTATTTTAACCACATGTTTTAAATTTACAATGTAGCTATTATGAATACGAAAAAACAGATTAGTATCTAAAGTACTTTCAAATTCCCCTAAATTCTTAGAAGCTGTAATTTTCTTGCTTTCAATGAGATAGAAAACAGTATATCTCCCATCAGATTTTAAATATATGATATCATCAAAATCAACAAATTCAATTTTATCCATTGATGGAATTGCCAGAAAATCAAATTGATAAGTTGCATCTAACCCCTTTTGAGCACGTAATATCTGTTCTTGACTAGTATAAGTGCTGTTTTCTATTTCCTTATACACCCTATTGACTGCGATAACTAATTCTTCAATATCTATAGGTTTTAAAATATAATCTACAGAATTATATTTAAAAGCCCTAACCGCATATTGGTCATAAGATGTTACAAATATCACTTTTAAATTGGAATGTGTTACTTCCTCTAAAACATCAAAACCCGTACTATTATTTAATACTACATCTAAAAAAACCACATCTGGTTGTAAACTATTTATATAACGAACAGCTTCTTCTTTAGAACTAGCACTACCAACAATATGAACTACGGGGCAATACTTTTCTAGAAAATGTTTTAATAAATCAATATTATTAACTTCATCATCTACAATTATAGCACTGATTTTCACAATAACTTATTAGGTTTCTTAAAATTTTGTTCACTATTATCGATACACTGCTACATATTACAAATTTATGTACTAAAAAACAAAACGTTATACTGCACTTACTATTTCAGAACATTTTTTATAACCAACCTCACTTCATGGTTTGAATTATCCATAAGTAACATATCCAGTTAAAATATTTAGATAAACACATCACATTAGTATATCGAAAATAACCACTTACACCAAAATACGGACAGTTATTACCATATACGCTCAGTTATTACTTCTCATTATCTCTAACAGCAAATAGCACGTTACTTTGCCCCTTACGTATTGGGATATTCCCTTTTAACAAAACTTAACATTTTAATTATCTAATTGATTATGAGAAAAATAATTACACTATTGTTCTTTTTAAGCATTGGAGCAATATCTGCTCAAGTGGGTGTAGGAACACCATTACCTGATGCATCTACCCAACTGGATATAGTTTCCAATAATAAAGGTGTATTAATTCCAAGAATTCCTTTAACAAGTAGTACAGATATAGTTACAATTCCCAATCCAGCCAATAGTTTGCTTGTATTTAATACGAATACAGTAGCTAACGATATTACTCCAGGTTATCATTATTGGGATGGTGCCAAATGGCAACGCATGACGAGTATGGACGAAGTAGTTACATTAATTCAATCTAATGAAACTATAACTAATCTTGTGGATAACGGTGATGGTACGATTACCTATACCAATGAAGAAGGAATCGCTCAAACGGTAAACATCGCGGATATCATCACTCAGGAAATCCTTAATCAAGGAGATATCTTCAATGAGATTATTAATCTTATTGAAGCCAATACCGATGTCTTCCAAGATAATGGAGACGGTACATTCACACATACCTCAGCAGATGGTACAGTAGTAAACTTCAATGCCAATACTACTACAATGATAAACAATGGCGATGGTACATATGTGTTGACCAATGCCAATGGCGATAGCATTACCATAGACGTCATTGCAGATATAGTAAATAACATTACTAACCAAGGTGACATCTTTAATGAGTTGATTACTGTAATCGACGCTAATTCTGATGTCTTCCAGGATAATGGAGACGGCACATTCACACATACCTCAGCAGATGGTACAGTAGTAAACTTTGATGCCAATACTACTACTATGGTAAACAATGGCGACGGTACCTATGTATTCACTAATGCCAATGGTGATAGCATTACTATAGACGTCATTGCAGATATAGTAAATAACATTACTAACCAAGGTGACATCTTTAATGAGTTGATTACTGTAATCGACGCTAATTCTGATGTCTTCCAGGATAATGGAGACGGCACATTCACACATACCTCAGCAGATGGTACAGTAGTAAACTTTGATGCCAATACTACTACTATGGTAAACAATGGCGACGGTACCTATGTATTCACTAATGCCAATGGGGACAGTATCACTATCGACGTAATCGCAGATGTGGTCAACAACATTCAGAATCAAGGAGACATCTTCAACGAGATTACTCAAGTGATTGATGCTGATGCCGACACGACTGACGATGCTTGGGCAAATGACAGCGCTAACAATAGAATCGAGCTCGGAACTCAGAGCGACGGCACTACGGCACGACCTACCGGAACCGAATTTGTTGCCCTAGATAATGGAAATGTGGGAATTGGAACTCCCTCTCCTACAGAGACTTTGGAACTTGCAGGTTCCTTAAAAACGAAAAATCAAATAGCAGCGGATAACTACTCCGGGTTTTATTCGGGGACAACGCCCTTTGATGGATTCCCTTTTCCTCCCACTGCTAACATGTTGTACTCGCAGGACAAAGAAACCTTTGATGGCCAAGGCCCCATAGGCTTTCTTACTACTTCGCCTGGGCGGTTAACTGCAACGGCCAACTCTAATGGACCCATTTTGTCTATGCCAGGTCCTGATAGTGGAACTAGTATAGATCTCGATGGGATTGCTGGTTCTTTAAGCCTACGCAGTTATTCAGGAACAACACAAATCCAAAGCTCCTTTCAAACATTTGGCTCAGGTCTAAGCTTTAGGTCAGAGGACTTTGGTAACAACAACTTTTCAATAGCTACAGTAAATGCAAATAGCCCGTTAAGTTTCTCGTTTAGGCGAGCAGGTGTAACAGAATCGTATGCCTTTCCAGAAGATAATGGAGATGCCGATCAGGTACTTACTACAGATGGTGCTGGGCAGCTTACATGGAGAGATCCTTCACTCTCTGCTATCAATGTGGAACCTTGGTTTGGTACTGATGACAATATGGGAGCTACCGACAATACCGAAGATATTTATAGTCTAGGACGCGTGGGAATTGGAACAACACTACCATTAGGTGCTTTACATGTTGTATCTGAGAATTCAGATGATGCCCTTTTTGTACGGTCTCTTGGTGGCGATCCTACCAATGATATGGATATCGATTTGATAAGAACATACGGAACTGCAGCTTCTCCACAAATAATTAATCAAGATGGTACACGTTTAGGAGGGTTGAGATACAGAGGTTTCGTAGGATTGAACATTGATCCTCTTATCTCCATACCAATTTTTGCAGAAGTATCTGCAGAAACTGATGGAGTGCCTACAGCAACATCGGCGCCAGGGAAACTCATCTTTGAAACAACACCAACTGGAAGTACGATAGCTCAAGCCCGCATGACAATAAAAAATGATGGTAATGTAGGTATCGGCACAACCGCTCCTTCAGAAAGATTAGAGGTAGCTGGCAACGTCTACGCTTCAAGCGGTGGTATGCTACTTACAGATACCAGTACCTATGCCGATTATGTCTTTGAAGATTATGTGGATGGTATTTCCAAACTCAATAAGAATTATACGTTCAAGTCACTAGACGAAGTGGAGGCCTTTGTTAAAGAGTTCAAACATTTACCAGGCGTAACGGGAATCAAAGAACTAAAAAAGACTAACAACGGTTATGTGGTGAACATTACCAAACTTTCTGGTGAACTTTTGGAGAAAGTCGAAGAACTCTTCCTGCATACCATTGCACAACAAAAAGAATTAGACGCCAGAGATGCCAAAATTCAAGCACTTGAAGCGCGCTTAGCCAAGATAGAGGCTATACTAAACCTAAACAATCAATAAAAATTGCCATGCAAATAACGAGAAACCATAAAAAAATGACAACAATGAAATATTTCTATACATATTTAGCTATTGTACTTTTAGGTACAGGCTTTGTAAGTGCACAAACGGGAATTGGAACCAAGTCTCCCAATCCTGATGCCATGCTCGAAGTAAATGCTACCGACAAGGGATTACTTCTACCCAGGATAGCATTGACAGGAACAGCTAACGCAGCACCTCTGGGTGGCCACGTAGCAGGGATGACAGTATACAATACAGCTACTACTGGCGATGTAAGGCCTGGATATTACATCAGTGATGGTGCCCAATGGTTGCGTATTACAAGTGTCGAGGATGTCATTGACTTGATAGATTCTACAGAGACAGTAACCAACTTGGTGGACAACGGCGACGGTACGGTGACCTACACCAACGAAGCGGGTACAGCCCAGACAGTAGATATCGCAGACATCATTACCCAGGAGATTCTCAACCAGGGTGATATCTTCAATGAGATCATCAATCTAATTGAAGCCAATACCGATGTCTTTGCGGATAATGGAGATGGTACATTTACACATACCTCAGCAGATGGCACTGTAGTAAACTTCGATGCCAATACAACCACTTTTGTAAACAACGGCGACGGTACCTATGTATTCACCAACGCCAATGGTGATAGTGTAACTGTAGATGTGATCGCAGACGTGGTGAACAACATCACCAACCAGGGCGATATCTTCAACGAGATCATGCAGGTGATCGATGCCGAAGAGACCTTGACAGTACTTGATTCTTCAGTGAATGATAATGGGACACCAGCGGATACGACGGATGATTTCCAGGAACTGACCTATTTGGATGAAGATGGAGTGACCACAAGAATCAACCTGACCTCAATCATTACCACTGGGGAGACGATCACCAACTTGGTGAACAACGGCGACGGTACGGTAACATACACCAACGAAGCAGGTACTGCTCAGACAGTAGATATCGCAGACATCATTACCCAGGAAATCCTCAACCAAGGGGACATCTTCAATGAGATCATCAATCTTATTGAAGCCAATACCGATGTCTTTGCGGATAATGGAGATGGTACATTCACACATACCTCAGCAGATGGCACTGTAGTAAACTTCGATGCCAATACAACCACTTTTGTAAACAACGGCGACGGTACCTATGTATTCACCAACGCCAATGGTGATAGTGTAACTGTAGATGTGATCGCAGACGTGGTGAACAACATCACCAACCAGGGCGATATCTTCAACGAGATCATGCAGGTGATCGATGCCGAAGAGACCTTGACAGTACTTGATTCTTCAGTGAATGATAATGGGACACCAGCGGATACGACGGATGATTTCCAGGAACTGACCTATTTGGATGAAGATGGAGTGACCACAAGAATCAACCTGACCTCAATCATTACCACTGGGGAGACGATCACCAACTTGGTGAACAACGGCGACGGTACGGTAACATACACCAACGAAGCAGGTACTGCTCAGACAGTAGATATCGCAGACATCATTACCCAGGAGATCCTCAACCAAGGGGACATCTTCAATGAGATCATCAATCTTATTGAAGCCAATACCGATGTCTTTGCGGACAATGGTGATGGTACATTCACACATACCTCAGCAGATGGCACGGTAGTAAACTTCGATGCCAATACCACCACTTTTGTAAACAACGGTGATGGTACCTATGTATTCACCAACGCCAATGGCGATAGCGTTACTGTAGATGTGATTGCCGATGTGGTGAACAACATCACCAACCAAGGGGATATCTTCAACGAGATCACTCAGGTGATCGATGCCAATGAGACCTTGACGGTACTTGATTCTTCAGTGAACGACAACGGGACACCAGCAGATACGACAGATGATTTCCAGGAACTGACCTATTTGGATGAAGATGGCGTTGTCACAAGGATAAATCTATCTTCAATAATAGCAACAGTTGATACTGACGATCAGATAATCACGGACTTTAGCGTGATTGGAAGCAGCCTAAGCCTGAGCCTTGAAGATGGTAACACAGCAACGGTATCATTGGGTGATATTGCTGCTGGAACTGACACCAACACGACAAATGTGAGTCTTACAGAAGATGGCACGAACCTGATCCTTACGGACAGTGATAACAACACGGTGACGCTTGCCTTGTCAGATTTGGCTGGAACAGATGCAGATACCAACACGACAAACGTAAGTCTTACTGAAGATGGTACAAACCTGATTCTTACGGATAGCGACAACAACACCGTGACATTTCCATTGGCAGACCTTGCTGGAACAGCAGCGGATACTAACACTACTAACGTGAGCTTGACTGAGGACGGTACAAACCTGATCCTTACAGACAGTGATAACAACACGGTGACGCTTGCCTTGTCAGATTTAGCCGGAACAGATGCAGATAACAACACGACAAACGTGACATTGGCCACTTCGGGAACAGATTTAGTTCTTACAGATAGTGATAACAATACCGTAACTGTGGCTTTGGCTGACATTGCTGCTGGTGTGGATACAGATGATCAGACAATCACGGACTTTAGCGTGACTGGAAGTAACCTGAGCATTACCCTTGAAGATGGTAATACAGCAACGGTATCATTAGGAGATATTAGCGCTGGAACAGATACCAACACAACCAACGTTAGTTTGACAGAAGATGGTACAAACCTTATTCTTACAGATAGTGACAACAACACGGTGACGCTTGCCTTGGCTGATTTAGCTGGAACAGATGCAGATACCAACACGACCAACGTGACATTGGCCACTTCGGGAACGGATTTGGTCCTTACCGATAGTGATAACAATGCTGTTTCTGTAGCCCTGGCTGACATTGCCGCTGGTGTAGATACCGACGACCAGACAATCACAGACTTTAGCGTAATAGGAAGTAACCTAAGCCTTACGCTGGAGGATGGCAACACGGCAACGGTATCATTAGGAGACATTAGTGCTGGAACTGATACCAATACTACGAACGTAAGTCTTACGGAAGACGGTACAAACCTCATCCTAACGGACAGCGATAACAATACGGTAACGCTTCCATTAGCCGACTTGGCTGGATCGGCAGCAGATACTAACACCACAAATGTAAGTCTTACTGAAGATGGTACCAACCTGATACTTACGGATAGCGACAACAACACGGTAACACTTGCCTTGTCAGATTTGGCTGGAACAGATGCAGATACCAACACGACCAACGTAAGTCTTACAGAAGATGGTACAAACCTGATTCTTACAGATAGTGATAACAACACGGTAACGCTTGCCTTAGCTGATTTAGCAGGAACGGATGCAGATACCAACACAACTAACAGTACGTTAGCCACAGTAGGTTCAAATCTTGTTCTAACAGACAGTGATAACAACACGGTTTCAGTTGCTTTGGCGGATATTGCTTCGGGCGTTGATACCGATGATCAAACAGTAACCGACTTCAGTGTTTTAGGAAACAACCTGAGCATTACGCTAGAAGATGGCAATACGGCAACAGTTGCATTAGCAGATATTGCTGCAGGCGTGAATACTGATGACCAGAACATCACAGACTTCAGCGTAGCTGGAGGCAACCTGAACATCACCATCGAAGATGGGAATACGCAAACTGTGCCATTAACATCGATTGCACCTACTTACACAGGTGGTAACCTGATCAATGTTACAGGGACAACCATCAGCAAAGTGAACAACATTCAGGTGGTAGCCAATCCAACTGCTAGTCTAGATCTAGGAAGCATTCCGGAAGGAATCTATCGTTTCGATATGAGCGTGCAAAACGTCATTAATCTTCCTGCGCCAACCAATCCAGTGGATGGGGGCGTGTATAACTTCCACTTTGTGGGAGCCAACAACGGAACCGTGACCTTCCCTGCCAGTTTTGTGAGAGAAGACGGGGTTAGCTCAGTAGGGAGTGTACTTGTTCCTGCCGGACAAATGGTGACCTTCTACTATTATCAAGGGACTTTTTACACCATGGAGCAATAGTTAGACGATAAAAAAACTACGGGCGAGAGACATTGAAATCTCGGATAATAATAATAATAATAGACAAGATTCTTCTCGCCCTTTTTAAAACTATAGATATGAATTTAAGAATCCGTTTAATCACAACATTAATACTTCTGTTTGGAGTTGTCCAGATGGGAGTGGCCCAGATGGGGAGTATGTTGCGAAACGATAGTGGAGGTGGAGCGTTTATTTCCATCTGGAATACTGCACTAACTTCAGCCGGAAGCACAGGTAATAATACGATAGAATTACCCCTACTCCTTAGCGGCGGCAACTATGCCTTCTCTGTAAATTGGGGTGATGGTACTACTGGCACGGTTACCAACAGCACGCTGACTAATAGAACCCATGCATATAGTACTCCAGGCATCTATACCATTATTATAAGTGGAGTGATTGAAGGCTGGCGATTCGACAATGCTGGTGACCGAACAAAAATCATTGAAGTGAGCCAGTGGGGCGTATTACAAGGTGCAGGTAACGGTGCGTTTTATGGATGCGCTAACCTTGATGTTACGGCCTCAGATCAATTGAATGTTAGCGGCATTACAGATTACTCGAATCAGTTTCGGGGCTGTGCTTCCCTAACAGGTATGCAGGTAAGTAACTGGGACCTGTCTGCAGGAACCAATTTTTCCAACCAGTTTAATGGTTGTTCTTCATTGACCACCTTGGCCGTGAGCAATTGGAACCTCTCGTCGGGAACTAACTTCTCTGGTCATTTTTCAGGATGTTCATCCCTAACGAGCCTAGATGTGAGTAATTGGAATTTGGGCAATGGAACCGACTTTAATTCTCAGTTTCTTCTATGCTCATCATTACCTACGCTAGTCGTTAGTAATTGGGATGTGTCTTCGGGAACAAATTTTGCAGGCCAGTTCACACTTTGTTCTATAATTAACAATCTGGATGTAAGCACCTGGGATGTCTCCTCGGGGACCAACTTTACGGGCCAATTTAACCGTTGTAACGCATTAAGCACCTTAGATGTGAGTAGTTGGAATATGTCATCTGCTATACAAATCCCAGCCATGTTCAATGATTGTTTCAATATAAATGGTCTAGATGTGAGCAATTGGAATGTGTCTAACGTAGAAAATATGGGTTCTCTTTTTGAAGATTGCTCTTCCTTGTCAACTGTAGATGTGAGTAACTGGGATGTATCCAGTGCAGAAATCTTTAGCAACATGTTTTCAGGGTGTACCAACATTAATGGTCTGGATGTAAGTGCTTGGAATGTCTCCAATGGCGTTGGATTTAGGCAAATGTTCCGTTCATGCTCCAACCTTACCACCATTGCTCCTGCTGTAAACAACTGGGACGTCTCTTCGGGTATGAGTTTCCATGGGATGTTTCAAGGAGCTACTGGTGTTCAAAGCCAATTAAACTTTAGCAACTGGGATGTTAGCAGCGCTGCTAGTATGAATAATTTTTGCGGAGGGATTACATTGACCCCGGCAAATTATGCCGCAACCCTTGCCCAATTTGCACGCCCCGCTACGAGCGGTGGTCTTCTGAATACAGCCCTGCTTCCACCACCAGATCCAGGTGACCCCACACCCGGAGTTATAGGTTTTGGAAACTCACGATACCCAGCATCTGCATTCCCTGATAGAAGTTCCATTGTAGGTAGGGGTTGGACATTAACTGACGGAGGGCAATTGTAACTAAAAAAATTTAAAACATGATGAAAACATATATATACTTATTGCTCTTGATACCATGTATGGCATGGTCTCAAACGGTAAATCTTGGAGACCTCTATATTCTAGCTGGAACACAGTTTTCCACCATAGGTGATCTAGATAATAAACCTACAGGAACCTTTATTAATGATGGCGAAGCCTTTATTTATGCCAACTTTAATAACGATGGTGTTGTAGATTTCGATGAAGAAGGCTTTATCCGTTTTGAGGGCTCTGCAATACAGCAGATTAGTGGTGGCAATATTTGCTATTTCTATAATGTATTGTTTGATAATGATGCGAGTAGTACGGCATCTTTCGAATTGAGCAATGAGATAAGCATTGCCAATGAAGCTCAGTTTGACGAAGGCATCATAAACAATGATGACTTTGGTGGCTTAGTGATCTTTGAAGATAATGCGTACCATACAGGCACTTACGACGGAAGTCATGTAAACGGGAGCGTTCAGAAAAATGGGGATGATAGTTTTACCTATCCCATCGGTGATTCAGAATTCTTTAGGTATGCCGCCATTTCTGCACCCGACAACGTAAACGATGTTTTTAGTGCTAAGTATGTCTTCGAGAATCCAGTAGGTCAGACCGTCAACGGTGAGACACCAACGGCTAATGCTGCTGGCGTAATTACATTATTAGACACTGCCGAGTTTTGGACTATAACACGAGATGCGGGTAATAGCGATGTGCTATTAACCCTTACCTGGGAAGAAAGTACAACAACTCCCGAAACCATCGCAGCCAATCCACAAAGTGCCATCCATATTGCACGCTGGGATGAAGCCCAACAAATTTGGGTCGATGAAGGCGGTGTGGTAGATATAGATAACAAGACGGTAACAACGCCTCTTCGACTGGAAAACTATGGCATTTTTACTCTTGCTAGAGTAAATGAAAGCTTGATTATCCCAGAGGGCAACTTAGTAATATACAATGGGGTAACACCCAACGGAGATGGTAAGAATGACTACTTCTTTATAGATGATATTACCAAACTAGCCAATAATAATGTGAAAGTTTACAACCGCTGGGGTGTAAAAGTGTTTGAAACGGATAATTACGACACCAATGGCAATGTGTTTAATGGCGATTCGCAAGGTAGACTAACTGTAAACGAAGACGAACTACTGCCTACAGGAACTTATTTCTATGTCATTGAATTCGATTATAACAACAACGGGAATACTGGTCGCTATAAAAAGGCAGGCTATCTCTATTTAACTACAGAATAAAGAACATGAAAAAATATATAATAAAAAGAATCAAGGACACCTCTGTAGTCCAGCTCTATTTGGGACTGACTATGCTGTTGCTCTGTTTGACTTCCTCATATGCACAACAGGATTCGCAATACACCCAATATATGTATAACACGCAAACTATTAACCCTGCATATGTTGGATCTAGAGGGGCACTATCCATTACTTCGCTATACCGTAACCAATGGGTAGGATTAGAAGGTGCTCCAGAGACTTTAAACTTTAGTTTGAATAAACCCATTGGCGAATCAGAACAAATTGGATTTGGGTTGAGCTTTTATAAAGATAAAATTGGTCCTGCCGATGAAAGTCTCATTACTATGGATTTTTCATATACAATTCAAATGAGTGATGAAGTCAAACTAGCATTTGGAATTAAAGGAGGTATTAATCTATTAAACGTAGATTATTCAAAATTAAACATTTTTGATCCTAGTGATGTGCTTCAGCAAAACAATATAGACAACAGATTATCGCCAGTAATTGGAGGTGGATTATTTCTGCATAATAATAGAACTTGGTATGTTGGTTTATCTGTTCCCAATTTATTGGAGACTACCCACTTTGATGACACAACCGTATCTAATGCTTCGGAAAAAGCGGCATTTTATACCACTGCAGGCTATGTATTTGATCTTAGCTCCAATGTTAAGTTTAAACCCGCAGTATTAGGAAAGTTTGTATCTGGCTCTCCGACTGGGGTTGATGCTTCTGGTAACTTTCTTATCAATGAGAAATTTACCATCGGTGCCGCGTATCGTTTTGATGCAGCCATTAGTGCACTAGCCGGATTCCAAGTATCTGATAAAATTTTCATTGGCTACGCGTACGATTATGGTGTGCAAGAATTAGTGAACTACAATTCTGGTTCTCATGAAATATTCTTGCGCTTCGAGCTGGGTAAACTGGCCAAACGATTAATTACTCCTAGATTCTTTTAAAACACAAATTATGAAGTACATAAAACACATGCTTATTTGTACAGCTTTTTGCTTTACCGGCGCCATAATGGCACAACAAAGTCAAATTAAAAAAGCGAACCAAAAATTTAAAGATTTGGCTTATATAGATGCCATAAGTATTTATGAAAATGTAGCGAACAAAGGTTATGTAGATGCAGGGTTATACCAAAAAATAGGAGACGCCTATTACTTTAATGCCGATTATGATAAAGCCGCTGTTTGGTACGGAAAATTATTTGATTTACAGCAAACCAACGACCTTGTTTATAATTTTAGATATGGGCAATCCTTGAAAGCTTCAGGGAATTATAAGAAAGCAGACCAATACTTAGGCTCCTTTTTTAAAGCACAAGGGTTAAACTACCAAAACTCTGATATTTATTTAAATGACATAGAAAAGAATGCTAGTAAATACATAGTAAATACCTCAAAGCACAGTACTAAATATTCTGATTATCCAGCATTTTACAGGTCTGATACACTTTATGTCACTACAGCAGATTTGGCTGGAGAACTAAGCCCTTGGAATAATGAACCTACATCAAATGTATATCGGACAGAAAACACCGAACTTAAAGCTTTACAACCAGATATTAACACAAAATTTAATGAAGGCTCTATTGCTATTACCAAAAAGGGAGATGCTATTTATTTTACACGTAATGATTACACGAATAAAAAGCTAGGTAAAGATAAAAATAGAATCACACGTTTAAAGCTATACCGTATTCGTAAAGCGGATTCTTTATGGACCGATGAAGAAGAATTACCTTTTAGTAACAGGCATTATTCTGTTGGGCATCCTGCATTAAGCCCTGATAATAAAACATTATACTTTGTTAGTGATATGCCAGGGAATGATGGTAAAGGTGGAACAGATATTTATAAAGTGAC
Organism: uncultured Flavobacteriaceae bacterium; assembly: GCA_947502975.1. GTDB lineage: Bacteria > Bacteroidota > Bacteroidia > Flavobacteriales > Flavobacteriaceae > Jejuia. Next base: position 297,674 of record CANNBV010000004.1, read on the forward strand.
TATTAATGATGATGGCACATTCGGAACAGCCACTAATCTTGCTTCGCTTAACACATTTGGTGATGAAATGTTTCCCTTTGTAGCCAATGATGGCACCTTATATTTTTCATCTGACGGACAAACATCCAATTTAGGAGGACTAGATGTGTATAGTGCATCCTTAAACCAAGATGGAAGCTATGGAAGTGTTGAAAACTTGGGAAGACCTATTAACAGCCCAACAGACGATTTTGCATTTGTGATAAATGACAAGACCGAAGAGGGTTTTTTATCAAGTAATAGATATGGTGCCGTAAGCGATGATATTTATGCTTTTTCAAAAAACGAAAATTACAAAGCGCCATGTAACCTTAAACTAAAAGGTGTTGTTAGAAATAAAGAAACTGGAGAGGTTTTAAAGGATGTATTAATAACACTAGTAGGCCCAAACAATACACCAAAAGATCAAAAGTTATTTGAGTCTGGTTTGTATGATTATAATAATGTGGATTGTAATGAAGTAAAATTTATTAGAGCAGAAAAAAGCGGGTATTTAACCAATGAAGAAATTATAAACGCCACGGATGGTATTTTTAATAAAGACATCCTTTTAGACCCTAGAGTTATAAATACTGATGTTGGTAGTGATATTGGGAAGTATCTAAACCCTATTTATTTTGATTTAGACAAGCATAACATACGTCCTGATGCACAAATAGAATTACAGAAGTTAGTTCAAATACTTCTAGAAAAGCCAAGTATAAAGATTGATGTGCGTTCACATACCGATAGCCGTGCCAATGATGCTTACAATATGGCATTGTCAAATCGTAGAGCGAAATCCGTTATTGATTATTTGCTGAAAAGTGGTATTAACCGCAATCGTTTAACAGGACGAGGCTATGGCGAAAGCCAATTGGTGAATGGCTGTTCTAATGGTGTGGAATGTATGGAGGCCTCACATCAGGAAAATAGAAGAAGTGAATTTATCATAATTAAGTAATTAATCTCCCACTTATTACAAAATAAGGACAGTTATTACTTGATATTTTTTCAATATGTGTAATATACTGTCCTTTACACATTAGTAAAAATAAAACTTTAAAAAAATGAAGAACATTTACTCTATTCTTAGAGCAACATTATTATTTGCACTACTTGCAACAACTAATTTTTATGGACAATCTAATGACAAATCATGGGCATTAGAAATTGGTATTAATGCCGTTGATGTCTATCCCGTAGGAGAAAATATCCCTCAAGGTGATTATTTTGATGAATTTTTTAATCTAACCGATCATTGGAATTTTGGTCCATATCTTGAAGTTTCTAAAGGTCTATCTAAAAATTTTACATTCAGTACTAGAATTTCCTATAACCAAATCTCAAAATGGGGCCAATTTGGAGGCATTACACCTAGTGCTAAAGTAAGTGACTTAAAATACTATGGTTTAGATGGAATGATAAATTATTCTTTCAGTAATAAAAAACTTCAACCTTATGTTGGAATAGGTGGCGGCTATACATGGGTTGAAGAAGGAACGTACAATACATTTTCTAACAAAAATGGCATTGATAATCTAGTAGGCGCTGGCACCTTAAATGGAGCATTAGGTCTAAAATATAAAGTCTCAAACCGTACGAGCATTAATCTTCAAACTAGATATAAGCATGCTTTTAAAGATTATTTAGCTAAGCATTGGCAGCATTCTATAGGTGTAATATTCAACTTTAGCAAAAAAGAAAAAATGCCAAAAGAAGAAGTGCCTGTTGATAGCGACGGTGACGGTATAACAGATGCTCAAGATAGTTGCCCTAACAAATCTGGTTTAAAAGCCTTTAATGGATGTCCTGACAGTGACGGCGATGGTATCCCTGACCATAAAGATAAATGTCCTAATGTAAAGGGAACTGATAATGGCTGTCCTAAACAAGAAATAAAAAAACCTGTTGTTCCTACTAAACCAAAAGAAGAAAAACATTATCCGTTCTCAAATAGTAAAACCGTATACTTTGATTATAAGAGTTCTGATTTATCTAATGATACGAAGGCTACATTAAATATGATTATAAAGGCTGCCAAAGCAGGACATTCATATAGAATAAGTGTTGAAGGACACACTGATAGTGTAGGAAGTGACAACTATAACTATAACCTGGCCTTAAGTAGAGCTAATCGTGTGAAACAATATCTTGTTTCACACGGACTTTCTAAAACTTCTATAGTTGCAAATAGTTCAGGAGAAACTAAACCTATATCTGATAACTCTACTAATAGCGGAAGAGCCAAAAACAGAAGGGTTGAAGTAAATATTACAGGAGAAAAAAATAAGAAATAAAGATAGCTTACCAATATTATTTATTGTAACGAAAGGCATGGAAACTTAAGAAGTTCCATGCCTTTTGCTTTACATAGCTTTAGCTAACTCTTTTTATTAGCTCACTTATTACAAAAATTCATTTAAAAGTAGTAGAGATTTTTTCAAAACAAACAGTAGTGGGCTACCAAATGAGGAAAACCGTACTAATTGCTTTGACGGAAAAATTAATTTTGTCTCAAAAGGCAGTAAAAGTTTCAAATCTACAATAGAAGTTTAGACGATGTTTGACAAAGTTCTGGTATCTGATGATTTAGATGTCATAAATGAAGGTGTATTTTCTGTACTCAAAGAATTGAATATTAAATATGTTGATAAAACACAATATTGTGATGATTCATACCTGAAAATTAAAAAGGCAATTTTTGACAATGACCCTTTTCAACTTTTAATTACGGATTTATCTTTTAAAGCTGATTACAGAGAGCAAAAGTTTCCTAATGGTGAAAGCTTAATAAAAGTTTTGAGAAAAGAACTTATACCCATAAAAATTATTGTTTTTTCAGTGGAGCATAAACTTCAAAGAATACAATCTCTATTCTATAAGAACGATATTAATGCTTATGTATGTAAAGGAAGATCGGGATTAAAAGAATTAGCTATAGCTATAAATAAAGTAAATTCAGGAAAACATTATTTATCGAAAAGCATAGAAAAGGCATTGGATAGCAGATTAATTTTAAATATAGATGATTTTGATATTGAATTACTGCAACAATTATCTAAAGGGTTTTCTCAAGAGCAAATAAGTCGCAACTTTAAGAATAATAATACTAATCCTAGTAGCTTAAGTTCTATTGAAAAACATATAAACAGGTTAAAAGTTCAGTTTCAAGCAAATAACACTGTCCATCTTATTTCAATAGCTAAAGATGTAGGACTAATTTAACAATGAAAAATATACAACTAAAACATAAATAATAATTGTGTTCTCCCTCAAGTACTTAAATTTATATTTCGACAAATATGAACACAATTGAATTAAACTTTGACGGTTATTGGACACAAAACCACCTTTCTTCTTTACCAAAATATAATGGTATTTACATTGCAAATGCCATAGTTTTTGATGAATTTAAAAGTAGAATAATATCTATTAGGGTGATTTATATTGGTGCATCAGAAAACATAAAAAATGAGCTTTCTAATAGTCTTTATATTAACCGATGGAAAAAAGTGCTTACTCCTAATGAAGAGCTATTTTTTAGTGCTGCCCCAATCAGTAATCGCGAATTAACATTAAGATTGTTATTTGCCTTAATTAGCACAAACAAGCCTGTTCTTAATATCCCTTTAGACCATCCAAATGATCACTCAAAATTATTAATTGTGTGCAAAGGTGTAACTCATACATTAAAAGAGCTCATCTTACTTGGACCATAAATACAAAAAGGCAATATGAATAGGTAATTAGAGTTTAATCTTTAAAATTTTGTTAAGCTCTTCTTGACGGCGTTTTGCAATAGGTAGAGATTTATTGTTAGATAATTCACAATAATTTCCTCCTGACTTGTTAATGTTTGTCATCATTTTGAGATTAACTATATACCTGTGATGAATTCTAAAAAATTGTTTAGAGTTGAGTTGTTTCTCGTATTCTCCCAAATTCCGGCTAGCTATTTTTGTAGTGCCATTGGTTAAATGAAAAATGGTATATCTACCATCAGCTTCAGCATAAATTATATAATCCATATGAATTAAGTCTATTCTAGCCGTAGAAGGGATAGCAATAAGGTGTGCATGATATTCTTCGTGATCACCTTCATCCTTTTCATAATTATTTTGTCTTAAAATATTAAAAATAGCTTTGTTAGCTGCCATTTTTAGCTCATCAACTTTAATAGGCTTAGTAATAAAAGCTGTCACATTATAATTTACAGCTTTTACACCATATTCGGTATGTGAACTTATAAATACTATCTCACTTTTTGCATTCTGTATGCTATCTAAAAATTGAAATGCATCCTCTTTTCCTAAATTAATATCAAGTAATAAAAGTTTTGGCTCAAACTTTATAAATTGTCTAATAGCCTCATCAACATTTGTGGCTGTAGCAATCACCTCAATATTCGGACAGTATCTTGATAAATAAATTTTTAATAACTCGATATTATCTTTTTCATCATCAACTATTAGGGCTTTGTAGGTATTCATGAAATGTTTGTTAATTAGTTATATAAGTGTAAGTTTTTACTTTACTGTAATTGTTCTCATTTTATTAAAGGAGCACTGCCTGTATCCTAACACTGGGATTAGTGATAACAACTTCACAATAAAAAACAAAATGTTGTAGAAGTTAATTTGATTAGTAATAATTAGTGCCCCTAAAATTTCTTTATTAATAAAAAGACCTTTTAGTGCATTGTGGCGCGTTTTGATTATTACTGTAGAAGTTGTCTTAGAATGAAGTATCTCCTTTTCTGTCTGAAAAGATGATATTTTAGATAATAAAAAACCCTCCAAAGAGCTTATTAAAAAGCTATTCCACGGGCAACTGTTTCTTGTTTTCAAATTCACAAATGACTTGGGGCATAAGACATTGATCCACACCTTGATTAAACAATAAAATTATTCAGGTTAAACTATTACTGATACATAAAATAAGCATTCTAAAAAGTGGTTAGGTTGATGTGAATATAGAAATGTTTTGTAACCAAAAATACTGTTCAGATATAAGTGTGCTTATTTTCTAATAACTGGGCTAAAATTGATAATAAGTGGTTTTTAGCACCACAATTAATATATGATAAGAAATACAAAAAGGTAATACCAAATTTCTATCCTAAATGGCCCAGAAAAAAAATTAATATTAACTTAAATTAGTAGTAGTAGTGATCTAAATTAAATAAGTATTAGTTCATATAATCTCTAAATAATAGTTTGAATAACTATGATTAAAAAAAGGTGAATAAAAATTCACCTTTTTAGCCCCAAATTTACCATACAACTTAACCTACTAATTACTGCTATGGTATTGTAAATGTAAATACAAATTTAAATAAATCAATACGCCAAGTAACAACTGGGAACAATTCGAGCATAAGTGGTGAAATCTCGTTATACATTGTATTTGAGTATTAATATTTAATCTAAAATCTTCATCAAAAAATTGTAAAATGATATAAGTTGCGACGTAAAACACATTAATAGTATGCTAAACAAACAAAGAGACAGACTCATGAGTAGTTGTCTGCCTCTTTTCTTAGATAAACATAGAAAATCAATCCTCTCTCTCTGATTTTCTTGTAGACCACAAACTTATGCAAACCTTTATATTAATTATAATTAGAAGTAATAAATGGGACAAATAGATTACCCGTGAATAAATAATGTAATAAGTGTTTTTTCGTAACTATCTTTTCTACAATCTAATAAAAAAGCTGAATTTTAACCCATAATCCAACATAGATAGTTCTTTTATAATATGTACTGCATTCAATTGCTATTTGCGTATTCTGTTTAAATTACAGCTATACTATTTTCAACTTTCTCAGGTAGCGTTTTTTCAAGCATTTCTTTTAAAGTATTTAGGCTTAAAATCTCAATATTTTTAATATTAAACGTAAATATATTTCCATCGTTTAAAACGATAACTAGAGTTGTTTTTAAAAACTGAATCTTATCAATGTTCTCCAGTTTTATAGATTGAGGTTTATTGCCTTTAAACTTTAAGCGGATGCTATATTTATTATACTTAACATAATTATTGAATAATAAAGGTTTTCCGAAACTTATAAGAACAGTCAATAAAAATACTATCACATATACTGAGATACCTATATCTTCCTTTGTTAATATCAACAACAAAACCAAAGGAATTGAAATAGCCATAACTAAATAATATCGATTTACTTTGTCTATATATATTTTTTCCATGCATCAAAATTAAAAACAACACGTCAATACCGTAAATGTTTTGTAATAACTGGGAGATATAGATAATAAACGGGTTAAATACATTTTAATCGATATAATTTCTAAGGCGAAATCCATAAATCAGACTTAAATTATGTTGTGCTGTCGGAGATAAATACGTAGAAAATTAATTTATGATTGAAATTTGTAGCTTTACTTTAGATAACGTAATTTAACATTACATAGAGCACAAGATTTAAGTATAATATATGAAACTCCGTTTAATGAAATATAGCAAAACTGTTATTAGTTTTTCGTGGTGTTTCATAGTATGTACATTTGCTTTTGCTCAAAATCCAGAGAATTCCTCTAAAATTCAACAAGCTAAATATTATAATAGAGCAGATGGAACCAAGCGAAGTGCCGATCTGGACAAAGAACCTAAAGTACGAGAGTATATGAATGCTGCATATGCACATAAGGAATCAGACTCAGCAATTTTCTACTTTAATAAATCATTGGAATGGATCAAATCTTCTGGAGATGATTATTTCTTACCAGAGATCTATCATAACTTGACGACGAGATATGAAAATACACTTAATAAAGAGCTGGCTTTAGAATATGCAAACTTATTATTAGAACTAGCTACTGAAAATGATTTTTCTTTCTATAAATATGAAGCTTATCGTAATATGGGGCGCATCTATGCCGATTTCTATAATGACTTTGACCGCTCCATACAGAATTTTAGACAAGCACTCAATTATGCCCAAAATGATGCCGATGCATTACTAATAAAGCTAAACATTGCTTGGACATATGGTGCAGCCAACCAAGAAAGGGACGATCCCAATAAATATGATATTGCTAAGACCTTCCTTTACGAGGTCAAAACTTATTTTGACACCATTCCCACTACGACCAATTATGATATTTTGCATGTCTCTTATAGCACAAATATTTGCTTATCTTACTTTGAAAATGGCTATGAGCTAAAACTCAATTACGCGGCCAAAGCGCTTGAGGATGCCTATGTGATTGACAGTATCTACCCCACGAAGTACGGGTCCGCTTTCGTAGCATCAGCCCTAAACAATCTGAGTAATATTAGCTTGGATAACAACGACTACGAATCTGCCAAGAGTAAACTTCAAGAAAGTTTGGCTTTGGCGAAAAAGTATAATGATGATGTGGGCATCTATAATGGATACATCAACCTAGCTATAGCGAATTATGGGTTAAAGGATTATGCTACTGTAATCTCCGTTCTGGATAGCATAAATACAGTTAAGGCTACAAGAGCAGAACTTGTAGCTATTGATAGTCTCTATTATAAGAGCTATATAAAATTAAATAGCTACCAACAGGCCATTTTTCATGCAGATCGATACATTGCCGTTAAGGATTCCATCAACACGATAGACAAGCAAAACGCCTACGTAGAATTTGGCAAGAAGTATCAGACCGAGAAGAAGATTCAGGAAAACACCATACTAACGCAAGAGAACAAGATAAAGGACTTAACCATAAACAAGGAGCGAAATACTCGTATCTTTTTCTCTATACTTGCTATAATAGCCTTATTAATTCTTGCAGTATTATACTATTTCTACAGGAACAAACAGAAAACAGCCCGCATCTTAGCACAAAAAAATAAAACCATCTCAGTACAAAACGATGCGTTAAAAGAAGCCAATAGTACCAAGCAGAAATTTTTCTCCATCATCTCTCACGATCTTGTAAATCCTTTTAATGCTATGTTGGGTTATGCAAGACTTTTAAGTACTGATTATGATGATTTTAATGATGTACAAAAAAAACAGTTCATAGACACAATACATAATGCTTCAGAGCAGAATTATAAACTAGTTAAATCTCTACTAACATGGGGCCGAAGCCAACAAAATGCAATTGTTGCCAAAATAGAAGAATTAAACTGTAAAAAATTGATTGATTTAGCACGCGAAACCTATTCTACCTTTGCAAAACAAAAGGAAATTGAGATAATCAATAAAGCGCCAACAGATATAACTTGTTTAGCTGATAAAAATATGATGATTACCTGTATTGGTAATATCGTAAATAATGCTATAAAGTTTACTCCAAAAGGAGGCAGAATACAGATTGAAGTCAATTTAGAAGGAGACAAAGTCTATTTTCATATCAAGGACGATGGTGTAGGCATGTCTAAAGAAAAAATGGATAACCTATTTGCTATTGACAAAGCAAAATCCAGCAAAGGAACAAATGATGAGTCTGGTACTGGTTTTGGATTGATGATCACCAAAGAGTTTATGAAAAAACAGGACGGTGATATAACGGTCTCTCCAAATATACCTAAAGGAACAGTCTTTACGCTTGTGCTTCCTACTAGAGCATGAAACTAATGTTGTGTTTTGCGAAGTAAATCACACCTGATTCATACTATAATAGTTAAATGTGTTTTTTTGCATAAAAAAAGACCTTACATTTCTGTAAAGTCTTTCTCTTGTTATGCTCCTCAGGCTGGGCTCGAACCAGCGACCCTCTGATTAACAGTCAGATGCTCTAACCAACTGAGCTACTGAGGAAGGTTATATTTCGCTTTTGCGAGCGCAAATATATATTAAATTTTATTTACAACAAATATAATAACTAAAAAAATTAGTCAAAAATCGCCTTATAAATATCATTACCATTAGCAAATAAAACAAGTGCTATTAAAATAAAGAAACCTACCATCTGTGCATACTCCATAAACTTGTCTCCTGGCTTTCTTCCTGATACCATTTCATAGAGTAAAAACATAACATGACCACCATCTAAGGCTGGTATAGGTAATAAATTTAAAACACCTAGCATTATAGATAAAAATGCTGTTAAATACCAAAATGCTTCCCAATTCCAAGTTGGAGGAAACATCTTTCCAATTGCTGCAAAACCACCAATTTGTGCTGCTCCTTTTTTAGTGAAAATATATTTAAACTGTGCCAAATAATCCTTTACTTCCCAATAGGCTTGACTAAAACCACCTGAAATACTTTCTCCTAATGTATATTCTTTATTATTATATGTAATATAATCTTCATCTGTTATTTCTCTGAAGAAGCCCATTGTATTGTCCTCATTTGGTGTAATAACAAAATCGACCTTTTGATTATCTCTTAGAACTTGTAACGAAACTTCTTCTATAGAACTATTTTTAAGAGCGTATTTGTAATCTGAAAAGTATTCAACTGTTTGTCCGTTTACTGCTATAATCTTATCCCCTGGAAGCAACCCAGATTTTTCTGCAGGAGAATCTTTTTCAATCGAATCAACCTTAAAAGGATATCTTGCTTCTAAAGCGGGCAAATCGCCAGCTTCAAATAATTGTGTTCCTATATCTTCAGGTAGTTTAATTTCTTCTACTACACCATTTGGGTGCTCCACCTTAATGTTATCAATATCTCGAAACATTATATATTTATTGATAGGAATCGTTACATCTTCAATTGGTGTTCCATCTATTGATATGATTTTGTCTCCTTGTTGAAAACCATAATTCTCTAATGTTTTTGTAACACCATAGCCATATTTTGCCCCATCTTTAGTTGCATTGTTTGTACCCCAAACAGCAAGCATAACAATAAATAAAAAGATAGCCAATAAGAAATTAACTGTAACACCGCCTAACATAATAATTAAACGTTGCCAAGCAGGTTTTGAGCGAAACTCCCATGGTTGAGGGTCTTTAGCCATTTGCTCAGTATCCATACTCTCATCTATCATCCCAGATATCTTTACATAACCACCCAAGGGTAGCCAACCAATACCATATACGGTTTCTCCTATTTTCTTTTTGAATAGAGAAAACTTTACGTCAAAAAACAGATAAAATTTTTCAACTCGAGTTTTAAATATTTTCGCAGGAATAAAATGGCCTAACTCATGTAAAACTACTAATATAGAGAGACTCAAAAGTAACTGAGCCGCTTTAATCAAAAATACCGACATCTACATTTTTTTTATAACCGCACAAAAGTAAGGTTTTCAACCTAGTTTAAAAAGCGATTACACATTTGCTCTGGCTTTTAACAGTAATTTAATTGAACACTAGCTTTTCTACGATATAAAATCGCTGTATTTTTGTACATATTTTAAACATTAAAAATGTTATCATTTTTTAAGGACTACAAACTGTTCGCCATAGTTTTTGGTATTATTTCTATCATTATTATTTCCATAATCTACAATACGCTTAATGTATACCAACCTTTACCCATTTATCAACCGTCTATGGTTAGTACAGAATTGGTAGATAGTACTATTCAGTATCAAAAAAAATATCATAAAATAGCCGATTTTAGTTTGATAAACCAGAATGGAGATACCATAACACAAGATGATTACAAGAATAAAATTTATGTAGCAGATTTCTTTTTTACAACGTGTCAAACGATTTGTCCAATTATGACCAATCATATGGCTGATATTCAAAAAGAAATTACAGATGATACCGAAGTGATGCTCCTATCCCATTCTGTAACTCCAGAAATTGACACAGTTGCGCAATTGAAACGTTATGCTGTAAAAAAAGGTGTAAATGATAACAAATGGAATTTGGTTACTGGTGATAAAAAAGAAATTTATAACCTAGCTCGCAAAAGTTATTTAGCTGTAAAAACTAACGGTGATGGTGGGCCTTTTGATATGATACATACTGAAAACTTTATGCTTATTGATAAAAAGCGGCAAATTCGCGGATTTTATGATGGTACTAAAGCGGAAGATATTGATAAGCTTTTGAGTGATATTGAAATTTTGAAAATGGAGAATGAGACACCCTCTGATAAAAGTTTTTGGCTTATACAAGAATAAAAAGATGCTTAGAATTGTACTGACATTAGTTGCTTGCGCGTTAGGGATTGAACGGCATGTTTGAAATCCCCGACGAAGGAGGGATTGAGTAGTGAAAGCCCGACCCTTGTGGTAACGCCCAAATAATTTGACTTCCCACTAAAACTTTAAACTTTAAACTTTGAACCTGACGCTTTTTTATACTATTTTTGCTTCTTTAAAATCAATCTAAATAAGCTTGGAGCATACTTTAGCACATTTAAAACGAGGGGAACATGCAGTAATTACTGATGTTTCGTCAATTCATATTCCTTTAAAACTCCTTGAAATGGGCTGTTTGCCTGGAAATTCTGTGGAGTTAGTACAGGTGGCACCATTTCAAGACCCTATGTATTTAAATGTAAATGGTACGCACCTTGCAATTAGAAAAGAAACTGCATCTCATATTTTAATTGAAAAAGTAACGCATGAGTAAACAGATAAACGTTGCTTTAATTGGTAACCCAAACACGGGAAAAACTTCAGTTTTTAATGCTTTAACAGGTTTGAACCAAAAGGTGGGGAACTATCCTGGAATTACGGTTGAAAAAAAGCAAGGTATTTGCAAATTACCTCGTGGTGTTAAGGCTCATATTATTGATTTACCTGGAACTTACAGTTTAAATGCGTCGTCTCTTGATGAAAATGTAGTTATTGAGCTTTTACTTAATAAAAATGATAAGGATTTCCCAGATATTGCGGTTGTAGTTACAGATGTTGAGAACTTAAAGCGAAATCTTTTACTTTTTACACAAATTAAGGATTTAGAAATACCAACTGTTCTGGTTATTAATATGTCCGACCGTATGAGTTACAAGGGTATTTCTTTAGATATTGAGTATTTAGAAGAGAAACTTCATACGAAAATTGCGCTAGTAAGTACGCGAAAAAATGAAGGCATTGATACACTAAAATCTTTAATTACAAACTACAAGGAGGTTTCAGTGCAACCTTGTTTAGATACCACTGTTATTGATCCTACATATTTTGGAAACCTAAAAAAAGCTTTTCCAAATCAGCTATTGTATAAGCTTTGGTTAGTGATTACTCAAGATGTGAATTTTGGTAAAACAGATAGAAAAGATTTTGATGCAGTCGCCGATTTTAAAACGAAAAGCAAAGGCGATTTAAAACGCTTACAGCAAAAGGAAACTATAAAACGATATCAGTTTATCAACAACGTATTAGTCAAAGGACAGACTATAGATTTAAGTCAGGCTAAAGATTTACGTATTAAATTCGATAGGATTTTAACCCATAAAGTTTGGGGCTATCTGATTTTTGGGGTTATCCTTTTGACGATTTTTCAAGCTATATATGATTGGGCTCAAGTCCCGATGGAATTAATTGATGGTGCTTTTGCAAGTTTGAGTGAATGGGTGAAAAATAGTTTACCTCAAGGTGTATTTACCGATTTAATAGCCGAAGGTATTATTCCTGGGTTAGGTGGCATTGTAATTTTTATTCCACAGATTGCATTTTTATTCCTATTTATTGCGGTGCTCGAAGAAAGTGGTTATATGAGTCGTGTGGTATTTTTAATGGATCGTATTATGCGCCGTTTTGGACTAAGTGGTAAAAGTGTTGTACCATTAATTTCTGGAACTGCCTGTGCCATTCCTGCTATTATGGCGACACGTAATATTGAGAGTTGGAAAGAGCGTTTAATTACCATTTTGGTAACGCCTTTTACTACCTGTTCTGCTCGGTTGCCAGTATATTTAATAATTATCGAATTGGTTATTCCCGAAGGACGATTTTTTGGCTTGGGTTATCAACCTTTAACTCTGATGTTACTTTATTTAATAGGTTTTGGAACTGCAATTCTTTCGGCATACATTCTTAATAAAATTCTAAAAATTAAGAGTAAGACCTTTTTTGTTATTGAAATGCCTAATTATAAGTTACCGCTTTTTAAAAACGTAGCGATCACCGTTATTGAAAAGACAAAAGCGTTTGTATTTGGTGCTGGAAAAATAATTTTAGCAATTTCTATTGTGCTTTGGTTTTTAGCATCCTATGGCCCAGGCGAGCAATTTAATGATGCAGAAAAGATCATTACTACCGAATATGCTTCGCAAAACTTAACAGAAGAAGATTTACAACAAAAAATTGCATCACATAAATTAGAACATTCTTTCATTGGTATTGCTGGACATGCTATTGAACCTGTTATTAGGCCATTAGGATACGATTGGAAAATAGGAATTGCCATTGTTAGCTCTTTTGCTGCTCGTGAGGTTTTTGTAGGTACACTTGCTACAATTTATAGCGTTGGAAGCGATGAAGAAGAAACTATAAAAAACAGAATGGCGGGAGAAGTCAATCCTATTTTGGGAGGTCCACTATTTAATTTTGCTTCTGGGATTTCACTATTACTGTTTTACGCTTTTGCTATGCAATGTATGAGCACACTTGCTATTGTTAAGAAAGAGACCAATAGTTGGAAATGGCCAACATTACAATTAATAATAATGACACTTTTTGCTTATATTGTAGCATTGATAGCCTTCCAATTTTTGAAATAAAACCACGATAGATTCGACTAATACATTATGAACGATATCATTCAAAATATTTTTGTATTTACTGCGGTTGCTTTGGCTGTTTCTTTTTTGATAAAAAAATTCTTTTGGAAAAAGCCTAAAACTAAAAAAGCTTGTGGCGGAGATGATGGATGTGGGTGTCATTAAAAAATAAAAATGTCCATAATCATCATTCTTATTGGTTATTATTTTGATTACAAAAGCGGGAAAACTGCATTCATAAGAGATTTACAAAAAGGATTGTCTATAGTTTTAATGCTTCTTGTTTCTGCACTTGTATTAATTAGCTTATTTGGGTTTAGTCTTTTAAGCACTATTTTTTCGATTGGAATAGAAATCATCGTTTTATTCTCGCTTAAAGCTTATTTCAACAAAAAGCATTAAAATTCTTCATACCACTTTCACGCATTATTTCCAATAAATAAAACTTTAGACTAGGTAATATACTTTTAAAAAAATTTAAAAAGAACTTACTAAGTTTGGATTTTTTAGTTACATTTGAAAAATATTTAAGCTTACTTAAAAATATTTTAAAGCATACCGAATGTCAATAGCAATTGAAAATTTTGTAAAAGCCATTTACAAAAATGGAAAACACGACCACAATGATACCAAACCTGGTAATATTGCTAAGGAATTAGGTATTTCTAATGCTGCTGCAACAGATATGGCAAAAAAGTTAGCCGCTAAAGATTTATTGCACTACGAAAAATACCAAGAGCTAAAACTTACCGAAAAAGGCACTAAAATGGCACTAAACGTAGTGCGTAAACATCGCCTTTGGGAAGCGTTGCTATTTAAACTTTTCGATTTATCGTTACATGACATCCATCGTGAAGCCGAATTACTAGAGCATCAAACATCTGATTTACTCGCCAATAAAATAAGTGAGTTTTTAGGTAATCCTAAATTTGATCCTCATGGTGATCCCATTCCAAATTCCGCTGGTGAAATAACTACCATCGATACGTCTATACCACTTTCAAACGGTGAAGAAGGTAAAACTTATATCATATCTAGATTAATGAGTGATGACAAAGAGTTTCTGGATTTCTGCGTACAAAACGGATTAAAATATGGCAACTCGGTTTTGGTATCAAAACAGTTCAGCAAAAATAAAATGACTCAAATTTTAATTAACCATAATACAATTCTTCTTAACGAAGATTTCACATCAATTATTTACGTCAATGAACAAGATTAAATTCATACTTTTTACAGTAATTTCTACGATTACATTTTCGGTTGTAGCTCAAGAAGATGATCTAGGCCCTTTAGTCACAGATAGACCTGATGCCACGGAAGCATCATCAACAGTTGGTAAAGGTATTCTGCAATTTGAAACTGGAGGGTTATACGAATCCTTTGAAGCTAATAATGTAAAATCAGAAAATTACACATTCAATACCATGCTTATTCGTTATGGAATTCTGGATAATCTTGAATTACGTTTAGGGTGGGATTTTGTTGAAGGTGTAACTACAATAAACGACAATAAACTTAATAATGTTATGAGTGGGCTATCACCATTACTTTTAGGTATGAAAATAGATATTGCCGAAGAAAATGGTGCAATGCCAGAAATTGCATTAATTGGGCATGTATTTCCAGTATTTAGTGCATCAGCTGATTATCGTCCAGAATACACTGGTGTAGATTTTAGATTATCACTAGCTCATACACTAAGTGAAAACTCTAGTTTAGGTTATAATATTGGGGCACAATGGGGTGATGATTCACCTGAGGCAGCTGCAATCTACACCTTAGCTTATGGGTATAGCTTTACTGAAAAGTTTGGAATGTATGCTGAAGTTTATGGAGATTTCCCCGAAGATAGTAGTGCTAACCATTACTGGGATGCCGGTTTCACATATTTAGTAAATAACGATTTACAGTTAGACACCTATTTTGGAACAAGTATTACAGAAGGGCAAGATTTATTATTGGGCATAGGATTTAGTTATAGAGTAAGAAAAAAATAATTTTAAGACATGAAAAAGCAACTTATAACATTTTTGGCAATAGCGCTTTTTTTTAGCTGTAAAAGCGAGAAAAAAACTAATGGTAAACTTAACGTAGTAACCACCACAACTATGATTACCGATTTAGTGCAACATATTGGCGACGATCATATCAACTTACAAGGCCTAATGGGTAGCGGTGTAGATCCTCATCTCTATAAAGCAAGTGAAGGTGATGTTACAAAACTGTCTAATGCAGATATAATTTTCTATAATGGTTTACATTTAGAAGGAAAACTGGTAGAAGTTTTTGAGAAGATGAAAACCAAAAAAACGGTTGCTATATCTGATGTTATAGATAAAAATACACTTATAGGATCAGAATATTTTGCATCAAATTACGATCCACATATTTGGTTTAATATCTCTTATTGGATGCAAGCTACTAATTTTGTTGTTGAAACACTTTCTGAAGCAATTCCAGATAAAAAAGAAATTTTTAGAGCTAACGGATTTAAATACTTACGCCAACTCGAAGATTTAAATAAATTAGTAAAAACCACTATAAATACTTTACCTAAGGAAAAGCGAATATTAGTTACCGCTCACGATGCCTTTAACTATTTTGGTAAAGCTTTTGATTTTGAAGTAGTTGGTTTACAAGGTTTATCAACTGCAACAGAGGCTGGGGTTCAAGATGTCCAAAAGCTTTCAGCATTCATTATTGAACATAAAGTAAAAGCTATTTTTGTGGAAAGCTCAGTGCCAAAGCGTACTATAGAAGCACTTCAAGCAGCGGTTAAATCTAAAGGACACGAAGTGACTATTGGAGGTACATTATACTCTGATGCTTTGGGAGATACTGGCACCATTGAAGGCACTTATATTGGTATGTTTGTGTATAATGTAACTACTATTGTGAATGCTTTAAAATAACTAATATTATGAGTACACAAATAGCCGTAAAAGTTGATGATTTAACTGTAGCTTACAACTACAAACCTGTATTATGGGATATCGATTTAGAAATCCCAGAAGGTGTACTCATGGCTATTGTTGGACCAAACGGCGCAGGAAAATCTACACTGATCAAATCTATTTTAGGTATTCTAAAACCTATTGCAGGAAGTGTTAGTATTTATGATAAACCGTATGAAGATCAAAGACAACTCGTAGCCTATGTTCCACAAAAAGGAAGTGTAGATTGGGATTTTCCAACAACAGCCTTAGATGTTGTCATGATGGGAACCTATGGCAGTTTAGGTTGGATAAAACGTCCTGGACAAAAACAGAAAAAAGCAGCCCTTGAAGCTTTAGAAAAAGTCGGAATGTTGCCTTTTAAAAATCGACAAATAAGTCAATTATCGGGTGGGCAACAACAGCGCATCTTTTTAGCTAGAGCTTTAGTACAAAACGCATCTATTTATTTTATGGATGAGCCCTTTCAGGGTGTTGATGCTACTACAGAAATAGCTATCATAAATATTTTAAAAGAATTACGTAAAGCTGGGAAAACAGTAATTGTTGTGCATCACGATTTACAAACTGTTCCAGAATATTTTGATTGGGTAACGTTTTTAAATGTAAAGAAGATAGCCACTGGACCAGTAAAAGACATCTTCAATGATGATAATTTAACAAAGACTTATGGTATTAATTATAAAGTGAGTATTCAGGAGTAATGAGTGTTACACAGTCCATAGAATTATTTGTTGCTATAAACCTCTTGGTTATAGGGTTATCGCATTTCTTACAACCAAAAATATGGGTTGATTTTTTTGTTTTCCTACACTCAAAAAACACTACTGGAAATATTATTAATGCATTAATAGCTTTGGGTATGGGATCAATTATCTTGTCATTTCATTTTGTTTGGCAATGGCCTAAAATATTAATTACCCTTTATGGTTTATCTCAAGTTTTAAAAGGCATTATCTATTTATTGAAACCATCAATAGGTATAGCAAATATTGGAAAAGTAACTATTGAAAAATCCGATAAATTTAAATGGACAGGACTGTTAATGTCTGTATTTTCATTATCTATCTTTTTTCAGATTATTTCATTTAATTAAACATTAAAAGTATCGATTTAACAGAATACATAAAATTAGTCTTTACCGATTACACCCTAAGAACCATAACCCTAGGGACTGCTATTTTAGGTGCAGTTACTGGCATGTTAGGTAGTTTTGCTGTATTGCGAAAGCAAAGCTTGCTTGGGGATGCTATCTCACATGCCGCACTACCAGGTATAGCTATAGCCTTTTTAATCACTGGAGCTAAAGACAGTAATGTTTTGTTGTTAGGAGCCTTGGTAAGCGGACTCATAGGCACATTTTGGATTCGAGGTATTATTAGTAAAACACATTTAAAATCAGATACAGCCTTAGGTTTAATTTTATCCTTATTCTTTGGTTTCGGAATGTTATTACTCACTTTTATCCAAAAGCAACCCAACGCCAATCAAGCCGGTTTGGATAAATATTTATTTGGACAAGCAGCTACTTTAATAGAAAGTGATGTTTGGATGATGGCCATTGTCACGGGCATCTGCTTATTTGTATTGTTATTATTTTGGAAAGAGTTCAAAATATTATTATTTGACGCAGACTATACCAAAACATTAGGCTTCAATACCAAATTTATAGACATTTTAATTACTACATTTATTGTATTAGCCATTGTTTTAGGTTTACAAACCGTAGGTGTAGTACTAATGAGCGCCATGCTATTAGCACCTGCCGCTGCTGCAAGACAATGGACAAATAGTTTAAGTGTTATGGTGTTTTTAGCAGCGATTTTCGGAGCATTTTCTGGTGTCTTTGGAACAGCTATAAGCGCAACTCAAAACAACTTGTCAACAGGTCCAGTTATAGTGATTGTTGCCAGTGTTTTTGTATTGTTCTCTTTTGTATTCTCACCGAGTAGAGGCCTTTTATTTAAACAAATCCGATTTATAAAAAATCGTCGAGATTTACAATTGCACAAAACTTTGGCATTCATGTATAACATTGTTGAAAGCCATGAAAATATTTCGCATCCGCACGCTATAAAAATCCTAAATAATTTTCAAGGATATACAAAAGGCACACTTCAAAAGCTGGTAAGTAAAAACTATGTCACTCTAGAAGGGAGCATGTGGAGTTTAACTGAAGAAGGTTTCAAAACAGCCTCTAATTTATATAGCCAACAAAACGATAATAATGAGTAGTGCTCAAATTGAAATACAGTTAATTGCAAGTTTGGTTGCCATCGCTTGTGCCATCCCAGGAACGTTTTTAGTACTGCGAAAAATGGCCATGATTAGTGATGCTATCAGTCATTCTATTCTCCCGGGCATCGTTATTGGATTTTTTATGACACAAGATTTAAATTCACCTGTTTTAATTCTACTTGCTGCCTTAACAGGTATTTTAACTGTAGTTTTAGTAGAATATATTCAGAAAACTGGTTTGGTTAAAGAAGACACAGCGATAGGCTTAGTATTTCCCGCATTGTTTAGTATTGGAGTGATTATGATTGCAAAAAATGCTAACGATGTACACTTAGATGTCGATGCTGTATTATTAGGTGAATTAGCATTTGCTCCTTTTGATAGATTGATTATTTCTGGAGTTGATATTGGTCCAAAATCACTTTGGATTATTGGAAGTATTTTAGTGATAACAGTTGGATTGTTATTTGTATTCTTTAAAGAATTAAAAGTAAGCACCTTTGATGCCGGTTTAGCAGCCTCATTAGGGTTCTCTCCTGCTATAATCCATTATGGATTAATGACGGTATCTTCTGTAACTACAGTTGGAGCTTTCGATGCTGTTGGTGCCATTTTGGTAGTTGCCTTGATGATTGCCCCAGCGGCCACCGCCTATTTACTCACTAACGAATTAAAACGCATGCTTATTTACGCTATTTGTTTTGGAGTATTTAGCGCTATTGCTGGGTATTGGGTGGCTCATTGGTTAGATGCGTCAATTGCAGGATCTATAACAACAATGCTGGGTTTTATATTTCTTATCGTTTACTTATTTGCACCAAGCAGAGGTATTATCGCAGTACTTTACAGAGAAAAGCAACAACGCACAGAGGTGTCACTTCTCACCTTCCTACTTCATTTAAAAAATCATACTGAAGAACGTGAACGTCATGTTAACCACCTCAACGAACATATTAATTGGCAAAAAGTACGCTCAAAAACTGTTTTAGACTTGGCTCTAAAAAATAACATGATTCAATTGGATAAAAATATCGTGTCTTTAACTGAAAAAGGCGACGAATTTACTTCAAAAGCTATTGATTATATCATTACCAACGAAGACGCTCAAATTGAAGATATGAAAGATGATTTCTTTTTGTTTAGAGGGTAAGATTATTCAAAAAAAAATAAAAGATTCTTCGCTTTGCTCTGAATGACAAACATCTTCTTTTTGTCATTCAGAGAGAGGAACGACCGAAGAATCTCATAGTTTTGGTATATTTCTTGTGGCTGTTTAATTAAATACTAGCCATTATGAGATATTTACTTTTCTTTTTAATCCTTTCACTTAGTCTTACTGCTTGCCAAAAAGAAAATAGCTATGAAGGTAAATGGAGATTAGATCTCTTGAAATTGAATAATAACGACCTAGATTATCCTTCAAATATTTATATCGAAAATGATTCCATAAAATTCAATTATTGGGCATTTGATCATTGGCATAAATTCCCTCTTAAGGTTGAAGAAAACAAACTTTTGTTTAATGGTTGGGAAGTAATCCATAAAAAGATTAAAGACACCATTTTTATTAACAATATAAAATACGCTAATGATAAAAATGATAGTATTTTTAATTGGTGGTTTGATAAGCCCATAACTGAAATTAAACTCCCAAAAATAAACTCAAAACACTTAAATTTTAATAAAATAGAGTACCGCAATCCACTATACTATATTTTATTTGGTAAGCCAATTGGCAAAAATGAATATAAATTACAACTGAATGATAGACATACCGAAGTATGGGAACTAATGTCCTTTATCCATAGTGAAAGAGCAGCCTTAAGAGAAGAATTAATCCCTTTTTATAATGCATTAGTTTTCATTGACACATCCACTCCTATGAAATATGTTGAAGATATCTTCTACTATCTAACTATTTCAAACCAATACAAAGTTAGTTTAATCAATAATATAAACATTAACTATAATGATTCTATCGGTTTATATTATGATTATTCGTTATTAAATAAAAAATTGCCTTTATATAATGAAAGTGATAAATATGGTATCAATACATCAAAACGACCTATACCGCCACCACCGCCACCACCGCCATATTTCCCATTTTTTGACGATCTAAACCTAGAAACAAAATTTCTTTTGCTTAAAAAAGATGCTATCTATCACAATGATAAAGTAATTGAGACTTCAGGATTAAAAACCATAGTAAAACAATGGGTGAAAAATAAAAACGCCATTTTCAGTTTGTATGATTTAGAATCCACTTATGGTAAATTTCTAGAACTAACGGCAATCATTAATTCCGTATATCAAAATGAAAGAGATCAACTTTCTAAGACAAAATTTAACAAGCCTTTAAATGAGTTGAGTCATGAAGAAATTACGTCCATAAAAATAGAAATACCTATGTATCATGTGTGGAGTTATTCTATTCCACATTACAATACTGTAATCGAAAATAATAAATCATTTTTTGGTTTGAATGTGAATGCAATTAATTAAATTAGATCATCATTTTCTACCTACTTAAATGATATGGCACAACACAATGAACTTGGTAAAAAAGGTGAACAACTTGCGGTTGATTTTCTTCTGAAAAACAACTATGACATTATAGAACGCAACTACCGTTTTGATAAAGCTGAAGTTGACATCATTGCTAGAAAGGATGAAATTCTAGCCATTATTGAAGTTAAAACACGATCTACAGCTGATTTTGGGGACCCACAAGATTTTGTAAAGCCTAAACAAATAAAAAACTTAGTAAAAGCAGTTGATGAATATGTTACTGTAAATGATCTTGATGTAGAAGTACGCTTTGATATTATTGCAATTGTAAAACAAGGTAACAATTTTGATATCGAGCATTTAGAGAATGCGTTTTATCACTTTTGACAACGATGTTGTCATGCTGAACTCGTTTCAGCATCTCAATAACAGGGAAAGCTTTAAAAATGAGATCCCGAAACAAGTTCGGGATGACAAAACCTGCTATTTCTTTTCTTCAATTGAAGACTCTGAAGTTTCAAAAAACATCTTTAATTCTTGAAAATCTTCAGGTTTTGCAGCAATCTTTTTATTTTTATCTAAAATAAAATATGTAGGCGTTGCGGTAACACCATAACTATTGCCAATTTCATTATCCCACTTGCCTTCTCCATATACATGTAAGAAGTTGGGAAAATCATAGGTTAGATTTTTCCATTTATAAGGTTCATCTTCCAAGCCGATAGCTATTACTTTTAGTTTTTTGTCTTCCAAAGCATTTGTATATTCATGCAACTGCGGAATTTCTTCTAAACAATGCGAACAGGAACTACTCCAAAATGCTACAATGTAGTTTTCAGCAATATCAAGTTTACTTAATAATGTTTTAGTTGTGTTGTCCTTCTTAGTAATTTCAATAGAAAAATCGGGTGCTTCTGTTCCGATAGCCGTGTTTTGATATAATATTAACGCTTGCAATAATTGCTGATCATTTAGCTTCACAGACAAATCCATCAAGTAGTTTTCTGCTATAAAATTAGCAACAGATTCAATTTTTAAATCTACCATTTGCTCCCATAAATCTGTGAATAAGGATTTTTTTATCTCATCAGGAGCTACCTTCATTGCTTTACTAAAAACTCTAATATTTTTTTTGTAATCTTCTGCTTCATTACCATTTTGTGAAGACATGCCGAAAACATAATTGAGCATACGTTCCGTTAAAAATTTGGAGCGTTGTAATACTTCACTATTAAAATCTACATGGTCAAAATAATGTGTTTTAAGACCTTCAACATAAGTCTTCACATCAATAATATCTTCTGGTACATAAGGCCTATTTGCCTTAATAAAATGTGATGCTATCGTTCCTTTTGACGCTTCCTCAAACCCTTGTTGAGTTTCCCTCTGGGTTTTAAAAATAGATGCTAAGGCCAGAGTGTCTTTAGTTTCACTACCATCTCTAAAATAATTACCAATACTGTTTGTAATCATCAGCATACTATTTGTGTACGATTCCAAAAGTTTATTTTCTCTTGATGCTAAAAATTCTATACCTGTTTCAGAATTAAAACTAAGTTCAACACTCTCTTCACCATTATAAATAACATCAAAATTATACTCCTCTTGAGGTACTGCATATGTAATGCGATACATACCTTTTGTAACGGTAGAATCTAGCTTTATTTCAAAACTACCATCAGATGCAATTGGCGCATTGGTTACATAATTTGAATGTGTTGGTTCTACTTTATACAGTAAAGCAATTTCAAATTCTCCAGCAGGAGCAAATGTGCCCTTTATGCTGTGTTGACCGAAAAATACGGCTGGGGCAAAAAGAAGTAAAAAAAGTAAGTGTTTTAAATTCATTTTAATATTTAGATTCTGAAACAAGTTCAGAATGACAATTCAAGTTATATATTCTATTTAAATTAAAAACAATAATTACGCCATAATGGGTTGTAAAGCTTCTAAGGCTAGTTTTACTGATGCTATATTTTCAAAAGTTAATAATAATCGTAAACCATTTCTGGTTTGTTTCTCCTTCATTTTACAAGCTTGCGGATTGGTTTGAACAAACTGCAACACTTTGGTAAAGTTACTACTTTGATAGAAACTACTTTGCTGATCATTAATAAAATAACCTATTAATTTTCGCTGTTTCATGATTACCTTTTCAAATCCAATTTTAGTAGCTAACCACTTTATTTGGACACTATTTAATAAATCGGTCACTTCTTGAGGTAATTCACCAAAACGATCTATTAATTCTAACTTAAATTTCTCAAGTTCTTCTTCAGTTTTTAAGCCATTAAGTTGTGTGTATAAATTTAAGCGTTCTGCAATATTATTTACATAACTATCTGGAAACAACAATTCAAAATCGGTATCAATCGTTACATCTTTAACATAAACCTTGTCTTCACCTTCATCTTCATACAGGTCTTTAAACTCTTTTTCTTTAAGCTCTTCAATAGCTTCATTTAAGATTTTTTGATAGGTATCAAAGCCTATTTCATTAATAAATCCACTTTGTTCTCCTCCTAATAAATCTCCTGCCCCACGAATTTCTAAATCCTTCATGGCAATGTTGAAACCACTTCCTAATTCGGTAAATTGTTCTAAGGCTGTGATACGTTTTCGCGCGTCATCCGTCATTGCAGAATATTCAGGGGTTATGAAATAACAGAACGCTTTTTTGTTACTTCGTCCTACGCGACCACGCATTTGATGTAAATCGCTCAACCCAAAATTATTGGCATTATTGATAAAAATGGTATTTGCATTTGGCACATCTAAACCACTTTCTACAATGGTTGTACTCACCAAAACATCAAAACCACCATCCATAAATTGCAACATTAAAGACTCTAATTTCTTGCCTTCCATTTGCCCATGACCAATGCCAATTTTAGCATCTGGCACCAAACGCTGTAGCATCCCTGCTACTTCTTTAATATTTTCGATACGATTATGAATAAAAAACACTTGTCCGCCACGTTGAATTTCATAGCTAATCGCATCACGAATAGTTTCTTCAGAAAAACGAATCACATGACTTTCAATAGGGTAGCGATTTGGTGGTGGCGTAGTAATTACTGATAAATCTCTAGCCGCCATTAAGCTAAACTGCAAGGTTCTAGGAATTGGAGTTGCTGTTAATGTGAGTACATCTACATTTTCCTTTAAAGTCTTTAGTTTTTCTTTTACAGCTACCCCAAACTTTTGTTCTTCATCAACGATAAGTAAGCCTAAATCTTTAAACTTTACATTTTTGTTGACGAGTTGATGTGTCCCAATAATAATGTCAACTTTTCCGTGTTCTAAACCTTCTAAAGTTTCACGCTTTTGCTTAGCTGTTCTAAAACGATTAACATAATCCACTACAACAGGAAAATCTTTTAACCTTTGCCTAAACGTTCTAGAATGCTGATACGCTAAAATAGTGGTTGGCACTAAAATCGCTACTTGTTTTCCATTATCTACAGCCTTAAATGCAGCGCGAATAGCTACTTCGGTTTTACCGAAACCAACATCGCCACAAATGAGCCGATCCATTGGGCGCTCACTTTCCATGTCGGCTTTAATATCTGCTGTTGCAGTACTTTGATCAGGTGTGTCTTCATAGATAAAAGACGCTTCTAACTCATGCTGCATGTAGCTATCAGGATTATACTGAAAGCCTTTTTGTGTTTTACGCTTGGCGTAAAGTTTTATTAAATTAAAAGCGACATGTTTTACCCGTGCTTTTGTTTTTTGTTTAAGCGTTTTCCAAGCGGTACTCCCTAATTTATAAATCTTAGGAGGCTTACCGTCTTTACCATTAAACTTAGTGATTTTATGCAGCGAATGAATGCTTAAATACAGTACATCACGTTCACCATAAATCAATTTTATAGCTTCCTGTTTTTTGCCTTCAACATCTATTTTTTGGAGGCCGCCAAAACGTCCAATACCATGATCTATATGTGTGACATAGTCGCCAATGTCTAAGTTGGTCAATTCTTTTAAAGTAATGGCTTGCTTTTTCGCATAACCATTTTTGAGTTGAAATTTATGGTAGCGTTCAAAAATTTGATGATCGGTGTAACATCCTATCTTATTGTCGTGATCGACAAAGCCTTGATGTAACGATATAATTACCGTTTGATAGTCTTTTACATCCAATTTAGCATCATCAAAAATATCGTGAAAACGCTTGGCTTGTTGCTCGCTTACACAGGCGATGTAGTTGGTGTAACCCTTTTCGTGATTTGCATTTAAATCTTCTATCAACAAATTGAATTGTTTGTTGAATGCTGGTTGTGGGGTGGTTTTGAAATCAATATGATGAGATGTCTCGACTGCACTCGACATGACAGCGGCACTCCCAAATTCAATAATTGAAAAATCTAATAATTGTTTTTTTAGCAATGCAGAATTACAAAATAACTCGTGAGGTTCAGCATGTTTTATGTCTTCTGAGAGTTCCTTGAATGCCTCTTCAGCTTTAGCATAAAAATCATCAATCCTAGAAAAGAGTAAATCTACATTTTTTAAACAGATTACCGTTTTTTGAGCAATATATTTCAAAAAACTTTGTCGCTTTTCTTCTATTAATTTATTCGCCACATTGGGAATAATATTAATTTTTTTAATCTGCTCTACAGACAATTGAGTTTCTACATCAAAGGTTCTGATAGAATCTACTTCATCACCAAAAAATTCAATACGATAAGGCTCATCATGCGAAAATGAAAATACATCTACAATACCGCCTCGCACTGAAAATTCACCTGGTTCAGTGACAAAATCTACACGCTTAAACTTGTATTCAAAAAGAACTTCGTTTACAAAATCTATAGAGACTTTATCATTTACACCAATTTTTAAGGTGTTTCGTTCCAGTTCCTTTCTGGTGACTACTTGTTCAAACAACGCATCTGGATAGGTAACGATTATGGCTGGTTTTTTTTGCGAATTGATACGGTTTAAAACCTCAGCACGCAATAGTACATTAGCATTATCTGTTTCTTCAATATCGTAAGGCCTTCTGTAACTTCCTGGATAAAACAATACATCCTTATCGGTTAGCAATTGCTCCAAGTCGTTAAGGTAATGTGCCGCTTCTTCTTTATCATTAAACACCAATAGAAAAGGCTTTTGCGCTTGCTTAAAAACACTTGAAATAACAAATGAAAAAGCAGAACCTACAAGCCCCTTTAGATGTGTTTTATTTTCGGTTTGAGAAATAGCATTCTGCAGATTTTGCGTTTGCAAAGCCTGTGCATAGGTTTGAGAGATTGTAGATTTACTCACCTAATTTTGTTTTGAGGTGCAAATATACGGTTTGAAAACATATTACTTTTAATGAAACAAAATTTTTGTTTTTTCGTTTATTAAGAATATTTGGAACATTTATTGTTGCTTCATTATCAAACATCAAATCCATGAAAAGAATCATAATTCTTGTATCTATTTTTCTGGTTTTCACCTCTGAAATTACAGCCGAAGTATACCCAATTACACCAGCACCTCTTCGTAAACTAATTAATGAATCTGAAATAATTATTGTTGGTAGAGTTGAGTACACTAAACCTCAAAAAAATAAAGAATCATGGACTTCAGAAATTGCATTTATTAAGGTAAAAGAAGTTCTACAAGGCTCTATTGAAGACTCAATCGTAAAAGTGTTTTTTAGCCCGAACATGGTATGTCCTTCCCCTGCATCATACCCTAAGGGTGAAAAAGTAATTGCTTTTCTCGATAAAACAGAACATGGCTACACGACCCACTCCTTATCTTATGGTTCTAAAATTTTAGATGAATCTGGAATTAAGGTTTATAAATCTAGAATTTTGGAAATGCAACAAATTAACAAAATTGAAAATGAGAGTGAAAAAAGACAAGAAATCACCAATTGGTTGTTTAAATGTATAAAGCATAAAATGACCAGATGGGAAGGCGCATACGAATTATCGCCTAAAAGTGATTTCATGTCTTTTTACGATAGAAGTAGCAAAAAAAATGAGGTGAAGTTCATACTTAACGAAACGCAAAAACATGAACTTAGAAAAATTCTCTTTTCTGAAAATAGTTTTAAATATTTTGATATTGGTTTAGTAGACCTTACTCAAAAAGGATCTCATGATAATGAAATGAAAGACTTTTTAGTAGAATTTCTTAAGTCTCACAAAAACAATATTTGGTTTCCTTCCTCAATAATGAAACGAATTGCTTATTTTGATAATAGAGAAAATTTAAAACGTATTATTGCTAAATTAGAAAATGAATATGACTATTCTGATTTTAAAAATGAGCAGTTAAGAAAAAATAAACTTGTTAATGAATTCCTGAATAATTTCTAGTTATTCCTAAAATATTTTTATTCAGTTAAAAATAGTCTAGAAACACGGATTTTGTTATAAACATCTTAATTTGAAAATCAACTTACCATTAGCCTCTTCGCGTTAGGGATTGAGGCATTTGTTGAAGCTCCCCGACGTAGGAGGGAGCGACTGCCGAAAGCCCGACCCGACCTAAGGAGGGTAACGCCCAAAAAAATAAATTTTCAGTTTAAAATTTTAAAAAAAAGATGTACGTTTGCAGCACTAAAAAAGAAGTATATATGTCGTTTTCAGATTTATTTGATAGTGGTTTTAAGAAACGTAATGAGAGTCATTTTGCTGCAATTGTTCGTGTAGCAATGGCTGATGGTGTGATTACTGATGATGAAAAAGCCTTTTTGGATAGGTTGGCGCATAGATTGGAAATTGGGGAGAATGATTATAAAGCGATATTGAAAAATTACCAATCGCACCCGATTAATCCTCCTGTTTCCTATGACCAGCGCTTGGAGCGTTTATACGATTTAGTGCGTATGATTCATGTAGATACCATTACTGGCGAACCAGAAATGATGTTGTTGAAGAAAATTGCTGTAGGACTTGGGTTTCATGCGGTAAACGTAAAATACATTATCGATAAAGCATTAACACTTGTAAGTAACGGTGTTGATTTGGATGATTTTGTGGACCAAATAAAGAATATGAATAGATAAAAGATTTGAAATCTATATTTTTTAAAAGCGTCCAATGTTATTGGACGCTTTTTTTATGAAAAAAATTGATGCCGAAATATTAAATACGATTTATTGAAATCCTTAGAATATCCATTTTACTACCTTTGAAACCCTATGAACAACCATTTTAAATCCATCATTTTACAAAAAACAGGTGCCTCTTCTTTAGTTGAAAAAGAAATCATTCAAGAATTATGGAGCGGTTATGGTAAAATTATCCGTGTTGCATTAGAAAACGCAGCTATAGAAAGTGTTGTTGTAAAACATGTACAATTACCCAGAAATCATAATCACCCAAGAGGTTGGAATACAGATATTGGTCATCAAAGAAAATTAAAATCTTACGAGGTTGAAACCACTTGGTATAAAAAGTATAGCAGCGGTAGTAAAGCTCGTCTACCAAAGTGTTTTACCATTGAAAGCTATAACGATGAAGTACTTATAGTTCTAGAAGATTTGGATAAAGCAGGGTTCCCTCTGCGCAAACATAATGTGGCGTGGCAAGAGATTGATAGATGTTTAAAGTGGTTGGCGCAATTTCATGCAAGTTATTTAGGAAAAGTTCCTGATGGACTTTGGGACGTAGGCACCTATTGGCATTTAGAAACCAGACCTCAAGAACTGGAAGTTTTAGAAGACAACCCATTAAAAAACGCAGCTGCTGCAATTGACAAAAAACTAAATAACTGTAGCTTTAAAACATTTGTGCATGGCGATGCAAAATTGGCAAACTTTTGTTTTTCAGAAAATGGACAAGTTGCTGGTGTAGATTTTCAATATGTAGGCGGTGGATGTGGTATGAAAGATGTGGCCTATTTTATCGGCAGCTGCCTCAATGAAAGCGATTGCGAGCGTTTGGAATCAACAATATTAGACACCTACTTTACGCATTTACACAAAGCACTTGGTAAAATAAATGAAGCGCTTGAAAACGAATGGCGATCGTTATATCGTGTGGCTTGGGCAGATTTTCATCGGTTTTTAAAAGGTTGGAGTCCTGGCCATTGGAAAATCAACAGTTATAGTGAACGTATCACTGCTGAAGTCATTAAAAACCTATAGTAATGGACTTACAACATTTAGCAAATATTGCTATTGAAGCTGCGGTTTCTGCTGGAAAAGTCATTCAGAAACATATGAATGATAACATTCTTGTGGAACAAAAAGAAGGAGGGTCCAACTATGCCTCTCAAGTAGTAACAAAAGTAGATCGTGAATGCGAAAGCGTTATTTTGTCACATTTAATGCCAACTTGCAAAGCATTTGATATTGGTTTGTTATCTGAGGAGACGAACGATGATGGCAGCCGATTTGAAAAGGATGTATTTTGGTGTATAGATCCTATGGACGGCACATTAGCATTTATCAATAAACACCCTGGATTTTCCATTTCTATTGCCTTAATTTCTAGAGATGGAACGCCTGTAATTGGCGTTGTATTTGATCCTAGTACCGAAACACTATACCATGCTATACATGAAAAAGGTGCTTATAAAAATAGAATCCCTTGGAATATTAAAAATACTAATGACTACTTAACCTACGCTACAGATAAAACATTAAGTGATACACCAAAGTCAAATGAAATACAACAAATATTAAATAAACATAAAGCCGCTTTAGGATTAAAAGACATTAAAGAAGTTTCAGGAGCTGGTGCAGTTATGAATGCCATTTTAGTCTTAGAAAACGGACCTGCTTGTTTTTTAAAACTTCCTAAAAAAAACCTTGGTGGTGGTAGTATTTGGGATTATGCAGCCACAGCTTGTATTTACCAAGAACTGGGTTTACCAGCAACAGATTTTAATGGTGAAATATTAGATTTAAATAAAAAGGATGGTACGTTTATGAATCATCAAGGGGTTTATTTTTCTAACTTGATTTCAGGGGAATTTCCACCACTCTGAGAATACACGTTATTTATTAACAAACGCCACAATCCTTAAAGGCGCGCCACTACCTCCTTTAATTTTCATAGGTAGTGCTACAACTTCAAAATCTTTATTTGGTAATTGATCTAGATTAGTTAAATTCTCAAAAGCTGGAATATTTTCAGATAATAAAATGATATGCGTCTTAAACAATTTCGATTGTCCATAATCAATACTCGGAGTATCAAGACCAATAGAATTAATGTTTCTATGATCTACTAACCATTGCGCAGCTTCTGGAGATAGGCCAGGAAAGTGTAATAACTTAACCGCATCAGGACCGCGTTGATCCGTTCCTAAATATTTTTTCTTATCTGGGTAATACTTTGAAAAACCTGTCTCTAATAAAACAATACTACCCTCAGGAATTTGCATATTATTGGCCTTTTCCCAATTGGTAAAATCTTCAATACTCACCAAATAATCGGGATTAGTTAACGAACGTTCAGAAACATCAACTTTAATTGCAGGACCTATTAATTTTTCTAAAGGAATTTCATTAACATGCTGCTTGTTTGCTGCAAAATGAATAGGTGCATCTATATGTGTACCACCATGTTCTGCAGTAGTAAAATTATTCGCCGCATAGTAGTAGCCTGCATCGGTATGACCATCAGCTACAACATCCATTTCAAATTCTTTAGCAGTTACCCAATACACTGTTTCTTCGGAAAACTCGTGCGTTAAGTCAATAATTTGTCTTTTAACTGGTTTATCGGTTTCATGATTGGCTTTAGGTTTTGACGCTTCTGTTTTGTTTTGACAATTCATCAAAACCAAAATAGCTAATAAAAAAATGCACTTTGCTGCTTTCATTATAATATGATTAATTCTACTATTAAAGATAAAAAATTAAATCTACGCTTTGCTTATCTGATCTTTATTTCAGTTTCAAAAAACTCAATTCACTATTGGCAGTCAACAACATTAAATACGATTCATCATTAATAATGATTTGCTTAATAGCTTTTGTTTCAGTATTTGAAATAGTTTGATTTAAAACTTTAAATTTTGGGTCATCATTCGCTTCCAAAATATAACCTTGAGAAGCATCATAACGAATGGTTTCTACCTCAGCGTCATATATGGTGCCAACACCTATAACTTCTAGAGCCTCATCATGATTTATATCTAAAAACTCAAAATCTAAGGTAGGCCCACACTGTCCTTTATCTGGTAACCTGTGGAATTCAAAATTGGAGTTGCCTTTATTTTCTATATAATATGAACTAAACGATGTTACATTTAAATGCAATGCATTCTCAATATTGTCTTTACCATAAATATCAAAAATGTTTGAATTAGCGAAGGCTTTGTAAGATTCAATTTTGTCTTTTAAAAACGGTGTTTGTTCTGTGGAACATTCTTTTCCGCGAATGGGAAATATATCATCATCATAAGTTTTACTTAATGCAAAATCATAGCTGTTATTATCATCAAAATAATTAGCGTAAACATGTAATGGTTTTGACTCTGTTGGATGAAATTTATTGTTTTCGCCTAAATTCCCTACGAAATAATCCTCGTCTCCATCATTATCAAAATCTATCGCTTTTACGGTTTGATACCATCCTGTTTTAGAATCTGTAGATAGTTCTTCTTTCGTAAAAATACCATTGTCATTATTAAAAAATGAAACTGGTAACCACTCTCCAACAACTATTAAATCTTTGTCACCATCGTTGTCATAATCTGAAAACACTGCATCATTTACTAACCCTAAATATTTTAATGCTTTTGCGCGTTTATTTGTGGCATTTATAAAAGTTCCGTTTCTGTTTTCTAGCAAATAAGATTCTGGTGCTTTGGGGTATTTTCCAGGAATTACTCTTCCGCCCACAAACACATCTAAATCACCATCGTTATCAAAATCGTCAGCTGCAATTGCTTTTGTAACTCCCAGTATTTTAGGCAATCTCCCTTTTGAAAATTGTCCTTTTCCATTATTAATGTATAATCGGTCTTGTAATAACGTATCATTTTCCGGTAAACTATAATTTCCTGAGGCAACATATAGATCCAAATCTCCATCGTTATCGGCATCGAAAAACAACGCATTAGTATCATTGTAGGCTTTATCTTTTTCAAATAAACTATGGTTTATTGAAGTGAATTTACCTGAACTATTTTGAAGATACATCTGTGCAGGATGACCAGCGGTATTACCAATAAACAAATCTTCTAAACCATCATTATTAATATCAGCCACAGATACGGCCGCATCAATTGTAGATTGTTTTTGTGGCAATAACACCTGTAAATTATAGTCATTAAAATCCACTGATTTGTGCTTATAATTTATGCCGAATTCTGGAGCTGAAACACTTTCTAAAAGCGGTTTAGTTTCTTCAATACTTGCCTCAACATTTTTTGCATTTTGATAAGACAGTGTTATATGTTGATTCATCTCAATATTATTCAACGTTTCTACTTTACCATCATTCCAAATCACTTTTAAACTATCCACAGCTTTAAATTCACCCAACCCAAAAATCAAATTACTGCTTACGGAAGACTGATAGCCTCTGCTAGTATACACTTCTTTAGATTGTTTTACATTACCTGTGAAAAGCAAAACTTTAGTACCAATACCATTTCTATTGTTTTCAGAACCTACTAAACTTATTTTTAAATAGTTTGAAGTACTATTATTTCTATAGATAGATGCTTCATCAGATTGATTATTCAACACCAAATCTAAATCACCATCATTATCAAAATCTGCATAAGCTGCACCATTGGAATTTATTTTGGCATCAAAACCGTAATCAAAGGAAACATCTTTAAACGTATACCCTCCATTATTTAAAAACATATAGTTGGTCAATTTTTCTGAAGGTATGAGTTGTAACGCGGCTTCTAAATTTTTGGCTTTATCATATCTGGATAATTTTCCCTTCATATCCTGCCTAAAATCCTGATTTGCTATATCTTTTTGAATTCCATTCGTGACAAACAAATCACTAAACCCATCATTATTAAAATCAGCAATTAGTGGCGCCCAACTCCAGTCGGTTTTGGCTACGCCAGAAAACTGAGCAATGTCACTATAGGTCCCATTTCCATTATTTAATTGCAACATGTTAGACATGTACTGATGATGCCAACCTCTGTTCACCATACGATTAAACTTTGAGGTACTCATGGTTGCCATATTTTCCTTTCCACGTTTTCTATCAGCAGCCAACATATCTAAAACTACTAAATCGGGTTGTAAATCATTATCAATATCAGCAAAATCAGAACCCATACTATTATTTGAAACATGCTTAAATCGGGTTAAAATCTCATCTTTAAACGTACCATCTTGATTGTTAATGAATAAAAAATCAGGCTCCAGAAAATCATTAGCCACATAAATATCTGGCCAATTGTCATTATTAAAATCACCAATAGAAGCACTCAATCCCCAAGCAACTTTTTGGGTACCCGCTGCTTTGGAAACATCAACATACTTACCATCGTCATTTCTAAATAGGCGGTCCAAATCATCTTTGTTAATTCTGGTTTGTAGATTAGGGTTCAACAGTGTTTGCATTTTAGCTTCCAAACTGTGATTGACTAAATACATATCTAAATCGCCATCTCTATCATAATCAAAAAAATAAGCTTGGGTAGAAAATCCATTTTC
Source organism: uncultured Flavobacteriaceae bacterium (assembly GCA_947502975.1). Taxonomy (GTDB): domain Bacteria; phylum Bacteroidota; class Bacteroidia; order Flavobacteriales; family Flavobacteriaceae; genus Jejuia. Next base: position 331,581 of record CANNBV010000004.1, read on the forward strand.
TTTTAGTCCATAGTTGCAGGCTTCTTCTTTAAACTCATTATTTTTTTGATTAATAAAGAGTTTGTTTTGCCTTGCACTTCTATCCTTTACAGAAGCGGATTTGCACACATAAATATCTAACCATCCGTCATTATTAATGTCAATCATCGTTACACCAGTAGACCAACCTTTGTTATCTTCTACTCCAGCAGATTTGGTAATATCTTCAAACACAAAATTGCCCTTATTAAGGTACAGCTTATTCGAATTTTGATTGGATGTAAAGTAGATATCTTCCAATCCATCATTATTAATATCTCCAACAGCAACACCGCCGCCATTATAGATATAGGAATAGTTCAAAAAATTAAAATCGGGGGTTTCTTCTACCACATTCTTAAAATTGATATTAGAATGACTAGAAGGAATATTGGTAAAGATCACATCTTTGCCATCAACGTAAGCTTCTGGTAAGTCTTTACAAGATAAAGATAAAACAAGAATTAACAGATATAATGCAATTCTGTATGGCATCAAATATTCCTTTTAATTTTTAAACCCAAGATAGTAAAATCAAAAGAAAATCTCTTGCGCTAATCTGAAGGTATTTGCATGCGCCTCAATAATAATTTTAATATCCGGGGAATACCCACCTCCCATGGAACACATTACTGGTATTTGATATTCATTACACGTTTCCAATACAAAACGATCACGTGCCTTACAACCTTCTATAGTCATTGCTAACTTGCCTAATTTATCTGAGGCTACAACATCAACACCGCATAAATAATAGATAAAATCTGGTTTTTGGATTTGAATTAATTTAGGCAATGTATCTTTTAAAATCTTTAGGTACGTTTCATCATTTGTGTCATTTTCTAAAGCAATATCTAAATTGCTTTGTTCTTTTTTAAATGGATAATTTCCTTTTCCATGCATTGAAAATGTGAATACTTCATTATCATTTTGAAAAATTTCTGCTGTTCCATTTCCCTGATGTACATCCAAGTCAACTATCAAAACTTTTGAAACTAGACCTTCATGTAATAAATATCGGGCACCAATAGCCTGGTCATTCAATAAGCAAAATGCTTCACCTCTATCAGAATAGGCGTGATGCGTACCTCCAGCAATATTCATAGCAACACCATGTTTTAATGCAAATTCACCTGCTTTTATAGTTCCATCAGCAATAATGACTTCACGCTTTACCAGAACGTCGCTTAGAGGAAATCCAATTTTTCTGGCGGCTCTTGCATCTAAGGTTTGATTTTGTAAGTCTTGATAATAGGTTGTTGTATGGACTCTGACAATATGTTCATCTTTAGGTATTCTAGGTTCAAAAAAATTATCTGGAATACATGTGCCTTCATGCAACAATTGTTTTGGCAGTAGCTCATACTTTATCATTGGGAATCGATGTCCTTCTGGTAAAGGGTGCGTATAAATAGGGTGATATGCTATTTTAAGCATTTTAAAGATAGTGGATATTCTATTGGCTAAAATAACCAACGTTCTACTTAATCAAGTAAAAATCCAGTTATTTTACTCGAAAAATGAATTAAAAAACCCAATAGTTGCGCGATATTAATCAAATGTTGCTAATCTGTATTATCAAATTGTAGTATTTTGTTACATATTTAACCAAATAAATCATCTATTTTGAATATGAAACATATATTTCAAGGTCTGTTCATAGTAATGCTTGTTTTTTCTTGCAAACAAAGTGAACAAACAAACGAACCTGCAACAGACACAAAAACATACGAAGCTAACTGGGAATCACTTGCAAAACATACTGCAAACCCAGAATGGTTTCATGACTCTAAGCTTGGTATTTACTTTCACTGGGGGGTGTATAGTGTTCCTGCTTTTGGCTCAGAATGGTACCCACATCATTTGTATCAAGAAAGATCAGAATATGTTAAGTTTCATGAGGAGAATTATGGAAAACTTGAAACATTTGGCTATCATGATTTTATCCCAATGTTTAAAGCAGAAAACTTTGATGCTGAAGATTGGGCTGATTTATTTAAGACAGCCGGGGCAAAATTTGCAGGTCCTGTAGCGCAACACCATGATGGTTTTGCCATGTGGGATAGTGAAATAAATCCATGGAACTCTGCAGATATGGGACCAAAAAAAGATATTACAGGTGAAATTATAACCGCCCTAAAAAATCGAGGTTTAAAAACCATGACATCCTTTCATCATGCAAGATTAAGACAACGACATAACGGAGACTCCTCTAAATGGAAAACATATAACAGTCATTATGCTTATCACTCAGATTATCATACCTCTTCTGATGATGAAAAACTAAGAAAATTCTATGGCAATATGCCACAGGCTGAGTTTGACCAATACTGGTTAGACCAAATAAATGAAGTAGTAGATAAATATTCGCCAGATATGTTATGGTATGATGTGTGGCTAAATCATATTGCTGAAGATAAGGTTCAAGAAATGTCTGCATATTTCCTAAATAATGGATTAAAAACTGGCCAAGAACCTGTTTTAGTTGCTAAACATTCTGATTTACCAAAAACCATGAGTATTTTAGATCTAGAGCAAGGTGGTAAAAAAGATGTTTCAGAGTCCGTTTGGATGACAGATATTACGGTAAGTGATAAAGGCAGCTGGTGCTATACCAATGGACAAGTATATAAATCCCCAGAACTTTTACTTAGAAATATGATTGATGTTTGGAGTAAAAACGGTGTAGTATTGTTGAATGTATCTCCTATGGCAGATGGTACTATCAATAAGGAGCAACGAGACTTGCTTACAAATGTTGGTGGCTGGCTAGACACTTATGGTGAAGCTGTTTATGGCACTAGACCTTTTTACAAATATGGTTTTGGGCATGCTAAGGCTACAGATAGCAAACACGATGGACAATCTGCAAAAGTTGAATATACTGTAGGTGATGTAAGGTATACGGTTTCTAAAGATAAAAAGACACTTTATATTTTCTTACTAGGTAAACCAACTGCAGGTGATAATATAGTTTTAAAATCTTTTAACGATATAAAATATGGGCCTTATTCTCCAATAAAACGTATTGTAGAATTAAAATCTGGTAAAGAGCTAAAATGGGAAAAATCAGAACAAGCCTATAGTTTTACAGTTCCTGATGTAGAATACAGCCAATTGGCCAATGTTTTTAAAATGGAACTAGAATAATTTCAAGATATTTAAGTAACTTAAAGCCTTTGTAGAAATTTCTACAAAGGCTTTTTTTTTATATAATACTATTTTACAATCATGAAATATACTCCTCAATTTATTGTAGCACTCTGTTTTTTCGTAATAGCCTGTGGTAAACCTAACACCTCTAATGTTGACAATGCAGCAGATTTTAAAGCTGTAGAAAGAGTTGTTCAAGAGGTGTTTGATGATATTTGGAGTGATAAAAAAGCGGAACTACTCTCAAAATACCATACCAATGATTTTATACTTTTAGAACATGGCGAAGTTTGGACTAACGATACAATTGCAAACTGGTGTAAACGTGCCAAATTAAGAGATCAAGGTTTAAAGCGTATTAATAGTTTTGATTTTTTTAAGGCTAAACGAGAAGGAAATCGTATCTGGATGGCGTATCATAATTATGCTATTATAAAATCTGATAGCTTAGAACGTAAATTACAATGGCTAGAAAGTATTGTAGCAATAAAAAAAGATAGTACTTGGAAACTAGAATTGATGCATTCAACGCGGGTGAATAGACATTAAGCCACTTTCTTAATCAAATCAAAGCAAGGACACTTTTTACAGCGTTTATTTTCGCCTTTTTTGAATTTTTTACAACAACTACTTTTTACTTTATTAGGAACTTCTACTCCTAACTTTCGTAGCTTTTTAGTTGCTTTTTTTTGTTTCTTTTTTTTACCCACAGTGAACTACAGTATTCAAATCTGTGGGCAAAAATAAGTTATTTTTATTGAATCTAAATAAACTTAAATGTTAAAATTAAGCATTGCCTCCAAGCCCTTCTGAAGCAGCAGTACTAACGGTTAAATTTTCAATATCTCTATCAAACAGATATAATCCGCCTTTATCATCACCAATCATATTAATTTTGTCAAGAATAGTACGGGCTACAGCTTCTTCTTCAATTTGTTCAGCTACATACCATTGCAAAAAATTGTGCGTAGCATAATCCTTTTCTTGAAGCGAAATATGAACCAATTCATTAATACTTTGAGATACAAATACCTCATGATCAAATAGTTTTTCAAACATTTCTTTAAAAGATTTAAAGGTAACATTCGGCGCATTTAGCTGTGAAATTTTTGCATGCCCTCCACGTTCATTAACAAACTTCACCAATTTCAACATGTGCTCACGCTCTTCATCGCTTTGCGCATACATAAAATTAGCAACACCCTCTAAGCCTTTCACCTCTGCCCAACAGGCCATAGCTAAATATATTTGAGAAGACTCTGCTTCTACACGAATTTGATTATTTAAAGCTTCTTCTATAGTTTTTGACAACATAATTTTCTGTTTTTTGTAAAGTTAAAAATTTCAGTTGGGTCTACTAAGTACAAACCATAAAAAAAGGTTATTCTAAAATTAGAATAACCTTTTTAACTATCAATCAATCCCTACCTTACTGTACAGTAAGTGTATATTGTGGTGTTGGGTTTAATGGGCAGAAATACACATATTCTCCTTTAGTTAGTTTTGTTGCTTTAGATGTTTCAACCTTACCATCTTTTACAACACTAGTAACATAAGCCGTTTGGATATGATTTTCTGGCTTGCTAGCATCTTTACCTTTTGGTACTAAAACTAAACCAACGTCTTTTCCAACATGATTATTAGATACAGCAAAAACGTAAGTTCCTTCACTAACCGTAATCGATTTTTGAGTAAATTCTCCCGATGTTTGCTCTAAAGCAATTGTTTTAACTGCCTCTTTTTTCATCATTTTGTCTTGTGCATTACCGTTTAAAGCAAAACCTAACGCTACTACTAAAATTGCTATTACTTTTTTCATTGTTTTAAATTATTGTGAGCTTTCCGCTCTGGTTATTGATTATTTATATTATTATTTATTTGGGCGTTACCCGCGATGACCATTTCGTCAATCAAAAAGAAATAATCGTGCTCGGGTCGGGCTTTCGGGAGTCGCTCCCTCCTGTGTCGGGGAGCTTCAACAAGTCCCTCAATCCCTAACGCAGCCAGTCTTGAAAACAAATTCAGTTTTATACTAAATCAGCTTCTAAAGGTTGCGCTACTGGAAAATCTACTGGTACTTGCGTAGTACTGTGTATGTAATTAGAAATTGTTTTATCTCCTACTAAAGAAATCGTATCAATTAAATTCCCTTTTGTATATCCAGCATTAAAAAAGTTTTCCAATACGTCTGCATCTGTTCTTCCTCTATTTTCTGTAATGTTTTTTGCTAAACTTGCTAAAGCATCTAATTTATTGTCGAAAGAAGCTCCTCCTGCTCTCAATTCTAATATTTGATCTTCTGTAAAACCATTCATTTTTCCTATGGCAGTATGTGCAGACAAACAGTAAATACAATTGTTTACTTGGCTTACCGCTAAGTTTACTACTTCTTTTTCTTTAGCTGATAATGATGTTTTTGCATTAGCAAAATTCAAGTAGTTTTCTAAAGCAGTATCACTATGTGCATATGTTGCATATAAGTTTGGTACAAACCCCAAAGCTTTATTTAAATTATCGAAAATACCTTGATTGTTTTCGCTTACTTGATCTCTTGTTGGTACATTAAATGTGCTCATGTTTTCTATTTTTTAAAATTATTTTATTTTGATTTTTTACGATTAAAATATCTTGGTACAAAGGTGCAACAATCGTAAAGCCTGCACCATGTATTGATTTCCTTTTAACTTGTCAATTTTTCCCTTATGGATTTGACACCATTGAATTACCCTCTACATATGGTCTTTCGGCATCACAATAGAAATCATGAATATGCTTTTGTTCACAATGTGTTTTAGGGGAAATTGTTTTTATTATATTTTTTCTTCTTCCTCTGAATATTTCAATTAAATTGAAAATGGATATATGTTTTAAATTCATCTCTTTGTTGTTTTAATTATACAGTGCAAAGATGAATCAAAATGAAGTGCGATAAAATGGTAAGACTGCCTTAGGTCTTGTCGATTTTTCCCTAAGATACTTTTTTGAGTTGTTTTTTAAAGTCCGAAGGTGATAAGGAAGTGTGTTTTTTAAATAATCTACTTAAATGAGACGCATCATCAAAACCAACTTCATATGCTATTTCCTTCGCTGTTTTGTCGGTGTAAATTAGCAAGCGTTTAGCTTCTAGTATAATGCGTTCGTGAATAATCTGTAATGGGCTCGTATTTAATTTAGCAAAATTGTTAGATAAAGTTTTAGGAGATTTAAAAAGCTTATCAGCATAGAACGATACACTATGCTCTATTTTAAAAAAGGATTCAACTAATAAATTAAACTCACGCAATAAATCAATTTTGGTGTTTTTTGCGGTCTCAACAAAACCTTCTTTGGCTTTAAGTAAACGTGTGCTAATGATAATAAAGCGCGCCATAAGCATCCGTAGCATTTCAGCTTGAATGGTATCTTCTGTTTCTAATTCATCCAAAAACACCTCTTGAAGAATGTCTAACTTTCTACGCTCTTTATCTTCCAACTCAATAATTGGTATATGAACATTTCCAAAAAACAGTAACCCAGCGCAACTCACCTCTTGGTCGTGGTCTTTAATGCAATAAAACTCTCTATTGAATTGGTACACTATCAAATCTTTACCAGAAACAAATTGAAAAAACTGTACTATAGTTAATGCTAAAATTGAATTAGGTTCAATGGTATATGGAATACTATCTACTATAATTTCAGCCTTGAAATTTGTAGTTCTAATAAATGTATATAACTCTGGTTGCTTTGCAGTTTTATAGGATTCGAGAAGTTCTTCATCTCCTATTTTTAGAATAGCATTGGTAGAAAACTCTGTGAATGTTTTTTGCATAGACGTTTAGTCTTGTGAATGTCTTTAACATTACAAAACCTTATAAAAAACAATAAAGACCAATCATGGTTAGTAAATTATTTCACAAAACCAGCTTCAGAAAGCACTACAAGAAATACTGTTTTTATATTTTTAGCACCTTCATCGTTTGTCCAACTTTCATCAAGAGAATGAGCTCTCTTACTAACACCTCCACGACTAAGTGTAATAGCTGGTATATTTTTAGAAATTGGGATATTTCCATTAGTAGAACTCGTTGCCAAAAAAGGACGAATTCCAATAAGTAAATTACAAGCAATTGCACGTTGAATTAAAGGTTCATTATCTATAAGTTTTCCTGAAGGACGATCACCTATAGGCACTAGTTTTAAACTTACTTTTTCTTTTACTCCAGTGGCATTATATTCTTCTTCTGCCTGTTTCATACTTTTTTTGAAAATCTCATCTATTTCCAATAGTCGTTTTGGACTCAAAGACCTCATATCTACTTCCATCCAAGACTCAAAAGGAATAGAATTTACAGAAGTTCCACCACCTATTCTACCTATATTGAAAGATGTTTTTTCACCTTTAATACTAGTGTACTTAGAAGCGTTTTTTGTAAAAATATCAATTGCTTTACCTAATGCATGGTGTGGATTCGCTAAACCAAAAGCACCCCAAGAATGTCCACCCTTCCCAGAAAACACTGCTTTATATCTTTTAGAGCCTAAGCCTCCTGTTACAATTCTTCCTTTACTTCCACCATCTATAGCTATCCATGCATCAATTTTAATATCAGATTTAGGGCTGAATAAGTGTTTTACACCTCTAAGATCACCAAGACCTTCTTCTCCAACAGTGCCAACAAAAACAATATCAGCTTCTGTTTTTAGATTTACATTATTCATTGCCCTTAAAACAGCCAACAACATTGCCATTGCCCTTGTATTATCTCCTATTCCTGGAGCAGTATACGTGTTACCTTCAACTTTCACTGTAACATCAGTTTCTATTGGAAAGACAGTATCTATATGGGCATCTAATACAATTGTTCTATCTCTTTTTTGTCCTTTTCTTAACGCTAACACATTTCCTTCAGTATCAATCCAAACACTATCAACACCTATTTCTTTAAACATTTCTAAATATTTCTTAGCGCGTTTTCCTTCCTGAAAAGGTGGCGCAGGTATTTCGTTGAGCAAAATCATATCTGCAATGGTTTGCTTATCTGTATCGTCTATCATTTTTAAAGCGAGCTGTATCGATTCCTTTTTTGAAAGTTTTTCTATTTCTTTGGTTACTTTTTTATTAGCCGCCAATTTATTTTGAGTGTATCCTTCAAAACAAAATAAGAATACTAGTGTTATAGCTACTCTTGAAAATTTTATAATCATTTACTTTAATTTTTTAGTGAGTTCTCAAATAATATTTGATAAAGGTTATGAGACATTTAAAAAAAGGTACAACTTTTTTAAGCTGTACCTCAAATTAAAAACTAATGACTACATCAAATTATTTGTGAAAAACTCATATTGTAATGCTAACAGTATTTATTAATTTCTAAATGTATTTTCCCTTCCAATATCAGATTGATACATTTCTTGTGATGAATGTCCAACGCCGGGAACAATCTGCAATTTTTGATTTTCGAGTATAGAAGTCCCATAGAAATCTTGTAAATGATCAAAATAATTTAAAGCCCTTTCAAACCTGTCATTCCCTTGAAGTATTGCTTCACATAACGAATTAATTGAGGTTGCTTCTTCACTTGTATCATTATCATTTTGACCAATTAAATATGTAACTTTTCGTTGTTGCAATCTATCACGGTAAACATCTGCGCCTCCTATTTCTCTTAAATAAAAGGGCAAGTCATCTAGACCAAATCTATATTCATTATATTCAGGACAACTCTCTATCGCAGAAGCACTAGGTACAGCAAATGTGTTTTCTGTTCCTAGGACTTTGCGCTTATTATTTAAATATGTATAGGTTCCTGGGTTATTAACCACAAAGCTTATATCTATGCCTTTTGAATTTAAATTCTCTACTATTGGAGTACTGGCAGAATATCTAGCTATAAATTGCCCCCCTGCAGAGTGCCCTGTAAATACTATTTTTTCTAAGTTAGGGTATTCAGATAGTTTAGTAATTAAAGAATCCATAACTGTAAAAGAAGAAATCTGTTCTTCTCTAGGGTTAGAATCTTCATCTAAAGAGGTAAAACCTATACGCCATCCTGTACCGCTCCAATACAGGTGTTCTTCATCTAAGGAGAATTCGTCTATTTCTTCTTCACCTACAAATTGTGGTGCTACAATAAGTATTGACTCCAAATTAGCAGATTCTAAATTGGCTGCTCCTAACATATTGTTGTAATGATTTCCTGCTGTATGGCTAGAACCATGTAATGCTATTATTGCTCTTGCTATATTACTATTACTAGTATCACGTATATCTTCCCTATTTGAAAAATATGGAATTTTAAAGGTAGAGCCTCCTTCACTTAAAGTAAATTTCTTATCTCCAATAAAATCTTCAGGATCATTAGGATCTATTGGTTTAAATGGAGGTATAGTAACAGTAATTAAGTTACCTTCACTAGAAGAATTCCCAATTGTAATACCATTAGTAGTTTGTAATTCAAACCTTAAAGATCTATTTTCAGTTGCATTTTCATTATTAATCACTTGTTGTAATAACACTACTTTTGTAATAGCTTCTCCTTTATCAATAATAAAAGACCTCGACTTTGATAATTTAAAATCTTCTCCCTCAATAGCACTATTCTCATTTGGATAACTTACTGTATATGGAATCTCAATAGGTAGATTTATTTTGGGGCCTTCATATCTGAGTTCTACAGTAAATGGTTCAGATCTTAAACGATCTACCTCTACACTTTCAGATGTGAAGTATACACTTATTTCAGAAAATGGAATTATAGTTTCTGTTGTGGCATCATCTTTATCACAACCTATAAATATGATTATAACTAATGGTATTATGTAGTATTTGATTTTTTTTATTCGCTTCATTATTTTTTCTTTTTCATCTAATTAATTCGAAATACAACTGTCAATTGTGCGCCTTCTTCTGGATTAGCATCATCATAAGTTTCTGCTTCACGGCCAACATTATTTGCCGTTGCTCCAGCAGATACCCCTGTAGCTTGAAATATGAAATTCATACTATTACCGTCTGCCCAATCTCCTCTATTTATTATTTCTTGAACTACTGCCGAAATATCGGTTGTTCTTTGATTAGGGCCAGCTTCAGTTCCAGTCCACTCAGGAATATTCCAAACTGAACTAGCAGTTGTTAAAGTTCTATCTGATAGATTATTAATAACTTCTTGATAAGGTTGTGCATTTCCAATATTCTCTCCAAAAATGGTCATTTCTGTTGGGTCTGCCCCAGCTGTTTGATCAGCCACAAACTGAATACTTGCTTCTTGTATGGTTACTCCTGGCGGGATATTTACAGCGTTAAATCGAAGTCCAATTTTTTGAAGTCCTAAATCTGGAGTTCCAAATGTATCAAACTCTCCTAATTCTAAATCGCTGCTAGTTAAACTCATTCTACCATCTTCAGCTTCTTCTACATCGTCATTCTCATTATTTATGGCAATAATTACAGTTACAATACTATTATCTACCGTAAAATCTGTAGTACTTGTTCCTGTTTCTCCACCAACCTCTACTGTAATGAATCCAGTTTGCGCTCCTTCTGGTACCGATGTTATTATTTCAGTTTCTGTACTAGCCGTTACTACTGCTGATACTCCATTGAAATTAACACTATTATCTTCTAGCACACTACTAAAATTGGCACCTGTTATAATTACTTCATCTCCTGGGGCTGCAGTTTCTGGTGAAAAAGCAACAATAGAAGGTATTGTTATAAAATCGTCTTCACTAACAGCCAATAAACGTTCTATTTCAACTGCTATTTTTCCTGTATTTGCTTCTGTGGGTACAGTAACGACTAACTGTGTAGTATTTGCGGAAATTATTGTAGCTGGTATACCATTAAAAGTTACATTGTTGTTTTGTATATCTCTATTAAAATTAGTTCCAGTAATTATTATTTCTTGATTTGCAACACCTTTTATAGGCTCGACGGAAACTATAACTGGTGCTATTGTAAAGACTTCTATTGTTCCGATTTGTCCACGCACTTCTACTGTTAATGATCCTGTAGTAGCTTCGTCTGGTACAATAACTGTGAGTTCAGTTTCAGAGGCTTGCGTGATTTCTGCCTCAACACCATTGAATTTAACACTATTTTCTGAAGCTGTAGGTCCAAAGTTTTCTCCTTTAACAACTACAGTTGCGCCTACTGCTGCTCCTGTAGCACTTAATTCTGAAATTCTTGGTCCTGCTACTATAGTAAAAACCGGTCCTTCTACATGAAATTTAGCTTTAGAAATAGAAATAGAACCTGTAGTTGCTCCCTCAGGAACAATAACGGTTAATTCTGTTTCAGTAGCAGTTGTTACTGTAGCTAAAACATCACCAAAACTCACCCTGTTATTTAGCACTACGCGGCTAAAATTTGTACCATTTATTGTTATAATTCTTCCAATATCTCCAAAATCTGGAACTATACTTGTAATGGTTTGTTCTTTTTCTGCTTCTGGTATAATTCGATAATCTTCATCATCACATGATACTGTTATACTTGCTGCTATAAGCAAAAGACCAAAGTAGAAGATTACTTTTTTGTTTATTTTAATTTTCATTTTTTTTAATTTTTATAAGTGTTTAAACTCATCATCACGCCATGTCTCTGAAACTAAAAACTATTGCATGCTATCTGGTTGGTAGATTAAAACCTCATCATAATAAACTTCTTCTCTACTGCTATTTACTTGAGTTTCTATAACCAAAGTGTACGCCGCTATACCCTCTAAAAATCCAGAATCTATCAAATTCCACTTACCTGTAAAATCATCAAGTTCATCACCATTAATACTCAAAAGTTCTAAAATTTCTGATGTATTATCTCTTTTTTCAATAGTTGCAAAGATGTTAATCAAATCAGTGCCTCCATAACCATTTCCATCGCCACGAATTCTAGCAAATGTTTGAACTCTTATACCAGATGAAACTATATCATCAGGGACTTCAACTCTATCAAAAGTTAATCTAAAAATCCCGTCAACATCTTCAATTTGATAACCTTGTTCCCCGTCTATATATGTGCCTACGTCTTCGGTTTTTTTAGTAACACCTATTTCCTCATTTATAAATCCACTTTGAGTAGTTTCTATAAATTCTGCTCTAAAACCTATTTCATCATCAACACCCGTACCTCTGGCTGTATGCATTACATGACGTAATCCATCTATATTGAATAATTCACCTGTAAAGTTAGGGTCCTGACCATCTGGACGAATATAATCAGCTCCAGGGTCATCATCAGCAAAAGGCTCTTCAAAAGAGGTTCCTCTTATTTTCTGTGGTGGTGGGATGAAAAATGTTAAAGAAAAACGAATCGCTTGATTGAATGCTGGATTATCAAATAATTCAGGCCCAGCTTCACCACCATTATTTGTGTTTGTATCACTATCAAAATCAGTTAATTCTGCACTAAAAACACCATTTGGTGTAGTAATGATCGCTACAAAATCTAATGTTTTTTCAATATCAAATTCATCAACAGTTAAGTTTAAAGCTTCTAAAATAGCTTTACCAGAAATATTTAAAGTAGCAGGAAAAGATGTTATCGTTACAAATTTATCTACAACAACATCGCCATAAGTCATTTGTAAATCATATGAAATAATATTATTGTTAGGATCTTCAACATTATGTGAAAAAACGATAGTTTCAATTTGTAAAAAATCAAGTCTAAATGTTTCTGGAACTTTTTCCCAAACTACTAAACCTCCTCTTTCAAAATTTTCCTCCAGTACATCGCTGCTATTGTTACAGGAAATTCCTAGTATTAGTAATGCTAATAGATATATTTTTTTCATGATTAATATTATTTAATAAAACCAGCAGGATTGGTATCCCAAAAAACCTGAGTAGTAATAGGGTGTTGGTTTATTTGATTATTATTATTTATGGCGTCTTCTGGCAGAGAAAACGATCTTGGGAATGGTGTATTATTATCAAATATTGGAGATGTAAATACCGAAGGGAATCCAGTTCGTCTGTATCCATTATAAGATTCTGTTGAGTTTCCAAAAGATGCTAAATAATATTCTTTTAAGATAATATCTAGTTTACCTTGATCGTCTGCTGCTGCAAAAGCACTCATAACTTCGGCGACATAAGCATCTACTTCTTCTGAAGTTGCAGCAAAAAGAGAATTTGTTGCAGCACCGTTAGCAAAATTTAAAACTTTATTCATTGACTTTCTGATACCTGATTCTAACAAAAGAGAGGCATTATCATTTGTTTGTAATGATACAGCCGCTTCTGCTCTTAAAAAGTCTATAAAAGAAGATAATAATATAGGTAATATACCAGCACCAGATTGATGTTGTGTTTCTATTGCAAAATCTGGAGCACTTGGATTATTTTCATCAAAAGTACCGCCAACTGGATACAAACCATAGGTAGCTCTAAAAATAGCATCTGCTCCTCTTGACCTAGTATCTCCATGATCTCTACCATAATAAGAATTACCTAAATAACAGAAATTAAAATTGCTAGAGCCTACACACCCAATTAAATTTTCTGAAGGATCAACATTATTTTGACGGTATATATAATATCTAAGTCTAGGGTCTGGGTTTGTTTTATCATTTAAAAGTAGATTTAAAAAATCGTTCCCAATAAATTGGTCAAACCCTTCTGGTGCATAACCCGTATTAAAATCTAGATGACGACTATTAGGATCTACAGCATTAGTACTGTATTGAAACTGAAAATCTTCATCTGGAGTAATAAAATCATTATCTGCTATTAATACATTAATCTTAACTACATCCCCCATATTTACAAGCATTTTAAGCTTTAAAGATTTAGCTAATCTAATCCATGCTCTTTGTTGATCTGCGAAATTAGTTGCTTCAAAAGGATCATAAAATAAATCATTAGTTGGGGGTATCGTTGCATTTGATATATCTGCAATGGCTAAATCGATACGTTCTAAAACTGTTGCATAAATTGTTGCATCATCATCTGCTTTAGGGTTAAGAATACCTTCATCTGCTCTATTCGCTTCAGTGAAAGGGATATCTCCCAAATAATCGACCATTGTTACTGTCGCATAAGCTGTTAAAATATCGGCCATACCCTTATGAAATAATAACTTCGTATCGTTAGCAGCTAGATCTCTTATTATAGTTGCATCTTGTGAAAATTCATAATAACGTCTATACTCACCGTTTAAAACACTTTGATTTGCTACATCTGCATAACTTTCGTTTAAATACGTGTAACGCATCACCTCATCTGTTGTACGGTTTAAATCTTGCAAAAAATCGGCTGTTTCTTTTTGCACATTATTTAACAAGAAGTTTGGATCTGCCTGATCTGGAGTGAGTAAATTTGGATTTTCCTGAAAGCTTTCATCAAAGCCCCCTAACTCACAAGATGTGAATAGTGCTAAAAAGAATAAGCCTATTATAGTTGTTTTTTTCATCTTTTTTAAAATTTTGTAATTAGAAGTTGATAGAAACCGATAAGGCGTATCTTTTAGTAGTTGGTGTTGTTATACCTGTAGTTTCCGGATCGAAATTAAAACCGGCTGGAAACCCTGGGGCATAAAAAAATAGGTTTCTTCCACTCAAAGTAAAATCTACACTTTCAAAAGGCAATTTTTTAAAAGTGGATTTATTAAGCCTATATGATAAAGCTATCTCACGAATTCTAAATACTGAATCATCAAAAGTTCTATTCTCCTCTGCATCATAGAAATTACTAAACACGGCATTATTACCAGTAACCTGAATATTATTAGGTACCGTATTACCATTTGCATCTAGAATTGGTAAACCTGTTCCAACATCACCTAAAACCCCTGGAATTACAAAACTACCTTCTCTATTTTCCGTATCTGTTGTTACACCTCTTTCTAGCAATATTTCAAAAAGATCTGAGCGTCGATCTCCACCATGTGTATACTCGAGTTGTGTTGATAATTTAAAGTTTTTATAACTTAATGTATGGATGGAGGTGGCTCTGAAATCTGGTTGAAAATTTCCAATAATTTCATCTTGAAGCCCTACATCTTCACTGGTAATTAATACTCCCGTAGCTGGGTTTATTAAAGCATTACCTTCAGAATCACGAACCACATAACTCCCTAGAAGTATTCCAATCTCTTCGCCTTCAATGATATTATCTCTTCGTGTAAGATCTCCTGGTAAATCTACTACAACAGATTTAAAGCTTGTAAATGTGTTTCTAATATTCCAGTTAAATGCAGATTCTTTGAATAATTTAATTCCTAGATCTATTTCGATTCCTTCTGTATCTACTCTACCTGCATTTATAACTGTATCTGTGAAACCTGTTGCAGGGGCAATTCCTGTTTCGAAAATTTGATTATCAGAAATTCGTGAAAAAACTGAAGCTTGTAACGTAATTGTATTATTAAAAAAGTTACCTTCTAAACCTAACTCAAACTCTTTGTGTAACTCAGGTTTTAAATTCGCATTTGGCAAAGTCCCAAACAACGAGTTAGTCACTATTAAATTTCCATTAATATCACTAAATTCTCGAGGGTCTGATGATAAGCTTGCTCTTGTATTAAATAAGTTTGGAAAACCAGAAGACGTGGCATACGCTGCTCTTATTTTTAAATAGTTTACAAAACTATCTCCGAAATCAAATGCTGATGTGGGTATAAATGACACTGAAATTCCTGGATAAAATAAATTTTGATTAGCCTTTTCAACACTGGCTCCTTTATCAAACCTCCCAGATAAATTAAGGTAGAGGAATCTGTCGTAATCAAAATCAAACTGACCAAAAGCTCCAAAAAGGTTGCGTTTATTGGTGTCAAAATCGCCTTCTCCTGGTGTTCTAAAGTTATTAGGCCTTAACACTCCAAATACCAATTGATCTGAATATTCGGATTCTTGAGATCTAAATGTTTCATATCTAGAATTCACACCTAACTGAGAATCGAATCCTATTTTATCAGAAATCTTATAACTAGAAGCCAAAATAAATGTGTTATCGATATCAAATTCATTATCTGAATCTATATCTAAAGATCCTAGAGCTTCAGTAGCTCCTATACCTCCTTTATTTCTAAAACTTAAACTATTACCATTTTCTACTTGAAGACCTCCTCTGTATTTTAATGTATGATGCTCATTAAATTCATATGCTAAGTTAACAGTTGCATTCATCCTACGTACTATTGTATTTGTGCCAGTATTTTCGATGATCCATTTAGGGTTTTCCTCATCTGTTCTATAATAGACATTAGCCCCAGTTACTGGATCTTGAAAGGGTAAATTATGGATATCTAAACTCCTTGGGATGATATATGCGTTTTCAACTATATCTCCTCCATTTTGAGAATTTCTATTTCTAGAACTGTATGATATGGAAGCAGATAATTTTAACTTATCTGTTAACTGAGAAGTTCCTCCCAAACTCATTGTATATCTCTTAAAATCATTATTCCCCAAAATACCTCCTTCATCTGTATATCCTAATGAAAAATTTAAAGAGGTTTTTTCTCCTGTAGCACTTAAATTAACAGATGTAATTTGACCTATGCCAGTATTAAAAAAATCTTTTACGTTATTACGAGCTGCTTCGTAAGGTGCTTCAGCATTTGCAAATTCTGGAAAACTAGAATTCCCAGCTAAAGGATGTGGAATAAAATCTATATCTGTAAAACGCGCACCGTTACTACCATAATTACCAATAGTACTAGCATCTGTCACCAAATTATTTCCAACACCATAAGTGTTTTGAAAATCTGGTAAATTAGCTACTGTATTTGTGTATGATGTTTGTGTTATTTTAGCAGTAAAACTCTTTACACCTACTTTAGCAGCTGCTGCTTTTGTTTCAACAAGAATAACACCATTTCTACCATCACTCCCATACAAAACTGCTGCATTTAAGCCTTTAAGTACGGTGATATTTTCTATGCTATTTGGGTCGATATCTAAAAGGTTCCCAGAAAACGGCACATTATCTACAACAATTAGAGCTGCATTATCTTGGTTTAAAGATAAATTACCTCTAACTCTTATACTAGCACTAGCACCACTACTACCATTTGAAGGCGAAATTAAAACTCCTGATATTTTACCTTGTAATGTTCTAGCTATATCCGATTCTGGACGGGTTTCTGTTTCTTCAGTATCCACTTTAGAAATAGCATATCCTAAAGCTTTTCTAGATTTTTCTATACCCTGAGCGACAACAATTATTTCTTCAAGCTCTAGGTTATTTTCTTTTAAAATGATTTCAAGAGGCTTATTTGTGGCAATAATTTCTTGAGTTAAGTATCCAAGAAATGAAATTTCTAAAATTGCACCTTCAGTAGCATCAATAGAGAATCTACCATCAAAATCTGTTGAAACTCCAGTGGTAGTTCCTTTTATTAAAACCACAGCACCTGCTAGGGGTAATCCATTTTCATCAGTGATGACGCCAGTAATTTTACTCTGATTTAATTGTTTTGCATTTAAACCATCATCATATTCTCTTTTTATTATAATTTGCTTCTGAATGTATTCAACAGACACATTAAGATTTTTTAATAGTTTATCTAATACAGATGATAATTTTTCCTTTTTTGCAAATATGCTTACAATTTTATCTGTTTGAAAAACACCTTTCTCATATAAAAACTTAAAATCTGTTTTCTGTTCTATTTCATCAAAAACAGATCTTAGAGTTACCTCTTCCATTTCTAGAGTCACTTTTTTATTCTGAGAATATGTATTCGCATAAGATTGAAGTAGCGATACAAAAAGAAGAAAATAGGTAAGCTTCATTTTTAAACTTATTTTCAATGGGATAAGCTGCAAAGCCTTCCCAATTATGATTTTTTTCATACTTTTGGTAAGATTTTAAATTTAATTAGAAGTTCAATTTAAATCACTTTAAATCGGAAAATGGTCCAACATTTTCCGGTTTTTTTTGTGTGTTTTTTAAAACGGTTTATTGTAAAGGTTTGTTTTGCGTACCTACTTTATTAGAGGGGGTTTTAATAATAAATTCATAAATTTTTACTTTGATTTTAGTTAATAATTATTTGATTGTTTTCTACTGTATAGGTGAAAGATGCAGATATACTTAGACTTTTCATTACATCATCAATATTTTCTTCATCAAATCTAGCAGTAAATCGTCTTTCATCAAGTGCCTCATTATTATTTATAATTGTAACGTTATATTGTCGCTCCAACTTTTTCTGAATATTTTTAAAAGTAACTTCTTCTAATACCAATCTACCATTCATCCATGCAGTATGTTGCTCTAAGTTTGCTTTTCCAATGGTGATACTGTTATTTGTTTTATTCCAAGATGCCTTATATCCAGGTTTTAAAATTGCTGGGTGTTGCGAATCAACATTTAGATTTGTTTCGTAAACCTCTACAGCACCCTCAACTAAAGCCGTATTTATAATATCATCTTCTGGATATGACGACATATTGAACTTTGTACCCAAAACTTTTACATTTATAGTACTAGCATTTACTAAAAAGGGGTGTTTTGTGTCTTTAGTTACATCAAAAAAAGCTTCTCCATCTAAAAAGACTTCGCGGCTTAATCCATCTAAGAATTTAATTGGATACTTTAATGATGTTCCTGCATTGAGATATACTTTTGTTCCATCAGATAAAACAACCTGAAATCGTTTTCCATATGGCACTTTTAATGTATTGTAAGCCAATTTTTCTTCAGGTATATCTTTTTTATATTCAAGCAAATTGCCTGTATGTGTTCCTACTATTGTACCGTTAGCATTAGTAATGTTTTTAGTGGCATCTTCAGAAATGGTTTTAATCTCTCCATTATCTAATTGTATAGTAATTAACTCTTCTTCTAAAGACAATTCATTCTCAAGTACAACATTATTATTTGTGCTATTTTCAGGCTTTTGAAATAAATATCCAAGACTAAAAAACACTATAATTATGGCCGCATACTTTAAAAATTGCGATACATTATTATTAAAAAAGCTTTTATGTTTCTTCATTTTCTTATGAAGATCTTTTTTGATACTTTCAACATCAGGTTCGTTCATAACAACTAGTGTTTCATAATGTGTTTTCACAAATGCATCAAACTTATGCTCATTATCAGGGTTTTTAATCCATTCTGATAGCAAATCTAAATCAGAAACATCAGCCTCATTCGTGAGATATTTTATAATAATATGTTCTATTTTTGGGGAGCTCATTTTAATGGTGTTTATAGTTAGACAATGCCCATTTAGAATACCCTAAGTTTTTTAACTTTTTTTTACTTAAAACATCATTTTTTTACATATTTGTATCACTAATAGTGTTTTAACATAATTTATATATTCATTGTCAGTGAATTACAATGACCAAACAACATTAATACTACATTTAAAAAAAGGAGAAGAAAACGCCTTTATCTATTTGGTAGAAACCTATAGTAATAGGTTATATGGTTATGCACTAAGTTTATCTCATGATAAAGTTATAGCTCAAGATGTTCTTCAAAATGTATTTTTACGTATTTGGGAAAAACGAAAAACTATTGATATTAATACCTCATTTCAAAACTATTTATATAAAAGTGTTTATAATGAGTTTTTAAATATTTATAAGAAACAAAAATCAACAATGTTATTAGAGCAAAAGTATTTTGAATCACTAGAAAGAATTACTTTAGGCTATAATGATATCTCTCTTAAAAAAGCCATAGAAAAAATCACTATTGAAATACAAAACCTTCCTCCAAAATGTAGAGAAGTATTTGTGCTTAGTAGAAAAGACGGACTAACAAATATTGAAATATCTGATTATCTCAACGTTTCCATAAAAACCGTAGAGGCACATATAACAAAAGCCTTCTCTGAACTTAGAAAAAAATTAGGGGATAACCTTGAATCTTTTTTATTTTTACTTCTAGACTATCCTAAACATCTTAAACGATAATCTAAGCAATCGTTAGATTACTGTAAAAGAGAATATTTTATTTCTAAAACAACACCTTTAAAAATTTCTTTATTAATTAGAAAACGGTTGTATTTAAATCATTCTGTTTTTAAAATTAAACAAAAAAACTTAGGGTATTCTAAACGGGCATTGTCACTTAAATATACGAACTTCTAAAAATTTAAAGTGATGGAAAAAAAATTACTCAGCTTTGTTGTACTAATAATTGTAAGTACTTCAGGCTATTCGCAAACACTCTGGGAAGAGGATTTTGAAACTTATAACCTTCTCACAGGGTTAGTTGGTATTAATCCAACCGAAGTTGGAGATTATCCAGCAACAACGCCTTTTACAATTGATGCAACAGATACAGATTTCAACGATAGTGATAATGACTACATTAGAATTTCAGGAGAAAAAATCGAAGCCAGAGATTTAGATGGTGAAGCCATTATTACTTTTGATGCTGTAGATATTTCTAGCCAAACAGGAAATGTAACTATCGCCATAGGAGATGTTGATTTTAATATTACATCGAGCTCATCAAATTGGGGGGGAGGAGAATATATTGACGTACTGTATTCTTTAGATAATGGTACTACCTTTACCCTTATTGTTAACCATAACGGTTTGGGAGATGCTGAACATACTTTTATTATTCCAGAGGCAGGACTTGCAGATGGTGAAGATTTAGATACTTTTGTTATGGAGACTATCGATCCAGGTGCAGCAACCTCTATTATTCTTCAATTAAGAGGTGAAAATACTGGTTCTAATGAGGAATTTGAATTTGATGATATTGATATTTCTAGAAATGCTGTTTCACTATGGAGTGAGGATTTTTCCGGATATACAGAACCATCTGGTGTTATAGGAACTAGCTCTGAAGGATTTGCAAATTCTGGTGATTATCCTTCTAGTGTAACAAAATGGACTTTAGGGCTATTAGATGCTAATCAGTTAAAGACAACTGCTGACTTCGCACTAGTAACTGATGCCTCCGAAAACGGTTCCAAAGTCTATAAATTAAATGATGTGAATGATAATGTTACTTTTGAAACTCAAGCCATTACGATAAGTGGTGAATCTCAAATTACCTTTGGCATGGATATTACGTTTGACGAAACGTCATATGAAGCTGATGATTTCGTTGATGTTTTTTATTCCATAGATGGCGGAACTATTTTTACATTGGTACAAGATGACGGTAGTGGACACACTTTTGGAGGCGATAATATAACCGCTAATTACAATACTCCAACTACAAAAAGCGTACAATTTTCCGAAACATTAAATGGGTTATCAGCATCTGAACTTATTATAAGAATTGTTGCTATTAGCGATAGCGCATCTGAAGACTATGAAATTGATAATATTAAAGTTGTAGTAGGAAATTCTTTAAGTATCACATCAAATGAATTAGATAGATCAATAAATTTATATCCTAACCCTGTTGAAAATGGTCTGCTTCACTTAAAATCAACATTAAACAACACCTTATCTATTGATCTTTATGATATCTCAGGCCGTAAAGTTTTTAGTTCCAAAATAGAAAACCAACCTATTACAAAACTAAATGTTAATTATTTAAAAAGTGGTATTTACCTTGCTAAGCTAACACAAGGCAATACTAATATTACAAAAAAGGTAGTTATTAAATAAAGATAATTTTAAAACCCTCAAATATTAACCTTTGAGGGTTTTTCAATATAAATTTTTAGCTGACATTTAACCCATTACTAACCTCAGCATCATCAGGATTCACAAACACCAATTTCCCTTCAGGTGTCTCCGTCATCAAAATCATACCCTGACTTTCCACGCCTCTTAACGCTCTTGGTGCTAGATTTACTAAAACTGTAACGCGCTTTCCGATAACTTCTTCAGCACTAAAACTTTCGGCAATACCTGACACTATGGTTCTGGTATCAATACCCGTATCTACTTTAAGCTTTAATAACTTTTTAGTTTTTGGCATTTTTTCAGCGTCCAAAATGGTACCTACACGAATATCTAGCTTTGTAAAATCCTCAAAAGTAATGGTCTCTTTTTGAGGTTCTACAGTTTTATTTGCCGCTTCGTTTGCTTTTTTACTGGCTTCTAATTTGTCAAGTTGTTTTTGAATTGTAGCGTCTTCTATTTTAGAGAATAATAATTCTGCTTTTCCTATTTGGTGATTTGCTGGGAGTAATACCGATTTGGTTGAAATATCGTTCCAAGACATCTCGATTGCGCTCGATGTGACATTGAGAATCTTCTTTAATTTTTCGGATGTAAACGGTAAAAATGGTTCGCTTAAAGTCGCTAAAGCACTTGCTATTTGTAATGCAACATACATTATTGTTTTTGTTCTTTCTTCATCTACTTTAACAACTTTCCAAGGTTCAGCATCAGCCAAATATTTGTTTCCTAAGCGTGCTAAATTCATCAACTCTTGTCCCGCCTCTCTAAAACGGTAACGCTCAATGGAACTTGCAATTACATCTGGATAGGCTTTTACTGCTGCCAAGGTTTCTTCATCAACTTTATCAAACGAAGAAGGCTCTGGAACTATACCACCATAATACTTGTTAGTCAATACAACTACGCGATTAATGAAATTCCCAAAAATTGCTACTAACTCATTATTGTTTCTCGCTTGAAAATCTTTCCACGTAAAATCATTATCCTTAGTTTCTGGTGCATTTGCATTTAGTGCATAACGTAATACATCCTGTTGCCCCGGAAATTCTTCTAAATAATCGGGTAACCAAACAGCCCAATTCTTAGAAGTTGATAGTTTATTGCCTTCTAAATTTAAAAACTCGTTAGCAGGTACATTTTCTGGTAAAATATAACTACCCTCAGCTTTTAACATTGCCGGAAATATAATACAGTGAAATACAATATTATCTTTCCCAATAAAATGTACCAATTTAGTGTCTTTATCTTTCCAATAGGGTTCCCATGCTTTACCTTCTCTTTCTGCCCACTCTTTGGTTGAAGAGATATAACCTATGGGTGCATCAAACCAAACATATAATACTTTACCCTCACCACCTTGAGCTGGCACCGGAATACCCCAATCTAAATCTCGAGTTACCGCTCTTGGTCGTAAACCATCATCAATCCATGATTTACATTGTCCGTATACATTTGGTTTCCAATCTTTTTTGTGGCCTTCTAAAATCCATTCTTTTAAAAATGCTTCGTGTTTATCTAAAGGTAAGAACCAATGTTTCGTTTGCTTTAAGGTGGGTACATTACCTGTAATTGCCGATTTTGGATTAATCAAATCCGTAGCATTATGGCTCGTTCCACAGTTTTCACATTGATCACCATAACTCTCTTCATTTCCACATTTTGGACAAGTGCCTACTACAAATCGATCTGCTAAAAACTGATTTGCTTCTTCATCATATAATTGTTCTGTAGTTTCTTCAATAAATTCATCTTTAGCATCTAAAGTCTTAAAAAACTCCGAAGCTGTTTCATGATGAATCGGCGCAGAAGTACGAGAGTAATTATCATAAGTAATTCCAAAATCTTCAAACGATTTTTTGATGATGGCGTGATATTTATCTACGATGTCTTGAGGCGATACGCCTTCTTTCTTTGCCTTTATAGTAATAGGCACACCATGCTCATCACTTCCACCAATAAACGCCACATCATTACCTGTTAAACGTAAATAACGCGCATAAATATCAGCAGGAACATACACACCTGCTAGATGTCCAATGTGGATTGGGCCGTTTGTGTATGGCAATGCTGTGGTAATGGTATATCGTTTTGGTTTGTTCATCAGTCTTAAAATTAGGCCGTAAAAGTACACATTTTAGAGGCTTTTTAGAAAAAAATCGCAGTAATCCTAAACCTATTAAATTAATATTAAAAATAAGATCCCGTTTTTCAGCAGGATTAGTTCAACTTACAACTTTAACTTCGCTCTTCGCGCTTGCTAAAGTAGAGTTTCACTAAAAAAATGTACATTTACATTATGCAGAAAAACCTACTAGTTATTCATCTATTTTGTATTCTTTTTTTCTTTGGAATAAAGACTAACAGTGCTCAAAATTCAACACTAAAAAAACCTAATACTATTTTGATACAACCACCATATTTAAAACAAGGAGATACCGTTGCAATTGTTGCTCCTGCAGGTATTTTAAAAAATAGAGAAGGCGAAATCAATAAAGCAAAAGCGTTATTAAAAAGTTGGGGCTTACATACAGTTGTAGGCAAACATGTATTTAATCAAGGGCGACATTTTGCAGGAACTGATGATGAACGTTGTGAAGATTTCCAAAATGCTTTAGACAACTCTAGCATTAGTGCTATTTGGTGCGCGCGTGGCGGCTATGGTAGTGTTAGAATTTTAGACAAACTAGATTGGACTGCGTTTAAGGAAAGACCTAAATGGATTATAGGATATTCTGATATTACGGCTATTCATAGTGAAGTGCATAATCTTGGTTTTCAATCTATTCATTCTATGATGTGTACAAGCTTACAAGATGATGTAGAAACCATAAAAGAAGCTGTTTCTACTTTTAAGGCTGCTATTTTTGGAAAAGATTTAGCTTACAATTTAAAAGGCTCTCAATATAATCAAATAGGAACAGTTACTGCCCCTATAGTTGGTGGGAATCTAACAATTTTACATACCATGCTAGGTTCTAAAACTAGTATTGATACTTCTGGAAAGATTTTATTTATAGAAGAAATTGGAGAATACAAATACCATATAGACCGCATGTTACAAAGTTTAAAACGCGCTGGATATTTTGACAACTGTAAAGGTGTGATTATTGGAGACATGACGAAAATAAAACGCAATACTACACCTTGGGGGTCGTCTATAGAACAGTTAATTTTAGATGTACTGTCAGAATATAATTTCCCCATTGCTTTTCATATGAAAGCTGGTCATGAAAAGGATAACCGTGCATTACTTCTTGGAAAACCTATTGAATTAAACGTTAGAAAGGAGCAATCTCAAGTTAAATTCATCAATTAATACCGGTTTTTAGATAAATATCTTTACAAAATCAGCTTAAAACCCTCAATAACACTAGGTTTTTCGTCTAATAAATTGACGCTTCATAGATACCACTGGTTGTTGGACGTTTAATCCAATACAATCACCTATTAATTTTAAAAATTGTTAATATCCGCAGTAAACTTGCATGTAATTAATAACTTTTAAAAAGTCCCTGTTATGAAAAAAATATTACTCGCAAGTGCAATGATTTTATTGTCTGTTGGTGTAAACGCCGATGACATTATTAATACTGATTTAAATCTCCAAAATCCTGATGTAAGAAAGTGTCTATTAGAAGCTTCTAAGGAAGACGGCTGGCAATTAAAATCAGTTTATATGAATACTAGTGATGAATTAGTAATGGTATTCGATAAAGGAAATTCTACAAAAATTTACAAAAGCAAATAACTATTATCAACAACGATCCCTCACAACCAACTATTCAACTCTCGTTTAGTTGGTTTTTTTATACCCCGAATTGACTTAAATGATGGTCTAAATGTTTGTAAAACATATTATTCCACTCCTGTTTATTCAGAGCTCCAAATGAATGCGACTCTCGTCCGTCAAAGTAGGTTTCTCCTAGGTTTTGTGTTTTCTCTAAATAATCAATTAATCGCTTTTTTTCTTCCTCAAAATTTTTGTTATCCGTGATTAAAAACTGTGGAGCTGTCCTACCGTTCCTTTTGTATGGCTTCTCACTTACTACAGTATTCTTTACAAATAGTTTCAGCATGAATTTTGCAAATCCATTTGGCTTTTTATGTTTATCCTCATAAGCCATTTCATATGTAACATTACAATGAGCCAGCATTTGGTCTGCACTCATTTTGCCCCATTCTGGTTTAGTTGAAGACTCTAATTTGTTGACTCTCTCAATAACTTCGTTAGTTACATTTTGATCAAAAATATTTTTCATGATTTTTCAGATTGATAAATTTCACTTCCTGCAAGTTATTTATTTTAATTCTACTTTGAAAACTTTAAAATGAGAGTTCACGACTCATTTAAATAAGTTCACCTTATTTTAAATCATTTATACTTAACAGAAATTGAAAAATTTTAATCACCTTAAATCTGTTTAGTTATTTTTCCATTCTATTCTTACATCAAATTCAATAGCATCTGAAATCACATCATCTTTTACTGATGATAATATGCCTTTGCTACTATAAGTAACATGCCATAGTGTCCTATCAATAATAAATTTTGAGTTCAGGACAGATGTATCAGAACTATTTTCAACTTTGGCTCTAAAGCTAATTTCATTTGTAACTTCTTTTATTGTTAAATCTGCAATAACTTGATAAATATTATTGCCTTTATCAATAGCCTTTTTAATTTCTAATTTAGAATTAGGAAATGTCTCTACCTCAAAAAAATCTTCTCCTTTAAGATGATTTACCAACATTTCATTATACTTTCCATCTGTGTTTTTTATGGTATTCATATCAATTTCAAATGCTCCTCCAATAAGCGTGGTTCCATCCATTTCTAATACTCCATTTTTAAAATTAACAGTGCCATAATGTGTATTAAACTTAAATAAATTAGAACCTTTCCATTTGATAATACTTTTATCCGAATTTATAGATGTTTTTAATTGTGCTGTTGCCAAAAGCGAAAATCCTAAGGCTAAAAATGTTACTAATGTTTTCATGATATTTTGTTTTTTGATAAAACTAAAAAGGCTTCTTTTGGGAAGTGTCAAAAAATTGTAAAAGAAGTGTGAAGTAGTGTAAAAAGTTTCCTGTTTTAACGTAGCAGGAGGCTATTTCTATTATTGGTGCTAATTATATTCACAAATAAATTCAAATTCTCCTTTATGACAAGAACTCCTTTGTTTCTTTAGACAAGTAGATTCTATCATCTCTTTTTGATATCAAGGACAAAACATAAGCAAGAACAGCAAATACTACAAGAATAAAAACACTTGCACTAAAAATCATATTAGAATCTATTTCAACAATATACTCAGCAATCAGACCAAAAACTTTATTAAACAAAAAAGAAGGTATCGTAACCAAAGCTAACATAATTGCTAAATATTTAGGTTTACTAAACCTAGTTGTAATTGAAAAAAGGATTGGAGAAATAAGCATTTCGCCTAAGGCAAGAAGAAAAGAAGAAAGCAAAAACAGTATTAAACCAAAAGAATTTAGGGTATCTGGAATGATTAATAAAATAATAAATGATATAGCAGAAACTACTAAACCTAAAAACAATTTAAAAAATGAATTTGTATAAATGTATGACCAAGTAAAAGCTAAGATTGAGATTATAATAATTCCAAAATAGGAACTAAAGCCGACACCTAAATAAGCTTTAGGAATAATACTAATTCCATCAAAAACTTTTTTTTGAATACCATATATAAAAAAGTAATTATTCTCATAAACCATCCAAAATATCGCTGATACTATTATTCCCGAAATAATATATATAAGCTTTTTACCTGACTTTACGCTTTTATAACTTATTAGAGAGAGTTCTTCGTTTTCATTTGTAAAGAGTACTAAAATGGCAGCTATTACTGTTAATACTCCAGCCATAAAAAATCCATATTTAAAATCTAATCCTCCTATATAGCCTATAATTAATACACCTAAAAAAGATCCAAAATTAATTCCCACAAACAAAGATGTAAATCCAGCATCTAATAATTTCGGTTTATTTAAATATTCTTTTCCAAATTGAGCAAGAGTATTTGAAGTGAATAAACCAGAACCAAAAGTGATGAGCCCTAAACCTACATATAAACTAGTAGTAGATTCAAAACACAACGAAAAACAACCTAAAGATTGCAAAACACCACCCACTAAAATAAAAATCCTATTCCCTTTTAGTAAATCACCTAAAAACGCACCGATAAATTTTGTGATGAGGATAAAAAAAGTCACCCAACCATAAAGAGCTAAAGCTTCATTGTGGGAAAAATTTAGAGATTCACCAACCAAATAAAGTACAATTATAGACCTAATACCATAGTAAGACGCCCTTTCAAAAAAATATGCAAAGGCATAAAGTGTTGAGGATTTGGAGTGCGATATATCATTGGTTATCTTATGCATTAAAACCGCAACTCCTTCTGCAACTGCTCATAAGCTTCTTGAACTTGTCTAAACTTTTCTTCCGCTCCTTCTTGATGTTCTTTTCCTAAATGGATCACACGATCTGGATGGTATTTCTTTGCCATTTTTCGATACGCCTTTTTAATCTCATCAACTGAAGCATCTTTATTAATTTCCAAAATTTTATAAGCATTGTCTTTACTGCTATAAAACATGGCTTTGATACTATTATAATCTTTAGAACTAATTCCCAAGTAGCCTGCCATGGTATAAATTTGACGTTCTTCATCTTGGGTAACCGTACCATCCGCTTTCGCAATTCCGAATAAAAAATGGATGAGTTGTAAGCGGGATGGATGATCCATCATAGATTTAATTTGCAAACATACAGGACGTATAGACACATTCTGTTTACTTATCCCTTTAAACAATTTAAATGCATGATTGGCGCGCTCTTTCCCGTACATCGTTACAAACTGCTTACGCACATAATCCAACTCTCGCTCGTCTTGCACACCATCGGCCTTAATGATTACTGAAGCTAATACTAATAAACTCACTTCAAAATCTCCAGATTGGGTTTGCGGACGTTGTCTTGGTTGTGTCCTGTAAGTTCTTCTTCCTCTAGAAGACTGGCGCTCTCCTAAAAGCGGTTCTCCTCCTCCATTTGCCATAGAATCTATAACACTACCAATTGCTAAACCAATTATAGCACCAATAGGACCTCCAAATGACCATCCTAATGCCCCACCAATCCATTTTGAAAAACTCATGTAAGAATAAATTTTGTTTATCGTCAAATATAATATTTGTTAGTTGATTGATTCACAATTTTGTTACACAATTGGTATCTTTGCAACTCCAAAAAATGTTAATTATTAAAATTTAAAAATATGTATCCAGCAGAATTAGTAAAACCAATGCGTGAGGATTTAACCAATGTTGGTTTTGAAGAATTACAAACTGCCGAGGCAGTAGACGCTGCATTAGCAAAAGAAGGTACTACTTTAGTCGTAGTAAATTCAGTTTGTGGTTGTGCTGCGGCAAATGCAAGACCAGGAGCTAGAATGAGTTTACAGAATGCTAAGCGTCCTGATAATATTACTACTGTATTTGCAGGCGTAGATAGAGAAGCTGTAGACAAAGCTAGAGAACACATGATTCCGTTTCCTCCAAGTTCACCAAGTATGGCATTATTTAAAAATGGCGAATTGGTGCATATGCTAGAGCGTCATCACATTGAAGGTAGACCAGCAGAACTTATTGCAGAAAACTTAATGGATGCTTATAACGAGCATTGTTAATTTAAAATGAATTAGAATTGAAAAACCACGATAAAATCGTGGTTTTTTTATGTCTTTACTTGATATTATACTAATTTTGATGCATGGTAAAACTCTTGTCCTACCCAATCTCAGTTATTTATTATTTGTTTTTTGGATTAACTCTGTTAATTTTTCATCCTATTCAATGGTTTTGTTTTAATGTTTTTGGCTATAAAGCACATAAAATAAGTGTAGATGCATTACAGTTTTTCTTGTTACGATGCGCCAATATTTTAGGTACACGATTTACGTTTAATAATCCTCATAATATTCCAAAAAACACACCTCTTATTATTGTTGCCAATCACCAAAGTTTATATGACATTTCACCTATAATGTGGTTTATGCGAAAGCATCATACTAAATTTATTAGTAAGGTTGAATTGGGTAAAGGCATTCCAAGTGTATCGTATAATTTGCGCCACGGTGGTTCTGTATTAATCGATAGAAAAAACCCAAGACAGTCACTTCCTGCTATTATGAAATTTGGTGAGTATATTGAGAACACCAAAAGAGCAGCAGTAATTTTCCCTGAAGGTACGCGTAGTAAGGATGGCACGCCAAAACCCTTTCAAACTAAAGGTTTAGAAATTATGTTTAAAAAAGTACCATCTGCTTTGGTGGTACCTATTTCTATAAATAATTCTTGGAAAATGCAACGTTATGGACAGTTTCCAATGGGTTTAGGCACTCATATTAAATTTACAGTGCACAAACCTATAGAATTGGCTACCTTTGCCGACAAAAAAGCTTTAATTGAACATATAGAAAATACCATTAAGGCTCATATTCACCCTTAAACATATTAAATGTCGCTGAAAAATGTAAGATTGGAAGTCATGGAATTCTTAGAGAAAGACGTAGCTTCCTTAATGGATAAATATTTGATGCCTATTGAAAAAATTTGGCAACCTACCGACTTTTTACCTAATGCCGAAACTGATACTTTTTTTGAAGAAATAAAAGAAATTCAAGAGCTTGCTAAAGAATTACCTTATGATTTTTGGGTCGTTTTAGTTGGTGATATGATTACTGAAGAAGCATTGCCCACATATGAATCTTGGTTAATGGATGTTGAAGGTGTAAACCAAGTTGATGGTGGTGGAAATAGCTGGAGTAAGTGGGTAAAACATTGGACTGCTGAAGAAAATCGTCATGGCGATGTCTTAAACAAATACTTGTATTTATCGGGTCGCGTAAATATGAAGGAAATTGAAAAAACCACACAATATTTAATTGCTGATGGTTTTGATATTGGTACCGATAGAGATCCTTATAAAAACTTTGTGTACACTAGTTTTCAGGAATTAGCTACTTATATTTCGCACAACCGTGTGGCAAAAATTGCAAAAAAAACGGGTAATAAGCGTTTAGCTAAAATGTGTCAGATTATTTCGGGGGACGAGATGCGTCATCACAATGCCTATTCTGAGTTTGTAGAACGCATTTTTAAGGTAGACCCAAGCCAAATGATGATGGCGTTTCATTATATGATGAAACAAAAAATCACAATGCCTGCTCATTTTTTAAGAGAATCTGGAGGACAGATAAGTACTGCTTTCGAAGAATTTTCTAATACTGCACAACGTATTGGTGTATACACCTCAACAGATTATGTAGATATTTTACAAAAACTGATTGAGCGTTGGAAAATTGACAAAATCACAAACCTGACAGAGGAAGCTGAAAAAGCGCGCGATTATTTAATGAAATTACCTGCTAGAATGTATCGTCTAGCCGAACGTGTTAAGATTCCAGAGAACTCTTATGAGTTTAAATGGGTAGCGCCTGCAGTAATTAAGTAAATTATCATCTATTAAAATTGATTGATTATAACAATAAAACATTTAAACCAATTTCTAGTTCAGTAAATAGTGAAACTACTTCTGAAACCGTTTTTTTGTACAAGCAACATCAAAATATATTAACTTCGAGCTACTCTGGAGGTAATATTATTCAAGGGCATCTCATTGGTTTAGTTGAAGATGATGGCACAATTAATATGAGATACCATCAAATTAATAAAAATGGAGAATTAATGACTGGAATTTGCGTTTCAAAACCTGAAATTACTTCAAATGGAAAAATTAAGCTTCATGAAAGCTGGGAATGGACATCAGGTGATAAGTCAAAAGGTAATTCAATTCTAGAAGAAATATAATTAAATGTCTTCCAAAGAAATCATAAACGAAACCATACGCTTCGTAAAAGAAACACTTAAAAATGCAGAAGGTGGACATGACTGGTTTCATATAGAGCGTGTGTATAAAAGCAGTCTCTTAATTGCTAAAACAGAACCCGTTGATAGCTTTATCGTTGCATTAGGTGCTTTATTGCATGATATTGCAGATAGTAAATTTAATAATGGTGATGAAACTATTGGTCCCAAAATAGCACGAGAGTTTTTATTTAAAATGAATGTTGATTCTACCGTTATTGAACATGTAATACATATTATTGAGAACATCTCATTTAAATCAAGTCTAACCAATGAAAAACAATTTAAATCTGCAGAATTAGACGTGATACAGGATGCTGATAGACTTGATGCGATTGGTGCTATTGGTATTGCACGTACCTTTAATTATGGAGGGTTTAAAAATAGAGTAATTTATGACCCAGAGATTACTCCAAATTTAAATATGACAAAAGCAGAGTATAAAGCTTCTACTGCTCCGACAATTAATCATTTTTACGAAAAATTACTACTACTTAAAGATAAAATGAATACCAAAACTGGCAAACAGCTTGCCGAAGAGCGGCACAGTTTTATGGAATTGTTTTTAAAACAATTTTATGCTGAGTGGGACGGTAAGCTTTAACACCATTTACACTTTTGCTTATAAAAAATTCTTTCTCAATTTTATTACTTCAGTTATTTTATCTCAAATATTTACTCATTTAACATCTAATGATAATTTAGCATAGAAATTAATTAAAATTAATGTGTTCCACCTCATGGCTTCAATGTAATTTTAAATTGTTGAATATTAAATACTTATAGTATGGAAAAGACAAATGAAAATTCAATTTACATGGAAGACTATTTAAAAATAGCAGGCAATATTTTATATGCACTTATGCTTCTAGTAATATCTCCAATAATAATACCTTATTACTTATTATCAAAAAAACTGAAAAATGATTAAGCAAAAAAAGCCTCCAAATTGGAGGCTTTTTTATATAATATGTCTAGAAATTTAATTTTCTTTAGCAACCTGTAGCGCAGTGATTTTGTAATCTAAAACAGCAAGTTCATTACCATTTTCTATGATTTGCTCTACACTGAGATTATTATTAGTATTTACAAAATCAGTTATAACTTTTTGTTTAGAAAAATAATACGCCAAAGCTTCATCAATTTTATCGTCCATAATTATAGTTTTACTGAATAATGTGTTTTATCTCCTTACGATACTGTGAAGCGCTCTTTCCTGTAATTTCATTAAACTGCTTATTGAAATGCGAGAAATTATTAAACCCACATTCATAACAAATATCAGCAATACTCATTTGGCTTTCATTGAGCAATTTAGTGGCATGAACAATACGGTATTCGTTTACTATTTGTGTAAAAGTCTTCCCTGTGGCGCGTTTAAAATATCTACAAAACGCTGGTACCGTCATACTTACCTTATCGGCAATTTCATCTAAAGTAATATGGTTTTGAAAATTAGAGTTTACATATTTAAAGATGTCTCTTATTTTTGAGCTTTCTTGAGCTTCGGTTTCAAAAGCAACGCCTTCGGCATTTAATATTTCGTAATCATCAGTAAGTGCTAAATACCTTAGAATCTCCATTAGCTTAATAGAACGCTCTAAACCTTGGTATTCTGACAATTTTTCAATTTTAGGCCCAATAAACTTTTTAGTTTCAACTTTAAAACGAATCCCATTTTTAGCCAATTCAAAAAGTGATACTAAGTTTACTGCCTCAGGAATATTTAAAAAATCTTTACCTAAAAAATCAGTTTTAAAATGTATAGTAGTTTCTGTACCAATTGCAGTAAGCCTATCTGTAAATCCATTGTGTGGTAAATATTCGCCTATTAGTATTAATTGACTATTATTAAAGTAGGATAAATGATTACCTATATGCGTTTTGCCTTGACCTTTATTTACATATATAAGTTCTAACTCTTTATGAAAGTGCCAATACGCATCATTTTTATCTAGCTTATCAGTATGTTGCTTCACCATAATGGAACTACCAAAACTTGGTGTAAGCTTTTTTAATGTAGGTTTCTTATTCATCATTGCGGGACATTTTTAAACAAATTTACTACTTATTATGCACACATTATATATTCTATTACCACAAATGTATACTATATTGACTTTACACACTGTTAACATTAGCTTAACAGTTAAAATAGCATATAAATTAGCTAAAATTGATGTTTTATTAGCTCTTATTCTGCTTTAAATTTGTAACTGTAATTGAAAGTGTAATTAAATAACAAGATATGTTAGTAATATTTTACCTTTTTAAGATTACTTATAACATGTAATATCCTTTTTAATAAGAAGTATTACATTTTAACATAAAAGAGAAGAATTGAAAAATATAAAATGTTTGGTCACTTAAAGTAAGCATCATTCATTTACAAATTACATTAATAATTAATTTTAATGTCTTATTTAGTTTAGTTGGTTAAAGTGGGCTGTGGTGGCCCACTTTTTTTTGCCATAATTTTGTGAATTGTCAACCTTGTTGACTAAGAATGTGCAATTTTATCCTAACTTTTGACAATATACACGTCTCTACAAATAACAATTGACCGTAAGTTAATCGAAAAATAAATGAGGCTAAAACACGATTTAACAAACCACTTTCAATATTTCATATTATTAAACATATCGCAATACTTATGTGATATTATCCGTACAATATACCATATTAACTTTACGATAATATAATCTAAATTTAACAGGTAATTCTGCATATAAATTGGTCAATTTCAATGTTTTACATTGTTTTACTTTAATATACTTTTGAAGTGTAAAACGTTAATAAATCCAAATCATGAAAAACGTAATTAACAACTCCAAAAAAGTATTTTTAATGGTAGCTCTACTAGCTACGGTTATGGGATACGCAAACGACAGAACATTCTTTATCTCTAAAGGAGAAGCCAACAAAACGGTGCTTTCTATAGATGTTAAAGAAGGTAACCTCTTTACAATTAAAGATGAAAACGGTATAACACTCTATAAAGAAGCAATACAGCAAACAGGAATTTACACAAAAGGTTTTGATTTAACATCTCTTCCTGATGGTAGTTACTTTTTTGAACTTGATAAAGATGTAGAGGTAACTACAATTCCTTTTACTGTTTCTTCTAAAGAAGTAACATTCAATAAAGCGCTTTCTAAAACTATATTTAAGCCTTTAACAGTTGTAAAGAACGACTACATTTTAGTATCGCAACTTTCGCTTAACGAAACTCCTTTAGAAGTGGAGATTTATTATGAAGCTGGAAGTTACACAGAGCCATACCAATTGTTACACTCTGAGACTATTTCTGGTACAAAGAATATTAAAAGAGTTTATAAACTCGCAAATTTTGTAGAAGGTAAATACAAAATAGTTTATAAAAGCGAGGGTAAAGAATTTATAAAATTCATCTAAAAAACACTAACTCAATTTTAGAAGGAGCGGGCAAATTGCCCGCTTTTTTTATTAAAATCAATCTGTAGTTGGGTTTCTATACTCATCCATCCGTTGCATCGCATTTTCTTCATATAACCTTTTTAACATAAACATAGGACGTTCTAATTGTACTTCCCACGACCATAAAACTTTAAACATTTCTTTTACACGATCTGGGTATTTATATGCTAAATTAAAATGCTCTCCTATATCATCTTTAATATTGTATAATTCTGCAGGACGATCAGGAAAACGCATCATTTTCCACTCACCTTGCTGGACAACTCCTCGATTTTCTTTTTTCCAAAACAATGCTTCATGAGGTGTTGCATTAGTTTCTCCAGACAAATACGGAATTAAATCTACACCGTCTATATCTTCTATGCCTTTAGCCTTACCGCCAGCAAAATTTATGAATGTTGGTAACATATCCAACATACTAATAGAATTGTTGTATGCCGTTCCTGCTTTAATTACTCCTGGCAATTTTATAATACATGGTACACGAATACCTCCTTCTAGATGATTTGATTTCGCACCACTTAATGGGTAATTACTTGTTTCTGTACCCACTGGTCCGCCATTGTCATTAGCAAATACTACCAATGTATCTTCTTCAAGTCCCAAGGCTTTTAATTTTTCTAATATTTGCCCACATGCTCTGTCCATAGCCAATGTCATGGCTGCCAAAATTTTACGCTTTCCTGTGAGCCCTTTTATTTTTAATAAATCTTCTGGACCTGCCTGCAACGGACTATGAACAGCATTAAAAGAAACATACATGAAAAATGGGGTGTTTTGGTTGCGTTCCATAAAGCTACAAGCTTCCCTTGATAAAGCATCTGTTAAATATTCATCAGTCTCTTGAAAATTACCAAACCCCTTTTCTAATCTGTTTTCAGGTTTTTCATTAGCTTCTTGTTCGCTTAAAGCGTAAAAACTACGCGCCCCACCTCTAAAACCATAAAATTCGTCAAATCCTCTTTTTAATGGATGATACTTATCTGCATTACCCATATGCCATTTTCCCAGAACTATCGATTTGTACCCCAAATCAGCCAAATAATCTGCTATCGTTTTTTGATTAAGTGGTAATCCCATTTCATCTCCAATATCTCTGGAGGACAAGCTCATATAACCTGGGACATTATTCTCTTCAAATCCAAAACGTTGTTGATACTTTCCTGTAAGCAACCCAGCTCTAGACGGACCACAAACTGCAGCTGTGGTATAGGCTTGATTACAAATAACACCCTCCAATGACAATTTATCTAAATTTGGCGTTTGAAATGTTTTACTGCCTTGAAAACCAAAATCGTGATACCCTGCATCATCAGCAAAAAGCAAAATAATATTTTTTTTCTGACAAAAACCACTGTGAGCTATTATCATTAGAAAACAAGATAGAATTATCTGACGTAAAAAGTTAATTATCATTTTTATCTTATGGTTCAGTTACTATTTCCCAAAGCTAAAGCATTTTAAAATAACTTTAACTGACCGTTTTTAAATTCTTCATGCAAATCACAATTTAGTTTTGGCATACTCTTGTTTACAAAATATTTTTGTCTGGCCAACTTAACCAATGCATTTATTTGTTCTGCGATTTTACCTTCACCCCTCATTCGCGCACCGTAACGGGAATCGTTTAAAGTGCCTCCATGACAACTCTCAATTTGATGTAATACCTTATCTGCACGATCAGGCATTGTTTTTTTAATCCAATCCGTAAAAATTTCCCCAATAGCACCATTTAGTCTTACAATAGTATGTGCAATTGAAACCGCTCCATGATCTGACGCTGCCTTTGCTAAAGCTAAAATTTCATGACTATTTATTCCTGGAATTATTGGCGCTATCATCACATTTACTGGAATGCCGTTTTCGCTCAATGTTTTAACAGTTTCTAATCGTTTTTTAGTGGTTGCTGTTCTAGGTTCTAAAATACGCCTTGTATCTTCTAATAGTGATGTGATAGATATATTTACACCTATGAGATTGTCTTTACTTAATGACTTCAGTAGTTCTAAATCCTCTAAAATTCTTGAGTTTTTAGTAATGATAGCTACTGGATGTCTGTACTTCAAAAATACTTCTAAACATTGTCGCGTAATTCTAAATATTTTTTCTGCAGGTTGATAACAATCGGTGTTTCCAGACATTACAATAGTGCGTGCTTTCCAGCTTTTCTTTTTTAAAAGTTGTTCTAAGAGTTTGGGGGTGTCTTTTTTAACCAAAATTCGCCTTTCAAAATCTAGCCCTGCACTGTAACCCCAAAACTCATGAGTGTTTCTAGCATAGCAATAAATACAACCATGTTCGCAACCTTGGTAAGGGTTCATAGAATATTGCATACCAACATCCGGACTCGTTACTTTATTGACTATAGTTTTCGGAAACACGTCAATGTAAAGTGTTCTATTTTTATCGGCTTTTTCACCTTCTTTTTGGCAAAATTCAAGGAAATCATCACGCATTTCGTGACGTAATTCGAAGAAACGATTAGGGACGTTTAGCTGTGCGCCACGTCCTTTTATGGCAGATTTTGGGTTCATCTTAATAAATTTATAGGTTGAAATGCTTTGAGAAGCTCTCTAAAATTAGATATAATTTCTTTTGAAAACTGTTAAAGTGAAAATGGGTTATTAACAATTTGAATTAGAGATAAAAATTGTCGAAATTCGTTTGAGGATAGATTCAAGTAATTGAAACAGTGAATATCTACAAACCACAATTAGGCATACTACTTGCAAATTTTAATTAATCATATAAAACATTATTTAGCTTTTTCACAAGAAGAATTATCTGAAATCGCACTTTTTTTTGATTATCATTCATACAATAAAAAGGAAACACTACTTGTTGCAAATAAACAATGTAACAAGTTGTTCTTTGTTGCTGAAGGATGTTTGCAATTATACTTTATTGACAGCTTAGGCAACCAAAAAACTACTCAATTCGCAATAGAAAATTGGTGGTTAACCGATTTTCTTGCATTTCAAAACCAAAAACATTCTGATTTTTATATTGAAACCGTTGAAAACTCAAAAGTTTTATCTATCACTTTTTCAAAATACCAAGAGTTATTAGCTAACTTTCCAAAAATGGAAAAATATTTTAGATCGATTTATCAAACGGCTTACGGTGCTACATTGATACGGCTTAAATACATAAACAATTTTTCTAAAGAAGATATGTTTTTCATGTTTCGAGATAATTTTCCAGAATTTGTGCAACGTGTTCCACAATATCTTTTAGCAAGTTTTCTTGGTTTAACCCCAGAGTATTTAAGTGAAATTAAAAGAAAACATCTTTCTTAAACTAGCTTAATTTTTATCAGAAAACTCATAACTACATTTGTAATTCCTTTTTAACAAAAGGTTAGTTCTAGCACTACAATGAGTAACATTTCGATATCTAAAAGCAAATTAAGACTATGAAAAATTTAATGATTATTTCAACTATTTTTTTTACTACTATTTTTTTTAGCTGTATAAATGAGAAATCGAAAACGAACCTCAAAACAGATACTACTAATACAGTAGAGTCTCTAACTGATACGTCAACAAAACATATTAAACCGTATAACAATAAATTACCGACAATAGGTCTCCTAATGTTTAATGGTGTACTACAAGGTGAAGTTGTAGCAACATCAGATGTTTTTGCAAAACCAAACCAAGATTTAGAGCAACTCTTTAATGTAATAACAATAGCAGAAACAAAAAAGCCAATCACAACTGAAGAAGGTATGCATTTCATTCCTGATTACACCTTCGAAAACTGTCCGAAATTAACAGCTTTATTTGTTCCGAGTGGCTATGACATGTACGCACAAATTCACAATGAAAAAATTGTGAATTTTATTAAAAAGAAAAATAAAGAAACAAAATATATTGTAAGCAATTGTGCTGGTGCACAACTGATTGGAGAATCTGGGATTGCGGACGGGCACAAAATTGTCACTTATATCGGAGGAGGAAAACAATTGCAAAAAGATTATCCGAATTTAAAAGTTCAAAATGATAGTTTAGTAACATTTGTTGAGGATGGAAAATTCAGTTCTTCTAACGGAAACCTAACAAGCTATATTTCTGCTCTTAATTTACTAGAAAAAATGACAAGTATAGAACATAGAGTATTTGTTGAAAGTTACTTATACCTCGAACGTCTTCAAAATTATAGAGAATAAGCACAATACTAATCTTTGGTTAACCGAATAGCAAAAAACCACTACCAAAAAATCTACCATATGTTCTTCTAAAAAATCTGTAATATCTTCTTCCAAACCCTAGATTCTAATACAATTTCCAAATTCTTTGATCTCTACATCACACCATTAACACTTTGTTAAAAATTTGAATTAATACCATAAAAAATAGGTAACTTCGTCAATATCTTTCTATGTATTCTCAAAATGAAATTAAATAGACTTACTATTATTCTAACACTACACTGTTTTGTAGCGTTTAGCCAACAAGAGAAAAAACCAAATATCATTTTTTTTATGATAGATGATTGTAGCGCAGTAGAATTTTCGTGCTACGCCACACCAGACCATCCCTCTGGAAATGAAACACCAGTAATTGACGCTTTAGCAGATGATGGCCTGAGATTTACAACCTGTTGGGCATCGCCATTGTGCATGCCAGCTAGAGCAATGCTAATGTCTGGTAAATATGGTTCTAAAACTGGCGTATATGGCAATAAATTAAGTAAACACGATCCTAATTTTTCTAAAAAACACACACCAATGTCTAAAGTATTAAAAGATAACGGTTATGAAACAGCAGTATCTGGAAAATGGCATTTACCAGGTAATGCTGGACAAGAGACTTATGGTTTGGATGAGTATTCTTTATTAGGTGGGTATTTCAAACCTTTTGAAGGTGATATTGTTTGGGATGGCCTTTGGTTTTCTTGGTCTAAAGCTGCAGAAACATTTCATGATAAAGCTGTAATTGGGAGTAAAAAAGGACAGTATCCGGCATTGTATTGGAATGGTTGTGTTATTGAAAATGGAGCACTACAACCAAGCAATACTAATACTTTTGCACCAGATATTTGCCAAAAATTTGCTTTAGACTTTGTGCAACGAAAAAGAGACAATCCCTTCTTTTTATATTATCCAATGGTCTTACCTCATGACCCTTGGTTTGGTACACCTGATAAAAACAGCCCTACTGGTAGAACTAAACCTGGGTTTAGCTCACAAATTAAACGTTTGGAGTATTATGTTGACGAATTAGTAAATACTTTGAAAACATCTGGCGTTTATGATAACACTATCGTATTCTTTACCGCAGATAATGCGACCTTAGGCAACGGAAAAGGATCTTGTTCAGAACTTGGAGTTCGTGTACCGCTTATTGTTTTTGGCGGCGCACTAAAACATAAAGGTGTAAGTGATGTGATGGTAGATTTCACAGATATGTATCCAACAGTTTTGGAAACTGCAGGCATAGATGTTTCAAATATGAAAGCTTTAGATGGTAAGAGTTTTTATCCAGTACTTGAACAAAAACCCCATAAAGGAAAGCCCTATGTGTTTAGCTTTTTAGATATGGAACGTACTGTAAGAACAAAAGACTACATGATGGACGGCTCTGG
Organism: uncultured Flavobacteriaceae bacterium; assembly: GCA_947502975.1. Classification (GTDB taxonomy): domain Bacteria; phylum Bacteroidota; class Bacteroidia; order Flavobacteriales; family Flavobacteriaceae; genus Jejuia. Next base: position 372,296 of record CANNBV010000004.1, read on the forward strand.
AGGTATCTGGAAATGCGCCTCATCCGGGAATTTATTAGACTACAAACCTTTAGAAGAGAATGAAAAGACGCAGCAAATTAGATCAGAATTAATGCAACTCATTGAGCCTTATACATTGCCTTCAACAGAGCAATTTGGTGAAAAGCGAATTGAAAAAGCTAGAAATAATTATGCATGGCCTTCCTTAAACCCTGCTACTCTGGCTGCACATAAAAACGGAGATATTTGGATGTATTATAAGAGACGGTTGAGAGAATAAATTTTATTGTACCTGAATTGACAAATGCACTTTAAATGAACAGTGAAAAACTTTTCTCCTCCGAATTAATTATTCAAAATGACCTTATTTTAATCCGTCCTTTAAAGGAAACGGATGTTGATGCTATTGAAACTATTAGTTATTCTAAAGAACTTGGTGAATTTGGTGCCAGAGTTAAAAGTAGAAATGACCTAATGGAATATTTTGATTATTGTTTATCTGCAAAGTCAAAAAAAACTTTATATCCATTTATGATTACAAAAAAGGATAGTCAACAACCTGTTGGAATTACAATGTTTGGAAATATAGATTTTAATCATAAAAGGCTAGAAATTGGGTGGACTTGGATTGCTAAAAAATTTCAAGGAACTGGAATAAACGGGGTTTGTAAAAACCTTCTTTTAGATTACTGCTTTAATCAAATTGGATTAAGAAGAGTAGAGTTTAAAATTGATATAAAAAACATCAAATCCCAGAGAGCAATAGAGAAACTTGGAGCCACCAAAGAAGGACTACTTCGAAACTATAATATTCAATCCTACGGAAAAAGTGAAGGCACCTATATTTATAGCATTTTGAATGAAGAATGGGGAGGGTATAACGTTTAAAATATCAGAGATACTGACCTCTGATATTTTAAACTTAAGATTGTATTGTTTTATTTAAAAAGAGTAATTATTAATTACTCTCTTATAATTCTCTATTGACAAGATTCCCAAAGCTGTAGTGAAGAATAGAACTAACACATAAGTTAACACATTTGTATTCTGATCAGATAACGAGTCTCTTAGAATAAGTCCTAATAGACAAACAAAAATTAATACTAACCCTAAACAAAAGAACTTTAGCGAGAGTTTTATTTTTGAAATAATTTCCTCTTTATCATTAACGTTAGTATGAATTTTTTGCAAGATTTGATCTTCAAAATCTTCATTAGAAATAGAATAGCGACCTTTTTCAATAATCTCACTTATAAATTCATCTTTAAACTCGTTATTTTCTTTTCTTTCTTTATTCATGGTTTTTTATGTTTTTTTGCCAAATTAAGCGTGTGTGTTTTCTTGCTCTGTGAAGTATTACTTTTGTATTCGATCTTGTCCATCCAGTAATTTTACTAATATCTTTTATGCTTGTTTCTTCTAAGTAAAATAAATTTAAAACTAACCCTTCTTTAGGAGGTAACATTTTTAATACAGAACGTATTTTCTCAGTTCTTTCACCGTGTACATCTTCTGTGAGATATTCTAACAATTTTTCATTTGAATCTTCTAAATAACTTAATTGTGGTGCTTTTTTATTGGATCGTAATCTTTGAAAAGCTTCATTGACTACAATCCTATAAAACCAAGATTTAAATTTAGCTGTTCTTTTAAAGGATTTTAATCCCTTAAAAGCTTTCATAAAGGCGTCTTGTACAATTTCTTCTGCATATTGTTCATCCTTTATGATAGAAACAGCTAAATTAAATCCCATATCTTTATATGTTTTCACAAAATATCTAAAAGCATCAACATCACCAGACAGTACTTTGTCTATGTAGATATTGTCCATATCAAGATTTGTTCTTTTTATCTATAAAGTGATTGATAAAAAATGCAGACCCTAAACAAAAACCAATAATAAATGTGATTAAAAAACCTTTGAATAACTCTTCATCATTATCTAACCAACGAATAAGAAATGCAATTGCTAAAAATGAAACACTTAAACTACTGGTAACAATACCTAATTTTAACCATGGAAAAACGAACTTAAATTTGTTCTTTTTCTGAAGCGCTAAAATATCCTCTAATTTGTCGCCTCTCTCTATAAGAAGCATACGTTCTTTATCTCTTGCTTGCTGATAAAAATACCACGCTAAAAACACCGCACTGATAAAAAATACTGCGATTATACATACTACTACAGACTCAATCATTTTTTTAAAATTTAAAACTGTTATTATTTTTTCGAATATCCGTTTTACTAACAATAAATTCAGATTTACGAAAATTTATTATTAGCAAAACGAACAATCAAATTACTTTTTTACTGAATCCATTTTCATTCCCGAACCTTCCATATGTAGGCCAGTAATTATTCCATTGGGTCCTGATACAAAAGTTAAATCATGAACTTGTTCCTCATCGATAAATTTATCCTTACCATAGCAGTTAATTATCACATCTTGACCCTGAGATCCACCATATAGTTTGCCATTTTTTACAAAAACGGTTAATGAAAACTCTGGAGAAAACTCGTAAACACCTTCATATTTCTTTAATTCACTAGGTGTTAATTTAAGAAAACTTGTTTTCACTTCTATTTCTTCTTGATGATGATTATAACTCATTACCCTAGAAAGCTTCCAGTTTCCATTTTCAAGCAGCCATAAATGAGAAAAATTAGCTTTTGTTTCACCAAAACTGTGCATCCCTTTTTGTAACGCGGCATATAATTCTCCGTCTTTATATAGAGGAAAAACTTCTAGTGTTTCCTCCATTAAAACTCGTTTTAAAACATTTTTTCCTGAGAAACATAAGTGTTTTTCCATTGAATTTATAAATGATTTTTTAGATTTAGTAATACCATCTTTATCATGATAAAATTCAATATCATTAGTAATTAGTAGACTAATTTGGTTTAAGTCACATTCATTAAAACCTTTCTGAAATAATAAGTGATCTTTTACTTTTAAGGTCTTAAACACATCTGAATTTTCACCTACCTGTGCATTTGTAATATTTATTAAACCCGTAATAAATAAAACTAAAATTGTTTTTACTGTTGACATCATAATTTTTAAATTAAATTCCTATTACACTTAGGATGTCAAAAAAATTCAAAAGGTTACATTTTTAAAATAAATTTTGAGTTTTGTAAAAACTAGAGGTAAGAATTTATAAGAGAATATAGGAGTTCTAGATGTAAACGAGAAGCTAGCTATTCTATATAAAGGCGCTAAATATAAAATTTGATTTTTGAAAAAAATGATAACATAAAATGTTTATAGTTGAGGTTAGCATTAATGCCAAAAGCATTACATAACACTCTAGCTATATCTTTTACTACAGTATATTCAAAAAAACTACCTCCCAGGAAACTCAGCTTTACGTTTTTCCAAAAATGCTGTGGTGCCTTCTTCGAAATCTTCTGTACCAAAACAATTTCCAAATTCGGTGATTTCGGTTTGATACCCGTTAACACCTTCTTTAAAATTAGCATTTACAGCTCTAATGGCTGCACTAATTGCAACAGAGGAATTTTTCATAATCTTTGATGCTATGGTATCACACAAATCTAATAGTTGGTCTTGAGGCACTACATGGTTTACTAAACCATAAGTTAACGCTTTATTAGCGTCTATCATCCCTGCTGTCATTATCATTTCAAACGCGCGGCCTTTACCAACCAATTGTGTTAAACGTTGTGTACCTCCGTAGCCAGGAATAACACCTAAAGACACTTCTGGCAAGCCCATTTTGGCATTATCACTTGCTACTCTAAAGTGACAAGCCATAGCCAATTCTAAACCACCGCCAAGTGCAAAACCGTTGACTGCCGCAATTACTGGTGTAGATAAATTTTCTACAAAGTTAAAGAGTGTTTTTTGGCCGTTTGCTGCTAAGTGCATGCCTTCTTCCACACTATAGTCAGCAAATTCACTAATATCGGCTCCCGCCACAAAGGCCTTTTCACCACTACCAGTAATGATTATAACTTTTGTGTTTACATCAGCATCCGCAGCTTTAAAAGCCTCGTGTAACTCTTGGATGGTTTCTTGGTTTAATGCGTTTAGTTTTTTAGGACGGTTAATTGTAATAGTTGTAATACCTGATTCAGAATTAATAATAAGGTTGTTATATCTCATCTTTAAGTTTTTTATAAAGTTTCATTTTTTGGAAACACCACCCTAAATACGGTACCTTTTTCGGTTTCGGAAGTAAACGAAATAGTGCCTTTATAGGTTTCTACTATATTTTTCACCATCGCTAACCCAAGGCCCATTCCACTGGTTTTAGTTGTAAATTTGGGCTCAAATATTTTGCTTTTATTTTCTTCTGAAACTCCTGTACCATTATCTGCAACAGTAATAATAACGTTCTTGTTATCTTGTCCAACGTTTACCAAGACTTGAGGTGTTTTGTCTTCTGGAATAGCTTGAATTCCATTTTTAACCAAATTAGTGACCACTCTAATTAATTGTGTTCTATCAAATTTTGCGATAATTTCTTCAGCTTCTGATGTAAATACAATATAATCTTCATTAAAAATATCAAGTGCGAGCTTGGTAATATTTACAACATTTAATGTTTCGTTTTGTTGCGCTGGCATTTTTGCAAAGTTTGAAAATGCCGACGCAATTGAGCTCATGGTATCGATTTGTTGAATGAGCGTTTTACTATATTCTGAAACTTTTGTGTTGATGTTTTCGTCGTTAGGATCAAACTTTCTTTGAAAGTTTTGTACCGTTAGTCGCATTGGTGTTAGCGGATTTTTTATTTCGTGCGCTACTTGTTTTGCCATTTCTCTCCATGCCTGTTCGCGCTCACTTTTTGCGAGCTGTACAGCACTATCTTCTAGCTCATCAATCATACTATTATAAGAATCTACCAAAGTAGAAATTTCTTGACTTGAGTCTTCTATTACAATTTTTTCGTTGCGTTTTTCTAATCGTGTGGCAATGATTTTATCACTAATAGTTTTAAGCGATTTGGTGATGTATTTTGAGAGTAAAAATGCAATGGCTATAGCAATAATTAAAACAAAAAGATAGGCGATACCCAATCTGCCTAAAAACTCATTGAGCTCTTTCGACAAGAAATCATCACGTTCTAAATACGGCAAATTTAAAATGGCTAATGGTTTAAATTTATTATCGTAAATGAATATATATGAGGACTGGTATGTCAATCCGTTTTCTGTGATTTTATCTACATATCTATGATCTACGGTATTGGAAATTGCATTTAATATTTTAGGTGTTATACTCTTATCTTCTTGATCGGGCTTTAAATCGGCTTTAGAAGTGATTAACAAATTTCCTTCTAAATCATAGATGTTAATTTGAAGTTTATGAATATCAGCTATGCTACTGATTTCGTCCTTAAAGATTAATGGAATATTTCTGGTTTTAACTTCCCAGGTATTTTGCCTGCCGTTTAGCACACGCTTGAGATGAGTTTTTATGTTTTGCTCTTTACGATTGAGACGTTTTTCGTGATAATCTTTAGTTTCTTCGTTGTATTGGTATATGGCGACCGCTGCGATAAGTACTGAGGCTAAAAGCACCAGCACGATCATTACTATAAAAATACGGGTGCGTAAAGAGAGTTTTTTTAATTTCATCTAAAAAATTTCAATGCATTAAAGATAGCAATAATCGCACCAAAGCCCTTGGTAAAATTTCAAATCTAATAAACTAAATTGGCAAAAGTGCAATGAGGTTTGATGTTGAAGGTTGTTGTTGATAGTTAACCCGCGTTAGGGATTGAACGGCATGTGGAGCTCCCGACGCAGGAGGAGCGACTAGTGAAAGCCCGACCCGACCCAAGGAGGGTAACGCCCATTTATCAATATAATTTTGCAAACAAAATTACTCGAAATGACAGCTATTTATGCATCTGGGTTTTTATCTCGGATATTTTTATACAACTTGAAACCGAGCATGAGAAGTATGCCTAAAACAAAAATGCCTATAACGCCCCAAATCCAGTTTATGGCACTTTTTAGGATGACTAAAAAGATGACTGCGAATAGTATAAATGTGGCGCCTTCGTTCCAGATACGCATGTAGCTAGATGATTTTTTTACCACATCGTTTTGTAGTTGTTTGTAGTACTGATGTGTTTTTAGGTGGTATATGAAAAGTAGTAAAATGAAGCCTAGTTTTACTTGCATCCATGGCAAGTAAAATAGTGTTGGATTGATATAAAACAAGCTTAACCCAAAAGCTAATGCTAAAATTGCTGATGGCCATGTAATAATAAACCACAAACGTTTTGCCATAAGTTTGAGTTGTTTCCCTAGGATTTCTTTTTCGGGTGATGGTTTATGAAATGCTTCTATTTGATACACAAATAGTCGAGGAATATAGAATAACCCGGCAAACCAAGTGATTACGAAAATAAGATGAAATGCTTTTATATAGAAATATGCCATGAGTTTTTAATAACTGGATGGTTTGAACTTTTAAATTTAAGCATAAAAAATGTCATCCTCCTTTCAGCACTAAACAGTTAATGAATTTTTAGCGGTATTCCATTCTTTAGCCATATTAGCAAGGACTTGAGCAAAGTCTTCGCGTTCGTTTAAACAAGGAATAACAGTAAATTCTTCTCCTCCAACTTCATGGAAAATTTCTTCGCCTTCCATAGCAATCTCTTCTAAAGTCTCTAAACAATCACTTACGAAAGCTGGTGTTACAATAGCCATTTTTTTGATTCCTGCTTTTCCCATACGTTCTATGGTTCGATCTGTATAGGGTTTCAACCATGGGTCGAAGCCAAGTCTAGATTGAAATGATGTAGAATATGTGCCGTTTTTTAAGCCTAACTTTTTTGCAACATTTACAGTTGTAATTTCGCATTGGTGACGGTAACAGAATTCGTGCTGTGGGCTTCCCTTTTTAAAACAACATTTACCATCCATTTTACAATTGCCATTGGTGACATCACTTTTTCGAATATGTCGTTCTGGAACACCATGATAACTAAATAGAATATGTTCATAATCTAAACCATCTAGGCTTTCTGCGATGCTTTTAGAGAGTGCATTGATATAATCTTCACGTTTATAAAACGCTGGAGTTCTGGTAATTTTTACCTGTGGAAAAAATTCGCTAACCAATTCATCTACTTTAACATCAATGGTTTCTGTAGTTGCCATGGCAAATTGCGGATATAAAGGGATGGTTTTTATTTCTGTACAGCCTTTATCCACCAATTCTTGGAGCCCTTTTTTAATCGTCATACTTCCATACCTCATCGCTAAAGCAACCGGGTATTCTAGCTTTTCTTGTACTTTTTCTTGAAGTCGTTCTGATAGTACAATTAATGGCGATCCTTCTTCCCACCATATTTTTTGATATGCTTTGGCTGAGGCTTTCGGACGCGTATTTAAAATAATGCCTTTCACCAATAAGTTTCTAGCCCATAATGGTACATCAATAACGCGTTCATCCATTAAAAACTCGCCCAAATATTTTTTTACATCTTTAGGTTTTGGACTATCAGGTGACCCTAAATTAATTAATAGTATTCCTTTCATATCTCAATTTTCATTCGCTATTAATAGCGTAAAACTTTTATTTTTTTTCTAATAGTGTTGTTCTAACAATTTCTGGTACAATTGAGTTAACAAAAGCTGCCATATTTTTTTCATTGGCTAAAAATTTCCAACCGTCGTATTGCGGGTCTTTAATAGCAAACATGGTGGAATTGTTATCAATAACCAAAGACATCGTTTCTGCGTCTGCAGTTACGTTTTCACTTCCAAACTGTGCCACCATAGTAGATTCCATCATGTCTAAATATGATTTTTGTTCTTCAACAGGCTTATCCTTTTCAGTTAAAAATGTCATCCTCATTTTACTATCATAATACACGACAGCATAAGTTATACCTGTTTCCTCAATAGCATCACTCACACTTGTTACATCGTTTAAAATAAATTCAATCTTCATTTGAGGTGAATTAAACATTTGTTCCATCCCTGCTTTCATTTGCTCTCTGGAAGCCATATCAAACATTTTTGGATGCATGTAATCTAGCACGCCATCAAGATTCATAGCAGTCATAAAATCATAATACGCCTGTGCTTCTTTCTTAATATCTTCCCTATTGGTTTGAGAAAAGCTTGAAATTGTAATTAAAAGTGTAAAAACTAGTGTCGTGAAAAATCTCATAAGTAATTTTGTTTACAGCAAAAATACGATAGATAATTCACAATAACGTCATTATTTACCCGTTCGCTCATTGATAAAATCTATTCACTTATTTGGGTTACTTAACAGCCTTTTTATTTCTATATTTATCAATTCAAAGTCATAATATGAAAAAATTACTGCTCCCGCTACTGCTTTTGCTGTTTTCTATCACCTCATTTTCACAAGAGAAAAGTTTACTTTGGGAAATTTCTGGAAACGGTTTAGCTAACCCTTCTTACATCTATGGCACTATGCATGTGAGTAGTAAAGTTGCGTTTCGCTTAGATGATGTTTTTTATGAAGCTTTGAATAAAAGTGAATGTGTTGCTCTAGAATCTGACCCTACACAATGGTTAAAATTCATGCATGAAGATTTTGGGTTTAATTATGACTTTGACAGCTTTATGTTTGGGAACGATTTCTACGGAAACCTTTTTAGAATTTCTCCTTTAGATCCCATGCAAATGCGAAGCATCATTAGGGTGGATAATTATTTAATCAATAGCTATCTATATCGTAAGAATTCGTATGTAGATGATTTTGAAGAAGAAACTTATTTAGACATGTTTATTTACCAAGCAGGTAAAAAGAACAACAAACCTGTAATTGGCCTTGAAGATTTTAAAGAATCGCGTTATTTAACTACAAAAGCTAGCTTCAACATGAATAAACGTAAACCAGATGATTGGTTTATAAAACTCATGGAAAAGAAAAACATGTTTATGTTTCAAGAAGATGTGTATCGCGAGCGAAATATTGAACTGCTAGATTCAATAGGTGCAGCTACAAACACTACTTACTATCGTGAACATATGTTGTTTAAGCGCAATGAAAATATGGTAACTGTTCTAGACTCGGTAATGCGAAAAAAGGTGGTTTTTTCGGGAGTTGGTGCAGCGCATTTGGGTGGTAAAAAAGGCATGTTAAACATGTTACGTGAAAAAGGATATGTTGTTAATCCGTTAGTGTCTAAACAAACCCAATATGCTAAAACGCAGAAGGATAAGTTAGAGCAAAAATTTACTGCTCCTGAATTATCACTACAATCTACTTCTGACGATTTTATTAGTATTAAAAGTTTTGACAAATTAAGAGAATTTACTGCTGAAGGCATAAAATATTATGTGGCTCCAGATATGACAAACGGTGCTTACTTAACTATAAATCGCTTAAATACCTTTGAATATTTACCCAACCCTAATAACCAAGTAGATTTAGCTTTCATTAAAAATTTGTTGTATGAAGATGTTCCAGGTACTATTATAGAAAAAGAAGAATTTAATACACCTTACCCTGGCATCAGTATTTTAAATAAAACCAAAAAAGGCGATTATCAAAAATATCATATTTACAAAACACCACTGGAAATTATTGTGGTGAAATTTGGAGGTAAAAAAGACTTTGTTTTATTGCATGAAGATGAAATTTTCAAGTCAATTCGTTTTAAATCAAAAGGCACTGATAAAACAACTTTTAAAGAGCCACATGGCAAATATACATTTGAGTGTCCAGAAAATTTCATTACTGCTAATTTAGAACATACTGGCAAAAAATTGATACAAGCCTTAGGTAGTGATAATGACTATTATTTCTTCCAAGAATCCCCTCAACATGATGTGGAATATATTGAAGAAGATGCGTTTGAAGCAAAATATATCCATACTAGTTTTTATAAAAATCTTGATATAGAAAACATTAAAGCAGAAACTATAAATGACATCTACAAAAGCGCTGTATCTTCTGTTGTTTTAGATTCTACTTCCCAAAATAAGCTATGGTTAAAATCTATTGTAAAGGATGGAAGTTACTATTTAATGGGCTATTATGGCGATACTAAAGCTGTGGCTAACTCGTACTTTCAATCTTTAAAATTTGAAACGCCTACTTATAAAAATTATAAAAAAGTTACAGATACATCACTGTTTTTTAAGGTAAACTCTCCCGTAAAAGCCCCTTTACCTTATGATCAGTTTTATGATAATGACAAGCGAAAAAAGTCTTATGATGAATCTGCTAAAAACACAATCTACACAACTAAAGCTAATGAACAAATTGTGATAAAACGCACTAAGTTTCATGATTTAAAAATGTTTAATCACGTAGATAGTCTTTGGAATCAACTGCATAAAAAACCTCATTTTTTAGACCTTCATGGATTATCAGGTTTGCCAAAACACAAAAAGTTTATCACCGTAGATAAAAAGCGTTACAGTAAAAATAATCATAATTATTACACATATAAATTAAGAGATTCACTTAGTTCAAAAGAAATTATGGTGAAGTATATCCAGAAAAAAGGTGTGCTTTATAAGTTAGCTGCTTTGACTGATTCTATAAACAAACCTTCAGAGTTTTTGACAGCGTTTTTTGATTCATTTACTCCAATGGATACACTTCTTGGGAAAGACATTTTTCAAGACAAAACTGCAGTTTTTTTTGAAGCTTTAAAAAACAATGACAGTATTGTATTAAGTGGTTATTCTGAAATAGAATTCTCAAATAACCACACCTCAAAAATTATTGATGTTGTTAATAATTTTAAATTCCCAGAAAATAAAACACAAATTAAAAACTACTTAATTCGTCAACTCATTATAAATGACAAAAGCGAAAAAGTTACCAATTTTACTAGGCAATTGTATTTAAAATCGTATTCTAAACCTTCAATACAAAATATTATTTTAAACGCATTTTTTCAACGTAGAGATAAAGCGTCTTATGAGTTTGTTTTAGAATTATTGAACACAGATTTACCTTTAGGCAATAAAACACCATCATTTTATGCTTATAGTCGAAAAGCCGATTCATTAAAATCTGCTAAGGTGTTGTTTCCAGAATTACTTAATTTTTCAATTGTTGAAGAATATAAATCGCCTATATATAATTTACTCACCAAATTGTTAGATAGTAATATCGTAAAGCCTAAAATTTATAAGAAGTTTAAAAAACAGATCATTAATGATGCTAAAATTCAAATAAAACGAAGTTTAGGTAACAAGCAGCGTTATTCTTATACATCTAGACATATGTTTTCTCTAGATAATTATGTAAAATTATTGTTCCCTTATCGAGATGACAAAAACGTAAAATTATTTTATTTACGCCTTTTAGAGAGTGAAGACTGGGAAGCTTTAACGACATACTACACATTATTAAAGTCTAAAAATGAGCTTATTACAGATCAATTAAAAGCTAAAACACTTTTTAATGAAAAGGCGCAGTATGAGCTCATCCCTAAACTAAAACGCTATAAGCTTTTAGATGAAAAAGAAATAGCGGTAGTAGATTTAAAAGCCTATGCTAAATCGCGATTATTTAATAATAGCTACTACAACCTTTCTGAAAATACTATTACCTTTTTAGAAGAAAAGCTATTTACAACAGATCATAATAAATCCATTCGTTTATTCCTATTTAAGAGAATTGACAACAGGCAATTGGAGGAAAACAAATATTTGCATGTAATTGCTTTTGAAAATTCAAAAGAAAACATGTACAATCTAAAACCTTACTATACTGGATTAAAACGAGGTGTTTCTATTTCAGGCTATAAAACTGAAGAAGACGTTATTAAAGATATTCTACTTCAAATTAAACACAAAACACGAAAACGAATTAAAGTAAGCATGTACTAAAACACACGTTTAGTGCCTCAATTCTCGATAATTTTCATACAATTTAGATTGATCTTCTAATGGATTACAGTCTTGAAATATGCCACAAGATGTACTAGGCTTTGCTAAGGATTTTCCTTTAACATACTGTTTTGATAAGGCTTCAATCTCCGGGGTTAGAAATTTCATAATAAATAGATTTTGGGGTTATTTATTATTCAAATATAAATAAAAATGATTACAAATCGTTACTTTAAGGACATGACGTATTTTTTTGGAGTTGTACCATACTTCTTTTTAAATGCAGCTATAAAGTGACTAGAAGTACTGTATCCTACCTTAAGACCTACTTCATTTACGTTATTTTCACCAGATTCTAATAATTTTCTAGCTACTTCCATTTTGTAATCAAACAAAAAGCTAAATACAGAATCTCCATAAATTTGTTTAAAGCCTTCTTTTAGTTTTTTAATGTTAAGCCCTATTTCATCAGCTAGTTCTTGTAAGCTTGGTGGTTCAGCCATGCGAGCCACAACAATATCTTTGGCTTTTCGTATTTTAATAACGTTAGCTTCATCAACCAAGAACGGGCATTGTTCGATATTGGCATCTTCACTTCTATTAAAATATAAGCTTAACAACTCGTATGCTTTCCCTTTAAAATAGAGTTGTTTTATAGATGAATTCAAACTATAATTAATTAATTGGTTGAGCACAATTGCCATAGATGGTGTTATTACCCCATCCTTATAATACTTTTTGTCTTTATTTTCAGAATTTAAAAATGAAATATAGTCGGCTTCTTGAGAAAATAAACCATGAAATTTCTGTATCGATATTAAGATAGAAACTATCCAAGAATTGGGAGCAACTTGAAGATCTATAGGCAATTCCCGTTGTGGATTGTATAGTAACAATGAATTCTCTTCATGAATATCTAAACTATAACGCCCTTGATTAAACACAAATTTTGTCCCACCCTTGATACAAAAATGAAACTGAATAAAGCTGCTATCTATTTCTTTAGCAACGTTTTGAGCGACACTTTCATCATTTTTAAACATTAAAATCAAAAATCCATCGTCAACCTTTGTTTCTTCAAAAGTACTTTGAGCGACACTTTTTATATTACCGTTTGCATCCATTTTTTAATTTTTATTTAGAATTGTTCTAAATTAAAGCATTCAAAACTGCCAAATTCAGTACAAAAATATGACATTTATCATGTTTTTTGTCGAAATAACATTAAAAAACCACAAACGATATTAAAAGTTCTTTGAGCGTTATTTTTTAATCACTGATACTTATATTTTTGTTTCGCAATTTCAGGTATAATAATGCAAAAATACAATATCAGTAAGAGTAGTTCTTTTTATGCCATTGGCTTAAGTTACAAAAAAGCCGATGCCAACATAAGAGGGCGTTTTAGTTTAGACGATGATGCTAAACATGCATTGTTGGTTCAAGCTAAAGACAATGGTATTGAAAGTCTTATAGTAACTTCTACTTGTAATAGAACAGAGATATATGGTTTTGCACAACATCCATTTCAACTTATAGAATTACTTTGTGATAATACAAATGGTACTGTTGAAGAGTTTAGAGATGTTGCATATGTGTATAAAAATAAAGATGCCATAGCGCACATGTTTCGTGTAGGCTCTGGGTTGGACAGCCAAATTTTAGGTGATTTTGAAATTATAAGTCAGTTAAAAGCAAGTACAAAAATTTCCAGAAAACACGGTTTACTCAATCATTTTTCTGAGCGTTTGGTTAATGCTGTCATTCAAGCTAGTAAACGTATTAAGACTGAAACAAATATTTCTTCTGGGGCTACTTCAGTATCATTTGCTTCTGTACAATACATTTTCAATAATATTGAAGACGTTTCCAATAAAGATATTTTGCTATTTGGCACTGGAAAAATAGGAAGAAACACTTGTGAAAACTTGGTAAAACATACCAAAAATGAGCATATCACTTTAATAAACAGAACAAAAGACAAAGCAGAACGCATTGCTGGTAAGTTCAATTTAATTGTGAAGGATTATGCAAATTTACAAGAAGAAATTAGTAATTCTGATATATTGATTGTCGCTACTGGAGCACAACGCCCTACAATCGACAAGCATATTATTCAAACTAAAAAACCGCTTTTAATATTAGATTTATCTATTCCGAAGAATGTTAATGAGAACGTTCAAGAATTGGAAAATGTATCCTTAGTACATCTTGATCATTTATCAAAAATTACTGATGCCACTTTAGAAAAGCGTAAAACACATATACCTTTAGCCGAAACCATTATTGAAGAGGTTAAAGCAGAATTTAGTAATTGGTTAGAAACGCGCAAATTTGCACCAACCATTAAGGCTTTAAAACATAAACTTACAGATTTTGCTACAGCAGAGTTAGATACTCAAAGGAAAAAGTTAAACGATTTCAATGAGGAGCAAGCAGAATTAATTAGCAACAAGATTATTCAAAAAATCACCAATCATTTTGCACATCATTTAAAGGATGATGCTATTTCTACAGATGATAGTCTGGAACTTATTAAAAAAGTATTTCAGTTAGAAGAACCTCAAAAAACAAATGTCTAAAACCATTAGAATTGGCACACGTGATAGTGAATTAGCACTATGGCAAGCCAAAATAGTCCAAAGTTTACTCGAAAAAGAAGGGCATCAAACTGAATTAGTTCCGGTAAAATCTACTGGTGATCTAGTTTTAGATAAACCTTTATACGAATTAGGTATTACAGGTATTTTTACACGTACTTTGGATATCGCCATGTTGAATCATGACATCGATATTGCAGTACATTCACTTAAAGATGTACCTACCATTTTACCAAAAGGTATTGTGCAAGCCGCTGTTTTAAAACGTGGCAATGTAAATGACACTTTGGTTTTTAAGGACAATGAAGAATTTTTAGGTGCAAAACAGGCTGTAATTGCCACTGGCAGTTTACGCAGAAAAGCACAATGGCTCAACAGATATCCAACACATACCATCACCGATTTAAGAGGTAATGTAAATTCACGTTTGCAAAAGCTTAAAGATAACGATTGGAATGGAGCTATTTTCGCCGCTGCTGGTATTGGTAGAATAGGTATTAGACCCGAAGAAGCCATTAATTTAGATTGGATGATTCCTGCGCCAGCTCAAGGTGCTATTATGATTACAGCTTTAGCTGAAGATGATTTTATATTAGAAGCTTGCGCAAAATTAAATCACGAAGAAACAGAAATTTGTACCACAATTGAGCGTAAATTTTTAAACCGATTAGAAGGTGGGTGCACGGCGCCAATTGGTGCTTTGGCTTATATTAAAAATGAAGAAATCAACTTTAAAGGCATTCTTTTAAGTAAAGATGGTTCTAAAAAAATACAAGTTGAGCGTACCGAAAAACTAGGAAAGCATGAAGATTTAGCAGTTTTTTGTGCAGATTATATTATCGAACGCGGAGGCAAGCGCCTAATGGATGAGATTAAATACTCGCATAGAGTTACAAATGTGTTTTCTACCAAAAAATTAACGGAGGATCAGAGGAAACTATTCCATGAAAAGGTAACTGCTAAAAGCGATGATTTTATCAAGATTCGTTTAAACCGAATTCGCCCACAGATTTTAAAATCAGAAATTGAAAACGTTATAATCACTAGTAAAAATGCAGTTGAAGCGTTAATTACAAACTATTCGGCAGCAGAATTACAGTTTAAAAACATCTATTGTGTTGGGCGTCGTACCAAAAGACTGATAGAAAATAAAGTAGGCCCTGTAAAACATTCAGCTAAAAACGCAAAAGCATTAGCGGAGTTTTTAGTAGAATACATTGAAGGCACAGAAGTCACGTATTTTTGCAGTGATATCAGATTAGATGCTTTACCAACTATTTTAAGTGAAAATAACATTACAGTTCACGAAGTAGAAGCATACCAAACAAAATATGACAGTACTAAAGTAGAAGGTTCAGTAGAAGGCGCCATGTTTTACAGTCCATCAACTGTTGAAAGTTTTATCCGTAGCAATAAAAGCGATGTCATTGCTTTTTGTATTGGTGAGACCACTGCATCAGAAGCAAAAAAGCATTTTAAGGATGTAAGAGTTGCAAAAGTGCCAACAGTTGAGAGTGTCATTGAATTAGTAAATAGTCATTACATCTAAATGATTTATCTAACCGCATTAATGTTTATAAAAGAAGGAAAAGAGCATGTTTTTAATGAATATGAATCATCGGTACTTCCAATTTTAAAAGATTATAACGGTAAATTAATATATAGAATAAGACCAAGAAAAGAAGATTTTATTGAATTCGAAGGTGAAAAACCTTATGAGTTACATTTAATTTCCTTTCCCACAAATGAAGATTTTATCAATTTTACAAAAGATGATAAAAGAAATAGTTTTGTGAATCTAAAAGAAGGCGCAATAAAAACAAGCTTCATAGTTAAAGGAGAAACTATTTAACGCATGATTATTATTTATAAAAATAGAGGCATTTTAGTTCCTGTTTATTTTATAGTATCTGTTTTATTGGTAACCTTGTTAAATGGCTTTTTAAAAGAATATGTTGGTGGTGTTTTTGCTTCAAAATATGATTTTCAGATTGTTTTAGGCATTGGGTTTTTAATTTCTGGTATTTGGACATATTTAAAAAGTGAAGATTATGTAGAAATAAATGGTGAAAAAGAAAAAGTAGATTTTGAAAATGCTTTTTTCTTTATAACCATGAAGCTTTGGAGTAAAATTATGTTTGTAATGGGCTTTCTAATTATAATTGGAGGAATATTAGAAACTATAGACTCATAGGTTCAGTTTCATAAGAATAACAAAAAGACATGAACATTAAAAACGATTTATTTTTAAGAGCATTAAAAGGAGAAACGGTTGATCGCCCACCAGTGTGGATGATGCGACAAGCAGGGCGTTATTTGCCAGAATTCATGGAAATTAAGGCTAAATACGATTTCTTTACCCGTTGCCAAACTCCTGAGTTAGCAAGTGAAATCACGGTACAACCTATACGCCGTTATGATATGGATGCAGCTATTTTATTTAGCGATATTTTGGTAATTCCGCAAGCTATGAACATTGAGGTACAAATGAAACCTAATTTTGGACCGTATTTACCAAACCCTGTGCGTTCTCAAAAAGATGTTGATAATGTTATTGTGCCAGACGTTACTCTAGAACTAGATTATGTTTACCAAGCTATTAAAGCTACTAAAGAAAAACTAAACAACGAAATTCCGTTAATAGGTTTTGCAGGTTCGCCATGGACTATTTTATGTTACTGTGTACAAGGACAAGGCAGTAAAAATTTCGATAAAGCCAAAGAATTTTGCTTTACTAATCCTGTTGCAGCTCACCAATTACTACAAAAAATAACAGATACGACTATTGCTTATCTAAAAGAAAAAGTAAAAGCAGGTTGTAATGCTGTACAAGTGTTCGATTCTTGGGGAGGCATGCTATCTCCAGTAGATTATCAAGAATTTTCATGGCAGTATATCCAGCAAATCATTGATGCATTAAAGGATGATGCTCCAGTGATCGCTTTCGGAAAAGGATGCTGGTTTGCATTGGGCGAAATGGCCAAATCTGGTGCTTCGGCATTGGGTATAGATTGGACTTGTTCTGCAAGAAACGCGCGCTATTTAACAGGTGGAAATATCACCTTGCAAGGTAATTTCGATCCAACACGTTTGTTTTCACCACCTGCTGAAATCAAAAAAATGGTGCATCAAATGATCAATGATTTTGGTAAAGATAAATACATCGTAAACCTCGGTCACGGTATTTTACCTAACATTGGGTTAGATAATGCCAAGGCATTTATCGATGCCGTTAAAGAATATAATAACTAAGTTTTGAGCCTTCTAGATTATAAATTAGAGCGTATAGAAAGCGTTTCATTCGAAACTTTTCTTAACCTGATTTATGATAACAAAACGTACATCGAAAAAGGCTTTGCTGGAACTGTAAAACGATGCGAAACTCCAAAAGGAGCAAAAATACTTTTTAAAGAGTGGTTGTCTGAAGAAAAACATAAAAGAAGTTTTTCATTTTTTATAAAAAATACCCAAACAGATTCCCTTGTTGGTTTAGTCAATATTAAAAATATAGACGCCACAATAAAAAAGTGTGAAATAGGGTATTTTATTTCAGAACTTTATGCAGGGAAGGGCATTGTCTCTAAATTTACTTCGGAAGTTGTAACATTTTGTTTTGAAGAATTACAAATGAATAAAGTATTTCTTAGAGTTGCTCCAGAAAATATTGGCAGCCAGAAAGTGGCTATTAAAAATGGATTTCAAAAAGAAGGGGTTCTCAGGGAAGAATACTTAGGATTCCAAGATGTATATGAAGATGTTATGTATTTTGGGTTATTAAAAACAGAGTATCTTAAGAGTAAAGATGATTAAAAATATCATTTCAGGAATTAAAGCATACTTCGGAGCGTTTAGCTTAATATCAAAACTAAAACTCTGGAAGTATTTTGCTATTCCTATGTTAATTAGTTTCGTCACATTCATCGTAATTTTTACGTCTGCCTATGGGTTGTCTGATAATATTGGTGGCTTCATTTCCAAAATTTGGATTTGGGATTGGGGCAAAGACACCTTTTCATCCATCAGTAATTTTATAGGAGGTCTCATCGTTTTGGTTATAGGCATCATTCTTTTCAAACATATCATCATGGCGCTATCTGCACCATTTATGAGCCCTGTTTCAGAAAAAATAGAAGCGCATTTTACTGGCAACCTACCGCATTCACATCGCGATACTACGTTCATGCAACAACTCTGGCGAGGTATTCGTATTAACGGTAGAAATTTGTTTATGGAGTTGTTACTTACTATTCCTATTTTACTTTTAAAGTTCATTCCAATCGTAAATATCTTTTCAACGATTTTGCTATTTATGGTACAAGCGTATTATGCTGGCTTCGGTAATATGGACTATACTTTAGAACGTCATTTTCAATATAAAGACAGCCTACAATTTGTGCGTAAACATCGTGGATTAGCCATTGGTAATGGCATTATATTTATCTTATGTCTACTAATTCCCGTTTTAGGTGTTATTTTAGTACTACCATTATCAGTAACGGCAGCTTCCACAAGAACAGTAGAAGCTATACAACTTACTAACAAACCTGTAAATGCTACTTAATTTAGGATCATATTACATCTCTCCAATTGCATTAAAAGATGCATGGAATATCTGCAATCTAATTGTAGCAAATGAAGACCGATTAAAGCGCTATTTCCCTAAAACCTTAGAGCAAAACTTAACACCAGATTTATCAAATATCTTCGTTGAAAAAAAGGTAAAACAATTCAATAACAAGGAAGAGTTTCTATTTACCATTAAAGCAACCGAATCTAATAAATTAGTTGGTTTAATCTATTTAAAAGAGCTCGATTGGGACAAAAAACAAGGTGAATTTGCCTATTGCATTGATTATAATGTTGAAGGCAAAGGCGTAACAACAAAAGCAGTTGCTATTTTAGCAAACTACGCATTTCAAGACCTAGGGTTAGAAATACTTCAAATCATAGTTCACAAAGACAATCTTGGTAGCTTAAAAGTTGCTAAAAATTGTAATTTTACTTGGATAAAAACCTTAAAAGAAGGATTTACACCTCCAGGAGAAGCCCCACTAGATATGGAATTGTATGAACTTTATAAAGAGATTGAATAATGAAAGATAAATTCTATCAATATATACAAGATTTACAAGATAGTATCACCTCAAAATTAGAAACTATTGATGGCAAAGCTAAATTTCAAGAAGACATTTGGAAACGTCCTGAAGGTGGCGGCGGACGCACACGCGTCATTGAAGACGGTAATGTGTTTGAAAAAGGCGGCGTAAATATTTCAGGTGTTCATGGAAAACTTCCTAAGTCTATGCAGGCTTATTTTAAAGTGGGAGATGTTGACTTTTTTGCTTGTGGTTTGAGTTTAGTCATTCATCCTAAAAGCCCAATGGTGCCAACGGTGCATGCAAATTGGCGTTATTTTGAAATGTATGATGAACAAGGAAATATCGTTGACCAATGGTTTGGTGGCGGACAAGACCTAACACCTTATTATTTGTTCGAAAAAGATGCAAAACACTTCCATCAAACCTGTAAAACAGCTTGTGATAAGCACGACACTGAATTCTATCCAACCTACAAAAAACGCTGTGATGAATACTTTTACAACGCGCACAGAAATGAAGGTAGAGGTGTTGGCGGCTTGTTTTTTGATTATTGTAAAGCATCAGAAAATATGACCATGGAAAACTGGTATAACTTTGTGACCGAAGTAGGAGATAGTTTCTTGGAAGCATATGTTCCCATCGTTGAAAAGCGCAAAGACCTATCTTATACAGAAACGCAGCGCAATTGGCAGGAAATTCGTCGCGGACGCTATGTAGAATTCAATTTAGTACACGACAAAGGCACCTTATTCGGTTTAAAAACCAATGGACGCATTGAAAGTATTTTAATGAGTTTGCCTCCTCATGTGCAATGGGTATATGACCATCATCCTGAAGCTGGGAGTGATGAAGAAAAGTTAATTGAAGTATTAAAGTATCCTGTGGATTGGATAAACAAATAAACGTATCAACATATAAACATTTTATTATGTTCCCACTAAGAAGAAATCGACGATTAAGAACCAATGAAGCTATTCGCGCTTTAGTTCGTGAAACCATCATCACACCAAACGATTTTTTAGTGCCGCTTTTTGTAGTGGAAGGCAAAGGTATTAAAGATGAAATTCCATCAATGCCCAACTACTTTCGTTATAGTTTAGACTTATTAGAAGGTGAAGTAAAAGCACTTTGGAAAATAGGTTTAAAATCGGTATTGCTTTTTGTGAAAGTGCCAGATAATTTAAAAGATAACAAAGGTACAGAGGCATTAAACCAAGACGGATTGATGCAGCGTGCTATAAAAACCGTTAAAAATGCTTGTCCTGATATGTTAGTAATGACTGATGTAGCACTTGATCCTTACTCAGCCTACGGACACGATGGTATTATTGAAAACGGACAAATCATTAACGATGAAACTGCTAAAGTTTTAGCAGAAATGAGTATTTCTCACGCTCAAGCTGGTGCTGATTTTGTAGCTCCTAGTGATATGATGGATGGACGAATTTTGACCATTCGTGAAGCTTTAGAAGATGAGGGTTATACCAACACGGGCATTATGAGCTATTCGGCTAAATATGCCTCTGCATTTTATGGGCCTTTTAGAGACGCTTTAGATTCTGCTCCTGTAGACATACAAGATATTCCAAAGGATAAAAAAACCTATCAAATGGATTATTGCAACCGCTTTGAAGCTATTCGTGAAACTGAAATGGATATTGATGAAGGTGCAGATATCGTGATGGTAAAACCAGGAATTTCGTATTTAGATATTCTTAGAGAAATTAAAAATGAAGTCGATGTCCCTGTAGCTGTTTACCAAGTTTCAGGTGAATATGCTATGATTAAAGCAGCAGCCGAAAAAGGTTGGTTAGATCATGACCAAATTATGATGGAAACTACCACTGCTTTTAAGCGTGCTGGTGCAGATATCATTGCTTCTTACTTTGCGAAAGATGTTGTGAAATTGATTTCATAACGTGTTTTTCACCTTTTTACTTTGTTAACGAATACAATTAGTTGTTTTCGTAAACCCTTGTATTCTCTGCTCCCACAGTACTATACTAAGTTAACGCTAGGTTAACCTCCTCGCTTTTCTATTTTTATTCAATTCTTGATTATAGATTTGTACCATCATCAATCATTAAAATCAAATAATCATGAGAACTTTAAACAACAATCAAATCACAGAAAGAGATCAGAGAACTAAAGCTCACAATTGGAATATTAAAAGACGCTTTAGGTAGTTTATTCTCTTTCAAACTTAAAAACAGAGTTTAATGAAATCATCAATCAAAAATCAATCAACCAATTTCTATTTATTAAACTCTGTTTTATTTATCTCGATTTGTATTTTTAACATGCTATTCAAAATAGAATGAAGAAGAAAATCAACCTTTTAATAATCGCTTCAATTTTAGGATTAATCGCTTTATCTGGAATTCAAGGTTACCTCATCAACAATACCTATAAACTTAAAAAAGACGCGTTTATTAATGATACACGACGCTCCATTTCAAGTATAGACGATTTTTCACCTGCATTAGATTCGTTATCAGATTTATGGCGAGATACCTTTTTAAACACCCTTGCTGATTATAAAACTGGTAACGCTAATAGAAATGATATTCTTAATAATTTACAATTAGTTATTGATTCTATAAATGATGCTTACAAAGAAGAATATCAAAAAGAATTAGTGAAAAAAAATATCCCCTATGGCATTAAATTTCATAAAAAAATAAGGCGTATTGTGCTCTTAGATTCTGTAGTAAACGATACTATTTTCGATTTTAAAAAAACACCAAAACATATTGTACTTGGTGATACCATACCTGAGAATGATATTATTGCCGTAAGTACTACATCTTGGGAAACAGACCATACTTCAAGTAAAGTAATAGATGGTAAAACACAAGAAATTACCTTTTATATTTTATTTGTGATGCAAGATGCCATGGACATTGCTGGCTGGAAAAAAATAGTGCTTAAACAAATGTCTGGCTTGCTATTACTATCTATTATTATTTTTATTGTAGTTATTGGCTTGCTCTATTATTCCATCAAAAATTATATCACTCAAAAGAGAATTGCTGATATAAAAACAGACTTTGTAAACAACATAACGCATGAGCTTAAAACTCCTCTAGCCACTTTAACTTTGGCGACAAAAATGCTAAAAAAGGAAGAGGTTAAAAAGAGTACTGTGCTTGTAAACAACACTGTAAATACTATTGAGCGGCAGAACAAACGCCTACAAAAATTAATAGATCAGGTGTTAAATAATAGTTTGGGGTACCAAGAGATTCAACTCAAAAAAGAAAATGTCGCTATCGAGGATTATATCAATAACATCCTCAATGATTTTCAATTGGCTCAAAAATCAGAAAACATAGCTATAAATAGAGCTTTTTCAATTGGAAAAACACATATTATAATTGACAAGTTCTACATTACAACTGCACTGCTAAATATTCTTGAAAATGCTATTAAATATTCAAAGGAAACCGTTACTATTAATTGTAATATTGATAGTAATACCAGCCTTAAAATTGCCATACAGGATAATGGTATTGGCATTTCTGATAAGGATAAAAAGCAGATTTTTGAAAAGTTTTTCAGAGCTGGAGATAAAGAAATTCATAATGTAAAAGGCTTAGGTTTAGGCTTGTACTACACAAATCAAATTATAAAAGCACACAAGGGCACCATTACTATAGAAAGCAAGGAAGGCATAGGATCTACTTTTATTTTGAACATCCCATTTGAATAAATTTTGAAGTTATGAAACGTATTCTATTAGCAGAAGATGATTTAGATTTTGGCAATATTTTAAAGCAATATTTAGAAATATCAGGTTATGCTATAACTTGGGCAAAAGATGGCAAAGAGGCTTTAGAACTATTTAAAAACGATAGTTTTAATATTTGTGTATTTGATGTTATGATGCCCAAAATGGATGGCTTTACTTTGGCTGAAAAAGTAATAGATATCAATCCTGAAACACCTTTCATTTTTCTCACTGCTCGTAAATTAAAAGAAGATAAAATCAAAGGGTTGAAACTTGGTGCAGACGATTATATTGTAAAGCCTTTTGAGGCTGATGAATTAGTATTACGCCTAAATAACATCTTAAAACGTACTGAGAGAACTACTGAAAAACTACCACAAGAACAAATGATTTCTATTGGTACGTATCAATTCGACACCAGCCGTTTAGAACTTAGTTGTAATACTTATAAAAAACAGCTTACTCAAAAAGAAGCAGAACTAATTTTGTTTTTGTTCAATCATAAAAACCAACTCTTAAAACGCGAAGACATCTTAAAATCAGTATGGGAAAATGATGATTTCTTTTCTGGTAGAAGTATGGATGTTTTTATTAGTAGACTTCGCAAATATTTTAAACTAGACCCGAGTATTTCTATTGAAAGTATTAGAAATGTAGGTTTAGAATTTAAGGTAAGTTAATAGGGTTTATTGACTTGGTTAATGCTAGGTTAACGCCTAGCATTTTCTTTTTTAAGACAAATGTGTCCTTTAAATTTGTAGTATCAATCATTAAAAACAAACAATTATGAATTTAAAAACATCAAAAAACAGACAAAGAAGTATTAGAATTGTAGATACAAAACGCACATTATGCGTCTCTTTAGTTTTCGCATTTTTTATCACATTAGATATTAATGCGCAAAATACTCCTGAACCACCAACACCTCCGAAGACCACTTCAAAATCTAGCTCATCCTATTCCATCTCTGTAGATAATGATGATAATGAAAAACACAATAGTTCGGTTTCAATTTCGGTTTCAGACGATAGTTATAAATTTAGAGCTACCTATCACGACTCTAAAAATACTGGTGTTAAAGCCATGTTATTAGATAAACTTGGGGAACAATATTTAACCAAAAAGGGAAACACTTACTTCTGGACTAACGAAGAGGTTTTTGAGTGTAAATTATCTAATGGAAGTTTAAGAATGCACGTAGATAACAATATAGCTTCAGAAGCATTTCTTAAAAAAATAAAAGCACTTGGTAATGATCTTAAGTACTTTATATCTGGAACGAGTAAGAAAGCCGAAGAAGCAAAAACTGCAGAACGTGCTAAACGTGAGTTAGAACGTGCCGAGCGAGAAGTGGCCAGAGCAAAACGTGAATTGGCTAGGGTTGAGCGCGAAGCCGAAAAATATTAAGTTGACAACAAATTATTTGAATTAAACCACTAAACGTTAGTTTGGTGGTTTAATATTTTACAAAAACCTACCTTTCTGTTTTTTCCTCAACCTGATAAGTAGTTTCAAAATAACCAAGTTTACCGTTTTTAGTTATCCCTTCAACAATTACCAACATATCACCAGTATCATCAGCATTATAAAATTCAACTTTTGCTTTACCATTACTATCTGTTTGCAGATTTGGTTGCCAATATACTGTTGAGCGTAAATCAGGGATTTTCCAATCCTCTGCTAAGATATCTTCATATTTTGGAGCATAAAATTCTCTTTTAGGCGCAAAAGTCGAGACTGTCCCTTTAAACAAATTAGAGGTGCTTTGAACTCCATAAAGCCCATTCTTTGAATAGGTATAAATATTTATGAATGATATGGTAAAAGCCCCAAACAATGCATCTGGCTCACCAAATATTTCTGTTGAATACTTTTTTGGATTTTTTGGTCTTTTAATAATTTCTACGCTTTTAATTTCCTTAGTTGGTAAATTACCTATCAGTGGATAATCTCTTATATTAACAGGGATACCATCTATTAAAACACACGTGAAATCTGCTCCATATACCTCTGCAATTAAAAACCCACCATTTCTACCAACTCTGCGAATATTAATATCTTCTGGATAGTTAAATAGTAGTACACTAAATAAACCGTAAGACCATTTCTCAACTTTTTCATGTAACTCTTTATCTTCTATCACAACATCGGGCGGTCCGTGTAAGTCCATCATTTTTTCTCGCTCTGGTGTTAATTTGTAACCCGACAGTTTAACCTCATCTAGCTGAATAGTATTATCTGATAATGCAAAGGCCTCTTCTTTTTGTTTTCGTTCAATACTTTTTTCAACATAACTATTTAAAATATCTATGGATTTAAAATGCTCTTGTTTCTTAAATTGAATATCAGGAGTTGAAGTTTTATCAAGATTAATAGTAAAATCTTCAACTTCTTTTGTACGAGCATTTCTTGATTGTATTACAATATTTAGCTCATCAGAATATTGATTTTGTAAATCAAAATTAAATCTTCCATTAGGCTGCACTTCTTGGATATGAAACGTTTTTGGTTTCCCTAATGTCATTAAAACTAGTTCTACTGGATAGTTAGGTTTCTTCTTGGTATTCAAAAATTCCCCAACCGTTCCAGATATAGTTAACATTTTTTCTGGTGCTATCTTTATTTTTACGAGTGAGTCTTTTGTATTGTATTTATAATTTCTCCAACCTTGTGTTAGTAATAAAAACTCCATATTTCTTTGCATGTTAACATTATTAACATCGAAATAAGAAGCCGGTTTTTCAATAGTGCCACAAAGTTCAGAATTCAATAAAAAATAAGATAAAATATGAGCTCTAACTTTGTGCATATCACCTAACTGTGATTTGTTAAGCACTAATACAGAAAGATTGGTTGCTAAAGGGGTTTTGTTTTCATCTTTTACAGTTATATCTACAAGTATTTTATCCCGCTGACTGTAAGTTGATAAATTTGTTTTGGCCTTTATAATTGCTCTATCTGATATTTTATAATTAAACACCAATCTTTCACAAAGTGGATAATTATCTTGATTAAACAATGTGAGTTTTATGATACCTTCAGGCAATGTTTTTTTATCTAAGTATGCATTAAGTACTCCTTCTTGAAATTTAAGCTGTTCTGTGTAGTAAGTGATGCCATTAAATTGCACTTTTAATATTGGGGTTTGATACTGTACTTCATCAGTTGTATTTGCCTTTATTCTTATAAAATCTTTACTTGGTTTCACAGACAAAACAATACCCGAGGAAGCCACTTTTGGCAATTGATACTTATGCTTTATACCATTATTATCTCTTACTATTCCAAAATATGTTTTATTTACTTCTGGCTTTAAATGAAATAGTCCCATTCCTAAATCATTACTTTTAAAATGACATATAATATTAGCTTTTTCATCCTCAACATGTCCATCTACTTTTATACCCTTATTTGTGTAACCAACTGCTTTAAAACCTACTGCACTTATTAAATCATTTACCAACGTACCTCCTTCTGGAAAAAACTGTACATCTAGATGAGAATCGTCAATAACAATAGTCTTACCATAGCTGGTTGCAAAGTGTTTAAATCTTTTTGTATCTAGCCTTAATTTTGCCTTTGTTGTTGCTTCTGGCAACATATACTTGAAAGTATAAACTCCTTTATTATGTTTTTTTATTTCAATAGAATCTAATTTTGTGTCCATATCAAGATATAACATAAGTTTCCCTCTAAATTTATTATCTAAGGCTTTTGGAAATACATTGGCAGATATCTCAAACTGATTAGGACTAATCTCGGTTAACGTAATATCTCTTATGGCTTCATTTGTTTCTGCATTATATTTTGGGGTGTAAATATCTATATAATGTTCACTAATAAAGTCTGTATTAAAATTAGTATTCCAAAGCGTGTATGCCCTTATAAGATAGCGACCAGGGGGCATCGATTCGTCTAACTGAAAAAAACTATCAGCTAAACCATTTTCAAGTTTTAGTAATTTTTTATCTATAACCTCTTCATTAAAATCAATAAGTTCTACGTGTAAAATTTCACTTAATTGTGAAGGGGTATGAACTTCACTACTAGTTACAATAGCTTTAAACCATATAACCTCATCAGAGGTAAACATTGTACTACTTAACTGAAGATAAATTTTTTCTGCTTTAGAAATTTCACTTTTTTTAACTCCATTTTGGGCGTTTAGATGAGTAAAGCAGACAGATATATGAAATAAGAATAATAATAGGTTTAATGGCTTGAAAGTCATGTAAAATAATTGCTTAACGTCTTAGCAAGATAAAGAATCTTTCAGAAAAAATGTACAGTTAAATTGATTTCGTAAATTAGCCAGTAATTAAAACCTATTCAATGAGTGCACTAATTTTTTGGGCAACAATCTCCATTTTCTTTTCGTTTTTATGTTCTATTCTTGAGGCTGTTCTACTGAGTGTTACACCAACATTTATAAATGTTAAAAAACAAGAAGGAAAAGATTATGCAACTACTTTAGAAGAGTTAAAAAAAGATGTAGATAAACCGCTTATTGCAATACTTACCTTAAATACTATTGCGCACACTTTAGGTGCCATGATGGTGGGTATTGAAGCGGAAAGTTTGCCTTATAAAATTGAACTTTGGGGTATAAATACTGTAGGTGTTGTTTCAGCAATAATGACGTTTTTAATCTTGGTAGCTTCCGAAATTATTCCGAAAACTATTGGTGCTACTTACTGGAAAGGCTTGGCAAACTTTGCTTCAAAAACATTACTAATTTTAATTTTCCCACTGAAATGGACTGGGATTTTATGGTTACTACAATTAACTACAAAACTTATTGGAGGTAAAGGCCATGGCAGCGTTTTAAGTCGTGAAGGCTTTATGGCCATGACTGAAATTGCTCATGAAGAAGGTGTTTTTCAAGAAAACGAAAGTAAAATCATCAAAAATTTATTGACTTTTAAAGAAATTTTTGCTAAAGATGTGATGACACCCAGAACAGTAATGAAGACTGAGAATGAAACCACCACGGTTGAAGATTTTTTTAAGCGAAACCTAAATCTTCGTTTTTCAAGAATTCCTGTATATACTAATGACCCTGATAATATCACTGGACTTGTACTTAAAGATGAGATTTTTAAAGAAATGGCTCTGGACAACAATACCAAAAAATTATCAGAATTAAAACGGCCCATTATTGTTGTGAATAGAAATCTACCTATCCCAACACTATTTGAAAAACTAGTTGAAACTAGAAATCATATGGCTTTGGTTGTAGATGAATATGGTTCAGTAAGCGGTTTAGTAACTATGGAAGATGTTATTGAAACCTTGCTCGGTTTAGAGATTATGGATGAGAGTGATAATGTTTCTGACCTTCAACATCTTGCTAGAAAAAGCTGGGAAGCACGCGCTAAGAAATTAGGTATTTTAGAAGACGATAAATCTACTGAATGATGGAGGAATGTATCATCAATTCACCTGTGGGTTTCACTAAAATTCTTGGTGACATTAATGGCATATCTTCTGTTTCAGTATTAAATTCTGAAGAAAAACCCACAGATATTATCCCTGAAACTTTAGAAGATTGTGTGATTCAACTCAATGAATATTTTGAAGGTACACGTAAATTTTTTAATCTTAAATTAAATCCGAGCGGTACAGACTTTCAAAAAAAAGTTTGGAAGCTTTTAGAAGAGATCCCTTATGGAAAAACAACATCATATCTAGAATTATCTAAAAAATATGGTGACGTAAAAGCCATTAGAGCAGTGGCTAACGCTAATGGGAAAAATCCGCTTTGGATAATTGTGCCTTGTCACCGTGTAATTGGAAGCGACGGCTCATTAACTGGATATGCTGGTGGCCTACACCGCAAACAATGGTTACTAGAACATGAAAGCCCTTATAAGCAGCAATCTCTTTTTTAGATGTATAGAACACTTAGTAATATAGCCAAAAGGTTTTTTACCGATGCTCAGATCTATAAACACGGGTTTAACTGGTCTCCAATGTATAGACGCTCAACAGGAAAAATTACTGAAGTGTCAGAAGATTTGCATGTTGTAAAAATTAAAATACCTCTAAACTGGAAAAACAAAAACTATGTAGGTTCCATTTTTGGTGGTAGTATGCTGTCAGCTACAGATCCTATTTATATGATTCAGCTAATGAATATTTTAGGAAATAACTATGTCGTTTGGGATAAAGCCGCAACGATAAACTATAGAAGACCTGCAAGGGCCACTGTTTTTTGTGAGTTTACTTTTTCTTCAGAAGAAATTGATGGTATTAAAAAACAGGTTAAAGAAAAAGGAGAAATAGATATTATTAAAAACCCTAATATTCTTACCAAAGAAGGAACTATTATAGCAGAATTGAGTAAGACGATCTATGTTGCTGATAAGTCATTCTATAAGGAAAAACGTAAACAGAAATCTGCTCAGTAATTTGGTAATTTCCTAATCTTGTAAAATCCATATGAATTTTCATATCTTTAAGTTCTACTTAAAATTTTTGAATGAAACTTCTAAGAAAACTCTTTAAATGGTTGGTAATCCTTATCGGGTTACTCATTATCACTTTATATATTACAGATACAGACTACCTGATTAAAGCTGTTAGAACCATCTATTTAAAGGGACACACGACCGCCTATTTAGAAGATTACAAGCATTTTGATAATCAACGTATTGTAAACGGCTCACCTCAACCTTGGGAAAACCACAAAAAATATAATTGGATTTCTGAAACAGAAACACTAGAAAAATTTAATAATGACTATGGTACTGTTGCTTATGTAATCATTAAAAATGATAGTGTTTGGTTTGAAAAGTACTATGAAGGGTTTGATGAAACATCTAAATTCAATTCGTTTTCAATGGCGAAAAGTTATGTATCCGCATTATTGGGGAAAGCCATCATGGAAGGCTACATTAAAAGTTTAGATCAGCCTGTTTGCGATTTTTTACCAGAATTTTGTGAAGGAAAAGCAGGAAAAATGACTGTAGGAGATTTATCTTCTATGGCTTCAGGCACAAATTGGGATGAAGCATATTATTCGCCACTTTCAATTACTACACGGGCCTATTTTGATGATGATTTATCCAAGGTGATGTTAGGGTTAAAAGTAGTTGAAGAACCAGGACAAGGCTTTAAATATGCGAGCGGAGACACACAGTTATTAGCCATGGTCATTGAAAAAGCAACAGGCAAAAAACTGTATCAGTATTTGGAAGAAAAACTTTGGAAACCTTTAGGTGCTGAAAATGAAACACTTTGGCAGGTAGATAGTGAAGAAAATGATTTGGTAAAAGCCTATTGCTGTATTGCTAGTAATGCTAAAGATTTTGCGCGATTAGGCAAGCTATACAAAGATTATGGCAAATGGAATGGTAAAGAAATTTTAGATTCTACTTTTGTTGAAACATCTATTACACCACGTTTTCCTGAAAGCCCTCAATATGGCTATGGATTATGGTTGTATCATCAAGATGGAAAAGATTTCTTTATTATGAGAGGGCATCTTGGACAATTGGTAATTGTTAATAGAAAAGACAATGTTATTATTATTCGTTTGGGACATAAACGTGTACCGCAATCTTTTGTTGGTGAATTTAAATCCGATGTTGGTATTTATATTACTGAAGCTTATAAAATGATGGCTAATGATAAATAAACTAAACCTTGAAGACATATTATTTCTTGATATTGAAACAGTTCCTGAAACGCAGTATTTTTCGGAATTAGATGAAACTAAACAAGAACTTTGGGAAAGTAAATCGCGATATCAACGAAAAGATGAGTTTACACCTGAAGAATTTTATGATCGTGCTGGTATTTGGGCAGAATTTGGAAAAATTGTGTGTATTTCTGTTGGTTACTTTAACTTTCAAGGGCAACGACGTATGTTTAGAGTCACGTCATTTTATGGTGATGAAATTACTATCCTGAAAGATTTTAAAAACTTATTAATCACCCATTTTAGTCAGACAAAACACTTGTTGTGTGCTCATAATGGAAAGGAATTTGATTTCCCTTATATCGCTCGCCGCATGATTATTCATAATATTGAATTACCCTATAAGCTCAACCTATTTGGGAAAAAACCTTGGGAAGTACCACATTTGGACACGTTAGAACTTTGGAAGTTTGGTGATTACAAAACATATACCTCTTTAAAGTTATTAACTAACGTTTTGGGTATTCCATCTCCAAAAGATGATATAGATGGTAGTGAAGTGCGCGGTGTATATTATGACGAAGGCGATATAGATAGAATTATTATTTATTGTGAAAAAGACACCATTGCAGTGGCACAGATTTTTTTGCGACTGCGAGGCGATACCTTATTGGACGAAGACGAAATTATACAGATATAAAAAAAGTCCAGATTTAAAATCTGGACTTTTTACTTTTAATATTAGCTATCAATCTACTCTTTAATAAAACGTTTTGTCATTAGTTCATCTCCATCGTTGACTTCAAGAATATAAACACCACTTTCTATTCTATCAACTTTAATTTCGCCTTTAGATTTACCCTCTGCAACTATTTGTCCTAGCATATTCATAATCTTATAATCAAAAATAGACGCTCCTGGAACCGTTACATTAATGTGAGTTCCTCTAACTGGGTTTGGATAAACCATGAATTCCTCTTCTTCATTAAGCTGTTTCTCTATACCTGTTTTTGTAGTACCACCTAAATTAACTAAAGTATTTCCACTTCCCGAAGCTGATGACAACCCAGTAATAGTAACTTGATCAATAAAAATCTGGTCATTATTTCCTGATGCATCACATTGAAATCTAAATGCTGAGTTTGATGAGAAATTATAAACAGACGCTGGTATTACTACCGTTGCATTGTAAAATGTATTGTTATTAATGTCTACGCCTCTTGCCCATGTCTCAACAGTCGTCCAAAACGATCCGTTGAAGTAACGCAACCAAAAATCTTCATTGCTTTCCATACTGAACACATAGAAATAAAAGTCGACTTGCACTTCAGCAAATGGTGTAATATCTACATTAGAATAGGTCATAGATGAAGCTGTCCCAGAATTATCCCTTATTCTTATGGAGTAACTTCCTTCATAAGATCTAGAATCGAAACGTCTGGCACAATCTACTCCTCCATCAATCCATCCATCAAGCCCAGTTTCAAAAAATCCTTGATGTAGTACGACATCTGTTGGTATACTAATTACGACTACCGTTCTAGTTACTTGTGTTGCTGCATTACCCGCTGCATCACTTACATTATAAGTTACTATATACGCACCTGCTGTATTGGTATCTACTACATCTCCTCCTATCACTATGCTTGATGTAATATCACCATCTGTATCATCTGTGGCTGTGGCACCTTGTTCTGTATAAACATCACCTACATTTAAGTTCACAACCGATGCTCCTGTTAAAGTGATGATCGGTGCCGTAGT
>CANNBV010000005.1 GCA_947502975.1 uncultured Flavobacteriaceae bacterium
CTTTTTACACGACAAGGAACTGGACGTATATCATGATTTAAAAGCTAATAAATATGAAACCAACTTATCGGCTGGTGAGCATTTACAGCGTTTTGAAATTACATTCTCTAAGGCGCAAACACTAAGTAATGATGATATTGAAGCAACTAGCGATATTGAAATCTTTTACACAAACGAAAAAGAAAGCATCATCATAAACAATCCTAAATCACAACATATCAATAGTATAGAAATGTTCAATATACTTGGACAATCACTTTTTAATTTGAGTTTAGATTCTAATCAACAAAATATTGAATATAAAGTTCCTAGAAATGTAACAGGAAATTACATTTTAAATATTGAAACTGAGCTAGGAAAAATATCTAAAAAAATAGTAATACAATAGTTATTTGAGTTAGTCACAATATCACAAATTTACTATTTCAAGTCCTGAACTGACCTTCAGGACTTCTTTTTTATATTAGAAATCAGTACATCTAAAGCAACTTTCTCTTGTGTACCCTGCTTCATATCTTTCAAAGTGTATGTATTAGAATCCATTTCCTGTTCACCTACCAAAACCACAAATGGAATATTACGTCTGTTGGCATGTGTCATCTGCTTTTTCATCTTAGCAGCATCTGGATATAATTCTGCATTTACACCATTTTCACGAAGTATTTTAATAGCTTTTAAGCTGAACAATGCTTCTTTATCCCCAAAATTGATGAATAGCACCTCAACATTTTTAGAAACAGTCTCTGGAAACAGTCCCAATTCTTCAAGTACCAAATAAATACGGTCTAAACCAAAACTAATACCAACACCACTCATGTTTTTCATACCAAAGATACCCGTTAAATCATCATAACGACCACCACCACCAATGGAACCCATTTTTACACTTTCTGGAGCTGCCACTTCAAATATGGCGCCTGTGTAATAATTTAGTCCGCGTGCCAATGTTACATCTAATTGCAATTTAGCAGTTTTTAAACCTAATTCTGAAATCGCAGCATTAATAAACGCCAATTCATCAATGCCCTTTTTCCCTTCTTCAGAAGTTGATAAAATATCCTTTAAACTTTCTATTTGAGATTCAAAATCACCAGATAGAGAAAATAAAGGCTGTAATTTTTTAATACCAGATTGAGGAATACCTTTATCTAGCATTTCTTGCTTCACCTTCTGCTCTCCTATTTTATCTAATTTATCAAGTGCTACGGTAAAATCTATCAACTTATCTCTTGCACCAATAACCTCAGCAATTCCAGATAATATTTTACGGTTGTTTATTTTGATAGTAACGCCTTCTAATTTTAACGCTGAAAATACATTATCATACAATTGAATAAACTCTACCTCTTGCCATAAAGAATCGCTTCCAACCACATCGGCATCACATTGATAAAACTCTCTAAAACGACCTCTAGCTGGCCTATCTGCCCTCCAAACTGGCTGAATCTGATAACGTTTGAATGGAAACTCAATATCATTTTGATGCTGAACTACGAAACGAGAAAAAGGCACAGTTAGATCATAGCGTAATGCCTTTTCTGAAATTTTTTGAGCTAATTTTTTTGACTCCTTTTTGTCATATACATCATTTTCAACCTTACTCAAATAATCCCCAGAATTCAAAATCTTAAAAATCAAACGGTCACCTTCTTCCCCATATTTTCCCATTAAGGTTTCAGAGTTCTCAAAACTTGGGGTTTCTATAGGTTGAAACCCAAACGTATCAAAAATACCGCGAATGGTATTAAATATATAATTACGCTTAGCTACTTGCTCTGGATTAAAATCTCTTGTGCCTTTTGGTGTGCTTGGTTTTTGAGCCATAATAACTTCCTGTGAACGCAGGAATTTCTTTTAAAGTTTGAATATAGATTCCGCATCAAGTGCGGAATGACAAAAATAATGGTTTATATTGAAAATGGATTCCTGCCTACGCAGGAATGACAGAACTAATTAATTAAATCATAAAAATAACGATACAACTCACCTTTGGTAATTGAAGCTCCTTGTTCTATCATCTCGAACTTATCAAGGTTTTTGTCTTCTGTATAGTCTTTATCTGCCTGTAAAAATTCTACACTTTCATCCATCAAATTCTCCCGAAGCCAGTTGTAACCGTCTTTAGTAGTAATATCAATCGCATCGTTTTTTACATTTATCACAATAGCATGCATATTTCCTTCATCTAAATGAAATAAATACATATGTTGTGGCGCAAAATGTTCTAAATATTCAGCTTTATTTAACACACCTTCCCAAATTAAATCGCTAAATACATCCAGTTCCATTTCTGCCAAATCTGGTTTATTTGCTTTTAAATTAGTCCATTCCTCAGCAGTGATGGATTGTGTTGCCAAAAAGTTAATGAACTCTTTGTGTAATTCTTCAAACTGTTCTTTTGTAAGTCTTGAGTATTTCATGGCACATGTTCTCTTTTAAAATAAGAGATATTGTATTGTTATTTTGTAAAAATAAAACTTTAATTTTTGATGGCAGTAGCTACTGCAAACGGTCTATCTGTAGCAATAATATCTATACCTTTATCAATCCATTCCTTGTAAAGCGCATCACCCCTGGCTTCCGCTCTTTTATCTAAGTTTCCTAAAGTGCCTAGCATTGTTTTTATGCCGTAACTATGTAACTTATTGTACAATGAATCTGATGATAAACGTGTTCCTGTAAAAGCCAACATGTTTTGGGTTGGTATGCCAGAATGCAATAACCAATCAACTTCTTGATTGTTTCTAGCTGAAACTGATAAGAGTAATTCTGGAGCTACAGCATTAGCACGTTCCGCTTGTCTTAAATCATAAGTAATTATCACTGAAATATCTTCTGCGCCAACCTTCTTGATTTCATCGATAACCTCTTCAACTGCTACGCTTTTTTTAATGTCAATGGTTAAAACAACATCATTAGTTTTGGCCCATTCTAAAATATCTATAAATAAAGGAATTTTGAATTTCGTTTGATTTTCAAAATCGTCTTCTAAGTAAAATGTTTTTAACTCTTCAAAAGTGAAATTTGTGATATTACCCTCGCCTGTGGTAGTTCTGTCTAAAGCATTATCGTGCATCAACACTAAAATATCATCTTTAGTTTTGGCAACATCAATTTCATAAATTGCTTCTATACTATCATTGATGTATTGCAAGGTTTCTAAACAATTTTCTGGATAGTGCTTAATGCCTTTTCCGCCACGATGCACACTAATTAATGGTTTATCATGACTATCGTATTTAAAACGTTCTAATAACGCAGAAGGCTTTATTTTACTCGACTCGAGATTTTCAACAGGAATCGGAATATGAGACCCAACTCTCTTACATGAATAGCAAAAAATTGTAAGTAATAATAGTATCTTTTTCATAAATACAAGATGAAAAGTGCTAAAAATGAATGTTTTGACAAAAGTATAATATACACTCTACTTTAACTAATGTAAAGATCCCGCTAAAAAAGCGGGATTAGTTCGATTTGCAGTATTTAGTGCGCCCAATCGGGCTTCTAAATACTGAATCTCACTAAAAAAACCGTTTAGAGATTATCTCTAAACGGTTTCAAATATATTGAGAATTTTGAAATTATTTTGCTTGAGCTATAACTTCAAATGGTAATTCTACAGATACTTCTCTATGTAAACGAATAGTAGCATTATACTTTCCTAAACGCTTTACATTTCCACCAGCAACAGAGATGAATTTTTTATCAATCTCGTGTCCTTCTTTTTCTAAAGCAGCAGAGACATCTATATTATTTACTGAACCAAATAATTTATCTCCAGCACCAACTTTAGATGCTATTTTAATTTCTAATGCTTTTAGCGCTTCAGCTATTTTATTTGCATCATCAACTATTTTCTTTTCTTTAAAAGCTCTTTGCTTTAAGTTTTCTGCCAATACTTTTTTTGCAGAAGGCGTAGCTATAATAGCATGCCCTTGAGGAATTAAAAAATTTCTACCATAACCGTTCTTAACTGTTACAACATCGTCTTTAAATCCTAAATTTTCAACGTCTTGTTTTAATATAAGTTCCATTGTTATGACTGTTTTATTTTAATAAATCTGCTACGTATGGCATTAATGCTAAATGACGCGCTCTTTTTACAGCAACAGACACTTTACGTTGGTACTTTAATGATGTACCTGTTAAACGTCTTGGTAAAATTTTACCTTGCTCATTTACAAACTTTAATAAGAAATCTGGATCTTTATAATCGATATATTTAATACCAGATTTTTTGAAACGACAATATTTCTTTTGTTTGTTAGTCTCTATGTTAAGCGGAGTTAAATACCTGATTTCTCCGTCTTTTTTTGCTTTTGCTTGTTGATCTATTGATGCCATAATTAAGCTTTTACTTTAAGTTTTTCTCTTCTTCTTTCAGCCCAAGCCACAGCGTGCTTGTCTAATGATACGGTTAAGTAACGCATAAAACGCTCATCACGTCTAAACTCAACTTCCAAAGGCTCAATGGCTTCTCCAGTAACTTGGTACTCAAATAAGTGATAAAAACCACTTTTTTTGTTCTGAATAGGGTAAGCTAATTTTTTTAGCCCCCAATCTTCTTTCGATATCATCTTAGCACCTTTAGAAACGAGAAAATCTTCGTATTTCTTTACTGTTTCCTTTATCTGATCGTCAGATAAAACGGGATTTAAGATGAAAACAGTTTCATAATGATTCATAAAAATCTATTTTATTGTTAAAAATTGGCTGCAAAAATAACCATTTTTTACTATATTACAACACTTTCCCAGCATTTAATTATTAGCACAATAAAAATGTTAATATTATGTTAAATTCAACAGTTTACCGATGATTTTTGGTTTTTAGCGGAATTTATCGTACTATTGTCGATATCTTAACCGAAATAATATAAAATGTTATGACTTTAAACTGTGTAGTAGTAGACGATTCAGCGATACAACGTCTCTCTATTGTTAAGTTAGTTGAAAATCATCCCTCACTAAACTTAATAGCGGAGTACAGTAGCGCTCTCGAAACAAAAAATGGTTTAAATACGCATCAAGTAGACTTAATCTTTTTAGACATTGAAATGCCAGTGCTAAATGGATTTGAACTTTTAGACGTATTAAACAAGAAACCCCAAATTATCTTTGTAACCGGTAAAACCGAATATGCTTTCAAAGCATTTAATTACGATGCTACCGATTATTTACACAAACCAATTACCAAAGAACGCTTTAACACATCTGTTGAAAAAGCTCTTGAACAACATAAATTAACGCTTGATTTTCATGAAGAAGAAGGTGAACACATTTTTGTAAAGAGTAACCTTAAAAAACGTAAAGTATATATTAAGGATATTAAGTGGATTGAAGCTCTTGGTGATTATGTAAAATTAGTTACAGAAGAAACAAGCTTGGTAGTATTATCTACAATGAAAGCTTTTGAGGCAGAATTGCCAGAAAACAAATTTTTAAGAATCCATAAATCTTATATTGTAAATCTTGATAAAATTGACAGATTTAACAGTAAAAATGTGGAAGTTGGTGCTTACGAAATACCGTTAAGTAGAAACAAGAAGACACAATTGGTAGATGCGTTAAATAATATTTAATTTCACCTTTTAACTAAATTAGAAGTTATCGACATTTAAAATTATTTTAACCGACCGAAAATCTTTTATACTATAGAAGCTATTATTTATTTTAATGATAGCTTCTTTTGTTTTTGATAAAGATTGTTTCTTAGGAATTTTTATCAAGATATTTTTATAAAACTGATTTCTTATTCTCGACACCGGTGGCGATTCTGGCCCCAAAACGTTATCCGCAAATACTTGTCGTAATGATTTTCCCAACCAAATAGAAGCCTGCTCTACCCTATTATAATCTTTATGTTTTAAAGTGATTTTTATTTGCTTATACACTGGTGGGTATTTGTAATTAAAACGCTCATCCATTTGCTCTTTAAACATAGCTTCATAATTGTTGGACGACACTTGTTGTAAAATATTATGATACGGATTATATGTTTGTACTAAAACTTTTCCTCGTTTATCTGTTCTTCCAGCCCTACCAGATACTTGTAAAATGAGCTGAAAACTGCGTTCATGTGCCCTAAAGTCTGGAAAATTCAACATATTATCAGCATTCATAACACCTACTAATTTCACGTTTCTAAAATCAAGACCTTTAGTTAGCATTTGTGTACCTACCAAAATATCAATTTCCTGTTGCTCTAAAGCAGTGATTATTTTTTCGTACCCATATTTTCCTCGTGTAGTATCTAAATCCATACGCGCAACATTGTGCTCTGGGAATAATATTTTTACTTCCTCTTCAATTTGTTCTGTACCAAACCCTTTATTATCTAATTCTGGGCTTCCACAAGCACTACATGTTTTATGCATAGCAGTGTTGTAACCACAATAATGGCAACGTAGTTGATTTCTATATTGATGATACGTTAAACTCACATCACAATTAGGACATTGTGGTGCATGTCCGCATGTATTACATTCTATAATTGGGGAAAATCCCCTACGGTTTTGAAACAATATAATTTGATGTCCTTCTGCTAGTGTTTCGGTCATTTCTTCAATTAATCGATCACTAAAATGACCTTTCATTAATTTGCGCTTGTGTTTATCTTTAATGTCTACCAACTCAATTTCTGGCATCAGTACATTATTATAACGATACTTTAACTCTACGAAACCATAGCGCTGTTGCTGTGCATTAAAATAACTCTCTAAACTAGGCGTTGCAGAACCTAAAAGTGTTTTAGCATTATGCATATGCGCCAAAACTATAGCTGCATCTCTCGCATGATACCTCGGTGCAGGATCAAATTGTTTAAACGATTGTTCGTGCTCTTCATCGACGATAATCAAGCCTAGGTTATTATAGGGTAGCAATACCGAAGAACGTGCCCCAAGCACAATTTGGGCTTTTTGTGAATTATTCAACACATTATTCCATACCTCAACACGTTCGTTTGATGAATATTTAGAGTGAAATATCGCCACCTTTTCACCAAAATAATTTTGTAATCTACTTACCAATTGTGTTGTTAATGCTATCTCTGGTAGTAAATACAATACTTGTTTTCCACTTTCTAAAACTTCATCGATCAACTTCACATAAATTTCAGTTTTTCCAGAGGAAGTTACGCCGTGTAGTAATGTCGTATGATGTGTTTCAAATTCAGATTTTATTTCTGAAAGGGCTTTTGCTTGATGCTCATTTAACACTTTTAAAGCCGCATTCGTTTCACCGGAATACTCTACTCTATCCGTTTGAATATGATATTCATCTAAAACCCCTTTATCTATTAAGGTTTTTATGATTGATGATGACGCTTCACTTTCAGAAATTAGTTCTGAAACTTTAATCGGTTTTTTGAGTTTAGATGACAGCATAAACAAGGTCATAATGACATGACGCTGTTTTGGTGCCCTACCTAAATCTTCAAGCAATTGTTGTAGTGCTTCTTCTGAAGTGTAATTTGAAGCTAACTTAACATAACGTACCAACTTAGGTTTATACTTTTCAAAAACTTCTTCTTGAACTGAAATCGCATTTTTATCAATCAACCGCTTAATTACTGGTAATACACTTTTCTTATCCAAAATACTCATCACATCTTGGACTTTTAAAGACGATTGATGATGTAGTGCTTCATACACCAAAAACTCATCATCTTTTAAATCTTCGTCATTTAGCTGCGATGTTGTTTTCGTAAGTATGGTTTCACTTTCAAGAATAAATGCATTTGGTAAAGCAGCACGCATTACATCGCCTAATGTACACATGTAATAACTTGCTATCCATTCCCAAAACTTCAATTGTTTTTCAGTAACTAGAGGTGCTTCATCTAAAATTTGATGAATATCCTTAGCTTCATAAACTAAAGGCTTTTCATTATGAATATTATAAACTATTCCTGTGTATATTTTTGATCTTCCAAATGGCACTGAAACACGCATTCCAGGTTTTAAAAAATCAGCTTCTGCAGAAGTTATACTATAAGTAAATAGTTTCTGAAGCGGAATTGGTAATATAACATTTATGAAGTTTGACAAACTTAGTGTCTTTGTTTAAATTAGTCTTGAATGCGCTCCCAATATTGAGTAGCATAGAAAAAAGCAACATAACCTCTTACTAACAGCAAATTATCATTGCCTTGTTCTAAACCTAATTTACATTTATACTTTTTCCCTTTTTGCGGGTCGAATATGGTGCCACCTTCGTAATAGCGGCCGTCTTTCTTCAAATCTCTTATCAAAACAAACCCTAAAATAGGTTTTCCTTTATCATCACCTTCACATTTATTACAAATGGCATTTTTTCGATCAGGATTTAAAATTTCCACTATTTTTCCATATACTTTTCCATTTTCTTCATAAATCTCAACTATAGATTTTGCCTCTCCTGTTTCATCATCAATAGTTTTCCATTTACCAAAAATATCTTGGCTGTAGCAAAAGAAATTCATCATACATACCAATAAAACTAAAACACTATTT
The DNA here is from genome assembly GCA_947502975.1 of uncultured Flavobacteriaceae bacterium. Lineage (GTDB taxonomy): Bacteria > Bacteroidota > Bacteroidia > Flavobacteriales > Flavobacteriaceae > Jejuia. The sequence goes on from CANNBV010000005.1 coordinate 8,498, forward strand.
TTCATCTCTTCTAAATTTTCTTAACATGTTTAAAGATGCATTTAACTCATACCCTAACAGCAAAATATTAGCATTTAGCCATAAGTATAAGAGTAAAATTAATAAAGCCCCTATAGAACCATATAACTCGTTATATTTTGAAAAATTATCTATATAAATACCAAATAAATAGGATGTCAAGATAATCAACAATGTTGTTAATAATGCGCCTATCGAAAAGAAACGTGCATTCCTACCTTCTTTAGTGCCAAAATAATATAAAGTAGCAGTTGCTAAATACACCATGATTACAAAAAACATATATTTTGCAAAAATTATCCAGCCCAAACCTTTGTCCTCTTCTAAAGTTTCTCCGCTTAAACTTTCGTAAATAGGACTCAATATATATATCTGAAAATAACCAAATACAGCAACAGTTAACATCACTAAAATCGCTAAAATCAACGCTATTCCTAAAGCATACATATATTGTTGAAACACATTGCGCGTAAGTTGTTCGTGATAAGAATTTTCGAAACCAGAAAATACAGCATTTACACCATTGGCCATCAACAGCATTGATAATAAAAATACTGATGATATTAAGCCCGCTCCCCCGCTACCACTGATATTTTCAAAAATATTAGAGAAAAAGAAATCTGAGGTTTGTGGTGGTAAGAACGAATTTAAAAAATCCAAAAACTCTGTTTGAAAATTTTCAATAGGTACATATGGAATCAATATGATGACAAACAGTAAAAATGGAAAAATAGCAGTAAAAAAACTAAAGGCAATTGCACTAGCCCTAGTTGTAAGTGCACCTTTTACAATACCCATCACATAAAGCTCTAGTAAATCGTAAACCGACAGCCCCTCGAAACCGGGTAATTTAATTTGCTTTAAAAACTTAACTAGAATGTTTATTACAGGTATTTTATCTAGTTTGTCTTCAATGGGTTTTGTCATTAATCACTATAATTTTATAATACAACTTACTATTGATGCAAGTTAAAAAATTAGTAGCATTAACTACGGAATTGTTTCAGAAATAACAGAAAACAACTATTTATTTTACGGCCTTTAGGCTTAAATCCATATTATGAACCGAATGCGTTAAAGCGCCACAAGAAATAAAATTCACACCACTTTCGGCATAATGTCTAACTGTAGTTTCGTTAATATTTCCTGAAGATTCTGTAAGACATTTATCACCAATTAAAGCGACTGCTTTTCTAGTATCTTCGTAATCAAAATTATCTAATAAAATACGATAGATACCTTCGCTTTGCAAAATTTCTTCAACTTCAGATAAATCTCTAGCTTCAACCATAATTTGAAGATCTTTACCAGTTTCAGCTAAATACGCTTTTGTCATATCTATTGCCTTAGTGATACCTCCAGCAAAATCAATATGATTATCCTTAAGCATTATCATATCGTATAATGCAAATCTGTGATTTTTTCCACCACCAATTTGCACTGCCCATTTTTCAAGAACCCTGATTCCAGGAGTTGTTTTTCTGGTGTCGAGAATTTTAGTATTTGTTCCCTTTAGTAATTCGACAAAAGTTCTTGTTTTGGTTGCTATAGCACTCATGCGTTGCATAGCATTTAAAAGAGTACGTTCTGCCTTTAAAATAGATTGCGAAGGGCCTTCAACATAAAGCACAATATCACCATAGGAAACTGGCGTGCCATCTTCAATTTTTACATCAACTTTAAGGCGTTTGTCTACATAATCAAAAACGCGTCTAGCAAAATTAACTCCAGCTATTACGCCTCTATCTTTCACTAAAAGTTTTGCTCTACCTCTTGCATTTTCTGGGATACAGGCCAACGAACTATGGTCTCCATCTCCAACATCCTCTCTAATAGCATTTTCGATAATGTATGCTACCTCTTTTTCAAAGTACTCTTTAGTAATCATATTAGGGAATTTGCGCTAAAATAATAAATGGAATATTAAATTACGAATTTTTTAGTTTTATTGCTTGAAAATATATATTTCGTAAAATAGAACTACTAATTTTGCCATATGACAATTACATTACTTGCCGTTGGAAAAACCGATAATAAGGAACTTTTAAACTTAATTCAGGTTTATAAAAATAGATTAAACCACTATGTTAAGTTTCAATTTGAAATTATACCAGATATAAAAAAAGCCAAACATTTAAGTGAAAATGAACAAAGGCAAAAGGAAGGAGAACTGATTTTAAAAAAAATTAACTCCTCTGATGCTTTGATTCTTTTAGATGAAAAAGGAAAACAGTTTGACTCTGTGGGGTTTTCAACATATTTGCAAAAACACATGAATTCTGGACTCAAGCAGCTTGTATTTGTTATTGGTGGACCCTATGGCTTTTCTGATGATGTTTATAAAAATGCCAAAGGAAAAATAGCACTCTCAAAAATGACATTTTCTCATCAAATGGTACGTTTATTTTTTATTGAACAACTTTATAGGGGCTTCACTATTTTAAAGAATGAGCCATACCATCACAGGTAATTCAGTTCTCAGTATTCAGTGGCAGTAAGCAGTACTTACTCTTATATATAAAAACTGTATTAATAACAGTTTGTAATAATTGTAAAACAAAAAAAGGTAACTAATTATTATTAGTCACCTTTTATCTCAATCATCAATCTACGATTAATGTGTTTTATACACTTGTTTTCGTTTTTTTAGTTGTCGATCTAAATCTTTAATTGTTTCTCTAACCGCTACTTCAAAATTATGCTCATTGGATGTGGCATAAATTCTAGGTCCGGGTAAACTCAATTCTATATTACAAATTTTACCAGCATTATGGTCTTTTTCATCTTGCTTAAAATACACCATTGCACTTATCAAGAATTCATATTTATTAAACAATTTCTCTAATTTTTCTTCAGTGAACGTTGAAAGTGTAGCACTTACATCCACATCTACATACTGAAAATTTACTGTCATAACCAAATCTACTTTAATTGTTAATTATACTCTAAGATACAAATTATAACCATGATTGTAAATGACTAAAATCATAAAAAAAACAAAAATTTCTACACCTCTGAAAGAAAAAGCTAATGTCTCCGTCTATTTATATATCAATCAGTAAATTATGGAACATCAAGAAACAAAAGATATTATAATTTTTGACGGCGAATGTAATCTATGTAATGGTGTAGTAGGTTGGCTTTTAAATTTTGCTCCCAAAAATTTATTTCACTTTACACCGTTTCAATCTCCGGAAGGACAAGCACTTCTAAGACAACATGGTTTCCCAACCCAGCAATTAGACACGGTTATTTTAATTGATGAAGACGGATTAAAAACACACTCTGATGGGTTTTTAAAAATTATTGCAAAAATTCCTAAATGGCAAAGGGTAGCTGCACTTTTAGCTTTTATCCCAAGATTAATTCGAGATGGAATTTACAAGTTGGCTTCTAGAAATCGCGTAAAATGGTTTGGAAAATCAAGTAGTTGCTCTATTAGCTTTTAAATTTCACTTAATTCTCTGTTAATCTCTTCTAATAAATTATTATTTTCCATTAGAACAGCAGACTTTTTTATTCCCATAAGAGGCACAAGCCTTTTTGGACCTCTTTTTAATGCGCTTCTGTATTTAATCACTGCTTCATCATAGCGCTTCTGAGAAAGTAAAAACTCCCCATATAACTCCTTAGTAGGCTTTTTAATAAAAGGCGGCCCGTAACTGTAGCTTAATTTATCTTCTAATTCTACTGACTCTTTCAATAGCTTTTCAGTTGTTTTAATATCGCTATTTAACCATGACAACATAGCATTTAATTGCGTTTTCATTACATTAGATTCGTCCAAATCTGTTTGATCTGGCATAGACCTATTTACTGAAGCACAAACCGAAAAACCACTACTAAGGTTTTGCACTAACAAAGCTTCTTTTTTTAGTTCTTTATCAAACTCTTCTATAATCATTTTAAGCTCCTCTTTATTTTTAGTTTTAAAAGCTTTCATACCATTGACAAAATAATTTTGAGCTTTTAATGCAACATTTAAACCAGAAACATCTACCTCAATATTAGAAATATCATGATTCCAATTGTCAGTCTCAACTAAAAAAGTTCCTTTTAAAAATAAAAGATGTGCCCTAGTTCTTTTAGAAGGTGTTTCATTTAAATATTTCTGCATATTCCAAACCATTTCTTCAGCTTTCTTATGTTGTTGTTTTTGAAGATATCCATATTCAAGCCAATGATAAGCATGATAACCGCGGGCATCATTATCTAATCCCTTTTCATTCATTCTTTTTACGCTCGCTTCATACGATTTTATGTTTGAAGCGATAACTCTATCCCACATACCAAGAGCCACAAAAATATGAGATGGCATGTGTAACGCATGACTTGCATCTGGTGCAACAGTAGCATAAGAATTTGCTGCCTCTATAGCTAATTGTGCATGATTAGGATCATCATAAGAATGTATTAGATAATGTAAAGCTCCTGGATGTTTAGCATTCTCCTTTAAAATTTTTTCAGCAATTTTTGCTCCTAACCCATATATAGAATCGTTTCTACCTTGAGAAACAGAACCTAACAACGATAACGCATAAAACGCTCCAACCTCATGATTATCAGGATATTTTTTGTTAAGCTGTTTCATGTATTCCATATAATCATAATCTCTTTCATTCTTAGATGTTTTAGGCTTGTATAAAATTTCTACTGATTTTAACAGATCATTTTCTAAAGGCGTTAAATCTTTCAATCCAGTTATACTATTCATTTTTTGAATTGCAGCAAACCCGTCTTCATAGTTTTGATTTTTCCACAAACTATGATTGTATGTCATGGCTTCTCCCCAATAGGCCATCGACATATTCGGATCAATTTTCTGAGCTTCCTTAAAAGCTTCTCTAGCATCAACATATTCAAAACTATGAAGTAGTAAAAGTCCCTTTTTAAATAAAGGAATAGCATTCTTATGTCCAGTAACATCAAGATTAACGATACCTAGAAAATCAACTTCAGTTTTGTCAGACTTACAAGCAAAAACCAATATGGAACACAAAACAAGTAATAATCTTTTCATATCTAATAAATTTTGATTTGTTTTATTGTTTATAAAGCTAATTAAAATAATGATACATTTAGTATTTGCTACAAACAACCCAAACAAACTAAAGGAAGTTGAAGTTTTGATTCCTGAAAACATAAAACTTCTAAGCCTAAAAGATATTGGTTGTTTTGAAGATATTCCTGAAACTCAAAATACCATTGAAGGCAATGCTATCCAAAAAGCAGAATATATAAAAGAGAACTATGGATATGATTGTTTTGCAGATGATACAGGTTTAGAAGTTCAAGCCTTAAATGGTAATCCGGGTGTATATTCGGCACGATATGCTGGTCCGCAAAGGGATGCTTCAGATAATATGAATTTGTTACTTAAAAATCTAGAGCCTTCACTAAATAGAAAAGCACGTTTTAAAACTGTAATTGCTCTAAATCTAAACAATAACCTCACAACATTCACTGGCATTTGCAAAGGAGAAATTATGAAGACAAAACATGGTAGTCTAGGTTTTGGTTACGATCCTATCTTTCAGCCTGATGGTTATAAAGAAACCTTTGCAGAAATGGAATTATTATTAAAAAATAAGATTGGCCATCGAGGAAAAGCCACAAAACAGCTAGTAGCATTTTTAAATGAAGTTTCTTTAAAAAAATAGAAAATCACTATTGGCTATTCGCCGCGATTATACTATTTTTATTCGATGTCTGAAGAAGAAATCGAAAAAGAAAATAAAGCAATTGCCAAAGCTTACAAAAACCTTTTAAAAGTAAGTTACACTACCTTGTCTAATGAGGATAAAAAACTTATTAGAAAAGCATTTGAAGTCGCTTTAGATGGGCATAAAAACCAACGTAGAAAATCTGGTGAAGCTTATATTTTTCATCCCTTAGCAGTCGCTAGAATTGTCGCTCAAGAAATTGGTTTAGATGCCACATCTATAGCTGCCGCCTTACTACACGATGTTGTTGAAGACTGTGACGACTACTCCATAGATGATATAGAACAATTATTCGGAGAAACAGTTGCTAGAATTGTTGATGGATTAACAAAAATATCATCTTTAAGTAAGGAACAAGACATGGACGTATCCTTACAAGCTGAAAATTTCAGAAAAATGCTATTGACACTAAATGATGACGTAAGAGTTATCATTATTAAAATAGCTGACCGTTTGCATAATATGCAGACTATGGACTCCATGCGACCAGATAAACAGGTGAAAATAGCTTCAGAAACATTATATATCTATGCACCTTTAGCACATAGAATTGGTCTTTATAACATTAAAACCGAACTTGAAGATCTGTCACTTAAATATACTGAACCTGAAGTATATACTGATATTTTAACTAAAATAAAGGATAGTAAAGAAGAACAAGATAAATATATTGATGAATTTAGTAGTGTACTAAAAAAGTCTTTAGACAAAGAGGATTTTGAATACACCATAAAAGGTAGACCTAAATCAATTTTTTCCATTAGAAAGAAAATGGTTACTCAAGGTATTGTTTTCGATGAAGTATATGACAAATTTGCTATTAGAATTATTTATCAGAGTGATGAGCAAAATGAAAAGTTTCTAGCATGGAAAATATATTCAATCGTTACAGACCACTTTAGACCTAACCCATTACGTCTTCGAGATTGGATAACTTCACCAAAGGGCACTGGATATGAAGCTTTACATATCACTGTAATGGGACCTAAAGGACAGTGGGTTGAAGTGCAAATTCGTAGCGAACGTATGCATGAAATCGCTGAAAAAGGATATGCTGCGCACTACAAATATAAGCAACAAGATGAAAAAGAAGATAATTTAGAAAACTGGATTAATAGGTTACAAGAAGCTCTAGAAAACCCAAGTTTAAATGCTGTAGATTTTGTTGAACAGTTTAAATTAAATTTATACGCTCAAGAAATATTTGTCTTTACACCTGCAGGTGAATTAAAATCACTCCCTAAAGGCGCTACATCTCTTGACTTTGCATTTAGTATTCATACCGAAGTTGGTATGCAAACCAGAGGCGCTAGAGTAAATGGAAAACTTGTGCCTTTAAGCCATGAATTAGAAAGTGGAGACCAAGTAGAAATTATCACTTCTAAAGGTTCTAAACCTAATGCAAACTGGTTAAATTATGCCACTACTGCACGTGCACGCGCGAAAATAAAATCAGCACTCAAAGAAGATCGAAAGCTTATTGCTGAAGAAGGCAAAGAAGTTCTAAGACGTAAATTGAAACAACTTAAAATAACACTTAATGAGTCTTCTGTAAATGATTTAGTGAGACATTTCCACTTAAAAACCAGTTTGGATTTATTCTACCGCGTAGGTATTGGTTCTATTGATAATAGCATGCTCAAAGATTTTGCTGCTTCTCGTAATAATGTGCTCGTTAGTTTTATCAAAAATAAGATATCAAGAAAACAAAGCATCTCAAAAGAACAAATCGAAAAAGATGAAATTACATCCAATTACGACTCTCTTGTGTTTGGCAAGGAAGAAGAGAAGTTAGATTACAAATTATCAAATTGTTGTAACCCAATTCCAGGAGATGATGTTTTTGGGTTCTTAACGGTATCTGAAGGCATAAAAGTACACAAACACAATTGCCCAAACGCACTAAGCTTGCAATCTAACTATGCTTATAGAATTATGCCCGCTAAATGGATAGACTCAAGTCAGCAAGAATATGCTACTGAAATTAGAATTTCTGGAATTGATCATATGGGGCTAGTAAATGATATCACAAAAGTGATTTCAAACAACCTACATGTGAATATGAAAAGCCTAAGTTTTGAAACTGACGATGGTATTTTCTCTGGAAAAATTAAACTAATAGTTAAGAACAAAGCATTGTTGAAAAAAATATTGGATAATCTTAAAAAAATTAATGGTATCGATAAGGTTTCCAGAGTTTAAAGTGTAAATTTGCAGCGCAATTATGAATTCAAATACAGACAGTAAAAATCAAGAGATCGTAAAAAGCGTATTTACGAACTTTCTAGAAGAAAATGGGCACAGAAAAACGCCTGAGCGCTATGCAATTCTTCAGGAAATTTACGATAGTAATGAACATTTTGATATTGAGTCATTGTATCTCAATATGAAAAATAAAAACTACAGAGTATCTCGCGCTACACTTTATAACACTATAGAACTACTTCTTGATTGCGGTTTGGTAAGAAAACATCAATTTGGCCAAAACCAAGCGCATTACGAAAAATCCTATTTTGACAGACAACATGATCATGTTATTTTAACAGATACTGGTGAAGTTATTGAGTTTTGTGATCCGCGAATTCAATCCATCAAAAAAACAATTGAAGAAGTTTTCAATATAGAAATTAATAACCACTCACTTTATTTTTACGGAAATAGAAAAACTCCTGATGATACTCAGGATAACTAACTAATTTATTTTACAATGGCAGTAGATTTACTACTAGGATTACAATGGGGAGACGAAGGCAAAGGAAAAATTGTTGACGTATTAACTAAAAACTACAATATTATAGCACGCTTTCAAGGAGGACCAAATGCAGGGCATACTTTAGTTTTTAATGGTAAAAAACATGTGTTGCATACTATCCCTTCTGGAATTTTTCATGAAGAAGCTACTAATTTAGTAGGTAATGGCGTCGTGATAGATCCTGTCATTTTTAAAAAAGAATTAGATAAACTTGAAGAACAAAATGTAGACTATAGAAAGTCTTTGTTAATTTCAAGAAAAGCACATATTATATTACCAACGCATAGATTATTGGATGCTGCAAGTGAAGCTTCAAAAGGAAAGGCGAAAATTGGTTCAACCTTAAAAGGTATTGGGCCAACATATATGGATAAAACGGGCAGAAATGGTATTCGTGTAGGAGATTTAGAATTAAGCGATTGGAAAGAACGTTACCAAGCTTTAGCAGACAAGCATGAATCTATGATTGATTACTATGATGCTGCTATTGAATACGATTTGGCTGAACTAGAAACTGAGTTTTTTGAAGCCGTTAAAGTTTTAAAATCATTGACTTTTATTGATTCTGAAGAATATGTGTATCAAGCACAACGCGGAGGAAAAACAATTCTAGCAGAAGGAGCTCAAGGCTCTTTATTAGATATTGATTTTGGAACATACCCTTTTGTAACTTCGAGTAACACTACTGCTGCTGGCGCTTGTACTGGCTTAGGAGTGGCACCAAACCAAATTGGAGAGGTTTTCGGGATTTTTAAAGCCTATACCACAAGAGTAGGATCTGGACCTTTCCCTACGGAGTTATTTGATGAAGATGGAGAAACTATGGCACGTGTTGGTCACGAATTTGGTGCAACAACAGGACGCCCAAGACGTTGTGGATGGTTGGATTTAGTAGCTCTAAAATATGCATGTCAAGTAAATGGTGTTACACAATTGAATATGATGAAAGGTGATGTGCTTTCTGGGTTTAAAACACTTAAGGTATGTACTGCATATAAATATAACGGTAAAGAAATTAAGCATTTGCCTTATAATATTGAACCAGAAAATGTAACGCCTATCTATACTGAACTTAAAGGTTGGAGCGAAGATTTAACAGAAATGTCTGAAGCATCACAATTACCAAAAGAATTGAATGATTATATTGATTTTCTAGAAAAAGAGCTAGAAACTCCTATTTCAATTGTTTCTGTAGGTCCAGATAGAAAGCAGACCATTTTTAGGTAACAAATACTACTTCTAAATACAAAAAAGCACAATCAGTTGATTGTGCTTTTTTGTATTAAAAATAATTGAAATTTAAAACAACTATTAGTTTATCACAACCTCAACATCTTCAGTCTCAATCTTAGATAATAATTCTAATTTACCTTCTTGAAATAACGCATCCAATTCTGTTAAATCTACTTTTAAGGTATTTGGTTTGTAGTTGTTATAGTCTAAAAAAGTAATCCCGTTTACATTGCGTTTATTATATGCTTCTCTAAAGCGAATACCTCCGCCATTTACTTCGTAACTGTAGGCTAAATAATCTAAAGCAAAATCGGTTTTACCAATCCAATAAACAAATTTATCTTCGAAATCTGTACCACCTCCTTCTTTCTTAAAAGTAACACCAATTTCGTAATAGGTCTTTCCTTTAATTGTTACTTCCCCCAAAAGTGTTTTGTTAACAGCTGGTGCATTTAAACCATAGGGTAATTGCGCAAAATAATGCACACTATTTACGCTATTTCCATATCTTACTTTCATTGTATCTGGTACTCTAACCAAAGCATCATTAATATAACGTTTAAAACCATCGTTTGTTAATACATCTCTTATAATTCGCAAACTATCCTTAAATGAACGTTCGTATTGGTAGGAGCCACCATTTTTAACCGATTTATAATCTTTATTTCTAAAACTGAAGGTAATACTACTTTTTTCGCAATTTCCACTACAGTGTTTAGCGATTGCCTTATTAACAATATCTTCTGCAGTTAACTTTTTACTTGAAGAATTACAAGCAAATAGCAAACCGACCAAAACAAAAGTGCAATAGAATTTCATGTGAATTAATTTATTTCTAAGTCATAGATAAAGAAGAAACCTTTCAATAGAAAAGAAATTATTCAACTTTTTAAGATTTACTTTTCATAAATACGAAAACCATAAAAATGCTATAACCTAGCACTAAAAAGAAGCCCTTATATCTACTTATTTGCATACGTTTAGGAATAAAAATAAGCGGTATAAGTACAGCTGCAAACCCTAACATCCAGAAAATATCATTAGTTAATATCTGTGGTTCTGTTACATTTATTGGTTTTACTAAAGCCGTTAAACCAAGTACAGAAGCAATATTAAATATATTTGAACCTATTAAATTACCAAGTGAAATGGCTTTTTCTTTCTTAGCAGCTGCAATTACTGAAGCTGCCAATTCTGGAACGCTAGTACCAATCGCAATTAAAGACACGCCTATTACTGCTTCACTTACACCAAATGAGCTGGCTATTTCTTTTGAGCCATCAACCAACCATTCACTTCCAAAATAAAGCGCAGCAGCCCCGATCAATAACCATATAGTAATTTTGAAATTTGACACCGTAGCTAGCGTATCGTCTACTTCTTCAACTATAGTTTCCTTTCTGGCGTTTCGTATTATTATATATAGAAAAATTAGCAATGCTATAAATAATCCACCTCCTTCTATAGCCGTTAATACATTATCATTCTTTAAAAAGAAGTAAAGTACAATTGAAAAGATCATCATAACTGGCCAATTAAGTTTATAGAAAGATTTATCTACAGCTATTGGGCCAACTAGCGCTGTTACCCCAAGCACCAAACCAATATTTGCAATATTAGAGCCTACAACATTATTTATGGCTATGGCAGGTGAACCTGATAATGCAGCTTGAAGACTTACTAAAAGCTCTGGTGCAGAAGTAGCAAATGATACCACTGTCATACCAATAACCATCTTAGAAATATTGAATTTAAATGATAATGCAACAGATGAACGCACTAAATACTCCCCTCCTACAACTAACAATACAAAGCCAAGAACAACCCAAAGGATACTCATACAGTAATTTTTTGCGAAGATACTATTAAGATTCAAAATATATTATACTAAGAAAGAGATATTCTTGCCATAAAATCGATGAAATACAATCTATACTTTCAGTTTATCGAATAAATAACAATCGATTCAACAAATAAAAATTCTGTAGTTAAATTTAAAAACCAAACTTAAAACTTAACCTTATGAAAAAATTAGCTAAAAAAACTAAACTAATTACGCTAGTACTGGTATCTTTATTTTTAACTGCGTGTTCTAATGACTCTGATAGAATAATAGGAGTAGAAATTAGCGGTACTTCTACGCTCAATGGTACATACATGCTTGATGAAAGCCATACCAAAGGGCCTAAATTCGTAAATGTTGAAGATAGTTCAAAACGTTTGATTACTTATATGGACGATGGCACTGAAATGTGGGGCCTTATGAGACAAAATTATTTGGTATATAAAATAGAAATGAATGGTGATATTCCACCAGAACAACAATGGGAATGTGGGGTTGGAGTAGATAAAGATAAATTTAGGTGCTTCCCTATTTTTGACAAATAAGAGTATTTAATTCGAAAAAAAAAGACAGTATGTAGCACTATATACTGTCTTTTTTTATTCATAAAAACTAAAAAAACAGTTAAATAACTACTAAAATAGTTTTATAACTATAAAAATAGTTATATGTTTGTATTGTAATATATTTTCAGATAGAAATGTATTTGGTTTTAGTACGAACTTTTGCAGGTGAGTGCGTTAGGGATTGTAGCGGCAGCTTTTGGCTCCGCAATAGCGGGAAGCCAAAACTATTAGCGGAAAGCCCGACCCGCAGGGTAACGCCCAAATAAAAATTATAATTTAATGGAAAAATTAACAAACAAAGAAGAAGAAATAATGCATATTCTATGGAAGCTTGAAACTGCTTTTGTAAAAGATGTGCTTGCAGAAATTAGTGGAGAAAAGCCACATTACAATACGTTATCAACCATTATTAGAAATTTAGAAGATAAAGGCTATGTAGCTTATAATGCGTTTGGAAAAACACATCAGTACTACCCTATCGTAAAAAAAGAAGATTACAGAAAAAGGTTTATGACCGCTGCAATAGATAATTATTTTAATAATTCTTATAAGAATGTGGTTTCGTTTTTTGCCAAAGAGGAAAAGATAAGTGTTGAAGATTTAAAAGAGATCATTTCACTAATTGAAAAACAAAAATAGCCATGGAATATTTACTTAAGGCCTGTGGTATAATAGTCGTTTTTTATGCTTTCTATAATCTTTTCCTTAGAACTGATACATTTTTTAAGTGGAATAGATTGTTTTTAATAAGTGGTTTATTTTTCGCGGCATTATTACCCACAATCATTATCCCAATTTACATTGAATATACACCTATTGAGCCATCTAATTTTAGTTTTGAATCTTCCGAAAGCACCAATATAAATGTAGACTTAGCAACAATTGACTATTTAATAGGAACTTACTTGCTAGGAGTCATTTACTTTTTTATACGATTCACCTTTCAATTGTTTTCGTTGATACGCATTATTTGCGAAAGCAAGCGCCAACGCATTGGAAAATACATATATGTAAAAACGGAAAAGGATATTTCGCCGTTTTCATTCTTTAATTGGATTGTTTTTAACCCAAATCAGTTTAATAAAATTGAATTAGAACAAATTTTAACACATGAAAAAGCACATGCAGATCAGTACCATTCTATAGATGTATTATTAACTAAACTAGCTACTGTAGTGCTATGGTTTAATCCTTTTGTGTGGTTATACTCAAAGATTTTAGAGCAAAATTTAGAATTTTTGGCTGATAACACTGCTATTGAAAATTCAGATTGCAAAAAATCATATCAATACACATTACTTAAAACTAGTGTGCCAACTCATCAATTGGCTTTAAGTAATAATTTTTATAATTCATTAATCAAAAAACGAATCGTTATGTTACACAAATCAAAATCAAAAAAATTAAACCTATTGAAGCTTTTTGGTATTACACCGCTTTTAATGTTGTTTTTAATGAGTTTTAGCACACAAGAAGTATATGTAAAAAAGGAAACAACTCCTGTTTATAATATAGTTCCTGAAACGCAATATGAGGCTACTGAAACACCTCTTACAGAGGATGTTACTATTGAGCAAAATGCTCTTAAGGAAACTGTTATAGCCCAAAAACCTGTTATAACAAAACCTAAGACTAAAAAGGTGATACCTACATCAAAAAATAAAATTGTTAAAGCTATAGCTATTAACGATGAGGAAGTTATAATAATTACTAAAAACACATCTGATGCCGAATTAGATAATATTGTTGAAGCGCAAAAGGAAAATGGTATGACTTTGAAATTTAGCAATATTAAACGAAATGATGACGGAGAAATAATCGCAATAAAAGTAGAAGCTAATGCAAAAAACTCCAATGCAAATTATAGCATTAAAAGTGATAGTACCATTAAGCCAATTATGATTAAATATGATATTAATCATGATACAATTTCAATAGGAAATGCAAAACATTCTAATAAGATTGTTTTTGTTACTTCAGACAGTAAAAAGAATATTATTACGTCTGGAGTAAATAAAGAGGTAGTTATTGTTGAAGAAATCTCAAATAAAGATATAATAGAAGAAGGTATTGAAGAAGATGTTGAAGAAGATGTTGTAAAGGAAGTAATCACTATTACAGAAAGCAAAGGCAGTGGCACACATGATAAACGTGTAATAGTTAGTGGTAACACTGATGATAAAGTTGTAATTAGAACTGATAATAATGATCAAAAACCTTTAATAATTCTTAATGGTAAAGAGCTTAAAAAAAGAAAACTGAAAAGCTTAGAGTCTAATGATATAAAAAAAATAAAAGTTTTAAAAGGGAATGATGCTGTTGAGAAGTATGGCAAAAAAGGTGAAAATGGTGTTATAGAAGTAATTACAAAAAGAAGGAAATAACAATCTTTATACTTAAAAATCTATAAAAAAACAGACACTCTATAATAGAGTGTCTGTTTTTATTTTTAATTAACCAAAATAATGAAATCATAGAAAATGTGTGCTTTTTTAATGAAAGCCCCCTTGGTTTTTAAAAACTACCTTAAAAACTACCTATAATTGTTTCAAATCATAACACAATATTTATTTTTATATTTCAATATAACACAATATCCAAGGAAGTCACATTAATATTGAAATCAATTTCATCTTTTTACTTACAAATCAATATTCAAATTCATCGATTTTTATAAAAACGTTTGGTAGGCATATGGGCTAATATATATATTGAGAAAACATTGATAATATTAACCTTAAAAACCAAAACATATGATAACTCTTGCCAAATTCCTAGTTGATATAATTTTATTAATTATATCAAGTATTTAATCCAAAAAAATATAAAACTTAGTCTAGAATAAGTTTTACTATTTTTGCTTTAATTATACAAATGTGAAAAAGCAAGTTTTTAAATGTTTAGCCAAGGTTAATAAAGTCATTCTCCCAAGCTATTCCAAACAACAATTAGATTTAGCTAAGGCCAACAAACTTCAAATGGCTATTATTGGTTGGAGATGGTTTGTGACTAAAAACGTACTTAACTAAACTTTTTAGTAAGTTAACAATGTCGTACAGACTATAGTATCGCTTTTATTTTATTTTTATAGGTATCTTTGATTTATTAGTTAAAATAAAAAATAGCTCCTTGAAAATTAATAAGAACTTTTTAAACATTATATGCTGTATTATTTTTATTGGGAATCTTTCATTAGTAAAGGCCCAAGAAGTAAAAAATGATGCATTCTTCGAACATTTAGGTACAGATGATGGTTTGTCTCAAAATGATGTGAATTGCATCTACCAAGACAATCAAGGCTTACTGTGGTTTGGGACTCATGATGGCCTTAATAGGTATGATGGTTATAATTTTAAAGTATATAATCCAGAATCTAACAATCCCAAGAGCATAAGTAGCAACCTTATTTTTGCACTCACAGGAGATGAAAACGGAAATTTATGGATAGGTACATCAGGTTATGGCTTAAATTATTTTGATAAGAAAACCGAAACTTTTACACATTATTTAAACGACCCTAATAATCCTAAAAGTTTAAGTAATAATCAAATTAACGGTCTATTGTTTGATTCTAAAAAACGTTTATGGGTCGCAACACTCAATGGTGTTAGCTTTGCAGAACCAAGTAAACAAGGTACTTTAGAGTTTGAACATTTTGAGTTTGTAAATAGAGGAAGCCTAATACCAAATACATATTGTGTTTTTGAAGATAGTAAAAATCAAGTATGGGTGGGGACTGGAAGAGGCTTATTTAAGCTTAATGAATCAGAAAACGGAAAAAAAAGTTTTATACTTTCTGCCTTTACATACTCTCAGATAAGGAGTATTGCTGAAACTACACAAGGTCAACTGTTGGTAAGTGTAAATAACAGCTTACAATCTTTAGATTTGAATAGTAACCCTTTGAACACTTCATTAGTATATACTAACTCAGGAGGTACAACTTTTTCTAGTATTTTACTACACAATAAAATGATTTGGGCAGGAACAGGTAATGGTTTATTTGAGTTTAAAATTAACCCGTCAAATAAAAAAATTGAATTTAACAATAGATATACTTATCATCCTCAAAAAGAAAATTCTTTAAGCAAAAATATAGTAAGAGCTCTATATAAAGATAAAACCGAAAATATATGGATTGGTACAAATGGTGGAGGAATTAATAAATTTGACCCAAACCGAAAACAATTTAATCATATTAAGAGTAGTTTAAATCCAAATAGCCTTAGTTACGATAAAATACGTGCAATATACGAAGATAGTAACGAGAATATATGGTTTGGTACTGAAGGTGGAGAACTAAATATGCTTCCAAAAGGAAACCCAACCCAATTCTATGAAGGCTTTAATAAGTTTTCAAATATCAGAAATATATTTGCTATTGAGGAAATCGAAAGAAACGGTAAGAAAATTTTATTATTGGGTGGAGAAAGTGGAGCTACTTTGTTTCAACTCGATATTACTGACCCAAATAAAATACAACAAAATAATAATCCTGTTTTTTCAAACACTGCAGGAAGCATATTCTCAATTTTAGAAGACAAGGATAAAAATTTATGGATAGGAAGCTATAGCCAAGGTGTGCTAAGATGGGTTTTTAATAAAGAATCTAATGATTACGAAAAAGATGTATTATCTCATAGTACGAGAGATAATTTTAGTATTTCTGATAACATCATAAGGAATATTCTAGAAGATAAAAATGGAAATCTTTGGTTTGCAACTGGTAAAGGGCTTTCCATGCTACCTAAAGAAGAAAAATATCTGAAAAATCCTAAATTCAATATTTTTATTAATGATACTGAAAATAAGACAAGTATAAGTCATAATTATATTCTTGAGCTTTTTGAAAGTAAAAATGGTACTATTTGGATAGGGACATTTGGAGGTGGGATAAACAAATATATACCTCCTACTGCAGATACACCAGCAAAATTTATAAGTTATAAGGCCAGTGACGGACTACCAAATGATGTTGTAAAAGGCATACTTGAAGACAACAATAATAATTTATGGTTATCCACTAATAAGGGACTTTCTAGATTTAATCCTGAAAACGAAACTTTCAAAAATTATGACGCAAATGATGGTTTGCAAGACAATGAATTTCAAGAACTTGCAAGACTTAAACGCAATAATGGAGAGCTTATATTTGGTGGTATAAATGGATTCAATGTATTTAGCCCTAAAAACATAAAAGACAACCCTATTGAAGCAGAAACCATTATTACAGGTTTTTCCATTTCTAATAAGCCTGTAAAAGTTGGAGATACAATAAACAATAGAGTGGTTTTAAAAACACCTATCAATAATACCAGTAGCATAGATTTAAAATATAAAGAAAATAGTTTTTCGTTTGAATTTGCAGCACTTCACTATTCTGCTCCAGAAAAAAACAATTTTTTATATATGCTTGAAGGATTTGATAAGGATTGGATTTATACTGATTCTGATAGACGGTTTGCAACTTATACGAATTTATCACCTAATACATATACACTAAGGGTAAAAGCATCAAACAATGATGATGTTTGGGATTCAACACCTTCAACAATAGAAATCACTATTGCTCCACCATACTATTTAACTAAAATGGCCTTTCTTATATATGGCTTACTACTGCTGAGTTTGCTTTTACTCTATCGACGTTTTACTATCATTAAAACATCAAAAAAACATTCACTAGAACTGGAGCATATAGAAAAAGAAAAAAATGAAGAATTACAACGTATTAAATTAGAGTTTTTTACCAATATTACTCACGAATTCACCACGCCTTTAACTTTAATCCAAGGCCCTCTAAAATACTTACAAAAACAAGGAGATAAATTAGATGGTGAATACAGACAAGAGCAATATAAATTGATGCAAAAAAACGCAGATTATTTACTTCGGCTTATTTCTCAACTGCTAGATTTCAGAAAGATAAACCAAGGAAAAATGCGTTTGGTTATGAGAAATGGCAACATAGTTAATTTCATTAAAGAAGTAAGTGAACCTTTTCAGTTTATGGCGAGGAAACAACAAATTGCATTTAATATCAATACTAGTGATAATGCCATAAAATCTTGGTTTGATCATGATGCTATTGAAAAAATTATAAATAATTTACTTTCTAATGCTTTTAAGTTCACACCTGAAAGTGGAATTATTAATGTAAATATCTCATCCACTAATACTGAAGGAGAAAGCACCAATGGGTTAAGCTATGTTGTAATTGAGGTTAAAGATTCTGGAAGCGGAATGGATGAAACCAAAGTTAAAAATATCTTTAAACGTTTTTTCTCAGAAAAAAATGAAGACAGAAAAGATGCGAAAGGTATGGGGATTGGATTGGCTTTTGTAAAAAGTTTGGTGAAACTCCATCAAGGTAGTATAAATGTTGAAAGTGAAATTGGTGCAGGCACAACATTTATTGTGAAATTGCCTAGAGAGAAAAAAGCATATTCTAATATCCCAGAAATTACTTGTAAAGATTCCACAGAAAGTGATTTTCTGGTTAGATCATCCGAGTCTGATTCTTTAGCTATAAGTATTAATGACGAAATTGTAGATGAAAGTCTTACAAAGTCAAATACAGAAACTCCAGTTTTATTAATAGTTGACGATAATGAGGATATTAGAACTTTTATTAAACAAGCACTAAAAAATCAATACACGATCTATACTGCCAATAACGGAGCTAAAGCACTAGAACTTTTGCAAAATATTTCTCCTAAAATTATTATTACTGATGTTATGATGCCAGTAATGGATGGGATAGAACTGTGTAAAATCATTAAAACAAAAAAGGAAACGAGCCATATTCCTGTTGTGATGTTGACCGCAAAACTTTCACAAGAAAATGAAATAGCTGGTTTAAAAACTGGAGCAGATGCATATATCAGAAAACCTTTTGATATTGAATTATTAGAACTTAAACTTTCTAATATACTGAGTCACAGAGAAGAACTAAGAAATAAATTCAATTTAGATATTACACTTCAACCTAAAGAGATTACGGTAACATCTGTTGATGAACGGTTTTTAAACCAAGCTATTGAAATTGTTGAGAAACATATGATGAATACTGATTTTAATGTGGAAATGCTTGTAAAAGAAATGGGATATAGTAGAACAAACCTTTATAAGAAATTTAAGGAAATAACTGGATTATCCTCTAGTGAGTTCATAAGAAACATTCGTTTGAAACGTGCTGTCCAGCTTTTTGAACAAAGTGATTTGTCTGTAAAGGAAATTATGTACATGACTGGTTTTAATACATCTTCTTATTTTGCTAAATGTTTTAAAAAGCAATTTGGAGTTAAACCTAGCGAATATGTAAGACAGCAAAACAAATCATCTATACAACAAAAATTTTAACGTATTCCTGTTTTTATTTTAGTGGCCCTAGTAGTTGTATAAAGTTTGAACAACTGTTCAACTTTATCTCTATGAGTCTTATTGTTTATTAAGTTTTCACCCTCACGCTCTTCAATATTTTTGTTTAAATTGAATAAAGCATATGGTAGAATTATTTTATTAGTACGATCTTTTTTATCAACTTTCATAATTAGTTTCCAGCCATTTTGAGTAATCATAACTTCTTTACCTGTTCCTGCCTGGGTAATTAAATAGTCATGAACATCAGTATTGTTTTCATCAAAAAATAATGGTGTTAAACTTGATGAGTCCATAGCTTCACTATCCATAATATTTTGGTTAGTTATGTCTGCTAGAGTAGCCATTATATCAATTCCTAAAATAGGCGTGTTTGATACTTTACCTGATTCAATTTTACTAGGCCACCATACAATAAATGGTACTCTTGTACCTCCTTCATAAGCTTGATTTTTTCCTCCTCGATAAATACCGTTAGAATTATGCCCCGCCTCTAATGTTTTTTTTATTTGCAATCCGCCATTATCAGAAGTAAAAATTATCAAAGTATTATCATATATACCTTGTCTTTTTAAAGTATTAACTAACATACTCATTTGAACATCCAACTCTTTGACCATATCTAAATGATTAGATGGCGTTGTTCCTGCTATTTTTTTTCCAGCTAGCTCTTTTGATGGTGTATGCGGTTTATGTACTGCTTGAGAGCAATAATACATAAAGAATGGAGCCTTTTTATTACTATTACCCTCAATAAATTGAATGGCATTATCAACCAACAAAGAACCTGCGTTATACGGATTCCAATTACTATCTCCCAAACCTTCTTTTTTATCTAACTTAAAACCTAAACTTGTAGCATATTTTTTGGTAATAAGTGCTATTTCAGAATCTGTATTCAGCGGCTTCATGATACCATTTTCATAAACGGCATAAGGCTCTGCTTGTATCCCCGCTGGATACATGAAACTATAATCAAAACCATTTTGCTGAGGACCTTTATCAATTACCCTTCTTATATCTACATCAATTTCATGTTCTTTTCTAGGGCTTCTATATACTTCGTTTGGTTTACCTTTTCTACTAAAATCCATTCCAAAACCCCACTTACCAAAAAAAGAAGTTGTATAGCCCGCGCGCTTCATTAATCTCCCTAAAGTTAGCTGATTTTGCTCAATTGGCGAAGGTTGATAACTACCCCAAACTCCCCAAGGCGCATAACTTCGGTAACAATGATTGCCCGTCATTATTGCATATCTTGTTGGCGCACATAATGCTGCTGGCGAATGTGCATCTGTAAATATTATACCTTCTTGTGACAGTTTATCTAAAGTTGGCGTTTCTACTATTACTTTTTTAGACTGAAGCCTACGGTAATGAGAAATATCACCAGTACCAATATCATCTGCAAGTACCACAATTACATTGGGTTTATTTTGCCCAACTATAATTGTGCTAAATAAACATGATAATACGATTATTATATACTTCATATTTTAAAATTTTAATTTTTAAAAAGCAGCCAATTTAAATTTACAATTTTTGTGGCTCCCCATTCAGATTTGAAAACCATTACAATATCCTGAATTCCTGATACACTTTCCAAAAGATCAGTTTCAATTGTTTTCCAAGTATTCCATCCTCCTGTAAATTCTACAGGAAATTCAGCAATTAACTTACCTTTTGGATTATTTAATCTTACTTCAAAACTTCCAATTCGCTGTCCACATGCTATTCGAGCTTGTAATTTTTTCGCCTCATCATTTCCAAAATCTACACCATTAAATCTAACGTTACTCATCATTTTTGTATCACAGACCATCCATCCTTTGGGCTCATTACCTCCAACAAATGCTGTTTTAGCTCCAGAAATATCGCTATATCTATCTACTTGAATTGTATCTCCAACTTTTGGATTTAAGATGCCTCTTAATGTTGGCTTCACTTTCTTAATACTACCATCTTTTTTAAATTCCATATAATCTGCTCGCATTGAACGTAATTTATTATACCCGCTAATATCCCACCAATGGTAGAATAAAATCCATTTACCATTATAATTTACTACAGAATGATGATTTGTACCATTATCAATATTATCCATTATTTTTCCACTATAAACAAAAGGTCCTGTTGGGTTTTTACTCACAGCATAGGCAATAGTATAGCCTTCATCTGGAAAAACATGTGCAAATGTTAGATAGTACATATCATTATATTTGAACGGGAATGGACCTTCCATATAACCTTTTGGTAGTCCTTCAATTTGAATAACTTCACCATCAATTTCTTTCATATTATCTTTTAACCTGACAACTTGTAATGTTTTTCCACTAGCAACATACATATATGCTTTTCCATCATCATCAATTAGAAGTCCTGGATCAATTCCTGATACCCCTTTAATATAATCCTTTTCCCATTTAAATGGACCAGTAGGACTTTTAGAAGTACCAACACCTATCCTTCTAAACGCTGAATCATCTGATGGTGCAGCAGGATAGTAATAGTAATAAGTGTTTCCTTTTTTTATACAATCTGGCGCCCACATACCATAAGAATTCTTCTTTCCCCAAGGCACTTCATTTTGGTCTAAAATAACGCCATAATCTTTCCATGTATTTCCATTTTCTAATGAAAACATATGATAATCAGGCATGCAAAAGCGAGGTGCCTCTACTCCATTATCTGGCACAATATCGTGCGACGGATATAAGTACAATTTACCATCAAATACACGTGCTGTAGGGTCAGCTGTGTAAATATGTGTTACTAAAGGGTTTTGTGAAACACCATAAACTATAGTAAAACATGTAATAAGAAAAGTTAATTTTAATTTCATTTCAGCTTAATTTATTGTCATATAAAAAAAGCTAATGATTATTTGATAAATCATTAGCTTGGGTATCTTATTAAAATCTAAACACGATTTTATTCAGTTCTAAATTCAAAAATTGGAGATTGCGAGTTATTACCTTCTGTATCAGTAGTTACTACCCTCCAATAATGTACTGTATCTGCTGCTAGTGTTATGTTGCTTAGACTAGTATCGGTTGTGGTAGCTTGTAAATCTGTTGGTGGAGTAGATGTGCTTAAATACACCTTATAGTCCTCTATATCATTATCTATATCACTACCTGTCCATTCTAAACTTACTGTAGCACTTGTTGTACTGCCCATGGCAGGACTCACTAAATCTGCTGGAAACGGCGCATAGTTGCTTACTCCTTCGCCTGCATTATAAAAACGCCAAGTTTCACTACTAGCAGTAGTTGTAGTTTTATTAGATTTTGACACTACTTGCCAAGAATAAGGCACTCCTTTTAGTAATTTTATAGTTGTGATGTTGGCACTACTAGTAAATTCCTCAGTACCGTCTGTGTCTAAATTTTTCAATATTACGGTATAGCTCGTAGCATTTGCTGCTCTATTCCATTCAAATCTTACATTGCTTTCCGTATCAGAAACCGAATTACCTTGATTACATTCCTCGTTATTAACGGGAGATACTAAACTTGCCGCCTCTGGTGGTAATATTTTATCACCTCCACCATTATCGCCGCCTGAATCACTTCCTCCACAATTAAACATTGCTACCGCTACAACTAAAAATAGTACTTTATTTATATTATCTTTTAACATAACTGTTTTATTTTGAAATTTTTAATGCTTTTATCCTTTTTGATGTCTCTTTGGTTTCAACAGAAATTACATACATACCTTCTTTTAAGAAACTTGTATCTAAGTTTACCTGATGATTAAGTGGTTTATGCTCTTTTTCATAAACTAAGGCTCCTAAAGTATTATAGATTTTTAATGATGCTGATGTCTCTAACCCTAAATCAATTGTTAATCCATCTGTAAATGGATTTGGGTAGCCAACTATCTGATTAAAGAATAAAGTATCTTCAAACTTACCTTGGCAATCTTTCTCAGCCTTTATCTCTACCGAATTAGCACCTGTTTCTAAATATAATTCAATAGTCGAATCCGCAGTAACAAACTCCTCACCATTAAAATTCACCGTATAATTAGAACTTCCAGACATAGTATAAGTTACTGTCTTTTTATCACTATTAAGCTTACTGGTTACGGATAACCCTTCAGGCTCGGTAATAGTGACATCAAAACATTGTTTATAATCTGCATTCTCAGTAGTTGTAATACAAATGGTATAATCTCCTGCCTGTAAATCATTCATCACTGCTGAAGTTGTAAAATTCTGAGATATTGTAGTGCCCTCTATAGTAGCTGTAAAATCGTAATTAGAAGCGATAGAATTAATTGCTATAGATCCATTATTGCTTACAGCACAATCTTCACCTTTTACCAATACACTAAAGTTATTTGCAGGAAGCACAAATATTTCACAACCTTTTGCATTAACCGTAGCGCCAAGAGGAGTGTCTGGGCATTCATCAAATTCATTTTTAACACCATCAACATCTAAATCATCAGCTGGGATGACTAAACAATCTTCTCCTGGTAGATTATAACATCCAGATCCTGTAGGGCCAAAAGTATCATCCCAAGTAATGCCTGCAACCCAGTTATCACCACCAAACTCATAAGCACCAACATCAGGATTAGCGCCTTCAAACCCATCAGTAATTCCTGTAATAACTCGTCCTTGATCTATAGGACTAGAACTAGGGTTCAAAGTAAAATCACCGTTTGCTACATTTGTATATACAGTAGCATCTACCACTAAATTGTTTTGTTTATCTGACTGTGGTTCCCAATCACCTTGAAAACCTAGATTATTCCATACCTTAACATTAGTGAAAGCGGTACCATCTTTATGCCAAGCTCCCATTTCTTTATCGGCATTCCATAGAGTGTTATTAAAAATATCTAAATCTTTACCATCCCAATTAATTTGAATTGCCGACCACTCAGTATTCCAAACAACATTATGATGAACACTGAAGCTTTCTGCGTCATTATCTAAATAAATACCAGCAGCTTTTGATTTGTCACCACTTGAAGCGGCATCATGAAACCAATTATGATGGATCTCAGTATTGGGCTGTAAACCTACTGTGTAGAACAAAGCACAATCATCTGCAATTAAGTTACTTCGAGAAATATCATTAAAAGCAATTTCGTTATTGCTTCCGTTATAATTAAGCGCATCTCTTCCGCCCTTAAACACAGTATTATTAATAAACTTACCATTATTTAAGCCTCTTAATACAACTGGTGCATCGTAACAGCCTAAATAGTTAAAATCATGAATTTTACAATCTTTTACTTCATGATTATTTCCTCTAACTCTTATTCCAGATGCAGAACCAAAAGCAATTTCACATTTCTCAATAATATTATTAGAGCCTTCAACAATTACGCTACCAAGATTTGTACTGAAACCAGATACAATACCTTGGGTATGTCCACCATAAAAGGAAGAAATTCCATATAATACGTTATTCGTTGTGTTGGTATTTGTGGTCCATCTAGTATCATCTTCAAGACTAATGTAACCACCAAAAACAGCTAAATTTCTAATTTCTATATAGTTTTTGTGCTTAAGATCTATAGTTTTTTCACGTCGACGCATTTTTACTGAACCATCTGCTGGTGCAGCACCTCCAGAAAGTTGAACAAACAATTCATCTGTAGCTTCATCATAATACCATTCATTTTGATAATCTAAAGCTCCTTTTACACCTTCTAAAAAGAAATCTCCAAAATCTGCAGGTGCATGAAAGGTTCTGATCCAAGAAGGATTTTTATTCAAATTAAAATTTACTCTACCTGCTGAACTGCTTGTAATCGTTTCTTTCCAAGCTAGCCATCCCGAACCAGGTTTATCTCCGTAAAACCATACCGCTCCTCCTGTCCAATCTATTCCAGGTATTGAACCCTCTGTTAAATAGGCGCCACTAGAAGTATTTGAATCACTACCTCCTGTATTTCTAAGAGTACCTAATTCAAAAGGATCTTCACTAGTTTTGTTAGGCCATCTAGCCAGATCTAGAGCTCTTTCTTCATGCATTACAAAGTTACCTTGCCCTAACGAAGAAAATGGTATAGTTGTTTTGTATATTGAACCTGAATCTTGAGTCCATCCAGATAAAGACTCCATAGCGCTTATAATTACTTTTTCACCTGGATAGGATTGAAAAATAATTGGGTTTCCTGGATCACCTGAGTTTACTGGTGCTAGAATTTCTTCATAGGTACCTTCTCTAATAAATACAATATCCCCAGCAACAGCTTCTGCAGCTGCTTTTCCAATTGTTAAGTATGGACTTTCCATTGTACCTAGATTGGAGTCATCTCCATCCTTGGCAACATAAATATCTTTTCCATAAACTTTAAAACACAGGAAAAGAACTATTAATAAAGTAGTTTGTTTTATCATTTTCATAGTTATTTTTTAAGCGATTTTAAATTAAATAAATAGTTATAAATTCTAAGAAATGGGGTAAATATCTTACCAAAAACTCACTATAAGAAATTGTAAGCCTTTCTCTTTACAAAAATTCGAAAACATTAGTTAATTTTTTTTTGAAAGTTAGTATTAATCTTTGCTGTCTTAATGTCTTGAGTAGAGTACACAAAAGCCAATAGCAAGGGCGAAGTAATAAGATAATTTTTATTCCACATAACATTATAAGTAAGTTAACGACAAATATATCTACAATACTATTTTACGAATTGAACAAATGTGTTTTGTTACAGTACATATGGTTACTCGTACACTATATTTAAAAAAAATCACCCAGCTAAAAAGTTAGCTGAATGATTTTATAATACGTAACCTAATATAATTAGGCTCTAATTTTTCATTATTTTTTGAACAAAGCCATTATCAGTTCTTAGTAAGTATAGCCCTGTATTAAGATCAGATATATCAATTGAAGATGAAGCACTATCAAAACGCTTAACTTCTTGTCCTATCATGTTGTGCACTGTAATTGTTTTAAAGTCTCTTAAGCTAGAAATATTGATTTCACCATTTGTTGGATTTGGAAATACCTTTACCCTTTCAAATTCTAAATCATTACTAGAAGATAATGTATTATCCCCCTGTATAATATTATCAATTTCAAATTTTTCGTCTTGTCCATAAACATCAAGACCATCAAAGAATAAATCAATTCTAGTATTGAAAGCAGAACCAATATGAGCAGTAAAGTCAAATAATACTGTTTGCCATGGACCAAATCCTCCTGCACCATCTCCATTTCCTATATATGGCATAGTTAAAGATACCCCAGCATTAGTGAGTTGAAATTCTAAATTACCATTTGTATTTTTTGTAGTTCTTAAGCTAAGTATAATATATTCACTCCCTGCAGTTATTGCGTAACCTGTTAATGGAGTATGGGATGCATTATTAATACCTACCAAATGCCAAGCCATAGGAGTTGTTGTTGTTCTATTAATAGTTATAACATTATTAGATCCCGACCCATCATCAGCTACAATACCAGTAGTTGCATCGGTTGAATAAGCAGGCCCTTGTACAAAACCATCAGAGAAAACAACAGAAGTATCTGTAGATCCATCAAACAGGGTTGTTTGAGCATTCATAGTAAAAACAGCACATAAGGCTGTTATAAAATAAAGTAGTTTTTTAATCATAATACAATAGTTTTAAAGTTAATTTGATTATAAAATTATGATTAAAAGGGTTTTGAAAGGAACAATTATGTTCTCTTTAGAGAAACAAATGTTCAATAGAATGTTTATTACTAATATTTAACAATTAGCCTACTCGCATTATTGATTTTAAGAACATAAATACCAGCAGAAAGTTTTTTTGAAAGAACTAAAGTAGTAGTTTTTGCTTCTTCATTATACTGCCTATTTTCAATTTCAACAATACTTCCTTTCATATCTACTAACTGAATTGTATCTGTTTCTAATGTATTGGAAATAGATAAAATCTCATCAGAAGCAATAGGATTAGGGTATATCACATAGTCAAGTGTATCAATGTTACCAGAATTCTTCCCACTAAAATATTCCACTCCAAAATTAAAAGCATCAATTCCTATTTTTTCACCAATTAATCGCCCAGGAATATCGTCTGCGGGTGGATGGATACCACCCCAAATTCGAGATAAACTACATTGGTCTGAGGCATCTCTATAGGTTGCCCATTGTAATTTCACATCTACGCTTGGGCCTTCTTCAAACACTAAAAACTCATTTTTTCTAGCTATAAATTCTCCAACTCCACCTGGAAAATAGGCATCACCTGTTAAAAGTGTCATTACTTCTGCTGCTGCTCTGGAATATGTTGAATGTCCAGAAACATATCCAGCAAATGGTGGGGTTACAAAGCTAGGACGTTGATATGGCCACCAGTTTTCTGCTAAAATCCAATCTACTCCGGCTGTATCTGTATCTACATCATTGATATAATCGTGTCCTTTCCAAGTATATAATTTTATTTTTCCAATATGTTCTCCTGTTCTACCTTCCAAAGGGTCGCCTGCCTCTACCACTTCTATATAACCAGCTTGAAGAGGAATTCCTGCTATGTGATAGTTATCTAATGAACTATCTGTACTCTGACCCAACTGCGCCATATAACGTATTGCCGAAATTGGTCTTATATAATCATACCATCCCTTAATGCTCCAAGCCGCAATTGCAGCATCGTGCATAGCACCGCCTAATAAAAAGTAAGATTTCACATCCCATTCCAAATTATCAAGTGTATCTCCGTTTCCATTTAATCTTTTTTCTAAAAGTTCGTGATCGCTCACATAATTAAGTAAGGTAAACCAATGTCCTGGAGGTGTTTCAGAGTCTGGCCCATCCGCCCAAAATTCAGCAAGTACTCTCGCATAATCTCCTCTAGGTACTAATTGCTCTTCATAAGGCGCATTGGTAACAGGGTTGACACTGTAACCTGTTCCTATATCTCCTCCATTTGTAAGATCATAAAATGCTGGAAAGTCTTCGTAACTAGTTGGCAAATCTTCTAAAGCTATGTTTCCAATAGAATTTGGGGAAATATCCAATAGTACACCATCGTTAGGATCAAGATGTGCTCCCCATACAGAAACTAACGAGAATCCCCATTTATAAGCATCGCTTGAGGCATCAGAATTATTGAGATTCAAATATGGAGGATCTAATGGGTCATGGTATACATTATATGAGTTTCCATTTCTTGTATGTGAGGTTTTTGATGTATTATCTTGTGCAAATGTTTTAACATTACCCCATTCTGGACTTAAAAATTCTGGGGTTGATCCAGGAATTAAATTACCACTTTGATCAATAAATTCATTTAAACTTAAGGGCTGCCATCTATTAGGATCGGTTAAATTCGGGTTCCCAGATCTGGCAGGAAATAGAGGGTCGTTTTCTGGTGTGTAAAATGCATTATTATACCCTGTTTGTTCTCTTGCACCATCACCGTTTCCATAGTTTATTAAAGCTCTAGCAATAAAATTACCCAAAGCTGCTGCATCCCCTTCAGAATAATCTAAAGCATCATTACTGATATCGTACCCTAATTCTTCCATTAAATAGTCGAAAAGGCTTTGAGATACTTCGTAACCTGGAGAATCCTTAAATCTATGCGAAAGCAAACGGTAAGCTGCATAACTCATGGTTTTATTCCTTGCGATATCTATAGTTTCATTTGGAGTAAAGTCGTCATTAAAAGTGCTTACAAAATCATTAACTGTATTACCTAATAAATAAGTTCTTGCTGATTCATCATAAATTGCCCATGCATCGTAAAGCGCAACACTAGTATGAAATAAGTTTCTAGCATGTACAGTTGGTCTAGCAAAATCTTCCCTAATGGCATGCAATAAAGCCTCGTTCCATAAACGAGCTATAGAATACCCTTCGCCATCAATAAAATCACTTGCAGAGAGTGTTACTTCTAAATCAATTTTTTGACTATAACATAATCCATCATTCTCTTCTACAGAAACACTTCCCTTTTCTACCATACCCCACTTAACTGTGATAGAGTTGGTATTATGTCCACTAAGTATTTCGCCTCCTTCAACTTGCCATGAAAAGTTGCTATTAGCATTTGAAGAAGTATATGAATATGTTTCTACACTTAATACACTAGTGCTGTTAGCTCCAATAATTTCAGTTGCTGGTAAATAATTACATGAATTATCAGAAATAGTAGCTAATGGATTGTAATTACATGATTTAGGATCTGTACAACCAGTAATTCTATTTACTTCGGGTATATTATAGCTTTCATATCCATTCCCTTCAATAAAAAGTATAGATTGATTGGTTTCAAAATTATTGTAAGTTTCCTCCAATCCTGAAGGCCATTTTATAATGATTTCGGTGATTTCGGCTGTATCTCCTAAACCAAAATGCAATGGTTTTAAACTCTGAGAGAAAAAAGAAATCCCGCTTTTATATCTGTAAGAAGCCCCATTAGCAGTCATAACTCTAACTATTGTTCCTATAGCATCTCTATTAGATACTGTACCTTGGAGTGCAACCTTTAACCAATTTGCATCTACTGCTGTATCATGATTAATGATTGTGTTTTCATAAAAATGTGATTTTTTATCGCTATTTGTCACAAATAAATCTAAGTCTCCGTCATTATCAAAGTCAAAAGTTACTGGAGTAACACTTGTAGCTTCATCTGTAAACCCAGAAATTGCAGTTATATCGTTAAATCTATCTTGACCTTGAGCATATCGGTTTTCAAAATAGAAATTTCTTTGTTGGATTGGTATGTCTAATTTATAGCCATTTGTTACAAAGAGGTCTTCGTCACCGTCTAAATCAAAATCTGCAAATATAGGCCCCCAAGCCCAACCTGTATTGACCAGGCCATAAGTTGACGCAACATCCGTAAATGTATTATCCCCATTATTTTTATATAAAGGATTTTCTCTTATTGTGGCTATAAATAAATCAAAATGACCATCATTATTATAGTCGCCAATAGCCATTCCCATATCATCTTTTCTACTATCTAAACTAAAACTTTCAGCATTTTCAGAAAAAGACAAACCTCCATTATTTATAAATAATTCATTAGGTTCATCCAAATCTTGACTAACATACATATCAATAAAACCATCTGAATTAAAATCAAAAGGAATTCCGGTAAAAGATGGCGTAGATACAGTAGTCCCAAAGTATTCCTCTGTACGATTAGTGAATGTTCCATCTTGGTTATTTATATATAAAATATTAGATGTACATCTCCCCCAATCCATAAGGTACATATCTAGAAAGCCATCATTATTAACATCAAACCATGTAGCTCCAGTATTTAAACAATCGTTTAAGAAGTTTATTCCTGAACTTTCTGTAGCATCAATAAAAGTCCCATTCCCTTCATTATGAAATAACTGTACTTTTAAAGAGTGAGTAAAAAATATATCGGGAAAACCATCATTATCATAGTCTCCCCAGGAAATTCCATTTTTAAAACCATCAGAATCTGCCCCATCGAAATCAGACTCATCTGGTAATAGTAAATTTGTAAGGCCCGAAGCTTCAGTTACATCTGTAAATGTACCATTACTATTATTACGTAGTAATTTACTCTGAGAAAACTGATTAAATTCTGAATCTTTACTCTTTGCTACTACAAAAATATCTAAGTCTAAATCTCCATCATAATCAGCAACTGCGGCTCCATTATTTTCTTCAAGAATACCCAAACCTACAAGGTCTTCAATACGATTAAAGTTTTGAGAAAAACCTTGAACACAAAATAAGGATACAAAAACTATATATAAAAAAACTCTTCTCAATTTAGATTTATATTAGTTACTAGTTTATAAAATGAAGTTAAAAAAATTACAGTAGAAACAAAAGCCTGTTTGAAAACAAACAGGCTTAATAAAATATTTAAAAAAGTAATATGCTATATTATTATCTACTCTCTGTCTTAAATACTTGTACATTATCAAAATACATAAGAGCATCACCATTAACCCTCATTGTGAAATAAGCGGGTCCAGCATCTAAATCTTGTTGTCTTGTTTGTTGGAACCAAGTATCTAAAGGATGAGGTCCACCACAACAGTTTTGACGAATTGGTTGCCAGAATTGTTGGTTACCTCCATTCCAGTAGAACCAAGGGCCATAAGATGTTGCCGTAGTAGAAGAATCAATATACATCCACCAAGTAATTGTATAATTACCCGCTTCAGGAATTTCTACTGGATGGTCTTCAATTGACATACGTGCAAAAGGTCCTGAGCTATTAAGTTTAATACTATACTCACCTTCTGCTGCACGTTCATTGGAATACTCAGCAATAGGATCATTAGTAGATACCCAAGCTGTTCTAGCAGCGTCTTCCATAGTCCATTCAAGTGGTGCTATGTTTACAGCAAACATTGTTACTGGTTGATCTGTAAAAGCTTCAGGAGATCGTGTGTCTGTAGATTGTAATGTACCATTCCCATCATAACTAACAGTAATATTATCTGCAGCAAAAATAGGCTCAGAAAGTCTTATTTCTAAAAGTGTAGCATCATCTGCATTCACTCCTACTGAAGCAATTTGTAATGGTGTTGATCCATCAAGTAATACAGTAAAATATTGTTCTTGATTAATGAAAGGAGCAAATTCTCCGTTAAATGGAACAATAATTGTTTCATCTTCTAATTCATAGGCATCTCCAAACTTAACAAATGGCTGACTAGAAGGGATTACACGAATTGGAACTGGTATTTTATAATTTTCCCAGTCTCCAGGTATATTGTTTCCTGCTCTACGCATGGTTACTGTATTCTCAGCAAATACACCTAACTTCTTTAGAATAATTGAAGGATTTTGCTCAAAGCTCGAAGATCCAGCAACATTCCAATTCCAATCATCAGGTCTACCAATTGCAGTTTCATCAAAAAATTCTAAAGAATCTCCAGCTTCAACATAAATAGTGTCTGTAGTACTCAAGTGATTACGAACAATACCTTTTTGTTCAATTCTAATTGTTGGGACTATAGTATCATAAACATCTACAACAAAGGTTTTTTCAATTAACCATTGATCACTTGCAGCTTGCGACTCTATAGTTTCTCCATCTGGTCCTCTAAAAGTTACAGGTTCAGCAAATGTATTTACCAACTTAACATGCTGATATCCTGATCTTCTAAACCAAACACTAACTGTTTTGTCTGTTATTGAACCCGATCCAATCACTTTGTCATCGAATATAGAATCCAAACGTTGAATTGGATGATCTAAAAATAAGTTACCTGAACCTATTTCCCATTTATGACTTGTAGCGTTTTGAGATAAATCTGAAAACGTGATATAGTCATCTTTATTAGTTAATAATGTATCCGGCAAAGGGTTTACCGCATACCCTACATACCAACCTACATCTGAAAATGAGTTTGGCTGCTCGTATTCATCATCATTATTATTACAAGCTGTAAATATTAAAGCTAGTAAGACAAATACTGCAAGAAATTTTATTTTTATATTGATTTTTTTCATGTTTCTTAATTTGTAATTTAAAATAACTTCACCTACTTAAATTATTGATTATCAAAGATTAAGATTAGGATTAGCAGTTACCTCACTGTTAGGTATTGGCCAGTATCCATGCAAATCTTCAATATAATTAACTGCAGCTTGTTCAAACTCTGTCCATTGTGGTTTAGGATCATTTCCATTGGATTCAGTTAAAACAATAGAACCCCATCTCGTTGCTGGGTCACCTTTATCATCTTCGAATGGGTAATTATCACTCCAATATTGCTTTGTTGCTAAATCTGCAAATCTATCTTTAGTGATACCCCAACGACGCATATCTAATGTTCTGATAGCATTTCCTTCCATCGATAACTCTAATGGTCTTTCAACATACATCAAATGATCCATCAATGAAGATGCTGTGTGCTGAATATTATCATGCTCGTTAATAGGGAATTCTCCAGTGCCATCTAAACCTAAAAGTCTAACAGCAGAACGTCTTCTAACTCTATTTACATATACTAAAGCTTCCTCTACTCCTCCATTATTTGTTCCTCCAGCAATTAAACTTTCTGCATACATTAAATATACATCTGCTAAGCGGATAACTCTAACATTTACACCAGAGCGTGGAAATGTTGAAGATATATCTCTTTCACTTTCCGCAATATCCCAATTGGTCATTTTTCTGTAGTAAGAATGTTCAGAGTTATTATAAACACCTCCTTGTGCTGAAGTTCCTAAATAATAATCTGTATCCTCATCATCTGGTATGGCAATTGAAGCAGATGTTCTTAAAGAGAATCTTCTTGGTCTAATCTCCATAACAATTTCACCGTTTTCGTCAACTTGCGGTAAGCCATTTGCCTGTAATACAGGTGCAGTAACTGTGTTTCTTGGGTCTACCATATCTAATGGCTCATTTCTATACTCAACGTTTAACCAAATAGATGGATATACGCTTCTCCAACCTCCTCTGTTAGCAGGCGCAAAAGTAAAGTTAATTGTACTTGAGTTTTGGTCTTGTCCATAAGGACTAATTTCCTCTTTATAGTTTAAAGAATATCCAATTTCTAATATAGATTCTGAATTAAACTCATCTCTTGTCGTAAAGTTACTGCCGATATCTGGTGTTAATGCATATGGATGCTCATCAATAATCGTTTTGAAATATTGAGCTGCCATAGTATAATTAGCATCATACAAGTAGCTTTTACCTAAAAGAGCTAAAGCAGTACCTGAAGTTAATCTTCCAGCTTTACCTTCATCATATGCCATAGGTAAATTATTAGCACCGAATTCTAAATCTGCTAAATAGAAATCTTGAACAGTAGCTGCAGGACTTATTGATTGATAAAATTCTTCTTGAGTTTTCGGTACAAAATCAAAGATAGGCACGGATCCGTTATTAAATCCTGTGTATAAATAGAAATAAAATAAACCTCTAAATGCTCTAGCCTGAGCAATAACTAAATCTGCTCTTTCTTGTGTTTCGCCAGTAAAATCTGGATATAAACGTTCTGCAGCTTCTAGAACTTGATTAGCCCTAAAAATTCCCTTGTACAAAGCTGTCCATTTTCCATTAGGCCCTCCTGAAGAGTTGTTAAATGTTTGTAACCAATATACATTACTTGTGTTTGGACGTCCCCATCCTGGGAAAGTCATATCACTCCTATTGTACTCATCACTAATTCTCAAAACATTTCCATCTTTAAACGCGTTGTAAACGGAAGTCAAACCAGTTTCAAGATCATCAATGTTTAACCAGAAGCTATCTGTGGAAAGTTCAACAGGGTTAGTCTCTTCTAAAAAATCTTCGGCACAGCCAAAAATAAATAATGAAGTTACTAACAAAAAAACTGTTTTTTTTAATGTCATCTTTTTCATAATTGCAAGTTGTTAGTATTAATATTTTCTGTTTTTTTCATAAAAATAACCATTTTTTAGTTAAAAGGCAAGTTGTACTCCAAATCTAAAACTTGAACTGATTGGATAACTACCTCTATCTAAACCTCTAGAACTAAACCCATTGTTACCAACTTCTGGATCAAAACCAGTATAATCAGTAATAGTAATTGGATTTTGAGCAGAAAGATATAATCTCATATTAGATATACCATGCTTCTCTAAAGCATCCTTAGGAATAGTATATCCAACGGCAACATTACGTAATCTAACAAAAGTTGCATCTTCTAACCATAAGTCTGTATAGCCTCTAAAGTTCTCATGATCACGACCACGATCTCTAGGAATTAAAGATGTTGGGTTCTGTGGAGACCATTGATGTACTAAATCTTGATGACGTCCAGATTTGTATGCAAACGCTTTACTACCGTTCATTACTTCACCTCCAAAAGCACCATACCATTGCATTGCGAAATCAAAATTCTTATAGTTTGCTCCAAAGTTTAATCCCATTTCAAATTCCGGTAAACCTCCACCAGCAAATTGTCTATCATCTAAATTGATAATACCGTCACCAGCATCAGGAATACCATCTCCATCAGTATCAACTGTTGGCGCATCCACATATCTTAAATCTCCAAGATTAGCATTTCCTCCAACTAATGGATTATAAGCATCTAATTCTTCTTGTGTACTAATTATTCCATCAGTCTTTATTAAGAAGAAAGAAGCAGCAGGAAATCCTTCAGCAACAACAGATACTAAATCCTCATTAGGTACTCCCTGTACTACAGTACTACCTGTTAAAAACAATTGCTTATTGGCACCTGCCATACGTGTTACTTCATTAGTATTCTTAGTATATGTAGCTCCTACGTTCCAAGAAAATGCCCCACTATGCTTGTAATTAAGACCCCATTCCATTCCTTGGTTTACCATATCACCAACATTAATAACTACAGTTGAGTTTTGCGCTCCAACTGTTGATGGTGGTAATAAAAGTGGTAATAATAAATCTTCTTTATTTTCTTTGTAGAAATCAGCTGAGACATTTAATTTATTTTTGAATAAACCTAATTCAAAACCTGCATTTCTAGAAATAGATGTTTCCCATTTTACTTTGTCATTAGCAAAACGCTCTTGAATTGCACCTGTAATTAATGCATCTGAATCTTCTGGTCCAAAAACAGCATCTCTTTCTATTACAATAGTTGCTTGATTACTAAAAGGCTCAAATCCTTCATTACCTACCTGACCATATCCAGCTCTTAACTTAAGTGAAGTAGCAACTCGTTTGAGTGACTGCCAGAATGGTTCATCTGAAACATTCCAACCTACAGATGCAGAAGGGAAAGTACCCCATCTAAAGTCTGGACTAAATTGTGAAGAACCATCACGTCTTACTGCAGCGCTAAATAAATACTTTCCTTTGTAGTTATATTGCAAACGCGTCATTAAACCAATTAACTTTATAGTTCTATTGTTCCAACGACCACCATTATTACCTACATCAGAAACACCTAAAGCTGCACCTAATTCAGTTACTTCATTACTTACAAACTCTCTTCTGTCTGCAAATGTACTTCTTGCGAAAGATTTTTCCGCTGAGAATAAACCTGTCCAATTAAAATTATGATTACCATAACTCTTTTTAAAGTTGATGAAATTCTCAAAAGTCTCCTTTGTTCTTCTAGCATAAATTTCTCTAATACCAGAAAGTTGTGCAGGTGGTGTTATTTCTCCATCTTCATTTCTTTGAACAAATAATGGATTTATTATACGTCTAGTTCCATTTGATATATTCAAACCAAAACGAGCTGTGTATGATAAATTATCTGTAATATCATACTTCAATGTTGCATTAGCATCAAAACTATCAACATTATCTCTATCAGTTTGTTGTAACCTTTGTTGGTTCTGTGAAATATTTATTGCATCATTTGCAGTAGAAGCACCAGGATTAACAATCTCAGTTGCATCTGGATCTAGCAATTGAGAATATGGACTATATCTACTAGCTTGTAATAATAGTTGAAATGGCTCTCTGTCTCTCTCTTCAATACGGAATCCCATACCTGTAGAAACAGTCCACTTTCCTTTTCTATACTGCGTATTAGCACGTATATTAAATCTATCATACTTAGAGCTAATTAACATACCATCTTGGTTAAAGAATGATGCATTAATATTGTAAGCCAAACCGTCTTTACCACCAGAGATACTCAAATTATGATTTTGAATTGGAGAACTATCGTTAAGAATCAAGTCATTCAAATCAGTATTGTTTGTTAATTGGTGTACACCCTGTGTGATAGGTGTCCATGTATTACCAAAAAACGTTCCGTTTAAAGTATTACCTCTTAAGTGTACAGTATAAAGAAAATCTTCTACTTCCATTAAAGGAACACCCGAAGTAATGGATTGTAATCCATACCAAGAGTGTAAATTCATTTTCATTATACCTTCTTTACCTTTCTTAGTGGTAATTAAAATTACACCATTAGAACCTCTAGTACCATAAATTGCTGTTGAAGCTGCATCTTTTAAAACATCTACAACTTCAATTTCGTCGATACTCAGTTTAGGATCTCCGTCAAAAGGAATACCATCTACAACATACAATGGTGTATTTTGTCCAAAAACAGAACCAATACCACGAATAAGGATGTTGGACTCAGCTCCAGGTTGACCACTAGATGCTGTAACGTTTACACCAGCAATAGAACCTTGTAGTGCAGTACCTAAATCAGCAGTTGCATTTAATACAAGATCTTCATTTTTGACCTGTCCAACAGCACCTGTAATTTCCTTACGTTTTTGTGTACCGTAACCAACAACAACAACTTCATCTAAAGCTGCTGCGTCTTCTTTCAGATCAACATTGATTGTGGTTTGCCCATCAACTTTTACATCTACGTCAACATAGCCCAAATAGCTAACACGTAGAGTACTATTTGTGCTAGCAACAATTTCGAAATTACCGTCAAAATCAGAAACAGCTCCTTTCGAAGTACCAAGAACAATTATACTTGCTCCTGCCAAAGGCTCGCCATCCCCTGTTACTTTTCCTTTAACGGTTACGTCTTGTGCTTGTATTGTATTTATTCCAAAAGAACAAAACAACACGATTAAAAAAGCCTTGAGATGCCATTTTTTTAATAGCCTTCTTTCAAGTAGTTTAATTTTCATATTTATTTAGTTAAAGTTCGACTACAAATATTGTCAAATAGAGAGATTAATAGGGAAACTAATGTTTTTATCAATGGAACATATGTTCAATTCTTTAACAATAACTTAACATAGATATATCATAACACGCTAAACAACAGTGATTTACTATTTTTGTTTAACAAAACATTTAATGAGTTAGACAGCTTTTTTGTTAATTTTTTAATAATTATTGATAATTACTTAACATTCAGATTTTATTCAACTAAATATTCTACATTCCATATAAAAACATACAAACTTATTACTTACAAAACATAATTGTATATTAATATTAATTGCAAAAAAAGCCTTACAAACATTACCTTTTCAAGGTATTGATTATGTATAGTAGCATACAAAAAAACACTTATTAAGTTCTTATTTTAACGCTCTACTTGGTCTATTCTGTTTACTTTGAAAATAATATAAATGTTGCTATATTAAATAACATTTTGAGTATTTGTTCTAGAGAGTTAACCAATCAGAACTAATAAATTGTGAATATCCAGTGCAATAATTAGATAATTAAGTTTATGTATTGTATGATATAAAAAATTTTCTTTGTGGTACTTAGTTAAAGTCACAACACCATCGACAATTTTAGCGTTATTAGTATTATTCTAGAGCCAGCCTGTTGTGTTTTGCAGGTTAAAATTACACCATTTTTTCTAACCTAAAACATCATTATCAAATTCATTCTTTTAATTCTAATAACAATACTTCTTCCGAAGCTAAATCAAACTTAGCATCAACTGCATTACCCGTCATTAAGTTTTTGATAGTGATTGGCGCACCTGATTTTAATGACAGTTTAATTTTAACAGCATCATGACCTAAATTAAGTAGATTAATCAAGTAAGTTCCATTATCTTGTTTTACCACACGTGAAATTGTTGTTTTAAAATCTTTTCCGTTGTCAGATTCGATCATAACTTCTGGCATTTGGTCAGCTACTTCGGCTAAAGCAACTTTCTTAATTTCAACAATATTATTTGTACTTAAAGAAATTAAATTCCCTTTACCTGCGGTTAACTTCTTATTGCGCTTTTTACCATATTCATTCATCGATAAGCTTTCAGGTGAATCAATAATCACTGTACCACCGTTATCTAAATAGCTTTGCAATATTGCAAACTCTGCATCTGTAACATATTTAGTTTTGTAAACCACAACTGTATTCCAAGTGTTATTATCCTGTTTTTCAATAATATTTTTTGTTACGAATCCTAAAGGCAAGCCTTCAAAGAATAACGATTTGTATAATTTACCGGTTTGAGTCATGTAATTGAGTGTATTGATTGCGGATGTTTCAGAATAAAAGAAACGTAACGGACGAGGTTGCTTGCGAAGCGCAATGATCTCTTCTGAAAAACTATTTAAATCATACATTACCTGAGTGACTTCATTAGCGATATGTGGTTGCATATTGTTAGAACCTGCATAAGCACCCCCTAAACCTGGGTCGAAGAAGTTAAGTTCTCCTTCCAGTCTATCTTCTGGCGACCCATCTGGATCTCTCGCCCAAAACCATCCCATATTGGCATCCATCCCCATCAAAGTTGATAACCAATATACATTACGAACGTAGCTAGTACGCGCTTCTAAGTCTCTCCACATTCCAGAAGACAAAAAATGAGATTCTGAATTCACATTAATTTTATCTGGACCAACCGATTCAAGAAAATCATGTAAAATTGCCATACCATCCCACTTATAGGCGTATTGCTTGTGCCAATCTGAATTGATATGAGAACGAATACTTGGACTACCTAAAGCCTTTGCATCATGACCGATCATAGTGGTTAGTTCCGTAAGCGCCTCAAAATCCATTCCGTGTGATCGAGAATCTTCGTAAAACGTTCTAGGAAATAATTTAATATGCGTGTCTGCTTCAGGGTTTACAGCGTGTAAATTATCTTGATTAAACTTAAACCATTCTGTTGTTCTATGCATATTATATCGACACCAATCAAACCAAATAGGTTTACCTCTTAAAGTTCTGTCTATTGGTATTTCTATTTCTATAGAATTAAAATTTTTAAATGACGAATCCCAGTTTGAATTCAGTTTTTTAATATTACCGTTGTATTTATCTTTCAACCAAGATCTGAATTTATTTAAGGTATATGACGATATTCCATTCATCTCTTTATATCTATACGTCCAGTGATTTTTCTCTGAATACCAATGCGGCTCATTAGCAAAAATATATCCCAACTCTGTTACCTTTTTACCTTTGGTGAGCTCTCCTGTACGACGGATAATTTTACCCCATACATCACGCGCTAATGGGTTGTCAATATCAAACCCTGTAAATAAGGAACGGCCTTTTCTAATCTCAGGCTCTTTTGCCTCTACCCACTCTGGAATCCCCATGGACCAATAAATCAAAAAGCCAATATTTGTATCTGGAATACCAGTAAGTTCTTTCATTAGTTCAGCATCAAATGTCCCATCTTCCTTTAGCAAAAAGGAATTAATAGCACGATCGTGGTCTACTGGGTATAGGTTTTCACCACCGTGGTAGATTGCTCCCAAATGGTCATTATAAACAGATGCATTAGTTAAGGGTTGACCAACAGTTTTTGAAAAGTAATCATATGGGAAAGATGGCTTACCGTTACTGACAAACATATTATCTTCGGCTTTAGCATTTTGCCAATCTACTTTGGAAACTGGTCGACGCTTAATCTCTCCGCTAAGTTCTTTATTTAAATCGGCTATGCTTTTTTCTAATATTTGAATCACTTTTTCACGTTCAAAATTAGGCAGTATTAAAGCCAGCGAATCTTTATTCTCAGTATAATAGCGTTCATAGCCAAACAACTTTGCAATAGCATCTTTGTTAGTTTCATCCCAATCGGCAAATTTCAAGAATTCATTAGCAAACCAAAGTGTGGTTTCCTCTCTTGTGACATCTATAGATTTGGCTTTGGCGTCATCCATTAATAACTTTAGGGTTTCAACCTTTGTTCTTGCTTGCTCTTCTAGCGTTAATGGTTCGCTTTTACAACTAACAATCACTACTGTTATTAGAATTATTAGTAATTTGAAAGTATGTAAGCTGTATTTTTTCATCTCATCAAATATTTAATCTTACCATTAAAACATATCACCCATATAGAATATATCTTTTGACTTTTAAAAAGCTATTAAGTGATTTTACGAACAAGAGAAATTTAAAAAACTTCTATTCCCGTTTAGAACAAAGCGTTTAAATTCATGATTCTCTAACTCGGTTGATTACCTCTCCATCCCTTATTAAATTGGGCAATTAATTCTTTAACCACTTCAGGGTTATCTTCTGCTATATTCTTTGTTTCTGTAGGATCATCTTCATGGTCAAATAGTTCCACAAAAAGAGGTTCGCTTTCTGGATTTTTATAATCCTTCCAGATGATAATGCGATATCTGTCTGTACGCATGGCATAACCCATAACGTTGTTTTCAAACAAACCTCTATCCCATTTATCACCTTGTTGTTGTTTTATTTTTGCTTCAACCTCTTCTATTAGCGGTCCAAAATAGGTTTCACGCATACCTTGTGATAACGGATTAGCAGCCCACTCTCTTAATGCTGGATTTGGAAACTGACTGAACGCTGCGGTTTTCCATGCTTTATCAGGATTATCTATTAGTGGTACGAAACTCACCCCTTCTAAATGCTCAGGCTGTTTTAAACCAGCCAATTCACATAAGGTAGGGTACATATCTACCAATTCTACCAAAGCATCTGTTTGCTTACCTCTGTTTTCTTCTGGCATATCTGGTGTCCATATTATCAATGGTACTCTTGTAGCAATTTCGTAATTGGTGGCTTTACCCCAAATACCCATATCGCCTAAGTGCCAACCATGATCACTCCACAGTATAATAACCGTATTATCTCTAATCCCTGCTTCTTCTAAAGCATAAATAATTTTACCTATTTGTGCATCGATGTAACTCACACAGGCTAGATAAGCATGCTTTAAGGTAATTGCCATCTCGTCACTTATTGTTCCTTTTTTGGGAATACCATATCTTGCTCTTAATTCAAAAGAAGGGTGTAACCCCATAGCCGCACCGTTTTTAGGACCTTCCGTTTGAGTTGTTAATTTAATTTTTGCAGGATCGTACATATCCCAGTATTTTTTTGGAGCCATCCAATTTAAGTGCGGTTTTTTCATGCCCATACCTAAGAAAAAAGGTTTATCAGGATTTTTCTCTAACATGTCTTTCATGGTAGCTATGGCTAGCACTGCATTATAACCGTCTTCGTAGAATGTATCAGGCACATCTGCACTTTCGTAAGCTGGTCCTTTTCCTAAACCATTTCTTGGTGCATTTTCACCATACTTTGCAACAACCTCTTCTGTAGCCTTTCTAGAATATTCTTGATTTTCAGGTAGTGCGTAGCCCCCCGGAGTTTTACTTTTTTTAACCGTCATCTTATCATAAGCTGGTTCTCTACTCCAAGACTTCTCGTTATCTGCCCAAGCTGGTTTATGGAAAATTTTACCTGTATGAACCGATTCATATCCATTATTTTTGAAGTGTTGCGCAAGTGTTATAATATCTGGATTGGCTTCTCTAAAATACGTGAAGTTTTCAATCACATTAATGCTTTCTGGCCTTGCACCAGTCATTAAACTTGCTCTTGAAGGGCTACAAATGGGTTCTTGACAATAGGCTTTATTAAATAACAATCCTTTTGCAGCTAATGCGTCTATATTTGGTGTAATGGCAATCTCTGACCCATAAACGCCTAGTTCTGGGCGTAAATCGTCAACTGCTAGGAACAAAACATTAAGCTTGTTCTTTTCATCTTTAGGGTTTTCGGCTTGCTTGCACCCAATGTAAATTAAAACTAAAACGAATATCTGTAATACTTTCATATTTTAAAATTCTCGATATTATTTATCAAACACTATCCCACAAAAAAACTAGAATACATTCATTTTTTCATCATGAAATTTATCCTAGTTCAATCCTTTTTTACCCAATTTATGTTCAGAGTTTAAAAAATCATGCTCTTACTCTTTCAACAATGTTTTTACACGCATCAAAATAAATACCAACATCAACAGCATAGGAGATATATTTAACACCTAAATCTATCCATTGCTTGGCAGATTCTGGACTTTCCACAAATGTTCCAACTACTTTTCCAAGAAGTGCAGCTTTCTCCACGATTTCCTTCATTTGGGAAATCACTTTTGGATGATTTACCTGACCTGGTACACCGCATGATTGTGACATATCATAAGGACCTATAAAAATCACATCTATACCATCCACTGCTAAAATCTCATCAATATTGTTAAAGGCTATATTGCCTTCAATATGAATAATAGTTCCTGTAGTTTTATTAGCATTACCAAAGTAATTTTCTTTGGGCATAGAAGCATAATCTGCAGCCCTTACATATCTACAAACACCACGTACGCCTTCTGGGAAAAACTTTGCAGCTTTAACCACACGTTCCGCATCAGCAGCCTTTTCTATTTGTGGTACTTGTACATAATCTGCACCAATATCTAACGCTTTAGAAATCATATTTTCGTTGATTTCTGGCACACGAATTATGGGAGTAATACCTTTTGCCTGTGCAGCCCGAACATGGTTTTGAACTGTTTGAATGGTATTCGGCCCATGCTCTAAATCTATAATAACAAAATCGAAGCCTGCAAATGCAGCAACCTCAACCAAAGCAGGATCACTCACCTTCATAAATGGCCCTACTACAAATTTTTTATTTTCGAATAAACTCATTTATATTCTTTTCTTTAATCTCGAGAAACTATAACATTTTATGCCTTACT
The DNA here is from genome assembly GCA_947502975.1 of uncultured Flavobacteriaceae bacterium. Taxonomy (GTDB): domain Bacteria; phylum Bacteroidota; class Bacteroidia; order Flavobacteriales; family Flavobacteriaceae; genus Jejuia. The sequence continues at coordinate 52,339 of CANNBV010000005.1, forward strand.
CCTTGTTAGTTTTTCTTGAATTTCTTCAATAGACAATCCTTTTGTTTCGATCAAGTATTTGTATAGAATTATCATACCTATAAATACCGTTGTTGCATAAAATAATAAAGTATTACTTATACCAAAGCTTGCCAACTGCGTTGGAAAAAAGGCTTGTATTAGCCAACTTACAGTACTGGTAATTAAGGTAAAAAATGGAATTGCGATCCCTCTAATTGAATTTGGGAATATTTCTGAGAACAACACCCACATTACTGGACCTATTGAAAAGTGGAATGCAGCAATAAAACTTAGAATGCCTATTAAAATCAAAATCGCATTAATTTTAGCAGATTTTTGGATTAACAAACTTGAATGTTCTCTCGCCTCTTCAGCTCCAAGAGATTTAATTAAAGCTCTTTTTAGTTTTATGTCACTACTGTATTCAACATCTATCATCTTATCTAAACGTCCCTTATCTTCAATTTCGGTGATTTCACTAACAGCTTCTTTAGTTAAAGTATAGGTTGCCGTATTAAAACCATAAAACGCAATCCCTAAGCTAATAACTATCCAAAGCATTCCTCCAATAATCATTGGTCTTCTTCCTAATCGGTCAACAAGAATTAAACCTAGAATCGTAAACAGCAAACCTGTTAAACCTGTCCAAATCGCTTGCATAAATGCAGCATCTGTACCTAAACCTATTTGTTCAAAAACCGTGGGAGCATAGAATAAAATAGCGTTAATACCAGAGGTTTGTTGCGCAATAGCTAATGTTAAAGCTATTATAAAAATAACTCTATATTTTTTATCAAAAACGCCTTTAAGCTGAGACCATACAGATCTATCTTCAGTACTTTTCTCCATGCTATCTTTCATATCTTCCAGATATGAGTCTACTTTATCTTGAGGTAAAAGTTTTGCTAGTGTCTGCCTCGCTTCTTCTTCTCTTTTTCCATTAAAATATAACCAGGCAGGACTTCGGGGTACTGTAAAAAGTAACGCTAACCATGCAAGTGCTGGAATAATTTCTGACCCTAACATCCAACGCCATGTGTACTTATTTATTCCAAAATCTGTAACCCATGCAGCATCTGATGCGCCTAACTGCAAGATGAGATAATTTATAAAATAAGCCCCCGAAAGCCCTATTACTATATTAATTTGAATCATAGTAACTAGCTTTCCACGCAATTTTGGTGGTGCAATTTCACCAATATACATAGATGCCAAAGAGATAGACGTAAAAGCCAATCCTCCTAAAAATCTAAAGGCTAACAGCATCCAGTATCCACCAGCAAAAGTTGATCCTAATGCTGAAATAACATATAGTGCCGCAACAATTTGCAGTGTTCGTTTTCTACCATATTCATTACATGCATATCCTGCAAAAAGTAATGCCAATAAAACACCTAAAGCTGGTGCGCCAACCACCATTCCTAATTGTATATCATTTAATCCAAATTCTTGAGAAATAAAATTGACAGTGCCTGATATTAAAGCAGCATCCAACCCAAAGACAAAGCCTCCCATGGCTACGATGGTTGAATATTTATAAGCATTCTTTTTATACGAACTCATAGATCTATTTTGGTTAGTTAGTTTTTTCCTATTAAAGTGGTGGTGTTCAATTTACTAATTTTATGTGCAACAGTTTCTCCATTAGACCAAGTTACCGTAACATTTACTGTTTTGTTATTTGAACCTAATCCAAAATGAACCAAATTATCAAAACTCAATGAATATTGTGCTCCAGTTGAACCTACTCGTTTTTGCTGAATATTTTTACCAGATTTGACGGTTACTAAAGCTCCTAATGCTGTGGCTTTTTTAGAAGGTGAATATCCAACATTTATGATGATATAATTATTTTTTACTTCAGAATGAAATGTGTTTTTGAACAAATGCCATTTTCCGCGTTCATTACCGACAACTACATCCATATTCCCATCGTTATTATAATCGAAAGATTCTACCGCCATACCCATCGCTCCTAGTTCTTTTGAGATGATATTATGCGCTTCTAGCTTTTTAAAAGTCGCATTGCCTTTGTTTAGAAAAATTATGGGTTCATTATCAAATACCATTTTCCCTAAAGGTTGAACCAAAATATCTGAGAAGCCATTATTATCAAAATCGGCTATCGTTACTGCGCTAGATAAGTCTTTAAATGCAATACCTGCGTTTTTAGTAACATCTTGAAATGTGCCACCTTTATTTTCTAAAAGAATATCCTCAAATCCCTCATGGTGTTTATATTCTGGATAATATTTAACACCATGAACTACACCTGTAGCTGGTGCCCAAAGAAAACCTGCTACACGCCATTTTCTATTACCTACATAACCAATATACCAGCCTTTTTTATCTTTATAGTCAGCATTATCCGGAAAACCTAGTGCATCACTATTTACAAGGCGAATGTCTTTTCCTGAATGCGTTTCACCTTCAAATTGATAATCATACGAAGCTTCTCCTATATAATACGTATCATTATTTGGCCATTGCGATTGAAAGTTTTCCATTCGCAATACATCACCAACTTCTAAATCTTCAAACTGAAACTCACCTCGTTTTGTGAAAAATCCGAAAGTATTGGTGTCTTGATTAAAGAAGGTTTCTCCAATTTCAAATTCTTTGCCTCTTGTGAAATATAAATCAAAATCACCATCATTGTCATAATCGATTTCTGTAACTCCCGTAACGTTATCAATGGTCTTTGGTAGTATTTTTTCAGAAACATCATTAAACGCAAATCCTTTTTCCCCTTGATATAGTTTTACATTTCCATGACCATACATGACAATATCCAAAGTATTATCACCATTAAAATCAGTAAGCAATACTTTTTGACCGTTTATTTTACTGGCAGCTAAGGTATCTTTTAGAACAAGTTGTCCGTTACCATTATTTTCATAAATATAATTTTCACTTGCGCCTTTCTTCTCACTATCTGGGAAGGCAAAGTTTAGCAGATCTAAATCACCATCATTATCAATATCAACAAAATCAACTGTTCTACCACGCATGAGCGCTAAAGGCTCATCAAAATCTTGCATCGGAATAAACGCTCTCCCAATAACACGAAACATTTTTGAGTTCCTGGCATTACTCCCTGAGCCACCTCCGCGAGACATAATGACCTCAATATTACCATCTAAATCAAAATCCCCAGCAGAAACGCCATGTAAATCCCCCATGATGATATCATAAGGTTTGGCAAACTTTCCTTTATTATTCCAACAAACTTGGACACCTAAACCATGATCGTTGATGAGTAAATCTAAAAATCCATCTTTGTCTAAATCTACAACTACAGGCGCATCCCACTTGCGTAAGTTTTTTTCTTGTCTTGGAAAATCTTTAAGCACTTCAGTAAATTGAACGTCTTGCCCACTAACTATTGATGTAGATAATAGTAAAAATGTATATATTGAAAATTTTAATTTGAGCATTTTTCGTGTTTCTTTTTAATAAAGGCCTATGTGGTTTTAATTATTCCAAATTACTGGCAGAAACACCGTCATTTCAGCTTGTCCGCGATTACTCCAAACAAAATAAGGCACTAACTGTGATTTGTGAGTTTTCCATGATGGTTTTGTAACAGCTTGATACATCTCATCATTTTTATCTTCTCTTAATAAAAACTCAGTCTCCACAACGGTTACACCTCCTAAAAAGTCATCTTTATGAATTGCGTTTAATGCCGTTCCTCCTTTATAGTATACATCTAAAATAGAAGTGTTTTCAGGTAAATCTGGTGATTCTACACAATACACTATTGGGCCGCGCTTCACAGCAATTTGATTTCTGACTTCTTCTATTCTATTATGCCCTTCTAATAGAGTGACTTCCATTGGCATATTTAAAGTGATAGTGTCACCAGCTTTCCAAGTGCGATTAATGGTTGAAAAAGTGCCCGGTATAACAGATATACCAACATCTTCTCCATTCACTTTCAAAGTGCTGCCAACAGTCCATTTTGGAATTCTTATTTTAATATCAAATGCTGAGTCTTTACATTCATCAACAGTGATTTTAACCAAACCTTTCCATGGATATTCGGTATCCTGAGATAATTTTAATGATGAACCATCTAGCATTGTCGTATCTAAATTATTACCACCAAAAAGTACCACAGCTACGCCATTTTCCGATAGGTTATATGCCCAACCTGAACTCTTACAAATAGTTCTCACTAAGTTTGGAGGACAACAAAAACACTCTAAATAAGGTTGTCTTACAGGGCTCTCAGTAACATCATCATGGGCGTCATAATTTCTTGAATTATTTACCATTCGCAACGGGTTAGAATAGAAATAATCTTTACCCTCTAGACCAATTCCTGATAAACCACTGTTGTACAACACTAATTCAATAATATCTGCATAGCGAGATTCTTCTTTAACACCCATCATTCTAGAACTAAACATGGCATTACATAAATTGGCACAAGTTTCATTATAAGCCGTCATGTTTGGCATCATATAGGCGTCGATAAACCCTTCCTCAATCATATCTAAATTAGTGGAAGCACCATAGTGAGCTTGCCCAACAGCTCCAGTAACATACATTTTTTTGCCAGTTACATTTTCCCAAAGTTTATCGAGTGCGTTAATCAATGCTTTTTCACCTGTTTCGGCATATACATCGGCAGCACCAGCGTAATAGTATAACGCTAATACAGCATGTCCAACAGCTTCTTCAGATTCTCTTAAGGGTATTCTTTCTTGAACCATATCTCCGATGGGATATCCTTCTGTAGTAGAATGGTGTTTTATTTCAAACATTCCGCGTCTGTTAATAAATTTTTCAGCTAACTTTAAATACTTTTTGTCTTTTACTGTTCTATACAACTCTACCAATCCCATAATTTGAGTTTGGTTAAACCCAAAACGCTGATAGTGCGTCGTATCTGGCATAAAATAAGCGACTAATAAATCTGCTTGTTTGATCGCAATATCTAAGAAATTACGCTGACCTATTAGACGAAAATGAACACTTGCTGCGATAAATAAATGCCCATAATTGTACATTTCATGGTATTTTCTATTCGAAAATCGTTCAGCACCTTCTGTAATTTGGATATGTGTATGAATGTATCCATCATCCTCTTGCGCCTTTCCAATCCACTCAATATATTCATCCAATTCCTTTAATAAAGCAGCGTCTTTAGTCAATGCATAAATGTACATTTTTGCTTCCATGAATTTAAAGAAGTCTCCATCATGCCAATAAAACCCTTTGTGTTCTCCCTCTTTTGCTCCTGCTGCTATTTTAAAATTATTTAACCCGTGGCCGATGTCGCCACACAATACATCGCCCATGTAAGGCAACATTTTATCTTCTGCTATTTTAATTTTTTCTGCCCAAAAACCAGACGTCCACTTGCAATCGCCAAAATTAATGCTCTTTAATTTCACATAAGGGCTTTCAGAAGTGTTTGTTATTGCTTTATTATGATTGCTCATATATAATTGAACTTTATTAAAATTGATTATTGTTTTAATTTTGATTTTTCTTCTTTGATATATTGTTTCATTTCCTCTTTTACCAACTCCGGACTCCTATAGCGATCCATTCTATCAATATCGTATTTTTCAAAATCTTGTTTTAGCGTCCACAATGGTCGTTCTAAAGTTAATTCCCATTCAAATAACTTTTTGAACATTGTTTTCATACGCCCAGGGTACTCAGATGCTAAATTATTTTGTTCCGTTAGGTCTTTAGATAAATCGTATAATTCAGCCGGTCTATCAGCATATCTAATTAATTTCCAGTCGTTATTTCTGTAAACCGCGCGTACATCTTTTTTCCAAAATAAATCTTCGTGAGGTCTCTCTTTATTTTTACCATTAACAAAAGGAATTAAATCAACGCCATCCACATCATCTAAATCTGCTACATCCCCACCAGCAGCAGCATAAAATGTTGGTAATAAATCAAAAGTGCTTACAGGATAATCGTAAATAGTACCCGCTTTAAATTTACGAGGCCATTTCATTAAAAATGGCACTCTTAAACCACCTTCAAGATGATTTGATTTTGTACCACTTAATGGTAAATTTAATGATGCATTTTTATCTGTTGGCCCACCATTATCATTAGAGAATACAATGATGGTATTATCATCTATTCCCAATTCTTTTAGCTTATCCATTACTTTTCCACAAGCTCTATCTAAAGCTAATGTCATAGCAGCAACCTCTTTTCGCTTCCCTTTCAAATTCGGAAATTGCTTTAAATCTTCTTCCGTGGCGTGCATTGGTGTGTGTACTGCATTAAATGCTAAATAAATAAAAAATGGATTGTTTTTATTTCGCTCTATAAAATTTACTGCTTCATCTGCAAAAACATCGGTGGCATAACCTGTGGGTTCTTCGAAATTTTCGAAATTGCGTTCCATTTTGTTATCATGATGAACACCGTCGAAGTTTTTGTATCCATAATAACTTCGTGCTCCACCTCTAAAACCATAAAATTCATCAAAGCCTCTTTTTAAAGGATGAAAACGATCTGCATTACCCAAATGCCATTTCCCATATACAGCATTTGTATAGCCTTGTGTTTTTAAGTAATCGGCTATAGTTTTTTGGTCTAACGGCAAGCCCATATCGTCTTCCAAATACTTTGAATTTTCACTCATATAACCTGGCACATTGATTTCTTGATACCCAAAACGCTGTTGGTACTTCCCTGTTATTAACCCTGCCCTTGAAGGTCCACAGGTCGCATCTGTAACATAACCTTGTGTGAATATCACTCCTGTATTAGCCAACTTGTCTAGATTAGGAGTCTTCATAACATCGCTTCCTTGAAATCCAAAATCGCCATATCCGGCATCATCGCAGAACAAAAAAATAATGTTTGGTTGTTCTTGAGCTTTACAAGACCAATGGCAAAAAGTTATCAATACCAATAAGATGATGAGTTTTAATTTTTTCATTACGCCTTAATATAAATTTTAAAAATCGTAGTTAAAGGTAATTACTTTGAATTAACCTAGCTATTACAGAAATAACCAGTTTTTATCTTTATTTACCTTAAATAATAAAGCTAACTATTATATCAATATTCGCGAAATTCATATATTGGAGAGAGCGGGAAATTAACAACTTAAATAGCTTCTCTATATTGTTTCGGGGTACTACCCATTATTTTTTTAAACTGCTTATTAAAATTGGTTATAGAATTGTAACCAACTAAAAAACAAACATCGTTAACAGGAAAATTTTCTTGAACTAGAAGACGAGAGGCATGTCTTATGCGCACCTCGTTTAAAAAACCTGTAAAAGACTTATTGGTTTTTTTCTTGAAGAAACGACAGAAGGAATTTGGTGTCATACAAGCAATATCAGATACATCTTCTAAAGCAATTGTTTTTGAATAATTATCTGAAATAAATCGTAATACTTTATCAATTCTATGCGCTCCTTTTGGCGTATACTGTCTCATGTCTGAAGAGGACAACAACTGCCTTTGATTAGTTATAGACAATTTGTATAAGATATCTAGCAATTTTATTAACTGCTCGGTATGCTTAATATCAGTAAGAGATAATAATTCTTCCTTTAATTGATTTGAAATATTCCTTCCAAAACTTATACCATATTTGGCATCCGAAAGCATTCTATTTATCTCTGCAAATTCTGGTGCATCAAACGTATTATCTCCAATAAAGTTTTTATAGAATTTTATAACAACCGTCTTTACCACCCGTTCGCTATCAGTATCATAATAAGATACATCATTTCTCCACAAATGAGGTAAATTTGGACCAACTAGGACTAAATCACCTGGCTTAAAATGTGCAACACTATCACCAACGAAACGAATACCAGTACTTTTGGAAATATACAGTAATTCATATTCAGGATGGTAATGCCACGCAGAATCAAGGCAAGGCTTTTCCTTTGCAATTACATTTAACCTAGAATTAGAAAAGTTATTAGTATTTTTCAGCACCAACTTCATATATCAAATATATACTATTTATTCTCTAAATTTTATTTTTTAACAAATGTGTAAATTCTAAGAATAAATATTTATATGAACTTCGTTTGACTAAACTTATTCTATGGTAAAGGTTTTATCAAAATGAGGCATTTTATCAGATTTCCAGTCCTTACCAGTTTTGTCATCGTGCCACCATAAAGGCTGCATATTTGTTTTACTCCATATTTTAGCTTCTGAAACTAACGCTTTAAGAATCTCTGGGTGCTTATTACTTAGATTGTTATTTTCCTCCTTATCATTTTTAATATTGAAAAGTTTCCAATGTTCTTGATATGCTTTCAATGCTTTCCAATCGTCTTTTCTAACTGCAACATCCGTAAACCCATTTCTATGTCGCATTACATAAATATGCTCATCTGGTCTTGGGTTTTTATTCGATAAAAAATCGTTCCAAATATCTTTACCATCAAGTTGTTTTGTGACTGGTATTTTAGCTTCAGCCAAATTCGCAAGTGTAGGGTAAAAATCTAAAGCTGACACTGGGTAATTATATGTTTTTCCAGTAGGCACAACATTTGGCCAATGAAAAAACATAGGCACACGAAAACCACCTTCGTAAGCACTTCCTTTTCCTTCTTTTAAAGGGTAATTAGTAGCACCCGCTTTCATCTTTCCGCCATTATCGCTAAAGAAAATAATGAGCGTATTACCATACTGACCTGTCGCCTTTAACTCGTCAACTATTTTCTTTATACCTCTGTCTACGGCATAAACCATAGCTGCATATGTTTTACGCTTTTTATCCTTGATATGTTCGAATAATTTCAGGTCCTCTTCTTTTGCTTCAAGTGGCGTGTGTGGTGCGTTATATGACAGATATAGAAAGAAAGGATTATCTTTTTTATCTGCTGCTTCTCCTATAAAGCGTACAGCTTCTCTAGATAAACCATCAGTAACATATTCGGTTTCATCTACTACTTTACCATTATGCTCTAATGGATGCAAGTAATCCCAAATTATTTCTCTACCTCTATCTTTTTGTTTCTTGTAAGCTGCTTTAAATTGTTTTGGGTGATAGTTATGACCTCCCCCCAGAAATCCATAAAAATCATTAAACCCCCTCTCGCTAGGGTGATAGCCAGTACTTGCTCCTAAATGCCATTTACCAACTATACCTGTATAATATCCTGCATCTTGTAGCACTTTACTAATAAAAATTTCATTAATGTCTATGCCTTTCTTAATCGTTTCACCACTATTTGGAGGTAAATTGAATTGCGCGCCAATCTTATGCGCATATCTACCCGTCATTAAACTCGCTCTACTTGGTCCGCAAAAAGGGTGAGCCACGTATGCATCTGTTAAAATAGTACCATTCTTAGCCAACATATCTAAATTAGGTGTTGGTATATCTTTTGAACCATTAAACCCAACATCTGAATATCCCAAATCATCGCATAAAATCATTAAAATGTTTGGTTTAGATGAGACTTTTGGAATTTCTATTGAAGACTTATTTTTAGCATTTCTATCCCGACAAGCATTGAAACATAAAACAGCAATTGAAAGAGAAAGGAAAAGAAAAGTTGTTTTTTTGAAAAGAAATCTCATGAGGTTATTGTAATATACTTGACTGATGAATGATCTTATATCAAAGCCGTAGACACACGCTTTTTTACTAAATAGTCTTCTAAAGCTAGGTGTGAGCAATCATGACCAATTCCACTATTTTTAAACCCGCCGTGAGGTAAATAAATGGCATACTTAACACCGTTAATTTGAATTTCTCCAAACTCCAATTCTTCAGTAAATCGCTCTATTCTTTTATGATCGTTAGTGAATATATATGATGCCAAACCAAACTCTGTATCATTCGCCAATTCTAAAACTTCATCATCAGTTTCAAAAGACATTACACCAGCTACAGGGCCAAAGGTTTCCTCACTAAAAACCGTCATATCTTGGTTAACTCCAGATAAAATTGTTGGTTCCATCCAATTTCCTTGTTCTGGTAGCCCTTCTGGAATTTCACCACCAAATTCTAATTTTGCACCTTTACCCACAGCATCTTCAATAATCTCAAACATTCTATCCCTTGCATCTCTAGAAGCTAATGGCCCCATAAATACATCTACATTTTCTTTAATTCCAAAACCAACTTTTATTTCTGAAGCTCTTTTCACGTATTCTTTTATGAATTTCTCATAAATATTATTGTGCACAAAAATTCTATTTGCAGCTACGCAGATTTGTCCAGTGTTGCCAAATTTCAGACCAATTGCTAAATTTAATGCGATATCTAAATCAGCATCTTCAAAAACAATAAATGGTGCATTACCTCCTAATTCCATACCCAACTTCTTAATTGACGTTGTACTATCTGCAATGACTCTTTGCCCTGTTTGCGTAGAACCAATCATGGTTATTACTGCGGGAATTTTACTTGTAGTCATTGGCGTTGCCACTTCTTGACTAGAACCTGCTAAAATATTTACAACTCCAGCTGGAAAATTAATACTATGCATAATTTCACCAACCATATAAGCAGATAATGGTGATAAGGTTGACGGTTTGATAATCAATGAACAACCTGCTGCTAATGCAGGCCCAATTTTATAACCAACATTCAACAATGGAAAATTCCATGCTAAATAGGCCACCGCAACACCAGCAGGTTGCGAAATCATTTTGTGCGTGTGTGTGTTATCATGATCTGGAATTTGCTCTTCCCGTAAATTTTGCATTGCACTAGGATACCATTCTAATGCCTCGGTCAACCTATCAATATCTTCTTGAGACCCCGCATAAGTCTTCCCCATTTCATGTACCATTGCGGTTCTTAATTGGTGTTCATTTTCTAAGATAGCGTCTCTTAATTTTAGCATCCATTTTGTTCTATCTGCTAAAGAAAGACTTTTCCAATACTTAAACCCTTTCTCTGCAGAGAGCAAGGCTTTTTCTGCATCAGCTTTTCCAGCTTTGGCTATTTGAGCAATAACGCCTCCTGTAGCTGGACAAACAACATCTTCTTTTTCTCCACTTTCAGCATCAACTAATTTACCATCAATGTATAGCTTCTTATATCCAAAGTGTTCTGTCTTCATTTTTCTATTCAGATTTATTTAACTTTTAAAATCTTTTGAACAATATCTTCTGTTTCTTTTGATGGTGTTGAGGCATATTTATGTAATACATCCTCATTAATATCAATACCTAAACCTGGTCTTTGCGGCACTTCAATCATACCATCCTTCATTTCAATTGAAGGAAAACACAGTTTATCCCGTAATCCATTTTCAGTCTGATCATATTCCATTAGGAAATCTGGTTGATACATTCTACCAGGAACAGATTCTATATTTGATATAAAGTGAAGTGCTACATGTAACCCAATGGCTGTTCCCCATGTATGAGGAATTAAATCTACACCATTAGCGCTAGCTAATGCACCAATACGTTTTGCTTCTGTAAGACCGCCACTTGCACAAATATCTGGTTGGATAATATCTACCGATTTACTTCTAATTAACTGTTGAAACCCAAATCGTAAATACTCACACTCTCCTCCAGATATAGGTATGGTCGTTTTTTGTCTTAACTCACTATATTGGTCATAAAACTCAGGTGATAATGGCTCTTCAAACCAGCTTATATCATATTGCTCTATTTTTCTTGCCAATTCAGTAGCTTCTCTTAATGTATATGCATGGTTAGAATCCACCATTAATTGAATGTCTGGACCGATAATTTTACGCATAAACTTGACATTCTTCACATCCTCTTTTATACCTAGACCAACTTTCATTTTCATTGCTCTAAACCCTTGAGAGATATATAATTTTGCTTCTTCCTCAAAAGTTTTCGCAGGGTTTTTATGATCTGTAAAGTACAGCCCTGTAGCATAAGGGCGTACTTTAGTGCGATGTGCACCACCTAACAAAGTAGAGACGGGCAAGCCTAAAAGTTTTCCTTTTAAATCCCATACGGCAATATCAATAGCACTAATAGACGCTACAAGAATTCCTCTTCTTGCAAAATCAAGGGTTTTGCGATACATTTTGTTCCAAATCACTTCATTCTCCAGAACATTTTCTCCAATTACACATGGTTCTAAAAGTTTTATTCCTGCTTCTAAAACTGATGCTGGCCCATAACCTTCTCCCCAACCATATGTACCATCTTCAGCTGTTACCTTAACTATGCAAATGCACCTTTCAGAATATTCCCATTGTGAAAAGAAAAAGTTTTTTGATAGTTTATCTTTTAAAACAAATGTTTCTATTGATTTTATTTTCATGTTATGACTATTAACTAAGAAGTTGAATAATTTTAACTCTAAAAGATACGATAATCGAACTACTCTTAAAACTATTATATTTTAATCACACCTCTTCAATTTCCTAAATTGGATAAATTTAAAAGTCCAAAGTTCGATAATAATGACGCTTTAAAAACAAATGAATTTACCTAGTTTTTGCATTATTTTACCCTTTTAAAAGTTATACCCAAGAATATTTAGGCATATGGTATTGTAAAAACTGATGAGTTACATCTCACCAAAATGGGCTTAAAACAAAAACCCCGCAGTTCCTACAAACTGCGGGGTAATGAATTTAATTGAAAATATTTCTGTGACCACGGCAGGATTGTATATCCTAACAAAGCTCCGCTTTTAAAAACAAAAAAATCCTAGATTATAAATTCAAGCAAGCTTGATTTAACACTAGGATTCTTTGTTTTATTCGTGACCACGGCAGGATTCAAACCTGCAACCTCTTGAGCCGTAATCAAGTGCGCTATTCAGTTGCGCCACGTGGCCTTTTTAAGTGGCTGCAAATATACATTTTTATTTAAAACTCCACCAAACTTTTATTTCAAATTTCTAAATCATTATTTTTGAAAATGATTTCAAATTTATTGCACGAAAAATTCAATCACCTTTTCGATAAAGTGCTGATTAATGAAATAGAAACCATAGGAAAAACGGTATCGTTTCAAAAGAACGATATTATCATAGACATTAACCAACCCCTAAAACACATTCCCTTACTGCTCAGCGGAAACATTAAAATACTCCGCGAAGACCAAGAGGGCAATGAGCTTCTTATCTATTTCCTAGAAGCGGGCGAAACCTGCACCATGTCACTCACATGCTGTATGGGTACTACCAAAAGTAAAATTAGAGCTGTTGCAGAACAAGACTCCACACTTGTAATGATACCAGTACAAAATATGCAGAATTGGTTTCACGAAAACGCAAGCTGGCGCAACTTCATCCTAGAAAGTTACCAAACCCGTTTTGACGAAATGCTTCAAGCCATAGACAACCTTGCTTTTATGAAAATGGACGAGCGGCTCCACAAATACCTCATCAATAAAACCAAACTACACAACTCAAAAACCATCATCGTAAAACATCAAGATATTGCCGAAGACCTACACACCTCACGTGTCGTTATTTCACGACTTTTAAAACAGCTTGAGAACGAAAACAAAATCAAACTCAGCCGAAACAAAATAGAAGTCCTTTAAATAATTTGGGCGCTACTGCAAGTGTCGGGCTTTCACTACTCCCTCCCTCCTACGTCGGGGAGCTTAAACATGCCGTTCAATCCCTAGCGCACTTATCCGCCAAGGTCAGTTATAATTTCATTATCTTATACTTATTTGCAACGTTTAAGTAACATTTATTACAATAATAAATTTACATTCAATTTAAATTCGCACTAAAATTCTTGAATATGGAATCAATTTTAAATCCGTGGCCTTGGTATGTTTCTGGTCCACTAATAGCCTTAGTAATGGCATTACTGCTTTATTTCGGCAAAACTTTTGGCATGTCATCAAATCTTAGAACCATGTGCTCTATTGCAGGCGCAGGTAAATTTGCAGATTTTTTTAATTTCAAATGGAAAGAACAGGTGTGGAATCTAACAGTAGTTCTAGGAGCAGTCATCGGTGGTTTTATTGCAGTTCAGTTTTTATCAAACGATTCTGGAACAGATTTAAACCCAACCACAGTTACAGAGCTTCAAAATATGGGATTTGCTAATCCTGGACAGACACTTGTGCCAAACGAAATGTATAGTTTAGATGTTTTAGCATCTCCAAAAGCTTTAATCCTTCTGGTAGTTGGCGGGTTACTAGTAGGCTTCGGCACACGTTACGCAGGAGGTTGCACTTCTGGTCATGCCATTACAGGATTAAGCAGTTTACAAAAACCATCATTAATCGCAGTAATAGGCTTCTTTGTTGGTGGATTGATTATGGTGAATTTTATTTTACCTCTAATTTTTTAAGATATGAAAGCACTAAAATTTTTATTAGTAGGTATATTTTTCGGAATTGTTTTGGTGAAATCTGAGGCTGTATCTTGGTATCGTATTTACGAAATGTTTCGTTTTCAATCCTTCCATATGTATGGTATCATAGGTACTGCAATAGCATCTGGAATCTTGTTTCTTCAAATTTCAAAAAAAGGTATCATAAAAAGTATAAAAGGGGCAGATATATTTGTTCCTAAAAAAGAAAGTGGATTCACAAGATATATTATTGGAGGTACAATCTTCGGATTTGGTTGGGCACTCATTGGTGCATGTCCTGGTCCAATGTATATTCTATTAGGCACAGGTGTTTGGAGTATGGTTATCGTTATTGCCGCTGCCATTTTCGGAACATTCATATACGGACTATTAAAAAATAAGTTACCACACTAAATGGATACAACTCAAATCTTAGGGTATGTTGGCGCACTAATTGTAGGTCTTATATTAGGCTTAATTGGTGGTGGTGGTTCAATTTTAACTGTACCATTACTTGTTTATCTTTTGGGCTACAATCCTGTTATTGCAACTGCATATTCTTTATTTGTTGTGGGTACCTCATCAATGGTTGGTACATATCAAAAACATAAAAAAGGCTTAGTAGATTTTAAAATTGGGTTAGCATTCTCATTTCCATCATTTGTTGCCGTATATCTTTCAAGACGTTATCTAGTTCCTGGAATTCCAGACATCTTATTTAATATTGGAGATTTTAGCTTAACCAAAGACATGGGTATCATGATATTTTTTGCAATTATTATGATTATCGCCTCCTACTCCATGATAAAAAACAGAAAAGAAAATCGTGAGAATTCAAACGGTCAACCTTATTATAAAACATTCATACAAGGCTTAATTATAGGAACAGTAACAGGAATTATTGGAGCAGGTGGCGGATTTTTATATGTTCCAGCACTTGTATTATGGGCAAATATACCTATGAAAAAGGCAGTTGGCACTTCTTTAATAATCGTTACTATAAATTCCATAATTGGTTTTATGGGTGATGTACAAACTTTGCATATAGAATGGACATTCCTTTTATTATTTACTATTATTTCAATTTTTGGTATCATTTTAGGTGTGTTTCTTTCAAAATATATAAGTGGACAAAAACTAAAGAAAAGCTTTGGGTATTTTATTTTAATTATGGCCACATACATCATTTACAAAGAGTTAAAATAATTTTTAAAGTAATATAAGTTACAAAGTAGCTTAATAAGGTTTTGTAATTTTATAAAAAGTATTTTAAGATAAAGAGATTCCCTCCTACGAGGGAATGACAAAAGTAAAATTATGCGAATAGAACAAATATATACAGGATGTTTAGCGCAAGGGGCGTATTATATTGAATCCAATGGCGAAGTTGCGATTATAGATCCACTTCGTGAAACACAACAATATGTTGACAAGGCCGATAGAGAAAATGCAAAAATCAAATATATTTTTGAGACACATTTTCATGCTGATTTTGTTTCTGGGCATGTAGATTTAGCTAAAAAAACAGGAGCAATAATTATTTTTGGTCCTGGAGCTACAACAGAATATGATATTCACGAAGCTAAAGACAACGAAATTTTCACATTAGGAAATATAACGATTAAAGTCTTACATACACCTGGACACACTCTAGAGTCTACTACATTTTTACTATTAGATGAAAATGGAAAAGAACATGCTATTTTCTCGGGAGACACTTTGTTTCTTGGTGATGTAGGCAGACCAGATTTAGCGATTAAATCAGATTTGACTAAGGAAGATTTAGCTGCTATGTTATACGATTCATTGCGAAACAAAATAATGACACTTCCTGACGATGTTATTGTATATCCAGCACACGGAGCGGGTTCTGCCTGTGGTAAAAATTTAAGCAAGGAAACCGTTGGTGTTTTGGGTGAGCAAAAAAAGACCAATTATGCATTACGTGCAGATATGACTAAAGACGAGTTTGTAAAAGAAGTTTTAGATGGCATTGCACCACCGCCACAATATTTTGCTAAAAACGCAATGATGAATAAAGTAGGGTATGATACTTTTGAAACTGTACTCAAAAAAGGAGACACGCCTCTTAGCCCTGCAAATTTTGAAGCTGTTGCAAATAACCAAGATGCTTTAGTATTAGACGTAAGAACCGAAAAAGAATTTGTTGAAGGCCATATACCTAATTCAATTTTTATTGGTATCAATGGTGGTTTTGCGCCTTGGGTAGGTGCTTTGATTACCGATTTAAAGCAGCCAATATTATTAGTCACCCCAGAAGGAAGAGAAGAAGAAACTGTTACCAGATTATCTAGAGTTGGTTATGACAATACCCTTGGTTATTTAGATGGCGGACTAGACGCATGGAGAAATGCAGGAAAAGATATAGAAACCATTACATCTATTACTGTAGATGATTTTTCAAATCGCTTTAAAAATGAAAACATCAAAGTTCTGGATGTTAGAAAAGATGGCGAATACAAATCTGAACATTTAGAAGGTGATAATGTGCAACATTTTGCTTTAGACTATATAAATGATAACATGAATACCATCAATAAGGATAACACCTATTATGTACATTGTGCTGGAGGGTATCGTTCTGTAATCGCTGCATCTATTTTAAAAGCACGAGGTTTTGATAAATTGGTAGATATTGCCGGGGGTTTTGGAGCAATTAAAAATACTGATTTACCAACCACAGACTTTGTTTGCCCTTCAACTTTATAATTCTGAAAACAAGTTTAGAAATACAAAATCTAAAATGTGGTGGGTGTGCAAACACTATAACCAAAAAGGTTTCAGCCTTTAAAACCGTTACTAATCTTAAAGTTAATAACGAAAAAAACACTGTATCTTTCGATTATACAAATGATGATACATTAAGCAACGTGAAAATGTTGCTAAACAACATAGGATACCCTGTTTTAGGAGAAAAAAAATGCACTAACAACGAAAGTAAAATCTTTTGTGAGTTGTGCAATTGGTAGGATTAATAGCTAAAAAAAGCCTTCAAGTTATAAATAACCTGAAGGCTTACCTTATTTTATCTGAATCGCTTATACAATTTCAGCACTTAAACCAGCTTCTAATAACTTAGAACATCTTGGTTTTAAATCATCATATTCTCCTGTTTTAACCGTACATTTTCCTTTGTAATGCACAATTAAAGAGCATTGTTCTGCTTGTTCTGAAGTGTGATCACAAGCATAAATTAATGTATCAATAACATGATCAAAAGTATTAACATCATCATTATATAGTACAATTTCATTTTGTTTTAATACTTCCTCTTGGAGTAGTAATTCTTCCGAAAGTTTTTCCTTTAAACTCATTTTTAATTTGTATTGGGGTGCAATATTTTCTACTAATTTAAAAATTTTAATGACACCCAATTGTTTCGTTGCGATTTTTCTTCAAATTTTAACAAAAGTCGCTCACATTCCTCTTGAATCATTGGGATATCATCAGCATAAAATCCGCTTAAAAAAAGCAATCCATTTTTATTCAAACAAGAAACATAAGTTTCTAGGTCTTGCATTAAAATATTGCGATTAATGTTAGCGATAATGATGTCATACTTATGATGTCCTAATACAGATGCATCACCTTCAATAACTGTAATATGCTTACAGTTATTGCGCTCTACATTTTCAAGACTGTTTAGGTAACACCAATTATCGTAGTCTACAGCATCAATGGGTTTAGCTCCTTTTAATTCAGCTAAAATTGCTAAAACTCCTGTACCACAGCCCATATCTAAAACAGATTTATCTTTAAAATCATTGTTTAAAATATGCTGAATCATCATATGCGTGGTCTCATGATGTCCAGTACCAAAACTCATTTTGGGTTCTATAACAATATCATATTCTGTATTAAAAGAATCATGAAATGGTGCACGAACTGCACAAACATCATCTACTACTATAGGATTAAAATTCTTTTCCCACTCTGCATTCCAATTGGTTTGCGCTATGTCTTCGAATGTAAAAGATATCTGAAACTCATCAGAACTTAAAATTTGAATATCATTTAAAATATCGTCTCGCCATTCTTCTTTCTGAATATATGCGGTAACACCTTCTTCAGTTTCTACAAAGCTTTCAAACCCTGCGTAACCCAATTCCGCAATTAGAATTTCGGTAGCTGGTTGTAATGGTTTTACTTTAAAATAATAGCCTATATATATGATGTTTGACATGTAACGCTTTTAGATTGCAAAGTTACATGTAATTTTTCCAAATTAATACTTAACCACTTTCAATACAGAGATGATTTTATTTTCAGCCTTTACTTCTACCAAATACACTCCTTTAGGTTGATAGAACTCTAATTGGATAGATTGAGAGTGAGTATATTCTTTTGAAACTATTTTTTGCCCAAAAATATTAGCTACTTTAATGGTGACATTAGTGTAATACTGCGCTAAATCAATATTAAGTATATCTTGCATGGGATTTGGATAAGCTTTAACATCTGTATAAAAATCATTTGATTCAATTGATAATGTTGGTTCATTTGCATCATAAATGTAAACTGAGCCTGCCTCTTGCATAAAATTCATACCATTTTCATCTTCATCTTCTGGATAAGCACCTACTATAGCATAGTTACCGCTTAAGGATACTGAATAGCCAAAATAATCATTGGTCGCTCTATCTGAAGCAGATAAGTTTTGGGCTTGTTTCCAATTATCAGTAACATCTTTTTTGAAAATATATGCTCTTCCGCCTCCCGAGTATGTCATATTATCTTCAGTGAAATTTTTCAAATAAGCACCTATTATAATATTGTTGTTATCTATGGCAACTGAGTAACCAAATCGATCACCTGAAGCTCTATCAGAAGCTACAATTTTTTGTACTTCATTCCATGTACCATTTCCATCACGTTCAAAAACATAAGCAGCACCACTTTGACTATCACCAGTATTAGGAATGTCTTCACCATAGGCTCCAATTACAATTTGATTACCAGAAATTGCAACATCCCATCCAAATACATCTCCTGCTTTTCTATCTAAAGCCAGAATCTTTTGCACTTCGTTCCAAGTACCGGTAACATCACGTTCAAAAATATATACAGAACCTGCACTAGACAAGGTATCGCCTCCGATGGCATCTTCGTCTTCGCCATAAGATCCTATTATTGCGTAATTACCATCGATAGCCAATGCTGACTGACCAAAATAATCGAACGCAGTTCTATCTGAAGCTACAATTTTTTGAACTTCACTCCAGATGCCATTTCCATCACGTTCAAAAAGATAAACCGCCCCAGCATCATCTAAAAAATTATTACCAGAAGCGTCAAAATCATGTCGAAATGGACTAACAATAGCGTAGTCTCCATTTAAAGCAATTCCGTATCCGAAGGCATTGAGAGCCTCACGATCTGAAGCAACAATCTTTTGTTCAAATTCAAAAAGACCTGAGGTTTGCTTTTTGAAAATATAGACAGCTCCTGCACTCTGAAGGTAATTTGCCCCGTTAGCATCGTAATGTTGCCCCCAGGATCCAATAAAAATATAATCACTGTCAATAGCTACAGCTGTACCAAAATGAGCAAATTGATGAGGATCTGGGCTTTCTAATTTTTGTAGCTGTACCCAATTTCCTGAGCCATCATTTTCATAAACATAAGCGTCTCTAGCTACATTACTCACCAGCACACCTACTACCGCATAATTATCATCAATTGCTACATGTGCTCCAAACTGTTGTCCTGAGAAACGATCATCTGGAACTATTTTTTGAATTTCTCCCCAACCTTGGGCATTTAATTCAGTCAGTATTAAAAATAATATAGAAAATAGGAGTAATTTTTTCATAGTTATTATTTTATTGTTTGATTATTTTTGCGACTGCAGACTCGCCTTTTCCTGTAGATATTTTAACAAAATAAATACCTGTTTGAGTATTAATATCAAGTGTTATTTCCTTTGAAGATTGGAAATGTTGTGTTTTTATTTCCTGACCAAGACGATTAGTAATAGAAACATCTATTTGATTGTAGACCTTTCCTAAATTAATCGTGAAGTCTCCCTGATTGGGATTTGGAAAAACCGTAACGTCTAAGGAAATAGTGTTATCAACCAAACTTAATGTAGCAAGTGAACTCAAAGTATTAGGTTCATTAACATCAAAAACATAAGCTGCTCCTGCTATGGCCAATGGATATAAACCCTCGAAATCCTCATCTTGATCATAGGCTCCTACAAAAGCAAAATCACCACTAACAGCTACATTATATCCAAAATCATCACCAGAATTCACATTAATATCATACATTTCTGCAGTTTGATTCCAAATTCCATTTACATCTTTTTCGAACATAAACGCTGCGCCACCAAAACTCACTAAACCTATATCCATTTGATAAGCTCCTACAATCATTTTGTCTCCATCTACATCAATAGAATGTCCAAACCTTGATTGATGTTGTAATACATCTGGCGTTATAATCTGTATCTCACTATAAACACCTGTACCGTCACGTTCAAAAACATGTACTGCGCCATATTGTGAATTTCCATTGCCTTGAAAATAGTCTTGAGCTACACCGACCATTAACAAATCACCATCTAAAGCTACAGATCGTCCGAACCACTCGCCTTGTTCTCTGTTGGAATCCACAATTTTTTGGGTTTCGCTCCATAAACCATTAGTATCACGCTCAAAAATATACACTGCCCCAGCACTTGACAGCTCATTTTGCTCATTACCATCAAAGTCATGACGAAACGAACCTACTGCAATGGTATTACCCGAAATTGCCAATGCAAAATCTCCAAACTGATCTCGAGCATATCGCTGACTAGGTACAATCTTTTGCACTTCACTCCAAACACCACTTCCATTACGCTCAAATATATAACAAGCACCTGCATTAATTAAATCTGGTTGTCCTGATAAGCCTTTAACTTCTCTAGGTGCATTTACGACAGCGTAATTACCACTAATAGCTACAGTTTCTCCCAAAAGTGGCTGAAACGTTTCTCCTCTATCTGAGGATACTAGTTTCTGCATTTCATTCCATTGACCTGCTCCGTCTTTTTCAAAAATATAAGCAGCCCCACCTGAATCGTAAAACATACCACCACCATTTTCGTCATAATCCTGGCTTCGCGCTCCAATAATCATAAGATCTCCATCCATATCAACGGATTGTCCAAATCTATCAAACTGCCTAGCATCTGAATTAAATATTTTTTGAGTCTGTATCCAATTATTAGAAGCATCTTTTTCATACATATATACAGCACCTCTATCACTAGTATTGAAATCCACAGATTTGGCTCCTACAGCAGCAATATCTCCTTGCACAACCACAGACCAACCAAACTCATCTGCTAAAGCTCTGTCATCTGGTGTTATTTTTTGTGTTTGCCCCCAACCCTGGGCATTTGTATAATTTGATATAACAAGTAATCCAGCAAAAAGTAATAATCGAAACATAACAATGTAATTTTATAATTAATAGCTCTTATAAAATTACTATTACAATAGAGATGATAGTTAAGGGCATTCCTTGATTTATAAAAAATCAGGGGATACCCTTAGAGCAGTTAGTAAAATGTGGAGTTTCTCATTTATTTGAAAATGAAATTGATTCAATTATAAAATTAAAGAGATTCCTCGACTATGCTTGGAATGACAGCAAACTATTAAAGCAATCCATTTTCCATAGCAGTCTTGATGATACCAACACTATTTTTCGCTCCTAGTTTACTCATAATATTCATGCGATGTGTTTCTACGGTTTTGGGGCTAATGAAAAGTTTTTCTGATATTTCTTGTGTAGTTAATTCTTCGGCAATGGCTTCTAAAACTTCTTTTTCTCTTCTAGTTAATTTTACTAAAAGTGAATTTGATGTTTTTTTCCCTATCGATTGACTGAGCAATTTTTTTTCAATATCTCGTTGTAAATACTGTTCATCATTAAGTACAGCTTTAAATGCTGATAAGAGTTCTAAACGCTCTGTATTTTTTAATAGATACCCATCTGCTCCATTATTAAGCATACGCTTTATAAATGACACTTCATCGTAATTGGAAATGGCTATTATTTTTAGATTTTTGTTCGTTGCTTTTAGTTGTTTACAGAGGTCTATACCATTTATGTCTGGAAGGTTAATATCTAACAATAAGATATCAGGATTGTCACTTTTAATATTATCTAATGTTTGTGATCCACTATTATAAAGTCCAACAATATTAATTTCTTGAGTTTCAGAAAGCATCGTCTCTATACCTTTCAAAACCATTTGATGATCATCGGTTATAGCAATTTTAGTTATCATGTTATTTCTCTTGTATTAATATCTATAACATAGGATGTCCCTTTGTTATCTGAAGTAACATCCAACTTAGCATTAAGATATTTTACTCTAGATTTCACGTTTTGTAGTCCAATACCATTATTTGTTTCTTGGTTTATGTCAAATCCCTTCCCATTGTCTTCTATTGTTAGTTGAATAACATCATCTTGATGACTTATTTGCACATCAATTTCTGTGGCTTCAGCATGTTTTAAACTATTATTTACCAATTCTTGCACAATTCTGAAGATATTTACCTCAATCTTTTTAGAAATAGCAAATGCACTACCAATACTCTGAAAAGATACAGCTACATTATGAATTGAATTTGTAGTACCACAATAATCTTCTAAAGCCTCTATTAAACTAAAATCTTTCAATGCTGGAGGCACTAAGTTATGCGAAATGGCACGTACTTGTTCACACGATTTATCAATCATAGCAACAGCTTCATTAATGACCACATTATTCTTTTCTAATATTGATGTGAGTTTGTATTTAATAGCAGAAAGATCCACATTAACACCATCATGTAATTCTTGTGCAATACGCAAGCGTTCTTTTTCTTCACCTTCCATAAGTAGTTCTAGGGTTTTGACTTGCTGTTCTCGCTTTAGACTTACAATTTCTTGGTCTTTCCTTTTTTGACGTTGTTGATATAAAAACCATGTTAATACAGAGGTCAATAAAAGCGCTATAACCAAACCTGTCATAAGCTTAGATTTTGATTGTTGTTTTTCTAATTGTAAATCTTGTTTCTCAATAGCTAATTGCTGTTCTGCAATTTCTTTATCTTTCTTTTCTGTCTCAAATTTGGTTTGTAATGCATTTAAATTTTCTTTACTTTCCTTATTGAAAATTGAGTCTCTAGCAGTTTCATATAGTAACCTATATTCGTAAGCTTCTTTAAAGTTTGATTCTTTAGAATAGATTTCAGCTAAAATTTTTGTTGTAATTTTTACTTCTGCCAGAACTTCTTTTTCAGTTGCTAATTTAAGAGCATCATTCAAATACTTTTTTGCCTTGCTATATTGATTGAGTTTAAAATATGCTTGTCCTATTCCTCTATTCACACTTATAGTTTCCCTAGAATATTCAGACTCCAAAAGAATTTTTCTTGCATCTAATAAATATTTAACTCCTTTTTTTGCATCAGATAAAACATATATATTTCCTAAAGACTGAAGAGATCTTCCTATTAAGTTTTTATGCTGAATCTTTTGGGCTAGCTCAAGTGCACTTTCTGCATATTTTATAGCATTATTGTAATCTTCTTGCTGATAATACATGTCAGAAATATTACTGTCGGTATTTGCAATATCGCGTTCAACATTTTTAGAGACAAATAGTGCTCTAGCATTTGTAAAGTTAGAAATCGCTTTATCATAATTTCCCATATCTCCATACAGTATTGCAATACTGTTTAAGGTAGAAGCAGATGCAAATGTATCTTTACGAATTTCAAAAATTGCAAGAATATCTAGATATGTACTTAAACTTTTTTCTAAGTTTCCAAGATTTCTGTGTATTACACCAACTTGAAACATAGCATACGGTTTCATTAAAGAATCATTCTCAAAGTATTTAATATTCTTTTCTAAATGCGATAATGCTTTTTTATAATTACCCCCCAATCGTTCTATTATCCCGTAAGCAAAATGATTCTTTGCTTCCAAGTCTTTATGTTTTGAAACTAATGCGTAGTGCATAGAACTATCTGTGAAAGTTCTCATGAGTTTTAAATCTGATAATCTCTGAGCACTATACGCAGCTGCATCATAATAAATGCCGGCTCTTGCACTATCAGATTTTTTTTCTTGTGCTACCTTAAAAATACTATCTGCAAATTTTTTATTTTGAGAATGGCCTAAGGAGAATACTAAAAGGATTAATAGGGTAATTTGAAAGTGTTTTAACATAGCAAATTTATAACTTACTTAAAGATAGCACTTTTAGTTTGAAATTTTAGTTAAATGTAAAATCTCGGGGGTATTGTTACTGTAAAGCTCTTCAAATTGAATTACTGTAGCGTTACCATTTACATTTGTGATAAACCAATCTTCAACCAAGTCACTTAAATCTGCAGCTCCTAGGTTTTCAATATCATCAAAATCTGTGTAAAGTACCCAAATAGTTTCACCATTGTTATCTTCTTGAAACACCTCTATTGAACTTATTTCTGTAGTACCATTATAGGTTACAACTGCACTTTCGTCGTTAGTATTGAATAAAAATTCGTAGCCATTAAATTCTGCTGTACGGGTTTCGTTTTCATCTGAAAAGAAACTAATACGCCATTTGCCATTTAGTAGTTCTGGTGAAAATTGCTGACTATTGTTTGCTGAATTGTCATCACTATTACTACAGTTAGTTATTAATATAGACAGGAAGAATAGAATTGCAATGTTAGAAAACGATTTCATGGTAAGAGGTTTTAAATTTATAATCGCAAGCTATTACATCATATTCGTAAATAGTTAAGGGCATTCCTCGATTTATAAAAAATCAGTGAATACCCTTAGAAATAAATATAGCAAAGCCTTTGGCTACAATTAGAGCAACTGCTTCTCTAAAGCAATTTTAATAATACCCACACTATTTTTTGCACCAAGCTTGCTCATAATATTCATGCGATGTGCCTCTACAGTCTTTACACTTATAAAAAGTTTTTCTGCAATTTGCTGTGTGGTTAACTCTTCATAAATGGCTTTTAAAACTTCCGTTTCTCTACGTGTTAATTTTGGTTGAAATGCTGCATTTGTATGTTTACCTAAAGATTGATCTAAAATTTTACGTTGCATTTCCTTTTGAAGATAACACTTACCATTATTTACAGTTTCTATGGCTGTGAGTAGTTCTTCTTTATGAGCGTTTTTTAATAAATAGCCATATGCACCATTATCTAACATGCGTTTTACAAAGGATACATCTTCATGATTTGTAAGACCAATAATTTTCAAACTTGGGTATAACTTTAAAAGTTGTTTCGTTAAAACAATACCATTAATATCTGGCAGATTAATATCCAAAAAGAGAATATCTGGTACTTTTCGCTCAAATTGTTCTAAGGTAGCTTTAGCAGATTCATGTATCGATAGCACCTCAATATTAGGCAACTCCTTTAAAAGTGTTTCTATACCTCTTAATACCACATAGTGGTCGTCTGTTATAGAGACTTTAATTGACATTAAATTTTGTTTTATCCATAAAAATATTCACTGATGTTCCAAGGTTTGAGCTAGATATATTAATCTCTCCATTTAAAAAAGATACTCTATTTTTAATATTAGATAATCCAACACCATGACCTTCATTTGTATTAACATCAAACCCTACACCATCATCATCAACGCTAAGTTGTATATTATCATCTTGACTACTTAATTGCACATGAATTTCATTAGCATTAGCGTGTTTAATACTATTAGTAACAAGTTCTTGAATAATTCTAAAGATATTAACTTCTATGATTTTTGGCAACATCAAATTTATACCAATAAAATCGAACGAAATCTTTGATTTATGTATTGCATTCATATTAGTCACATAATCTGCAGCAGCTGTTTGTAGGTCAAAATTTTCTAAAGCAGGTGGTACTAAATTATGAGAAATGGCTCGCACTTGTTCGCAAGATTTATCTATCATCACTACAGCTTCTTTTATTGTTGTATTATTCATTTCAAGAAGTGTGTTCAGTTTGTGCTTTATCGCAGATAAATCGCCATTTACACCATCATGAAGTTCTTTTGCAATTCGTAGACGTTCTTTTTCTTCGCCTTCTATCAAAGATTCTAAAGCGTTAACTTGAGCTTCGCTTTTTAAAGCTATTAGTTCTTGATTTTTTCTTTTTTGTCTCTGCTTATAAAATAACCAAATAGCAACAGTTAAAGTTAAAAAAAGAATAGCCGCAGCAATTGCATAATTGGTATTCATTTGTTGCCTTTGTATGTTGTTTTTTTGTTGCGCAATCTCTAGCTTTTGAACATTAATCTCAGCGTTCTTTTTTTGAAATTCAAATTGGGTTTCAAGATAGTTAACCCTATTTATCAATCGCTCACTCTTTAAAGAATCAGATAATTTTATGCTTGATATTTTATAATAATAAGCTGTTTTAAAATCTTGTTTTCTTTCATTTATTAATGCCAACTCCTCATATACTTTTGCTTCTATTTCTGGCATATTGTTAGCAATTGCTAATTTTAGTGCTTGTTCTAAATAAGATGCAGTACTCTTATCTTTTTTGAGTTTTGAATTAGTCTCTCCTAACCTAAGTAGCACTTCAGCTTTGTAATATACGTCGGTATAATTAGCATTAATAGCTAAGGCCTTTTCATAAAACTCAATAGCTTTAGGGTATTTATTAATATTTAAAAAATATTCACCATAATGATAAGCTACATAAAAATTCAAATGTTCGTCATCAATGCTTTCTGAAATACTATCTGCCTTTTTAAAATATTCTAGTGCTTTATTTTTTTCCCCTTGTCGTAATTTATTAAGACCTAAATCACCGTAAATCAGTCCATTTTGCACTCGAGCTTTTTTACTATTCGCTTTTAATGCCAGTGTTAAATATTTAATCTCATTCTCATGATTATTAAATGTTGAATAAAATGCTGCTAGATTTTGATAGGTTTTTGAAACATTAATACTATCTCCCGTACTTTCAAATATTTCAATCGCCTTAAAGTAATTATCGTCTACTTTGGTAAGCTGACCAAAAAACTGGTAAATATTACCAAGATTAACATAGGTAGCAGCAATACCTTTATTGTAATTGATATGCTTAGCAAAGGGCAGTGCTTTTTTATTATAAAATATTGCAGAGTCATAAATTGCTAAATCACTAAACATTATAGCTGTATAGCTATTTGCTCTAAAACTCCCTAAATTAAAACCAATAGCTTTACTTTTTATTGCCGCTTTTTTATATGTTGCAATTGCTTTTTCAGGATTTGATTTTTCATAAGTGTATCCTTCATTTAAAAGAGATACCACATCTAAACTATCTTTCTTATATGAATTTGACTGTGACTGAATGCTAAAAACATTCAATATTATACAGATATACCCTAAAAAGACACAACCAAACTTCATAGAAAACTATTGATTATCGAAAGATACAAAATGACATTGTTACAGCTTTACAATTCGTTTTACTATCTGTTTGTTTTCAGCCTCAAGAACCAACATATATATAGAACTAGGTAATTCTGATATATTTATGCTTAGCGTTTCATTTTGAATTTTTTCTCGTTTTAAAATTCTACCATTTAAATCAAGAATTGAAACTTGCTGTATATTTAACCCTATTGATTTTTGAATATTAAGAATACCAGTAGTTGGATTAGGGTATATATTTATATTTTCTAATTCTGATGATTTGGTTCCCAGAGTTTCTGACTGCACTGAAATCTGAAAACTCATATCCCCAGATTGTGATGATAAGTTACCAACTTTAAGTAAATACTCATTGCCTTGTGTGAGATTATTAAAAAATCCATCGTTTGTAAAACACTGTATTTCTGCATTTCCACATGCATCATAGAGTGCATAATAGCCTAAAATATTATTCGTTAAATGTTCTATAGCAATATCGTTATTTGTGGGCATTGTAAATCGATACCAAACATCTGATACTGTATTTGATTCACCAGAAGGTTCGCAACTGGAGTTAACACTGTTTGTAGCTGCAGAATTATTAGTTGAATATGTACTAAAATCATTTTCAATAACAGTAATATCTTGAGGTGTAGCACAATCGTCATTAAAAATATTTTCAAAAGCTTGAAGACTAAAACTTCTAGATATTGCATCATTAGTCCTTTGAGAAATTCTAAGTAAATAATTAGTGTTTAAAGAAAGGTTTGTGTAACTAAAATTTCCACTTCCACAGTCAATTTCAGTTCCAGAACAGGCATCAAATAAGGTAGTTTTTAAGTCGAAAACACTATTAGAAATTTGAAGATTCCCTGTAACTGGCATAGTAAAATTATACCATAAGTCTAAGTTAGTATTTGTTGCAGTATCACAGCTGCTGTCTAAACTTTCGGTTGCTGTCCTTACATCAACAGTAAACTGCGATGTATTGTTTACTGGTATAGTTATATTCTCACTATTATCACAATCATCATTTGTTGCTAAAGTAAAAGCTTGAAATCTGGGCGTTCTATTGGACACTATATTTGATGATATTCTAACGCTATAATTTATACCAGCCTGAAGCCCAGATACAAAGTGTAATCCTGATTGACAAGAAATTTCATTACCACCGCAAGCGTCATAAATTGTTACTCTTTCATTTGCAGTAAGTTGATCTATCTTTATATTTCCAGTAACTGGCATGGTAAAATTATACCACAAATCATAGTTGGTATTGCTTGCTATTTCGCAAGATGAATCCAGGCTTTCTGTAGCCGTTCGTAAATCTGTTTGATATGTATTGGTGTTAGCAGTTTCAATTATAATATTTTCAGAATTTGCACAATCATTGTTTGTTGCATATTCATAAGCTTGTAGTCTAAAATTCATAGTCCCAGCATCTGTTGTTCTTTCTGCAACCCTTAAAATATAGGTACTACCTGATTGCAAATTTTGGAACACACCATTGTTAGAAAAGCATTGTAACTCTGTACCTGCACAACTATCATATAAGCTAAATGTTTGTGTGTTATTTGAAAAAGTTATGTCTACAGTGCCTGTAACTGGCATTACAAATTCATACCATAAATCTAAGTATGTATTACTAGAGCTATCACAACTTGCGCTTAATGATGTTGATGCTAGACTCGAATTTGGAGCAGGCTGAGTAAAATTTGATGTACTTATCGTAATGGTTTCTCTATTTACACATTCATCGTTAGCTATCGGGGCAAATGCTTGTACCGAAAAAGAGGTTGTGCTAGCAAATTGAAAAGATGCTCTTAATAAATATGTATTACCATTTACTAAGTTAATATATGATGAATCATCTCCCATACAAGCTATTTCTGCTCCACCACAACTTTCGTAAATTGTAAAAAAGTTAAGAACACTAGTATTACTTATTCTAAAAATACCATCTATTGGCATCGTAAATTCATACCATAAATCTCGATTATCTTGATTCGCATTGTTACAGGATGCATCTAGACTCTCTGTTGCTTCTGCATAATCTCGGGAAATAGTTAAGGTAGAATTTGTTGGAACAGTAATAAGTTCTGCATTCGCACAGTCGTTATTTGTTGGTACTTGAGCAAATATTGAAGTAACACTTAAAATAAAGAGTAATTTTAAAACTTTCATAAGAATGATTTTTAATGGTTAAATAGCTAATCGCAAGCTACTTACATTAAAAATCAAATAGGCAAGGGTATTCTCTAAATTTTAAAACCTAGGGATTACCCTTAGTTATGTTTTACTTATGATTTAAATAAAAAAACCTGCCACATGTAAAACGAGACAGGTTTTTGGTATATGTTATGTTATTAGCAAGTGCACCCGCGTTAGCGATTGCAGTGGAAAGCCCACAGTGAGGCACGAACGAGGACTTGCAGCGTAAAGCGCGACCCCTAGTGGGTAACGCCCAACTTCTCGATACAATTTCGAAAAAAATCGAAATTACTCGAAGTGACTCCGTTTACTTGTTAAAATGCATTTACTATGGCAAAGAAATCTTCTGCTTTTAATGAAGCTCCGCCAATAAGCCCGCCATCTACATCTGGCTTTCCAAAAATTTCTTGAGCATTTGCAGGTTTAACACTCCCGCCGTAAAGGATAGATACCTCATCGGCAACGTTTGCACCATATGTATTTGCTAATGTTTTTCTAATGAAAGCGTGCATATCTTGTGCTTGCTCTGGGGAAGCGGTTTCTCCTGTACCTATAGCCCAAACTGGCTCGTATGCCAAAACGATATTTTTAAATGCTGCAGCTTCTAAATGAAATAGTGCATTTTTTATTTGGCTCTCTACAACAGCTTCTTCGTTACCAGCTTTTCTGTCTGCGAGCTCTTCTCCAAAACAGAAAATAATTCTTAAATTGTTAGCTAAAGCAGCGTCAACCTTTTTGGCTAGTGATGCGTCTGTTTCGTTGAAGTATTCACGACGCTCGCTGTGTCCTAAAATTACAGTTGAAATCCCAACACTTTTTAACATACTTGCGCTTATTTCTCCTGTATAGGCTCCATTTTCAGCAAAATGCATGTTTTGTGCAATGGCTTCTATTCCTGAACCTTCTAAAACTTTGGTTGCTAAAGCTAAGTTTGTGAATGTTGGTGCTACCATTACCTCAGCATCACCTGTATTATTTTGTTGTTTTAAATCTGAGATTAACGCTTCGGTTTGTGCCAAATCGTTATTCATTTTCCAGTTTCCAGCTACGATATGTTTTCTCATAAGATTAATTTGTACTTCTTTAAAAAGAAGGCTTTTAAGAATTATTAATATGTAGCAAAACTACTTAATTTTTTATAGCTTTTAATAACTTTTCATCATCAGCTTCGATAACATCAAATACAACGATTTCGCTAGCTTTATTTATTACCATGTAACGGGGAATCCAACCTATGCTCACAAAATCTCCAAATGCTGATTTTTTGCCTTTTGGGAGGTATAAATGTTCACCAATTACATTGTATCTTTCTATACCACGTTTCCAAGCTTTTTCTCCTCTATCTAGAGAAAGAAATAGATATACAACATCAGGGTATTCTTCTTGTAATACTTTTACTTTTGGCATGTTTTGTATGCAATCACCACACCATGATGCCCATATATCAATAAGAATGGTTTTTCCTTTATGGGTTTCTAAAATAGATTTTAATGAAATTTCACTCCCATCTAAAGTGATAAAAGTATCATTTAGTGCTGCTTCATCAAACTGTGTTGGGTCTTCACCACAGCTAAAAAAACTTAATAATACAAGTAGTAAATAACTTATCTTTTTCATGACTCAATATTTATTGCAATTTCACTTTTGGATCTAACCAAACATAAATTAAGTCGACTAAAATATTAATCATTACAAATAAGGTTGCTATTACTAAAACTGAGCCCATGATTACAGGCAAATCTAGTGTATTTAAGGAATTTACAATCTCTTTTCCTAGACCATTCCACCCGAAGATAAACTCAACAAAAACGGCTCCAGCAAGCATAGAAGCAAACCATCCCGAAATTGCAGTTACAACTGGGTTTAATGCATTTTTTACTGCATGACGTTTTATGATTTGAAATTCGCTTAAGCCTTTAGCTCTAGCTGTGCGGATATAATCTTGATTAAAAACTTCTAATAATGAATTTCGCATTAATTGGATAACTACAGCCAGCGGACGAATACCTAAAACAATGGCTGGTAGAATGAGGTTTTTCCATTTAATGTGCATAGCTTCACCAAAGTCGTCGAGTTCATAAAGGCTACCTGTCATTTCTAAATTGGTGTATTCGTGCAATACATATCCAAAAAACCATGCGAATAATATAGCGCTAAAAAATGATGGCACACTCATACCTAAAGTGCTAAAAATTTGGATGGTTTTATCAAGCCATTTGTCTTTGTACAATGCGGAAACGATACCTAAAAGCACGCCTAAAATCATTGCAATAATAATAGCTGAAACTGCCAAAACAAATGTGTTGGGTAATGTTTCTCCTAAAACTTGGCTTACCTTTTTGCCTTGTTTGGTAAATGATTCTCGTAAATATGGAAGTTTTAAAACGGTAGTGGTATTTCCTATTGAAAATAGTTTTGCTGCACTGTACTTTTCCTTTGCTAAAAACGTGTAATCTTCTTCGTTTTTGGAATGAAATGATAAGGGTGATAAATCATTGATGTAATAGGCATATTGTGTTAAAACAGGTTTATCAAAACCATATTTAGCTTTTACTTTAGCTAATTGTTCACTATCCTCATTTTGCCCCATCATCATTTGTGCAGGGTCTCCAGGAAGCACATTGAATAAAAAGAAAATAACAGTAACTACTCCAAATAATGTGAGTATAGCGTAAAGGATTTTATTTAGGAGGTAGTTAATCAGTTGTTAGTTGTTAGTTGTTAGTTGTTAGTTGTTAGAATGATAAATATTATGATTTACAATTATACTCTTCAGAATACTCCTTAATTGGGTCATGTTTAGCAAATTCTTTTCCTTCTATTGATTCACAGAATTTTATAGTATCACTTTTGATAATAGCTTCCAGTTTTTCTAAGAAGCCTTCTGCGAATTCACCATCAGCATAACTAGACAACTTCAAACTAGGCATATAAAAATCATTATTCTTTGTTGAAATAACTTGTTCAAAAATCAGTTCTGTTGTTTCGTAAAAAAAATCTGTTTCTGATAATTTATGATTTGGTCCAGTTGTGTCATAATACGTCATAAAATCTTCATTATTTTCTGGAACTAACTTTACTAAAATTGAATCTGGAATTTTTAATTCATTCAAATAATACTCTGACGCTCTATATAGGTTTTTTTCATAATCAGTATCATATAGAGCCTCATCAGCAAATGATAGGCTATCTCCCATATTAGATTCTACAACGTTTTTCTTTTTATCTATAAAATTAGAAGCCTCAACTTCAGGCAACTCCAAATCATCAACATCATTCCAATGTTCTTTTTGGGTTATAGTTCCCTTATCCAATTCTAAAATGCCAGGATTTGAACGTACTACCGTTTTTAAAGCTTTTTCATCACATAAATACCATTCAAAATCAATATTATAAGTTTTGTTGATACGCTGTTTTGCATCTTCTCCTGATGCAGTTAAACCTATTATTTGATAATTATTAGCTCTCGCTTCGTCTTGTAATGCTTTCAATTTTGAAGCGCCTTCTTTATCAATTTTTTCTATACTGTAAGACACTACTACAATCAGATTTTCTTGGTCTAAATAATGAGCTGTTAAATCTTCATCTTCACTTTCGATAGAAAAATCAACTACTGGTGGCGTATATCCTTCTTGAATCACTTTAGTTTCAACACCTATAAATTCGCCATCAATTTCTGGATAAGAACCATTAGTTGTAATTACTTTTTCTTCACCGTTGATACTAAACTTCCAGCTATATTCTTGGATTGGTTTCGGTGCATCTTCTGGAATGACCATACCTTCTTTAATGTTTTTTCCAATAGCATAAGCTCTAAAATCTATTGAAGGTAAGTGCATTAACACATGATAGCCAAACCATAAACTCACGATAAAACCTAATAATGCAAATACTGTTGTGGTGAGTTTAGAAAATACTGGATTGATATATTTTACGCCAAAAAATAGAATTAAAATAAATATTAAAAGCACAACATCCTTTCCAAAAGATTCCCAAGGATCTAACTTTAAAAAGTCACCAAAACAGCCACAGTCTTTTACTTTCTCAAAATAAGCCGCATAAAAGGTTAAAAACGTAAAGAATATAATCATCAACAATAAACTCCAAACGGTGAATTTAGGTTTGTATCCTATGAGTAAGAACACACCTAAAACTACCTCAAACACTACAACAAATACCGAAATTAATAATGCATAAGGTTCTAAAAAAGGAATATTTAATACATCCGGACTAAAATATTCTTGTAGTTTATACGAAAATCCTATAGGGTCGTTCAATTTTATAAATCCTGAGAAGATGAATAAAACCCCAACTAATATTCTTGATATGCTTACTAATATTCTCATGCTCTATCTTCATTTAGATGAATCATTGCAAAAACGGCATAATTTATCATATCCTGATAATTAGCATCAATGCCTTCACTTACCAACGTTTTACCTTGATTATCTTCAATTTGTTTTACGCGTAATAATTTCTGTAATATCAAATCGGTAAGGCTACTCACTCTCATATCTCGCCATGCTTCTCCATAATCATGATTTTTATCTTCCATCAATTGTTTTGTGGTAGCAACTTGTGCTTCATATAATTCGGTAGCTTCTTCAGTGGACATATCAGGCTGTTCTACAACGCCTTTATCTAACTGAATCAATGCCATGATACAGTAATTAATAATCCCTATAAATTCACTTTCTTGTCCTTCGTCAACCTTCTGAACATCATTTTGTTGCAAACCTCTTATACGTTGTGCTTTTATAAAAATTTGATCTGTTAATGATGGTAATCTTAAAATTCGCCACGCACTGCCATAATCACTCATTTTCTTCACGAATAAACTTTTACAGCTATCTATTACCGCATCATATTGTTTTGAAGTATCTTGCATTTACAAATTGTATTTTGCGTAAATTTCGCATAAATAATTAGAATGTTCAAAGTTTAGGGTTTAAAGTTTTAAACCAGATACAAACACTCAAGAAAACTGTATTAATGACTATAAATTGTAAAGGTCAACTTATTGATTTATCCACACCTAAAGTAATGGGTGTTTTAAACGTAACACCAGATTCTTTCTACGATGGCGGGAAATATAAGGATGAAGCTTCTATTTTAAAACAAGTGGAGCAAATGCTCGATTATGGTGCTACATTTATTGATATTGGTGCCTATAGCTCTCGACCAAATGCAGATCACGTAAGCGAAGATGAAGAGTTACATCGCATTTTACCGATCGTAAATTTGATTTTAAATACGTTTCCAGAAACTTTAATCTCAATAGATACATTTAGAAGCAAAATTGCTAAACACTGTATTGAAGCTGGTGGCGCATTAGTTAATGATATTTCAGCAGGGAAACTGGATGATGCTATGTTGCCAACAATAGCTGAATTGCAAGTACCTTATATCATGATGCATATGAGAGGGACGCCGCAAACCATGCAAGGTTTAACCGATTATGATGATTTAGTAAAAGATATTTTATTTTATTTTTCTGAACGCATTAATGCTACTAAAGCATTAGGTATTGTTGATGTAATTGTTGATCCTGGATTTGGGTTTGCCAAAACTTTAGAGCAAAATTTTGAATTGTTGAATAAACTCGAATTGTTAAAAATGATTGAAAACCCTTTATTAGTCGGGGTATCTAGAAAATCTATGATTTATAAAACATTGGAAACTTCTGCTAAAGACGCATTGAATGGCACCACTGTTTTAAACACTATTGGATTACAAAAAGGCGCTTCTATTTTGCGTGTACACGATGTTAAAGAAGCTGTGGAATGTGTAAAACTTGTTGAATCGTTGAAACGTTAAATTGTTTAAATGAAAAATGTTCTGTTTTTTTTAACTCTTACTTTTTTAGTTTCCTGCGGCAACGAAAGAGAATTGCAATTACCACAAATTGAAAAGGCTGATATCACCAAAATACAAGATGTGTCTGCGGCGTATTTGTTTTATGATGAAACACAACCCGACAGTGTTTTATTGAATAGAAAAAACTTGATAAGCACCACAAATTGGTTAGTAAATGTCGATAAACGTTTGACATTAAGACAAGTTATTCCTCATATTAAATTTCTACAGTCCAAAAAAAAATCTTCAAATCATAAAAATGAAAAGGCAAAAAACTATTTTACCTGCCATGATTTAAGTCAGAATAATTTAGGGTTTTTAGAGTTTACAAATGTAATTTATAACCATGACAAAACTTTAATGCTATCTAAAAAAGATTCATTAATAACGAATGAAGAATATTATGGGCTAAAAGATGATGAGCATTTGAAGGGTATACTTGAACATGCAACAATGGATATTTACATCTATTTTGAAGAAAATGGCTTAATGTATGGAAATTATTATGGGAGAAGAGGTAATCTTCATTTATTACCTAAAAACTCAATAAATCATTATTTGAAGGCGATTGATTCATTCCTTCAACCTCTAAATTTTAAGATTACAGCGAATTTTGATGCAAACTTATCTTTTCAAAACTACATAGGTTATAAAAAGTTATTGACTTTGCTTGAAAACGAAGACGTAAAAGTTTCAAATAACGAGTTTATCCTTAATTAACCACAATTTCTTAAATTTACAAAAACCTATCAGCTATTGGACATCTTTAATGACATTTTAAACCTTCGTTTTATTGATTACCTAGATGTTGTTCTAGTGGCGCTTCTCCTCTACTACCTTTACAAACTGGTGAAAGGTACTGTTGCTATAAATATCTTTTTAGGGATTATCATCATTTATGGTGCTTGGAAATTAACCGAATTCCTCAACATGGAATTACTTAATGGGATTTTCGGCGGCTTTATGAAAGTGGGGATTATTGCATTAATCGTAGTATTTCAACCAGAAATCAGAAAGTTTTTATTGATGGTAGGGTCTACAAATTTGGGAAAACGACGTAAATTTTTTCAACAATTAAAATTTCTAAAAACGGAAGGCACTAATGAGACAGATGTGGATGCAATTATCTCAGCATGTAGCAAAATGTCTATGTCTAAAACTGGTGCATTAATCGTTTTAGAACGTAATAATAATTTAGATTTCCTTGCGGAATCTGGTGACGAGATGAATATTAAAGTCACCCAACCTATCATAGAGAGTATCTTCTTTAAAAATAGCCCGCTGCACGATGGTGCTATCATTATTAGTAATAATATTGTAAAAGCTACACGTGTGGTACTTCCGGTGAATAATGAAAAGAATATTCCGCAGCGCTTCGGGTTACGTCATAGAGCAGCTATTGGTGTCACAGAAAAAACGGATGCTCTAGCACTTACGGTAAGTGAAGAAACTGGACATATATCCTATTTTAAAGATGGTGAATTTGTAGTATTTGAAGATAGTACCGAACTCACTAAAATGATTAAGAAAGATTTAGCCTAATGCAATGTAAAAACTGTGACATTAATTTACAATCTCATGAAAACTACTGCTCTGAGTGTGGCGCTAAAGTCATTCGTAACAGGCTGACATTTAAAAACATATGGGCAGAAATAAATGTATATTTTTTCAATTTAGATAATAAATTATTTCGTACACTACTCTATCTTTTTACGAAGCCTGAAGAGGTGATAGTAACCTATATTGAAGGCACTAGAAAAAAATATGTTGATGTAATTCAATATTTCGCTATTTCCTTAACACTCGTTGGAATTCAAGTATTTTTAATGAATACGTTTTTTAAAGATGCTATGGATCTCAGTAATCTTTATGGAGACTCTTTTAAAGAGCTAGCAAACCAAAAAAATAATCCTTTCTCTCCCGAGAATATGGATTATAGTCTTATCAATAACTACCAAAGTTTAATTTATGTATTAAGTGTGCCAATTTCTGCGTTTTCAACATGGATAGCTTACCATATAGCTGGTGAACGGCGTTATAATTTCACAGAACACATTGTTATAAACTTATATTATTCTGCTCAAATTATAATTGTAAGTGCTGTTTTAAGTATCCTATTTTTAGTTTGTGGCGGTGATTATTTAACCATTTCAATGTTTGTGAGCTTACTAACCTTCGCTTATCTTTTTTATGTTTTGCACCGCGTATTTAAAGCTTCATTCTTAGAAAGTTTTGCTAGGTTTTTACTAATTGGTTTTTGCTATGCTGTAATTTTTGTAATCCTTATTTTTGTTTTCGTAATTGGAGGTTATCTTTTTGGTTATCTAATGAAATAAAATGAATTGTAAAAACTGTAATAATACGTTAAGAACAGATTATAGCTATTGTCCCGATTGTGGAGGGAAAGTAGTTAGGCAAAGAATTACTAATAAAAGTTTAATTTATGATTTTTTAGAACGGTATTTTAATTTAGATAATACGTTTTTAAAAACCATTTGGCATATGCTTATAAAGCCAGAAGAAGTTTGCGGTGGTTATATAAGTGGTTTACGTAAAAAGTACTTAAATCCAGTAAGTATGTTGGCTATTTCATTAACTGCATCTGGTTTTATTTTATTTCTGATGAAGAAACTAGCTTGGGGAAACATTGATTTTTCGAAGATAAGTTATGTTCAAACTAGCTCAGGAGGCGCTGGTACAGAAAAAATAATGGCATCTACTATGGAATATAGTTCTTTGCTATTTTTATTCTACATTCCTGTTTTAGCATTTGCGAGTTATGTATTTTTCAATAAGAAAAATTATAATTTGGCAGAACATATGGTTACTGCAATATATGCCTTAACAAGTTTTAGTATTATTTCTGCTGTATATGCAATAATAACGCTACTTATAAGTCCTCAATTTTATATAGACGTAGCACTTATTTATTCTCTAGTTATGGTGTTGTTTTGTGGTTATGTAGCATACAGAAATTCATTAGATAAAAAAACATCCTTATTTTGGCGTGTGCCTCTATTTTTAATGGTTTTCCTGGTAGGCTATTTTGGAATTTCCATATTAACACTAGGAGCACTATTAATAACAGGAGAAATATCTTTTCAAGATTTTATGCCAGCTAAATAATTTTAAACTAACGCTTTTTCTTTTAAAAACTGAACTTCATAAAGATTTTTATAGTAGCCATCTTTCTTTTTAAGAAGTTCATCATGTGTGCCTTGTTCTACAATTTCGCCAGCATCCATCACTAATATTTTATCCGCTTTCTTTACTGTTGCTAAACGATGTGCAATAACTATAGACGTTCTATCTTTTGTAATTTTATCTGTGGCATTTTGAATCAGTTGCTCAGAATATGAATCTACAGATGATGTCGCTTCATCTAAAACTAAAATACTAGGATTAGTCACATACGCTCTTAAGAAAGAAATTAGTTGACGCTGACCAGAAGACAACATCACACCACGTTCCTTTACATTATAATGATAGCCACCAGGTAGACTACTAATAAACTCATGCACGCCAATAGATTTTGCTGCATCAATGACTTGATTTTCAGTCACCTCAGGATTGTTAAGTGTAATATTATTCAAAATAGTATCTGCAAATAAAAACACATCCTGTAATACCACAGCTATTTGAGTGCGCAATGATGCTAAGGTAACATCTTTGATATCTTTATCATCAATAGCGATCACACCGTCTTTGATCTCATAAAAACGATTTAATAAATTGATAATTGTAGATTTCCCTGCACCTGTTGCACCAACAATAGCGATGGTTTGTCCTGCTTCAACATTAAAAGACACACCTTTTAATACGGGTTCGTCTTTTACATAATTAAACCATACATTTTTAAAGGCAATATCACCTTTAAAGTGTTCAGCTTCGTGTGTGCCATGGTCGTCAATTTGAGATGTAGTATCCAACACTTTAAATACTCTGGTAGCAGCTACCATACCCATTTGTAGCGTGTTAAATTTATCTGCAATCTGTCGTAATGGTCTAAACAACTTCGGGATAAACATAATAAAGGCCATTAAAACCCCTTGAGTAGCCGTGTCGCTTAATGCATTACCCAAGCCTCCAAAATACACCACTAAACCTATCGTGATAGAAGACGATAATTCTGCAATTGGAAAGAAAATTGAATTATACCAAATTGTTTTTAACCAGCCTTTTTTATGACGTTCATTTATTTGTCTAAATTTTTCATTCTCTATAGCTTCACGTGCAAAAAGTTGCAATATTTTCATACCTGTTAAACGTTCTTGTACAAAAGAATTTAGGTTAGACACTTCAGTACGTACTTCCTCAAACGCTTTCTTCATATACTTTTGAAACAAGCGTGTTGCATACAAAACCACAGGTAACATGGCAAATACAATCAAAGTCAGTTTCCAGTTCATGTATAACATCGCACCAGAAACAACTATCATGGTCAATAAATCTTTGAATATCTGAAACAGACCTTGTCCAAAAATATCAGCAATACGCTCCATATCCGTTACCGATCGTGTAATCAACACGCCGACAGAAGAGTTATCGTAATATTTCATTTTAAAACGCAGCAGATGATTAAATAATTTTACCCGAACATCTTTCACCACATGCTGTCCCAACCAACCCGAATAGTAGATAAATACAAGCTGAAACAAAAACTCTAAAAACAATAAGCCCACCATGATAAGCACAAAAAACAAAAAGCCTTCAGCAACTTTGTTAGATAAGTTTTCATCGATGGCGTATTTTAACAAATAAGGTGTGGCTACGCCTAGGCCAGCAATAATTATTACAGAAATAAAAACTACAGTAAATGTCACTTTATAAGGCTTAATAAACTTAAACAAGCGTTTAAAAAGCGTCACATCAAATATTTGTTCTTTTTTCTTCGTCATTTATAATTTTATCGTTTCGGGGTATATTACTTCTGTTAAATACAGCCCGTGAGCTGGCACAGAATAACCCGCTTCACTCCTATTTTTAGATTGTATAATGCTATGCAAATCGTCTACTTTAATTTTGCCTAAACCAATATTAATCATTGTGCCAACAATAGCACGTACCATATTACGTAAAAAACGATCGGCTGTTATGGCAAATTGTACCTCACCATTTTTTATAAACCATCTGGCTTTCATAATATCACAATAATACGTTTTTACATCGGTATTGGTCTTAGAAAAGCATTGAAAATCTTTATACTCAAATAAAATTTTAGCCGCAGCATTCATTTTTTCTACATCCAATTCTTGCTTTATATGATACGCATTTCGGTGTGTAAACACGTTCTTTTTAAAGCTAATGCGATATAAGTAACTACGTCTAATCGCATCAAACCGCGCATGCGCCTCTGGCTTTACCTTAAACACATCGGTAATTGCAATATTAAAAGGTAAAAACGAATTAAGTTTGTACACCAAGTCACTAGTATCAAACAATCTATCTGTATCAAAATGAGCAAACATTTGGGTAGCATGTACACCAGTATCGGTTCTCCCCGCTCCCATAATCGAAATGGTATCGTTCAATACCGTAGATAAAGCGTCCTCCAAAACCTCCTGAACCGTTATAGCCTTAGGCTGAATTTGCCAACCATGATAGGCTGTACCATTATAAGATAGTTCTATAAAATATCGCAACGTCTCTTTGTTTAATGCTATCCAAAACCTTGTCAAACTGAACTTGTTTCAGTTTCTCATAAGATTCTGAACTACATTCAGAATGACAGAAGGTCTTTTTAAGTTACAAAGATGCAAAGATAGCTAGATTTAGGCACTCAAAGAAGATGCTAATCTTAATTAAATATTAAAAAGACATGTTTATTATTACTCCTCATAATAGGCAAAAGTGTATTGTACCAAGAAATAGTGATTTAGTAATAATATATTAAAGTTTATACCATTACTTTTTCTTTAGTTCCTATTTATTATGAAATACAGCAGTTTATGTCTTAGATGATTTATCAGAATGTCCATTTTGAAAATGTCTCTTTAAGGTTACAAAATCATTATCTGATTTTAGAAATTCAACTCTAAGATAATCGACGCCTTCCAGCATAAACCAGTTATCACCCATAGGGATAAGCTTATGTTTATTTTGCCCTTTTTCTTGATAGATTAACTGTTTATCTTCTATGGTAATTTCTCTAGAACCATAAGAACCCACATATTTTTTTAAACTTAATGCATCAAGTTTCACAGGGTTTTGTTTTGTTTCCACCTCTTTTAAACACCAGTTATAAAAATTAACTCTAGTACTATCCTTGGTTTTCAACTTTTCCAATGCTATTGCCTGAGCTTTAAGCTTTGCTTCCATAGCAGAGACTTCTATATGCGGTTTAACACCAGTACCTTCCCAATTTGTTTTTGTAACAGGACTAATGGCTCTGCCTTGTGGCATCCATACCATGTATTTATCAGTAACATTTATAGTCCCTCCAGGATGTGCTCCTCCTCCAGTTATCTCTCCAACCAAAGTTCCTCTTTCCAAATTTTTAAGATTATATGAAAACTCTTCTGCTGCAGAGAATGTTCTTTTACTAGTTAACACATAAACATCTGCATCTGGATTGCGTTTTCCTTGCACATGAGGTAAGGTCCATGTTTGCGTATTTTCGTCTCTAGGGCGCCAATAAAAGTTATTTAAATGAACAGGTTCTGCATCAAATAAATAGCTACTAATCAATTGAATCATTTGTGGGCTTCCCCCTCCGTTTTGTCTTAAATCTATAATGATTGCCTCTGTATTACTTAGAAAATTCATGGCAGCTACCGCAGTTTCACCACCATGTTCTGTTGGGAAAAATCCTCGTAAATCTAAATAGCCAATATTACCATTTAAAATCTTTACTTCTTGGAAACCAAAGTTATCCCTTTTCATCCTCGCTATTTGCCTCTTTTCTAATTTTGCTCTTTCTTCTTCTGACGTAGCATTTCTCCTTTCTGCTATTTGCTGTGGAGCATAGTTAACCCTTAGGTGTAAATCATTGCTAACTGATCTAAGATCTTTAGTTAAACGAGCTGCAAATTTAT
This sequence comes from uncultured Flavobacteriaceae bacterium, assembly GCA_947502975.1. Classification (GTDB taxonomy): domain Bacteria; phylum Bacteroidota; class Bacteroidia; order Flavobacteriales; family Flavobacteriaceae; genus Jejuia. The sequence goes on from CANNBV010000005.1 coordinate 95,103, forward strand.
TAGGGTCTGTTATTGATTTATAAACCTTCTGCTTATAATTGTCACTAATCAATTGCGACATTTCTTTGGCTACATCGGGAAAGATATAGTTAGCCTTTAATTGAGTGCAAATAGAATCGATGGTGCGTTTTTGCTCTTGCTTATCTAATGTATAAGCTGATGATTGTGCATGTGATTCCACTACATTAATTAGTAAAAAAATAAAGGTGATGATTGTAATGTACGTTTGTTTTTTGATTGATGAATAATTCATGATGAAATAATTTGACAGTTTTGAGTGATTTTGTTTAATGTTTCGTATAGTTGATTCAGTTCTTTCTCTGATATATTTTTTAATGCTTGTTCTCTATTATTTTTTATCACTGGCTCTATTATTTTTAGGGTTTTTTCACCTTTTTCAGTGATTTTTAATTTTGTTTTACGTCTATCATCACTATCTACACTTTTAGTAATGTAGTTTTTAGTTATCATTAACTTTAAGATACGTGTCATTGATGCGTAGTCTTTAAAAATCAAATCTGCAATTTCAGATTGTGTTTTGTTACTACGAGCAATAATCATGAGAATTAAACCTTGATCTACAGTAATATCTGGAATTAATGCAGAAATGTTATGATAACTTAATTTCCGATACATTTTAATGGCTTCCTCAATGGAATAAAGTACTGTACTTGTTGGTGCTTCTAAATTCATTTTATTTGATATATCAAACAAATTTAAAAATATTATTTGATATATCAATCAATATTTAAATTATATCTATTTAAAAAAAGATTGTTTCAATAATCCATAACTTTACCAACATATTTATAAGAGCATTTAATGACAAAAATTTTACTTTTATCAGACACGCACGGCTACATTGATAACGACATCTTGAAATATGTACAACAAGCTGATGAAGTATGGCATGCGGGCGATATTGGAGATTTGAAGGTGACCGATACGATTAAAGCTTTAAAGCCATTACGCGGGGTTTACGGCAATATTGATAGTACCGAAATACGTAGCGAGTTCCCAGAACATAATAGATTTACCTGTGAAGGCGTTGATGTTTGGATAACGCACATTGGTGGTTATCCACCAAAATACAATATGCGTGTTGCTGAGACTATAAAAGTAAATCCTCCACGATTATTTATTTGTGGACATTCACACATCTTAAAGGTAATGCCCGATAAAAAGTTAAACCTTATACATATGAATCCTGGTGCTGTTGGCAAACATGGGTTTCACAAAGTGAGGACTATGCTTCGGTTTACTATTGATGGAAAAACCATTGATAATTTGGAGGTTGTTGAGTTTAAGAGACGGTAATTTTATTCGGCACTACAAAATTTATTCTCGGTACGATTTCATGAAAAAACGAAATCACTCGAACTGACATACAGGAACTTTAGGATTAAATATAAGCTTGCAGATATACCCGCGTTAGGGATTGTAGCGGCATCCTTTTTTGAGGCACGAGAAAAAGATACAGCGGAAAGCCCGACCCGACCTTAGGAGGGTAACGCTCAAATAGAACATATGATCATCATTTATGAGATCCCGCTTCACAGCGGGATTAGTTTAATTTACAATTTTAAGTTCGTCTTTCTGGCTTCTTAAAATTGAGTTTCACTAAAAAAGCCCAAGATCTTCACCTTGGGCTTACGCACTAATACTACTAAGATGTTAGGTTTAACGTAATCGATCTACAGATTTTACAAGATCTTCATCCTTTTTAATGGCTTTATTGGCCAAGGCCAAAAACACGATAGAAATAATAGGAAGAAACATCCCAATACCTTTCTCTGAAACTTCGGTTTCTCCAGATATGCTTAGAGATAGATACACGAAAAATCCTAGTAAAATAAAGTTTAATATGATGTTAAGTCGCCCCAAAACGAATTGAAGCTTCCTGTTTTTAAACAAAAAAATGGTAACCAAAGACAATACACCAGACGCTATAAACGCTAGAAAATATACTAGCTCGTCTTTAGCAAAAACGGTAGTGTCATCATTTGTAATCCATAAATGAAATACAAATATTAGACCGAGCGCATTGGCTGCAGCTAATAATAAATAAACACTTTGTATGCGTTGTAACATGGTAATTATTGATTCTGGAAGGCAAAAATAGTAGTTTCTTTATTAATTTGACAGTATTAATTAAAATAAAGTTGTATTATTGCAGTATAAATTTCTCAACAATCGCTAATACAGATTGTTAACTCTTCAGAATAAAAAATCTATTTTTTTTCAGAAAAACTCAAATTTTATATCCAATATAATAGCATTCAACTAAACATTTATGTTTGAAATTTCACAACTCAAAGAAAAGAAACTTACTGATTTACAAGATATTGCAAAACAATTAAGCATTCCCAAATTCCGTTCTATGAAAAAACTGGATTTGGTATATCAAATATTAGATAAACAAGCTGCCGACCCAAGTGCTGCTAAAGAAATTGCTCCTGTAGGCGGCAAAAAAGAAGAACAACCCGCTAAAAAACCTAGACAGCGCGTACAAAAAGATCCAAAAAATGACACTAAAAAGGAAGAAAATATTCCTTCTAAAAACACAACACAGGAATCTACATCTTCTGATAATAAGGATAATAAGCCTACTCACGACAAAAATCAAAAACCCTCTAATAATAACCAGAATAGAGGACAACGTGATAATAAACAGCGTAATCAAAACCAACGTCGCGATAATAATTATCAACACAAAAATCATAAAAACCAGGGTAACAATGGTAACAAGGATAATAGAAACCGTTACCGTGAGCCCGATTTTGAATTTGATGCCATTATTGAAAGTGAGGGTGTTTTAGATATCATGCAAGATGGTTACGGATTTTTAAGATCTTCAGATTATAACTATTTATCATCACCTGATGATATTTATGTATCGCAATCACAAATCAGATTGTTTGGCCTTAAAAAAGGTGATACGGTTTTAGGACATGTACGTCCGCCAAAAGAAGGTGAAAAATATTTCCCTTTAATTAAGGTGAGTAAAATTAATGGTCAAGATCCTAATGTGGTGAGAGACCGTGTAGCTTTTGAGCATTTAACACCTTTGTTTCCAGAAGAAAAATTTAATATCGCAGAACGCCAGAGTACTATTTCTACTAGAATAATGGACTTGTTTTCGCCTATTGGTAAAGGACAACGTGGTATGATTGTATCACAACCTAAAACGGGTAAAACAATGTTGCTTAAAGATGTTGCAAACGCTATTGCGGCCAATCATCCAGAAGTATATCAAATGATTTTATTGATTGATGAACGTCCAGAAGAGGTTACCGATATGCAACGTAATGTTCGCGGAGAAGTAATAGCTTCAACATTTGATAAAGAAGCACATGAGCATGTAAAAATTGCAGATATTGTTCTTGAAAAAGCAAAGCGATTAGTAGAATGTGGGCACGATGTGGTGATTCTTTTAGATTCTATTACACGTTTAGCCAGAGCTTATAATACTGTACAACCTGCATCTGGTAAAATATTAAGTGGTGGTGTAGACGCCAATGCGCTGCATAAACCAAAACGTTTCTTTGGTGCTGCACGTAATATTGAAAATGGCGGGTCTTTAACTATTATTGCTACTGCGCTTACCGAAACTGGTTCTAAAATGGACGAGGTAATTTTTGAAGAATTTAAAGGTACTGGTAATATGGAACTTCAGTTAGATAGAAAAATATCTAACCGTCGTATTTTCCCTGCTATTGACCTTACGTCATCAAGTACGCGTCGCGACGATATATTGTTAGATGCTAATACCGTACAACGTATGTGGGTAATGCGCAAATATCTTGCAGATATGAATCCTGTAGAGGCTATGGAATTCATCAACGATCGCTTTAAACAAACTAGAAATAATGAAGAATTTTTAATATCCATGAATGGATAACTTTAAAGTTGACTAACTCAAATTAGCAAAAGCCTTAACCAAATGTTAAGGCTTTTTTATGCGATAAATTTCTACAAAGCCTATAATAAATTAAAAAGAAGTTGTGCAAATTTTGTGCAAACCATATGCAAAGGGTTAATAATGTATGCAAAACCCTTAATTACCATATTTGGAGTTTAAAACACCATTTATTTTTTTCTTTTAATTCTATATTTGGCGCTTATTAAAAAAACACAATGTCCGAAATTTTCACTCGTATTATCCTCCTGCTTTTCTTATTAAGCACGTTATCTTCTATTGGCCAATCTAAAGAAAAAGAAAGCATTAATTTATTTGTAGAATGTAATTGTGATAAGAACTATATCCGTCAGGAAATAAAAAATGTAAATCATGTGAGAGATCAAGGTTTAGCAAACGTTCAAATTTTTATCTACGATCTTTCTAATGGTAGTGGTGGCAAAACTTATAAACTCGAATTTACTGGCTCTTCTTCATTTAAAGATATTACAAATACCTTATCCTTTGATTCCAATGCAAACATGACTGCAGATGATGTACGCAAAAGACTTGTATGGCGCATAAAAAAAGGGTTGTTAAAATATATCCTAGAATCTGATATGTCGAATCGCGTAGTTTACAGAATAAAAGGAAAAGCAGAGCCTAAGAATATTAACGAGTATGACCCTTGGCATAATTGGATTTTCGAGGTTTACGGAAATGGACGATACAATAAGGAGGCTAGTAGAAAACGATTTCAATATACGTTGGGTTTTGAAAGCGATCATGTTACTGACAAATGGCGAATAAGAGGTGATTTCCAGTTAAGCCAAAACAATAGTAAATTTATTAGGGATGGTGAAGAATTCACGAGTAATCGTGATAGATATTGGGCAGCTGCAAGTATAGTTAGAAGTCTTTCCGATCATTGGTCAGCAGGCATTTTTGTTAATTTACGACATGATACTTTTACCAATATTGATTTGGCCGGTGGCTTTGCTCCTGCCATAGAGTACAATATTTTCCCTTATGATGAAGTACTAAAACGAGAAATTACCTTTGCCTATAGAGTTGGATATTTACATAACGACTACATAGAAACCACAATATTTTCAGAAGATCATGAGGTTATTTTTAATCATTCCTTTAACATTGAAGTGCGCTACAGACAACCTTGGGGAAATATCTCTTCAAGATTACGTGCATCAACTTTTTTAGATGATTTTTCAAAAAACCGTCTCCAATTAAATGGAAATGTCTCTGTTAGAGTATTTAAAGGGTTTTCTGTTAGGTTTTCTGGAAACATGCAGTTTATTAGAGATCAAATTAATTTACCTGCAGGTGATGCTTCATTAGAGGACGTATTATTACAACAAAAACAAATTGCTACAGATTTTGATTTAAGTCTTTCTGCTGGTGTAAGCTATACTTTTGGTTCAGCATTCAATAATATTATTAATACAAGGCTTTAAATTTATAGCGTTACCACAAGGGTCGGGCTTTCACTAGTCGCTCTCTGCGAGGAGCTCCAACATACCGTTCAATCCCTAACGCGAATTACGAAAACTATCATAACTATTCGCTTTTAAAAGTTCAATTTTAAAATTTATATGTACAAATAAAAAAACCACTCTTTTCAGAGTGGTTTTAAATATTATATAACTAATGGCTACTTTATAGAGCAGCTATATGTTTTGCCAAACCAGATTTTAAGTTTGCAGCCTTATTAGCATGAATGATATTTTTCTTTGCTAATTTGTCTAACATAGAAATAACCGAAGGAAACATAGCTTCAGCTTCTTTCTTATCAGTTAATTCACGTAACTTTTTAATAGCACTACGTGTAGATTTATGTTGGTATCTATTTAACACGCGCTTAGCTTCGTTACTTCTTATTCTTTTTAATGCTGACTTGTGATTTGCCATTTTATTTTTTTCTTATTAAAATATTGTAGCCCGTAGGGGAATCGAACCCCTCTTACCAGGATGAAAACCTGGCGTCCTAGCCGATAGACGAACGGGCCATTTGGTTATTTACATATTTAAATGAACCTACAATGTTTCCATTGCGGATGCAAAAATACAACTATTTTTAAATGTTGCAACAGTAGATTAAACTTTTTTGAAAAAAATTTAATTTAATAGGCTTTTGCAAATAACACACGCTTGTTTGAAGGCTGTCCGGAATACACACAAACTCCTTCTTCTTCCTTAGCATCTAAAGGAATACAACGTATAGTTGCTTTAGTCAATTCTTTTATTTTATCTTCTGTCTCTATCGTTCCATCCCAATGCGCTGAGATAAATCCTCCTTTAGCTTCTAAAGCTTTCTTAAATTCATCAAATGTATCAACTGATGTAATGTGCTCATCTCTAAAATTTAAAGCCTTTGTGTGTAATGATTTTTGAATCTCTTCTAGTAAATCTTCAACAACAACACTAATTCTATCTAAAATTACAGTCTCCTTACTTAAAGTATCTCTTCTAGCAACTTCAACTGTTTCATTCTCCAAATCCTTTGGCCCAATCGCTATTCTTATAGGAACGCCTTGCAATTCATGTTGTGCAAATTTTGCACCTGGTCGTAACGTATCGCGTTTGTCAAATTTCACAGAGATATTTCTATCTCTTAAATCTCCTATAATATCTTCAGCTACCTTACTAATAGCATCAAACTGCTCATCATTCCTGTAAATAGGTACAATAACCACCTGATAAGGTGCCAAATTTGGAGGTAACACCAAGCCATTATCATCGCTATGCGTCATGATTAAGGCTCCCATCAAACGAGTAGAAACACCCCAAGACGTTGCCCAAACATAATCTTGTTTCCCTTCTTTATTAGCAAACTTTACATCAAAAGCTTTTGCAAAATTCTGACCTAAGAAATGAGAAGTTCCTGCCTGCAATGCTTTTCCATCTTGCATCAAGGCTTCTATACAATATGTATCCTCTGCCCCAGCAAAACGTTCACTTTCAGATTTCACACCTTGTATTACTGGTATGGCCATAAAGTTTTCTACAAACTTTGCATATACATTATTCATTAATTGTGTCTCCTCAATAGCTTCTGCTTTTGTTTCATGAGCTGTATGACCTTCTTGCCATAAAAATTCAGCGGTACGCAAAAACAAACGTGTACGCATCTCCCAACGAACAACATTTGCCCATTGATTTATTAATAATGGTAAATCTCTATAAGATTGAATCCAATTTCTATAAGTATTCCAAATTATAGCTTCACTTGTAGGTCTTACTACCAACTCTTCCTCAAGTTTTGCTTCAGGGTCAACACGCAATTTCCCTTCTCTGTCAGGATCAGATTGTAATCTATAATGAGTTACAACGGCACATTCTTTAGCAAAGCCTTCAGCATTTTTCTCTTCAGCTTCAAACAAACTTTTAGGTACAAATAGTGGAAAATAGGCATTTTGATGTCCAGTTTCTTTAAACATTTTATCTAATTCTGCTTGCATTTTTTCCCAAATAGCATAACCATACGGTTTAATAACCATACAACCCCTTACAGCGGAATTCTCAGCTAAATCTGCCTTTACCACTAATTCGTTATACCATTTTGAATAATCTTCTGCCCTACTCGTAAGTTTTTTGCTCATATCGCTTTTTTGGCACAAATATTGTGACTATGTTAAATAAAAAAATAGTTGCGCAAAACTAACTATTTTTGTTATGTTCAACAATAAAATTAAAAAGATATGCAAATTAATCACTACTTAAAAACGAAAATGCAATTCGCTGCAATCCTTGGGTTGTTCTTCGGATTAGCATCTTGTGGTTCCTACCAATATGTAGGTGTTGACAATGATGGTATTTATGGCGGAACCAACGATAATGCGCAAAATCAAGTTAAAGTTGTTGACGGTACTACAAATACACCTGGTAATAACGACTATTACGAAAATTATTTCAAGAATAAAGCTCAGGAATATGAAATAGCAACCGATAACGGTGCTATTTTTACTGATATAGACAGTTATAGTAGCGAGCCAAACTTAGCTGTTAATGACACCATTTATAATGATTACCAAGGCAATTCTGGTTGGGGACAAACCAACAGTAACGTAACCATTAACTTCATCGACAACGGTTGGAACAACTGGGGTTGGGGATGGGGAGATCCATGGCTTAACGCAGGCTGGGGCGGTGGCTTCGGTTGGGGTTGGAACAATTGGGGTTGGAATAGATGGAACCGTTGGGGCGGTGGCTTTGGCTGGGGCGGTGGCTTCGGTTGGGGTGGCGGCTTTGGCTGGGGAGGCTGGAATAATTGGGGCTGGGGAGGCTGGAACGCATGGTGTCCTCCTGGATTTTACGGAAACAATTTCTATGCAGGAAACAGGTTTAATAGATATGGTAATGGGCTTGCATTTAGTAATACAAGACGAGGAAGCGCTGCATTATTTGGAAGAAATTCCACAAGTAATTCTTTAAGACGTAGTAGTATTGCCAGTAATAGACGATTATCTACAAGTAATAGAAACTCAACAACTGCTAGAAGATATAATAGTACTTCTAGAAGAACAAGCGTAGCTCGTAGTAATAGTTCTTCTTCAAGATATAGTACTACAAGACGTAATAGTGTTGCTAGAAATAATAACTCTTCTAGTCGAGTGAGTCGCTCAAATTCACCAACAGTAATAAACAGAAACTCTACAGTAAGAAGAAGCAGTTCTAGACAGCCTTCTTACTCTCCAAGTAGATCTTCATCTTCTAATAATAGCAGATATTCAACACCTATAAGAAGAAGTTCGGGGTCGACTTATTCTAGAGGAAATAATTCAACCTACAGTAGAAGTTCTTCAGGATCTAGTAGAAGTAGTAGCGGATCTTACTCAAGGTCATCATCTTCAAGAAGTTCTGGATCTGTATCAAGATCATCTGGAAGTTCAAGAAGTTCTGGAAGCTCAAGAAGCTCTTCAGGTGGAGGAAGAAGACGTTAATCATAAAATCAATAAGAATATAATAGAAATAATCATAGATGTTTAAAATAATCATAATGCACTTTTGCAGTGATTATTTTAAACATACTAGGTTACCTTTGTTCATTAATCACAAAAATTAATCATATGAAAAAGCTCCAATTACTATGCATAGGTCTGTTATCTATGTCATCAATTTACGGTCAAGACATCAGCGATGCTTTACGATATTCTCAAGACAATATTCAAGGAACTGCTCGTTTTAGAGCATTGAGTGGTGCATTTGGTGCACTTGGTGGAGATATGAGTGCTGTAAATATAAATCCAGCAAGTTCTGCTGTGTTTAGTCAAAGTCATGCTTCATTTTCCTTTGGGAATTCAGAACAAGACAATGACACTCAATATTTTAATGGCACTGGGAGCATTAATGATTCTAATTTTGATTTAACTCAAGGTGGTGCATCTTTCGTTTTTAGAAACACAAGCAACTCACCTTGGAAAAAGTTTAGTATTGGTGTAGCTTACGATAGAACTAATAATCATGATGACAGTTGGTTCGCTGTAGGTACAAATACAAATAGTAATAACTTTAACAACACCATTGGTAGTTATTTCTTTGATTATGCACAAGGATTACGTTTGGATGAAATTTCTGCTTTCCCTAATGAAACGCTAGACCAAGCTTATATAAACATAGGTAATGATTTAGGTTTTGCACATCAACAAGCATTTTTGGGTTATGAATCCTTTATTTTAGACCCAGAAGTAGATGCAGATGATAACACCAATTATTTATTAAATGTTGCAGAAGGCAACTTCAATCATGACTATACCTATTTATCCAACGGATATAATGGTAAAATTGCTGTTAACATAGCTGCTCAATATGGTGATGATTTATTTCTTGGAGCAAACTTTAACTCTCATTTTATAGACTACGATCGTTCTACTCTTCTATTTGAGGATAATAATAATGCCGGTTCTATCATAAGTGATGTTGAATTCGAAAACAACCTATCTACAAGAGGTTCTGGGTTTTCGTTTCAACTGGGCGGTATCTTAAAGCTTAGTAATGAATTTAGAGTTGGTCTAACCTATGATTCTCCTACATGGTTTACTATTGAAGAAGAAACGTCTCAATTTTTAGGAACTGCTGGAGATGATGGCTCTCCATTTAATGTAGCTATTAATCCTCAAGTTACCAATATTTATCCATCATATAGATTACAAACACCTTCTAGAGTTACTGGTAGTGCGGCATATATATTTGGTCAAAAAGGTTTAATTAGTTTTGATTATTCAACAAAAAATTATGGGGCAACTAAATTTAGACCAGAAAATGATTTTACTGGGCTAAATGCTGATATTAGTGATGTATTAACTAATGCGGCTACTTATAGACTAGGTGGAGAATACAAGCATAAACAATTTAGCTTTAGAGGCGGATATAGGTTTGAAGAAAGTCCGTATGTTGATGGTGTAACCATAGGAGATTTAACTGGTTTTTCTCTTGGTTTTGGATACAATTTTGGAAATACAAAGTTAGATCTCACTTATGACAAATGGGAAAGAACAGACCAAACACCTTTATATAATATTGGTTTGATAGATACTGTAACTATTGATAGACAAAATTCTAATATTACTTTATCATTAGCTTTTAATATCTAAAAAATATACACTCAAAAAAAGCCTCAAAATAGTATACTATTTTGAGGCTTTTTTTGTCTAAGAATTTTTAAACGCTGTTATTATCGTTTTAAAGTAAAGTGTGCTTTAAATACCTTTCGTGTATTATCTTTATTAATATCGTTAAATTCAACTGTAAACCAATACCCATCACTAGGCATTGGTACGCCATTAAAAGTACCATCCCAACCTATTTCCGTAGGCACTAATTGCTTCAATAATTTACCGTAGCGATCATAAATTAATATTCTCGCATCTGCTTGATCTCGTATTCCTGAAATTTGCCATGTATCATGAATAGTATCGCCGTTAGGTGTAAAATACCTAGGATAATCAATAACAATTAAAGATTGAGAATTTAAAATATTACAATTATAAATATCTCTCACACTAACTACATGCTCACCTCCTCGTACATCCTCAAAAACTGGGCTTGTTTGCCAAGCTCCTCCATCAAGACTAAATTCATACTCTCCATTACCAAGGACGGTGACTTCTATCATATCATTTTGAGAAAAAGCATCTGTTATGACTTCTGCAGTTATACTTTCAGGTGGATAAGACCCTATTACAGTAGTCGTTGCTGGAATTGTACATCCTGATGTTATGTTAGTCGCTATTACGGTATAATCTCCCGGAATATTGGGAGAAAACACAGCACCGTTTTCTCCTAAAATAAGATTTGAAGGATCAGCTCCAACACCTGTATACCATTCAAAACTATATTGTGAAACACTTAATTGTGTATCTATAGGTGGTGTTGCCAACAATTCATTACCTGATGCGGCAATCATTGAATTATCAGGAGCTAAACAAATAACATACTCATCATCAATTTCAATTTCTGGAACAGGGTTTACTATTATCGGAAGTTCAGCAATTTGAAAACAATCATTAGTAATTGGTGTTACTCTCACATATAACGTTTGTTGGCGTGGTTGTGTATTTTCAAAAGCCGAAGGGTCAGCAATAGCATTTGAGTTTCCTGCTTCTGCATCTGTTCTATTTTCATAATATGTAAATGTAAAATCAGTTGCATTTAATCCGTTTAAAATATCTACTTCTCGCCTTCTTAAATCAAAACTATCAAAACCATTGTTATCAATTTCACACTCTTCCAACGGTGCAAGCGATAAATTTAAAACTTCATATAAAATAGTATTCAATTGTAAATCAATTACCGCTGTACACATATTTGAACCCGTAGCCAATACTAATATGGTTGAATTTAACTGCGAAGTATTATATGAAGATGGGTTAGTAATTGGGTTATTAGTATCTAAATCGAATTGCGTTTCAAAATAAGACAATGCAATACTGGTATCTCCATTTGTAATTTGACTCTCTCTAAGCGTTAAATCATAAACTGCTGCCAATTGATCACTACAAACAATAATTGGATCTGGATTTATAACAATTGGATTTGGAATAGTAGACAATGTAAAAAACATATCTGTATTCACGCATTCGTTACCATCTAATGTAGTGTTGTTGTTATCATCAAAATAGGCTCTCACAAAAATGGTAGCGCCATCAGTACCCATATACATGTTCGGGTTTACTATTGGAATGTCGTTTATGGCATCTAACTGAGTTTCGTGATAGCTTACTACAATTGGTCTTGTTTGTGCGCCAATCACTTCAGGTACTTTTGTTGTTAAATCAAATTCAGCTATATTATTATCACTACAAAGCACAAAATCTGAAATCGTATTATTATCTGGAAGGTTATTGACGTTAAGTGTCACATGATGTCCCAAACCTAAACAAGAATTAACATCGTTACTATCAATTCTCACGTAAATGTTTTGTGTAAACGGTGAGGCTATATTTCTATGGTTACTAATATCTGAGATTGCATTTATTTCAGCTAATGCATCTGCTTCGTTTTCATAGAAAGTAATGGTAAAGTTCTGAGGCGCTGGAAATAAATTTCTGATGGTTTGCGCTGCATCACTAAAATCAAAAGTGGCTATACCATTGGTATCATCATTATCAATAGCTTTAGTATCACACTCAAAATATTCTAAGGTATTAAATGTTGATGGTATTTGAGATACACCAACAAGTAAATCAATTTGGGATACTCTGTGACATCCGTCAGCAGTTTCAATTCTTGCAAAAATTGATGATCCTGTTACTAAGGGATTAGGAAAATCAAAAGAGGTTTCGTTAGTTATTCTATTAGCCAAAAGGCCATCTGCATCAGCTCTTGTAAGATAGTATGTAAAGTTTTCATTTAAATGATTTGTGGAAATCAATGCATTTGCTTCTGTTAAATTAAACGCTGTAATACCATCTGTATCGTCATCACATTGCTCTAAAAGGACTACTGAATTTGTTACAGGTAGTGGATTTACAATAATATTGAAACTAGTGGTTGCAAAACAATCTACATTTAATCGATGTTCAATCCGTGCATATATGGTTTGGGAAATTGATGTATTTGTATAAGCGCCTATTATTTCAGTTCCAGGAATACCATTAGTAGCGTCTGTTGGTGAGGTATAAAATTTCACATCATAATCAGCTGGATTTTGAGTTCCTAAAATCTCATTAACTTTTGTGGATAAATCAAAGGATGCTCTACCATTAGTATCATCGCCATCAGTATTATCATCGCACAATTCAAAATCCAATGCATTATTAGCAATAGGATTTGTTAATACCTCAATATCAAATGAATCAATTTCATAACATTGCTGAGTTAGATCGGCTATTCTCACCCAAATTGTTTCACTAGCTATAGTATTAGTATATGGTAATGCTAAAATATTAGCATTATTCATAGCATCAGTTTCATTTGCATGAAAAGAAATTATAACTTCTGAAGCAGTTTGCGACCCTCGTACCAAACTTTCATTATTAGTAAAATCAAAACTTTCAATACCATCTGCCCCAGTATCACAGAGATATATATCCTCTGGGGGTGTTTCTATTAATATTTCACGAATTACATCTACACAAACTTCATGAGTATATTCACAGCCAAATTCATCAATAACGCGGTAGGTATAACAGTTGTTACCAGCAATTGTGGGCAAAACAGTTATTACATTACCAGCAGTGTTTGTAATGGAGGCATCTGTATCCCAAGATTCTGTAACAATTGCAGGAGTTACAGTAAAGTTAGCAGGTAAAATTGATGAATCAAATGTGATTTGCCACTCAAAAATATTACCATTGTCATCTGCAAAGTTATCGGTTATACTAATTTTCCATTCACCATTTAATGGACTTCCTATCAAACCAGATAAAGGTAAAAAAGATCGATAATTCCCTGCAGGTACAAAATTATCAATGTAAGTTAAAGGACCATTTCCACTAGTAAAAACACCTCCAAACCTAATACCCTCAGAGAGAGATGGCAAGGTTCTATCTGGGACAAAACAATATTCACTACCAACACCTGGCGTACTTACATTACTACTAGCATCAATTTCACCAACAGCCCAAGGTGTTCCTAAATTTGCTGACAACAATACATCATTTCTAAACAAAGTGACGCGTCTACCATCTGGTGATATAATTTCAATATCTAAATCACCTAAATAAGAGTGCTCTAAGTCAAGACAAATACTTGTTATTTGGTTTACATCTGTTAATGTGGCAGAAGGTGCATAACAATCTACAAAAACAGATGTCTCGTAAGGTACACCTATTCCATCTGGTAATGCAGTAGTTGTGCCAACTGGAGGTGTACAATTAAAAGAAACTTCAACTGGAGCTACTACTCCTGTTAGTGTTGTAGATTCACCAAAACACAGTGTAGATTCTGAGGCTTCAGTTCCTCTAAAATTAGGTTCATCTGAAACCTGAATGACCTGATCTAAGCTTAGAGAAGTTGTACAACGCACAGGTGTTGTTCCAGAAACTCTTAAATTAACTATATAAATTCCTGATCTAGCAAATGAAAACGTCACAGTACTTCCTGTTAATATATTTCCATTCCCTAAATCCCATTCATAAATAGCTCCAATATCATTATCAGAAAACACGGCACTACCTTCCAAAGTTATGTCTTGATTTGTACAAACTTGAATAACACCATCTGTATTCGGAACTGGGGATGCACTATCCAATTGCGTGTTAATTGTTTGACATGCTTGGGAAAACACAAATCCTCCCATAAAAAGCAATAATAGGTTAAGAATTTTCTTCATCAATCTTAAAAAAACGATAAGCGGCTATTTTTGATTTCAAATATAACAACATTATTAAAGTTATCAACCCAATTGTAAGTTAAAAACTCCACATTACTTAATTATTAAAAGTCTAAATCTGTTTTTACAAATATTTTCCTAAGTGAATACTTTGTTAATTAAAAACGTAAGAAATCAGAAATACTTATCTTTGCGAATTAAATTTTCAGTTAATAATCATGAAGTTTGACAATTTAGAAGATTTTGATGCTTTAGGTGATGAACACATTGGTTCTTCAGAGAATACACCAATGCGTAGTGATGCATTTAAACTTACGAATGAAGAAAAAATAGACATTATAAAAGATGATGTCCGACATATCATGGAAACCTTAGGACTAGATCTATCAGATGATAGTTTGAATGGTACCCCAAATCGCGTTGCAAAAATGTTTGTAAATGAGATTTTTGGTGGCTTAGATCCTAAGAAAAAACCTAGCGCATCTACTTTTGATAACAAGTATAAGTATGGAGAAATGTTGGTTGAAAAAAACATTACAGTATATTCAACTTGTGAACACCATTTATTACCTATTGTTGGTAGAGCTCACGTGGCATATATCTCCAACGGCACTGTCGTTGGTCTATCGAAAATGAATCGTATTGTAGATTATTATGCAAAACGACCTCAAGTACAAGAACGCCTTACTATTCAAATTGTAAAAGAACTTCAAGAGGTTTTAAACACTAAAGATGTAGCTTGTATAATAGACGCTAAGCATTTATGCGTTAATTCCAGAGGAATTCGCGATATCGAAAGTAGCACAGTAACTTCTGAGTTTGGAGGTAAATTTAAAGATATGGCTACCCGACGCGAATTTTTAGATTACATACAAATGGACACGCAATTTTAGTATTAGTTGTTGAGTTAATATACACTAACTTGACAGCAATCACCCAAACGTCAAACACCAATGCAGTTATATCAATCAAACCAAATCAAAATATATAATTCCCTTACTGGAAAAAAGGAAGACTTTAAACCTATAAATGAAGGACATGTGGGCATGTATGTTTGTGGACCTACAGTCTACAGTAATGTACATTTAGGTAATGTAAGAACTTTTATGTCTTTTGATATGGTATTTCGCTACTTAAAACATTTGGGTTATAAAGTTCGATATGTTAGAAATATTACTGATGCTGGACATTTAGAAAATGATGCTGACGTTGGTGAAGATAAAATCACTAAAAAAGCGCGTTTAGAACAGATTGAACCCATGGAGGTTGTACAACGCTACACTGTTGATTTCCATAACATCTTAAACACATTAAACTTCCTCCCACCAAGCATTGAGCCTACTGCTACTGGGCATATTATTGAACAGATTGAGTTGATTAGTAAAATTATCGACAATGGTTTTGGGTATGAAGTAAATGGCTCTGTGTATTTTGATGTTCATAAATTTAATGAAAGCAACGAATACGGAAAATTAAGTAAGCGTAAACTTGAAGATTTAATACACAATACTCGTACTTTAGATGGCCAAAGTGATAAAAGAAATCCTCAAGATTTTGCACTATGGAAAAAGGCTGAACCGCAACATATCATGCGTTGGCCTTCACCTTGGAGCGATGGTTTCCCTGGATGGCATTTAGAATGTACCGCTATGAGCACTAAATATTTAGGTGATCAGTTTGATATACATGGTGGTGGTATGGATTTAAAATTCCCACATCACGAATGTGAAATCGCACAAAACGAAGCGGCAAAGGGTATTTCTCCTGTAAATTATTGGATGCATGCTAATATGCTAGAACTTAACGGCTCTAGAATGTCTAAATCTACAGGAAACACGGTAAACCCAAATGAGTTATTATCAGGAGATAATACATTTTTTAGCAAAGCATTTGCTCCAGGAGTTATTCGTTTTTTCAACGCGCAATCATCTTACAGAAGTGTTCTAGATTTAACTGATGATGGATTGTTAGCAAGTGAAAAAGGATTTTATAGGTTAATGGATGGTATGAACTTATTAAAAGGTATATCAGCATCAGGAACCTCAACTTTTGATGTATCTGCATGGAAGCAGAAATGTTATGATGCTATGAATGATGATTTTAATTCACCTATTCTTATTGCTCATTTATTTGAAGCAGTGAAATACATCAACCAAATTAAAGAAGAAAAGGCAAGTATTTCGGTTGAAGATTTAGCCCTTTTAAAAACAACAATGCATGCTTTTGTATTTGATGTATTAGGTTTAGAAAATGTTATTGAAGTAAATTCTGGAAGTGATAAATTAGCTGGTGCCGTAGATGTCTTAATTAAATTGAGACAAGAAGCTAGAGCTAATAAAGACTTTGCTATGTCTGATAAAATTAGAGATGAATTAGCAAATTGCGGTATCCAATTGAAAGATGGAAAAGATGGTACTACTTTTTCCGTGAATTAAGTTTTTTTATTAACCTGAACTTGTTTCAGGTTCTCATAAAATTAATCCGAAATTTATATTAGATTCTGAAACAAGTTCAGAATGACAATTCTAATGCTAAAAAAAATTCTCATAGCGCCCTTTTTGTTTCTCATAAAGATATATCAAACACTAATATCTCCCTTTACGCCTGCAACATGCAGGTATCAACCTACCTGCTCTCATTATTCGAAAGAAGCATTAAAAAAACATGGTATTTTTAAAGGCGGATGGTTAGCTATTAAACGCATTTTTAGTTGTCATCCTTGGGGTGGTTCTGGTTTTGACCCAGTACCGTAAAAACTTTTCTGTATTTTAGAATTGTCGTAAATTGGGCGTAAACAGCCATACAATGAAAATAAAGTTTACGCATTCATTACTGCTTACCGTATTATCCATTTTTGTTTTTACATGCAGCAAAGACACTAAAAAAGAATTCGCCACATTATTAATTCATGGCGGTACTATTTATACCGTAGATTCTAAGCAAACCACTGCAGAAGCTGTAGCTGTAAAAAACGATAAAATTCTTTTCGTTGGCAATCTAGATGACGCTGAAGCTTTTAAAAATAATCAAACAAAGGTTATCGATTTAGAAGGTAAAACTATGACACCTGGCTTAATTGAAGGCCACGGACATTTTATGGGTTTAGGCTATAATGAGTTGAATTTAGATTTACTAAATACTAAGAGTTACGAAGATATTATTGATGCTGTTGCTGAACGTGTTGCAACCCTCGAACCTGGTGAATGGGTTGTTGGTAGAGGTTGGCACCAAAGCAAATGGGATTCTTTACCACTACACATGGTAAATGGGTTTCAAACGCATGATAGACTTAGCGAGGTATCTCCAGATAACCCTGTGTATTTATCACATGCAAGCGGACATGCGGGCTTTGCCAATGCCAAAGCTATGGAGGTTGCGGGGCTATATAAGTTATCAGCAGAAGGTATTAAAACCTTTGATGTCGCGGGTGGTGAAGTTATAGTAGACAAATTTAACAAGCCTACTGGCGTTTTTAACGAACGCGCGCAAACATTAATTACAAAACATATTCCTGAAAAAAATATTCAAACCGATATTCAAGCGTTTAATTTGGCTGTGAAAGCATGTCATAAAAATGGCATTACAAGTTTTCATGATGCCGGTATTCCTAGAGAAACCATTGACCTTTATGAAAAAATGAAACAAGATGGTAAGCTAAATACTAGAATCTATGCCATGCTTACAGGTTGGGATAAAGAATTATTAAACGAATGGTATGAAAAGGGCATTATGATTGACACCGCGAACCTTCTGACCATTCGGTCTGTAAAATTGAATTGTGACGGTGCACTTGGCTCACGTGGTGCTTGGTTATTAGAACCCTATAGTGACAGACCAGACCATTACGGTCACGAAACACTGCCTATGGAATTCGTAAAAGAAACAGCACTTAGCGGACTAAAACACGGTTTTCAGGTATGTGCCCATGCTATTGGAGATCGTGCAAATCGTGAAATTTTAGATAGATATGAATTAGCCATGAAAGCATTACCAGAATCTTCTGAAAACCATAGATTTAGAATAGAGCATGCACAACATTTGCACCCTGATGATATTCCACGATTTGCAGAGTTACAAGTTATTCCTGCAATGCAAGCCGTACATATGTCTTCAGACAGACCTTGGGCCATCGACAGACTTGGCGAAAAACGCATTAAAGAAGGTGCCTATATGTGGCAAGATTTGCTAAAAAGTGGTGTTCCCATAGTAAACGGTACAGATGTACCTGTAGAGCCCATAAATCCCATAGCAAGTTTTTATGCGAGTATAAGTCGCAAAACTTTAAAAGGAATGCCAGAAGGTGGTTACGAACCTGAACAAAAAATGACACGAGAGCAAGCCCTAAAATCCTATACTTTGGATGCGGCCTATGGCGCATTTGAAGAAAACATTAAAGGTTCTATCTCCATTGGTAAATTGGCTGATTTCACCATATACAACCAAGATTTAATGACTGTTAATGAACCTGATATTTTAAATACTGAAGTAGTAATGACGATTTTTGGTGGTGAAGTTGTGTATTTGAAGAAGGATTAAAGTAAGACTATTAAAATATTTTTTTCAATTATCAAGAAATATGAAGAATATACTTCCTGTGATATTATTTGTCTTTATTTTGAACGCATGTAAAGATGATAAACTAGTATATCAAAATTATGAATCAGATACATTAAAAATTAAACAGATTACTGAAAATGTATTTCAACATGTTTCATATTTAAACACTAAAAATCATGGCAAATATCCTTGCAATGGCATGATTTATATAAATAAAAATGAAGCCATAATTTTTGACACACCAACAAATAATAAAGCTGCAGCTGAGCTTTTAAATTGGATTGGAGAAAAAAATATTAAAGCAGTTGTTGTAACTCATTTTCATATTGATTGTTTGGGAGGTTTAAAAGAATTTCATTCCAAAAACATTAAATCCTATGCTACTAATAAAACTATTGAACTTGCTATAAATAACAACGAAAAAATACTACCACAGAATAGTTTTGATAAAAAATTAAAATTTAATATTGGTGGTGAAATAGTTTATGCAAAATATTTTGGTGAAGGTCATACTAAGGATAATATTGTTGGTGTTGTTCCAAGTGAAAAAACATTATTTGGTGGATGTTTGATAAAACATCTAAATGCTCATAAAGGAAATCTTGCTGATGCTAATACTGAAGATTGGTCTAGAACAGTCAAGAAAATAAAACGTGAAATTCCTGAGTTAGAAATTGTAATTCCTGGTCATGGAAAAAGTGGTGGGATGGAACTATTGGATTACACAATTAATTTGTTCAAAAAAGATAATAATCAATATGTTTTTTTTCTACATAATCGATTTTTAGAAACCCATAAACTTGATGAAATACACCCTGAATATGGACGTGTGGAATACAAAGAAATTTTAGCTGAATTTGAAAAAAACGGATTAAATGTTATCAGCGAAAAGAGAAATAGCAATATAAATGCACGAGAATATGCTATAGAAGTCGTTAAGAAAATTGACAGCCTGACAAATCTAGGAATCTCCCCAAAAGACATTACTGTTGTTGGAACTTCAAAAGGTGGCTATATTGCTCAATATGTCTCAACAATAGCAAATAATCCAGAATTAAATTTTGTCTTTATAGCTTGTTTTCAGAATAGTGATATCCAAAATATTCCTGAAATAAATTATTGTGGAAACATACTAACGATTTTTGAAAAATCTGATCCCTTTGGTATTTCTGCGGCAGCGAGAGTTCACAACTCTACCTGTGAAATTAAAAACTTTAAAGAAATTGAATTAAATACAGGATTAAGGCATGGGTTCTTGTTTAAACCATTAAAAGAATGGATTGAACCTACAATACTATGGGCAAGTGGAAATTATGCTTTAGAATAATTCAATACCATACAAAATCACTCTTCAGGAATCTCCTTTAAAATCTCTAATACAAACTTCCAATATTTTTGGACAGATGATATTTGGGCACGTTCGTCTGGAGAGTGTGCGCCTTTAATATTTGGTCCGAAACTAATCATATCCATATCTGGGTAGTTTTGTCCTAGAATCCCACATTCTAAACCGGCATGACAGGCAGCCACATGTGGTTTTTCACCATTTAAATCTTCATATAACTTCGCCATCACTTTTAAAATGGCAGAATCCATATTTGGTGTCCATCCAGGATATTCGCCTGAGAATTCCACTTCGCAACCTGTTAGTTCAAAAGTTGCTCTAAGGCTATTTGCTAAATCCATTTTTGCACTTTCTACCGAAGAACGTGTTAAGCAGCCAACCTTAATATTACCGTCTTTTACAATAACTCGGGCAATATTATTGGAGGTTTCTACCAAATCAGGAATATCAGCACTCATGCGATATACGCCATTTAAAGCAGCGTACATGGCTCTCGTAAAACCCTCTTGAACACCCAAATCCATAATGAGTTTTGGTGTTTCGCATTTAGAAACCTCAACTACTAAATCGGGTTCCATGGTTTTATATTCTTTTTTAATAGCATTAATAATAAGATTGATTTCTAGCAGAAATGCATCTTCATGAATAGCATCAATAACTATCACAGCTTTACTTTCTCTAGGGATGGCATTTCGCAAACTTCCACCATCAATTTCCGAAATTCGCAAACCGAAGTTTTCAAAACCATCAAACAATAAGCGGTTCATGATTTTATTGGCATTACCTAAACCTTCATGTATTTGCATTCCCGAATGTCCGCCTTGTAAACCTTTTACATTTATTTCAAAACCTATTTTAAATTCGGGAGTTTCTTCTTCATTATAAGTTCTTGTGGCAGTAATATCGATACCTCCTGCACAGCCTACACCTATTTCATCATCTTCTTCTGTGTCGAGATTTAGCAATATTCCTCCAGAAAGTAAGCCTCCTTTTAAGCCCATGGCTCCTGTCATTCCAGTTTCTTCATCAATGGTAAATAATGCTTCTATAGCTGGGTGTGGAATATCTTTACTTTCAAGAATAGCCATTATAGTGGCAACACCTAATCCGTTATCTGCGCCTAAAGTTGTGCCTTTAGCTTTTACCCAATCGCCTTCAATAAACATATCGATACCTTGAGTATCAAAATCGAACTCAGTGTCATTATTTTTTTGGTGTACCATATCTAAATGCGATTGCATGACTACGGTAGTTTTGTTTTCCATTCCGGCGGTTGCTGGTTTTTTTATAATGACATTGCCAACTTCATCTTCAAAGACTTCTAAACCGAGGTTTTCTCCAAAATCCTTCATAAATTTTATAACGCGTTCTTCCTTTTTTGAAGGGCGTGGTACTGCGTTTAAATCGGCGAATTTATTCCAAAGTGTTTTGGGTTCTAATTGTCTTATTTCTGAGCTCATATTGTTATGTGTCTAATGGATTTCAAAGATAGCAAAAATGCTACGACATTGGCAGCTACTCCTGATTGAAACGGCATCCTTTATGCGACTTAGCTGTAGTGCCAATTACATATATAAAAATGGACCACTCTTAGGAGATCCCGAAACAAGTTCGGGACTGCTTCGCAGAAAGATATAGTGGAAAGCAGGAAGAAACGTTAGTAAGTAGAAAACGGCGACTGGGTACAAATTTTTAGTATTTTTGAATTATGCTGAAAAAGAAAAAATTGCTAATTGCTTTGTGTTTGATGCCGCAGGTTTTAATTGTGAAGTTATTGGCTAAAAACCCTGAATTTGTTGAGAGGTATTATAGCGAGGGTGTTTACCAATATGTCTCAAAACTCTTTAGGTTGGTTTTGGGTTGGCTGCCGTTTTCTTTTGGCGATTTGATATACGGGCTCGGTGGTATTTATATGATTTGGTGGTTTGCGAAAAACAGGAAACGCCTACGCAAAGATTTTAAAAATTGGATGATTGATGTTTTTGCGGCTATTTCTCTGATTTATTTTGCATTTCATTTGTTTTGGGGCTTGAATTATTACCGATTGCCGCTTCATAAAAATTTGGATTTAGAAGCAGATTATACCACTGAACAGTTGGTGCGTGTTACGGAAAAATTGATTGCTCAGTCTAATATATTGCACTTAAATATTACAGAAAATGATACTGTAAAAGTGGATATCCCATATGATAAAGCAACTGTTTTTAAGTTGATTTCTAGCGGTTACAAGAATCTGGAAAGTACATTTCCGAATTTGGAATATGTACCGCAAAGTACCAAACAATCTCTTTTTAGTTATCCGTTGACGTACATGGGTTTTAGTGGTTATTTGAATCCGTTGACCAATGAAGCTCAGGTGAATGGATTAATACCTATGTATAAATTTCCAACCACAAGTGCTCACGAAATTGCACATCAATTGGGATATGCTGCAGAAAATGAAGCTAATTTTATAGGTTTTATGTCGGCTTCTAGTAATGACGATGTATATATTAAATATTGTGGCCTCACCTTTGGATTACGTTTTTGTTTGGGTGAAATTTACAGGCGTGATGAGTGCCTATTCGATGATTTGGTAGCTGATATAAATTTAGGCATTCGAAAAAACTACGAAGAATCACGGCTATTCTGGCAAGCACATGAAAATCCGTTTGAGCCTTTTTTTAAACTGTTTTACAGTAATTACTTAAAAGCGAATAGTCAATCTAAAGGCATGGAAAGTTACAGTTATGTTGTAGCGCTTTTAGTAAACTATTTGGAAAAACACAACTTGTAAAGCTCTCAAATTATTCAATAACTTGTGCGCCTTCTGGAACTTCGAAAATAGCTGCTGCTGGTTTTTCTTTTGAAAGTTTAATGTCTGTAAACGGCAAATCGTTACGTTTTTCTGTTGGTAAATTATTCTCATATTTATACCATGTTAATGTTTTTGGTAGTACCAAATCTTCTACCGTTTGCCACTCGCTATATTTTATGAAATGAAATTTTTCACTTTTCTTATTTGATCCAAAAGTTACAGTATAACCCAACCATTCCATTTTATACGTTTCTGGATTATAATATAAAATATACTCATCCTCTGGCGACTCTCCTACTCCTGCTTCGTATGCAATCTTGATTCCTGGATAGGCTACACCTTCAAACTCTAAAGGTTTGGCATCTTCATAAATAATACCATCATCTGCCAAAACAAAAGGCATTGCATAGAAGTAAAACATTAAATTGTAATAGAACTTTGGTTTCCCTTTGTATGTAGTAGTATCTTTTTGTTTTAACCAAACATCTTTTCCATTGAAACCAATCGTATGTTTTGGCATTTCAATTAACGATTTTCTGTTTTTTAAATCTGTAGTAGTGACTTCATCTCCATTTGGTTTTTTCATGGTAAATGCTAATGATTGCATTGTACTCCATACATCTAGACCTCCATGCGCATCAAATACTTTTGATATGTTTTCTGGATAAACACTTGTGGTTACATCCAGTTTTTCTTCTGAATAATCAACTGTTGGTGTTGTTTTGTTTTTACAAGCGAAAATTGATATGACTAAAACTAAAAGAATTGATTTTTTCATTGGTGTTGTTATTTTAGAGTTACATCCTTTGACGAAGTTAATAGAATATAATTACATAAAAACAACTACTTTTGTTCAACTTATATGAAAACGATTAGCAGTCCACAAAATACATATATTAAGGAACTTGTTCAATTAAAAGACAAGTCGCGTGAACGCCGTAAAACTGGAACTTTTTTAATCGAAGGTAAACGTGAAATTTCATTAGCGCTAAAAGGTGAATATACGTTGGATACTATTTTATTTTATCCTGAATTATTTCCTGTTGAAGACCTAAAACATCTAACTGAGGATGTTAGGTTGAGCGCAGTCGAAGTACAAACAAATATGATTGAGATTTCAAAAGAAGTCTATCAAAAATTAGCTTACAGAGACACTACGGAAGGTGTTTTGGCAGTGGCAAAATCAAAATCTAATAGGCTAGATGATTTAAAATTAGAAACAGAACATCCATTAATTTTAGTAGCTGAAGCTCCAGAAAAACCTGGGAACATAGGCGCCATTTTAAGAACCGCAGATGCAGCTAATGTTGATGCTGTAATTATTGCCAACCCTAAAACCGATTTGTATAACCCAAATATTATCCGCTCTAGTGTGGGGTGTGTATTCACAAACCAAATAGCAACTGGCAACACAACTGAAATCATCCAATTCCTAAAAAAACAAAATATTGATATTTATTGTGCGGCATTGCAAGCATCTATTGAGTATTATACGCAAGATTTCTCTAGAGCAACCGCAATTGTTGTTGGCACAGAAGCTACAGGGTTAAGTGATGAATGGCTTGATAACTCAACTCAGAATATAATTATCCCTATGCAAGGGGAAATAGATTCTATGAACGTTTCGGTTGCCGCTGGAATCCTTATTTTTGAAGCTAAAAGGCAGCGAGATTTTAAATAAAACGAATGACACCAACTACACTCTTTTACATCATCATCGCCATAATCCTCATTAATTTTATAGTTGATAAAGTCTTAGATGCATTAAACGCCAAGCACTTTAACGATAAACTACCTGAAGAGTTACAGGATGTTTATGATGAAAATGAGTATAAAAAATCACAAAATTATAAAGCTACCAAGTACAGATTTGGCATTATTACCTCAGTTTTTTCTTTGGTGCTTACACTAGGGTTTTTATTTTTTGATGGTTTTGAATTTGTTGATACCATAGCGCGAGGTTATAGCGATCATCCAATATTCATTGCTTTGATTTTCTTTGGAATCATCATGATTGGTAGTGATATTTTAACCACACCGTTCTCTTATTACAGCACCTTTGTGATTGAGGAAAAATTCGGATTCAATAAAACCACAGTTAAAACATTCATTTTAGATAAAATTAAAGGTTGGCTCATGATGGCTATTATTGGCGGTGGTATTTTAGCGCTAATTATTTGGTTTTATCAAGCTACTGGAAAACACTTTTGGCTTTACGCTTGGGGTTTGGTTGCAGTGTTTACCTTGTTTATGAATATGTTTTATTCTAAACTGATAGTACCTCTTTTTAATAAACAAACCCCATTAGAAGGGGGCACATTACGAGATAAAATCTCAGCATATGCCAAAACCGTCGGGTTTAAACTAGACAAGATTTTTGTGATTGATGGATCGAAACGTAGCACAAAAGCAAATGCTTACTTTTCTGGATTTGGAAGTGAAAAACGCGTCACACTTTACGATACGTTGATTAATGATTTAGATGATGATGAAATTGTTGCTGTTTTAGCACATGAAGTTGGCCATTATAAAAAGAAGCATATTATTTTCAATCTATTTGCGTCGATTTTATTGACAGGATTCACGCTCTTTATCTTATCGTTATTTATTTCGAATCCGTTATTATCTCAAGCTTTGGGGGTTGAAATTCCTAGTTTTCATATTGGATTAATAGCATTTGGACTGCTCTACTCTCCTATTTCTGAAATTACAGGATTGATAATGAATGTATTTTCCAGAAAATTTGAATACCAAGCAGATGATTATGCCAAAAACACCTATAAAGGTGAACCTTTGATTACTTCACTTAAAAAACTCTCTAAAAACAGTTTGAGTAATTTAACACCGCATCCCGCCTATGTGTTTATGCATTATTCGCATCCCACATTGTTGGAACGTATTGAAAATTTGAGGAAGTAATACATGAATTTGACATTGTTGAAATTTTCAACTAATTTCGTTTAATGTCGATTATACTTCATTAAAACGACATATATCACTAAAATTATTAGGTATAAGCTAAAATAAATGAACAGCAAACCCTTTTTAGACTACATTAATAAATTTATAGACTTAACCTCTGAAGAAGAAGAACTTTTACTTTCAAAAATTGTATTTCGTAGATATCTTAAAAATCAATACATCATTCAACAAGGAGATATTTGTAGAAGTATAAATTTTATTATTTCTGGCTGTACAAAAACATTTTATATGGACTTAGAAGGTCAAGAGCATATTGTAATGTTTTCTATAGAAGATTGGTGGACTTCAGATTTAGGTAGTTATATAACACAATCTCCGGCAGATTTTAATGTGCAATGTATAGAAACTTCAGAGCTAATTCAGTTCACTCATGAAAACCTTGAGGATTTATATTCAAAAATCCCAAAGCTAGAACGATTATTTAGAAAAATTGTAGAGCGAGCCTATGTAGCCTCACAAAAACGAATTATTAGAAATTTTAGCCTTGATGCTAAACAGCGGTACAAAATATTTAAAACAACTTATCCAAAAATAGATCAACGTGTACCACAATATATGATTGCCTCCTATTTAGGAATCACTAAAGAATTCTTAAGTAAAATAAAAAGTCAAATCATACAAGAACAATAAAAGTTAATCTAGATTAACTTTATTTTATATTCTAGTTCATTTTTTAAGTTTTTAACCTTTTGGACATTTGTACCATAACATTGAAAACATAAAAATTATGAATACTTTATTAGAAAAAATCAGCACCATTAATGACATGATTCTTCAAGGTCAAGCTCTAGAAGCATTTGACCAATTTTATCACGATGATGTGGTAATGCAAGAAAATGATAATCCACAAGTAGTAGGGAAAGCGGTAAACAGAAAAAGAGAAGAGGAATTCTTTGCAGCTATTACAGAGTTTAGAGGAGCAAAACCTCTTAATGTGGCTGTTGGCGAAAACACTACCATTGTAGAATGGCATTTTGATTACACTCACAAGGATTGGGGTGAAAGAAATTATACCCAAATAGCGCTTCAAGAGTGGAAAGATGATAAAATCATTAAAGAAAAATTTTACTACGGAGCTTAAAGAAAAATTAATAAAATATTAAAACAAATTATGAAAACATTAAAAAAAATAACAGCAATTATAGCTATAGCATTTATAACATTCTCATTTACAACCATAGAGAGTATTACAAAAGAAGTTAATACCAAAACAAGTACAGTAACATGGAAAGGTTATAAAGTAACAGGTTCTCATACTGGTGAAATTACTATTAAATCTGGAAACCTAGTTTTTGACAATGAAGTCTTAACTGGTGGTAACTTTGTAATTGACATGACAACTATTAATGTTACAGATTTAGAAGGTGACTATAAAAACAAACTTGAAGGTCATTTAAAATCTGATGATTTCTTTGGAGTGTCTAATTTCCCTGAAGCTACGTTAGTATTTACAAAGGTTAAACCTACAGGAAAAAACTCATACAAAATTACTGGAGACATTGAAATTAAAGGTAAAACAGAACCCATAAATTTTGACTTATCTGTTTACGGAAATAAATCTACAGCGTCATTAAAAATAGACCGTACAAAATTTGATATAAAATATGGTTCTACGAGTTTCTTTGATGGTCTTAAAGATAAAGCCATCTATGATGAATTTGATTTGGTTGTTGATTTGGAATTTTAATAATTAGAGAAAGACACACCAACAATACAGATAAAATAGTAAGATTAGCGTAAGCCATTTGGTTTGCGCTTTTTTATTATATTTTTTCTGCACTACTTTATAACGAACTTGATCAAAAAAACAACAACTTATAGTTATACCTATACATTAGCAAACACACCCGCGTTAGGGATTGCAGTGGAAAGCCCACAGCGAGGCACGAGCGAGGACTTGCAACGTAAAGCCCGACCCCTTGAGGGTAACGCCCCAATAAAATAGATTCTTCGACTTCGATAATAATCATAATGCTCTGAATGACAAATAAAATAGTGTATCTTTGCGGCTTGAAATTATTCCTCAGGGTGAGGATGTGTTACTAGAAGTTTAGGTTAAGTATGTCGATTCACTTCTTTATGTAACACTACATAACATAATCGCATACATAACAAGAATGAGCACATTCCAAGATTTAGGTCTTAATGACGACCTATTACAAGCAATTACCGACTTAGGGTTTACAAAACCAAGTGAAGTACAAGAAAAAGCAATCCCAATTTTATTAAATTCTGAAACCGATTTAGTGGCATTGGCACAAACAGGAACCGGTAAAACCGCAGCGTTTGGTTTCCCTATGTTACAGAAAATTGATGTAAATAGTCGCACAACACAAGGGGTGATTTTATCGCCTACTCGCGAACTTTGTTTACAGATTACCAACGAAATGAAGTTATATGGTAAATACTGTAAAGGTCTTAATGTCGTGGCTGTTTATGGCGGCGCAAGTATTACCGACCAGGCACGCGAGATAAAACGCGGTGCACAAATTATTGTGGCTACCCCTGGCCGTATGAAGGACATGATTAACAGACGTTTGGTTGATATTTCTAAAATTCAATATTCGGTTTTAGATGAAGCTGATGAAATGTTAAACATGGGTTTCAAAGAGGATATCACTGATATTTTATCGCATACGCCAACAGATAAAAGCACGTGGCTATTTTCGGCTACTATGCCTCGCGAAGTGGCTTCTATTGCTAAAAACTTTATGCATAATCCACAGGAAATTACTGTTGGAAATAAAAATGAAAGTACGAGTCAAGTATCTCACGAATATTATTTGGTGAATGCTAGGGATCGCTATCAAGCTTTAAAACGTTTAGCAGATGCGAATCCTGATATTTTTTCTGTGATTTTCTGTAGAACAAAACGTGACACTCAAAAAGTGGCAGAACGTTTAATTGAAGATGGTTATAGTGCTGGTGCGCTACATGGTGACTTAAGTCAGAATCAGCGTGATTTGGTTATGAAATCCTTTAGAAACAAGCAAATACAAATGTTGGTGGCTACTGATGTTGCTGCTCGTGGTATTGACGTAGATGATGTTACACACGTTATTAATTACCAATTACCTGACGAGATTGAAACCTACACACACCGTTCTGGTAGAACTGGGCGTGCTGGTAAAACTGGGGTTTCTATGGTAATTGTTTCTAAAAGTGAGGTGCGCAAGATTAAAAGTATTGAGCGCATTATTAAGAAGCAGTTTACCAAAAAAGAGATTCCAAATGGTATGGAAATTTGCGAAGTGCAATTGATGTCTTTAGCAAATAAAGTGCATAATACTGAAGTAAACCATGATATTGATGCCTATTTAGGAGATATTAATACCTTATTTGAGGACACGAGTAAGGAAGAATTGATTAAGAAATTCTTTTCGGTAGAGTTCACTAGGTTTTATAATTACTATCAGAAAGCGCTAGATTTAAATATTTCAACATCTAATGATGACCATAAAGATTCTGGAAATTCTGTACGTTATTTTATAAACGTTGGAAAAAAGGATGGTTTTGATTGGATGAGCCTTAAAGACTTCCTAAAAGAAGTGTTAGAACTTGGCCAAGACGATGTGTTTAAGGTTGAAGCCAAGGATACATTTTCATTTTTTAATACAGAAAAAGAACAACAGGAGAAAATATTAAGCTTTTTTACCGACTATAAATATAACGGACGCTTTGTAAATGTTGAAGTTTCTGAAAAGAGAAGAGGCGGTGGACGACGTGATAGAAACCGAGGAAGACGTCGCGATGATAGAAGAAGTGGCTCTGGCTCTAATTCTGGTAATAAAGGCGGACGTAGAAGTGATAATAAATCTAAATCTAGACGCTCTAATAAATCAGGTGATTTTGCGAGTTCTAGACCACGACGATCTAGACGTTAAACACTAAAAATAGATTAACAAAAAGCATTTTATCTATGTATTTAGGTATGCTTTTTGTTAATTTTTAGTCAAATTAAACCGGTTACACTCACATGTTACTGTTTTGTTTAGTATTTTTATAACCTATTAATAGTGATACCCGCATCCATGAAACGCTTTTTAAGCATCTTTATTTTTTTGTTGATCTCTGCTTTTGCAATGGGTCAAGATGATGATGCTAAGGCTATAGGTGTTGTTGTAGATGCATCTAATGACAAGCCTTTAGAAAGTGTAAATATTGTTAATCTAAATCAGGTTAAGGGTACCACAACCAATGATAAAGGTGAGTTTGCTATTACTGCAAAGGTTAATGATACGCTTCATTTTTCTTTTTTAGGTTTCAAATCGATAAAAGTTAGAGTGACCAATGATTGGCTAAAATTTGGTAGTTCTAAAATTGAGCTAACTGAATTGGCTTTAGCATTAGAAAAAGTTGTTGTAAATCAATTGAAACTTACGGGTTATTTGGAGGTGGATATTAAACAAGTCCCTCAAATAAATGATAATTACCGCTACCAAATTGCTGGATTATCAAAAGGTTATGAAGCTGGTAAGAAATCTGGTTTAACCAAAGTAATAGGTTCTATTTTTAACCCTGCTGATTTTTTACATCGTATGTTCGGAAAAAAACCAAACGAGCTTCGGAAACTTAAAAAGATGAAGCAAGATGATGAGATTAGAAATTTATTAGCTTCTCGTTTTGATAGAGAAATGCTCACCGCACTTTTAAAAGTTGATCGTGTAGATTTAGATGAGATTGTTAGTCAGTGTGACTATTCTAAAGGTTTTATACAAACCGCAAATGACTTACAGATACTTGACGCTATTAGCGAATGTTACGAAGAGTATAAAGTTTTAAGTAATCGACGAAAGGATCGTATTTAAATACGCTTCTATTTCTGAGAATGTAACGCAACTCGGTTTCCTTCGGTATCAATAAACACTCCCATAAACCCATGTTCAGGAGATATTTCAGTTTTAGATTGATAGATTTTTCCTCCTGCAGCTTCTACCCTATCTAACTCTTGTTGTACATCATCACTCATAAAATACACCAAAGTACCTTCTTCACTAGGAACGTATGATTCTTGCTTTATTAAAGAACCTGCTGCGCCTTCTTTTCCTTCGGAAAACGGAAACCATCCCATTAAAATACCTCCAAAATCCTGAACCTTTATTTCTATATTAAATACAGTTTCATAAAAAGATGTTGCTCTGTCCATATCTGTCACTGGAATTTCAAACCAGCCTACCATATTTCGTTTCATATCAATACGTTATTTAATTTTAAAGATAATTAATTTTTCGTTTGATAAAATCGCTCCACAATATCATCATAACTTTTAATTGTTTTTTTACACCAATCCAAACGCTTTTCGAGCTGCTCTTCTTTAGATAGTTGCCAATCAATTTCAGTAGTTTTCAATTTACTTGTAACATGTTGCAGAATAATTGCAGCAGATACCGAAATGTTTAAACTCTCTGTAAATCCAACCATTGGAATTTTCAAAAAGCAATCTGCTGAATTTAAAACCTCATCAGACAATCCTTCCGTTTCTCTTCCGAAGAAAAAACAAGACTTTTTAGATACATCAAAATCTTCTAAATTACAATCATTTCTATGTGGTGTAGTTGCTACAATTTGGTAGCCCTGCTGTTTTAAACCTTTGATGCAAGATTTTATGGAGCTATACCTATTTAAGTCCACCCATTTTTGTGCGCCCATAGCTATTTCTCTATCAATACGTTTCGTATTTTGTTCTTCAACAATACTCACCTCTTGGATACCAAATACATCACAGCTACGAATTACGGCGCTTGTGTTATGCAATTGATACACATCTTCTGTAGCTACTGTAAAGTGCTTGGTGCGTTGTGCCAGTACTTTATGAAACTTAGTTCTGCGATTTTCAGTTAAATAAGACTCTAAATGATGTAATAAATCTTGCTCACTCATTTAATTCAATTATATTTAGCACATAAAGATACAAATCACTGACTATGATTCATCTTAACATATCTCTCTTTACCCTATTTTTATTGTTTTTTAATCTTGGAATTTCTCAAAATAAAGAACGTTCTAGACTAGAACAAGATATTGAAAACTCTGGTTTTTATATTCCAGAAAACGAAACCAATGACACTAAGGTTGCGCTACTAGGGCAACACATACAAAATGCTATTATTGAAAGTAACTCTTGTGATTTTATGACACTTTTTGACACCAAGGGTTTTGGATCATTGGTAACTAAAAGCACCATAAATAATCATAAAATTAAAGCATATAGAGAAGGGTTTCTTAAAGGATTCATCTCTAACATAAACGCATTTCCAAAGAAAATAATTGCAGAGGTTGAAGCAGGTAGTTATTACGATTTTGTAAATTATAGCTATAGCTCCGAATCCAGTACATATCATATGCTATTTAGAATTTACTCGGCAGATACAGGCATAAACTATCACCAATACAGAGTGTCTCAATGCAACGGAAAATTCACTTTTAATGATATTTATGTCTATTTAACGGGTGAAGAACTAAGCAAAACATTACAGCGTTTTTATTTGTACAATATGCCTAAAAAAAGTTTACTTGATTTTTTTGGAAAAAATAATATACATGAATTTTTAAAACTTGTTGATGGTGTAAATTTTTATAATCAAGGGGAGTTTAAAAAAGCATATCATAACATGGATATGTTGAAGGGTGATTTAAAAAATGATAAATTTGTTTTAGTAGTAAAGGCGGTTTGCGCTTCAAACTTAAGCGATGATATTTATAAAAAATCTATTAAAAATATAATAAGCGCCTATCCTGATGACGCTACTCTTTACCTCAGTCAAATAGACTATTATTTATTAAATGAAGACTATCATATGGCATTATCTCTGCTTGAAAAACTCAAAGAAGATACAAGCGACGATTTTTTAGAGTTATTAATGGGAAATGTAGAGTTTCAAAGAATGGACTATGAGAAGGCACTAAAACATTTTAAAACTATTACAAAAGAATATCCTGACCTTTTCGATGGGCATTCCTCTATGCTAACTTGCCTATCATTACTTAAAAAGTTTGATGAATGTATAAAAGTATTAACTACTTTAGTTGAAAATGGTTATGCAAAAACTGACGTTATAGGTTTTGTTGAAGAAACTGATGACTATAATGAGAATATTTTAAAAGATTTGGCTGCTTCTGAGGCTTTTAAAAAATGGAAAGATATATAGGTATGAAACATTTAGTAGTACTTACTGGAGCTGGTATGAGTGCCGAAAGTGGTGTAAAAACCTTTAGAGATGCTGATGGTTTATGGGAAGGACACGATGTGATGGAGGTTGCTACACCACAAGGTTTTGCTAATAACCCTGAATTAGTACTAGATTTTTATAACCAACGCAGAAAACAATTGTTTGAAGTGAAACCTAACCAAGCGCATGTTGATTTAGCTGAACTAGAAAACAACTTTAAGATTACTATAATTACTCAAAATGTTGATGATTTGCATGAACGTGCTGGAAGTACAAATGTGATACATTTACATGGTGAATTACTAAAAGTAAGAAGCACTTATGATGACAATGATGTTCAGGATTGGAAAACAGATTTAATTCTAGGTGATGTTTGTAAAAAAGGATATCAATTACGTCCACATATTGTCTGGTTTGGTGAGGATGTTCCTCTCATTGAAAAAGCAGCACATATTTGTGAAACAGCAGATATTTTATTGATTATTGGTACTTCAATGCAAGTATATCCTGCAGCAGGATTGATGCACTATGCACCTACAGAAACACCTATGTATTTTATAGACCCAAAACCCAATATTGAAAGCAGTGAGCGGTTGACTGTAATTCCAGAAGTTGCTACGTTAGGGATGAAGAAGTTCATGGAAATACTTAAACCATAGCTTTATATTAATTTTCCTGTTTTATAGTTATATCTAAATCTTCTGTTCCTGCATAAAACACTACAATCTCAACAGGTGTATTACTCTCATTAATACCGTAGTGGATTTTATTTACTAATTCCACAATTACATCACCTTCATTAAGCAATAAAGTATTATTATCTACATCGACAACCTTTAACTTGCCCTTTAACATAACACCCGTATTGATAACAGGGTGAAAATGATTTGGCAATCTTGTTTTAGGCGGAATGGTAATTTTTAAAACTGTTATTTTTGGCTGACCAGAAGGATAATTTGGTAGAATATCTCCATTCCAACTATGTGTAGTTTCTTTTAATGTTTCAACTTTTACAGATGTTAATTGACTAGTTTTACATGATGTGTTTAAAATCAGTAGTAACAGAGAAAGAATAAAAAATTTCTTCATTAAAAAAGAATTTAGAAAAGTTGCATTTATAAAACCAATTATCGAATCAAACTAAAATGTCCTCTAAATACTTGTTTTGTTCCAGATGTATCTTCCAGATGTATTACATACCAATAATCATTAACAGGTAGTAGCTGTCCATTTATTGTACCGTTCCAACCGTTACCAGAAGCACTTAATTGTTTTATAAGCTTTCCATATCTATCATAGATAAAAACAGTAGTGTTTTGTGAATATAAATCACTCAAACCTCTAATATTCCATGTATCATTAATCCCATCACCATTTGGTGTAAAAAACTTAGGGAATCCCATTACAAAAACATCTACTGATACCGTCCCGCATCCATTAATATCTCTTACATACAGCGTATGTTTTCCAGCTGATACATTCCTAAATATTGTTAAATTTTGAAAAGGGCCAAACTCGTTATCTATAGCATATTCATAGTCTCCAATACCTATATTTGAATCATCAATTGATATGGTATTATTATCTGAAAGATCTTCAATTGTAATATCATCTTCAGTTATGGTTGAAACTCCTGATGCTTTTACTTCAAAAGTAACAGGGAAGGATTCACAACCTTCTGTGGAAGTTGCTATAACAGTATAAATATCTTCTTCAGACACAGTCGCAAATTCTGATGTGCTAATAACCATATTGCTAGAATCTATCCATTCGTAACTATATGCCCCATTAGGGTTGAATGTATTTAAAGTAACTGAACCTCCATCTAAACAAAAAGTTTCAGATTGATCTACCTCGAATTCAGGTCTAGGATGTACAGTAAGTATTAAATTGGGACCTAAACCAAAACAATCGCCATTATCTTCACTTTCAACACGTACGTAGAGTGTTTCCGAAAAAGGTATTTCATTTGTATAATTTGTTAGTGTTGTAATTTCATTTTCTTCTAATTGTGCATCAGATAAACTCTTAAAATAATGCACCGTTAAATTCTGTCCAGTAGGAAACTGGTTAATAAAATCTTGGGAAACCGACGTTAAATCGAACTCATGAAATCCATCTGGGTCGGCATCATCATCACATTGTTCTATTTCTTGAATAAATGTAGGCGATAATGCTGTTGTAGATACTTCTAAAGTTATTGTGGATATATCAAAACATCCTGTAATATTATTTTCTATACGACTATATATAACACTCGCTGTTTGATTATTAAAAGGTAAAGGCGTTAATGAACTTGCTCCTATTTGAGCATCAGCAACCGATAAATGGTAAGTAATTGTAAAATCATTTAAATTTTCATTGGTAATAATAGCGTCTAGCTCATTCAAGTTAAAATCTGTAAATCCATCAGGGATACCATCTTCATCACAATTTCTAAAAATTACAATAGGTTCAACTTCTGGAAGTGGATTTACTCTTATGGCAAACTCTAAATCAGTATAACAACCTATGTTCAAAACATTTTCAATCCTAACAAAGATAGATTGCTCGTTAATTATTGTATTTTGAAAGGTTTGTGGTGTAGCAATTGCTGTGGTTCTAGCTGAATCTTCATAATACATAAAATTGAAATCTGCCATGTTACTTCCATTTAATAAAAAAGCTTCCATTGCAGTTAAATCAAAGACATCTAGCCCATTGGTATTATCACCATCCACCATAGAATCACATACTTCAAGAGGTGTAATATCACTAGGAGGTAGCGCATCTACTGTTTCATAAATAAAAATTTCTACTGCTAGTCTATTAATACTTTCGCAACTAGAAAGTGTTTGCGTCGCATAATAAATTGTGTTATTCATTAAGGGTGTTGTAATATCTAAAACCGCACCTCCTATATTAGAATCGTACCAGATAATATCAGTTCCTGTGATAGTTACATCTGCTAATGTAGCCACTTCAAAATCACAAAACTCTTGAACAGTATTTCCTGTTGGTGTAGGTGTACTTAAAACTGTCACCGTCACAGCAGTTCTATTGGTAGTTGTACACCCATTATTGGTTGCATCTACATAATATGTGGTCGTAGCATTTAGCACTGCAGTAGTATATGATGAACCTGTAGATATTGCCATACCTCCAACAGGAACAGTATACCAATTTATAGTACCTGCAGATGCTGTTGCATTAATTGTAGCTGCCTCATTTACACAAACTGTACTTCCCATAACGCTATCAATAGTTGGTATTGGGTTTACAACAGCAGTTACTGGCGAACGCTGACCATTGAAACACCCATTTACAGAAGCCATAGCATAATAGCTTGTGGTAGCATTAAGAACTGGTGTATTAAACACATCGCCAATAAATACTGGCACTGTTGCTATTGGACTATCAAACCAAGCTACATCACCTTCTGAGGATGTAGCCTCCAAAACAACACTTCCAGGGCCACAAATAGCTGAAGGCGCTGTAGTACTTGTAATTTCTGGAATAGTAATACGTGTACTTGCTGAAATATCAAGAACGGGATCGCCTGGTGTTCCTCCGTATTCTACAATGTAACCTTGTGGATGATAATCACTACCTGGGTTTAAATCTCCTGTGTTAGGTAAATCATTCCAAGACCCTCTATTTCCAATATTCGGGCTCGTAACATGAGCATAATCTTCGTCACCAAACTGATTGGGTTCACCTACATTCCAATTAGCAAAATTAGGTGTTGTACCATTTGCTAGACCGTTC
Organism: uncultured Flavobacteriaceae bacterium; assembly: GCA_947502975.1. Lineage (GTDB taxonomy): Bacteria > Bacteroidota > Bacteroidia > Flavobacteriales > Flavobacteriaceae > Jejuia. Next base: position 132,387 of record CANNBV010000005.1, read on the forward strand.
CAAAATATAGTGCCTGCTTCTGGACCTGTCATCCATCTCCATACACCTTCAGTTTGTTCATCACTACCTCCTATCCATCCTGCTCCAGCTGCTTGTTCTCCGGAAAGTTGTGCTTCTTCGACAGAAGTAATAGTTGCTAAGTAGCCTTTTAACCCAAAATAAGTTCTATTATCTGCCGCTATTCTAGCGCTTGACCAAGTAATACCCAAAGCAGGAACATATTCGTAATAATGATCTGTTGAGGGCAAATAGTTGGCGCTTCCAATAGTAAAAGAAAATAATTTTTCGCCTGGATTAGTATTTAATGTAGACTGGAACACCACATCATTTACTGCCGCTATCAAATCTACATAATCCATTGCTCCACCACCTACTCTGGCCATACTAAGTTTTCCCTCAGTTACATTCCAATTTGTTAGAATATTTGGGTGATTGCCAGTTAACAGCAAGACATCTTCTCCAGATGTATACCCTGTAGATATTTGAATAAAAAAGGCGTCTATTTGGGTATCGTCTGGGTCTATAATATCAAAACTTGTTGCAATATTAAGTTGATCTGTAGGACAATAGTTTTGATCTCCAGTAGCGCTGAGCGTTGGTGGTATATTTTGTGACCAACCACGCATTACACCTAGAATAAAGCATATTATTAAAATCTTTTTCAAAGCAATCACTACAAAAATAGGTTAATACAATAGCTACTAAATGTAATAATAAATCAGTTAACAACTCATAAAATTTAGCTATGACACCTTATTTGTTAGATTAACGTGCAAAATGTACTATTTAATTTGAACTATTACCTCTTTTATGATAGCTCCTAATTCAGAGCTTCTTTTGCCAGGGGATGCATTTCCAACAGATATTTTCACATCACCTTTAAAAGGAATTTTTAGTCCGTTTTCGTTGATGTAAAAAAGATCTTCTGTACTTAAATTAAATGTTTCTGACACAATACTTTTTGGGTTCAACGTCAACCTTTTAAATTTCTTTAGCTCATTAATTGGAACATCTAATTTTTCATTTTGAAACGAAATGTACAATTGTAGTACTTCATCTGCTATAAAATCACTTTCATTTTTAATATCTACAGAAATAAAAATATTATCTTTCTTAGAATGTCTCAATTTAGTTTTACTAACTGAAATATTTTCAATAGAAAAGTTAGCATAAGACAAACCAAACCCAAAAGGATATAATGGGTCTTGCATATATTTATACGTTCTTCCATCCATGTTATAATCCTCATAGGCAGGCAGCTGATCAACCGATTTTGGAAAACTAATTGGTAATTTTCCTGATGGTGATACATCTCCAAAAATTACATCAGCCAATGCATTACCTCCTTCTTCACCTGGATACCATGCATAAACAATCGCATCGGCAAATTCTTTGATTTCAGATAAATCTATAGGGCAACCAGCAAACACAACAACAATCAGTGGTTTATCGGTTTCTCCAACTTTTCTTAAATAATTCATTTGATTTTCCGGGAGTTGCATTGTAATATTATCTCCCATAACATCAGAGGCAATGGCTTCTCCTTCTTCTCCTTCTAAAAGCACACTAAATCCAACACCAACTATCGTAGCATCTGCCGTTTTTGCTTGACCACTGTACCAATCTATCGGATTTTTATTAGCCATTGCTAATGGAGTGCCCGAACGGTATTGCAAACGTGTAGAAGGAGATGTTTTTCTTATCACACCTTCAACAAGTGTTGTCATATCTGGACTTAATCCATGGTAATTACCTATCAATGAACGTACATCAGCAGCCAAAGGTCCACCAACATACACAAAGGGCAAATCCTTTTTTAAGGGCAAAACATTATTTCTATTTTGAAGTAGTACTATAGATTTATGTCCAGCTTCTCGAGCCAAATTTCTATGTTCATCATTGTTAATTACTGAAGTTGGAATTTTAGCATAAGGATTATCATCTCTATCGTCAAAAAAACCAAGTCTAAAACGCGTAGATAGTACTTTTCTAAGTCTTTTATCAATATCGGCTTCGGTGACTAACCCTTTATCTAATGCACCTAATAGTGCATGATAAGTACTACCACAATTGATATCTACACCATTTAATAAGGCTAGCGCAGCAGATTCTTCTTTTGTTTTGGTAACATCATGGAAATTATGAAAATTCTTTAATGCGCCACAATCACTAACAATATGTCCATCAAAACCCCAATCACCTCGTAAAATATTCATTAACAATTCGTCACTACCGCAACATGCTTTATCATTCGTACGGTTGTATGCACACATTACAGCTTCAACACCTGCATCTACACATAATTTAAAAGCTGGTAGATAGGTCTCATACAAATCTTTGTCATCTACTACCGCATTAAACTCATGCCTTAAAGCTTCCGGACCACTATGCACAGCATAATGTTTTGCACAAGCTGCTGTTTTTAAATATTTTGGATGATCACCTTGCATGCCCTTAATAAACTGTGCTCCTAATGTCCCTGAGAGTAACGGATCTTCTCCATAAGTTTCCTGACCTCTACCCCATCTTGGATCTCTAAAGATGTTCACGTTTGGTGACCAAAATGATAGTCCCATATATTGAATATATTTTCCGTTTCTAGAAACTAAATGGTTATTAATAGCTCGAGCTTCATCAGAAATTGCATTACCCACTCTAAACATCATGTCTTTATCAAAACTAGAAGCCATACCAATAGTTTGTGGAAATACCGTGGCCTTTCCAGACCGTGCAACTCCATGTAAAGCCTCATTCCACCAGTTATATCCACTAATGTTTAAACGCTTTATTTCTGGGCTATCATTTAATAACTGTGTTACTTTTTCCTTTACATTCATGCTATTGATAAGTAGCTCGATACGCTCGTCAAAAGATTTAGAACTATCATACCATGGTTCTGGATTATTTTGTGAATTTGAGAATGTGATAGTAAAACAGAAAAGAATGAAAATAATACGTTTCATCTGAAATAAAGTTTAGTTTGAATATGGCTTATATAATGTTATATAAAAATAAGCAGAAACGCCAATTTCAATTGAAACAAATGGTCTTTTTTAAGTAAATCTTACTTAAAATTTAAGTTGTAAATGCTAAGTATTATGGTTTCAAAAAAAGAAATAAACTACATTTTTATGTTTGTCTATTTTTTTCCTCTATCCATTTACCCAAATACTTTGTGCTTTGCAATGAGTGATGTAAAAGCATTTGGCCTATGAAATTATTTTGTCGTCTTTCTTTCAATTGTTTAGACGTAGTTTGAACAGCCTCAATTAAAGAGGTTTGATGTTTGTTTTTACTAAAATGTACATTAAATACTGATGGTATACTATCAACTTTTTCTGCCCAAAGTGATGCATTTGTATATAAATTAACCGCATTTTGCGCTAACATTTCAGGAGTATCAGTAATTGATCCACAAGCTAGAATGAGACTATCCATTCCTTCTGCACCAATTGTTGTAGTCACTGACGGTATTCCATTTTTCATAGCGTCTACAAACTTCCCTTTAAGTCCTGCGCCAAATCTAATTGGTGCTAGACATACTCTCGCACTCTGCATTACTTGATTTACATCTTCAGCAAAACCCTTAACTAAAAAACATTGTTTTTCATTGTGCAACTGATTGATTTTTTCTGAAGCATAAGCACCATAAATATGTAATTGTGCCTTAGGCAATTGTTTTCGTACTAAAGGCCAAATAGTGTCTTTTAGATATAAAACGGTATTATAATTTGGAGCATGTAGAAAATTACCAATGGTTATAAAATGTTGTCGGTCATCGTACTTTGGAAGTTTAGAAAAATCTTCTTTGGAGATTTCATCTAACATAAAGGGTAAATACAGCAGTAATGAAGTATCAATTTTAAAATCATTTTTAAGGATTTCCATTTCGGATTGAGAAATTATCAAGCTCAAATCACATCTGTAGATACTGGCTATCTCTCGTTTTGCTAAATCACTATATAAATATGTGTTGTTAAAGTCTTTACCTTCCTTAAATGCCTGATGTCGTCCTTTGCGTAAAAAATGTAAATCTTCCGTATCTAAAATTCTAAGTGCATTGGGGCATTGTTCTGTAACTCGCCATCCAAACTGTTCTTCCATCATAAAACGGTCAAACATTACAACATTAGGGTTTAATTGTTTTACAAAAGTATCAAAACTAGAATTATTAAGCGCGATTGTTTCAGAAGTTACTCCAATAGCATCTAAATCAAAAGCATTTTCAGTTTTTGAGCAAGGACTCGCAAAGGTTACGCTATAATTTTCAGAAAGAAAAACATCAATGAGCTGCAACATTCTACCCCCAGCCGCAGAACTTTTAGGTTCTGGCCACACATAGCCAATAATTAATAATTTTTTCTCCATAAAAATTACAAAACCTAAAAATCAAATGAAAAACTCCAAAAAGTATCCTTAAAACTCGGAATATATGCTTTCGAATTTTGGAATTCTATTCTGGTTTAGGCTCTAAACCATACATAACTCGTACGTTTTTAGCCCAATTAACTAAAGTTTTTATTTGTGCATCAGTTAATTTGGCATCACCATGCGTCCAAGTATAAGAATCTAAAGGCATAGCTCCTTTTTCAACCTCCTCTATTAACTCTTCAAACTTGTGGTCTTTACGCTTTACAGAATTACCTTCCCATTTTGATACATTGAAATGTTCTTTACCTTCCTCTATGTGATGATTTAACCAATAATTTACTGGCGTAATATTATTATACCACGGGTAACGTGTTACATCACTATGGCAATCATAACACGCATTTTTTAAAATAATTTTCACATCGTCTGATGGTTTTGTTTCAGCTTCAAAAGCCGCTATAGAAGCCATATCTCCAGAGTTTTTTTCTGGGCCAAAAAATTGAGCGATTACAAATAAAATAAGAAGCACCAGAAGTATTTTTTTCACTATTTTCATCAAAGTAATATTTAGATTTTAAAAATAAGAAAACCTTTTGACTACAGCAGAATTTTATGAAGAATTAAATTACGTAAATCACTCTCGTGAAAAACGTCTGCATTATGCTAATTTAGTCATCGACAATCCAGAGTTAATTTCAAAATTACTGGATATTCTGTTTATGGTTGACGATAAAATATCTCCAAGAGCTGCATGGGTTCTAGAATTTATGTGTAGCAAGAACTTGGACTCTATTATACCTTATTTAGACGAATTCACCGAAAAAATAAATAAGGTCTATTTAGATTCAGCTGTACGACCTGTAGCGAAAATTTGTGAGCTTTTAGCATTGGCCTACACTTCAAAAGAAGACAGTAAAATAAAAAAAGCGCTTAAAAACGTTCATAAAGAACGTATTATCGAAACTTGTTTTGATTATATGATTAATGATGAAAAAGTGGCACCAAAAGCGTATTCTATGAGCACACTATTTCTCTTTGGAAATGAATATGACTGGATACACCCAGAATTAGTGTTAATTTTAGAACGTGATTTTCATTTGCAAAGTGCTGCCTTTAAAGCGAGATCAAGACATATTTTAAAGAAAATTAAAAAGAAATAACTTTAGTTACTTGCTTCATGCTTCGATCTAAAAAAACTATCTTTGCACCTTTCAAAAAAGTCAAACAAAATGTCATTATCACCACTCAACGCTATTTCGCCAATTGATGGACGTTACAGAAATAAAATTGACGCTTTAGGCGCATATTTTTCAGAAGAAGCTTTAATAAAATATCGTGTTTTAGTAGAAATAGAATACTTTATTGCGTTGTGTGAAATTCCGCTACCCCAATTAGCAAAAGTTAATCATGAGGTTATTGAAGATTTAAGAGCTATTTATAAAACGTTTTCTTCGGATGACGCAACAGCTATAAAAGAAATTGAAAGCGTTACCAACCATGATGTAAAAGCCGTTGAGTATTTTATTAAAGAAAAATTTGATGTCTTAGGTTTATCAGAATATAAAGAGTTTATACATTTTGGATTAACCTCGCAAGACATTAACAATACTGCTATTCCTTTAAGTATTAAGGAAGCTATGAATGATGTTTATGTACCCGAATATTTTGAGGTTTTAAATAAACTTAAAGCACTTGTAAAAGAATGGGAACAGGTTTCTATGCTTGCAAGAACTCACGGGCAGCCAGCTTCTCCAACACGATTAGGAAAAGAAATTGATGTTTTTGTTGTACGTTTAGAAGAGCAATTTAATTTATTAAATGATATACCGAGTGCTGCAAAATTTGGTGGTGCTACAGGTAATTTTAATGCACACCACGTAGCTTATCCAAATATCGATTGGAAAGCTTTTGGTGGCACATTTGTTCAAGGAAAATTAGGATTGCAACACTCCTTTCCCACAACACAAATAGAACATTACGATCATATGTCAGCTTTGTTTGATACTCTAAAACGCATCAATACAATTCTGATAGATTTAGATAGAGATATTTGGACTTATGTTGCGATGGATTATTTCAAGCAAAAGATCAAAAAAGGCGAAGTAGGTAGCTCGGCAATGCCACATAAAGTTAACCCTATAGATTTTGAAAATTCGGAAGGAAATCTTGGTATAGCTAATGCTATTTTTGAGCATCTTTCGGCAAAATTACCAATCTCTAGACTACAGCGCGATTTGACGGATAGTACTGTTTTAAGAAACGTTGGTGTACCTTTTGGACATACTATCATTGCTTTTAAGTCTACTTTAAAAGGATTGAATAAATTATTACTAAATGAAAGTAAATTTGCTCAAGATTTAGAAAATAATTGGGCAGTTGTAGCAGAAGCTATTCAAACTATACTAAGAAGAGAAGGATATCCAAATCCGTATGAAGCATTAAAAGGTCTTACCAGAACAAACGAAAAGATCAATCAAAATTCTATTTCAAATTTTATTGATACCTTAGAGGTTTCGAATTCTATTAAAGAAGAACTAAAACAAATTACTCCAGGAAACTATACTGGAATTTAACTTAGGTTTATGTTAAGTAACAAACAATCTTTAGCTCTAACAGGATTTATGGTAGCTGGCATTTTTGTGTTTGGCGTATTAGATATCTTAGATAATTTTATTGTGCTTACATTACTAACACTTGTATTTTTTGCGATAATCATAAATCTTGTCTATACCAATTATAGGCCTAAAGAAAAGAATCAAAGTTTTACAGAAACAAAAAGCATACATAACGAATAAAATAAAAAAGGGTTTCAAAATTGAGCCCCTTTTTTATTTACAAATGTTTATGAAGAATAAATATTAGATTCCTTAAACGCGTTCTATATAAGTTTATCTTAGCAAGTCTAGTGTTGGCCTTTAGGATGACTATCGTTTGTATATCTTAATACTTTTGGTGCATCGTTACCTCTAGCTTCAACTATTTTCGTTTTCCATGCATTACGTAGTGACTTCAAAATAGATACATACTTAGTTTCATCTGCCAAATTATTCAATTCATGAGGGTCATTCTTCAAATTATATAACTCCTCATAGACAGGAGTTTCTCCAGCAATAGGAGCTTCTACATAATTCCTATACACTGCTATATCTGGGTCGTGTACTGCATATAACATCTTATTAACGGGTATCCCCAGCTCTTCTGCCGTTTTAATCTTTTTTGAAGCCGAAAAGTTATCATTTTTATAATATCTAATATATTTCCATTCCTTGTTTTGAACAGCCTCACATCTTGGGTTACCAAACTGTGTAGACCATAAATTTTCTGTAAAAACATAATCTCTTATTTCATCTTTATCATTGTATACTAATGATGAAATATTTTGACCTTGAAAACTCTCTGGTTCTTTAACTCCTGCAATAGCCAAAATTGTTGGTGCAACATCAATACTTTGCACTAAAGCATCACTCTTTCTACCTCTATATTTTCTCTTAGCTCTGGGATCCATAATCATCATAGGGACATGTGTTGTTTTTTCATAACACAAAGCCTTACCTCCTAAACCTTGTTCTCCCATAAAGAGACCGTGATCTGAAGTAAAAATAATGACGGTATTCTTATCAACATTTAAATCTTTTAATTTCTCTCTTAGATTACCAATCAACCTATCAATACCAGTCATTGCTTGCAACTGTCTAATAATACGTTCTCTATTCGCATCTGGAGTATCTACGTAATTGTAACCCGTTTGCCTATCTTCTGTCTTCAATAAATCTACAGGCAATTTCGGAGATTTTATATCTTTTTTAGCTATATAATGTTTAGGCAGTGGAATGTCTTTATCTCTATAAAGGGTTTTATAAATATCATCATCATTGTCCCTCAATTGCATAGAACTTGTACCTGCACCATGTGGTAAATTAAAGTTTATAGACAGCATAAAGGGTTTGTCTTTAGGTCTTGTTTCTAAAAACTTTACAGCGCCTTTTAATTTTCTTGCATTGGGATCTAAAAAATCGTCTATTCCTTCCTGTATGATTTCAACTTGCGTAGAAGAAACTGCATCATTAAAAATAGCATGGACATCTTTGGGGTAAAAACGAATGTGTCCATGACCTGCATACCAGTAATCAAAGCTTTTTTCCATGACGCCACTAATGTAGCCTCCATTACCTATAGGCGCATGATTTTTACCTATCCAACCTGTGTAATAACCTGCGTTACGCATAATCATGGGGTAAGATTGTTCCCAAGCTTCATCAGAAACGCTTGTACCAGAATTAAAATTAACACCATGTTTCCTTTCGTACTGACTTAGTAATATTGAAATTCTACTTGGTGTGCAAATTGCACTGGTAATATGTGCATTTGTGAAAAATGTACCATCGTTAGCTAACTCATCTAAATGTGGTGTTTTTACAATAGAATTTCCGTCACATCCCATCATTCCATAAGATTGATCATCAGTTAGAATAAAAATGATATTTGGACGCTCTTGAGCAATAGCACTTGCAAACACAAGTACCAAAACTGAACATAAAAACAAGGTTTTTAGAGACATTTCGTAAACTTATTTCAATTGAGATTTAAACTTTTTTGATATATGCATAATAAGCTACATTTTCATTGCCAGCAACATCAACAAAACTTCCAGTGAAATCAGTTTTACCTGCTTTTAAATGTACTTTGAACTCTGCAGATTTATCAGTTTCTGATATACTAACAGATTCGTTTACATCATCACCTATTTTTATTGTAGCACTTTTATAGTTGAAGTTGATACCTTCTGGAATACCAAATTGTAATCCTGGCACCTCTTCTACAGTGACTTTTGGAACTGTTGTATTCACCAATAAATCTGCCTCGATAGGATAACGTCTTAAAGATATCTCATAATCAGCCTCTTCCACTACATCTATAGCCCAATACCCTGAACCTATATTACCTTTTCTAATTTGAATTTGATTCCAAGGATAGTCTTCTTTGGCGGAGTGTACATCATGAGCAGTTAAGGTTACTGGATTTTCATGATCCAATCCTACTTGAAAATGAATTTGCTCATTGAACTTACCTGAAATATGGGCCCACCATTTTTCATAAAAATCTCTCATTTCTTTTACTTTATCAGGAAATTGAGACGACACATCATTTGCTTGTCCTTTATCATTTTCAATATTATATAACTCACTCCCGTTTATTAACCGCCATTTATCCTGCATTACAGAAGAGTTTTTCCATTTCTTTGGAACCTCTAATCGCTGAGAATCGGTAACTAACATTCTATTGTTAGGTGTTTCAGAATCATTAAATGTTGAAACAAGACTCTGCCCGTCAATATATAAGTGATCTTTTGGTAATTTTAAGTCACATAGTTCTGCCAATGTTGGCAAAATATCTATTTGGGCTGTAAGTTGATTAATATCTTTTGCTACTGAGATATTACCATCTTTCCAGTGTATGAAAAATGGAACTCTATGTCCTCCTTCGTACTCGCTACCTTTGGTGCCACGCATTCCAGAATTGAATCCTGTAACGTTACCGTTTTTGTTATAATACCCTGATGACGTACCATTATCAGTCATAAATATTAATATAGTGTTATCAGCAATATTTAGAGCTTTCAGCTTTTCTCTCAGCTTTCCAAAATTATCATCAACATTGGTAATCATCCCATAAAAACGTTTTTGAGTATCCTTTAAAACATCATCAGATAAAGACTTATACATGTTATAATACTCCACTGGAACATTATAGGGGCCATGAGGGGCATTCGTTGAAATGTAACAGAAAAAAGGAGCATCTTTATGACGATCTATAAAGCCCATCGCCTCATTGAAAAACACATCAGTACAATAGCCTTCATATTTTTGTGGTACACCATTTTTAAAATACGTGTCATCAAAATAATCATTATTCCAATAGTCTGGAGTTTGTTGTACACCACCACCATAATGCATTACAGTTTCTTGAAAGCCTCTATCATGAGCTCTAAAAGGATAATTATCTCCCATATGCCATTTTCCAAAGGCACCAGTAACGTAACCATTTTCAGTAAACATATTCGCCATTGTTTTCTCATCTTCTCTCAGCAACGATCTTCCACCAACGGTATGCCATACGCCTGTGCTATTGGCAAAGCGTCCTGTCATCAACCCGGAACGCGTGGGAGCGCATGTTGGATTTACATGAAAATCTGTTAAGTGGTAACTTTCTTTATAAAAATCATCAATATTTGGCGTTTTAATCACCTTATTTCCATGAGCACCAATGTCGCCATATCCTTGGTCGTCAGTGATAACAAGAATAACATTTGGCTTTTTTTCAACATCTTTTTTATTAGTTTCTTTATTAGCACAACTCATTAAAATCAATGGGATAATGCATAAACTTTTAATCAATTTCATGTGTTTAGTTATTTTATATAAAGCTAGTGTTTAGTTTAAATTAGTTGAATAATTCTAATTTCAAAAGTAAATACTAAATAATATTTATTTGAACCAAACAATTTTATTACTACAACAAATGTTTTTTTATATGTAAAAACTGATTAAAACTTTGGAGAATATGGTAAAGCAAAAATAAAGAGGTTACTCAATATTTTTTATCAAGCTAAGCACTACTAAAACAGTTAACTACAAACCAAACAACCTTGGTAACCACATAGATATTTCAGGAATGTAAGTGATTAATAAGAGAACAATAACCATAATACATAAGAATGGTAATAGCGGTTTGACGACCTGAGACACAGAAACTTTAGCAATACCACTACCAACAAATAGAATAGTTCCTACTGGTGGTGTACATAAACCTATACATAGATTTAGTACTAATACAATACCAAAATGCACTGGATCCATACCCAATGCCACAACTACAGGTAAAAATATTGGTGTAAAGATTAAAACCGCAGGCGTCATGTCCATAAAGGTTCCTACGATTAATAATGTTATGTTTATTACCAGAAATATAACGAACTTATTACTAAACTGTTCTAACAGAAAATTACTCATAAGTGCTGGAATACTTTCAAAAGAAAACAACCAACTCATAGCCATAGATGTACATATTAAAAACATAACTACTGCAGTAGTTTTAGCGCTATTCAATAAAATATTCGGAAAACTTTTTACAGTAACACTACCGTAAATAAGAGCTAAAATTGCGGCATATAATACTGCTATTACTGATGCTTCTGTCGCTGTAAAAATACCAGCAACAATACCACCAACAACAATAACCAATAACAACAAGCTAAAAAATGCTTTTCTAAAATGGTTCCATACCTCTTTAAATGTTGCTCTTTCTCCTCTTGCAAACTTTTTATTAATAGCAACAAAAATGATATAACCTATTAAAGCTAACCCTAATAAAATTCCAGGTAAATACCCTGCAATAAATAAAGCTGCAACTGAGGCGGCTCCTCCACTAGCTAAGGCATATACTATTAAAATATTACTCGGTGGAATTAACAATCCTGTAGTTGAGGATGTTATGTTTACTGAAGCACTAAACTCTCTTGGATAACCTTCTTCTTCCATACGATCTGTCATAATACTTCCTATGGCAGATGTAGCTGCAATAGCAGAGCCAGAGATAGCACCAAATAACATGGATGCTAAAACATTTACATAAGCTAAACCTCCTGGAAGGCTTGCCACTAATGATTTTGCAAAATTTATGAGCCTATTGGCAATACCTCCTTGTTTCATAATCTCTCCGGCCAAAACAAAAAATGGAATGGCTAGTAGAGCAAAACTATCAATACCCGTAGTCATTCTTTGCGCTATAGTAGTTAACCCTGGAAGATTATCAATATTAAGCAATAAACTTATTGTGGTTGAAATTCCTATACTATAGGCAACTGGTACTTTAAGCATTAATAAAGTAAAGAAACTAGCAAACAAAACGATGATACTTAAAACTTCAATACTCATAATTAATCTGTTATTTGATTTTTAGAAATTTTGGCAATATGGTATACCGAGAACCACATTATAAGTAAACCACTAAATGGTAATATGACATAAACATATCCTAACGGAATCCTTAACGTTCCTGATAGTTGTCCTAAGTGCAACGTAGTATATACTAAGTTAAGGCCACCAATTACCATTACAATTAACGCAAACAAAAAGATTAGTATTTCTATAAAAATAGAAACCTTTTTTTGAGTCTCTTTTGAAAACTTTCGGTATAAGAAGTCCATTGATAAATGTTCTCTCTTCGCATTGAGATATGCTGCTCCTAAAATTGACATCCATATCAATGAAAACCTCGCCAATTCTTCAGTCCATGAAAATGATGCTTTCAATATATACCTTGAAAATACTTGAAATAAAACGTCAAATACAAGCAGTGTAAAAACAACGATAAGAAAAAACTCCATGAACCTAACCGCTTTATTAAATAGAAGATTGGATATTTTCATGATTATTGAGATTTTATGTCTTTAACTATTTCGGATAATTCAGGATGCTCCTTTTCAAAAGCCTTTAGAACGGATTCAGTCTTATCTGTAAATAAAGATTTTTCAGGAATGATAACCTCTACTCCTGCTTCCTTAACTATTTTCATGCACTCTTCTACAGAATCTGCCCAAAACTGTTTCTGAGCCTGTGCTGATTCATTTGCAGCATCTTGAACCCACTGTTTTTCTTCATCAGATAGTTTTTCCCATTGTTTTGTACCTATAAGCAAAACATCAGGTACAGATGAATGTTGATCTAATGTATAATATTTACTTATTTCATAATGGTTTGATGATACAAAAGAAGGCGGGTTATTCTCAGCACCATCCACAACGCCTTGCTGAATTGCTGTGTATAACTCTCCATAAGCCATAGGTGTAGCAGAACCACCAAGCGCGTTTACCATATTTATAGCCATTTGATTATTCATTACCCTAATCTTTAAACCATTTAAGTCTTCTGGTGTTCTAATAGCCTTGTTTGACGTATAAAAACTTCTGCTACCAGCATCATAATAACAAAGTCCCCTTAACCAAAACTTACTCCCTTTTTCCAAAATAGATTTTCCAATCTCACCTTCTAACACATCAAATTGATGTTGCTTATCTCTAAATAAATAAGGGATGCCAAGCACATGATATTCTGGAACAAAATTCGATAATGTAGCTGCACTAACTTTCGTGATAGCCACACTTCCTATTTGAAGTAGTTCTAAAACTTCTCGTTCAGAGCCTAACTGTCCATCTGGAAAAATCTTAATTTTTAAAGCGCCTCCTGATTTTTTTTCTAATGCCTTCTGAAATTCAACAATACCCTTATGAACCGGGTGTGTTTGAGGTAAAGTATGCGCCAAATACAAAATTCTTGCTTCTTCTTTCTCTACACAAGCTGTGAAACATATGCAAATAAGTATAAATAGAACGCCTTTAATTTTCATTCTTTTTTAGTTTAGTTTGGTCATAAATAAATAAAACCTACACAAATATAATAAAAATACAATCGATTGTATTTACGTATGATTTTATTTAAAATTGAAATAGTTTTTGGCATTAAAATAGCAAATATTTTGTACCATTTCTCCTAAAAACTCAATATCATTAGGTAACAAACCTTGATTCACATCTTCTCCAATAATATTACATAAAATACGTCTAAAATATTCATGTCTAGGAAACGATAAAAAGCTCCTACTATCAGTTAGCATTCCAACAAACCGACTGAGTAACCCCATATTAGATAAGCAATTAATTTGTTTTTCAATACCATCCTTTTGGTCTAAAAACCACCATCCTGAACCCCACTGCATCTTTCCTGGATAATCAGAGTTTTGAAAGTTACCCAACATTGTCGCAAATACCTCATTTTGTGAAGGATTTAAATTATAAGCTATCGTTTTTGCTAATTGATTTTTAATATCTAACACATTGAGGAGCTTCGACATAAAATTTGCCATAGGAAAATCTCCCATTGAATCCACACCAGCATCCAAACCTACTTCATGTAATAATCGGGTATTATTATTTCTTAATGCACCAAGATGGTACTGTTGCACCCAATCAAATTCATGATATTTTTTTCCCAGATGAACGAATAAAAATGAACGGAATTTATCAACCTCTGTAATAGTTAATTCAATTTTTTTAAGTCTTTTCTCAAAAATAGAAGCTACGTCTTCTTTTTGATAATCCACAAAATTTAAAGCACCTTGCATTCCAAAATCTGACAATTTACAGCCATGTTGATCAAAAAATAACATGCGTTCTTCTATAGCTTTCAGAAATTCATTCAATGTATGGATTTTTAAATCTGTACAACTGCCAAGCTTATTAATATAATCCGTATAACTCTCTGAATTTATCGCAAAAAGTGTATCTGTTCTGAATGTAGGATATACTTTGGTGCTAAAATTTAATTTAGCAATTTCTTTGTGGTGTCTTAGATCATCTGTTGGATCGTCTGTCGTACAAACTACCTCAACTTTTAAATCTTCTAATAACTGTGCAGGCGTTTTATGTTTTAAAATAGAGTTTGCACTTTCATAAATGCGCTCTGCTGTATTGGGTTGCAACACTTCATCAATATCAAAGTAGCGCTTTAGTTCTAATTGATTCCAGTGAAATAACGGATTTCTTAATGTATAAGGTACTGTTTCTGCCCATTTTAAGAATTTCTCTTCATGAGAAGTAACCGAGCCTGTAATATATTTTTCCTCAATACCATTGGCTCTCATAGCACGCCATTTATAATGATCCTCTTTCAACCAAGCTTCGGTAATGTTATTTATGGGTTTATTTTCAGCAATTTGCTGCGCTGACAGATGATTATGATAATCTATTATGGGTAAATCTTTAGCATATTGATGGTATAAAGTTTGGGCAACTTTTGATTGTAGTAAAAAGTTGTTAGTTATAAACCCTTTGGAAGTTATACTACTCATAAGTTTAAGCTTTTCAAAATACCAAACTCTAACCCTCTAAGTTCTGCTAAGCCTCGTAATCTTCCAATACCTGAATACCCAGGATTTGTTTTTTTATTTAAGTCATCAAGCATTTGATGGCCATGGTCTGGTCTTATAGGAATTGCAAAATCAGTTCTACCAGTATCTCGCCTTCTTTTTTCTTCTACAAGAACTTCTTTTACAATACTGTACATATCTACGTCACCTTCAAGGTGATTTGCTTCATAAAAATTTCCATCTTCATCGCGCTGTGTACTTCTTAAATGTAAAAAATGAGTACGATCTGCAAAACGCTTAAATATTTGAACCAAATTATTATCTGCTCTAACGCCTAAAGAGCCTGTACAGAATGTAATACCATTAGCTGTATCTGGAACATTTTCAAATAAATATGCATAATCTTCCTCTGTACTTACAACTCTTGGTAATCCTAAAATTGGATATGGTGGGTCATCAGGATGAATACACATCAATACATTATTTTTTGATGCTACTGGAATTATTTCTTTCAAAAAATTAACTAAGTTTTCTCTTAGTTTTTGTGCATCAATATTTTTATAAGTATCCAATATCGTTTGAAATTGCTCTAGTGTATACCCTTCTTCTGCACCCGGTAAACCTGCTATTATATTATTTATAAGTTGTACTCTATTTGCTTCTGAAAGTGAATCAAAATATTTTCTTGCTGCTAATTTTTGAACTTCAGTATAATGCTGTTCTGCTCTAGGACGTTTTAATAAATACAACTCAAAAGCTGCGAAAGCAATCACATCAAAACGTAATGCTTTGGAACCATCTTCTACTTGAAAATTCAAATCGGTACGGGTCCAATCCAAAACTGGCATAAAATTATAACAAATGATATTTATATCACACTTTGCTAAATTTTCTATACTTTGCTTGTATCGTTCAATATACATATCAAAATTTCCCGAACGTGTTTTTATATTTTCGTGTACTGGGATACTCTCCACAACACTCCAACTTAAACCAGCATTTTCAATGATATTTTTTCTTTTTTCTATTTCATCAATTGTCCATACTTCTCCGTTAGGAATATGATGTAAAGCAGACACAATACCCGTTGCACCTGCTTGTCTTATGTCTGTTAAAGTTACGGGGTCATTTGGCCCGTACCACCTCCATGTTTGTTCCATTTAATAATATATAAAATTAGACTCCGCTGTAAGCACTAAATCCGCCATCAATTGGCACAACAACACCAGTGACAAAAGATGCACCTTTACTACATAACCAAACTGTTGTTCCTACTAAATCTTCAGGCTCGCCAAATTTACCCATAGGTGTTTGCTCAATAATTTGACGCCCTCTAGGAGTTAAGCTGCCATCATTATTAGTTAACAACGTTCTATTCTGTTCTGTTAAGAAAAACCCTGGTGCTAATGCATTTACACGAATTCCAATCTTCGAAAAATGTACAGCTAACCATTGTGTAAAGTTTGAAACTGAGGCTTTAGCAGCACTATATGCTGGTATTTTTGTTAAAGGTGTAAACGCATTCATTGAGGATATATTTAAAATGCTACAGCCATCTCTGCCAACCATATCTTGAGCAAAGATTTGCGTAGGTAACAATGTCCCTATGAAATTTAAGTTGAATACAAATTGGATTCCTTTAGGGTCTAAATCGAAAAACGTTTTAAAGTCTTCTGTTTTATTCATTAAATCTTCAGTTTCTAAAAACGGATTACTTGTTGTACCTAGTGGATGATTGCCTCCTGCTCCGTTAATTAGAATATCACATTTTCCAAAAGCTTTATTGACATGTTCCTTAGCTGATAGTAATGAATCTTTTTCCAAAACATTCGCTTCAACACCAATGGCTGTTCCGCCTATTGCGTTTATTTCCTCAGCAACATTGTCTGCCGCTTCTTTTCTTAGATCTAATACAGCAATCTTATGTTTTTCTTTAGCCAATGCTTTTGCCATTGTACTACATAAAACTCCTCCCGCTCCTGTTAACACTATTACTTTACTCATTAGTATAAAAATATTATATTATTTTAATAACCTATGCAAAAAACACATTTTTCGTGTGCGCACACACAAAGGTATTAAAAAATACGTGTGCGCACACATATTTATATATTTTATTGTTAAATTGCATAAAATTAAAGCAACGGAAGTTTTAACTACCTAGGTATATTATGCTTTCGTAATTACATTAAATACAACTATCCTTAATATATGATAACTATAAAAGACATAGCGAAAGAAGCAGGTGTTTCCGAAGGTACAGTAGATAGGGTTTTGCATAACAGAGGTGGTGTTTCAAAAAAAACAGAAGCAAAAATTAAAACAATACTCGATAATCACAACTTTACTGTTAACCCAATTGCAAGTGCTCTTGCAATGAAAAATAAGTACTCTATTGCTGCACTTATTCCAGAGTATAATGATTCTGATTTATTTTGGAAAGCGCCTTATTCTGGAATTATAAAAGGTACTGAAGATGTTAAGACTTTTGGTATTAAAGTTAATATTTTCACTTTTTCTCAAAATACTCCAAATTCTTATATAAACACCTTTAATGATTTGTTAGACACTAAACCTTCTGCGGTAATTATGGTGCCTAATTTCTCCGAAGAGACAGAACAAATTGTTTCTCAATTGGAAGCGTCAGATATACAATATCTATTTTTAAATATAAATATTGAAGGCTTTAATAACATTGCGTTTGTTGGTCAAGATGCATACATGGCTGGTTATATAGCAGGGAAACTGATGTATTTAAGCTCGAATAAAACTGCTGAATTTTTAATTATTCAAACTAGATATAACATCACAAAAAATAATGCAATTTCTGATAGAATTAGAGGGTTTAATGATTATTTCTTAAAGAATAACATTCAGTCTGACATTAATACTTTAAAAATTGAAAACCTGAATGATTCCCTAGAAACAAAAGAAAAAATCAATGACTACTTAGTTAAACATCCCGAAACAAAAGGTCTTTTTGTACCGTCTAGTAGAATTCATGTAGTTGTTGCATCTTTAGAGAAAAGAGACCTGCAGGATATTGAACTCGTTGGATTTGATAATACACCTCAAAACATCTCTTGTTTGTTAAACGATTCTGTATCTTTCTTAATATCTCAAAAGCCTTTTGATCAAGGTTACGAATCTATACGTTTACTTTCGGATTATTTACTTAAAAATGAAATTCAAAGTAATATGCTTTATCTTCCAATTGATATTCTTACTAAAGAAAATGTAAGATATAATGAGCGTAATGAATTTATGTATTTAGACACTTAATTTTTACAGCGAAAACACAACAGAAGGATAAGACGATTTAGGATTTTACCTCGTCGACAATACGCTTACAAGCATCATAATATATTCCAACATCTACCGCATATGAAATATATTTAACCCCCAAATCAATCCATTGTTTGGCAGATTCTGGGCTTTCCACAAATGTCCCAACTACTTTCCCTAGTGGTGCCGCTTTTTCAATAATTTCTTTCATTTGAGAAATCACCTTTGGATGATTCACCTGACCAGGCACGCCACATGATTGTGACATATCATATGGTCCAATAAAAATAATATCGATACCATCAACTGCGAGAATTTCATCAATGTTATTAAAAGCGATATTTCCTTCAATGTGAATAATAGTACCAGTTGTTTTATTGGCATTTCCAAAGTAATTCTCTTTTGGCATAGACGCATAATCAGCCGCTCTTACATACCTACAAACACCTCGAGTCCCTTCAGGAAAAAACTTTGCTGCTTTAACAACACGTTTTGCATCAGCAGCAGTTTCGATTTGTGGTACTTGTACATAGTCGGCACCAATATCTAATGCCTTAGATATCATGTTTTCATTGATTTCTGGCACACGAATTACGGAAATAATCCCTTTAGCTTGTGCAGCTCTTACATGACCTTGAGCAGTTTGAATAGTATTTGGACCATGTTCTAAATCAATAATAACAAAGTCAAAGCCAGCAAATGCTGCTATTTCTACTAATGCTGGGTCGCTTACTTTCATAAATGGCCCTACAACAAATTTTCTAGTTTCGAATAAACTCATTTTAGTTCTAGCTGTTTTATTATCGCTAAGCTATAAAATGTTTATGCTTTTCTTATTAAACTTTCTTGAATTTCCTTAATTATGAACACATTTTCCTATTAAAATAAAAGCTCTAGTTTTTAAGAAAGTAAACTTTCTACAAAAACCAAAGCTTTTACTTAGTCGGGATGACAGGATTTGAGCTTTATAATTAAATCATTGACAAACTATTATTTATATTTAAAAATATTAAATAAGACAACTATTAGGACTAAAAACAATCATAAAGAAATTCAATCCAATTAAAGCACCAAAAGTTATGATTGAAGTAGTTTTTTAGTTTTGTATAAGATATTCTATCTTCTTTGAAAGTACTTACTAAACACTAAAAACAGTGCTCCACATAGCAACCAAGCAGGAAGCGTTACAAAAGATAAAAACACATCGAACTGCAACGATATAAAGTAGAACAATCCAAAACTGATTGCCCAGGCCCAAAACACAGATTTATTAAATGATAAGTTAGCTTCTTGGGCATAATTCTTTATTATACCAGCCTTCTTATGGAAGAAATGCTCAAATACAATTATTGCTCCAAATGGTGCTAATATAAATCCGTACAGCGCCACAAAACCTAATAATTTCATTGCAAAAGCTGGAAATAAACCAGCAATAGTAGCAACAGTTCCCGCTAATATTGTCACCTTAGCAGTAGATAGCTTCGGTAAAATAGCCTGAAATGCTAAACCAGCTCTATAAATCGTTGGGTTAGCCGTAGTCCAACCTGCCAATACAACAGCTATTATTCCAAAAATACCAATCGCATTGTTAGCTAAAGGGCCAGGAGCTACTGGTGGCGCATCTCCATTACTTAAAAAAGCTTGTGCTTCGGGAGATTTTAAATAAACAGCGTACAACAATGCTGCAGCTATCCAAGCCATATAATGACCAACGTACATACCTGCAGCAGTTGCCCATCCTGCTTTTGCCTCTTTTGCAAATCTAAATACTGATAAATCAGACATTCCAACATGCATGGCAGCATTAGCAAACCAAGACCAAATTACCACATGCCAAAAGGTGAACTTTATTTGTCCAGGAAATGGCTCGGAGCCTTCTCCCCATATATCCCAAAATTCAGAAAAACTCGAAACACCTAATTGCTTTAAAGCAACAACACCAGCAGCTACAAAAGCCAAAACAATAATAGGAGACATCCAATTGGCTGCTTTCGTTACTGTATCATATCCCCGTGCAGCAATTATCGATATCACTGCCCCGATTAATATAACTATAATAACCCACGTTAATCCATTGGGTATAGTATCTGTCAATTTCGGCATTGGCATATCAAAAGGAATACCAACAGCAGTTGCAGAAACTGTAATCATCGCTCCTGCCAAAAAACAAAATAAAATACCATTAGCTAAATTATAACCTGTAACTAGTTTTTTACCGCAGATTTTTTCAAGTTGATAGTAAAGTGTTAGTCTGTTTTTAATAGCTATTTCTGCTGTCAAAAATCGCCAACTTAACACAGCCAAGAGGTTTCCTATCAATAATCCTACTATCAAATCAAAAGCACTAACTCCAGCCGTTAAAAACAAAGGACCTATCATAAACTCAGTTCCTGCAGCGTGCTCTCCAGCATACATACCTATAAAACTTTTCCAACCTTTGAGTCTAGATTTAGGAACGGGCGTTCTTTCAAATTCCCCTCCTGCTAATTCTTCAATATCGTGTTCAATGTCATGTTGGCTCATAAAAATATGTTTTAGTTAGTGTTTTTAATACGTAATTAAGTGTTCTGGGAAATCTGTGGTTTTTTCACAGCATAATTGTTCCATAACTTGTTGTAATTCTGTTTTTAATAATGAAATAGTGTGATCACCTCCTTTTTTACCCAGAGCAGAAACGCCATACATAAACGAACGCCCCATAAAAGTGAATTTTGCGCCACTTGCCATTGCTCTTGCCACATCGGGACCAGAACGTAAACCACTATCCATCATCACCTCGATTTGGTCACCATACTTCTCTGCAATAGTTGAAAGCGGCTTAATAGTAGATTGTCCAGCATCTAACTGGCGTCCACCATGATTTGAAACTATAATACCGTCTAAACCTAATCTTATGGCCTCTTCGGCATCATATTCTGATGCTACTCCTTTTAAAACTAATTTACCTTTCCACATATCGCGAATTGGTTTTATTTTTTCTTCGTTTAATCTGCCACTAAAAGTGTCATCCATAAACTTCCCTAGCTGTTTTAAATCTAATCCTTTAGGCATATATGGTTTCAAAACCTGAAAATTAGGTATGCCATATTTTAATGTTTCTATACCCCAATGTGGTCTTCCTAATACCTGTAAAACATTACTTAAATTCATCTTTGGTGGCATCGCTAATCCATTCCTGATATCTCTTGGTCTAAATCCAAACGTTGGAACATCACAAAGAATCACCAAAACAGGACATTCAGCATCTGATGCTCTTTTAATGATATCATCACGCAACCTATTTTCTGTAGGATGATATAATTGAAACCATGCTTTTCCTTCAGTAAGTTCGCTAGCTCTTTCAATACTTGTAGTTGTAACAGTACTTAAGATAAAAGGAATATTATGCTCAAAAGCAGCTTTGGCCAATATTTCTGGTGAATTAGGCCACATTAAACCTTGTAGACCAACTGGTGCAATTCCAAAAGGTGCATCATATTCAATACCAAATAATTTTGTTTTCAACGATGAGCCATGATGTTTTCTTAAATAATTTGGCTTTAATTGTACTTCTCTGAGTTCAGAGGTATTTCTAACTAAATTTACATCTTCATTACAACCTCCATCTAAGTATTCAAAAGCAAACTTTGGTATTTTCTTTTTAGCTTTTGCTCTTAAATCATCAATCGAAGGATAGCGGGTATCAAAACTCATAGTTTATATTTTTAGGTTAAGAATTTCTCTCTTAAATCTTCTACCTGATTATCATTTATGGGTACCATATCTCCTAATGAATTACCCAAAACAATAGATTTTGCACTGAATTCAGCGACTTCTAAATAGTCAAAAGTTTGCAATAATTTATCACCAGTAATTATTACAGAGTCATTTTCAATAATGGAAGCTGTGGCACAATTATCAACCATCTCAGAATTATTATTTCTTTTGAAATGCTCCCCATATTTTACCATATGTATATCTTGAAGAAAAATCCAACTCTCAGGAATAGTGCGTACGTTTAAATAAGATCCTGTAACACCAAAAGCCATTAGATATGGAGATTGTGTCATTATTATTGAATTTACTTCCGGATTACGATTATAAATTTCCTGATGTATCCAAGTAGCTCTACTAGGAATTTTTCCTGCTTCCCTATGTCCATCTTTAATTTGAACAATATCATCCAGCTCTAAATCCCAACGATTAACATTTGTTGGAGTAATAAGAAAATCGCTGTTCTTCCAACGCATAGATACAGTTCCATATGAACTTATCATCAATCCTTGTTGACAGGAACGTTGTACAATTTTACAAATTTCCAAACGCTTTTCAACTTCATCCGAAGGATAATCTACATCTTCCATTTCGGGTAATACACCAGTTGCTTGCGCTTCAAATTCATCAATATCTGCGTCAGACAAATACTTGGGTGTGCCTATTTGAGAACCGTATAAAATTGTCCTAGCACAAAACTCTAAGGCCTCAAAACGTTCAAAAGCATCTGTTAAATCACTTCCACCAAGAACAGTTCCGTGATTTTCCATGATTATGGCTTTATAACCTTTTTTAAACTCCTCAGCAATTACATCTCCCAAATCATCACTTCCTGGTAATCTATATTTTGCATAACCAATTGGTCCACAAATATGTCTTGCTTGAGAAATAATATTTGTATTTGGAATTTGACGTACAATACTGAACGAGACTAAAGCAGGCGGATGTGCGTGAATTACAGATGTAATATCTGGTCTAGCTTCATAAATAGCCTTGTGAAACGGAAACTCCGAAGATGGTTTATGTTTTCCTATAATAGTGCCATCCTTTTTTACACAAATAATATCTGAAGCTCTTAACGAACCTTTATCAATTGCCGAAGGTGTTACCCAAATATCGCCATTTACATCTATTATCGAAATATTTCCACCAGAAGTTGTGGTCATCCCGCGTTTGTATATACGATCAATTATTTCAGTGATTTGATCTCGTGGGTGAACTAATTTAATGTTTTTAGACATGCTGTAGAATTTGAAAACAAAGTATTATATATTTTGAAAATGTACGTTTTTTAAACTTTTCCGCTAATTATAAACGGAACATGCTTTTTAAGGGCATAGTTTTCCTTTAAAAATTTTGAATTCAATTTATTATCTAAAATTGCTATAGCAGCTCCTAAAGCGGAACCTAGAGATGCATCAGTTGTACTAAGCTTTTTGTCCCTGAAATGATGGGTTAAAAGCTTTATATAAATATCATTATTACTAAAACCGCCATCAATATATATACTTGCAATATTATCATTACCCAGTGCTTCTTTTATTTTTTTAATCTGGAGTTGTACAAGCTCAACCATCAGTTGGTGGTATGCATGTTCGTATTTATGGTACGATAAATGAGTTTTCTCGGGCATGTCTTCATCTGAAATACTTTCCCATCTAAAACAATGCTTAAAGTCCTGCATGATTTCAAAATAGGTGTCATAATCAAAATTTACAGTAGTATGATAATCTTCATCTACGGAAAACCGTTTATTAAGTTTATCTACCTGAACTTTATATTCATTACCTAAAAACATACGTGTAGCCTTAACAGCTTTACCATTAATACGCATGTAATTAATTGTATCTTCTTCGTAAACACCTGCTGAAACAGGTTCTTCCGTAAACGGATTAAACACAATACTCCATGTTCCTGTGGAAACTAAGACAAACTTTTTATCAATACTTCTCACATAAGGCAGTAATGCCGCAGAACTATCATGAATACCAACCCCTATTTTTATACGTTTTCCGTTGTAGTTCATGTTGGTACTAGTTTCTGTTGAAACTATTTGAGGAAGGATTTTATTAATACCTTCTTTATATACCCAATCATGATAATCTCTTTTACTATAATCCCATAATGCTGTATGACAGCCAATACTGGTATACTCACTTAAAGAAATACCAGTAAAAATATAACTTAGATACTGTGGTAAATGCAATGAATATTTAATCTTTTTATAAACCTCAGGCTTCCTTTTTTTTAACCAATATAACTGCAAACCAGAGTTTAGCATACTCAAATCGCCACATCCAGTAGTTTTAAGGAATTTATCTCGTGGACCATATTCTTGAAGAAAATCATTGACTAAACTATCTGGTAATGGTTTTGTATAATTATAAAGCGGTGTTAACGAATTACCTTCTTTATCAATATGGACAAAGCTAGCGCCATAGGTAGAAAAGTTAATGGCTTTGATATCAAACTTATCCGATTTTAGAATACGGTCAAAAACTGACTTTAACCACTTTTTTAATTCGGCAAGATCTTCAGTTGGATGCCCATCCTCATCTTTAATTTCTTTAAATGAAATATACTCTTTATGTACCTCCTTGAAATCCTTGTCAAATAGATAAAACTTTTTATTAGTTTTTCCGATATCAAAAACTGCAGTTACCTTTTGTTTCATAACATCACATTAAAGTCCTGTAGCTACAGTATGTTTACCTCTTTCTTTAATAAGTTGATCTCTAACACCTAAATTTCTATAGGCATTTATTGGATGTATAGCACCGCCTGTAATTAAACGTGCTTTTTCTATTAATGGCCTTACATCTGTTCTATAAGCACCTTGCAAAATCTCTTGACATTTCACGACATCATTATCTAATTGTGCTACTTTTAAGGCTTTCTGATCGATTAACATCGCTTTCGCATAAGCTTCCTGAATAGCTTCAAGGGACTGAATTAAATCTTCTAAAGGATCTTTCACGTTATGGCTTGCATCAATCATCCACGCTAAATCAGGGTTTTGCGGGTTGTTTTGCATACCATATACCAATTCATTAAAAATCAGGAATAAAGCATAAGGTTTAATACTTCCAACAGTTAAATCGTCATCACCATATTTACTATCATTAAAGTGGAATCCACCTAACTTACCTTTTAGCTGTAAAATTGATACAATTTGTTCTATGTTAGAATTTGGCAAGTGATGCCCTAAATCTACCAGCGTGTAAGCTTTATCTCCACAACCATTGGCCAACATTAGTGATGCCCCCCAGTCTTGAATAACTGTACTGTAAAAGTTTGGTTCATAAGGCTTATACTCTACTAGCATGCTCCAATCCTCTGGAAGCCCCTTATAAATATCTATTAAACTGTTTTGAGTGTTTTGAAATGCTGTTTGAAAGTTATTTTGTCCTGGAAAACATGAACCATCTGCTAACCATACGGTTAGCGCTTTAGAACCTAATTTATCTCCAATTTTAATAACATCTAAATTATGCTGAATAGCTTGATCTCTAACTGCTTTACTCGTATTACTTAAAGAACCATATTTATAGGTTCCTGCTGCATTTTTTTGATCTTGGAATGTATTAGAATTTACAGCATCAAATTTGATGTTTAAAGCATCTGCTTTTTCTTTGATGGTGTTATAATCTGAAGGAATATCCCATGGAATATGCAGCGATACCGCTCCTGCTGTTTGTGTTAAACTGTGTAAAACACCAATATCATCAATTTTCTCCTCTAGATTTGATGGTTCGCCGTAGAATCCAAAACGTCCAAAACGTGTTCCACCTGCTCCTAATGCCCAACTTGGTATTGCTACCTGAAAATCAGCTAAATTAGAGACTATATCATTTACATTGTGTCCGTTATTGGTTAATCTATTGGCTAAAAAATCAAAACTTTCTGTATGACTTTTTAATTCTCTTTGATTATAATCTGAAATTTGTTCTTGTTGTATTTTCATGAATTAAATTTTGTTAAAGAAAAGAAACTTCCATAAATATTGTTATTCATGGAAGTTTTCATTTTCAACTAAACTAACTAAACAACTATTTAACTCGATAATCGAGTTTGAAATATTTCGAGTGTTACCACGAAATTAAAAAGTTTATTCTATTAAATGCTTCGAGACCTTGTCTCAAAAAAATATTTACAAAATTATCTAACAAAAGCGTTAGCCATTCCTCCATCAACATTAATAATGTTTCCAGTAGACTTGTCAAGTATTCCCACTAAAGAGAATACACCATTTGCAATATCATCTGGAGTAATAATTTCATGCAATAAATTTCTTTTTGCATAAAATGCTGGTAACTCATCTACCGCAATACCATTAGCTTTCGCTCTACCTTCTGCCCATGCACCTTCCCAAATTTTACTACCTACTATAACGCCATCAGGGTTTACGGTATTTACACGTACTTTATCTTTTGCTAATTCGGCAGCTAATAAGCGTACCATATGTTGTTGGGCAGCTTTTGCTGTACCATAGGCTACATTATTCGGTCCAGCCACTAAGCCATTTTTACTTGCTATTGCAATATAGTCTCCACCAAGTCCTTGCTTACGTACTATAGCTGCAAATTGTTTTGCTAAATCAAACTGACCTTTAACTAAAATCCCTTGAAGAATATTCCAGTCTTTATCTGTAGTATCCTCTAATGGTTTTGAAATCGCTAATCCAGCACTATGAACAATGATATCTACACCACCAAATTCAATACAAGCCTTTTTATAAGCACTTGCAATAGATTCGGTATTGGTAACATCACAAACAGCATAGGAGGATACATCTCTTGCATAAGTTCCATTTGCTTCAACCAACGATTCTTCATTAATATCGGTTAACACTACATTAGCACCTTCAGCAGCTAATTTATCAGCAATTGCTTTACCGATACCTCCACCTGCTCCAGTGATTAATGCAACCTTACGAGATAATGGCTTCTCTTTTGGCATACGCTGCAATTTTGCCTCTTCCAATAACCAATACTCAATATCAAATGCCTCTTGTCTTGGTAAAGAAGTGTAAGACGTAATAGCCTCAGCTCCTCGCATTACATTAATCGCATTGATATAAAACTCACTAGCCACACGTGTCGTTTGTTTGTTTTTTGCAAAACTGAACATACCAACTCCCGGATAAATAATAATCACAGGATTTGCATCTCGAATTGCTGGACTATTATCTTTTTTACATGTATTATAATAATCTACATATTCTTGACGATATGCTTCAAATGCTGGTTCTAATTTCTTTAAAATTGCATCGGCATCAGACAAATCTTCATTTTTATCTAAGCTTAATACTAAGGGTTGAATTTTTGTTCTTAAAAAGTGGTCAGGACACGAAGTCCCCATAGGTGCTAAACGCTCCAAATCATTACTATTGATGTACTCCATCACCACATCAGAATCCGAGAAATGGCCAATCATTCTATTTTCCGAAGAACATAACCCTCTTAATAATGGCATTAATTGTGCTGCTTTTTCTGAGCGTTGTTCTTTTGGTAAGCTCTCAACTTTTTGTCCGCCAAAAACAGGACCTCCGGCTTCAATTTTTTTAGTGATATAATCCGAAGCCATTTCAATAACCTCTAAACTATTCATATAACATTCATATGAAGTATCTCCCCAAGTAAATAAACCATGACTTCCTAAAACAATACCTCTAATACCAGGATTGTCAGCTAAACATTTTTCCAATTGCAAGCCCAAATCAAAACCTGGTTTTTGCCATGGCACCCAGCCCATAGTATCGCCCCAAATTTCTTTGGTTACTTTCTCGCTATCTTCAGCAGCCGCAACGGCAATTAAGGCATCAGGATGTAAGTGATCAATATGAGTGAATGGTAATAAACCATGTAACGGCGTATCAATTGATGGTGCTTTACTATCTAAATCAAAAATACAATGATTAAAAAGCCCCACCATGCGGTCTTCATCATGAAGCCCTTGGTAGACATTTTTTAAATCTCTTAATCGTTTGGTATATAATCCTGCAATACCAGATCTCGTTAACGTTCCAATATCGCCACCAGAACCTTTAACCCACATTACTTCAACTTGTTCGTTAGTTAGAGGATCGGTCTCTATAGTTTTGCAACTGGTGTTACCTCCACCATAATTAGTAATTCTTAAATCTGCACCTAATATATTAGATCGGTATAAAAATAATTCTACTTGGTTATCTCCTAATGCATCCGCCTTGGCATCGTCCCATAGGTAATCAACGTATTCAAATGTTTTGGTAATTTCCTTCATATTTAATATTAAGATGAATTAATGACTCCAAAAATATATTTGAAAATAAACTTTTGTATCCTGTACTATACCGTAAAGCAGAAAATTGTTCTTAAAAATATGCTTTTTATTTGTAAAAACTAATTACAATGTTCTTTTCCAATTACTTAGAATAGAAAAAGTAAAGGTTCAAATAAATACCTTTAACTTTTTAAAATTTCAAAAAAGGTGTTGTACACCATACAAAAATTAAAAAATTAGTAGAGAATCATAAGATGTTCAAATTAGATACAGGATAACGCAGGATGGCTTACATACATACGAAACATAACTTTGAACCATAAAAATTTCACTTAAAAGCAATAACTAAAGCGAATCAATCATTTTTATGGACCAGAATCACCAAACCTTAGGGGAGTTTATTATCAACAATCAACACGATTTTAAATACTCTTCTGGAGAACTCTCACGTTTAATAAACTCAATTCGTTTAGCTGCCAAAATTGTAAATCATGAAGTAAACAAAGCTGGTTTGGTTGATATTTTGGGTGCTGTTGGTGAGACCAATATCCAGGGAGAAGATCAGCAGAAACTTGATGTTTATGCCAATGAAGTTTTTAAATCGGCACTGGTAAAAAGAGAAATTGTATGTGGTATTGCAAGTGAGGAAGAAGAAGATTTTATTACAGTTCACGGAAAATATCATGCACATGACAACAAATATATTGTGTTGATAGACCCATTGGATGGGTCTTCCAATATTGACGTAAATGTTTCAGTTGGTACTATTTTTTCCGTTTACAGGAGAGTTACGCCATTGGGCATGCCTGTAAGAAAGGAAGATTTTTTACAAAAAGGCGATGAACAAGTGGCTGCCGGTTATATTGTTTACGGTACATCAACTATGCTAGTTTACACCACAGGAAATGGTGTTAATGGGTTTACACTTAATCCGGCCATTGGGAGCTTTTATCTTTCGCATCCAAATATGAAATTTCCAGAGATGGGAACTATTTTCTCTATAAATCAAGGTAATTATGCACATTTCCCACAAGGGGTAAAAGATTACATAAAATATTGTCAAGAAGAAAAAGAGGACAGACCTTACACTTACAGGTACATAGGCTCCATGGTTTCAGATTTTCACAGAAATATGATTAAAGGTGGGATATACATATATCCAACAAGTTCAAAAGCACCAAATGGTAAACTGCGTTTGCTGTACGAATGTAATCCAATGGCATTTTTAACAGAACAGGCTGGAGGTAAAGCCACAGATGGCTATAAAAGAATTATGGATATAGAGCCCCGAAAATTGCACGAAAGAGCTCCTATTTTTTGCGGAAGTAAAAAAATGGTTGAAAAAGCCGAAATGTTTATGCAAAGAAGTTCATAAACATTTAGGTGCGTAACAAACATCAAAACATATTTTGAGGCATATCCTTACAATCCGGATTTTCATTACTTTTCTATTGATTTTTCCAAAAAAAGCTTTAAGTTTCAATATTAAATTTGACTGATATGGACATGATGAAATTCATAACGATTGATGAGCACTCTAGGGTACCAAAATACCAGCAAATAATCGATTCTATTATTCACAACATTTCAGAGGGTAACCTTACTATGGATCAAAAAATTCCGTCCATAAACATGTTTAGTGAAGAGTTTTATCTGTCACGCGATACCGTAGAAAAAGCATATAGTATTTTAAAAGAACGCAATATTATAACTTCTATACGGGGAAAAGGCTTTTATATTTCTAGAACTAAGTTGATTTCTAAAGTAAATATCCTGTTTCTTATAAATAAATTAAGTGCTTATAAATTAAGAACTTACAATCATTTTATAAATAGCATTGGTGCCAATTCACATACCGATTTGCATGTGTATCATTGCGACGAAACGCTGTTTTTAAATTTATTGGATAAAAACAAATCAGCTTATGATTACATTATTATTATGCCTCACTTTAAAACTGAGGATTTAAAACATGTTAGCCTCACTGACAAAGTAGTAAAAGCAATAAAACAAATACCTAAAGAGAAACTCATTATTCTAGATAACATTAAACCAAACTTGGAAGGTAGAATGGTTGAAATATATCAAGATTTTGAAAACGATATTTACTCTGCCTTAAAGGAGGGATTAGAAAAAATAAAAAAATATCAGAAAATCATGTTAATATATCCTGAAAAGGCTATATATCCTTATCCTAGACGGATTTTACACGGTTTTAGAAAATTCTGTGTTGAGTTCAAATTAGATTTTGAAGTTCTAGATAAAATATATGATGAAATGATTTTAAAAAAAGGAGATTTGTTTATAACTATTGAAGAAGCTGACCTAGTAAATCTTGTAAAACAAGTGAGAGAGGATGAGTTTAAACTTGGTGAAGAAATTGGCATTATATCTTACAACGACACTCCTCTTAAAGAATTGCTGGGGATTACTGTAATATCGACAGATTTTAAGGTGATGGGAGAAACAGCAGCAAACATGATACTGAATAAAACAAAGGGAAAAGTAAAAGTCCCTTTTAATTTTATTGATAGAGAATCGCTTTAACAAATTTTGAAGACGTTTTTACAGCTGGTTCAAGTAGCAGATAAATACTATACATGGCAGTAAACATTAAAGGTTACATTCGTTTTCAATATTCTTTATAAAATGCGTTACTGTTATCGGTTACAATAACTTTATCTTTAAAGGTTAGCCTTTTACCCTCTCCAATATAGATACTATGC
Organism: uncultured Flavobacteriaceae bacterium; assembly: GCA_947502975.1. Classification (GTDB taxonomy): domain Bacteria; phylum Bacteroidota; class Bacteroidia; order Flavobacteriales; family Flavobacteriaceae; genus Jejuia. The sequence continues at coordinate 163,709 of CANNBV010000005.1, forward strand.
AACCTTTGGTTTTCATTAATAGTTATTACAGCAAAGGTGCCTTCAAAGTATATTTTCAGACCTTCGCCGGAGTAAATCTCTCCTTTTGATTGCGTAAGCACATATTGCGTCATTTTTTTAGAAGCTACACTACTCTCTATTTTTAACCCCTTGTAAATTCCATTTTCCTGCAGCTTTTCAACTGATTTGATAGAAGCTGATTCATTTTCATTAAAAGGTTCAAAAACTACCACAAAAGGATTGTCCCAAGCTTCACCTTTATTACGAATTATCAATGTTGGTGTTGGTAAATTATCATAAGGTTTTGGGGCTTCAAAAGTTATAGGTGCTTTTACTTTGGTATATGTTCTATTTTTAAAATTAGGAATGTGAAGTTGCATAAAAATACTTCCTGTGCTAATTTTTTTTGTATTGAAAGTAGCTTTAACGGTTTTAGAATAAGGTTTTGATGTTTTAACATTCTTAAAAAAATGCCACCCTGGATTTCTATATTGTTTATTATGTTTCCATTTGGCATTTACATTTGCCATATAATGATTTGGAGTTTTTTTAAAATCCATATCCTTATTTTCAAAAACTAATTTATCTCCTATATTATGATATAAATAGTCGTGGTATTCATTGGGCAGTTTTGATTTTGACCGAAATACATCTACATAATAACCTGTAGTTGGCGAAGTTCTTATTAAAGCCAATGTGCGTTCTTGAGAGGCCTCAGATTTTTCACCTCTATCGTCTTCAAAACTGGTTTGACTAAAAGAATGGTATGGAGACACTCCTAAAGCACCAACTTTAGGTTCCATTGAAATTAAGTCTACTGTATTAATCCCTAAATTAACCCAACCGCCTTCACCTTGAGAGCTACCGTTTACAATAACGGTATTATGTGCGGCAAATAATCTTGAATAATTTTCATGAAGGTCTTTTCCATATCGTTTTCTTCCATGATCTGCACCTAGTACTTGACCTTCTCCATACAACTCAATATTCATACCTTCTGCATGCCCATGTACCATGTGAGCACCGCCAACAAAACACATTAAACCATCTTTTGGATTATTGGCACTACTTAAACTACGTTGTATTACGATACCTGCATGATATACCCTGTCTGTTCTAGGTAAATGAATAGTAGCTGGCGCATCTTTAAAATCACTATCATACCAAAATAGGGCTTCTATAGCATTACGTTTGTATTTTCCTTTCCGTAACGCCCTACTAATAAGAGGTGCGAATTTTTCTTTTAAATTGGTTAAACTATCCATTTTAGCTAGTGCATATGCATTTTCATAAGCTTCATATGGTGCATGAGCATGCCTATGTCCATCTCCCCAACGCACGATTTCGTTATTAGGATATACAAAGTAGTCTAATCGAGGTAGGGCATGTAAAATATTGGGATAATTTGTTCCTAATTTCAATAATGGATTATACCGATTTGCTACCAACATTAACTTAACTAAAATTGATGTAGAATGGTTTAAGTACTGGGAGGTTTCTGGCCAAATATCACCTTCCTCTTTATAGTTTCTCGCCATTACATTTAGCGCATCTTGGTTATCTGTACTTTCGGTAAGAAAATAAGATAGGCACTTTTCGCGTTCGGTTTCATCATCCATAGCTAGTGCATTATAAACCAAACTTGGTGCTTCTAAAGCACAATGATTAGAACCTGTTTGCCCATAATTTACAGTAATATTGATGTAGGTTTTAAATACATTTTGAGCTTCTTCAAATGGAAAACCAACTTTAATATTTTTTACAATATCGAAAGAAGTACCTCCATTTTTGATATAGGGATGAATAAAATCGTAGATTAACGGTAATTTGTAACCAACAACACGAACTTCCCGAAACCCATCATAAGGAAACAACAAGCCTCCTCTACCTCGCCAATCGGACATTTTAGATTTTTGTACTGATTTTACAAACGAATACAATATGCTACTCGCTGTATAAGCATATTTTTCATCTTGTGTTAAATAATACATTATGCCACAATCCAAAGCAACTTGCAGGTATTTAACCAATAATTCCATATGTCTTTTTTCGACATCTGTTGCATTATCAAGATTTTTTTGGACGCCATTTTCTATATGATATGTTTTATAAAAAGGTGGAAAACTACCTTCTTGAACTTCAGACCAATTGAATGGAAGTTGCTTTACATAAGCCTTAGGATTTTTAAGATAGGCTTTAACTTGAAAATCGGTTGTAGTCTTTAAATCTAAATAGATTTCTTTTGCCCAATTTTGAGTATCTATTTTTTCGAGAATTTGATTTCTCTCTTCTGAAGTAACTAAGATAAAAGGGCGCTCTTTTGACTGACTAATACCACTAACACCTATTAGCAGAACAAATAGCGAAATAATTTTTTTAAAACACGTTACTCTATTTTGTGTTAGTTTCATTATAAGTATGTAATTATTTTAAAAAATCTTTACCCCATTTTTCTCTTAATTCTTTTGCAAGTTTATTGACCGTTTCTTGGTATTCTGCCTTTTCGGCCAAATTATCAAGTTCTAAAGGATCTGATTTATGATCAAATAGCATACGTGCATAGGCAACCCCATCGTCTTTGGTCCATTCAGTATAAAACAAATCTCCCTTAATTATAGTAACAGCATCTTTAAATTTACTAACCGCCCAATCTTTTTCTAATGTTTTCCCATTTAGAATTGGCACAAAACTTTTACCCTGAACTGTTTTTGGCACTTCAATACCTAGAAGTTCTACTATACTTGGATAAATATCAATATACTCAGTAATCGCATCAGTTTTTTGCCCTTTGGTTTTTCCTGGAACTTTTATGATTAAAGGTGTTCGTAAAGCCGTTTCAAAAGTAACATGCTTACACCATAATTTGTGATCACCTAAATTCCAACCATGGTCTCCCCATAAAACAACTATTGTATCATCTTCTAACTCTAGTTGTTTCAATTCATCTAAAACCAAACCAATTTGTGCATCTACATAACTTACGCAGGCGTAATACCCATGAATAAGCTCTTTCGCTAAATTATCTGATATTTCTCCTTTTTTGGGAACGTTTTGATACTGACGCAATTCTCCAAAATTATGAAATGCTTTTTTGGGTGTGGTTTCTGGTTGCACATAGCTCTCTGGTAGTTTTATTTGATTAATATCATATAAATCCCAATACTTTTTTGGCGCATTAAATGGTAAGTGAGGTTTCATAAAACCTAAAGCTAAAAAAAATGGTTGCCCTTTCTTTTTTAACCTTTTCAAATCTGCTATTCCCTTTTGCGCAATTTTACCATCAAAATAAGCAGTATCCTCAACCTCTCCCATTTCATGGGAAATAGCGCCTCCTTGCGCTTGACCCAAATCTCCATTTTTGACAACGTTTTTTTCTAATTGATAATCACGAATATTCCCTTTTGGAAACCAAATATGATCCCAAGCTAAACTATCATCACTATTTTGATGATATATTTTCCCATTAGAACAGGTTATGTATCCATTCTGTTTTAGAAGCTTGGGTAATGTAACTGCTTGTGGAGCATCTACATCAGCTCTTGTACTATAATTTATAAAACGATGTCTTGTGGGACGCATACCTGTGAGCAAACTAGCTCTTGAAGCACCACAAACAGGAACGTTACAATACGCTCGATTAAACACTAAACTTTCATCCGCCAATTTATCTAGGTTTGGAGATTGAATATGATTAGCACCATAAAAATTGAGTTCGGGGCGTAAATCATCAACTGCAATAAACAAAATGTTCATTGGCTTTTGTTCTTGTGTCATTATGGTTTTCTCTTTTTCATTTTTACATGACATGAAAAGGATGGATAAGCCAAATGCGTATGCGAAGATTTTTTTCATTTTAAAAGATGTATTTACCAATGTTCAATTATTGTATAATCATTTTTTTTAAGCGTATTTTTTATAGAATCTGGAATTTTCCGCCTGGGTGTATCTTGATCTAGTTTGAAACCTTTTTTACCTTTTGGTGTGATGATTGGCATGTTCCCAACGGAATCGTCTAAAAAATCCCCTTGAGCTTTCATCCAACTAAATAGATCTTGTTTCAATTCTTCTTTGATACGTTGCAATTCTGGGTTTTGAGCTATATTATTTTGCTCAAATGGGTCATTTCGTAAATCATATAATTCCTCAAGCGGCTCATTTTTATGTGCATTTGCACCTCTTTTGATGAAGTAATCTACATTAGGTTTTCCTGTTAAATTTTGTTCAACCACTTCAATAGAATTAAAATTCCGAATGTATTTGTAACGCTTATCGCGAATCATTCTTGAAGGAAATATTTCAGAATTTAAAATGTTCTGATTGGTTCTTACCCCATACACGTATTTGTTTACTTCAACATCTTCACCTTGTAAAATCGGTAAAAAACTATTCCCGTCCAGATCACCTGTAGACTTCCCTCCTGCAATATTCATAAACGTTGGCAAAACATCGGTATAATGAATCAGTTGATTTGAAGTAGTTCCGGGTTTAATCACTTTTGGCCAACGTACTACAAACGGCACTTTTAAACCAATATCTTTAACTGTGAATTTACCTGAAACACCGTGATCTGCACTATAAATAAATAGAGTATTATCATGTAAATAATCATCCACCAGTTTTAAAACAGCTTCTATTTGTGCATTATCTTCTTCAATACTTCGGTAATAGCCTGCTTTAGATTTTATATATTCTGGATTATTCTTTTTATTCTCATTAAAAGGATAAAACTTAATATCCTCAGCATTAGGGTTATCTACATCAAAATACTTCCCATGTGGATACTTTGATGTGATAAACATACAAAATGGTTTTTTTGAGGTTTTGAAATAACCTTCTATACTGTCTAAAGGAATATAATCTCTTGGTACATCTTTTTTAGGAACGGGCTCCCATTCTCTATCCCACTGATATACATTTGCTGGCTTCACATGGCTTTTTCCTGCCAAAACCACTTCGTATCCCAAATTTTTCATCTGAGTAGTCACACTTTTTATATCAGGTCTTGTAGCTGTATGATTAGCAAAACAGCCGTTTTTTAATGGATATTTACCAGTAAAAAGCTGAGATCTACTCGGGGCACAAATGGCTTGTGCTGTAAAAGCATTGTTAAAAATCATACCTTCTTTTGCAAGACGATCTACTGCAGAAGTATTTACTTTTTCATTGCCGTAGCAACCATAGTCGTATACATCTTGGTCGTCGGCTAGGTAGAAAATCAGGTTTGGTTTTTTTACATATCTCTTTTTTTCTTTTGATATTACTGTGTTACAACCCAAGAATAGAATTGCTAAAAAAACAAATATTGGAATCTTTAAAAACCTTCTCATTTTAAGTTTATTATATTTATCTATCAACTCCAATCGCTTTATTTGATGTTACCTACCATCATTAGTTCTAGCTTTCTGCTCCACAAAATATGGTTGAAAGGTATATTTTGATTTTTCATCCCATTTTGCATTCTTTTGAGGTAATAAAGCCTTCATATTATTTATTTCTGAAGTATATTTATAGCTATCAGCTCTATTAAACCATTCGTTAGGATCAACATCATGGTCATAAAACTCTTCAGTACCATCTTCATATTGAATGTACCGATATCCGTTTGTCTTTACGGCATGATTTTTCATTCCAAAGGTGGTAATGGCATACGTTTCATTTATACCTTCATCCCTATGTATCATAGGGACTAAACTGTTCCCTTCATTTCTATTATAAGCAGGTAGCCCACTTAACTCTAAAAGGGTTGGATAAATAGATAGCATTTCCACTGGCGTATTAATTGTCTTTTCTTTTGGTAAATTTGGACCCGCAAACATCAAAGGAGCCTTAGTAGCTGTTTCCCATAAAGCGTGTTTTGCAAAAGTTCCTTTTTCACCTAAGCGATAGCCGTGGTCAGACCACAAAACAATTATTGTATTTTCATTATAATGGCTGCTTTCCAAAGCGTCCAAAACGCGACCTAGTTCATAATCGACATAGCTCATACAAGCTAAATAGGCTTGAATAATTTTTTTCCACTCTCCATTTTTTTTAGCCCATTCTGTGGAAGGCATCATAGGCAAATCGTTAATCTGCATCCCTACTAAAGGAATATCTTTTAAATCATCTGCCAAATATGGAGGTGTTTCTATTCCTTCCAATGGATGCATATCAAACCATTTTTGGGGTACATACAACGGCACATGCACACGTAAAAAACCAAGTCCCATAAAGAATGGTTTATCATATGCTCTTTTTAAACGCTCCACTACCCAATCCACAGATTGGTGATCTGGCATTAAGGTATCGTTTTCAGGAAATGCACCCCAATCTGTACTCGTTCTTCCATGAGTTCCTTTAATACCATTTCCAAAACCGTCCCACACGAATCGCTTTTCAGGATAAGGCCCAAAACCTTTTACTCGCCCTCCAGATTCATTAAAAACACTATCAGGGGCATGTATATGAAATAATTTACCTATACCCATGGTATGATATCCATTGTCTTCAAAATATTCTGGTAAAAATTTGATATCCTTTGTCGCAGAATTTCCTTCTCTGCGGATTTGATTATCTGGTGTCATACCGTAAATCCCTGTAGTGGACGGACGCAAACCAGTCATTATCGAGGCACGAGACGGTCCACATAATGGTGCTTGAACATGGGCATTGGTAAACGTAACACCCATTTTTGCAAGTCTATCAAAATTGGGTGTTTTTGTATTGGAGTAATTATCAATAGGGCTTATCCAATTGTTTAAATCATCAACGGCGATAAAAAGTACGTTAGGTTTTTGAGGGTTTACATTTTCATCATTTTTAGAATTACAAGAACTCATAAATGCTGATACTATAAAAAAGAGTGTATATATTTTTTTCACCTTATTTTAATTTCTTAATTACAGCTATGTTAATTTTTACAGGTCCCAATAAACCCGAAGTTAACAGTTTATCACTTCTACCCCAATGTTTCCAAGATGGAAATGTGATTCTTTCACTAGGACGTTTGGTATTATTCACCAACCAATCTGGTAAACGTTTTGTTTTAGTCCCTTTACGTTCAAAATCTAATGGTAATTTCTCATCGCCAATCAATCGGTTTGGCCATAAGTTGGTTACTTTTACCTCAAGCGTGTTTTGTCCTAATTTGACATAATCAGTAATATCTATTCTAAATGGTGCTTTCCAGAGTGTTCCTAATTTCTTGCCATTTATAATTACTTCGCCTATAACGGCAACACTCCCTAAATCTAGCTCTAGTTTATTATCAGAATCTAAATGTTTTTTAGACATTTTAAAAGTCTTTTGATAACTCGCAGTTCCTGAAAAATGCTGAATATCTTCATTTGAAGATTCTGACCACGACATCAATTCATCAAACTTTACCATATTTTTCAATTGAGATTCTGATGGAAATGAAACATCCCAAGCACCAGATAGCACAATTGGCCTAGGTACAGATTTAACCTTAACAGTCTTGGTTTTTCCAGATGCATTTGAATACATAAGATTGCCTGAATAAGGTGTTATCCATTGTCTTTTTCCCTTGTTTAAAATTAGTATTGGATTTGTGATATCTTTTGAAAGATTTAATTGTCTTCCCTCTTGAATGAATAGCGTCTGTTCTTCTCCATCTGTTGTAAAGGTTATTTTTATGGCTGTGTTATCCCCTTTGGGTATTTTCCCATCAATCAATTGATTATTTACGAGAATATTAAATTTTCTTGAAGCTAGCTTTTCTTTGATTTTGTCCGTAATATCATAAACTGGATAATATTTTGGAATGCCTTTAGTTTCGGGTTTAAATTTTCCAAAAACAGCTTTTAATACTTTTAATTTTTTATCTCCTCCATCTATATCTACAAACTCCTTTTCTTTTACATAAATAGTTTTTATATCGTTGCCAATTTGATATTCCATTCTAAATTCCTTCACATACCCCATAGCCGGGTCGCAATCACAAAAATGTCGTGTAGCCTGAATATGCAATTGATTTTCTTTAATCTCCGCAGCTACTCTAGCTGTAATATCAACTAAACCTTCTTGTAGAAAGGTACCATATTCAGCTTTTATAATTTTCAAATTTGAAAGTGGTTCTAGTTTAGGGTTTTCAATATTCATTTGAGCTAAAACCAAATTATCTATTTCTTTTGAAGCTTCTTTAAAAACGACAAAAACAGCTTCTTCACTATTTAATTGAATTGGTAAACTTGTTGTACCATCTATATGATTTTCCCAAACAGCAGGCTTTCTAATAGCACCTGTTTCTGCCTGCCATAACTCAGGTTGCTTTCCTGACACCCGAAAACGAGCGTATATTTCTCGACTTTCTTTTCTAGTATTAGCTATAAAATAAATATCGGCTTCATCTGTTTTTCGGTGGATAAAACTCATATCCAAAGTATCCTCAATTTCAATTTTAAAATCAGCAGACAGTCGAGATTGCTTTAAAAAATCTACAATCGAAATATCTTTTACTGATTCTTTATTCCATAAAGCATTGGTTAATCTTTCAACGATATCGTCACACTCTGGATAAGTTTCTAAACTTGGTGATTTTCTAGGCTTTGAACCAATTACATTTCCTCCCGCTTTAACTAATTCTTGAATTTTTTGAAGCGTTTCTGGTTTTATCCAATTGGATTTTGGTAAAACTAAAACCTCATATTGCCCTCCAACAGGAGTACATATTTTTCCATTTTTCACAGATAAATCAGATAGTTTATTTGAACCGATTAAATCATAATCATAACCTAAATGTTTGATTTCGGGTAATAAAAAAGCGGTGTTTGGTGAAGATTCTCCCGTAAACACCAAAACATCAGCTACATTTCGACCTTGTTGCAGCAAAAACTGAGAACGCGCGATGTAATCCATAAAGTCTTTTCCTTGACTCCACCATGTGTTTAAACGGTTGAAATCTGTTCCATGATAGCTCAAGGCCAATCCTGGTGCCACGTCCCACGGTTGATGCACATAGGTGTGAAAAATAAAACGTGTAATCCCTTCAGCCCAAGCCTTATCACCAATGGATTTGAGTTGTGCAGGATGCTGATCCCAACCACCAATACCTGTGAACGATTCGGCTCCAATAATGGAACTTCCGTTTAAATGTGCAATAGAGGATACGAATTTAGGGGAATCAAAAAACGGATATCCACCACTCCAAAACTCACACATCACAATATCTCCTGTAGCGCCTACTTGCATATTGTCAAACGGTCCCCAATACGGTTCTACCGAAAATTTCAATCCATTTTTATTGCATAACGCTCCAAAATGCGCATAATAATTTTCGGCCATTAAATCTCCAATAGTTCTGCGAAAATCCCATAGAAAACGTTCAGTAACGTCTCCACTTTCTACATAATACCCAGCTAAAGTTGGCAAATATGAAGTTAAATTATAACCTCTTAATTTTTCAAATTCTACTTCAAAACCAGATGTCCAATTAGTGGTTCCAACTTCATAACTATCTATCAAGCAATTATTTACCGTATTACCTACTAAATCACCTAATTTATCAAGAATGGGTTGAATACCGCCTACCCAATAGAAATCTACAGCTTTTTTACTCATTTTATCTACTTCTAAACCATGTCCCCCTTTAGGTGCTGGATGATTCTTTTTCTCTTTAGCCGTATGTCCTAATCTTAAAATAATCCATTCTCCTTTAGGAACATTCCATTCTAGAATTCCGTCTTTGTTTAGTTTTGAGGTTAAATCAACAATATCATTTTTATTTATTAAGGCTGAAGGAGGAATAACTTTTCTATCTGGCAATAAATGATTACGAATACGTCCCGTTAAATTTTTATAATCTAAATCATCTATTTTTATATCCGTATCAGGTTTAGGAAATGCAAATACTGCAATATCTCTGTAATAATTTAATTGTGTTTCTGGTTGTGATAATTGGTCTTTAAAGAATTTTCCACCTCGAACAGAAACTTCACTAAAAACTGTAGTTTGCATCGCATATTCTGGTGTTATCCATGGCCCTCCTGAGGATGACCAACCTGCACTGTTATGAAAAGCGAGTTCTAAACCTAAACGTTTTGCTTCCTTTGCTGAAAAATGAAATAGGTCTAACCATTCTTCACTTAGATATTCTATAGGACCTTCAGGGAACCCCAAATGCACATTAAACAATTGAGCTTCTTGAATGCCCACTTCTTTCATCGCTTCTAAATCTTTTGTAATTCCAGATTTAGATACATTTCCACTAATCCAATGCCACCAAGTTCGGGCTTTGGCTTCGTTAGGTGGATTTTGAAATCCGTATTCCAACTGTTTGTTTCGAACAAAAGAGTTAGCCTGATTAACTTCAAGTTGCCCAAATACTTCTATTGTGAATATTAATACAGATATTATAATTATAATTCGCTTCACCTTACTTTTCTTATACTATTTACCATCCTTATTAGTACTAAACAAAAACAGCAAAGCATTTAACACCAATAAAACCCCTATTATATATATAATTGTCATTATTTTAATTTAAATATCCACTCTAAACTTGTATTTTTCTTTGATACTGTTGAAATTATTAATCCACAAACATTTCATCAATAAATGGACCGCTCTCCCCTGCTGTCTCCAACTTAATATTGTTTGCACCTGCTTTTAAAGTGATTATAGCTGGCACAAATTTCCATTCCTTATCCCAACCACCTGTTGGTTTAAACTCTAAGGTTTTTACATAAACATCATTTACTAACAACTTCATAGGGTGTAATTTCCCTTCATTGTTATGCATGTATCTAAAACGGATACTGTAATCACCTGCTTCGCCGTCATTTTCCTGATAGAATGTTATAGCACCTTCTTTGTCATCAAACCTAACAAAACCAGTACCTTTAAAGCGATGTGCATCATCACTTGCCTTTGCGCCTCTTTCAAGAATACCATCTTCTGCTGAAATATTCACCCCTCTACCTATCCACATATCAGCAGAATGTTCATCACCCCAAAACAACCCTTCGTTTTTACCAAAGGTTTCGCTTAACCTTAAAACCGTCTTTCCGTTATGTTTTATAATGGCTTTTACTGTAGTGCCATCCGAAACTTCAAAAGCACCTTTGTAAATCATCCCTTTTATTTCAGGATTGTCTCCATTAAGGGTATATAATATTTCTAAATCTGAGGGTGAGTTTTTACCTAAAATTTGAATCTGTTTCGCATCGATAGTAACTTTATTTGATAAGTACAATGCTTTGTCCCCTAAAATTGATACAGTAACAATCGATGCTTTTTTTGCATTCGGCAATGCTCTTAAAAACAGTCTCGTTTTACCAAAAAAGAAAGCTCTATAGTCTGATTTTGTTCTACTTGTTGGATCAATAGGATTTCCATTTTCCATAGAAATTTTCTTTACATCACCTTGAATACTATAGTAGACTTTGTTTTCGCCATAAGGATACAGGTTATCATTTTCATCTAAACTTTCTGATGTGATGATATAACTAGCTTCAAAACTATCTTCCGACTCTAATTTCTGAACACTTGTTTTTAATTTTGAAGGCTGTTTGCTCGTTGAAAAAGATGTTCTTTTGACTTCTTTTCCATCAATATAACCAACAGCTTCTATAGTACCTTCCTCATATGGTACCATCCATTCGCATTGCATTTCGTTCCAAACGGTTCCCGGTTTGTCTTTGCCTAGAGATGTTCCGTTTAAAAACAATTCTACTTCATCGGTATTTGAATATACCCAAACAGGGATAACTGTTCCTTTTTCCATTCGAGGATGCGTCCAATGTGGCAACATATGAATCATTGGTGCTTTTGTCCATTGACTTCTATAAAAGTGAAATAAGTCTTTTTTGAATCCAGCCACATCTAAAGCGCCACCCATGAATAAATTGAACGGCAAACCACCATGCACTAAACCTGCCTCACCATAATAGTCGAACCCTGTCCAACGAAAATGGCCACTATGCCAAGATGTATCTCGCATAACCTCCCAATATTTCCTTGCAGAAACGCGGACTGTAGCATTATCGTAGGAAGAGTTAAAACGTTGTTTCCTATTCCTCCAATCTTTTGGATTTAAACCTTCGTAAAAGAAAATTTCCTTTTCGGTTAAACTAGGAAGTTCATAAGTTCCTGGTAATTCATTATCGCGCCACCAGGTTTGTGTCCTGTAATAGCCTCGTGTTTGCCATGTGTGTGGCGCTTCGGTAGAAATAAATGGTTTTACTACGGTTTTATTTTCAATAAATGATTGGGTTTCCGAACCGCCGTTTACCCCTTCGATATCCATATTTTCCGGGTTTCCTGCTCCAGAGGTAAATAAACGTGTTGGGTCTAGGTTTTTGCCAAATTCTACCATTTCTGGTGCTACATCACTATGGGTCTCATTTCCTAAACTCCAAACAAAAATACTGGGGTGGTTACGGTCTCGAGTTATCCATTCTTTTACATCGTGTTGCCACCATGCATCAAAAGCTTGTTTGCCATAATCTTGTGGTGCTTTTTTATGCCAGCCATCAAAAATCTCATCTATAACCAGCAACCCAATTTCATCACAGATATCGTAAAACATGGGTGGTGTCGGGTTATGCGATGGACGAATAGCATTAATCCCCATATCTTTTAACAATTGTAGTTTCCAGCGTAACATTGGTTTCGTCCAAGCGCCCCCAACAGGTCCACCTTCCCAATGTTCACATACACCTTTCAGTTTTATATTTTCACCATTCAACCAGAACCCCGTATCAGTTTTCCATTCTACAGTTTTAAAACCGAAAGTGGTCTCTACTTCATCTATTACATTTTTTCCATTCAAAATTTGGGTAACTACTTTATAAAGGTTTGGTGTTTCAGGACTCCAAACTCGTGGATTATCAACTTCCAACTGAATACCGGTTTTAGTATCTGTAATTTTTTCACTTTTAGAATTAAGTAAATCTCCTTGCAGTGATAGTATTTTGACTTTGAATTCTAATCCTTTGAAATTGCTATTAACTTCTGCCTCGATATTAACGGTAGCTGTTTTAGTTTTAATTGAGGGCGTTGTGATAAAGATGCTATTCGGTTTAAAATGAACAGGGTTTACCTCTATCAATTTTACTGGAGCATAAATACCACAAGGGTGATACCATCTTGCAGAAGGTTCTAAACTATTATCAACTCTTACTGCAATTGTATTTTTTCCTTCTTTTAAAAACTTAGAAATATCGTATCTAAAACTGATGTACCCGTACGGTCTTTTTCCCAAATAGTTTCCATTAATCCATACCTCACTATTCATGTAAACCCCATCAAAATTGATATATGTGATTTTTGAAAGGCTTTCTTTTTTTACATCGAATTTTTTCCGGTACCATCCAATTCCTCCATCGTGATAACCACCACCTTGACCTTGGTCACCACCTTTACGAACACCTTTTTCAAACGACCAATCGTGAGGTAAGTTTAAAACTTGCCAAGAAGAATTATTAATATTTTCTTTTGAAAACGAAGTATTGTCCTCTAAAATAAATTTCCAGTTATTGTTAAAGTCCGTTGTACTCCTCTGAGAATAGCCAAAAGTGAAACTTAAAGTTAAAAATAGTGCTGTTAAAACGTTTCTCATTAGTCTGTTTTGTAGTAGATACTGCCTAAAACAAACTTAACCCTAATAACTTTGAATATAATCCTGTTGTGTCCTGTACTGTTAGGTGATTAAAAAGAATGTTTTTAATCCTAATTTCTTAGAACATTTGAAGGTTTGCAATTAAATCATGTTATGCTTATCTAGGCGAATCATTCTGCAAAAATTGTTCGGCATTTCTGGGAAATTGAGATTCCAAAAGTGTTTTCATGTGTTGCTCAACTTCTTTATATGCGGGGTTTTCCGAAAGATTTTTAAAGGATAAAAGATTGTCTTTATGCTCGTATAATTCGGCACCCAAAACCTCATGTGTTTTTGAATCTCTCCATTCGGTATAGCGCCAATTTCCATCGGTTGCCGTACAACCCATAATCTTTTTCCCTCTGGCATAAACACTGGTAGCAACCTTGTCCCATTCTTGTTCTGGGTTATCAATTACCGAAACCAAGCTTTTTCCATCAGAAGGTATGCCTTCAAAACCACAAATATCAATTAAGGTTGAAAACAAATCTACGTTTTCCACTAAAGCATCAGATGTTTTTCCTTTCACTCTTTTTTTATAATCTGTTTCTCTACTAATAATTAAAGGTACTCTTGTGTCTATTTCCATGTTAGAATGTTTACACCAAGCGCCATACTCTCCTATTTTATAGCCGTGGTCGCTCATAAAAACAATCATAGTACTTTTACGTAAATCCAGCTCGTCCAACGTTTTCAAAATTTTACCCACTTGAGCATCAACATAACTTACGCAAGCATGATAACCATGAATTAAATCGCGGGTTAAATCATCATCTAAATCGCCTTTCTTAGGAATGCCATGATACCCTTTTAACTCTCCCCAATTAGTTAATGCTAACCTGTAAGCACCCTCAGGTTTGTCTCTGGAGGGTATTTCAAAATTATTTCTGTTGTATAAATCCCAATATTTTTTAGGCGCATTAAATGGTAGGTGTGGTTTACTTAAACCTACAAACATCAAAAATTTGTCGTCTTTTAATTTATGTAATGCTTCCATGGCGTATTTTGAGGCGCGACCATCTTTGTACGCTTCATCCTCTACATCTGCACTGTCAAAGGCTGGCCCCTTAGGGTTTTTGCTTTCAGTTTTAAGCTGTTTTAGTAGAGCGATGTTTTTAGGATCATTATAGGTATTCCGTTCTTTTTCAAAATAAACAGACCACTCTTTTTTATCGTCTGAACTATGGTGATACACCTTACCAATACTGACTGTTTTATAGCCATTATTGTTAAAAAGTTGAGGCATCGACACCACATCTTTATGTACTTTGCGAAGCGGAGTAAATATGCTATAAATTCCTAAAGTTTCAGGACGTAACCCAGTTAATGTACTCATTCTTGAAGGGGCACATATAGCTTGCTGTGTGTAGGCTTTATTAAACATCACTCCATCACTAGCCAATTTATCTATGTTTGGTGTTATTGCTGTTTCGCTTCCATAACACCCTAATTCTGCACGTAAATCATCAACATAAAAAACTAACACATTAGGTTGGTTTTCTTGCGATTGGACATTGCTACAACACAAAAACAATACTATAAAAAAAACTATTTTTCTCATTTTAAAAGTTTTATTGTTTTGCTTTATATGCTTTTGGAGATTGCACAATGCCCATACCTTTTTCAAATTCCCAATACGGAATGGCAGGCTTTTTCTTATCAAATTTGTAGTTGTATTTTTTGAGGTAATAATCTCTTGGTCTAATCTCGTCTCCTATTTGAGCTAATTTCTCATTCAATTTATTATCTAATTCTATTTGAATTGTTTTGAACTCTGGTTTATCTAACAAGTTGTTCATTTGAAATGGGTCTGCCACATTATCAAAAAACATACTGGGTCCATCTGGTGTTCTTGCATAGGTATATTGTTTCGTTCTTATGGCTCTATATGGGGGATTAGGGTAACCTCCTGCAAAAGGCGCAACATTCATTACTAAAGCAACTCGGTCTGCATTTGTATAAGGATTCTTTATTAGTGCTGTTAAATTTTCACCATCTATATCATCTGGAATTTTAATATTGGATAACCCCAACAAGGAGGGTAAAATATCTGGCGTGTTTATAGGGGCGTTTACCACCGCACCTTTTTGTTTATCAATTCCAGGATACCTTATTAAAAATGGTACACGTATAGATTCATCCCAGGCCACCTGCTTTTGAAAAGGTCTAACATCATGGGCCCCCATCATTTCACCATGGTCGGCTGAAAATACAACGATAGTATTGTTTAGTAAATCAAGTTCTCCTAGTTTGTCTAAAACAGTTCCAATGGCTTCATCGGTTGCGGTTGCATGTGCATAGTACCCCTGCAATTCTTTGCGACTTTTATCCTCATATTTTTTAGTAACATTTGGGTTCAGAGTCAAGCTTTCAGGCGGATACATATCCTTATATTTCTTTAGAGCATTATCATGCGGAAAATGTGGTGTAGCAATAGCAATGAAGGCCAAAAACGGTTTGTCGTCCTTTGCATGTTCTGCTATATATTGATTAGCATCTTTCACGATTGCAAAGGGCGAATACTCGTTCCAGTATTTTATCTCAGGATTATCATTATCATAATACGCCATTTTGGTGTAATTATGCGAGCACTCCAAGGCTTTCCAATAGTCAAAACCTTGACGTCTTTCTTTTGGGGTGTAATTTAACCGTCCATGTCCATCTAAATGCCATTTACCCCAATAGGCCGTGTTATAACCTTCTGCCTTGTAGATTTCAGCCATTGTTAATTCCTCGGCTGGTAAATACAAATCGTTCAAAAACATGCCGGTTGTTGTTGGAAATTTTCCAGTTAGCAACGATGCTCTGTGAGGCGTACAAACCGGAGTGACCGAAACTGCATTTGTGAAGTTTACGGATGTCTTTGCAAATGCATCCAAATTTGGCGTTTTCACATCGGGATTACCCGCATAACCCAAAGCCGAACCCCGCCATTGGTCTGTTAAAATATAAACGATGTTTGGTTTTTTAACTTCTGAAACCGTTTCAGTTTCTGAAGCCTTGTCTTGATTTTTACAGCTAAAAATTGATAGGAAAACCGCTAAAACTATTTTTGATAATACTTTCGAATTCATTTGACTATTCGATATTTTAAAGTGTTGATGTGAATTTATAAGTTCCTGGTTGTACTAAAAGTTTAAAAGCAGATTCGCGACTACTAAGCAATTTTACTTGATTATCTCCTTTAAATGTTTTACCATTTAATCCCAATTCTTTTTGTGTATTTGTTGGAATGGTAACTTTTGCGGTTGTATTTGGAGGTACAACTACTTCTAAATTGAATGTTCCTTCCTTAATTTCCCAAGACGATGACACTTCACCGTAAGGAGTGTTTAAGCTTGCCGAAGCCGATGTTAAAGGCTCATTGGGTTGAGGCGCAATTTTAATAGTTTTATATCCAGCCTCTAGAGGTGCAATACCAGCAATACGTTCGTACATCCATTGTCCAATTGCTCCGTAAGCATAATGATTTAAACTATTCATGTTCATTGGATTGAAACCTTCCTCTTTACTGTAGCTATTCCAACGTTCCCAAATGGTTGTCGCACCTTGATTGATAGAATAAAACCACGATGGATAGGTTTCATTGAATAATAATTTATAGACCATATCTACCTCGCCCATATCGTCTAAAACTCTTGACAACAGTGGTGTTCCTAAAAAGCCTGTTCTTAGATGATAATCTGCATCTTTAAGCTTGCGCAACAAATTAGTCTGCGCGTTCTTGATTTTAGATTCAGGCAATAAATCGAATGCTAATGCCAACAAATAAGATGTTTGTGTTTCACCAACCTCTTTGACTTTTCCAGTTTCATCGAAGAATTTATTTTCAAAAGCTTTTGCAACAGTTTTATATAATTCTTCGTATTGAGATTGTTCTTCAGTCTTACCTAAAGCTTCAGCAACTTTAGCTGTTAGTTTAGCTGAATGTGCATAAAAAGCAGTTCCAATTAACTTGCTAGAGGTATCTCCTCTGTTATCTCCATTTTCAGGATAAGGTTGCAACCAATCTGAAAAAGACATCATATTTGAAATGTAATCTTTTGACCTTTTCTCATGATATTTTAACCAGTTTTGCATCATGTCGAAATTCTCTTCTAATATAGTTGTATCGCCTGTGCGCATATAGATTTTCCAAGGAATAATTGTACACACATCTCCCCAGCCCGAGCTTCCAATTTTATTGCCACGAGAATCTGGAACCGTCCAAGGAATAGCACCATCTTCTAACTGTGCTTCCCTTACACTTTGCAACCAACTCGCCCAAAATTTATACACATCTGCATTAAACATAGATGTTGGTCCGAATACCTGTGCATCTCCTGTCCAGCCTAAACGTTCATCACGTTGCGGGCAATCTGTAGGAATATCTAAAAAATTACCTCGTAAGCCCCAAACAATATTACTTTGTAGTTGATTCAATTTATCATGCGAAGAGGTAAACGTTCCGTTATCATCAAAATCGGAATATAAAACTAGACCCTTTACCCAGCCTTTTGAAGGCGCTTTCGACGTATCAAATCCGCTAAGTTCTACATACCTGAATCCGTGAAATGTAAACTTAGGCTTGTATTCAATAACACCATTTTTTGAAGCAATATAATAGTCGGTAGAATGTGCACTTCTATAATTTTTAGTGTAAAAAGTACCATCTGGCGATAGCATTTCGGCAAACCTTATTTTAAGGGTATCTCCTTTTTTCATTGGAACATTTACAACAGGCACACCTACCATATTTTGTTTTAAATCGAACACAACCGCTCCATCATTATTTGTGATGTTTTGTGGCGCTAATTCAACTTTTTCTTTTACAGAAGTATGACGTTTTGGTTCTAACTTCACATTTGTATCAATAGCTGCAACTTCAACTTTCGTCCAAGTTTTATCATCAAAATTATTAGTCGTCCAATCCGGCATTTCCATATTCGCATTATAAATTTCACCATCGTAGATTTCTGCGAACTGAAGTGGACCGTTGGTCATTCCTTTCCAACTATCATCAGAAATAATAATTTCTTTAGAACCGTCACTCATTGTCATTTCTAATTGTGCTAAAACTTTTGGTGAAATTGTATTATCCCATGGTGTGGTTCCCCAAAGTAAACGACCAGAATACCAACCGGAAGCCAGTTCTACACCAATGGTATTTTGTCCTGATGCTATTAAATTCGTAACATCATAAGTCAAGGTCTCAATTCGCTTATCGTAAGTTGTAAAGCCAGGTGACATCGCATCATCTGAAACGTTTTCACCGTTTATAGACACATCAAACACACCTTTAGAGGTTATATATAATCTTGCTGAAGCGACATCATCGGATAATTCAAATCCTTTTCTTAAATATTGTGGTTTATGT
Source organism: uncultured Flavobacteriaceae bacterium (assembly GCA_947502975.1). Classification (GTDB taxonomy): domain Bacteria; phylum Bacteroidota; class Bacteroidia; order Flavobacteriales; family Flavobacteriaceae; genus Jejuia. The sequence goes on from CANNBV010000005.1 coordinate 182,662, forward strand.
ATGAGCACTTTTCCTCGTCCGCGAATACTGTCCTTAGCCGTATCCAAACCAACCCATTTGGCTTTCCAATCACTATTGTTTAATAAACCCAATTCAAAATGATTGGTTTCACTCCATGTTGAAGCATCTCCTTCTTGATTCCAATATTTAACTTGCCAATAGACTTTTTGTCGAGATTCAAGGGGTTTTCCTTTATATGTAATCCAAGTTGATTGCTCTGAATTTAGTTTTTCTGAATCCCATAAATCGGCATTATCAGGTAACAAATCTGGACTACTTGCCGCTACAATTTGATAAGCCGACTGACTTATATTGTTTTCTGACACAGGCAACTTCCAAGAAAATGTTGGGTTAGCATCATAAAAACCTAATGGATTTTCAAACCCTTCGGACACCGTTAAATCTTGTGCATTTTCTAATGAGCCTTTAGAGTCACAAGACATTATTACACTCAAAAAGACAAAAGCGTATGCGAAATATTTGAAATTGGATTTTTTAAACATGATTTAAAGTTTAGTTTGAAAGTTATACGTTCCTGGTTCTGCTAAAATCTTTATTGAATCACTATCAGAACTGATTAATTTTAAATTTGAAGTTTCTTTGAAAGCACTTCCGTTTACGATTAAATTATCTTGTATTCCATAAGGAATTTGAATCTCAGCAGTTGTATTTGGTGGAATAACAACTTCAAGGTTAAAAGTACTATTTTCTATTTTCCAAGATGATGATGCTTTTCCATAGGGTGTTTTTACACTTGCAGAAGCCGATGTCAAAAACTCGGTATTCGGTAAAGGTGCTATTCTAATTTTCTTGTATCCTGGTGCTAATGATGCTAAGCCAGCTATGCGCTCGTACATCCATTGGCCAATGGCTCCGTATGCATAATGGTTAAGACTATTCATGCTTTGCGGATTATAGCCTTCAGCTTTACTGTAGCTGTTCCAACGTTCCCACATGGTGGTTGCTCCTTGATTTATGGAATAAAACCAAGATGGATAGGTTTCTTTAAACAAAATTTTATACATCAAATCCACCTCTCCCATATCATCTAATACCTTTGGTAAAATTGGCGTTCCTAGAAATCCTGTTCCTAAATGATAATCGGCATTCTTAATTTCTTCAAGTAAATACTTTTGGGCTTTTGGTTTGGTTTCTGGTTTAAATAAATCGAAATAAATACCTAGCAAATAACTTGTCTGGGTTTGTCTGTCTTGTTTGAACTTTCCGTTTTCGTCAAAAAATTCATTTTCAAAAGCATTGGCTACAGCTTTATATAAATCCTTATATTTTTTTTCATCATCCGTTTTACCTAAAACACCAGCAATTTCAGATATTAAATGTGCAGAATGCGCAAAAAAAGCGGCATGTATTAAGTCTTTTGGCGTATCACCTCTATTACCCAGTTTACCAGCTTTGGAAGGATAAGGTTGCAACCAATCTGCAAACGAATGCATCTTTGGCAAATAAGGTTCTTTTTTTACTTTCGATTGATAGTAACCAACCCATTTTATTGCAGATTCATAACTTTCTTCAAGCACAGTAATATCTCCTGTTGCATTATAAATATCCCAAGGAATAATAACAGCAGCATCGCCCCAACCAGAACTTCCGTTTTTGGTTTGCAATACATCGGGCACAATAAAAGGCACCATGCCATCTTTATGTTCAGACTGGTTTTCTCTTAAACTTTGCAACCAAGCCGTCCAAAACGCATGCGTATCATAATTAAACAATGCTGTTGGCGCAATGACTTGGGCATCTCCTGTCCAGCCCAAACGTTCATCACGTTGCGGACAGTCTGTAGGAATATCGAAAAAGTTATCTCGTAAACCCCACTTAATATTGCTTTGTAATTGATTTAATTTTTCATGAGACGATGTAAACGTTCCCTTTTTCTCAAAATTAGAATGTTGCACTATACCTTGCACCCAAGACGCATCTGGTTTCGCATTTTTATCATAACCACTTAATTCCAAAAATTGAAACCCGTGAAACGTAAATTTAGGCGTATATTCAATCATACCGTCTTTAGCTGCTATATAATAATCAGTTGATTTTGCCGAACGATAATTCTTGGTATAAAAAGTATTATCTTTTAGCAACATTTCAGAAAAACGTATTTTCAAAGTATCGCCTTTTTTCATAGGCACTTTTACTTTTGGTACGCCAACCATATTTTGTTTTAGATTAAAAACCGACGAGTTTTCATTTACCGAAACAATTTCTACATCTTTTAAAACGAGTTGATTTTTTACAGTATGATGCCTTTTTGGAGTTAATTTAACCTTATTAGAAACGGCTTCAACTTCAACCGATTCCCAATTTGAATCATCAAAAGTAGCTGTATTCCAATTTGGGATTTCAAGGTTTGCATCATATACTTCGCCATCATAAATACTCGCTAAGCGTATTGGCCCATTTGTAGTGCCTTTCCAAGATTCGTCTGATATAATCGTTTGTTTTGAACCATCTTTCATTGTAATTTCTAACTGACATAATATTTTGGGAGAAGCAAAATTTTCATAAAGCGCTCTTCCTCGGCTTATTCTTCCTGAATGCCACCCAGAAACTAACTCTACTGCTAAAGCATTTTTACCCGTTTCTAAAAACTCTGTAACATCGTAAGTAATAGTTTCTATGCGATGATTGTATGGTGTCCATCCAGGAGGCATAACATCATCACTAACATCTTTTCCATTTAAATGTACATCAAAAACACCTTTTGCCGTTATGTATAATCTTGCATTTAATACATCAGAAGACAACTCAAATCTCTTTCTTAAATATTGTGATCTGTGTATTAAAAATTTCCGAATGCCTTTAATGCTATCTTTTGCGGTATCTAAACCTACCCACTTTGCTTTCCAATCAGAGTTATTTAACAACCCTAATTCAAAAGTATTTATATCACTCCACTCAGAAATATTATCATCTTGATTCCAGTAGCGCACTTGCCAATATACTTTTTGGCGTGACTTTAATCCTTCACCTTTATATTTTACAAAAGTAGATTGTGAGCTTAATTGTTTTTTAGAATCCCATAAATCAGCATTATTAGGCAATAAGTCTTTTGAAGAGGCTACAACGATATGGTAAGCCGATTGTGATTTAGTCTCTTCTGAAAAGGGTAACTTCCATGAAAACGTTGGATTGGCATTATAAAACCCAATAGGGTTTGTAAAATTTTCAGATAGCTTTAAAGATTGTGGTCTTTTTATTTCTTCCTGATTGCACGACACACAAACGAAAAACGACACAATACAGCAATATAGCAATGTTAAGGGTATTGCTTTTATTATCAGTTTCATTTTAAATACGCTAAACAATAGTATTTTACGGTTTTAAATTTAGATTGAAAAATTAATCACCAAATTCCATTTTTTTTCAAAAAAAACTATCCTGTACTGTCTCGAAATTTCAATATTTAAACACGAATCACTTATCATCTGAATTTTACAAATAAAAAAGCTAGAGAATTTAAATTCTCTAGCTTTTTTTAAAAACAAAATCTTTTTTTATCCTTTATCTAATCATAAGTTTTGCGTGGAAAACTCTTTGATTGTCATCGATTATTTTTATAAGGTATAATCCTGATGTAAACCTACCGTCATTATCAATATCAATTCTATTAGAGTTTATTGTATTTTGATACACTGTTTTTCCAAGGATATCGTTAATAACAATATTTGCCTTGTTCACACCATTAAGCAAGATTGTAAATTCATTGTTGGCCGGATTAGGAAAAATCTTCGCCGAAAAAGCGTTGACTTCTACTTCTGGAGTACTTAACGTGATAGATTCTACAACCCATTTAGACCTATCACCTGTATTTCCAACATGTTCTATTATGCCGTTAGCGTTGTGATATATATAATTTGATAGGTTTCTTCTTTGAAATTGGTAGGTCCCATCAGAACTGTTATATATCACAGTAAATTGCTTATCTACGTCCTCTCTTGGTGCACTAAAACCAGTACTTATGATATCATTTGGTGGGTTACCAGCTCCTCTTAAAACACCTCTATCTGTTCTTTTGCTTTCTATATTATAAAAACCACCAGCCTTTACAAATTCCCATTCCTTATCACCAAAGGCTACATTAGTGCCGTCATCGCTCTCAACAACATCTGATCCTACAGAATGCAAGTATTTCCCCGTTACAAAATTTTTGATCCGATAAATATCGCCAGTTAAATCTGTGGGGTCAAAAACTCGGATGGTTACAGTAGCTTCATTAGAGGATACTGTTTCATTACTCCCATTATAAGCTACCGCTTGTAGTGTATAATCTGCTTCGGTAGTTGGTGTCCAATCTATTGAATAAGGGGCAGTACTATCTTCACCAAAATATGTACCATTAACCCAAAACTCTACTTTGGAGATACTACCATTTTCGTCAACCGCATCGGCGGAAATTTGTACGGTACCTCCAATATCAAAAGTTTCACCATCAGAAGGTGATGTTAAGGATATCCTGAACGGATCTAAAATTATACCTAAATCAATAATTTGAAGATAAAGCGGTTGTGCATTACCAGAAGCATTTTCCATTAAATAGTAATACAACTTGCCATCTTTTATATGCACTCTACCATGATCAAAAGTTCTTCCAGACGTAGGTTGATACACTGTTGTGAAATTATTTGTACCACCTTCCGTTTTTTGAATAAACACCCGATTGTTTTTCAAACCTATAATGAAAACACTATCTCCAGATGTGTAAATTGAAGTTCCACCAGCAAAATCTTCTGAGGTAATAAAATCAGTAGCTCCAGCCGGTTTGTATGTATGCAAATATTTAGTAACATTATATTGATCATCCCTTACCTTACTTATAATGTGTACATCGCCATTTTCGGTAACTGTCCAATCAAAATCCCCAACAATATAAACTTGGTCTTCCTGAGTAGTCTGCACATAATCACCAGGTTCCATTACTTTTATAAAATCGGCATCATAAAGTGGTAAAGAAAAAGCTGTACCTGAATGATTTTTCCATCCATTTAACCCGTCTTGATTATCTGAATATGCATAATACACACCGTTTTGATATTGAAACTTATCGCTATTGTTTTGAGATCGTCGTTGAAAGCCAATTCTAATTTTTCCATTTACGTATTTCATGTTTCCGTAAAGTCCCCAGTTATATGTTATTCCTGGTTGATTTCTGGCATTTAAAACATTAAAATCTGTAAAACTAGACCATGAAGAAGTACTAGCCGTATATTTTGAAAACTTATAAGCCCCATTATTATTCCCGCCTTCTCTCATGTACATAAATAAATCGCCAGCATCATTTTGAAAAAACTGTGGATAGGTTAGTGCCGAAAAATTACTGTACTCTTCACTGGGGTAACCTGGTCTTCCGCTATTTAAAGATAAATGTTTATAAACCCCAGGATTAGAAGGTTTTTCCACAAACTTATCTAAAGTAAATTCGGCATCAGAAACAGATGCAACACCTGCTATGGAATAAGAATACCTAAAATAATCATCACTCAAACTTCCATCGGAAGGTCTTGAATTACTATAGGAATGCATATCATAAAGTAAATGGATAGTACCATCTAAAGGACTTACAGCAACAGCAATTGTATTGTGAGATTCTCCAATCCACCACCTATTTTGGTAACCCGTATGCGTATGAGGAAACTCAATAGTTGCTGATGTACCTGTATTTGTATTATGTCGTGTTAGCATGACATGACGGTCTCCTTTTCCTCCTCGATACCAAGTCATAAACACATACTCATTGTATGTTTTTATACAATCCCCGTGTGCAGAAATATTACGACCAAAAAAATAATCATAGCTTGTATTTGGATCGTCATTAGTATTAGTACTTCCTACCTTACTACCGTCAAAATGTAATCCAAAATCGGTTATCTTAATTTCGTTTTCTAAAACGACTTGTGCAGTGTTAAGTTGAACAAAGCACATTGATAGAATAAGGCATAAGTTCATTCTTAAAAACCTTATAATTAGGGTATTAAATTTCATGCTTTTCTTTTTTTTTCTTTTTCGAACTAGAATAATTCTATAAAATTAACTAGAAAAACAACTCTAAGTGTCCTGTTGTATCCTGAGATATATTTAAAAAATAGTTAAATTAATGCCTATTTCATATAAAACACCTCTTCTAAAGGTATGGATACTGGTGAATTATCTGAATTGGTTTCCATAATATCTGCCATAAAATCCCACCACTTTTTTACAATTTCATTGTTAGCTAAATCTTGAGAACCGCCTTCTCCTGATATTTTTTGAAAAGCAAACAATGTACATGTTTCTTCATCCAAAAAAATTGAGTATTCGCTGACGCCATTATTCTTTAACAGTTGTTTTAGTTCCGGCCACAACTCGTCATGACGTTTTTTATACGCATCTTTTTGACCAGAATTTAGTTTCATTTTAAATGCTAATCTTTGCATGATTTTTTAAGATAAAATAGAATTAGAGATACTACTAGTATAAATAATTATAAGGGTTTTAACAAAAAAATCATTCTATCTAAAACAAAGACAGAATGATTTTTAAATTTTGTTTTGTAAAATCAGCTTATTGCTTTACAATTTTCTTTGTAAAACTTCCGCGATCACCTTTCATTTCAACTAAATACAAACCACTTGCAAGAGCGCTAGTATCTAGATTAAGCGAAGTTTGTCCATCCAATTCTCTTGTTAAGACCTGCTCACCAAGTAAAGAGTAAACAGAAACTCTATTAACACTTGTTGTTAATCCTTTGATAGTTAATTGGTTATTTACTGGGTTTGATACAAAAATAGAACTAGTGTCAAATTCTTCATTGCTTAAAGTTTGAGATACCCAGTCAAATGCTACTGGGCCTCCACCACTAAGTCTTACGTCATCTCCTAATGCAAAATTTTGAACACGTCTTTTTGCTTTTCCATTCCAAGAACATGTTGCACAAGTATTTTCACTAAAGATCTGTGTTCCAGACCCTCTAGTTGGGTTCCACCAATCCATTTGATCAGGGGCTCCACTAGCATTGCCTTGCACACCTATTGCTGGATTATCAATATCTGTTTGTAAAATTTCCACGACACCACGTCCAGCGATTACAGATTCAAGGTAATAAAAGTTTGTTGTACCTGTAAAGACTGTTGTGAACTGCTGTAGTTCTGGTTTGGTAGTGTTTAATGGTTGGTAAGTAAGACGCTGCTCCCAAGCTCCAAATATAGGTGGTTCTTCATCCGGTAAGGTTAAATAAAGATTCTCACCTTGAACTTTAATTATCCAAGTTCCCAAACGTGCGGCCGGATCGGTTGGAAAAGCTTGAGCTTCAATTTGAATAGTTACTAATGCGAAAAATAAAAACGCAAGTAATTGAATTGTAGTTTTTTTCATAATTTTAATATTAAATAGTTTTAGAAAAATTTTGATTTTCTAAATTTATGCTGTTTTTAAGTTTTTACTATCCTGTACTATCATGCCGTCGAGGGGAATAGTTAGTCCTTTTTTAATACACTAGAAGTAAGATGATGATTCTTTGTTATGCTAATCTCTGGTTGAAAACACTTTAAAGTTGTAGTAAATTATACTCCATTTTCAATTTTTATGAATTCTATGGTTAGTATTGATGTATCACTAAGTATATAAAGAATAAGCTAAGTTACTATAAGAGCAATTTGATTATATTCTTTACGCTTTTATCATTTTAGCCTATTACTCTTTTACAGTAAGTTTTACTACTTTCAAGTCAGCATCTAAAGAAGATTTACCAACTGAAATAGTAAAAGTTCCTGGTTCTACTACTTTTTTCATGTCTTGATTAAGAATATTCAGTTCATCGAAACCAAGTTTAAAAGACACTTTTTTCGTTTCTCCAGGTTGCAATGTAATTCGTTGAAAGCCTTTTAACATTTTAAGATAACGGCCAACTGAAGCATAATCATCACGCACATATATTTGGACTACTTCATCACCTTCCCTGTCTCCGGTATTTGTAACTTCAACCGAAACGGTAGTAGATCCATCTACAGAAATAACATTTTGCTCTAGTTTTGGCGCACTATATTCAAAAGTGGTGTAGCTTAAACCATATCCAAAAGGAAATAAAGGAGACTTATCACTAAATCGATACTTTCCTTTTCCAGATCCAATAAAGTCTGGACGCTCAAGGTATGTAACAGGAACTTGTCCTACAGAGCGCGGAAAAGACATGGTTAGTTTACCTCCTGGGTTTACATCACCAAAAATCACATTGGCAACCGCATCACCTGCTCTCATTCCGCCATACCAAGTTTCGAGTATAGATGGTATATTTTCGGCGATGTAATTTATACTCAACGGACGACCATTAATGAGAACAACAATTACTGGTTTTCCTGTTTTATGAATCAACTCTACCAATTCATTTTGAACACCATACAAATCAAGATCTGACCGATCTCCACCTTCACCGCAGGTTTTATGAGAGCTACCCACAACGAGAACAACAGCATCCGATTTTTTCGCAGCAGACACAGCCGCAGGAAACCCCTCTTTTGAAAAACTATTAATATCGCAACCTTTAGCGTAGTTTATTTTTACTTTATCACCTACTTTTTTCTTTAAACCATCCAGAACTGAAACATAATATGGTGGTAATCCTGAATATCCCCCCAATAGTTCATAAGTTCCCTTTTTAGGTCTTTTTTCATGGGCATTAGGACCAATAACAGCTAAGGATTTTATTTTTGATAAATCAATGGGTAAAAGGTTATCATCATTTTTTAGCATGATAATAGATTTTTCAGCAACTTCCAATGCAAACTCACGATGTTCTTCACGACCAGCATTTACAGTTTCCTCATCAATTTCCTTTGGCTCTGCATCAAATAAACCTAATTTATATTTTGCAGTCAAAATACGTGATGTAGCTTTGTCTATGTACGGCATTAATGAAGGATCTTGAATTACTGTATCCTTCAAAACATTAGCGTGATACGTTGCTAGCTCAACATTCTTGCCAATTACCAAGTCCATGTCAACACCTGCTTTTAACCCTAAAATAGCCGCTTTAGTTCTGGTTTCAGAAATAAAATGCATAGTTTCTATTCTCCCTACATCGTTATTGTCGGAAACAATAAAACCGTCAAAACCTAGTTCATCTCGTAAGATGTCCTTTAACAACCAAGTATTCATATGACATGGAACTCCGTTATAATCTTGATGCCCTGGCATAACAGAACCTACATGTGCTTCCTTTACTGCCGCCTCGAAAGATGGTAGGTAAACTTCACGCAAACGACGTTCGGACATGTCGCTAAACCCACCATTTATACCACGGCGGTTTTCAGGGTATCCTACAAAATGTTTCGCTGTTGCAATGACATGATTTTTATCAAATTGCTCATCACCCGTACCTTGTAAACCTTGAATAAATGCAACACCCATTCGCGACACTAAATAAGGGTCTTCACCATAGGATTCTTCAACACGACCGTAGCGCGCATCTCCTGCGTAAACATCTAAATTAGGTGAGTAACAATGTGTAACGCCTAAAGCCCGTGCTTCTAGTGCTGTTTGGGAAGCCATTTTTTTAATGAGTTCAGGTTCCCAAGTTGAGGCACAGGCCACCGCTTGCGGATAAACAGTTGTATTACCATAATAGTCAAGAACAAGCCATAATCCATGTAATGCTTCTCCATATTTCATAAAAGGAATACCTAGTCTATCATTAGCGGGAGCATCTTGTGTTAATTCGGCTATTTTTTCATCTAGGGTCATTTCACTCAAAAGTGCTTTCACCTTTTTATTTACGTCGTTGTTATTCTTGTTATATACTGCTTTTTCATCTGAATTACAATTCGTAAATAAGATAAAAACTGATACTATTAGTAAAAAATAAGACTTCATTATTAATATAAATTAGATATACTTTACGAAACTAGTTTTTATTTCAATTAACAGTATCCTGAACTGTCTTGTATTATGTGCAAAAAAAACCGAAGTACATCATACTTCGGTTTTTCAAACTAAACAATTTAAAAAAGTACTCTTACTTAATTTCTATATCCATTGTTTGTTGGATCAGACTCTAACAAGGCTGGGTTATTCTCTAACTCCTGTAAAGGAATAGGTAATTTTACATGCCATGGTCTGATATTATCAGCTGGGTTCCAGAAGCGGAATTCTAAATCTTGAACTACGTCTAATAAAATTCCCCATCTAATTAAATCATATCTTCTGTGCATCTCTGCTGCCAGCTCCCACTTACGCTCATCATAAATAGCTTCTCTAAACCCTTGTTGGTCTAAACCTAAAATTGCCTCAGCCTCTGCTACTGTAGCAAAAGCACGCTCTCTTATTTCTCTTATATATTCAAAAGCAGTGTTAGGATTACCTCCAGAGCGCTCGTTCTCACATTCTGCAGCCATTAAATGCACATCTGCTAAACGAAATACCATTCTGTTATCAGAGTGATTAAATCTTGGAGATCTATCTAATTCTAAATTCCAGAATTTAGCCATGTATGGAAAATTTAAGTCAAACCCTAAGTAGTTATCCACTATATTTAGCTCTCTTCTTAGATCATTCATTGGGAATGACTCTGCGAAATCTTTAGAAGCCACTTGTAGACCTGTTCCATTAAAAGCTTCGCCTCTAGCCGCTAAAGCATCAGCTAAACCACTTCTCTCATCTGTATTGGCTGGTTCATCTCTTAAACGTGGATTAAACATACTTGGACGCCAGTTATTATTACCAGCAAATGATCTACCAGGGAATGCTGGATCGAATTGACTATTAATATCTCTAGCAAAATCTAAAGACCAAATAATTTCATCATTGTATTCATCGAATTGATCAAACACTTCATTATAAGTATCTAATAATCTGTGAGGCGATTGATTAATGATTTCTAAACACTTATCTAAACCTTGTTGCCATTGTTGCTGCTTCATATAAATTTTTGCAATAACTATAGCTGCAGCCCATTTTGAAGCTCTACCACTTTGATCTCCTGTGTAAGCAGTTTGCAAGTTATCTTGTGCAAATTGTAAATCCTCTAGAACACCTTCGATGATAGTAGCCTCTGGCGCTCTTCCTAAAGAACTAATTTCTTCAAGAGTCAAAACTTCGGTGTAATAAGGCGCATCACCCCAAAGATTAGTAATATGCCAATAGCATAAGCCTCTAATAAATCTAGCATCTGCAATAATATCTGTTCTTACTTCCTGTGAACCAATAGCTTCATTACCAGTTACTCGTTCGATAATTACATTGGCATTTAGTATTGTTCTATAAAGGTCTTTCCAAGTATCTGAAACGCTCATTTTTTGGACAGAAACATCTGCTAAAGCTTCATTCATTGAATAATTCCCAATAGGTTCTACAAAGTTTGCAGCACGATTGGGTTCAATAATATCACACCCGTTATCATAAAAATGATCTAACCCTACTTGCCCATATAAAGAGTTATTCTTTAATATAGCATACATACCTTGAACGGCTTGTCTTGCATCATTCTCTGAAGCGAAAAAGGTTTCTGGAGAAATAAGCGCTTTTGGGTCTTCTTCTAAAAAACTCTCACAACTAAAGCATGCAAAAGCGATAAAGACATATAAAAATATATTTTTTGTTTTCATATCTGTTTTTTTAAAAAGTTACGTTTAAACCAAGTGTTAAAACTCTTGGGTTAGGATATTGAGCACTAATATATCCTTGTAAAATATTATCACGACCAAAATTACTTGCTTCCGGATCTATCAATCTCGTTTTAGAAAATAATAATAAATTAGTTCCTGAAAGATAAACGGTTGCATTTTTAATGCCATCTAATCCCATTTTATCTGGTTGGAAATTATATGCCAATCTTATATTTTTAAGTCGAATGTGTGACCCATCTTCAACATATTCAGAGTTAGGTATTGTATTAGTTACAGAATCCGCTCCTGCTCTTGGAATATTTGAAGTTTCATTAACTCCTTCTATCCAACGGTTTCGTAAATCTCCAAATTTTACGGTTTCGCCACGGTTAAAATAATTATTTCTCATTGATAAATTATACACTTCATTACCTTGAGTCCCTTGGAAGTAGAAAGAAAAATCCCAATTCTTATATGAAAAATTGTTTTCAATCCCAAAGATTAAATCTGGAAATGGGCTACCTAATACTACAGCATCTTGAGTTGAAGCTATACCATCCCCATTTAAATCCTCAAAATGCGATCCACCAACAACCTGCGGGTCAGTTCTACCTGATGCATCAATCTCTGCTTGACTTTTCCACGTCCCTAGGTATCTAACTCCCGTAAAAGCAGGAACAGATTCTCCCACAATTAAACGCGTGTTACCTGAGCCTAAAATAGGATCTGCGACAATATCTATAAAGTCTACCCCACCAAGATCTAAAATTTCATTCTTGTTGGCTGATAATGTTACAGTAGAATTCCAATTAAAGTTAGCTGTACTCACGTTTGTTGAATTCACTAAAAGCTCCCATCCAGTGTTTTTTAAAGATCCAATATTTTGTAATTGGCTATTAAAACCGGTCTGTCTAGGAATAGTAACATCTAATAATAAATCTTCGGTTTCCTTATAGTAATAGTTAAATTCTGCAAATACTCTACCACCAAACAATGACGCTTCAAGTGCGATATCAAAAGAACTTGTAGTTTCCCATTGTAAATTAGGGTTGGAAGGCCTACCTAAAGTTAAACCAGGTACTTCTACTCCATTAAGTGTTGTGTTTGCCCCTGTTAAAAGTCCAAGAGTACTGTATGGATCAATGGCTTGATTACCCGATTTACCCCAACTCGCTCTTAATTTTAAGTCTTGAAATATATCTTGATCTTGCATGAAATCTTCTTCAGATATTTTCCAAGCCCCTGCTATTGAAGGGAAAAACGCATATTTATTACCTTCTGCAAAACGAGAACTACCATCTGATCTACCTACCAATGTCAACAAATATTTATCCTTGTAAGAGTAATTTAATCTCCCGAAAAAAGATGCGAATTGAAATCCAGTAAAGTCACTTGTTACTACTGCGCGAGTAGGATCAGAATTACCTAAATTATTAAACCCTGTAGCATCACTTGTGATACCAAAAGCTTGTGCTTCAGCTATCTCAGTTGACACTTTTTGAAATGAAGCTCCTGCAAGAGCTGTGACGCTATGGTTTTCTCCAATATCTGATTGGTATTGTATGGTATTTTCATTGTTCCATCCATTAGTATTTACAGTGCGAATGCTGGCACTTCCTTGTCCAGTATCCCCTACCGCAAGTAGACCAGGCAACTGGCTAGAACTAAATCTATTTCGTTTAGTATTATTAAATTCCGGGCTAAATGTTGAGCGAATAATCCAATTCGGAGCTGGACTATACTCCAAATATACCGTTGCTAATAGGTTATTAGTAAATGTTTCATTTGTATTTAAAGCTATAGCAGCTAAAGGATTGTTGAATGGTGATCCAACAATATCATCAAAACCATTAAAAGAACCATCGTCATTAAAAGCAGGCTGTGTGCGAACAATACCAAAAGCAGCCTGACTAAAACTCGCTAGTGCATTATCTTGTTCTAATCTAGAATAATTTAATCTAAATCCTGCTTTTACTTTATCGCTTATTTTAAGATCCAAATTTGCTCTGAAAATATATTTTTCAAGTCCTGAACTTTTTACAATACCTTCTTGATTAAAATAATTCATTGAGGTATAGTAGTTTACATTATCAGTAGCTCCAGAAATGGAAACATCTGCATTATAAATTGGTGCTGTACCCAATACTAAATCTACCCAATCATTGTCTGGATATGTAGAAGGGTCATCTGGAAATGGTTCGGCAGCTGCTCTAAAACGAGCGCTCTCATTGTTGAATTCTATTTGCTCTCTTTGGTTTAATCTATCTGGTAATTCTGGCAACATTTGAGAACTGGTATATAGATTTACACTTATTTGTGGCTTACCTGTTCCAGCGCTAGCACCATTTTTTGTAGTTACTAACACAACCCCATTTGCACCTCTAGCACCATAAATAGCAATAGAAGAGGCATCCTTTAAAATCTCAATGGATTTAATATCATTACTATTAATATTGTTCAAGTTGAAATTTGTTCCAACAATAATACCATCAATAACCCAAAGAGGTTCGTTACTTCCCGTAATAGAATTACCACCACGAACCCTTATTACGGTACCAGCACCAGGAGCACCATTAACTTGAGTAACTTGTACACCTGAAGCACGTCCTTGAAGTGCTTGATCTACCCTTGGTACAGGAAGTGCAGTCAAATCTTCTGAGCTAATAGAGGATACTGATCCTGTTAAGTCTGACTTTCGTTGTGTACCATAACCAATAACAACAACCTCGTCCAGTGTATTGTCCTGATCTAGCGTAACGTTAATTGTAGTTTGATTTCCTACTACAACTTCTTTTGTAGAATACCCTACATAAGAAAATACAAGTGTGTTTTCGTCACTTGCATTGATGGTATAATTACCATCAAAATCTGTACTTGTTCCTGTTGTACTCCCTTTCACCACAACCGTGGCACCTGGAAGCGGCTGGCCATCTGCAGTTACTGTTCCTGTTACAGTTTGGGCAAATGAAGTTGCCACACAGGATAACAACAAAATGGTAAGCATCCTAATTTTTCGAAAATTAGATACTTCATTTAGTTTAGTTTTTAGTTTCATAAAATTTTGAGTTAATTTGTTAATAGATATCTAAAATATTTCTTAAAATTTTACTCTGTATCCTGCACTACCCGTTCTGCTCTGTGCTGTATTTGTTTATACTTCATTAAAAGTCACAGGATAGCACAGGTTAACCAAACCAACAAAACCTCATAATTTTATAATTTCAATATTTAAATGTCTTATTACAGAATTAAAAACATAAGCACTCATCTATTAAATTACAAAGAATGTATAAAAACATAATATCCATACTTATTATATTACTAGCAATTCATGCTACCAAAGCTCAAAAAATAAATGCCCCTAACGGACGTATAGCTATAGTAGCTGATGGCAATTCTCCAGACCCAGACGATTTAGGTGGTACCGCTATTAGTATTGCATTACTACGTGCCTCTGGATTAGAAAGCCGACTTGTACATTATTCCCACAGTTGTGATTTGGTAAGAGATGACCGTATTTCTGAAAAGGCTGAAAAAGAACGCCATCATTTGATGCAGGTGGCTTGCGATATGACAGCAAGACGTTGGGGTGGTTTTGAACACCTAACATTTTATGATGCCATATGGCAAAAAGAAGAAACCATCAACGATTTATGCTGGGCAATAAATGCTTCTACTGAAAAAGACCCACTTTGGATTATTGAAGCTGGTGAACCAGACATTATTGGTATGGCCTTAAAAAAGACCCCAAAAGAAAAACATAAATTCGTTAAAGTTGTGACACACCATCCTGCTAATGATAATGCTGGCGACTTTTATACTTGGCAACAAATATTAGATTTCGGCATTGAAGAAGTGCGCATCCCAGACCAAAATATTAATTTGAAATTAGACCACGAAAAATGGGACTGGGCAAAGAACCACGAAGACCCTCGCATAAGACTTATTTGGACGATAGGAAACATTGCAGAAATTGATAATATTGTAAACTTCCAAAAGGGTAAATGGGACTGCTCTGATGCTGGAATGGTTTTATATTGGATTACTGGAGCTAATATCAATAATGGTGGTTTAGAAGCTGGTTCTGCAAGTATTGTAAAAACAATTTTAACTGATTATATTTCCAAAAATCCCGAGCTTAAAACATCAAAGAAAAAATAATGGATGCTTAAAGGTGAGATTAAAGTGGTATTTAGAGGTGTAGACACCAAAGTAGCCTGCGTCAATGATAGAAACGGCATCCTTTTTAAACCTTTAGAAAGCCAAATTAGTGATGCACCAAAATGTTTGAGATTGCCACGTCGTAAACTCCTCGCAATGACGCCTTTTTTAAAAAGACCTGCCTGCTGGCAGGCAAGTATGGTGGATAGCCCTACCTGACCACAGGAGGGTAACGCCAAAAAAATTAATTGAATAATAATCTTTTAGTGATACCTTCTTCAGTTTTCAAGACATATAAACCTTTAGAAAATTTAGATAGATTAACAGACGCACCCATACCTTCACTAACTTGAACCCCTAACAAAGAATACACTTTCCAGTTTTTGGGTTTACTTAGTTTAAATTTACCGTCCATACTCGGTATTGGATAAACCTTAAATTTATTGGCATTTGCATTCACGTCATCCACACTTAAACTACCCACACGGTTTAAGGTTACATAATCGTAACTTGGGCCAGCACCACCCGATGGTATTTTTAGCTCTAAAACCCAATTACCGCTTTGTAAGTCAAATTCGTCCGAAGTATAATCTTGAAATATTCCTCCTTCTGTTATCTTTCTTATCCCATCGGTAGTTGATCCACTAGGAGCGGAAAACAAGAATTCTGATGACGATAAATCCTTTGGCAGTAGATATGCTGCAAATGGTTTGGAAGTACTAGAAAATGTTCTATAATTCACCAACATTTCGTACCTGCCTGCTTGCGTCACATCCATGGTGTACCTTATATATTCATTACCCGTTACAGATGTCACAGCAAAACCAGTGCCACCAGCAGTTATATCCACATCATCTCCTACCTCCGTTCTATAAACTCCTCCTGAGTTTCCAGATGACGAGTCGTTAAAGGCAAAATCCTGCCCGCCCAAATCATAATCTTCAACCTGAATAATTCCCGGCACTTCATGAGGTATACCTCCAAAAGGTTGCGTTGGATAATTGTTACTAGTTACTATAATTGATGTTTCTGCTGTTTTATTTCTGTTATCAGTTAGCACTAATTTTAATGTATAAGTACCACTAGCTATGTTTTCTAACAGGACATCGTTTTGCCCATCATATCCCCAATTAAAAGGAGCACTTGCAATACTGCGAACCGACACATCATTTATAAATAGCTCAATATTGGCAATATTTTCAGGCACCATAGTTGTAGAAGCCTCAACTTCAATATCCCCGCCCGGGAGAACGTTATCACCATTATTAGGTGTTACAAACGCAGGTGCCATAACTGGTAATACTTCTATAACATTTATTTTATCTAAATTAAAACCGCCACCTAGTATATTAATTTTAAGTTCATGAAGCCCTTTTGTTAAAATAGCATCTAACTTGGTTATACTTTGGAAATCTGTTATTCCAGCTGTTTGGGGTAAGGAAAAATTATCAAAAAGCAGTACATCATCAATTTCAACACTTACCAAGGCCCCGGAATTTTGCGCGGCATATACAAATTCAAAATCGTAATTACCTGCTTTCAAAACATTAACATCATATTTTAACCATTCGCCGTTTTGTGTATCGCCAACATAAGTAATGCCATTATCTGTTCCTACATCAACACCATCGGTATCCGTACCCGGACTTAACGTATTATCGGCAGTAGTATCTGAAAAACCAACACCTTCACCTCCGTCTTTATAATCTTCGGTCTCAATAGTACCGGCAATTAAATGTATTGACTCGTCAAAATAAATTTCTGAAATTTTACTAACCGATAATGGTGGCAAAGTAATAGTACCTGTACCTTCCTTAATCGTTTGAAGTGGGTTTGAAAAATAATCAACAGCATCTACAACACCTAAATTATCAAAAACTAGAGCTTCGTGCTTAAAGTTTCTGGAGTAAACCACATTATCAAATTTTAATTCCAAGGTTACAGGCTTATCGGTAAGGTTTACGGCTACCACTTTAGTTTCACCAAATTCATTGGTAGTTGCTCTGGCATTTATAGCATTTACTGAACCACGAGGCACTGTTAATTGCGCTGAAGAGGTTACTGTTCCATCCATCAGCGTTGCATCTCTAAATACATCCTGAATAATTTCATAAGTAGATAAATACCCTCGCTTTTGTAGAGGATAAACTGGCTCTCTATTACTACCAACCACCACCATAGCATTTAAAACACGGTTAAATATAAACCAGTTTGCACGTTCATAAATATCTTGGTTTTCTGCCATAAACATAAATACATCTGCCATACCTAAACAGGCGCCTCCATGAACGTTGTCTCCTGCTGAAACACCCCATTCTGTTAACCAAATAGGTTTTCCTGGTGCAAAGCTCCTTACCCAGTTTGCAGAATCTTCTAGTTCTAATTTTGCAGTTAACAATAGGCCGTATGCAGTATTACTATCTGCTGCTTGATCAGGATCGGATCCCATATATTTATGTAGCGATATAGCATCAAAAAAACTTCCATCCCCGATAATGGTATTATTGTAGCTTGTATGATTTATTGAACTGTCAATACCATTTCTCCAACTTAAGGGCAAAGACAATTTAATATCTGGAAACTCAGCTTTTAAAGCACTTGAAACTTCAGAAGCGGCCGCTAAATACATTTCTGGAGTTTCAGTTCTTAATGAGCGTTGGCCTCTCCAAAAATGTTCATTTCCTAATTCAATGGCTTTAACTTCTAGCCCTAAACCAATATCCTTTTGTGCCCTGGCTACGCTACTAGTCCCATCGTCAAAATTGATGGAGTAAGTCCACATCATATCGTAACCCTCACCTCCTGTTCTATTCTTTTTTTGCGTGTTCAATTCAGCAATACCATCTATATCTCCAGAAATACAACATACAAACGTTTGTAATGCATCTTCATGATCTCGATTATCGTAGGCATCGTCTTGATAACCATCGGTTTCCCATTCGTAAAAATTAGCCCAAACCCCATGCGGGAAACGAATAGTTACTGGGTCAACTAGATTTATAAAATCTTTTTGAAGTTGGGTATCAAAACCCTGAATGTTATAACCTATGAGTTTATTATTGAATGGCTCCGTATCATCCGTATCCACATTTAAAGATGCTGTGATTGTGTTTGGTAATGTAAAAGGATAGTCCTGACTGAAAGATTTTAAGCTGAGTATAAAAGTAAAACTTACTAGAAATATTGCTTTATAAAATTGCCTTTTACGAATGGTAATCTTTTTCATTTACTTTTTTTTCAATGTATTTTATTCCCCGCTAAAAGGTATCCCGTACTATACTGGTTTTTAGGTTAAATTCGATGAACAGTTGATTAACCTTAATAAATGACCAAATAATAGGTTTTTTCATGACTAGAATTTTGCAAAATTACTTTAACCCATATAAAACAAATGGGTTGGCAGAACTAACTGCGTTAGGGTTGAGGGATTTGTTGAAGCTCCTTGATACAGGAGAGAGCGACTTCTGACAGCCCGAACCCACGTGGGAACGCCCAAAAAGTTTATAACACTACTTTCTAATACTTCTTACCAATTACGGTGTACATCCTGCAATTTTTAGGTGCATCGCCGTTGCTATTTCCAGCCATAATAATACTTTCTCCGGCTTCGGCAACTCTGTGAAAAACGGACATTACAGGGTCTTCTCCATCTATTTTTATGTCATCACCAGTATCTTTGTAGTCTTTTAATAGGAAATCAGGTCTTGGCACTGCGTCATCGTGCAATACATAAATATGCATTTTAACGCCGGCAATGAACTGTAGCTGATCTCTAGCCCAATATCTGTTATCAGAATTTGGCGTTCTTATGTATTCTGCTTTATTCAGATATCTTGGAATAACCGTATAGTTAAGATCCAAATCGGTATAAGCTTTTTTGCCCCAATGCATGTTGGTTCGAAGGATTGCTTTACCGTCACCGGTGTAACTAAATTTAGTAAACAGTTCACTTTTATTGGTTTTGCCCGGGATGTATTCTGGAATTTCAGGCGTATGCACCGGCATAGGCTCTTCTGTTAGTACATTCTCGAATACCTGAGGCAATTCGGTGGTTAATCCGTTTTTAATGTCCACATAATTAGAAGTTAATTCTACACTAGCATTAGGCAAACCTTGTTTTGTCGCTGTAATGGTAACAGTTCCAGCTTCCAAAACCGAACGCACCGCAACACGGTTTATACCAGCTTCGATATCTAAATATAAGTTATTGGTTGAATTTTTATTTCCGCTATTATAGCCACCGCGCCAAATGGCTGGCCCTTCTAAAGTAAAATCAACCCGACCTTTTGCTAATGGACATCTTCTACCTTCGGCATCAACCACTTCAACATCAATCAGCGCAATATCTGAACCATCAGCTCGCCAACCTTTTGGCCCTGTAATTGGAGTTAATTTTAAAGTTGCAGGCTTTCCTGCTGTGGCTTTTGTTTGAGTAACATGAACTTCATCATTGATAATACCCTCTGCTTTAATGTCTCCTGCTTCCCATTCAACATTTTTAAAAGTATAAAGATATCCACTCTTAGGTGCTTTATTTTCACCTATTAATTTTCCGTTGACATATAATTTTACCGCTTCGGTATTTGAAACCACAAATATGTCCTTTTTAATGCCGTCCTTATAATTCCAATGGCCTATAATGTGTACTTGAGGCTTTGGTCGCCACATAGCTTTTGTGGCATAAAATGCTTCTTTGGGCAAACGTACAGCGTCTACCTCGCCACTAGCACGAGTCACCTCGGTTTGCCCACGACCACCATGAGTTCCATCTGTAAATATCCAATTGGCGCCGCCAACATGATACGCTTTTCTGCCCATTTTGTCCCACCAATGTTCCACTTGTCTTACAGCAAATTGCTCCGAAGTTATTTTATAGGT
The DNA here is from genome assembly GCA_947502975.1 of uncultured Flavobacteriaceae bacterium. Lineage (GTDB taxonomy): Bacteria > Bacteroidota > Bacteroidia > Flavobacteriales > Flavobacteriaceae > Jejuia. The sequence goes on from CANNBV010000005.1 coordinate 203,292, forward strand.
GTTTTTTTCTATGTTAGGATGACTAAAAAAATTATCATCTGGCGAATGTTTATCCCAAATACGCCTTGGTGCTTCCTCGCGCATGTATTCACTCTCTATAAGTGGTAAATCGGGATATTCGCGTTCCCAACCTTCGGTACCAATTTCAATAGACACATAACCTTCAGAACCATTTTTAACATCAGCCCTTCTGTTACCCATTAAACGTTTTCCGTTAGGATCGAATGTATTAATAACATCTAAAATTTCTTGATAATGTGCTTCACTTTCAGCCCAATTGCCTCCTTCCCAAATGAAGATTGATGGATGATTTCGGTAATATACAATCATATCCTTAAAAGCTTTAATACGGATATCCCAGGTTTCCCCTTCGTCTTGCGATTCGCCACTAACTCCAGGCATTAAGGTTACAAACCCATATTTATCGCCCATAGCAACCTCAGCTGGAGAACCGGCACAATGCCCCCATCTGATAAAGTTTCCACCAGCTTCATCCATTAATTGAAACGTATAATCGCGCAACCAATCGGGCAATGCGGCACCTAAGCCCGCCCAAGCATTGGTTGGTTTTTGCCCCCAACCGTGTAATTTCGCATATTCGCCATTATTAAAAAAGCCCTTATCCTTATCAAAATTAAATGCACGAATACCTAAAGGTGTGTTATATGAATCAATAACTTTTCCATCTATTTTTAAAACACTTTCAACGGTGTACATATATGGATAACGGGTGTACCAACGGTTTGGATTTTCTAAATTGGTTTGCGTTGAAAATGTAAATTTTTCTCCAGATTTTATCTCATGTTGCGCTTCTGAAGCACCTACAAGCTTACCATCATTATCAAATATCTTAGCTTCAAAATTGACTGTTTTGTTTTCTTTATATTCATTTTGAACTTCAGCATTTACAAAAATATCAGCTTTGGTTTCGGAAATATTTTCGGCATACACATAAGTGCCTAAAGTTTCTAAATTATCATAAAGCGGTAGGGTAATATGGAGTGGTCCCATGACATGAAGGAATACGTTTCTGTAAATTCCGCCATGTGTTGGATGCCAATGCTCGTGATTCCAAACTAGCGGAAAATTTTCTCTAAAATGATCGACTCTGTCATTATTTACTTTTACGGCAATAACATTGTCTCCTTCATTAAGATGAGGCGTTAGATCAAATCCAAAAGGTATAAACCCCGTTTGATTTTGACCTAAATGTACACCATTGATGTAAACATCCGCTATTTGACGTACGGATTCAAACTCAATAAACACTTTTTTGCCAGCATCTGATTCTGGTAATCTAAAATGTTTACGATACCAAACCGTACCTCGCCATTGGTTCTCTTCTCCATCATGATGTCCAAGACTGTAATCATCAAAAGTGTCTATATCATTAAAGGTATGCGGACAGCTAACCGTATTCCATGAACCGTCATCGTAATTAAATTCGTAGGCGTTTTTAGGGTTTTCTTTTATGAATTTCCAGTCTGGATTGAAGTTATACTTATTCCTAGTTTTTTCAAAGGTTTCAAAAACTACCTTAGAGCTATCGGTACAGGATATACATCCGATTACTACAAGAATTAAATTGAGAAATCGGAGTTTAAAGCTTTTATTTGTCATGTGATTTTATAGAAGAGCGTAAAGTAATTATATACCATATTTTAGTCTAAATTTCTGATACCTGGAACAATTTTAATGTGTAATTCATTTTGAGATTCAGGCCATTGTAATACTATAAGCTTTTGGGTATACTCATCCCAAATAAAGTTGGATGAAGTCACTTCCTTTGGGGATTTGTGAACCTCTAAACCTAGATTTTTAATTGGATTATAATATAGAACAATATCACTACCAATCAATACCGAAAAACCGTCAGGATAATGCCGATTGGCTCCGATGAAAAATTTTGATAAACCTAATGTATTATTGGGTTTAATGGTTGCATCTAAGGTTCTGGTAGCATGGTTAAAAAGAAACGATTGAATATCTCCAGCTATGATTTGAGGAAATGGTCTAGAAATTACATCCGTAATATATTTGCGCTCAACTGTACCCACATCGGTGCTATCGCTAAAAATTGCCCATGTTGATGGCCCTCCTGGGAGAAAGTTCTGCATAGTTCTATTACCCAAAAACCAAGCTTTAATGGAGCCAACCCCCATTTTATCAAATACTTCGGCAGTTTTTATATAAAGCTCCCTGTATTCTAGTTGTCCCAACTTACCACTAATTAATGTATCGGTTTTTGCAAATGTTGGCATACCCCACTCCCCAATTAGTATTGGTGCGTTTAATAGGTTGGATTCTTTATCGAATCGTTCCAATACCGGTTTTATAAAGTCGATTTTACTCTGATAAATGTGGGGCGCAAAAACAACATTCTTTCGATTGATGGGAGCGGTAATTTCAGCGTATTGATTATTGTCAACGCCTTCCCCTTTATTCATAAATATGGATTGGATAAGTATCTTTTTTTTAGCATTAATCTTCTGACTTTCATCAATAATTTTTTGATATAATGGGATCAAATATTTCTCGGTTAAATTTCTATAGGATATATCCATTGTAAGCTTTCGAGGTTCATTAACCACGTCATACCCTACTACGGCCTTGTTTCTGGCATATCTATTCCAGACAACTTTCCATGCTTCAATATAGGTGTCGTATTCATTTTTATTGTTCAACCAAAAGTCCTCCCACTTAAATTTATCCACACCATAAACCGTCATTTTAAAAACCGTCTTGATGTCGTGATTGTTTCCTAATGCAACTAGGGTGTCCAATTTTTTCAAATACTGATTATCCAAATGACCTCCGGGAAAGCTACTTAGTTTACCAAGTTCCAATCGAATCACTTGAAAATTAGCGCCCATTCTTACCATACGCACATAATCATCACTGTTAAAAAACACTTCGCCCTTATGGTCGTTGGTATTTACAACAAATCCCCGTGGTACAACATGCCTACCCGAATCATCCCTCAATCCATGTTTTATTTGTGAAAACAGATGTATAGTACATAAGCATAGCATAAGTACTAATTGGTTCTTTTTCATTTTAAAGGATTTATAATTTTTTAATGCTATCTACTCAGGAATCAATTCCAATAATTTCACACTATGAGGCTCTAATTTAATAGCTAAACTAAGTTTACCGTCTTTCTTTTCTATAATAGAATCTGTAATGGTTTGTGGCAATTCGGCCATAGTTTTATATTTGGCTAAATTACTATTTAGTACATCCTTCCAGCCGTCTTCAAAACGGTCAGAAGGCCTATTGCCATAAATACGTCCATTTGTTTTTTCGCCAACACCAGCTTCTCTTACATCTTTATAAAGTTCATGCATCATTATACCATGGGTCTTATCAACGGTCCATTCATTCATTTTCCATGTGTTATTTTCCGAAATTTCTCCACCTTCTAACCTAGGGTATAATGTCCTTTTAAATGTGCTATTTCTTGTAGTGTTATGGTTATACACCAATAAATAAATGTTACCATTTTTAATTGCAGGAATTACGCCAGCATGTACATTAATATTGTCAATAGTTTCCAACCTACTTCCACCTTCCATCATTTGGAACATTTTAGTGACATTTCTTCTACCTTGAGGCAAATTGCTAGACTCAATTTCTTGTCCCCAATCATATATTTCTGTTATTCTATAATTGTAGGCCAAGTCTGCTACTCTCGCATACCAACTTACTCCCAACTCTGTACCATCAGTTAAACTAATGCCTCTCACGCCATTTTCATCTCGTAGCATTCCAAATTCTTGTATATCTAATGGAATATCACTGAATTGTGAATAACTATTCAATTTATTTCTATATGGCTCTATAATTTGAGGTAATGCCACTGTATTTTTATCAATTTTCTCGTAGTATGAAATACTGAAAAAATCCATTTTAGTACCCATAGCACCAGTAGCATAATTAGTGCCTGTAGCGCAATGGTCAATAAGTTCCGTAGTATAAGTTGCCACACTTTCGGTTAACATATTTCCTGGACCAATAATCGCATCTGGTATCACTTTTAAAACCTCATCAACTGTAATATCATAATGTTTAAAGTAGTCCTCTTTAGTCCCATTCCAGTGGTTTGGTGTATAATTGGGTTCTGTACTCACTCTAAACCTCCAAGTTTTAACTTCGTCCATGCCAAATTCGCTAACCAGCGTGGTTAAAAAGGCATTTACGTATTGTCGCCAATGGTTGTAATCATCTGGTGGACTTGTATTTCCGTATGTGTTCACTGTTTTATCGGCAACCATTTCCCAAGGCACCTTGCTTAAAACAATTCTCGGTTTAAAACCAGTACTCATAAAGTTTCTCATGCTATTAAGTAATCCACTAAAATCAGTAATGATGTTGCCCGATGCATCAACACCTTTATAAAACATGTTTAAGTTATCAGTTCTGCCACCCATAGTTCTTACCATATTATAACTTTCCACGTAATCTTTAATTGGTTCGATTGAGCCTCTAAAATTCGCACTATTAAAACGCGTTTGGTTCACCATGGGTCTGGTAGACCAAAAGTTGTATATCTGTCCTACAACATTTCCTGTATTTATTGTAACAATTCTATTAGCAGGAATGTTAGCATCGGGGTCGGAATCTGGATCTGGATCAGGTTCAGGATTCTCAGTAATTTCTTCTTCTACATCCTCTGCTTTTGAACATGTGAACACTACTGCCACAGACAGAAGAAAAATAAATAAAACTCCTATTTTTTTGAAAGACATAAGCATAGCAAAACTTTTTTAAGTTCTTTATACAATTAGCTTTCAAATTTAATAGTTGTCTAAACAAATTCTATCCTGCACAATCCTTGTTGTGGGTGTTTATTTCAATAGCATAACTTCTATTGAAAACCATTAATTTGTGGTAGCTTTCAATCAGAATTCTAATGGTATTGCTTAATAATTTCTTCATTAAAATGGTATAATAAAATTTTAAATTGCTAATCCTCGGTAAGCCTACTTCCCCACCAATCGGCATTGGGCTGAAAGTTTTTGGAAAGTATTTCTAAACGTTCCTTTTCTAAATTCGGCAGTTTTTTATTAATGATATTAGTATATCGCTTTTTTGCCTTTAAACTATCAAATTCACAGTCTTTAACTGGATATTTAGCATCCAGTGAGTTTAACCAGTTTAGCAAATTTTCACTAAGCGTTTTAGCAATTTCAGGATTTAGTGAAATAACATTAAAGCTATCCTTTTCCGAAAAGGGCATTTTAAACAATTCTTCATGACCATCTTCCCAGTAATGGATGAGCTTCCAACCATTTTGTTGTATCATTGATGCTGGCTCACCACCTTGATTTCCGTAATGCGGATAATGCCAGTATAAGGGTCTGTTAATATTTAAAGATTTGCCTTCTAATAACGGTTTTAAACTGATACCGTCAATATGCTGTTCAGGAATTGAGGGAATATTAGCTAAATCTAAAAGTGTTGGGTAAAAATCGGTGTTAATTGCAGGAAACTCTGTTTTTGCACCTGAACTGTTTAACCACGGTACTTTAATAAAATAGGGCTCTCGAATACCACCTTCCCATTGATAGCCTTTTCCTCCCCTTAAAGGTAAATTACTGGTTGCATAATTGTCGCCTGAAGCCACTCCTCCATTATCGGAGGTAAAAACAACGATGGTGTTTTCATCAACACCATTATCTTTTAAGGCTTTTAAAACCACTCCAACGGCATCGTCCATAGTTTCCACCAAACCACCATAAATAGGATTATCCTGTACTTGGCGAATGGGTAAAACGCGCTCCATTTTATAACCGTTCTCTGCTATTCCTAAACTATCGGCTTTATCTCTGTATTTTTTCCATTTTGTCTGTGTGGTTTGAATTGGCGCATGTACAGCGTAAAAAGACAGAAATGCGAAAAATGCCGAGTCCTTGTGCTTAGTTATAAAGTTAGCCGTTTCATTTGCTAATCGCAATGTTAGGTTTTCGCATTTTTGTTTATTTTTTAGTTTTGGGTTGTTCCAAGGTGAAAAGAAGCCTCCTCTTGGGCTACCCGCATCTATACCCGCAATGTTAATATCAAAACCATGATCTTCGGGATGTGATCCATTACCTCCCAAATGCCATTTTCCAGCAAAGAACGTTTTATAACCGTTTTCCTTAAAAGCTTCCGCAATTGTAAGATCGTCTTGTGGCAATTGTCTAACATAATCCGCTGGCAACAGTTTATCATGATGGTTTCTTGTGCGCCAATCTTCTCCAGCTTTGGCACCAATCCAGTCCGTAATACCATGACGTGCTGTGAACTTACCCGTCATGATACTAGCCCTAGAAGGACTGCAAACCCGACTTGAAGCATAGCCATTGGTAAAAATTACCCCCTCATTCGCCAACTTATCTATGTTTGGAGTTTCGTAAAATGTACTGCCTGTAACACCTAAATCGTGATACCCTAAATCGTCAACTAGAATGAAAAGAATATTAGGTTTAACATAATCGTTTACCTCCTCTTTTTTACAATTAAAAAAAAGAATGAAATATAATAATAGTAAACTATTTAGAACCTTATCCAACTTAAAATTTTGGTATGTTATAGTTTAATAATTTTTTTAATAAAATGATTATTCTTATCAAAATTAGATATAAAATAGACACCACTTTTTAAATCACTAATATCAATAATTTCTGATGATTTTGTTGTGTTTATTTCCTTGAGGATAGCTCCAGAAACATTAAAAATAGTTAAACTAGAATTAACAGGTAGGTTGCTAATTTGTATTTCCCCCATTGTTGGGTTTGGATAAATTTTTGTTTCTCGTTTGTTTACATCATTTAGAGATAAAGCATTGTAGCAGGAAGATTCTGGATTATTTAAATTAAACGCTGTACTATCAGAAACATCCGTTCTACGCAATACCATTTTATCCATAAAAAAGAAACTAGACCTAGCATCTACAATTACGGAATAGTTACCTGGAGCATTAAAAGTGGCCCATATAAACCTAAAAGAATTACCATCGTTTGTATTAGTAACGAAACCCCAACGCTGATCGATAGGGAGGTTTACGGGGTGTCTATTCATAAAGGCTTTGAAATACCCATTAGTACTAGAACCTTCTGGACAATCTCTATCTGGGTTACTATTACAACTAGGTTTTGGCTCTAACTGAGGAGTAGAAGTTGAATTGTTTTGACTAGTAGCATAAAAATCATCAGCTACTATACTAAGCCATGCATCATTGTGTTCTCCTCCTGAAGTACCTGTACCAATTCGTCCACGCCATGCAAGTCTGTAAGTACCGGGATTATTAATTTTTATATTATAGGTAATTGGAGCTCCAGTTAAAGAACCGAAAGACTGTGCTCCATCCCAATATATATAATTTATAGTCGATCCAGGTAAATTAGGGTCAACTTCACTACCAGTTTTCCAATCTGACCCAGAAGGAAAGACACCTGATTCCATCTCTATTGTTAACAAGCCATTCTGTTCTTCAAAAGGTAGAGTTCCATCGCAAGTTGCTGTTTGTGAAAACGAACTAACTGAAATTAAAGAAAGTGCAAAAAAAATAAATATAATTTTAAGTTTCATTTTATATAAATTAAAAGCCATCGAAATTAAAAGATTATTCAAAATAAAGTGTCCTGTTCTATTAGGTTGTTTCTTTAGTCTCTTTTGTAGCTTATTTTGTATATTCCTGAACCAATAACTACGTTGTAATCATCATTCATTTTTACAATATTTCTCTTTTGAAAATCTTTAAAAGACAAGCCATTTATCTTTAAAGACTTCAACTCATTTTTACTTAAAATCAATTTTGCATTGGTATTAAAAGGCACCTCCAAATCCATTGATAAAACACCTTCATTTGTTGTCCAATCATTCTTTATATTACCATAAGGCGTAGGAATCGACACGCTTGTACTTGTTATCTTACTTGAAAATTCTGTGTTTACTGAAAACACTTTGTAACCTGGATTTGATTCAGAAGATTTTATACCTCCCAAAGACTCATAAAAGTAAGCCGCAAAACCGCTATGCATTGGGTGGTTTAAAGAGTTCGTCGGCCCTTCCATCTCTTCCCAAACAAATTGACGCTCTGGCCATGTGGTAAATCCAGAATTCATCACATAAGTTTGACTGGGGAAATCTGGAGTGGTTAAAATATCATAAGCTAAATCTGCTTTTCCATACTTTGATAAAACTGTATAAATGTATCTGTTTCCATGAATACCTGTTGAATGATGACCGCTTTTAACCTCAACAATATCATGAACCAACCCGTTGACTACATTTTCAATTTCATTTTCAGGTACAATACCAAATTGTAAAGCCTGTACCGTTGCTGTTTGACTTTGATACCATTTGTGTTTTGTATTAGGTATTTCAACTAAGAACTCTTTATTAAATGCATCTTTTAATTCGCGTTGTTCTTTTTTCATTTTTACTGCATACACCACATCATTATTCATTTCTGCAAAGGTTTCCATAATACCTAAAACATCATAAAAATAGGCGTTTGCTGAAATAATAGGGTCACATTCCATAGCTGAAGGGTTTTTACGTCTGTCCCATCGTGGTGGACACCAATCGCCCATACCATCTTGCATAATGCCGTTTTCACCTTTATAGTTTAGATAAAAATCGGTTAAGCCCTTCATGTTTTCGTAATATTCCTCGACAATGGCATCATCACCATAATACCTATAATTATACCAAGGCAAATACATGGTAGCTACACCCCAATCTATTTTTGCGTAGGTTGAAGTACGCCTTCCTGGAGCAATCATAGTTGGCACTTGAAACTTAATTTCAGGATTGTTATATCCTTTTGTCGGTCGCATTTGCGTACGGATATCTTCCATGTATTTCTTGTAGAAATCGTACATGTCGTAATTATAAAGTGCGTATTCACAAAAGGCGTGCGCATCACCTAACCAACCACATTTTTCGCGATGCGGACAGTCTTCTGGAATACCGTGAACATTATCCACAATCGTCCATTTACTGATGCTGTGCATTTTGTTTAATAATTCATCAGAAGATGTAAAACTTCCCGTTTCTTGAATATCGGTAGCGACTAAAACTGCTTTAATCATATTCGTATCGGGCTTAGTAGAAATACCTTTTATTTTTGCATATCGAAACCCGTGATAACTAAATTTTGGCTCCCATGATTCTATAGCATCACCTTTGCAGATGTACTTATAAATTTGAGGCATGCCGTTAGCACCGCCTCCTGTTGAACCTTTAAAAATGTCACTCCCATCGGTTAACAATGCTTCAGTAGTTATAATTTCGATGATCTGTCCTTCTTTTTCTTTTACATTTAACTTTACCCAACCTGCAATGTTTTGTCCAAAATCTACAATCCATTCGCCATCGTCACCTTTAAATACCTTTTGAGGTTCAAATTCTTTTAACTTTTTGATTGGTGGAATTTGACTTGCACTTATTTTTTTGACTTTTGGTGATGCTACTCTTGCATTTCCCCATGAGGCATCATTATAATCAACTGTATTCCAGTTACCCAATTCGTAACGTGCATCATAGGTGTCACCTCCGTAAATATTATTGAATACGATTGGGCCTGTAGCTTCTTTCCAGTTTTCATCAGTATAAAAATCTGATGATGAACCATCAGTATAGTTTAGTTTTACCAAACAACGTACAGTTGGCGGACCGTAAGACACACCTTTTTTATTTGATTCTGGGTCTCTGCTCCAAGAAATATTTTGTCCGTAAAAGCCATTTCCTAATATAATTCCGAACACATTTTTACCAGATTGTAATTGTTCAGTAATGTCATAGTTGACATAATATGCTTGCTTATCATAGTTAGATGGCGCAGGATCTAAAACATGATCTCCAACTTTTCTCCCATTTAAATACAACTCATAATAGCCTAAACCACAAATGTATGCTTGCGCATTTTTAATGATTTTATTCACTTCTAATTCATTCCTAAAATAACTTGCAGCAAAACCATCAACTGGTTTCGCTTTTTTCATGTTTCCTCTTTTATAGCCTCTAAAACGGTGTTCTGAAGTTCGTGTGTCTTTATTTAGAGTAATCCATTTTGAAGCACCCCAGTTTTCAGGGTGCATCAAACCCATTTCGAATTCTTGAATCTCTGACCATCTAGAAACCGTACCCTGTTCATCCCAGATTTTAACTTTCCAAAAGTATTTCTGGAGCGCCTGTAAAGATTTTCCTTGGTATTTTACAAATGTAGATTTATCACTATTTACTTTATCTGAATTCCATAAATCTGCATCATCTTCATTCAATTTTTCTTGGGATGAAGCTACCAAAATATGATAAGCCGATTGAGATTTATTAAAGCCTTCAATATCTATTATCCAAGAAAAAAGTGGTTGTTCACTTTCTATTGTTGATGGATTTACTTTTGAGTTGATAGTTAGTTTTTCAAAAGATATTATAGTTCTTGATGTTGACACTTGATTACAGGATAAGTTAAATAAAGTTAAAAACAGTAATGGAAATAGTGCTTGTTTTTTTATCATCGTTAAGAATAATTTAAAAAAGATGGTCCTTAAAATATATTATAAAAATAATGGTATTACTTCTAGCTTTTATCCTGTACTCTCATGTAATTTTTCAATACATAAATAGTCATAAAATCACTAGGCCTATCTACTAAATTTTTCAAATTAAAAATTCGCTCTTACTAGTCATTAAAAACAAAGCTTACTGTGGTAAAACCATAAAACTATTACGGTTTAACAATATCACAATCAACCTTTTATCGGAAAGAACAAGCATTAATATCAAAAACAGGAAAGAGCAGGATGGAAACACTTATTAATAATCTGAAATTACAAAAAGTTAAGATTCTTTGCGCAAGAAAATCTTCTAAAATCTATTCTTAATCCTAATTCAAAAATTAAAATGAAAAGACAATTAAATTTTTTAAATGTAAAATTATTAAGAGGTATTTTTGCAGCCTTATTATTGGTCAGCATTTCTTGTACCGAATACGAAGATGTTGAAAATATTAATGAGGAAACATTAATAACAAATTTAGATGAAAGTGCTGATATTGATGGTTTAACCCATAGAAAAAAAGATCCAAAAAATATAGGGCAAAGCTGTGATAACCCGCTTAAGTCAGGTACTACATACTATCGTCAATATGAATCGACTGATGTTGGGGCTGGCACCGATGTAGTATCAAGAACAGCTATCAACGGCACAAATGTAGATGTTATAAAGTTTCTGGATGATAGAACATGTTCCTTCAACTATTCGCAATCAGGAAGTTATGGTGTTTATAGATTGGCGGCGAATAGTAATGGGTTTGATGGACTTCAACCAAGGATTGAACGTCAATCTAAAAAGGTAGACAGAGGAGGGAGCCGCTTTACAAGTGTTGAAGGATATGTTAATATCAGAAGTGTAGGTAGTGGAGATGCTGTTAAAAGTACTAGTAGTGCAACTATAACTAATCAGAAAAGATTTGGTGAAGAAAGTGGAACTTATATAATGCAAGCTAAAGGACAGCATGATAACCAAACTGAAGGTTCTCCAGATCCAGCTATTTTACTTCTTATAGCAAAACCAGCAAACCCAGAGCCAGGTACAGGACGAACAAGGTATAATTTATATGCTGAACAAATTAAAAGACCAGGAGGCTCAGGCTCTAGTGGCAGAGAACTTCAATTTCTAAGAACAATACTAGGCAATCAAGATGTTTTTATAAAGATGGTAAATCGCTTTAGCAATACAGGTAACGTACAATATGTTGATATTCAGATTGGTAAAAACCCCACTTTAAAAAACTACACATTTAGAGTTCCTAACGGGAATGGGAAAAAAGGAAAAAATGCAAAAATTAGATTTGGAGCCTATAGATGTAAAAATGGTTCAGCTAATATTAGATGGCGGAATATTAAACATGATTACCGAATTTAGCTCGTCATGATAAATTGAACTATGTATAAATATCAAAAGCCATTGAAAACAAAGGTTTTGAGTGGTTATTCTAAGTATAATATAAAACGCTACCATAAAATTGATTTGGTAGCGTTTTATATTATTCTTATTGTTATATGTTTTGAATATTTAAACGTTTAATTAACCACAATTTTGTGGGTAGAAATGCCTTGGCTTCCTTCTAATTGTAAAATATAAATACCAGTTTGATTATGATGAATCTCTTTTGATGATACAAAATTCCCTTTTTGAATCTCTACACCATTAATTGAATAGATTCTATACAGCACGTTTTCGCCGTGGCTTAGTTTTACATTGAAACTGCCTTGATTTGGGTTCGGATATATACTTACCTCATTTTGTTTTACAATTTTTGAGGTAGATAGCGAGGCATTGGATAATTCTATAATATTTATTGAAAATTTAGGTAAAGTGATGTTTCCGTTAGTATTACTAATTAAGGTTAACGGATTTACATCAATACCCATTGTGCGCTCTTCATCCATTGTTGAAAATGATATAGCTTTGTGCTCCACGGTATCAGTATATACAGCACCATCAATATTTACATTAAATTGCACATTCTGATTACTAAGGTTTACAACAAAAATCGAAGTCTTTCCATCTTTAGCTACTACTCTGGCGTTAACGGCTTTTACGCCATCTACAAGGTTTGGAACTTGTACATCACTCTCAATTAATGTGGTGTTTTCAAGTGCTAGACGTATGATTTCATAGGCTGACCCGAAAAGTGTTTTTTCTAAAGGATATTTAATTCTTGGACGCTCTACACCACTAGGAGAAATGTACGTTTCCCAAACATAATGTGAGTTTAATTTCCCATTTACGCTAAACCAATTGGCGCGCTCAAAAACATCTTGATTTTCACTCATAAAAATATAACAATCTGCCATTCCTAAAGCAGATACCGCATTTGGACCACCAGATTTCACACCCCACTCGGTTAACCAAATGGGTTTATTAGGTGCTACTTTATGTGCATAATTGTAAATAGAATTTCCTAAGTAATAGCGCGCTATAAGTGCCGTACCATATGCTTCGTTGCTACTGGCAGCATCATCAGGGTCTGACCCCACATAAGTATGAACTGTTACGGCATCAAAATAACTAAGGTCTTCTGTTAAATCTTGATTCCAATTGGGGTTTGCCCAATTGTCTCTTCGCAATAAAGGAACAGATACTTTTATATTTGGGTCTTTTATTTTTAGTGCTGCTGACATAGCTTTTGCTCTAGCAATATAGTCTTCAGTATTTGGAATAATGGAGCTTCGTTGACCTGGATAAAAATTCTCGTTACCCATTTCAACAGCTTTTACTTCAAAGCCTCTAGCAATTAAATCATCGTATCGGGCTATGGTCTCGGGGCATCCATTATTAAAATCAGTACCATCGGCACTCATGTTAAACGTCCACATCATGTCAAAACCTCTACCTGTTTCAGATTTTCTAGTTGTATTTAAACTTGTAAGGCCTTCTATTCCAACTTTAATATCAAGATTATCAAATACATTTATATTAGCTAACTTATCTACTGTTTTTGTTCTGATAGTTTTATTGACACCTTGTTCATACTGAAAACTTTCGGTTCCAAAAAGTCGCGAAACATCACGTCGCCAATCGTACCAATTAGACCATAAACCATGTGGAAACCTAATGGTAATAGGCTTTAATTTGTTTATTAAATCCTTCTCTGTTGTGGTTCTAAAATTATGCGTATTTGTTCCAAGCAATAAATTATTATATACTTCAGTTGATGAAGACGTTATATTAATGGTTGCTTCCATATCTGCAGGTAAACTAAATGGATAGTCTTGAGCAAATACGAATGCTGAAATTAGTAGTGCTATATATAAATAAGGTAGTTTTTTTAGCATATTTTTTGTTTTGAAATTAGGTGTATTGTAAACGAAAAGTATCCTGTACTGTCTGATTGAGGTTGTGGGGTTAATTGTAACAGAAAAAACTGTTGAAGTATCAGACCTGACATGTTTTTAAAACCTGTCAAGTCTCTTAATATTTAGAAAAACCATACATTAACAACGCTCTAATTTTATAGGATACGCCTTATTAGCATTCCATTGGCAAACATATAAATTTTCATCATTATCGACACACACATCATGGCAATGGCGAAAAATAGGTTCGTCTTGCACCATTCGCTGCAATTTTCCTTTCTTATATTTAGGTTTCGTACCTCCGGGGTTTGACACTACTTTTCCTTTTTCATCTAAGATAGTGACAAAACCAGATTTAGGGTTGATATTAAAAGGATGTGTATTCTTATCGCCTTCAACATAATCTATATCTGACGACCAACAAACTCCAGAATACAAATTTTCATTATGAATTACAGGACGACATACAAATGCTCCCGGTAAGTCAATTTGCTCTATAAATTTACCCTCTAAAGTAAAACGCTTAAAGCAATTTGCCGCTCTTGATGTAATTAACAAGGTAGGTTCGCCTTTACCTCTGTAATCGATACATACACCATGGGCCGTTTGAAATTGATTTTGCCCTGTACCTCTACCTTCGCCTATTTTTCTAATAAACTCGCCTTTTTTTGTAAATTGAAGTATATAATTTGCGCCATAACCATCTGCGATGTAAATATCGCCATTAGGTCCAATAGCACTTTCTGTAGGTTTAAATTTATCTTTTTTATCGTATGCGCCATATTGAGATGGGTGTCCGATAATCATTAACTCTCTACCGTCTAATGTGGTTTTTATTACGCTTTCGCCTTTGGCATCGCAAATGAATAAAAAATCTTCTAAGCCATCATTCCAAATTGACAAACCATGACCTCCTTTGTAGCGTATACCCCAGGAATCTAGAAGCTTTCCGGATTTATCGTAAATTAGGATGTTGTTTTTGGTATTGTCACCTACCATAATCAATCGGCCTTTGGAATCCATTACCATTTCGTGGCAATTTTTTACAGGTGTGATAGTTCTATCTAAATCGCCCCAAGATTTATGCACCTTATACTTAAAATCGCCATGACCAATGATTTTATCATACATTTTTGGTTTAGATTTTAAAATGTTGAAATGCGGTACAACCACCATACCTAAACTTGCTTTTGCTGTAGAATTTATGAATGTTCTGCGATTAATTTTAGACTTGGTCATTATTGATTGAAAGTTTAAGCGATGTTTTCTTTTGAAGATTTCATAGGATTACCAAATAAATCTAGTATGGGTTGGCCTTTACCATCTGGGGTGGTATAAAATGGTCTACCTTCTATTTCGTAATGGGTTTCTGGATGAATCCCCAATGCATGATAAATGGATTGATGTACTTGGTCTATCACTACAGGGTTTTCTATGGATGAGCAAGGTCTTTCATCAGCCGTTTTACCATAAACTAAGCCTTTTTTTACACCTCCACCCCACATTAAAATAGAGCTTCCATCAGTGAAATGACGGTGCATGCCGTAGTGTTTTTCTTTTCTTATAATATCAGGTTGATTTACTTGGTTTTTTACTTTTTTACCCGGTCTTCCTTCCATAATAGCATCACGACTAAACTCGCTTGCTAAAATTATTAATGTTCTGTCTAGATGTCCTGATTCGTCTAAATCTTTAACAAGTTGCGCTATCGGTTTATCTATTAATTGTTTCATTTTAATAAGTCTCGTATGTCCATTTTCATGCGTATCCCAGCCTAAAAATGGTTCGTATTCTGTAGACACACTAATAAAACGCCCACCATTCTGAGCCAAACGTTTTGCCAACAAACAACCTAAACCAAAACGCCCTGTGTTATACCTATCATAAACGTCTTTTGTTTCTTCTGATAAATCAAACACTTTAGCTTCTGGAGAATTCAATAAACGATATGATTGCTCCATAGAACGCATTAATGACTCGCGTTGATAATCGCTGGCTTGTTCCATAACCTCGCTTTTATTGGCGAGTTCTTTATATAGTTTATAGCGTGCTTCAAAACGTTTAAGCGACATGCCCTTTGGAGGACGTACACTTTCTAAACCACTAGAAGGATCTGGGATCAAAAATGGGCCGTATTCTGTACCTAAAAATCCTGCAGAGTGAAACGCTTTTAACTCTTCTGATTCTCCCATTGTAAAACGCTGTCCCATAGCAATAAAAGGAGGGATTACTGGGTTTGCAGGCCCTAATTCCTTAGCTATCCACGCCCCTATATGTGGTGCTTGAACTGATTGCGGTGGTTCATAACAGGTATGCCAATGGTATTGATGGCGGGTGTGTAAAATATGACCTAAATCGGCCGATTTATAAGAGCGAATTATAGCGCCTTTATCCATTACGCTACCAATAGATTCTAATCCTTCAGAAAAATATAAATCATCAACTATAGTCGGTTTTTTGGGAAAGGTACTAAGTACTCTCTTGCTTTCCACTCCTTTTTCAAACGGGACGTAAGCTTTTGGATCAAAAGTTTCAGTATGTGCCATACCTCCAGCCATCCATAATAAAATAACAGTATCTGCCGTAGATGCCATTTTTTGAACCTCAGGCGAACAAGAACTTAAAAAACTAAATCCTGGAATTGTAGTTGCAGCTGCTGATAAACTAGCAGCACTCATTTTCTTTAAAAAATCTCTACGTGATTTATTGACATCCATTTTTTTACTCGATAATCGAGATTTAAATAACCCGACGATTGCGTCGAAATCAATGTTAATTTTCCTTCTAACACCTCGTGGGCTTGCCCCGAGGTTATTTACTTTTAATTGATAAACTGAAATTCTGGCGACATCAAAACTGCCCAAAATACATCTTGCAGCTGCTCTTCTTCTGGTGCCTCTCCTAAAACATTTAGCATAATCGTTTTTTCTTCATTTGAAGGCTTTCTATTTAATGCTTTTTCATATAAATTATCGACAATAGCACTACTATCCTCGCCATATTTTTTTAACCATGACTGCGCTCCTTCTTCTAAAACGCTGTTAAAAAACTCTCCATTTGTGAGTTCTAAAGCTTGCAACAAGGTGGCTTGGTCTTCTCTTGAAGTGGTTACAATTTCTCTACTCGGCCGCCCTAATGCTTTCATAAAGGGGTGCTGTTTTACCAAACTAGCACGTGCAAATTTTTCGTTGTGCGGTTTAAAAGTAAAATCAAGTAGTTGGCCCCAATTTTTAAAATTTCCGGTACTGTAATTTCTAACCTTTTTCCATAAACTGTCGTCATACGCCACAGCAGTCCAATCGCCTTGAGGTAATTCACGAAAACTTACCCAAGATAAATCAGACTTTAAAAGTGTGCTTTTACCAGATTCGTAGTCAATCTTAAAAGCAAATAATATACCTGCAGGATTTGCAATAGCACCTCCATTTTCTCCTATAATCGCGATGATATTTTTTCCTGGATGCAATTGCTCAGAAACATCAATTTTATCTACTGCTTTCCAATTTTTATTTTGCGATATTTTTTTTCCATTAAGATATAGGACATATGAATTATCAACGGAAATCAAAATCTCTCCTTTCTTAATAACTTCTTTTGAAACATGAAATGATTTTCTAAAATATCGTTTACCAGGTTCAGGTAAAACTACTCTACCTAACACTTCTTCTAAATGCCATATGCGTATGGCTTTAATATCATCTCCATTGGGGTTAAAGGCTACTTGTGAGTACAAAGGTCCAATAATTTGACTTACACCGTCCGAAAATTGCTCCGCACTTAACCGACGCGTTACCGGGCCCTTAAAGACATATTTAGTTTTTAAGTCTTCTTCATTTTTATAATTGACCATGGGTAGTTGATAGACTTTAGAGGTCATGATGCGCTTAAGTAAATGCTTTAAATCTGAACCCGAATCGATAAAATCGGCCGATAACCAATCAAGCACCTCAGCATCCCATGGCGCATTATCCATTTCGTCTAACGGTTCAACAATACCTCTTCCCATTAATCTGTCCCATAACCTATTGGTAATGGTGCGGTACAGCCTGCCATTATCTCTCTGTACCATAACCTCTGAAAGCTTTAGCAACCTATCACTAACGGTTTCTCCTTCAACACTTCCTAATTCTGGATACAAAAAATTAGCTTTCGCCATTTTACCTATCGGTTTATCACATCTATTCAATTCTAGTATGGAATCAGAAAATATAGTTGCAAATCCGTAGGCTTGATCTAAGGTTAGATTACTAATAAAACTGTTATGACACGACGCACACTTAACATTAACTCCCATTAAAGATTGTCCGATGTTTTGCGCCGCTTGCATCTCGGTTCTTTGACTTGCATTAACAACACCGCGCCATTTTACACCCTGTATAAAACCTTCTGAACCTCTTACAGGATTTACCAACTCGGTAACTATTTGGTCATAAGATTTGTTTTTCATTAATGACGTATACAACCAATGCGTAATTGGCTTTTTACCACCTACGCTGTAATAATCGTTTCGTAATAAATCATTCCAAAAACTTAACCAATGCTGTGTGTAATTTTGATTATCATTTAATAAACTATCAACTAACTCTTCTCTTTTGTTTGGATTATTATCATTTATAAAATCTTTAACTGCGCTTGGTTCAGGTAATAATCCAACGACATCCATATAGGCACGTCTTATAAAAGCTCTATCGTCAATAACGTCTTGCCAATCAATATTATTTTTTTCGAAATAAACATCAATTAATTTATCAATGGGATGGGTAATATCTTGATTTTTTGGCAGCTCAGGTTTTACTAAAGCTAATTTTGCTTCAGGAAAAACTTTCACTGCTTTATCCGACCAATGTGCCCCTTCTGCAATCCAAAGTTTTACTAGTGCAATCTCATCTGAAGTCAGTAATTTACCTTTGGTTGGCATGACTTCCTTATGATTGGCAGGAAGCGTAATACGTCTGTAAATTTCGCTTTCTTCAGGCTTGCCAGCCACCACTGCCAAACCGCTTTTTCCTCCTTTAAAAACACCTCGTTTTGTTTCAAGCACCAACTCGCCCTTTTGTTTGTTTTCACTATGACATTGATAACATTTATGTGCAAAAAGACCTCTTACTTCTAGGTTTAATTTGTCTTTTTGTAATTCTGATAAGGAATCTGATGCTTTGAGTTCAGAAAGTAAAATTCCTGATACTTCATTGCTATATTCATCTTTATTACCTAGAAAAACAGCCGTTAAATAATCTTCACCGTGTGTTAAGTTAGCTCCTAAATGTCCTGCTATGGTTAGTAAAACCACTGTTGCAAAAAGCATAAACCGATATGCTTTTAAATTTACTACGGTTTTTTTTAAACTGTTC
Organism: uncultured Flavobacteriaceae bacterium; assembly: GCA_947502975.1. Lineage (GTDB taxonomy): Bacteria > Bacteroidota > Bacteroidia > Flavobacteriales > Flavobacteriaceae > Jejuia. Next base: position 222,496 of record CANNBV010000005.1, read on the forward strand.
TTTAAAATTATGGCTGTAAGCATAGCTAGAATTGCTGTAGCCATTCCTGTGTATTGATGATTATCTACTAAAGCACCTGAATACTCGTCTTGAGTTTTTAAAAACCAACCAAAAAGCGCAGAGAATGCTGCAAAACCTGATCCAATATAAATCATAAGGTTTATGCCTTCTCTAAGCCCTTTACGCCTTCCGTTTATAGTTAGCAATTCTAGAAAAAAACCAATAATTAAAAGACCTATAGGAAAATGTACCAATAATGGATGTAAACGCCCTAACAATTGAAGTACCCAATTTGTATTTTCCATTTATTATAGTAAAAAAGTGGTTTTTAAATTTTATGCTAAAGTTATTGGCAATTGACAATAAGATTATCCTGTACTCTCATGCTCCTATAAGTATAAAACAAGATGGAGCAGGATACTACAAAATGGCTTTATAATTACCTTTAGTAACTTAATTGAAAACACCTATTTATCTTAATTAATTTTACAATGGAGAACAAGCTTCAACTTATTGGCAAAAACGGACTCATTTTATTTTCAGTCTTTTTAGTGTCCTGTTCTACAGGTTCAGAAAAGGTATCAGAAAAAGAAGAAACCATGATAGAAGAATCAGAGGACGACAACTCGAACCCAACTAATAACCAGGTTTGTGATGACATTTCAGATTTTCCTAACTTGGGACCTAGTGCGTCACAATCACAATCTTGTGATGATGTTTCAACCCCTAACAATCTAGGCACACTAGATTGTAGAACCGATAATACTGTTGGAGGTTATGAAAATTTAGCTAATGGTTGGGGTAGCTATAAGATTACTGGTGGTGAAATACGATATGATGGCACAAGAACTAGAGTAGAACGTTTTTTTAAAACTATTTCGCAAGGAATCAGTAAAAAAACTATCCTAACTGGAACACTTAAAATTGTAGATTTAAGCGACGGAAATACTTGTATTATTCAGTCGCATGCAGGTGGAGATATTTTGAAAGGCGAAGAAGCTGGAAGTATGAACAGAAGTGCACAATTTTTGTTGTATGCAAAAAAAACAACTGACAATAAAATTAAGCTAGAAACTCACGTTACCACAAACCCTTACACCACTGAAACAGGCGGTGCTAGAGATGTACAAGACTTCAAAATTCTTAATTATAACGAAGCCCATCTTTTTGTTTATGAAACTGGTTATGACGAAAACGGTACTGCATTTTCAAAGATAAAAATTGGTGATACCGAAAAATATGTTGAACATACCCATACTACCGAACGTGTTTACTCTCGCTATGGTGCCTATGGTACCAGCGATGACGGTGACGTAACGGCACACGTTGATTTTAAGGGTGTTGAGTTATGTAGAGAATAATAGTTAAACTAAAAACTAAATTTCTCCAACGTAATCTGGATTTAACTCTGTTGGTATTGGAGCATTAGTATCTTTCCACCATTTTCTTAGAAGTTCTAATAACTCTTCTGTTTTTTCAGGGTTCGCCTCAGTAAGATTATTTCTCTCCCCAATATCTTCCGATAAATTATATAATTCCACGCCATCGTCTTCAAAATAATAATGCAGTTTCCAATCTCCTTTTCTTATTACAGAGCCTGGGCGTGTTCTAAATAATGCATCCCGAGTTTCGTTATCATTTACATTGTAAGCTTGTAAATACACAGGGAAATGCCAAAATAATGGGCGCTCAAAAGTCTGTACTTTTTCCTCTAAAACAGGAGCTAAACTATTACCATCAAGATTATGCGTGCTAGTATTTATTCCAGCATAATTTAATACTGTTGGAAAAATATCCAAGTTCGTTATTGGAACATCACTTTTAATATTTGATTTAATCTTTCCATTTAGAACAAAGAAAAAAGGTTCTCGAATACCACCTTCATAGTAACTTCCTTTGCCTGCTCGTAATGGTTTTTGTTTAGTAATACCATACAAACCTCCATTATCAGAGGTAAAAACAATAAGTGTATTATCAAAAAGGGATTTTTCTTTTAATTTAAGGATCAGCAAACCTATATTTCTATCTAAATTATCAACCATTGAAGCATACTCTGCATTACCTTGGCCATTCCAAGGTGATTTTTTCTCATATTTGGGCACAATGCTATCAACCGCCATTATCGGGACGTGTACAGCGTAAGGTGAATAATTAAGATAAAATGGCGAGGATATAGTGTCAACAAACTTTAAGGCATTTTCCATCACCAAATCGGTTAAATATTGACTATTCCCTATTTCAATCTTAACATTCTTATAGGGTGGATAATAGCTTCTAGGAAGTCCTGCATGATTTCCTCCAATGTTTACATCGAACCCATATTCTAATGGATTATCGCTTAAATGCCATTTTCCTGCATGACAAGTTATATACCCATTATTCTGTAAAACTTCTGGTAAAATATTATGTTCTGGTGCCAGTGTATGTGTGTTTTTAATGGGAATAAGTTTTCTGTCTTCAGATTTACCCCTTGTAGAAGGGCTAACGGTATAAATACCATGACGAGGCGTCCATTGTCCCGTCATTAAACAAGCTCTACTAGGAGCACAGTTAGATGCTGATGCATAACCATTTGTAAACACCATTCCTAAACTAGATAGGTAATCTATATTGGGAGTTTCATAATATTCACTGCCCATAAAACCAACATCTTTCCAGCCCAAATCATCAACATTTATAATGATAATATTAGGTTTTAGAGTATGTTCTTGCTTGTTATTACAAGAACACATTAACGCTAATAAAAAAGCTGAAATAATTAGTGAAAATCGCATTTGTTATGTTGAAATTTTAAAATTAAGGTTTTGATTATTTTTCCTTTAACATCTTTTTTTGGATGTTCTGAACGTATTTTATTAATGAGATAACGTAACGCTTTTACTTTATATTAACTCACTTTAATTTCTAGAATTAATTCTTTATCATTCTCAAAAAACACTTCAAAAGGTATAGCTTCTACACCAGGTACCATATTAAAAGTTCTATTCCCTTCTATCTCTTTTATTTTGATAGGTGCATTTGCTTTAATAGTTAACAATCCTTCAGGTTTTTGAATGCTAATTTCTGTATCGCTGATTTTTGAAACGACTTCTTTATTAGGCGAAATTATTGGTAACACAAAGGCTGTTGGTGTCGTTATTTTTTCGTTTGATTTTACTTTAATTTGAACAACCTCATCAGTGCATTCATAAGATAAATTAAAAGTTGAAGCTGTATCTGTAACCACTTCTCGTTTTTGACTTTTTAAAGCTATTTGAGCAGAAATATTAATTGCTCCGTTTTTATCTTCTGCTTTTGTGGTTGCTGTTAAATCGTAAAGATTCGTATACCAAACCTCATCCTTAAAGGTTTCAATTCGTGGTGTTAGTGCAATATCTTTATTGGGCTGGGATTGCTGATTATATGGTTCTACCATATGATATTCTGCCATACTTGCTGCACATAATAGTCCAACTTTATTATGGTATAAAACACCTAAACTAGCACCTGTTGCTTGACGAAAATCTTCTTTGTAATGATACTCTGCATCATAAGTGCTCACAGTTCCTCTCCACTCGCCTCTCGCAAAAAGGGTAACATCTAAATCTTTGACATATGTTACACCATCGGCTGAAATTCTTGGTAATGCAGTGTTTTTATTTATTTCTGGTAAATGATTCCAATGGTCTAAAAGCGCAGCCAAAGGTTTGGCGTGGGTAAATGTATGATGCACACAAGGCGGAATACCTGCTTCTATAAACCCAGGACCACCATGAATTAAACCATCTTGCGTACAGCGTTTTAGTAACTCCGTGTTTTTAACGGCTGCTGTACCAAAAGCTGGATTTTTATCTGCCATCATCGCAAATGCGGGTTGACTTCCGTCACAAGTTCTACTGCCCCAATAACTCCATTTGTACATACGATTCCCCCAACTGTTGTCCCAAGCGCCATCTGGTAACATAAATTCTAGATGACTATTTAACGACTTGGTTAAAATTTCTAATAACGCTTCATCTTTTTCTTTTAATGCATACATTACTAAACTGTTCAACGTTTCTTCAACATTGTATCCTAAATCCACACCATGCAATCCTTTCCCACTTAGTTTACTTGAACTTTTTTTACATTCACCAAATAACAGTCCTTCATTTTCTGTAAAGTATACTTTTACTTCCGAAGCTAATGTTTTACTCTTTGCCTTAAAATCTTCTCTTTCTAAAACATTTCCAATTAAATTTAGTCCATACACCGCTGTACCCGGGTAATTTATATTGGTAAAATCTATGGTAAACGTATCATGAATATATTGTCCTGCTTTCTCCAAACGCTCTGTCCAACTTTCTTTTGTTTTTGCATCTAAAACATGTCCATGATAGTGCAACGCTTCTGCCAAAGCAATGGCTCCAAAAACAGTAATTCCTTTCCATGTTTTTGGATTTGGAACCACTGTCCACGCTCCACTTTTATGCGACACATTATTTTCTGCCCAAACCATGACTAGTTTTGCGCCTTCAATGTATTTTTTATCTCCCGTAACATCGGCCATATATAAAAATGGATAGACTGCATCCATACAACGCCCGTGAATATGGGAACATGATGGGCAACCTAATGCACCATGCTCTTCAAGGTTTGACGGATTATTGATTTGGACGTTTAGCATGCCATCACACCAGTCTTTTAGAAGCTCTGAAATCAAATTTTTGAATTCTATGGAATGTTCTGGATGACTTGTACAGGAATTTAAAATACCCGCTATCGGCAGTGAAATCCCTACTCCTGCTAATGTTGACAATTGTATAAAGTTACGTCGTTTCATCTGTTAATTTTTATTGTTTTTTATAGGTCATGCTTCAACTCCGCTCAGCACAGGAATATAATTTCCAAATAGTCATTTCGGTTGGTTTCAACTTCTTATTATGGCTTATTCCATATTTAATTTATCATATAGTTTATTACCTTTTGAAAAGTATTTAAAATTAAGAATTTATCTGTCCTGTTTTGTCCTGCATTATTGCATTAAAAAAGCCAGAAAATTGTTTTTCTGGCTTTTAATATAAATTATAGAGGTATAATATTATCTCTTCACAAGTTTGGTATGATACACTCTATTGGTATCATCAATAACTTTAACCAGATAAACCCCCGATTTAAAATCATTATCAACTTCAAGTCTATCTTTGTTCGTAGAGTTTTGATAAACAACCTTCCCTAAAACATCATAAATACTAACTTTTACACCATTCATGTTTTTAAAAGATATGGTAAATCTATCTGCTGAAGGATTAGGATATACTTTTATTGTTGAAGATGAAAGCTCATTATCATCAGTACTTAGTGATTCACTTAAAGCGATAACCTCCCATTTACTTCTATCATCCGTATCTGGGGCTGAAATATTGGTAACGTTTCCGTCTACTTGATGATACAAGTATCTACCAGTATTACCTGCTTCAAATCTATAAGTCTTATCAGAAAAATCTTGAGTAACCGTCCAAACTTTATCAGTATCACTTGATGGTGCCCCTGTACCCGTACTTACTACAGCGTAAGGTAAACCAGCAAATCCAGAACCTGTTGCTCTCAGTATCCCATAGGATTCGCTATCTATATTAAAAAATGCTCCATTTTGTACAAAAGTCCAGTGTGTATTTGTTGCTTCACCAGAACTTGTCATTGTAACCGGAGTAGCTGAAATCCCAGAATCTGTCAAGAATTCCCCTGTAGCCACATTTCTCATTCTGAAAATATTATCATCATTTGATCCGCTACCATTATCTTCAACTTCTTCCCTTTGGTAAGTGGTATCTGCCCATCTAATTTGAGCCCTACCGCCTCTAACTCGGTATGCGCCATATCTAATCCCAGATTCTGTACCTCTTTCTGGATCAGGAATGTTCCAATTAAAAACTTCTCCTCCAATTACGGCGTTACAGTAATGAATTTTTTTAGTAGAATCATTTGGATCTTCAGCAAAACCTATCTCCAACTCAAAGCTAGTTTCGGCATCCTTATCTACTCGCTTTAAAAAAACCACTTCTCTTCCACTACCTGATCCGCCTCGCTCCAAGATTCGTTCAGCATAAATATCGAATGCTATTTGCTTATCTGCATTTATACCGGTGCCATAAATAGGATGTGCTCTATACAAACAAATAGCCGGATCTGGCGGTCCGCCACCACCTGTGTGTTTACCTTTGGCTTGGGCTATATAACTACCATTTTGTCCAAAAGAACCAGCATCACCAACCTCAAGGATTCTAAATGTTCCCGTGAATCTTGCGAAACTTCCCACTCCTGTTTCCCCAGACCTAGGCATTGATCGTTCAATTCTTGGCTGTAAAGTATTTGGAGCATCCCAGTGGTTAGAATTGCGCGTTATGTTATAAACACCCCAAGTTTTACCATACACGTTACTTTCTGAGTAATCGGAATAGCAACTTCTATCATCAGCAGTCCCTACATTAACGGAGTTTGGTAAATCTACATTTCTAGTAGTGTTGTTTTCGAATTCACCTGAAGCTGGACAATCTAAATCTGTACCTGTATCTTCATCTGGAGCTATCGCTACAGGTACTTCAACAGTAGTATCTACATATGGAATGAGTTCCCAATTACTTCTATCATCAGTAGCAGAAACTACAACATGGGTTACGGTTCCATTTGCATCATGATACATAAATCTACCACTATTTCCCGATTGAAATCTATAGGTGTCATCCGTTTGGTTATGTTGTATCGTCCATACTTTATCACCATCCGTAGCTGGTGAAGCTTTAGTTGTACTAACAACTACAAAAGGACCTCCTGGACCACCGGAACCTGGTGCTCGTAATATTCCTAAAATTTCACTATCAATATTATAGAACGCCCCACTCTGTACAAAAGTAAAATGGGTACTTTGAACTTCTTCATCTAAATCTGTCATAGTTACGGCTGTTGCACTTGTACCTGAATCAGTTAAGAATAACCCTGTTTCTACATTTCTCAATCTAAAAATGTCATCAGAAGGTGGCGCATCTTGAGCTGTTATGCAAATAGAGCATAACATAAAAACGAAAAATAAGATGGGGTTAATAGTAATTTTTTTCATAGTTTTTTTAGATATAAATCTATTGATATCAAATCAAATAGCATGTAAAGTTCTTTATAATAGTTCAAAACACTATCCTGAACTGTCCTGTGCGTAAGACAAACTATCTTATATTTCATACAAAGCATAATTATAAAAACCCGTAAGCTGGCAATAAAATTATTTTACAATCAACTTAGAATGAAACACCCTGTTATCTTCCGAAAACGCTTTTACTAAATAAATACCTGATTTAAACTTTGTAGTTTTAACTTCTAAAACTTTACGCTTTGGCGAATTTTGAAAAACACGCTTTCCTAGAATATTAAAAATTTCAACATTTTTTATATTGTTAATATTTTGAAATGCTATGGTAAACCTATCCTCTGCAGGGTTGGGATATATTTTTATTGATGGTGATAAAAACTCATTATCTGTAACACTTAAAGACTGACTTGTCGAAATAGCATGCCATACACTTCTCATATCTGTATCGGGCACATCCAAATTATAAACACTACCATCAGAATCATGATATAAAAATCGGCCATTGTCTCTAGATTCAAACCTAAAAGTATCTTCAGTTTCATTATAATGTATAGTCCAAATTTTATCGGTATCGCCTGCTGGAGCAGATTTCCCAGTGCTTACCACAAGATAAGCACCTACAGAAAAACCACTACCTGTGGCTCGTAATATACCATTGGTTTCGCTATCAATATTGAAATAATCAGTACCACCTACATTGGTTTTAACAAAATTCCAATGTTTGTTTGTATCCTCTCCACCATCGTTCATTGAAACTGGATTAGCGCTTCCACCTTCATCACCTAAAAACTTACCTGTACCCACATTCCGCAATCTATAAACGTCACCTGTTAAATCGCTTTCATCAACCTCGGCAACTTCAATAGTAATTTCTGAAGATGTAATACTCTCGCCACCTGTTTTGTAGGCTATCGCCTTTATTTTATATGTGCCAATTGCACTAGGTGTCCAATCAAATAAATAAGGTTTTGTTGTGTCCTCGTTTACTAGGGCATCATCTACTAAAAATTCAACTTTAGTGATTTCACCTGTATCTGCAGTAGCATTTGCAAACAACTGCACATTGCTTCCTTCTTGAAAAGATTGATTATCTGTAGGTGTCACTAAATTTACCGCAAAAGGTTTTGGACCTTCAATAACATCTAAATCAATTATTTGTAAATAGGTAGGTTGTGTATCATCACTATCCGAAGCATTATTTTCTAAAAGATAATAATAGAGCTTCCCTTCAGAGATATGAACCTGCCCTTTTCTAAAACGCCTTCCCGAAGTTTGCTCATAAACTCTTGTAAAAAGATTAGTCCCTCCCTGTACTCTATCCACAAAAGGTCTCCCCGAAGAATTCAAACCAATCACAAATACATCATCGCCAGAGGTGTACAAAGCTTCTGCTCCGGTAAAATCAGTAGAAATTATAAAATCACTAACGCCGTTCGGCTTGTAACTATGTATATACTTGGTTATATTATTTTCATTGTCTTTTACCCTACTTATAATGTGCACATCACCATTATCTGTTACAGTCCAATCAAATCCACTTACTATATGTACTTTATTTTGAGCTGTAGTTTCCACATAGTCACCTGGCTCATAGACTAAAACCTCTTCTGCTTTGACTAATGGAAGCGTCATAGCTTCTCCTTTGTGGTTTTTCCATTGTGATGCTCCTGTTGGATCATCCGAATACGCATAATACACCCCATTTTGATATTGATATTTATCAGACCCATTATTCAATCTACGTTGAAAACCAGCTCTTATTTTTCCGTCCACATATTTTATACTCCCATAAATACTCCAATTATGCGTTTCTCCTTTACTACCAGCTCCTAGTGCATTTAAATATTTAAAACGACCCCATTTAGATAACGAGGCATCATACTTTATAAAAACTAGTGCTCCATCATGAGAAGTTCCGTCTCTTCCCTTTAAAAATAACTCGTTTTGATCGTTTAGGAAAAATTCTGGGTATGTAAATCGATCATAATGAGAAGCATCTCTAACGCCATCCATAGTGCAATGCCTATAATCGTTATCTATTGGATCTTTAACAAATTTATCTAATGCAAAATCTTCATCTGGAAGTTCCGCTGCCCCACTTAAAGAATATGAATATCTAAAATAATCATTTACAAAAGCTCCAGAATTGGTATATGCGTGCATATCATATACCATGTGTATACTTCCATTAATAGGACTTATTCCAATGGCTATTGTGTTATGTGTTTCACCTATCCACCATTTTCCTTTAAGACCTGTATGTTGATGAGGAAACTCAATAGTTTTCATAGTCCCCGTTTCGGTATTGTAACGTGTAAGCATCACGTGCCTATCTAACTTACCACCACGATACCAAGTCATAAAAACATACTGCTTGTAAGTCTTTATACAATCACCGTGAGGCGACAAGGCCGGACCATAGGCATAGTCATAAGGTTCGGTACCACTTTGTCTTGTACTGCCTTGGTTTTGAACACCATTAAAGTACATGGCTAAATCTGTAATATGAATCTCAGATTCTAGAGTCACTTGCGCTTCTATAAAGAGTGAAAGCAACATGAAAGTTGAAAACAAAAAAATCTTCAAAGTAATATGTTTCATAGTTGTTTTAATTAGTCTTAGGAAACCTTAATTTGTATAAAAATCACTAAAACCTATTAAAACTCTATCCTGAACTATCCTGATGTATTGGGAGATAGACTAGTTAATTCGATAAAATGCTTAATTAAAAGACGAATAAACTATCTGAAGAAAATTAATTAAGCTGTTTTTGTATTAATTTATAATTTTTAATACCACAGGACCTATCAAACCCGAAGGTTCCAAATCAGTTTCGCCGTTTTTGGGCGGATTGGTAGTCCATGTTTTCTTTTTATCTTTTGGGCGCATATTATCAAAAATAAGCTGGTTTCTCCAAGTATTTGTTACTTTAATTTCGATACTATTTTTTCCCGTTTGAACTACATCAGAAATATCAAAAATAAAAGGAGGCGCCCACTTCATCCCAACTTTTTTACCATTGCAAAACACCTCAGCAATATTAGCGACCTCTCCTAAATCTAAAATCACACATTCGCTAACAGTTTCAATAGGAATAGATTTTGAATAAGTTACTGTACCAGAATAATGTTGTATGGCTTCATTCTGCATTTTTGTTAAGGGTTTTAATTCTGATATTTCGATAGTCTTTGGCGTATCCCAACCTTTATTAAAAAACAATTGCCAATTATTTTGAAGTGATATTTCCTCAACCGAAACTTCTTTTTTGATTTCTTTTCCATTTTTATGAAACACAAACTCACCAGACTCTAAAGCCATAAAATCATCATTTTTCCATGATAATTTTGGAACAGCTTCGCCCTCAAAAATTTTGGACCACCCTGTTTCAGTATTTAACACAACCGCTCCATCATGAGTTACTATAGAAGCTAAAGGCTTTTTATCACTTTTGGAAAACACTACAATAGCACTTCCGTATGATGCTAAGGATAATGCAACGTTTGTTCTATCTTCGGAAGTTTTCCAGATTTTTGCGTCTTTCTGTTCTCCTGTAAAAGCATCCCAAATTTGGGGCGCAACATTATTTACCCTAAAACTTAGGGCTAAATTTACAGGTTCGTCTTCTTTTGATGCTACAAAATAAATATGTGCATCTTCTATTTCGCGATGTATCCAATTAATGTCTACATCCTGAGGGACGATAACATCTGGTGCGATACGTTCTTCATTCAAAACCTCATCCAAAGTTTTACCCCAATATACTTTTCCTTTACCGACTTGTTTTACCCCACCTTTAGAGCTTCCCCATAATTTATCTGAAATGGATTTAAGTGTTTTTAAATCATTCTCATCATCCATCAAACTTGGAGAATCTATGGGTTTATTGCCTAAAACTACTGCTCCATCTTCCACCAATGCTTCTAATTTTTTTAAGGTAGAAAGCAGCATTTTTTCGGAATCTCTGAGCATAATCACCCGATAATCGCCTGCATCTTCAACATGAATCTTATCATTTTTCATACTTAATTTATCATGTAAAATTTCGGCATTCAAATAATCAAAACGGTAACCTTTTGGAAATTCATCTAAATCAAATGGTGGGCGATCAAAATGGTCGCCATAATACCAAAGTACATCGGCTACATATTCCCCTTGTTGTAACACAGTTTGGTTTCTAGTCAAATAATCCGTCCAATCTTTCATATACGGCCACCAAGTTTGTTGTCTTACCAAAGGAAATCCAATATGCCCGCCAAAACTAGAACCGGGATACACATCGGTTTGTGGTGTATGAGAAAAGGTATGAAACACCAAATGGTTTACACCTTTAGCAAAATTATAATCGATTAAATATTTAACCGAAAACGGATGTTCATTCCATTGTACACCAATTTGTGTACATGCCTCTGCCGCTAAAACAGGTTTATTATATAAATGTGTTGCCGACGCAGCCGAATAAATGGGCTTTGCATATTCGTTTTGATTTGACGGTGCTTTAGGGTACCAAAACTCAGTCATGGGGATATCACTAACACCATAATAACGCATAGGGTCTATGGGTAACACCTCACCTCCAGCACCCTCGGTGTATACTTCGGCGCCCATATCATGTGCTACGATTGCAAAATGGGTAAAGAAGTTATCTATAAAAACTTCATCCATAGTGTGCCTTAAATCTCTTAGGAATTTTGTGGTTATCTCAGACGTTTCAACAATATATCCCATTGTTGCCAGTAAATACGATTTCATACTATAACCTCTTCGGGTCTCAAATTCAGAAAACATATCTTCAGAATTTATAGTCCATGTTGGCACATGGCTTTCCCAACTATCTATCAATAACCCGTGTAATTTACCATCACTAATTGGGCCACCATCCTTTATCAAATCACCAATCATACCATTACGCAAATGGTTTTCTATGGCTATTTTATCAAGTTTACTCGATTCCCAACCTGTAGCTTCTGGAACTGCTGGTTTGTTCGTTAATCGCATATTGATATGACCAAAACGAACTACAGTCCAATGTCCTTCAGGTGTTTCCCAAGTCAATCTTCCATCACTAGACATTTTATCTGTGAGATTAATAATTGAGTTTGACTTGATAATCGTATTTTCAGCATAGTTGTATTCCACATCTTTTTCAAGACGCCTCAATACTTTTGCAGCTTTTGCTTCATGGTTATGAAATTTTGGCTTTGAGCTTAATCTGATAAACTCAGGAACGATACTATGACTGCCTTGAAAAGTAAATACAAACGTACTTGATGTTGTTTCTGGAATAGCCAACGTTAAGTGTTTTCGTCGATCATTCCAATTTGAATCAGGTAAATTTAAAGTTGTAATTTCTGTTAGTTTATTATCAATAAATGCTTCTACTTTGATAGCTACATCTATCTTTGGGTACTGGGCACTCATGATAATATGACGCAGTTGTGGAAAAATAATGGAGCGTAATGTTACAGGTGTTTCAAATTTAACTTTTACCCAAGTATCAGTTTCGTTTACTCTCGAAATACCCTGTTTTCTATATGCATTTAAAGGTTTATCTAGTTGAGTAGCTCTTCGGGTTACTATTAGTTTTGAATTAGGATTGAAAATATCCTTCCAAGGCACAACTGTATTATTTGTTTCAATTTTTGAAGGATTGAAAGATTCTAAATCATCGCCTTCTGGTGTTGGAAAAGCTAATACTTGTATATCTTTATAATCATAATCTGGAGTAGTATATAATGCATCTAATTCTAATATTTCATTATACATTTCACCTCCTGAAATTCTATAAATCGACTCTACAACTTCTCGTTGCGCTTCTTCCGCTGGCACCCAAGGGCCACCAGTCATCGACCAACCAGGACAGTTTTGCATGGTGAATTTCAAGCCTAAGCGTTTACATTCATCAGCAGCATGACGAATCATATCCTCCCATTCTGGGGATAGAATTTCAATAGGTTTTACATTTGGATAAGGCCTTCCCGCTTTATTAAATAAATGAATTCCTTGTAGACCTGCTTCTTTTATGGCTTCTAAATCTAGCGTTAAACCCTCTTTTGAAATGTTATTCCCATTTAAATGAAACCAAGTTTCTGGACGGTATTTATTAGAGGGATTTTTAAACTCCTTCTTCAGTTCTTCGAAGGCAGACTTTTTAATAGTATTGGTTGAGTTTTTATTTTCTGATGTACAACCATAAGCTAAAAATAATACTGAAAACAGAAAAATGACATACTTCATAAGAACAAACCATGATTACCCATTGTAAAAAAATGATATTATTGAAATAAAGTATCCTGTTGCATCATGCATAAAGCAAGAATTAAGTTATTCAGATACCACAATTGGATATACAGCAATATCACTAGCTTTAAACCCAATGCGATGCGCTTTTACTTGTAGTTCTGCGCCTTCAGGTAATACTAATGGATTTTGATACACTTCCCAAGACGGCTGTGATTTTTCTCTAGCTTTTAAAATTTTATACCCAATGGAAGCACCTTCAGTTTTGCAGGTTATTGAAATTTCCCCATTATCATTATCAATAACCGGTGCAGATGTTGCTGGTTGTTTGTTTTTACCATTCCACAGTTTCTTAATCAATTCCCCTTCGGGTAAATCAGGATTATCTCCAATAACTTTAAGCCATTGATCCATTTCGTCTCTAAGCTCATCAATTTTGTCTTTATACGCAGGGTTATCTGCAATATTATTCAATTCGTATGGATCAATCAAGCAGTCGAATAATTCTTCTTTTGGCTTGCTCTCTCTAAACCATTGTTTTTGAAATTCATTCAATTGACCTTCGTCACGCAATCGTAACAATTCCTGCATTGTTGGGATGCGCTCTCTATAAGTAATTGGCAAATAGTAGCCTTGTTCTGGTCTGTAATTCCTAATGTATTTGAATTGCTTATCGCGTACAGCTCTAATGACATCTGTTTCAGCATCAAAACGATCAGCCGCCGCATGAATATAATCACGCTCTTCAGCTTTATGCTTTCCTAAAAAGGCTTGACCTTGCATATATGGTTTTGGAGTTTCTCCTATTAATGACATTAAGGTTGGTGCAAAGTCTACAAAACTTATTAATTGATTATCTTTTGTACCTGCTTGAAATTTTTTAGGAAAACGAATAATCATGGGCGTATTTAAACCTGAATCGTAAATTAATCTTTTTTCTCTTGGTAATGGTCCCCCGTGGTCTCCGTAGAAAAAAACTATGGTATTTTCAAGCAAACCATCTTCTTCTAATTGCTGTAATACGGCACCTACCTGCCTATCCATTTCAGCGATATTATTATAGAGTTTCCATATATCGCGTTGTACAACTTTATTATCTGGCAAATATGGTGGAATGTTGAATTTTGTGTCTTTTGGAAGATGAATTGGAGTATCCTCTTCAGCCATGCGATTATTAGCATGATGCCCTCCAAAGTTTTTCCATTTATAATCTTTATTCCCTGAATGATAATGCCTAGTTTCAATTTCTCTAAAGCCATAAGGTTCAAACAAGCCTGATTCGTGCGTAACGGTAAAATTAAACACTGAAAAAAATGGCTGATTATCCTTTCTATTCCGCCAATGTGCATACGGACTACTCTCATCCCAAGCAGTAACTGGTGCTTTGAATTGATAATCAGTTTTGTCATTGTTGGTACAATAATAACCTGCACTTCGTAGCCACTCGCTTATCATCTTCACTTCGGATGGTGGCACTGCTTCGTAAGCTGGCAAACCTCGTTCTTTTGTATATGAATTGGTTCGCATATGGTTTGCGCCAATACTTGACGGATACATCCCTGTAGCAATTGCCGCCCTGCTTGGTGCACAAACGCCCGAGGTTGAATATAGGTTTGGGTAAATAACACCTTCTTTTGCTAGCATACTTAAATTTGGTGTTGCGACCGTAGAGTCCCCAAATGGTGGAATATAGGCTCCCATATCTTCGGTTACAAGCCAAAGTATATTAGGACGTTCGGGCAACTTTAAATGCGTAACATTATTTGATGGGCTTGCTTGATTATCCTTTTTTGTTTGGCAGCTTACAACACATAAACTCAACACCAATAAGACTCTAAATATTCTCATTTGAATGGTTTTTAAAAGCACAAATGCCATGTCATTCTATTTATATAACTAAATCAACATAAAATAACTCTGATGCTAATCTAAAGGTTAGGGATTGCAGTGGAAAATAGCCCGACCCCTTGCGGGTAACGCCCAAAATATTTTTTTATACCAATTAATCTAACTTCAAAATTTCACTACCAGCCATTAAAAAAGCACCTGTACCAAAATTTTGCCATGAATCGGCTGAAGCAGGTTCAGGAAAAGCACCAATGTTTTGTACCCAACCTACACGGCCATCTTCATGCTGACAAGCTGTCAAAGCATTCCATGCTTTTTTAACTGCATCTGTATGTGTTTTATCAACTAAGCCATTATTAATACCCCAAGCCAAAGCAAAGGTATGGAATCCACTACCGCTCACTTCACCATGGTTGTATGATTCTGGACAAAGTAGACTGGTACGCCATAGGCCATCTTCTGGCTGAATGTCCAATAGTTTTTTTGCCATTTCTTTATATAAATTCTCGTAAAAAGGCCTATGCTGATACTCCTCTGACATATCATCCAAAATCAATGCTAACCCAGCAAACACCCAGCCGTTGCCTCTTGACCAAAATACTTTTTTCCCATTTGGTTCTTTACTGTCCTTATCATTTCCTTGCCAAACAAAGCGCATATCCCTGGCAAATAACTGCTCTTCGTCATCATATAATTGGTTATATGTCTGCATATAAAATTTATGCATCTCATCCAAATATTTAGGTTGATTGGTGTGTTTGGCATACAGGTTAAGTACCGGAGGTGCCATAAATAATGCATCACACCACCACCATAAAATGGTTCGGCCGTATTTACTTTTATCCGTTCCCGCTTTCCAGTTATCCTCTTCGTATAAATGCGCATCTAAAAATTTTTTGGTAGGTTCTAAATCAACAAAATTCTTTCTCCCATCGGTCATATCAATATATAAATAGCTGTATGAAATAGCCACATCATCAGCATGGTGCAAACGATTAAAGGTATTCCAATTATTCCAATAGCCTTGATTTTTTAAGGCCGCCATATACATCATGTCTTTTGTTGCTTTATGAGCTCTCACAACACCAGTATAGTAGGCACCGTTGGTCCAATCAGTTGGGGCAATTGCAATTATCGGATGTGCTTCCTGCCATTCCAAAGCTTTAATCATGGATGCCTTAATAGCGGATTTATCCAGTGTTTTGGGTGCGGTTGTTTTTTGTGCCACTGAACAGTTGAGAAGAAAGACAACCGCTAAAAACGTGATTATTGATTTATTCATTGTTTATTTTTTCAGTTTGAACGTAGTTTCTAAGTAGTCTTTTGAAGAGGTTCCTATTTTAACCGTATAATCACCTGCCTCTAAAACTTTTTCCATGGTAATTCCTGTAAATTCAAGCATTTTTGGAGTAATTTTAAATGAAACAGTTTTACTTTCTCCAGCGTCCAATTCTATCTTTTCAAAGCCTTTTAATTCTTTATCGGGACGTGTTACGGAGCCAATTTCATCTTTCAGATACATTTGCACGACCTCTTTAGCCTTAACATCACCAGTATTGGCAACGGTTATGCTAACTTCAATTTCTGTTTCAGGTGTGATTTCTTGATTTGATATTTTAATATCGGAATATTCAAAATTACCATAGCTCAACCCATGCCCAAACGGGTAAAGCGCCCCTTTCCCTAAAAATAGATATTCTTTTTTATAGTTAATCTCTTTCATACTGTAATGGTAGGGTAATTGCCCTATAGATCTTGGAATTGTAACAGGTGATTTCCCAGAAGGTGATACTTCCCCAAAGATAATTCTTGCGGTAGATTCGTCTCCAAATTCACTTAAATCCCAAGTATCTAAAATGGCGTCGGCATGTTCTGCAATGGCATTAATCGACAAGGTTCGTCTATGTTTTAGAACCACAATAACCGGTTTTCCCAAAGCCTTAATTTTCTCGATAACCTCATCTTGAGGGCCAACGGGATCAATAGTTGCTCTATCCCCTAAAGTGCTGCTACTAAAGTAAGCTTCTTTCGCGGTGTATTTATCACCTCCTAAAAACAAGATGCATACATCAGCATTTCTTGCTGTATTTACTAATTTAGCAATGGCCTTTGGGTCACGCTCTAATAACTCAGGAGCCCCACCCTTTTCATTTGTTAGATTAAAACCTTTTTCTGCTATAAATTTTACGTTTGAACCTGCGGCAGATTCAAACATTGTCTTTGTATTCTCATTTAATAATGGTCCCAATAATGCCACTTTTAAAGACTTATTTTTTGATAATGGTAAGACTTTATCTTCATTCTTCAATAGTATAATGGATTCTAAATCCGATTCTTTTGCAAGTTCTAAAGACGACTGTGCTCTTACTCCCTTTTTAACAGCTTCAATATCGATATAAGGATTATCAAACAACCCTAAAATGAATTTTGTTCTTAATACCCGTCTTACAGACCTATCAATTAGTTTTTCTAATTCAGGGTTTTTCTTTACCATCTCTGGTAAGTACGCATAAGAATCTTCAGCATATAAATCGACATCTATTCCTGCTTCTAAGCCCATTTGAGCTGCAGCTTCAGGGGACTCGACTACATTCATAAAATAAAATAAACGTGCAATATCATTTGAATCTGAAACTACATAACCTTCAAACCCCCATTGGTCGCGAAGTACACCTGTCAATAATTCTGGATTACCATGACTCGCTACACCATTTAAATCACCATGGGAAGCCATAATCCCTAAAGTTTTTGCTTCTTTTACTGCTGCTTCAAATGGTGGATAAATCTCATCAATCAGTGTTCTTTCAGAAATCTCAATTGCTGCAAAGTTAGACCCACCTGATACTTGACCATAACCTGCAAAATGTTTTGCAACGGCTCCAATATGAGTACCATTTCCTAAGCCTTCATAATCACCTTGAACACCAATTATAGCGTTTTTAACCATCTGTGTGGTTAAATAAGTATCCTCTCCAAAAGCTTCACTCATACGGCCAAAACGCGGATCGCGAACAATATCGGCCTCTGGCGAATGGCACATGTGCATCCCCCTTAAACGCGCTTCTCTGCCTACAACATCCCATTGGTGTCTAACCAATTCTGGATTAAATGATGCTGATGATGTCATCGGGCGACCAAACTTAGTACAGCCCTCAGCATCCACACCATTGTAAGATTCTGTTACAAACAAGGCTGGAATACCCCAACGGTTATTTTCGATGATATATTTTTGAAGTTCGTTATTTAGTTTTGCAGACGCCACCGCATCAATATGTTCTCCTGGATTTTTAATACCTGCAATTCCTAACTTTAATTTTTCAATAACTTTATCTGATAATTTTAAGTTACCATTTTCATCAGGTTTCGTACCAATGTTGGCATGAAAAATTCTCATTTGAGCCACTTTTTCTTCAAGTGATAATTTTGGAAGTAATGCTTCTACACGTTCATCAATGGAGAGCGAAGCGTCTTTATAATCTACTGCACTTGAAACTTTCCTATTGCAGGAATAGAAGCTAACACTCAGTGATATGAATACTAAAATAAGGATTTTTTTCATTTTCTTAGATAGAATTTGATGGTTAAGAAATAAAGTCTTTCAAAAAATTAAAACGAATTAATTTTTAGTTGAATAGTGTGTTTCCCAGGTTCTAACCTTATAGAATCAAAAGCTGAAGGAACTTTTTTTCCGTTGTGGATTAAGTCTTTTCCATCAAGTCCATTTAAAGAAAACTCCGCCACCATATTACCTGGAATTTCGATTTCATAAGTTTGTAATCTTGCACCATTATATGTGTATTTCCCTTTTATCGCACCTCTTACTGTTGGCACTTCTATTTCACTAGATTTTAACTTACTCATTTGAGGTTTTATAGTTGCAATACCAAACCCTGGAGTTTTTGGTTTAATTCCCCATAGCCCTCTTGGTATAATATTAGCTGGTGCTGCACCCCATGCATGGTTCCAATCTAAATTTACTTTATATTCATAATCCCAGGCTTCCAAACTAATCGTTGAGCCTATACGAATCATATTGTACCAGCTTCTTTTAGCTTTACTGGCTAATAACTCTAAAGCGTAATCTTCCTCACCTGCGTTGTATAAACCATCCATTAAAAATTGTGCGCCATAAACACTACAAGCCAGTCCTCGAGATTTTACAAAATCGACTACGGATTTTTGATGTTCCTCAGGTACTAATCCAAACGCTAAAGGCATCATATTGGCATGTAAAGAGGCATGGTCTGTACCAATGCCATCTACATAAACACCACGTTCTTTGTCAAACATTTGTTCATTTACTGCTTTTTTAGCTTTTGCAGCTCTATATTCAAAATCTAAAGCCTCTTGTGTTTTTCCTAATAAAGTAGCAAACTCAGCCATAATTTTCATATTCTCATAAAAGAACGCATTAATAACTGTACTGTATGGCTTAAAAACAAAACCATCGCGTTCACCTTTTGTTTTACTTCCCGCAAAATTCTTTGACGGCCAATCTACAATATCCGTTAAAGGCTTTTTGTAACCTTTTTCAAACCCAAGCTTATACATAAACTCTTCAGTAACTTTTGTTGATGTTATTAAACCATCTTCATTAGATAACTCATAAAGGGTTTTATGCTTTAATGGCTCGTAATAACGCTCTATGAGTTCTGTATTTCCGGTATACATATAATCTGCATAAATCAACAAAGCAACATGCTGTTGCCATTCTGTTGGCCACGTAGGGTTTTTCATGAAATACTCTATGGTACGTCTTGCTATGGCATACTCCCTATCGGTAGTATAATGACTTAACTGATTTAGATACGCATCAGCCTCATAAGGAATACGTTCTCTGTCGCCATCTACATATAAACCAGCAAACGTAGTTGCTTTAATAGAGTATTTACAGAAATCCCAAACTTGATTTAAAATATCATTATTACTTTTAAAGCTACTTGCATTATCATCCCAATAGCTTGTGTATCGTAATTGTTCAAAATCTTCTGCTTTTAAAGCTGTTTGAGTACCTTCAACTTCTGCATATCTAAACGGCTGTAAAACAGGCCATTCTTCTTGTAAAGGAATAGCTTTACTTGGGCCTTTCATACGCTTGTCTGGAACTGGATTAATTTCTATTTGGTATTTTGTTTTTCCAGGGGTTACGTTCACCTTAATTTCTTGGTAACGAATATTACTCTTTTCTGGTGGTGTTCTGTTTACATTCCCTTTATCATCAAGCATTTCACCAATTCTAACTGTTAAAGTATGTGGTTCTTTAGCTTCATATTTAAAATCGATGGTCGCAAAAGCCGCTTTACCAAAATCCATAAAGTAAAAATCGCCTCTGTTTTCAAATCCAACAGGATTTACTTTATCTATAAGGTATTTATTTTCTGTTGAAACAATGTAATCATCTGGCTTTCCTGTTGTAAATTCTTGAGCTTCAGAATAATCCACCAATCTATTTTCCTGCTCCCAAATTCTAACTTTCCAATAATATATTTTTCCAACTTCTAATGGTTTTCCTTGATACTCAACATTAGTAGATTCAATAGAAGCTACTCTGCCGCTATCCCAGACATCGCCATTATTAGCATCGATACTTTTTTTATTTGAAGCGACTAAAATTTGGTATGCACCTTGAAACTTTGAACCTAAAGGCACCGTCCACCCAAATTCTGGTTTCAAATCGAAAATTTCAACTTCAGTACTAGGTTTTCTTATAAGTTCAACCGTTAAATCGGATGGTGCTGCACGATACTCGTTACTATTTTTCTTGATGAGCTCATCTGTTTTAGCCCTAAGATTATCTAGTACCTTTTTGTATTTCTTTTTACTGACAAGATTTTTAATTTCTTGTGGATCCTTCTCTAAATCGTAAAGCTCTTCAATGGACTTATCGTTAACATATCTGAAGTATTTCCATTTTTTAGTTCTCACACCTTCACTAGGGGGAATTTCTTCAAAATCCCATATATGCTCAATTAAAATTGTATCTCTAGCAATCGTATTTGTTTGCTTTTTCACAATAGGCATTAAACTCTTTCCTTGCCACGATTCTGGTGCCTTAACACCTGCTAAATCTGCAATGGTTTGTGGCACATCAATATTTAATACCATATCTTTAATATCTTGATGGGTATTTTCTCTAGGGTCAAAAACTATTAATGGCACTCTAATAGAGTTATCGTACATTAACCATTTTCCTGCTAATTTACGTTCTCCTAAAAAATAGCCATTATCACCCATGACTATAATAACAGTATTTTTATCAAGTCCTTTTTCTTTTAATTTATTTCTAATTTTTTTGATTTCTAAATCAATTCCAGATATCATTCGGTAATACCCTTTTAGACTGTGTTGGTATTTTTCTGGAGTATCGTAGCGCCACGTCCAGCGTAACCAGTTAAACCCTTTCTTTACAATTTCAGGTTGTGCATCAAAATATTTATCATCACCAAGTTCTGGTCCAGGAATCGTTGTGTTTTCTAGAAGTTTATCTGTAGTATTCTGCCAAAAATATTGTTCTGGAGCTCCATCATGGGCATGTGGTGCACTAAAACTTAATGACAAACAGAATGGTTTTTCATTCGTTGCATTACTATCAATAAAATCGAGTGCTTTTTGACCTGTATAGCGCGTTAAGTGAACTGTGTCATTATCGAGTGTTTTGTAATAATACCCTCTTCTATCTTTATAACGGTTATTTCTATCGTAAGACTCAAACTCGTCAAATTGCTTGTCTAAATCATCGTAACGCACACCATACTTACCATAAAAACCTGTGTGATATCCATTATTTTTGAGAACCGTTGGATACGAATCATCCATGTATTCGCTTCTAATGTTACCTGTTTGAAAGTTAAAGTTATGAGCACGTTCATGCAAACCAGTTAAAATACTCGCTCTACTTGCCGCGCAAATAGGAGTTGTTACAATGGCAGAATTAAAGTAAGTACCTGATTTTGCCAAATCATCCATTTCTGGAGTTTCAACAAATTTATTACCCGCATAACCAATGGCGTCGAAACGCTGGTCGTCAGTAAGGATAAAAATAATATTTGGCTTGTCCTGAGCAATTGTAAAATTAAAACTTCCAATTGATAGTATAATTCCGAATAAAAATTTGAGTTTAAACATTAAATTTTGATTAACTATTAAAGAATTGTAGATACTAATCTAAAAGTATCTTTTTTGAATCTTAACTAAGAATTTATTTATAATTTATAAAATTAAGTTTATTAAAACGCAACTTTATCCTGCACTGTCCTGAAAACTGCAATATCTACTATGCACTAAAAATAATGCCAATTTATGGTACATAAAAAACTCTCCATTATAAAATCATATTTATAACGGAGAGTCTGTTAACTTAAACAGTTAAAATTTTTATTCAAAAAAAACAGCAGCATTATGTTGCACTGTTTTTTAGCTTGTTAATTTATATTTCTGGTGCAGCCAATAAAACTTTGTCAATCACGTGAACAATTCCATTTACTGCCACTAAATCAACTAAATTTGGATCAATATTAGCGGTTCTATCATTAGGATCAGTAACTGTTAAATTTATAGGGTCTATTTGCAATAATTCATTTTTAAATGAAGGAATTGGAAAAGGTCTTCCTATATCAATAAGTTCTTGAGAGCTAATAGCGGCAATATCTATTATATGAGCGAAAATCGCATCAGCTACTATAGATGGATCTAATTCTGACAACTCAGTTACACCCTGTTCTACCAATAAATCTGCAAATGCATCATTGGTTGGCATAAATAACGTTCTTGAAGCTCCTGGATCTACCAATCTCCATCTTAAATTAGGACCATTACCATCTTCATCTCTAGCTGTTTGCGCATGCTCAACAGCCTCGTTAAAAATTGATAACGATGGCACCATATTAGATAAATCTAACAACACTGGCAAGTCAATAACTTTATCTACAATGTGTATCACACCATTGTTTGCATCAACATCAGGCGAAATTACATTAGCTTCACCATTTACCGTCACTCCGTTTGTAGTGTTAATATACATTGATACATTCTTTTCATTAGATCTTGGTCCAACTACAGCCTGAGATGTAGTTAATCCACTAACAAAATCAGCAGCCTTAAATTCGCCTTCAAGAATATGGTTTAATACAAGATTTTCAATAAGGTCTATGTCTAATAGCTCAATATCGTCTATATTATTAGCATCTAACCAAGCCTGAAACGCTGTATCATTAGGCACAAATAATGTGGTATTACCTGGTACATTAAATTCTGAAAGTATTTTAAAAGAACCAAATTCCTCTATGGCACGCATAGCGGTTTCCATAATGCTAAAGTCTTCTCTAGCAATAATAAATTGCGTTAAAGTTTCTGGGTTTTCTACTTCTCCTGCCTCAAAAGGAATATAAAATGCTTCATCCTCTGGGAAGTCACATGAGAGCATCACTAGGGATGCTATTATGCACGTAGAAAAATATTTTATAATTTTTATTTTATTCATTTTTGTTTGTTTTATGTAAGATTTAATCTTATGTGACAACTGTAACTACTATTAATCTACAGAGAAATTATCATACAACGGAAAAGGTTGATAGCGTACTGTATCATTTAAATAGTGACCAACACCATTACTTAATACATAATTGTGAGATCTTATCCTTTCGTTGAACCCATTTTGAACAGCAGATTCAATAAGTGGAGCACTAAGATTATTTGCCTCCATTCTCCATTCAATATCGCGTCTTAAAGCCATAGGTGCTCTTTCGGAAGATAAACCTATTGGCTCTCCTGTTGCAGCATCTATATTCATTACAGGCAATAAAGTATTAAACAAAAAATCTTTATCAAAAATGGTTATTTTAGGTACTTGAGCCACATCTTCTTCTAAAATATGATACTTTAATATGGCTTTCAATCTATTGATTTGTGTAGGTTCAGTTATACTTGCCATAAGCGTATCTGGATTAACCCTTGCGGTTGGACCTTGAGTTACTCCAGTAACTGCTCTAATAATATCTCGATCGCGGTTACCACCTGTAAAAGCATTGTTATTTAGTAAGAAAAAAGTTCTTTTAGCAGATGTTTGAGCATATAAATCTTCATAACCAACATGCTTAATAGCAGCAATCATAAAATCTAGCTCTTCACCATTTAATAGTTTTCGATTTTGATCATCTATAATATCTGTAGTAGTTCTAGATTGGATATACTCCCAAGCTGTCATATTAGCAAAAGGGTCACCAAAAGTATTTTCTGGTTTAAAGTTATATGGTTCTTGTAGTTCTAAAGTACAAGAGCTTAATATAATTGCTGAACAAACAGCGATTATGCCTTTTATATATGTTTTCATAATTCTTTTATTTATCATTACCAACCTGAATTTTGCATCAACAAATCATTTTCCAATAGATGTTCTATAAAAATAGGCCAAACTATTCGGTCTTCTCCAAAAGGAGTAATGTCTCTGTCTTGTAATATAGGAGTCATTACTTCAATTGCCTTATTATTTCTTACAAGATCCCACCATCTTTTACCTTCTCCAAATAACTCCAGTTGGCGTTCAACTAGTAAAAAGTCTAATTGCTCGTCAAAAGTAGTTCCAAAATCTGCTTCTGTTGCCAAAGGCAATTGTCTGGCAGCTCGAACATCATTTATTAATTTTAAAGTTTCTGAAGAGTTTCCAAGTTTTAACTCAGCTTCTGCCAAGAGCAATACCATATCAGCAAAACGATATACTGTGAGATTAGTATCATCATCATTTGGATCTATGTGTGATCTGTTCTTAGTCCATTTTGTACATCTAGCCTCACCAGGATCAGCAGACCCTAAACCATCTTCCATAAATGCGTTTTCATTTCTAGTCGCAAAATGTCTCCAATCACCATATAGAGGCTCTATTTCAATTGAACCATCGTCTTGTACTACTTCTTGAGTAAATACAGGTGGTGTGTCAGGATATTTAGTTTCCCAACCTAATGAATCATTTGGAAACCTCTCAGACCATTGCAAGTCAGCCACTTCTGAAATTGTACTTATAGCAGCACCGGCCATATAAGCCCTGGCAACACCAGATGTGGTTTCTTCCAATTCATAATGGATTGAAAAAATTAATTCTGGTCCGCTTTGTATTTTACCTGGACCATCAGGAAACTCTGCTGTACTTGGCTGGTTAATAAATAAATCTTGCCAAGCCTGAGGTGTTTGCACTAAACTATGCGTTCCAAGAGCTATTAGTTTTTGAATAGCCTGTTTAGCTAATTGCTCTTCTTTCTCCCACATATATACTTCGGCCTGCAACGCCAAAACACCTGATTTCGAAAATCTAAATTCCGACTGTAATATTGAAATATACTCTTCTGCCTTTTTCATATCAGCAACCACAATATCTTGGATAATTTCAGCATAAGGAGTTGCTGGTCGTTTAGCTTCTCCTCTAGTAGATACGGGTGCAAGAAAAACAGGAGCAGCGCCCCAAACTCTTGCAATGTCAAAATACACTTTAGCTCTAATGGCATGTGCTTCCCCAATAATGTTAAGATCTGCACCTTCAACATTTTCAGCTGCAATGATAATTCTATTTACTCTATCGATTACCCTATACAGGTTTGCCCATCTTAAATATCCTTCTCCTTGATCTAAAGAACTATTGTGCAAAGAGTTTCTAGAGGCGTTATTTCCATTAGGTTGAAAATTATCTGATCTAAACTCACCAGTGTTTAAAGCAAACTGGCTATAAGCTACCTGTATTCCATCGTAAGCTCCTATCAAAGCAGATTCTAATTCTGCATTGTTGCTGTAAAACGACTCTGGTGCAACTTCACTTTCAGGAAGTTCTTCAGTAAAATCGTCACAGGAATAAAACATTCCTAGTGTAGTGATAAGAAGCATCACTACTTTAAATTTGTTTAAATTATAATCTATCATAACTATTTTTTTTAAAATTGAGCGCGTACGGTTAATATAAACTCTCTATCGTTTGGATATCTTAAAGCATCTTCACTAGGTGTTAAAGGATTGCCTCTAGTACCAAACTCTGGATTATACCCTGGGTAATTGGTCCAAGTCAATAAGTTATTAATAGCGAAGTTTAAGTTTAACCTTTTCATACCTATACCCAAAGATTGTAAAATATCTTTAGGAAAATCATAACCTATACGTACATATCTCCATTTTATGAAGCTTCCATCAGACACATACGTACTATTCGCAGTACTTCCAGAGAAATCAAATCTATTTTGAATTCTAGTGGCACCACTCTGTAAAATAGGGTATTGTGCTAAATCTCCCTGATTTTGCCATGCATTGTTCAATCTATCAGGTGAAACTGTTAATACAGCTGCTCTCAAACTATTTCTATCATGATCGTAACGTCTGTAGATATCATTTCCAAAGCTATAGTCGAATAACGTACTAAATGTCCAGTTTTTATAGGTAATGTCATGTGTAAATCCACCAAAAACTGTTGGTAAACCATTTCCTAAGATTTTTTCATCTTCACTATCAATTATAAAATCGCCATTAACATCTTCCCAAAAATAATCACCACCTCGTAATATATTACCACTTGAATGCTCTAGTTGCTTTATTTCACCATCTGTTGGATAAAGATCTCCATTACCTCTGCTATATGATCCTAAGAAAAATCCGTTAGCATCAAAATTTGGGAATAATTGTTCTCCATCTGGCGTAAATGCATTTGATTCATCATATTGAAATACACCAAAATTATTATACCCCCAAATGTTTCCGATAGGCTCACCTTCACGCGTTACAAAACGACCAGTAAAAATATCTTCGTCTAATTCAAGAACTTCATTTTCTACAAATCCAATATTAAAACCTGCTCTCCAAGAGAAGTCTTGGTTTTGCACTATTGTTCCGTTAATACTTAAATCTATACCTTGGTTTTGCACAACACCTCGGTTTTCCCTGATAACATTGAATCCTGACTCTTCAGGTATTTCAGAGTTTACAAGTAATCCATCAGTCAATTTTCGCCATAAATCAAAAGAAACATTTAATCTTCTACCTTTAAATAAGCTTAAATCAAAACCTAAATTGGTAGTTTCAGTTTCCTCCCATCTTAAATCTTGATTCCCTAATCTTACAGGTGCAAAACCAGCTTCTCCATTATAGATGAACCCAGGCTCTAAAGAACTTAAAAATGCGTAATTAGGAATCCTGTCATTACCAACGATACCGTAACTAGCTCTAATTAAAAAATTCTTAACTAAACCATTATTTTTTAAGAAATTTTCTTTACTTATTCTCCATCCCACATTCGCAGAAGGGAAATAACCAAATGCATTATTCTTACCAAATCTTGAAGAACCATCTCTACGTAATGTAGCTCCGATTAAATACTTGTTATCAAAATCGTAATTAAATCCTGTGAAAAGTGAAAATATTCCCTCTCGTTGGTTTAGGGTAGCATCACCGCCAGCAGTATCCACAAGAAGGAATTCAAGGTCTGCATTATTAAGTGTTTCTATCAAGTCATTTGAAAATCTTGTATCAAGTTTAAGGTTTTCTCTCCAGTCTCTTTGTATTTGCATACCTGCAAAAGCAGAAAGTTCATGCTTACCCCATGTTTGTTTGAAGTTAAGCGTATTATCTTGCTGAATACCATAACTTAAATCATGGCGTTCTCCTCCTGTAGGAACACCGTCTCTAAAATTTCTTGGGTCTAGTACTGAGGGCGTAAAAGTCTCTCTTTTATCATAAAAGAAATCTATACCAAACTGCGACCTAATAGATAGCGCAGGTGTAAGTTGATACTGGGCATAGCTAAACACATTACCTCTGTAACGGCTTCTATCATTTTTTCTAAGCAGTGCATTTTGTATTGGGTTTAAGCTAAACTTACGTGGTGAACCTGGTGTAAAAGTACCATCTGGCTCAAATAAAGGCAAATAAGCAACTCTATTTAAAAGGTGTCCAAGCACAGGACCTGCAGCAGTACTATTGGTAAACTCATAAGATAAGTTAATCAACGTTCCAATTTTAAATTTATCATTTGGTGTAATGTCAACCTTTAAACGCGTATTAATTCTTTTATGACCACTATTAAGAATAAGCCCTTCTTCATTAAAGAAACCTGTATTCCAATAAAATGATGCTTTATCAGAACCACCACTAACTGCAACATTGGTTTGATGTCTCACAGCTGGTCTTGTTACTAATTTCTGTAAATCAAATGAATTTCTAGTTACTAAACTAAGAGAATCTCGAGCTACAGGCCCCCAAGTGATACCCTGACGCGCTTCCTGTTCTAAACGCTGATTTGCGTTTGGCGCTGGTAAATCACCGACTAACTGATTTATACCAGTTACCGTTGTAATATCTAAATTTAATTTACCACTCTTTCCCTTTTTTGTTGTAATAATAACCACTCCATTACCTGCCTGAGCACCATAAATAGCAGCAGTAGCGCCATCTTTAATAACCTCTAACGATGCAATATCATTTGGGTCTAGGTTATCTATATCAAACGTTTGTTGTCCGTCAACTACATATAGAGGCCCTGTTGCTCCTGCAGTTAAAGTTGACAAACCACGAATACGAATGTCAAAACCCTCTCCTGGTCCATTGTTGGTTACAACCTGAACACCAGATAATTGTCCTTGGATACCTTGCAGAGGATCAATTGGCGCAGACTTTTCAATATCTTCAGCTTTAATCGTTTCTACAGCACCTAATATTTTTTCTCTCCTAACCTGTTGGTAACCGATTATCACCACTTCGTCTAAGCCTTCTACATCGTCTTCTAAGGTTACACTTATTGTGCTTTGGTTTTCTACAGATACTTCTTCTGTCTTAAAACCAATGTAAGAGAATACTAAAATTTTATTCCCAGATACCAATAGTAATGAGAAATTCCCATCAAAATCAGTTACCGCACCTTGTCTTGTACCTTTTTGCAATACATTTACACCAGGGAGAGGCATACCATTGGAATCGAGGACCGTTCCAGATACTCTATCTTGGGCTTGTATACTAATAGGCGTAAAACTGGAAAAAACCAGAGCTATTAAAAGTACCAACCCCGAAACAGAGTATTTTTTCTTGAATTTTTGTTTCATTTTGAGTTTTAGTTTTAACATACAATTTAATTAGTTGAAAGTAAGAACTTAAAATTAGTGTTCTTCTAAAGTCTTGCTTTATTGGTAACAATTTTACGAATTAGGTTAAGTATCTGTATCCTGTTCTATCCTGTTGAAACCCTTTTTTTGGTTAAGCCAATAACTAAAATACCTATATTACAGGCAAGTAAACAATATTGGTTTTACCTTTTACGAAACCTAAACTCTAGAAAATTTAGATTTTAGTAATTATTTCTTATTACTAATGCAACAAGTAATATGGCAACAAAGATTACAAGTTATTCTTGAGGTATTCCTTTTATCCACAAAAACAGAGTTAAATTCTTTTGCTAAATAGGAAATCAAAGTTCCTCAATTAGTTATGCTATAAAATACTACTAGTGATAGTAAGATTAACTATATTTCATTTTTAAAATTTTTTACTTTTCGAGTATCCAAGTATATTATAAATATTGTTTTAAACCGAATTCTAATCCTCTTAATTCTGCAAGACCTCTCAATCTACCAATACCAGAGTAGCCAGGGTTTGTTTTCTTTTTTAAATCGTCCAGCATTTGATGGCCATGATCTGGCCTTACTGGAATAGTAAAATCTGCCTGTCCTAAAGCACGTCTTCTTTTTTCTTCAAGAAGAATTTCTTTTACAAGGCTATACATATCTACATCACCTTCAAGATGGTTGGCTTCATAAAAATTACCATATTCGTCACGCTTTGTACTTCTTAAATGCAAAAAATGGGCGCGATCAGCAAAACGCTTGAATATTTTCACCAAATCGTTATCTGCCCTAACGCCGAGAGAACCAGTACAGAATGTAATCCCATTGGCCCTATCGGGAATATTATCAAACAAATAGGCATAATCTGACTCAGTACTTACCACTCTTGGCAAACCTAAAATTGGATATGGTGGGTCATCAGGGTGAATACACATCAATATCTTATTTTTTGATGCCACAGGTATTATTTCTTTTAAAAAGGACACCAAATTATCTCGTAATGTTTGGGCATCAATGTCTTTATAGGTGTCTAAAATTGTTTGAAACTGCTCTAAGGTGTAGCCTTCTTCAGCACCAGGTAAACCCGCAATGATATTATTTACAAGTTTTGTTTTTTGTGCTTCATTAAGTGCTTCAAAATAAACTTTGGCCGAGGCTTTTTGAGTATCGCTGTAACTATTCTCTGCTTCAGGACGCTTTAACAAAAAGAGTTCAAAAGCGGCAAATGCAACCACATCAAAACGTAAAGCCTGCGAGCCATCTTCAAGCTCAAAATTCAGATCTGTACGTGTCCAATCCAAAACCGGCATAAAATTGTAGCACACTATATTTACTCCACATTTAGCTAAGTTTTCAATACTTCTCTTGTATCGTTCAATATATGTTTGAAACTGTCCCGATCGCGTTTTTATGTTTTCATGAACAGGAATACTTTCTACCACGCTCCATGTTAAACCTACTTGCTCAATGATCGCTTTGCGTTTATTTATTTCATCAATTGTCCATACCTCTCCGTTGGGGATATGGTGCAGTGCAGATACAATTCCCGTTGCACCAGATTGTTTTATATCTGATAAAGATACGGGGTCATCCGGCCCGTACCACCTCCAAGTTTGTTCCATTTAAAATGTATATTAAAATTTAAACACCACTATAAGCGCTAAAGCCTCCATCAATAGGAATAACCACGCCCGTGACAAATGAAGCACCTTCCCCGCACAGCCACAATGTTGTACCAACCAAATCTTCTGGTTCGCCAAATTTGCCCATAGGCGTTTGATCTATAATTTGATGACCCCTTGGCGTTAAACTTCCATCGCTATTGGTAAGTAAAGTTCTGTTTTGCTCAGTTAAGAAAAAACCTGGCGCCAACGCATTTACCCTAATTTCAACCTTTGAAAAATGAACAGCCAACCATTTCGTAAAGTTCGAAATTGCCGCTTTTGCACCGCTATATGCTGGAATTTTAGTTAAAGGTGTAAATGCATTCATTGATGAAATATTTAAAATACTGCACCCCACTCTTCCCACCATATCCTCTGCAAAAACTTGGGTAGGCAAAAGAGTACCAATAAAATTAAGGTTGAACACAAACTGAATACTATTGGGATCCAAATCAAAGAACGTTTTAAACCCTTTCTCATAATTTATCAAATCTTCCTTCATTAAAAATGGATTACTTGTTGTGCCCGCCGGGTGATTTCCACCGGCACCGTTAATAAGAATATCACATTTCCCAAAAGCAGAGTTCACCTCCTCTTTTGCTTGCTTTAACATCGTTTCTTCCAGAACATTTGCTGCAACACCAATGGCCTCTCCGCCTGCTCTGTTGATTTTTTCAGCCACCTTTGTGACCGCTTTTTTATTTAAATCCAACAAGGCTATTTTATGCCCTTGTTTTGCTAAGGCCTTGGCTAGTGTACTGCATAAAACTCCACCTGCTCCAGTTATTACTATGGTTTTACTCATTATTTACTAAATTATTACCTATTAAGGCGTTTAACATTTTTTGATTAACACTCAATTATTTTGTCTACCGCGAAATACAAATCAATGACTTTTGCTATCTTATTGAATCATCCACCATTCTAAAAAGTTCTTCTGCAAGAACCAGCGATAATAAAAAGAAATATATAGGTAGAGGAAATATTATAACCTCATGACTTGCATCGACCATAACAAAACTAAGACACAATATTAATTGAGGTGTCCTGTTCTGTCCTGACAACAAAAGAGAAAAGTCTTTGCCAAAATTCATTTATTCACTGAAAAAACATTGCCCTTTTGTATTATTTTACAAAGACTCCCGAAGAACTAATTTAGTAGTTAAGTAAGTCTGGACTGGTCTATTTGAAGTGACAAATTCCGCAACTTTAGCTCCAAATTCCTTAAAATCTATGGAAATTACAGAAATACCTTCATATGTAAATCTTTTTAAAGGTGTATCGTTATAGGAAAGAATTCCAACCTCTTCGCCCAATTTATAATTTGCAAGACTGGATTGTCTCAAGAGCTCATAAAGAATCCTATCGTTTACAGATATATATGCTGTATTCTTTTTAACAACTAATTCCTCAGAGTTATAACAAATTGTATAGTTTATATTATGATTTAAACAAAATTTCTTGAAATATGCTAGACTTTCTGGGGGATGGTGTGTAAACTCTGGGTATACAAAACTCAATGTCTGATACTTCCTAAATAAGTGCGCTGCATTTTCCAAACAGGAATATAGCGCTGGTCCAAAATCTTGAAATACATAGTTTTCTACTTTCTTTAAATCGGCTTTCCAATCGATAAGCAAAAGTCTTTTTTTATCAATTTTTTCAAGCCTGCTAGATACTTCTGGATGATCAAACCCCATGATAATATATTTGTAATATACACCATTATCAACATTCAGCATTGCTTTAAAATTTTTAATATTGTAATGATGAAACTGAAGATCAACAATAACATTATCAGGCATATAACTCATAAAAGAATGATAAAAAACCTCTTTATACGCCTTGAAAGTACTGATTAATAAAAGGATTTTCTTCCTACTTTCACATATATAATAGCCCTTGTTTGGCGTGGCATTTATATACCCTTGTTTTTTTAGCAAAGTGTAAGCCTTGAAAACAGTATCACGAGAGATATTGAAATCTTTACTAAAATCGTTTATAGAAGGTACACGGTCTCCTAACTTATATGCATTTATTTCAATAGACTCAATAAAAGCATTGACTACCTTCTGATATTTGGGAATATTATTACCGTTAATATCTCTTATGACAATTCTTTGATCAACCATTATCAGGAACTTCTAATTCTTCAATTTTCAATATTAATCTTCAGATAAAATTGCATTTAAATAAAGATAAGCACAGATATTTCAAAAGAAAAAAAAAAATTAGAGATGTCTATCCTGTACTTTCTGAATAGCCTATAATTATTTTTTTAGTAATAATTTGCTAATGATAACTTGAACTAGCAAAAGGCAATTTAAAATATTCTTTGGTTTTATTTAAGCATATATTAAGATCAAGAAAAATTATTATAAGTTTAAACAATTCTCAAATGAGATCTACTTGGTTGATTACGAATTACTTTTTTCTTAGAATTTGCTCTTAGCTTGCCTTTCAATTCCCGCATATCCATACTTATCTTCTTTTCAATCACTCTGGCATATTTTTGAGTAGTTGATAATTTTTTGTGACTTAATAATTTAGAAACTGTTGAAATAGGTACATCGTTTAAAAGCGTTATTGTTGTTGCGAAAGTGTGTCTGGCTACATGAAAAGTTAGTTTTTTATCAATATTACATATTTTAGCAATTACTTTTAAGTAATGGTTTGTTTTTTGACTGCTTAGAACTGGCAAAAGCTTACTCTCATTAACCTCAAAAGGATAATCTTTATATGACGCTAATATTTCTTTAGCTTCATCTAAAAGTGGTACTTTAACTGGTACTTTGGTTTTTTGCCTCCTAATCATTATCCATTTCTCACCATCTACCCCTGTAACAATGTTTTTTTCTCTTAGATTTTTGACTTCAACATAGCACAATCCCGTGTAACATGAAAAAATAAATACATCTCTAACCCTCTGAACACTCAATTTATCTGTGTTAAGTGACATGATAGCATCTATTTCACATTGCTCTAAGAAAGGGCTTTCAAATTCCTCAAACATCAATTGGTATAATGAAAAGGGATTATTTTTAATCCATCCATGCTTAAGAGCCAAGTTAGTTAGCTTTTGAAACCGTTCCATATGCTTCATTATGCCATTATTGCTTAATGGCTGTGACTTTCTAAGTGGAGGACAATTTCTCAAGTAGCTCTCAAAGCCTACAACAAATGCATAATCAACCTTTTTCAAATTGAAATCTAAAGATTTATAATCTTTTAAGATATAACGTTTGATATACTTTTCTGTAGATGGATAATTCTTTACTGTTCCGGGCGCTAGTTTTTCTAAATCGTTCTCACGATGGTAATTCATTAAGTCAATAATTGTTACAACGGGCTTATCCTTTCCTAAATATCTTAGCTTAATTGTTAATGCAGAAATTACAACTCCACTATCTTTGAGTATATCATGACAATCCACCAATTTAGAATAAATGCTACTTAATGCATCATTAATATTTTTTGCATTTGAAGATTTTATTTTTACACGACGCGTTATGGGACACCAATATTTTTCATTGACTGATTTTTTTACGCTTATATCTGCCCTATTGCCGTCAACAGTAATTCTTGCATAAATTGGAACTGTTCCGTCTTTTTTTATGGCTGTTTTTTTTAACCAAAAATGAACACTGAATGTTTCTGAAGTTGTCATTACTTTCGTTTTAATGAATAAATCCGTTAAACGAAAGCCAAACCGCTATGAAGTCGAATCAAGTAAGAGCTAATCAAATATAGGAAAACATTTCCTAAAAAATAGGACACCTAATAGGACACCTTGAGAGATGTCCTATTTTGATATCAAATGAAATCAATAAAAATTAAACTACTGATAACCATTTAATTAACCTTTTAATAGTGTCTATTTAAACCCATTTTGTCGGGATGACAGGATTTGAACCTGCGACCACACGGCCCCCAGCCGTGTACGCTAACCGGACTGCGCCACATCCCGGAATTATAATAAAAAATAGATATAAAATCTAAGTCAAGTGGTTTCTCGATTACACCAAAATATAACTATGGTACAGTTTATCCTGAGCGAAGTCGAAGGGCCACATCCCGTTTTTTAAAATTAGTTTTCAAAGAAAACATATTTTTAAATAATCACAAAAAAAAGCCAAAGGATAAACTTTGGCTTTTTTTATGAAATTTATTTTGTCAACTAGTTGTATGTAGAAGTAGATACTTCGAATGTTGCATCTTTTGCCGCCAAGTAACGTTCAGCATCTAAAGCAGCCATACAGCCAGTTCCTGCAGCTGTTACAGCTTGACGATACACATGGTCTGCCGCATCTCCAGATACAAATACACCTTCAACATTAGTTTTGGATGATCCTGGTACATTTATGATATAACCCGTTTCATCTAAATCTAAATACCCCTTAAAAATGTCTGTATTAGGTTTATGTCCAATAGCTACAAAGAACCCTGTGGCTTCAATATCGTGCTTCTCTTTGGTTTGATTATTAAATACACGAACACCTGTTACAACTTGTCCATCACCTAAAACCTCATCAGTTTCAGTATTGAATAAAATCTCAATGTTTTCCGTATTTTTAACACGGGCTTCCATAATTTTAGAAGCTCTAAATTCATCTCGTCTTACCAACATTGTTACTTTTTTACAAAGCTTAGACAGGTAATGCGCTTCTTCACAAGCAGAATCTCCTGCTCCTACAATTACCACTTCTTGATTTCTGTAAAAGAAGCCATCACAAACCGCACACGCAGAAACACCACCGCCTAGTTTTAAATATTTTTGTTCAGAATCTAAACCTAAATATTTTGCCGAAGCACCTGTAGAAATAATAATAGTATCAGCATGAATTTCTTTCTCATCGTTCACCCATACTTTATGAATTTCTCCAGAAAAATCAACTTTAGTAATCCAACCATTACGCACATCAGTCTCAAAACGTTCAGCTTGAGCTTGTAACTGCATCATCATTTCTGGTCCAGTAACTCCGTCTGGATACCCAGGAAAATTCTCCACTTCATTTGTCGTTGTTAACTGTCCTCCTGGTTGAGAACCTTGATATAAAACAGGACTCATGTTGGCTCTTGCTGCATAAATAGCCGCAGTATATCCTGCTGGTCCAGAACCAATAATTAAACATTTTACTCTTTCTATATCTTCTGCCATAATCTTATCAATTTAGTACAACAAAAGTAGAATTTTTGACGCAAACCTTACATAGAAGTTATTAACACTATCTATAAGCCAATAACTGCTACTTATGGTTGAAAAAACGTTTACATTTTAACATTTTGCAACTGCATATTTCACTATATTTGAGTGAACAGATTTCCAAATCTACCCATCACTTTTTAACTTAACAGAACTTATGTCCTTCGAACGTATTCGAGAGAAACTTAATATACTTGCTGATGCTGCAAAATACGATGTGTCTTGCGCTTCAAGTGGCAGTAATAGAAAAAACACAAATAAGGGTTTAGGAAATGCAACTGGCATGGGTATTTGCCATACTTACACACAAGATGGCCGTTGTGTTTCACTATTAAAAATACTACTAACTAATCATTGCATTTTTGATTGCGCTTACTGTGTTACACGAAAAAGTAATGACATAAAACGTGCTGCTTTTAAAGTTCAAGAAGTTGTAGATTTAACTATCAATTTCTACAGGCGAAATTATATTGAAGGGCTTTTTTTAAGCTCTGGAATATTTAAAAATGCAGATTATACAATGGAACGCTTAGTAGCAGTTGCCAAAAAACTTAGATTGGAAGAAAATTTTAATGGATATATACATTTGAAATCAATTCCAGGTGCTTCAGATGAATTGATGCGAGAGGCAGGTTTGTATGCAGATAGGCTAAGCGTAAATATAGAGATTCCAACAAAAGAAGGATTGAAACGGTTGGCTCCAGATAAAAATCATGATGATTTCATCAAACCAATGAAAAAGGTTAAAAATGAAATCATTCAATATAAATCTGAAAAAAAGATTATAAAAAGCACTCCAAAATATGCTCCAGCAGGACAAAGTACTCAAATGATTATTGGCGCTAGTGGTGAGAACGATATGCAAATAATGTATACCTCTAACTATTTGTATAACAAGTTTGATTTAAAACGTGTCTACTATTCTGGATATATCCCTGTGAGTTATGACAAACGCCTACCGATGATTGGTACTGAGGTACCCGTTTTAAGAGAAAACCGTTTATATCAAACAGATTGGTTGTTACGTTTCTACGGTTTTGATATTCGTGAAATTTTAAATTCAAACCATCCAAATTTAGATTTAGATATAGATCCAAAATTAACTTGGGCACTTCGTAATTTAAATCAGTTTCCTGTAGATGTTAATAAAGCGGACAAAATGCTATTGGCTCGAGTTCCTGGTTTAGGTATGGTTTCAGTAAATAAAATATTAAACGCAAGGCGTTTCAGGAATTTAAACTGGGAACACTTAAAAACTATTGGGGTTAAATTAAATAGAGCGAAATATTTCATCACTTGCAATTCAAGATATTTTGAAACTAAAGATTATTCTGCTGCACAGCTAAAACAAATAATCGTAAACAGCTCTAACAGCAAACACAAGAAAGCTTTTACAGGACAATTAGCACTTTTTACATAATGCAAGCCACTACGCTACTTTACGATGGTTCTTTTGATGGTTTCCTATCTTCTGTTTTTGAAATCTATGAAAGACGTATTGCAAATCCTGTTATTAAAAAGGAGAATACGTTTCAAGATGAATTATTTGGCAAACATCATACAATAATTTCTAATCATGAAAATGCTAAACGCGTATGGCTTGGCATAAAAAAACTATTAAAGTCAAGTGGGTGCAATGTTTTATATTATAGTTTTTTAAGTGACATAGCTGATATAGAAAACGTAATATTCATGGTTATAAAGTATGCTTTTAATACACAACAAAATGTTATCTCAGATTTTAGTGATACTAACGTTTTAGAGCTCTCAAAAACAGCAAGAAAAGTAAGTAGAGAAAAGCATAGAATGGAAGCTTTCGTTAGGTTTCAACAAACTAAAGATGGTATTTATTTTTCTAAAATTGAGCCAGATTTTAATGTGCTACCTCTAATTAATAAACACTTTACGACAAGGTATGCGGATCAAAAATGGATTATTTATGATTTAAAACGTAAATACGGACTATTTTATGATTTAAATAAAACAGAAGTGATAACTATCGACTTCGATATAAATTCAATTAAAAAAGAATTATTTACTACTAAAGAAAATGAATATGAATCGCTTTGGAAAAACTATTTTAAGAGTACAAATATTGAAGAGCGTGTCAATACTGCATTACATGTAAAGCATGTACCTAAAAGATATTGGAAATACTTGAGTGAAAAGCAACCTTAGCTCCCTTCTTTAAACTGTTAATAAATTAAAAATCAGCAGTTTCATGTTATTATTTTTTGTAAATTGTTATAAACTAAATTAACTAAACATTATGAAAACTAATAGCTTATTACTACTTGCCTTACTGGTTATTTTTGCCTCATGTAATAATTCAAAATCAGAAGAATCTAAAATAGTGATTGAAAATGTAGAGGATGAAACTTTATCTATAATTGGAGTTTGGGAACGTACTAGTTTCTATAATTATGGAGATAACGGAGAAATAGTTGATAGTTTCGCCTCTAACGAAGCCAATAGACACATCAAAATATTTACACCTACAAAAGTTATGTGGTGTAGAAATATTTCAGCAGATTCAACGGAATGGTTTGGTTACGGGAAGTATAAAATTACCGATAGCCTTCTAACAGAAATTTTAGATTATGGCTCAGTAGAAATGAGCAAATATATTCAACAAAATCCTGAATTTGTTTTTCATTACGATTTAGGTGAAAACACCTATAGTCAAATACAAATTGATGCAGAAGGTCATCCGCTTTTTGCTGAAAACTATATTCGATTAGAATAAAGTTTTAGTATCCATTATTATATCATAAATATTATCTTTAGCTGCAAAACAAAACAACATGAAGATAGTAGTTCTAGATGGATATACTTTAAATCCAGGTGATTTAAATTGGGATGATTTAAAACAATTTGGAGATATTACTGTTTATGATAGAACAGCATACGACAATAATGAGATCATCAAAAATATCAATAATGCTGAAATTATTTTCACTAATAAAACACCTATAAATAAAGAGGTACTGCTTAACTCACCTTCACTAAGATATATTGGTGTGTTAGCAACTGGCTTTAATATTGTTGATATCAAAACTGCTAAAATACAAGGTATAACGGTCACCAATGTACCAGATTATAGTTCTAAAGCTGTAGCGCAATTTACCATGGCGTTGATTTTAGAATTGTGTCATCATGTTGGTGCACATAACAAAGCTGTTCAGCAAGGTGACTGGATAAGAAGTAAAGATTTTTCGTTTTGGAATTACCCGTTGATTGAATTAGCTGATAAAACCATAGGAATGATAGGCTTTGGAAAAATAGGTAAAGCTACGGCAAAACTTGCTGAAGCTTTTGGGATGCATGTTTTAGTTTATAATAGAACTGTCTATCCTGAGTTAGAATCTGATACTTTAAGGTTTGTTAATTTAGATGAGCTGTTGAGAAATTCAGATATTATAAGTTTACATAGTCCATTAACTTCAGAAACAAATCATATCATAAATAAAGCTTCGATTAATGAGATGAAAGACAGTGCTTTTCTTATTAATACTTCAAGAGGACCACTGATAAATGAACACGACTTAGCTGATGCTTTAAATGACAATCGTATAGCAGGTGCTGCGATTGATGTAATTTCTGAAGAACCGATGCAAAAGAATAATCCCTTATTAGACATAAGGAACTGTATTATAACTCCACATATTGCATGGGCACCAAAAGAAGCACGACAACGCTTAATGCAAACAACAGTTGATAACTTGAGTGCTTTTTTAAATGATATACCTCAAAATGTCGTAAACTGAAAAGACCTTTCAAAGAATAAAATTTAATTGCCTTTAATATTACCAAGATATAGATTTAATGGTATTTAAAATATAGATAATAATTAACGCAACTGAGTTGCATTAGTGTCAAAAATTACTATTTTTGTAAGATATATATCCATCATATTTTGCATAACGTATTTCGAATATCATTTTTAATATTATTCATTTTCGGTAATGTTTATGCCCAAAAAACGGATGCGAACTTCCCTCCTCCTGATAATCCTCCTATAATTCATGTTAATAAAGCTACAAGTAAAATTATGGTTGATGGGAGAATTGATGAAAAGGATTGGAATAATGCCGAAACTATTTCAGACTTTTTTAG
This sequence comes from uncultured Flavobacteriaceae bacterium, assembly GCA_947502975.1. Classification (GTDB taxonomy): domain Bacteria; phylum Bacteroidota; class Bacteroidia; order Flavobacteriales; family Flavobacteriaceae; genus Jejuia. The sequence continues at coordinate 262,744 of CANNBV010000005.1, forward strand.
AACAGAACCTCGACAAGGTGGAAAAGTCAAATTTAAAACGGAAGTAAAATTTCTATTTGATGATAAAAATCTTTATATAGCGGCTTTCTGTAAAGATTCTACAGGTATTAAAGGAATTAGAGTTCAGGATTTACGAAGAGACTTTAGTTGGGGTGAAAATGATATTTTTGGTATTGCACTAGACCCACAAAATCTAAAGCAGTATGCTCAAGCATTTCAAACCACACCCTATGGAAACCAACGAGATTTTCAAAATTTTAATGGAAATAATTATGATACAGGATGGAATACACTTTGGAAAGTTCGAACACAAAGAACAAAAAATGGGCATTCTATAGAATTCGCGATTCCATTTAAAACATTACGTTACAACAAATCAAAACAAGGAGAACCGATAGAATGGGGAATAACTATGGTAAGATATGCCAGACGAAATATTGAAGTATCAACGTTTCCTGCAATACCTCAATCATTTACACCTTACCGTATGACTTATGCTGCCAAATTAGTAGGTATAAAATTACCTCCTCCTTCCGCTAATATTCGTATTGAACCATATACGCTGTATCAATATGACAATATTAAAAATGGAGCTACAAACTCAGTAGATAAATTAAAAATTGGTGGGGATGCAAAATGGGCAATTAACCCAAACTCTGTTTTCGATTTAACTATTAACACTGATTTTGCTCAAGCGGATGTTGATCGCGCCGTAAATAACTTAGAACGCTTTAATATCTTTTTCCCTGAACAAAGGCAGTTTTTTCTTGAAAATTCTGGAATTTGGGCAGGAGGAAATCAAACGGCAATTCGTCCATTTTTTAGTAGACGGATAGGGCTTCAAGGTAGTTTTAATGCAGAAACTGCTCCTATTGATGTAGGAGCTAGATATACAAAGCGTACAGAAAAGGAGGCTATTGCTGGACTTTTGGTAAGACAAAGTGCAACTAACAATTCTAGCGCTTCCAATTTTGGAGTAGCCAGATACTTGCGCAATTATGGGGAGGAAAACAACATAGGCGTTATGGTTACCCACAGGCTGGATAATTCATCCAATGCATTGGGTTTCAAATCCAACAACAATACGACTATATCGTTAGACGGTCGTATTCGTCCAACTAGTCAATGGGATATTAACTACCTACTTACCACATCTATTGATGAAGTTACAGGAGAAACAGGTATTGCTGGAAGGCTTTTTGCAGGTAAAAGAAGTAACAAATTTTATTATGGCTGGTCAACAGATTATACAGATGCTAAATATAATCCTGCAATGGGTTTTGTAAGGCAGTCTAACGTTATCAGTCATAATCCAGGCGGGTATTACATTTGGAGACCCAAAAAAGCAAACTGGATAAGGCGTTGGGATCCTGGGGTGTTTGCTAGTTATAATCACGATGCTTCAGACCCTTCAAATTTTCAACAGGCTAATCTTTACATTTTTCCTGTTTATGTATGGTTTAAAGACAATAGTTTTTTTGAATGTTCCTTAACACCTACATGGCAAAATATAAATTTTAATTTTGCGCCGTTAGGATTGCAAATAGAACAAGACAGCTATTATTACACAAGATTTACCCTAAGATATTATACTGATAGGTCTAAAAAATGGTCTTTAAGTGGTAGCTATAATTTTGGTGATTTTTATGATGGTTCGCGACAGACCTATAAGGCTTCGGGTAGACTAGCACCAATTCCACACGTAGCTCTAAATTTTGATTATGAGCATAATGACTTAAAAAGTATTGGCCAGGCTCAACAAAACCTATCTACAAATCTTTTTTCAGTTGGATCAAGGTTTGCTTTAAATCCGAGGCTACAATTATCTACATTTTATCAATACAATAGTTTTGATAACCAAGGACGATGGAATATTAGAGCGAGTTGGGAGTATATGCCATTGTCTTTTGTGTATTTAGTATTTAATGACTCTAATTTAAATGATGCCTTTTCTACTCTACAGGAACAACAATTTATATCAAAGATTTCTTTGGTAAAACAGTTTTAAAATTCACTCAAAAACATAGTCAATAGTAGCAATAGTTTTAACAAAGTAATCTATGAACACAGTTTCATACTTTATTTTCATATAGTCAATTGATTTTTATGAAAGATAGGCACATCTTAATAGAATGAAAATACTAATGAAGTCTCTTTTTTGAATTCATCTTATCTAAAATACCTTAAGTGTCTAAAAAAGGCAAAACCAATTAGAATTATCGTAATCAAAATCATTGATAACGAATTTTTAATCAAACTGAAGTTAGATTCAGATCTGAAAAATTCAGGTTTATACTTTTCAAAATCTACACTATCTGGATGATGTTCCTCAAAAATAACAGGATATAAATCTAAACGGATATCTTCATGAAACTTAGTTGTAGCATTTAAAAAATCCACATGGCTAGATAAACTCGTTTTGGCGATCTCATTCATAGACAGTTGTAATTGCAACGGTGGAAAAAATTGAGCTATCTTTTGACTTAACTCCTCTCTTTGCTTAATCTTATTATACAAAGCATCCCTTTCAGCTTTTGAGTCATCGTCACCCATTTGTTGCATGGCAAAATACCATAACCATGAAAAACCCTCAGTTTTAAACCCATATTTTTGTAATTGAGGATAATGCTCATAAAAACGCTCTAAGGTTTCTTTTTTATCTGTGTCCCATTTTTCATGGTAAGCATCGCGCTGTTTAATAACCATCGTAAACGCTTCATCAACAGGCAGCTTGTTATTTATGTAGTTATTTATAAATACTGGTAAGAACACTACCAAAAGTAACCAACTAGAGAGTAAAATAATCGCATTGGCATTTGAGGATTTTCGCAATAATATCACAAAGAAACACAGCGCAAACCAAAACAAAATATATAAAGAACTCATCACTAAAACATTCATAAATTCTTTATTGAACGGAATATTTAACACCACTTTGGCTACCAAAACCAATAGCCCTAAAATTACCGAAACAAAAACAAAACGGATAGATAGTTTCATCAGTAAAAATCTGAAAGAAGATTTGGAATGAATCGTTATCATTTTCCAGGTGCCATTTTCTTCCTCTTCTGATAAAACATTGAAATTAAGCGCAATGATTATCAAAGGAAATAAGAAAATCAGTAAAAAACTTATGTCAAGATTTCCAACTTGTAATCGCATTGGGTTTACCAAATCAATGTCATGCTTCTGCCCCTCTAAAGCTGTAATGCTTACACTCTGTATATTTGAATTTACATCACTTTGTCCAATAGAAAGTCCCGCTAAAGGATTCACGGGATTGATAAATGAAAACTTTAGATAATAGGACAATAAGCCAATATCTTCCTTATTATGATGGCGTTGGGTTTCCAAATGCTTTTGCTGATGCTCAATGGTTTTTGCAATGGTTTCTTGTTTTTGTAACAGGAATTGCTTTCCTGTACCAATGCTTAACCCTCCAAGAATCATAAGTATAAAAAAGGATAACCATACTGTTTTCAACCTAAAAAATTGCTTAATTAGTAATGCGTACATCGTTAAATAATTTTAAATCGGTTAGAAAATTTTGTTATAATAATCAAAATGAAAATGAGCCACACACCCAAAGCTACAATCGCAATAATTTGATTTTTCAAAATTTTTGCTACAGACAAAAATTCGTAGTTAAACTTAGGCACCGCCTTCCAATAAGATTTGTCCACTACATGCACTTTTCCCTCACTTCCTTTCGCATTATTACTGATAAATTTCATTTGAAGCCCATTCATATATTGTGACTGCTTGTAACGGTAAGCTTCTGTTTGTTCTAAGAAATTCACATAAGTATCAAAATCCGTTGCCGATAAGCCCATAGACAAATTTTTGATGGCTAAATACGGATTTATTAACACCAAAGCGTCAGTAATACTATTTTGCTTTCTATAGGTATTTATAAGCTTCTCGTGTTGAAGTTTATAAATCTTAGCTGTTTGTTCTTCGCCTTTACTCATAACGAAACCACCATAATTTATTGGTAAATCTTTTACATCGGAGACATTATAAGCGTTTAAAAGCGAATCGCGAAGGGTATTAAAATATGGATCGTCTGGATTATGACTATCACCTTGTTTGGCAACTTCTTCCTCTATAGCTGTACGAAATTCAATTTTTGAAAGATTAGGATATATTGAGTTTCCAAGTACCTGCGCCGTTTTTGGAACAATGATAAAAAACAACAACCAACCTCCCAATAAGCGCAACAAAGCGGTATTAGAATTTTTGCTCCAAGCAGAAATAATCACTGTGATACCACATAACATCATAAAAAATAACACGTAGCTTACTGAAATCAATAGTGTTCGTAATACTAATGCAGTATTCATCACATGATTTTCCATAAAAGCAATACTACACAAGGTTAATAATGCAGGGACAAAAAACAATGCAGATATCAAAAACAGCCCTAAAGCTTTTCCTAATAGAATATCTTTCATGGTAGTACCTTGTATGTAAATAATTTTAAGTGTCCCATTTTCTTTTTCAGAAGTGATGGAGGCATAGCCAATAAAGAAAATGACTAAGGGTAAAATCAATTGTAACAACAGGGCTATGTTTAAATCTCCAAAGCGTACCAAACCAGTGGATAGTGTGGCTTCTGAAAAGTTTGCCGTATTTTGTTTATGCGCCTCCAGAAACATGGAATTACCAGTATAGGTTTCAATCCCAGAATCAAAAATGCGCAACGGATGTTGTAATCGAAATGCGAAAGACCCAAAATGCGCCATTCTGTGGGGATGCTTATCTGGATTAGCCTCCCAACTTTCGCGAGACTCTTCCTGATGGTGTTCTATACTACCATGATATACTTCAAAAGCTTGCCAACCATCAATAGTTACATAAGCCAAAACGCCCCAAAAGAGCAATAACAGTACAAAAAGACCTTTGGTGAAAAAGGCCTTTTTGAAAAACTGTCTCCCTAATAAAACAACAACATTATTTCGCATGAAAACTAAAATCTATACGTTGCATTTAATAAAAAGTTTCTTGGTGCTCCTGGACCTAACCTAGAGGGGTTAAGACCACCTAACCAATATGTCTCATCAAATAAATTATTTATTTTTAAAGTTAACTGAATACCTGTATTATTTGGCTTGTAATAGACTGCAGCATCAAATATTGTATAATCTGGCAATAATAATCTATCTGTATCGTAAGTAGGATTGTACCAAGTAAATCTGTCACCCATATACTGTGCTCCAAAACCAATACCAATCCCTCTTAAAGTTTTACTTGTAAAATCATAGCGACCCCAAAAATTAGCATTATGCTTAGGAGCGCCTCCAATACGTTGTCCTATAAATTCTTCAACAGCATCTTCTACAATTTCAGCATCTGCAAAACCATAAGACGCTACAAGTTGAAAATTTGGCGTTACATAACCAGAAATATCCATTTCAAAACCTCTACTGCGCTGCTCACCTCTAGTTGTTAAGTTATCCAAATCATAGGTATCTCCTAATAAAATATTTTTTTGGGTAATCTCAAAAATGGCGAAGTTGGCAAATATTTTACCATTTAAAAATTCTCCTTTTGCCCCTACTTCCGTTAGGCTACTTTCTAAAGGATCAAATCTTGCAGGTGATGCAGCCCAAAAGAAACCTTCTGCAGTTGGCGATAACGACACGGTATTGGTGTGTGGTTGAAATCCTCCTAAGTATGTTGCATATGCACTGATATCTTTAGTAACTTCATATGTTAAGCCCAGTCTTGGTACGAAAGCACTTGTTTTAAATTCTTGCTCGTCACCTTCGTAATCAAAAATATCAGTAAACCATTCATACCTTAAATTGAATAAAGCTGAAAACTTTCCAATCTTAAATTGATTTTGAAGATAAATACCATTTGATGATGTTAAATTTGCAGGAATTGACAATTCAGAAAGGTTGTAAGCATTTGTATTTCTGGCACCATTAAAAGGGTTTTCTAAATCAAAATGCGGAACGGCTGGTACTGGCATAGTTACACCATTAACTTCCATTTGCTGAAAATTATCTGGATTAGATGGATCAAAATTAGACTGACCACCGCTTACCGTAAGATACCTTCTAGCACGCAAAAACCCTGCTCCAATCTTTCTTTCCCAACGTGTGGCATCATAACCCACCAATATTATATTAGTGAAATTATCATTCTTGATAGTATAATCGAAATAGCCGCTAAAATTATTCGTTTCCCAAAATTGTTGTCTTTGATCATATCGTAATCTTGCCAATGTAGGAATCACATTACCATCAATATCAACAGCCGCACCATCAAATCTATGTTCTGCCAAGTCCTCATCCCAAGTTTGTTTCATGTATTGCGCATTAAAACCAAAGTTTTCAGTAAACTTTTTGCTAAAACTAGCCATAAACATAAGTTCTTTGTTCTTGTAATGATCGTTAGATGCGCCAACATTTCTAGTAATTGGTGTGCTATTTATGTCGAATTCACCATTAATAGCACCAAAAATTGGTTGCCCTCTATCTAAATTACCTTCCGCATCGCTATAAATCATTTCTACATTAAGTGATGTTGTTTCATTTGGGATGTAACTTAATGACGGTGAAATTAAAATAGCATTATTATTTACGACATCTCTAAATGAATCTGCATCTTGATAGGCGGCATTAAAACGATACAATAAGGTTTCAGAATCGTTCAAAGGGCCAGTAAAATCTGCTGTTGCTCGTAATGTCCCAAAACTCCCTGTTGTTAAACCTATTGCACTTCTTTTTTCAGTTAATGGCTTTTTAGTTACCATGTTTACAGTTCCTCCGGGATCTGCACTTGAAAACGTTACCGACGACGGTCCTTTAATAACTTCAACACGTTCTAAGTGCGACGTAATAGGTTGTAAAAAATAATATTGACGTGTACGCATACCATTGATGATTTGCCCATCATCAGCTTGGGTAATACCACGAATATTGTAGTGATTGTACAAGCCTGTCACCGAAACATTACTTACTGTTTTAACAGCATCAGGTAATTGAAATGCTAAACGGTCATCAATAAGTTCCTTGGTTACGGTGGCTACTGCTTGTGGTAATTCTTTATTTTTAATGGCGATTTTAGTGGCAGAAAATGAATAATCACTGTTGTAATCTTTTCGTTGTCGCCCTACGATTTCTACAGTTTGAAGTGACTCTGTAGATTCCATTAGCATAATTGTGCCTAAATTTATATCTTGGTTTGCAGTGATTTCAAGTGTTTTTTTATACGTTTTGAAACCTATGAAAGTAATGCGTAAATTGTAAATCCCGCTTTCTGTTACTTGAATACTGAAATTTCCATCTATATCGGTAGAAGCCCCTTTTTTCTGTGAAGCTTGATCTGCTATAATAACATTAGCGCCAGGTATTGACACATTATTTTGATCCAATACCCTTCCACTAATTTCAGATTGAGCATACCCTACGTTAAGTGCTAAAAGAATGATAGCAAATACTATTCTATTAAAATTCATTTTTAGTTGTTTATAATTAATTAATTGTTTTGATATATAACTCTTGAAGCTGTTGTGCAGAAATTTTGGAGGTATCGGCAGTTTGCACCAATTTACCCTCTCGCATGATTCCAATTTTTGAACCTATATTTACCGCATTAAAAATGTCATGTGTCGCCATGAGAATACCGACATTATCAGCAGATAATTCCTTACATAGTTCAGCAAATTCCACAGATGCTTTTGGATCTAAACCAGAAGTTGGTTCATCCATAAGAATATAAGAGGCTTTTTTAGCAAGAGCAATGGCTATCCCAACTTTTTGGCGCATTCCTTTAGAATAAGTAACCAACCTTTTTTGGTGTGCCTCTTCTTGTAAGTTTACCTTTTTTAGTAACCCCTTAAGTCCTTCTTCAGTATAAATAAAGCCTGCCAAACGACTAAAAAAGTCAAGGTTTTCCAGTCCTGATAGGTGTCCATACAATTGTACAACCTCTGGAATATAAGCTATAACATCCCTTGCGGATTTCTGCTTTGCCGAAATACCATCAATTAATGCTTCTCCCGAAGTAGGCATGATTAACCCTAAAAAAATATTTATTGTAGTGGTTTTACCTGCTCCATTTTGCCCCAACAAGCAAAAAATTTCTCCTGGAGCTACGGTAAAACTTAAATCACTTAGTGCCATGACATCGTCGTAGCGCATACAAAGTTTATTGGCTTTTAGCATTGTATTTTATGGTATTTGTTACTTTAATTTGTAATTAATTGCATTAAGAAACCCATTCCTACAGACCTCTTCTTCAAACTTTCCACCATACTCTAAACTTGTGGTGAAACTACTTTTATCCTTAATTCCTCTGGAGGATACACAAAGATGTTTTGCTTGAATCATCACAATAACACTTTTAGTTTTTAAAACCTCTTGTAAATCATTCAGAATCTGCAAACAAAGACGCTCCTGAACTTGGGGGCGATGTGCATAATAATCCACTAGACGATTCAATTTAGAAAGTCCAATAACCTTATCTTCGGGAATATAGGCTACATGCGCAAAACCCGTGATTGGTAAAAAATGATGCTCACAAGAGGAATCTAATGTGATGTTCTGCTCAATTAACATTTTCTTGTAGCCATATTTATTGTCAAAAGTTGACAGTTTAGGTTTATTCTTAGGGTTTAAACCATAAAAAAGTTCTTTCACATACATTTTTGCAACACGGTAAGGTGTTCCTGATAAGCTATCGTCAGAAATATCTAGCCCCAATTCTTCCATTATCTTTTGAAAATGTATCTGGATATTTGCTATTTTTTCATCATCAGATTTTTCAAAAGCATTAAACACTAAAGGTGTGGATATATTTGTAGCAATATGATTATTGCCAATAAACTCAACGTTATGCTTATCCATTTTGTCAAAGCCCATTTGCACAACATTTTTCATCTTTACATTGGCAAAACATACTACCATACCAATGCAAGAATATTAAACTTAAAGAAGGTAGGTATATGGCAGATTCGGGTATTCCTAACCATTCCAATTTTTCATTTATTATAATAAAAAACAACATAAACCAACTTATCCAAAGTGCAATACCAACCCATTTTTTTGACACATTCGAACTAGATTTATATATTGCAAAAGCAGAAATTATTAGGAAAAAAATATCTAAACTGGACCACCATAAAGGTTTATTTTCGCCTAAACGAAATATCTGTGTTTGTGTAGCAAATAAAAGTGGAGTTGCGATACAATGTGCGAGGCACAAGCCACTGGATAATATGCCTATTGAATCTGATTTTTTTATATAAAATATCATTTAAACAATTTTAATGCAACTGAGTTGCAATATTACTTTAGTTTTTTTTAAAATGCAACTTAGTTGCAATATATTTGTATTATGGGAATAACAAGACAAACAAAACAGGTGAAAATATTAATGGATATATTTAATCAAGATAATCGTGCCATATCTGTGGTAGACTTGGTTAAATCTTTAGAATCGCAAATGAATAAGACTACTGTGTATCGCATTCTAGATAAGCTTATGGATGATGGTGTAGTACATTCTTTTATTGGTAAAGGTGGCTTAAAATGGTATGCTAAATGTCAAGACTGCTCTTGTGAAACTCATAATGACATTCATCCCCATTTTCAATGTAAGACTTGCGGAGAAGTTGAATGTTTACCTGTTACATTTACTCTACCACCTGTTGAAGGGTATAAAATTGACTCTATAAATTTACTTATGGTTGGGGAATGTGGAAATTGTTCTTAAAAATCAATTAAAAAAGAGTTCTAAAAATCTATAACTACTAATTAAAAAACCTTGAAACTTAATTTCAAGGCTTTTTGTTGGGGTGGCAAGATTACCAATGGCGATCCTGAAATTGAGTTGTTGCTCAAAATAAGCCAGTGCTTTACAAGCACTTTGTCGTTTTCTATGTATCCACTTGTAAAAGCAAATACTTTTAACGTTCCTAAATAGAAAAAGCCAACAATCTTAAAGATTGCTGGCTTTTCTTGGTCGGGGTGGCAGGATTCGAACCTGCGACCTCCGCGTCCCAAACGCGGCGCGATAACCGGGCTACGCTACACCCCGAATGATTATCTAAGCGGATGCAAATATACTTCTTTTAAGGAGTTCTTCTATATTTTTTTAAGAAAATTTTAGTCCTTCAAATTTTTAGAGTTTTTTTAAAACTTCTACTTTGCGGCGGTGAAAAAAGAGCTACTACTTCCCTTATTATTTATAGTGTTATCGTTACAGTTTTGCTATGGTCAAAGTCAAAATTATAGTAAAATATTAGATGCTGATAACAATACTCTAATTTCAAATGTTACTATAAAAAAATTTAAAAATGATTCAACATTTATAAGTTCAAACGGAACATTTAAAATAAGTGTCTCAGGTAATTACCAGTTTATAAAAAATGGATATGCGGCTAAAACTTTAAAATTAAAATCAGGTAAAACGTATACCATTCTACTAGAAAAAAAACCTACTACTTTAAGTGAAGTGGTTGTTAACAACAATCACTTACCAACTATTTTAAAATCATCAACTTCCAGTATTGCACTTATTTCCAGTAAAGCTATTGAACGAGGCAATACTTTAAATATTAATGAAGCTTTAAATAGAGTTCCTGGAATTTTTATGCAATCTGGCGCTTTAAACACCAATCGAATTACCATCAGAGGTGTTGGCTCTAGAAACCTATTTGGCACCTCTAAAATAAGAGCTTATTTCAAAGATATTCCATTAACTAATGGCAGTGGAGAAACAAGCTTGGAGGATTTTGAATTGGGCGCTATCTCTCGAATAGAAATTACTAAAGGTGCAACATCTAGTACTTACGGTGCTGGTCTTGGTGGAGTAATTCAACTTTTACCTAAAACAGCTAGCTTTAATAATACCAGTATTATAAATGAAATAACAATAGGGTCTTTTGGTTTATTCAAAAATATATCACAAGTCAATTATGGGAATTCTTCAAACAGCTTGAAATTAGTATACAGTAATACACAAAGTGATGGATTTAGAGAGAATAACAACTATAACCGAGACGCATTAACTTTGAATTCTATTCATAAATTGAATAGTAAAAACGAACTTTTTATTCTAGGAACTTTCTCTGATTTAAAGGCATTTATTCCAAGTTCTTTGAATGAAACCGATTTTAGAAATAATCCTTCCACTGCGGCATTTACATGGCGCACCTCACGTGGTTTTGAAGACACTAAGCGAGGCATCTTAGGTCTAACACTCCACCATAAGTTCAACAATACGCTTTCTCAAAATACTAGCGCATTTATATCTTTCCGAAATTCTTACGAACCAAGACCCTTTAACATTTTAGATGAATCGGTTTTCGGTTATGGATTGAGGCATCGTTTTATTGGAAACTTCAGTATTAATAATAAAGCCATATACTGGACAGCAGGATTAGAATTCTTTAAAGATAATTACAAACATCAAACCTTTGAAAACCTATATCAAGATTTTCCAGAAGAAAACGCAAGTGTTCAAGGTAATAGTCTATCAAATTTTAAAGAAAACCGACAATATTATAATTTGTTTTTTGAAGGCAGATATGATATTTCGAAGAATACAGATATTATTTTAGGACTTAACTTCAATAAAACTAAATATGATTTAGAAGATAGATTTCCAATTTCTAATAGCAATTCAGATCAATCTGGAAACTTTACATTTAGCGGTATAGTTTCTCCCAAAATAGGTGTAATACAACGTATAAACACTAACTCTAATCTTTATGCAAATGTTAGTCATGGATTTTCACCGTTATCATTAGAAGAAACACTGCTCCCCGATGGGCAAATAAACAATAATTTAAATCCAGAAACTGGCTGGAATTTTGAAGTTGGGGCTAAAGGTGCTGCTTTAAAAAACAAATTACACTATAATATTTCAATCTACCGATTAGCAATTAAAAATCTTTTGGTTGCAAGACGCATGGCTGAAGATGAATTTATCGGTGTGAACGCAGGAAAAACAAATCATGATGGATTAGAAGCTGATTTTAGCTATAATGTTTTTAATTCTGATGACCTTCAAATTTCTGCATTTGGAAGTTATACTTTAAACCAATACAAATTCAACGATTTTATAGATGGAAATGAAGATTTTTCGGGTAATGATGTTACTGGAGTTCCATCTAATATTTTGAATTTGGGATTAGATTTCAATTCAAGAGTTGGCTTCTATGGAAACTTTAATTTTCAACATGTTGGAGAAATGCCAATAACCGATAGCAACACATTATTTAGTGAAAGTTATAACATATCAAACATAAAAATTGGCTATCAAAATACCTTAACATCACAATTACACCTAAACATTTATTTAGGTATTAATAACGTATTTGATACGTTTTATGCATCGCAAATATTAATAAATGCTAGTAGTTTTGGCGGTAATGTTCCAAGATATTTTTATCCAGGAAACCCTGTAAATTATTATTCAGGTCTCGCTTTAAATTATTCGTTTTAATGTATCTTTACTATATATTCCTATGACAATGAAACAGTTTACCTCACTTTTTACTATTACACTGATGTGCTTATACTCATGTGCACAGCAAGAGCCTTCTGAAGTTTCTGCAGAAACTCCTGAAAAAATTAATTATACTACAGAGATTGTTGTTCCAGAATTAGATATTCCATGGGGTATGGAATTTTTACCTGACGGAAGTATTCTTATTACTGAAAAAACTGGTTCACTCGTTCATTTTATCGATGGCAAGAAAGCCACTATAGACGGACTTCCTGAGGTTTACGTAAGAGGTCAAGGAGGGTTAATGGATGTAAAGCTACATCCTGATTACAAAACTAATGGATGGATTTACTTTTCGTATGGCTCACCTGAAGGTGACGGAGATGGTGGAAACACAGCAATTTTTCGGGCGAAGTTGAATGGTAGTTCTCTTTCAGATATTGAACATCTGTACAAAGGCGTTCCAAATACTAAAAAGGGACAACATTGGGGTTCTAGATTAGAGTTTGATAAAGACGGCTATTTATATTTCTCTATTGGAGATAGAGGCAACCGTGATGTTAATCCACAAGATATCACTAGAGATGGTGGTAAAATTTATAGATTAAATGCAGACGGGTCTATTCCCGAAGACAATCCTTTTGTAAACGAATCTAATGCTAAACAAGCTATCTTTAGTTACGGACATCGCAATCCGCAGGGCATGATTATGAATCCAACTACTGGAAAAATTTGGGTGAATGAACATGGACCAAAAGGAGGAGATGAAATAAATATAGTTGAAAAAGGTAAAAACTATGGTTGGCCTGTGATTTCTTATGGCATTAATTACAGTGGTACTAAATTCACTGAAATCACAGAAAAAGAAGGTATGGAGCAACCTTTGTTTTATTGGGTGCCTTCAATAGCTCCTAGTGGAATGGCTTTTGCTACCTCATCAAAATATCCAGATTGGAATAATAGTGTTTTAGTGGGCTCTCTAAAATTTGAATACCTAGAACGTTTAGTAATTAAAGACAATAAAGTAACTAAACGAGAAAAATTATTTGAAGGTTTAGGCAGATTTAGAAATGTAAAACAAGCTCCTGATGGCTATTTATATGCTGCGGTAGAAGGCGTTGGTATTGTTAAAATTATTCCTGAATCATTTTAAATTAGTATTATGAAAGTATTTTTATTTATAATTTTTAGCGGAGTAATAACTTTTGGCGCTATCACGTTGAAACAACAAGATCCACTACAAGAGAGTATCACCAGAGGACAAGAAATTTATACTGATTTTTGTATGAACTGCCATATGGCAAATGGTGAAGGTGTAGCAAACACATATCCGCCTTTGGCAAAATCAGATTATTTAAAAAATAACAGAGCAGCTAGTATTCGGGGTATTAAATATGGCCAAAAGGGAGAAATAACTGTTAATGGCATTACTTACAATGGCAATATGACTGCAATGGGATTAGACGATGAGGAAGTAGCAGATGTCATGAATTTTATCAATAATAGCTGGGGAAATTCGAATAAAAAAATGGTGACTGAAGCCGAAGTTTCAGCCATAAAAAAATAATCCAAATTTCAACCTTATAATTTTACATTTACTAACTTTGTTTTTACACTAAAAATCTCAAAACTATATGTTGGTAATTGGAATTGCAGGAGGCACTGGATGTGGTAAAACAACGGTTGTAAATCAACTTTTACAAGAGCTTCCAGAAGGAGAAGTAGGTGTAATTTCTCAAGACTCTTATTACAAAGACACCTCACATTTAAGTTATGATGAACGTGTTAAAATTAATTTTGACCACCCAAGAAGTATCGATTTTGATTTATTAGCACAGCATTTAAAAGCATTAAAAAATAATGAAGCCATACACCAACCTGTATACTCCTTCGTTAAACATAATAGAACTGGTGATACTATTTTAACACATCCAAGAAAAGTAATGATTGTAGAAGGTATTTTAATACTCACCAATCCTGAACTTCGCGAGATGTTTGATATAAAAATATTTGTGCATGCCGATAGTGATGAACGTTTAATTCGTCGCTTAAAACGTGACATATCTGAACGTGGTAGAGATTTAGATGAAGTACTAACACGATACAAAACAACATTAAAGCCCATGCACGATCAGTTTATTGAACCTATGAAAGAGTATGCAGATATCATAATACCTAACAACCATTATAATACAGTTGCAATAGATATTGTTCGTACGATAATCAACGAGAAGTTGTAATATCAAATATGAAAAAAAACAAAACAAAGTACCCCTTTTTAAAACCTTTAAGGAATATCTATATTCTTATTTTGGTGGTTTTTGTCGTTTGGATGATTTTTGTTGATAGTAATTCTTGGTTTATTCATAACGAATTAAATAATGAAATTAGTGATCTAGAAGCAGAAAAAGAATATTACAGGAAGAACAAGGAGAAAGACGACAAAGAATTCAAAAAATTAAGTTCGAAGCAAGGCTTGGAGAAGTTTGCTCGCGAAGAATATTACATGAAGCGTGAGAATGAAGAAATTTTTATAATTGAATACGAAGACAGTTTAAAAACAAAGGATAATGAGTAACTCGTTATTTAATGACTTTGAATCTGTTTCTGCAAAACAATGGAAACAAAAAATACAGTTCGATTTAAAAGGAGCGGACTATAATGATGCACTCATTTGGACGAGTAACGAAGGCATTCAGGTAAAGCCTTTTTATCATGCTGACGCTAGTAATAAACTACCAAAAATTCCTAAAACAAGAGCTAGTCGCTTTACCATCTGTGAAACGATATTTGTATCTCATGCTGAAAAAGCAAATGAATTAGCGCTTTCCGCAATTCATGGAGGTGCAGAAGCTATGAAATTCATCGTACCTTCAGAAGATGTTAGTATTGAAGTATTGTTATCAAACATCAATCTTGATGTAATTTCTATCTATTTTGAATTGCATTTCCTTTCTGAAGTATTTGTAAAAACACTTTCAAATATTCCCGCAAAATCTAGAATTTATATCAATACAGATATTATCGGGAATCTGGCAAAAACTGGAAATTGGTATTCAAACTTAAATGATGATTTTTCCAAATTTGAAACAAGTCTTCAATATTCTAAATCATTTTCAGTAGACGCTGCATTATATCAAAATGCTGGAGCTAATACGGTGCAACAATTGGCTTATACTTTAGCTCATACTAATGAGTATTTCAACTATATTGAAGCTAATTCAAAAGAAAAAAAAGCAAAACTCGCGATTGTATTTAATGTAGCTGTAGGTTCTAATTACTTCTTTGAAATAGCAAAAATAAGAGCATTAAGATTACTTTTTGAGACACTAAATGATGTATATGCTGCAGACTACAAATGCCATATTTTTGCGACACCTTCCAAAAGAAACAAAGCGATATACGATTATAACACAAACATGCTACGTACCACAACAGAGTGCATGAGTGCTGTTTTAGGCGGTGCAGATAGTATTTGCAATTTGCCGTATGACGCTGTATTCCATAAGCATAATGATTTTGGCTCTCGAATAGCAAGAAATCAATTACTTATTTTAAAGCATGAAAGCTATTTTAATAGTGTCGATAATCCGTCTGATGGCAGTTATTATATTGAATCGCTAACAGAACAGTTAGCGTCCAAATCTCTAGCTTTATTTAAAGATATTGAAGCCAATGGCGGATTTTTAAAACAGTTGAAAGACGGCACCATTCAGCGAAAAATCAAAGAAAGTGCTACAAAGGAACAAGAACAGTTTAATGCTGGTAATACAATTATTCTTGGTAGTAATAAGCACCCAAATCCAAATGATATAATGAAGGATAATTTAGAAATCTATCCTTTTGTAAAAACAAAAAAAAGAAAAACTTTAATAGAACCCATAATAGAAAAACGTTTAACAGAAAGTTTAGAACAAGAACGATTAAAAACAGAGTAATCATTATGAAATTAAAATTTAACATCATTGCATTTTTAGTGGTAGCCACATTGTTTAGTTGTAAAAAAGGAGCCGAAGAAAAAACCTTGGAAACCTATAAGTATTCTGAAAAAGGTATTGTTGTGAATTGTGATCAATTTGATTTAAAACTATTAAATGAAGCACTTTTTTCTTTTGAAGATGATATTTTAAAAGCATATGGACAAACCAATCAAACAGCAACTCCTAATCTTACACGCGCCTATTCTCAATTTATTAGAAACGCCATGTATAATCGTGCAAAGTATGCTGATATTGTATCTCCACATTCAGCTAAAATTTTTGAAGTTTTGAAGTCTAAAGAAGCATTATGGAATCTAAATGATCCAAATACCAAATTAAATTATCAAAGTAGTATTATGACTTGTATCTCTGATAATATGTTAGATAAGAGCTTAAAAACTACGATGAATGCACTCATTGAAACCAATAGCATGAGCCCTAAATTATTTGGACCAGCATTGCAATCTAATTACGGCGCTGCCATACGTGACAAATATCTTTCTACTTATGTAGCATTAGAGTTTTATTACGGAAAATTGTTTGATGTAGATTTATCTAAAGTTTCTGAAAAACCAGAATCCAAAGTTGATTTTAATAAAATTCCAAAGGAATAAATAATGCGCAAAGACCTTCAACACATAACATTAAAAACTAATATTTCTAATGAAGAAGTAAAGGTTGATACGTTTGATACTGCTGAAGGTATTGCTCTAAAATCTAATTATTCTGAAGACGATATTAAACATACCGAGCATTTAAATTTTGCTGCAGGAATTCCGCCTTACCTCAGAGGGCCTTACAGCACAATGTATGTAAGGAGACCTTGGACTATAAGGCAATATGCAGGTTTTAGCACAGCAGAAGAAAGTAATGCGTTTTACAGACGAAATCTAGCTGCTGGACAAAAAGGGTTGTCAGTAGCTTTTGATTTGGCAACGCATCGCGGCTATGACTCCGATCATGAACGTGTGGTTGGTGATGTTGGAAAAGCTGGAGTTGCGATTGATTCAGTTGAGGATATGAAAATGCTCTTCGATCAAATTCCGTTAGATAAAATGTCGGTTTCTATGACCATGAACGGTGCCGTTTTACCCATTATGGCGTTTTATATTGTTGCAGCAGAAGAACAAGGTGTAAAACTGGAACAATTGTCCGGAACTATACAAAATGATATTCTAAAGGAATTCATGGTGCGTAATACTTATATTTATCCACCGACACCATCCATGAAAATCATCTCTGATATTTTTGAATATACGAGTAAAAAAATGCCAAAATTCAATAGTATCAGTATTTCTGGTTATCATATGCAAGAAGCTGGTGCAACTTGTGATATAGAATTAGCTTATACCCTTGCCGATGGACTAGAATATTTAAAAACAGGGTTGAAAGCAGGAATGGATATTGATACTTTTGCGCCTCGACTATCTTTTTTCTGGGCTATTGGCATGAATCATTTTATGGAAATTGCCAAAATGCGGGCAGCACGAATACTCTGGGCTAAAATTGTTAAACAATTTAACCCAAAAAACCCAAAATCTTTAGCATTACGTACACATTGTCAAACTTCTGGTTGGAGTTTAACTGAACAAGATCCTTTTAACAATGTTGCTAGAACTACTATTGAGGCTGCAGCCGCTGTATTTGGAGGCACGCAAAGTTTACATACCAATGCTTTAGATGAAGCCATTGCGCTACCCACTGATTTTTCAGCTAGAATTGCAAGAAACACTCAAATTTATTTACAAGAAGAAACCAAAATCACAAAGACTGTTGATCCATGGGCAGGTAGTTTTTATGTTGAAAAATTAACACATGATATTACTGAAAAAGCTTGGGCTTTAATACAAGAAATTGAAGAATTAGGTGGCATGACTAAAGCCATTGAAGCTGGAATTCCGAAAATAAGAATTGAAGAAGCCGCAGCTAGAAAACAAGCTAGAATTGATTCTGGGCAAGATATTATTGTTGGTGTTAATAAATATGAGTTAGAAAAAGAAGACGCTATTTCTACGTTAGAGGTAGATAATCAAACTGTTCGAAATTCTCAGATAGAACGTTTGAATCACATTAAATCTATGAGAAATACTGAGGATGTAAATACTATATTATTAAAATTGACAACAGTTGCTAAGACAGGAGAAGAAAATTTACTAGCTTTAGCTGTCCAAGCTGCAAAAGCGCGTGCTACTTTAGGAGAAATAAGCGATGCACTTGAAGTTGAATTTGGACGACATAAAGCACAAATAAAATCATTCTCTGGCGTGTACAGTAAAGCAATAGAAAACGACAACTCATTTAAAAAAGCCCAAGAACTTGCAGATGTTTTTGCAGAACAAGATGGTAGAAGACCACGTATAATGATTGCCAAAATGGGACAAGACGGTCATGATCGTGGAGCAAAAGTAGTAGCTACAGGATATGCTGATATTGGTTTTGATGTAGATATTGGCCCTTTATTTCAAACTCCAAAAGAGGCAGCAAAACAAGCAGTTGAGAACGATGTGCATATTTTAGGCGTATCTTCTCAAGCAGCTGGACATAAAACTTTAGTTCCTCAAGTTATCGAAGAGTTAAAAAACTATGGACGTGATGATATTATGGTGATTGTTGGTGGTGTGATACCTAAGCAAGATTATCAATATTTGTTTGATGCAGGTGCTATTGCTGTATTTGGTCCAGGCACAAAAATTAGTGAAGCAGCCATTATGATTTTAGAAATTTTAATTGATGACGAAGCTTAAAATTTCTTATTCTTAAGGTAAAAAATCTATGGATAACAGTTCAGTAATCAGTATTGTAAGTTTTATAATAGTTTTATTATTTGTTCTTCTTTCTATTTTTTTATTATCAGTAAAAACTACTAAAAAATTAAGTAACCAATTACTCGCTAGCTTTTTAATTATCACAGCTATAGATATCAGTGTTTTTTTCTATCATAATTTTATTGCATTACCGCCATCGATTGAGATGTTGAGGATTCAGATCTCTAACTTCAAAGATCCTCTATTATTTCTCTATATTTTATCTATCATCTATTCAGATTTTAAACTCAAATGGATACATCTAGTTCATGTTATTCCTTGGCTAGTTTGCATTATAATTTTAACTCCTAACTTCTTTCTAAGATCATACGAGACACAGTCATTATTTTTATCAAACTTTAATGAAACTAAAGAAGCTCGAATTATAGATGTATTTTCAAAAATTATTGAAATTGTTTATATAGTTGCTGAACTATATTATATCATTAGATATCGAAAATTACTTCTTGAAAATTATACAGGTAAAGAAGCTTTTGATAATTACCGATGGGTAAAACAGCTTATTATTTTTATACTTATTGGGCAACTATTAACATTTATTAAGGGTTACATGCGAGATTATGGTAGTGTTAACGTTGATATTATAAATATTTTTAGAATTATTCTTTTAGGTTTTGGGCTCTTTTTCAGTTTTTGGCTAGTGTTTAAAGCGCTACTCTCTCCAAAATTATTTAGAGGCATAAATGTTGAGCTTCAACTTTCAAAAGAAATGCTATCTAAATCTGATGAGAATACCATCAAAAACGATCAGATAAAACAACTTAAATCTTATATGGGGACTGAAGAACCTTTTTTAGAGCCTTCATTAACTGTGAAAAGCTTATCGGAACAAATTGATATAGCCCACCGCGATTTATCTATTTTAATAAATCAAGAGTTAGGTCAGCATTTTTTCGATTTTGTAAATAGTTATCGTATCGAAAAAGCCAAATCTATTTTAAAAGACCCTTCAAAAAAGAAGTATACAGTACTCGAAATTTTATATGAAGTCGGTTTTAATTCAAAATCTTCATTTAATACTGCATTTAAAAAACATACAGGCAAAACACCTACAGCATTCCGTAAAGCCCTATAAAAGCTAGGGCTCGTAAAAAGTCAAACGTTTAAAAAAATAAAGTCGAACGCATTTATCATTAAAAAATGAGTTCGACTTTCTGCATTCGGTCGTGTAGCTTCTTCTTCAGAGACATATTTGCATCAAACAAAATGTAAATAGTTAAAACAATTATTATGAACCGTATTACTTTTATTTTAATCTTAGTATTTCCAATACTTACATTCTCACAAAAAACTATAAGTGGAAAAATTACTGATAACTTAGGTCCTGTAGCTGGAGCAAATATTGTGCTTCAAAATAGTGAAGCTGAAATTATTGGAACCATTTCAGATTTCGATGGGAATTTTACAATTCAAGCTAAAAACGATAATTATAAACTTACTATTAGTTATGTTGGCTATATAAGCCATACACAAGACATCACTTTAGCTGAAAATATTGATTTAGGTATTATTACTTTAAAAGAAGACAGTAATACACTTGAAGAAGTAGTAATTACTAGTAGAAAAAGATTAATTGAACAAAAAGCAGATCGTATCGTTTTTAATGTTTCTAACAGTATTGCTGCTAGCAATGGTGATGCAATAGACGCCTTAAAAGTTACTCCAGGTTTGCAAGTTAGAAACGAGGGAATAAATATTTTCGGAAAGGGTAATTCTCAAGTTATGATTAACGGTAGACTTCTTCCTCTCACTGGAGAAGAGCTTACGAATTATTTAAATAGTATTGCAGGCGAAGACATTAAAAAAATTGAAGTGATTACAGCACCGCCTGCTAAATATGATGCTGCAGGCAATGGTGGCCTAATTAATATAGTCTTAAAAACTGGTGTTCAAAATTCATGGAAGAATACGGTGTCAGTTATTCATAATATTGACACTTATAATTTCACGACTATTAGAAATAGTTTTTCATACAGAAAAGATAAACTTAACCTGTCAGCTAGCATAGATAAAACCAGAGGAAATATTCGTGGATTAGAAGACTTTCAGGTATTTTACCCAAATAGTACATGGGATATCGCTATAGACACAAAAGAGAGTAAAAAAGCTTTTTCAGGGCGATTATTATTAGATTATGATATTTCAAACAAAACAACAATAGGTATACAGTATTTTGGGAACCAAATGCAACCAGCAACTAATGATCGTAGTATTACAAGAATAATGAATCCATCCAATACTATAGATTCTCTTCTAATTAATAATGGGAATGAAAACAGAGAGAACTTAAGCCATTCTTTGAATTTACATGCTGAAACAAAACTTGATACGTTGGGCAGAACATTATCCGTAGATGCAGATTATTTTACGTTTGAAGCCGATAGAAATAGAGTATTTAGAACTGAAAGTTTTGATACAAATAATAACTTTCAAAATGTAAATCTTGCCGCAATTACAACATCAATGCAATCTATAAAAAATAAAAGTTTAAAAGTGGATATGGAACATCCTTTTAAAAGTATAAATGTCTCTTACGGCTCAAGAATAAGTAGCATAAATAGTAAGAGCACTATAGAATTTTTTAATACTGAAAGTGGCACTCCTGTTTTAGACACTAATATTTCAAATACCTTTGAATACACAGAAAACAACCAAGCAGTATATATTAATGCTAGTAAAAAGCTAAACGAAAAATGGCAATTACAAATGGGGTTACGTTTTGAAAGCACACAAACTGAAGGGTTTTCAAAAGATTTAAATCAAACCAATACAAATAGGTATTCTAAATTATTCCCAACGTTATATGCGTCTTATGAAAAAAATGAAAATAATTCCTTCTCTTTTAGTTATAGTAAGCGTATTGAAAGACCTTCTTTTAACAATTTGAATCCGTTTAGAGTTTTTATAAGTAGCAATACTTATAGTGAAGGGAACCCTTTTTTACAACCATCATTTACTGATAATTTCGAATTAAAACATACTTACAAAGGAACGTTGACAACCAACGTGTTCTTCAATATTAAAAATGATATGTCTGGAACAATATTTACATCAGATATCGAAAGTAATACGCAAATTGTAACACGAGATAATTTCTTGAAACAATATGTATTTGGGGTTGGTGAAAGCTATACATATAACAAGTTAAAATGGCTACAAAGTCAAAACAACTTCACATTAATTCACTTTAAGAGTGAATTTACAAAACCTTTTGATGCAACTCTCCAAAATGGATTTGCTTATATAGCTTCTTCTAATAACAACTTTAAATTAAATACTAAAAACAATCTACAAGTTAATGCCAATTATGAATCTGAAATTAAATATGGATTATTTTCTGTAGGAAGCACATTCAGCTTAGATTTAGGATATAGTAGAACGTTTTTGGATAAGAGCTTACAACTTTCTGTACTTGTTAAAGATATTTTTAACACCTCAGCACTTAATAATTTAGAATCCACAGTAAATAGTGTAAGACAAGTTTACGGGCAACAAAGAAATAATAGATATGTTAGATTTTCTCTTCGTTATAGTTTTGGAAACAAAGACATAAATTCAAAAAGAAGAAGATTTGGAAATGAAGAAGAAACCAATAGAGTAAATTAATTAAGGACGAGAAATAGCGGTAAACGCTATTTCTCGTTTATTTTAATCTTTTAGCTTAGACAAATCTATTTTAAGGACAGCACCACAATTTTCTCGGTTCCCTCTCATAATAGCATTAAATAAATATTCAGGATGCCCATCTTTCCATAGAACTTGTACACGTTCATATCTACATTTTTCACAAACATCAAAATAATGACTTCCTTTATGGTGACTCCTTTGATACGCACTCCAATGTAATCCATCTTCAGATTCTAAATAGAGACCACTTAGCCAATCATAATTACCCATATCTCTAATTAGGCAATGAAATTTGCCGTTATAATAAAACATATAGGGATCTTCAGTTTGCCCTCCCTTTTCCGGAAAATCTATCACAGGATTATCTTTATATTTCACATAGGGTCCTTCAAGACTTTTTGACATAGCTACTCCTGTTTTCCGTCTGTCATCATTACGTCTATCCCATGCCCGATAATAAATCCAATATTCGCCATTTGGATGTTTCATAAATGATGGATTAACTGTACAATATCCATCCCATGCTAATGAATCTGTTGCTACATCAATAACAGGTTTATCAAATCGCTTCCAAGGGCCATAAGGTGAATCTGAAATAGCCATACCAACTCTTTGTGTATTTGCTGCTTTGGCCTTTATTCTCCAGTTATCCTGCTTAAGTGTATCATTTCCTATATATAACATAACATATTTGCCATCTACTCGACTTATATTGGGGTTATGTATGGTATGCGCATCCCATTTCCCTTTTCGACCTTTCATTATTATTCCCATTTTTTTGTAAGGTCCTTCTGGTTGATCTGCTACAGCATGGCCTATTTTACTATCAGTCAACCAGTGCTCCCCTTTTGCCCATGTAGAATAATAAACATGTACTTTGCCTTCATCATCATAAATTGGCGCACAGCCCCAAACAGTACTATCTTTAGTTTGTAATATAAACTCACCTTTTTCTGCTAGAAGACCAGTAAGCCATGAATCTTTTAAATCTTTTTGTTGAGCACAAACAGTAAACAGACTTATAAAGACAAGACTGAAACTCATAATTTTATGTAACATCATCTACTTTTATTAATCACAATAAATTTATGATTAAACTTTAAAAAAATAATTTATAAATGGGTTAAACAACAGATGATATGGTTTCGTTTGTCTATTCTATAAAAAAGCCAAATCAAAGTTTTTGATTTGGCTTTTTAAGAATATGGATTTAATAATTAATCCACTTTTTTATCGCTTTTAATTTCTGGTTGTTTTTCAAAATCCCCAGCATTTACTACCGTCCAGTTATCAAAAGTTTTAAAATACTTTTTGATAACTTTATTGACATCTTCCACGGTTAATGACGTTACTTGATCTTCAATGTTTTTGTAAAACATCATATCTCTGTCATAATACAAGTTGTTATTGATGGTTCCTGACAATTCATTATCCTTAGCTCTAGAAACACTTTGGTTTTGGACCCAACCAGTTACTGCAACTTTTAACTCATCTTCTGTAATTCCTTCTGCAATATAGCGCTGGATTTCTTCACTAAATCCTTTTTGCACTTTAGCGGCATTTTCTGGTGCGTAGATTGCATAAACTAATATTGACGATTTTGCATCTTTAGGGTCTGCATCTACATTTACTCTTCCTCCTGCGCCATAACTTACACCATCTTTTTGGCGGAGTCTTCCTGCGATTCTTGAATTTAAAAAACCACCTCCAAATATAGTGCTTGCCACTTGTAACGCTGCGTAATCTTTATCAACCTGACTGCCTTCAAAAGACATAATACCAATACTTATCGCATTTTTCTTGTCTGGAGTTTTTATTTGTTCATTTACAGCTTTATTCAATCTGTAAGGATCTTCAATTGGTTTGTACGGCTTATTAACTTTAAAATCAGAAAATGCATTTTCAAAATAATTTTTTAAAGCATCTTCTTCTATATTACCAATAGCTACTAATGATGCATTATCTGAAATTCCATAAAACTCATCATAGTAAGCTTTAAGTTTTTCTACAGTAACAGCGTTTACATATTCAACATCATCTTCAATAGATGTTGCATAAAGAGGATGGCCTTTTTCATAAACCTGATTTAATAGTCCTAATTGCTTACTCGCCAAATATTGTGGTTCTGATTTATTTCTTTCTATACCTGCCAACTCTTGTGTCTTCATTTTTTCTAATTCGGCTTCATCAAATGCAGGATTCTTTAACATATCTGTCATTAATGCCAAAGTTTCCATTAGATATTCTTCAGTCGTACTAATATTAGCGCTTATTCTTCCATTAGAACCCGAAAAACTAATAGAAGATTTTAAAGCACTTAGCTTATCTTCTATATCTTGTCTGGAATTGTTTGTAGTCCCCTTATTAAGCATACGCGCTGTATAACTTGCCAATTTACCTTTGTTCATAAAGTCTTTCACGTTTCCATTACGGATTACAAAAGATAGATTTACAGTTTTACCTCGGTTATTTTTCTTAATAAAACCATACTCAATTGGTGTATTTTGTAATGCTCCAGAATTTAATCTGTTTTGAATATTTTCATAAGACACATCAAAAGATTCACCTGCATCCAAACCTTTCTTACCCTTATAATTGGCTACTAAGGCGTCTAAACCTTCAGTATGCTCAATTTCTACACGAATTGGCTTATCAGATGGTGTAAATTTTCCAACAGTTCTATTCGTAGGAATTAAATAACGCTGTACAGCTGCATTTACTTTTTCTGCAGTCATAGCTTCCACTCTATCTCTTTGAATAAATGCTAATCTCCAATCTCCAGCTCCAATAAATTCACTCATAAATGTACCTAAAAATGCTGAGTTTCTGCTTATTTGGTCATATTGTTTTAAAATATTTGCCTTGGCGCGCTCTACTTCTTCTTTTGTAATTGGATTGTTTTTTAAATCATCCAAGAGATTCAGCATAGTACTTTCAGCTTCGTCTAAAGATTTATCAGAAGGTACATTTACATTGATGTACAAAAATGAAGGTTCTTTAGTAAAAGGTGAATATGAAAACATTCCTGATGCTTTCTTACCATCAATTAAAGCTTTATAAATTCTACCTGAAGGGTTGTCTGTTAGTATTTCCTCTGCAACAGTCATAGCGGCATATTCTTCATGAGATCCAGCTGGTAAATGGTATAATGCTGATACTATTTGAAGCTCACCAACACGACTTAATGCTACACGACGTTCACCATCTTGCGCTGGCTCAATTGTAGGAACATCATTTAATGGGGTATCCGGGTTTTTTAAGCCTCCAAATTTCTTAACAATTAACGCTAAAGTTTTATCAGTATCAAACTTACCTGTAACCATTAAAACAGCATTGTCTGGTCTGTAATACTTTTTATAAAATGCTTGCAAATTTTTAATAGGAACACGCTCAATATCAGATCGGTTACCAATAGTGGCATTTCCATAGTTATGCCACAAATATGCAGTATTAATTACCTTTAATCTCAGCACGTTACTTGGAGAGTTTTCTCCGCTCTCAAACTCATTTCTAACAACAGAAAACTCAGACTCTAAATCCTTTTTAGCGATATAAGAATTCAACATTCTATCAGCTTCTAAATCTAATGCCCAATCTAAATTCTCATCGGTAGCATTAAAGGTTTCAAAATAATTAGTTCTATCAAAATACGTAGTACCATTCGGTCTTGCACCACGTTCTGTCAATTCTTTTGGGATATCTGGATGATTAGGCGTTCCCTTAAACACCATATGTTCTAAAAGGTGTGCCATCCCTTTTTCACCATAACCTTCATGTCGAGAACCTACCAAATAGGTAATATTAACCGTCATGGTTTGTGCTGAGTTATCTGGAAAAAGTAAGACCTTTAGTCCATTATCAAGCACATATTCAGTAATGCCTTCTACCTGCGCAGTTTTCTTAACTTGAGCATTTACCTGAAGTGAAATTGTTGTGATTAACAGAATAATAATCACATTTCTAATAGAATAATAGCTTTTCATGTTATAATTTTTTAATTTTTTCAAATTTCTTATTTCAATAATATAATTCCTCACAAAAAATTGTTAAAATTTTTAACTAAAAAAAGTGATTTTTCAAAACAAAAGGCTGTTTATCCAATGTTAACAAGTTACGTTTTTATTACTCGCAAATAATTGTATTTTTACGCATTAAAAAACCAAATCGATCAATGGGCAAAATCATTGCAATTGCTAATCAAAAAGGAGGTGTAGGTAAAACTACAACATCAGTGAATTTAGCTGCCTCTTTAGGTGTTTTAGAGAAAAAAGTTTTGTTAATAGATGCCGACCCGCAAGCTAATGCTACCTCTGGATTAGGTATTGAAGTCGAAGGCGTAGAGATTGGCACATATCAACTTTTAGAGCATACTAATTCTGCTAAAGAATCTATAATAGCCACCGATACACCAAATCTAGATATTATACCTGCACACATAGATTTAGTTGCTATTGAAATTGAATTGGTAGATAAAGATGAGCGTGAATATATGCTGAAAAAGGCACTTACTGAAATAAAAGATGATTACGATTTTATTTTGATTGACTGTGCTCCTTCTTTAGGGTTATTAACATTGAATGCGCTAACTGCTGCAGATTCTGTGTTGATTCCAATTCAATGTGAATATTTTGCATTAGAAGGTTTAGGCAAATTATTAAACACTATAAAAAGTGTACAAAAAGTACATAATCCAACTTTAGACTATGAAGGATTATTGCTTACCATGTACGATTCTCGTTTAAGATTATCTAACCAAGTGGTAGAGGAGGTACAAAAACATTTTAATGATATGGTATTTAACACCATAATTCAAAGAAATGTGCGTTTAAGTGAAGCACCAAGTTATGGTGAAAGTATAATTAATTACGATGCAGGTAGTAAAGGTGCTAGTAATTACTTAAGTTTAGCTGAAGAAATTATTACTAAAAATCCCTAATTATGGCGAAGGCTACTAAGAAACAAGCTTTAGGCAGAGGTTTATCGGCGCTTTTAAAAGATCCGAGTAACGATATTCAATCGGTTCAGGATAAAGGCGCTGACAAGGTTATTGGAAATATTGTTGAATTAGATATTACCTCTATTGAAGTTAACCCGTTTCAGCCGCGTACAAATTTCAGTGAAGAATCATTAAAAGAATTAGCGTCTTCTATCAAAGAATTAGGCATTATCCAGCCGATAACCGTTAGAAAATTAGAATTCAATAAATACCAATTGGTTTCAGGAGAGCGTCGTTATCGTGCTTCTAAATTAGTAGGTTTGGAAACCATTCCTGCTTACATTAGAATTGCTAACGACCAAGAATCTCTAGAAATGGCCCTAGTTGAAAATATTCAACGCCAAGATTTAGATCCAATAGAAATAGCATTATCCTACCAACGCTTAATTGATGAAATCAATTTAACGCAAGAGCAAATGAGTGAACGTGTTGGAAAAAAACGTTCAACCATCGCAAATTATTTGAGATTATTAAAGCTCGACCCTATTATTCAAACTGGAATGCGAGATGGTTTTATTTCGATGGGACATGGTAGAGCACTAATTGCTATAGAAGACCAAAGTGAGCAACTAGATATTTACGAGGGTATTTTATCAAAAAAATTATCTGTTCGTGAAACTGAAGAGTTAGTAAGACTACATAATAATCCAGATACTGAAAGCGCTAAATCTTCTGCAGATAACAACGATACTGAAGATGTTCCAAAACATGTTAAAAAAGGCATAAAAGAGTTTTCGGAATACTTTGGACATAAAATTGACGTTAAAGTCTCTAAAAACGGAAAAGGAAAAATTATTATTCCATTTCATTCCGAAGAAGATTTTAATCGAATTAAAAAATTAGTACAACGTGCCAAATAAACTTCTAATAGCACTTGTTTTAGTTACATTTTGTTGCTTTTCTACCTTTGCTCAAAAAGAAGATAAAACATCTCAAGATAGTATACCAAAACCTTTGAAAATTACGGATACTGTTGTGAAGTCAAAATCTATTGATCCGTTACGTCCAGCTAAAGCTGCATTTTTATCAGCAGTACTACCTGGTTTAGGGCAAGCATACAATAAAAAATACTGGAAAATACCAATCGTTTATGGCGCTTTAGGTACGGGTATGTATTTTTATTTGAATAACGATAAAGAGTACAGACGCTATAGAAATGCCTTTAGAAGACGATTAGCAGGGTTTCAAGATGATGAATTTTTGGTTTTAGATGAAAATGGGAATGTACTATCTGAACGCGTATCTGAAGAAGGTTTAAGACGTGCACAGCAGTTATTTAGACGAAATAAAGAAATCTCATTATTGGTAACCATAGGTCTTTATGCGCTCAATATAATTGATGCCAATGTTGATGCTCATTTATTGCAGTATAATGTAGATGAAAATCTTACCTTAGCACCACATTATGAATTAAACGATATTGACAGAAGCAGTACCGTTGGTTTAAGTTTAAATTGGAAATTTTAGCCCATAGTGGGCATTAGGTAAAAAATATTATATGAATATAGCTTTACTTGGATATGGTAGAATGGGGCAAACCATAGAAAAAATAGCAATACATCGTGGTCACACTATTGTACTTAAAGTAGATAAAGATGATACAGACTATGATATTTCAAAAGCTGATGTTGCCATAGATTTCAGCATTCCTTCTGTTGCATTTGGAAACATTTCAAATTGTTTGAATAATAACATACCTGTGGTTTCTGGTACCACGGGATGGTTATCAGATTATGATAAAGCTATTGCGCTTTGTAAAGAAAAAAATGGTGGTTTTATTTATGCTTCAAACTTTAGTTTAGGTGTTAATATCTTTTTTGAGCTAAATAAGACACTTGCAAAAATGATGAGTAATTTGAAACAATACAATGTTTCTATGGAAGAAATTCATCATACAAAAAAATTGGATGCACCTAGCGGCACAGCTATTACACTAGCGGAGGGGATTATTGATCATAACCAGAATTATGATGCATGGAAGTTAGATGAGCGTGCTAAAAACGCATTACCAATAGTAGCAAAACGTATTGAAGATGTGCCAGGCACACACACCGTTAATTACGAAAGTGAAGTAGATACCATAACTATAGAGCATATTGCACATAATCGACAAGGTTTTGCTTTGGGTGCTGTTGTAGCTGCAGAATGGCTTGTTGGAAAAACTGGTGTTTTTTCCATGAACGATGTGTTAAATATTGGTTAACACCTCTTAATAATTGTAACAAAACTTAAGCGTTTGGTTCTAACCAGCTTTAAAAATAAAATATAGAACAATGACTCTGACACAGTGGCTTATTTTTTTATTGATCATTCAAATCATTCACGGATTAGGTACATGGAAGTTGTATCAAAAAGCTGGTAGACAAGCATGGGAAGCTTTTATTCCTATTTATAATGGTGTTATTTTAATGAAAATAATCAACCGTCCTTGGTGGTGGATTATTTTATTATTCCTACCTATAGTAAACCTTATCATGCTAATGGTAGTTTGGGTAGAAACTGCAAGAAGTTTTGGAAAAAACACTTATTTAGATACATTTCTAGCGGTCGTAAGCTTAGGGTTTTACAACTATTATTTAAACTACGTTGCCGATGTAAATTATGTTGAAGATCGTAAATTAATGCCAAAATCTGGTTCTGGAGAATGGACTAGCTCAATATTATTCGCCATTGTAGCTGCAACTATTGTGCATACGTATTTTATGCAGCCATTTACGATTCCTTCTTCATCTTTAGAAAAATCATTGTTAGTTGGTGATTTTTTATTCGTAAGTAAGTTTCATTATGGAGCCAGAGTCCCTATGACTACCGTTGCGGCTCCAATGGTACATGATACGATTCCTGGATTAAACATAAAATCATACGCATTTAATGATAAGTATGAAAAGCGTAATACGTCTTGGATAAATAAGTTGCAACTGCCCTACATGCGTTTACCGGGATTTCAAAAGATAAAGCGGAATAGTATTGTGGTGTTTAATCAACCAGCGGATACACTTCGTAATATGGACGATTTTACTCCAGATAGAAACTACTATAAACCTATAGATAAAAAAACTAATCTTGTAAAACGCTGTGTCGGTTTACCTGGAGATTCTCTAGAAGTACGTAACGGCTACGTCTTTATAAACGGCAAACAAAATGAACTCCCAGATAGAGCTAAGTTACAGTTTAGTTATGAAATTGATTTACAACCTGGAAAAGGCTTTAATGATAATATTCTTGCATACCTTAAAGATAGGTATGATATTACTGATGGTATATATCTTAACCCTAAAAACAATAAAATTACTATTCCAGCAGCTACCGATTTTGCAGTAAATCAATTTAAAAATCACCCCAGTGTTTCAAAAATAACGAAAGTAGTAGCTACGAAAAAAGACAGGAACTCCGATACGTTTCCACATCACCCAGATTACCCTTGGAATGCTGACTTTTTTGGACCTCTCTACATTCCACAGAAAGGAGCTACTATAGATATCAATTTAGAAGTTTTACCGCTTTACAAACGTGTTATTACAGAGTATGAAGGTAATACCCTAAAAGTAAATGATAATCAAATTTTAATTAATGGTGAAGTTGCTACAACCTATACTTTCAAACAAGACTATTATTGGATGATGGGAGATAATCGCCATAACTCGGTTGATGCCAGACGTTGGGGATTTGTGCCTTATAACCATGTTTTTGGAAAAGCAGTATTTATCTGGATGAGTTGGGATGGTATTAAAAATCCAAGATTGGAACGCTTCTTTACTACCGTTCATGGTAAAGGAAAGGCTACCTCTTTCTTAATTCCATTTTTAGTGTTACTTTTTGGATGGATTGGTTTCAACCAATGGAGAAAAAGAAAACAAGGAAAAGCTTAAATATTACTTAAATTTCATTCATTATTGGATTGATATAAACTATGAAGATTCTTATCCATCCAACATATTTCCCAAATATTGCTCATTTTTCAGCAATTACTCAAGCGGAACATCTGGTATGGGAAATGGAGGATAATTTTGTAAAGCAAACGTACCGTAATCGTACTTATATTTATGGCGCTAATGGAAAGTTGTTACTTAATATTCCTGTAGTCTACTCTCAAAAAAACAGACAAAATTATAAAGATGTAAAAGTGTTTAATGGTGAAAAATGGCAATTACAACATTGGAAATCTTTGGAATCTGCCTACCGCACCTCTCCGTTTTTTGAATTTTACGAAGATGAACTAAAGCCTTTATTTTTTCAAGATATAGATTTTCTTTTAGATTTTAATTTGAAATGTTTTGAAGTTGTTTGTGATTGCCTTCAAATACAAATACCAACTTCTAAAACCATTGCTTTTGAAAAAAACATCAATAACAAAGCTGATTTTAGAGGTCTTGTAAACGCTAAAAATGAAACGCCACAGAGTTTTGAATCTTACACACAAGTTTTTGGAAATAAACACGGATTTATCTCGAACTTAAGTATTCTAGATTTATTATTTAATGAAGGCCCCAATGCTTTGAATTATTTAGAATCGCAAACCATTTCTGCAATATAATGATACAGTCTCTTGCGCATTATGGTTGTCATGTATTGTTACCATTATTAATTGCTGTTGTGTTTTTTAAATCAACTTGGAAAATTGCCTATGTAACCATGCTAGCTGGATTACTAATAGATATAGATCACTTATTGGCAACACCTATTTTCGATCCAAACAGGTGCAGTATAGGATTTCATCCTTTACATTCTTCCTTTGCTATTTTATTTTATATTTTCTTATGCTTTCCAAAGAAGTCGCGATTAGTAGGACTAGGGCTAGTAATTCATATCATTTCAGATATGGTAGATTGCGCTTTTATGTAAGACTACTTTTTTAATTTTAGGGTAGTCATAATTGGGTAATGGTCAGAATAATGTTCGTTAAATGCCTTAAAACCGTTGACTGAAAACGCTTCATCTGAAAAAAGAAAATCGATTCGAACTGGAAAAAATTTAAAATCATATGTACGTCCAAAACCATTACCAGCTTCTTTAAACGTATCATTTAATTCTCCTTTTATTTTTCTATAAACATATGAAAACGCAGTATTATTAAAATCGCCACAGATAATCATTTTATATTTACATTGTTTCTTATGAATTAAAAATAATTCTGATTGAAATTGCTGCATTTTAAATGTTGTACCAATGCGCTTAAATAAGCGTTCAGAATTTTCTTTTTTTAAATTCTCTGCTTTCGTATCAATACGCATAGATTCAAGATGAATATTATATACTCTAACCGTATCTTTTTTAATAACAACATCAGCATAAATGGCATTATTGGATGTCTCTGGGAATTCAACCGAACCAGAATTTATAATCGGAAAGTTTGAAAATATAGCTTGTCCGTATTTTGTTTTTTTGCCAGATAGTTTTTCATACTTATACTTAAAAAATGATAGATCTACATTTTTATGAGGATGATATTCTTGTAAGCTTAAAATATCGGGAGCCTCAGTTTTAATTAAATCTATAATTTTAGTTTCGATATTATCCTCTGGAATCCATTTATAAAGGTTGAACAAACGCACATTGTAATTCATTACTTTGAAATTATCGGGCGTATCTACATTTTTAGATGATGAAAACTTATATAGCGATCCAAAAGCAAAATAACCAATGGCCAATACGACAAGTGATAATAAAAATTGTTTTTTTAGCTTAATTAACCAATACAAAAAGAATAAAACATTTATCAGAATGAGTAGTGCTACACCCAGGCTTAATACTGATAAGACCGAAAATGTTTTAGGAGGCAAAAAGGGCAAAACAAATGAAAGTAATAAAACAACAGCTAATATTCTATTGACGAACCAAAGGACTTTATCAATGAATTTTAGTTTTTTCATACTACTTTCCAGCTCTAAACAGAAAATCTTTTTCTTCTGTAGTTAAACTATCATAACCACTTTTACTTATTTTGTCTAAGATAATATCTATCTTTTTCTGATTGTTAAACTCATTAAAATCAGCTTTAGTATATCCGCCAACTTTACTTTTGTTTTTATGGACTGTTTTTAAAGGACTTTTTTTCTTGAACTTAAAAAAACCAATGATATTATCCATAAGCTTCTCAAATCCCTTACCTATATCATTCCCTTTAGCAAGTTGTTTTGCATATAAAAAACCCAAAAGAGCACCACCTAAATGTGCTAGGTATCCGCCTCCATTATCTCCTAAAAGACGTAGTACATCTAGAACTACAAAGGCAGCACCAATGTACCATAACTTAAGACTAAATGTAAAAATACGGACTTCTTTATTTGGCATATACGCGCAAAGAAAAATAAGTACTGCTGTAACTCCAGCAGAAGCACCTACTAATGCTCCAATCCTACTTTTAGGTAGAAAATCATAAAATAGCAAGTAAATTACGCCTCCAAAAATAGCTCCAAGAAAGTAAACATTCAAGGCCATTTTTGATGAGAATAGATTTAAAAACATACGCCCTACAAAATATAACAAGAGCATATTAAATCCTAAATGAAAAATATCATAGTGTGCAAAGGCATAGGTAATGATAGTCCATGGGCGTAGGATAAAATTACCAAATCCACTTGGTAGCTCGAGCCAAGTTAAACTAGCATTTTTTGGCAGGCTTAAAATAAGTTTCAGCAAATGCCCAATAACAAAAATAACAACATTAGCTACAATGACTTTTTCAAGAACATTAAGCCTTGCTAGTTTGTCTTTTATATCTTGATTTAAAGATGTCATTTTAATTCCAACGGTTTCTATTAAACTGTGTTTTTTTCCAGTACCACATAATAATTGCACCAGTGATAGCTCCGCCAACATGGGCGAAATGTGCAATATTTCCATAACCAAAAATAGTCTGTCCGCTTATTCCTGAAATCAAATCAAACAAGATTATAGCAGGTATAAAATACTTTGCCTTTACAGGAATTGGTAAAAAAATAAGCATCAGTTCTGCATTAGGATTCATCATGCCAAATGCTGCCATTATTCCCATTAAACATCCCGATGCCCCAACCATAATACCATTAAAACCTACAACTAAGTCTCCAAGTTGTTGTTGATCTAATACAGCTTCCCAGCGTCTATCATATGTATTAAAACCAGATTTTAAAGTTTCATAAATTTCACTTTGATTAAACCCAGCATTCTCTAACAAAGACAATACCTTATAAAATTCAAAATAATTAACACCAACCTGTAAAGCTACAGCTCCCAAACCAGCTGATATATAAATAAATAAGAAACGTTTCGACCCCAAAACTTGTTCTACTGGTGAACCAAACATCCAAAGCCCAAACATATTAAATAAAAGGTGTGTGATACTCAAGTTTTGCAAATCTCCTCCTCCATGCATAAACATATGCGTAAAGATTTGCCAAGGTTGAAATGATTCACTCTTGGGAAAATGCATTGCAAACCATTCGTAAAATGCACCACTACCGATAAATATTGTACCCACAAACATTATCACATTAATGATAATTAAATGCTTTACTGTATCTGAAATCCTCATCATAGTCTAAATAAATTTTTTATCCAATTCATCAACACCCATTGTAATAAATGTTAAACGATTAGTGGGTGAAACATTGGGTTCTTTACAGGCAAATAATTTGTTTACTATATGCTCCTGCTCATCTTTTTGTAAAGATTGTCCTGTTTTTATGGCCAAACTTTTTGCCATAGATTTTGCCAATAAATCGGTAGCACTAAAATTAGCGTCAGGAACTTCATTCTGTACATCACTTATCAGTTGTTCTAATATGATAGAAATTTCACTTTCTGGTACCATCACAGGAACTCCTTTTATTTCAATAGATCCTGAAGTAAGATTTGAAAATACAAAACCTGTATGCTCCAAATCTTCTTGTAACTGCTTTACAATCTCCATTTCTTGGAGTGAAAAATGGAGTTCTAAAGGAAATAATAATTGTTGACTTACACCTTGCTTTACCGTTATATCTCTCAGAAAATCCTCATATAAAATACGTTGATGTGCACGACTTTGATCAATCACTAACATCCCAGATTTTATAGAACTTATTATGTATTTATTATGAAACTGATAGGTAGTATTTGCTGTTTCAGAAGTTTCTTTTTCATCAAACAAAGCACTTATTTTAGGGTCGCTCTCAAATGTAATCTCTTTAAAATCAGAAGTTCCATTACTTTTAGATTCTAAACCTACATAAAGGCTTTCCCAGTTTTCAGTAGGGGCTTTTTTAAAAGATGGCGTTTGTTTTCCAGAAGTCGCCTTGGATTCTTTAAACGGATTAAAATCACTATCTACCTCTATTTTTGGCGCTTCGGTTTTAGAACCTTTCAAGCTATACGGGGTATCTAATGTCGCATCACGATTAAAATCTAAAACCGGTGCAATATTAAATTGCCCTAAACTATGTTTAACTGCAGAACGCAAAATGGCATAAAGTGTATGTTCATCATCAAACTTTATTTCTGTTTTAGTAGGATGTATATTTATATCAATAGTCTGTGGGTCTACCGTTAAGTTTAAAAAATAACTTGGATGCGTTCCTGTTTTTAACAAACCTTCAAAAGCAGATAAAATGGCATGATTTAAATAAGCACTTTTAATAAAGCGGTTATTCACAAAAAAATATTGTTCTCCTCTGGTTTTTTTAGCAAACTCTGGTTTACCAACAAAGCCTGATATTTTTAAAACTTCGGTATCTTCCTCAACGGGAACTAACTTTTCATTTGTTTTATTTCCGAAGATATTTACAATGCGCTGTCTGTAAATACTAATTGGTAAATTAAAATTTTCGCTACCATTGTTGTAAAGCGAAAAACTAATATTTGGGTGTGCTAATGCCACACGATGAAACTCATCAATGATATGACGTAATTCTACGGTATTCGACTTTAAAAAATTACGTCGTGCCGGAATATTAAAAAACAGATTTTTAACAGAAATAGATGTTCCTTTTGGTGTTACAACTACATCTTGAGATGTTACTTCACTACCTTCTATTACTATTGCTGTACCAACATCGTCGGTTTCTTGTTTGGTTTTCAA
Source organism: uncultured Flavobacteriaceae bacterium (assembly GCA_947502975.1). GTDB lineage: Bacteria > Bacteroidota > Bacteroidia > Flavobacteriales > Flavobacteriaceae > Jejuia. The sequence continues at coordinate 299,674 of CANNBV010000005.1, forward strand.
TTCAACATGAGCAATGGCCGCAATACTTGCTAGAGCTTCACCACGGAAACCTTTTGTAGACAATTGAAATAAATCATCGGCATTTCTAATTTTTGAAGTGGCATGACGCTCAAAACTCAAACGTGCATCGGTTACACTCATGCCTTTACCATTGTCTATAACCTGAATAAGGGTTTTACCAGCATCTTTAATGATGAGTTTTATCACATCTGAGCCAGCATCAATAGCATTCTCTAATAATTCTTTGACAACCGACGCTGGACGTTGTACAACTTCCCCAGCGGCTATTTGATTGGCTACATGATCTGGTAAGAGTTGTATAATGTCTGCCATTAATATAAATTAATACCTAATTGATTAATTGCGACATAAGCAGCCAAAAGCAATATGATCAATATAACAAAAAGTCTAATACGAGTATTTTGGTTAGTCTTTATCTTACTATTTTGTTTCCAATCATCTCTAAAATTAGTTCTCCTATATACTTTTTCTCCAGATTCTTCATCTAGCTTACCATATTTCCTTTTTAAGTTATCTAGGCGTTCTTTTCTCTCGTCATAATAACGAGGAGTATAATTATACTGCTTGTTTTTGTTTTGTTTAAAAAATGTAGAAAACATAGTTAATTAATTTTTTGATTCAACAAATACATGGAAATCAATAATAATACCAAAACAAGAATCATAGTCCTAATAGACAAAACACTCTTCATTTTCACTTTATTTCCTGTTTGTTGACGCCATTTTGAAATAAACTCTTTTTCATCTTCTCCATCTTCAATTGCTTTACCATCTCCTGAAAACCGTGATTTATAGTTAAAGGTTTTATTTTTACGCCGCTTAAACATATTTGTTTCGCTTATCTCTCAAAAATACTTAAAAAAGCCAAGAAATACTGGAGGAAACTCCTAAAAATTGTTAACAAAAAAGCCAGAAAATCGAAGCTCGAAGTGTAAACTGAGACAGAGACAGTAAATTAACTATTATTACGAAGTGCTGCCATTTTAATAGCAGCTATAGCAGCTTCGGTACCTTTATTACCATGTTTACCCCCAGATCGGTCTATAGCTTGTTGCATGGTATTATCAGTAAGTACACAGAAGATTACAGGAGTTTCTCGCATCACGTTAAGGTCTTTAATACCTTGTGTAACACCTTCACAAACGAAATCGAAATGCTTGGTTTCACCTTGAATTACACTACCAATAGCAATAACTGCATTTACCATTTGTTCTTGCATTTTCTTGCAACCGTAGATTAACTCAAAACTACCCGGAACATCCCAACGCACAATATTAGTAGCAGCAACCCCATTTTCAATAAGGGCATCATATGCCCCTTTATAAAGGCCTTCAGTGATACTTTCATTCCACTCAGAAACAACAATCCCAAACCGAAATTTACTCGCGTCTGGGATTGTTGTTTTATCGTAATCTGATAAATTTTTATTTTCAGTAGCCATAATGCTATGGAATTACTTACTTGCTAAAACTTCTGCTTTTCCAATAAATACATCAACTGTTGAAGCTTCACTAGAATCTGGATACTCTTCTTTTATTCTCTTAAAATATCCAAGGGCTTTACCTGCTTGTCCTAATTCTAAAGCAAGTGCACCAGCTTTATATAGGTACATTGGCGTAGTATAGGCATTATCTCTTAAAGCAATGGCCTCTTCATAATAATCTAAAGCATCCTGTGGTTGGTCTAATTGCACAAAAGCATCACCAATATTTCCTTTTGCTAAGGGAGCTAAAACTTCATCATCACTTTTAAACTTACCTAAATATGCTACTGCATTTTTATAATCTTTCAACCTTAAATATGCAGTACCAGCGTAGTAGTTCGCTAAGTTTGCCGCTGGCGTTCCGCTATACTCATTAATAATGTCTAGCATTCCAAATTTACCTTCACCACCATTTAGTGCTAAATTGAATAAAGAATCTTTAGCAACACCGTTTACAGCTTCGTTAAAGAATTTTTGTGCTTGAAACATATCGTTCATCGCATTTAGTTGCTTTGGTTTTGCAACATATTCTTTATATGCTAGTGAGCCTAAAACAGCTGCTGCCACTAAACCAACTATTATAAAAATATACTTTTGGTTTTTAGCTACAAAGGCCTCAGTTTTTGAAGCAGTCTCATCTAAGGTATTGAAAACCTCAGCAGTTGTTGATCCTTCTTCTATATTCTGCTCCTTCTCTGCTTTGGTTTTTGGTTTATGTCCTCTTTTCTTGTAAGTTGCCATATCTTGAAAATTATCGTCGCGCAAAAATATAATTTTTCTTCATAACTAAAAGGCTATTTATTTGTTATTTTTCAATAATTTGCACTTCTTTTTAATGTATACTTTAAAAGCCAATCATTTTGGGTATGTATTTGAATTTCAAACGCTTTAAGTTAGTAACTTCATGATTTTAAAATCACTTTCATTAGTAAACTATAAAAATTTTGAAAGTCAATCCTATAATTTCAATGAAAAAATTAACTGTTTCGTTGGAAATAACGGCGTTGGAAAAACAAATATTCTTGACGCTATTTATCACTTATCCTTCGGAAAAAGTTATTTCAATCCCGTTGCCCTTCAGAATATAAAACACAACGAAGAGTTTTTTGTTGTAAATGGTGATTATGAAAAAGAAGATAAAGCCGAAAAAATTATTGTAAGCCTAAAACGCGGACAGAAAAAAGTAATAAAACGCAACGGAAAAGCCTACGAAAAGTTTAGCGAACATATTGGCTTTTTGCCTCTTGTTATCATTTCTCCTGCAGATAGAGATCTAATCATTGAAGGTAGTAGTACACGTCGAAAATTTATTGATAGTGTGATTTCGCAAAGTGATAAAAGCTATTTAACTCAGCTTATCAACTATAACAAAGTATTGGCACAACGCAATGCTTTATTAAAATATTTTGCACTAAATCATACATTTAATGCTGACACTTTAGAAGTTTACAATGAACAACTCACCGAATATGGCAGTGTGATTTACGAAAAACGTGATGCCTTTTTAAAAGAATTTATCCCAATTTTTAAGTCAAGATATGAAGCGATTAGTAATGGTAATGAGTCGGTAGATTTAGTGTACGAAAGTCATTTATCTGAAAACAATTTGATCACCTTATTAAAGACACATCTTAACAAAGACAAAGCATTGCAATACACAAGCGTTGGTATTCATAAAGATGATTTAGTGTTTAATATTGAAGGACATCCTGTAAAGAAATTTGGAAGTCAAGGCCAACAGAAATCCTTTTTAATTGCCTTAAAATTAGCGCAATTTGATTTTATAAAAGCGCAAAGTGGTGTAAACCCTATTTTATTGTTAGATGATATTTTTGATAAACTTGACGAACAACGTGTGGCGCAAATCATTAAATTAGTTGATGATGAGAATTTTGGACAGCTATTTATTAGCGATACCCATGCCGATAGAACCGAAAATGCTGTAAAGCAAGTACATCAATCTTATGAGGTCTTTAAATTGTAATATTTTTTATTTATGATAGACAGGTTTTTAAAAGCGAAACATTGGCAAGTATTTTTGTTAATTTATAGTCTACCATTTATACCCTTTATTATAGATGAATTTATTAGAGAATTAACCTTAGAAATCATAGGTTACTATTGGTTATTCTATGTTATATTTCTATTCATTCTTACTCTGGTTCCAATATTGTTATTTTTTTTATGGAACTGGTCAATTACAATTGGTTTGAAAAAGAAAGTACCTAACTTTATACATATCGAATATCGTAAATTTAGATTTTTGGTATGGCTACCCTCAATATTCTATTGTGGAATATTTATTTCTATGATTATTTATATCAATATTCTAGGTTTAAATGTAAATGACAATTATCAAAATACCATGGTAGGCATAAGTCTTTTTTTAATTTTAATTTCTTTCATTTGTATTTTATATGTATCATATTTCACCTCTAAAATCATAAAAACTGTTGAATTACAGAAAAAAGTTGATTTTAGTTACTTTACAAATGAATTCTTTGCTATATGCTTATTTCCATTTGGAATTTGGTTTATTCAACCTAAAATAAATAAGCTAGCACTAAAAAAACCAGAGACTATAGAAGATATTGGTTTAAACAACAATAACCTAGATTAATCATGCCCAAACGCAACAACGAACATCTCAGTATTAAAGACGCTTTAAAAGAGTTTGTAGAAACCAATAAGCTAGAAAAAGGACTTAATAAAGTGAACGCAGCCGAAGCTTGGGCAAAATTAATGGGCAATGGTGTAAATAATTATACAACTTCTGTAAAATTGGAGCGTGAAACACTCTATATACAACTAAGTTCAAGTGTTTTAAGAGAAGAATTAAGCTACGGCAAACAAAAAATTATTGACATGCTAAACGAAGAATTAGGGCAAAACCTCATAAAGAAACTCATTTTACGATAAAAAACAATCATATTCCCAAAAACGACTTTTAAGCTAACACTACTGTTAGTAAGCCTTTTAGCAATACTCTCGAAAATTATTCAAAAAAAAATGTAATTAATTGATTTTTAAAGTTTTTACACAGTACCTTTGTGGCTTTAATAATTTAATTTTTTTAACATGAGTACAGGAACAGTAAAATTCTTCAACGATTCTAAAGGATTCGGATTTATTATTGAAGAAGGTTCAAACAAAGAACATTTTGTTCACATTTCTGGATTAATTGACGAAGTTCGCGAAGGTGATAACGTTGAATTTGATCTTCAGGAAGGTAGAAAAGGTTTAAACGCAGTAAACGTAAAAGTAATCTAATATATATATTATACTTTAACAATTACAACTAAGAGTCTATCAGTTTCTTGATAGACTTTTTTTGTGGTACGAACTTTGCAAACAATAACATATATTAATTTAATACAAATACAATGAGTACAGGTACAGTAAAATTTTTCAACGATTCTAAAGGATTCGGATTCATAACTGAAGAAGGATCAGAAAAAGAACATTTCGTTCACATTTCTGGATTAGTAGACGAAATTCGCGAAGGCGATAGCGTTGAATTCGATCTTCAGGAAGGTAGAAAAGGTTTAAATGCAGTAAACGTAAAAGTAATCTAATATATATTATTTCACTTTATTTAAACAAAAAAGCCCAAGACTTAGTCTTGGGCTTTTTTTGTATCAAAATATTAAGTTTCTAAAACTGCTCTCTACCAGAAAAGTGAAAAGCACCTTCAATAGCTGCATTGTCATCACTATCACTTCCATGTACTGCATTTTCACTTATTGAAGCGGCATACATTTTTCTAATAGTACCATCTGCAGCGTCAGCAGGATTTGTAGCACCTATTAAGGTTCTAAAATCTTCAACAGCATTGTCTTTTTCTAAAATTGCAGCCACAATTGGTCCGCGTGTCATATATTCTACTAATTCAGGAAAAAATGGACGTTCATTATGTATCGCATAAAACGTTTCAGCATCTGTTTTAGTCATTTGTGTTAACTTCATTGCTACAATTCTAAACCCTGAAGCTGTTATCTTTTCTAATATTGCACCAATATGCCCTTTTTCAACTGCATCTGGTTTAAGCATTGTAAATGTTCTGTTTGTTGCCATTTCATTTTTTTATTTGGCGCAAAAGTAACGCATTTTCAATAAAAAGCAAGTTTATTCAATTTTAAAAAATTGTATATTCGTCCCTTATGAATAAAGATGACATTACTGCAATAAAGAAGCTTCTAAGTGCAGAAAAACACATTGTGATTGTACCACATAAAAATCCTGATGGTGATGCTATTGGCTCTACTTTGGGATTATACCACTATCTTAAAAAACACAACCATACTGTACAGGTAATTACACCCAACGACTATCCAGGGTTTTTAAAATGGGTTCCAGGAGAAAATACTATTCTAAAGTATGATTCTCAAACTCAAGACAGTATTAAAGCCATTGAAAACGCTGATATTATTTTTACATTAGATTTTAATGCGTTTCATAGAACAGGACAAATGCAATCAGTTCTTGAAACTTCAGAAGCTATCAAAATCCTGATCGATCATCATCAAGAACCTGATGATTATGCAACTTACATGTACAGTGACGTCAGTATGAGTTCTACTTGCGAAATGGTGTATAATTTTATCCATATGTTGAACGACACTGATAAAATTGATGCAGAAATCGCTACATGCTTGTATTTAGGAATCATGACAGATACAGGTTCTTTTAGATTTCGCTCTACCACAAGTACCACACATCGCATTGTGGCCGAATTGATTGAAAAAGGAGCAAAAAACTCAGATATTCATAACAATGTTTATGACACCAATAGTTATAATCGTTTGCAATTATTGGGTTGTGCCTTAACCAATTTAAGAGTTATACCAGAATTAAGAACAGCTTACATCACATTAACACAAAATGAACTTCGCAAATTCGACTATAAAAAAGGAGATACAGAAGGTGTGGTGAATTATGCACTTTCATTGGAAAATGTAATTTTAGCAGCCATATTTATAGAAGACAAGCAAGAAGGTATTATTAAAATTTCGTTACGCTCAAAAGGTAGTTTTTCGGTAAACGAATTTTCAAGAGCGCATTTTAGCGGCGGCGGACATAATAATGCTGCTGGCGGGCGCAGTGAAACGTCTTTACATTCAACTGTTGAAAAATTTCTTAGTATATTGCCTCAATATAAAGACGCCCTAAACCATGAATAAATATCTAATTATAATAGTTGTACTTCTTTTTTGCGTCGCATGCAAAACTCCTGAAGCTCGCAAGCCTGTTTCGGTAAAAACTGGTTCTTTTATAGACGAATCTGTTGAACGAAATAAAAAGCTAAATGCTAAAGAACAAGCACAGATTCAGCAAATAATGTCTGCTAATACTAGTAATGACTATATTGCTTCTGAAAATGGATTTTGGTATTACTATAATACTAAAACTAATGAAGATATAGCCCCTACTCCTAACTATGGAGATATTGTAAATTACTCTTACACTTTGAAGGACTTAAATGGCAATCTCATTTATCCACTGGAAAACTTTAAGAATTTAAATTATACTATGGATAAACAAGAGCTGTTTACTGGTTTACGCGAAGGTTTAAAACTTATGAAATCTGGCGAAACAGTTACATTTTTATTTCCGTCCCAAAAGGCCTATGGTTACTATGGTGATGAAAATAGAATTGGGACAAACATACCTCTTATTGCAGAAGTTACTGTAAATTCTATCACTAAAACACAAGATAATTAACATGTTTAAATTGAATAATGTAACCGTATATATTTTAACGGTTTGCACACTAATTCTATCAAGTTGTAAATCGCAATATCCAGAATTAGAAGATGGTATTTATGCCGAAATTAATACTACAAAAGGTAAAATGGTAGCCAAACTACATTATAAAAAAGCACCAGTTACTTCTGCAAATTTCATTGCTTTAGCTGAAGGTTCTAATACTTTAGTAAATGACAAATACAAGGAAAAGAAATTTTACAACGGCTTAATCTTTCACCGCGTGAAGGATAACTTCATGATTCAAGGCGGAGATCCTTTAGGCACTGGTTTAGGTAATCCTGGATATCGTTTTATGGATGAATTTCATCCAGATTTAAAACATGACAAACCAGGTATTTTAGCGATGGCTAACTCTGGTCCTAATTCTAACGGAAGTCAGTTTTATATTACTGAAATTCCAAAACCTAATTTAGATAATAGACACACTGTTTTTGGAGAGTTAGTTATTGGTCTCGATATACAAGATTCAATTTCGAATGTTAAAAAAGATGCCAGAGACAAACCATTGGATAGTGTTGTAATTAATGAATTAAACATCATTAGAAAAGGAAAAGATGCTAAAAAATTCGATGCGCCAAAAGTGTTTAAAGATCACTTTGCTGAACGAGAAAAAAGAGAAAAAGCTGAAAAAGAACGTAAAGAAAAAATTAAAAACGAAACTATTGAAAAGCATCGTATCCAAAAGGAAAAAGCTATCACATTAGAATCTGGTTTAAAATATTATGTTTCCGAAGCTGGTAATGGTGAACCGCTCAAAATATTTTCAAAAGCTAAAACACACTATGCATTATTTTTTGAAGATGGAAGATTATTAGACACAAGTGATTTAACACTTGCAGAAGCCTTAGGTGCGGTAAATGAAAGAAAAAAAGCAGCTAATGCTTATCAAGCTATAACAGCAGATTTAAGTCCTGATGCAGCTATGATTCCTGGATTTAAAGAAGGATTACAACAGTTAAACGTTGGAGACAAAGCTACTCTTTTTATTCCTTATCACTTAGGATATGGAGAATCAGGTAATCGTGGTATTCCTCCTAAAACTAACCTTATTTTTGAAGTTGAAGTTCTAAGTTTAGCCAAATAGCTAAACAAAATTTTAACACTTAAATGGTGTTAAACCTTTATATTTACATGGTAAAATAATATTCATGCACGCATTAAAATTTGATTGGAACCCAGTTACCGGGATTGATATAGTTGGTAATTTTAAACTACATTTTTATAGCCTCATGTGGGTTATTGCGTTTATTCTGGGTTGGTATATCATGAAACGCATCTACACTAAAGAGAAAATGAACTTAGAGTATTTAGACCCTATGTTTATTTACGTAGTGTTATCTACGATGTTAGGGGCGCGTTTGGGACATGTATTATTTTATCAATCGGAGTTAATCTCACAAGACTTTTTTAGTATTTTTCTTCCTTTTAAATTTAAAGGAGGCTTTGAATTTACTGGATTTCAAGGATTAGCAAGTCACGGTGCTGCCATAGGTGTCATCATTGGTATGTACTTATACAGAAGAAAATACAAGTATAAATCCTTACTTTGGATATTAGACAGACTTGTAATACCTGTAGCTTCAGGAGCTGTATTTGTGAGAATCGGTAATTTTATTAATTCTGAAATTATTGGTAAAGGATCAGGCGATTTTCCTTTAGGTGTTCGCTTTATCCAAGATCATTATAATGAGTATGAAGCAGTACGACGAACTGGTATTAAAAACGTACAAGATGCCTATAATGCTATCGCCAACAATCCTGAGTTATTGGAGGCAGTTCCATATAGACACCCTTCTCAATTATACGAATCGTTTTGCTATATTTTTGTGTTCATTATCTTGTGGTATTTTTATTCTAAAACACCAAAAAGAGACCGAACAGGGTTTTTATTTGGCTTATTCTTAGTATTACTTTGGACAGTAAGGTTTTTTGTTGAGTTTGTAAAAGAACCTCAAAATAGCGAACGGGCAGATTGGATATTAAATACTGGCCAATGGCTAAGTATACCTCTAATTCTTGTAGGGTTATATTTCATGTTTAAATACAAACCAAAAACACCAGTGCGCTAAAACATGAGACGGTTTCAAAGTTTGGTTTTATTGTTGGGGATACTTTCTATGAGTTTACTAAGTATTTCCTGTAAAAAGGAAAAACAAAATATAAAACAAACTGAAGTTACATTTACTAAAGAAGGGGAACTTTCAATTTTCGATACTAAAAGCGACACTTTAAAAGTTAATCTCGATATCGAAATTGCCGATACCGATTTTGATATTCAAACAGGATTAATGTATCGCGATCATATGGGTACAAAACGAGGCATGCTATTTGTTTTTGAAGATGAAGACCAGCGATTTTTCTACATGAAAAACACGAGAATTCCTTTGGATATTATATATATTAACGCAAACAGGGCAATAGTAAGTTTTCAAAAAAATGCTACCCCTTTTGATGAAACATCTTTACCTTCTAGTTTACCTGCAAAATATGTATTGGAAATTAATGCAGGATTAGCTGATACATGGAATTTAAAAGTTGGGGATTCTATAAGCTGGAATTGAATATTCTAAAGGCTGACATTTAATATCATTAACCTAATAGTCTTTTTATAATGATGCAAACCCATATTATTTTTAACTTTGAAAAAGGCAGTAATCTTGATGATTGGATTCTAATTGATGATATAGTAATGGGCGGTAAATCCTCAGGAAACTTTACAATTGATGATAATGGCTACGGAAAGTTTTATGGTGCAATTTCTTTAGATAATAATGGTGGGTTTTCATCGGTGAGATATCAAGATGAAGCAACATTTACTAAGTACTATTCTAAAATAGTTTTACGAGTTAAAGGTGATGGAAAGCGCTATCAATTCAGAATTAAAGAAAACCAGAATCAACAACATTCTTATGTTACCTATTTTACAACTTCAGGTGATTGGGAAACTATAGAAATAGCTTTAAAGGATTTATTTCCAAAATTTAGAGGACGCACTTTAGATATGCCTAATTTTTCAGGAGATACTATTACAGAGCTTGGATTTCTGTTTGGTAATAAAAAAGTAGAACCATTTCAGCTACTAATAGATACTATTTCACTGGAATAATTATCAGCAAATAAACATATTATGAATGCTAAATACGATAATATTGGTATTAATTATAATTCCACCCGAAAAGCAGATTCATTCCTCACAAAACAACTTGTAAAACATTTAAATCCTAATTCTGAGGGTATTTATTTAGATATCGGTTGTGGTACAGGCAATTATACTAATGCTATTTCTAAAAAAGGGTACTCATTTATTGGTATTGATCCGTCTGAATTAATGCTTGAAAAAGCAAAACTTTTAAATAATACAATTGATTGGCGTATCGGTAGTGCTGAAAATACTGGTTTAAGTGATAACACAGTTGATGGTATCATCGGTTCTCTAACCATCCATCATTGGACAGATTTAAACAAGGCATTTATAGAGTTAAAAAGGGTTTTAAAACCTCGTGGACGTATTGTTATTTTCACATCAACTCCTAAGCAAATGGAGGGTTATTGGCTAAATCGCTACTTTCCTAAAATGTTACAGGATTCAATGGCGCAAATGCCATCTTTAAATGCTGTAAGTGAAGCTATTTCAAACTCTGGCTTGACTGTTAAACAAACACATAAATATTTTATAAAACCTAATATTGAGGATAAGTTTTTGTATTGTGGTAAGCACCAGCCTGAACTCTATTTTGACGCACAAATCCGCCATGGCATTTCTTCATTTTCGGATTTATCAAACCAGACTGAGGTTGAAATAGGTTTGGCGAAATTGAAGCAAGATGTTTTAAACGGCAAGATTGATAACATCATAAAATCATACGAGAATGATCTAGGTGATTATTTATATATTATTGCAGAAAAGAATTAATGTTTTTTAAGTCAATATTCATCAACTTGTTCTTTTTCAAAAGGTTTCGACTGCGCTCAACCAGACAGCTGCATATAAACTTATAACTATTTTAGCGTCTTTTACCTCCCGAGTATTCCATAGCTTCTCCTTTACCAAATCCATAGCTAAAACCTATTGCTACAAATCTACCTCGGCGACTCCAACTATACGCTTCCGAATCACCCTGAGATATAAAGCTTTCGAAAAATCTAGATTGAAAAACATCCCTAATACTTAAATTTATAACACCTTTATCTTTCAGTATCTTTTTGCGAACTCCAAGATCAAGAAACGTATTAGCACTTGTTACTCCTTGAACGGTTTTAACTTTTGAATTGTGATTGCCAACAGCCTCCAAATCAATATCGGCAGGCAAATCAAATTTTGCCATGAGCTTTGCCCCCCATTGGTTACCATTAAAATCAAAAATTGCTGACTCAAAAGTGCCTTTCCTATCAAACTGATTATAATTAAAATCAACATTAAAGGTTAACCAACTAGCTGGACTATACTTTGTGTTAAATTCAATACCCAAAGTACTATTTGTACCAATATTTTCTGGCATACTTACATTTATGTTATTTTCAAAAACTGAAATACGCTCCACTACATCTGTAGTATATCTATGGAAAATTCCAAAATTTAAAGATGTTTTTCCTATATCGAAAATACTCGTTAACTCATAAGAATCTGTAAACTCTGGCATGAGATCTGGATTACCTTGGCGGATGTTGAAATTGTTTCTAATATTAAAAAAAGGGTTTAATGCGCGCATTCCCGGTCTGTTTATTCTTGCGGAATATCCAGCTTGAAGTGATACAACATCTGATAATTTATAAGATGTATGAATACTTGGAAAAACATTGGTATAACGTTGATCGTTAGATGCGTTTGTGGTAACAAGTCTTGTTGTTAAATCTGTTTGTTCCACTCTTAAACCTGCCTTTACTCCCCAGTTCTCATGTTCATAACCACCAATCAAGTAGGCACCTAATACTTTTTGATCAAACTCAAAATTATTGGTTAACCCTAAATCTGTTACGAACTCTCCATTAACTAAGTCTTGTACTTCAAAATCATTACCAATATCATTAATTACATATTGTGCTCCTGTTTCCATAGTCCAAATCTCAGAAAAGGGTTTTGTATAATCTAGTTTAAAGGTATAGGTATTATCAGAGTAATCTGTTCTCGTGTTTTGAGTATCATCTCTATCTGTACTAGAAATAGTGGTATCTTGAAATAACGATGTTAAATCCTTTCCAAAAGAATTTCCTGTAGCGCTTAATAGTAAATCGTGATCCTCGTGGTCTTCAAAATCACGTTTGTATACAAGTTCATACTGCCATTTTGGATTTGTTGCTTCTGTAGTTTCAGTACGATTCCATTCTGAAGTTATAGTTCTAGTTGCATCAAGTGCTTGAAAACTAATGTTAGAAGGTTGGTCTTCTATTTCATAAGCAAAATTACCTGATAGCGTTAAGACATTATTAGCATTGATATAATAATCCGTCCCCAAAGTGATATTATAGAATTTTTCAACCCTTAAATCTCTGCCTTCACTAAGTATTGATGTGCCTGTTACTAAATCTTCATTGATATTTTCTGAATCTCTAGGATATACGCGCCTTCCTAAACCTAATTGCGTAAATAAATTAAACTTTTCTGAACGTCTATTGAGACTTATACCAACACTATTATTATCAGGAATTCCTGCGTTTACACTAATTGCACCATTAATCCCTTTTCGTTCGTCTTTTTTTATAACAATATTAATAATTCCTGATGTACCCGCAGCATCATATTTAGCCGAGGGATTTGTAATCACCTCTATTCTATCAATCATATCGGCAGTGATGCTTCCTAAAGCACCACCATCATCAGTTAAGATAGATGGTTTTCCATTTATTAGCACTTGCACGCCTGTACTGCCACGTAAACTTATGGCACCTTCAATATCAACATTTACTGAGGGTACATTGTTTAATACTTCTAAAGCACTTGCGCCTGTACTACTTAAATCTTTTCCAATATTAAATACGCGTTTATCTAATTTAAATTGAGATGAAGATACCTCCGCCTCTACTATAACTTCATCAAGTTGTGCTGCATCTTCTTTTAGTATTATAGTACCTAAATTGATTTTTCTTCGTTCTGTTTTAAAATCTGTTATTGTTTCTGTAACGAAACCCATAAAACTGATTTGCATGTAAAATTGTGTAGCATCGGTTTCTATTTTAAAGGAGCCGTCGTCATTTGTAATTACACCAGTAATGGTTTCTTGGGTATCAGTATCAAATAATGCTACTGTTGCATAAGCTAGAGGTTGTTTGCTTACATCTTCAATTACTTTACCTATAATCTGGATATTCTGTGCTATTATTTTTTGCGTTAGACAGCAAGTTGAAATTATAATGAGTAACGTAAATAGATGCTTGAATTTCATATGGAAAACGTCTTCTAAAGAGAGGGTTTACAATACTATTCTTTATTTTCAGCGAAGTTATTAAGTATTTGAATAACTGACTTCATTTATTTCTTAAAGCTTTATTAAATTATGTTGTAGGTGCTAAATGCCTTTGGGGTGATAATGGAAGCTGACTGGTATTTGCGTTAGGGATTGCAGCGGCATCCTTTGTGCGAAGCTTCAAGTTCGGAAATTAAAATTTTGGATAAGGTATTAATTAGTAAAGAGATCCCGAAACAAGTTCGGGACTGCTTCGCAGAAAGATATAGCGGAAAGCCCGACCCGACCTTAGGAGGGGAACGCCCAAACAAAAAAAGCCTGCAACTTACGTTTACAGGCTTTATCAAAAGGAAAAGTTTGAGTTAGTCTTAGTTTTTTCCTTCTAATTTTTTTACTGAATCGTACATTATTGGTGTTGCAATAAATAACGATGAATAGGTACCTACGATAACACCCACAATTAAGGCGAACATAAATCCTCTAATGGAATCTCCACCAAAAATAAATATAGATAATAATACTACCAATGTAGTTAACGATGTATTTAAGGTTCTACTAAGCGTACTGCTTAATGACGAGTTTACCACGCGGTTAAATTCCCAACTTGTATGTTCGTTAAAGAATTCACGAATTCTATCGAATACTACCACGGTATCATTCAATGAATAACCGATTACCGTTAGGATTGCCGCAATAAACGCTTGGTCTATTTCCATGTTAAACGGCATGAACTTGTAGGTTAGCGAGAAGATACCTAGTACGATTAATACATCGTGGAATACTGCTGCTACTGCACCTAATGAATATTGCCATTTTTTGAATCGTATTAAAATGTATAAGAATACAACTATTAATGATCCTAATATTGCCCAGAATGCTGCTTTTTTGATATCATCAGCAATGGTTGGACTTACTTTATCGTTACGCATTAAACCTACTGTTTTATCTTCTGCATCACTTATAAAATCTTGATACGTCATGCCCTCAAAATAAGGTTGTAAAGCTTTGAATAATGAAGATCTTATTTCTTCATCTACTTCAGCACCTGTTTCATTTACCTTATATTTTGTAGTAATTTTTAACTGATTTGCATCTCCAAATGTTTTTGCATTTGCACTACCAAAAACAGCAGGATCTGAAAGCACATCTGTAATTTCGGATGCATTCATATCTTGTGCAAAACGTACTTGATAGGTTCTACCACCAACAAAATCTACACCTTGATCTAAACCATTTGTAAATAAGGACCCTAAACCAACAACTATAAATATTCCAGATATGATGTATGCAATCTTTCTCTTTTTTAAGAACTCTATATTAATATTTCTGAATAGGTTTTTAGTGATTGGAGTAGAGAATGTTAGCTTTCCACCTCTATTAGTATACCAGTCTACTAATAATCTTGTAATAAAAATTGCAGTAAATAAAGATGTCAAAATACCCCAGAATAAGGTAACTGCAAATCCTTTAATTGGACCTGTTCCAAAAATCATCAAAATTATAGCTGTTAAACCTGTAGTGATGTTTGCATCCAATATTGATGACAATGCATTGCTGAAACCATCTTTAATGGCTTCTTTTTGCCCCTTACCTTTAGCAAGCTCTTCACGAACACGCTCAAAGATAAGTACGTTTGCATCTACCGACATACCAATAGTTAATACAATACCAGCAATACCAGGTAATGTTAATACCGCTCCTAATCCTGATAAAATTCCAAAGATTAATAAGATGTTTAGCAACATAGCAATATCTGCAAATCCTCCTACTTTTCCGTAGTAGAAAATCATCCATAATAATACAACTGCCAATGCAATTAAGAAAGACATTGTACCACTGTCTATAGCTTCTTGACCTAATGAAGGTCCAACTACTTCACTTTGAATAATATCTGCTGAAGCTGGTAATTTACCTGCGCGTAATACGTTTGCTAAATCTATGGCTTCATTTAATGTGAAGTTTCCAGAAATTGAAGAGTTCCCGCCAGAAATTGGACCAGTTGTAACTCCAGGTGCTGAATATACTACGTTATCTAGAACAATGGCTATTTGACTTCCTTGGTTGAAAGCTCTACCAGTCATCTCCTCCCAGATTTTAGCACCTTTACTATTCATTTGCATAGACACTTCTGGCTTTCCTGTTTGTCCAAATACATGTCTGGCATCAGTTACTACCGCACCACTTAATTCTGGCGTGCTATCTCTATTTCCTTTTAAAGCGTATAAATCTACAACTTCGCTATTCTTCTCAGCCTTACTAAACGCGAACTTAGCATAACGCATTTCTGCAGGTAATAATGATCTTACTTGAGACTTATTTAAATACTCAAGTACAGTTTCTTTATCTTTAATATCGAAAGACGCAATTACAGGACCTCCTTGGTAACCAAAACCTTTAATCAAACTAATTAATGGTCTGTTTGATGATAAATCAACTTCTGTAGAATCTGTAGCAGCTTCTCCCAAAAGTTCATCAATTTTATCTTCTGTTGCATCTTCTTCATCTTGAGGCTCTGTTTCTTCAGCTTCTTGTTTTACATCAACTATATCTTGTAAAACTTGATCTGCTTGCCCAATAAATTGACCAAATTGATCTCCTCTAAACACATCCCAAAATTCTAACTGAGCTGTACTTTGTAATAATCCTGTAGCACGTTCTATATCTTTTACTCCTGGTAATTCTACTAAAATACGCCCCGAATTTCCTAAACGTTGAATATTTGGTTGTGTTACACCAAACTGGTCGATACGCTTACGTAATACTTCAAAAGCAGAAACAATAGATTCATCGATTTTTGTTTCAATGATGCCTTGTACTTCTTCATCTGACATTGTTCCGTCTATTTCACCATCTAAAGCTTTCGTGTAAAATATATCAGGAGACGCTAATTTTTGATCTCCTTTAATAGCATCAAAAGCAACAAAGAAATCTTCTAAATAGGTGTTCTGACTATCTTCTTGAAGTTTTGAAGCATCCTCTAATGCCTTGTTAAAAACTGGATCTTTTGTATTATTAGCTAGCCCTTTTAAGATGTCTTTTACTGATACCTGAAGTATTACGTTTAAACCACCTTTAAGGTCTAAACCAAGATTCATTGCTTTTTGTTTTACTTCGTTGTATGTGTATTTTGCTACACCAATATTAAATACTGTGTCTGTTGCTTTTGCATCTAAATAATTTATTTCTTCCAGACTTCGTTTTGCACGATAATCATCCTCTGTTTCTGGAAATTTACTGATGGCTAATTCTTCAGCTTCTTTTTCAATTTGATTTGCTTTAAATGTGAATGATAATTGGTAAATACTTACCAAACCAAACAATATCGCAAATAACTTAACTACGCCTTTGTTTTGCATTTTTCGATTTTTATGGTCAAATTTTTAAACGCGCAAATATATGGTTTGCGTTTAGATTTGACAATTTTATATAATTTTAAGATTGATAGTAACTCTTAGGTTAAAAGCCACTGACAAATGTTTTGTGTAAAACACCTGATAATGTAGTGAATGTGGGGTTTATCAAACCTGTTGCCCACTAACAACAGTAGGGCCTGCTCTAACTTCAGGTATTTGCTGCAATGCATTGTTTAATGCATGAAGTGAGCTTTTATGAAGATTGAATGCCACTTTATAACTGACATTGTCTTTTTCTGCATAATCTTCTATTGTTGATGATAACGTCTCAGGCTTCGAAAACCTATCTGATTTAGGTTTAAACTCTAAAACTATAAGACCGTTTAATCCAGAATCTGTTTCATTTGCATTTTGAATTTCATGGACGTCTAAGTCGTAGGCAACACTATGCTCTTCTGCTGGAAATTTAAATGGTGATTCATCGTCATCAGAACTATTGAGTTCAGATCTTATTTTTTTAAGTAAAATCTTCTTAACAGCAGATACATCAGCATCACTGTAATATGTGATTTTTAGTTTTCCATTGTCATTCTCAACGACCTTAGCATCAGTAACGCCAAGCTGTTGAAGCTCTTCTTTTAAAATTAAAATAGCTTCCTCAACATCTACATTTGATCGATTAGTTTCATTAAATTGAAGTACAAGTTCTTGGTTATGCACCTCAACGTTTTGTTGATGCGCAATACCTAGCAATGCAATAATAAAGGCGATAACACCTATGTACTTTTTGAAACCCATGCGGCAAATATATAAAAATAAAGACTGTATTTCTACAGTCTTTATTATAATTATCTATTTTGAACTAATAGCGTTACAGCTCTAATAATCCATTAGTTTTAGTAACACCTTCTGCACTGGCTTTCATATGCGCCTTTTCAGCATCACTTAAAGGAACATCAACTATTTTCTCAATACCGCTTCTTCCAAGAATTACAGGAACACCAATACAAATATCATTTAAGTCATATTCACCTTCTAAATATGTAGAACAAGGGAACATTTTCTTTTGATCACAAGCAATGGCTTGAACTAATCCGCTAACTGCAGCACCTGGTGCATACCAAGCAGATGTTCCTAATAATTTAGTTAATGTAGCCCCACCAACTTTAGTATCTGCAGCAACTTGCTCTAGGCGCTCTTCACTTAAAAATTCAGAAACTTTAATACTATTTCTTGTAGCATGACTTGTTAATGGTACCATACCTTTATCACTATGACCACCAATTACCATACCATCAATATCACTAATTGGGGCTTCCATAGCTTCGGCTAATCTGTATTTAAAACGTGCAGAGTCTAATGCGCCACCCATACCAATAATTCTATTTTTTGGTAAATCTGTAGTTTTATGTACCAAATACGTCATTGTATCCATAGGATTACTCACCACAATGATAATAGTATTTGGAGAATGCTCAATTAAACTTGAAGACACCGACTTTACAATTCCTGCATTAATACCAATTAGTTCTTCTCTGGTCATTCCTGGTTTACGAGGAATTCCAGACGTAATCACACAAATATTACTATTGGCTGTTTTAGAATAATCGCTTGTTACTCCAGTAATTTTTGTGTCAAAACCGTTTAATGAAGCGGTTTGCATTAAATCCATGGCTTTACCTTCAGCATATCCTTCTTTAATGTCTAATAACACAACTTCTGATGCAAAATCTTTAATTGCAATATATTCGGCACAACTTGCACCTACTGCCCCTGCTCCAACTACGGTAACTTTCATAATTTTATTTTTAGGTTGTTTTTATGTTGAATGTTTAACACCACAAAGATAAAACTGATAATAGCTCTATTTTGTGATTTTCGTCATACAAAATTACTTAAATTATACGCGACAACCAATTGAAATACAAAAGAAAAAAGTGCAACATTAAATGTTACACTTTTTAACTAAATTAAATAAAAACTAACTAAAAAAACTAAATAATTATTATGAAAATAATAAATTCTATATTTTATCTAAATCCGAAATTAATTCCTAAAGAAAAGGCGTTAAAATCTGATAAATGATATTCTGCATTAAGTCTAAAAAAACCTAATTTTAATTTTGTTCCTACTGTAGCCCTAACATCTGAAACTTCGCTAGATACTGAAAAAGGATCAACTATAGGATTTGCTGAAACCGTACCATTGGTAACGATATACGTTCCTAGTAAGTCAGATTCTGATTTGCCTTTAATGTATCCAAGTCCTCCGTAAAAATTAATTACTGGAAGTTTAGTTGAAGCTATTAATTGTAGTAGCCAAGTATTCGTTTTACTTTCAATACGCTGATCGTTTCCTTGGATTCCAGAGGAATCAGTAAGGTCGTATTTGCCATCTAAATGCGTGTAAGCCACCAATCCAGATATAGCAATAGGCCATAATTTATCTGCTGGTAACCAATCTGTAAATTCAACTTGTAAACCAGCACCATACATACTAAGTGATACTTCATCCGTATCAATTTTAGGAAGAAAACGCGCTTTTAACTCAATTCCTTTGCTTAAACCAAGAGCCCCTTGTAAAAACGCAGTTGGTAATAAATTTCCACTGCCATCACCAATACCATTTGGCAACTCTAAAGTTTCTGTTTGGTTACCAAAGATTGGGTCATCATATGCTATATCAACAAATATAGTTGGGGTATTTTCTCCTAAAACACTAGCAACCGTTTGCGAATTAGAACCTTGCGTAAAAGAAATATTATTGTAATCTGCAGTATTTAAATTGAACATTTTATGTTCATCCTGCACTAAAGATGCGTTTGCAATAATGGATATTTCAAATCCTCCTAGAGGTTTTGCTTTACCAGAATTAAACCAATTTGCATTCATACTATGCATTAATCCGTTGGTACCTGGTGCCAAATAATCGTTTGCAAAACGTTCTGCATCTTCAACACCAGCAGCTAACAATGCATCTAAATCATTTTGAGCTTCTGATAGGTTAATTACTAATGTTAATAGTGAAAATAAGATTAACTTTTTCATTATGGTTTTAGATTTGGTTTTACAAATGTATAAAAAAAACCACACGAAACAACATTTTATCGAAAAAAAATGCTTTTAATCGGTAAAAATTAACGTTTCACCTTATTTTACCAGTATTTCACCTCCTCTGAAATCATAGATTCTATAGCCAAATTAACTGCTTTAGCGGTATTTGCACCAGTATGTATATTAGAAATTGGTTGTTTATTTGCTTTAATAGCACTTTTGAAATCGACTAGTGCTTGTTTACTTGGATCTAAATGTTGTTGTTGAATTTCTGCTCCCAACTCTGGAATATAGCTGGCACCAGCAGTGGCTCCAGATACACCATCTACATTTTCATATTTTTTCTTACTGTAGCCTTTTTGCTCATAATGCTTTATCCAAGCTTTGGTTGGCTTAATTGTAATGATCCCTTTATCTCCAATAACTTTAATTTCATAACCACCAGGAATATTACTTGTTAAACATTTAAAATGTGCTTTGACACCATTATTATATTCAAAAATTAAATGGGTATTATCATAGGTCTCTCGTCCATCATTCCAGAAATTTATACCACCAGTACCCATAATTTTCTTAGGATTTTCATCTAGAACCCAATTCACAAAATCTATTTGATGGGAACTTAACTCTGCAGTCATACCTCCAGAATACTCTCTATACATACGCCAATTAACTGCACGTTCGTACTTAGGTTCTGGTACATATCTTCTCCAATCTCCATTGCGATACCATTGACATTCAAAAGAATGTACTTTACCTATTTCACCCTCGTGAATAAGTTCTACAATATGATTGTACAATCTAGAACTATGATATTGATGCCCTGTTTGAAAAATAATATTTGAATTTGAAACACGTTTTACCAATCTATCAAGTTCATCCAAATCTTTAACTAAGGTCTTTTCACAATAAATATGTTTGCCTTTTTCTACGGCATCAAAAGCAATTTTACCATGCGTGTTAAAAGGAGTGGCTATAAGAACAGCATCAACGTTATCATCGTTAAGTAAATCTTTATAATTTGAATATGCCTTTACATTTGAATCAACTAAACCTTTTGCTTTGTTTAATCGAAATGGAAGAACATCACAAATAGCAACAACATTAAGGTTTTCAATTGTATGAATAATGGGAATAAGACCTGTACCTCTATCTCCTGTACCTATCACTGCAATATTAATATTGTCATTTTTATTAATAAGATTAGTATTTAATCCTTCTAGAACACTAGGGGTCGTTAAAACACCTAAGCCTACTATTCCGCTTTGTTTAACAAATTTTCTTCTATCCATTTACTTCAATATTTACGACAGCACTAAAGTACTATTTTTAGAAAATTTGATATACTACAAATGATCTTTTTTAAACAAAAAAGCCATGATATCTCTATCATGGCCTTAAGCAAACTTTTGAATTTCTAGTTATGCATCAATATTCGCATAAATCGCGTTCTTCTCAATAAATTCTCTACGCGGAGGCACTTCATCCCCCATAAGCATAGAAAAGATTCTATCTGCTTCAACACCATTATCTATTTGAACCAAACGCATTGTTCTAAACTCAGGATTCATAGTAGTATCCCATAATTGTTCAGCATTCATTTCACCAAGACCTTTATAACGTTGAATTTTGCTTCCAACTCCAAATTCATTAACAATTGCATCGCGTTCATCGTCAGACCAAGCATATTGTTTTTTAGCACCGCGTTTTACTAAGTATAATGGAGGTGTTGCAATATAAATATGTCCATTTTCTACAAGCTCTTTCATATATCTAAAGAAAAATGTAAGAATAAGGGTTGCAATATGGCTACCATCAATATCGGCATCACACATAATCACTACTTTATGATAGCGTAATTTTGATAGGTTAAGTGCTTTACTATCTTCTTCTGTACCAATTGTTACACCAAGTGCGGTAAAAATGTTCTTAATTTCTTCATTCTCAAATACTTTATGAGTCATTGCTTTTTCAACATTAAGAATTTTACCTCTTAATGGCAAAATAGCCTGAAATGCTCTATCACGTCCTTGTTTTGCTGTTCCACCTGCCGAATCTCCCTCAACCAAAAACACTTCGCATTTTGCAGGATCTTGCTCTGAACAATCACTTAATTTTCCTGGTAATCCACCAATACTCATTACGGTTTTACGTTGTACCATTTCACGCGCCTTTTGAGCTGCATGACGCGCTTGTGCCGCAAGTATTACTTTCTGTACAATCATTTTGGCATCATCTGGATGCTCTTCTAGATAATCTGTAAGCATTTCGGAAACGGCTTGACTTACAGATGCAGAAACTTCACGGTTACCTAATTTTGTTTTTGTTTGCCCTTCAAATTGTGGTTCTTGCACCTTAACAGAAACAATTGCTGTTAGCCCCTCCCGGAAATCATCACCAGCAATATCAAACTTAAGCTTGTCTAACATTCCCGATTCATCAGCATATTTCTTTAGTGTATGTGTCAAACCACGACGGAACCCTGATAAATGTGTTCCTCCTTCGTGTGTATTAATATTATTTACATAGGAATGTAAATTTTCTGCGTAAGATGTGTTATAAACCATGGCCACCTCAACAGGCACTCCATTCTTTTCTCCTTCAAAAGCAATAACATCCTTCATTAAAGGCTCTCTATTACCATCTAAAAATTTGATAAATTCTTTTAGACCTTCTTCTGAATGAAATGTCTCTCCTTCAAACTCTCCATCTTCTTTTTTGTTACGTTTATCTACCAAGTGAATTGTAATGCCTTTGTTTAAATAGGCTAATTCACGAAGACGACTTGCTAAAGTGTCGTAGCTATACTCTAAAGTTTGGGTGAAAATTGTAGCATCTGGCTTAAAGGTTACGGTTGTTCCTCTTTTTTCAGTCTCACCAACTTGCTTAACAGGATACATCGTTTTTCCACGCTCATATTCTTGTTCGTAAATTTTACCCCCTCTAAAAACAGTGGCTTTTAAATGTTCTGATAATGCGTTTACACAACTTACCCCAACACCATGAAGACCACCTGAAACTTTATAAGAATCTTTATCAAACTTACCACCGGCACCAATTTTAGTCATTACAACCTCAAGAGCCGAAACACCTTCCTTCTTGTGTAAATCTACAGGGATACCACGACCATCATCTTCAGTGGTAATAGAATTATCTTCATTAATAATAACAGTTATATTATTACAATGACCAGCTAACGCCTCATCGATGGAGTTATCTACAACTTCATATACCAAATGATGTAAACCTCTAGTACCTACATCTCCAATATACATCGATGGTCGCATACGCACGTGCTCCATACCTTCTAAGGCCTGAATACTATCCGCCGAATAATTATGCTTATTAAATTCTTCTTTTGGCTCGCTCATATTTATATTTTTCTTATGTTTTTAGTTTAATTCTACTTCACAAAAAAAGATGCAACTAAGCATCCTTCTGAATACAAACAAATATAAGAAATTTTAAAGCCTTAAAATAGCATTTTAGTGAGTTTTCACAATAATTATCAACAATTGTTAATTACCCAAAAGTGTCTTAAAACGCTTTAAAACCATCTTAAAATTGATTTTGCCTGTTTTTATGATATTCAAAAAACAAGTAAATCTATAAAATCCAGTAGAAGTGTTTTTTTTAATTATCAAAATAGAACAAAAAATTAAATTCTAATCTAAATCTAGGGTTTTCCCTAGGTTTTAAATATACCAAAACATACTGATGTGTAGCATTATATTAATAGAGAATTTAGCAGCTTAAGCTATTAATCATTTAAAATTTTATTAATTATGAAAAAAATTATACACATTACTATAATAACAGTTCTACTAAGTTTTTTAGGAAATGCCCAAATTGTATCAATTCCAGATGCTAATTTTGAACAGGCACTTATTGATGCTAATATTGATTCAGACTCAAAAATAAACGGGCAAGTTCTTCAAAGTGATCTTACTGGTGTAACTTTTCTAAATATTGCAAACAAAAATATAAGTAGTATTGAAGGCATTAGTTTTTTTAATGACTTACAAACACTTTTCTGTGAAAACAATACAATTTCTGATGTTTCTGATCTTGATTCACTTACTAATTTACAACAACTTAGATGTAACAATAATGATATAACTATTATAAATTTTGAAAACTCCACATCCTTAGTTAATGTAAACTGTAGTAATAATGAAATTACTAATATTAACATGTCTAAAAGCGGAATTCTAGAAACTCTAAATTGTAGTAATAACATGCTAACAAGTTTAAACATGTCTAATAGCCCTATTTTAGAAGATTTAGACTGTAATAGCAATTTCAACATGACCAGTTTATTTGTAAATAATAATACGAAACTCCTGAAGTTATTCTGCTTTAATAATGATATAGCAAATCTAAATTTATCTAGCAACATACTTCTTGAAGATATTAGATGTTCAAGAAATAGGTTAACAAACCTAGACCTTAGTTTAAACACAAGCTTAATAAATATTTATTGTGACAACAATTTTTTACAAAGCTTAAACGTAAAAAACGGAAACAACAATTTTATGGGAAACAACAATTTTAATGCTACGGTGAACCCTAATTTGATATGCATTGAAGTTGATTCAGAATCATTTTCGCAGTCTAATTGGAATAATATCGATAGTCAAACCAGTTTTAGTTCTTTTTGTAAAACCATAGCAATTCCAGACTCAAATTTTGAGCAAGCCCTTATTGATGCTAATATTGATAATAATGGTTTAAACGGAAATATTCTAAGCCTTGAAGCACAAACTTATGCTAGTTTAAGTCTTAATTCTAAAAACATCAGCAATCTTACTGGTATTGAAGCCTTCACTAATATTACTAACCTATCTTGCGCAGATAATCAAATATCCTCAATTAATTTAAGCGAAAATACTCTATTAGAGAATTTAACTATACGAGATAACATGTTAACATCATTAGACCTCAATAAAAATACTGCTTTAACATCGATTGATTGTCAAGATAATGATATAACAGCCTTAGATATTTCTCAAAACACGCTACTAGAAATTCTTAATTGTAAAAATAATGAGTTAACTGCTCTTAACACAAATTCAAACTTAAAGCTGTTAAATATTACATGTAGTTTTAACCAAATAACAAGTTTAGACTTCAGTACGAATTCTGCTTTAGAAGATTTAAATTGTCAAGCAAATAATCTTACTTCACTAAATATTAAAAATGGAAATAATAATAACATCAATACTTTTATTGCTACAGTTAATCCCTCTTTAGCATGCATTACAGTTGATGATGTAACATATTCGACTAACAACTGGCTTTCAATAGATAGTCAAACCTCTTTTAGTACAAACTGCTCAACATTAACAGCAGATACTATAGATAAATTTAATGTTTCCTTATATCCAAACCCTGCATCAAATCTCGTTTATTTTTCAACCCCAAATTCTATTCAAATTAACAAAATCGAAATAACAGACGTTTTTGGAAAAATAATAACAAAAACTTTAAACCCTAATAGATCATTATCCGTAGGTCATTTAAGTAAGGGGCTATATTTTATAAAATTAAGTAGTAATGAGCAATCAGTAATTAAAAAGTTACTGATTGAATAAATTAAAACAAGTGTTCATTTCAATATACACGTTTGAAATGAACACCAATTCTAAAGAAGAAAAACACAAACTAACTTAAGCTCAAATTATTTATTTAAATTGGAACATGAATTTTTCTAAATGTATCTGCATTCTTTTTTTCTTTTTATTAGGAATAATTGGTGTTTCACAAAATTCTACGCCCAAAATAGACAGCCTTAAAATTGAATTAAAGACATCGATTCAAACGTTTGAAAAAGCTAAAAATTACGGAAGTATAGCTTGGGAATATTTAAATATAGATTTAGAGCAAACTGAATTATATATTGATTCGTCTCTGGCACTTTATGAATCTATAAAGCATAAAAAAGGAATTTCCAACAGCTATTATCGATATGGCGTTTTATATCGAAAAATGGGGGATTATGATAAAGCGATATCAAGCTTTAAAGTCATAGAGGCTTATGCGCAAATGATAAAAGACACTTCTACTCTTGCAGACTGTGCTTATCAAAAAGGTGTTATCTATGGTAATAAAGGTGACTATCAAAAAAGCTTAGAGGCTTATTATCAATCGCTAGAATTATATAAACTCTTACAAAACATAAAAAGTCAAGCTTTAGTTTTAAATAGTGTAGGTATTGTTCAAAAAAACTTAAAAAACTATCCTAAAGCTATAGAAATTTATGAAGAAGCAGTTTCTATTTACAAGGCATCTAATAATTTACGCGGACTATCTGACACTTATGGTAATTTGGGAAATATCTATGCTATTAAAAATGATTTTGATAAAGCTATTAAATATTTCGAAAGATCTTTACAAGTAGATAAGAAGCTAAAAAACAACTGGGGAATTGCTATAAATAATATGGATATGGGGAAGTTATATTTAAAACAAAACAAATATAACCAAGCCATTAAACTATTAGAAAAAGCATTATTAATACAAACAAAATATAATTTTAAAAAAGAATTAACCGAGACACTTATAGGGTTAGGTGAAGCCAATCGTTTAAAACAAAATTACAAGAAGAGTTCTTTTTATTTAGACAAGGCGTTATCTCAAAACATGGAATCCAAATCGATTAACCAAAGTATCTATTTTCAATTATTTCTTTTGAATCAAGATCAAAAAAATTATATAAGAGCTCTAGAGAGTTATAAAATTTATACTAATTTGAAAGACAGTATTTATCAGGAGAAAAAAATAAAAAGTATAAATGATTTACAAATTAAATATGAAAGCAAGGTTAAAGACGAAGAAATTGCTAGTCAAAAATTAGGCCTAAATCTAAAAGAAAATTTAATCCTAAAGAAACAAAACCAACTTCGACTAGCTCTATTTGGAAGTATTGTTTTTCTTATATCGAGTATAGGAATATGGATGTTTTATAGACAAAAACAAAAACTTAAAAACAAAGAAATTGAAGCTTTAAATACTCAAAAAGAACTTAACAAACTTGAAGCTTTAATTGATGGCGAAGAAAATGAGCGCAAGCGTATAGCTCAAGATTTACATGACGGTATTAACGGCGATTTATCTGTTATAAAATATAAAATAACCTCTATTAAACAGGATAAATTCATCCAAAAAGAAAAAGAAGAATTTAATATGGCAATCGACATGCTAGATACAGCTATTGAGCAAGTACGCCGTATTTCTCAAAATTTAGTACCGCCTTCATTACAAAACTTTAATCTTATTGAAGCACTTAAGCAATTTACTTATAAAATATCTACAACAAACACCAAAACTAAAATTAACTTTCAGTATTATGGAGAATATTTAAAACTAAATAAAGAAGTCGAAACAGCTATTTACAGAATCATACAAGAATTAATAACTAATATTACTAAGCATTCTCAAGCAACAGAAGCCCTTCTTCAAATTAATAATCATGAAAAAAATATGCATATAACTGTTGAAGATAACGGAATTGGGTTTAGTACCTCAAAAGGTTTTAAGGGTTTAGGATTAAAAAATATTGAATCTCGAGTTGCTTTCTTAAATGCTGATTTTTTAATCGACACGAATCCTAATGGTACAACAATTACAATAGATATTAACACCAATAATTTAAAAGATGATTAATGTTATTATTTTAGATGATCACACAATGGTGTTAAAAGGCATTGAAACAATGTTAACTGAAGAATCTGGCATTTTTGTTTCCAATACATTTAGTACGGGGAAATCATTACTTGATTATTTAACCACAAAAATTCCAAACATATTATTGTTAGATATTAATTTACCTGAAAGCAATGGCATAGAATTGTGTGGGTTTATTACCAAAACATATCCTGAAATTTCTATTATTGGTTTATCAAATTACAGCGACACAGGGTTCATAAAAAATATGATGCGTAATGGCGCCAAAGGCTATTTACTAAAAAACACTAGTAAAAATGAGCTTATAGAAGCTATAAAAACTGTTTCCTCTGGAATTACCTACTTACCTAAAACATTACGAAAAAAATTACTTGATGAAAGTATTGGCATACAATCGTCAAAATTCATCCCGCAACTAACACGCAGAGAACAAGAAATACTAGAATGTATTGCCAACGAATTTACTAATAAAGAAATAGCTGATAAATTATTCATAAGTACTAAAACTGTAGAAAGTCATCGCAAAAATTTACTACAAAAATTTGCAGTGCGAAACACCGCTGGGCTTATCAAAGAAGCTTTTATTAAAGGGCTTTTAAATTAGCCGAAAATAAAAAAAATTAATACATCTCTTCTCAAAAAAGCTATTGTCTTTTCAGCCTTTTTAGCAGCTAAAACGTTATAGTTTTTATTTTTTTTAATAATGTAAAAATATAATACTTAAACATGATGTTTGTCACTTTTTAACCTGTTTGTTCAACTTAATTTTGTTTAGAATTACATATCTAATTTCAAATGAAACGAGACAAAAGTCGGATAGTAAAATTAATATTTATAGCACTTTTAATACTACCAACCATCTTAATTGGTCAAGATAAGGAAGCATTCAAACCCACAATTAAATGGAATATAAGAGGTCAGATTTGGGTTAGATATTCTGATTTAAATGAAGGCTCTCTCATTAATAATGAACCTACATCAAATTTTACTGATATTTCGATAAGACGACTACGTATTCCAATTTCTGCACAAGTAACTCCAAAAATTTATTTGTATTCTATTTTGGGTGGCAACAACTATAGTTTTAAAACAAAAGATTTCCCTTTAGAAGTTTTGGACTTATATGTAGAGTATACCTTTAGTAAAGCTTTTGAAGCTGGTGTTGGAAAGTCTGGCTGGCAAGGGTTAAACAGATGGAATATACGTTCTAATAAAACACTAATGGGTTTAGATTCGCCTTTATTCACTTTAAATACAGTTGAGAAAAACGATGATATTGGTCGTCTTATGGGAGTTTGGTTCAAAGGCCAAGTTGGTAAGATAGATTATAGATTGGCTTTTAACAGACCTTTAATTGTTAAAAACATACCTGACGGTGAAGTTAATTTTGCAAATAATAGTCCCAGAATAAAAACTTCTAGTTACATAAAATATCAATTTTTTGAACATGAATCAAACAAATCTGCTTACCAGGTAGGTACTTACATGCAAACTAAAAAGGTATTTAATATTGGGGCTGGCTTTCAGCATCAAGAAAAAGCTATGAGCGATGGTGATGCACAATTAGAAAGCACCAATTTTTACAATATGACACATTTTGCAGCAGATTCATTTTTAAATCTACCGCTTTTAAATGGAGATGCCATAACTGCTTATTTGGGCTTTTTTGATTATAATTTTGGTAAAAACTATATTAGAAATGTTGGTGCAAACAACCTTACAGATGGAGGCGGTACTGACTTTAATGGTACAGGTGTAGCATTTCCAATGATAGGTACAGGAACCACTTGGTATACACAATTTGGGTATGCATTTAAGGAAACAAAAGTATTAAACCAACCTATGATTATTCAACCTAATATAGCAATACAACACTCTAATTGGGATCTTTTGGAAGACACTATGAAGGTTTATGATTTTACGGTTAATTTTTTACTTAATGGTTCTCAAAACAATAAAATAAGTATCGGATACCAACATCGCCCTATTTTTGACGCGGTTACCTTAAAGCAAAAATCTTACAAGGGTATGGCTGTATTGCAATATCAAATTGGCATGAAATAGAAAAACTATAAGAACCAAACGTTAAAACTATTTAAGTTGCACACCAGAACCGAAGCTATCTGCATATAAAATAGTACCGTTTTTAAAGGTTACACCAATAGCTACATCATTTTTTAAAAGCATGGCGCCATCAGCATCTAAATAATCTAAAAGCGGCGCTAATTGCGCTATTGTAGATATACCAACAGAGGATTCTGTCATGCAACCTATCATTACTTTTATGCCTAATGTTCTTGCTTTTTGTATCATTTTTAGTGCTGGTGTAATTCCACCACACTTCATCAATTTTATATTGATACCATGGAATACCTCAGCACATTTTTCTACATCCTCTAGTGTTTTACAGCTCTCATCTGCAATAATTGGCAATTTACTTTTATCTTTTACTTCTCGCATGCCTTCCCAATTATCTGCTGCTAAAGGTTGCTCAATAAACTCCACACCTAGATCTCTTAAAGCTTTTGATTTTTTGATGGTTTCATCAACTCTCCATGCACAATTAGCATCTATTCTAAATATTGCGTTTGTTATGTCTCGCAATTGCTTTATAATTTGCAAATCATCAGGAACACCCAGCTTAATCTTATAAATAGGCCATGGTGTTTTTTTGATTTTATCTTTCATTATAGAAAGCTCATCTATCCCAATAGTGTAATTGGTTTTTGGGAGGTTATCAGTAGTAGTATTCCAAAAACTTCTCAAGGTTCTTTTGTGTTTTCTGGCATAATAATCCCAGTAGGCACAATCGATGGCACAAAGCGCAAAGTAATTATGCTTTAACTTTTGAGCTATGCGTTCCCACAGTACTTCTGGAGGCGTACCAAAATGGTTTTTGAAATCCTCTTCAATAGAAAATATCGCTGCTTTTAATTGCTGAATTGTGGTGCCATAATACGGATTTACTGTCGCCTCTCCATAACCTATAACTTCTCCGTCGGAAATTGAAACAATAAGTGTGTCTTGAACATTAACCGTATACCTTGATGTAGTAAATGGATGGTCTAAAAGCAATTGATAATGTTGTGCTGATATCTTACAGTTCATATTTTAAAGATAGAAAATACTTTGCAAGATAGTGACGTAAAAGAGTGATTTGTACCAAAGCTAGCAGATAGTAACGCGTTAGGGATTGAACGTCATGTTTGAAATCCCCGACGCAGGAGGGATTGAGTAGTGAAAGCCCGACCCGCAGGGTAACGCCCAAAAGATAATTGGTAAAAAGATAAAAAACCTGCCTTTACTAACAATTTATTATCCTAAAGCGGTATTAGAAAGCGAACAATTATGTAATTACTTTGAAAACTTGAAAATTAAAATCATTTTTTTTATCAAATCTGTAATACTGAAATTGAAGGTGAAAAAAAATTAAACAGACTGTGTTTATTTACATATCTTTGGTGACTCTAAGAAACATGAAAAACAACAGTAACAATAATAATTTCAATAATCCTACGTGCTAGGATAGGAAGGTTATTGTTTAAAAATATTAAAAAAGCCTTCCGCAATTGGAAGGCTTTTTTAATCTTAATTAATTGAATGATGAGTAAAATTATGACTGTCGACGTTTTGTCGAGTATTAAAGGAGCACAGCCATCTGAGACTGTGAACAAATTATTTGAAGTAATTAAAAATGCAAATACGGCGAATAATAATGCTTTTAATACGAATCATAATAATGCTGTGTCTTTGGATAACTTAAGAGATGATGTGGTAATTGATAGTTCTGCAATTGAAAAACAAATTATCATTGAAAACTTTCCAAAAGAAAAGAACGGTTATTTGGTTGTTTCTAAAGTTATAGAAGAATAGTTATGAGTTCTCAAATACATAAAATTCATCAGCAATTGGTGGATAAGGATATAACTTGTATGCAATTAGTACAAAATAGACTGGAAGCGCTAAAGCAAAACACGCACAATACGGTTAATGCTTTATTAGATGAAACGGCGTTAGATTTAGCCGCTAAAGTTGATGCTAAAATTGCAAATGGTGAAACTATAGGACTACTAGAGGGTATTCCTTTTGGTATAAAAGATGTGTATATGGTG
Source organism: uncultured Flavobacteriaceae bacterium (assembly GCA_947502975.1). Classification (GTDB taxonomy): domain Bacteria; phylum Bacteroidota; class Bacteroidia; order Flavobacteriales; family Flavobacteriaceae; genus Jejuia. Next base: position 331,548 of record CANNBV010000005.1, read on the forward strand.
CAAGGTACGTATACAACTGCGAGTTCTAATTTACTAAAATACTACAAGTCTGCTTACACGGCAACTGCTATTCAAAAATTATTGGATGCTGGGGCAATTCCTTTAGTAAAAGAAAACTGCGATAGTTTTGGGCATGGTTCATCTAGTGAAAACACCATTTTTGGTGCGGTTAAAAATGCTATAAATCCAGAATTAGTTGGTGGTGGTTCTAGTGGTGGTTCTGCGGTAAATGTTGCTAAAGATTACACGGTGTTCTCTATTGGCGGCGATACTGGTGGTTCTATTCGTCAACCAGCTGGTTACAATAATGTTTATGGCTTAAAACCAACCTATGGTCGTGTATCGCGTTATGGCATCATGGCTTATGCGTCATCTACGGATTGTGTTGGCCCAATTGCAAAATCTATCGAAGATATTCGCATTGTTTTAAATGTGATAAGTGGACAAGACGTTAAAGATCAAACGACGTATACTTCAGAAGATATTTCAAAAGAGAGCACTTTAAATGCTGAAGGCATAAAGACCGTTGGGTATTTCAAAAATTTTATTGAAAATGATGCGATTGACCCTCAAATAAAATCTGATTTTTTAGCGTCGATTGAAAAAATAAAAAGTAAAGGCATTGCTGTAAAAGCATTAGATTTCTTTGAGTCTAATACGCTAGTTTCTACATATTATACCTTAGCGATGGCCGAAACTGCTTCTAACTTATCACGCTTAGATGGTACGAATTACGGTAATAGAATAGAAGCCGAAAATTTAAAAGAAACCTATGCTGTAACACGTTCTGAGAACTTTTCTGAAGAAAGTAAACGCAGAATTGTTGGTGGAAATCAGGTGTTATCTCAAGGGTTTTCAGATGAAATTTATTTGAAAGGTCTAAACTTACGGGATCAAATTATTGAAAATTTTGAAGATGATTTCAATAAAGTTGATATTATCCTTTCTCCTGTAACACCAAGTACACCACCAAAAATTGGAGACAGTTTAAAAGATCCTTTGGCGATGTATTTATCTGATGCATATACTGTTGGTTTTAGCTTAGGGCAATTACCAACATTGACTATACCCCAAGGCACTGCAACCGGATTACAAATTACCGCTGCAAAAACTAATGACGAACTCGTTTTGAAGTTTGCTAACTTCTTAAAAGATACGATATAATGGAACTGGAGCAATTAAATGAACTATTAAAAGCACACGAAATAGAGTTGGTAATCGGTCTTGAAACCCACGTTCGATTAAATACAAAGACGAAGTTGTTTTGTTCTTGTGCAAATCAGGAAATAGAAACACCAAATCAAAATATTTGCTCGGTTTGTACGGGACAAATGGGTGTGTTGCCTGCTATAAACAAAGAAGCTATAACAAAAGCAATTTACTTTGGAAAAGCAGTAAAATCTACTTTTGAAAATGAAGTTATTTCTTGGGACAGGAAACATTATGAATACCCTGATAACCCAAAGAATATACAGATTACGCAGTTTCACAATCCAGTGATTCCTGACGGACAGGTGTCTTGTTTTAGAAATGACGGCTCTCAGTTTACGGTGAATTTAACTCAGGTGCATATCGAGGAAGACGCCGCAAAATTAATGCATGAGAAAAACGTCTCGCTGGTAGATTTTAATAAAGCTGGCGTACCACTTATCGAAATTGTTACAGAGCCTTGTATTCGTCACATTGAAGATGCTTCAATTTACGCACAATACATACAACGTATTGTTCAAAATTTAGGCATTTCAGAAGCTAATTTAGAGAAAGGTGAGTTTAAATCAGATGTTTCTGTATCACTTCGGAAAAAACACAGCTATAACTTAAACCCGCGCACCGAAATAAAAAACCTCAACTCATTTAAATTTATGGTTGAGGCTTTAAAAGAAGAAATTGAAAAGCAACTCAATTACTATTTAGAGCATAAGGAATTTAGACCAGACCAAACTACCGTACTTTTTGACGCTGATTTAAAGCAGACCAAAACCATGCGTAAAAAAGAGTTTGAGGCAGATTATCGTTTTATATCTGAACCAGACTTGCCTTTTGTAAGTATTAAGGATGTTGTAGCATCTATTGATGTTGATATTAGTACGTTGCCATTTGCAGTAGAGTCTATCTTAATTAAAGGTGGTGTTTTACCTCAGGATGCTAAATTTTTCACAGCAGATGCTGTACGCTCTAAAACATTTATGGCGATTAATGACGTGATAAAAGATCCTTCTTTTGTGGCTAAAACGTTAGTGAATAATATTGATGCTGAGGCTTATGGCGATATTCACCGCATTGAGCATCTTATTGAAATTTTTCAATTATTTAAGGATGAAAAAATCACTTCTGTTTTAGTACAAAATGCTATTACTTCTTATTTAAAAGATAGAAGTTTTGATTACAATAAATATTTTGAAGATAATACCATTTCAGAATCTCAAATAGATGATGCGATTGCAAAGGTTATTTCTGAAAATAGCGCCATTGCAAATGATATTAAAGGCGGCAACCAAGGAAAAGCAGGTATTCTCGTTGGAAAAGTTATTGGTATTATTGGGAAAGGTGCTTCTGGAAAAGTGATTCGTGAGCGTATTTTAAGTCAATTGGCTTCTGATGCTTTAGTAGATTCAAAAACGGAAACTGACAACACACAAACATCAAAATCTGACATTGTAAATCAAAATTCAGATGAAGAAGTACTTCCTGAAATTCCACTTGTAATTAAAGAACACTATCGTACTCATAAAGTATCTCAATTAACTGAAGCTTCAATTTCTGAAAAAGTCACTTTAGCAGGTTGGGTATCTAGTGTTAGAGATCATGGTGAACTGATGTTTATCGATTTACGCGATTCTAGTCACGAGATTTTTCAGGTACGTTTAAGCAGAGAATCATTTCCAAATCTTGATGAATTAGTAAAGCTTAAACCAGAATCTGTAATTACAGTTACTGGTGAAGTGGTACAACGTAAAGCCGATGATTACAATCCGTCGTTACGTACTGGAACTATTGAGTTAGAAACTTCAGAATTAGATATTTTGAATCTTTCTAAAACCTTACCGTTTGAAATAAAACGAGCGCATAAGTCCAACGAAACCGTTCGTTTTCAATATAAATACTTAGATCATAGAAATGATGCCGTTAGAAAAGCTATTGTAAATCGCCATAAGGTGATTAAATTGATGCGTGATATTCTAGATGAACAAGAGTTTCTAGAAGTTGAAACACCTATTCTAACTGCTGGAACAGATGAAGGTGCACGAGAATTTATCGTACCTACGCGAAAAAAAGCAGGGTCTTTTTACACATTACCACAGGCACCACAGCAGTTTAAGCAAATTTTGATGGTGAGTGGTTATGAGAAGTACTTCCAAATTGCACGTTGTTTTAGAGATGAAGATTCTCGTGGAGATAGACAACCAGAATTTACGCAATTAGATATAGAAGTTGCTTACTCCAGTATGCAAGATATTATTGATTTGAATACTAATATGTTCAATGAGATCGTCACTAAAATTTATGGCAACAAATGGATTTTGCATCCATTTGAAGTACTGACGTACAAAGAAGCCATGGACAGCTACGGTTGTGACAGACCTGATTTACGATTCGGATTGAAACTTCAAGATATTACAGATATTGTAAAGGAAACGACCTTTCAAGTATTTAGTAAACCTATTGATGAAGGCGGTATTGTTAAATGTATTAAAGTGTCTGCTGAAGAACAGGGTAAAAAACGCTTATCAAAAGGACAGATTGAAAAGCTAACCGCTATTGCTCAAGATAACGGTTTAGGTGGTTTAGCCTATATTATTGTAAATGAAAACGATCTACAATCTCCTATTATTAAGTTTTTAGGTGAAGCCATCGCAGAAAATATTATCAAAACAACACATGCACAAGTTGGTGATATCGTATTCTTTTCAGCCTCAGATTATGATACTGCAAATAAAGCTTTAGATGCTGTGCGACAAGAATTGGGTAGAATGCTTAAGTTGATTAATCCAAAAGAATTAAGACCAGCTTGGGTGGTAGACTTCCCAATGTTTGAAAAAACCGAAGAAGGCCGCTGGACGTTTACACACAATCCATTCTCCATGCCAGCTGTTTATGATATCGAAAAACACATCGATGGAAAAGAAGACGAGATTGGTAGTATTATAGCCCAGCAATACGATTTAATATTGAACGGTTACGAAATTGGTGGTGGCTCAGTACGTGCCCACAAACCAGAAATTTTAGAAGCTACATACAAAAACATGGGGTATGATAAGGAGGAGATGATGAAGAGTGTCGGCACTATGTACAATGCATTTCACTATGGTGCGCCTCCTCATGGCGGTATTGCCTGGGGTGTGGACCGATTAATGATGATTTTAGAGAAAAAAGCATCCATTAGAGAAGTCATGGCATTCCCAAAAACAGGAACCAGTGAAGACTTATTATTTGGTTCCCCTTCTCCCCTTTCTGATAAGAAAGTTGAAGAGATGAATGTGAAGGTAATACGGAAGTAATCTTACTTAAATATCAAATAAAAAGCTTCAGGATATTCTGAGGCTTTTATGTTTTCATTAATATTATTTTCCATAGATAAATCAACTTTAAATTAGAAGTTATACACTAGTATTGCACTTTATCGATAATAAATTAATACAAAGTTTTCTTTTATTAAAACTCTTGAAAACGCCTATAAAGTAAGATAAAACTCATACATAATATATCAAATTGTAGGATATAGCATCAATAATTTATAATTATTCATGTGAATTTACGTATGATTATTCATATTTATTTGTATATTAGCTATGAGCTGATATAGGTTTGAAGTAACCTCTCTACAATTCAAATTTTGGCTTATTAAGAACGATAAACATTCTGCTAAAAAACGCTTATTAATGACACCCTCTTTACCATTAATCAGCAATTAAGTATTATATACTTAACAAAATTCTCTCTAGTTACAGTTTAGTAGATAAAAAACATGAAGCATGCAACATTGGCTAAACTATGTTAGCAAACTTATACATGTATAGTCTTGATTAAAGTGAAATGTATAAGTTATTTAAAGATAAACAACAATGGTTATTATACTAAATTCTGAGTATTAATCCGGAGTATAAAAACTATATACCCTCAGTAATTTACATAAACAAGAACTGAATTTTTAACAAACATAATCAAACTTTATTACTATGAAACCCAAAATTTTACTAGTAGCACTAGTATGCATGGCTTTTTTAGCAAAAGCATACGCACAACGACCATCTTTTGATAAAAGCAAGGATATTTTAATAGCCTGCTTTGATATTAAACCAGACCCAGATGATATTCATGCAGTCGCTGCTCTTGGCAGTATGCTTGTACATCCAGACTTAAATAATGTGAACTATTTTGCTGTAGCAGGTGCGTATGGCAGTCAAGGAGGGAGTTATCTTCAATCAAATTCACTTTTCAATTTGGCTTTTGGAAATAATTGGACTGATGCTCACTCTAACAGATCAGCTGCACTTACAGCTATCACTAATAAAGTGGTTCCCGTCCTACAAAATGGAGGAAAAGTATGGGTACAAGAAGGAGGTCAGTCTGATGTTACCGCAGATTGGTTGATGCCAGTAATTAATGCCAATAACGGCATTAGTTCAAATACAACTAAAAACAATGTTATTGTAGTTCAACACGATGATGGGTTTAATGAAGGTAATACCAACTCAACCAAGCTTAGTAATGTAAAAGCCAATACTAATTACTTTCTTCTTGATGACGGAAATGCAGGTTGGACTGCGAGTTGGGGTGACCACGGACCATGGTCTACCCCAATGTATAGAAACCAAAGTAGCTCTTATGTTGATCAAGCTAAAAATTCTCCTAATACTGTAGCTAAAACTCTGTGGACAGAGGCAGACCTTATTTTTAATAATTATTTCCCAAACGGATTTCCTCATGACTGGTCTTTTTTCTTTACAGATGGTGTAGACTACTCTGACTGTGTAGAGAACTGGTGGATTTTTGAAATAGGCTCCGATGCAGATACACATGATAAATTTTGGTCTAGATATGTAATGAATACGGACTCTAATAATCCACCTACAGGAACAGATTCTGTAAGTTGCGCAAATTTACCCTCATCTATCACGTCCTCAAATACAATAAGTGTATCTGTACCTTATGAAGCGAGTCAATCTAGAGATGTAGTTGTAGAATTTTGGGATACTGGATGGATAAAACAAGGTAAAACTACAGTAAGTTCTGGTTCTGGAACTGCAACTGTTACCATTTCTCTTGACAATGCTCCAGCTACTGGTAGCAATTATTTATTTAAAACCAGTATAAGGCCAGTTAACGGAAACTGGCAAACAAATATTGATGCATGCCAAAAAACGAATGTTACTGTTGGTTCTGGAAATAATAATAGCCAAACCCCTTTTGGAGGAACTGCTGCGACAATTCCAGGAACTATTGAAGTTGAAAATTTTGATAATGGAGGACAAGGCATTGCTTATAATGATACAGACACTGCTAATAATGGACCTAATATCGCAAGAGAAGATGAAGGTGTAGATATCGAAGCTAGAGACGGTGGCCAAACTATTGGTTGGACTGCTAATGGTGAATGGCTTGAATATACAGTAAATGCAACTGCAGGGACTTATACTTTAGAGGCACGTGTAGCAACTACAACCACCGGTAAATCTATTGTTGCCAAGCTTGATAGTGCAACTTTAGGCACATTTAACCTACCAAACACAGGAGGCTGGGGCACTTTCCAAACTATAAGTATTCCCAATATTGCTGTATCTGGTGGCAACGGTAAAATCCTGAGATTAGAATTTGTTGGTGGAGGTGCAAATGTAAATTGGGTAAAATTCACATCTGATGGTAGCAACAATAATTGTAATATCAATTGGACGTCTCCTAATCAAAGTATTTCAAAAACTACCTTGAATTGGACATCTCCTGCTATAGATATTTCTTGTGCAACTTCAGTAAATATTTCAATGGATATTGAAGGACTAACCCCAGCACAAATGGAAGCTTCAGATTACTTAAACATTTATTATTCTGTTGATGGCGGTGCCCAAATAGCTATTTCTGAAAACACTGATGGTTTTGCATTAAAAACTATTAGTGCAAATAATGTCTCAGGAAACAGTTTGGAAATTATTATTAATGGTAAAACTAGTTGGCAAGATGAAACTTACAACATAAATAATATATCTGTTCAATCTAATGGAACAGCTAAAGACGCCAGTACTAAAGAAAATATATTAAGTGATAGCAATGATAAAACGATGATTTATCCTAACCCTATTTTACCAAATGAATCATTTAATATTCTATTAGGAAATACTAATACTATAAAACAAATATCAATTTTTGAATATACTGGAAAGCTTATCTATTCAACTCAAACAAATAAAGACAGAATAGACCTAAATATGAGTAAATTGTCAATGTCTCGTGGATTGTATCTAGTGAAAATTGATAAAAACAGTAACAGTAAAACATTAAAATTGATTGTGAAGTAAGTATTAAAAACATTAAACATTAAAAGCTTCAGTTGATTCTGGGGCTTTTTTTGTGCATGAAAACCCAGAAATAAAGAACAACATTTCCTGTTACCATAAAATAGTTAAAAGGATACATATATAGCATAATTACAGCTTGATTTGACTATATTCAAATCCACTTGTAATTACTTAACCTAGTGTCAAATTAAAATTAAGTAACTTTAACCTTTAGAAGTTAATTAAGTCATCATAGTTCATCAAAAAGCTCAACCTTTGAGAAACATAATTAAAATACTGTTTTCTTTCCTAATTATAGTCAATTTGTATATTTCATTTGACCATATAGTTAGTCAAGCTGCGCTTACAAATGAGGACAATATTGAATTGCTGCTAACACAAAATCAGTATGAATATAACGCTATCGATTTTAGTGAATTAGAACATTCCTTTTTTCTTTACAGACCTGTAGCATATTATAAGAAAAAGCAAAAATTTGACTATCAAATTAATACTCTTAATTCTTTAGAGCATCTAAAATTCAACATCCAAAACCATACTGTTTTAAACTTTAAACCATCTCTCTTACAAATAGTAATTAACGAAATTTCAATCCAAAAAATCTCATTGCATTTAATATAGCTGATTTTTAAATCGTCAATATTAAATAGCTCAATTCCTAAATAAAAAAAAATGGAATTGAAAATAATTAATTGTAAAAAATTAATATTAAATGAGACTAAAGAAATTCTTGCGTTTTTTAATGCTCTTGATTTTTATAATGATAGCATCTATTCTTCCTGTTCCAATAAAATTTTATAAGAAAGATAATTTACCGTCCTTCAAAATTGAACAGATTGATAAAAAGGAAGAAGAAGAAAATACAGAAGATGACTATAAAGCGTTTTCTTGAAATTAATTCATTGTTTTTCCTATAGATTATTTTGGTTATTTTGTAGGTAAGTTTTAACAAATGAAAAACATAATTATTTTCTTATCACTAATATTCACAACTTTAATTTATAGTCAAACTAAATTTGTGTTCAATGAAAATGGATTAACTCCAGAATATACCGCGACTAGTATCGATAGTATTGCTAAGGCTGAATTGTACAGCAAAACATTGAAATGGGTTGAGGCCACCTATAAACATCCTGATAATGTTATCAATACCAAAATTGAAAACAATTTTATCCATATAACTAGTATCAAAGAAAATGCAATACAGGCAGATAAGCGTTATTTCCATTTAAAATACAGTGTAAAAATTAGCTTTGAGAAAGGTGAATGTAAATTTGAACCTATAAAGATCCAGTCAAAAGCCAATAGCAAATACGATATGGGTTGGAAAGATGTTGACCTCAAAAATGGTTCAGAATTTTTTAAAAAAGGGAAGGTTATTAAAAAAACGAAATCTTATGTAAAGATTATTCCTGAAGTTTTGAATAAGCTTAATAGTAATTTGTACAATTATTTGACTTCAAGACAATGAGATATCTAAAAGCATTATTTCTAATTTTATTCTGTTTTACCTTATTTGGTTGTCCAGCATCTCATTTTTATAAATATGAGTTCATTGGTTCTAAGTTACCAGAAGAAAAATTTGGATTTAAGCGTGTAAAATTAGAACCACAAAATGATTTATTAATAAATATCGGGTATTTCTGTGAATATGCAGGAAATAGAGAAAATGGTTTAGGTGCTGTTATAAAGGCGGACAAGAATGTTAATCCAAATACTCTTATAAAGAAAGTAAGGTCTTATAAATTTGGCCCTTTAAAAAAAGTGGATTCTTTGTTTACCTATAACGACGAAAACATCATTGTTTATAGATTGATTTTTGAAAAAAGAAGAGAAAAAAAAACTTTGAGGAAAATTAAAAATGATACTATTTCAATAGAATTAAAAAATGGCAAGAAACTTTTTTTCGTCAGAAAAGAATAAACTCAAAGATTTAATCTTTTTTTTCCAAATCTTCAGACATATAATACAAGCGCTTTAAACTTCGCTTCAATGTTGTAAATCTGTAAATACCAATAATAAAAAACAGAGCACTAAATATTAAAGACGCCAATGCTAGATATTTAAAATTTGGGAATTCCTTGAGTTGAAAAAAGGCAACACTACCTATCAACAAATACAGTGAAGACCTGATGTAGGACAGCAATGTTCTTTCGTTTGCTAAACGCGTACGTTCTATAGCTAAATAGTCTCTTAGGATTACTTTTTCGTCTGGCTTAAAATCTCTGCTAAATTTCAAAACCTTTGTTTTTTATTGGTTTAGTATCAAATGTACTACAAAATAAATGGTTTTGACTCTCGTTCTATCTTATATGTGAAATTGAACATCACTAACATACAATGAAATTGGGTTAAGCCTAAAAACTAGTTGGTACACCCGCGTTAGGGATTGCAGAGGAAAGCCCACAGCGAGCCTGAAAGAGCGAGCGAGGACTTGAAACGGAAAGCCCGACCCGACCTTAGGAGGGTAACGCTCAAATTATTGCACTAATTTGTAAACTTTAACAAAGCTTAACGACTTTTATCAAAACTTTAAGGATAATCCGCCTTAAATTTGAAAACATCAAAAACCTCTTAAAAATTCATTATGAAAAAATCAACAATCATTTCAACCCTTACTTTTGTATTTATCTTGTTATTAACTACCAATGTGAATGCACAAAAATTCTCTAAAATGGATAAAAGTCCGATGGACGCTGCTGCATTTCCAAGAGATTACAAAGTATCGGATAAATTAATTAAAATAGTGTATAGTAGACCTCAACTGAAAGGTAGAGCAGTATCAAAATTGGCTCCTGCTGGGAAAGTATGGAGAACTGGTGCTAATGAGGCGGCAGAATTAACGCTATATACAGACATGAAATTAGGCAACACAAAAATAAAAGCTGGTACATATACATTTTATGTGATTCCTGGTGAGACTGAATGGACAGCTGTTATAAGCACCGACTTAAATGTTTGGGGATCTTATTTTTATGATGAAAAGAATGATGTGGCACGTTTAGCCGTTCCTGTAACTTCTGGTGAAGAAGCTTTGGAAGCTTTTTCTATTGCATTTAGTGAGGCTGATAATGGCATACATATGCACTTAGGTTGGGGTAATATTAGAGTTGCTGTACCTTTTACAAAGTAGACAGTAGACAGTAGACAGTAGACAGTAGACAGTAGACAGTAGACAATATTAAAAGTTCTTATTTCTCATTGAGGTAAGAACTTTTTTAATTATTAAACTAATAAAACTAGGGGATGTTTAAATATTTATGCGTCTGTAATGAGACTTTCCATTTTGGATTTTCCATTACATAATCTACTATAGCTGGCACTACCTTATCACGTTTACTCCATTCTGGTTGTAAATATAATATACAATCTTTATTAACTTTTGCGGCTTGTTCTTCTGCAAAGCGAAAATCATCTTTATTATATACAATTACTTTTAGCTCGTGAGCTTTATCATAAACTTCTTGAGTTGGTAGTTTCATTTTTTTAGGCGACAAACAAATCCAATCCCAAGTACCAGTTAATTTATAAGCGCCAGAAGTTTCAATATGTGTTTGTAAACCTTCTGCTTTTAGTTGTGTGGTAAGTTCAGTCATGTCCCAAGTTAAAGGTTCTCCTCCTGTTACAACAATGGTATTACTATATTTTTTGGCGTTTTCAACAATTTTAGAAGTGTATGTTGGCGGATGTAAATTTGCATTCCAACTCTCTTTAACATCACACCAATGACACCCAACATCACAGCCTCCAATTCGAATAAAATATGCTGCAGTTCCTTTATGGAAGCCTTCACCTTGAATGGTGTAAAACTCTTCCATTAATGGGAGCATTTCACCTGTACTAACTAATCTTTCAACCTCTTTTTGCATAGTTTGCAAAGATACATTATTTAGAGAAATGTGATAGCTAACGCATTTTAATTCAAGAAATTATTGTGTTTAACATTTTAAATAAAACATTAAACATTTTTTGAATTTCTATTTAGTTTTATTAGCTTAGCAAAACATATGTTAATGTAAATTGCCTAAATCTCTCAAAAGAATGAAGACAATAACCTATTGTATATTACTACTAGGTATACACTATTATGGATTTTCCCAAGTTGGCATTGGAACTACTACACCCACTGCTGAGTTAGAAATAGAAACCACCAATACTGGTATTCCTGCTTTAGAAATCAATCCTCAAACTGCTCCAACTGGTACAGTAACTGGACAACTCTCACTAATAGGAGATAAGCTTTACATGTATGACGCCACTAGAGTGAAATGGTTAAGTATAGAAACCTCTAACCTACATTTTGGAAGGCCAGGAACTAGAAATAATGAAGTACTCAGATATTCTGGAAATTTTGGAAATCAAAATGCTGGTGCACTAATGCCTTTTGATGGTACTATTGTTTATATTACCGCAAGGGCCAGAGGTGGTTTAGCCAATAAAGATTTTTCAGTTGAAATAAGAAATGGTGGTGCAATTGTTGGAACGGCAAATACTTACAGCTTAGCATCATCAGAATTTTCAGATACTAACATAAATATAGATTTCAGTGCTGGAGATTTTATAGTTTCAAGAATCCTGAACACCCCCACAACAGATACTGTCCAAGATCTTATTGTTACAGCTTGGATTAAATGGAGAAGATAATTTCAAAGTAATCAAACTCTTTATATTTACATGAATTTGAAGTAAAAATGCATTTCGTCGTGTTTTTGTGACATTATATCGTATTTTTGTATATATTTGCATTTCTCTCAAAGTCTCAAAATGAAGAAAATAGCCTACTTACTACTGGTAATAGTAATGAACAGTATTAATAGTTATGCTCAAGTTGGAATTGGCACAACCACTCCAGATAATTCCAGTGTTCTTGATGTAAACAGTTCAGATAAAGGTTTTTTACCTCCTAGAGTTAGTTTAACAAGTGTAAACGACGTTACAACCATAGCTTCTCCTGCTGAAGGTTTAATGATTTATAGCCCATCAAGCAACAACTGTAATCTTGAACCTGGAATCTATGTGTTTAGTGGTACTATATGGAAAAAATTGAGTGGAGGCACTTCATATTCTAGACTTATTAGAGATCACATTGGTGTTGGCAATGTTACTTTTACTGCTTATAATTCTACCAATACTTATGGCCCTTACAGTAGTTTATTTGATAATGTTGATAACACATCAGCAGCAACATTCCACTCAACCCGGAGTGGTTCTCCTACCGGAGATTGGGGTTTTGGAATTACTTTACCAACCAATTACACTATAACCCAACTTATTTTAGATGGAAGAAACGATTGTTGTACTAACAGAATTGTGAATGTTGTCGCAAGATTTTATAGTTGTGGAAATCTAGTATATTCTTCTACTGCTATAGCTACTTCTGTTACTGGAGATAATGTTATCACTGTTCCTAACATTTATGCCGACGAGATTCGTCTTGTTGTTCCAAGTGGAGGCACAACTCCGGGGGGAGCTGTTATAAATTTTTCAGAATTAGATGTAGTTGGCATAGATTAAACATTTATTTTGCTGCTATAACTTCAATTTCAATACTTGCATTCACTGCTAAATGTTGTGCAGCAAAGGTGGTTCTAGCTGGTTTTTTGGTAAAGTATTGGGTATAAACTTCATTGAACGCCTTGAACTCATTAATATCATTAAGTATCACTGTGCATTTTACAACATCATCTAAATCTAAATTATGATGGTTTAAAACAGCTTGAATATTTTCGATAGTTTGTTTTGTTTCAGCTTTAATACCTCCTTCAACCAAATCACCTTTACTATGATCTTTACCAATTTGCCCTGCTAAAAATAAAAAGTCATTAGTTTCTACGGCATCACTAAAAGGTATATTTTGTCTGGTCGGTTCGTGAGATTTATGAAATATTATTTTACTTCCTGCATCTTTACATCCCATTAACACCAATGGTAGAATCAAAATAAATAGTAATACTTTTTTAGTCATAATAATCAATTTTCAAGTTGACTAAAATTACACTATTTTTATCAAAACTTTGATGATGAGCAGAATTGACGACTTTTCTACAATTATAACAGAGAGCAATACATTTAAAGGCGATTTTGTAACACTTGGTGCAGCCATGCTAGATGGCGAAACCGTAACTGGCGCACATGTAAATATCCCTTTAAAAACAATGAATCGCCACGGTTTAATTGCTGGAGCTACCGGTACAGGTAAAACTAAATCCCTACAAGTATTGGCAGAAAACTTAAGTGAGAAAGGTATTCCTGTACTGCTTATGGATATTAAAGGTGATTTAAGTGGATTAGCACAACCTAGTCCTGGACATCCAAAGATTGACGAACGCCATGAAAAAATAGGATTACCTTTTGAAGCAAAGTCATTCCCTGTTGAAGTTTTAACGCTTTCTGAACAAGATGGAGTGCGATTAAGGGCAACAGTTAGTGAATTTGGTCCTGTGTTATTATCTCGAATTTTAGATTTATCAGAAACACAATCTGGTATTGTTGCAGTAATTTTTAAATATTGTGATGATAATAAATTACCTCTGTTAGATTTAAAAGATTTTAAAAAAATCTTACAATATGCTACTCAAGAAGGTAAAGCCGAATTTACCGAAGCTTACGGACGTATTTCAACTGCATCAACAGGTGCTATTCTTCGTAAGATTATTGAGTTAGAACAACAAGGTGCAGATTTATTTTTTGGTGAAACATCTTTTGATGTAGATGATTTATTGAGAGTTGATGATGAAGGTCGTGGTTACATCAATATTATGAGGCTAACTGATATCCAAGATAGGCCAAAATTGTTTTCAACATTTATGTTGAGTTTATTGGCGGAAATCTATTCTACCTTTCCAGAACAAGGGGATAGTGGTAGACCAGAATTAATTATGTTTATCGATGAAGCACATTTGATATTCAATGAAGCTTCTAAAGCACTTTTAAATCAAATTGAAAGTATCGTTAAACTCATTCGAAGTAAAGGTGTTGGTTTATATTTTGTAACCCAAAACCCAACCGATGTGCCAGAAGAAGTTTTAGGGCAACTAGGTTTAAAAGTACAACACGCCTTAAGAGCATTTACAGCAAAAGATCGTAAAGCCATCAAATTAACGGCTCAAAATTATCCCGATTCTGAATATTACGATACTACAGAAGTTTTAACATCTTTGGGTATTGGAGAAGCATTAGTCTCAGCTTTAGATGAAAAAGGGCGCCCTACGCCTCTAGCTGCAACCATGATGCGAGCGCCTATGAGCAGAATGGATGTTTTGACTGATACTGAGTTAGCCTCTTTACTTTCAAAATCTAAATTAGCAAAAAAGTATAATGAAACGATTGATAGAGAAAGTGCCTACGAACTACTTAATGAAAAAATAAAGAAGGCTGAGGCAGAAGAAGCTAAAGAGAAAGCTAGAAAAGAAAAAGAAGCTCTTAAAAAAGCTGAATCAAAAAGAAAAACCGCAACTACGAGAACACGTCGTAAAAGTACACGCATGAATCCTGTTGTAAAAGTACTAACAAGTGCTACATTCATTAGAAGTGTATTTGGTATTCTTACGAAAGTAATGCGTAAATAACTGATAAAAACAGATACCCCAAAATAATTGTAATCGCTATGAATAAAACAACCTTATATTCACTATTAACCCTATTATGCCTTTGCTTCGCATGTAAAAAAGAACAAGATCCTTTTGAAATTTCTAAGCAACATGTTGGTTTATTAACAGACTCTACTCAAGTAAAGGATTTAAAACTTGTTTTCCCTAATGATTCTGTTGTGAAACGTATTGGTGGTGATGAATTTATTGGTAATAAAAATAGTATTGAAATTTTAGACAAGACAGGGAAACAACTCTTAATACTAGAACCCGCCGAAGCATTAGATTCTACTTCGGTAATTGAAACTGTACAAATTATTGATGAACGTTTTAAGACTAATAAAACCATCTCTACATTAAGTACTTTTAAGGATATAGCCGACAATTATAAAGTTTCAAGAATTGATAATTTAATTAATTCCATAGTAGTTACCGTAAATACACTAAATGCTAGTTTTACAATTGATAAAAAAGAACTACCATCAAATTTACGTTTAGATATGGATTTACAAATTGAAGCTACACACATTCCTGATAACGCAAAAATTAAATACTTTTTTATAAACTGGCACTAACATATTGAATCCGTTTTTAGCAAAAATATTGGTTGATGTTGCTCGAAAGAAGCTCAAAAAAACACACCCTAAAAAGACGGTAACCAAAAAGGAAATTGTGCCTTTAGTTCGCAAATTACAAGTAGAACTATCACATACTATAAGCGAATATATATTTATTTTAATAGGTGTGTTTTCTGCTGGTTTTGGACTCAAAGGCTTTTTACTACCTAATAGTTTTATAGACGGTGGAGCCACTGGTATTTCGCTATTACTAGAAAACATAACATCCCTTAAATTAGGTGTACTTCTAATATTAGTTAATATTCCGTTTATTATTCTAGCCTCAAAAACAATAAGTTTAAAGTTTGCGTTAAGAAGTGTGGCTGCTATTGCATTATTAGCATTTGTGGTTCACTTTGTGAAATATCCAACGATTACCGAAGACAAGTTACTCATAGCCATATTTGGTGGCTTTTTTTTAGGTTTGGGTATAGGTATGTCCATGAGAGGTCGTAGTGTGATTGATGGCACAGAAGTATTAGCCATTTTCCTTAGTAGAAAACTATCAGTTACTGTGGGTGATGTATTATTAATGATTAATATTATCATTTTTGCTTTTGGTGCTTACATACTCTCTGTTGAAACAGCATTATACGCAATTTTAACCTATTTGGCTGCCGCTAAAACTGTTGACTTTGTGGTAGATGGTGTTGAAGAGTACGTTGGTCTCACAATTATTTCAGCAAAGCATGATGACATTAAATTAATGTTGACAAAAAAATTGGGGCGTGCCTGTACCGTTTACAAAGGTAAAGGTGGTTATGGAAAAGAAGGTGAAAGTTCAGAAAAAGACATTATATATACGGTAATTACACGTTTAGAGCTTCCAAGAGTAAAAACCGAAATTGATAAAATTGACCGTAAAGCCTTTTTAATTATGGGTATTGTAAAAGATATTAAAGGTGGCATGATAAAGCGTAAGCCTTTTAAAGATTAATATGAAAAAATATCGTATTCAAGATGATCCATTTATCGTTCCTACTAACGATGGAAAAATCATAAAAGAACATTTTGGTAATGCTACCGATAAAAATTCTAAAATAAGTATTGCACATATGGTTGCACCAGCAGGTTGGAGTGAACCTTTTCAAACACCTGATTTTGATGAATACACCTTTATTATTCGAGGTAAAAAGCAATTTATCATAGAAGGAGAAACTATTATCTTGGAGCCTGGTCAGTCCATAAAAATTGAAAAAAATACTCGAGTGCAATATTCTAATCCGTTTACTGGAGTCTGTGAGTATATTTCTATTTGCACTCCGGCATTCTCTATGGATTTAGTTAATAGGGAAAACAAATAAATGACAAAATACTTACCAAAAATCATAGGGGTTATCATAAATTTTATCAGCTTCTTTTCTTCAAAATTCGCAGCAAAACTCGCTATCGATTTATTCTCGATGCCAAAAAAAGGAAAAATTAAGCCAGAAGAAGCTGAATACCTAAAATCCGCTATTCAAGAAGATTTATATTACGAGAGTCTTTCTATAAAAACCTACCACTGGAAAGGTTCTAAAGCAACAGTTTTATTAGTGCACGGTTGGGAAAGTAATTCCTTTAGATGGAAAAACTTAATTGAAAAATTAAAAGCCGAAGAGTATAACATATATGCAATTGATGCTCCTGCACATGGCGATTCTGGTGGTAAACTTTTTAACGCCCTACTCTATTCAGAATGTATCAATGTCGTTGTAAAAAAGTTTAATATCAATACTGTAATTGGACACTCTGTTGGTGGAATGGCTACTGTTTTTTTTCAGCATAAATACCAATTAGAAACTATTGAAAAATTAGTTTTATTAGGGGCTCCTGCAGATTTTATTGGTGTTTTTGAACGCTATGAATATATTATGGGTTACAACACAAGAGTATCACAAGCTCTAAAAAACTATATTTTAAAGCATTACAATCATTTACCTGAATATTTCTCACCCGCAATTTTCTCTAGAGAAATCACTGCAAAAGGATTGATAATTCATGATAAAAAGGACAGAATTATACCTTATAAAGATGGTTTAAAGTTCAAAGAGAATTACGCTAACGCTACTTTTATAGCAACTAAGGGCTTTGGGCATGGACTAAAATCTGAACCCGTATATCAACATATTCTAGACTTTTTAAACGCCTAAGTTTGTTGTACTTTTGCCTTTATGTCTGAAACCTCATTAAAACGTATAAACAAATTTTTAAGTGAAGCTGGATATTGCTCTAGGCGTGAAGCTGATAAACTTATTGATGCCGGTAGAGTAACAATAAACGGTATTGTTCCAGAAATGGGAACTAAAATAGCGCCAAATGATGTTGTAGCTGTAGATGGCAAAGAAATTAAAAACACAAAAGTAGCCTTTGTCTATTTAGCTTTCAACAAGCCTATTGGTATAGTTTGTACTACAGATACTTCTGTTGAAAAAGATAATATTATTGATTTTATTAAGTATCCCAAACGTATTTTTCCCATCGGAAGGTTAGATAAACCCAGTGAAGGTTTAATTCTTTTAACTGATGATGGCGATATTGTAAATAAAATTCTTCGTGCAAGTAACAATCACGAGAAAGAATATGTTGTTACAGTAGATAAGCCTATTTCTCAAACATTTATCAACCGTATGGCTGGTGGTATTTTTTTATCAGAATTAAATCAAACTACAAAAAAATGTAAGGTTGAAAAGTTGAGTACTTACAAATTCAAAATAATTTTAACACAAGGTTTAAACCGACAGATTCGTCGTATGTGCGATTATTTGAACTATGAGGTTCAAACCTTAAAACGTGTTAGAATTATGAATGTTAAATTAGACGTTCCTGTTGGTGAATATCGTGAGTTGACTAAAGAAGAGTTTTCTGAGCTTTCAAAACTTATAAGTACGTCTACCAAAACGTTTAAACCATCACAATTAAAGCAAAAAAGAAGCTAATTTTGACTGAGTTTTTGTCTAAAATATCATATCAAAAAAAGCATATAATTCTTATTTTACTCATTCTTCTTTTAGCTATTTTATTTGAAACCTCCCAACAATTCTACTATATAAAACGATTTAATATTTATCAAAATATTGAATTTATTGAGCTTTTAAAAACGCAATCGTTCAAATGGGTAATTTGGTTAATTTTATCATTCTTTCTCATTAAATATGTAAAAAAGCAAAATGCTCAAAGCCCAGAAGAAATAAATTACCTAGGCTATATATTATTCATTTTGGCATTGGTTTTTATATGTGTTTTATTAATTTCCATACTTCAAATTCTTATCTTTAATAGCGCTTTTTCATTTACTACTTTCTTTAGTGAATATGTTACTTTTTTTATATTTCAAAAAGCTCCAATATATACCTTAGGTTATATTGCCGTGGCTATAATTACACATTTTTATTTTGTTAATGAACAGTTACAAGTTGAAGTAGAAGCCCTTTCAGAATTAAAATTAAAAAACATTGAACTCTATAAAGAGTTGAGCAAAAATATAGATGATACAACCAAAGTATTAAACATAAAAATTGGCAACAAACGAAAAATAATACCAGTAACTGATATTACTTGGATTGAAGCGGATGACTATTGCGTGATTGTACACACCAGAAAAGAAAATGCATATACAATGCGTAGTACATTAAAAGCGTTAGAAAATAAGCTAGCCAATAATTTCCTGAGGGTACACAGAAAGGCCATTGTAAATATGGATATGGCTAAAGAGTTAAATCTTTCAAACGTACCAAAACTTATACTTGAAAATAATTTGGAAATACAAGTTTCTAAAAGCAACCTCAAAACAGTTAAAAACTTTATAGGCTAATCCTTTATATTATTTTTAACTAAGCTTACTGCAAATACATATACTTTCTCTGCATTTTTAACTTTTCATAATATTTTTTTTATTGATTTGATAAATCAAAAAACGCATTATCATGAAAAAAACGAACAGTCTTATTTTTTGTCTTCTTATATCTGCTATAGCTTTCGCACAACATAATTATGTAGACCCAGATAGATATCCTTATGGAAGACCAAATCCCAAAGCACCAGAACAAATTAAAGATTACGAAGCTATGATTGGAGAATGCAATTGTAAATCAAGTACTAGAAAACAAGATGGTACATGGAATAAAGAAATTGATTTAATTTGGAGGTTTAAATATATATTGAATGGAATGGCTATTCAGGATGAAAGCTTAAAAGCTGATGGAGGACATTCAGGAAGTATTAGACAATTTATCACCGATAGTAGTAGATGGTATGTACACTGGTATTCTTCTAAAACACCATCCACAAAGTTTCCTGTTTGGGAAGGCAACAAAAAAGAAGATAAAATTATTCTTTACAAAGAGCAAAAAGCGCCAAACGGTACTGATGGTTTTTATAGGCTTACATTTTATGATATGTCTACAACAGGTTATAAGTGGATTGGTGAATGGGTTGACAAAACTGAAAGTATTGTTTTTCCAACATGGAAAATTAATTGTATTAGAAAAAAAGAATAATACAATATAGCTAATGCCATTAGGCTAGTTACTAAATATTCTTATTTTTGAAAAGAATGTAAATGGCATGGTACAGCATTAGTATTAATTTAAGGCATTTTTGTGATTTTTAGTATGCCAATAATTAATTCTCTTAGCAGTTATGTATATTTTAGGATTTATCCTTTTTATTACTGGTATTTCCATGTTCAAATACAACAAAAGTAAACCTGTTTAATAATTACTGATGGCATCTATAGTACAACCTTTCCATTTAGCAATTCCTGTTCATAATTTAGATAAATGTAGAGTGTTTTATAGAGATATTTTAAATTGTGAAGAAGGCAGAAGTAGTGAGCATTGGGTGGATTTTAATTTCTTTGGGCATCAATTAGTGATTCATTACAAACCAAAGGAAAATTCAGAAGGTTTACATACCAATTCTGTAGACGGAAAAAATGTTCCCGTACCCCATTTTGGTGTTGTATTAGCTTGGGATGATTTTCATGCACTGTCTAAGGATTTAAAAAATAAAGATGTAGAGTTTATAATTGAACCTTATGTAAGGTTTCAAGGCTTAGTTGGTGAGCAAGCTACTATGTTTTTCTATGATCCTTCTGGAAATGCTCTAGAATTTAAAGCTTTTAAGGATATGTCTCAATTATTCGCTAAATAATCTGATAAAATTTTCTAATTAGTTAAAATGACTCTAAAAGTTTTAAAAACGTCTTTTTTCTACTTCTAGCCAAATCAACTTCACTATTGTCTATTAATTGTATTTTCCCTCCTCTTCCACTAATATAGCCTCTAATACAATTCATATTAACGATATTGGATTGGTGTACTCTAAAAAAACCATAATCACTTAAAAGTTCTTCGTATTCCTTTAAAGTTTTTGCTACAAGAAGTTGCTCCCCATTAATAAAATATATCTTGGTATAATTTCTATCTCCTTCTAGCCTTAGAATCTCACTGTAATTAACTATTTTAAAACCACTTTTGTGAGGCAATACAATTTGCTCTTCTTTATCGTCTAATTGATGCGCTTTAAATATTTTATATTGAGATTTATTTAGTCCTACTTTATTAATTTTTGCAACTGCCTTTTCAAGTTCTTTGAAATCTATAGGTTTTAACAAATAATCTAGAGCACCAAATTTTATGGCTTTTAATGCATAATTATTATATGCTGTTGTGAAAATAACATGAAAATTATAATCATCTAAAGATTGTAGCAGATCAAAGCCATTTTCAAATGGCATATTTACATCTAAAAACACTAAATCTGGGCTTAATTCTTTAATTAAAACTCTAGCTTCAATTACAGAATATGCTTTACCAATTACCTGTACATTACTACAGAACATGTTTAGCATTCCAGATAATGTTTCTATAGCGCCTTTTTCATCATCAACTAATATTGCCTTAATCATTAAATTTCTTTTGGTAATTTAATTGTTACTATTGTTCCTGTTGGATCTTTTAAATCTTCAATAATAATATTTGAATTATTACTATTGTTTTCAACCCATACAGATTTAAGTCTATTCTGGGTTATTTTTAAACCTGAATTAGTATTTTTTATACTTTCATTATGTAACCTTCCTAGTCCATTATCATGAATAGAGCATAATACATATTCATCAAACTCTTTAAATTCTATATTAATAGTTTTATTATTCTCTTTTTTACTTAAGCCATGTATTATGGCATTTTCCACTATAGGCTGAATAAACATTGGAGGTATAGTAACATTAAAAGCGTCTATACCATTAGTAATAAAGTTTAACATAACAGGCTCATAAAATCTTAAATTCTCTAGAGCAACATAATTTTGAATAACACTTATTTCTTCTTTAAGAGATACGAATTTCTTTTCTGAGTGTTCTAAAGAAGAACGTATTAGCTTTCCAAATTTATTAAAGTAATCTAGAGAGTTTTTAGTATTATTCGCTACTATAAATTGCTGAATTGAGTTGAGAGTATTAAATATAAAGTGTGGATTAATTTGGTTTAAAAGCGCTTTTAGCTCCATTTTATTTCGTTCTTGCTCCAAATTTTTATTAGCTATGGTCAAAGCCTCTTTTTGTTGAGAGATAGTTGAAGTACGTTCTTTGACTATATTCTCTAAAACCAATTGCTTTCTTTTCATTGAGTTATTATACCATTTGAAAGAAAACATAAATAACGTAGCAACAAATAGTATATATATAATTTTCGCCCAAATGCTAAGCCACCATGGAGCTGATATAGAAAAAGGATATTCTATTGGTTTACTCCACTGCGCAGATTTACCAACTGCTTTTAATTTAAATATATATTTGCCTACTGGTATATTTCTATAATCAGCATAATTGTTTTCCGTTGGTGCACTCCAATCTTCATCTAATCCTTCAATTTTAAACGAAAATTTAACAGCATGCGGCGCATTCCAATCTATAGCAGAAAACTTAAAATTTAGATGGTTATAATTGTATGGTAAATACAACTTTTGCGGGTAATTGCTAAACGCTTCTATATTAGAAACATACATATCTATATCTGATAATTCACCTAAAGATTTTAAATAGTCTTTATCGTTGAGCCCATTATAGTCTATAAATTGCTCATTGATCTCTACGGTATCAAGGTTTAAAAGCGGTGCTTTATTTGAAAACTCGTAGCGCTTTAAATCTAAAAAGATCAGTCCGCCACTAGTAGTAAATCGTAATAGATTACCACTACTTAAGAGTGTATCACTATAAAAGTCTATACTTTTTAAACCATCTTTTTTGTTAAAGTTAACAATAATAGCTTGTCCGTTATCTATTCTTTTACTCTTATCTGCTTTTGAAACTAATACCTCATCAGTGACGATACAGCTAATACCTCTCATAGTAGTTAGCCATAAATTACCATTTTCATCTTCGGTAACAGACGATACTGTTTCGTGTAAAACCCCTTCTTTTTTTGTAAAATTGGTAAATGTACTGCCATCAAACCTTGAAGCACCTTTAGATGTGGACGCCCATATATTTTTATACTTATCTTCTGTGATTGATAACACATAATTACCTGCTAACCCTTCATTTTCTGTGTAGAATATAAAAGTATCTTCTTTTGGATTATACTTACATAGACCTAAACTTTCTGTACCAAACCATATATTTTCTTCGCTATCCTGATACACACAGAGTGCTCTATTTTCATCTCTGTTTTTAGACATCGTATAGTAAGTTATTCCCTCTTTAGTTAATTTACTCAAACCAGAATCATACCCTGTAAACCATATATTATTATGAGTATCTTCTATGAGATCAAAAGCACGCTCGTGTTTTAATCCACTTTTTCTATTATACTCATAAAAATGTGTGCCATCAAACTTTATTAGCCCCTTCCAAGAACCAAACCAAATGTTATCTTGATGATCTGTTATAATTTCAAAAATCTCATTATAATTAACTCCTTGTGCTTCACCATATATAGTAAAGTTTTGACCATCAAATTTGCTAATTTCACCTCCTATATTAGCATACCATATATTTGCATGTTTATCTTCATATATTGAATACACAGTTTTTGGATCTAATGTGTTATCCGACTTTGGATTAGAACTTCCAGACATAAATGAATTTAAATTAAACTTAAATGCACCACCGCCTTGTGTTCCTGCCCATAAATTTTGTTGCTTATCGATAAGCATTGTTCTAATTCTATCGTTTGGCACACCATCATTTATAGAAATATGATGAAAAGTTTCTCCATCATACATCCCCAACCCCCTTTTGTTACTTGCCAACCACAAATGCCCATTTTTATCTTCCTTAATACCTTTTATAGAGTTACTGTGTAATCCTTCTTTTTCTGTAAATATTGAAAGTGTTTTTCCATCGTATTTACATAAACCACCATCATAAGTTCCTAGCCATATATTGCCTTTACTATCTTCAAACATTGAAATAATATTTTTTGGTGGCAATCCATCTTCATGTGTATACGTAATGAAATGTGATTCACTGTAAACTGTAAGACCGTAAGTTGTACCAAACCACATATTTCCCTTAGAGTCTTCTATAACAGAGATAACAATATTACCAGATAACCCATCTTCTACATTATAATTTGTAAAGTGCTTACCATTATATTTTACTATACCTTTATCTGTAGTAAACCAAATATTATTGTTTCTATCTTGTGCAATGCCAAAGATATTATCACTTAAAAATCCATTTTTTGAGGAGTATTGTGTAAATGTTTTTCCATCGTATTTTACAACACCTTTTTCTATACAAGAGAACCAAAAATTCCCTTGATGATCTTCTAACATAGTCCAAATACTTGATGTTGATAAAATATCATCTCCTCCCACGAACCTTGTGAACACTTTACCATCAAACCTTGTTAAGCCATCAAAATAACAGCCAAACCATAAAAATCCTTTAGAGTCTTCTAATATAGAATACACATATTCAGATCCTAAACCCTGGTCTAAACCCATACATTGTATATCATAAATAGCAGCATCTTTATAAGATGGTGAGGTAGCATTCTCTGGTTTTGCTAGTTTAATATCTAGATGAATCCCAACTAAAGTGGTATCTTTTCCTAACTCCTTATTTCCCAATTTTGCCTCATCTAATTTTTTTTCAATAGAAGCTATTGATACTATATTAGGTGTCTTAGCCTTTGTGAAACCTTTATGCGATTTGTAAACCTCTGGAGCCTTTTGCAATGGCTTTTTTTTAACATACCCTAATGGAATTTCTTCTTTTTTTAACTTAATGGGTACCCCAGTAAATAAAGTATCTCCTGATGCTAGAACTATAAAATGTTGTTCTTGTTTTTCTTGTTGTTTTATGTTTTCGGTTACCGAGTTGTTTTTTAAACTACATGAAAAAAACAGCAAAAACTTTAATATTAATAAAACAGTCTTTTTTTTCAATTTAATTTTCTTTAATTAATTCTTTTTAAACAAAAGATAAATCTTACACCTTATGATGTTTTTTTTTATAAATAAAATATCATTGCCCAATTATACTCATATATACCCCGAATGATAAATTTAAAAAATATCTCATGATACATGAATTAACTTTAGTCTAAACCAAGATATATTTTGATTATCAATCAACCTCCCAAAAAACAAAACATGCTTAAAGTTCTAATTGTAGAAGACGAATCAATTTCTAGTAAATACATTGTTTCATTATTGGATAAATTTTTTCCAGATAAATTTATAGTACAAAAAGAACTTGATAGCATTTTAGAAGTTATAACTTGGTTTAAAAAAAATGAGTCTCCTGATCTTATTTTTATGGATATCCAGCTAAGCGATGGTATTTGTTTTGAAATATTTAAACAAATTGAAATATACAGTCCAATCATATTCACTACAGCTTATGACGCTTATGCAATTAAGGCCTTTAAAACTAGTGGCATTGAATATTTATTAAAACCTATTACCGAAAAAGATTTCCAACACGCTGTTACTAAATTTTTAAGAATGAGAGCGTTTAACAAAGATTCTCAAGAAAACAATGCTAAAATTCATGAATTAAATTTAGAAACTGCCAAAATATATAAAGATCGTTTTCTTGTAAAACTTGGTAATAAATATACTCCTATTAAAATCAAAGATATAGCCTACTTTTATAAAGATGATATCACATTTGCAAAATGTTTTAGTGGTAATGTATACCCAATGAGCAACTCACTTTCTTATATAGAAAACGCTATTGATGAAAAACTTTTTTTTAGAGCTAATAGAACGTTTTTGGTAAATATCGATGCTATTGACTACTTATCTCAATATAAGCCTGGGCAATTAACTATAAAAGTAAAACCTAAATTCGATGATTTAATTGTTCTAAGTCAAGAAAAATCAAGCCATTTAAAATCTTTTCTGAATTAGTCCTCCTTTTCTATAAAAGGTATCCAAGCTTTAAAAGTATCATTAGTATTATCAAATATTGGCCTATTATTTTGTGCTACATATTCATATTGTTTTTTAATATTTTTTAATCCTATTCCTAAAGATTCAATTTTTGAATCAATCCGTTTTATTATGTTATTTTTTATTATGATTCCTTTTTTATGAGATGAAATTTCAATAGTAATTTTTTTATCTTTATAAAGGGCATTGTGTTTAAACACATTCTCGATTAAAATTTGAATAGAGAATGGTAAAATCATTTTGTTTAAATCCTTTTCATCAATTTTATACTCTATATCAAATTTATCTTTAAATCTAACCTTTTGTAAATATTCGTAATCCTTGATAAAATTTAACTCTTCTTCTACAGTAATTGTTAGTTTATCTCTAATTTCTAGTAAGTAACGATAAGAATGTGCTAGCTTCTCTACATACTCCTTTGCTTGTGAACTATCAACATTAATTAGGGGTACAAGAACACTTAAACTATTAAAAAAATAATGTGGGCTTACCTGATTTTTTAACACCTGTAACTCTGCTTCAATTTTTTCGCGTTTTAGTTGTTCTTTTTCAAGTATAGCTTCCTGTAATAACCTATCCTTTTCTTTCCTTAGTGTAATATCTATAATTACAGCTAAAGCGTAAGTTTCGCTACTAGACTTATAATAATTCAAACTTATTTCTACTGGAAACTCTGAGTTATCTTTTCGTAAACCAATAACTTCAACACCTATTCCATGTGGTCTCTTCCTTGGGTGCTTTACATAACTTTGCCTCAGTGGAACATGCTCTTTCCTACCTGGTTTTGGCATTAAAATTTCTATTTTCTTCCCTAACAACTCATCCTCAGAATAACCAAACATCTGTTCAGTTATAGGATTTATCATTACTATAACGCCCTTACTATCAGTTAAAACCCATGATTCTGTAGCTGTATTAAAAATAGTTTTTAAAAAATCTTCAGTATAAAACTCTAAATTATTTTTGATAAATGTCATGAAGTTATTTTTTAATGAACTTAGTAATACTTCCTTCAAAGTTAATTAAATAAAATCCTTGACTTATATTTTTTAAATTAATTCTAAACTGAATTTCATCTACTGATTCAGACTTATCAATCTGAACATTTAGTTTTTTTCCTAAGGCATCATACACATATGGTATCTTATTTTGAAAATCTTGATTTAAAGATTTCTTTACCTTTAGCTGGATACTTTCCGTTGTTGGGTTTGGATACAACTCTATTGAAGGTTTTAGAAATTTATTAGCATTTGTATGTAAAACGTTTCCTAGATAATTTGTGTTGAAATAAGATCTAATATTATTGTTTTCGAGAGAAGAGGTCAACTTATCATAAACTAAAAATCCAGCTATATCACCATGCATACTTTTTTCATCTCCAGTTTTAGAGTTTGTTTTAAAAGCTGAAAACAAATAACCAATAGTAAAAGTACCAGGCAAAACTATGTCGGGCATACTTACCGATGGCACATTAGTTTTATCTACACCATTGATATAAACAGTAATTTTATTTAGTGCATCTCTATGCACCTCAATTAATTGCCATTCATTTAAGGTTACAGAGTTATCTGGGGTTACTCTATAAACTGTATTTGGATGTATTCTTAACTGCAAATAATTAGTTTGATACCTATGCCTAAAATAATCTGTAGATTGACCAAAATAATCCCAATCTTCATTTTGAGCTACCGGTCTTGCTAATAGAAAAATAGAAAATTCTCCCGTTAAGTTTATAAAATCACTTATTTGAATTTCTAAGTATTTATCTTGACTTGTATAGTCTGTTGCAAAAGGCACACCTCCGCCTCCTCTAATACATGGTTTTCCATTAATACAATTGCTAATATAACAAGGTTTTACACTATCGTCTTGCCCAAAATTTCTTCCGTTTGTATATTCAGGGGGATTAAATCCCGTGCCAGGAATATAACTCGATTGATCTATCCATCTTCTCACGCAACCTTCACCACAATCATTAGTTACATCACAATATTGATCTGCTATAGCTGCGCCTTCAGTATTAGCTTCATTTAAACAATCATTAGTTTCACAAAAGGCAATATGGTTTGTTGTATTTATAGCATTAGACTCTACAAAAAAAGCTAAATCACTTACATCTTTAGGATTAAATTGAGCATGTAATTGGGTTACATTTAGAACAAATATTAATGATGACCATATTAGAATAGAAAATACTAAATCAAAATTTTCCTTTGTTCGTTTCAAAATTTTCACATTTTGTTTAATTTCTTTGTTTATCCTTTTGTAATACTCTATTTCCTTTTTCAATTCTTTTTGATCTTTAACTACTTTATATAATTCAGTCCCCAAAAGTTGTGTTTCTATGTGTTGTTGTAGTTCCATAACTTAAAGGTTTTTACTTATTAGATAATCATTAATACTTATCAATCATCTCAACTAAATGATTCAGCTCTTTAATTGTATAATCTGCAAGTTTCTTCTTGTAGTTTTCCTTAAGCTTATCACAGGTTTCTGAATAAACACTTTTTCTGAAATCACATTTAATATTTCTAATAGACTGTCTTAATTGCAATAATGAGCTTTCGAAATTTTTTAGCTTTACTATTTTTTTATCTACTTCACTAATTTTGATGTAGTCTTCTTTTTGTGGCATTATTTTTATTGGTTTTAATTAATTAATTCAAGTCTTCCCAAGAGCTTCCTGTGTAAACTCTTAATTTATCTGTAGCATCATCATAATATACATCACCTCTTGCTGGAGATGCTGGAGCCGTACCTGGTGTTAAGTGAACTAGAGTATCTATTTTAACACTACCTCCTACATTTAAGGTATGGGTTAATCCTGATATCGTAGCGTTTATACCAACTCTATCGTTAGCAAAATCACCACCTATTAAAGGTGTAAGAGAATTGCTGTTTTCAATATAAAGTCTATTGGAATTCACATTTTGATAACCCGCTTGATAGCCAATTAGAACATTTCCACTTACAGATGTAAGTCCTGTACCAAATCCAGCTTCATACCCAATAACAACACTATTACCTCCTGTTTGGTTATTATAATTTGAACGATAACCTAATGAGATATTATTACTACCTGTGGTAGTATTTACACCTGCCTCAAAAGCGAGAGAAATATTATTAGCTCCAGTTGTATTAAAATATGATGCTCTTCGCCCAATACCAATATTATCAGCTCCCGAAGTAGAAGTGTATAGTGCTAAATTACCAATGGCAATGTTATAATCTGCATTATTATTATACAATGATTGAAAACCTAATGCTATATTGTTTTCCCCTGTGGTATTCTCATAAAGTGCTTCATAGCCCATACCTAAATTATATTCAGCGCTTGCGTTATTATACAAGGCGCTAAACCCAATAGATGTGTTATAATTTCCTGTAGTGTTACTTAAAAGCGACTGATCTCCCAAAGCAATATTTTCATAACCAGAAGTGTTATTATATAAAGTTCTGTAGCCAAAAGCATTGTTATGATAACCACTTGTATTAGAAAATAAGGCTTCATCTCCAATACTATTGTTCTCATAACCAGTAGTATTATTGAATAATGATTGATTTCCTAAACCAACATTTTTATCACCAGAAGTATTAAAATATAACGACCTAAAACCTATACCTATATTATCTTCTCCTTCAGTATTTGCATGCAGAGCCTCAAAACCTAAAGCTATATTATCATCTCCAATAGTATTATTTTGTAATGCAAATGCACCTATAGCCGTATTATTATTTCCAGATATATTTTCTTCCAGAGATTGTCTACCAAAAGCAGCATTAGATCCACCAGATACGTTTTCTATAAGTGCCTGAAATCCAATAGCACTGTTACCCGTTCCTGAAGTATTAAACACCATAGATCTATTACCTATAGCTACATTATCTGCACCACCACTATTACTATACAAAGTGCCTCTTCCAACAGCCACATTTCTACTCCCTGTTATAGCGCCCGTTCCTTGCATACTTAAATATCCAATAGACACATTATCGTTTGCTGTTGTTGAAAATTGTTGTGATTGAAATCCTATAGCTACATTATTAAAACCAGTATTATCTTCTAAGGCAAAACTTCCTATGGCTACGTTGTTATGAGTTGTTGTATTACTATGTAGAGACATATGACCAATAGCTACATTATTAGCACCTGAAGTGTTTGAATACCCTGCTTCGTTTCCTACAAAAACAGCTCTTTGATTGGTTAAACTATTATTCTCTCCTGCATTTAAACCTAAAAACACCGAATTCCCCGTATTATGAAATTCTAACTGACCTCTAGTTGTAAATCTAGCTCTTATAACATTATTTGTTCTAACATCTAAAGCTTGTAAATCTGTTGTTCCTATAAAATTTGTCCCGAAGGTAGTACCTGAATTACCTAATATTCCCCATCCAGAAGAAGCACTTATCCCAGAAGCTATACGCTCCCAAGCTGTTCCATTCCAAAAATAAAATCCGGGAGTTATATCTGATGCTACCGTTGCTGTATTATATATCAACAAACTCTCAGCTTCAGTTCCTGAAATTGTTGAAGTATCACTTGACGATGTTAATGCAATTCGTGGTATCAATATTCCTGCATCTGTACTTGTTATATCCAATATGGATGATGCATCTGGTGATGTTGTACCAATTCCGACTTGAGAATGCATCAAAAAGGAGAGCAAAAGGCTCATGATAGTTAAATAGAAAACTTTCATAGTTAATAGTATTTGGGGTTATTGTGGGAAATATATAAACACAATAGCAGAACGACATTGAGATTATTGCTAAAGACTAATATTTGCTCCATGAAATGCGTTTTTTAACGTTTAAATAAACAGCTCCTTCATTCTAATTTCGTTAATAAGGCAAATAAAACTTAGTGTTTTTAAGAGTTATGCCCATTTCCGTCTCATCTCTAAAAATTTTACTATAGCGTTGTAAAAATCTTTTTCTGTAATAGGTTTCAATAAATAGCTAACCGCAGACATTTTAAAAGCTTTAACAACATGCTGGTCGTATGCAGTTGTATAGATAATAGGAGATGTTATTTCGGTTTTTTTTAGTAAATCGAAACAAGTACCATCACTTAAATTTATATCCATAAAAATTAAATCAGGATTATCATTTTCAGAAAACCATTGTAAGGCCTCAGAAATACTTTCTAGTTTTCCCTCAATTATAAAATTCATTGAGGAACAATATTTGTCTAAAAGCTTAATAATGTGATTACTCAATATAATCTCGTCTTCAAGTATTAATACTTTTATCATAAGCACATACGTATTAGAATGTGTTATTATAACACCTTGGAATAACTTATCGTTAATTAAAACTTCGAAGTCGTCTACTTTGTATTACAAAAATAAAATCATAGACTATATCTTATCAGTTATTCACAGGTCTAAAAACCGCTTTCGTGATACAATTATTCCATTTCATAAAAATTGAGAAATAAAACACATAAGTAGTAATATATATTTACCCAAAATCATGCAGATAATTTCTTGCAAGATTTTCATCCAAGCATAAATATTTCTTAACCCCCAAATCTTATGAAACATTTATTCACTATACTAATAGTAACTAGTTTTAGTACGCTATTACACTCCCAATTATCAATAACAAATAATCATTATGTTTTTAATAATGATGAAGTATTGTTTATTGAAGACGATTTAAATCTTAACAATTCTAATAGTATCTTGTACTTGAGAAGTGAAGGTCAATTAATACAGGGTTCTGGTACTACTGGTAACACTGGTATTGGAGAACTAAGTATCTATCAAGAAGGCAATGTAGGAGCTCACGAATATAATTACTGGTGTTCTCCTATTGGCAGTAAAACAAATAATTCCATAAATAATCCTTTTGGAGTTACGCTATTAAATGATGTTGTTAGTTTAACCACCTCAACACCCGCAACAATTGCTCATGTATCAGATTATAATAGTACCTCTAGTCCTTTAGTAATTGAACCCTTTTGGATTTGGAAATTCATCACTTCTTCTCAATATTCAGATTGGATCCATGTTCGTGGTACAACAACTGTAAACCCAGGTGAAGGCTTTACAATGAAAGGCACAGTAGGGTCTGGTGATGCTCAGCAATATGATTTTCGAGGTAAACCTAACAATGGCACTATTGATGTTAGCGTATTGAATGGTGAATTTACATTGGTTGGAAATCCATATCCATCAGCTATGGATGCTCTATCTTATATTCATGATACTGATAATTCATCTGTAATAACCGGAACATTATATTTTTGGGAACAAGATCCAAGTGTAAACTCACACTATATCACTGCTTACGATGGTGGATATGCAACTTACACGATAGATGCCTTAGGTGTAGAAACATATACGCCTGCTACTTTTAGTATGTATGATAGTAATGGCGCTATAAATGGTATGGGATATGGCAGCCCATCTGGAAAACGTCCTAGACGTTACATCCCAGTTGGGCAAGGATTTATGGTTGAAGGTACTGCTACAGGAACTGTAAAAACGAAAAATACTCATCGTGTATTTGAAAAAGAAACATCAACAAATAGTGAATTTTTTAAAGCTTCAAATAAAAAGAATGCTACCACAGCATCCAATACACTTTTTTCTATAGTCCCAGAACACTACAAAAGATTTAGATTGAATATTGATTTTAGTGAGACATACACTAGGCAACTCGTTGAGACCTTTAATCCGTTAGCAACATTAGGGTTTGATTATGGTATGGAATCTAAAATAAACAGTAAAGATATTTTAGCCTCTGACGCCTTTCTTTCAAACAATAACTCCTCTTATATAGCTGAAGCATTAGTTTTTGACCAAAGCATCAAAATCCCTCTAACCATAAAAGTAGAACGTAATATGCCTATAGGTATTAGAATTGCTGATATTCAAAATTTTGATACCAACCAGCCTATTTACCTGCATGATAAAGAGGCTAATCTATATTTTGATTTACGTCAGAATGATTACAGTACAACTTTAGAAACAGGAAATTACACAGATCGTTTTGAGATAACCTTCGTATCAAAAACATTAAGCATAGATGATGTATTAGACACTAAAAGTATATATGTATTACAAAACAAAACTACTTCAGATATTGAAATATATAATCCTGCACTTTTTAATTTGAATTCATTTAGATTATATGATAACAATGGTAAGTTATTATTAAACTCTGTACTATCTGGAAGCAACAAAAAACATATTATAAATGCTCCAATATTTAGCGAAGGCGTTTACATCATACAAATAAGTTCAGAAAACAATCGTCTAATAAACAGAAAATTAAAAATAACAAATAATTAATTTGCTATGGAAAAGAGAACAAAAGAAAACCCTTGGAAACTAAAAACACCACCATTATCATCAGAATACGAAATGTATATTGATGAAAAAGATGGTAGGGAAATCATTGTATGCACAGTCGGAAAAACTATTCTTCATTATGATTACAGTGTGATTCAAGATTTATACGAAGAATTAAAAAATAGTAATGATTGGGTCTTGCTAGGAAGTAAAGACGAAAAAGCAGAAGCTAAAGAGGGTACAGTAGAATATTGGGCGAGATCAAAAGATAATCCAATTGGTGGCTGGTATGGCCTAAAAAAAGGGTTAAGAGGTAGAGTCGGCATGTATATACCACCACTAATGGAAGCACTTGGTCTCGCTACAGTAGAGCATAACAAAAGAAATAATAGAATGAAAGCTAAACTATCATAGGTCTCTCACTTCTAAATGTGTATTTGCTAGAAACACATTGATGATTATATCATTAGTGTGTTTTAATCATTATCGATAAGTCAAATGGATACCAAACCTCATTTGTTATGAAAAAATCTATTATATCTGTATTCTTTATATTATTTTTTGCTAGTTCTTTTTCGCAAACAATCGAACAAAACTTTTATATAGATTTTGGAACTGATGATGGTGTAAATGGCAATACAACTACTAATCCTGATACAAATAGTCATTACTGGAACAACGTTACCAACCCTTTTGCTACAGCTATAAAGTCTCAACTTATTAATACTAATAATACAACTGTTCCTTATGAACTAGAAATTACTAATCAATTTGGTTCAAACGGTATTCTAAACGGTGGTTTATTATCACCAAACCCAACAATATTGGGTAATTATGCTATTAATTCAGCTACTGAAGATTACTTTTTTACTGATAGTTCTGGCAGTATTACACTATCATCTTTAAACAAAGATTATGGTTATAAATTCAAAATATTTGGTAGTAGAGAAACATCTGAAAGCAGAGAAACTCTGTACACAATTGAAGGCTTCAATAGTACTTCAGGTACATTACAAACTTCAGGTGAAGATCTAGGTGAGAATGGTTATGATGGTAATACAAGTATGATTTATGATTCTGAAATCATATTTCCAGATTGTAACGGGGCTATAAAAATTACCATTACAAAAAACACTAATGCGTTTGCTTATATAAATTTACTTGAGGTTATTGAATATAGCAATATATCTACTGTAGTTTACGACAATAAATTTACAGTTATGGGGTCATCGGTTGCTAATGGTCAAGGGGCAAATTCTAATCTAGGCTATGCCAATCAATATAATAACTTATTGAGTGAGCGTTACAATGATGGTGAAGGATTACAATGGGACTATACTAATGTTTCAATTCCTGGAAATAATACAATTGATGTTCTTAATCGATGGGAATGCGACTTACTTTCAGAACAGTCTAAATATGTAATTTATGGGTTGTCGCTGTTTAATGAAGGTATTAGAGATTTTGGAATCACAAGTTTCAAACAATTTGAGACAAATATGATAGCGCTTATTGATATGGCAAAAGCAAAGGGTAAAATACCAATTGTAGCTAATAATTATCCAAATGATAATTACGATAGTACTGATTATAATTTCATTAAGCAGATGAATCTTATGATGCATCAATGGGACGTAGCTAGCATAAATTTATTAGGTGCTTTAGATGACCAGACTGGAAAATATGTTGCTAGTTACCAAGCGGATTCAAGCCATCCTAACACAGCTGGACATACTGAATATTTTTATACCATGGTGCCTTCCCTAATGGATGCCCTAGATTCAGGAAAAGCCCAACCACAAATAGTTGAAAATACATTTCTATCTATGGGAAGCACTATTACAAATACACAATTGGTATTTACTCCTGAAAGTACTGTTCATGCATTTACAACATCTTTTGAGGTTAAAACTACTAATAGCGGCGATATAGCAGCATTATCTTCTGATTTAGGAACTGGGTTTTTATCAATTAATGGGACAGGATTCATCGAATATACAGCCTCTACTGGATCAACGATTACAGGAAGTGTTGCTATTAATGATGGTTTATGGCACAAAATAACTTTAACGCATTATTACGCATTGGGAAAAACGATATTGTATGTTGACAAAAATGAAATTGGTAGTTACAATGAACAAATCGTTAACAATTCAGTTTATTTACACCCTATAAACTCCCCTGCTATTATTGATTATAAAAATTGGTTTTTTTATAGATCCGCCATGACTAGTGAAGAAATAGACTTATTATGTGATGGTATAATGTTAAAATCAAGTTTAGAATTATATGCACCTTTAGATGGACTAGCTGTTTTAGGTAACACGCCTTTAATAAATTTAGCACAAAGCCTTAATAATATTAATGAAGAATTGGCTACTACATTATCGTCCAAAAAAGATAATAATATCTCTAGAATAGTTCCAAACCCAGTAAACGATTATCTTGATGTATCAGAGTTTTCAAAAAATTTGAAGTATGAAAATATAATCATCTTTAATGCCTTAGGACAAAATGTACTTTCAAAAGACATAAAAACTAGTTATAGAATTAATCTTAAGCATCTTAAGAGCGGCTTATACATAGCTGTCTTAACACGTAAGTTTGATGAAACTTATAAACTAAAATTTATGAAATATTGAAAACTAACTATGTCTTTCTCTAGCTAAAAGTGTGTTTTTTAACAACATAGCAATTGTCATTGGACCAACACCTCCAGGAACTGGTGTGATATAGCTTGATTTTTTGCTTACACTTTCAAAATGTACATCGCCAGCTAGTCTATAACCATTCTTTTTAGTTTGATCAGGAACACGGGTGATACCAACATCAATAATCACTACATCTTCCTTCACCATATCACCAGTTAAAAATTCTGAAATACCAATAGCAGCCACAATAATATCTGCTGCTTTAGTAATTTCGGTTAAATTCTTAGAGCGACTATGAACCACGGTAACTGTAGCATCTCCTGCTGGACGTTTCTGGCTCATTAAGATACTCATAGGGCGCCCTACAATATGACTTCTTCCCATAACTACTACATTTTTACCTGACGTTTCTATTTGATAACGTTCTAACAATTCCATGATACCGTATGGTGTAGCAGGTAAAAAGGTTGGTAAATCTAACGCCATTCTACCAACATTTGTTGGGTGAAATCCATCTACATCTTTATCTGGATCCACTGCCATTAAAACTTTTTGCTCGTCTATTTGATCTGGTAAAGGTAATTGTACAATAAAGCCATCAATAGCATCATCAGTATTTAATTGATGTATTTTTTCAAGTAATTCTTCTTCAGAAGTATACTCAGGCATTTCTATAAGTGTAGATTTAAATCCGATACGTTCACAAGCCTTTACTTTAGCGCCAACATATGTCATACTCGCCCCGTCTGACCCTACTAAAATTGCTGCTAAATGAGGTACTTTTTCTCCTTTAGCAATCATGGATTGTACATGTTCTGCAATTTCGTTTTTAATATCGTTACTTACTTTCTTTCCGTCTAGTATTGTCATTTTATATTATCTCGCAAAGACGCAAAGGCGCCAAGTTTAAGTCTTTATATTCATTTAGATGCTGAAACAAGTTCAGCATTATTCTCTTGTCTCTTGTCTCTTGTCTCTTAAAATCAACGCATATTCTTCATCATCTGCATCATCTTCTTACCGCCTCCACCTTGCATCATCTTCATCATTTTGCTCATTTGGTCGAATTGCTTCAATAGTTGATTTACTTCTTGAACCGATGTTCCAGAACCTTTCGCCACACGCTTTTTTCTACTTGCATTTAAAACCGAAGGGTTTGTGCGTTCTTTTGGAGTCATAGAATGAATAATCGCTTCAATGCCTTTAAAAGCATCATCATCAATATCTACATCTTTCATCATTTTTCCAGCACCGGGAATCATTCCAACGAGGTCCTTCATGTTCCCCATTTTCTTGATTTGTTGTATTTGCTTTAAGAAATCATCAAATCCAAATTGGTTTTTGGCAATTTTCTTTTGCAATTTTCTAGCCTCTTCTTCATCAAATTGCTCTTGGGCTCTTTCTACAAGAGACACCACATCTCCCATTCCCAAAATACGATCTGCCATACGAGATGGATAGAACACATCGATAGCTTCCATCTTCTCACCTGTACCAATAAACTTGATAGGTTTATTTACAACCGATTTAATTGAAATTGCCGCACCACCACGCGTATCACCATCCAATTTGGTAAGGATAACGCCATCAAAATTTAGGATATCATTAAAAGCCTTAGCCGTATTTACAGCATCTTGTCCTGTCATAGAATCTACAACAAACAAGGTTTCTTGAGGTTTAATGGCTTTATGGATATTAGAGATTTCGGTCATCATGGCCTCATCTACAGCCAAACGACCAGCGGTATCTATAATCACCACATTATGCCCGTTTGCATTTGCGTGTGCAATACCAGCCTGTGCTATGGCAACAGGATCGTTATTACCTCTATCACTAAACACCTCAACACCAATTTGATCTCCAACAACATTCAACTGATCTATCGCAGCAGGACGATATACATCACAAGCTACTAATAGTGGTTTTTTAGTCTTTTTGTTTTTTAGATAGTTGGCAAGCTTACCAGAAAACGTGGTTTTACCAGAACCTTGTAAACCAGACATTAAAATAACACTTGGTGTGCCAGATAAGTTAATACCTTCTGCATCACCTCCCATTAATTCGGTAAGTTCGTCCTTAACAATTTTTACCATTAATTGTCCTGGCTGTAATGTTGTTAATACGTTTTGCCCTAAAGCTTTTTCCTTAACAGTGTTAGTAAATTGCTTGGCTATTTTAAAGTTAACATCGGCATCTAATAAAGCACGTCTTACTTCCTTTAAAGTCTCTGCTACATTTACTTCGGTAATACTTCCGTGTCCTTTAAGAACGTGTAAGGCTTTATCTAATTTATCGCTTAAGTTATTGAACATATCTATTTAGTCTTCAGTCACAGTGTTCAGTAAACAGGCTGCTTTTTGATTAATTTTTAATGAATTGCAAAAATAAAGAAATATTTGGTTTTTATAAGGTTGAATTGTGCTTTTACTAAAACTTAGTTTTGTCAAAGAAAACAATGCTTTTTTTATGATAGATTAGAATAAATTTATTGTTGCATTTTCTATTATTTAAGATGATGCTTTCAGATTATGATGTTGATTTTATGAGAGAAAAATGATAAATTCGTTTGACGACCAAATTAGTTAGCATTCATAAAAGATAGAAAGTGAATATTATAAAAAATATAAGAGAACAATTAGGTTACACGCAAATGGACCTATCCCAAAAAACAAAGCTATCATTAAGAACGATACAGCGATTAGAGACAAGTGATAAATTACCTAAAGGTCATACACTAAACCAACTCTCAGAAGTCTTTAATATGCCATCTAAAACACTTCAAAACAAATTTGAGTCCATTACTAAAGAAAAAAAAGCTGATGCTTCATCTATACGAATGATTAACTTATCTGTTCTGTCTTTTTTAGGGATTCCTTTTGGCAATATCATTTTACCAATCATTCTTTGGAAAAAAAACCAAAAATCAGAACTTGTTGACAAAATTGGACGACGTATTATTAATTTTCAGATTATATTTTCGGCTATACTTTCTATTTTACTCTGTATTTCTCCTTTTATTGGTCGACAATTTTTTTCTAATACACCAATTATACTATATGTCTTATTCCTAGCTTATTTATTTAATATTGTAATCGTTTGTTTAACAGCACTCAAATTACAACGTAATGATTTTGATGTTTTAAATTTACCTCTTCGCTTCATATAAGCCTTAAACGACTAAAATTGTCGTAAAATTGGCGGTATCTCATTTCTTATTTTGATAAGTTCTTCATTTAATTTGTTGATTCGAGACAATTCAATTACTCATCTTATCTCATTACATCAAAAATTGAATCATCATGAAGAAAAAAATCGGTTACACACTACTCATTATTGTAATACTTATGTTTTCTGTTGGATTATATTACATAAGGAAATTCAATAATGCATTTTTTAAAGAGAAGTCAGCTTATCTAAGCTATAAATTTGAATCTAAACCTATTCATTTTGATTGGGTAGCAAATTCAAAAGGTTCTGAAGGATATTATGAGCCTCATGCTGCTATCACATTTCCTGTAAAGTTTGAAGGCTTTGCGCATCAATTTTATATGCAGTTTGATACTGGTGCACCACATTCTTTTATCTATGAAAAAGATTTAAAATCATTGCAGGCACTTGGATTAAATGTTAAAGAAATATCAAAAGGTAACGAACGTTTTATTGAGCAAATAAATTTTAGTTTGGATGACAACCAAATAAAAGCTTCTATGATTAGAATATTACCTAATTATGGTCATACATTTGATAAGAACGATACTATTACCAAGATAGGAATTGGGACTCTTGGAAGTGACTTCATAGCTAATAGAATTACAATGATTGATTTCAAAAATCAGGAGCTAAAGCTATTTTATCAACGACCAGAATGGATGCAAAGCTTATCAGAATTTAAACCCTTTGATTTTACAGGTAGACGTATTATGTTACCTGTCACTATTGACGAAAAAGATTATGAACTATTTTATGATTCTGGTTGCAGTGCATTTGGGCTCATTACTATAAAAAGTCGATTTGATAAGTATAGTGATAATGATGCTAAAACTATAGCATATAATGCCAAAAGTTGGGACAGTAGTATACCTATAACAAGTAAAACTAGCGAACAGCCTATAACACTAGGAAATGCTACTTTACCCTTAAATCGTGTTAGCTTTATAGACATGTACACAGCATTACAGCCTTTAGTAACGCCATTTACTAAAATAGACGGTTGGCTAGGAAACAGGCCTTTTATAGAAAGTACTTTAATCCTTGATACTAAAAAAGAAGAATTTATCGTTATTGAAAACTAAAATTTAAACTCTTTAACTTCTCAAAAAGTTTAAATGATAAAAAACAAATAGTTAGTTTCATATAGATTAATATGTGAACGAACCTTGCTAAAAGTAATATAGATTTTAGGATTTACACATACGTTAGCAAACAAGCCCGCGTTAGGGATTGAGCGATTGTTGGAGCTCCTCGCAGAGAGCGACTCGTGAAAGCCCGACCGCGCTTCGTGAGCCTCAGCGAAAAAGCGGGGTAACGCCCATATTAAAAAATTAAAAAAGTTAAGATCCCGCAAAAATACGGAATTAGTTCAACCAGCAAACTTGAGTGCGTTTTTTCAAAAGGTCGAAAGTTTGGGTTTCACTAAAAAAAGGCTGCTAAACTTAATTTAGCAGCCTCTATAAAGGAACCGTAGTTAACCAACCTACAAACCGAATATACGTAAGATGTTCCTTTATGAACCAAAAGCAAAAATTTGTTTCTCCGAAATTATTTTTTAGTGTCCCGTGTTCACGGGAATGACAATTTCAATAGAAACCTCGAGACCAATAGCCTCGAGGAATTTTTTTAATTTATTGGATATTTTCTAACACTAAGATGCGTTCTATTTCACCATTAGCATTGTAATCTTTTAACTCTATTCTGTTTGGTGTAATCTCTTTGATCTTCCATCTGTGTTTTAATTGACTGAATGGCTCGTCTTGTGTTCTAAAGTTTAAGCCTAAGTTTAAACCTTCGTATCTGTAACCAAACCAAGATCCTATATAGTTATTACCTTGTCCTTCGGCAAATAATTTTCCGTTTTCGTCAAAACCAATAACATAACCTTCAAAATTCTGAGTTAAATCGGCATCAAGTTCCATGTAAGACGCTACTTCCCATACACCACTCACTAAAACATCTAATATAAAGTTAGTATCATCATCTGGACAACTTCTTTTTAAGATCATCTCGTTGTTTTCATTGTGTAACTTGATAAGATCTTCGCCTAAGAAATTAATTACCCATTGTAATTTTAGGTTTGGACGTCCTTCTAGGAAAACTTCTAAACCAATTGCTCCGTTTCTAACGATAACCTCATAAGTTCCTTGTACTAAATCACCGTCAATTCTTAATTTAACTACATTGTCTTCAAAGAATGATAAAGGTGTTCCTATATATTCTTGCGCGTTATCTACTCCGTCTACATGTATTCTTGCAATTCTCCAAAAACATTCTTTTAAGTAATTCTCAACACGTTCTTTAGTGATATCTATGACTACGTCACAGTTTCTTTTCAATATAATTCTGTTACCACCTTCTTCGTAGATTTTAATCTTTCCGTCTTCAAAATCGTATAGTAACCATTCTAAAGTAAAGTCTGCTAAATTTTCAAACTCCATTTTTAAAAGTACGCCTCGTCTTGATGGTCTTAATCCCCAAGTTCCTGTTAATACATCTCCATTTCTTGAACGCATTGTAACAACACCTTCTTCTTTAAAATTAATAGCATACTCTGCAAATTCATCGCTATCTTGGTTGTCTCTTTTGAATTCGTAAACAATCCAAGGACATTTCATTAAATAGTTTTCTAGACGTTCTTGACTAGGGTCTTCCTCTTCTTCACAACTATCTTTAGCTTCTTCTATAATACGCTTTAATTGCTCGTTGTTTTCTGCAGTTAATACAGTACCATCCTTTAACACCATATTTACAGGGAAGTTTAAGCTTGCAAAAACTTCAGAGTTTTTAACACGTTTCATAAAAAGGTATAACTCTCTATTATTTTCGATAGTTACAACTTCAATAACATCAAAATCTCTATCAAATACTGAAAAAGCAATTGGGAATTGAAAATCAACACATCTTATTTCTTTTTCCTCTTCTTCATCGTCATCATTACACTCGGCAATAAAATCTGATAATTGCTCAGCACTTTCAATCACAATTTCTTCATGATTTGCAGTTATAATAGAAATCGGGAAAAGAATATCTAAACGATCGATATCATCTTCAAATTCATCATAAAGATTTTTAATTTTGATGTAATCTGCTTCAGAATCGATTCTAATTTCAATGCCGCGAACTTTTACAATAACTGGTAATTTTACAGAAATACAACTTGTACCGTCTATAATATTGTCTTTAGAGCCATCGTTTTTAGATGTAGCACTTATAAAACTTGTAAGTTCTGAGGTTGCGGTAAGTGTTTCAGCCTCGTCTGGAGGAGTAATATCAACCTCCTCCTCCTGACATGAGGTGAACATTAAAAGGGCAAAAAAAGGTACTAATAGTAAAAATTTAAACTTAGTTTTCATGGTATGTATTTTTGGGTTAAACTTCTTTTGAACTTTTCTTGAGTCTTATATAATGTCTAAAAGCCAAGATGCGTTCAAGCATTTTTATTATAAAACAAGCTAACTTTAAAAACTCCTACCTTCGATGTTAAAAAAAATCAAAAAAAATAAATTTTAAATTCCAAAACGGAACCCCAAAACCCTTATTTTAGTGGCACCAACTACCAATAAACAATGGAGAAACAACTACATGATAATATTTGCGAAGAGCGCATATTTTCTTCAATATTTAATAAACATTCTAAAAATTTACACGATTTCTTATACTATAAATTTGGGGATTTGTTAAATCCAAAGGATAAAGTACAGGAGGCGTTTGTGAAGTTATGGCAAAATTGTGCTAAAGTTTCTCCAGATAAGGCAAAGAGTTTTGTGTTTACTACTGCGAATAATTTAATGCTGAATGAAGTAGCGCACCAAAAGGTAGTTTTAAAACACCAACAAACGTCTAAACCTAAAATGAGTACTAATGAGAGTCCTGAATTTTTAATGCAGGAGTCTGAATATAATGATAAGCTACAACGTGCTCTGGCAAATTTAACCGAAGCGCAGCGTGTGGCTTTTATGATGAATCGTGTGGAGGGTAAACGTTTTAAAGAAATAGCTGAACTTTTAGATATTTCTACTAAAGCGGTTGAAAAACGGATTTATGGAGCTTTGGAGAAGTTACGGAAGGAGATTAAGGAGTTATAGGTTTCTGGTTATAGGTTTCTGGTTTTAAGTTCAAAGTTTCAGGTTAAATTAAAAGTCAAATTTGAACCTTAAACATAAAACTTTAAACTTTTTTTCAAAACAGGGTAGGAAAAAATAAAAGTTAACTGTTATATAATTGAATAACGAGATGATGAATAGAGAACAACTCATATCAAAATGGTTAAATAACGATCTAAACGATCAGGAATTCGAGGCGTTTAAAGCTCTTGAAGACTATGATGATTTAGTAAAGTTAAATAGCACGCTTCAAGCTTTTAAAGCTGATGATTATGATACTTCTACGGAATTGAAGCATCTATTATCTAGTATTAAAAGTGAAAAAGCGCAACCTAAAACACAGTGGTTAAAGCCATTAATGCGAGTTGCTGCTATACTTGCTATTTGTTTTTGCGCATACTATTATACAACTACTTTAGATACAACGGTAACCACACAGCTAGCCCAAAAAACTACTGTAGAATTACCTGATGCATCTACCGTTTCCCTCAACGCAGAGTCGTTGTTAGCTTATAATAAAAACGATTGGAAAAAAGAACGTGATGTACAATTACAAGGTGAAGCCTTTTTTAAGGTGGCCAAAGGTTCTTCTTTCAACGTTAATACAACATCAGGAACCGTTACGGTTTATGGTACTCAATTTAATGTAAAACAACGGGACAATTATTTTGAGGTTATTTGCTACGAAGGTTTAGTTGGGGTAACACACAATTCTCAAGAAACAAAATTAAAACCTGGAGACAGTTTTTTAATTATCGATGGGAAAATTATTGCTAAAGAAAAAGAACACCGCTCCACTCCTTCGTGGTTAAATAACGAAAGTGAATTTAAAAGTATTCCGTTTAAACAAGTTGTTGCTGAGTTTGAAAGACAATACCAAGTCAACATTACTTTAATGAATGTAGATTCTACACAATTATTCACAGGTTCGTTTACTCATGATAATCTGGATGTAGCATTAAAATCTATTGCATTACCTTTACAAGTAACGTACAGTA
The DNA here is from genome assembly GCA_947502975.1 of uncultured Flavobacteriaceae bacterium. GTDB lineage: Bacteria > Bacteroidota > Bacteroidia > Flavobacteriales > Flavobacteriaceae > Jejuia. The sequence goes on from CANNBV010000005.1 coordinate 375,923, forward strand.
AACAAAACAATACGATTATTTTAAAGCGTGAATAGAAAAGGACTCCTTTTTCTTTTAATTGCCTTGTTGTTTTTGAATGGTTTAAAAGGTTTCTCGCAAGCCAATCAAAAAACACAACCACTTATTGTCATTTTGAAACTATTATCTGAACGTTATGATGTTAGTTTTTCTTATGTAGATGAAACAGTTGTTCATATTGAAGCTACACTACCTCCTGAAGATTTAGAACTCGCTGATGCTATTTATGAATTAGAATTAGATACTAACTTAAAGTTTAGTATTCTCAACAACCGATTTATCACAATAGTAAAACGAAAAAGTAATGACACATCTATTATCAGGGAACAACTTGAAGAAGTTATAATAAACAATTACTTAACCACTGGTATTACAAAATTAAATGATGGATCTCTTACCGTAAAGCCAGAAGAATTTGGAATTCTACCAGGTTTGATTGAACCCGATATTTTACAAACCATTCAAGCGCTACCAGGTGTTTTTAGTGTTGAAGAATCAGTATCTAACCTTAATGTTAGAGGTGGCACACATGACCAAAATCTTATGCTTTGGGATGGTATCAAAATGTATCAATCGGGACATTTTTTCGGATTAATTTCTGCTTTTAATCCCTATACCACAAAACAAGTAAATGTTTCTAAAAACGGCACACGTGCCAGATTTGGTGATGGTGTATCTAGTGTAATTGATATGCAATTATCTGATACTATTGACGGTGAATTTAATGCTGGAGCAGGTTTTAACTTGATTAATGCGCATGGGTATGCAAAAATTCCTTTGACGCATAATACCGAATTGCAATTATCAACAAGACGTTCCATAACCGATTTAATAGTAACACCAACCTACGATCAATATTTTAAACGCGTTTTTCAAGATTCTGATTTGTCAAACAATGCCAAAAGTGATGATATTATCTCACAGAATGAAGACTTTTCGTTTTATGATGTTACGGCAAAATTTCTGTATGATATTTCCAAAAAAGATAAACTGCGATTGCATTTTATGAATATTAATAATAGTTTGAATTATGAAGAACGCTCGACCATAAATGACAGAAATGAGGCGCTTAATAGTAGTTTATCGCAACAAAATATCGCATACGGGATAACATATACCAGGGATTGGAACAATACATTTTCTACAAGAATACAGTTTTATGAAACCAAATATGATTTGGATGCTACTAACTTTGATATCATAAACGATCAGCGTTTGATACAAGAAAATAAGGTATTAGAAAGGTCTACAAGATTAGATATAGATTATAAACCTAATTATAATTTCAAATTTAATTTGGGGTATCAATTCTCAGAAGTAGGTATTAGTAATTTAGAAGATGTTAATAACCCTGTTTTTAGGAGTTTTGTTCGTGATGTCGTAAAAACTCATTCTGTTTACGCAGAAAGTGCTTTTTTATCAACCAATGCTAAAACGAGATTAAATGTTGGTGTTCGTTTGAATGAATTAAACATTTCAGAAGATATTTTAATTGAACCACGACTTAACTTTAGTCAGCGGTTTTTAAATGATTTTCGTTTAGAAGTTTTAGGCGAACTTAAAAGTCAAACTGCTTCTCAAATCATTGATTTACAAAATGACTTTTTAGGTATAGAAAAACGCCGTTGGGTGTTGGCAACTGAAAGAACCGAAACAGAAGTAGTTAATGAAAAATCACTATTTCCAGTTCCCATAGTAAAAAGTAAACAAGCCTCAGCCGGTATTCATTTTAATAAAAACAAATTTTTAATTAGTGCTGAAGCGTTTATTAAAAAAGTAGATGGTATTACAACCAGAGGTCAAGGATTTCAAAACCAATATCAGTTTGTATACGCCACCGGAAATTATGAAATCAAAGGTATTGATGTACTTATCAACAAACAATTTCAAGATATTTTTAGCACGTGGTTAGGTTATTCTTATAGCATTAACAACTACACATTTCCACAGCTAAATGAAGGACAACCATTTCCTAATAATGCAGATATTAGACATGCGCTAACGTTTGCAAGTACTTATACTTATAAAGGTTTTAAACTAGCCACTGGTTTCAATTGGTTTTCTGGAAGACCTACCACATTGCCTACATTTAATCAAAGTGAAAATGATACTCAAATAAATTATTCTGATCCTAACGCTTCTAATCTTGAAGACTATATACGTGCTGATATTTCAGCTACTTATAATTTCAATTTAGCTGAAGGCACTAAAGCTATTATTGGTGCTTCTCTTTGGAATGTATTGAACAAAAAAAATATTTTAAACACCTATTACACGCTTACTCCAAATGAGGATAATATCGAAAACACTATTACTAAAGTAGAAAACCAATCTTTAGGTATTACTCCAAATGTTAGTTTTAGAGTTGTTTTTTAAAAATAAAAAAGCCGCAATACAATTGCGGCTTTTTATAAAACTAAATCTGTTATAAATTATTTTTCAATAATTATCTTTTTAGTTATTGTTCTAAACTCTGATACAAAGTTTACTACATACATTCCTTTTGCAAATTGGCTCGTATTTATAGTGAATCTTCCAGATTCTAATGCTTCTGCTGATCCACTCATAATCATTCTACCTCTTACATCTATAATGTTGTAATCCATCTTCTCATTATCAAATAATCTAATTTCTACATTCAGGTTGTTCACAACTGGATTAGGATAGAATCTTACCTCGTCATTTTGTTCTATAAATGATGCTTCAAATTCCTCATAGCTGTTGTAGGACTCAATATATCCTGCTAAATCATTATCATTTGGTCCTCTACCATTTCTATTATTTCCATTTCTAGCTCTAAACTTGTTGAAGAAATAACAGAACCACTTAGAACCAATGACTAAGTTGATAGCACCTCTTACATCTAAAGATGCACAGATGTTGTTTTCACTTACTATATTTAATACATCAAAACCTGTTGTCTTACCAAGTTGAACAACACTTAAATCTAAGGTATTTGAATTGTAAACTAAACTATGAATACGATAGAAACCTTGATGATTTACAGTGAACTCTGGAGTTTCAGATACTTGTAGAATAGTTAGAGAAAATGCTTCTGTTAAAACATATAACTGACTGTAACCCTCTGGTATGTTCGGCTGTTGATTAAATTTAGCAGCAATAGTTGCTTCGCCTCTTTTTAAACACTGAATAGGTTTTTGAGAATACATTTTTCCTGATGAAGCTTCACACACTTCTTCTTCTTCCACCATTACTGGGGCTCCTGCTACATCTAATGCGGCACATAAACCATTCTCTGTAACGATGTTCAGTACATCTCCACCTGTGGTCTCACCTAAGCTTACTACGCCTAAGTTTAAGAAGTTAGCACTATCTTCTCTACCATCATATACTAAGGTATGGATCGTATATTTACCTTCCTCACTTACTGGGAAGCTTGGCTCTGATCCTACGGCTTCGATAACTAAATTGTCACCTGAGGTCAGTACAAAAATCTTACTGTAACCCTCTGGCACCGTTGGCATCATGTCTGGTGTTGCGCTGATTGTGACACTGTCGCCTGTTAAAGTCACCATCTCTGCATCGGCTATTAGTGTACCGGCTGATGCTGTACAAGCCTCCACCATTACTGGGGCTCCTGCTACATCTAATGCGGCACATAAACCATTCTCTGTAACGATGTTCAGTACATCTCCACCTGTGGTCTCACCTAA
>CANNBV010000006.1 GCA_947502975.1 uncultured Flavobacteriaceae bacterium
TACAAATTTATGATCGTTATGGTAAGCTATTAAAACAATTATTAACCTCTTCTAATGGATGGGATGGTACATACAGTAGACAGCTAATGCCTACTGATGATTACTGGTTTAAAGTATTCCTTGAAGACGGTAGAACTTTTATGGGACATTTTACTTTAAAACGTTAACAGCTTTTTCTTAATTAATTCTTATTCTCATCTACTTTAAGTAATTTAGATGTTTTAAATATTTTGGGAATTTGCGTCTATGAAATTTAAAATTCAATCAGATTTTAATCCAACTGGTGATCAACCTGATGCTATCAAACAACTTACAGGTGGCATAACATCAGATGAAAAACATCAAACACTTCTGGGAGTAACTGGATCAGGTAAAACATTTACGGTAGCAAATGTTATAGAAGAAGTGCAGCGTCCTACACTAGTGTTAGCGCATAATAAAACACTAGCGGCTCAACTATATTCAGAATTCAAACAATTTTTCCCTGAGAATGCTGTGGAGTATTTTGTGTCTTATTATGATTATTATCAGCCTGAGGCGTACATACCTGTTTCTGGCGTTTATATAGAAAAGGATTTATCTATAAACGAAGAAATAGAAAAAATGCGATTAAGTACCACATCTTCCCTACTCTCAGGAAGACGTGACGTTCTTGTTGTAGCATCAGTGTCATGTCTTTATGGTATTGGAAACCCTGTTGAGTTTCAGAAAAATGTAATCACACTTAAAAGAGACCAAGTAATATCAAGAACTCAATTATTACATCAATTGGTTCAAAGTCTATATTCAAGAACGGAAGCCGATTTTCGTCATGGAAACTTTAGAATTAAAGGTGACACCGTAGATATTTTTCCTAGTTATGCCGATGATGCATTCCGCATTCATTTCTTTGGAGATGAAATCGAGGATATTGAATCTTTTGATATCCAAACTAATGAAGTTATAGAAAAATATGACCGTTTGAATATTTATCCAGCAAACATGTTTGTAACTTCTCCAGAAATTTTACAAGGTGCGATAAAAGATATTCAAGATGATTTAGTAAAACAACACGATTATTTTAAAGATATAGGAAAACATTTAGAAGCAAAACGCTTAAAGGAACGCACAGAATTTGATTTAGAAATGATTCGTGAATTAGGCTATTGCTCTGGCATTGAAAACTATTCGAGATATTTAGATGGACGCGCACCAGGCACTAGACCTTTCTGTTTATTAGATTATTTTCCAGATGATTATTTAATGGTGGTAGATGAAAGCCATGTTACTATTTCTCAAGTGCATGCCATGTATGGGGGCGATAGAAGTAGAAAGGAAAACTTGGTTGAATATGGCTTTAGACTACCTGCTGCTATGGACAATAGACCTTTAAAGTTTGAAGAATTTGAAGCATTACAAAACCAAGTGATTTATGTGAGTGCCACTCCTGCTGATTATGAATTACAAAAATCTGATGGGGTATATGTTGAACAAGTTATTCGTCCAACAGGACTATTAGACCCAATTATTGAAGTGCGACCAAGTTTAAATCAAATTGATGATTTAATTGAAGAAATTCAACAGCGCGTAGAAAAAGATGAACGCACCTTAGTGACTACTTTAACTAAGAGAATGGCCGAAGAGCTAACAAAATATCTTGATCGTATTCAAATTAGATGCCGATATATACATAGTGATGTAGATACTTTAGAGCGCGTAGAAATTATGCAAGATTTACGAAAAGGTCTCTTTGATGTGTTGGTTGGTGTTAACTTGCTTCGTGAAGGTTTAGATTTACCTGAGGTATCTCTGGTAGCCATTTTAGATGCTGATAAAGAAGGATTTTTACGTTCTAATCGTTCTCTCACACAAACTGTAGGTAGAGCGGCAAGAAACTTAAACGGTAAAGCAATTATGTATGCTGATAAGATTACAAATAGCATGCAAAAAACAATTGACGAGACGGAATACCGACGCGAAAAACAAATAGCTTATAATACCAAACATAATGTAAAACCTAAAGCTTTAAATAAGAGTTTGGATAACGCATTGTCTAAAAATTCTGTAAGTACTTATAGTTATGAATTAGAAGCTGCAAGAGCCGCAGAACCTGAAAGCGAATACTTAACAAAACCCGAGTTAGAAAAAAAAATTCGAGAGAAGCGCAAACTTATGGAAGAAGCCGCCAAGGCCTTAGACTTTATTATCGCTGCTCAATTAAGGGACGACATAAAAGCATACCAAGATAAACTAGAAAAGCTAAAAGTTTAAACTTTTAGCTTTTCATAAAAATTCAGCCGATTAACCGACCTACCTTTGTCTACGTTTATTAGTTATACTGTGTTTTAAAAATATCAATTAAAACATCAGGTGGTACAATTTTATTTGGAAAACTTTCCATTAAGTACAATACTTTAGATATAGATTCATGACTTAACCCCATACGTAATCCAAAATTATATAGTTTAATAACTCCAGCTGAGGCTTTATTATTTCCATGTTCTTGCTCAATATTCATTAATAATACTAATCTATGAAACTGAACAATGCGCTCACTATGAGATTTTAAATGTGTATAGTTTATAGGGTGGTTGATTAAATAGTCAAAATCTTCACGAGAGATATCTAATTGTTTAGCTACTCCCAGTAAAAAGTTGTACTCAATGTCTTGTATATCTTTATCGTATTGCGCAAAAGCAATCATTTCTGATAAAAGACTCAATTTTTCAATTCTATTAATCATTCTTATTAGGTAATTTTATTGTATTATAAATTTACACAGAAAGGTTTTTTTCTAATCGTATATATAATACCTCTTATCGAAAAACGTAACGCCATTTATCGGCTATTTTATCATTTTTATCATATGTGTTTTTCTTTAGTCTGAAATATATGCATATCAACATTTAATCGATAATCTAACAACCTAAACACATTAGCGTTTAAAACGCTGATTATAAGTAATTTGAATATTGTTTTTGAACTAAAAATAAAGATTTTTAATAGTGAATTTTGAAGTATCTTTGAAAATATAAGCAAAACGCTAGAAACACATTTCATATATTACAAAATCGATGAAATGCAAATTATAAATCCACACATATAAACTATGACTAATAATGATGTTTTAAAAAAACTTAGAGTGGCCTTAAAGTTACGTGATGATGATATCATAAAAATATTAGCCTTAGTAGACTTCAGGATTTCCAAAAGTGAATTAGGAGCGTTTTTCAGACGAGAAGATCATCCAAAATATATGGAGTGTGGTGATCAAATCCTTAGAAATTTTTTAAACGGACTCGTTATCCACTTAAGAGGCCCAATGCCTCCTAAACAAAAATCAACTCCCAAAGGAGAAAACAGAAAACAAAAAAAGAGCAACGATTAAAGTTGCTCTTTTTATTTATATAATTTTGAGATGCTGAAATAAATTCAGCATGACATAATATGTTTAAGATAATACAGCTTGAACTTTATCTGCCGCTTCTTGGAATTCTGTTGCACTTAATACATCAAGACCAGAATTATCAATAAGCTCCTTAGCTATATCAGCATTTGTACCCTGTAGTCTCACAATAATTGGTACACTAATATTACCCATATTTTTATAGGCATCTATAACACCTTGCGCTACTCGATCGCAACGTACTATACCACCAAAAATATTTATTAGAATAGCTTTTACAGCTGGGTCTTTTAAAATTATTTTAAAGGCAGCTTCTACTCTAGCAGCATCAGCAGTACCACCAACATCTAGAAAGTTTGCTGGTTCTCCACCTGCTTGCTTAATCAAATCCATAGTTGCCATTGCTAAACCAGCGCCGTTAACCATACATCCAACATTTCCATCTAAATCAACATAATTTAAACCTACTTCTTTAGCTTCAACCTCTACTGGATTCTCTTCTCTTAAATCTCTTAAGTCTACATAATCTTTGTGTCTATATAATGCATTATCATCAATTGTTACTTTAGCATCAACAGCCATAATCTTATTATCACTTGTCTTCAGTACTGGATTAATTTCAAATAAAGAAGAATCAGATTTTACATAAGCAGTATATAAAGCAGAAACAAATTTTGTCATCTCCTTAAATGCTGTACCTGAAAGCCCTAAATTAAAAGCTACACGTCTTGCTTGGAAAGGTAACAATCCAACAGAAGGATCAATTTCTTCTGTAAAAATTAAGTGAGGTGTTTCTTCTGCTACTGTTTCAATATCCATTCCCCCTTCTGTAGAATACATAATCATGTTTCTACCAGTACCACGATTTAAAAGAACAGACATGTAGAATTCATCGGTTTCTGTTTCTCCTGGATAATACACATCCTCAGCAACTAATACTTGATGCACCTTCTTTCCTTCTGCAGAAGTTTGAGGTGTAATTAAATTCATGCCTATAATTTGTCCAGCAATTTCTTCTACTTCATTTAGGTTTTTAGCGAGTTTTACACCGCCTCCTTTACCGCGCCCACCTGCATGTACTTGAGCCTTAATAACATGCCAACTTGTTCCTGTTTCAGAAGTTAATTGTTTTGCAGCTGCTACAGCTTCGTGCTTATTTTGTGCAACAATACCACGCTGTATACGCACTCCAAAATTGCTTAAAATTTCTTTTCCTTGATATTCGTGTAAATTCATAATTTGCGCTTTCTTTTAAGAACAGCAAAAGTAAATAATCACATGTAATTATTCTAATATTTATCTGAGTATTGCTTTATATTTTAATTATTACAATTCAACTAATTGTTAAATAATTAACAAAATGTTTAATTTGTAATAATTTATTGTTATTTATTTGTTTTTAAAGCTAAAGAAATATCTTTGTCCAAATTATTTAAAACTGATGGAAAATACCCAATTATTAAAGATTGCTAACGAATTTGGTAGCCCCTTGTACGTGTACGATGGAGAAAAAATTGAATCACAATACAATAGACTAACGTCGGCTTTTAAATCTGTTAAGAAATTAAAACTGAATTATGCTGTTAAGGCATTATCAAATATATCTGTATTAAAACTTTTTAAAAATTTAGGAGCAGGAATAGACACAGTTTCTATACAAGAAGTACAACTAGGTTTAGCTGCAGGTTTTAAAGCTGAACAAATTATATATACTCCTAATGGTGTTTCATTAGACGAAATTGAAAAAGCTGCTAAACTTGGTGTGAAAATTAATATTGATAACTTATCAATTTTGGAACAGTTTGGGACAAAGCATCCAAATACCCCAGTATGTATCAGAATAAACCCCCACGTTATGGCTGGTGGAAATGCAAATATTTCTGTTGGACATATAGATTCTAAATTCGGGATTTCAATTCATCAAATACCTCATTTATTGCGTATTGTAGAAAACACAAAAATGAATATAAATGGCATACACATGCACACTGGTAGTGATATTTTAGATATTGATGTATTCTTATATGCCAGTGAAATTCTTTTTGAAACCGCCAAAAATTTTAAAAATCTAGAATTTATAGATTTTGGATCTGGTTTTAAAGTACCGTATAAAGTTGGAGATATTGAAACTAACATCGAAGAATTAGGTAAAAAGCTCTCAACCAAATTTAATGCGTTTTGCAAGGAATACGGAAAAGATTTAACCTTAGCTTTCGAACCTGGTAAATTTTTAGTGAGTGAATCTGGTCACTTTTTAACTAAGGTAAATGCTGTAAAACAAACTACTTCTACTGTTTTTGCACAAGTAGATTCTGGTTTTAATCATTTGATAAGACCTATGTTTTATGGCTCACATCATGAGATTGACAATATTTCAAATCCAAATGGTCGCGAACGCTTCTACTCAGTTGTAGGTTACATTTGTGAAACAGATACATTTGGAAATAACAGACGCATTAATGAAATTAATGAAGGTGATATTTTAAGATTTAAAAATGCTGGAGCCTATTGTTTTTCTATGGCTAGCAACTACAACTCAAGATATAGGCCTGCCGAAGTGTTATGGTATAAAAACAAAGCTCATTTAATTAGAAAGCGGGAAACCTTTGATGATATACTAAATAATCAAATTGAAGTTGATTTCTCAACCAAAAAAGAAAAAGCTTCCGCAGTTTAAAAACAAAAAAGTGTTACTGAAAATAGTAACACTTTTTTTTATATCTTTAAAATCTCCCTAGGTCTCTTAATCCCAACTGTTAAGACTTATATGATAAAGATTAAAGTTCCAACTCTAGTGGCATGCTTTATATTTTGCGCTGGATTCTCTCAAACCAAAAATCTCAATCTCGAAAACGCAAAACTACAACCTATTGATTCCTGTTTATCTTGGATGCGTAAAAATGCATACACAGGAAAAGATTTAGATAATTTTCATTCTATTGCACTTCAAACTTTAAATCGCACTTTAAAAACTGATGATTCAAAACTTATCGCTGAAGTCCATGAAGAAATTGCCAACTGGCATGGATACAATGGTACATTTTCTCCAGATTCCATAGTGCATCATTCCGAAAAAGCTTTGGAAAACTACATCAAAATAGATGATAAAAAGAAAATTGCTGGCACTTACAGAACATTAGCTATAGATTATATGAATGTACGTGAGCTGAACAAAGCCCAAGACGTCCTCTTCAAAGCTATTTCACTATATGAGGATATGGAAAATGAAGCAGGAATAGGCAGTTCTTACAGAACACTTGGTGTGCTTCACGAAGTGATGGAAGAGCCCGAAAAAGCCATTGAGTATATTAACAAAGCTGTTCCTATTTTAGAAAAAACCAAAAACTATGCTTCTGTTGCTATTGCACAATTTAGTCTTATTAAAGCTTATGGTGAATTGGGTGAATTTGAAAAAGCTTACAAAGCTGCTGACTATTGTTTAGAAATTGTAAGGACAAAAGCATCTGAAGAAATTTTTGTTCCTGTACGTGCACATTCATACAGAGGCGAAGTGTATGTGAAAGCCAAAGATTATGACAATGCTTTAAAAGATTTTATAAAAGCTTGGGAATTATGTTCAGCAAATATTGGAAAAGAGCGCTGTTCCACTTATAGAACAGAAATCGGACAAGTTTATTTACTTCAAAATGATTACAATAGAGCATTAGAGCATCTATCCGCAGGGGTTGAAGCCTATGAAGCTAAAGGACAAACTTCTATTGTAACCCAATATGAAGATCTAGCTAAATGTTATGAGAAACTAGGAGATTTTCAAAATGCGCTCCACTACCAAAACAAAGCACATGCAAACCAAATAAATAATCTTGAAGGTAAAATTGAAAGCATTGAGGAAGAAACCATTGTAAAATACGAAACTGAAAAGAAAGACGAAGTTCTGGCATCTCAAGCCTCTTTATTAGAGCAAAAAACAAAAACTCAAAACCTAATTATCGCCACGGCTGCTTTATTAGGCTTATTACTCCTATCCTTATTTTACTTTTTTAGTAAGAACAAAAAAGCTACAAAAATTATTCGTGCTAAAAATGCTGAAAACGAGTTGCTACTTAAAGAGATTCACCATCGTGTTAAAAATAATTTAGAAATGGTTAAAAGCCTTATTGCCCTTCAATCTTCAAAAATAGAAGACTCCGCTACCAAAGATGCTATGATAGCTAGTCAAAACAGGGTACAATCTATGGGGATCATTCACCAAAAATTGTATCAAGGCGATAATTTAGGCAGTATAGAAATGAAGGATTATTTTCTAAACCTCAGTGAGGGTATTTTAGATACGTTTAATGCAGAAGACAAGGTAAAGATAAAATGTGTTATGGATACGCTAAATCTTGATGTAGACACTGCTGTTCCAATCGGGTTAATAGTTAATGAACTGCTTACTAATGCCTTAAAATATGCCTTTCCAGAAGATGAAAAAGGTGAGATTTCTATTAGTTTGGAAAAGTTTCAGGAAAATCATTTGAAACTAAAAGTGTCGGATAATGGTGTTGGAAAACAGAAAGATATTGCGCCAAAAGGCACAGGGTTTGGTTCTCAATTAGTCCACCTTTTAACCCAACAACTTAATGGTAAAATGACTGAGACATCAGAAAAAGGCACATACGTAGAATTTGATTTTCTAATTGACACCGCAGCATAATGAGTGACAAAATCAAGATATTAATTGTAGAAGACGAAATGGTTATTGCTGCAAATATTTCGCTTCAACTGACTGAATTGGGGTATGAAGTAATTGGAATTGTGCCAAGAGGCGAAGACGCCTTAAAACAGATTGAAATAAATGCACCAGATATTTTACTATTAGACATCAATTTAAAAGGTGCTTTGGATGGTATAGAAACTGCTAAGGCAATGCAAAAAACGCATAATATTCCCATCATTTATTTAACGGCAAATATTGATGATGCAAATTTTAATAGAGCTAAAACTACGCATCCTTATGGTTTTATTGCTAAACCTTATAAAAAACTAGACTTACAACGTACTATAGAATTAACCATAAGTCAAATAACTTCAGAAACTAAAACATCTTATCATACTGAACCAGAACATTCAGAATCTTACATATTAAGTGATAGCGTATTCGTTCGTCATAATAATACAATGGTAAAAGTGAATATAAATGATATTCTATACATTGAAGCAGAACGCAATTATTGTCGCATATATTCAAAGAATAGAGAATACTTGTTGGTTATAACTCTTAAGGATATGGATGGAAAGTTACCTTCTAAACACTTTCTTCGTGTACATCGATCATTTATTGTAAGCATTTCCAAAATCAATGAAGTTAGTAATACGCATATCGTTATAGAGAAAAAAGCAATTCCTATAAGCAAATCATTGAAGGAAGAGCTGTTGAAACGTCTACAAACCATATAGCTGTTCTTCTATTAATATTATAATAATTAATAACGACGTTTCGGACAAAAAAACAGCACTTTCGTCCTAGATCACTCTATTTTAAAATTGATAATCAGTTACTTGGTACATGAATTCAATTATCATTAACCATTAAAATACTATTAATTATGAAGATTATCAAAACAACATTGGTATTGGTATTATTACTATTAATTCTACCAATTTCTACACAAGCGCAAGATGATGAGAGCTTTATTTTAAATTTAACCGAGTTTACTATAAAGTTTGGACACAACTCGAACTTTACAGATGGTGTAAAAAAATGGAACAAGTGTTACAAAGAAAACGATGGCAAAGACAAATGGAATGTTTGGCACCGTTTACAAGGTAAAGGTAATGTTTATGTAATGGCGTCTCGTCTTAACAATTGGGCAGAAATGGATGAAAGAGACCCTGCTGGAAAAGCTTGTAGAGCAATTGCAATAAGCGCTATTGTACCTTATATCGAGGGCTCAGAGTTTAACACCGCATCACCAATGCTGGAGATCAGCAAGAAAGATCCTCTAGGAGACAACACCATAGTCTGGGTAAATAGCTTTAAGGTAAAAAATAGCATGGTTTTTAATGAAATCGTAAAAGAGGTGACTTCAACCATAAAAGCTGAAGAAGGCGACTTTCGTGCCTATTGGTACCGTCAGATGGCTGGAGAAGGTGCCAATTATTTTGTATCTACTCCATTTAAGGATTTTGCAGCCATGGACAACGATAGAGACAGTGTATGGAAAATTTATGAAAAAGTACATGGGAAAACAAAAACAAAAGAAATTCGAGAAAAATTTTATAAGGTTTTAAAAAGTTCATCTAGCTATACTTACACTTTAGATAAAGATTTGAGTATGCAATAAACGAACTCAACTTTGTTGACCTTCGAAAATTCCAAAAATCTAGGTAGTTCAATCTTTCCATAAGTTAGTATTGCTTCTTAGGTTTTTGGAATTTTAATATATGCAAAACAGGCAAGACTATAAAAATCACATCAGTAATAGCAATTTTGCTTCTACTAAACTGAAATGTTTTGAAGTATTGTAATTAGTTAATGATAAGCTATTACTGGTGGTCTGTTTTGAGAAAACTACAAAAGGAACCAATCTAAATTTTAATCCTTTTTGTATACCTTTAGACAGATTATTAACTATTGAAAAGTAACATAAATGTCATCAATCAAATCTAAAAGAATTGAATCTATAGATATTTTAAGAGGTCTAGTAATGGTATTAATGGCTTTAGATCATACACGCGACTTCTTCCATTATGATGCCTTTTTCTCTAACCCTACAAATCTAGAAACGACAACACCATTTATATTCTTTACGAGGTTTATAACGCATTATTGTGCTCCTGTTTTTATTTTTTTGGCAGGAACCTCAGCATTCTTATATGGAAATAAAAAGAGTAAATCTAAACTATTTAAATTTTTAATTATTAGAGGAATTTGGCTTATTATTTTGTCCATTGTGGTTAATAATTTTGTTTGGAAATTTGATATTACCTATAGTTTTATTATTCTCCAAGTTATTTGGGCAATTGGCCTATGCATGATTCTACTTTCTTTTGCTATATATCTTCCCATGAGAGCATTGTTGCTAATAGGTATAATACTAGTAGCCGGCCATAATTTACTAGATGGAATTACTGCTGAAGGCACAAGTTTTATATCCATAGTTTGGTATATACTCCACCAGCAACAATTTGGTATAGTAGGTAACCGAATGTTTTCTATTGCTTATCCTATTATTCCTTGGTTTGGATTAATAATTTTAGGCTATTGCTTTGGAAGGTTGTATATAAAAGATTTTAACCCTAAAAGAAGAAGAATGTATTTAATGTATTTAGGAATTGGTGCAATTGTATTATTCTTCCTTGTTAGAGGCATAAATGTCTATGGAGATTTAGTACCATGGACAGTTCAAGATACACCAACCAAAACGGTACTGTCGTTCTTTAAAGTCACAAAATATCCACCATCACTAAGTTATCTCTTAATCACTATGGGGCCTGCACTTTTGTTTTTATGCGCTATAGAAAACATTAAAAATAGAATAACAGATTTCCTTCTTGTTTTTGGCCGCGTACCACTATTTTATTACTTCCTACATATAATTCTGATACATATCTTAGCTATAATTGGTATGCTAATTTTTGGAGGAGATTGGAAAAACATGATTTTAACTAGTGATGTTTTTATGAATGCTAAACTCTTAGGTTACGGATATTCTTTATTTACAGTATATTTAGTTTGGATTTTAGTAATCGCCCTACTCTATTTTCCTTGTAAAAAATATATGATTTACAAGGCAAACAATAAAGATAAATGGTGGTTAAGCTACCTTTAGAAATATGGAAATCGTTTTTAAAGAAAGCATTGGTTTCGACTCTCAATCAGTTAAAGGAAAAGTTGGGTTAAACTAATCTCGCAACTTTCCAGCAAACACACTTACTTTAGAATTAAACGGATTCCCTGAAGCACGACGCAACATCACCACTTGTCCACAATGCCATAAGGCATCGGCAATAGGGCCGTTAATGATGTTCCAAAATGGAAATCTGTTATTATCAAACTTTGATATATCATCAGTAGACCTTAAAATATCTGATGCTGTTTTATAATTCAGTAAAGTTTGCTTACGTTTTTCTTCAAATATCATTTTACTTCCATCTACTGGTTTAAAATCTTTAATTATGGTACCCAAAATAAAATTTGATAATCCATACAAATGATCAATAGTTTCCATTGTGGTTCTACCAGATTCACTTGGTTTATACGTTAGATCTTCTGGCCGTAATCCTTCAGTTGCCCAATAATAACGAAACCCTAAGCCATCAATCATCCTTGAAACTGTGGTTCCTGCTGTATAGGTTTCTGCTGCTTCTGGTATTTCATAATATGGTAATTCTTGTTTCACTTCTTGTGCCGTTATTAAATGAGATAATAGAATTGCAAAAGCTAAAGTTATGGTTTTCATTAATTCGAATTTAAAGTTTGATATTATTTATTACAAAATTATTTGGGAGGTAAAGACATGACATAATCATAGCTTTCATTTAATAGATTTACGATGGTTTCAGAATCGTCTAGCATTCTGTCTGGAATTAATACATAACCTTTCATTACTGCACCGTATGATTTGTATATGGAGGTCTCAAATGCCTCGATATATTGTGCTTTTACAGCTTCAGAAAATCGAATACCTATTTCTCCTGCTTTATTTAACAATGCAAACATGTAACCATTAGCGGAGGTATAAATCATGGATTTCCCTTTCCTTTCAAATCGAGGACATTGCTCTACTAAGTTATCAAAAAGCTGTAATTTTTCATCCCAAGTCATACTTAAAAGTATTAATTTTTAATTCTTGGTGGATTAGCTATCGGATTAACACCATAAGTATCATATAAATAAACTAAAGCAGTCATGGTAGCTGCACCCAATTCTAATTCTCTTTTATTCACTGCGTCAAAGGTGTCGTTACTAGCATGATGATGGTCGAAATAACGTTGAGAATCTGGTCGTAGTCCTGCTAAAACATTTGTATTGCTTTTTAACGGCCCAACATCTGCGCCACTGCCACCTTGTTCAAAATAGTGAATTAAATAGGGTTTAAAAAGAGATTTCCATCCTAAAACTTGATTAAAATTAGCATCATTACAATCAAAAGAAAATCCTCTTGGTGTAAATCCACCAGCATCACTTTCTAGCGCAAAAATGTGATTTTCGCCTTTAGCTTTTGCTTCTGCTGCGTATTTTTTACCGCCTCTTAATCCGTTTTCCTCATTCATAAACAATACGACTCTAATGGTGCGTTTGGGTTTTATATTTAGAACTTTCATTAGTCTAAGTACTTCCATGGATTGTACAACACCTGCCCCATCGTCATGAGAACCATCACCTAAATCCCAAGAATCTAAATGGCCACCAACAATAATATATTCGTCTGGAAATTCGCTGCCTTTTATTTCACCAATAACATTATAGGATTGTACATCTTTTAATTGTTTACAATGTTGACGAAAGTGGAATTTTGTATCCGCATCTAATTTCAACATACTACTCAATAACTCAGCATCATTGGTACTTATGGCAGCAGATGGGATGCGTTTATCGTTTGGTAAATCATCATACGTCATACTTCCTGTATGTGGCAAATCGTCTAATCTTAAATTCATAGAACGCACCACGACACCTATCGCACCATATTTTGCAGCTTCAACGGCGCCTTTATAGCGTTGGTTTACACAGCCACCATAAGCTTGAAAGGTTTGTATTAAATCGGCTTGCATAGGGCGATTAAAAAACACAATCTTCCCTTTCACATGTTCAACTCCTAATGTTTCTAATTCCTCAAAATTTTGAACTTCAACAACCGAAGCTTTGATACCTAAGCTTGGTGTTGCAATAGAGCCTCCCAAAGCGCAAATATTAACAGTTGTAGTTTTGCCTTCTCCTGATTCTATATAGGCGTACTCTTTAGCACCTCGTACCCATTTTGGGACCATGACTGGCTGCAACCATACTTTGGTTAGTCCTAATTTTTCTAATTCTTCTTTCGTGTATTTTACAGCGCGTTCTGCATTATATGATCCTGATAAACGCCCACCAATTTGATTCGACAAATGGTCTAACCACTCATAACTATTGCCATTGGTCAATGATGTTGTATAAATATTTTTTATGGTAGCTTCATCCGTTTGTGCTTTGGTTTGGAATGGTAATAGCAACAAAAGTGTCAACATACTTAGGTTCAGTAATCGCATATGGTTTTTTGTTTCTAAATATAGGGCTTATGAAACTTTCTGTATCCAAAAGTAATCTTAAAATTGTCTCTCATAAAGATATTTAGTCTCAAGGAGATATGACTGTAACAGAAAAATAATGATTTACTCAGTAAATCTAGCTGCTATTAAAATTTTTGTATTATTTTTATTATGACTCAAAATATAGGTTAATTTAAGAGTTGTACTGCATATGGCTAACTTAATAATCATAGTAATTGTAATGTTATCTTGGGTAGTTTTCGGAAACCTTGGAATTCACCTCTATTTTAAAAAGAAAAGAGAAAATGTAATTGAGAATTTGAATGGAATAAACTACGAAATGATTAATAATATCGTGACTCATATCTCTAAAAAAAATAGATTTAGTATTTCCTATCAGAGAAAAAAATCAGATGTAGTATTCTATGAAAATAATATTTTAATACTTCCTTATAACGCAACCAAACTATTCAAACAATATCAACCTTCATTGCAATACTCTTTTTCAAAAACAGAAAAAAAAATTGATGGAATAAGCACTACGATTGAAATTGAAAGTATTATGCAAAAAGAAAACAAAATAAAACTTTCGCATCAAGGAATAGGTGGAATTTTAAATGGAAAGATGACAACTGAATTGGAATTCACAGCAACTGGAATTAATTTATATGAAATTATAAACAACAATAAATACGCAATACAACAATGGTTATAAATAATAGCCGGTTATCGCCTGCTTATAAAAATCCTTTCGAATTTTCAGTTTGGTGTGTACTTGAAAAGTTAAGTGCTCACACACGCAACTAATCATAGCTGAGACCGTTAAGCAACATTTGACAAAAACAGTAGAAATTGAAATTTAAGATTGGACTTTCATTATTTTTTATCTTCGGGTTTTTCTTTTTCAGAATAATCGGACCAATTATTACCAAAAAGTTGAAAGATTTTCATGTCAGAAATAATACCGGATTAGTTGAAAAAGCACCTGGTGTTTTTAAATTTTTTAATCTTTTTTTCAAGGCTTCTGCAATTTTCTGTTTAATTTATGTGGTAATGATTTGGACTGGATTTGTTACAATACCGAGTGAATAATGTTCTGGAAAAGAAAGAAAAATAAATCAACGGAATTTAAATGTGCTGTATGTGGACAAATACATTCGGATTGGCCTGCATTAGCTTATAGCTCACCTGCGAATTACCACAACCTTTCTGAAAAGGAAAAATCGGAAATTGGTAAATTGGACACGGACTTTTGCGAAATTCATTACGCAGACCAAATTGACCGTTTTATAAGAGTAACGCTTACTCAAAAAGTAAAAGACGCTTGCGAAACGTTGGAATACGGACTTTGGGTATCATTAAGCGAAAAAAGTTATTTAGACTATAAAGAAAATTACAATAATCCGAATCACGAAAATAAATACTTTGGTTGGTTATGTAGCAATGTCCCTGAATATGGAGATACATCTTCAATTCCTTGCGATGTAATAACAAAAAGCGGAAATAACAGGCCAGAAATTTTTCCTCACGAAGATTTTGACCATCCATTAGTTCGGGATTATTACGACGGAATTTTAAAAACAGAAGCTGAAAATAGAATAAACGAAATGATAAAAAACCTTGGGTAACAACGTATATAACTTATTGCTTGGTTCTCGCTTACCTACAAAATCCTAGCGGATTTTCTATTCGGTTTGTATTTGATTAACCACGCAACAAACCATATACAAACACGTTTGCAGTAATTATGTGAACGCAATAAAACTGAAAAAATATATTTGCTAAATGAATTTCTTCAAAAAAATATTCTCAATTAATACGAAGGGAAATTCTTTTCCAAGAAAAGAAAGATATCCTGAAAATTCAAAGGGCGATTTTTATGTAGAGAACCAAGTCTGTATAACTTGTGGTGCACCCGAAGCAGAAGCACCTGATTTAATTGAACATTCTAAACTTGAATATGGACATTGTTATTTTAAAAAACAACCTACAACAGCAGACGAATTAGACAGAGCAATTAGCGCAATGCAAGTTTCTTGTATCGCAGGAATCCGATATGGCGGAAAAGACCAAGCGATACTTAAAAGACTATCTGATTTGAATTTGCAAGCAGAATGTGATTATACTTTGAAAGATGTACTTAAAGAATACAATGAAATTGATAAACAGAAATAAAAAAAAACTACTGCCAAAAATGTATGAAAATAATGCTTAAATTTAATCCTAAATCTAAACGTTAGTGAGTAGAAATCCGCAACTACTCATAGCCGAGACCGCTGGCAAAAAGCTCAAAAAAGATTAACAAATGAAGAACACAGACTTGAAAAGTAAAACGACTGAAAATTTAGAAGCAGAATTGAAAGGAATTAAGATTATCACTTGGGCATTAATTGGAATCTTAATACCATTATTTTCATTAACAATTTATGGACTGATTACGAATAAAAGCTCTACTGATTTACCTTTATTGGTAGTTGCAATTTCTTGTAGCGCAATACTTCCATTACAATTTATTAATATGAAGAAAATCAAAACAGAATTGAATGCCAGAGGCTGAATTTGAAACCTGAAATGAAAAAATTACAGAAAGTCATACTAATAATCGTTGGATTGATTTGTTTTTCCCAATGTAAAAGAAAAGTGAATATATCAAATGACATTGCTTATAGCGGAAAACCTAAGATTAAACTTGACAGTCTAAAGAATTTAGACAGTTTAGATATAGATTTCCAATTAAGAGGGAATTGCTACGCTTTTAGTAGTAAAAAAAATGCTAAAAAATCAAATGGAGAAGCACACTCAAAGAATATAGCGAAGCCCAATAATGGAAAGTTTGAAAAAGGATTATTCGGACTTTATCTGAACGAAAATGAACTTCAAAAAATTTATGAGAAAAATATTGGTCATACTCTTTATTTAATCAATACAACCTCCAAGAATATTGATTTATCTGCTCAAGACAGTCGAATTGATATAAAAACAGAAGTTAAATCTAAAGTTGGATTATGGACTGAAATTACTTATCTACCATCAAGTTGGTGTGGAAATAGTTACCACACAATTACTCTAGGTTCTGACGAATATTGGGAATTTGTCCAACCTATATTTAAGGGAAGTTTTAAAACAACGCTTCGCTATAAATTAGAACTAGAAGATAGTACAATTGTATCTAATGAAATAGTGGCTTTCATCAATCCAGAACAGTTAGACAAAGACAGAAAAGAAGGTCATAAACCGAACAACATAATGGATCCTTACAACGAATAAAACTCAAAAACTTGGTAACATTATCTAATATTTTGCGTCTCTTTTGGCAATGAAAATTATATGTATTAATCAAAAAGAGAATGAAAAAACGGATAATTGGAATTGATGTGGCAAGAGCTATAGCTATCATCGGAATGATAATAGTGAATTTTAAAGTCGTTTTTGGTAATACTGGATCCAATTGGGTAAAATCTGTTGCAAGTGTTTTCGATGGAAAAGCAGCGGCAACATTTGTTGTTATAGCTGGTATTGGACTTGCTTTAATTACAAACTCTGCTATTGATCAAAAAGACAAACTCAAATTAAAAATTGCTCGAAATAGAATTATCAAAAGAGCTATATTTCTGTTCATTATTGGAATTTCATATATAGCAATTTGGCCAGCAGATATTCTACATTTTTATGGTATTTATATGGCAATAACAATCTTGCTGTTGTCTAGTAAAGAAAAAACTATTTTAATTTCAGCTATCTCTTTTATTATAGCCTTTCCAATACTAATGGCATTTTGGGGTTACGAAACGGGTTGGGATTTTGATACATTAAGCTATCAAGAATTTTGGTCAATAAAAGGGTTTATTAGAAATCTATTTTATAATGGTTTTCACCCAGTAATTCCTTGGACCGCTTTTATGCTATTTGGTTATTGGTTTGGTAAACAGGATTTACATAACGAAAAATTTATAAAAAAAACATTTTGGGTTAGTACAATCATTTTTATTGCTATTCAAGTACTTTCATATTTGTCTATTTCATTTTTATCAGAAGGAAACCAAGATTCTGCAAAAGCATTATCCGAAATTCTTGGAACCAATCCTATGCCACCATTACCAATTTATATGTGCAATGGTATTGCAATTTCTTTCGCCATAATTTCTGCTTGTATAATGATTTCCAAACGATTTGAGAATAGTTTTATAATTGATGCTTTAAACAAAACTGGACAATTAGCTTTGACTTTCTACGTAGCGCATGTTATTATCGGAATGGGAATAGTAGAAGCAATAAATCCTTCTGAAATGGGAAAATACTCTATTGAATTTTCTGTGATTTATGCGTTAGGGTTTAGTCTATTATGCATTGTATTTGCAGTAATCTGGAGAAAATATAAAAAAACAGGACCATTAGAGTGGCTTATGCGAAAAATAACAGATTGAAAAAACTAGTTACAAAAAGGTGTATAGTTCATTGCTCGGGTTTATGTTAATCGGAAAATTCGAAGGATTTACCTTAGGTTCGGTTCCTTTTGCTAAATTAGTTGTGAAGCAATCGATACTAACCGTTCTAAAATATCTGAGAACATTGAGTTTAAAAGAGAAAATATTTGAGAAATATGATGAATTTAGTTTACTTGAAAACCAAACTGAAAAGGACATTTTACGCTCTGAAATCAAAACAATACTAGCGGAATATTCTGAAATGGATTCCAATTGTTATCATCTGCTTGGACTTGTTGATTATGAATCAGACGACTGGAAAGAAAATATTGAAGCCTCTATTGGAAATTTTAAAAAGGCAATTGAATTAGATAAGGATAATTTTTTAGCTCAATTATATTTAGCACACTGTTACCACGATTTGAATAGATTGGAATTGGCTTTGGAAAACTATAACAAAGTTGACAGAGAAAAACTAAAAGTGTTTCAAGTATGGAGATACACAAAACTGATTGAACAAATTGGATATTGCCAATATAAGCTTGGAAATAAACAAATTGGAGAGCAACACTTTGAGGAAGTTTTGGAATGGTATAAAAAACTTCCAGAAATCGACCGAGCTGTTCCATCTGAATTAATTGAATGTTTACCAAAAAATCATCGGATTGTAACCGAAATGAAAAAGATAGAAAGTTATTTAGAATAAAAAAACGTTTTACAACAATAACCATAATTCATTGTGATTTTATGCCATACCAAAATAAAAGTATAAATCAAACGGATGGATTTTGGTAGAATAATCCTGCGGATGATTCCGCATCGAAATCATAACCAAACCGTTAGGCACAACGTAACAGTACTATGACCGCGTCGTCTTCCTAGAACAAACTAATCTTAAAAGCATAATGCCTAAAAATTTATCGGAACATAGAGAAACTTGGACAACGATTTTTATTTTTATCACAATTGTTACTATTATTAGTTCGCTATTTCATTTTGCAATAGTTAATCTATATCCTTCGCGAATATATATTGGAGGTCTAATGTGGTGTCCAGCTGTAGCCGCCATAGTTACGCTAAAACTAAAAAAACGACCTATTTCTTCACTAAATTGGAATTGGGGAAATTGGAAGTATATTCGATTTTCATATTTTATTCCTGCTTTATATGGCGTAATCACTTATATACTAATCTGGATTTTTGGATTTGGAAGTTTAACAAATAGAGAAGCTATTACGGATTGGGCAAAAGATCTTGGTTTGATTGGTATAGGAACATTAAATACTACATCAATTATAGTCATAGCTATTATCTTATTAGGAACTATAGAAGTAATACGATCTGCAGCAACAACTTTAGGAGAGGAAATTGGGTGGCGAGGTTTTTTTATTTATGAATTAAGAAAAGTGCTTTCCTTTACTGGTGTTTCCCTTTTTAGCGGGATTGTTTGGGCATCTTGGCACTGGCCATTAATTGTATACTACGGAGATAATGTAATATTGGAATTAACAACATTTTATGTAGTTATTATAGCAATGTCATTTATTATGACATACTATACTTTTAAATCTAAAAGTCTATGGCCCGCAGTAATATTTCACGCAGTAAGTAATGTGTATATTCAAAAAATATTGCCTGAATTAACAATTAAGAATGAGGGAACGGAACATTGGCTTGGTGAAAACGGAATTATGTTTGCAATTGTTACGTGTATTTTTGGATTTTACTTTTGGAGAAAAGCAATTAAAGAAAAATTATAAGTAAAAAACAGCGCCCAATGCCGTATTAATTAATACTACAGCTGGAAATCACAGCTAATCTTCCCTGATTAATCATCCATGAAGTGTTGAATGTAATAGCTTCTCGACATATTTTAAGCTATCTTTGGTTAGTCGACTCAAAACTACACACATCAGCGTGTATAATGAATGAGGTGTAATTATGACACTCGTGAGGCTCGCCTCGCTTCACCATACAAAGTGGACGTTGTGCTTAATGTAAAATTTCATCAATGAAAGACAAATTAGGACTAATATTTATTCATGGTGCCGGATTGGGAAATCATATTTGGAATGACCTCCATGACCTCCAACAGAATTTAAACTATTTGTACTTAATGATTGAATTCCCAAATAGAAATGCAGGCGACAACGCAAATTCCAAATTAAGTTTCGAAGATTATGTTACAAAAGCAATTTCGGATACGAAAAATTTTGAAAAGCAAAAAGTAATTATTGTTTCTCACTCAATTGGGGGGCTTATTGGACTAAGAATCGCAGAACATTTAAAAGACAAAGTAGTTGGATTTGTTGGAATTGGTTCTGCAATCCCAAAAAACGGAAAATCATTTATTTCTTGTCTACCTTTTCCCCAAAAGCTAATAATGCCATTGATCATGAAATTGGCAGGTACCAAACCACCAAAATCGGCTATTGAAAATGGATTATGTAATGATTTAAAGCCATCACAATCGAAAAAGATTGTCGAAAAATTTACAGCTGAATCAAGAAGCCTGTACACAGATAATTCTAAAACAGTAATTCCCAACGTAAACAAACTATATATAGAATTGACTAACGATAGAGAATTCCCCTTACCTGTTCAAAGGAAAATGGCAGAAAATCTGAATTGTAAAAACATTGTATCACTTGACAGTGGTCATTTACCAATGTTAAGTGTTCCAGAAAAACTTACCGGAATTTTGAATGCATTTATTGATAGTTGTATGGAACAGGATTTAGAAAATATCTAATACAACAATGGCTATAAGTAATAGCCTGTAACGCGTGAAATCACTTTTCGTAAGCGCTCTCAAAAATAAAACATATTTTAAATTTAAACACTTGAGCTAGCAGATAGGTGCGTTAAGGATAGAAGCGGCATCCTTTTTATGGTTAAAACATATGTATTTTGATATTTGAGCACAAAGTAATGAGATTGCTTCGTCGCCCTCTCCTCGCAATGACACCATAAAAAGATACAGCGGATAGCCTGACCACGCCACAGGCGTGGTAACGCCCAAAAACAAAAAATCCCACACAAGGCGGGATTTTTAAATTTTATAGCTGCTTAAACTTACTTCGACTTCGCTCAGTAAGGAGTTCAGCATGACACTTGTTTATTACACAAACAACGGCTTATCCTTCATCATAGTATTTACACGTGCTTTTACCGATTCTAAAGTCGCTTCGTTATCGAAATTAGTAATGACCTCGTCTATTAGCTCTACTATCACTTTCATGTCGTCTTCCTTACAACCACGTGTGGTGATTGCAGCAGTACCTAAACGAATACCTGAAGTTACAAATGGTGATTTATCATCAAATGGCACCATGTTTTTATTTGCGGTAATATCTGCTTTTACTAAGGCTTGCTCTGCATCTTTTCCAGAAACGTTTTTGTTTCTAAGGTCGATAAGCATCATGTGGTTATCGGTTCCTCCAGAAATGATGTTGTAATCTTTAGCAACTAATGCCTCGGCCATTGCTGATGCATTCTTTTTTACTTGTAATTGGTAGTTTAAAAACTCATCTGTTAATGCCTCACCAAATGCAATTGCTTTTGCTGCGATGATATGTTCTAAAGGCCCGCCTTGGTTTCCTGGGAAAACAGCTGAATCTAACAACGACGACATTTTTCTTAATTTTCCACTCTTTAGAGTGATACCAAATGGGTTATCAAAATCTTTTCCCATCATAATCATACCTCCTCTTGGACCTCTTAAGGTTTTATGCGTTGTTGT
Organism: uncultured Flavobacteriaceae bacterium; assembly: GCA_947502975.1. Taxonomy (GTDB): domain Bacteria; phylum Bacteroidota; class Bacteroidia; order Flavobacteriales; family Flavobacteriaceae; genus Jejuia. Next base: position 21,746 of record CANNBV010000006.1, read on the forward strand.
GGTTACAACGTGACAATGTGGTAACGGATCGTTTAAAATACCTTTAGCGATAAGTCCTGCAGGATGTGAAATATCTGCCAATAAAATAGCACCAACGCTATCGGCAATGTCTCTAAAACGCTTAAAATCTATATCTCTTGAATATGCAGACGCCCCAGCGATAATAAGCTTAGGTTGCTCTTTTGTAGCAATCTCCTGAATTTTATCGTAGTTCAACACACCTGTGTCCTTTTCAACACCATAAAACACTGGATTGTACAAACGCCCTGAAAAGTTTACTGGCGACCCATGTGTTAAATGCCCTCCGTGTGACAAATCGAAACCTAAAATAGTATCTCCAGGCTTAATACAAGCGTGGTATACTGCAGTGTTAGCCTGACTTCCAGAGTGTGGTTGTACATTTACATACTCCGCATTAAACAAAGCTTTGGCTCTATCAATAGCTATTTGCTCTACTTCGTCAACCACCTCACAGCCGCCGTAGTAACGCTTGCCTGGATACCCTTCAGCATACTTATTGGTTAATACAGAACCGCCAGCTTCCATCACTTGGTCACTAACAAAATTCTCTGATGCTATAAGTTCTATACCATGTAATTGGCGCTCTTTTTCGGCTTGAATAAGTTCAAAAATTTGTTCGTCGCGTTGCATAAAATTAAATTGTCGTTAAATAATTGCGCAAAAATAACAAATACAAGCCTTAAAAACATCAAAATACATATATTTACTAAGCAAGTTATACACCGATTTATTAACCTTGTAATGAAACGTATATTTTATTGATTTTTTTCTATAAAAATGAAAAAAATACGTAGGTTTGATAAGCAAATAAAAAGATAAAAATATGCCTTTGTCAGCAAATAATCCAGATAGAACGTCGTGGTTGCACGTCGATAAAAATTCCGATTTTCCCATTCAAAACATTCCTTTTGGTGTGTTTTTAACACGAGATGATATCATCACCATTGGTACACGAATTGGTGACACTGCTATAGATTTAGGCGCATTGCACCAATTAGGATATTTTGATGGCATTCCTTTAACAGACGATATCTTTCTTCAAGACACTCTAAACGACTTTATTGCAGACGGTAGAAAAACGTGGCGCTTGGTACGCAATCGTATTGCCGAAGTTTTTGATGCTGAAAACAATGCATTAAAAGACAACAAAAAACACAAAGAAATTGTACTCTTTCGTTTGGATGAAATAGAAATGCAGTTACCTGTGCAAATAGGAGATTATACCGATTTTTACTCAAGTATAGAACACGCCACAAATGTAGGCACCATGTTTAGGGATCCTGATAATGCACTATTACCAAACTGGTTGCATATTCCTGTGGGTTATCATGGTAGAAGTTCGTCTATAATTCCATCGGGGATTCCGGTACACCGTCCACAAGGGCAAACCTTACCAAGCGATGCTAAAACACCTGTTTTTGGTCCGAGTAAGTTGGTAGATTTTGAGTTAGAAATGGCATTTATTACCACAGATGCTAACGACTTGGGAGAACCTATTCCTATCGAAGAAGCTGAAGAATATATCTTCGGTCTCGTATTATTAAACGATTGGAGCGCACGCGACATCCAAAAGTGGGAATACGTGCCGCTAGGTCCGTTTTTAGCAAAAAATTTCGCTTCATCCATTTCACCGTGGATTATCACCTTAGATGCTCTGGAACCTTATCGCGTAGAAGGCCCAAAACCAAAACAAAAACAATTGCCATATTTGCAAAGTAAAGGCGCAAAGAGTTTCGATATCAATCTAGAAGTAGCTTTGCAACCAAAAGGCGCTAAGGAAACTGTGGTAAGTAAATCCAACTTCAAACACATGTATTGGAATATGTCGCAACAATTGGCACACCATACCGTAAACGGATGCCCAGTAAACTCAGGAGATATGATGGGAAGCGGCACCATTTCTGGCCCTACCGAAGATAGCTACGGCTCTATGCTAGAACTCACCTGGAAAGGTGAAAAACCACTAAAAATGGCAGATGGTACGGAACGAAAATTCATCAACGACCACGATACAGTCATCATGCGTGGGTATTGCGAAAAAGACGGCACACGCATCGGTTTTGGCGAAGTTACCACAAAACTATTGCCAGTTTACAGTAAAAAGTAACAGTGTATCACAAACAAATTAGCAATAGAAATCCTGCCTAGTGTAGGATTTTTTATTTGGGCGTTACCCCACTTGTTCGCTGAGGCTCTCGAAGCGGGGTCGGGCTTTCCATTACAAGTCCTCGCACCTCCTTCGTCGGGCTGTGGGCTTTCCTCTGCAATCCCTAACGCAGGGTCTGTTTGCTTTGGCCTTCACTCAATCTATAAGTCTTTTCTATTTGAAATGTATGATGACATATCATACCGTTTACGATGTTCTTATAAAACTTACAAAATATGAACGCAAAACTTATTTTTCTATCCTTACTCATTAGCCTAATTTATGGATGCTCAAGAGACGAATCAGACCCCATTATTGAGACTAGCGCAAACCTAACTTTAAATATTGCTGGTATGCAGGAAATTGTATTAGAAAACACCTCAGGAACAGCAATGGGAAGTAATTATGAATCAGGGTTTCGTGAATCTGCGGAAATAATTGCAACAAATAGTTTAAATGATGTTACCGTTACAATTAATTTAGTAGATAATACAAGTGCTATCGGAACAAAAGATTTACAACCCGGTGAAACCATAAGTATAGACCCTACGATGTCTGTAGGAGTTTATGCAACATTAAATATCGACAATGGTACTATATACGAAGCAAACTCTGGTACAATTAGCATATCGTTTTATGATTATGAATCTCAAAGCGGTGACAAAATCATAGTCTCTGGTAGTTTTAATGTCTCAGATGGCAATCAATCTGCAACTGGAACATTCTCAAATATTAAACTCAATTGCACAGAATGTGGTGGATAAAGAGTTACAGCTAAACAACTGTTCAACATATTTTCAAATCAATATTCAAATTAGTCCGTAGCATTTTTGCTTCACCAGATTATAGCACTTTAAGCTTAAAACACATACTTACTCTTGGCTTTCTAGAAGGGAAACTCATACTAAATCATTTAGAAGAAAACATTCTGAAATTTAAAAAACACCTTAAATAAGAAAGAATAAACTTTCAAAATTGAATTATTTTTTACATTTTAACGTATATATTGGTATTTCATAGATATATTCATTATTTTGGCACCACAATTGAATAGGTAACCAAAACCTTTAAATTTAGACCCATGAAAAAAATTTTACTTTCAGTATTAGTATTCGTCTTTCTATTGTCTTGCAGCACACGAAGACAAATGGAAAAAACGATTAGTTATGGCAACTACGATCGTGCTATTAACGATGCCATTGGAAAACTAAAAATAAATAAAGACCGAAAAGGAAAAGCCGATATCATAGTGCTTTTGGAAGAAGCATTCCATAAAGCTACCGCCCGTGATTTAGAGAATATCAGTTTTTTAAAGAAAGATAACAACCCAGAAAATTATCTGCGCATTTTTGATGCTTACGTTAGTATAGATCACCGACAAGAAGCCATCAAACCTCTATTGCCATTATATGTAAAAGGTAATGAGGTTAGGTTTGATTTTAACAATTACAGCAACCAGATTATCACGTATAAAAACAGTGCGTCTTTACAATTGTACAATAACGCACAAGCCTTATTAAAATCTAATAACAAGTTTGATATTAGAGCGGCTTACGATCAGCTTAGAGAGATCGAAAACATCAATCCTAATTACAAAGACACTCGTGCTTTAATGGATGTTGCACATCAAAGAGGTACCGATTTTGTACTTGTGGATATGATTAACGATTCTGGAAAAATTATTCCGGCGCGTTTAGAAAACGATCTGCTAAACTTTAGCAGTTATGGTTTAAACAACTTTTGGTTACAGTTTCATAGTACACCAGAAGATAAAGTGAACTATAACTTTAATATGAAGGTAAACCTTCGTGACATCAACATTTCACCAGAGCAAATAAAAGAGCGTCAAATTATCAAAGAGAAGCAAATTGCTGACGGTAAAGAGGATTTACTTGAAAATGGTAAAGTTGTAAAAGACAGCTTAGGTAATGCCATTAAAATAGACCGTATGAAAACGGTACGTTGCGAATATTATGAATTCACACAGTTTAAAGCCTCACAAATCACTGGCAATGTAGAATATTATGATTTAAGCAACAACCAATTAGTAGACGCTTTCCCAATAAGTAGCGAATTTGTATTCGAACATATTTACGCCACTTCAAGAGGTGATAGAAGAGCATTAGAACGCACACTAATTCCGTTTTTAGACCTTCGAGCAGTGCCCTTCCCTACCGAAGAACAAATGATTTATGATACAGGCGAAGATTTAAAAATACAGCTCAAACAAATTATAAACTCTTATTCCACAGCAGTAGCAGGAATTTAGAATACAAAAACTCCCAACAATGTTGGGAGTTTTTTTGTGGCTAAGAAAGTAGCAATACGCTACTTGTTTTCAAATTCTTTCATTGTCAATTTTTGAGACTTTTGTAAAATATAAGCTCAAAAAGACAAGCCATGAGGTCCATCCTAAAAATAGTAACCTCTGAATGATACCCCAATAATTTTGAACAAATTCAGGAATAGAAGATCTGCTCATAATAATACCTATAGAAGCTATCATCAAAAGAAAACTAACAACAGAGAATAGCCTAATTTTTGATAATCTCTTACTTCTCCAAATAATAATAGCTAGTATTGGTCCTAGAATACTTAAAATAATACAGTTCGCGAAAATAGGGAATAACACATTTGGAAATGGAAATAATGATGAGCCAATCATATATACGGGAATGAAAACCATCGGTATTAAAGGAATTATATTAATACTTAATTGTTTGCAGCTTATATAGGATCTGATAAGAAATGGTATGAAAAGTATTGAAATTATTAACTGAATACTAGTCATAAAAGTTCCAGAACCACTATAAAAAGAATTCAATTTAGTAACCCCATCGCTAACATGACTATATTTCCCGTACAAAAATCCAGAGATGATTGTTCCTACCCAAAATAGTGCAGGAATAATGAACCCTAAGTAAAGAGGATATTTAGTATTTAGAAATTCTTTGCATTTTAATTTAACGATCAAAAATAACATGAGTCCAATCCCAAAAATTAGAAACGCTTGAAAATTTCTATTCATAGATATTGCAAACGGTTTATTGTGATAAATTTTTAAAACATTATGTAATATATCTTCTTTGCTAATCACATAACCATTAGTAGTATATGCTACTGCTAGCCTATCTTCTGGATAATAAAAAAGACTAGATTGTGATAGCCAGCTTCCTGTATGCCCAAAACCTTCATGTTTATCAAATTGTGTTTTCATTAATCCAAGTCTATAGAAATCTTCTCCCTCAAGCATTTTATTGAGGCTCTGCTTTGTAACTAATTTTTCATCAAACAACGCATCGATAAACAGTGCCATATCTTCAGTTGTTGAGACGATACCACCATCGGCAGTAGCAAGATGATTATTGTAACTCGCTTCTTCTGGTGTTGCTTTCCAAATCTTATCGTAATAAAATGTATTCGCTTTATTGGTAAGACTTCTTAGTCCATTTTCGCCAAAATGAGTGTTTTTGAGATTTATTTTGGAAGAGATTCTCTTAGAAAGTGAAGTTGCATAAGTAGAATTATCTAAAATTTCAATAATATATCCTAAAAACAGATAGTTAGAATTACTATATCTAAAGCTCTCATCAGGTTTAAAATTAGGTTTAAATTGTGCTATAACTTGTGCAACAGAATCTTTACTTTTTATACCATTTAGATTGACACTTTCTTTAATATCGTTTACATAATCAAATATGCCACTTCTATGAGAAAGCATAAGTTTTATTGTTATTTTTTCGGCATTTGGTATTTCAGGATAAAAGGTATTTAAGGTAGTTTCTAACGACAATTTGCCTTCTTCTATCAATTGAAAAATCATAACTGCTGTATATGTTTTAGTGATAGACCAAATTTTATAATGTGTGTTTGTGCTAGAATTAGTTTTCTTTTCACCCTCTATAGTTTTATATCCTATTGCTTTAGAATAAATGAGTTCACCATTTTTAGATATAGCAATACTTCCCATGGCTTCATTTCTCTTTTCGAGTGAATTAAAAAAATCATCAAGTTTGTTGGTGTCTAAATTTTGTGAAAAAGTGTGACTAGACAATAAAACTAGTATTGTAAAAAAGGTTGTTTTTAATTTCATTTTCGATTTATTTTGATTGCGTTCAAAAATATTCGAATAATGATTTTATAAATAGAGAAGTCACAAGCAATTTTTATGACATTTTTATGACATTTGTAGTGTTATACTATGTTTGGAAAGAATTTTAAAATCTTCTTTTTTTTGTCTATTGCAAGAGAAGTATGAATTACAATAAGGATATTTACTGTTGAATACAAAAAGTAAATTATGGGCACAGGTCTTGGAATAGCTCCATTTCCTCTACCTATAATAAAAAAAAGACTGATTGCTATACCAGATAAAATAAAAGTGATTAGTATTTGAATACTAAGTATTCTTCTACCTAAATTATTTACATGCTTATTAGATTTATTAAGAATAAAAAGAATAGTTGGAAGAATAATATTACCAAAAGGTATAAGTAAGACAGATAATATACTAAAATTTATAAGTTTTACTTTTTGATAGTCATCATTAATTGCATTTTCTTGTTTAGTAATTATTAAATCAGAACTTTCAATATTAAGTGCTTTCGCCAATGCTTTTATAGTATGCGAACTTCCAGTTGTTAACCCTTTTTCAATTCGCTGAATTGTTCTGATTGATATGCCAGAATGTTTAGCTAATTCTTCTTGGGTATAATTCTTCACTTTTCTATATGCCTTTAGCGTATTCAGTTTTTTCATTTTATAATGGAATTCTTATGATGAATACCAACGGTTAGATATAATTTCGTTTAATGAACTATATCGTTCGATAAGCGAAGTTAGAGTTTTCGTATTATAAAATCAACACCTACTTACATATAGTTTTTAACGATGAGTAAACATAATTCATTGTCAAAGAAATTCTACCAATGTAAACTCTAAAAATATATCTGATACATCTTATCTTCTACTTGAAGCTTGACAGGTTTGTGTTTATAAGACATATCAAAATGAAGTATTTTAGAGATACTCTTATTTGGTTTCAGTTTTATCTTTTTTTTCGTTAAAGGGCTAGGGAAACGTACACGATAATAAGTATTGATACGATCGAGCGCAAAAACATCCTTCAAATCTATAACTAAAGTATTTTTTCCTGTGTTGGTAAACTTAAATTTCAACTTAGTGTATTCATCATCCCCAGAAGTTGGAAAATTAGGATCATAACTCCTAATTTTCTGCTCTACATGTTCTAAGAACTCAACCTCTAAGTATTTTAAATCTAAATTTTGACCAACAACGTACAAAGAACAGCATAGAAATAATGCAAAAAAGGAAGTTTTCATAATTGATGATTTAGCTGAGTAATTAGAATATGGAAAGTTACAAAAGAAGTGTCAGATTGTTTAAGTGCATATTAAATAAAAAGAGTTAATACTAAAATTTGACGTATGCGTGAAAATCATAACCAAATTAATCACATCTAAAACACTCAATCTTTATTTTTGTAAATTCAACATCCAATTAAACAAATATCATGAAATCATTTTTCCATTATTTCACCGTTTTAGTAGTGTCTATTACAATCCTATCTTGCAAACAGTCAAAACAGGAACCAACCGCAACAGAAACAACACCTAAAGACGTCGTCTTTTTTACACCTAACCCTCAAAAAGTAAAAAAACAAGAGATAAAAACCTTAGAAGTTGGAGCAAAAGCCCCAGATTTCAAACTCCCTGGTGTAGATGGTAAATACCATACACTTAGTGAGTACACCTCTGATGTTTTAGTCATTTTATTTACGTGTAACCATTGTCCAACGGCACAAGCTTATGAAGATCGTGTAATTACATTTGTAGACGATTATAAAGATAAAAATGTGGAATTGATTGCCATTTCTTCAAATAGTATTTTAGGATTATTGCCCGAAGAATTAGGCTATTCTGATTTAGGTGATAGTTTTGAAGATATGAAAGTAAGGGTTGAAGAAAAAGGCTATAATTTCCCTTATTTGTATGACGGCGACACTCAAGAAGTTGCTTTAAAATATGGACCAGTTGCCACACCGCACATCTTTGTTTTTGATAAAACCAGAAACTTACAATATGTAGGGCGTTTGGATGGCACAGAAAAACCAGGTACTGCCAATGCTGAGGATTTACGCAATGCTGTAGATGCTTTATTATCTGGAGCATCACCCGAAGTTCAAAAAACTAAAACCTTTGGTTGCTCTACCAAATGGGGATGGAAGTTTGAAAACAAAGTAAAAGCTGATATCGAATGGAAACAAAAACCTGTAGAGCTAACTAGAATTAATGAGGCTGGAATTAAAACACTTCTAAAAAATGTAGACTCTAAAAAATTAAGATTACTAAATATTTGGGCAACATGGTGCGGCCCCTGTAGGATAGAATATCCTGAGTTTGTTAACATACAACGTATGTTTGCTTGGAGAGATTTAGAGTTTATATCCTTATCTGCCGACAACCTAAAAAGTGAAGCTAAGGCTCTTGAATTCCTTAAAAACAACTATTCTGCTGTTGAGAATTACATTTTTGAAAATGAGGACAAATATGCGTTAATTGAAGCAATTGACCCTGATTGGGATGGTGCTTTACCTTATACTCTTTTAATAGAACCTAATGGTAATATAGCGTGGACGCATCAAGGCGAGGTAGATTTTAGAGAACTAAAAAAAGTTATTGTTGAACACGATATGATTGGTAGATATTATTAAATCTTTCTAGTTGATATGAACTAAAACCTCCCAAGTTTTCCTCAGGAGTTTTAGTTCACCACTTTTTAAACTTTAACTAAATAAGTAGAAAACTATTTTTTAGTTTTAATGATAACCACACCGTTAGGCGCATTGTATTTCTTTAAAGCCTTTTCACCTTTTATAACATCAATACTTTCTATATCATCTGGTGATAATTTCTCAGTAGCCTTTTTATTAGACACTTTACCATCTATAATTATCATCGGAGCCAACTCACTCATTTCTTTCATATTAGGACCCTTTGATGTATCAAAAGGTACAGTATGTTTTTTATCTTTTGCCTTTATCTTTTCTTTTGATTTACCATCAGAACTCCCTTCCTCTTTAGTTTTAATCAATATGACGCCATTGGGAGAATTGTATTTTTTCAATTGCTCTCCATCTTTAACTACAAATATTGATTCTATTTTTTTTTGATCTATTAATCCTACAGGAAAATCAAATTTCTTTCCATCAACATAAACATCTGGTTTTGCACCATCTTTAAGCTTTACGAAGAGTTTTCCTAAATTTGGTTCTCCTTCTATAGTTACTTTTTTCCCTTGTTCTTGTGCCATAGAAACGGAAAAACATATTGCAAAAACTGCTACTAGTATTTTTTTCATCTTTTTAAATATTTAACTGTTAGTACTTTTTATTTTAATGTTTACTCTATTCATATTTTGTATACACAACCACCAAATCATCTTCATAAATGATGTTTTGTAAAGTCTGTACCTGTTCTGTTTCGGGAAACATATTTAATGCTTCTTCAAGTAGTGCCTGCTTCTCTGCATAACTTAATTCTTTTGGTTTAAGACTATTTATGGTAATGGTTATCAATAATAGTATTGAAGCCGCCGCTGATAGTATTTTTATAAACCGGTTATTTCTAAACGTTTTCTTTTCAAAAGAAGCCCAAAGTGTATCGTTGAAATTTTTAGGTGCTGTCTTTTTATGTGTTTTAACAAATTCTCCCAATGCTTTAAATTCGGAGGCAGATGGATCTGCAGTCTCAAACAGTAATTGTTCCTCTTCTAAAGTACTATTACCTGCTTCGTACTTTTCAATCAGCGCTTTAATAGTGTCCTCTTTCATAACTATATGTGTTTTTTAATGCTGTACCAATTTGTTTTCTTGCGCGCGACAATAAAACTCTAGCATGTTCTACTTTAATTTCCATAGCAGCAGCTATCTCTGTAAACTCATAACCATCTATATCTCTCATCATAAACACCTCTTGCTGCTGTTCTGGAAGGGTTTTTAAAACGTTTTTGATAATACTATTTAACTCCTTCCATTCTACATCTTTGTGATCTTCTCCCGATTTTAAAACATTTAGATATGGTGTTGCATCATCTACAATCTGTTTCTTTTTTCGCAACACATCTATACAGTAATTACGCGCCATTAGAAATACAAACCCAGTAATATTTGGATGGCGTTCAAGATCTTTACGCTTATCCCAAAGCTTCATCATGATATCTTGGATTGCATCTTCTGTACTTGTAGCATTTCCAAGCAAACGAGATACCATTGGGAACAACCGTTCTGATAATGAAAATACCTTAAGCTTAAAATCGTTTTTGTTCATTCTATTTTAATAACGATAAAATGGATGTGTTCATAACAACATTTTCGATTTTATTTTTTTAGTAGGTAAAAGTGAAATAGAAATCCTTGATTAAATCAAGGGTTACAAGAACCTTAAAATTTGATTTCAAAATACATGTTATAGATGATCTTTGAATATTTTTTCATTCAATATTCTGAATTAAACCTAACCAACATTATGATTTTGCTAATTACAACAATACTGAAAACTAACAACTTGTTAAAATGTTGAGTTTTTATCTAGTCAATTGTCAGGCATTTGATTGCAATAACTTCTGAAGACAACTTTTTGTATGTGTTTTTTTTATAAGTTGCAGGAGCACGATGGCTAAACCTAAAAAAACAACACATTTAAGCGCTTTATTATGAGACATAGAAACAACACCCAGAAAAACAAAAATCATAATTTTTCTAATCTATTTGGGAAATACTTTTTTATCGCAATGTTTACAATTGCAAGTATGGGTTACGGTTATGCCCAAAATACAGATGTACAGTCTAACCAAAATGATCAGGCAAGAGTTACGGGCTTAAAATACATCTGTGTGCATGTACTTCAACTTGAAAAAACGTTAAAGCTGTACCAGGAGATCCTCGGTTTTAAAATGTCTGACGCAAAGGTGCTTCATGGTCCGGGACTTGAGGGTATGCTTGTAATGAAACTGAAGGCAGATGATTTAGAAATTAATCTGTCACTAACTGCACCAGAATTTCAACACACTATTGGACCTGTTGGAAACACTAATCATAATCACTTTATGCTTCAGGTTAATGATATTGGACCTATTGGAGACAAGTTAAAAGAAGAAGGCTACGAATTAGAAAACGAGAACTACGTTCGTGATAAATACACATTTTTTGTTGGACCAAACGGAGAAATTATTGGTCTATCTGCTTGGGATTAACATCTTATCATTTAACATAAAACAGAACTCTCAAGAATTCTTGGTAGTTTATAATTATCAATTCATTGGGCTCTAAAACAGTGCCTTCTGCGTTTGAGTTAACGCATCGATCTCTCTAATTCTAATGTCTTTAAAAAAGACTTCAGCACCTTCACTTTGCAATTGAATTTTTCCTTGAATTAAAGGTACACCATTACCATTGTCGTCAATATATCTAGAGTTTTTAAGAATCATCACCACTTCACCGTTTACGACATGTAAACTCTTGCCTTCGTAACAGTATAAGTCTAGCGTATTCCATTCATCATGTGGCTTTTCATAATTACTCTTCTTTCTACAATAGCCTTTATAAGGACTATTCATTCCTATTGGTAGAAAATCTTGAGATTCGTGTGCCAGAGGATCTAATACAGATTCTGGTTTGTAGGCCCTAATATCGATGGCTGAGTTTTTCTGACTCCAAAAATCCCCTGTATGGCCTTCCATAATTTGAAACTCTTGAGACAACATCCAAGATCGCCAATATTCCACACCCATCGGTCCTATAGAATGGTAGAGAATTCCAGAATCCTTAAGCAATTCTTTTCTAAAACCCCATGTATTATCTCCCCATTTGTATTTTAATTGGAAGTGGTAATTTTTAAACTCTTCTTTGGTAATTAAACAACCATAATATTCGCCAGTGTTTCTTATGATGGCCTCACCACCTTCTTGAATAGTGGTGAATACATCATAGCCTGATTTATTTAACCCGATGGGTGGAATTAATTCCCCGTGTTCATTTTTTGGCTGAGAACCATTGTAACCAACTTGATGTTGATAACTTAAAAAAACATCCCATTTGGATAGATTGTCATCAATTAAATCGTTCCATTTATAATTGTCTTCTGAATTAGATGTCTTTTCAGGATTACCCTGAGCACAGGATACAATGATCAAAAAAACGAAGCCTAGTGTTTTACTATAATTCATATATGTTGGTTATTTAATGTAGTTTAAGCAATTTTACAAAATTCCATTACTATTAAAAAGGTGTTTTGCTAATAAACTCTAAAACTTCTTGTGTCACAGGATGTGTGAATTTTAACTGTGCTGCATGTAAATGTAAACGTTCTCCTTTTGTACCGTACAAATCATCACCAACTATTGGGGTATTTAATCCATCTGTATGTGCTGCATGCACGCGTAACTGATGTGTACGTCCAGAAATTGGGGAAAAGTGAATTCGTGTTTTTCCGTTTTCAATACTAACAACTTTGTATTTGGTTTTAGCAGGTTTACCATGTTGGTAACAGACCAATTGTTGCGGACGGTTATCTAAATCTACACGCAAAGGTAAATTAATAACGCCTTCCGTATTTGAAATTATACCATCTAACAAAGCGACATATCGTTTTTTGATAGAACGATTAATAAACTGCTTTTGAAGGTTTTTATGTGTTTTTTCATTTTTAGCTACTAACAACAATCCAGAGGTGGACATGTCCAACCGATGTACTAACAAAGGCCCCTTGGCTTTTGGCAAATAGCGTTTCATTCGCGTTAATACAGATTCCTGAATATGCTTCCCAGGAACCGATAAAAACTCATGAGGTTTGTTTACCAATAGTAAATATTCATCCTCATAAATGATTTCTAGTGGCGCTTTGTGTGTTATTATATGTTGAATGGGGTTTACTTCAACATTTAAACCTTGCATCATATGTCCTAAAATAGGTTCGCATTTACTACGACATGATGGGTAAAATTGCTTGTGTTTTCGCACTTCAGATTTTGGAGAGGCGCCCCACCAAAACTCTGCCATGGCAATCGGTTTTAAATCATTTTCATATGCATATTGAAATAACTTTGGTGCCGCACACTCTCCTGATCCAGCTGGAACTGGCGTCATAGCATCTTTAAAAATATCAAGTAAATCTTTAGTAACCCCTTCCGCATTCAAAAAACGGTATTGCTCGTGTAAACGTTTCTGTAAGTTAGCTGATAACGTAGCACGCTTTTCTTTTAAATGCTCAATAGGTTGCAAAACAGTATTTAAATCTGTTTTGGCTTGTTTAATTTTTGCTTCCCAATCTTGTTTTAAATCTTTTAGCCGAAAATGATAATAAATACTTTGTTTTTTTAAATCTTCATCTAAAGCTTTATACGCCTCTTCAGACAATTCACTTAACGCTTTTTCACGCTTAATTTTTCGCTCCTTTTTCTTGCTTTTAATTTCTGCTTTAAAAGTGTTTAATTGTGCAGCATACTTATGAATCTCTCCATCTAAATTGAACTTTGCTTCCTCTAATGCTTTGGTAGTTTCCAAATATTCGATTTCACGATTTAGTCTATTTAACTCCGCTTCCCCTTTTTTGTAAAATCCGTTTTCATCTAAAGTATCGTAGACTGTAGGTACAAAACCTTTATGATAATTATTCTCAGCCAATTTCCCTGAGAATGCAGCCAAATAGCCTAATTCACCTTCGCTATTTTGTGCTACCATCACACCAAACATCTTGCCTATTTGTAAGCCCGTTTGCTCAGAATCTAATCCAAAGTTATGTACAAAATCGGTTTGAAGCTTCAAATAATTTTGCAGATCTATAGCAGCTAAAACACTTAATTGATGTGGCGTGTAATAGAATGGAAATGTAAATTGTTTCGGTAACTCTATTTTAGTTTCTAGATATAACCGATGAAATAAGGTTTCACCAAAGTCCTGCATAAATCATTTTAAACAGCTACAAAGAAACGAAATTTAATAGATTAACTGGCTTTAACACTAGCTATCCAAGCATCAATTTTGTTTTCTAATAACTGCAATGGAATGCAACCAGTTTCTAAAACTTGATCATGAAATTCTCTAACATCGAAAGCATCACCTAATTCAGCCTTGGCTTTAGCTCTTAACTCAATAAGCTTTAGTTGTCCTATCTTATAAGACAATGCCTGTCCTGGATTTGCCATATAACGTTCTATCTCACTAGTGATACTTGCTTCAGATTCTGCTTCATTATCTAGTGAATATTCAATGGCCTGTTCTCTAGTCCAACCTTTAGCATGCAATCCTGTATCAACTACCAAACGTATAGCACGATGAATTTCCGCACTTAGCATACCAAAGTATTGGTATGGATCTTTATACAATCCTAATTCTTCTCCCATCGATTCTGTATATAATGCCCATCCTTCTCCATAAGCACTATACCATAATGTTTTTCTAAAATCAGGTAATTCTTCATTTTCTTGAGCCAATGAAATCTGGAAATGATGACCAGGTATAGCTTCATGTAAAAATAAATCTTCTTTATCAAAAATATTATAAGCCAATACATCTGGAATTGGCGTATAAAAAATTCCTGGGCGTGTACCATCCAAAGATCCAGCACTATAGTTGGCAGCAGCAGATTTTTCTCTAAATGGTTCTGTTCGTCTTACTTCAAAAGGTGTTTTAGGTTGTTTTCCAAATAACTTATCAATTTTTGGTTTCATAACATTATGTATGCTATCATAAAACGCAATAACTTGAGAGCGCTCTGTAAATGGTTTCAAAGCTTTATTAGTTCTTACATGATCAAAAAAAGCTTTTAAATCTCCCTTAAAACCTACTTTACTCTTTATCTCTTCCATCTCTTGCCTAATTCTAGCTACTTCTTTTAAGCCTAATTGATGGATGTCATCAGCTGTCATAGACGTTGTTGTATATAACTTGATTTGGTGATTATAGTAGGCATCTCCTAGAGGTGTAGCATTTATACCATCGGTATCTCTTCCAGCTGACAAATAATCTGTTTTGAGAAAATCAGTCATTGCAGCATATGCAGGTATAACTTTATCTTGCACCATAGATCTGTATGCAACAGTTATAGCATCTCTATCTTCTTTTGAAAATGTTTCTGGTAATAATTTAATTGGCGAAAAATACAAGTGGGATTCTACGTCTCCTTTTGATAATCCTTCAAATTGAGGAATTACTTTTTTAATTAACGACTTTGGCAGTACATAACCACTAGCTATACCCTTTTCCATATTAGCTTTGGCAGAAGCCAACCACACCAAATATCCATCCACACGTTTTAACCAGTTTTCATAATCTTCAACAGTTTTAAATGGTTGTGCAGTAATACCGCTAGCTAACTGATTGAAATCTAAATTTTTAGACCACATTTGATCTATAGGCATTAAATCTTTACTAAAAGAAAGCGACTCTAAATTGATTTCGCAATCCCATTGTAACACAGCCATACTCATTCTTTCTGTATCAGTAAGCGTAGTTTCGTCTATGTTAGATAATGCCTCTAAAGACTGCTCATAAAATGCCTTTTTCTCTGCTTTATAAGATTCCGAAAGAAAATCTGGATACGCAGCATTGTATCTGTTGTCACCAGCTCTAGTCGCTTGAACTGGATCTAGCTCATAACCTTTTTCGCCATAATCAGACAATAGTTTGGTAAGCTTTAACTCATTTTCATATGTTGCAGTTTCTTTCTTAGAGTTTTCTTTACATGAAATTAAAAAAAGTAATAAAATAGAAGTAAGAATCAGTTTTTTCATAAATATTTATAATTGAAGACTAAAAATACCCAAAAAACTATTATTAATCATCAGAAAACGTTAAAAAATCACCTGAAATTATATGTGTAACATCAGTAACTGAACCATTATAAAGATACACCCAAGCATCTATAGAATTTCCATTTTCTAAAAAAACTGTTGTAATTTTTCGCTTGAATAAGCTTTCATTTGGCTGTTCTACATCAAAACCTTCATAGTCATCTAAAACCTTAAACGTTTCAGATATATGTTTTAACTTATAAACAGTACCATATACATGTTCTGAAGTAACGTCACTAGAAATAGCACCAGGAAACCAAGAAATCTTGTAGAGTTTACCTAAAATAAACCCTTTGCTTACAACCTCAGAGTACTGTGACAAAAATTTAGACATCTCATTATCTAAATCTTGTTGTAATGTGCCGTAAACAAAAAGATAGTCAGAATTCAAAAGAAAATACTAAACAAATCGATTCAAATCCACCTGATTAATTTGTCCGTGAGACGCATGAGCAACTAACTCACCGTTTTTAATCACCAAAAGTTGTGGAGATTCATGAATCAATTGAAATTTATAGCCAACTTCATCAGAAACTTGTCGGTAATTTAAAATATCCAAATAGTATAAATCTAAATCCTTTTCACTAAAGTTGTAGTCATTGATAAACTGACGTTGCACCATACTACTAATGCCACATCTCGTAGAATGTTTAAAAATAACCTGAGTTTTAATGCTCGATTTTTTCTTTATATAATCTATTTGTGGTAAATCATTTAAGGGAATCCATGGTAACACTTTCTCCTCTTTTTCTACTTTTTCTCCTCCAAATATTTTTTTTAATAATCCCATAAATTGCTATTAACCGTATCTTAGTTTTATTTAAACGTAATGTTTAAGCTTACATTGTATGTTTTCAGGGCGTTACCCAAAGGGTCGGGCTTTCACTACTCAATCCCTCCTTCGTCGGGGATTTCAAACATGCCGTTCAATCCCTAACGCGCCACTGTTATGTGCTTACTCAAACCTTAAGTCGCATATCAATTTAAAATCTTACATCTGACGAAAAGTCATTTGTTTCGGGAGAATTCACGACATTTTGTCTTAAATCAAGATGCTTTTTAAATTGGTAAGATAATTGACTTATACAGAACGTAAAGTTAACGAAAAAGAAACCAAATCATATAAAAATGAATTTTAATAATTATACTATAAAATCTCAAGAAGCCATACAGCAAGCGCAACAAATAGCGCAAAGCCATGGCCATCAACAAATTGAAAATGAGCATATATTTAAAGGCATTTTCGAAGTTGATAAAAACGTGTTACCATTCATTTTAAAAAAATTGAATGTAAACGTTTCTATATTAGAACAAGCCTTAGATAAACAACTAGAAAGTTTTGCTAAAGTCTCTGGCACAGAACTAATGTTATCTCGAGAAGCTGGCAAAGCCTTAAACGAAGCGTCTATTATAGCAAAAAAGATGAAAGATGATTTTGTGTCTATTGAACATTTAATACTAGCTGTTTTTAAATCAAACAGTAAAATAGGACAAATGTTAAAAGACCAAGGCGTTACTGAAAAAGGATTAAAAGGAGCTATTGAAGAATTACGTAAAGGCGAAAACGTGACCTCTCAAAGTCAAGAGGAAACTTATAACGCTTTGGGGAAATATGCGAAAAATTTAAATCAATTAGCCAAAGATGGTAAACTAGATCCAGTTATTGGTCGTGATGAAGAAATCCGAAGAATACTTCAAATTTTATCAAGGCGTACAAAAAACAACCCAATATTAGTTGGAGAGCCTGGTACTGGAAAAACTGCTATTGCCGAAGGTTTAGCCCATAGAATTATAGATGGTGATATCCCTGAAAATCTCAAAGAGAAGCAAATTTTTGCTTTAGATATGGGAGCCCTTATCGCTGGTGCAAAATATAAAGGGGAGTTTGAAGAACGCTTAAAAGCTGTTATTAAGGAAGTGACTACAAGCGATGGTGATATTGTATTATTTATAGATGAAATTCACACGCTTGTTGGTGCTGGTGGTGGACAAGGCGCTATGGATGCGGCAAACATCTTAAAACCCGCACTTGCTCGTGGTGAATTACGTGCTATTGGCGCAACAACTTTAGACGAATATCAAAAATACTTTGAGAAAGACAAGGCTTTAGAGCGTCGTTTTCAAAAGGTAATGGTAGACGAACCAGATACAGAAAGTGCCATTTCAATATTGAGAGGTATCAAAGAAAAGTACGAAACGCATCACAAAGTACGCATAAAAGATGATGCTATCATTGGTGCAGTGGAGTTATCACAGCGGTATATTACAAATCGATTCTTACCAGATAAGGCTATCGATTTGATGGACGAAGCTGCTTCAAAAATGCGTATGGAAATTAATTCCAAACCAGAGGAACTTGACGTTTTAGATCGTAAAATCATGCAGTTAGAAATTGAAATTGAAGCGATTAAGCGAGAAAAAGATGAAACAAAGTTAAAATCGTTGCGTGCAGATTTAGCTAATATTAAAGAACAGCGCAATGAGATTAACGCCAAGTGGAAATCTGAGAAAGAAGTTGTAGACAATATTCAGAATACAAAACAAGATATTGAAAACTTTAAGCTAGAAGCAGAAAAGGCAGAACGCGAAGGTGATTACGGCAAAGTAGCAGAGTTGCGATATGGCAAAATTAAAGAAGCCCAAGAACAGCTTGAGATACTGCAAAAGCAATTACAAGAACAACCTGAAAACTCTTTAATTAAAGAAGAAGTTACCTATGACGATATTGCAGAAGTTGTAGCAAAATGGACAGGAATTCCAGTTACCAAAATGCTACAAAGCGAACGCGAGAAGTTGCTAAAACTTGAAGATGAACTACATAAACGCGTAGTTGGACAAGAAGAAGCTATTGAAGCAGTAAGTGATGCTGTAAGACGTAGCCGTGCTGGTTTGCAAAACCCACAAAAACCTATCGGTACCTTTTTATTCTTAGGAACAACTGGTGTGGGTAAAACTGAGCTTGCAAAAGCCTTAGCCGAGTATTTATTTGATGACGAAAACGCTATGACTAGAATTGATATGAGCGAATATCAAGAACGTCACGCTGTAAGCAGATTAGTTGGTGCACCTCCAGGATATGTTGGGTATGATGAAGGTGGACAGCTCACCGAAGCTGTACGAAGAAAACCTTATTCTGTAGTGTTGTTAGATGAAATTGAAAAGGCACATCCCGATACATTTAATATCCTTTTACAAGTTTTAGATGAAGGCCATTTAACTGATAATAAAGGTCGTGTTGCAGATTTTAAAAACACCATCATTATCATGACCTCTAATATGGGAAGTACTGTTATTCAAGAACGTTTTGAAGCGACAAAAGATATAGATTCTGCCATAGAGGCTGCAAAAGTAGATGTGCTGGCATTGTTAAAGCAAACGGTGCGTCCAGAGTTTTTAAACAGAATTGACGACACTGTAATGTTCACACCATTAAGTAAGGAAAATATTGTTGATATTGTTGGATTACAGCTTAAAAGTGTAACAAAAATGATAGCCCAGCAAGGCATAACATTCGATGCTACTCAAGAAGCTATAAGTTACTTGGCAGAAAAAGGATATAATCCAGAATATGGTGCAAGACCTGTAAAGCGGGTCATTCAAAAAGAAGTATTGAATGCTTTGAGTAAAGAAATACTTTCTGGTAAAGTTACCACAGACAGCATTATTTTGCTAGATGCTTTTGATGATAAGTTAGTTTTTAGAAATCAAAGCGACTTAGTAGAACATATATAAGAAATAGTTTAGTTTGGTTAGTTGAAAAGCAGCGGAAATCTCCTTAAGATGTACGCTGCTTTTTTTTGTAACAAATTATAAGTTTTTAATACTTATGAATAAATCAAAACAACTTTTATGAAATCTACCTTACTTACTTTTGTTGCTCTACTTTTCATTTTTACAATAACTGCTCAAAACTTAGAGAATTCTACACTTTGGAAAATTAGCGGAAATAATCTTGAAAAACCTTCATATCTTTTTGGGACAATACATCTAACATGCAATGCTTCATTTGATGAAGATGCCAAGAAAGCCTTAGATGAAACCACTCAAATAGTGTTAGAAATCGATATGGATGATCCAGCATTACAACAAAAAATGATGGGAGATATGTTTATGAAAGAAGGTAAAACAATTAATGATTTTCTTTCTGAAGAGGATTACAAGATTATTGATACCTTTTTTTTAGAAAATCTGGGAATATCTTTAAAAAACATGCAAAACCTAAAACCGTTCTTTTTATCTACAATGCTATATCCTAAAATGTTAGATTGTCCAATACAATCTTATGAATTAGAATTGGTTAAAATTGCTAAAACTCAAGAAGAAGAGATATTGGGTTTAGAAACAATTGAAGATCAATTACTCGTATTTGATACCATTCCCTATCAAGATCAAATTAACGACTTACTTAGAACAGCTAAGGATAAACTTAAGTATGATAAAGAAAATTTTTCCAAGATGCTTAAATTATATGATGATGAAGATATTTCAAAGTTATTAAAGATGATCATAGAAGATGAAAATTACTCTTTTGGTAAATATCAAGATGTGTTTTTAAATAATCGCAATAAAAACTGGATTTCTAAAATTAAATCCTATTCTAAAGATAAACCTACGTTTTTTGCTGTTGGTGCTGGTCATTTAGCAGGAGAAGAAGGCGTTATAAATCTTCTAAGAAAAGCTGGTTTTACTGTTACAGCGCTTTGATAAAATTTAAAGTGATAATAAAATATACCAATTGGTATATTTTATTATCTTTGTACTTATGATTTCAAAAGCTGAACTTACAAAACAACATATTATAGAGGTCACAGCGCCTATTTTTAATAAGAATGGCTATGCAGCCACTTCCCTTTCTGATATTACAAAAGCCACAGGTTTAACTAAAGGTGCTATTTATGGCAACTTTAAAAATAAAGAAGAACTAGCATTTTCCTGCTTTAAATATATGGTGAGGTATTTAATGAAACCTTTATCTGATCATCTTAAATTAAGCGACTCTCCTATTCAAAAACTTTTTCTTATTACCGATTTTTACAGAAATTATTACCCTTTTAGTAAAAATTTGGGGGGCTGTCCTGTTTTAAATATTGGTGTTGATGCCAATAACAGTAATTCAGAATTACTTGGGAAAGTTAGAGATGTCATACAGCGTATACAAGATAATTTATGCTCTTTGATAGAAAATGGTATTGCTGCGAATGAAATATCATCTGAAATAAATGCAATGACATATGCTAAACGTATGGATACCATTATTCAGGGTGCAATTTTTATGACATACACCATGAATGATGAATTTTATATGAAAGATGCTATGAATTACTTAGATCAAATAATTAACAATGAACTAAAAGTTTAAAAAATTTAAATTAAAATATACCGATTGGTATAAAAAACTAAAAATTATGAAACAACTTCCAAAAGTATTAGAATCCACTACAAAAATTAGATTTCAACATTGCGACCCATTTAATCATTTAAATAATGGTAGTTACATAGATTATTTCATGAATCATAGAGAAGATATGCTCATAAAGTATTATGATTTAGACATATATACAATAGCAAAAAAAACAGGAAAAAGTTGGGTGTCTAGCAGTAACCAAATTGCATATTTAAAACCAGCCTTTTTAATGGAAACTGTAACTATCGAGTCGCAACTTATAAATTATAATAATAGTGAATTATTTGTTGAAATGCGCATGTATAATGAGCATAAAACACATTTAAAATCAATTATCTGGTGTAGTTTCGTACATTTTAATCTTTTAGAACAAAAACGTGAAACACATTCAAATGACCTAATGTCTCTTTTTAAAGATGTAAATCATCCTGTACTACAAAATTCCTTCGAAAATCGTTTAAAACATCTTAAAACCAATAGTATACACTCTTGAGAGTAATTATAAATTTCATTTTTTAATGATATAAATGTGAGTTTTTCTTAAAACTTTGGTTATCAATCATAAAACCTAAATATTGATTCCTTTCATCGAATAATGTCATAAATAACCTTCATACTGTATAATAATGTTTACTTTTAAATGTTTATTAATCTGTTGATAAAAATATATGTCGGAAGCTCTCCAAGCTGGCTTAAATTTTTAATTTCACACACAGATCTTATTGCCCCAATAAGAAGACGGTAAGAAATAATAATATTTAAAGGAAAACCTACTTTTATTTATGAATTTATCTAATTATATAGACTACACATTTTTAAAGCCAATTGCTACAGAAAGAGATATTATAAATGTATGCAAAATTGCAAAGGCAAACTCCTATTTTTCGGTATGTATTAATGGCTGTTATGTAAAATTAGCTAAAGAACTTTTAAAAGATACTCAAGTAAAAGTATGTACAGTTGTTGGGTTTCCTTTAGGTGCTTCTTCTACACAAAGTAAAATAGCTGAAGCCACCAATGCTATTGAAGATGGTGCCGACGAAATAGATATGGTTATCAATTTAGGATACCTAAAAAGTAGAAATTATGTTTCTGTTTTAAGAGATATCTCTGATGTGAAACGTGCTATAGGTGATGTTACTTTAAAAGTTATTATTGAGATTTCTGAGCTTAATAAAAATGAAATAGTCAAAGCTTGTGAAATAGCTGTTGATGCTAATGCAGATTTTGTCAAAACCTCTACTGGATTTGCTTCAGGAGGCGCAACATTTACCGCTGTGAAAATCATGAAAAAGACGGTAAAAGATAACGCTAAAATAAAAGCATCTGGTGGTGTTTCTGATTTTGAGACTGCCGTTAAATATTTAGAGTCTGGCGCTGATAGAATTGGTACATCTACTATGTTAAAACCTGAGAAAGATACGCTTCAAAAACGTAATTCTAAAATCTATAGACGTTATATGGAAACGTCTCAAAGAAGCGAAGTATCTCTTGAAGTTTTAAAAGATATTAAAGTAAAACTTTAATCTTTTAGTTTAAAACACACTTTGCTACCTGTATACTTTTGTGCCAAGGTATTAATTGCACTTTCGGTTAGCTGCAGTACTCTCGGGTAACCTCCCGTTGTTTGACAATCACGCATCAAAATTATCAGTTTGCCGGATGGTGTTAACTGTACAGTTCCTGGTAATACTGGAGATGTAATGATCGGCTCTAAAGTGTTTTCTAGAGCTTCTTCAAGTTGATACGCCATCCTACTATTATCTTTTGAAATTGTAAATAGTTCTGAAAACAATTTATCTTTTTGAACCTCTGTTAAATTTTCAAATTCTGGAGCTTTATAAACATCTAGATTTGAGTTTTTTATATAGGAATCATTCATCTTTAATCCAGAAAAGTGTTTCTGATATTTTGGATTATTTTGATTAATCCTTAATACATCTTCTTTATTAATACAAGCAAATTGAGTTACACCTTTATACATACTCTTACTGCCTAAAACCTCTTTAGTTTGAAAGCCTCCGATAACAGATAAATAACTCCTAAAACCTGAATTCAACCTCCCAAAACTTAAAACATCTCCTTTGTTAATAATAATAAATCGATTATAGTCAAGTGATTTTCCATTCAACGACGGAGCCATATCTGCTCCTGTAATAGCAATTGCAGAATTACATTCAAATTTCAACTTTGGTCCGCTCATTGTAATTTCTAGTACCGCAGCTTCTTCTGAATTTCCGACTAAAACATTTGCTAATCTAGTAGCTCTTTGATCCATAACTCCAGAAATAGGCACACCATGATGCTGAGCACCTAGTCTCCCAATATCTTGGATACTAGAATAAAACCCTGTATTTAAAACCCTAACCATGAATCACCTCACTTTCTATTTGATACACTCCTGCATTAACTAACGTTTTGATATCACTAAACTCTTCTAATGTAATTGAATAAAACCGAAGACTATCTCCTGCCTTAGCAAAGCAAGGTTCTGTTTTTAAAACGTCAAAAAAATGAATTGGAGAATTACCGATAATGTTCCATCCACCAGGGCTTTCATTCGGATAAACCCCAGTTTGCTCACCTCCAATAGCTACAGCTCCCTTTTCAATCTTTAATCTTGGTGTCTTTCGCCTAGGTGCATAAAGCGCTTTATCTAGACCGCCTAAGTATAAAAATCCAGGTAAAAAACCTATAAAGAAAATTGTATAAATTGGCTTGGTATGCTTCTTAATTATTTCATCTACTGTGATTTGTTTTCCTTTTGAAAGTACTTTTAAATCTATTCCAAAGCTTTCATGATAACATACCGGTATTTTCCATAATGTATGTGATATTTTTTTTGAGATGTCTGATGATTGATATATTTCCTTTAATAAATGTACTTCAGAAGAAAAATTAAAACATCCTTCATTAAATATAATTATAAGTGAAGCATAAGCATGATTTAAACTTTCAATACCTAAAATATTGGCTTTCTCTAATTTTGATTTAAACGTGAGAATATCATTAAGAATAGATTTGTCTATTATTTGCGGCCATTCTACAAGAATCGAATTCGCTCCGTATTGTTTGTATTTCAATTGAAACTTCACCTCTACTGAATACTTATACCTTTAAATTGTAAGGCGCTTTTCAATCTATTTACCAATCCTATAGCTTTAGGATTATCACCATGTACACAAAATGTTTGTGCCTTAATTTTAATGTGTTTACCAGAAACTGTCTTAACTTCTCCGTTAGAAATCATTCTAAAAACATGATCAAAAACTTCATTTTCATCATATAAAACTGCATTTTTTTCCTGTCTAGGAACTAATGTTAAATCATTATTATAATTTCTATCTGCAAAAGCTTCATAAACTATAGGAATTCTATTTTTAATTGCAATTTCAGCTATAACAGAATTGTAAGGTACATACAAATGCACTGGTAAATGCATGGCTTTCATAACCTCAATAATAACTGTTGCAATTTTAGAATCTGTCATGGCCATATTGTACAGCGCACCGTGAGGTTTTACATGATGTAACGTAACGCTTTGTTCCTTCAAAACATCAACTAAACTATTAACCTGATCTTCGATAGTTTTAAATAATGCAGCACAAGGCATATCCATTGGAAGTCTCCCGAAATTCTCAACATCAGGAAATGATGGGTGTGCACCTATTTTTACTTTATGAGTCTTAGCTAGTCTTATTGCTTCCCGCATTGTATTTTCATCTCCTGCATGGCCGCCACAAGCAATATTGCAAGATGATATTAATGGCATTAGTTGGGCTTCATTACCTATACCTTCTCCTAAATCTGCATTTATATCTATTGACAATTGTTGCATCAAAATAAATTCAAATGAAACACTTTATTTAAAGCTGCTAATGCCAAAAGTACACTAATTAAAAAAATCAGTCCACCAAAAACATTATGAAGTATCGTATTTTTATAAGTACCTAATAGTGCCTTTCTATTCATAATCCAAAGTAAAAAACCAGCAATAATAGGGAGCAACACACCATTAGCTACTTGTGCAAATTTAATAATTTGAATAGGTTTTAAACCAGAAGACGACAGTACAACACCTAAAACTAAAATAACTATCCAAACCATTCTAAATCGTGAAGACTTTAGGTTTGAGTGCCATCCTAAACATCCAGTTGCAACATATGCTGCTGCTAATGGTGCTGTAATAGCACTTGTAATACCAGCTGCAAATAAACCAATAGCTAAAAAATATTTTGAAAAACTACCAAATAATGGTTCTAAACCTAAGGCTAAATCTGCTGCATTTGTTACATCATTACTTTTAATAACTGTTGCAGAAACAATAATACTCATAGAAACCAAACCGCCTAAAACTATTGCTATAACTGTATCTTTTCTAGCATATTTTAAATCATCTGGGTTACTCCATTTTTCTTTAACCAAGGAAGCATGTAAAAATAAATTGTAGGGTACAACTGTCGTACCAATTAAAGCTACAATCATTAATGTACTCCCATCAGGAAATTTTGGGGTTAATACCCCTCGAAATAGCTCTGTAAGATCTGGTTGCGTTAAAATTGCTGTAGTTAAAAAAGCGATACTCATTAATATTACTAGACCTATAAGTGTACGTTCTAAGATTTTGTAATTACCAATGTACAATAAAATAAATGCTATAATACCTATAAGAAAACTGAAACCATTTAATTGAAAATTACCAAAATCTATTAATGATTTTCCAAACAAAGTTTCTAAGCCTAAAACACCTCCACTAATATTACCGCCTTCATAAGCCGCATTTCCGATAACTATCGCAGCGAGTACTAAACCTATTGATAAAAACTTAAGGAATGGTGTTTTTATCTCTTGTCGTATTACTTCAGATAATCCTTTTTGCGTCACCAAACCTAATCTGGCTGTCATTTCTTGAAGTACAATTGTAGCAATTACCGATAATACCATTGCCCACAGTAGTGCAAAACCAAACTTTACACCAGCAAGCGTACAGACCGTAACTGTTCCTGGGCCAATAAAAGCAGCAGCAATCAAAGGCCCAGGACCAATATTTTTGAATAATTTTCTCAAATTAAAATAGTTTCCTCAATATACTATTTTAATTGACTTAATAATTCATCTACTGCCTTTTTAAGTTGTGTGTCTTTTTGTTTTGCTTTATCATCTGGATTATTATCGACAATAATGTCTGGAACTGCTGGCCCTAATTCCATATTTGATTTAGTTGCTTTTACATACCAACCTCTAAAAGGCATTCTTATAAAAGAACCATCTATTAACCCATTCCCGCCAGTAGAAATTACAGCTCCAAATGTTGGTATGCCAACCAAAGTACCAATATCTAATGTTTTGTATGCATGTGAAAATATCTCTGCATTTGAATAACTATTCTGATTACATAAAGCAATTGATGGTTTTGTCCAAGATGCCAATGGTAAGCGTTCACTATATGGATAATGTCCTGTAAATTTTGTTTGTTCGGCTTTTAAATCTTTGGCAGCACCTCGGGGCACTGTATATGCATGTTGCTTTACCGTTAATACTGCCATGAGGTAATCTGTAGTCCAGCCGCCACCATTAAACCTCACATCAATCACAATCCCATCTTTACCTAGTCCTGCGGCGGTCAATTCGCGCTCAAAACGTTCAAAGCTGGTCCAATTCATACCTTGAATATGGATATACCCTAATCTTCCATTAGAGTATTGCTCCGTTAAACGTTGACGTTCTTTTACCCAAGCATTATAATTTTCAGCACGGTTACTACTTTTTGGTCTGATTACGATCTCTTTTGAACTACCTCCACGATCAACTTCAAGATATATTTTTTCGTTAGAAGTACCTTCTAACAATTCGTAAACATTTTTAGTCTTATCGAGAGCATAACCGTTTACTGCTGTAATAATATCACCAACAAACATTTGACTTGAACTTCTGTCTCCAGGCATTGCAGGTACAACTGATATTACTTTTAGATGCCCTTTTGATGTTGGTTCTAATTCAACACCTAATAATCCAGTGCGTTCTCTTTCTAAATCTTCTCTAGTTTCAACGCGATATAATCCCATATGGCTCGCATTAATCTGACCTAACATCCAATTAAAAATCGTCTGAAAATCACTTCGTGTGGAAGCGTTCAAGGCTAATGACTCGTATTTCTTTCTTAGATTCTCCCAATTTTGCCCATGGAAATCCGGATCGTAAAACCCGTCATTGATGGCTTTCCAGGCTTCATTAAATATTTGTTGAGATTCAATATTATAATCTATATCCATCTTAGCAGAAAATGATAACGCTTCCATTTTATCACTAGACATATTAATACTTGATACACTACCCCCTCTTTTAGTTAAATAAATTTTAGAGTTCTTTTTATCTTTAGCTAAATTTGATGGTCTTGTATTTTTAGAGGTTAATGATTTTTTATCATTTCCATCCCATTTTATTTTGAATAGATCAGATTCTGTATCAGCATTACCCCTACTACCATTACCAGTTGTGTAATAAATGGTTTTTGAATCTTTGGAAAACAACTGCCCGAATTCACCGCCAGTAAAAGAAGTCACTTGAACTTGACGTTCATGAATGTCGTCAAAATCAATAACAACTGGATTTACTTTTGGAGTTTTATCTTTTTTACTCGTATCACCTTTTTTATCGTTCTTTTTATCGCCTTTCTTGGCTTTGTCATCATCGGTATCTTCTTCCCAATCTTGAGTTGTTTTTTCCCAATCAGCTTTTGCTAACCATGTAAACCACACATCATAATCACTATTATTTCTATTAGATGAAAACATCAATTTTTTACCATCTGGACTCCATACTGGTCCTCGATCTTGTTTAGGGTGCATTGATATATTTACAGGTTTTTCACTATTATCAGCTTTGTGAATATAAATTTCAGAATTAAAATCTAAATCACTTAAGCTATAAGCTAACCATTTAGAATCTGGAGACCAGGACACATTGCTTGCAGTTGCCCAACCATCTAACATCGTCTTTTTGTTAGAAAGCTTACCATTATTATCGATATTAGCAACCATTAATTTTCCTCTTCCTAAATTATATACAATTGACTTTCCATCTGGAGATATCACTGGATTATTTTCATTATCAGAAGTTTTTGTGAGCCTCTCAATTTTGTGCTTTAGTGTTTTAAATAAATCACTTTCATTTGCATTATTAGATCTCACCAAATACATATCTTTTTGTCCATCTCTATCAGAAATAAAAAGTAAAGTAGTGTCATTTATCCATGTGGCATCAGTATCTCTAAAAGATGATCTTGTTAGGTTTACTGTTCGCTTTTTATCTTTTGAAGTTTCTCGAATAAACACTTCACCTCTAATATTAATTGCTGCATATTTTCCGTTAGGTGAAATAGAAATTTCGTCCACATCGTTACTATACGTTTTATGCACCACAGGGTTGAATCTATAATCAGATGCAATATTTATAGCAACTGCTTGTTTAGCTTTTGTTTGAGCATTAACTAAAAACACCTTATCACCTTTAACTGCAACTATATCTTTACCATTTCTACTGATCTGAAATGAAAAAATGCCCATGTCTGAAAAATCAGTGATTTGCGAAATATTACCTTGCTTGGCTCCAGCATCACTGATAGTCATTTTATGAACATTGTATTTTCCTGATCTCGAAGACTGAAAATAAATGGTATTATCATCGCCCCATTGTGGATAAAAATCGTTGCCATCATAATCTGTTAACTTCGTATAGCTATCATTCTTAATGTTGTATAACCAAACATCTCTATTTGCTGGACCTCTGTAAGTTTCGCGTTCTAGCCTACAACTCCCTTTCACAAAAATCAAAAAATTACCATTGGGTGATAATGCAGCATCAAAACCAGTAGCATCTAAATAGCGTGTTGGTGTGCCACCATCTTCACTCACAATGTGTGTTTCAAATTCACGTTCAACTTGAACAAAATTGCGTCTTGTAGAAAATAGAAGGTTACCTTCAGGTGTGTAGTCGGTTATAATATCTGCGGTTGAGTGATACGTAATACGCTTGGGTGTACCTCCAGAAGCTGGCATTAAGAACACATCATTATTACCGAAACGTTCACTTATAAATGCAATAGATTTCCCGTCTGCGCTCCAAACAGGTTTGGTATCGTAAGCTTCATGAACAGTAAGTCGTTTTGGATTTGAGCCATTAATAGCACTCGTCCAGATATCACCTTGGTAATTAAATGCAATGGTTTGTCCGTCTGGACTGATAGTAGGAAAATTAATTAAAGGATTTTGGGCTATTCCTAAACTTGCAAATAGTATAACTACAAGTTTGAAAATTGCTGATGGTAGTTTCATTTTTACGGGTTGTATTAGTTTTCTCGATAAAAATAAAACTTATAATAGGAAGATCTTTAAAAATTAAAATATGTTTAACAAAGAACAGTTACAAACTAGAAGAGTTTAAGGCATAAATAGCAAAACTGCCTAACCAATGTCCGCCCATATAATCGTCACCAAAAATACTTGGCAAGGAATAATTGATATGTTGATTAGCTACTGATTTAAGGTGTTTATATTCAGGCAGGTCTTGAGCTATTTTAAACAAATTCCAAGCACGCGAAAAATTAACACCATCCAAATGCACTAAATGCCCATCTGTCCTATCGGATACTACTCCAACTTCAATATTAAAATTTTTGTTTTTCAATTGAGGTAAAAATGTGTCTAACCAAATCTTGTAATCATCTGTTGGCAATAAACGTTTCATCAATGCTGCTTCTTCTAAACAAGGGGACAAAAAATCACTTCCGCTAGGCTCCCATGTAATAGGACATCCTGTATCATTTTTATAAAAATACATAGCACGCTCTTTTATGGCGTGTTGTAAAGCTTCATGGTTTACTGTTGTAGCATAATCGTATGCAAAAGACAACCCAAAAGCTGTATTAGTATGTGTTCCCACACGTTGTGGATAATTTAATTTTGGTAAAAATGTGATGTATTTATCAACAATTAAATCAGTTAGCGGTTGTAAATTGTTTTCTAATAGTCGTGCCGTGTCATCATCCCAAGTATGCAGTTCCTCCGCAAGTTTTAAAAGCCAAGCCCAACCATAAGTGCGCTCATAAGATGTGTTATGTTTTCCATGAAAATATGCAACTTCTGCTTCTATATTTTCTTTTGAAATGTTATGGAGTAAGCGTTGTTTTATATCATCTGAATGCTTAATATTGGGAAACGATTTTAATAAACTCACCAAACTCCAGTGTCCGTGAACAGAAGAGTGCCAATCAAAACAACCGTAAAATGCGGGATGTAATTCAGTTGGAGGTCTTAAATCATCGTCACCTCCTAGAGTTTGAGATAAACGGTTTGGATATTCAATATTAATACAGTGCAATGGTAATTCAGCTAGTTTAATTGCCTGCGCCTCATCTAATCGTGTAATTTCTGTACTGATTTTTGAATTTACGTTGAACGTTTCTTCTGAGTTTAAATTTTCTGATGCTTTGGATGCTTTAGAATTTTCACATCCTAAAACCAAAATAAAAATTATAATATATCTGATTTGCTTCATTAGTTTTGTTTTTGAACAATACTTACATGTTTTTGAAGATATGTGACCTATATAATTTAAGCCCACGTTTCTTTATACAATATCTTTGTAATATCAAAAATTAAATATAACACAACTAAACTGATATATCATCATGAAGCATTTAATTCGCTGCACATTAATTACCCTTTGTTTTGTTTCATCACTTTTCTCACAACAAAACGATTGGGAAAATCCAAATGTGAATCAAATTAATAAACTACCATCAAGAGCTACCTTTTACAATTTTGATAGTAAAGCACAAGCCCTATCTGGAAATAGAGAGGCATCTAGCTCTTACAAATCTTTAAATGGAGATTGGCAGTTTAAATGGGTAGCTAAACCTTCTGAAGCGCTAACAAACTTTCAAGAAAACAACTTTGATGCTTCAAAATGGGATAAAATTGATGTGCCCTCAAACTGGGAAATGCGTGGTTATGGCAAACCTATTTACACTAACTCTACGTATCCATTCTTTAATGATTTTCCATTTATTAATCACCATGATAATCCTGTAGGCCATTACATTAAATCTTTTACCATTGATGAGAATTGGTATAACCAAGATGTTGTTTTGCACTTTGGCGGTGTGTCGTCTGCATTTTATGTATGGGTAAATGGTGAATTTATCGGGTATAGTGAGGACACGAGATTACCTTCTGAATTCGATATTACTAAGCAATTAAAAAAAGGCGAAAATACTATTGCTGTAAAAGTATACCGTTGGTGCGATGGTAGCTATTTAGAAGCCCAAGATCACTGGCGTATGAGCGGTATTGAGCGTGAAGTTTATCTACAAGCCAATCCTAAAGTTAGACTGTCTGATTTTGCTGTGAGAACAGATTTAGATAACGATTACAACAACGCGTTCTTACAAATAAGACCAGAATTGATTGCCAATATTAAAGACAAATACGTTGCCAAGGTTGGAGAATTTGGAAGTACAAATCTTAAAACTACAGTAGATGACTGGGAATTAATTACAGAACTTATTGATGCTGATGGTAATGCCGTAGGTAAAGCAACAACAACCCAATTCTCAAAGATTTTTGGTGAATACTACCCGCAAAGAGACAATGTATACTTTGGATTGATTGAAACAGAAATACAATCACCAAAAAAATGGTCGGCAGATCATCCTTATTTGTACACGCTTTTATTCACTGTAAAAGACAATAAAGGCACAGAAATACAACACACTAGTACCAAAGTTGGATTTAGAGAAGTAAAAATTGACGAACGTGGTCGTTTTCTTGTCAATGGAAATCCAGTAAAAATGATTGGCGTAAATCGACATGATCATGACCACATCAATGGTAAAACGGTTACAAGAGAAGATATGTTAGAGGACGTAAAGCTATTAAAACAATTCAATTTTAATGCTGTAAGAACATCTCATTACCCTAACGATCCGTATTTCTATGATTTATGTGATACCTATGGTTTATATGTTATGGACGAAGCTAACCTAGAAACTCATGGTGTACGTGGGCAATTATCGAATGTACCAGAGTGGAGCAATGCCTATTTAGAACGTGCTGTTCGTATGGTAGAACGTGATAAAAACCATCCTAGCATTATCATGTGGAGTTTAGGTAACGAATCTGGTACCGGCCCAAACCATGCAGCTATGGCTGGTTGGATAAAAGAATTTGACCAAACGAGATATGTGCATTATGAAGGTGCGCAAGGTATTCCTTCCCATCCCAACTATAAAAAGAATTTCTTTAAGCATAGTAAAGGCAACCCTGCTGATGCACCTTGGGTTGATATGATTAGTAGAATGTACCCTCAACCACAAGAATTGCAGGACTTAATTGATGATACAGCAGATTTTCAAAACATTCCAGTACTCATGTGCGAGTACGCTCATGCTATGGGTAATTCTGTTGGAAACATGAAAAAGTATTG
Organism: uncultured Flavobacteriaceae bacterium; assembly: GCA_947502975.1. Lineage (GTDB taxonomy): Bacteria > Bacteroidota > Bacteroidia > Flavobacteriales > Flavobacteriaceae > Jejuia. The sequence continues at coordinate 54,670 of CANNBV010000006.1, forward strand.
GGATATTATTCATAACAACGATCGTGCTTTAGGAGGTTTTATTTGGGATTGGATTGACCAAGGTATTTTAAGGAAAGACGAAAATGGTAAAGCGTTCTATGCTTACGGTGGTTCATATGGTGACACACCTAATGACGGTAGCTTTTGCATAAATGGTATTATCGCTTCAGATAGAACGCCTAAACCAGAAATTTACGAATGTAAGAAAGTAAATCAACCTGTTGTTATTAGTACTAAAGATGCTAAAGGCGGTGCGTTTGAAATTTTAAATCGCCATCATGATGCAGATTTATCGCAGTATATCTTATCGTGGAATGTTACAGAAAATGGAAAAGTGATTCAAAAAGGGACACTTCCTGCATTAAGCACAAAACCATATGGTTCTAGTCCATTTAATATCCCTTTTAAAACACCAAAACTAAAAGCTGGTAGCTTATACTACATAAATATTGAAGGAACATTAAAAGAAAACAACTTATGGGCAAATGCTGGTCATTTGGTTTTTGAAGAGCAATTTGAATTAAATTATGATGTAAAAACTCCAAAAGCTTTAAGTAGTACTAGCACGTTATTAGTTAATGAAACTGATACTAGTATCAGTATAAGCAATAAAGCTATTCAATTGGAAATCAATAAAAACACTGGATACATCTCAACTTATAAGTCAAAAGGCGTTAGCGTTTTAACATCGCCATTACAATTAAACTTCTGGAGGGCTGAAACTGAAAATGATGAAGCTTACCGAAAGGCAATGAAATTACAATCAGAATTAGATTGGATAGACGCAGGAAAACGATTTAAAGTGAATAACATTGAAACTAATGCTACCGAGAAAGGAAAAGTAGCAATTACAGTACATGGAGAAATAACCAATCCAAAAGCAGCAATAGAATTAGTATATACCATTTTAGGAAGTGGTGAAGTAAAGGTTGATTATTCAGCAAATATTGATAAAAATGCGCCTAACGCACCACGTATAGGCATGCAGTTTGATATTGCTAAAACTTACGGTAATCTTACTTATTTTGGTAAAGGACCACATGCTAATTATTCCGATAGAAACTATGCCTCGCATATGGGATTATATTCTGGTAAACCTGAACATATTAACTATAAGTACGTATATCCAGAAGAATACGGAAACCATACCGAAACACAATGGTTTAAAATGACTAACGCTGCTAGTAAAGGTGTTTTAATAAAAGGAGAGCAACCTTTAAGTTTTAGTGTTCAAGAATATAGTATTGATAATTTACAAGACGCTAATTTCTTAAACGAACTAATAGAACGCGATGCATATACCGTAAACATAGATCTATCCCAACAAGGCGTTGGTGGTGATAATACTTGGTCTCATCGTGCGCAAGCACATGATGAGTTTTTAAATACGCCTGGTAAGTATGAGTTTTCTTTTTACTTAGCGCCTATTAATAGTAAAGTTAAGGTGGAAACCATTAGGTTTTAGTGTAATAACGTATCGAATTTTGAGGGTGATTTTTAATAAAATTGCCCTCTTTTATTTTATACATTGTACTTCTTGATATGCTTCGAAGTTATAAACTTCGAAGGGTTGGTGAATAATAATTTCATATACTACTGCACTTTAATCCTATCAAATTTTTTAAGATTAGATAACACTTCCGTATAAATACCATCTGAAAGACCTGTTTCTATTTCAATTTCTTTAATATTATCATCTATCCCAATGACTTCGACAAAAGAATTTTTATTCCTATATATGATGTTTTTTTCCTTTATAGTCAAGGTGTGTTCTTTCTTTTGCAAAACAAATTCAGCCAAGCCAGTATAACCAGGCTTTATATTTGAAATAGTATCTAAAACTATAGCACTTGCTAGATAATAAAAACTTTCACCTTCTTTTATCAAAGGCTTTAATTCTTGCACTTTTGCACTAATTAATTTATTGCTTAAAGCCTTAATATAAACGCCAAAAGTATCTCCAACTTTTACGTTAGGAACATCTATTTCTGTTACTTCAAATTCAAAATTAAAACTAGAAGTATTAACTATTGTAGCAATGGTATTACCATCATTGAATGTATTGCGCTCAGTAACATTCATCCCTTTCTTAACAAGTACATTTAAAACTTCTCCATTAATTGTAGCTTTAACTATATTAGGTGATTCATTTGCGTTTTTAGAAAATCCATTTTTAACAATATTGTAATTATTCTGTGAATTTGTATATTCTATTTTAGCAAAATTCAATGCTAATTCAGTTGTTTCAAATTCAGATCTAGCAATAACACCTTTTTTAAATAACTTTATACTCCTATCGTGATTAATCTGTTTTTGTTTTAAATCAGTTAATGCCATACGTAAGCTTCGTTTTACGCGTTCCATGTCCTCTGGTATTGGAACAATTCTGAGCTTAGCTATATTTTCACCAACTGAAACAGTGTCTCCTGTTTTAACATAAATAGAATCAACAACACCAGAAATCTTAGGTTGGATTTTTACCATTTCATAAGGTTTAAATTTACCTAAGAAAAAAATCATTTTATTGATGTCTCTATATTTAGGTGATTCACTTGGAATTGTTTTTCCAGTGTTCACCGATGAGACAACCACAACAATAGCGATGAAAAACAGTATTATAAAAAAAATTATTCTCTTATTCATAAACCTCTTAATTATTTAATTCTCTAAGCGCCTCAACTGGCAAAACTTTCGATGCTTTTCTTGCTGGTATAATACCAGCAATACAACCAGATAACACCAATAATAAAATAGCAGATACAATGACGGAAATATTAAGATCTAATATGAGAAATTGGATGTTTCCACCAGAAATTTCTAGATACTTATTGATAAGACAAATAACAATAAAACCGATTGTCAGACCAATTACCCCAGATACTAAGGTAATCAGTAATGATTCTAAAAGCACCATAGTTTGAATTGAAACTGGTCTAGCTCCAAGAGCTTTTCTAAGACCAAATTCCCCGGTTCTTTCCTTTACAATGACTGTCATAATATTAAATATACTCAACATACCACTAATCAAAAATGAAATACCTATAAACCATAAAAAAAGGTTGACGGCATTAAATAGTGTATTAAGTGATTTAATGGTATTCTCAATGTTATTAAAAAAGAAAGCCGTTTTATCTTTAGAATTAACTCCTTTTTTATTAGATAAATATATTTTTAGTGTTTTTTGAAACTCCTCGGTATTTATATCGCTTTTTAAAGATAAAATGAATTCATTCAACTCAGTTTCAGAGTTTATATTTAATGCATTTTCATAAGAAATATATGCTTCATATCCAGAGTTATTGAACATATTATCTTTTTTTACTACTCCAATAATTTTATAACCTACATTATCTATAAAAACTAATCTTCCAACACAATTGACATTGTTAAAGAGTTGCTTTGCAATTTCATACCCAACTATGATAACCTTTCTATTCATATCATGAATATTAAAAGCTCTCCCTGTATTAAATTTTAAGGTCTTTATACTAAAGTAGTTTTCATTGATACCTTTAAGTGAAAAATGATTTATACTTTTTCTTTCTGAAATAATTTTAGACACATTAACATTTACAACTGGCGATATATTCTGAATTTCATTAAAATTTAGAATACAACTTTTAATGTCTATCATCGTAAAAGAAATCAAATCTCCCTTGGTGACATTAATATCTGATATTGATGCTTCGCCAGAAAAAACCTCAATTGTATTTACAGTATAATCTGCAAATAACTTCTTAACTCCATTCTGCAAACCTTCACCAATACCTACTAAAATAATTAATAGCATAATACCCCAAGCCACAGTAATACCTGCAATAATACTTTTGCTTTTGTTCTTGTATGTGGCACTTAAAACCTCTGGTGTATGAAACATTTTAAGCGTACTTTAATGAAATTATTTTTTCTTCAAGTAAATAGTTATCTTCTGGGTTGTCTGAAGAAAGTTGCTCGTTGTGAGTTATAAATAAAATTACCATGTTTTCCTTTAGCTTATCTAAAAGCTCTAAAATCCTACTTTGAATTGCTTTGTCCATTGAAGCAGTAGCTTCATCAAGAATCAATACTTTGGGTCTTGAGAATAAAGCCCTAGCAATGGCTATAATTTGCTTTTCTCCTCCAGATGGCATAACTCCTTCTTTTCCTAAAATAGTCCAATATGAGTTTTTGAATTTTGAAATTATATCACCAAAATTCAGATAACTTTCACAAAAATCAATCACTTTATCTTCTAAGAGTTTATCATCCAAACAGATATTGAACAAAACACTATCATTAAAAATCTTTATGTTTTGAGAAACATAGGCAATATTTTTACGCCACAACTCAGTTTTTATAGCTGATAGCTCATACTCGTCGTTAATTGTAATGTTTCCAGAGTGGGGTTTATAAAATTTTAAGAGCAATTGTGAGAGTGTACTTTTCCCACTTCCACTTTTGCCTTTAAGAAACGTTATATTTCCTTTACTTAACTTTAAGTTTGCTTTTGTAATCAAGCAATCTTGACCAGGATATGAAAAGGATAAGTCTTTAATAGAAATCAGATATATCTGTTCAACATCCTTTTTATTGGTTTGGCTTTTTGCTTCGTCTAACTCATTACTTCTTTCTGCAAAATCAAACATACGTTCAATAGCTATCTTACTTTCAAAAATCTCAAAATTAAGCTGAACTGTACTTTTTACTGCCCCTAGAACCATAAATATCAATGATATGATAGCAATTAAGTCCCCGACTTCAATATTTTTATTAAAGACTAATAAAACAGCATAGGCAATTGCAGAGACAGATATAGCCATACTACAAATTTCAATAAATGTTTCTTGATTAACCTCATGTCTTATTAATTTCAAAATTGAATCTTGAAATACCTTATGTTTTGTTACATTTTTTTTATAGAATAAAGCTTCTTTGTTAAATATTTTTATAGTTTCTATACCACTAATAGTATCTATATAGTGAGATTCTGTTTGTGCATAGTCAATAAACATTCTATGCTGAAATGTTTTAATATTGGTATTGAATAGCCACGAACATAAATAAAGTACAGGAAAGGATGCTAAGAGTATCAAAGCCACACCGCTAGAATAATAGAATAAGAGAATAAGTGCTATTACTATCACAAACAGTTCAATTAATGAATCAGCTATAACAGTCTTTATATTTCTTTGTATACGCTGAGTATCATTCATTCTCGCAATCATGTCGCCTTGCTTTTTACTATCAAAAAACACTTTTGGCATTTTGAGTAAACGCTTAAAGAAATATTTAAATACTCTTATATTGAAATTATAAGCTTGTTGAACCAATACTACTGACCTGATATATCTAAGTCCTATTGTTGCTAGTAGTAAGATAAACCATATACTTATGGTTTTAAGCAATAACTCTAAACTTCTTGAAGGTAAAACAACGTCTATTAATTTTTCAGTAAAAACTAATGTTGTCATATTAAGCAAAGCAATAATAATACCCAGAAAAACAGCCGAAATATAATATGATGCATCCTCTTTTACCATATCCAATATCCAATTTAGATAGTCTCTTTTTTGGGTTTTAACTATTGGAATTGAATTATTTTTTTTTATTATTAGGATATAACCACTTTTCCAAACTTTTAAAAGGTCTTCTTTTGAATAAGTTTGAATACCTAAAGCGGGGTCTATGATGGTAAACCCTTTTTTATTTTCATAACCAAAACATAGAAGGTAATGTAAAAAGCCTTGACGCTCAATATGAATAATAAATGGATCTTCGATTGTTTTTATATCGTTAATTGATGCTTCGTATGCTTCAGATGATAAACCAATTTTCTCAGATGCCTGAATAAGACCAAAAAACGATGTACCTTTGGAACTAGTTCCACTAATCTCTTTAAGATATTCTAAGTTGGCATCACCACCATAGTATCTTAAAGCCATTTTAAGGCAGGCACAACCACAATCTTTTTGGTCGTGTTGTAAAACCACATATTTCTTGTAGGTATTAATCAATTTGAGCTGCTTTTATATATCTAAGTATAGTTTTAACAGGAACATCATCATTAATGATTTTAATAAGTTCCTGCTTGGTATTGTATATAAAGTATGATGGAGTGATAGTTTGTTTAAAGAGTGTAAAGAAATCTCCTTTGCTACATCTCAGAAATTTCACATTAGATATTGAATCTAGCTTAAATTGTTTTTGATAAGCAATAATTTTTTCTTTTGAATTATGAGAAACAAAAATAACTTGTGATGCTTTATGGAATTTTTTGAATGTATTAAATAATTTACCTGACTTTTTACAAAGACTACAATCAGGATCAAAATAAACTAGGATTAGACTTTCATTTTTTTCTAAGTCATATTTTGAGAAGGGAATAGAATCTAAGGTGTAAAATTCAAAAAGTGGTAGTTTTATATTACTTATCTCAACAGTTGACAACTCATTTTCACTTACCTTCTCTGAAGTTTGTTTAGCTTTATTAAAGACTATAATGAGAATACCTATTAGCGATAAAACTATAATAACCTTCACAACCGTTCTCATAATTTAAACAAGATCAAAAAGATACCAAAAAACGGTGTTGTAGAATATAAAAATTATAGAATAGGCTAAATAGGAATAACCAATAAGTGCTCTTTTTTTAATATTTGTGTAGATATAGCCTAGAAGCAAACCAACAATTAACGGAAATAACACATATACAAAACCTGTTTCATTAACTATATTCCATAACCATTTTGATGTATTAGCTTTATCAAAAAACATATTGAATCTAAAATAACTTTCAAAGTTATGAATATCATTAAGCTGATAATTTTTCTTGAATATTATAAAGTAAATAGCAGAAATAACTTCTGGAACATAAAAAACTATAAACGCAATTAATGAGGCTTTCAATATGTTAAGGTATTTTAAAATGTATAGCTTTTTATGAAATAGAATTAAAATTAAAAAAGTAGCGCTAAAACCCAATGAAACCAAAAGAAGTGGTACTAGAACAAACAATGAATCAACATAGAATGTATCCCAACCATAACTACTATCATCAGCGGTTTGTTCAAATTGTTTAAGTTCATCTTCAAATTCAGTTAAATCAATATCTAAATTCCTATACTCATTATATTTTGTTTCATATTTTTTATCTAAATGTTTTTGGTATACTTTGTCACTTAGTACAACATCATTTGATACAAAAGAAACTAAATAAGAAATTATAATAACTAAAAGTGTAATTAATAATGTGCTACTATCTAAAAACTTTTTCATTGATGTTCAAACTGTTCTTTTAGGCTTATCTTCTTTTCTAAGTCATTAATCATCTTTTTTTCTTCTTTAGATTCTAAAAGAATATTATAATTATCCCAAAACTCTTTATCGTATGGCCTAGGAGTAAAAATATTACTATTCCAATCTGTATCAACTTTAATAAGATTACTATTTGTAATAATATTTGTAAATAATATTTCTTGTTTAAGAAAATACTGATTCTCTTTATTTATCTCCTTTTTTGAGACCATGCTATCCATTATAGCGCCCATTCTAAAAAATATTTTAGGTTTTTCATATGATATATATTTTGGATACATTTTCCCATTAATTTTCATAAGTTTAACTGTGAACTTAGAATGTACTTTTGAACCACCTATTTTACTAAAAACTCTTACTTTATTGTCATGAATTAAAATGTATTCAAACTCTACTATAGAATAATCATTTGCGTTAATATAAATCCAACCATAAGGCAATAGATACTTTCCAAAATGCTTATTCAATTTAGCTGGTGGGTTCTTGGGTGTTATTTTAATTTTACAGATATCTGCATTATCAATGTCGCTGGTTATAATTGTATCTATTTTAAACGAATGTTTTTTGAGTAAGTTTTTATCTAGAAAAGCATTTTTTTGATTATAATATCTTATTGGATTTATACCACTTGATAATACGTATTCCGGATTACCAGATTTATTATCATTATAAATGATAGCTTTTTCAATTTCATCAATTGAAACTTTCTGGATATCGATTACTTTTTTTTGTGATTTTTTAAAAGACATCCCCTTAACATTACTTAAATAGTTTCTGTAAAAATCTAAAGTATCAATGTTTCTGTTATCATAACTTTTTTTGATTTTAACTATATTAGTTTTTATATGTTCAATATCTTTATCATATCCAGGATCATACATTTGGATTGCTGCTTCAATCAACCATTTATACTCCAGCTTGTTTTTTTCTGTATGCCGCAAAAATCCTTCAGCTACAAAGGCTGATTCTGGAAAATTCTTATTGTATAAATCAAATGCTTTATTAACTATTTTTTCAGCAGATAGTCCTGGTTTTATAATAACCTCGTCAAGGAGTATGTTTTTAGATTCCAACCTTACAAAATCCATATTAAGCACTTCATGTACACTTAACTTTTTAAGTTCATATCCTAATACTGAAACAATTAGTTTATTATCATTCTTGGTAATATTTTTAGGTATCGAAATTTTGACATGACCATCTTCATTACTTATGGTGCCCATGGTTTTATTCTCAAAAAAAATATTTGCATAAGGGATAGGAATACTATCATTATTTACTAGAGTAAACTCAATAATATTCTGAGCATATACTGATAATTGTAAAAATATAAATGTGAATAATGTCAAGCTCTTTTTCATTAATAAATACTTTTTTCGATGAAATAATGCTTTTAATAAAAAATAAAGATGATATTGATATCGACTAAATTTTAATTTCAAACAACAAATACAATTCTTAACACATTTGTTGTTTGAAATAATTTAGTAAACAATCAAAACCATATAGTTCCAGAACAATTCTTTTCTATTCTAGCTTTTAAACGTGTTTCTCCACCACCTCTTCTCTGCCATCTACTAGCCATTGCCATACAACGTCCATATGTAGCCCCGCCAAAAATCTTTGAATTTTGTATAAAGTCTATTTTTTTCATTTTTCTTAAATTAATTAATTTAAATTCAGTTTTAATTACAAAACTCTTTCATGTCTCTCTACCATTCTATAGAATCTTGCACAATCTCCATGATTGTAACATTTATTCATTTGTTTTCTCATGCGCTCTGCAAGCCCCGAAGCAAAAATCTCACTACTTTCGTTTAATTCTAATTTTCTCATAAAATAAGGTTTTAAAATATTGTCTACTCTATTAGCTTTTCGACCTCCGCTTTTCTTACATTTTACAAATGCAAAAAATATTTAGAACAATTAAATAACTAATTTTGGATATGTTTAAATATCAAAATCAGAAGTGAAATTTTGTTTTAATTTTTGTAATCTTTAGATAAAAACAATTCTTTCTACCCCATAAATCTAAATAGATTATATCGCTCTTTTATAAATGAAGTAATAACTGGGAGATATTCTGAATAACTGGGCTAGTATCCTTATAATTGTTTTGGTAGCTCTATAGTTTAATAGGTTCTAACAAGTTCTGATATTATCAATTTAATAAAATATAAGTAAACTATTAATCCTTTAATTAGAAATATCTTCTTTACTAATATGAGAATTATTTATTTATTCTGAATTCAATAGTTTGTGCCCATTCTCCAATGTTATATATTTAGATATGCTTCTAAGTTATACCCCGCTGCTCTATAAAGTTTCTAACTTCGCAGCAAAAGAAACACTCTAATTTACACAGTAATTTTACCCCAACCAACCTTCTCTATCTAAACTACGATACTGAATCGCCTCACTAATATGTGATCCATTAACATGTTCGGAACCTTCCAAATCAGCAATCGTTCTTGAAACTTTCAAAATCCTATCATAGGCTCTAGCGGATAAATTCAACCGCTCCATAGCTGTTTTTAAAAGCTCTTTTGAAGCATCATCTAGAACACAATATTTTCGAATTTGCTTCACATTCATTTGCGCATTGTAATGCACAGTTTCAGAATCTGCAAAGCGCTTACTTTGAATATCTCTCGCTGCGGTTACTCGTTTTCTAATATCTACTGAGGTTTCCCCTTTTCTATCATCACTCAATTTATCGAACGGCACAGGTGTTACTTCTATATGAATATCAATTCTATCCAACAAAGGACCAGATATTTTACCCAAATACCGCTGCATCTCTGCTGGACTTGAAGTTACTGGTGCGTCTGGATCGTTAAAATAACCTGCTGGACTTGGATTCATACTCGCCACTAACATAAAAGACGATGGATAGGTTACAGTAAATTTCGCTCTAGAAATCGTGACTTCTCTGTCTTCCAAAGGCTGACGCATCACTTCTAAAACTTCACGCTTAAATTCTGGTAATTCATCTAAAAACAAGACACCATTATGCGATAACGAAATCTCTCCTGGTTGCGGATAACTTCCACCTCCAACAAGTGCCACATTCGAAATTGTATGATGCGGACTTCGAAACGGCCGCTGTGCCATCAACCCAGAATCTTTCACTCTCCCAACTACAGAATGAATTTTTGTAGTTTCTAAAGCTTCATGCAAGGTCATTGGTGGTAAAATACTCGGGAGTCGTTTGGCTAGCATAGTTTTACCCGCGCCTGGTGGTCCAATCAAAATAATATTATGTCCGCCAGCTGCAGCAATTTCCATACAACGTTTTATACCTTCTTGCCCTTTTACATCAGCAAAATCAAACTCAGGGAAATCTAGGTTTTTTTCAAACTCTTTACGAGTATTTATGATGGTTTGTTCTAAAGGTTCTCCTTTATCAAAATAATTAATAACCTGTTCTATATTAGAAACACCATACACCTCTAAGTCGTTTACAATTGCTGCCTCCTTGGCATTTTGTTCTGGTAAAATAAAACCTTTAAACCCTTCTTCTCTGGCTTTTACTGCAATGGGTAAAGCACCCTTTATTGGTTGTAGAGTTCCGTCTAGAGACAATTCCCCCATAATCAAATATTGATCTAAATGTTCAGCTTTAATCTGATCTGTAGATGCAAGAATGCCGATAGCTAAAGTTAAATCGTATGCAGACCCTTCTTTTCTTAAATCTGCTGGCGACATATTGATGATAATCTTCTTGCCTGGAATTCTATAGCCATTATTCTGAAGAGCAGCAGCTATTCTAAAATTACTTTCCTTAATAGCATTATCGGGTAATCCCACGAGATGATAACCAACACCTTTATCTACATTTACCTCAACAGTAATTGTGGTAGCTTCTACTCCAAAAACGGCGCTACCGAAAACTTTTTTAAGCATATTCCCTCTTTTCTGCTTTAAATGTAAGAAATGTATTTGGAATACAAAACGCTTTAGAAATTCTGTGCTGCTGAGATGCTTTTAGGTTTTTCAACTTCTATAGTACAAGAGGAAACCACATCCTTTCCAATTTTAAGATGCACATCATACTGCCCTTTTTTATCAAACTGATATGCAAACTCGAGAATACCGTTTTTATAATTAGAAGTGACAGGTACCAATGTTTTTGAACGAAAACCAGCATCCAACAAAAGTCTTACTTCTTTTAAAGCTATTTCATTTAAAACTTTAAAACGAAATACCATACGTTCACCAGTTTCTATTTGCGTTACCAAGGCATTTGGATGCAACGGAATAATGCCATGTTTATAAGTGTTCTGATAAATAATAGGCGCTCCCACAAACGATTTAAGAGAGATATCTTTATCTAAGAGTAACCATTTTGTATTTAATGGATAATGATTTTTAGCAAATAATTCTGGTGTTGCCAAAAAATAGCCTTCGTTGTAGTTTTTTACAAATTCTTCCTCGGTTAAATTGTAATACCCGCTGGCCTGCGTCGTATCTGCAAAATACCATGTATCATTTAGTTTTACAACATTCCAAGAATGGTTTGGAAAATCAACTGTATCTACATTCGTTCTCACTGTACGTGCATAACCGTCTACAATTTCGCATTCCATATCTGCAAGGTTAGTCAGGGTTTTAAGAATATAAGCATACCCTGAGCAAATGGTTTTTTTCTCCTTTAATAGCTTTTTATAGACTTTGGATTGTACTTTAGTATTCCATTTTTCAAGCGCAGCATTATCATTAATTAAATGTCTTCGTTTTTTTATGGTGGTTTCACTAAAATAGTGGTCACTCTCAATATTTAAACAGACCCAAGTATGGATTGCTCTAAATTTTTCGACGTCAGTATCTAAAGCATGTATCAAATTATACACCAATACTGGCATATTACGCAATGAAGCGTCTGTATAAGACTTAGCAATACTATCGGCCTTAGTAAAATCAACATGTGTAAAATCCTGTTTTTGGGCCTTCATTTGAAAGCTAAAAAACAGGATTAGAATATATGACAGTGGTTTTATCAAACTATAAAACTTATTTACGTCTAGAGCTGTATACTTCATTAACTTCAACTTCTCCCATAAGGTCAATATCATCACTTGAAATCTGTACTTTTAAAAATTTTTGATCTTTTTTAATTACAAATTTTTGAGTTTCATAACCAATGTAACTTACTAAAATTATATCGCCTTCTTTTAAAACTCTAGGAAATTTAAACTTACCTTCAAAATCGGCAGTTACTCCTATTCGTGTACCTTTTAATAAAATAGTAGCACCAACAAGTGGTCCAGATTCGTCCATTACAACTCCTGTTAGTAAGTTACTTTGAACAACTTCTTTTTGGACAGTTTCGCTTTTTGCAGTTTTGGACTGAGCTTGAACTGTATGTAAGGATAGTAATGAAAATACAGCGATTGCTGCTACTTTTATAAAACTGAGCTTGTTTTGTTTGGATGTAGAATGTTTCATAGTTCTATGTAATTGTGAGTTTGTAAAAATACCACAGGTTTTAGTAGTGTTTGTTTCTAAATAATCTAATAATGCGTCATCAGTCATCTTTCTAAAATCGATAACTTCTTTTTGACATGAGTTACAGAATCTTCCAGTATGTGTTTTTTCAAACTGGTCAAATTGCTCTGAGCACGGGTTACTAATCGAGATACTAAAATTTGCTTTCATAATACTTAAATTTATTGTTATCCCGAATCTAAAAATAAGAAATATTATAGACTATTGAGTATTAGTAAACTACTACTTTGAATGAGTGAACGTGATACTTTAGTTTTAAAATCAAAAAAAATCCCGCCGAAGCGGGATTAGATTCTAATTTGAAACCAAATTAATTAACACCTATATTATTAAAATTTAAAATTATTTAGTAGCTGTATTTAAAAACTTAGGCTGAATAATTAACATAGCCCATGCCCAGTTTTGTGTAGATTTAACTCCTGGTAAATCAGCAATATCGCTTGGCTCAAAGAAATGAGAATAACCACCCACTAATTTAAATTCTTTGAATTTTTTAGCGATTACCAAGTCAATTTCAGAACCTAAATCCTTACCATCAAAACCATTAACATCTTCTACTTCTGTAAAGTAATGCCCTGTTAAGGTAACAGCCAAACCAGAAATTTTAGTCGCAAGAGATACTTGTAAATCATTTAAACCGCCAGCATTTCCGTGATTTCCAACATAAAACCTATCAATTAACCCATTAAATGCATGGTTAGTTCCATATAACGGGAAGAATGCAGCAGAATCATCTTTTCTACCAGAGATAGATTCATAACCAGCCCCTAAAGTTAATTTGTCAGAAACTTTATACTTAGCTAATAAACTTGCCAAAAGCGCTCCTTTTACATCAACTCCTCCTACTCTTTCACCTTCTTGTAGATATAGATTTGCTGCTAATGATAATGCACCAGTCTTGTAACCTGCATGTACTCCTGTAGTAAGTAAACTGGATTTGTTAGAACCATCAACATTGGAATCTTGGAACGTATTAATTAAAGCCAAGAAAGAAAAGTTCAATTTTTCACCTTTAGTATTCACTCTTGTAAATACCATGTCTCTATAAGAAAATAGCGCAGAAGTATTATAAACTTCATCTACGGTAGTATTTAAGGCACCACCAATATCTAAACTTAATTTATTTTTCTTGTATTTGTACACGGCAGCATCATGCGTTCTAGCCTGTTGTGCCCATCCTAAACCTCCTAAGATTCTTTGATCATCATAAGATAGTGGCTGACGCCCTATTTTTAAACTTGAAGACGCGCCTAACTTTAAGTCTGCCCAAGCTTCTTGCACTCTAAAATTCCCATTACCAGCTGTAGCAATTTGTGGTCTGTCTCCAAAGGCAAAAACTTCTTGAAAACTTGTAAATACGGTATAAGTTTCAGCTTTATACTTAGCTTTTATAGCTGCTCTTACTGTGGTTCTCATGAAACCTTCATCAGCATCAGTAGCTGTTTGTGCAGGAAACGTTCCTCCTGTAAAATTACCACCATTACCAAAATATTCGGTACGTGGTCTAAATTCTCCATCTAGTGTAAACTGTGCCTGTGCAAATTGAACCATCAATGCCATCAAGCCTATTAAAACATATTGCTTTCTCATTTTTACTTGTTTTTAACGTTTAATTTTTGTTTGAGTTTTTAATTAATTGTTTTGTTTTAGGTTGTACTTTTCCTAGGCTCATGGAATGTGTTAGGTTCCATAAACTTTTTTGTTTAATAAATTAATTTGCTTAGTGGTTTACTTTTCTAGTGTATCTCTAGTGCTCTAAAAAGTCTATAAGATGTTTTCTATATTTATAATAATCGTCATGTTCCAAAACCGATTTTCTACTACGAGGTCTTTCAAAATCAATATCTAAAACATCGCCTATTTTTGCTCTTGGTCCGCTGGTCATCATCACCACGCGATCTGCTAAGAATATCGCTTCGTCTACATCGTGGGTAATCATTACAGCGGTAATTTTTTCTTTATTCCAAATCTCTATTAAAATATCCTGTAATTCTCCACGTGTTAATGAATCTAACATTCCAAAAGGTTCATCCAGTAACAATACTTTTGGCTTTATAGCAAAGGCTCTGGCGATACCTACACGCTGTTGCATCCCTTGAGATAAATCAGACGCGCGTTTGTTAAACGCATCTTCTAAACCTACTTTCTGTAAATAGTATTTCGCGATGTCATTTCTTTGTCCTTTTGTAGCATGAGGAAATACTTGGTTCACACCTAACATCACGTTCTGTAAAGCAGTCATCCAAGGCATTAAACTTGGTGCTTGAAATATCACGCCTCTATCTGGTCCAGGACCTTTAATATGTTTTCCTAATACGGAGATGTTCCCTCCTGAAATCGGATTCAGTCCAGCAATCATAGATAGCATCGTCGTTTTACCACATCCAGAGTGACCTATAATCGTTACAAATTCCTCTTTTCTAATTTGAAGGTTCAAATGCTCCAAAACCACATAGTCTCCTTTAGGTGTTGGGTATACCTTCTTCAAATCTTTTAAATCAAGCATCACTTCATTAGAAGGAAAAATGCCATTATGTGCTGTTTTAGCTGTATCAGTTATAAAAGTACTCATCTCGATGCTTATTTAAATTGGTTAACAAAATCTTTTGGTGCTAAATCCGGAAGTATAAACTCTTCCGAAGCTTGCGACTTACGCTCCTCCCCAATATCCATCAAATACTCAATAATGGCATTTCTGGTTTTCTTATAATTAGGGTTGTCGTTCATTAAAGTTTTATCTCTTGGACGCTCAATATCAATCTTAAACTCAGGCCCCAACGTTGCATTTGGTCCGGGACGTAAAGGAATGATACGATCTGCCATATAAATCCCTTCATCCACATCATTGGTAATCAACAGCGCCGTACGCTTATCTTTCCCCCAGATGTTCAAAATTTCATCCTGTAAAGTACCACGCGTTAAAGCATCTAGCGCTCCTAAAGGCTCATCCATAATAATCATCTCTGGTTTCATGGATAAAGCTCTCGCTACAGACACACGCTGGCGCATACCACCCGATAATTCTTTCGGTCTTTTATTAATCGCAGGTGTTAAACCTACCATATCTACATAATCCGCAACAATAGCGTTCAACTCTTTTTTAGGCTTCTTTGGGAAAGCCTCTTTCACCGCCATATACACATTCTGCCCCACGGTTAACCATGGTAATAAGGAGTAATTCTGAAAAATCACCCCGCGCTCATGACTCGTTCCAACAACCGGTTCACCTTTAAACAACACTTCACCTTTAGTAGGCTCCAGCAATCCATTTATCAAGTTTACCAACGTCGTTTTTCCACTTCCCGTAAATCCTACAATCGCTACAAACTCACCCTCTTCTATCTCCAAATTAATGTTAGATAGCACCTCGGTAGCGTTCTCGTCATTTCCGTAGGTTTTATATATATTTTTTAATTCTAAGTATGCCATTTCTTTAGTGTTTAAGCGTTCATTCGTTTAACTGTTTAATCGTAATTTTCGATTACACGATTCAACAAATAAACAATTCAACATTTTTAGGGCGTTACCACAAGGGTCGGGCTTTCACTAGTCGCTCTCTGCGAGGAGCTCCAACATGCCGTTCAATCCCTAACGCGGAGACCCATAGATTCATTTATATCGCATCTGTTTTTTCAAAAGACACCCAGTTTTGTATTGCTAGCATCAGGCGATCTAATAAGAACCCTATGATACCAATCACAAACATGGCAACTATAATTTTTGCATTCGAGTCATTTGCACCGTTTTGGAATTCTTCCCAAACAAATAATCCTAAACCAGGACTTTGTGCTAATAATTCAATAGCAATTAAAACCATCCACGCTACAGATAAAGTGATTTTTAAACCCGTGAAGATTAAAGGTAAAGACGATGGCAACACCACTTTAAATACCTTTTGAAAATTCCCAAGTTTCAACACCTTAGCAACGTTGATGTAATCCTTATCTACCGACGACACACCCATAGATGTGTTTACTAATGTGGCCCACATCGAACATAAGCCAACAGCGATAAACGAAATTGAAAATGAGCTATCTTCACTAGAATCTATCAATAATGTTTTTACAATCATAAACACTAACAAGTACCAAACCACTGGCGATACAGGTTTAAAAATTTGAATAAACCAGTTAAACGCACTTTTCAATGTTGGACTTAATCCAATAAAAATACCAAGAGGCACAGCAATTAGTAAGGCTAAAAAGAATCCAGCGAATACCGTTTTTAAACTTCTAAAGATTTGATCCACAAACGATGGTCTACCTGTATAAACAATGGCATCCTTACCTTCGGCAACTCTTTTTTCATTTAAAGCGGCAGTTTTTTCAATAAAAGCAGCTTTATCAGCGCTAATCAAAGCATGATCTTTCAACAGCGACTGAAACGATGCCCAAACTTGAGAAGGCGATGGCAACGTATTTGGTTGACAACTAATATCTCCAGAAGCAATACAAGCAGCCATTTCATCTGCTGCAGCTTGTCCTTGTTCGTTTAGTGCTTTTTCTATTCTAAATTCGGCCTCAACATTGTAAAGCGACTTAGCGCCCAAATGCCATAATCCGATAAATAATAGAACGGAAGCAATAGGTACAATGACTTTACGTAAAAAGGCTTTATAATCTTCCTTTTCTAGCTTCCCAGTGAATAGGTCTTTAAAAGAGCTTAAAAAACCTAACCCCATAAATTTGGTTACTTTTCCTAATGTTAAACTCTGCTTCATGATTCTTTTGTTTAATTATGTGTTTAGTGTGTGTCTTATAAATACCGATTGTCATTCCGAACACAGAGAGGAATCTCATGAGATTTCTCGTCGTTCATTTCGACATGCTCAATGCATCGCGTGCCTCACGCTGTCGAAATGACAAACAGCATTTTATATGGGTTTTGTCATGCTGAACTAGTTTCAGCATCTCAACTTCAACTAGATTCTGAAACAAGTTCAGAATGACAGGGTGTTATATTTCTTTACTGTACAGCTTTATCCTTGTTACCAATTTTAAAACTGTTGATGTATGCAATAGGATCTTTAGCATCATAAGATGTTCCGTCAATAAAGTCGGCAGTAGCTGGTTTGTAACCGTCAGTTTCTGGAATATCACTTGCAGGAATATTACCTTCTTCAACTAAAAGTTTAGCAGCCTTTGTCCAGATATCTGGTCTGTAAATATCTTTGATCGTTGATGCGTACCAATCTGCTGGCTTAGACTCAGGAATTTGTCCCCAACGTCTCATTTGCGTCAAGAACCAGATACCATCAGAGTAGAACGGATACGTCGCATTGTACTTGTAGAATACATTAAAGTCTGGCATCTCACGCTTATCACCTTTCTCAAATTCAAACGTACCAGTCATAGAATTTGCTAATACAGCTTCGTCTGCACCTACGTATTGAGACATAGATAATATTTTTACAGCCTCAGCTCTGTTTCCTGGTTCGTCTAACCACTTACCAGCTCTAATTAATGCTTTAGTTACAGCAATAGCAGTATTAGGATTTTCATCCACAAATTTCTTAGTCATTACAAATACTTTTTCTGGGTTGTTTTTCCAGATGTCGTAGTTTGTTGTTACAGGTACTCCAATACCTTTAAATACCGCTTGTTGGTTCCAAGGCTCACCCACACAGTAACCATAAATAGTTCCAGCTTCAAGAGTTGCAGGCATTTGTGGCGGAGGCGTTACAGATAATAAAACCTCAGCATCAATTTGTCCTTGTACGTTATCAGCAGTGTACATACCTGGGTGAATTCCAGCTGCTGCCAACCAATATCTTATTTCGTAGTTGTGTGTAGATACGGGGAATACCATACCCATTTTAAACGCCTTACCAGAGTTTTTGTACTCATCGATCACAGGCTTTAACGCCTCAGCTTTAATAGGGTGAATCGGCTTACCATCAGCACCTTTAGGTACATTTGGCTTCATTTTGCTCCAAACATCGTTTGAAACTGTAATACCGTTACCGTTAAGGTCCATTGAAAATGGGGTTACTAATTCCGCTTGACGACCAAAACCTGCACCAGCAGCAATTGGTTGACCCGCTAACATGTGCGACCCGTCTAACTGACCATCAATTACACGGTCTAATACGTTTTTCCAGTTAGATTGTGCTTCAACAGAAACGAATAAGCCTTCATCTTCGAAGAACCCTTTTTCTTTAGCGATTGCTAAAGGCGCCATATCTGTTAATTTGATAAAACCAAAAGTTAACTGTGGCTTTTCAATTTCTAATGTTTTTGTAGTACTTGCTGGAGTAGCTTCAGCTACAACAGTTTCTTTTTTCTTTTCTCCACCACAAGCAAATAATAATACTGCTACTGGTAAAATCCAAGATGTGCGTTTTAATAGAGATTTCATGTTACGTGTTTTTTAATTAACTAAGTATAAATACTTATTTTTTTTGACAAATATATAAGTACACTTAGATTTCACCCATGTCAAACTCCATAAACGCACCTCTTTTTATACATAAGTAAAACTGCAAAAACACAGGTTTTTATTTTATTTATTTGATTTTTAGAATTTTAAAATATATTTAGACACGGAAATATTTACGTAACCCACTACGTATAAACATGGTATTGTTAATAACATTTTACGTATTGTTTTAGTAAAAAAGAGAAATATTGAACAGGAAGTTGTTGTTTTTGGGGCAGGAACTACGTAGTTTTGTTATTTATGTGAATATTTATGTTTTGATGAGTATCTGTATACCTCCTTGTTGAAATACTAGAGTATAAAAACAGGAAATACTTATTTCGAATAAGATTGGAAGGGTGATGTAATAAATTTAGTTTTATAAATAACTGTATCAGTTTACGAAATAATTGAATATTATTAATTTTTAATCGTTCTATTATAATACTTTTCTTTGTCCAATTAGCATTTAACTCAATCCTCTATAAATATCAAAAGGCAACTGATTGTTTTGATCACTTAAATTCCAAATTCTCATATATCTACCTTCAAAAATTGTATTAGGCAATTTATTACCTTCTGGAAATTTAGAGAAAGTTAACTCCATTAAAGTTATTGGAAAACTCAATCTTGGTTTTATTGTATTTGATCCTTTCCATGTTCGATCAAACAATTGCATATTAAGTAAGTCAAAATTTTCCCACTTATACTTATTCATAGTGGTCCAAAAAGGTGAATAATTTTTTCTTGGGTTTGTTTTAAAAAATTTCCACTTTCTATTATCTGCAAAATATTCTTTATCAATTTCAAACACATATCGTTCTTTTTCTGGACCAATCCTTGAAAAAATTTGATCAAAATTATTACCTATTGATAAATGCAATAAAAGTTTTGGTAATTTTATCTTTTTTTCACCCTTAAAAATTTCACGATAAGTTGTAAAATAAAGGTATTTTAACTTTAAGTTTGTGTTTTTTATATCCATAAAAAATTTTTGCGAAAATTGATGGTTGAATACAACTTTATTAATCCATATTTCATCTTGTTGCCCTAAGGCAATATGAATATTAATTTTAACATTGTATAGATTCAAAACAAATCTATAAAGTTCAACAGTATAAACATCATAAATACCTAATCCATAAGAATTCCTGCGTTTAAAGAATTTAATCAAACTTAGTCCAAATAAAAAAACAGCTTCAATTGTAATTTTTTTTTCCTCAATGTATAATTTTCTTAACAGATTTTTTGTGTCAGACACTGCAGAAGTTTTTTTTTCTACAATTCCAATTTCTTTAATGAAGTGATAAACTAGCCAATTGTATTTTTTCAAAACAACATCGTTTTTATCCTTTTCTTCTCTCTTAGATTTTATGTCTTCATAAATATCTATATGGCTAAAAATTGTACTAAATAATGAAAAAATAACATTACTCGTAATAAGTTTTGTAGCTAGTTTTATCTTTGGAGTAAACTTGATAAATTTTGACGATACAACATTTTTCGTTACTTCTTCGGCTGCATTTAGAAAAAAACGCTTGATATATTCGTTAAATAGAATTTTTGAAATAATCTCTTTTGTCGATGGATTATTTTTTTTACCCTTGAAATCTTCAAACAAATTTTTATTAAATCTTGTAATTACTGCTTTTTTTTCGAAATGCAACTCTATAATGCGAGCTATTTCCTCCGATAGAAACCGAAACCTTTCTTTTTCGCTTATATTCTTAAAATTATAATAATAATCTTTAAAATTATCCTCAATCTTATTAATCGCAGGTTCAATACGTCTTATTTCTTTTTTGATTTCGTTTTCAATATTTTTATCTTCAAAAATTGACATTAGATTCAAAACATTTTTAACTTAAAATTTGGTTACCTAATAATTGTAATTTGCTCGGTACCACAGATTCCCAACTGGGACCAACAATTTTTGGACCAATGATAAATGAAACTTGATTTTCAGATTCACCCAGATAAGGTTTGTTTAATTCAATTTCAGTTGACGAAATTACATTCTTGATGATATACTCTTGATCTTTGATGATGATTTCACGATTTATATCCGTCTTAAGATCAGTGTTCTTACCAATTTGATTTGTAGGATTGAAATCTGAAGATTCGTCATTCCTAAAATTTGTATTCACCCCAACGACTATGGCATTACCATTTTCAACATTCAGTGTCCCTATACCTATTTCTCCTTCTAAGTTATACTGCTCTGTAATCTCTTCTATTATTGCTAAAGAATTATCAGCAAATTCATCTTCCATCAAATAGGAAGAATCAATATCAGGAATTTCAATTTTAATCATATTAGAATTGTATACCTGACGCTCAAATCCCAACCTAATTGGCACCAAAACTCTAGCGTAACCTGCTTTTAGAAATTTTTCAAAAAGAGGATCATTATCCTTTAAATTAAGCTTGTTAATCCAACCCTCTTTTCTTCCCCAATAATAAGGGTAAAATGTATATAGCATATTTCCCCAATCAAAGCTTTGCTCATAAAACTTAACACTTTCGTTTTCTTCGAAGTTTTTGGAAAAATCAATCTTTGGATATCCAAATTCTGCATCTTCTTGTATGGCGCCATAAGCATTGAAATGCTGACTGGAAAGAATTGAAATACAAGCTTTCTTTAATTCCATTTCTTCAATATCTCTATTTGCCAATGGGTTGTTGCCAAAGTCTGTATTTGTGACTTCAAACATAGATATTTGCTCTTTAACCTCTTCTACCAATTGGTTATACTTTTCTAGTATTCTATTGTACGTCTCAATTTGCCATTGTTTAAATTTTGCATCTGTCCTTTTAAAACTCACATTTATTTTAAAACTACTAACACAAAACAGGCTGGAATAACCAATCACACTAATAGGGATTCCATAATTAACAAATACAGAATCAGAATCTGCGGTGGTGTCCTGGTCGCTTTCGATATTGGCAAAAGTGTATCCCTTACCTTCAAGATAATTACTTAAGGTTATAGAATCAGTTAATTTTCCTGTTACTTGATAATGTTTAAGACCGTCATCTGTTTCGCCAGCATCTGTTTCTCCCTCATCATCAGGCAAGTTTGCCCAATCCAATATTCTGCTTTCTCTAGAGAGATTGGCCCGATCCTCATCAATTTGACCACCAGGTGCATGAAAGAATTCCTCATTATAGGCCATACTAAAAACTTCATCTCCTCCAATATTATATTTAATCGCCATTTGGTCCTTATAATCATTTCCACTAGTATACTCTGCATGCCCATTAACCCCTGATATTTCATAATCCACAACATCAGGTATGTAACCTTCTGGGATTGCTATACTTTTAATGGAGTTTATTGTCTTAATTTCAAAACCTTGTTGATAATTCTGATTGACTTCTACTTTTGTAGTCATTTCATTCATTTTGAATAAGTATTCAGGCGGAGGCGGAGTAATCTCTTCAACACCATATTCCTTAATCCAATAGCTATAGGTGAATTCGTCTAAATGCTCAGGTTTTAAATCCTTGGTTTTCCCATTTACACAAACAACAGGAGGGTCAGGATAGCTCTCCCGTAGGTGCTTACTTTTATTGCTTTCGCTAAATAGTACAAATGAGGCGGGTTCGGGAACCATGAATTCCAGAAAATGGCGTTTACCGTAATTTACAAGCTGGTTCCTGTAAATTTTATTTACCCATTTATACACCCCGTTGATGTGTTCGCTATCACTATGAGAATTATCAATTTTATGAGTATTCGTAATTTCCTTTTCTTTTAATGTGACTAACTTTCTACTGGAGAACACCCTTTCTTTAACATTATTTACGGCCCTACTCATTAGCTCCTTTGCTTTTGAAGAGGACATGGATTGTGATTTTTCTGAAGATATACTTGCGCCACCCGACACACTTATTGTAGCCCCAAACCCTTCTCTAGTAATTTGTCCATTGACAAATGCATCTTTTGCAATAGTGTTATTTGCTTCATTTTGTATTTCAAATTGTTCGTTTGTACTAAACTCGTTTTCTTGAAATTTCTCAGTTTCTGTTTCATCAAGTATTGTTTCTTCCGTACTATCTAAAGTTCTATGAATTTTCTCTTTAGTTTCCCCTTTAAGAATATTCTCTATGTAAGCAATTTCGTTTGTAGAATACCCAACAAGTTTATGTCTTACTTTTAATAAATCTCCTATTAATGGTGGATTTAACTTGGGTTTGATCCTTGATGGTTTTAGACTATCTTCTGATTCATCTGAAGTGTCGCATTTTCCTAAATCAATATTGGTATTTCCATAGCTCATATTCCTAACGCCATTTACTATTACTGCTCCATTAATATGATCAAGATTGAAGTTATTTTCACTCAAAACTTCTTGCGTTTCTGAACTAAGTTGATCTACAAATTGTCTTGGGATTATGTTCAAAGACTTCTTGTGTTCTCCTCTCGAAATTTGTTTGGTACGTATTGCATTTAAATAGTTAGCATGAACTTTTTGTATTTCGTCAGCAGCTTTTTTATAAGTATCTATTCTCTTACGTTGTTCTTGTCTTTGTTTGCGTTTCTGTTTTTCTGCCTCAAGATCCTTTTGCTGTTTTGCGCGTTGTTTATTTGAGTAAAATTCATTTATAAATTGTAGTGGATTTCTATTTTGTGGAAGCAACAAAGGTTGCTTAACAAACTCGCTAACATTTTTCTTAGAACTTATAACATCTGGATTTTCTTGTGAGTACTTAAATAAGTTTAAATATCTGGCTATAATATCTAATGATTCAATTTGAATATTGGACCTATACCCAGATACCAATTTGAAAAGTAAAGTATCAATTATTCTAATTCTTTCATCCTTAAAATCTTGCTGGACGATTGTTTTGGAAATCGAATTACCATAAATCTTTTTAAAAGTAGATTCGAATTCATTATCATTCAATACATCGATCCGTTCAATCACCTTTATAAACTCTAAATGCGGATAGTTAAACTCTTCTAAAAAGCGAATTAAAGTTAATGACTTCGATAAGCTACTAAGTAAATCATGGTAACCTTCTATTGTTGCATTATCATCAATATAATTTAATATTTGCGAGTATACGGGTAATTCATCATCTGGCTTGACGACTTTTAGATCCTCTTTAGAAATAGTAGGTTTTATTTTTTTGGGACTCCTTAATACTGTCAACTTAAAGACATCTGAATTTGTTCTCATAAGAACTATTGTTATGAATTACTATAAAAACCTAGATAGGATTATTATTTAGATAAACATAAGTCTATCAATGTATTAAGTTCGGTTTTTTCTAATGAAAAAACAATACGTATATGTACGTATTTATTAACAAAACAGTTATTATTATGAATGCGACGTGAAAGACAACGTAATCTTAGGCAGCAAAATGAGAAATTCTAGATTGCTATACTTCGACTGCGCTCAGTTCAGGTTAACACCCATACTTGCTATAGCAAATGATGAGATTGCTTCATTTTACTCACGATGATGCTGGCAAGCACACCCGCGTTAGGGATTGAGGCATTTGTTGAAGCTCCCTGACGCAGGAAGGAGCGACTGCCGAAAGCCCGACCGAAGTGTGTCCTGCAAGGTTTCTAAAAACCTTGTAGGTATGACACGTAGGGAACGCCCAAATAATTAAAACACTACTTATCTAAAGTTTTAAGCCACTCTTCTTGAGATAGGGCGATGTACTTTTTATCGGTACCGTAAGGGTCTTCGCCACCATCAAAATAGGCTTGTATAACATGCATGGGTATGGTGTCGCTCATTTTTTCTGGCACATCGTATCTATGGTTACCATGAAAATCGTGACATTGTATGCAGGTGAACCACTCTTCCTTGGCTATTAATGTGACATGAGGGATATCTACAGGGTCGTTTTCTACCACCAAATCCTGATGGCAGTTCATACAGTAATTGATACTCGCCACCGAAACACGTTCATCTTCATGCTCGGTGTGGCAAGTGATACATGTGGTAGCATCGATATTTTGTATCGCATCTTTAAATCGGGGCTCTGAAAAACGATAGACAGGATGTCTATCATTGGGGCGGTCGTGACATTGCAGGCAATTGTCTACCGTGACGTCTTGAGTCCCAAAATCTACCCCTTCTTCGCGGGCACCAACCGCATGAGAAAAGTTAGATTGTACTTGCTGCATTAAATTGCCCTTAGCATCGGCGTGACATGCAAAACAGTTTAATGGCTCGTGCCCTGTGTTCATGGGACCAATGGAGACGTAATCTTCAGTAGCATCGAGTGTGAAAATATAGAACAAGGACACCCCGAGCACTATACCGATAATACCTCCTATAACTTGTCTTTTTCGTAACGGACTTACCTTGAACATATGCTTAACTAGATTTCGATGACTACTTTTTCGCTTACGGGATAGGTGACGCAGGTAAGGATACCGCCGCTTTCTACTTCATTTTCTGGTAAAATATGCCCCTCAGTCATTTGCACCTCGCCTTCTACACATGTCCCTTTACAGGTAGAACACATGCCCGATCTGCAGGAGTATGGAATCACAATATTCTCAGACATGGCTTGGTTTAAAATGGATTTATCGCCTCTTACTTTAAAATTGTATTCTTCGCCATTGTGCTTTAACGTGACATCGGCTAACAGGTTTTTACCCGTAACTTTAACCACTGGACTTTTAAAGACTTCTATTTTTATTTTTTCACGCGTAATCCCATTTTCGCCCAACACCTCTTTTATTTTTTCCATGTAACCGAAAGGTCCACAAATCATATACATATGATCATCTTCGTAAGCGACATCGTGTTTAATCATGATGCGATCTATTAAGGTTTTGGTTGCTAATCCTGGGTGATAATTCCCTTTATAGGTTTTATTTCCAGAAATAATGTGCTCCACTTTAAACGTATCTGGATATGCTGCGCTTAGTGCTTTTATCTCTTCATGGAATATGATAGATTCCATAGATTGATTGGCGTAAATTAAGAGCACTTTAGAGGATGGCTCTTCTGTCAAAACTGATTTTGCAATGGAAAACATTGGTGTAACACCGCTTCCACCTGCAAATAGTACATATTGTTTTTGATTGTCTTTTTTAGGTTCTACGTAAAATGACCCTGCAGGATCATCTACTAGTATTTTATCGCCAGCCTTTAAATGATCGTGTACATAATTAGAGACCAAACCTTTTTCTACACGCTTTATGGTAATCTTAAGATCTTTATCTGTATACGGATTGCTACTAAAAGAATAGGCGCGTTTTTGAACCACGCCATCAATGGGTACATTAATGGTTAAAAATTGTCCAGGTTTGTATTTAAACTTCTTAAATAGATTACCGTTTTTTAAACAGATGGTCATTGCATCTTCGGTCTCTTTGATTACATCTTTTACCAGTAACTTCATTTTTCCCTCTATTTATAATAAAATACCATTGTAACGTGAAATACCATCATAATAGACACTACTAGAGACAGTGCCACATGGCTAATCATCCAACCTTTAAATAATGCATCGCTATTATTCTTTAATACATCTAAATTGAAATACCCCAACAAGGTATTTGCGAAAAAGATATATGACAACAATAACAAGTAGCCATAACCCATTCCCATACTATGTATGTAAAAGAAAATAGGACTCAAAGCACCCACCCATTTATGAATGGCTTGCATGTTCATAGCATGCTTTTTCCATTTTTTAACGGTTCTAGTTAAAGACAACACCCATTGGAATACAATAAAAATTGCCAAAAATAATCCTGACCATCGTTTGTACATTTCTTCTTCCTGTAACTCATACAACCAGCCCCATTCTAGCTTTAAGAAAAACTGAATAAGGAAGGCAAAAAGCAATACCAAACCGACAATAGTGGATTTATTTTTATTTAGAACCATACTTACGTTTTAAAAGTAATTGCAACCCACTTGTACCTTTAGGAAATACAAGCGAGATTGCAATTCTTAACACTAAACAAATCTTTATTTGGTAGCAGCTACCAAGTGTTTCATAGTTTCGTATGAAGACAACTTACGTACACTATCTAAGAATACTTCTGGTGTTGGAAGATAATTACCTTCTGCTGGCCATTTATTACCAATTTCTGGTTTTTCGCTTTCTTTAAACGCTTCAATTTCATCTAAATATTCCATGTAGATATCTACAGTACCTTGAGCATATGAATTTAGCACTGCAACCGTTTCTTTATAGGTTAAAGAATCTTTTGGATATTGCCAGGTTGTAGCGCCCATAACGTCTCCTAATTTCCAATCTGTTTTAGACGTTTGTGGATGATCATTATGACAAGACACACAGGCTCCTGCGCTTGCTAAATCGGCAAACATAGCGGTGTGTAACTTTTGATCTTCATCAAAGAAAAATTGAGGTTTTTGATCTTCTTTAATCTGTGTGAATAGTTCTGCTTGTTTTCCTTCAAACTTGTTTGCTGCGTTTACAGGAAAATCGGAACCTAAGTACAAGCCAAGTGGCACTGGACTTTTCCTGATGCTTGTTGCAACACCTCTTAGGAATAATGCTGGTAGTGGTCCTGCCTCGACATCATCTTTTCTCCAGTCCTCATCGAACTTCATACCTTGTTTCTTACCTTTTCCAACAATAGCCTTCGTATATAATGTTCTAGTAACATCATTTTCTTTCGCTACCATTTCTAAAACTTCTTCAACAGCAAATGCCTTTTCTTCACCTGCATCAGCTGTTTTTTCTTCTGGTACGCCTCCACAAGAGTTTAGTGTAAACACAAAAGCCGAAGCCAATAATAGTTTGATAATAGATTTCATAATTTGAGTTTTTAAGTTATTTAGTATGATGCTTCAATCATTACGTTAGACATTACGCCATATACATCTGCCCAAGCCGTTTTGACTTCAGGAGTAAATGCATCACCTAAGCCAGCTTCAAGAGTTCCTAATAATGCTGACCCCACAGTATTGTAATGAGACGGCTCAACTTTATATTCTACATGACGCTGTCCTAATCCTTTTAATACTGGTATCAGAGCATCTAAATTGCTTAAACCGGCTACAGCTGCGCCAAGCATAGTCATTAATTTATTGCCTTGCTCTACCATAGCACCTTCTTTATCAGTTGGAAACAATGGTTTAAGGTTTGGATCTAACTCAAACAGCTTAGCATAAAAAATTTCCGCCGCTTGTGGCGCAATAGGCTTTACCTTTTCAAATGATTCTTGTACAAGAGTTACTGTTGTTGCTTCCATAGTTATGAGTTTTCGTTTATTCTTCTAAAAATTAAGTATTAATACTTACTGGAGACAAATTTAGAATCTAAATAGTTAACTATTTATGAAATAGAACAGTAGCAAATAACCTTTTACAACACGTTAAAACCTGATAAAACGCAGGAAATGTTTTAATTTAAAGAAATACAGTAAAAAAACTAAGTATAATTAACTATCTAAGAAGTAGTTGTGATCGCTAATTTCTTTTTTAAGCGATTGGATATCATTGATTCCTATTTTTTTACCTTTAGCAGAAATCAATTTTTCTTTCTTTAACGCTGAAAATACACGAATAACCTGTTCTTCTGTGGTACCAGCATAATCTGCATATTCTCTTCTACTTAAAGGCAAGTTTAAAAAGCCGTTTAAATCACCAAACTTTCTGTGTATATATAATAAGGAGTCGATGACACGTTCACGAACCGTCATTTGAGAAATAGATTTCACTTTGTTTTCGCTGCGATTCAATTCGTTAGCATAAAACAGCATCATATCAAATGTAAACTTTGGATTGTTTAACAGCGTTTCTTGTAGATTTTCCTTAGAGAAATAGCATAACACAGAGTCTTGAAGCGCAATAGCGCCTATAGAATAATACTCCTCTGTACCAAAACCACGGTGCCCAATAATTTCTCCTTCTTTGGCGAATCTTACAATTTGTTCGCGTCCGTTAATACCCGTTCGAATTACCTTAACCGTCCCTTTTAGAATAAAAAAGAGTCCATTTACTGGAGCACCTTCCATGATAAATTGCTGTCCTTTTTTACAGCGTAAGGTGCTTTTATTTTCCACTAAAGCGGAGTTTTCAAGAATGGGAAGATTTCTATTTACAATACAATTTGAGTTTTCGCATGAGGCACAAGACGTATCATGTAAAGAGCGAAATCTTGTATTTGTAGACATAGCAACTGCGGGCATGTGTTTAGTATTGTGATCCAAAAATAAGTAATAATACTTAGTTTTATATAGTGATTACGTATTTTTACGAGGTTAATAAAATCTATGATGTATAAATTTGAATATCTTAATTTTTCAATCCTAATATTTTTGTTTTCATACTAATTTGTAAAATATCGCAGATTCATCTCTGCCAAAAATCATGAAATCGTTATATTTGTATGGATATAACGAAAATTCAAAATGATTTCAATTTCCGAAGCTATTTCAATTGTAAAACAAAACGGTAAACCTTTATTACAGCCTACTATTAAAAGGGTTCAAAAAGCTGGTGGATATGAACTTTATGAAGATATTTTATCTCCAATAAACATGCCTCCTTTTAGACAATCGGCTATGGATGGTTATGCTTTAAATTTACATGATAGTTTATCCTATCAATTAATTGGTGAAGTTAAAGCTGGTGATGGTCATGAACCTCAACTAAAAAAAGGAGAAGCTGTTAGAATATTTACGGGAGCGCCAGTTCCAGATTCAGCTAATGCGGTCATGATGCAAGAAAAAGTGGTTGTTGATGGTGAAACCATTACGGTTTCTGAACAGATTCCTTTGGAACATAATATTCGCCCATTAGGAGAACAAGTAAGAACTGGAGCTATTGCATTAAAAAAAGGCACAAAATTAACACCTGCAGCAATTGGGTATTTAATGTCTTTGGGCATAACAGAGGTTTCTGTATACAAAAAACCAAATATTGCCATTGTTACTACAGGAAATGAGTTGATAACACCTGGACAAGATTTGCCTTATGGAAAAATCTACGAAAGCAACTCGAAAATGCTATTGAGTGCGCTTTACAACCTGAAGTTTTATGATGTTACGCTCTATAAGGTTGAAGATGATTATAGTAAAACAGTTGAAACGCTTAGCGATGCTTTGACTAACAATGATTTAGTACTAATTACTGGCGGTATTTCTGTTGGTGACTATGATTTTGTTGGTAAAGCTTTAAAAGAATTACATGTTGAAGAACTCTTTTATAAAGTAAAGCAAAAACCTGGAAAGCCTTTATTCTACGGAAAAAAAGAAAACACTCAAATATTTGCGCTTCCTGGGAATCCAGCAGCGGCATTATCTTGTTTTTATGTATATGCTTTTATCGTGTTACAACAAATGATGAATCGTGATGTTTTGGAGTTGCCAAGAGTAAAGGCTAAAACTATAACCAATTTTAAAAAGAAAGGTGATAGACCTCAATTTTTAAAAGGTATTTATAACGATGGACGGGTTGAGATTTTAGATGGACAAAACTCATCAATGTTACAAACGTTTGCTTTATCTAATGCTTTAGTATTTGCACCTGAGGATATGAGCACCATTAATATTGATGATGAGTTAGATGTGATATTATTACCACAATAATTAAGAGTTATGAGTTATAAAATAAAAAGTAGAATTTGGATTGAATCGGAAGACAATGTGCTTTTAGGTGAAGGCCGTGTGCATTTGCTTAAAGCTATTAATAAAACAGGTTCGCTTTCTAAAGCTGCCAAATCTTTAAATATATCCTATAAAAAGGCGTGGCAATTGCTGGACTCTGTTAATAAATCGGCTAAAAAACCTGTAACTATTAATAGCATAGGCGGTAAAGGAGGCGGTGGTGCAGCGTTGACTGAGTATGGAAAATCTTTAGTTAAAGCATTTGATGAAATCAACAAAAATTGTTGGGCGTTTTTGGATAAAGAATTGCAAAAAATAGAAGTTTTATAAATGCCTAAAGTTACAAGTATTTAAAGTGCCTAAAATCATATGGACAATAAAGAATTTGCAAAGAAATTAGAATCTAGAACTAGACAGTTTGGAATAAACATTATAAAGTTATCAAGTTCATTACCTAATACTATAGAAGCGAAGGTTATTAAAAATCAGATTACAAAATCAGGCACTAGTATAGGTGCTAACTATAGAGAAGCAAATAGATCGCGAAGTAAACGAGATTTCAAGAATAAAATTAAAATTTCTGAAAGTGAAGCAAGCGAAACTGAGTATTGGTTAGAATTAATACGTGATTTGAATTGGATAAAAAATGAAGAATTAACAACAATAATGAAAGAAGCAAAAGAGCTTTTAGCACTTTTCACTTCTATTTCAAATAAACTTTGAACTTATAACTCTAAATACTTTAGCACACTTTAAACTTTAAGTACTTTTCATGCTACAAACCGAAAACATATATCTCTTTTTAATCATCCTACCTATAGTATCTTTTTTATACTCTAGCGTAGGACATGGAGGCGCAAGTGGTTATTTAGCACTAATGGCATTGTTTTCGTTCGCTCCAGAAAGCATGAAACCTACAGCCTTATTGCTTAATATATTTGTTGCTGGTATTTCGTTCTATTACTATTTTAAAGCAGGCCATTTTAATAAAAAACTATTTATCCCTTTTGCCATAGCTTCTATTCCTTTAGCCTATTTAGGGGGTACAATAGAAGTTGACGCTTCAATCTATAAGAAGATTTTAGCTGTTTTATTAATCTTTGCTATTCTTAAAATGCTAAATGTATTTGGAAAAGAAAGTGATAATACCAAGTCGGTCAAGCTTTGGCAAGGTTTAATTGTTGGTGGTATCATTGGTTTTTTTTCAGGACTTATTGGTATTGGTGGTGGTATCATTTTAACACCAGTAATTCTTTTGCTTCACTGGGGCAAAATGAAAGAAGCCGCAGCGGTTTCTGCGTTGTTTATCTGGGTGAATTCAGCTGCTGCTTTAATAGGACAATTTAGCAATGGCGTATCCATCGAAAAAGGCTCTTTTATACTAGTTGTTATTGCCTTAATAGGTGGTGTATTAGGCGGTTATTATGGTAGTAAAAAAATAAATAATCAGAAATTGAGATATATTTTGGCATTTGTGCTGATTATAGCTTGTGCTAAATTATTTTTTACATAAATGATACAAAAAACAAATATAACAGGCATTATTTTAGCAGGTGGCAAAAGCTCAAGAATGGGTTCTGACAAAGGGTTTTTAAAATTGAATAAAAAACCTTTTGTTCAATATAGTATTGAGGCTTTAAAACCCTTCGTTTCAGAAATCATGATTGTTTCTGACAATTCTGCCTATGATATTTTCGGATTAAAACGTATTACTGATTGTATAAAAAATGCAGGACCTGTTTCTGGTATTTATTCAGGATTAGAAGCTTCAAAAACTGACTACAACTTGATATTAAGTTGCGATATTCCATTAATTACTTCTGAAGTTCTACAAAAGCTGATTGATGCCATTGACGATGCTTCAGAAATTATTCAAGTCGAAAGTGAAGGTAAATCAATGCCTTTGATTGCATTATATAAAAAATCAGCAAAAGAGAAATTCATCAATTTTTTAAAACAAGATGAACGTAGGTTGAGAGTAGTCATTAAAGCCTGTACATATAAAAATGTTGTCTTAAATAAAGCAAATCAAAATTCAACATTAAACGTGAATACAAAAGAAGAATTTAAACATATGGAAGATGCTTATAACGATTAAATATTTCGGTCAAATAGCAGAAGTCACTCAAAAAGATGAAGAACAAATCGAGATTTCTGAAGGTTTAATTTCAGAGCTTTTAAGTACCCTGAATACTAAATATTCAGATTTAAAACATAAAGATTTTCAAATAGCGCAAAATCAAGAGTTAGTGAATTTAGAAACTGAATTAACTGGAGACGAGATTGCTTTATTACCTCCTTTTGCTGGAGGATAATTTTAAAAATGTTGATTTGTTGCATCGGTAAATCGTTTAAACAGCTCAACAAATAAACAATTAAACAACGAGTGAATAGATATAACAGACATATCATTTTATCAGAAATTGGTCAAGAAGGCCAGGACAAAATTTCTAAAGCAAAAGTATTGGTTATTGGAGCCGGTGGCTTAGGTTGCCCTGTATTACAGTATCTAACCGCTGCTGGAGTTGGCACTATCGGAATTATCGATTTTGATACTGTTGAATTATCTAATTTACAACGTCAAGTCTTGTTTGGAACATCTTCGATTGGAAAAAACAAAGCCATTGCTGCCAAAGAACGATTAGAGGATCTGAATACCGATATTTCAATTGTTGCATACCCAGAAATACTCACCTATCAAAATGCCATTGCATTGTTTAACCAATATGATATTATAGTTGATGGTTCTGATAATTTTGAAACACGTTATTTAGTTAATGATGCATGCATCATCACAAACAAGCCATTGGTATTTGGGGCGATTTACAAGTTTGAAGGTCAGGTTTCGGTTTTCAATTATCAAAACGGACCAAGCTACAGATGCCTCTTCCCTGACCCACCGCAAAAAGATGCAGTACCTAATTGCTCAGATATCGGCGTTTTAGGTGTGCTTCCTGGTATTATCGGAAGCATGCAAGCCAATGAGGTTTTAAAATTGATTTTAGATTTAGGCAATGTGTTATCAGGGAAACTATTATGCTACAATGCTTTAACATCAGCTACTTCAACTTTAAAAATTAAGCCTAATATTATTACTATTCAAAAGGTTTTAGATCAAAAAGATCGGTTTAATGAGCAACAAATCAATATAGGTTGTTCTAACGATATTCATGAGATTTCAATTTATGATATTCAGTTAGAAGACCATTTTCAATACATAGATGTAAGAGAGCGCCATGAAGAACCAAAAGTGATTACATTAAATATTACTTCTATTCCTTTAAGCGAATTAGAAGATCATATAGAAACTATAGACCTTACTAAAAAGAAACTCATATTCTGTCAATCTGGAATGCGAAGCAAAAAGGCTCTAAACCTTCTAAAAGATTTGAATATTGATGATTGCTATAGTCTAATTGAAGGCGCAACCGAAATAAATAACTATTTAAAAGAACACCATAAAATACTATCTGATGAAAGATAAAAAACCCAAAAATGTATTCAGAGAAGGTCCCATTTCTTCTGACTTTATAGGAAACTCTATTTACAAGCACCAAACCAAAACTAGTATTGGTGCACATAACATTTTCCTTGGACAAGTACGTGCAGATGAAATAGATGGAAAAGTCGTTTCAGCTATTGAATACACAGCTTATGAAGACATGGCAAATCAAAAATTTTATGAAATACGAGAAGCTGCATTTGAAAAATTCGAATTAACCTGCATGCATATTTACCACAGCTTGGGGACAGTAAAAATAGGCGAAATTTGTCTCTTTGTGTTTGTATCATCACCAAGACGAAAAGTAGTTTTTGAAGCTTTAGAGTTTATAGTTGAAGCTATCAAAGCTGATGTTCCTGTATTTGGAAAGGAGATTTTTGAAGATAACTCTCACCAATGGAAGAAAAACACGTAAGTGTTTTTTTGTTTATAGGTTAAATCGTTTAACTGTTTAGTCGAAAATATGGCATATACATTTTCATTTGAAAAACTAAATGTTTGGGTTGACTCAAAAGAGTTGATAAAACAAATATATCAAGCAACCAAAGAATTTCCTAATGAAGAAAAATTTGGGTTAGTAAATCAATTAAGACGTGCTTCTGTTTCAATAGCATCTAATTTAGCAGAGGGGACATCTCGACAAACGAATAAAGATAAAGCACATTTTACAACAATGGCTTTTAGTTCTTTAATGGAGGTTCTAAACCAAATCATTATAGCAAAAGAATTAGATTTTATAAGTGAAAATAATTACAAAAATATAAGAGCAGAAATTGAAAAAATTTCCAATAAGTTAAATGCCTTACGCAAATCGCAATTAAACAGTTAAACAAATAAACGATTCCACATCAAATGATAGATATTACACATAAAAACACAACACTCAGAACCGCAGTAGCACAAGCCATTGTAAAGGTCAGTAAGCTTGAAACCATTGAAGCCATTCAAAATGACACGGTACCAAAAGGGAATGTATTTGCTATGAGTAAAGCTGCTGGGTTATTAGGCGTAAAACGTACACCAGATATTTTACCTGATTGCCATCCTCTACCTATTGAATTTACGGATGTAGACTATAAAATTGACGGTCTAGAAATCACAGTACTATTTACTGTAAAAACCATTTACAAAACAGGTGTGGAAGTTGAGGCCATGCATGGTGCAAGTGTGATAGCGTTAAACATGTACGATATGTTAAAACCTATTGATAAAGGCATAGAAATTCACGCTATTAAACTTTTGAAAAAGAAAGGTGGGAAATCTGATTTCAGAGATACGTTTAGAAAAGATTTAACAGCTGCCGTAGTTGTATGTAGTGATACTATTTCTGCTGGGCAGAAAGAAGACAAAGCAGGAAAAGCAATTATAAAAAAGCTAGAAGAATGCGAGGTAAAGGTTAATGAATACGTTATTATTCCTGATGAAAAAGAAGTTATTCAGCAAAAAGTAAAAACCTATCAAGAACAGGGTATTGATATGGTAATTTACACTGGAGGTACAGGCTTATCAGGAAGGGATGTAACGCCTGAAGCATTGTTACCTATTTTAGACAGACGCATTCCTGGAGTTGAGGAAGCTATTAGAAATTACGGACAAGAACGTATGCCATTTGCAATGCTTTCCAGAAGTATAGCTGGCACAATTGGTGACACTTTGGTTTTGGCATTACCTGGGTCAACTAACGGTGCTAAAGAATCAATGGATGCTATATT
The DNA here is from genome assembly GCA_947502975.1 of uncultured Flavobacteriaceae bacterium. Lineage (GTDB taxonomy): Bacteria > Bacteroidota > Bacteroidia > Flavobacteriales > Flavobacteriaceae > Jejuia. Next base: position 90,668 of record CANNBV010000006.1, read on the forward strand.
TCCAGCAGTGTTACATAGTTTTAGAATTTTAAAAGGTGCTAGACATGATTAAAAATGTTTATTCGTGGAATCGTTAAATCGTTTAACCGATTACACAGTTCAACGATTCAACAACTAAACAGAGTGAAGAAATGAGTGAAAATAAAAACATATTACAAGATTCACACGGTAGAAACCATGCATACCTCCGCATTTCATTAACAGAACGTTGTAATCTACGTTGCACCTATTGTATGCCTTCTGATGGCGTACAATTGTCTCCGAAAAGTCATTTAATGACTTACGAGGAAATTTATGAAATCGCTAAAACTTTTGTAGATCATGGCGTTACTAAAATAAGGTTAACTGGTGGGGAACCTTTGGTTAGAAAGGATATACCCGTGATTTTAGAAAAATTATCGTCACTTCCTGTGGAGCTATCCATTACCTCAAATGCCGTGATTATAGACAAGTTTATTGATGTCTTGAAAGCGAATGGCATTAAAAAAATCAACGTGAGTTTAGATTCTTTGGATGAAGGCAAATTCAAGCACATTACCAGACGCCATGAATTCAAACGTGTTTACAACAACATTCTGTTGCTTATAAAAGAAGGGTTTACGGTTAAAGTGAATGCCGTATTGATTAAAGGTTTTAACGATAATGAAATCATAGATTTTATCAACTTTACCAAAGATCTACCTGTTTCTGTTAGGTTTATAGAATTCATGCCTTTTGATGGCAACAAATGGGATATGAGCAAAATGGTATCTTATGCTGAAGTGATGCATTATGTTAATGAAACATTTTCAAAAGATGATTTTATTCGCTTGCAAGATGCTCCAAATGACACGTCTAAAAACTATAAAATAAACGGTTATCAAGGGAGTTTTGCTATTATAAGTTCAGTTACAAATCCGTTTTGTGATTCTTGTAACAGGTTACGTTTAACCGCTAATGGGCAATTAAAAAACTGTTTGTTTTCTTCAACAGAATCTGATTTATTAACCACATTTCGTACAGGAAAATCAATTGAACCCATTATCAAAAAAGCAGTACAATCTAAGTTTAAAGTTCGTGGCGGTATGGATACATTAGAAAAACTGCAAGAACCTAAACTACACAATAACAATAGAAGTATGATTACTATTGGAGGGTAATCTAGAATTAAAAAAAGGCAGTACTTTCAGCACTACCTTTTTAATCACAAAAACATAAACAAATCAAACTATATTAACTCTTATGAACCAATTTTAGTTCAACTTGATTACTATCAATCAAACTTTTCTTTCCTCTGTACACCCATGCAATTTGCCCCAATTGCATAATGATTTTTATAGAATCTTTCATTGAAAGTTTAGAACCATCAGCATGTATCCAGCGCTTTAACGGTTGTTCGCAAATCAATTTTGTAGCACGTTTGGTTCCGTAATGAATAGACATTCTTTTAAATATTTCAACATCAAAAATCCATTGGGTTACAAATTTTTTATCAAACGCTAATTGTATAACATCTTTACTGAAAATTTTAGCACCACATTGGGTATCTTTAAAATTCATCCCTAATATTTTTCTAATGATGAAATTAACCGTCATACTAATAATTTTTCTAGCAGATTCTTTGGTAATATTAGCCCCCATTCTGCTTATTCTAGAACCACTAACGATTTTAAAATTAGACTTTTCTATAGTAGATACTAAAGCATCAAAATCTTTTAAATCTGTAGATAAATCTGCATCTAAAAAGCCTATATAATCTAAATCTGATTTCTCAGCCATATGTAACATACCTAATCTTACTGCTTCTGCTTTTCCTCCATTTTTTTCACAATTATAAACAGTAATATAATCTTCACGTCCATGGCGTAAAGTATTCAATACTTCTAAAGTATTATCCTTACTACCGTCATTTACAAAACATAAATGATATCCAGAATTTTTCTCTATAAATCCAGTAAATTCTTTGCTTAATAATCTATCTTCTTCATTATAACAAGGAATAACAACTCCAACACATCTTTGTTGAATCATCACCTCTGTTTCGGTTATTACGTTTTGGTTTTCTGGGCTACCGATTAATCGTTTTACACGCGCACAAATTTCATTAAGACTTAATGGTTTTTTCATATAGTCATTTATACCTAAATCGAAACCTGCAGTTATTACTGCATCTTCAGTATTTCCAGATAATACCATAATAGGAGTAGATGCTCGTTTAGAATTCCTGATATATTTTACAATATCTAAACCTGATACTGTTGGCATATTAATATCTACAATTACTAAATCTGGGTTAAAACTGTTATACTTAGAAATACCTTCGTTAGCATCTGTTTCAATGATAACATCATAACCTAATTCAATTAATCTTTTTTGTAATGGCAACAATACTAGTTGTTGATCGTCGATTGCTAAAATTTTCATGATAAATAGTTTTTGTGATTATTTACATGACAAAAGTATTATGATTCACGTAAGAAAAAGTCTATTTTAGCCTAAGATGATGTTTTGTGTAGACGAATTGCATTTTACTGTAGACGAGTAAGAATACAGCCAATAAACCCTTTATATATCTTTACATTGTTAAAAACAGGAACCCATTGAATTCCAAAAAAACGAATAAATATTTAATAGTTGCTCTGCTAATTGGCATTGCATTCCATGGTACATCTATATTTTTTACTTTAGAAAGTACATACGATGCATTAATCCATTTATTTTTTGCAGAACACTACGCAAATAGTTGGTTTGAACCATGGAATTACAAATGGTATACTGGCTTTACGGTAATGAGCTACCCTCCTCTTGTGCATCAATCTATTGCTGCACTATCATATATTGGTGGGTTAAAATTTGGCTTATTTGTAGTTGCTCTTTTAAGTATTGTGCTTTTTATAACTGGCGTTTACCGCTTTTCGTTACTTATCACTGGAAATAGAACAGTAGCAGGATACGCATCTATTCTTGCAGTATTTTCGTCGTCTTTCGTTGAAACATTGCATGTATTTGGCCAACTACCTAGTATTATAGGTATTTCTATTTTAATGCATGCTTTACCAGAAATATATTTATGGTTAAAAACAGGCAAATACAGATACCTTTTCACCTGCTTATCATTAATTGCAGTTACAGTTACATCTCATCACGTTACCCCAATATTTGGAATGGTGTTTTTCATTTTTCCGCTAATCGGTATGGTACTTATGGATGTTGCTACAGAAAAAGTAGGCAATATAAAAGTCGTTACTTTTAAAGTATTTTTAAATAGCTTTATAACACTATTTAAACGTATAGTTAGTTTTGGGCTATTATCACTAGTTATTATAATTGGTTGTATCCTCCCTTATTGGATAAATTCTAAAAACAACCCTATAACGCAAGTCCCTATACCGCATGGGTCTCGTGATAACTTCTTAGAGATTACATCTTCAGGGCTAGTGTTTTTTTTAATTCCTTGGGGACTATTATTGATACTTCTACCGTATTTATTTTATCGGTTTTACAGTAAACGCTATTTATTCTTTGGATTATCAATAACCATTTTAACTATTTTAGGAACTGGAGGTACAACACCTATCCCAAAACTTTTTTTAGGTGAAACTGCTTTTAATATTTTAACCTTGGATAGATTCACACTCTGGGCTTCCATCATGTCTTTACCGCTATTTGGTGAATTTGTTTACAGATTTGCTGAAGGAGACTTAAAGGCATTAATACAACACAAGTTTGGAGCAATTTATCATAGGATTGTTGGAGGCATCCTCGCTTCACTATTTATTTTCATGACCATCTTTACGATGAGTCTTGGGTATTTTAGACCATCTCAACCTCAAAAAATAAAGATGCTTCCTATTGTAAATTTCTTGAATCAAGATCAACATGACCAATGGCGCTATATGACATTGGGATTTGGAGACCAGATGGCTTGGCTATCAGCACAAACTAATGCTATGAGTGTTGATGGTAATTATCATTCTGCTAGGCGTTTACCAGAACTTACTACGCGTCCAATTGAGCGCTTAGAAAACTCAAAATTTAAAGGTGTTGAAGGTATTGGTTCTTTACAACAATTTTTAACTACACCAGAAAAATATAACCTGAAATATATTTTTTCTAATGATAAATTTTATGATCCTATATTATATTTCTGCGGTTGGCAGCGCTTGCGGCAATTAGAAAATGGTATACAAGTGTGGGAGAAACTAAACGTGCCACCTATATCATCAATCTTACCAAAAGATGACGTTAGCACATGGCAAAAAATACTTTGGGGCATCATACCCTTTTTAACAATTATCATTGCATTTCTTTTAAATATTCAAATGTTTTGGATACGATTACTAAAAACAAATAAAAAAATACAACTGCAGTATTTAAACTTTCAGAATACATATACTAAGTTTTCAAAAGGGATTTTAAAAACCACGCATTTATGGTCTATTGTTTTAGGCATCATATTAGCTTTTGGAATGTACCATTTCTATATTGAAAACGACAGTCACAATACTCCTGAAAATGCCATTTTAGCTTACTATGATGCATTAGACTTTAAAGAATTTGAAACTGCACATGGTTTGATTAACCCAAAAAGTAACCTGACCATTGCACAGTATATGTTAGAAATTTCAGTGACTGATGGATTGTTAAGTTCGTATGCAAAATTAGATGCTATCGAAACAATTATCATTTCAAAATCTGATAGTTTAGCTTCTGTTAAAGTGAATACAAAATGGATCACGCCTTTGGAAAAAATAAATAAAACCGATTATAAGTCTCTGGTAAGGTTAAATAACAAATGGTTTCTACAGCCAGATAAGATCGATTTAGATTTACCGCCAGACCAATTATATTCCAATAACACAACAGGATATTTTAACCAAGGGAGAAGACGAATTACTACAGAACAAACCCATCATGAAGATGTTTTAAAACAGCCTGTGTTAGAAATATTATCAGCTAAATTAGTAAAATATAGGGGCAGTTACGCTTTAATCGGAGAAATACAAAACATAGATAACGTGCCTGCCGATATAGTTTTAAAGGGCACACTATACAATGATAATGACAAAGAATTGGCAACTTATAATGCCAAATATCATGTAAAACACAAACTGATGCCCAAAGAAGTGAGTGCTTTTAAAATTAATTTTGAAGGTATTGCCTGGTCTAAAACTCAAGATTCTATTCCTAAAACATTTAATCCTGATGAATTTACTCCTGTAGCATTTGAAGAGCAACCTACTAAATTTAATCTACAAGCTGCAGGAAATGTATCAAGTTCAGACTTGTATAAAGGTGCTACCCTAAGCGATTTAAAAATTGACGCAAAAACAATTACAGGTAAGCTTTTCAATTCGGGGTTAGAAGAAATCACAATTCCACAATTACTAATTTCTTATTATGATGAAAATAAAACTATACTTTGGGTAGACCACTTATTTTTGAAAGAAGGTATTAGGCAACAGCGTCAACAAAAATTTTCATATCATCTTTTAAATGATGACATGTTTAAAATCATAAATAAGAATATGACAAATTGCTTTGTTAACGGACTACCTAACGCATCTATAGCACAAAAAATAGTTCCCGACAGGACCCTTAATCAAAATGATGATATATTACAACCTATTAAAAATTCAAACTATAGTTTTATTAAAATTGAATTGAACACCTACATTGGAAATCCAAATTAATGAAGTTAAAATTTACATATTTAATAATTACATGTCTATTTTTATTAGTGGATAATACAAGTATGTCAAATACTGTAAAAGATGACTTTAAGTTATTAACTAAAGTCAACCAATTTACTGCAGGAGATGTTATTGTATTAGAGTTTTCAACTTCAAAAAATTCAAAACCTAAACTTTATATAAGTCATAGTTATGGTAATACGGTTTTGAAACCCACACTTAAATCTGATATTCTATATTTTACATTTCCTAAAACAATAAGTAATAAAGCTGGAGTAATAAACTGGCAATTATTATCTAGTGATGGCACATTATCAGGAATATTACAAATAGCACCGCTTGCCGAAGTAAATACAATGGAAACATATTTGGGACCACCTAGTATAGCGGCTGGAGGAAACGATTTTAGCATGCTCGTAGTTATGCCAACCGATGTTTACGATAATACATTACCTGATAGCACGAAAGTTAATATAAAGCATCAGTTTTTAGACAATGAATACAACAATAGTGTTACTACAGAACATGGTATTAGTTATCTGAATATATTTTCTGAAACTAAAAGTGGGAGAATGCTAGTGAGCTCTGAATGTATGGAAAAAAACTCAAAAGAGTTCACCATTAATGTACTCCCAAATATCCCAACAAATTTTATTATTGATTTTGAAAGACATCATGAATATGCAGATGGTAATCAAGTTACGTCGTTTTCAACATCAATAATAAAAGATACATATGGAAATATTGTGAGCGATGGTACTTATGTAGCATTCTACATATCTAACCAAGATGAAGCTATTTTAAAAACATCAGGAACAACTGTAAATGGCATTGCTTCTGCAAAAATGATTCACCCAGACCATGAAGACAATTGGAGTGTTAAAGCATTAATTGAAGGTATAGCAGAAAGTAACTCACTACAATTAGCTTACAAATCCGCATTATCAGATTATGATATTCATTTTTCAGATGACAATAGAACCATAACTGTAGGTCCTTTAAGAAGTTTTATGAATCAAATGATTCCTGATGGCTTAGAAGTATCGCTTTCAGTTTTTAAAGATGAAAAACTAATTAAAAATCTAATAAAACCATCTTTTGAAGGTTATGCGACGTTTACGTTAGACGATAATAATTTCCCTAACGACACCTATAATTTTGAAATTGAAGTTGCTGGTATTATAAAACCTGTTACTAATAAAAAAATATGACGGGCATTAATAAAAACATATTGCGCGCTGCTCTAGTAATATCATACATTCTTGTTATTGCCTTGGTGGTATTTGGCATTAGTAGTTTATTTAGTTATCTAAATACTGGTGCCGATAGAAGCTCCATGCTACATACCGAAATAAAAAAGGTAGAGCAATATTTACCAAAAATAACTTGGGCGCCTTTAAATAATGAAGGTAGAGCTATGGATGCTCAAACACTCGACCAAATTCAAGATGACTATCTAGATGCGTGGTATGTAAAACAAGTGTCTTACAAAACAAATACGACAGTAGGTATTGATGATTACTATACCGAAAGTGCAAGGAAAAATATTTATGATAATATCCTCCTTAACAAAAAAGAAACTATTTCTGTTGAAAGCACTACTTTAGAACATCATCCAACACTCGAATTTTTTAGCGAAGATGGGCAATTAGCAGTTATTACAGATTATGATGTTGTAGAATACAAACGTGTATTAGAAAAAGGAAAATTAATTTTAGAAACTTCAGAGCAATCTACTTATAAAATCATACTATTACTAGAAGATGGATTTTGGCGCATTAGACACTTGATAAAAAAAACGACCAAGCCATACAAACGTCAAAACAAAACAATTGGAACACATGCTATCGATATAAAAGGGATAAACTACTATCCTCAAAAAAATCCTTGGCAAATGTTTAATGATGATTTCTCTAAAGATTCAATTTCAAAAGACTTCAAAATCATCAAAGATGCAGGATTAAATTCAGTTAGAATTTTTGTGCCATATGAAGATTTTGGAAAAGCGGCAGTACGTCCTAAAAAGCTCGATAAGTTAGAAGAAACTTTAAATATTGCTGAAGATAATAACTTAAAAGTACTCGTGACACTCTTTGATTTCTATGGTGATTATTCAGTCTTAAACTGGTCTCTTAATCAAAGACATGCCGAGATTATTGTAAATAAATTAAAAGACCACCCTGCTCTATTAGGTTGGGATATTAAAAACGAACCAAATTTAGATTTTGAATCGCGTAATACAACATTAGTTACCGCCTGGTTAAATAGTATGATAGATTTAGTAAAATCTATTGATGAACATCATCCTGTTACGATTGGATGGTCTAATGCTGAAAGTGCAAACATATTACAAGAGAAAGTAGATTTTGTATCCTTTCATTATTATGAAGATTTAGACAACTTAGAAAAAACATATCTAGATTTAAAAGAAAACATACCAAACAAACCTGCTATAATTACAGAATTTGGATTATCATCCTACAGAGGGCTTTGGAGTCCTTTTGGAAATTCAGAAAACGATCAAGCAGAATATCATCAAGAAGCGCAAACCGTATTTGCTAAAAACAACATTCAGTTTATGTCATGGACACTTTACGACTATAATAAAATACCAAAGGAAGTCATTGGTAGACTTCCTTGGAGAAAACAGGCTCAAGGATGTTTTGGCTTTATTGACCAAAACGGAGAGACTAAACCTGCTTTTAAATATATTTCTGGAAAATAATTAAGCGATAACTATTTCTTCTTTCGATTTTTCGCTAATAATTTTTTCAAAAGTTTCTAAATACATATCAGCTATTTTAGACATTGGGTAAGCTGTAGCTGCTTTATAATTAGCTTTTTCCATAGCTACTCTATATGCATTATCTTCAAGTATTTTTTGAATAGCTATTGCTAAACTACTTGGACTCGTAGGTTCAAAAAATTCACCTTTGTAACCTTCATCTTGAACTAATAGTGCTAAATCGCCCAAATCTGGCATCACTACAGCTTTACCATAGCTACCTGCTTGGTGTAAAACACCAGAACTTCCTGTTGTAGATGTATATGGAAACACTACTACTGCACTTTCTTTAAATAACCTCGGTACATCTTCTTCAGCAACATAACCTGTGAATGTAACACCTTCAACATAATCATATTTCTGTTTTACACTTTCTAAATACCCAGGAGTGTTTGGATTATCTGTACCTGCAATAACTATTTCCATATTTAGATCAGAAATATCTCTTATCATTTCTACAGCTTCAATCATACCTTCTACTTTTTTATACGTTCCAAACTTTCCAAAAGTCATGATTTTAAAAGGCTCTAATGGTATATCGTAAGTGGGTTTTTCAAGAATCTCAAAAGTACCATGTGGAATTAGCTTTACATTATCCACATTATATTTTTTACTTAAAATATCAACATATTTTTGCATGGTTACTGCAACTGTATCTGCTTGTAGAATTAATCTTGTAAGTGTGCTTCCTATAAATCCGTAAATCTTTTGCATCAATTTATTACTTGTAAATCCTGCACTTCCTAAATCAACTTCTTCAAGAATATTATGAAGCAATACAATATTTGGGATCTTTTTTAATTTACACACTAGTGGTAACATCAAGCCAAGAGCTGCTGCAATTTTTTTATCACCAAACTTCATAAATTGAAGATTGAATAATACTGCATCTGGGCTAACTGCATTAATAGCTTTAGTAACATTAAAAATGTTTAAATAACTATTAAAAGACCAACATTCTTTAATGGTAATCTTACATCCGTTTTCTGTGAATTGAATATCTTTTTTACCTTCAGTTCTATCGGTTAAAAGAATCAATTCTGTAATTTCATCTTTTTGTCTGAAGTGTTTTACTAAATGGTATGCATATTCATTTAAAGTAACTTTACTTGGCGGATATGCTGTAACAATGGCTAATTTCATGATTTGTGATTTTAAAATTATATTACAAATTTGGGATATATATTGAAGTAAACTGGGGGTTTTTAGACCGTTGGAATTTTACTGTAGGTGAATGGTAATTTACTTTAGATTAAGCCTTTTTATAATCTAGCTTAAAGAAGACAATCTGAATAACTAAAAGCAATAGCATAGCAATAATTTGCATATGCACAACTTGTTCTAAACTGTCATGAAAAAAGACAACTAATGCCATTTGAAGCATACCAAACACACCAGAAATAAGTACTGGTATATACTTATCTAAAGACAAATAGTAATAAGCGAATATATTTGAAATTGCAAACATACTTGTAGCTATGGCGTATTTCCATAGTAACGGAGCCATGGCTATATAACTTTCTCCAAACAATATATTAATAATGAGTTCTGGAAAACTTAAGCATACCAAAATAATACTTATAGATATAGCCGCGATGTATCCTATATATTTAAATAGTACAGGCGCAGTTGCTTTACCATCTTTTTTTAATTGTACTACAGTTGGTAATAACAACATCACAAACATCCATGCAATGAAATACACAATACGTCCAATTAAAGCTAAAGAAGCGTATAATCCTGCTTCGTACGATTCGAAATAGTGTTTTACTAAAAGGATATCACTATTATTAATAATGATTTGAGTCAATTCATAAAATGCAGTAATAACAAAGAAATGCTTAATATGCTTTGATTCTACTTTTGGAAGTGATATATGTGTCTTAAGTGATATATTTTCTGATTTGAAAGGAAAAAGTCCAAATACTAATGATGCCAAAATACCAATAGCTATAACTACTGAAGATTGGATATTAAAAATCAAGATCAATCCTAAAGTGATGATTAATCTACTTAACATTTCAGATTGATACGTGATCGATAAACTTTTAAATGATTTTTTTCCTTGAAACACACCTCTATTCACACTCATTAAAAAGTATAAAGGCACACCACAACCAAATACGATGAACATAGTTGAAGATGATGTATTAAATACCGATTGTAATTCTGTAGAAAATATGATAATAAGCGTTCCCATTATCATTCCAACAATAAAGGCATTTTTGTAAACTTTAGTTATAAAGCTTTTAAAAGTTTGATTTTCAAAAAGCACTGAAAATTTAGCAGTTACTAATTGAAACGTCATAGCTGCAAAAGACAATACTAATAAAAGTGTGATTAGTACAGCTGCATCCGCAAACTGAGCAGGTCCTAATAGACGACCTAGAATTAGATTATACAGATAGTTTCCTGCATTTACCGCCAGAACACTTATCATAAATAACTGCTCTGGGGTAATTTTCTTTGCTTTTAATACTGTTAGAACTTGCATTATATTGATTTTTGTAGATTTGGGATTGTTCTATTTAAGCTGCAATGTTAGTTTCGAAATCTTGAAAAATTTCTTTACATCCATATCCAATAATTGAGAAGTGCTTCTTGCTCATTAGTGCAGTAGTATATAAATCTCTAAAAGCTTTCATACCATTTGCGTCAATAAGTTTCACACCTTCTATATTTATAGTCAGTCCTTTTGTGTAAAGTATTAAAAAGTCTAAATGGCTTTTAAACTGCTTAACAGTAGACCCATTAATAAATCCTTCAATAAAAAAAATTCCGTTGTTCTCTTTAATTTTAAGTGCCATAATTTCTAAGTTTTAATGATTAATATTTGTGATTTCTGATACAAAGATGTCACAACATTCAACGGAAGGCGGTCAAATTTCGGTGAGTGGCGGATTGCTGTAGATGAATGAAATAGGTTTTGTCCTTAACTTGCAGTATCACAAAAACCTAAATCATGAGTACTAAATTTTACATCATATTAATCCTGTTTTTTATCACCACTTTCGCATATACTCAAAATATGCAAGAAGGTTTTACCTACTTAGAAACTGGACAATACATAAAAGCTGAATCGTTTTTTAAAGCTGTATTAAAAGAGCATCCTAAAAATAAAACCGCAACCTTATGTTACGGAAGAGCTGTTGGTTTATTAGGCAATTCTGAAAAAGCAGTTGACATCTTCACAGATTTGTTAAAAACGTATCCTAATGATTTTGAAATAAAATTGAATTACGCCGAAAGCTTACTTTGGAATAAAAACTACAACAATGCAAAATCGTTTTACGAAACTTTAATTGAAGAGAATGACATAAGTTTCCCAGCTCTTTTAGGTTATGCAAATACACTATCAAATCTTAAAATATATGATGAAGCTTTAATTTATGTGAATAAAGCTTTAGAGGTTTCTCCAGGAAACCAAAATGCATTAACCTCTAAAAAGTACATCTATTTAGGATATGCTTACCAAAACCAACAAGCGCAAAAGTATGAACAGGCCGAAAACCTTTTAAAAGAGAATCTCATTCTTTTTAAGGATGATAAAGACACCTTATTAAATTTAGCCAACTTATACATTATTGCTGGTAAGTTAGATGAAGCTGAAACTACATATAACAGAATTGGTAATACTGAAAACAATAAAACTTTAGCTCTAAATGGTTTAGCTTTGGTAAAACATTTAAAAGGAAAAGATAAAGACGCTTTAAATATTAGTAATGAAGCTTATAACACTATTAGTAATCTAACGGATACCGTGTTAATACAAAACACAAAAGAACGCTACATACAAGCCTTAATTTGGAATAAAAACTATAAAACTGCTCAAACATTAATTGATACGTTGATAGCTAATCAACCAAATGAAAATTGGGTCTTGGCATTACGCGCCACACTTAATATTTATAAAAGTGACTTTAAAAAGAGTGTTGCAGATTACAACCGTATTTTAGAAAACGATAGTACATCGTTTGATGGCAACTTAGGAAAAGCGAATGCATTAAAAGCTTTAGGTAAATATGATGATGCTTATCAATCTGCAGAAAACACATTAAAGTTTTACGACAATCAAAAAGATGCTACCAACTTTATAAAAACGCTAAACACTCAGTTTACACCTTTTTTAGAAACTAAAGCTAGTTACACCTTTGATAATGGCGATAATGAAGCCTACGCATTTCTAACTAATTTAGAGTTTCCTACCTCAACACGTTTTAAATGGGTGGCAAACTATGGGTATCGCACAACTAGCAATAGTGTCACTAACAACAAAGCAACATCAAATAATATCGCTTTAGGTTTGGCTTACCAACTATTACCAAACATTACTTTTAAAGGCACTGCGGGCATGACTTCCGCAAAAGCAGATACTGATGATTACACACAGCTTTTAGCCGATGTGTCTTTTAATATAAAACCATTTAAACTGCAGGTATTAGATGTAGGTTACAAGCGAGAAATTCAAAATTTTAATGCAGATTTATTAGACCGAGAAATTGTAATGAATAACTTTTACGCCAATTATAACTTAAGTACTAATTTTAATTTAGGTTGGTTTACGCAGTATTATTACACTAGCCAAAGTGATGACAACACTAGAAATCTATTATTTACATCGTTGTATTATAATATTTTAGGTAAACCTGCTTTAAAAGCCGGGCTTAACTACCAGTATATTACCTTTAAAAACCAAGTGCCGACTATTTATTTTAGTCCAGAAAAGTTCAATGCTACTGAGGTATTTATAAACCTAATAAAAGATGAAGCCATAACAAAATCTAAGGAGTGGTTTTACCAAGTAACCGCTGCAACGGGCTATCAGTTTATTGAAGATGATGCCAAACAAAGTACCTACCGCGTGCAAGGGGCTTTAGGTTATAAATTCTCTGAACGCTCACTACTTAATCTTTATGGTACTAGAAGTAATATTGCTTCTGCTACTGCCGCAGGTTTTACCTTTACTGAAATTGGGATAAGGTTTAAGTGGTATTTGAATGGGAAGCCTGGGTTTATGAAATAGAAATTAAGTTAGTTATACCCAATATTGAGTTTAGTAATGTAACAAGGTTAGAGAGCTCTTTTGTATTGGTTATTTTCCGTTAATTAAAATACAATTTCAATTAAATCTCTAAAATTATCAACAATATAGTTAGGTCTCTGAGTTTTTAATTTCTCCCTCATATTATTTCCATAAGTAACTCCGCAAGTATCCACATTAGCTCTTTGTCCCATTTCAATATCAAAAGTTGTATCTCCAATAACTAAACAATTATTTGGATTATAGCCATATTTGTTTATTATGAGGTTGATAATATCTGGTGCTGGTTTTTTATTTTTCACATCTTCTTCGCCTCCGACGAATGAAAACATATCATAGATGTTTTGCTTTTTTAATATCTCAACTAGTGCTTCTTTTCCTTTGCTTGATGCAATAGCCAAATGCATTTGTTTGTTATGAAAATATAGCAGTGTGTCTTTAACACCATCAAAAAGTGAAATTGTGTCGATTACAATTTCATTATAATGTTTACGATAAACCAAAGTTGCTTCTTGGACCTGCTTTTTGTCAAAAGAAAAAGCGTTTTTGAAAGTAGTCGCTAAGGGCAACCCTATTAAATCCTCTATCAATTTTTCATCAAAGTCATTAATATGAAAACTATCTGCTACAAATTTCATACTCTTCAAAATACTCTCTTTTGTATCGGCTATGGTACCATCAAAATCTAAAATAAGAGTCTTGTATTTCTTCAAATTCGTGTGTTTTATCAAATGTAATACAATGGTCTCGTATAATTATCAATTACGGATTAATATGAGTTAATTTTCGATTGAACACTGACTACTTCAGACATGTAGAATCCGCCGTATTTGCGGTTGTACATTGTTGGCAACTGGTTTTATTCAATCGGCATACCTCCTTTACCTGGTGGTACTATTACGAATCCATATTCTACATCATCAGGTACTTTGTACTTTTCCCAATATTCACCACCAATTCCAGCTAATTCCCCTTTTTTTTCATCGACTTCAAGTCCTGTGTCTCCGAAAAATATTTTAGCTCCAAAATTAAATAGAATTGAATCTGTATCTACAAATTTGAATATTTTCTCTTCATTCGGTTTAAGAGTGAATTTGTCTTTTATACTCACAGTTTTATCAGTTTCATTCCGTAAAAATATTTTATGTGATGCTCCAGTTTTCTCATATTCTGCTGGGGGTTATATAAGTTTTATCACCTTTTTCAATTATAACATTTCCGTGCTTGTCTGTATATCTATTCTCTTTTTTACAGCCAAATAGAAATGATAGGATTCCCATTGCTAATATTATTGTTTTCAGTTTCATTTTTAAGCTTGTTGCCAACATGTTCGTGTATGGTTTCATTGCGTTTGCACTAAGATAGCAAATAAAGAGAAGCCTATTTTTCAGAAGCGATAGAAATTCCGATAGGAATTTCCGAGCAATGAACTATACACGTTTTTGTACAATGTTTTTTTAATTAAGATTAGACTACTCAATGAACTCGTTTTTTAATTTTTCTAGAGCAATAATTGCGTTTTCAATTTGTGTTTTGTTTTTATTTCCGAATTGTTGTTTTCCAGTAGGAAGATGCGTTATTCTTATTTTATTAAATGAATCTCCGTAATAATCAATTTGAATATTTTTCTCTCCAAAATGAGCTTTTAGGTATTCGTATTTTTTTTCTAATTCCATTTCAGAAAATTTAATTTCATTCTGTTAATACATTTCTTCCTTTTTCGTACTTCCATCTTTTTCATATATTTTCCACAAACCAGTTTTTTTACCATTAATTCGAAGGCCTTCTTTTTTTAAGTAATATTCACACTTTTTATTGTCATATCTATATATTTTTTCTTTGGTAGTAATGGTCAAGTGTTTCTCCTTTTCAAAGAATTCTTTTACATTTTTTGCATTTGAATCAATTTTTAAAGTTTCAGATTCACGTAACAAATTATTACTTCCAACATACCACTTGCAGGAAAGTAAAATTCCATAATCGTTATATTCATTTTCATAAGCAAGAGAACCATCCCTGTAATATTCTATTTGCTTTCCATAGTAAAATGAATAAACGTAATCGTTAAACTCATACTCATAGATTTTTCCAATTTCTTTTTGTTTTCCATTACTGAACTTTAAATCAACTGTTAAAGAATCTGATGGTTTTAAGTTTGATGTAATATTATTGAACTTTTCAGTATGTTGAGAATAACAATGTATACTCAAAAACAATAAAATTATGTGAAGTGTTTTAATGTTCATTCAAATGTTGTACAACGTGTTCGTGTATGCTTAGTTGTGTAGGTTAGGACTAAGTTAATAAACAAAAACGAACCAGAGGAAATTCCGAAGAAATTTCCAAGTAGGCTATAATCAAGCAATTAATTATACACGTTATTAGCAAACGTATTTATTCAGCTAATAATCTTTTCAACTCTTCACAATTCCTAAATATATATTCTGTCAAGTCGTTTAAAAACAGCATTACACTTTCTTCAAAAGACATATCATAAATCTTTTGAGTTTTTTCAGAATATTCCGCTGAAATTGATGAAACTATTTGATTAAATTCCTCCGCATTCAATTTTTTCATTTTAGAATTTTCAAGTTTTTCACAAGATTTATTAGAGACCATTTCTATTAGGTCACGTTTCTGCTTGTTCTTTTTTCTTTCCTTTTTACTTAAAGTCTTATTTAAGTCAATTTCAATTTTTGGCAATAAGTTTTTTTCCAAATAATCTGCCTGTTCAGATGTGAGTTTATTTGGATTAAAATAAAACTCTATAGCTTTGCAAGTCTTAAAAGCAAGCATTTTACTTAATTTATTTTCAGCTCCAATTGCTGCTATTACTTTTGCGATTTCATCAATGTTAAGGTTGTTATTTAAGTCAGAAATCACGACTATTCCTTCGCTAAATTCAAAACTTTCTTTCGTGTACGATTTTTGTGAAAAAACAATTTTGTAGGAAACTGTATTTTGGTTTTTAATTTCGGTTTCAATAGTTTCTATTTCACTTTCACAATTTATATCTGCCGTAGTTTGCGCAAAATTAATTGTCGTTAGTAATAAAAATAGGATTATGAATATATTTTTACTGATGTTCATTTATATGTTTACTAACGGTTACGTATAAGAATAGTTGCGTGGTTTGGTAACTAATTTAACAAAAGTTGACAGACCAGAGGAAAATCGGCAGGATTTTCCGAGTAGGCACTGACCGAGCAATTATTTTTATACTTTGTTAGCATACGTTTTTTTCAATTAATATATATAGCATTCCTATAATCATAAATGGGAATCCGACGATATTGACTGTGTAAAATCCATAAAATCCTTTATGATTTAAATTTCCGTTATTTTTAACCCATATTCCGTCTGATAATTTTCCCCATTGCATTTGAAAACCTTCTTTATTAATAATCCTTTTATAAAATTCAACAATTCCTTTTGAGATTATTAAGGTCAAAAATGGAGAGAAGGTCAAAAGTGTACAATTAAATTGACATAGATAATTCCAATTCAACAGTTCCATTATAATTCCAAGAAATCCAATTGTGAAAGTGATTTTAAGGTATCGTTTATAATATTTATCTTCTTTTAAGTCTTCCGTAAAAGTTATAATCACCACACTGAACAGTTGGTAAATTATAATTATCATATAAAAATATACTTCGGAAAGAGTCATTTCAAATGTATGCTAACGTGTTTGTGTATAATTTCGTTGCGTGTTTCAGCAACTAAATTAGCAAATACAAACTGAATAGAAAATCCACAAGGATTTTCAGAAGTAGGCGAGAACAAGCAATTACTTATAGCCATTGTTGTGTGCAGTACTTTTTGGTTAATATAGCATTAGAGCGTTGTCAGAGCCCGGAATTATACCATTATCGTTCATTTGTTTTATCAATTCAGCCAATTCCATTAATTCCAATTGCTCATTGAATGGTTCTCCATTTCTGTTTATAATTTCTCCGCCCAACCTTTTTTGACAATATTTTACAGAATTCACTAAAACTCGGTAAACATTCATTGGGTCTGCGCTTCTTGGAATAGAAAAACCAAAAACTAAATTCGCTGGATTCATATTTCCGCTCTTGATTTGTTCTGGAAGAAAATAACCTGGTTCGGTTGAAGTCCAAACGCTAAAGTGTTGGTCCGATGCATAGTCCGAATTATTGTTCCAGTGAAATAAATCTCCATCTCCCCAGTTAAGCCCTAAACTTTGTAAAACATCCCAAACTTCTCTACCATCAAATCTGTTGTCACTTTGAAGTCCAATGAGAATACCTTTATCGAATAATTGATTTAGTTTTACTAGCTGTTTACTTTTTTCAATTGCGGATTCTTTTGATTCAGTCTCTTTAATCTCAAAAGCTAATGAGTGTTTTTTTAATCTTTTCTTTAATTCAATAATGTAGCGTTTCAGCTCTTGTGCGTCAAAACTTGGATTTTCATCATTAAATACATCGAGAAAGCCAATTGCAACTTGAATTTGGTCATAAGTTTCTGGTGCGTCTCCAGCAAGAGCATAAGTCCATCTTTCGTCTTCTGGCGAATGTCCAAAAATTGTTGACGTAAAACTTGTTCGCCACTCGTAATCGAACAATTCATATAATTTTTTTTGCTTTATTGTTGTCCCATTTGGAATAGTCAATTCTATAATCCATTCTCTATTTGGGTCAGCTTTATACTCAACTTTCTCTTCTTTTAATGTAACTATAGGAATTTGAATTTGACTATCATCTAGTATGTGTGATACATCTTCCGACGGCTTATTTAGTCCGAGTTTTTCTATTCGGTCGGCACTTTGAGAAACTGTAGATATGAAAAATTCATCTTGGCTTGATTGAGGTTTTGAGTTTTTAGTCAAGAAGAATATTACTCCAATTACTATAATTCCAATTATTATATATGTCATTTTATTCATTTCGTTCGAGAGTTTCTCGGTATTGCACACAACGGTTTTGTGTATGATTTCGTTGCGTATTTAAGCACTAAAGTTAGCAAATAACACAGATAGAAAGTCCTAGCGGACTTTCGTAAGTAGGCTATAACTAGCAATGAATTATACACGGTGTTAGCTGTTGCCTTTTCTCTAATGTAACCATATCATTCCAGTATTCGAAGTCCATTTTTCATTCTTTTTAATGAACAAAATTGTTTTTCCACCACCACATAGTCCTGGACATAAATCTCGAATCATTATAATTGCTTTTGACTTGTCTTCCGAAAAGAGTGGTACTGAAAAACTGTACCAGTTATTTTTATTAGAAAGATCAAATCCAAGTTGATTATTATTCCATTTGAATGATTTAAGCTTTTCTTTTTGCTTAATCATTTCGGAAATATCTTGTTTTGTTAAATCAGCAAGCAAATTCTCAGAATTCAGTTCATAAGAATAAATAATTGAATCAGACATTTTAAATTCAACGTTGGTTTCCTGTTCAGTCATTAAAGACTCAAATATTTTACTATCAGTATTTGACGGGTCAAAACCTTGTTCAGGTTCTATTTTAAGACCATAATTCAAATTCAATTCTTGCTCATTTATAACAACTTTCATTAAATTATAAATATCTTGATTGTATTCTAAATTACTGTTCGAAGTCTGTCCGCAACTGATCAAAATAAATAATATGGCAAAAATGTATAGGATTCTGTTCATAGGTTACAGCTAACGTGTTTGTGTATGATTTCGTTGCGTGTTTAAGCAACTAAATTAGTAAACTAAAACGAGCCAGAGGAAATTCCGAAGGAATTTCCAAGTAGGCTAGAACTAGCAATGAATTATACACGGTGTAGCCACCAGTTATTTTATTCCGATAGTTTTTTCAATCGGTTCGTTAATATAGTCAAATTCAAGTTTCTTCATTCGGTGTATTGGACTATCAAATCCTACAATATTCTTTCCACTAAATGACCTTAAATCTAAAACCCGAAATTTCTTTTTGTATTTAGTCAACGTTTGTTTTTTCAAATCCACAATTCCGATTCTTTGGAATGGTTCACCAAAAAATGACTTGTTCCAAATCGGTATTGCAACTTTTTGTCCGTTTCGAGTCCAAATTGCTGGTCCGCCACAATTTTCGGGAATCAGAAGTTCTTTATTCCCATTAAGTTTGATTTTGCATTTTCCACTCAATGGTGCACCCATTCCAACTTCGTTGAGATTGGAATATTCTAATACAGCTTTTGTTTCATTTTCTTGTCCATTTGAGTTTTCATTCGGAAAATCCCAAGCATTTGGATATTTCAAAGAATCCATTGAGAATCCAACTATTCTGCCAATTGAAAGTTCGTCAAATTTCAATGCTTGAAGTATTGTTCGAGCTTTGTATTTGTCCGATTTTTTGGCTTTGTCAAATTCGTCCATTAATCCACTTGCATAAAGGCGTTCATTTCCTGTCATTCCTTCAATTCCGACAACGCTATTTACTTTTTGGTAGATTTCTTCTTTAGTCATTTCTCTAATTGGTGGCAACGTGTTTGGCTATGGTTTCGTTGCGTGAAAATCCGCGAGGGTTTTCCGCCGTAAACCGAAGATAGAAAATTTGTGAGGACTTTCCTAGAGGAAAGTCAGAAGCAATGAACTATAGCCGTTGTTGTAAAACGTTTTTTAATTATTCAGATATTTATTGTTATCAGAGTGTAATTCGGCTCCTTTTAAATTCTCAAACTTTAGATTTATAATTGTATCTAATTCAGAACGTCTAATGATTATTGAGTTAGTTCCGCTTTTCTTTATTAGAGTATCTCCGACTTTTATAAATTCATAAAGGTTTGGGTTTTCATAAACAAAGTCAAACTGTCTTGTTATTCCATTTTTATTTAGGATAATGACATCTCTACCACCTTCTTTTAAATAAAATTTCCGCTTCACAATTCCGTCGTATGATTCGTTATAAGATTCAGATACTGCATTATTAAAAAATTCCTCTTGAGAATAAAAGAAGTGTTCGGGAATATTTTTTAACCCGTTAATCCCAATAACTGCAAAAAGCAATATTAAAATCAATAGTTTATATTTTTTCCAGAATTCTTTCAAATGTTTTATAACGGTTTCGTATAACCGTCAGTTACGGGTTTTAGATTATTATTTTTCGGTTTAGCATTAACGCTTGCAATTCCGAGTGGATTCGGACATAGTCGAATCCGCCGTAATTGCGGTTATACATTGTTACCAGCCGTTTTTATTTATTGGCATAATGTTTCCTTCAAAAAATTCTTTTTTATTTATGCTTGCCACTCTTTCCTCAAAATATCCAATTTTCTGTTCAAACATTATATTTTGTTTTTCAAAGGTAGACATCAGCTCAATTCCATAGCCATTCAGATTGGCATAGGAATCGGCATATATTTCCATACTCATTTGATTCTTTGATTTTATTTCCTGGTCTAAAACCTTATTATATGGAATTGCATTAGTATAACAATACAAAAAATTCTGTTCTGTTATTAACTCAGGAAAATTTAATAAATGTCCAAGTTCATGAAGAATTATTGCTCCAGTCTCTCTTTCATTAAATTCTGCTCGATTGCAGTTTTCCATGTTAATCACAATTAAACGTTTAAAATCCCCAAATTCATAAAAATTTGTAATACAAAAGCCAAATCCACTTTCAGCCAATTTTGTATTATGTGTCATTTTTTGTTTGATGTTTTCCCACGTATCAATATCAATTATGCTTTCATATTCACTAAATTTCGAACATTCTAGACTAGATTCAATATTGTCAATAATACGGGCAAATACAGGATTTGTTTCTGGATTGAATCTTTTATTCATTGATTGGCGTTAATGGCTGGTAACGTGCTTGTGTAAGGAATGTTGCGTTTTAATAAGCGCGGATTTTCCGGAGGAAAATCAGAAGCTATTAAATGAGCAACGCCCAAACAGTAGAACTAAAATAAGCAATGTTTTTTACACGGTGTTACCACACGTTTTTTAAATTCCATTCCCTTTAATCATAACTAAAATTATCGTTATTGAAATTCCGATAACAGAAGCTATAATATTCTTATTAATCAATTCCGCTTTTTTAATTCCATATACGAGATTACTTATTTTCTTTTTATTCATCAGTATGATAATCAGAATTATGAGTAAGAATCCGATAATATTTAGAATAATCAGAGTATTGTCTGTCAAGTCAATTTTAGTTGCAGGAAACACCAAATTTGTAATCAAAAAATAGAAATATGATTGAATTAATATCCATCCAATTTTTTTATTAGTAAAAATTCCAACTATTGGAATTAATAAGATTAATGAGGGTCTCAAATAATAATTGCTTGTTGCAATGTAAAAGTATTCCTCAAATCGATTTGCAGTATAATCAATAACAGCATTAAAATGTTCAATTATATTCGAAATTCCAGAAATCAATGAATAGATAAATAAGCATAATATCGATAGCTTAATTATTAAAATCAGATAATTTTCTCTTATATGTTCTGCGGTTATTCTCAAATGTGTGGTAACGGTCTCGTATAACCGTCAGTTACGGGTTAATATGCGTTAATTTTGGTTTAGCACTGATGCTCGCAATTCCGAGTGGATTCGGACGTAGTCGAATCCGCCGTAATTGCGGTTATACATTGTTGTACGCAGTTTTTTCATACTCCCATTATTACTTTATAATAGTCAAATTGCTCTATTTCTCCGTTTTTCTTTATTCTGAAAAATACTTTGTCAATTATATTCGAAGCATTAGAAAAATTTAAAAGATACCATTGGTTCTTTTTCAAGTCCATAGGTAGCGTGTCAGACACATTTTTTGAATAGTCGTAAAATTTCAGGTCAGCCACTCCGTCTTTTGTGAAAACCCATTTGTAATTCTCACTTTTTTCAAAGAATCTTATTTTTCTTTGGGCTTCAAACGGAAAGTTTTCACTGATAATACTGTCGATAAGGTTTTTACTGTCAATGTATTCCATAATTCTTTTGTTGTGTCCTTCTCCGCCAAGTGAGTTTCCGTTCAAAGCCATTATGGTGTCCATTTTCTTTCGATTTTTCGAAATCAAACTTTTTTCTGTTTGATTATATACGTTTTTGCCTAAATGTCCAGAAAATCCTTTTGTTGGTCCACAAAAGAGTGATATTCCATCCGTATATTTTGTCGGTCTTCCTTCTTCATTAAATTCCGTTACGAATATTTCAATCAAGTCAAATCCGTCTTGAATCGGTTTGTCTCTATTTATTCCGTTTTGGGTAATTTGACATGAAGGGTCGCTACAACCAAATAGGATTAAAAAGATGATGAAATATGTAATCCTAATGTTCATTTCTTAAATTGCGTACAACTTATTTATATGCGGAACTTTTTAACGCATATATAGCCATTTTGGCTGGCTATGCTGAAGTTTAACACATTTACAGTTTTATTTATCTATCAGAAAAGTACTAAACTAAACTATAAAAACCTATACTATTCTTAATTAATAAGACATCTAACTATTATGCTAGAACTTGCGTTAGGGATTGTAGCGGCATCCTTTTTTTATAAAAAACACTCAAACTGATATTTAGAACTAAGTGTGTACAGATTGCCATGTCGCTCACTCCTGGCAATGACACTAAAAAAAGATATAGCGGAAAGCCCGACCCTTGTGGTAACGCCCAAATACATTTAAAAGATATAGTGGCACAACAAAAAAAAAGAGCAAAAAACTTACGTTTTTCACTCTTTTCAACTTTTGAATTCGTCGCTATTAACAATTCTTAGTTTACCAAATCTAATTCGTTATTTACTGTACTATCAATTTAATCGTCTTGTAAGTAGTGCTTCCGCCTGTAAGCTTACAGAAATACATACCAGAGCTTAGTTGATCTCTTTTTAATGGCACATGATTCTGTCCGCGTTTTGCTTTATAATCTACTTGTTTTACTAAAGCACCTAATTGGTTATAGACTTCTAAAGTAAGATCCTCACTTACTTGAGCTGTAAATGTTATCGTTGTATGTGAACGCATCGGGTTTGGTAATGCCACCGTTTGTATACCATCTTCATCTTCTAAAGTATCTACAGATAGTGTACTAGTTTTAGAGAAATGTAATGCTTTCAACGTCATACGCTTTGTGGTTTCCTCTCCATTTTCAGCCAACATTGTAAATACTACCGATGTTATGTTATCAGCTTCAAACACTTCATTATTGATAGATACAAAATCTGTAAACGGAATACTATATGCTTGCTCATACTCTATAAGTGATACTGTAGCTTTGTACTGTGTTTCCCAGTTTGCGATATCCCCTTTTACCAACCTTACAATGAGTGTTCCCGTACCTTTTGCTTTAAACTTAAAGCTATTGTAGGTTGTTAAATCTATAGGATTAAACTTAGGCGTTAATGCTCTGTAAGCTGCAATATAGTCACTTGTAGTTGCTTCTAATTGTATGTTTCGTTCTACAGGGAATGTATCTTCTTCGAACTGAGTTTCGTTTTCAGAAATCTCAAACATATTTACAGTTGTACTTGGCGCAGCGTCATCGTATCCCCAAGGACCATCAGACATGAATAAATCATCTGGTGTATTTATACCATCTCCAATTCTAAAGCCAATATCAAATAAATTACCGGCATCAACCTCAATATCAGAAATATAACTACCATCTAATTCAATATTAGTAGATACATATTCCACACCTTTAGTTTCTGTAGCTCTTAATCCGCCATCAAACACTACGGCTTCTGTTCTGTTAGTGTTTATAATTTGTAAATCTAATCGACCATTGTGATACTTTCCTTTTTTAATAAAAACTGTTGGAGGTGTTGAGTTGTTATAACTTTTTACAGGCTTTTGTACATCTAGTAAACGTACCACTTCTTCACCAAGGTGTAATAAATCATCCAGAGAGTTTGACCAAATTTGGAAATTATAAAATGGAACATCTTTCTCATATTTATCTAAATTCCAATGGCTTTCTATGCCGAAGTTTGCATTATTATCTGTTGCTTTTGCTGATAGACTCAACACAAACTCTAAAGAGCCATCGATATTTTTAATTAATGCTTTTATAAATTTTTGTTCACGGATTTCTATAGTTGATACCGAAATAAGCTCTGCGCCTAACAATCTATCACAAATGTATTTTGTATGTTCATACACGCCATCTTCAGTTTTAAGTGCTATGATAGAACCTACAGTTTCTCCAGCTCTTAAATAATCAACAGCATATACATCGGTAGCATTTGTAATTCCAATTAAATCTCTAGGCGAAGATTCTACAGCTACATCTTCATGAATCACTTCTAATGGGATAAAATCTGATAATTGAAATCCGCCTCCTTTATTAGAGGTGTTTTTTCCATACTTAGATGATTTATTGAACTTTTTAGCAGTAGTTTTATCAAATTTATAGCTACGCTTTGCTCTGTTAAAGTTTCTCTTACTGATTTGTTGAGACAGTCTATTATTACTTTCTAAACCACCTTCATTTCCACCAGATGTTGGAGCTTCTATAACTGGACAAGATGCATAACCAGAACACGAAGGGTCTTCACAATCTATTAGTCCGTCGCCATCATCATCAATACCATTGGTACAATCTTCTTGAGGTACTGGTGCTGTAGGACAGCGCGCACCATCGTTTTGAGAACTTGAAGGCCCAAAAGCAAACAAGTTAGATTCCATCGCATTTGTACCATCTAAATCTTGTACACTTTGAATAACATAAATAGTTCCTGTTTGATTTGCAGATACATAAAATCGTCCTGATGCATCAAAATAAACCGCGCCATAAGTATAATTTAAACCAGACAGAATTGGAACTTCGCCTAAACTAGTCATTGCCCCAGTTTCTGCATTAATACGGTAAAGTATATTGGTTTTCTTTTCTACGGTATACAGTTGACCATCTACAGCATTAAATGCCCAATCGTGGATACTTAGATTTTTAGGCAACTCTAAAGTAGCTTCGTACTGACCATATTTTTCAGATTCAGGATCTAAGTTTATGGCATAATATGTAGTACCGCCACCTTTTAAGTAATACATACCTTCTGCACTTACATCTCCAACATAACGACCGCTAGTTGGTAATTCATCTACATAAAAAATAAGTGTCGAAAAATCTTTTCCGATACGCACTATAGATTTTGAAGGAAAACTTAATGATCCCCAAATGTAACCATCTACAGGGTTATACGCTGCAGCGTTAACCGTTCCCTCTGTGATATCGGTTGCTACAGCATATGAATTCCCTGATGCTAAATCAATAGCATATACATCGTTATATTGGAATAAATATGCATTATAATCGCAATTAAATGGTGTGTCTTGAGTTGCTGCTCCAGTTTGCGCGTTTACTTGTAGAGCACAAACAAATAACATAAGTAGTAATAATTTTTTCATGATATATATAATTTATACCACAAAACTAGATACTTAAAGGCCTGTAATTTTTATTTTTCGGTGGATGAAAATTTAGTGTAGACGAATGGTTATTTTAATGAGTCTAATATTAATTTAGAATATTGATAGTCATGTCGAATGCATATGAGACATCACATTATAGTGGTCATAAAATGCTAAGTGATATCTAAAAACGTCGAAATAACAGTGAATCAAAATATTTCATTGTTGAGTGTTTCCCACTTGGGATTAAAATCTGAAATAAGCTTATTCTTCTTTTCCCTTCTCCATTTTTTTAATTCTTTTTCTCTAGCAATACCTTGTTTTGGAAATTCAAAAGTTTCATAATACACCAAATAATTACAAGCATACTTTTCCTGCGAAGGATTTTTTAGCATTTTGAGAGTCGAAATAATGTTGAGATAATCTATTTTGGATATTATTTGTAAAACCTATATACAAAGTAGTTCTGTATTTATTGGATGTTATATAGACAAAATATTTATGTTGCATTATATTTTTATCTTATAGTGATTTATAAGATGAGATTTCTCCTGACGTCTAAATGACAAAAGGAAGTTTAAAGCAAATTTAATCGCTTCATTAACTCAGGTCTATTTGAACGACTTACAGGAATCACATCTTTTTTAATCAATACGCTATTATCTTCAATATCAATTATTTTTTGAACATTAATAACATAAGAACGATGGATTTTTAAAAATAAATCGTTTGGTAATTTTTCCTCAATCTTCTTCAGTGTAGAATGCACTGTGTAATTTTTATCTTCAGTTTTTACATGAATATAATCACCTTTGGCCTCAATTAAATAAATACTTGGAATATCTATTTTTATCAAACGTCTATCGATGTTTACATACAAATCGTTACCTGAAGTGGTTTCTACTTTATCGTTATCAGCATCTGCTGAAGTAGTAGATACGAAAGACTCTGCTTTTTTTATTGCTTTTTCAAACCGTGGTAATGCAATAGGTTTTACCAAATAATCTACAATACAATCATACTCAAAAGCTTCAATGGCGAACTGAGCATCAGATGTTGTTAATATAATTTTTGGTGGATTTTTTAAGGTTTGAATAAAATCAAATCCAGTAAAATCTGGCATATGAATATCTAAAAAGATTAAATCTACTTCATTTTGATTCAAATACTTAATAGCCTGAATTGCATTTGGAAATTCTTCTAAAATATTTAAACTTGGAATATTTGAACACAACTGAGCGATAATTGCTCTGGCTGTTGCCTCATCATCAATAATAATACAGTTCATTAAAGTAGCTTTATAAAGTCTCTAAATAGTCTGTTATATTTTGAAGAATTTCATTAAATGTTTCATACCCAGAAACATTACTTTCTTTTAGATTATCTTCAAAATCCTCAGCTATTTTATAACTTTCTTCGAGCCCTAAAATACTAATTTTATGTTTAAGTTTGTGTACATTTTCTGCTGAAGCTTTAAAATTCTTCGCCTTAAAATTCTTAAAATACACGTCTTTTTCTTCTGGGAATTCTTTTTTAATAATAGTAATCAACTTATTTTTAAAAGCTTCATCGCCTCCAGAAAGTTCATTTATATAGGATAAATTAGGGTGTTCCATGGATTATTTTTTTAAGGTGAAGTGAAAGGTTGTTCCTTTTCCAACTTCAGATTCTAACCAGATGTCACCGCCATAAAGTGTTACAATTTTTTTGACAATAGACAAACCAATTCCTGATGATTCTGGGTTGTTTTCTAATTTTTGAAACGTTTTAAATATCTTATCAAAATACACTTCATCTATACCTTTACCATTATCTTTTACATAAAATTTCCAGAATGAAGTATTGTCCTCCACACCTATTTCAATTTGCCCCTTAGGATTATCGTTATATTTTATTGCATTATCTATAAGGTTTTGAAACAACTGTTGTAATCTAAATTTATCGCCTTTAACAACAGGCAGTTTATTGGCTTTTATTATTGTAATATGTTGTGGCACCAGCATTGTAGCTGTAATATTATCAACCAATTTGTCGATACTTACATCGTAAAATTCTGTTTTGTTTTTATTAATGGTAGAATAGTCTAAAATACCACTTATAAGTGTATCCATTTTTTCTACATTCGTTCTAATAAGGCTTAAACTTTTTGCACCTTCAGCATCTAGTTTATCTTTATAATCTTCATGCAACCAAGCGGTTAAGGCATCTATACTTCGCAATGGTGATTTTAAATCGTGAGATACCATGTGCGCATAATCGCTTAACTCTTGATTTTGATACCCTAACTCTTCTACAAGTTTTTCCCGTTGCTTATTAATTTTTACAATCTCTTTGGTTTGATTATCTATAAAATCGACTAGTTTTAAACCATCTAAATCCACCGTATCTAAACTTTTATGCTCTGGTAATTCGTAAAATTTAAGGGTTTCTATAACGCGTTTTAATTTATTAATAACCTCGGTTTGTGCTTGCGTTTCTTGTTTTAATTGCTCGTTGGCAATAAACAACTCGTCTGAACTTATGGCCATAGCACGCTGTTGCATGACGTATTGCTCATCAAAATTTGTATAAGATCTATTTACGGCATCTAAAAATGCTGTTAAATCTTTAGAAGTAGTTTGTTCTTCTGATAAATATTTTCGTATTTGACGTTTTAGTAATGAATTCATTATTCGCTAATTAGCGTTATAGTCATGGTTTGGTTATGCAGTTGACAATTGTTTTCACCATGAAACGGTGCAATTTCTCCATAAGAATAAAAGCCGCAAATTGTGGTATCATTACCTACTACGGCAACCACTTCTTCAATTTCTTCTTCTACACGCTGGTCTAGCACTAATTTTCTACCAATACAACTTACCAACAAGGCTAATTGTGGTTTTGTACTTCTTAGCTCTAAAGCTTGTTTAGCAGCGCGTTCTGAGGCATTTGCTATATTATCAACATTAGTCATCATGAGCTGTACCTTAGAATTCTCTGGTATATCGCCAGCTAGAATCATCGTATTATCAGCTTCATCAATATTAAGAATTGTCCGTACAAAGGATTGTTTTTCTTCTGAAGACTTAACGTTTAAAGGATATAACAAAGCCGCAGCGGGTAATTCTTTAGATTTATCACCAAGATATTTTTTATACAAGTCTAAAGCTGGTTGATTATCTAATTCATACAGCACGTTAGATTTTGATTTGGTTACCACACGCTCTGGACCAAAGGGTGTCCAACCACCATGAATGGAAAATGAAGCTTCAAAAGATGCGCCATAAAACCCAATAGCTATAATTTCTCCTGGTTTTGGGTTCTCGTTGTAACCTGCTAATGTTTTTTCAAAACGTGCCGCATCACCACATAAACCTCCAGTAATTAATACATTATTGGTTGTAGAGGTGTTCATGCCTTTGGTAAGTTCACTACCATTTATAAAACTCCCTTCTGATAATACAAAAACGTATTTTAAACCGTTTTCTGGAAACTGCTTTAGTAAATCAACGCCTGTTTTGTGGCTATCTAAATCTGAATGTAATACGTTACTTTTTTTGATTAAAAACTCCGTTTTTTCAAATTCTATTGCAGTAATCGTTATGCTGTCGTCATCAACCGTATTGGATGTAATATCGCCACTTGTAGAACCAAACACTAGCTCTCCATCTGGAAATAGTGCTTTCACTTCTTCAAAAATAGTTTCATCTTCAAGCATGTACCTGTTTCCTAAAACCAAAACTAATGGTTTAGACAAGGTTTGTTTTGGTGATAAATATGTCCAATCGTTTGTCTTAATTTTTTTTAATTGTACTGTTTTCATACCTTATTTTTTTAAAGTGAAAAAGAACGTGGTACCTAAATTTGGTATACTTTCTAACCAAATTTGGCCTTGGTGTAAATCCACAATTTTTTTTACAATGGAAAGCCCAATACCTGTAGAATGCTTACTCTTATTTAGCGCATGAAATATTTTGAAAATCTTTTCATGAAACTTTTCTTCAATACCGATACCATTATCTTTAACAGAAAATTGATAGTGTGTTCCATTATCTTTCACATCTATTTCAACTAAACCAACTTCTTTATCAATAAACTTAATTGCATTACTAATTAAATTTTGAAATAGCTGTTGCAGTTTAACTTTTTCTCCCTCTATTTTTGGTAAAGGTTGTATAACAGATATTGAAACATGATCCGGTACAAATAAAATAGTTTTCAAATCTGAAACCAATGCATCTAAATCAACAGTTTCTTTTTCTAAAGTTTCAACACCAACACTAGAATACACAAGTACATCAGAAATAAGCTGTTCCATTTTTTCCAATGTAGTTTCAATAAGACTAAAATTATGAAGACTTATCTCATCGAGTTTGTCCTTATTATCTTCTTTAATCCAATTTACTAAAGCATCGATACTACGTAAAGGAGATTTTAAATCATGTGATACTATATGTGCATATTCTTGAAGTTCGTCATTACTTTTTTCTAACTTCTCCAATAATCTTTCTTTTTGTATCTGTAGACTATTTATCTCTGTAATATCTCTAACTATACCTTGTGCAGCCACAGGTTTTCCTTCATCATAAATAATACTAGCATTAACATGTACTAGTTTTTCTATCTTTTGCTTAGTAACTATTTTAAAGTTTGAATCTGTAACTGTACCTTCAAAAAGTAGATTTTTAAAAGTTCCTGCCACTAATTTTAAATCGGTAGGATGTACCATATCCATTAAATTACCATTTTCACTAGCGTCAGAAAAACCCAATAAACCTACTGCAGCATCATTCATTTTAAGAATATTACCCATTAAGTCCATAATAACATAGGCATCTACAATATTTTCGAAAACACCTTGTAATTGAGAATCTGTTTTGTTGAGAAGTGCCTCTAATTCAGAGTATGATTTTTCTAATTTTTGCTTTGCTTCATATAATTCTGCTGCTTTATTTTCAAGAATTTTTTCGGCCTGTTTTCGAGCAGCTTTTTCTCGTGCTAGCGCACGTTGTAGCATGTCAATTTTATCTTGACTCATTAATTTTTATTGATTACAAACTTGACTTCTGTACCATCTTCTTTTAATTTTTCTAAAACAATAGTAGCAGTAGAATTAAAATGTTCGAAGGTTTTATTCATTAAGCCTAATCCAAAATGATGCATGGCCCTATTCGACTTATAAACCATAACAAGAGAGTCTTCTGTTTTTTCTAACACTTCAAAAGTCGGCAATTCGGCATCTGGATAAATTTTCCTAACCTCCACGTGTATATGATTTTCTATAGAAGACAGCATTTCTATAGGATCTTTATAAGTAGCTAAAAGGCCTGGGTAACTCTCCTCTAAAACACCAAAAAAATGTTCGGCGTAGACTAATAATAAATCATCTATAGAGATGTCTGTATGAGCGCTTAAATGTTGAAGCAATTGTAACATTTCTGAAAACTTATAGGTTCCTACAGAAGTATAAATACCTCCTGATTCTAAATTAGACTGTGTTATAATTTTGTCAAGAACTTCTAATCCAAATTTGTCTTCAACCAAGTCCAAAAATTCAGTAAATACTATACCTTTCATTTTAAATTTGCTTTAATTCGTTAATGCTCCAATAGCCTAAAAGCTTTTCGATTTTAGAAACATAATCTTCGTATTTCAAAGGTTTTAAAACGTATCCAGCGATACCAATTCTATAACATTCTAATAAATCTCTTTGATTGTTAGATGTTGTTAAAATTATGGTTGGAATGTATTTTAAAACATCATCTTTCTTTAAAATATTTAAAAATTCAATACCATTTAGCTTTGGCATATTCAAATCTAACAAAATAATGTCAGGTAATTCGTCTTTTTTTTGTAAAACTTTAAGTGCTTCTTCTCCATTATTGGCTTCTACGATGTTATGGGGCAATTCTAATTTAGAAATTGTTCTATTCAATTTCATTACCTCTATCATATCATCCTCGATGAGCAATATATTTAATATATTCATAGTCTCTCCTATTTTTAAGAGGTTAAATTAATTGAAGTAAAAGGAATATGAATTGTATTTCGTCAATTTGAATTTTAGTGTAGATGAATGACTAATAAGTGTCGACGAATGGTTTTACACCCTATCTCGTTTTAACCAAAATCTTCTTCTCAAAACTGCTTTTTGGTGCTTCACAAAGAGAACATTCATAGGTTGAATCCAAACTTTCAAAAGGTGTGTTTGGTGAGATATCTTGTGTAATATCTCCATAATTTGCATTGTAAATTGTTAAGCATTCTGAACATTGATATACTTCTTCTTCACTGGTTTCTTTGGTAAATGCTTGTGTTTCTTCTTCTTCTCTCTCGGTTCCTAATTGTTCAAAATATAACTGACTTAATTCCATTAAAAGCCCAGGTAATTCAACCTTGTCTACATCTTGAACATGCATAATATATTTACGTGTATTGGGATCAAAATTTTTGGCATAGAGCAAGTTATACGTATCTCTTATTTTAAAATCACCAACAGATTCTGGTTGTCTATTTTTCTCTATAACAATAGATGTAAAATTATAAGTATCACTATCATAACTAGTAATACCAAACGTAAGGCCGTAGGTGCTAATATCATTCTGATCAAAATTAGTAACTAGGTATTTTTTAAGATTAAGTGCTTCTTTGTCATTTACAGGTAAATGCCAATTCATTTCTAACATAGAATGACGCACATTTATACCAAATTTACCTAAGAATTTCTCCCATTGTAATTTTGATTTTTGCGGAATACCCTTAACAATAAATGATTTCCAAGGTGTGATAGATATCTTTCCTATTTTATTGTCAGAACATAAATCACACATGGCTTTCAAGAATTTCAAATCATATCTATTATTACGCCAATATAGGCCCAACCAATAACGATCTGTTCCTATTCTATTCATACCTTCATAATACGGGAATGGGTAAAAAGGTACTTCTAAAGGCTTGTCTACAGTTCTATTATTTGTATCCACTGCATCACTTACCAATTCAAAAACAGTCTCTACAGTTTCAGGCTCTTCTATCAAAATATTTTCAATGGCCAATTCAATTTTGTCCATATCCCAACTGTAAATTAATGCAGGATACATTTCGGTGTCTTTCCATCCAGGGAGCCTTAAATACAAATACCAGTAATCTTCATGGTTTGAAGCTATAAAATTCACATTTCCAGTAAATAACGGCACTAAACGCTGTTTGGGATCAATAACATTTATCCTCAATTTCGGATTATGCTTAAACTGTTCTAAAACATATAAATAGCGATCACTTGTTAGCCATGATGTGCTGGATAGTATTTCTGCAGAAACATAAGAAGATGCTATGTTCTCTACACCATCTCTTTTGGGTTTTACAAATTGAATTTTTTCAAATTGACTAAACTTAGATTCATCTATTTTCTCTGGAAAAATAATATCCTGTCGAGACCCGAAAGAAATGGCATCTAAACCTAAAGCTTCAGCAGCTTCACAAATATATTTTAACTCTCCAGGTGATAATACGCCACCGTTTATCATTAATCTGTATCGCTCTTCCATTAGACTAAAACTTTAGAGTTTATAAGTATTTCTCGAACTTCAGTTTTACAACTCCCACAACCTAAACCTGCACCAGTTTTCTTGCATAACTCTGTAAAATCTGTACAGCCCTCCGCTATGGTTTCTTCTATGTTTCCTGCTCCTACTTGACTACATGAACATACCAATTTTCCTAAAACTGGCACATCATTAGATGATCCTCTAAGTAATTGATCACGTTTTTCCGCCATTTCAATTTTACTTTCTATCATCGTTTTAAATTCGGCAAACTCATTTTTATCACCCATTAAAACTGCCCCAACTAATAAATCATCTTTTACAATACATTTTTTGTAGTAACGCTTTTTAATGTCTGTGAAAATAATTTCTTCATAGCTATTATCATTTTCTGGAACATTAATTTCACCAATACTACAAAGGTTTAAATCATTAAATTTCAAAATATTCATTAATACCGAACCACTATAGGATTCACTGATATCACCAGCGATAAAATTTGCTAAAATAGTGGCTTGTTCTTCTGCTGCCGAAGTGATCCCAAATAATTGATTATTAAATTCGGCAATTTCTCCAATTGCGAATATATCTGGATGAGATGACTGTAAGTGCTGATTTACAATGACCCCTCTTCTACATTTGATACCATTTTCACGAGCTATTTCAACATTTGGAATCGTACCGATGGCGTATACAATGGCATTGGCAGTAATATATTTTCCACTTTTTAAAGTAACATTTAATTCACCTGTATCCTCATCGTCAAAAACCGTACTCACCTCATTATCAAAATAAATTTGAATGCCACGTTCCTGAACATCTAAAGCCAATAACTTACTAGATACTTTATCTAGTTGACGCTCCATTAAACGTGAACCTCTTTGCACAATGGTAATTTTCGCATTTTTATGCTTCATGGCTGCTGCCAATTCCAAACCTAGTAATCCACCGCCTACAATAATAACGTGTTGTTCTTCTGGAGGTAGTCCTGTTGCGTCTAAATGTGCTTTAAATTGGTCTGCATCTATTTTATTTCGCATCGTAAACCGTCCTGGTAAATCTATTTGAACATCTTTAGGTACAAATGCTCTACTACCTGTAGCTAAAATCAATTTATCAAACGTATGTGCTACTCCATTGCTATCAGTAACTACCTTGTTTACTTTATCAATTCGAGAAATTAAAGTTTCTGGATGCAAATGAATATTGAGCTTATTCAACTCCATTTTTTTTATCTTAAGGAGTTGTTCCCAGGTTAGTTCTTCTGTAACATATTCGGGTAATAATACACGATTATAAAAAAGATTTGGTTCTTTAGAAAACACATGAATTTCATCAATTTCATTATATTCTCTATAATTTTGGACAAATCTGAAGGCAGCGGCTCCTGCTCCAGCAATTATAATTTTTTCAACTGGTTTTTTATATTTTGAAACACTGACTCTAGTAAATTTAAAGTCTGGTTCCTTGGAAACAGGATCTACATGCGTATTTGTTAAATTATTAGCTCGGTTCAAATTACTTTGCAATTGTTTTCCCCAATGCATTGGTAAAAACACGACGCCTTTTTTAATGTTTTCTGTAATTTTTGCCCGTACACGCACTACTCCATTTTCGCCTTTTATTTCTGTAATATTACCATCTGATATTTTATTTAAATAAGCATCCACTGGATGAATTTCTAAAACTGGTTTTTGATAATGTGTTTTTAGTCTGGAAACTTTTCCTGTTTTGGTCATGGTATGCCATTGATCGCGAACACGACCAGTGGTTAAAATCAAAGGAAAATCATTATTTGGAAGCACAGAAGTATTTTCAATTGTACTAGGTATATTAAATTGTGCCTTACCTGATGGCGTATAAAATTTTTTGTCTTCAAAAAGCCGTGCTGTACCTTGGTGCCTATGTTCTGGCACTGGCCATTGAAATGTACCTTCGTTTTTTAAGCGATCATAATTTAAAAACGACACGTCAATATTTGTGCCTTTGGTCATGGATGCATACTCGTCGTAAATCTCGCTAGCGTTATTAAAGTTGAAACCTCTAAATCCCATACGTTGCGCAAAATCACAGAAAATTTCAACATCTGGTCTAGCTTCTCCAGGCGCTTCTATTTCTTTTGGTAAATACGAAATTCGCCTTTCGGAATTTGTCATTGTACCTTCTTTCTCTAACCATGCTGCTGCAGGTAATACTACATCCGCAAAATCTACCGTATCCGATTTATGAGAAATCTCTTGAACTACCACAAACTTTGCATTTTTCATGGCTTTTTCAATACGATTCAAATTTGGTAAACTTACTAATGGATTAGTACAAGCAATCCATACCGCTTTCATTTTTCCACTTTCTAAGGCATCAAACATTTCAGTAGCTGTAAGTCCTGGTTTGGGGTTTATCTTATCTACTCCCCAAAATTGCGCTACTTCTCTACGATGCTCTTCATTCATTAAATCTTTATGCACCGCTAAAAGATTTGCCATGCCTCCTACTTCTCGTCCGCCCATTGCATTTGGCTGTCCAGTTAAGGAAAACGGCCCAGAACCTGGTTTCCCAACCTGACCTGTAATTAAAGACAAGTTTAAAAGTGATACATTCTTATCTGTCCCAACCACACTTTGGTTAAGCCCCATGGCCCACAT
Source organism: uncultured Flavobacteriaceae bacterium (assembly GCA_947502975.1). GTDB lineage: Bacteria > Bacteroidota > Bacteroidia > Flavobacteriales > Flavobacteriaceae > Jejuia. The sequence continues at coordinate 126,673 of CANNBV010000006.1, forward strand.
GCTGATAAAACCTTTTGAAAGCCCAATAATATCAGCAGCTTTTTGAATATCTTTTTCTGAAACGCCACATAATTTTGAGGCTTGCTTCAATGAGGTTTTGAAAATTAAGGACTTATAATCTTGAAAACCTTCTGTACACTCTTTTATGAATTTCTCGTCAATTAACCCACGCTTGTACAAACAGCGCCCAATAGCATTGTATAAAATCACATCTGTTCCTGGAAGGAGTTGCAAATGTAAATCTGCAAAATTAGCTGTATCAGTTTTTCTAGGATCAACAACTATAATTTTAACATCTGGATTATCTTCCTTACGTTTTTCTATTCGCCTAAATAAAATAGGGTGACACCATGCTGGATTTGCCCCTGTGATTAAAAATGTATCAGCTAATTCTATATCTGCATAAGAAATTGGCACACTATCTTCACCAAAGGTTTTCTTATAACCAACCACGGCTGAACTCATACATAGACGCGAGTTAGTATCTATATTATTGGTCCCCAAGAAGCCCTTAGTGAGTTTGTTAGCTATATAATATTCCTCAGTTAAACTTTGTCCGGACACATAAAAACCAACACTATCTGATCCGTGTTTTTTTATTATAGATTTAAAAACACTGGTCGCTCTATCTAAAGCATCATCCCAACTTACACGTTCTCGAGGATGTGATCTACTCCAGCGCATTTCTGGATATAGTATTCTATCGGAAGTATCATTTGCTACATAATGCAAATTCATTCCTTTAGAACACAACATACCTTTGTTAACCGGATGGTCTTTGTCTCCTTCAACAAGAACTTTATTGTTGCTATCTTTTTTTACAATAATACCACAACCAACACCACAATAGGAACATGTTGTTTTTACTTCACTTTGAATCATTTAAGGCAGCATTTAATACGAATTAAATCAATAATTAATTAGTAGTCAAGTTCTCAATTTATTATTCCCAATACTTTAAAAAAGGTGTTTTTAATTTAGAATTTGATAAAAATTCATATTAAAAATTTTGACATTGATGTTTCAAAAATTGAAATAATGGAAACTTAACACAATACCAAATCTACGTATTAATACTTAATTTTAGAATTAAAAAATACGTAATTCAAAATAATTATGAGGTTGGTAATTTTAGAACGGGGAATTTAAGGATTTTATAAAATGATTATTGAAATTTGGGAGATTTTAATGATTATATTTATATAGTGAATATTTTAAAAATATATATGAGGCATATTATTATAATTACAATTTTATTATCTATTGTTTCCTGTAAAAAAAATCATTCTAACCATAATATATTCCACACTAACCAAATAAGTGTTGAAATTGATACTTTAGCACACCGATATCTTCAACTTAACCGATTTAGTGGAACAATTCTCGTTACAAAAGGAGATTCTTTAGTATATATGAGTCACTTTGGATTGTCAAATTATGAGGACAGCATTGTATTTACAGACTCAACTCCATTTAAAATTGGAAATCTATCTAAAGTATTTACATCGAAACTTATTCACGATTTAAAGCATAAAAATCAATTAAAATTAAGTGATAGTGTATCAAAATTTCTTCCATTAGAAAATTCTAGCGTGACAATAGACAATTTATTGAATAATGATATTTATTCATCAAATGAGAACATAGCGTATAACACTTTAGGAAAAATAATAGAAGCTTCCAGTGGCAAAACATATCAAGAAAATCTTCACAATTATGGAAAAAAAATTGGGTTAAAAAACACTTACTACGATCAACAAAACACCAATCAAGCTAGAGGGTATTTGTATGAAGGCAAACTACTAATGTCTCCTACATATAATCTCCAAAACGCTTTTAGTAGTTATGGTATAAAATCTACCGCAAAAGATATAGCTAAGATTATAGACTATTCAACAGAAATGGATATTAGTGGATTTTTAGAAAATGACGGTTTTAGTTATGCCTTAAAAAACAATTCTCAAACCAAAACAGCTATAATAGTATTAAGTAATCGTAGACATCCTGTTGCAAGCGAAATTTCTAACGCAGTGGAGGCTATCTTAACAAACAAAGCATATAGATTACCTATACTAAGAAAACACTTTGATATAGACACTGCATTGCTCAAAGATTATTCTGGAACATATCGTTTAAATGCAAATCTTATATTCGATGTTATTATTAAAAAAGATAGTCTTTATGTTTTGTTAGGTGAAAACAAAGTTCATTTAATCCCGCAAAGTTCGAATCAATTTTACATGAAAGAAACTGATGCTGCTATGCGATTTATAAAAGATTCAACTGGAGTAACTAATGAGGTAATTTTACTAAACGGTTTTTTAGATGGAGATTCAGCTAAGCGAATACATACTTCTACTAAACCAACCCAAATTCCTTAACCTTATCTGTTAATTCCTTTAAATTAGAGACTTCTAATTTCTTCATCAAATTAAAACGGTGTACTTCAGCGGTACGTTTACTGATTTGAAGTTCATCAGCGATATCTTTGTTGTTTTTAAGTTCTAATACCAAACCTAAAATTTGCTTTTCGCGTTTTGTTAGTTTAAACGTATTTTCTTTAGACGCTGAATTGTGAATTTTTGTTCTATTAGTATTACCGTTCACAAAATTGTTCATAATTATAGCCGATACATCTCCCGTAAAGTATTTACCTCCCGAAGCGACTTTAGTAACTGCTTTTAAAAACTCTTCCTTACTCGCTCCTTTTAATAAATATCCATCAGCACCAGCTTGTATAGCTTGTACTACGTATTCTTCGGAATCGTGCATGGATAATACCAATGTTCGTACATCTTTATGAAATTTACTCATCTCACCAACCACTTCTATACCATTCATTTCTGGCATTCTGATGTCTACAATCAGCACATGTGGTTTATTTCTAGTAATTACCTCTAAAGCTTCTTTTCCATTAGACGCTTCGTCTATCACTACAATTCCCGATTGGTCTTCTAGAAGTGCTTTAATACCATCTCGAACTAAAACATGATCGTCAGCAAGTACAACATTGATTACATCCATAAATCATAAAGTATAAGTACAAAAGTAATAAAATTACGTAATACTACGTATTTTTAACTTTTAAGTGCAGTCACTTGAATTTCAATCTTCATTTTATCGTCTGCAAGTCCTGCAGAAAACATGGTAGCTGCTGGTTTAATGTGCCCTAAGTACTTTTTAAGTATAGGCCAACATTCCTCAAAATCATCGGCATTAGGTAAAATATAAGTTATGCGAACAATATCAGTAAGACTAGCATCAGCTTCCTCTAAGGTCTGTTTTATATTTAAAAGGCATTGCTCAGTTTGTTCCAAAATGTCTGAGCTAATAGACATCGTTTCATAATTATAACCAGTAGTACCAGATACGAATACCCAATCCCCTTGAACTACAGCTCTAGAATAGCCTATTTGTGCTTCGAATGTAGATCCTGAGCTTATTAACTTTCTTTTCATGTTTTGCGTTTTAACTATATATACTTAAACTCCTGAATCGTTTCAATCACCTACTTGTTATACACTCATCAAGGGTACATTCAATGTCACCCGAGTGCCTTTCCCCTCTTCAGATGTTAGAAATAAACGTCCATCAATGTACTTAATGCGCTCTTGCATGAAGGTCATTCCCATGCCTCCGTCTCCGGTTTTCACATGCTTCACTTTATCAGGGTTAAAACCTTTACCATTGTCATCAATTACGATACTCAATAGGTTTTTACTATGAGATAACGACACTATAATATGAGTAGATTCTGCATATTTAATCGCGTTATTAATCGCCTCTTGGGTAATACGATAAATATTAATTTCTGCAAGAGAATCTAATCTCTTATTGAAATCTGTTTTATTGAATAGTACAATTTCTTTTCCTGTAAGTTTAGCCAGTTCTAAAGTTAATTTTGTTAATGCTGGAACTATGCCATGGTCCGTTAACTCTGGTGGTGTCAAGTTAAATGTTGCTGTTCTTACTCCTTTTATAATGTTTGCAGTCAACTCTTTTAAGTGCTCAATTTTAGCACTAGCCTTTTCAACATTTTTAGCATCTATACTTTCTAAATTATATTTCAAACCAGTAAGCATCTGACCTATTCCGTCATGTACATCTTTAGCTATACGATTTTGCTCTTTTTCTTGATTTTCAATAATCTTACTTGAGATAATTTTTTGTTGACTCATCTTTTCCTCATAACTCTGCTTAGTCAATCTATCAATCTCTAATTGCGCTTCTTTACGTTCTGTAATTTCAGAAGCGATAATTAATAATTCTGATTTATCACTAGCTGGACTGTAAGGTATAATTGCCATTTCTAGCCAAATGTCTTTATGATCTTTACAAGTGGCTTTAACTTCACCTTTCCAACCCGTTTTTTTGTGTTTGCTTATTACCTCTTCTATCAATAATTGCTCACTTTCTAATTGAGATATGGCCTTCCAAAAAGGTACAGCATCATTAAAATTTGAAATTTTAAAAAGCCGTGAAAACTTATTACCCATGTGTATCAGCTGGCCATTTGGTAAAATCCTAGCAAATAACAGTGTTTCATCCATAGCTCGTGTTAAGGCACTTAGCTCTTGTATTGACTTTTCTTTAGCTTTACTTAGTTCATCTGCATCAAAAGCCATTTTTTTTGCACGCTTTTCGGCAAAAAGTAATTCAGCTAAGGTGTAACGTACTGATTTTGCTGCCGGCCAAAAGATAAATAAGAATTCAGCAAGTAAAATAATTAAAGTTAAGCCTGTCAACCACAGTTCTAATTTACGTAACCATGATACTTTCTCTTCGGCTTCAATATCATATTGATTAACAATAGCATCCATTTGAGTCAAAAAATCATCCTCGTGGTTTTTTACACGCTCTACCTCCTTAGTATAGGCTTGAGCAGGCAAAATTGATGTGTTTTCAATCTTTTTAATAATAGATTTCGAAGCATTAGCAATGGTATCAAAAACTGGGTTTAGTGCTGAAAACTTTAAAACAATTTCTTTACTATTTTTTTTTGGTAACCGTAAACTATCGCTACCATTTTGTAATGCATGATGTGAAAACTCCCAAAGCGCCAAAGTTGCTTTTAAATCATTTTTGATCCTTAATTTATCTTGTGCATTTGAAGTTACGGAAAGAGATAAGACATCTTTCGTCAATTTCTGACTTAACATACGCTGCCTACCCGCTACATTTATTACTGTAGAATCACTTTCCTGCCCGCTAAGATGCGTACGAATTAAAATTTGACTTATAATTACTGAAAGCGCAATGGTACTAAACCCAATGATATACAAACGGCGTAGTTTATCAAAAGTCCTCTGGTCTAATGAATTAACGCTTTTTGCCATACTAAGAATTTATGCTATAGCTTGTTTTACTAATGCTAAAGATTGTTCAGAAAAATTAAGTTTTAAGGCTTCTTTTTGACCCTCTTTTGACATTTTTACCCAAGTTTTTTGAAGAATATCTATCACTTTTTCATCTGGATGCTTTGCGGCAAATTCCTCAAAGTAATAATCTAAAAATACTAAGCATATAGTATCTTCTAAAGCTTGGGATTCTTCATTTTTCTTAATCAATTTCTTGAGAATAATTTTTCTGATTCTATCTACAAATTGATCGTCATACCCTACTTGCTTTAAAATATCTGACGTTAAATCCGCATGCATTTTTTTCAACGTCTCTCGCCATTTCAAATAGCCTACACGATCCATTGGATACTCATCTCTAGCGATTTTCCATCTACATATATGCTGTGCTCTAGCTGCAATTTGTAATGCTTTAGATGCATCGGGTTTAAACTGTAGCAACTTTCTTGTCATTCTCTGGGAATACAATAACTCTTTGGGATATTCAATACCAGAAACTTCATATGTATTTATATCTTCAGAGTTTGCCTTATCTATGAGCGCTATAGCAGTTTCAAAACGTGTTGGTTTCATTTTTTTTGTGTGAATGTTTACCCTAAGAGCCAATATACATAATTACTTTTTCAATTATAATGAGATGTTTGGAATTTTAAACTACTGTTCAAAATTTATTCTCATTTTAAATTAAAAAATCAAAACCAAAGCTCTTACGGCAGAAATGAAGACCTTAATAATTTTGTCTAAGTATTTAATAACCTGTATGCATAAACTCTACATCTACTACCGTAAACTTTGGCATTAATATTTTTATTAAATGGAGTTTTATTCTGAAAAACCTATATAGACTGTACCATCTTCGATCTTTACAGGATAAGTTGCGATAGCCTCTAAATCTCCATTTAAATTTTTACCATTTTCTAACGAAAAGGTCTTTTTGTGTAAAGGACAAGCCACTTTAGGGATACCCTTATCATCTCCTATCATACCTCTACTTAATACCATTTCCATTTTATGCGGACATAAATTTTGACACGCATACCATGTACCCAATCTTGAAAAATTAAAGACAGCTACTTGTTTGTCTTTGTATTTTACACAGGCACCTCCATCTTTTGGAAAGTCATTTATTGTAGCTGCTTTAAACCAAACTTTTACATCTTCTAATTTGGTAGCTTCGTATTTTTCTAAAATTTCTTCCATTGTAATTTAAGTTTTAGAGCTATTGTATTAAACCCAAGGTTCTGGCATTTTTTGATCTCTCATCGGAACAAAAACAATGTTATCGTCTTCTTCTTCACTATTCACAAAATGATTGAAACGCTTCATCATTTCAGGATCGTTAACCGCTTGTGTCCACTCACATTCAAACTTATTTACTAAAGTTTGCATTTCGTTTTCAAGGTCTTCAGCGATACCCAATTTATCATCTATAATCACTTCTTTTAGGTAATCTAAACCACCTTCGAGTCTTTCCTGCCATGCAGCTGTACGTTGTAATGGTTTAGCAGTACGCATGTAGAACATTAAATATCTATCTAGATACTTAATTACAGTATCATTATCGATCTGTTCTGCAAATAATTCTGCATGACGGGGATTAGCACCTCCGTTACCTCCTACATATAAATTCCATCCACCTTCAACAGCAATTAAACCAAAATCTTTTCCTCTGGCTTCTGCACATTCTCTAATACATCCAGATACACCTCCTTTAATTTTATGAGGCGCACGTATACCTCGATATCTATTTTCTAATTTGATACCAAAACTTACACTTTCATCCATACCATAACGACACCATGTAGAACCTACACAAGTTTTAACCGTTCTTAAAGATTTACCGTAAGCATGACCGCTCTCAAAACCATGACTTATCAATTCTTTCCAAATCAAAGGCAATTGATTAAGCGTTGCTCCAAATAAATCAATACGAACACCACCAGTAACCTTTGTATAGAGATCATATTTTTTAGCTATCTGTCCAAGAGCAATGAGTTTATCTGGCGTAATTTCCCCTCCTGGAACGCGAGGCACTACAGAATAAGTTCCATTACGTTGAATGTTAGCTAAAAACCTATCGTTAGAATCTTGAATAGCATACTCTTTATTCGCAGTATCTGCATGAATTGTAGCCATTAAAGATGCTACAAGTGGCTTACATAATTCACAACCATGACCGCCGTTTCCATGATTATCAAGCACTTCATTAAACGTTTTGTACTCTTTTACTTGAATAATTTTATATAAATCTTGTCTGTTAAGATCAAAATGCTCGCAAACAGAATCTTTAACTTCTATACCTAAAGATTTAAGCGTTGCGTTAGTTAAATCTGCAACCATTGGTTTACATCCACCACAGCCCGTACCAGCCTTGGTGCAACTAACAACGCCTGCCACATCAGTAGCTTCGCCACTTTCAATTACGCCACATATTTGACCTTTGGTCACACTTTCACAAGAACATATTTGTGCCTCGTCTGGCAAGTCCATAACATCTCCCAGAATAGCGCCACCACTACTTGCTGGTAGTATTAATTGAGAAGGGTCTTCAGGAATTTTCATTCCATTTAAATATACTTGATGTAGCATACTATAATCAGCAGCATCACCTACTAGAATTCCTCCTAATAATTTTTTACCATCATGACTTACATTGATACGCTTGTATAAATATTGTGTTTTATTTTCAAAAATTATAGAATGTCCCTTACTTGCAGGCATAAACGGTTCTCCAAAGCTTGCAACATCCACACCAATTAGTTTTAATTTGGTGGACATGTCAATATCTGCAGGCATCACAGCTTCGGTGTTTCCAATAATTTGCTGAACGGCAATATTTGCCATATCATAACCGGGAGCTACTAAACCATAAATCATTTGATTATATAATGCAATTTCACCTATGGCATAAATAGCATCATCAGAAGTTTTCATTGTATTATCAACTATAATCCCTCCTCTTACGCCAACATCTAAACCACAAGATCTGGCTAACTCATCTCTAGGGCGTATGCCCGCTGAAATAATAAGCATATCAACATCTAGCATATCATCTTCTCCAAACTCCATACCTGTGATAGCGCTATCTCCTAAAATTTGATTAGTCGCTTTACTTAAATGAATATTAAGACCAATAGATTCTAGTTTTAGTTTTAAAACTTGAGAACTTCTAGAATCTAACTGTCTTGGCATTAACTTAGGTGCAAACTCAACGATATGAGGTTCTAAACCCATATCCATTACTGCTTTACCAGCTTCTAGACCTAATAATCCTCCACCTAGAACAGCAGCTCTTGCATGAGGTTTTTCAGCTTTCAGTTTTGCGGCATAAGCCAACATGCCTTCTAAATCTTCAATAGTTCTATAAACGAAAACACCCTCTTTCTCTACACCTTTAATTGGTGGCACAAATGGCACAGAACCAGTAGCCATTATTAAATAATCGTATGAAAACTCACGATCTCTGGCTGTAGTAATTATTTTTTCTGTACGATTAATATCTGAAACGCGTTCGCCTGTAATTAAATCTATATTATTTTCAGCATACCATTCTGATGGTGCCATCTCTAAGGCTTTTGCATCTTGATTCTCGAAGAATTCACTTAAATGCACTCTATCATAGGCAGGCCGAGGTTCTTCCCCAAAAACAGTGATTTTGAAGTTTTTACTTTCCTCTTGAGCTACAAGTTTTTCACAAAACTTATATCCTACCATACCGTTTCCAACTACAATAATATGCTTCATAATTACGTATTTAAAAACAAAACTAAGTATTTATACTTATTTTTAATTCTAAATACGAAAGAAATTTACGTAGTATTGAGATTATTATCGATTTCTCAAATTGAAATATCAATAATTATCTATTCGGAAATTTGACGTAGTATTTTTATTGAAAATTTAAACTTTCTCTACAGTAATACGCACACTTTTAGAAGCAGGAGTCTTTGCTGTGTGGGCAAAGCTATCTATGGGCACCAAAACATTAGTTTCTGGAAAATATGTTGCACAACAATTTTTAGGGATCTCATAACCAATTACTTTAAAGCTATTTGCTTCTCTTTCAACACCATTATAATTAGATTTAAGATTTACTACGTCGTGTTCTTTAAAACTACGTAGTTTCATATCTTCCTTATTCATAAAAATGATACGGCGTTCATTAAAAACACCTCTGTAACGATCATCTAACCCGTAAATAGTGGTATTAAATTGATCGTGACTGCGTATCGTCATCATCACCAATTCATCTTCTTGTAGTTTCCAGTCTGGTAATTTATTTACAGTAAAATTTGCTTTTCCTGTTTTAGTTTTAAAATCTCGTACTCGTGCGCCATTAGGCAGATAAAAACCTGAAGATTTCTTTAATTTGTTGTTATAATCTTCAAAACCGTTAACAACCTCTGCGATATCATCACGAACCAAATTGTAATCGTCTTGATAAGACAACCAATCAATTTTAGAACGCTCTTTTAAAGTCTCATTTGCAATACCACAAACCACCGCAACTTCACTCATCAAACTCTCAGAACATGGCTCTAAAACACCTTTAGTAGATGACACAACACCCATAGAGTTCTCAACACTTTGGGTTTGGACTCCTGTTTTTTGATAATCTTTTTCAGCTCTACCTAAACATGGTAAAATCAAGGCTTCTTTACCCGTCACTAAATGCGAACGATTCAGTTTTGTACTTACATGAACCGTTAAATTACAATTCGCTAATGCTTGAGCAGAATACACTGTATCAGGAACTGCAGAAATAAAATTACCTCCTAAACCGAAAAAGACTTTTGCTTCCTTTTCATACATCGCTTTGATAGCCTCAATAACACTATAACCATGTTTTGTAGAGGGTTTAAACCCATATTTGTTTTCTATTTTATCAAGAAATGCTTGAGGTGCTGACTCCCAAATACCGACGGTTCTATCCCCCTGCACGTTAGAATGTCCACGAACAGGACAAGTTCCTGCTCCTTCTTTCCCGATACTGCCTTTCAACAATAATAGATTCACCAGTTCTCGAATATTATCAACGGCATTTTCATGTTGTGTTAAGCCCATAGCCCAACAAATAATGATCTTGTTTTTATTCAGAATTAAATCAAAAACTTCATCAAACGTTTCTCTAGAAACTCCTGAGGCTTTTAAACATTCATCAAAATTATAGATTTTTAAATCTGAAATAAAATCCTTTAAACCATTTGTATACTCTTCTATGAAAGCTTTATCGAATACATCTCCTGTTAGTTCTTCCTTTTCAAGTAATTTTAACAACAAAGCTTTAAAGAAAGCTACATCTCCGTTGATAGTTACAGGTACAAAAACATCTGACAGTTTCGTACCGCCAGTGAGCATTTTTACAGGACTCTGTGGATCTGTAAACTTCATTAATCCCGCTTCAGGTAATGGATTAATTGCTATAATTTTACCACCATTCTTTTTTGTTTTTTCTAAAGCTGATAACATTCTTGGATGGTTAGTGGCTGGATTTTGACCAATAACCATAACCAATTCAGCTTTATACAAATCATCTAACGTCACAGAACCTTTACCTATACCAAGAGTTTCAGACAAAGCACTTCCGCTAGCTTCGTGACACATGTTTGAACAATCGGGTAAATTTGCTGTTCCAAATTCGCGAACAAATAATTGGTATAAAAACGCTGCTTCATTAGTTGTTCTTCCAGATGTATAAAAGACTGCTTCATCTGGATGATCCAAGGCATTTAAATGCGCCCCAACTTTCTGAAATGCTTCACTCCAAGAAATAGGTTGGTAATGTATTGCGCCTTCAGGTAAATACATGGGTTCAGCCAAACGACCAGATTTTCCAATTTCAAAATCAGATAAACTAGCCAACTCATCAACTGAATGTTGTGCAAAAAAATCTCGAGCAATGAGCTTGTTTTGCATTTCTTCAGCCATAGCCTTTAATCCATTTTCACAATATTCACCTAAAGAAGAACGGTCGTCATCTGGATCTGGCCATGCGCAACCTGGACAATCAAAACCACCTTTTTGATTGATATTTTGAGTGATTTTAAGAATATTACTTGACTTTATATACTTTATCGCATGAGACGTTGCAGCCTTTAAACCTCCTAAACCCGCACTGTTAGTTGGTGGGGTTTTAGTTTTTAAATTCTCGAACTTCTCAGGTGTTAAAGCTTTATCTTTTGGTAAGTCACTCATGATTCTAATATAGCAAATTTTGTTTCAAGTCTGCAAAAATACTTGAGATGCAAATGACAGGTCTATTCAATTCTGACTAATCTATAAACTAAATTATCAGTGACTCATCCAGTTAATTAAATTTTCCTTTAGAATATTGCTTAAAGTCTGCTTTGGTATCAATATCTACATTAGTGAAATTTGAGCTTAAAACCGTTACTACATGTTTGTCTTTTTTTATTAGTGATTTCGCGCCATCATCTCCTGATAATTGTGATAATTCTTCAAAATAAACGCGATCAAACAATGCAGGAACTCCTAGCTTGTTTGAATGATATGCAGTTGCAATGATATTAGCTTTTTCTGTAGTATAAACTTCTATTATTTCATTTAAATAATCAGTTGTTACAAATGGTTGATCTGCAAGAATAACTAATATCCCTTTACACTTTTCATTTGAATTCAAAATATGATCTGCAGCACATGCAATAGATTTACCTATGCCTTTATGCCATTCCTTATTAATCAATATTGAAGCCGATGTACCTTTAATTTCAGAAGTAATAGTTTCGGAATTTGCACCTAAAACAACAATAACCTCTTTTGCTTTTGAATTTTGAGCAATAGAAATAGTATGAGTAATCAAAGATTTGTTTCCCCATTTTAAAAGCTGTTTAGGGCTACCCATTCTTGTTGATGCTCCTGCGGCTAAAATGGCTATAGTGATATTTGAAGACTGCGACAATGGTTAATGTTTCGAATGTATACTTCCAGATTTTCTACTAAGCGCCATAGGGTTACGCTTTCTTGAAACTGCTAAAATCTCAGAAACAATAGATATTGCTATTTCTTGAGGAGTTTCAGAACCTATATTTAAACCTGCAGGTCCATGAATACGCTCTAAAAATTCATCTGAAATTTCTGGGCAATATTCTATAAATTGAGATAATAAATCTTCACGTCGTTTTGTTGGACCTAACATCCCTATATAATTTGGATAAGTGTCTTTTAATGCTACTAAATGTCGCAGATCGTATGCGAAATTATGAGTCATTAATACTATAGCAGTCTGATCATCAATTAAAGTCACATCTAAATGCTCTGGCGTAGTAGCAATCAACTTTAATGCTCCCGGAAAATCATCAATAGATTTAGCTTCAGAAACTCCTGCAACAATGGTAACCTCCCAACCTGTTAGTGACGCATATTTACATAGTTGAACAGCATCATGTTCTGCGCCAATAATCATCAATTTAAAACATGGAGGCATGTTTTGTCGAAACACAAGAGCATTTATATTTTCATCACTAGAATGAGAAATAGAAAAACTATCATTCCCTATGTTTACTTTAGAACCAATACCATCAAAAGCACCTTCTTTTTTATGATAAGTTGATATGACTCCAAAAGTCTTTCTTTGTTTCAAACAGCTAAAAAAAGATGTCTGAAATTCTTCTGAAATATTAACTTCTTCTAATAGGATATATAGAATGCCTTCACAACCTAATCGATATCTCCCATCATAAGTCATCATTTTAGATACTCCAGTTTTAAATACCGATTGAGCTTGTAGCAATACTTCTTTTTCCACACAACCGCCACTAACTGCACCTATCATAACATCATTCTCCAAAATAAGCATACGAACGCCTGGTCTTCTATATGAAGAACCATCTAAATCTACAACAGAAGCAAGTATGGATTTTAAACCTTTTGCTTTTGCTTTTATAGCTTCGTAAATTATATTTTTAAATTCGTGCGTCATTAAAATGAATGAAAAAGTGTTAATACAGGCTTTTCTATTTTCAACTAAATATTAGCCTAAAATCTTAGTTTCAACATCCATATTATTGATATAGGGCTGTTTTGTTACCCGCTTACCTGTAGCCTTATAAATTGCATTAGCTACTGCAGCTCCTACAGGTGGTAATGTTGGTTCTCCAAGTCCAGTTGGATCAATATCATTTTCTATAAAATGTATATCCACTTTTGGTGTTTGCGCCATTCTAATTAATTGATATGTATTGAAATTATTAGCAGTAGGTATACCATTTTCAAAACCAAAATCGGCATACATAGAATGCCCTATACCATCTAACACCCCACCTCTTGCTTGATTTTTAGCTCCTAAAGGATTTACAACAATACCACAATCTACCACACAAGTTACCTTTTTTACTACTGGAACGCCATTTTCCATAACCACATCCGCAATTTCGGCTACATGTGTATTATGACAATAATACACCGAAAGTCCTTGATGTACATTTGATGCAACATTACCCCAATTAGATTTCTCCACAGCTAATTGTAATACACCTTGTAATCGTTCTGGACTATATTTAATATTAGCATCAGGATTATTTTTTGCTTTTTCAAGTAAATCCATATGTAGTTTCGCCCTATCTACTCCTAATTCTTCTGCTAATTCATCAAAGAAGCTTTGTTCTGCATTAGCTAAAAAATTTGTGTAAGGAGCTCTCCATGCGCCTGTTGTAATATTGCTTTTATAATTTGCTACATCAAATTGATAGTTGTTTATAGCGCCCGCCGGAAAGAAATCTGCTATAGCACCCCAACTATTACCATTTATAGATGCTTCTTTTAAGTGATATCCTGTTACGTTTCCATCTTTTATCGCAGCAGATATTTTATATTTTGAAGGTGGGCGATACACACCTGTAGTCATATCATCTTCTCTTGTAGACACCATTTTTACTGGCTTTCTAATTTTATCAGATATCTCAGCAGCTTCATATACAAAATCTCCATAAAGACGCCTTCCAAATCCACCACCCATTCTAGTCATTTCTACATGAATGTCTTTTAAGTCTCTGCCTAACATATCTGATACAGTTTTGGCTGCATCTTCTGGTGTTTGAACGGGACCAACTAAATGTACTTTTTCATCTGTTACATTGGCAAAAAAGTTCATTGGCTCCATAGTATTGTGAGGTAAGAATACAGACTCATATGTTCTTACTAAAACTTTATCTGCTTCTGCAAATGCTTTTTTTACATTTCCATTTTCTCTATGAGTTCTAAAACCATTACCTTCAAGAATTTCCAGCATTTTCTCATCATGCAACTTAGTACTTTCAGCTTCTGACTCTTGTTTCCAAACCGCTTTAATCGCTTTTTTCGCTTTGATAGTAGCCCATGTTGTTTTGGCAATAACGACTACTTTGTCACTAGGACTTAGTTGGGCGGTCCAATTTCTTTTCTCTCCTTCTAGATGTCCTCTAGCTTTTTCTCCAATGGTAATCACATCTACAACATCATTGATAGCTTTTGCTTCTGTAGCATCATACGATTCTAAAACCTGACCAAATGCTGGTGGCCTTAAAACTGATGCATATAGCATGCCTTCTTCTTTATAATCTATACCAAATAAAGGTTGTCCAGTAATTATCTTTTGAATATCTACATTACGCTTTCCTTTTCCTATAATTGAAAAATCTTTGGGGTCTTTCAATTTAATATCTTCAGGAACTTCTAATAATGCTGCTTCTTTCACTACATCTCCATATCCTAAAGTTTCACCTTTTCCATTGGAAATAACACCTTCCTTTGCCTTACATTCTGAAGCTTCAACACCCCACCTTGTTGCAGCAGCATTTACTAGCATTTGCTTAGCTGTGGCACCTGTTTGACGCAAAGCTGTCCATCCATGACGTATAGATTGGCTACCTCCCGCTAACTGTCTTGTATAATTTTCTGTATCTAATGGTGCTTGTTCTACAAACACATTATCCCAAGACACATCTAATTCTTCTGCAATAATCATAGGCATAGAGGTTTTTACCCCTTGTCCAATTTCTGGATTAGGTGAAAATATAGTGACTATACCTTCATCTGAAATCTTAATGAATGCGTTAAAATCATTAAAATTTAATTTACTTATATCTATGGGTAATTTTGCTTCAGGTTTGCAAGCATTAAATAAATTAAACCCAATTAACATGCCTCCACTTGCTAATGCTGTCGTTTTTAAAAACGATCGTCTACTAAATGCTATTTGTTTTGAAGAAGTCATTTTCTGTTTTTTTAATTGGTTAACTTATTTTTTCTGAAGCTAATTTTACTGCTTCTTCTATACTATTGTATGACGCACATCTACAGATGTTTCCGTTCATAGCATTTCTAATATCTTCGTTTGTAGGATTTGGATTTTCTTCTAAAAATGCAGAAGCAGTCATAATTTGTCCTGCTTGACAATACCCACATTGCGGTACATCAACAGTTTTCCAAGCTTCTTGTACAGGATGATTCCCGTCTTCTGATAACCCTTCTATAGTTGTGATATTTAAATCCTCAGCTTGTGACACCTGAATTAGACAACTTCGAGTAGCGGTTCCATCAACATGTATTGTACAGGCACCGCATTGTCCTATACCGCAACCAAATTTAGTTCCTAATAAATTTATTTTATCTCTTAATACCCACAACAAAGGTGTATCGGCGTCTGCTTCAACCGTATATTTTTTTTTATTAACTTTTAAGGTGAAATTTGGCATGATTATCTTTAAATTGAATTCGATTTGAAATTACAAAAAAATTAAGGTTATTTTTAGAAATCGATTTTTTTTAACATTGTTTTTATATTCTAAAGTTCAACCTTAGTAATCCAATATGACAAAAACCAAACTACTGGGGTTATTACTTGGCCCTCTTTTATTTATCTTAATACGATTATTTTTTTATCCTGAAGGCTTATCAGAAGAAGCCAATGGTGTTTTAGCTGCTACAGCTTGGATTGCGATATGGTGGATAACGGAAACCATCCCTATAGCGGCAACAGCATTATTACCAATTGCTCTTTTTCCTCTTTCTGGAAGTTTGAATATTGAAACTACAACAGCTTCTTTTGGTCATAAGTTCGTGTTTTTATATCTGGGCGGATTTATAATTGGTATAGCCATTGAGAAATGGAATTTACATAAACGTATTGCTCTTAATATCATCAGTATTATTGGAAGCGACATTAAAAGAATCATTTTAGGGTTTATGGTTGCCACAGCATTTTTATCTATGTGGATTTCAAATACTGCCACATCGGTTATGATGCTACCCATTGGAATTGCTATTATAAAGCAGCTGAAAGATAATCCAAAAACTAACGAACACGAAAATTTAATATTTGGTAAAGCCTTAATGCTCGCTATTGCCTACAGTGCATCTATTGGAGGTATTGCATCCTTAATTGGCACTCCACCAAACTTAATATTGGCTAGTGTGATTTCTGAAACTTACGGCTATGAAATTACTTTTTCGAAATGGTTCATTTTTGGGTGTCCTATTGCTATAATTCTGCTATTGATTTGTTGGAAGTATTTAACCTCATTCGCGTTTAAATTCAAACAAAAAGAGTTTCCAGGAGGTGACCAAGAAATTAAACGATTATTAAAATCACTGGGCACTATGAGCTACGAAGAAAAAGCTGTTGCCTTAATTTTCGCTGTTACTGCCTTTTGTTGGATTACAAGATCATTTTTGCTCAAAAAAATATTGCCACAAATTGATGACACCATTATTGCTATTGTTTTCGCTTTGCTTTTATTTTTAATCCCTTCAAAAACTAAACAAAAAAATATTATGACATGGCAAGACACAAAGGCATTACCTTGGGGTATCATCCTATTGTTTGGTGGTGGAATGGCACTTGCAAAAGGTTTTGAAACTAGTGGACTTGCGTTTTGGATAGGTAATCAAATGACATCATTACAAGGTATGAGTATCTTCATTTTAATTTTGTTATTAATTGCAGCAGTTAACTTTTTAACAGAAATCACTTCAAATTTAGCAACCACGGCAATGCTTTTGCCTGTATTGGCTCCCATGGCGCTAACAATTGATATACATCCTTTCATTTTAATGGTAGGAGCCGCTGTTGCAGCTTCTTGTGCTTTTATGTTACCAGTGGCAACACCACCAAATGCCATTGTTTTTGGTTCAGGGTATTTAAGGATACCTGATATGGTAAGTAAAGGAGTTGTTATGAATATAATTTCTATCCTTATCCTCACGCTATTTGTGTTTTTCGTTCTTCCTGAATTATGGGATATTGTCATCAAAGGATTCCCAGAAAGTCTAAAACCTTAAGCTAAAGATTTCACAAATTCTAACGCACGTCTTTCATTATAATAAATTCCTTTTGGAGCTATAAAACCAACATGCCCACCATGATTTGGCATTTCTAAACAAAGATTAGGATTATTTTTAGCTTCTTTTACAGGAAAACATTCTGCAGATAAAAATGAATCGTTTAAGGCATTTATAATAAGCGTCGGTAATTTGATGTTTTCAAGAAACTGAAGGCTAGAACATTGCTTATAATAATCTTCAGCATCAGTAAACCCGTGTGCTTTTGACGTATAAACATTATCAAAATCTAACAATGTTTTTATAGATTTTATTTCGTCGTTTTTTAAAGACTCTGGAAATCGTTTTTGTTTATCTATTAATCTTTTTAAAAGATGTTTTAAAAATCGATCATGATATAATTTATTACTTAACGCATGGATTTTTTTTGAAGCACTTGACAAATCACATGGTGCCGAAATAGCGATGGCTGCTTTAACTTCGGTTGGAATGGTATTCCCTTCTCCCAAATATTTTAAAATTACATTTGCTCCAAGACTAATACCCTTTAAATAAATTTTAGAATATTTCTTATTAGTAATACCATGAGCAATAACCTCAATTAAATCTTCTGTTGCCCCAGAATGGTAACTGTAATAAAATTTATTATCCTCACCGCTACATCCTCTAAAATTTACACAAACGGCGTCTATACCATTTTGATTGAATAATTTTGCAGAGCCAGTAACATAAGGTCTTTGTCCATGACCTTCTAAACCATGTAACAGAATGATGAGTTTATTGGTTTTCTTTTTTGAATAGCTCCAATCTAAATCCAGGAAATCACCGTCTTTTAAGTTTATGCGTTCACGTTCTTGCTTAAGTTTTACTTTTCTAAAAATCCCTGAGTATACCGTTGCTACAAATCCGTTTTTAAAAAAAAAGAGGGGTTTAAATTTTGAATCAACTACAGGCATAAACGTTTAATAGAGAAAGGAAATTATTTAATTAAAGTAATAATGATTACACCATTAGCTCCTCTAAAACCATAGTCAGCAGCCTTTGAATCCTTTAATACAGTAACAGACTCTATTTGATTTGGATTTATGTCTATAATATTAATAACAGGCGCCCCATTCACTATAAAAAGTGGGTCCGTTGAACTATTAAAAGTCCCTATACCTCTTACTATCACCTTATTATCACCTCTTACCTGTACCCCACTAACCCTTGCTCTAAGATAATCATAGATTGTATTAAAAACTATAGAGACCTCATCTTTTTTGTACCTCCTAGCTCTTTTCTTTATCGGGCTATTTAAAGCAAGTTTAATATTTAAACTATCTCTTACATATATTACCTGAATTTCTTTTTCTCCTTTATAGGAAACTTCTTTAAGACCATATGAGGAAGACAGAAAAGTTAATTTAGTTGGTTTACTTTTTAATTTCAATTTAAACTCTCCTTTAGAATCAGTTTTTATTTTTGTCGTAATATCATCTGCAAAAATTGATGCATTAATAACTGGACGCCCTATAGAATCCATAACATTACCTTTAATAATAGTTTTAAATTTATTCTGAGCTCCTAAACCTAGAATAACGAAAACAAAAAAAACAGAATTATATATTTTAAAATATCGTAGCATCTTTATAATTTTTCAACTAAAATAAAAGTTTTTGAGGATAGGCTAATACTCTACACTAGAAAAATTGAAGCTTTCTCCATTAAAAAGCCCTTTATCACTCAATTTTA
Source organism: uncultured Flavobacteriaceae bacterium (assembly GCA_947502975.1). Classification (GTDB taxonomy): domain Bacteria; phylum Bacteroidota; class Bacteroidia; order Flavobacteriales; family Flavobacteriaceae; genus Jejuia. The sequence goes on from CANNBV010000006.1 coordinate 146,040, forward strand.
GAGAGGGTATCACTAATAACGCCATGAAAGATAAAGTCATGTATGGTGCATTTAACTTCGATCCAAGTCTCTTTGCAAATATATCTAATTCTGAATAAGCTTGTCCTATTGTTTCAGCATCTTTATCACTCATAATTCCTGCAACAGGAAGTGATACTATTTTTTCTTCGGAATCGGATACAGCACAAATCCCCCCTTTATTTTCGATAATTAAATTTACTGCCTTACAAATAGCTTTGTCTGAAACCCCAACTGCAATAATGTTATGAGAATCGTGACCTACTGAAGATGCTATTGCACCTTCTCTAAGTTCGAAATTTTTAATAAACGCCACTGCTGGCTTTTGGTTTTGATAGCGATTAACTACAGTTATCTTTAAAATATCATTATTAACGTTTGAAATTAAGTTACCATTTTCAATAGTAGCGCCTTTAATAATTTCATTAGTGACTAATTGCCCTTCCAAAGCCTCAATAACTCTAATTTTATTTGCGGAAGACTCAAATCTAAAATCTGAAGTTGTTTTCTTTTCACAATTAAAATTATTTAAATTTTTAAATGACACCGACTCAATTAATGAGTTCCCTTGATCAAACACCAAATCGCCATTAATGAAGGTTTGTAATGTCTTAAATGTTGTTAAATCTTCAACAATGATACAATCTGCAGTATCACCGGGTTGCAACAATCCTACATCTAATTTATAATGCTTTACAGGGTTTATACAAGCAACTTGCAACACTTTAAAAATATCAATCTTTTTAGAGAGGGCTCTTGTACATAATTCATTAATATGACCTATTAATAAATCATCAGGATGTTTATCATCACTACAAAACATCATATTCTCAAAATGATTTGGTAATAACTCAATTAATGCTTCAAAATTTTTAGCAGCACTACCCTCACGAATTAAAATTTTCATACCCTTCTGAAGTTTCTCTAAAGCTTCATCATATGTAAAACACTCATGATCTGTGGAAATACCGGCATTGATATATTTTGAAATATCTTCACCTCTAACTCCGGGCGCATGTCCATCAACAGGTTTATTAAAAGCTTTTGCATATGCTATTTTTTTTAACACCTCATCATCATCAAACAAAACCCCAGGATAATTCATCATTTCTGCAAGGTATTTGATATCTGGATTTTCTAACAATATTTTTATGGCTTCAGCATCGATGACTGCCCCGGCAGATTCAAAATTAGTAGCAGGGACGCAAGAAGGTGCTCCAAAATTGAATTTAAATGGTACCTGTTTTCCATTTTCTATCATAAACTCCACCCCTTCTACTCCTAAAACGTTGGCTATTTCATGTGGATCAGAAACTGTAGCAACTGTACCATGTTTTACAGCTATTTTGGCAAATTCTGACGGCACTAACATAGAACTTTCTATATGAATATGTGCATCTACAAAGCCAGGCATTATATAATGGTTTACATCATGATTTTTTTCTACAATTGATAAAATTTTACCCTTTTCGATAGTAATTTCACCTTTGTAAATACGTTTATTTAGAATATCTACTATTTGACCTTGTAGTTTCATATCATAATTATATCTTTTACGAAACACCTCTACACAGTTTATCCTGAGTGCAGTCGAAGGGCTCCATGTGAAACTATTCCTTTAATTCAATTTTTAAGATTTTTTCAGTATCTTTTGTTACCTTAAATCTATCATCTGCTCGTTTTCCTATTACCCAAACAATATCATCTGCTGAGCATAGTAACCAAGTATTTTCTTTATCTAAAAGCGACAATTTTTCATCTTTAAAATACTTACTTAATTTCTTTTTTCCTTTCATGCCTAAAGGATAAAATACATCACCTTCCTGACGTTTCCTTAATTTTAATGGAAATTTGAGTTTATCATTATCCACAAAAATTTTATTCCTGGTAGTTTCAACAACAGCATCTGCTTCATCAAAAAATAATATTCCTAAAGGCGTTTCTTTTTTTGTTTCTTCTTTAGCTATTATAATGGTTTCACTTTCTTTAGATGGAATTGTACTTAACAATAAGTGTTCTCTATTTTTAATCAATCTATGCGTGCTTGATACTACTTGTTTCCCCGTTTCTGCATTTAATAAGCCAACCACGTCGTTCCACGCGGTGAAACCAAAATCTTTAAAAACTTCAAATAGATAAGCTTTGGAGTTATTCACTTTTTTAAATTCTGAAATTTTAAAAGCTACATGGTTTTCATCCATGATATCAATAGCTCGTTTTAAAACAGCATTGGTACTTTCTTCAACGATATCGGCAGTGTCATTTAAATGTTCTAGTGTAGACTGAAAACTCTGTAACAAACTTGGGTTAATTTCTTTTAGAATCGGCACTACTTCGTGTCGCAATTTATTTCTTAGGTATTTTACAGATTTGTTGCTACTATCGTCCCGCCATTTGATATTGTTTTCCTTAGCATAATTTTCGATATCACCACTAGAAAAAGATAACAAAGGACGCACAAATTTTCCGTTTATTTCTGGAATACCTGTTAAACCCTCAAAACCTGTACCTCGTGTAAAATTGATTAAAAAGGTTTCTAAATTATCATCGGCATGATGTGCTGTTAAGATACAATCGAATTGCAGTTGCTCTGATAATTCGCTAAACCAATCGTAGCGTAACTCGCGAGCTGCCATTTGTATGGAGCGTTTATTGTCTTCCGCATATTTCTCGGTATCAAAGCGTTGCGTAAAAACTTCTAAATCTAAGTTTTCGGCGAATTCTACAACAAAATCTTCATCAGCATCACTTTCGTCGCCTCGCAAATTAAAATTACAATGTGCTAGAGCAATATTTACACCAGATTTATGACATAAATGGGTTAAAACCACGCTATCTATTCCACCAGAAATGGCAATTAAAACTTTTTGTTCCTTTAAGAAATTTAGGTTTTTGGTAATATATTTCTGAAAATTTTCAAGCACGCTCAAATTTAAGTTTTATTTTTTTCTTGCAGAGGTGCAAAGCGCAAAGTTTTAAGAAATCAACTAGGAAGATTGATGTACGAGAGATTACGTTCTTCTCCTGCATTCATAATAAATTATAGCTTTTAACGAGATGCACATCGCGTCAAAACCATCAAACCATCGACAAAAAAGTTAGATTAAAGTCTTATTCTATTGTGAAAAAATAATGTCCATCTGTACCGACTCTAGTAAAAGTGATATCGCAACTTTGGAATTTTATTTGATTGTCTAAAGTATTGTAACTATTGAATATTTGCGAGTTGTTTTGGCTTTCAAGATTAAATTCGTTGTTCATAGCACTTACAATACAATAATCGCCTGGCACATTGATAGAAATTCCAAATCTGTACTCGTATGAAAGGCTGTTTTCTGAGAGTTCTGGAAGGTAAGTTATGGCTTCAGAGCACGTATTAAAATTGAAGGGTTCTCCTATATCAAAGCTTATTGCGACGTTAGTAAATACCTCAGCATTAAGTTCTGGTTGATTATTGAGTTTTAAAATAAATACCCCATCCTGAAACACTAAAACATCTGTTATGAGCTCTGGTTCATTAGTATTAGTACAAAAATTTACAAGCATTGAGGATATTTGCCCATCAAGCCATATAGTATCATTTGTACCGTAAGTTTCTGCTACATTTTCAACAATTAAAGTGTAAGGTTCCAGATCTTCTACAGAACAAGAATCTTCTGCAGGATCACAAATGGCTGCAAACAAAAGCGGTGCCAAAAAAATAAATTTTAGGTGCTTTTTCATAATTATCTTTTTATTAAGATGCGTTTATTTAAAAAGGTTGCGTTAGATAATGGATTTTAATTTTCTAACACTTCACGCATCGCCTTAGCTTTAACCAAACACTCCTCATATTCTTTTAACGGATCACTTTTAGCAGTAATTGCCCCACCCACCGAATACGAGATGTATTGTTTTGATGCATTATACAAAATGCTTCTAATAACTACATTAAAATCAAAATCTCCATTTGGAGCAAAATAGCCTACGCCTCCAGAATAAACACCACGCTTAGTTTCTTCAAGTGTTTCTATGATTTTCATAGCAGAGATTTTTGGCGCTCCTGTCATACTTCCCATAGGGAATGTACTCTTTATGATATCAACTGGATGAGTTTCGCTATCTACTTTTGAAATTACTGTAGAAATCATTTGATGGACTTGATCGAATGTATAAATTTTACATAATTCTTCAACATTTACACTACCTTTTAGTGCTGTTTTTGAAAGATCGTTTCTTACCAAATCTACAATCATAATGTTTTCACTACGTTCCTTTTCATCATTAGCCAAAGCTAATTTTAATAGTGAATCTTCCTCTGGATTATCAGAACGTTTTGCTGTACCTTTTATAGGCTGTGAAATAATAGTTTCTGCTTCTTTCTTAATATAACGCTCGGGTGATGCGCACAATACGTATTTATCATAAAGCTTTACAAATGATGCGAATGGTGGATTTGAAATATTATTCAAATTCTGATAGGTTTCTAACGGATGAATACAAGTATTTTCAGCATAAAATTCCTGACAAAAATTTGCTTCATAAATATCGCCACGATGAATATGATCTAGTATTTTATTTACCTTTTGAAAATACTCATCCTTATGGATTCGGAGTTTTATTTTAACCTCTCCGCATGAATTTCGACTGCGATCAGTGTGACATTCCTTATTCTCAAAAAGGCATTTCAAGTCCTCTTCAAGTTCATCATAAACACAATTCAAATATTGAATTTCTACTTGATTATCTTTAAGTAAGAATAGCTTTTTAGGTTGAAAAAAACATAAGTCTGGAAATCCTAAATCGTCATGATTTTTAGAACTTAAAGCTTCTATATCATTCTTTAAATCGTAGCTCAAATAACCGAAAATCCAATCTTTAGTTGTGGTTTGGTATTCTTTTAATTTCTCAAAACAATCTTTAAAATCGGTTTGAATACTTGTAAAGGCATCAACCGCCAGAATCGTATCGTAACTTGAGAATTTTTGTTCGTAATTGTTAGAGTCTAACCAAACAACATCATCAAACTGTTGCGCCCAAATCAGTAATTGATTTTTAAAAGTTTCAGGGTCTTTTAATATATGATTTTGTATTGTTCTCAAGCAAAATTATTGTGTAGCAAAGTTACTTAGAATACTTAAATTTTTATGATTTTTGTAATAGTTAAATCATAGAGCTATGCATCACCTTAAAAACGACAAGTTAAAAATTTCAGTTCAACCTAATGGCGCAGAGCTTTGTGAGATATCATCTGTAAAACATAACACCCAATTTATGTGGGATGCCAACCCAGAAATTTGGGGGAGTTTTGCTCCTAATTTATTTCCAATTATTGGAGGTTTAAAGCACAATAGCTTTTTATATGATGGTAAATCATATTCATTACCAAAGCATGGTTTAATAAGAAATAGTGATGCTATTAAGCTCACTAAACAGACTCAAAACAGCTTAATATTTTCATTTAACTACAATAAAAAACTGCTTGAACAATATCCGTTTAAATTTGAATTTGAATTGACTTTTACATTGATTGACAATACAATTGAAGTATCGCATCAGATTAAAAATGTAGGTACCAAACCTTTGTATTTTTCAGTTGGCGGGCATCCTGCCTTTAAATGCCCCGTGTTTCCGGAAGAATGTTATGAAGATTATAGTTTAGAGTTTGAAGCCATAGAACATTCAGTAACACATTTACTAAACCCAGAAAATGGGCTAGTTTCCAATAAAATAAAACCTATACTACAAAATACAAATACCTTACCACTACAACATAGCTTGTTTATTGAAGACGCCCTTATTTTTAAAGATTTAAAATCTAGAAAAGCAACATTAAAAAGCAACAAACATGGTAATGTAGTAACCGTTCATTACCCAGATTTTAATTATTTAGGTATTTGGGCAAAACCAAATGGCGACTTTATTTGTATTGAACCTTGGTTGGGTATTGCAGATGCTGAGGACACTAATAAAATTCTAGAACAAAAAGAAGGTATTCTAACACTTAATAGCTACAAAACCTTTACAGCTACTTATATTATAGAAATACACAACCAGCATCTTTAAACATCTAAAATAAGCTTAACTTTGCTCCAAATTTAGAACAACTATGACATTTCAAGACCTGAATTTAAACACACCACTTTACAATGCTCTTGATGATTTAGGCTTTACAGTGCCTACACCAATTCAGGCAGAAGCATTTAATGTGGTAGCCTCAGGTAGAGATGTTGTAGGTATTGCGCAAACTGGTACAGGAAAAACATTTGCTTACATGTTGCCCATTTTGAGAAATTTAAAATTCTCTAAGCAAGACAATCCGCGTGTATTGGTGTTAGTACCTACGCGAGAATTAGTTGTACAAGTGGTCAAGGAGATTGAAAAACTTTCAAAATACATCAATAATCGTGTTTTAGGCGTTTATGGTGGTACCAATATAAACACCCAAAAACAAGCTGTTGCTCAAGGTTTAGACATTATTGTAGCTACTCCTGGGCGCTTATATGATTTGGCTGTGAGTCGCACATTGCAATTAAAATCAATTCAAAAATTGGTAATTGATGAAGTTGATGTCATGTTAGATCTAGGGTTTAGACATCAACTAACTAATATTTTTGACATCTTACCAAAGCGCAGACAAAACATTATGTTTTCGGCAACTATGACTCAAGATGTTGATGCTTTGATTTCAGATTTCTTTAGAAACCCTGAGCGTATTTCTATTGCTGTATCTGGAACACCATTAGATAATATTTCGCAGCACCTATACAAGGTACCTAACTTTTATACCAAGGTAAATTTGCTAGTTCACTTGCTTCAAGATGAGGAGCACTATAACAAGGTATTAATTTTTGTAGCGTATAAACGGATGGCCGACCGTTTATTTGATAAGTTAGATGAGTATTTTAAAGAAGAACTTTGCGTCATTCACTCCAATAAAACGCAGAATTATCGTTTACGAAGTATAGAGCAATTTCGTGAAGGCCATAATCGCATTTTAATTGCAACCGATGTTATGGCGCGTGGTTTAGATATTGATAATATATCACATGTTATCAATTTTGATACACCAGAATATCCTGAAAACTACATGCATCGTATAGGTAGAACTGGTCGTGCAGAGCGCGAAGGCGAAGCTCTGGTGTTTTCTACAGTGAAGGAGCAAGAAGCCATTGAAAACATTCAAGATTTAATGCAGATGCAAATTCCCGTTTTGGAACTTCCTAACACTGTTGAAATTTCCACCGAACTCATTGAAGAAGAGCGCCCACAAATTAGAGAACGCAACAATCCAACAAAGCGTCGCGATGAAGACGTACCAGGACCAGCCTTCCATGAGAAGAAAGAAAAAAATCAAAAGGAAAATCTAGGAGGTTCTTATAAATTTAAAATTGCCCAGAAGTACAAAAAACCTAAAACACGCGGCGATAAGAATTATAATAAACGAAATAAGCGGAAGTAGGTTTTGGGCGTTACCCACAAGGGGTCGGGCTTTCACTTCTCAATCCCTCCTGCGTCGGGGATTTCAAACATGCCGTTCAATCCCTAACGCAAGTGTCTACCATATTCAGTTAGAACTTATTTAATTTGGTTTTTTGCAGGTTTTAGTTTTCAACTCGCAACAGTACTAGGTAAAACTCAGAAATCACAAGACACTAACCAAATTCAATATTTTTGTCATTTCTGCGAAGGTAAAAATCTATAAAACACTATTTCTTTGCAAAACTAACTTTATTGGACTTTAACTCTTTACCGTCTACAACAATTATTTTTGAAGTTATATAAGCAAAAACCGAATCTTCTATCTGAATAAAATTAGAAACAGCATTAAACTCCAGTTGTACTTTATTCAAAGTATCAGATATTTTTAACATCTCTCCTATCTGATGTATATTTTCAATTGAGAAATCATCTTTCAATTCAAAATTAATAAGGTTCTCTGAAGCATAATTTTTCAACTGCTTCTCTATATCTTCACTAAAATCAGGGTGCTGCTCTCTTAATTTAATCAAATCAAAATATTCAGTTAGCTTTTCTATAGACAACCTTTCGTAATTATCTATTTCAGAAATCTCAACAACTTTGCTTTCCTCAACTACTTCATAATCTGTATCGGCAACTTCAAGTTTATTTGGTGTTTCGTTTTTACATGAAAACACCAAAACAAATAGTAATATGTAAATTATATACTTCATTTCACTATAAACTTTAGTTTCACAATTTGTCCGTTTCTCACAGTTTTATCTAAAACTTGTACATGTTTTAGGTTCTGTGTTGGAATTGTCAGCAATCTGATAAACTCTTCCTTTGTAAACACTTCAACTCCAATACTACTATCAAACAACTGATATATTTGAGCATCATTAGCGATCAAACCCTCTAGATGTACTTTATGCTTTTTCCAGTCTTTAACCTTTCCATTTGAATAGTAGTGCAGCATAAGTGCATAATCATCAGTTGAAAGCTTAACCGTTTTATTACTATTTGAATCAATATATCTAAGAATAGTATCCGTTTTATGGTAAGGCGATTGCACCACAAATTTCACAAAATCCGTCTTAGTTTTATAGTTAAAACACCCTAAACTATCTGTTTTAAAATATAATGGAGACTCTTGGGTTTGAAGTACTTTTATATCAAGCACAATATCCGCTATAGATTGATTCTTCACATCATCAACAAAACAAAAATGGAATTCGTTTTCTTTATCTATTCCAAAATACATAAGCGCAAATACTAAAATTGGAAAAGCTATAAATAAATATCTCTTTTTAAAGCGCTTCTTTTCAATGGTAATTCCAATAGATTGTTTAAAGGCATGCCAATTTTTAAACTCAACGTATTGAGCCAACATATTAAGCATATCAATTCTAGGAAGCTTATCTGCGTCGTTTTTAAAGTAAGTGTAAAACCATTTTTCGCTCACTTTAGCCTTCATTTTGTTTAAAAGATCTTCCTGAAATAAGACAATATCCTCTCCTTTCCAATTTTTTATTGAATCAGGAGCACTATGATGCTTTAAAAACGAAACAGCAACCGCTTTTTTTAATTCATTGAAATAGTAAGCGTCTTCTTTATTCAAACTTATAATCTATTGAAAACAGGGTTATTAATAATTGTAAAATAGTTTACAATTAGAATACAATGCTTTTACAACGCATCTTGTTAATGAGGCGCTAGGTTTGTTTTGTAAATCTTAAAAATATAAAATTATGAAAGCAAAACTATTAAAAACAGTATTTAAAATTATATGGACTCTACTTATAATTACTTCTTTAATATCATGTAGTCAGCATACTCCAAAACTTGAAGAAAATGTTAGTCTTTCAAAAGTTGATCTTGATGAAGATTATGAATCTATTTCAGATGAATATGCTAAACAGGTATTAAAAGTTGGTACTACAACAAGCACAATACCTAAGAATCTAAAAATCATAAAATCAGCAAAAGTAAAATATAAAGTGAAGAATGTTAAACGAGCTACATATCAAATTAAACAAGTTGTTATAAAATATGGGGCATACATTTCAGAAATGCGCTTTGAAAACAATCTTTATGAAAAATCCAATAGATTCACAATTAAAATCCCACAACAATATTTTGATTCGGTTATGGATTCTATAAGCGATGTTGCAGAGTTTATTGATTACGAAAACATCACCACGCAAGATGTTACAGAAGAATATATTGATTTGCAATCACGTCTTAAAACGAAATTAGAAGTTAAAGGACGTTACGAATCTATTTTACGAAAAAATGCCATTACCGTAGAAGATATTTTAGCTACTGAAGATAAAATTAGAATCATTCAGGAAGAGATTGAAGCAGCTCAAGGAAAGCTTAAATATTTAAGTAACAAAGTATCGTTTAGCACTATTCAAATTGATTTATATGAAACAGTTGATTACAAAGAAGAACCCGTGACTTATAATAAAACCTTTTGGGCAAAATCAAAAAATGCCTTATCATATGGTTGGGAGTTTCTTGAAAGCCTATTCATTGGCATACTTTATATTTGGCCTTTAACAATAACTGGAATTATACTCCTCATTTACTTAAGAAAACGAGTAAGAAAAAAATAAAAAGGCAAAACCCATTTTCAAACTGTTGAAAATGGGTTTATTACTAACCTTTAAAATAATAATTTCAATTCTAGGAAGAATAAAAGTAATAACTCCTAAAAAAGTTATAGCGAGTGTAAAATATATCTGTACTCTTACTAATTAGGAAATCGTTTCTAATAAAATAGCACCAGCTGTAAGTAGAAATTGTAAAGAAGCGGTGATAGAAATATTGAAAAAGTATGTTAAAAAAACAGTGTTTGCTATTTCTCAGAACTGTTCAAATAAATAAAATGTCCTTTATCTGCATCTCGTGTTAAAAATAAAGATGGTGGTAATTCTCCTAACGCTTTGTATTTTGCGTGCATTTCTTCAATAAGCGTTTTAGCTAGTTCCTTATGAGTTATGTATAAATTATTTTTCTCCCCAGGATCTTGTTTGATATTAAACAACAAAGTGTCATGTTTTGCAACAGCGCTTTTCCATCTACTACCTGAATACCCTTTGTAGGGTAATTTTACTTTCCAATCACCTTTTCTATAAGCTTCAAGTTTTTCGCCGTCTAGAAATAGATAATCGTTGGATGCCCGTTTTCCATTATTAAACAATACTCCTGAAATATCTTTACCATCAATTTCTCGATCTTCTGGAATTTTGGCATCAACCATATTTGCAAATGTAGGGAACCAGTCCATTTGGCTAGCCATTTCGACAACAACAGTATTTGGTTTTATTTTACCTTTCCACATCGCAACTGTAGGTACTCGCATACCACCATCAAATGTGTATTGTTTGCCTTCTCTTAATTCTCCTGCAGAACCACCATGATCTTTCATTACTAACCAAGGGCCATTATCGCTTGAAAACACAATCAAAGTATTCTCAAGTAAATCAGAAGTTTTCAATGCTTTAATAATTTGACCAACACTCCAATCTATTTCTTCAACTACATCACCATATAAACCTCTATTAGATTTACCTTCAAAACTTGAAGAAGCATAAAGTGGTACATGTGGCATACTGTGGGCTACATAAAGATAAAATGGGTTTTCCTTATTTTTTTCAATAAAACCTATCGCTTCTTTAGTATAGGTTTGTGTGGTATAGTGTTGATCTACTTTGGTAGTTTCTACTTCATTATCTCTCATATAAACCACACTACTCATATCGTTGCTATAAGGAATACCAAAATAACTATCAAAACCTTGTTGGAGTGGTAAATACTTTTCTCTGTGACCTAAATGCCATTTTCCAACAACACCAGATGTATATCCTTTTGTTTTTAAAAGTTCTGCAATAGTGACTTCAGATTCTGGCATACCTGTATAACTATCAGGAAAAAACACACCATTTATGCCCATTCGCTGTGGTAATCTGCCCGTTAACAATCCTGCTCTAGAAGGGCTACACACTGGTGACGCCGAGTAAAAATCAGTAAATTTAACCCCCTCATTTGCCATGGCATTAATATTCGGGGTATTGATATCAGTAGCACCAAAACAGCCTAAATCTCCATAACCTAAATCATCTGCAAAAATGAATACGATATTTGGATAGCTTCTTTTTATTGTCTCATCTACTTTTGTATCTGTACAACTCGTGAAAAATGCAATTAAAAGAATAATTCGAAAGATCACATTAGTATTCATTTTTCTGTTTTTAAGTTCCAAAAGTAAAATTTATATCCACTTTGCAAATTTTGACCATCAATTAGGATAACCTTTTAGATAATATCCAGCCTTTTTACCATTTTCTTTTAATGCATCATTAATTTCCCATTTGTAGTTTGATGAATTTACATCTTCAAGTAGTATTTGTAGATCTTCAAAAGTGTAGGTTCTCATCAAAGAGGCTTGTCCGTCCCAAGCATATGCTAACGGAATTATTGGTATAAGGTAAGTGAAAATTAATTGAGTAAGCGTAAGGTTTTTACAAAAAGGTGTCATTACTAGCGACATAACAATAAGAATGCTTAATGAGATTGGTAATAATAATAGCCAAACTAAAAACGGAATATTGTTTTTAGCTATTTCATAAATCAAAATAGGCTCATTACTTTGAGAGGCAGATAGTAATATTTTTTTAGCAATGGAAGGTTTCATATGATGAAAACTAGCAATCATGGTTTTTAAGCCATTTGGAGCTTCTGATAAATTTACAGCATTTACAGGGTTTTTGTAATAACTAACTGAAGTATCATTATCCGTATTTATCTTTTCAACCAATTCTGGGTTAGGATGTAAATCTGTTAATATTAATTTAAATTCATCTTTAGATTTATTCTGGTTTATATCCTTTATAACATCTGGCATTGGCCCACCAGATCCAGAACCTAAATCTACAATTGTATCGAAATCATGATTATTTCTCAAATCAATTATTAAATTACTTAATACATGAGTAGTTCCTATCATTCTATGTAACAACAGAATAAGGTTGGTCATTCCAACCCTTATATGAGTTGGAAACCAACTAAAATCTTCAAATTCAAATAACTCTTTGCGCTTCATGTTTTAGTTATTAACTATTACTTTCTTAAATAAGAACATTAATTAAAAAACCCTTTCCGTTGTTTAATACAATTATTTGACCATATCTTAATATTATCAAATTTCCCAGTGTCATCAAAAGACCCAATACCGATACTGCCTTCGGTAAAATGTATATCTTCTGCTTCCATGATTGGTGTTTTGCTATCATCAAAATACACTTTAATACTTGCATCCTCTCTTTCTATTCTTACTTTATGCCATGAATTAGTATCTCCCCAATCTGTTCCACTTGTTGTTTTTATTCCTATTTTTTTTCTTGGCTCATCATTTACAATAAAAATATTATTTGCATGATCATCAGCTTTACTTGCTATATGTACATAGTAAAAATTTGTAGGGCTATTTACTCCAAAAAAGAGACACAAATCACGATGTCCGTACTCTTTTCCCGTTTGGTTAAGCTCGGTTTCAAATACAAAATCTCCAACAACCATATCTTTTATTACAGCAATATTGAAAGGTGAACGTACTTTAGCTCTATAATCACTTTTACCGAATAGCTCTAGTGCATTCCCTGTTTTGCCTTTAGATATTTTCCACGCATTGGCATCCGTCATTTCAAAATCATTTATGGCTTGTGGAGATTCAAAATCTTGACTATAAATAAGTTTTATTGTTTCTGGTATGTTATCTTGAGAATATTTTGCTGTATTAGAAACAAAGAAGTAGACAATAAAACATAGTAATCTCATGGTGATATAGTTTGATTTTTGTTGATTTCTAAGGTATTGTTTTTCTTATAAAAATAAAAATCCCTTTTCAACCGAATGAAAAGGGATTATAACATGTAGAGAGTACTTCAGTACCCAGAAAAGTAACCAACCAAATTTTAACCCTAACTTAAAGTTAATCCTGAATACTTACTTGACTCTCTACAATATCTTTAATTGGTACTATTAATTTACCACTTTTTGTTTTTAGCGTTACTGATATACTATTTATAGCTTCTACTTCACCTCTTATATCGTTAAACTCGATGACTTGTCCAACTTCGTATAACTTTCTGGTATAAAATGTATTCAATACTTTTTCTATTACATTTCTTGCACCTAAACCAAAAGCAAGTGCAAATGCCAATAGGAATCCTGCAAGGATCATAGTAATATTACCTGTAATAATTTCTGTATTGACACCAGCTTGATTTAATGCGGTTATTGAGACAAAGACTAAAATTAAAAAGAACACTATTTGACTAATTATTTTAGCTCCAGATAAATCCATTGATTCAAAAAATGATCGAATGCCTTTCTTAATAAGATTTGCAAGGATTAGTCCTACTGTAAATATTACTAAAGCAGTAAATAATTGAGGTAAATATCCTAACAATTCACTTATTTTCTGTGATATCATAGTAAGGTTCATGATATCTAATGCCATAATTAAGAGCATGATATACATCACCCATTTCACAAATTTTGAAACAATTTTTACGGTATCAAAATTCAACTTTTTACCTTCAACAATTTCGATCTCATTTAAAGTATCATCTAGTTTATCAGCTCTTGCTATTTTTAAAGCTTTTCGTATTACTTTAACTACTATTTTAGTAAGAAGCCATCCAAAGATTAATACTAAAAGTGTTCCTATGATATTTGGAAATATAGCTGAAATCTCAGACCATATAGCCGTCAGAGACTCCATTGCCATATCTTTCCATTTTGCTGCTTTTTCCATAATTAATTAAATATTTTAGTTAGGGTTAATGTAATTATTTTTTAGATCTTTGATTTATTACCGTATCAATAACATGCCCCATATTGTATGAAAACAGGGCCGCCAAATCCATAATAAGCTTCGCCATGGCGATGTCACTCATCACTTTCGACTTAAGTTCTGGGGGAACTTCCTTAAGCGGCATATTTATTTGTTTAAACGGATTTTCCATTGGTTATTAGTTATCTGAATAAACCTGTAAAAGTTTATCTTTTGCTCTTTTAATTCTCATTTTAACAGCACTCTCACCTATTCCTAAAACCGATTCTATTTCCTTAATAGTTAAATAGTCTTGGTATTTCAGTAATAATATCATTTTCTCATCAGGAGAAATCAATTCCATAGCATTTTTAAGCTTATCAACTCTCATGCTTAGAAATTCTGTATCCTCTATTTCACTATCTGAGACATTCTCAATATCTTTATAATCTACTGATTGTTTCTCAATTTTTTTAGCGGTATTTCGTGTTACATAATTTACGCAATGATTATATGTAAATGCATATAACCATGTAGAAAATTTAGACTTACCTTTAAAACTTGCCAACTTCACAAAAAGCTTTAAAAACACATCTTGTGTTAAATCTTTTGCTTCATCTTCGTCTCTAGCAAAACCATAGCATTTATTGTATACCAATCCGGAATACCTATCGTAAAGTATCTCGAAAAGCAATGTGTTATTGGTCTCCACAATTGCTTTTACCAGATCTTCGTCTGACTTACTGCTGATTTTTTCTAGGGTTTTCAAATGTAGCGTTTAGCTAATTTATAATAGTTGATATGTTTAAGACACCTCATTGTTTCAGAAGTCACATCAATTACAAAGAAAAGTAAAAAAAAATGATATTGTAGAAAAAACCTTCCAAATGTGTAAATATTTCTACGCTATTTGATAGCTATTTAAGCTAAGCTCAACAGTTGATAATAACAAATGCTAAATAACCAACATTATTGAAAAACATAAGTTACCCTATTTACCTCATTTAGCCTAAAATAACCAAACGCATAGTTTTCTGGATTTGAAGGGTTGACACAATTTCCTTTTAAAGTTGCAGGAACTGTCCCGAAAGGATTCTCGGCATTTTCGTATTGTTCTATTAAAAGATCTATATAATTGAAATATTGTTTTGAAATTCCATAAAACTCAATGAACGCAATATCACCAGGTTCAAATTCTTCCTGTCCAATATCTTCATCTTCTTCTTTCTCGAAAAATACTTTCATTCTATTACCGTCAGTAAATTCATCCGGAATTGCTAAAAGTTCAGGTAATAGATCGCCTTCTTCTTCAAATCGAAATAAATAGAAATTTTCTTCATTTCCAGGGTCATTAAAATAAATATCAACCTCTAGAGCTTCATCATCAAAACCTCCTTCTCTGGCTTGACTGATTTCATCTATGTCTACGACTGGTGTCATCGTTTCTTCAGCAATATAGGTTTCACCTTGATAATTAATCTCTAATGTATAACTCTGATTTAATACGGGTACAAAACTTGAAGTACCATATATACCATTGCCTTGATGTGTAAACTCAAATTCTTCGTTCGATGTATTGTTAGTTATTTTTACTGAAGCATCTGTTACACTATTGTTACTTAAGTTATCAAAATAAGGTGTGGATGTGCTTAATAGTATAGATTGCTGGTTACCCAGAGTATTCTTTTCCCAGTCAATAGAAGCTTCAACTACCAATCTTGGCGGAGCTTCAGGAACATCAACATCTACAACATCTGTACAGGAAGCACAGATCAAAACGATACTTAATATTTTAAATATTGAATATTTCATATTTTAAAATTTAAAATTATAAGACACTGAAGGTACTATACCAAAAATTGCTGTTCTTGTAGCTTCATTTGCGCCAGTTTCTCTATTCTGACCAAAAGAAATGGAGGCAGCATTTCTACGATTATAAACATTATAAATCCCAAAAACCCATTCACCTTTCCAACGTTTTTCTGGTTTTCTATTAGGCACATAAGTAGCAGAAATATCTAAACGATGATAATCTGTCAACCTACTTGCATTTCTATCTGAAAAACTCGCAATATTTAAACCTTCATAAGAATATTGACCATCAGGATAAGTGACTGGACGCCCAGTTTGATAAATAACATTGGCTCCGAAATCCCATTTATCATTTAACTTGTAGCTTGCAGTGATAGAAACATCGTGAGTTCTGTCCTGTGGCGCATAATACCAATTACCATTATTAATTCCTGGGCCACCTGCAGCGCCTCCTGGTGTACGTTGTTCTGCTTTAGAAATTGTGTAAGCTAACCATCCTTGAAAGTCTCCTTTTGTTTTTCTAAATAGGAATTCTAATCCATAAGCTCTCATTTCTCCATTTAAAATTTCGGTCTCAATAGTATTTTGACCAATTAAATCAGAACCATCTACATAATCAATCCTATTTGCTACAGTCTTATAATAAGTTTCTATTTCTAGGGAATAACGTTTGTTATTAAAATTTCTGAAATACCCAATAGCATATTGGTCAGATAATTGTGGCTTTATGAATTTACCACTTGGTGTCCAAACATCTAATGGCGTTACAGAAAGGGTGTTTGACAATAAATGAATGTATTGTGCCGTACGACTGTAACCCGCCTTTATTGACGTATTATCGTTTAACTGGTACGCTAATGCTAAACGTGGTTCTAAATTCCCGAAGCTTTTGATAGTCTCATCTTTAGCATATGCCGTTTCCCCAATAGCATTGCCTTCTTCATAAACACCTAGAATTGTATTATAAACAATAGGCAAATCGTTTTCATAATCCGTTAAAGCTTGACCGCCTCTACGCATAAAATAACTGTATCGCAATCCCGCTGTTATTGTTAAATCATCAGAGACTTTATATTCTGCGCTAGCATATAATCCATTTTCAAAAGCTCGTTTTTGATCTAAAAGTAATGGGTTAATTGACGAGGTTTCTGTAGTTGGGTTTATATCCCCAGGGTTAAAATCATAATAAATAGCATTTAACCCAAAATCTAATTGTAACTTATTACTTTGAAAGTAACTCACGTCGTATTTGATATTGTAATTTGTGATTTCTGAAATCCAATCAAATTCAAATGATTTGAAATCTAAAATGTAATCATAATCACTGTAAATGAATGATAAATTTGAAAATACACGATCACTAAAAATATGATTCCATCTTAAGTTTCCTGAAGCATTACCATAACCACTGTTAAAATTTGCGCCAAAATTAAATTCATCTCGACCAAAATAACCAGATAAATACAACTTATTATTCTTGTTGATGTTATAGTTGGTCTTTAAGTTTAAATCATAAAAGTTTGCCGAGTTCTCTGCTCCTGAAGCCTGTAAAAAAAGATGTATGTAGGACGCTCTACCTGCCACTAAAAAAGAGCCTTTATCACTAAACACTGGTCCTTCAGCAGAAAGTCGGCTAGATATAAGACCAATACCACCATTCAGTTCAAAATTCTTGCTATTACCATCTTTTTGACGCACATCTAATACTGAAGATGCTCTACCGCCAAAACGTGCTGGAATACCACCTTTATACAATTTAACATCTTTAATAGCATCTGCATTAAACACTGAGAACGCACCAAATAAATGGGATATATTATAGATTATAGCCTCATCTAGAAGTACTAAATTTTGATCTTGTGCACCACCTCTTACATTAAAACCTCCTGAAACTTCATCACCACTTGTAACTCCAGGTAATAATTGAATGGATTTAATAACATCTACTTCTCCTAAAACCACTGGGATTTTTTTAATTGTTTCTACTTTTAACTTAGACACACTCATTTGAGGTGTTTTGATATTGAGGCGCTCTGATTCTTCTGCGACAATGAGCACTTCATCTAATTCTGTTGAAGATTCAGAAATTTCAAAATCTATTTTTTGATTCGTATTTAGAACGATTTTTTTAGAAGATGTAGCATATCCAACATAAGATACAATTAACGTGTACTCGTCTTCTACCGCAGTTATAGAGTAAAAACCATACTCGTTTGTAACTGCACCAATGGTAGTACCTTCTAAGAATACAGAGGCTCCAAAAACAGTTTCTCCATTTGATGCATCTGTAATGGTGCCACTAATTGTATATCTATTTTGAGCAGAAACGAGTGCTGTAAATATTAAAAACAGCGACAAACATAATAGTTTTGGGTACGTCATATAAACAATTAATAAGTCACAAAATTACGTAAATTCATTTGTTTTGTTTAAATAAAGTGTAAAAATTTTAAACAAAAAAAGACGAGTTATTACAACTCGCCTTTTGTATTTTAAATTTCTAGTGATTTAAATATGCAACGCCCTATCTTCAGTAGCCGCTAGTGCAGCTTCTTTGATAGCTTCGGTAAAGGTTGGGTGGGCATGAGACATACGTGAGACATCTTCTGCACTTGCACGATATTCCATAGCTACAACTGCTTCAGCAATCATATCAGCAGCACGAGCACCAATCATATGTACACCTAAAATTTCATCGGTAGCTTTATCAGCTAGAATCTTTACAAAACCATCTAAATCCATACTGGCACGACTTCTTCCTAAGGCACGCATCGGGAACTGTCCTGTTTTGTAATCTATTCCTGCTTCTTTTAATTCTGCTTCAGTTTTACCAACTGCCGCAACTTCTGGCCATGTGTAAACTACACCTGGAATTAAATTATAATCGATGTGTGGTTTTTGTCCAGCAATCGTTTCTGCTACAAACACACCTTCTTCTTCGGCTTTGTGTGCTAGCATGGCACCTTTTACCACATCTCCAATAGCATAAATATTTGAAGCAGATGTTTGTAAATGCTCATTAACTTCTACTCTACCTCTTTCATCTAATTTCACACCTGCTGCGTCAGCATTCAATCCATTAGTATATGGGCTACGACCTACAGAAACTAAACAATAGTCACCTTTAAATTCTACTTCTTCACCTTTTTTGTTATCTGCTTTTACAATAATTTCATCGCCTTTACGCTCAACAGATTTAACTTTATGAGACACTTGCATTTTAAACTTCGCCTTTTTGAAGACCTTATTCAACTCCTTAGACAAGCCTGCATCCATAGTTGGGATAATCCTATCCATATATTCAACCACGGTCACCTCAGCTCCTAAACGTCTGTATACTTGTCCTAACTCTAAACCTATAACACCACCACCAATAATGATTAAATGCTTTGGTATTTCTTTTAACTTTAAAGCTTCTGTAGATGTAATGATGCGCTCTTTGTCTATTTCAATAAATGGCAATGTAGAAGGTTTACTTCCTGTGGCTATAATGGTGTTTTTTGCTTCAATTTCAATAGCTTCATCACCTGCGATATTGATGTGAGTTGCATCTTTAAAACTTCCTAATCCATGATACACATCAATTTCATTCTTTTTCATTAAGAAATCAATACCACCAGTAGTTTGATCTACAACTGCTTGTTTGCGGGCAATCATTTTTTCTAAATTCACTTTTACATCACCAGGAATTTCAATACCATGTTCCTCAAAATGTTTGATGGCATCTTCATAATGATGCGATGAGTCTAATAATGCTTTACTTGGAATACATCCTACATTTAAACACGTACCTCCTAAGATTGCATATTTTTCTACAATTGCTGTTTTCATACCTAATTGTGCACAACGAATTGCTGCTACATATCCTCCTGGTCCTGAACCGATAACGGCTACATCATATGATTTCATAAAATAATTTCTAAGATTTAAAAAAAGATGCTTCGACTATGCGCTGCATAACTAAATAAAATTGAGCATCAAAAATACGAATGTTTTGTGGGAAGACCATAAAAAAATGCTTTGTAAATTGGTGAGAATTAATGTTTATGAATGAGGTAAGTATTCAATGATAAAAATAAATGTTTTGTTTAGTTCGTTCATTTTGTCTTGATACAAAACGAACCAAAAAATCAAGGTCAAGCCAAGGAATTTTTAAGTTAAAAAAAACTTAAAACCGATTTGAAAACTCCGCGTCGAACTTCCGTTCTCCTGTTCTCGGAGCTTTTCTTCATCTATTCTGCGCCTTGACTATCAATTCTGTGAATTGATTAAGGACTTTACTTTCTACTAAAAAACTGTTAATTGATGACTGCACCTGCTATCGAGTTAGTACTTACAATTGTAGGGGAAGCCTGCGTTAGGGATTGTAGCGGCATCCTTTTTTGAGGCACGAGAAAAAGATATAGCGGAAAGCGCGACCCGATAGGGTAACGCCCAAACTATTTTATTTAATCTACTTTTTATTTTTCTCTATGTCTTCTAAAATCCATTCTAACTCTGGATCTTTATTTGCTTTTAAATCGTCTACTGTTTGTAAGATTTGAACATCTGGTTTCACGCCATAGCCATCTGGTTCTTGTTTGTAAGGCGCCTGAATTTGCATTAAACCAATTCTAACAATTAGTTTTGATGTTGGTAATTGGTATAACTTATAAAACCCTGCCACTGTGCCATTGTATGCGCCTCCTGTTTCTTCTCCAATAAAAGTAGCGCGTTTTGTAGCGTGTAAATTTGTAGATATAATAGAGGATGCTGAAAACGAATTTCCATTTATCAACACATAGATTTTCCCCTTGAAGTTTAGTGGATTTGGATCTTCTGGTTTGGCATACTTAAACTTGTAGTAAAGTTTTCCGTCCCTTTTTTTAGTTCTCAATAAATTTTGAATAATTAGAATTGGTGACAAAGCTCCGGAGAGTATTTTAAGCCCTGTTGGGGTTGTATTGCTCATTATTGATTTTAAAATAGGTAACCTACTATTCACCTCGCTTTCCGTAATAAATTGAAACTCCTTGTCGGTTAAATAAGAGTATAAGCGTTCTATTTCTGCGATGCGTCCACCACCGTTATTTCGTAAATCTAAAATGAAGGTTTTAGCTTTTACTGAATCAATTTTTTTAAAACTCTCTTCGTAGAAGTCTTTATAATTTCCATTTGAAAACCCTCTTATTTTCATATAGGCAACTGCACTATCTTTGCCTATAAACTCAAGGTTTCTAGTATATTCTTTAGTTCTTGCAATGTAGCCGTATTTTTTGTTATCCTTTTTACGCTTTTTAGCTGCTATTTTCTTGACTTTTTTTTCAGCCTTGGTTAATTTTTTAGGCTTTTCTTTTTTGATACTATCTTTTTTGACAGTTGATGAATCTTTCTTTTTCTTCTCCTTTTTTGGAACACGCTTAAACAATTTTGAAAATACCGAATCTTTGGTTTTAAAGGTGACTTGTAAACTGTCTAAAAACCCTTTATCTCTAACATAAAATGTTTTAAATCCTTTACTAACAAACCTGTTATAAAGTGTTGTATTATAACCATCTGAAGCAAAACGTGTTTTATAAACCTCGGCTAATTCTGATGGTGATTCGCCAGCTATACTCATTACCTCGGCACCTACAAAAGATGAATCTTTACCTATAGTTCGTTTTACATATAGTTTATCATTAAGATATTCGAAATCTAAATCGTAAAACTCAAATTTTTTCTTTAGAAGTGCTTTGCGCTCCTTTCTTTCAAAACGCTTTCCTAATGGACGAATGGACACGTGTCCTTGCCTAACATTTGTTAATACTGGGGCTACTTTTTTATAAAAGTCACGAGAACTCATTGGAGTTGTTATGGATTGTTTTAAACTATCAAATTTAAACTCCATTACTTCTTGTGATGTATATTGGTAAAGTTTAGGGTGATGACGCTTTAGTTGAAGGTATAATTTATCTACATCTTCTCTAAGCTCTGCAATAGTATGTGATTTTGTGATTTGTTCGTTATGCTTTTGTACACTGCCACAGGAAATTAAAACAAGTGCAGATAACATTCCTAAAACTAGTCGCTTCATATAAAAAGAAAAATTTCAAAAGCTAAAATAACTGTATTTCATATATCTAAAAACCTATTACACATTATTTAACGTTTTTGAAGCGTTAGTATCACACTAATTATAAATTTATGTAGTTTTGCATCCATGCAAAAAACCATTAACATACAAAACAAAAAAGCGCGCTTCCAATATGAAATATTGGATAAGTACACGGCTGGTATTGTGTTAACTGGTACGGAAATAAAATCTATTAGAAGCAGTAAGGCATCTATTGCTGAAAGTTTTTGTGAGTTTAGCGACAATGGCGAATTATTTGTGGTGAACATGACCATACAAGAATATGCTTTTGGCAATTACTACAACCACAAACCAAAAGCCACTAGAAAGTTACTTCTAAATAAAAAGGAACTTAAAAAATTAAATAAAGAAGTACAAAATACTGGACTGACTATTATTCCGCTGCGCTTATTTATTAATGATAAAGGTTATGCTAAACTGGATATTGCTTTAGCTAAAGGTAAAAAGCTCTACGATAAGCGTGAAACTATAAAGGATAGAGATAACAAGCGTGATCTTGATAGAATCAAGAAAATCTACAAGTAAAATTGCGGTTTGAAATTATAAAACGTTCTCGATACAATTTCTCATACTTCAGAAGTATTCAAACTTATATTTTGTAATAATTTATGACCTTGTTAACCGTTAATAGGTTAGTTATTTATTATTTTGCGTTATATTTTACATCATTCAAAATGAAAAAATTAGTACTGTTATTTTTATTAGGTTTTATCCCCTTTACTTTACAAGCTCAAAAAAAGGGAGATAATAACTCTTCAAAAAAAAAGGAATTTGTTGTGGATGAATCAAAAGTTTTAACTTTAGATAAAACCATTAAAACACTTTATAAAGTAATATCTGCTGAAAAAGAGGAAGAGCGCAACTGGAAACAGTTTAAGTTTTTATTCTATCCCAATGCCAAATTAATTCCTTCTGGAATGAACCAGGATGATGAGTATAAAGCTAGATACTTGACACCACAGGAGTATATCAACAATTCTCAAAAATGGTTAAAAATGAATGGCTTTATTGAAAAAGAAATCAGTAGAAAGGTAAATACATTTGGCAATATTGCACATGTGTTTAGTACTTACGAAAGTTATCACAGTAAAGAAGACAAAGCCCCTTTTATGCGAGGTATAAACAGCATTCAATTGATATATGATGAAGACCGTTGGTGGATTGTAAACATATTTTGGGCACAAGAAACTGAAGAGCATTTAATTCCAAAAAAATACCTACCAAGAGAATAAGATATGGCAAAGTTTTACACAGAATTACCTCCAGAACTTCAAACATTTATTGAGGAGCAAAAGATTTTTTTTGTTGCTACAGCAGCAGCAGACGGTAGAATCAATCTGTCTCCTAAAGGGCTAACTGATACATTTAGAATTGTAGATAAAAACACAGTACTATGGTTAAATTTAACAGGAAGCGGTAATGAAACAGCTGCACATGTATTAAAAAATAATAGAATGACCATTATGTTTTGTTCGTTTGAAAATAAGCCTCTTATTTTGAGATTATACGGCACTGCAAAAGTGTATCATGAACGCGACGAAGCTTTCCAAAATAATAAGCATCTTTTTCCTGAAATAGCTGGAACGCGACAAATTGTTGATATGACCATTGAAAGCGTGCAGACATCTTGTGGTTTTGCAGTTCCATTTATGGATTTTAAAGAAGAGCGCAAACAATTGAATTCTTGGGCAGAAAAACAAGGTAAGGAACGTATTGAAAATTACTGGAAGGAAAAGAATACTAAGAGTATTGATGGTTTAGAGACTAAAATATTTGAGTAACGATTTATGATTAACGATTACAGAATGACCCTATCAGCAAGCTTTTTTAATTGTCTCAGTAATGTCTGATATCTCTAACTTTTCTGGTAAATTATACTGGTCCAAACGCTATCAAGAAGACAGAACAGGCTGGGATATTGGCGTACCATCTACACCACTAAAAACCTATATCGATCAATTAGAAGATAAAAACTTAAACATTTTAATTCCTGGGGCTGGTAATTCTTATGAAGCTGAATATTTATTTCACCAAGGTTTTAAACATATTCATGTTTTAGATATTGCTAAAGAACCTCTGGACGCATTTCAAAAAAGAGTGCCCGATTTTCCTTCGGAACATATGATCCAAGGTGATTTTTTTAAACATGAAGGCATTTATGACTTAATTTTAGAACAGACGTTTTTCTGCTCTTTTCCACCACTGCCTGAAACCCGAAAGCAATATGCTTTAAAAATGTATGAGTTATTACAACAACATGGAAAATTTATTGGTGTATGGTTTGATTTTCCTTTGACAGGAGATATGGAGAAACGGCCGTTTGGTGGTTCAAAAGAAGAATACCTCGGTTATTTCGAGCCATTTTTCAACATTAAAATTTTTGAAAAATGTTATAATTCTATCCCTCCAAGAATGGATAATGAGTTGTTTGGGGTTTTTGAGAAAAGACTAACTACTAAAGGTCTTAGCTATAAATAATTGCTTAGATTACTATGATAGTAAAAAGGCACAAAGTGAAGAATATTCCGATTAGTACTTACCTCTAAAGCAATTACTTATAGGCATTGTTATGAGTGAGGTTTTATCTTTTCAATGCTATATTTTTGTGAACCCATTTCGCTTCTTCTTTGGGTTCTATCTCCCCAAACTTACTACTGCATCTGCTAAAAGTCGCTGCAGGAAAATCATATGGCTTACTATCTTCAAAATATGGCCCAACAACTCCTAACATCCATCCATCTTTTGCAGCCCAATGTGGCTCATATGTCATATATTTAAAAACGTGATAAAACACATCATTTCCGTCAAATTCTATTTTTATCTTTTCAAGATGCATTATATCATCAGGTACTTTATCTAATTCTGTTGGGAATTCAAGCCAATTTACTAAACTACTTTCGGCACCGCTCTCAATAGTTAAGTATTCTCTTGGAAATAGTTCAATTTTATTGTGTTCAGATAGTATTTGATAAGTCATTTCACGTGTCTTATTATCTTTTGCGTATTCAAAAACATCTTCCTTTTTTATTTCTTCTCCATTTTCTAATTTTTTATGAATAGGCTGAATTCTTTCAAATCTCAATCTATGAATTCGAGCACTTTCTTTTTTGAATACAAAATACCTGTAAATTACAAATACAATGATTGACAAGACAATAATTCCAATTAATATAAATACTATTTTCATATTTCGTTTTTCATCTTACTTAAAATAACAAAACTAATTCTTGTCCTCCAAAAGCGGTACAAATCGAAACTCTCCAAACTCATGCTGTTCAAATTCCTTCTGCCCTTTTCTGATAAAAAGTGTCATGACTTGTACATCATCTCCAATAGGAATTACTAAACGCCCTCCGTCTTTCTTTAATTGACTCAACAAAGGTTTCGGCACAAATGGTGCACCAGCCGTCACGATAATACTATCAAATGGTGCTTCCTCTGGCAAGCCTTTATAACCATCACCAAAAATTAGTTTTTTAGCTCTATAGCCCAGTTTTGGTAAAAACTTACTCGTTTTTTTAAATAGCTCTTGCTGGCGTTCAATACTATATACTTTAGCTCCTAAATCACACAATACTGCTGTTTGGTAGCCGCTTCCTGTGCCAATTTCCAGCACTTTATCTCCTGGTGACACTTGCATTAATTCCGTTTGAAATGCCACAGTATAAGGTTGAGAAATGGTTTGGTCTGCCGCAATAGGAAATGCTTTGTCTTGATATGCATGGTCCAAAAACCCCGAGTCCATAAATAAATGCCTAGGTATTTTTCCAATAGCATTTAGTACTCTGTCGTCTTGTATACCTTTAGCTTTTACGACATTAACTAATTGTTGGCGTAAGCCTTGATGCTTAAATGTGTCTTTCAATTTCTGGGAGGTTAGTTTCGCTAAAATTAAACAAACATTTTTAAGCTAAAAACAATTTTAGCAGAATTTAATTTTAGTATCTTTAAGCTGTGAATTTAGTAGCATTTTTTATTTAAATTTTGGTACCTAATCACAATTAAAATTTACGACAAATACTTATTAAACATATAGTAATTATGCTAAAAGCTGGTGTTCTGGGTGCTGGTCATCTTGGAAAAATTCATTTAAAACTTTTAAAACAATCTGAAAAATATGAGCTGGTTGGCTTTTATGATGCAGATACATCAAATGCAAAAAAAGTTGCAGATGAATTTGGTTATAAATTATTTGACTCAATAGATGAATTAATAGATGCAGTAGATGTTGTAGACATTGTTACGCCAACCCTTTCACATCATGATTGTGCCATTAAAGCCATTACAAAAGGCAAGCACATTTTTATTGAAAAACCCATAACGAATACCGTAGCCGAAGCCGAAGATATCAGGGCTCTAGTAGCACTCAATAAAGTAAAAGGACAGGTGGGACATGTAGAACGTTTTAATCCTGCCTTTTTAGCTGTAAAAGAGGATATTAAATCACCAATGTTTATAGAAACACATCGTTTGGCTGAGTTTAATCCAAGAGGCACAGATGTGCCTGTGGTGTTGGACTTAATGATTCACGACATAGATATTATTTTAAGTATTGTAAAGTCAGAAGTAAAACATATTTCTGCTAGTGGTGTTTCCGTAATTAGCGATACACCAGATATTGCAAATGCACGAATAGAATTTAAAAATGGGTGTGTCGCAAATTTAACAGCCAGTAGAATTTCATTAAAAAAAATGCGTAAAGGCCGGTTTTTTCAAAAGGATGCATACATTTCTGTTGACTTTTTAGAGAAAAAATGTGAAGTAGTAAAAATGAAAGA
This sequence comes from uncultured Flavobacteriaceae bacterium, assembly GCA_947502975.1. Taxonomy (GTDB): domain Bacteria; phylum Bacteroidota; class Bacteroidia; order Flavobacteriales; family Flavobacteriaceae; genus Jejuia. Next base: position 173,047 of record CANNBV010000006.1, read on the forward strand.
TGCACCTGAAAATCCTGGTGATTTTGATATGATTTTGCAAAATGCTGAAGGTGTAAAGAAACAAATCTATTTTGATAACCCTAATATTCCAGATGTGAATTCTATTCTCATGGAATTAGAAACATTTGCAGATGCTGTAAATAATGATACTACACCTGTTGTGACTTTACATGACGGTACAGAAGCTTTACGAGTTGCAAATATGATAATAAATCAGTTTTAAGAAAACTTATGAAAAATATTGCAGTAATAGGCGCAGGAACTATGGGAAACGGTATAGCCCATGTTTTTGCTCAAAACGGATTTAAAGTTCATTTAATTGATGTTAATACAAATGCCCTAGAAAAAGGCCTGCAAACCATTGCTAAAAACTTAGACCGTATGGTGGCTAAGGAAAAAATTAGCAACGCAGATAAAAATAGCACCTTAGATAACATATCACTTTTCACAACTATAAAAGAAGGTGTTGCACAAGCTGAATTAGTAGTTGAAGCTGCCACAGAACATCTAGATTTAAAACTTAAAATTTTTAAAGAATTAGATGAAGCGTGTTCAGCATCTACAATTTTAGCAACAAACACATCCTCTATTTCGATTACACAAATTGCAGCTGTGACAACAAGACCTGACCTTGTTATTGGAATGCATTTTATGAATCCAGTTCCTATCATGAAATTGGTTGAAATCATTAGAGGCTATAATACAAGTGATGACGTTACCAAAACCATAATGGAACTTTCTAAAACACTTGGTAAAATTCCTGTAGAAGTTAATGACTATCCAGGTTTTGTTGCTAACCGAATTTTAATGCCAATGCTCAACGAATCTATAGAAACACTCTACAATGGTGTTGCGGGTGTGGAAGAAATAGACACCGTAATGAAATTAGGCATGGCACACCCTATGGGGCCTTTGCAATTAGCTGATTTTATTGGTTTAGATGTATGTCTTTCTATTTTGAATGTGATGTATGATGGCTTTAAAAACCCAAAATACGCGCCTTGCCCATTATTAGTAAATATGGTTAATGCCGGTAAATTAGGTGTAAAATCTGGTGAAGGGTTTTACGATTATTCCGAAAGTAGAAAAGCAGAAAAAATATCTAGACAGTTTTTGAAATAGTAATTTTTTGTGAAACAATTCCTTGCTTGTTTAATCCTATTCTTCTTTACATATTCATGTAAAAACAACAAAGAGCATACTTCGATTTCTATAACTAATGAAACGGTAAATGCATACAAAGTAAAGGAAGAAAAGTTTATGAAATTATTTAAATTAAATGAAGAATATATTTCAGATGGGTTTAATTTTCCTGTTGGAAAACCAGACACCATAGGATATTATAATGCTCAAAAATTCCAAGAAAACAATCATTTAGGAGATGACTGGAATGGTGTAAGAGGCGGTAATTCTGATTTAGGAGATCCTATTTATGCAATTGCAAACGGATATATCACAGAAGTTAAAGATTATGAGGGTGGTTGGGGAAATGTATTAAGAATTCTTCATATACATCAAAATAAATTATACGAATCTGTTTATGCACATTGCGACACTATTCTAATACAAAAAGAAAGTTTTATTAAAAAAGGAACAAAAATTGCAACAATAGGTAACTGTAATGGTACGTATTTAGCTCACCTTCATTTTGAAATAAGAGATTCTTTATTTATGGATATAGGCCCTGGATATTCTGATAATATTGATGGTTATTTAGATCCGACTAAATTCATTATAGAACATCCAAAATGATACTCATATCTTTTTCCAAGTTTAGATTTATTTAAAAAGTTAAATGTTTGTACTTGCCTCTTAACTAGCGTAATTTTGCAACATGAGTATAAAAAACAATCTTCAACATATAAAAACATCTATACCAAATCACGTCACCCTTGTGGCTGTTTCAAAAACTAAACCTGTCAGCGATATAATGGAAGCCTATGAAGCTGGTCATCGCATATTTGGTGAAAACAAGGTTCAAGAGATGGCGGATAAACATAAGCAAATGCCTAAAGACATCGAATGGCATATGATTGGACATTTGCAACGTAACAAAGTAAAATATATGGCAAGCTTTGTACGTTTAATTCATGGTGTAGATAATTTTAAATTATTGCAAGAAATAAACAAACAAGCTAAAAAACATCATCGTAGTATCGACTGTTTGTTTCAAATAAAAATCGCTGAAGAAGAGTCTAAATTTGGAATGACAGCTCAAGAAGCTTCAGATATTATTACTTCAGAAGCGTTTTCAGAATTACAAAATATAAATATTACCGGAGTAATGGGCATGGCTACTTTTACAGATAATCAAACCCAAATACAACAGGAATTTAAAACTCTAAAAAACACTTTTGATAGCCTTAAATTGCTAAAAAAAACTAACTTTAACCCTGAAATTATTAGCATGGGTATGAGTGGTGATTATCAATTAGCAATTGATTGTGGCAGTACTATGATTCGTGTTGGTAGTAGTATATTTGGTTCAAGAAATTATTCAATTTAAAACACGCCTATTTACGCAGTATTAGACATAGAAACTACAGGTGGTAAGTATAATGAAGAAGGTATTACCGAAATCGCCATCTATAAGTTTGACGGTCACCATATTGTAGACCAATTTATAAGTTTAGTAAATCCTGAAAGAGAAATACAACCATTTGTTGTAAACTTAACAGGCATTAATAGTAATATGCTTCGCAATGCGCCCAAGTTTTATGAGGTAGCGAAGCGTATTGTTGAAATAACTGAAGGTTGTATTATTGTAGCACATAATGCTCAATTTGATTATCGTATTCTATGTACAGAATTTAAACGTTTAGGTTTTGAGTATGAACGTCAATCACTATGTACGGTTGAACTATCAAAATATTTAATCCCAGATCAGCCTTCATATAGCTTAGGTAAGCTTGTTCGCTCCTTAGGTATTCCGGTTGCTGATAGACATCGCGCTTCTGGTGATGCACAAGCTACAGTAAAATTATTCAAAATGTTATTGGATAAGGATACTGAAAAAAATATTATTAAAGATGCTGTAAGATTAAATCCTAAACGCCAATTAGAGCCACGTCACTTAGATATTATCGCAGAATTACCTACATTAACTGGTGTGTATTACATCCACAACGCTAACGGAGAAATTATATACATTGGTAAAAGCAATAATATAAAGAAGCGCATCAATCAACATTTTACAAACACCAGCCCTAAATCAAAAAAGATTCAATCTTTAGTTGCAGCTGTAACTTACGAAGCTACCGGCAGTGAATTAGTAGCACTTCTTAAAGAAAGTGAAGAAATAAAACGAAATAAACCTATTTTTAATCGCGCTTTAAGACGTACCATTTTTACACATGCTTTATACAGTTTTACAGATAAAAACAATTACATTAATCTAAAAATAGATGTTGCAGACGGGCGAAAAAAACCTATCACTACATTCAGTAACAGGCAAAGTGGAAAAAGCTTCATAACTAAAATTACAAGCGATTATAATTTGTGCCAAAAACTAACAGGCATTTATAAAACTAAAACCAGTTGTTTTAATTATGATATAAAAGAATGTAATGGTGCTTGTGTGTGTGAAGAACACCCTGAAGAATATAATAAAAGAGTTACGGCTATTATTGAAAAAAACAGTTATGCCAATAAGAATATGGTGATTATTGATAGAGGTCGTGAAGTAGACGAAAGAAGTGCTATTTTTATAAAAAATGGAGTGTTTCAGGGATTAGGATTCTTCAATTTAAACTATCAAATTAATACTATTGAAATATTAGAATCTATTATCACACCAATGCAAAATAATAGAGATACCCAACATATTATTCAAAATTACTTAAGACGCAATAAAAAAGTAAAACAACTAATTATTGACGATTGATGAAACACATTATTATAATTATTGTATTTGTAATTGGTCTATCTGGATTTTCTCAGTCTAAAGAAGAAAGCGAGGATCAAGTATTTAGAGTATCACTTGGTGACTTAAAAATGAAATCCTACCCAAGAGACTCCACCGCTAATGCCTTAGTATTATATGAATATGGAAATAGTTATGTAGACAATGAAGATTATGATTTAAGAACTGAAATTAAAAATAAAATAAAAATTTTTAATAAAGAGGGTTTTGAAAAAGCCGATGTTACAATTTATCTATATAAGAGCGGTAGTCTAAATTATGAGAGTGTTAAAGATATACTAGCTACAACATATAACTTAGAAGACGGTAAAGTCACCAAAACACAGTTGCAAAAAAAGGATATCTACGAAGAAGAATATAGCGAGAATATCACTAAAATAAAATTCACCTTGCCGAATATAAAAGAAGGTTCAGTTATCACCTTTAGTTATAAACTGCGTTCACCATATATGAGAAAATATCAAGGTTGGTATTTTCAAGAAGATATACCTAAATTATACAGTGAATATAGAACAAGTATTCCTGCAAATTGGTTGTATCACATAAAACTTGTTGGTGGACAAGAGCTAACAACAAACACTAGCGATATTAAAAAAAATTGTCTTCGAATGAATAATGGGGCTAGTGCAGATTGTAGTGAAAGTGTTTATGTTATGAAAAACATACCTGCGTTTATTGAGGAAGACTATATGACTGCAGAAAGGAATTATATCGCCAGAATAGAATATGAACTGGAAACCTTTCAAGCAATGGATGGTAGAGTTGAAAATTATACTAAAACCTGGAAAGATGTAGATAAGGAGTTACGAACAGAAAAAGCAATTGGTAAACAACTTAGAAAATCCATTGATGTAGAAGAAGTTTTGACTAATGAAATTATCAATGAAACAGATCCATTAAAAAAAACTAAAGCGATTTATCATTTTGTACAAGATAATTATACCTGGAATGAAGAATTTAAAATCTTTAAAGATGTATCAATTAAAAATCTTTTAAAGAATAAATCTGGAAATGTTTCATCAATAAACATCTTACTTCATAACCTTTTAAAAGAAAGTGGTATAGATGTAAAACCCGTTTTTCTTTCTACAAGAAATAATGGTTTTGCTACCAAAATATATCCAGTTTTTACAGATTTTAATTACTTAGTTGTTCAAGCAATCATAAATAATAAAACATATCTTCTAGACGCTACAGATAAGTATTTAAATTTTGGCTTACTGCCTTATAGATGCTTGAATCGCTATGCGAGATTAGTAGATTTTAAAAATGGAAGTGAATGGATAGACATTAATCCAGCACAAAGGTCATCTGTATTATACAGTTTAGATTTAAAATTCGACGAGGAACAAAATTTAATTGGAAACGTAAAAAGTAAAACCACAGGATATCATGCTTTAAATTCTCGAAAATCCTATTTCAAAAACAAATCATCTTATGTAGATAAGCTACAGAATAAAACTATCGATATTGATATTTCTAATCACCAATCAGAAACGGAAACACAAACAGCACCAGACTTTTCAGAGTCATATAATATTCAATACACTGCTGATGATATTGGTGAGACTATTTACCTAAATCCTTTTATATTTCCCTTTTTTAAAGAGAACCCTTTTAAGCTTCAAGAAAGAACATACCCAATTGATTTCGGTTATAAGGACAATTATGTCTACATATTCAAACTAGATTTAGGTGATAGTTATGAGGTTTCTGAAAAACCAGAGACTATTAGAGTTGCACTTCCAAACAAAACAGGCAACTTCAGCTTTTCGGCAAAAGTAATGGGGAATACAGTACATATTCTGTTTAACATAAACTTTAATGAAGCAGTTTACCCTCCCAGTTATTATCCCTATCTAAAAGAATTTATGAATAAAGTTGTTAATGTACAAACCAACTCTCTTCTAGTTCTTAAAAAGAAGTAACAAATCTTTTATTACATTTGAAAAGAATGAATACCAAAAAAGATAGATATTGGCGCACAAAACTTCATGATATAATTTATGAAGCAGATACACGTGCAGGCAAAATATTTGATGTCATTCTTTTCATTGCCATTATTGCCAGTATCATTCTAGTAATGTTAGAAAGCATTAATAGCTTCGATCAGAAATATCATGACTTTCTAAACATTTCAGAATGGATAATTACCATTTTATTTAGCATCGAATACATAGCTAGAATAATTACAGTAAAACGCCCATTAAAATACATTTTTAGTTTTTATGGCATTATAGATTTGCTATCCACCATACCAAAATACATCTCCTTACTTTTCGGTGGTATTCATGCACTCGCAGCATTAAGAGCATTGAGACTTTTACGTATATTCAGAATTTTAAAATTAGCACGCTATTTAGGAGCATCAAATTTATTAGTTTCCGCATTAAAAGCAAGTCGAGCAAAAATTTCAGTATTTCTGTTTGCAGTACTTATATTATGTATCATTTTTGGTACCTTAATGTACCTAATAGAAGGAGAAGTCAGTGGATTTTCTAGTATTCCAGTAAGTGTGTATTGGTGTATTGTAACCCTTACCACTGTTGGTTTTGGAGATATTGCACCTGTTACGCCACTTGGTCAATTTATTGCAGCTTTAATTATGATTCTGGGTTACGGTATCATTGCTGTTCCTACCGGCATCGTTTCTGCCGAATATGCCGCACAAGGCAAAACACCGCATCCGCAAAATCCCATTCGTTTGAATTCTCAGTCCTGCGAAAACTGTCTAGCCGAAGACCATAGAGACAAAGCAAAACATTGCTATAATTGTGGCGAAAAGCTACATATTTAAGTTTTGGGCGTTACCCCTCCTTAGGTCGGGGTCAGGCTTTCGGGAGTCGCTCCTCCTGCGTCGGGAGCTTCAACAAATCCCTCAATCCTTAACACAATCTACCAGCTAAAATAATTTCTTCAAACTTAAGATTGTTCTTATTTGTTTTTCACAGTACCTTTACCTCTTATAAAAAACAATCATAGAAACATCAAATAAATATCTTATTTCCATAGTTGGTCCAACAGCAATTGGAAAAACTGCGCTAAGTATAAAACTGGCGCAGCATTTCAATACAGAGGTAATTTCGGCAGACTCCCGTCAATTTTTCAAGGAAATGCAAATAGGCACAGCTGCTCCTACGTCAACTGAACTATCTGCAGCTAAACACCATTTTATTCACCATAAATCCATCCAAGACAATTATAGTGTTGGTGCTTTTGAGAAAGATGCTATAAAACGTTTAGAATCCTTATTTCAAACAAACAACGTAGTGATTATGGTTGGTGGTTCTGGATTATATGTGGATGCTGTAACAAAAGGACTTGATGATTTTCCAGATGTAGATGCATCGATTAGACAAAACTTAAATGCAACATTAGAAGAAAAAGGCATAGAACACCTACAGCAACAGCTCAAAACATTGGATATTGATGGTTATAAAAACTTAGCTATAGATAATCCTCATCGTGTTATTCGTGCACTCGAGATTTGTATAGGAACTGGTAAGCCCTACTCCTCTTTTTTAAGCAAACCTAAAAAAAAGAGAGATTTTAAAACCATTAGCGTTGGCTTAACCGCAGACAGAGACATCATTTACTCGCGTATCAATCAACGCGTAGATATTATGATGCATGAAGGCTTACTTGAGGAAGTGAAGGCTTTGGAGTCTTTTCAAAATTTAAACGCATTGAATACTGTTGGTTACAAAGAACTATTTAAGTATTTAAAAGGTGATTGGGATTTAGAATTTGCAGTTTCTGAAATAAAAAAGAATACAAGACGCTTTGCAAAGCGTCAACTCACCTGGTTTAAGAAAACCGAAAATGTATTGTGGTTTGATTATAAATCTGCTCCAATAGACATTATTAACGCATTAGAAGATAAAATTATATGACCACAGAAACCATACTTTCAAAACTAATAGCATTTCCTGTTTTAGGTGGAGCATCTAATCTTACTATTATTAATTGGATAAAAGACTATATAGAAGGTTTTGGAATTAAATGCACTTTGGTTCCTAATTCTGAAGGCACTAAAGCTTCATTACATTGCCGAATTGGGCCCGCAATTGATGGTGGAATTATTCTTTCTGGACACACCGATGTTGTCCCTGTAAAAGGTCAAGACTGGCAAACAGATCCTTTCATCTTAACTGATAAAGAAGATGGTAAACTTTACGGTAGAGGTAGTTGCGACATGAAAGGTTTTATAGCCTGTTGTTTGAGTATACTTCCTCAATTAGTGGCTTCTAATTTGAAAAAGCCAATCTATTTTGCGTTTTCGTACGATGAAGAAATTGGGTGTTTATCTGCACCCGAATTGGTTGAGCATTTAAAAGACCATTATCCTGAACATCCTAAATACGCCATTATCGGGGAGCCATCTTTATTGCAACCAATAATAGGTCATAAAGGTATCTGTCTATACAAGACAACAGTAAACGGCTCAGCCGGCCATAGTAGTAGGATTAGGCAAGAAGTTAGTGCAATTCATGAAGCAGCACGATTAATACTCTGGCTAGAACATAAAATGAATCAACTTATAGATTCTGGTAGGATAGACAACCGTTTTGTACCACCACATTCATCATTACATACTGGTATTATTCACGGAGGTATCGCTCCAAATGTTATCGCAGATAATGTTTACTTTTCTTGGGATGCTAGAATGATTCCTAGTGATAATTTATCAGAAGTTATTGATGCATTCAAACAGCATTGTAAAAATAGAATGGATGAATTAAAACCCATTTTTGCTGATTTCAAAATAGAAACAGAAGAAATTCATCCACCTGTAGCAGCGTTTGACAGTAAAGAAGATAGTGATATTGTAAAACTAATGTCTAAAATAAATCCAAATACCAATATAGGGACAGTAGCTTATGCATCAGAAGCTGGTCAATTCAATGAGGCTGGATTACAAAGTATTATCTGTGGCCCAGGTTCTATCAATCAAGCTCACAGAGCTAATGAATTTATTGACAAAGAAGAGTTATCAAAATATACGGATTTGTTGAAGCGATTGATTCAACTTTTTTCTTCAGAAGAAGCTGTAAGAACATTTTAATATTTTAAAAATGAAATTCAATCAAAACAAAGTAATCTGCCCCTCATCATCAGTTTCGCCTTCAGAATTATCTAAATCATTAGCGCTCTCATCATCACTTTCTTTAGACACTTCCTTCTCATCAACAACCTCTAGTTCATCGGCATGCACTTCCTCAGGAGCTTCGTAAGGTAAAGGGTCTAGCAAGTTTATTTGATTAACTCTATCCTTTGTAAGTTGGTTACCTTGTGCCGAAATTCCTTTTACATCAATAAATTCTTCTAAGTTAACCTGAAGATTGTCTTTTCTATCCTTACCACGTTCCTTAGCAAAAACAACTTCTGCCATAGGTTTCCAATCTGTAGAGACGATTTCTAATTGTGATTTTGGATGCTCTGATATGAATGATTCTTCTCGTCCTTCCTGTTCTATTAAAAAGCGTTTTACATAATACAATTCCTTTTCACCATTAAAATAAACTGCAGAAATTGGTTTTTTGGGCACCCATTTTTCAAGCACAATCATGTCGTTATCAAAATGCATAGTAACTTCTGGTGTAGCAGTTTTGGCAATACCTGATTGATTTATAATTAATAGTTTATCCTCACCCCTAAATTCACCAATTAACTCTCCTCTACCATCAACATTTAAGCGTTGCACAGTATCATCAAACCAAATTTTTCTAGGTTTTAGAGTAGAAACACCTTTCTCTTTGAGTTCAACACGCTTTATAGAATATTTAGTCACCAAATTTCCTTTTGAAGCACGTCCTTTTATTAAAATATCAGCAAAATCGATATCCCATTTTAATTTCTTGATACTCCCTGCTTGTCGCAAATTGATAGTCACTACCTCAGCTTCACCATTGGGGTTTGCAGAAAAATATAAGGCAAACGAACCTTTATTTCCATTCGCTAAATCATATTCCCTATCACGTGTTATACTTGTTACCGCAAATCGTTTAATGTATGATGGTCCTTTTTTTCCATCACGATAAATCATGTTGTATATGGTGCGTTTATCTTTCTTTTTAAAGACCGCTACATGAATAATATCTTTTCCTATAAAGGTTTTAGAATCTACTTTGGTGACCATCATTTTACCTTCTTTGGTAAACACGATGATATCGTCAATGTCACTACAATCACACACGTACTCATCTCTACGAAGTGAAGTCCCAATAAAACCTTCTTCTCTATTTACATAAAGCTTTGTGTTTCTAATCACTACTTTGGTAGCATCTACATCATCAAAAGTTCTGATTTCTGTTTTACGCTCTCTGCCTTCTCCATAGGTTTTTTTGAGTCTTGTAAAATATGCAATTGCATAATCAATCAAATGTTCTAAATGATGTTTTACTTCAGCAATTTGCTCCTCAAGAGCATCAATTTTCTGCTGTGCTTTATCAATATCAAATTTAGAAATACGCTTGATACGAATTTCAGTTAAACGTACAATATCATCTTCTGTAATTGCGCGTTTTAAGTGTTTAATATGTGGTTTTAGTCCTTTATCAATTGCAGAAATAACACCTTCCCAAGTTTCTTCCTCTTCAATATCTCGATAAATTCTATTTTCAATAAAAATACGTTCTAAAGATGCAAAATGCCATTGCTCTTCAAGTTCTCCTAGTTTAATTTCTAGCTCTTGCTTTAAAAGCTGAACGGTGTTATCTGTTGATCGGCGCAACATTTCAGAAACTCCAATAAACAATGGCTTATTATCTTCAATAACACAACCTAATGGCGAAATAGAAGATTCGCAACTTGTAAAAGCATATAACGCATCTATGGTTTTGTCAGGAGATAAACCTGAAGGTAAATGCACCAAAATTTCAACTTCAGCCGCCGTATTATCTTCAATCTTTTTTACTTTGATTTTACCTTTATCATTAGCCTTCAAAATAGAATCAATCAACGACCCCGTAGTTGTACCAAATGGCAACTCCGTAATGACAAGCGTATTTTTATTTAATTGAGATATTTTTGCGCGAACCCGTACTTTCCCACCACGATTTCCATCATTATAGTTAGAGAAATCTGCAATTCCAGCTGTTGGGAAATCTGGTAAAATAGTAAAGCGTTTGCCTTGTAAATGCTTGATGGAAGCATCTATCAATTCAATAAAATTATGTGGTAGTATTTTTGTGGATAATCCCACCGCAATTCCTTCACCTCCTTGAGCTAACAACAACGGAAACATTACAGGAAGATTCACTGGCTCCTTTCTGCGGCCATCATAACTGGCTTGCCATTCTGTAATTTTAGGATTATAAACCACATCTAATCCAAATTTAGAAATTCGTGCTTCTATATATCTGGATGCAGCAGCTCTATCACCAGTAAGTATATTCCCCCAGTTTCCTTGGGTGTCAATCAATAAATCTTTTTGACCAATTTGCACCATGGCATCAGCAATACTTGCGTCTCCATGTGGATGATATTGCATGGTATGACCAACAATATTCGCTACTTTATTGTAACGACCATCATCGAGGTCTTTCATAGAATGCATGATACGACGTTGCACAGGTTTAAACCCATCTTCTATAGCAGGTACAGCTCTTTCTAAAATAACGTAAGATGCATAATCTAAAAACCAATCTTTATACATGCCCGTAACACGGGTTATGGTTTCTTGAGGCTCTTCGTTATGTTCGTTTGTTAAATCGTCGTTCTGGTCTTCAGTCATTAAAGGTTCTTAATTTTTTGGTTTACCATTAAGATATGTTCTACCTATTTTTCTTCGCTTTTTAGCTTTACCGGTTACATCATGCTTATGCAGATAATCATATGACCTTTTTTTTAGTGTCTTATTTTTAATGTATAACATAATTGTTTAGTTGTTATTTTTCTTCTATCAAATCTAATTCTACCTTCAAATTATCGATAATAAATTCTTGTCGAGACGGTGTGTTTTTACCCATATAAAATGCCAATAACTCTTCAATGGACATATTATCGTCAAGCATTACTGGATCAAGACGGATATCTTCACCTATAAAATATTTAAACTCATCAGGTGAAATTTCACCTAATCCTTTAAAGCGTGTTATTTCTGGTTTTGGCTTTAACTTTTCAATTGCGCTTCTTCGTTCTTCTTCTGAATAACAATAAATGGTTTCTTTTTTATTTCGAACTCTGAAAAGAGGCGTTTGTAAAATGTATAAATGTCCTTCTTTAATCACTTCAGGAAAAAACTGTAAAAAGAATGTAATTAATAGCAACCTAATATGCATTCCGTCTACATCGGCATCAGTAGCAATCACAACATTATTATATCTTAAATCTTCAAGAGATTCTTCTATATTTAATGCAGCTTGCAATAGGTTAAACTCTTCGTTTTCGTAAACTATCTTTTTAGTAAGTCCGTAACAATTTAATGGTTTCCCCTTTAAACTAAAAACGGCTTGTGTATTTACATCTCGAGATTTTGTAATACTTCCAGATGCCGAATCTCCCTCGGTAATAAACAAGGTTGTTTCTAGATTACGCTCGTTCTTGGTGTCACCAAAATGCACACGACAATCCCTTAATTTTTTATTATGAAGACTAGCTTTTTTAGCACGATCTTTGGCTAATTTTCTAATACCAGACAACTCTTTACGCTCACGTTCTGCTTGTAAAATTTTACGTTGAATTTTTTCAGCAGTATCAGAATTTTTATGCAGATAGTTATCTAACTTAGTTTTTACAAAATCGTTAATATAGGTTCTAACGGTTGGGTAATCTCCCCCCATATCCGTAGATCCTAATTTTGTTTTAGTCTGACTTTCAAAAACAGGCTCCATTACTTTTATGGCAATAGCACTTACTATAGATTTTCGAACATCTGATGCATCATAATTTTTCCCATAATATTCGCGAATGGTTTTTACAATAGCTTCTCTAAATGCATTTAAATGTGTGCCTCCTTGAGTAGTGTTTTGTCCGTTTACAAAACTGTTATATTCTTCACTATATTGAGTTTTACTATGTGTTAATGCTATTTCTATATCGTCACCTTGCAGATGGATAATGGGATATAACAAATCTGTTTCAGCAATTTTTTCCGCAAGTAAATCTTTTAATCCGTTTTCACTATAATATTTCTCGCCATTAAAAACTATGGTTAAACCTGGGTTTAAATACACATAATTCTTAAGCATTTTAACGACATACTCACTGCGGTATTTGTAGTTTTTGAAGATAGAATCATCTGGAACAAATGACACTTTAGTACCCTTTCTTCGCGTGGTATCATCGAGCATTTCTTGGTGAGTTAAATTACCTTGCTCAAACTCTGCCGAAGCCGATTTTCCATCTCGGTTAGATTCAACTCTAAAGTAATTTGAAAGTGCATTTACGGCTTTTGTACCAACACCGTTTAAACCTACTGATTTTTTGAAAGCTTTAGAATCATACTTACCACCGGTATTCATCTTAGACACTACATCAACAACTTTACCTAATGGGATGCCACGCCCATAGTCTCGAACTATAACTTTTGCACCTTGAATAGAAATTTCTATAGTTTTGCCAGCTCCCATAACATACTCGTCAATGGAGTTATCTAACACCTCTTTTAAGAGGATATAAATACCATCGTCTGGAGAAGAACCGTCACCAAGTTTTCCAATATACATTCCTGGACGCATACGAATATGCTCTTTCCAATCTAACGAACGTATATTATCCTCGGTATATTTGGTTTGTTCAGCCATAAATAAGGGTGCGGTTTTAGTGATAGCACGCTAATATAGCACATCATATGAAAATATAAAACAGCTACGCTACAAAGTAATTAACAATAAAAGTAATATTGTTGAGAACGTTACATTAAGGTTTCTCTTGTTTTTTTAAAGACACAAATAAAATACCAACAATAACTATCAAAGCCCCAAATAGTTGCAACAAAGTTAGTCTTTCATTTAAAAAAATAGCAGCCAAAATAATTGTCGATATAGGGCCAACACCTGCAATAATTGCAAAATTTGACGAACTAATCATTTTTATTGATGCCGACACTAAAAACGAAGGAATTACAGTGGCAAAAACCGCTATTAAAAAACCTAGCGCATAAACTTCCCATGTGAAACTTAATAAATCAGTTTCGTTTATTATAGCATAATGGATAAAAACACAAATACAGGAAATGAGCATTGCATATGCGGTGAATTTCATAACTCCAAATTTTGGAATTAACCAACCACTCCCCACTAAATAAGATGCATAAGTTAAAGCACTTAATACTATAAATACACCTCCTAAAATTGTTTTATCTCCTGTGAGTTGTACCTCATACCAAAACGCAATTATAATACCTAAATAGGTTATTGCAATTGCAAGTGCTTGAAGTTTAGTTATCTTTTGTTTTAAAAAGAACCTATTAAGCAACAATACCATGGTAGGATATAGAAACAAAATAATGCGTTCAAGACTTGCTTTTATGTAAGTAAGCCCAATAAAATCGAAATAACTTGCCAAATAATAGCCTACAAAACCAAAAAAAGCAACCCAGAGATAGTCCTTTTTTAAAACTGTTTTTCCTTTATTTTGATCTCGGTATAAGTATGCTATCACTACATAAAATGGAAATGAAAATAACATGCGTAATAATAAGATACTAATAACGTCTACTTGATAACGATATGCTATTTTAACCATTACTGCTTTAGAAGAAAACAGTACGATTCCTAAAACACCTAATAAAATTCCTAACCAAAATTGTTTGTTTACTTGCATTAAACGAAAATACCAAGGTCGCATATATTCGTTTAGTCATAAAAAAATAAATTACGATGTCCAATGGGATTTAGAACTTAAAAAAAGATAAGTGTTTTATTGTATTATAGTTGAAGAATGCCTTTTGGAGTTTCCTTTTTATCTTTATTATTTTCAATAATTTCTGCCTTTTTCTTCAATAATTCATTTCTTTTTTTTAGAAGATTTGTCATGTACTTTTTTAAGAACAAGGTGTTTGCCAGCTTACCGATTAGTCCATAAGGTGATTCAAAATAAAACTTATCTATCATGATGGTTTTATCACTTTTACTAAAAAAATGGTGTTCATGTCTATATGATTTAAAAGCTCCAAAAACCATCTCGTCCACAAAATAATTTGGACTTTCAAATGCAGTGATTTTTGAGGTTAAATGTTGAACAAAACCGAAGTGTTTTGCCTCCCAGCTTACCCACTCACCCAACTCTATTAATCCAGTAGTTTTTCCAGCGATAGGTATTTCTCCAGTATGCTTTAGAGATTCCTTATGAACATCAATATTTCGCGCTAAATCAAAACAAGTCTTGATATCTGAAAATATTTCACTCTGTATTTCGATTAAAGGCATTTATAATAATTATCTAAAAAATTTGAGCGCGAATTTAAGAAAAATCTTGCTAGTAATTAACATTTGTTAAGCCAAATGACTCAATACTATTATCTTAGACCTAATTATAAACAGATAGTCACTATTTTCAGAATATTTAATCTAAACCTTATTTAGCAAGCTTCTGAATTGAGCACCTCATTACTTGCTTCCTATTGTGTCAATTTCTTTAGAATTCATATCTTCCTTAGGGTTCTCTCCCCATTTATTAGGCTCTTTTTCACTGTCAAAAAAGAGAAAAACAACACCTAAAAATATACTAGCAGACCAAAGAAATGCTACAATGTATGATAAAATTTCAATCAAGTTGTCGGTTATACCAGAATCAGATGAAATATTTCCATCGTAAAATAATAAGACCACCAAACTGTAAATAAGAATTATTGCGATAGCAAAAACACCTATAACCATGTTCAAAATAAAGCTAATTCCTGCTGGGTGCCACCAACCTGTTCTGCCTGAATCATGCAATCTTCTAACATGCACTGTAACTGTAGGTACAATTGTTATGGCCGTATATATAAAAACGAATACATAGAAAATAAACTGAATATAAAACTCATTTTGCAAACGAAAATAGAGATAGTGTAGCGTAGTAAAAATAGAACCTATGAGTATTTGAAATAAAATAACACTCCAAAACTCTCTTCTACGTGCTCTGCCATAGAAATTCCAATAATCAATATATAATGCCTTATATAGCCAATAACCTATATTATTATCTTCTTCAGGCATATTTATTTAATTAATGCTTACACATTAAACAAAAAGTGCATCACATCACCATCCTTAACGATATAATTTTTACCTTCTACACGCATCTTACCAGCTTCCTTTACTTTGGCTTCACTTCCAAAAGACACATAATCGTTAAAGGCAATAACTTCGGCACGAATAAAGCCCTTTTCAAAATCTGTATGAATAACGCCTGCAGCTTGAGGTGCAGTTGCGCCAATATCAACCGTCCAAGCACGCACTTCTTTTACACCGGCTGTAAAATAAGTTTGCTGGTTTAGCAACTTATAAGCACCTCTGATTAATTTTGCTGAACCTGGTTCGTCTAAACCAATATCTTGTAAAAACATTTGGCGTTCTTCGTAATCGTCCAATTCATTGATGTCTGCTTCAGTGCCAACGGCTAAAACCAAAACCTCTGCATTTTCATCCTTGACAGTTTCCTTCACGCGCTCTACATAAGCATTTCCTGATACGGCAGCACCTTCATCTACATTACACACATACATTACTGGTTTGTCTGTTATAAACTGTAATGGTTTCACAAATTCATTATAATCATCTTCACTGAATTCTAGTGCTCTTAAAGAAATTCCTGCTTCTAATCCTTCCTTGATTTTTAATAGAATAGCTTCTTCTTTTTGAGCTTCTTTATTACCAGTTTTTGCAGCGCGCTTTACCTTATCCAATTTTTTTTCAGCAGTTTCCAAATCTTTTAACTGCAATTCCATATCAATGGTTTCTTTATCCCGGATAGGATCTACACTACCATCAACGTGCACAATATTATCATTATCAAAACAACGCAACACATGTAAAATAGCATCGGTTTCCCTAATATTACCCAAAAATTGATTTCCTAAACCTTCACCTTTACTAGCACCTTTTACTAATCCTGCAATATCTACAATTTCAACAGTAGCTGGTATAACACGTTCTGGATTTACCAAAGATTCTAGTTTTTCTAAACGTGGATCAGGAACGTTTACCACCCCTATATTTGGTTCAATAGTACAAAATGGGAAGTTTGCACTTTGCGCTTTCGCATTTGATAAACAGTTAAATAGTGTTGACTTTCCAACATTGGGTAATCCTACAATTCCAGCTTTCATAGTAATGATGATTTTTGCGAGTGCAAATGTAGCAAAAAATGTAGTTAAAACGTTTTAAAAGTATTGTTGTTGCCAAACAAATATTGAGCTGATGCTAGGACTATTTTTGGTGGACTGGTTGCGTTAGGGATTGAACGGCATGTTTGAAATCCCCGACGCAGGAGGGATTGAGTAGTGAAAGCCCGACCCCTTGTGGGTAACGCCCAAAAAAACATTAAGATTCCTTTGGCAAAAACAGATAATTAAACGTTAAATGAAATTTAAGTATACTCTTTACACTGTAACATTGTTTAACTTGGCTCGTTTAATATTGTAAACCATCAATCATTAAAGGCAACATGAAGTTTAAAATTACGCTACTATCAATTTTAGTAAGCTTTTCAATGTTTTCTCAAAACATTACTGCTAAACTTATCGATAAAAAAACCAAACAACCCATTCCTTATGCGAATATAAAAACGGGGAAATATGCTGGTGTTATTTCTAACGATGAAGGTTATTTTACTATTGCTTCTAACAATGATACTAAAACCGTAACCATTTCCTGTATGGGCTATGAGAATAAAATACTGAGCATAAAAGACATAAAGTTGCTTAATTTAAGTATTGAATTAGAAGAAGCCCTTAACCAACTTGATGAAGTATACATCAGTAACAAAGCGCCAAATGTAGATTCTATTATCGCCAGAGTAAAAGCGAAACTGGCCGCCAATTATAATTACGATTTAAACCAATACAATATTTTTCATCGCACTACAGATCATGTAGATTTTAAAAGTTTAGAATTTGAAATTGATAAAGCCTCTCATGTTAAAAAGAAACAACTTGAAGGTGTAAATAACAGTTTGACTGCTTTAGCTAATCAAGTTAAAAATAGTAACATGGTTCAGTTTGCTGATTTTAAAGGAAAAGTTTATACATTAAATAAAGATAGTATTAAACTTGAGGTTGAAAAAGCTACAGAACTTTTAGACTATAAGAATGATTTTTCTATTGATAATATTCAGGAGAAAATGCAAAAGATTATCCTCACGTATTTAGATACTACTAAAACCTATAAACTAAAAACTGGTTTATTTAAAATTGAAGACTCTTTAGCTTTAAATGATGATGAATTTAAGGAAGATGATAAAAATGAACATGAGGTTTCTTATTTAAACAGTCAAACAAAATCTCTATTAAAACGCTCTCAGTTTTACAAAAATTCATTTTTAAATAAAATTTTAAATACTGATTTATACGATTATACATTTGAAGATGTTGGCTATAATAATGGTGAACTCACCTATGTTATTTCATTTTCACCAAGAAAAGGAAAAGCCAAATACACTGGGAAAATATATGTTGCAGACGACACTTATGCAGTGACTAGGACAGATTATACTTATTATAAAAACAGACACGGCGACAAAATAAATTTACGTCTAATTCTGGGTGTAAAGTATAATTCTAATGTTAGCAAGGGTACTATTCTTTTTGAAAAAGACAGTAGTAATATCTATCATCCTAAGTACATAAAACGTACCACAGGAAGCTACTTTTACGTAAGTCGTCCTTTAAAATTTATTGAAAATAGTGATAACCGTTACAAAGTGGCTTTTGATTTTAAAATTGAAGGAAACAACAGTACCAAAGAAGAACTTTTAATTACCAAACATAATAAATTGACGTTTCTAGATTTTCAAGCCGAACGAGAAGCAGAAAAAACACCTTTAATTAAACTAGGGAAATATGAAAAAACTATTTGGGATGATGAAGGTATTTTGGAGCCCTCTACAGAAATGAAAGCCTTAACTAATAAATAAGATTAATACTTTTTTAATACTTTAGGCTGAAATTTCTAAATATGAAAAAACAGTTTTTAGTAATTATCTTATGTGTTGTCTTTCTAAAGATAGATTCCCAAGAATTAGCACGTTTTAAAGACGGAGATAATGTAGCGCTAATTGGTGATAGCATTACTCATGGTGGAACGTATCAAGCATTTTTACAATTCTTCTATGCAACACAATTCCCAAACATTACTGTAAACTATTTTAATGGTGGTATTTCTGGTGATAACTGCAATGGCACATTATTTCGTTTAGAAAAAGATATTTTAACACATAATCCCGATCATGCCATTATCATGTTGGGAATGAATGATGTTGGTCGTCATTTATATCCCGTAGATCAAAGTAAAGTTACCGAAGAAACTTTAAAACAGCGAGAAAACACACTACAGACTTACATTAAAAACATGACGGAGTTGGCTACTAAGTTACAAGATAAAGGTATCGATATGATATTTATGACGCCATCAATCTACGACCAGACAGGAGATTTAGAAACTCCAAATTATTTTGGAGTTAATGACGGTTTAGTAACTTTTAGTAATGTTGTTAAAGATCTAGGAAAACAGTTTGATGCACCTGTAGTAGATTTAAATAGAGTTATGTTAAGTATTAATAAAACATTACAAGACAACAACAAATCAGCGACTATTATTGGCAACGATAGAACACATCCAGGACTTCCTGGACATTTAGTAATGGCATACGAAATTATAAAAACGTTATTTCCTATTGAATATTCATCTTATATTGAAGTAAATGCTAAAGACCAAACCGTTGATAGTTTAAAAAATTGTGAGGTTACGCTAACTAATGGCATAAATGAGTTTGAAGTTTTAGAGAAGTCGTTACCATTTTCGGTAAAAAAGAGTTTGCATTCTACATTATTATTAATAGAAGACTCTGAGGAACTCACACAACAAATTCTGAAAGTTAAGAAACTTAAAAAGGGACATTATAATCTGTTTATTGATGATGATTTGATTGGCGTCTATTCATATAAAGACTTAAGTAATGGAATCAATCTTAGTTTAAATGAAAATACACCGCAGTATAAGCAAGCACAAAATGTATATGATTTATGTTTTGAGTACAATAAAATTGGTTCAGAATTAAGAACTGTGCCTCTTACAGATTATAGAACCTTAAGAGATTATAAAGGCCCCAACACTTTGGAAGCTAAAAGGAAAGCTTTATTTGAAAAAGCTGAATCTCAAAAAGACAAGCCGTGGTACGGGTATGCAAAAAAAATGGCTCGTAAATATTTTGAAGTCTTACCTAAACAAGACAGCCTTTGGGGGGCTTTAAATAAAGTTAGGAAAGAGATTTACAGTAACAATAGGCCAGTAAAGCATGTATACAGATTAGTTAAGATTTAAGCAAATAGCAGCTAATCGTATAATTTAATGTTTTCTGATGTTGGGAAATCTTCAGGTACTTTATAGGTAACGTTACCTTTAGCCAACCATTCAGTAGCTCTAATTAAAGTAGTTTGAAAACCTATACAACGGTAACTATCTGGATAAGTTTCTCCTTTCCATAGGTGCCCCATACTTGAATTATAAACACGTCCTTCTCCATAAGTCACTATCCAATCAACTGGCCAATTTATATTTGTCGCATCATCCTTTGCATACGACAAAACTGTTAATTGCTTTGCAGGCCCTCTAGCAAACTTATACAATTCCATATGAGGTGTTTTCCAAGCTTCAGGAAAATCTTTATTTATAGGATGCGCATTTAGTTTATAAATAACCTCATCATTTCTAGGGCCATGATAGGTATCTTTCCCCTCTCCTTTAGGTATAATTGTGATCTTGCCAGTTTTTGCAATCTGTAACGCTTCACCGTAATCTTTATTTCTCCACCCAAGACCAATCATATCATTATATGATTTCCAACCTGCAAATGCATTATTAGCTGAATGCAAAACATAAAGTCCACCGCCTGATTTCACATACTTCTCAAACTTTTGTTTTATACGACTATGCCACACCAAACTAGTATCTTGAATGTTATTACAGTTTTGTATTACTACATCATATGTATTAAACTTTGGTTTCCAAGATTTCCACTTTTTTCTTTCTGAAGGGAGAGGTGCTGTAGAAATATTTACATCAAACAAATCGCTACTTTCTAAAATATTTTTAACTAGATATGTAGTCTGTTTCCAATCGTGATTACTAAAACCATCAACAATTAAAACTTTAATTTTCTTTTGTTGCGCATACCCAACAAAAGAAAAAGTATTTAAAATAAATGCAAAGGTTAATAAGTGTCGTTTCATAATCTTAATGAATAAAAAAATCCTGAGCTTTAAAAACTCAGGACTCAAATATTTATTTAAAATAAAAATATTTCTACTCCTCTGGGTGCATAAAGCGTTGTTTTGCCAATAACTCTTCTTCAGTTTCGACAACATCTTCATCAGGAACACAACAATCTACAGGACATACTGCTGCACATTGTGGTTCGTCATGAAACCCTTTACATTCCGTACACTTATCTGGTACAATGTAATATAGTTCATCACTTACAGGCTCTTGCGCTTCATCAGCATCAACCTCCATTCCGTTTGTTAAAACGACATTACCAGTTAAGCTAGTTCCATCTTTATAACGCCAATCATCGGCGCCTTCATATATTGCTGTGTTTGGGCACTCAGGTTCACAAGCACCACAATTTATACATTCGTCTGTTATTATAATTGCCATAGCGTTTTTTTCTTTCTAACTTTGCAGACGCAAAAATAGAGCCAAAACCATTCATAACCAAATTAAGGATGCAATTACAAGAAAGAATTAACGCTTTTGTAAAATTAGGAGATTTTCTAAGGCAATTTTCTAAAGAAGTTATCCAAAAAGATGATAAAGTTGAACACAACGCTATTTTCTTCGATGGTTTTAAATATCAATTAAAATTGGCCGAAGAACATAATGGATGGTTTACTACAGAGAATATAAAATTTGCTATTGCCTCTTGGTCTGAAGCTCTAACTTTAGAGAATATTTCTAAATGGTTAGCCCCTTATAATATTCAAAATACTACCCCTAAAACAATTGCTATAATAATGGCGGGAAATATCCCTCTTGTTGGGTTTCATGATTTTCTCTCTGTACTTATTTCTGGACATCACGTATTGGTAAAACAATCTTCAAACGATAAGCACTTATTACCTTATTTAGCTAAATACTTAGAATACGTCGCCCCACAATTCAAAGGAAATATAAAATTTACAGAAGAAAAAGTAGAGGGTTTTGATGCTGTAATAGCGACTGGAAGTAACAATACAGCAAGATATTTTGAATATTATTTTAAAGGAAAGCCATCCATCATTAGAAATAACAGAAATTCAATTGCAGTTTTAACTGGCAATGAATCTGTAGAGGATTTAAAAAACCTTTCAGAAGATATTTTTAGATATTACGGGTTAGGGTGCAGAAACGTTTCAAAACTCTTTGTACCAAAAGGCTATGACTTCAAAGCGTTCTTTGAAGCTATTTACCATTGGAATCCTATTATTGAGAAAGCAAAATATGCCAACAATTACGATTACAACAAAGCGGTATATTTAATGAGCGAATTTGATATTTTAGAAAACGGATTTTTCATGATTAAGGAAGATGAAAGTTTTGCTTCTCCTATAGCTACGGTGTTCTATGAATATTATGATGATATTGATGCATTAAAGAAAAAACTTGAGAAAGAAACGCATCAAATTCAGTGTATAGTTTCAAAAGGCTTAATAGAAAATGAAGTGCCGTTTGGACAGACTCAAAAACCTCAACTTTGGGATTATGCGGATAGTGTAGATTCTATTAAATTTTTATTATCAATTTGACGAAAAAATTATTGAATTCTTAATATATTTTATCTTATTAATTAGCAACTTTGCATCTTTAAATTTTACTACAAAATGAAGAAACATAACTTTAGTGCAGGACCAAGTATTTTACCCCCAGAAGTATTACTAAAAGCGTCTCAGGGCGTTGTTGATTTAGATGGCAGTGGCTTGTCTGTACTAGAAATATCTCACAGAAGTAAGGCCTTTGTTGATATTATGGAAAATGCTAGAGCATTAGCCTTAGAATTGCTAGGTCTTGAAGGTAAAGGCTATAAAGCTTTATTTTTACAGGGTGGTGCTAGCACTCAGTTTTTAATGGTAGCTCTTAATTTATTAGAAAAAAGAGCTGGTTATTTAAACTCAGGATCTTGGGCTGCAAAATCTATTAAAGAAGCTAAGATTTATGATGATATTTACGAAGTAGGTTCTTCACAAAATGCCAACTACAACTACATTCCTAAAGGCTATGAAATTCCTGAGGATTATGATTATTTTCACTGTACTTCAAATAATACGATTTATGGTACGCAAATGAAATCTTTTCCAGATTCTCCTGTACCTATGGTTTGTGATATGAGTAGTGATATTTTCTCTCGTAATATGGATTTTTCTAAATTCGGAATTATCTATGCTGGAGCGCAAAAAAATATGGGCCCAGCTGGAACAACATTAGTTGTAGTAAAAGAGGATATTCTAGGTAAAGTATCTCGTAAAATTCCATCAATGATGGATTATAAAATACATATCGACAAAGGCAGTATGTTTAATACTCCTCCTGTTTTTGCTGTGTATACATCTATGTTAACTTTACAATGGTTAAAAGAACAAGGTGGTATTACAGCTATCGAGAAGGAAAACGAAAAGAAAGCCCGTTTAATGTATTCTGAAATAGATTTAAACCCATTATTTAAAGGTTTTGCTGCTAAAGAAGATCGTTCTCTAATGAATGCTACTTTCACTTTAGAAAATGAAAACTTAAAAGAAACCTTTGAAACAATGCTTAAAGAAGCTGGCATAAGTGCTGTAAATGGTCATAGAAGCGTTGGTGGTTACAGAGCATCTATGTATAATGCATTACCTATAGATAGTGTAAAAGCATTAGTAGAAGTAATGAGCGAATTAGAAAGTAAGGCTTAATTAAGTTTACTTTTCATTTCTACGAAGGTGGAAATCTCTTGAGGCTAACTAAAAAATTAACAAAATAGATTCCCGCCTTCGCGGGAATGACAAAATAAATAAAATGAAAGTATTAGCAAACGATGGTATCTCTCAAAGTGGTATCGATGCATTGGAAAAAGCAGGTTACGAAGTAAGTACAACAACAGTGGCCCAAGAACAATTAATTAACTACATAAATGAAAAAGACATTGCTGTTCTTTTGGTACGTAGTGCAACAACAGTACGCAAAGATTTAATTGATGCTTGTTCTGGATTAAAAATTATAGGCCGTGGTGGGGTTGGCATGGATAATATTGATGTGGAATATGCTAGAGAAAAAGGTTTACATGTGATTAATACACCTGCTGCATCATCGCATTCGGTAGCAGAATTGGTATTTGGTCATTTATATGGTTTAGCGCGTTTTCTTCATAACTCAAATAGAGAAATGCCGCTTGAAGGAGACAGCAATTTTAAAGGTTTAAAGAAAGCATATGCCAAGGGTACCGAATTAAAAGGAAAAACTCTAGGTGTTTTAGGTTTTGGCCGTATTGGACAAGCTACAGCAAAAGTAGCACTTGGAGCTGGAATGAAAGTAGTTGCTTTTGATCCTTTCTTAGAAAAAGCAAATTTAGAGTTAGATTTTTTCGATGGACAAAAAGTAAACTTTGATATTGAAACCATTTCTAAAGAAGAGGTTTTAAAACAATCAGACTTTATTACACTTCATGTACCAGCACAGAAAGATTATGTTATAGATGAAGCAGAATTTAACATGATGAAAGATGGTGTGATTTTGGCAAACGCAGCACGTGGTGGTGTTGTAAATGAAGTCGCATTGGTAAAAGCTATCGAAAGCGGAAAAGTAGCAAGAGCCGCGCTTGATGTTTTTGAAAAAGAACCTAAGCCAGAAATTCAGTTATTAATGAATTCTTCATTGTCATTAACACCTCATACTGGTGCTGCTACAAATGAAGCACAAGATAGAATTGGTACAGAACTAGCCACACAAATTGTAAATATTCTAGGCTAGAATATTAAAAATGTGACCTAATTATGATATTTGAGTCCTAACTGTAGAAGTTGGGACTTTTTTTGTACATTGAAAATCCTATTTTATTTACTTATTAATTAAAAACTATATTAAGACATGTCTGGAATTTTAGATTTATTAAACAGTGACCTTGGAAAAACCATCATTAGTGGCGTTTCAGGATCTACAGGAACTGATCAAAATAAAACAAGTAGCGTACTTACAATGGCGCTGCCTGTACTAATGAAAGCAATGCAACGTAATGCTTCAACTCCTCAAGGTGCAGAAGGACTTATGAGCGCATTAAGTGGTAAGCACGATGGTAGTATCTTAGATAACCTTGGTGGTTTATTTGGCGGAGGTGTTGATGATGACGTTAAAACCGATGGAGACAAAATTCTTGGTCATGTACTTGGTCAGAAAAGACAAGGTGTAGAACAAGTTATTGGACAAAAATCAGGATTAGATGCTAGTTCAGTTGGAAACATTTTAAAAGTAGCAGCACCTATATTGATGGGAGTTCTTGGAAAACAAACAAGACAAAACAATGTGAGTTCTTCTAATGGTATTGGGGACTTGCTTGGTGGTTTACTTGGTGGTAATTCTGCAAAACAAGAACAAAGCTTTTTGGAATCTATCTTAGACGCGGATGGTGATGGAAGTGTTGTTGACGATGTAGCTGGTATGGTATTAGGCGGTAGTAAAAAGAAAGGTGGCCTTGGCGGTTTACTTGGTGGACTATTTGGAAAATAATTCTTTCCTTTCATAATACATAAAGAAATGCTGAATCTAATGATTTGGCATTTTTTGTTAAAAACAAATAAATACAAATTCTTGCGGAATGATTTTTGTATTTTTAAAAGTGATGTAAAAAAGAAATTATTGCAAATACTAACTGAAATAGGACGTTTACTCATTCTAACTTTTACGTGTAGCTGTTTGAGCATACTTTTGAAGCATCATTAAAACATAAAACCATGAAAAATTGTATTTATATTTTCTCTTTATTACTAAGCATTTTCCTTTTTAATTGCAATACATCAAAAACGCCTGTTTCTAAAAAAGATAAAAATGAAATTGCCATTACTCAAAATGATACAGTTAGAATTGCTAATGATGAGTTAGAATACGAAATTATCATTATCGATCCTGGATTTGTTACATGGTTAGCAACTGTACCCCAACCTAGAGGGTTTTACTCACAACAGTACATGGAAAACCGAAATAGAATTTATGTTATTGAATGGAACCAGCGTGTTATACAACCACAGCGTTTTAATCCTCAATTATATGAATTACAAATAGATTACAGTCCACGTATAGATTATGGTTATGAAGTTAATTATATGTTATACAACTACTTCATCTACTTTCAATTAAAATATAATCAAAGATTAGGACCTTTTGTACCTAGAATTTAATTTCATTTTAATATTTTTGCAACCAAATTGCAAAAGTGAAAATATTAAAAGAACGTTGGGAAATCAGTAAAAACTGGCAACTCATTTTTCCTCTACTTGGAGTAATAGGCTTAGGGTACTCTTCCTATCGCCTATCGTCTTTATTTTTAAAAAACCAGCATATTATTTTTAACATCATAGTAAGTATTGGTTTATTTTTTTTATTGCTGAAATTGGTTCTATTTATTTTCGAAAAACTAGAAAGCAAATGGAATATCTCTTATAGATGGGAACTCATCAGTATTTTTATAGTTTTTGCTGTTACAGGATCTTCTTCTGTATTTATCGGAAAACCTATAATCAAACTTATGGGTATCACTAAAGATAATTTACCTAGCTTTGCATACTGGACGCTTTACATACTAATTGGATTTATTTTTTATCAAATATTACTAGTTGCAATCGGTTGGATATTTGGTCAGTTTAAATTCTTTTGGGCTTTCGAAAAAAAAATGTTAAGTAGATTAGGTTTAAAACGATTTTTAGATTAATTGGAGGTACAAAGAAGACATATAGCTTTAAGAGTAGCATCGGCTTTAATTGTGCTGATTTTACTAATACCAACAAGTATAAAACTTGTCCATGTCTTTGAGCATCAAGATCACTCAGCATTATGCGATAAAAGTCAAAACGCTAATTTTCATGAATGTGAAATAGATTGTGACTTTTTAAAATATAACCTTCAACACTACAATTTTAAATCTCAAGATTACACTATAAACTTTAATGTAATTAATAATTTTGAGATCCCACGCTTAACATATGATTTCTTTTATAATCACCGTGTTTTAGCCTTCTCTCTCAGAGGTCCTCCTATTCTAGTTTAGTATTCCAAATCAAACTTAGAATAATACATCAAAACATAACAAAATGAAACACAATTTATTGGTTGTGGTATTGTGTTTTTTTAGCACTATCCACTCTCAAAATTGTACATATACTTTTATTGGCGAAGTAATAGACTTTCATGATAGCACTCCAATGTCAGGAGCTACTATACACAATGAAACAAATAATAGTTATACCGCTGCAGATATTAATGGTAAATTTTCTATTAAGAACTTGTGTAATGGTAAACTAGTATTGGTCATATCTCATGTAGGTTGTGAAACTAAGCGTGTTGAAGTAGATATTCTAGGCGATTCATATAAAAAGATATTAATGGAACATCATACAGAAGAGCTAGAAGAGGTTGCAGTCACATCTAATGTAATAAAAAAGACTACGGTTACTGCTCAAGAAACTATACTTAAATCTGAAACTTTAGCGCAGTATTCTAGTCAAAGCTTAGGAGATGCTTTAAAAGAAGTTCCGGGAGTATATTCCATAAATACTGGTAGTACAATTGTTAAACCTATTATAAATGGTATGCACAGTAGCAGAATACTAATTCTTAATAATGGTGTGCGACTACAAGATCAAGAATGGGGTATTGAACATGCTCCAAATATTGATATCAACAGCGCAAATCAAATTTCTGTTATAAAAGGGTCGGGAGCTTTATCTTATGGTGGTGACGCTATTGGTGGTGTAGTGGTTATCAATCCAAGTCGAATTATAAGAAAAGACACACTCTACGGACGTACTATTATAGGTGGACAAACTAATGGAAAAGGTTATAATGTATCTTCAACCTTGAACAAAAATTACGAATCAGGTTGGTTTGCTCAAATTCAAGGGTCTTACAAAAGAAATGGTGATTTTAAAGCGCCTGATTATAATCTTACAAATACAGGTTTAAATTCTAAAGGGGTTTCTGCCAGATTTGGAAAAAATAATTTTCAATCGGGTTTTGAAGTATATTATAGCTATTTAGAAAATGAAATTGGTATTTTAAGGTCTGCACATATTGGTAGCATAAAAGGTTTGGCTAACTCAATTAACGCTCCCAGACCATTATTTGTAGAGAATTTTAGCTACGATATTAGTCAACCTAAACAAGAGGTAATACATCATCTCTTTAAAGCATCCTATTACAAACGATTTAAAAACTTTGGTAAAATAGATGTGCAATATGACTATCAAAATAATCATCGTTTTGAATTTGATATACGTAGAGGTGGGAGAAGCATAAAACCTGCTATAGATTTAGAGCTACAAACACACACCATATCGTTAAATGCTAAAAAAGATAACAATCTAGAACGCAAATATAACTTTGGGGGTTTAGTGAGATATCAAAATAATTTTGCAAACCCAGATACAGGTGTGAGACGCTTAATACCTGATTATGATAAGTATGATTTTGGTGGTTATTTTACTACGGAATGGAAACTGAATGATCATTTTATAGCAGACGCTGGTTTACGATATGATTTTAGTAGAATTGACGCCTTAAAATTTTATAGAACTGCAACCTGGGAAGAACGTGGATACGATATTCAGTTTCCAGATCTTGTGATTGAAGTTTTAAGAAATCAAGTACTTACAGATCCTACTTTCGATTATCATAATATTTCTGGAGCTTTAGGAGTAAAATATAAATTCAATGCTAAAAATTACATTTTAGGAAATTATACACTTTCTAGTAGAGCGCCAAACCCCTCAGAACTGTTTAGTGATGGCTTACACCATTCTGCTGCAAGAATAGAGATTGGAGACCTTCGTATGGATAGCGAGCGTTCCAACCGTATTTCTGGTACTTATGGTTATTCAAGTTCGAAATTCGATATTCAGGTAGAATCATACTATAATCAAATCAACAATTTTATATATATAATTCCTAGTCCGTTAGGAATAGTGCCTTTAATAAGAGGACCGTTTCCAATATGGGAGTATGTACAAACAGATGCTTGGTTTTTTGGCGTAGATGTTAATACAAATTATCAAATAACACCTCAATGGTATACAAATCATAAATTATCTTTTATAAAAGGATATGATAAAATAGCCGATTTACCGTTAATAGATATTCCGCCTTTTACGACTATAAATAGTATTACGTATTCCAAGTCTAACTGGAATAATTTCACTACAAGTTTACAGTCAGAATGGGCATTTGAACAAAATGAATTTCCTGATGAGTTTAATTTTACAGTACCAATTGCTAATGAAGATGATATAGATGTTGATCTTAGTCCACCACCTGCCTATCATTTAATGCATTTTCAAAGCGAAATAACACTGCCTATGTTTAAACAATCTAGTTTGAATATTCGGTTTAGTGTAGACAATATTTTTAATACAAACTATAGAAATTATTTAAACCGTCTACGATTTTTTGCTGATGATTTAGGAAGAAATTTTAGACTACAATTACAATTCAATTATTAAATATAAATCTTAAACATATTAACTATGAAAATCAATTTTTTAAATCTCAAAACTATGAAAACAATTAAATTTTATGCTATGGCAGTAATCGCAATTGCGATGCTAGCATCATGTTCTAATGATGATGATGCAACCCCAGATCCTGTTGAAGAAGAAGAAGCCATTACCAGAGTAGTTATTACTTTTACAAACCAAGCAAATGCTACAGATACTGTTGTATTGACTTGGAATGACGACGACGGAGATGAAGTAGTTGATGACAATGAAAAAACAGTAGTGGGTACATTCGCTGCTAGTGCAGTTTATGATGCTGTGCTTGGATTATTTAATGAAGCTGAAGATTTTCTTGATGAAGATATCTTAGCAGACCAAGCAAGTATTGATGCACATTTTTTCGTTTACGCTACTACACTTAATTTTACGATGGTAAGAGCAGATGGTACTGGTGCTACAAGAACAGACAATAACAAGCTAGGTGTAAGTACTACCTGGACTGCTGGAGCCGCTGGAACTGGTACTATTTCTATGGAATTATACCATGAGTCTCCAAGTGTAGACGATAGCGACGGTTTTGGAACCGCAGCAGGAGATGATACCGATATTGATATATCATTTGATGCAGAAATACAATAAGCTTCAAAAATTAGACAGCAACTTTTATTTATGAGGGTATAGCTGAAACATTTAATGTAACAGTAACACCTTTTTGCTTCAAATAAAAAAAACCTTTCTGTAATAGAAAGGTTTTTTTATGTCTTAACACTAGAAAATAGTTCTATTCTAATAAAAACATTAAATTGAGAGCGTTTATTCATTACCCCTTTTAAATGCTAAAAAAGTATCTGTTTTTTACCTTTAGTTTTATAACAATACACTGCATTAAATCTCAAAACGAAACGTTTTTAACAACTACAGATAGGACCGACAGCATTCATGAGCATATTACAATTCATTGGCGTTTAGCAGAATATTTCAACGATAAAAATCAAAAAGACTCAGCCAGATACTATGCTAATAAAGCTAAAGACATCTCAGAAAGATACTACAATGATGACCTATTAAAATCCTTACTAATCTTATCCAAAACGAAAGGTGATAGTATCGCTATAAAATATTATGAAACCTATATTAAACTTAACGATAGTATCATTAAAAACGAGCGTGATTTACGTAACAAATTTGCTAGAATAGAATTTGAAACAGATAATTACATTGAAGAAAACAAAAAGCTTTCTGTTCAAAATATTCTAACTGTAATTATTGCATTAATCATCATCATCGTCATGATTTTAATACATATTATAAGAACACAAAAAACAAAAAACGAAAAACTAAAATTAGAAAAGGCACAACAAAAAATTAATGAAGAGATGTATAAACTTATGCTAAATCAGCAATCAAAAATAGAAGAAGGTATTCTAAAAGAGCGATTTAGAATCTCAGAAGAACTTCACGATAGTATTATTAATAGACTTGTTGGTTCTAGATTAGGGATAGAGTTTCTATTATATGAAGAAACCGAAGAAATAAAGAAAAAATACAACTTCTATATTAACGAAATACAAAACATTGAAAAAGATATAAGAGATCTTTCTCATGGTTTAAGAAATACCAAATTAGATAATAGTAAAGATTTTATAATCCTCATAAAAAATTATCTTTCAGAGCAAAATAAAATCCACAACATAAACTACGAAATCCATCAAGAAACATCAATAGAATGGTCAAATACCAATGATGAAATAAAAATTAACTTATTTAGAATAATACAGGAAGCAATGCATAACATCATCAAACATGCTGAAGCATCTTTAATTAATATCAGTTTCTCTTGTAAACTTAGTGAAATTGAAGTTAAAATTATAGACGACGGTATTGGGTTTAATACAAAACTAAAGGATAACTACGGCATTGGTTTAAAAAATATAGCCTCTAGAGTTAATAGATTAAATGGTAAATTTGAAATTGATTCAAAACCCAACAGAGGCACTAAGTTAATTATAAAAATCCCCTGTAAAAGTTAAAACTATTGTATTTTAAACTTCTATTACCGTTTCTTTACTTTTAAAAACATAGCTATATAACCACATTAAAGTAAAAGTTGGTATAATATCTAATCCTGGCAGCGCCTCTTCAATAAAAGTTACAGCAGCTGCAATTTTTCCAGTTTTTCCTTTGTAAAGTTTAGTCATTAAATATGCTGAAGCTGGTGCCCAAACAATATCTGTAAATTCTCCAATGCCAGGAATAATAAAAGAAATGTATCCCATGGCATCAAATAGGATACTTAAAGCTAATTTTTTGTATTTATTCATTCAACAATTAATTTAATAAACTGAAAGCAAGAAACATACCAAATTTATTTACCTATCAATTTTAAAAACTCATTACGCGTTTCAATTTTTTCAAACTGACCTCTAAATCCTGATGTTGTTGTAACAGAATTTTGTTTTTGCACACCCCGCATCATCATACACATATGCGACGCTTCTATAACTACGGCTACTCCTTGAGGTTTTAAAGTATCATTTATACAATCTAAAACCTGTTCTGTTAAACGCTCTTGTACTTGTAATCGCCTGGCAAAAACATCAACAATACGAGGTAACTTACTTAACCCGACTATATATCCATTTGGGATGTAAGCGATATGCACCTTTCCAAAAAAAGGCAAAATATGATGTTCACATAGTGAGTACAATTCAATATCCTTTACTATAACCATTTCATTGTAAGACTCTTTAAACATCGCTCCTGTTAAAATCTCAACAGGGTCTTGATCGTAACCTTGAGTTAAAAACTGCATTGCCTTGGCAGCGCGCTCTGGAGTTTTCAATAAACCATCTCGATTTGTATCTTCTCCTAAATCTTCAATAATACTTTTATAGCGCTTTTTTATACCGTCAGTAACGTCAATATTATATTCTTCTAAATTTTTATATGGCATAGTTATCTATATTGTTAAGTTCTAAAGTTAATCAAATTTTGATTTCTCAATTTTAAGTACAAAATAATTTATACATTTTTTTAACTTTTTGTTGGGATGTAAAACCTTTCTACGGATTTATTTTTGCAAAACATAAATTATCACATTCAAGTTAAGATAATTTAAAAAAGTTTAGTCTCAATTATTACGGAATGAAATACACCTTCTTATTACTTTTACTTTTGTGTTTTTGTTCTTCTCTCTTATCTCAAAATAAAAAGACATATCAAATATCTAGAACAGAAAAACCTCCAGTTATTGACGGTATATTAAATGATGACGTTTGGGAAACCGCTCAAATAGCCACTGGTTTTATACAATACAGACCAGATATTGGTAACACAGTACCTGAACATGAGCGTACTGAGGTGAAAATGGCCTATGATAATAAGGCCATTTATGTTTCCGCTTATTTGTATGACGATCCCAAACTTATCATGCGGCAATTTAATACCAGAGACAATTTTGGACAAGCTGATTTTTTTGAAGTGGTTTTAAATCCTAATAATGATGGTATAAACGATACTAAATTTTTAGTTTTTAGTTCTGGAAACCAAGCCGATGCTTTAACCAGCTCTGGTAATAATGATTTTAGTTGGAATGCTGTATGGGAAAGTGCTGTAAAGATAAAAGACGATGGTTGGGTTGTTGAAATGAAAATACCCTACAGAACTTTACGTTTTTCAAATAAAAACATTCAGACTTGGGGTTTACAATTTCAAAGGCATTTTAGAAGACACCGCGCTCAATATGCATGGAATCCAATTGACGTTACTGTAGGAAACACTAGTTTATATCATGGAGAATTAAATGGTTTAAAAGGGATATTACCACCTACTAGACTTGTGTTTTATCCATTTACATCTGGGTTAATAAATACGTTTGATGGGCAAACGGATACTGATTTCACTGTTGGTTTAGATGTGAAATATGGAATTACAGAAAACTTCACGCTTGATGCAACTTTGATTCCTGATTTTAGTCAGGCTGGTTTTGATAATTTAGAACTTAACCTAGGTCCATTTGAACAAGCTTTTTCTGAGCAACGTCAATTTTTCACAGAAGGTGTTGATCTTTTTAACAAAGGAGATTTATTCTTCTCTAGACGGGTTGGAAATGCTCCTACTGGAGATATTACAACAAATGATAATGAAATTGTAGAACGAGACCCAAACATTGTTAAGGTTTTAAACGCTGTAAAAGTATCAGGAAGAACTAAAAAAGGACTTGGTGTGGGTGTATTTAATGCTTTTACTGAACGCACCACAGCTACTCTAAGAGATACCATCACTGGTGAAACGAGAGATGAAGTAGTAGAGCCTTTTTCTAACTATAATATTGTGGTGATTGATAAACAGTTTAATCAAAACTCTTCTGTAAGTTTTATCAATACTAATGTATCTAGATCTGGTAAATTTAGAGATGCTAACGTCACAGGATTATTGGCCGATATCACAAACAAAAGAAACACATACAATGTGGAAGGCCAAATAAAAATGAGCAATGTTGCCGACCAAGACGGAAGCACCACCAGAGGTTATAGCACAAATGCCAGTATTGAAAAAACACATGGTAATTTTAGATATGGTATTCAGCATGAATATACAGATGATAATTATGATATTAATGATATGGGGCTTTTGTTTAGAAACAACTTCAACAATATTGCTGTAGATGCTTCATATAGAACTTTCACACCAACTAAAAACTTAAATAACTACCGTATCAATTCTTGGTTTAATTACAGAAGATTGGCAAACCCAAGTGTTTATACAGGAGGAAGCACAGGCATAAGGTATAGAGCCACAAACAAAAGTTTGCATAGTTTTGGAGCTAGCGTAAATTATAATTTTGGGAAACAATTTGACTATTTTGAAGCAAGAGATGAAGGGCGCTTTTTCATTTTTGAAAACAGATTACAAGGCGACATTTTTATATCTTCAAACTACAATAACGTTTTTGCTATAGATGGTAATGTAAGAGGTAGAACCTTCTTTGAAAGTGGCAGGAATTCTAGAGATTTTGGTTTTAGAGTAGCACCAAGGGTACGTTTTACAGATAAGTTTTTGCTCACCTATTCTTTTGATAGAGAAAAAAGGAAAAATGATAGAGGTTATGCTACAAGCTTTAACGATGAAAGCATTTTTGGTGAACGAGATAGAGTCATAATTATCAATAGAATTACTGGAAGTTATAACTTTAATCCTCTAAATGCCTTAACACTTACGTTTAGACATTACTGGTCTAATGTTAAATACGATGAACCTTTGTACACCTTACAAGACAACGGAAGATTAACTCAAAATCGAGGCATTTTAATTTCAGATTTAGACAATGATCCTAATATTAATTTCAGCACTTGGAACTTAGATTTAAACTACTCATTACAATTTGCACCGGGGAGTTTTTTAACTGCACTTTATAGAAATCAATTATTCAATTCTGATGATGCTTCAGAGTTAGGATTTTCTGATACTTTAGATAATTTATTTGCGCAACCTATTCAACATACCTTCTCTTTAAGAATTCAATACTTTATCGATTATAACAATCTTAAGAAAACTGTAAAACAAATAATTTGAGTTTAACCAAATCATTATAATTGCGCAATAGTTCTTAAAACTGTAAATTGTGAAAAAAATTTAGATGCTTAACTTAAAACGTATTGCAGACAATATTCCAAACTTTGGATATTTAATATTTGCATCTATTTCTTTATTAACTTTTGTATTTGTTTTTATTTTTAACTTAAACCAAAAAGCTTTAGATATATCCTCACTAATATTTTTTTATTCATCATTAGGTTTAATAATAAAAAATAGTAATTTTCATAAAAGTAAATTCCACAGATTTTTCCTTTTAGGCATATCAGTTTTATTAATTGGAGCACTTTTTAAAATTTTGCATTTAAGTTACTCTAAAGAGGTAATGTTAATAGCTTTTGCATTTTTTCTTATGTCTTATTTTTTATATTTTCTTAAAAAGAAAAACAAGAATATATTAGATTCTTTTAAACTATTGTATGTAACCAGCCTTATTATATTTAAAGTTATAGATATTAACCATTACTTATACTATGATGAGGTATGGATAATCAACTTTTTTTCAACAATTCCAATAATAATATTAATTTATCTGAAATATAAGAACACACCAAATTGGTTAAGTGATTAATTATGATTAAAGCAAAAAACATACATAAATATTATGATGATTTACACGTTCTGAAAGGTGTAGATATTGAAGTAAAAAAAGGGGAAGTAGTCTCTATTGTTGGCGCATCTGGTGCTGGAAAAACAACACTTTTGCAAATTTTAGGCACTTTAGACAAAGCTTCAAAAGCTGAAGATTTTAGTCTTTTAATTAATGATACCGAAATTAAAGCTTTAAATGATAAAGCCTTAGCTAAATTTAGAAATGAGCATATTGGCTTTATTTTTCAATTTCATCAACTGCTTCCCGAATTTACCGCTTTAGAAAATGTATGCCTGCCAGCTTTTATAAAAGGCACAAAGAAACAAGATGCGGAAATACGAGCCAAAGAATTATTGGATTTCCTAGGACTATCTCACCGGTATGACCATAAACCCAATGAGCTTTCCGGTGGAGAACAGCAACGTGTTGCTGTGGCTAGAGCACTGGTAAACAATCCAAATTTGATTTTTGCTGATGAGCCTTCAGGAAATTTAGATAGCGAATCTGCCGAAAATCTTCATAATTTATTCTTCAAACTAAGAGATGAATTTGGTCAAACCTTTGTCATTGTTACCCATAACCAAGAGTTAGCAGATATGGCAGATAGAAAACTGGTAATGGTCGATGGCAATATCACGAACTAAATTTAGTTCTGTAAAGTTGAATAAGCCCAAATATTGGCCCAATGGCTAGTAATAAAAATAGATACTTTACTTCAATAATCTCCTGAATTTTATCAAGTAATTGAATACTTATAATAGTAATTGCAAAACCAATTGAATTCACGATTGTTAAAGCGGTTCCCTTAGCGTGTGTCGGTACATTTTGAGCTACTAATGTTGAAAATAACGGCGAGTCTGCGATGACTACCATGCCCCAAAATACCATAAAACATAAAAACAATATTTCAGAACCTATCATAAATACTATTGGTGACACCAAACAACAGATGCAGGATAATGTTAACGCCAATGTAGCCACTCTTTTTGGTGTATACTTTTGAGACAAATATCCTGAAAAAACACAACTCAGCGCACCTGATGCAATGATCATAAAACTTAATAAAGACACATCAAATGCAATACCCTTATGAATATCTAAATATCCTTTTAATACAATAGGTAAAAATGCCCAAAACGCATAAAGCTCCCACATATGTCCGAAGTATCCAAAAGCAGCAGTTCTAAACTTTTTAATTTTGAAAACGTTATAAAATAAACGAATATCAAACTTTTGAAGCTTAGTTTTATAAGGTCCTTCAGAAATAAAAAGTAAGACCATTATTCCTCCGAGTAATGATAAACTAGAGGTAATATACACCATAACCTTCCAAGACATCTCATCTTGAAACACTTTCAACACATGGGGAAATGCAGTGCCTAAAACCAAAGCACCAACTAAAAACCCTAAAGATTTCCCTAAGCCTTTTTCAAAATAATCAGAAGCAATCTTCATGCCCACTGGATATATTCCAGCTAAGAAAAATCCAGTTCCGAATCGTATTGAAAATAAACTGTACAGTGAATTACTGTCTAATATCATCAAAACATTAAATATAGCAGCAATTACAGCACATGTAAAAAACACTTTTGATGATGAAAACCTATCGGAAATCGTTAAAATAGCAAACAAAAACGTCCCAATAATAAAACCAAATTGTACTGCTGATGTTAAATGTGCAAGAGCTGAAGACTCTAGATTAAAATTTATAATTAAATCTGATATTATAGCATTACCTGCAAACCACAACGACGTGCAACAAAACTGCGCAAAAACTATAATTGGTAAAATATGAGTCTTAACTCGCATTCACATAAGGTTAGTTTATAAAATCTTTAAGTCTCTCTTTTGTTTAGCTAATTACATTTATTTTTGCTTAACTAGGAAAATAAAAATGAAAAAACTCCCAAAAGCTGAATTAAAAGCATTTTTAGATGAGAAAGTATCACAATACAATAACCTTAAATTTATTGAAACTGATCCAGTTCAAATTCCACACTTATTTACAAAAAAGGAGGATATTGAAATCTCAGGATTTTTAACGGCGACTATAGCTTGGGGAAACAGAAAAAGCATTATTAATAATGCTAAAAGGCTGATGCAGTTATTAGATAATGCACCCTATGATTTTGTGATGCATCATCAAGACACAGATTTAGAAAAATTACTCACTTTTGTGCATCGCACTTTTAATGGCGACGACTGTATTCAGTTTATAATAGCATTACAACATATCTATGAAAATCATGGCGGACTAGAAGCTGTATTTTCAAAACATGCTGAGAAAGCATCACTCCAAAACTCTATTTCAAAATTTAAATCCACTTTTTTTGAAATTGAACATCTGCAGCGGACACAGAAACATGTAAGCGATCCCTTAAAAAATTCGGCTGCAAAACGTATTAACATGTATTTACGTTGGATGGTGCGCGATGACAATGCTGGTGTAGACTTTGGAATTTGGGATAGCCTCACTCCTAGCCAACTGTCTTGTCCGCTAGATGTGCATTCCGGAAATGTAGCCCGAAAATTAGGTTTGCTAAAGCGCAAACAGAATGATGGTAAAGCATTAAATGAATTGGATACATCCCTGAGAAAGCTTGACGCAAACGATCCTGTAAAATATGATTTTGCTTTGTTTGGCTTAGGTGTTTTTGAAGGATTTTAAGAATTGTTTTCTTTATCTTTAAACAAAAATCATAACAGTATATGAAACGATTATATATTCTATTACTTTTTATATGCTCTACTATAATAGCTGTAGCGCAAACCAGAAAAATTCCTGTTGACACTATGGTGGTTACCAACCATTCTGTTTCCATAAAAGGACAACAAATTTCTTATAAAGCCACTACTGGGACTCAACCTGTATGGAATAAAAAGGGAGAGCCAATAGCTACATTATTTTATACGTATTATGAGCGTAATACTATTAAAAACAGAGCAGAAAGACCTTTAGTGATTTCCTTTAACGGAGGACCTGGATCAGCATCGGTTTGGATGCACATTGCGTACACAGGTCCAAAAGTTTTAAAAATTGATAATGAAGGCTATCCAATTCAACCTTATGGTGTTAAGGATAATCCGAATTCAATTTTGGATGTGGCAGATATTGTTTATGTAAACCCTGTGAATACTGGATATTCTAGAATGATCGAGGATAAAGAAGGTAAACTACCTGAACGCAAAACATTTTTTGGTATTAATGCTGATATAAAATACTTAGCAGAATGGATCAATACTTTTGTAACAAGAAAAAATAGGTGGGAATCTCCTAAATACATTATTGGCGAAAGTTACGGAGGTACACGTGTTATGGGACTCGCTAAAGAACTACAACAAAGCCAATGGATGTATTTAAATGGCGTAATTTTGGTAAGTCCGGCAGATTATAAATTATACAATACCAATCAGCCTGTATATTCTGCATTGAATCTACCCTATTTTACCGCAGCGGCTTGGTACCAAAAAGCATTACCAAACGCTCTGCAACAGAAAGATTTATTAGACATTTTACCTGAAGCAGAAGAATTTGCCATCAACACATTGATGCCTACTTTGGCTAAAGGTGGTTTTGTTTCTGAAAGCGAAAAGCAAGACGTAGCAGAAAAAATGGCTTACTATTCTGGATTGAGTAAAACATCCATTTTACAGAATAACCTGGATGTGCCAACTCGCTTTTTCTGGAAAGAGCTATTGAGAGATAAAACAGGACAAACCATCGGCCGTTTAGATTCTAGGTATTTAGGAATTGATAAAAAAGAAACTGGAGATGGTCCAGATTACAGTCCAGAATTAACCTCATGGCTACACTCTTTTACACCAGCTATTAATTATTATTTAAGAGAACACTTAAATTTTAAAACCGATGTAAAATATAGCATGTTTGGTGATGTACATCCTTGGGATAGACGTAATGATAATGTGCGCGAAGGGTTGCGAGAAGCTATGGCACAAAATCCGTATTTAAAAGTATTGGTGCAGTCTGGCTATTACGATGGTGCCACTACTTATTTTGGAGCAAAATATACCATGTGGCAAGTAGACCCAAGTGGTAAACTAAAAGATCGCTTTACATTTAAAGGGTATCGCAGCGGGCATATGATGTATTTACGTAATGATGATTTGATAAAAGCTAATGATGATTTACGCGAGTTTATTGAGAAGTCTCTAGCTAATGGGAAGGCTGCTAAGTATTAGTTTTTCTATGTTTTAGACAAAAACATAATTATGTATATAGCTCGTTAAGACAACTCATATCTAGAAACATTTTGAGATTTATTAATAAACAGACTTTTGAATTAAAATAGACAATTGAAAAAACTAACAATGTTAAGACTAATTGCTTTACTTATATTCTTAATAAATATTAATTCTTATTCACAAACACAATCATACTTAGAAGATGAACGCTCACCAGGGTCTGTTGAAGATATAATCAAATTATTAAACTTAAAGCATGCTAAAAAGATTTCCATTTTTTCTCAAGATGGAAAAGAAAGTACATTCTTAGGGGAAATCTTCTTGAACAAAGAGGGGAAGTGTATAAAAAAGCATTCTTGTCAAAGAAACAATATTTATCATACATATGATAGTAATGGAAATCTAAAAGAGTACATTTTTTTCCTTCGAGATAGTATGAATTTTAGACATTATGAATATAGATATAATAAAAATGGAGATTTAATAGAAATGGTGTTGAAAGATAAATCTGGTTTGATAATTGAGAGTGTGAGGGATACATTAAATTTAGCCATGCATTCAGTACCTGTTACTCCTCAAATTCCCAGGTACAAAAGTAATTCTGGTAATTACACATATAATTCAGATGGATATTTAATCAAGTATTATGCTAAAGGCTTTTACTTACCCAGTTCCAAATCAAACGAAGAAGCGAAATTCAAAGAAAACGAAAAAGAATACAAATTAGAATATAATAGCGAAAATCAAATAATAAAATATTACAAAAAAATACAGAGAAAAAGTTCTAAATGTGAAGTGACTACAAAATTCAGTTATATAAGTGATAATCTAATTGAAATAAAATCTAACCATAGTGATTGTAGATGCATTTCTTGTTACGAGAACCTGATTTATAAAATTGAGTATTATTAGTATTTAATCATGTGATTTAATACAATTACCAGAATGAGACTGAAACGCTTATTATTAATATCATTCGCATTGACCATATTTTTTAGTTGTAAAACTGAGAGTAAACCTAATGCCGAAAAGATAAAAGCTGATACAAAAGACATTAATAAAACTTCCGAAATTGAATATTTTGATGATGGTAGTTTTAAACCTCTAGATGTATCAAAATTTTTATCGAACTATTTATTAATTGGAGAGCAAAATAAATTTAGTGAGAATAAAATATCATATCTAAATATCTTAGGATATGAGTCATACAATATAAACAATCAAGGCTTGATAACTAAAACATCTAATATCACTAATAATTTTAGCGAGTTTTTTTATAACAAAAGAGGTCAACTAATAAAACTTTTTCACAAACAACATAATCCTAAATTAACTTATTTCAAAAAAGAATTTAATTATTCTAATGATGGAGAATTAAAAGAAGTTATAGAATTTTACTTTAATGAAAAATCTGAAATTGAAAAAAAAGAATCAATTACAAAAACAGAAGAATTAGAGAAAGTTCGATTACCTTTTAAAAGAGCTTTAAAACTTGAACCATACAAAATTGATACAATAAAGAGATTAATTTTGACTTATAGATCTGACCTAACATTTTGTTGTGGAGAAAGAATGGACGGAAAAAACAGATTACTCTATTATTATGGATTAAATGGATTAATTGATTCGTTAATTATTCAAAAAACAAACTCAAATAGAAAGATGAAATTCGTTTATGAGTATAAATAATTGTGGATAACACCGATTTTCAAAAAAACACCAACTAAGCATTAAAATCAAAGGCTTCTTATAGTAAAGTTCGCCAAACAAACCATCCAAAAACTAACCAAAGTTCAATCTAAAACCATACACCAGCAAATACACCCGTGTTAGGGATTGCAGCGGCATCCTTTGTGCGAAGCTTTTGATGTTGAAATTTTTAAATTTTTGAGTTATGTCTATTTTTCAGAGAGAGATCCCGAAACAAGTTCGGGACTGCTTCGCAGAAA
Source organism: uncultured Flavobacteriaceae bacterium (assembly GCA_947502975.1). Classification (GTDB taxonomy): domain Bacteria; phylum Bacteroidota; class Bacteroidia; order Flavobacteriales; family Flavobacteriaceae; genus Jejuia. The sequence goes on from CANNBV010000006.1 coordinate 215,160, forward strand.
GATATAGCGGAAAGCCCGACCCGCTAGGGGAACACCCAAATAAAAAATAAACTGATGACATTTTGATTTTGATTCGATGTATTAGAAATTAAAATCTTAATATCATGACAAAGTACTTTTTTTTATGTGTAATATCACTTGTAATATTTGGATGCTCTGATGACGCTGATACTATCTCTCTTGTAACTATAGAGGCGTCTGGACTTAATGATGACAAACTCGCTTTAAATAACTCGGCAACCTTTACCGCCAATGTTTCTGGTCTTGAAGGAGATGCTGCTTCCTTCAGTTACCGATGGACATTGTCAACAGAGCGTGGTGAACTTTCAGATGGTTTTAGCACATTACCTAATCCCTCTGTTGGAGGCAGTACTATTAGTTGTATTGGAAAAACGGGAGGTGAGGAGCAGATTGTAGTTGAAGTACTAGATGCCTCTAACACTATACTTGCCTCATCAGCTTATGATTTCAACATCGCGCCTGCCGATGGTAATACTATTAGCCGAGGTTGCTTTGATCAGCCCAAAATCTTTTATCAGAAAGGTGCTACTGCTTACGTGCGCAACTACGATGGCACAAATGAACAATCATTTTCTACACGCGTTGGCGCCTATACCATGAATATTTCGCCAAATGGCGAGTGGATTGCATGGACTGCTTACGATTCGGATTTTGACAATCCTCCTCTCGGCTTTAATTTATACCTAAGAAAGTGTGATGAAACTGACGCATTTATAATCCCTGGCGATTTTGGTGGAATAGGCGACGAGAATGCCAACGACTCCAGTCCTGAGTTTTCTCCTGACAGTAAAACGCTCTACTTTATGAGGCCAGATGCAGCTTCTGAGCGACTTACTCCAAGTTCTGGAGGCTCTAATCCAAAAGAAATCGTCGCTTATGATATGGAAACTGGGGAACAGCGATTCTTAACTTCGCTACACAAAGAAAATGCTGGTGTGACCGCTTTTACAGTGAACCCTGTAACAGGGGTGATTGCTTTTTATCGTAATTACTACGCAAAGGATGCAGGTGGCATAAACAGGAGGACTGAAGTAAGGCTTTCATTTCTTAATCCTGAGACTGGAAGTATTCAAGATTTCACCACTTTACCTACAGGTGGGTACAGGGATATTGACTACGCACCGGATGGTGGTGATATCATTTTCTCTGGAAATACTGGTGAGGGACAAGGCATCTATAGACTCAACCTTACAGATGGGTCTATGCCTCTCATGCTATTGCCTAAACCAGACCCTAATTTGGTTGGACCATCAGTACCACATTATTACGAAAATGGCAATCGCATAGTCTATCAATACCTAAGCAAGTTATGGACCATGGATGCCAATGGAAATGACATACAGTTACTTTTTGATGTACCTCAGATTATTTTTATGCAGGGTGTTTTATATTAACAGAAAAAAAATCAATTGTATAGCCAAAACCGTGTTAGGGATTGCAGCGGCATCCTTTGTGTGAAGTTTTTGATGTTGAAATTTTTAAATTTTTGAGTTATCGCTATTTTTCAGAGAGAGATGCCAAAACAAGTTCAGGACTGCTTCGCAGAAAGATATAGCGGAAAGCCCGACCCGCTAGGGAAACACCAAAATAAAAAATAATATTAAAAATTGTGGATTATTAAATTATAAGTATATTTGCAGCCAATTTCGGGTTAACCTCTGGCGAAAATCGTGAATGTTGTTTCGAATCAATTATTTTTAATCATAAAGAAATGGAATCTTTAGTAAAATTTGTTCAAGACGAATTTGTAACAAGAAAAGACTTGCCAGAATTTAGTGCAGGTGATACAATAACAGTTTACTACGAAATTAAAGAGGGTAACAAAACGCGTACTCAGTTTTTTAGAGGTGTAGTAATTCAAAGAAGAGGTTCTGGGACTTCTGAGACATTTACCATTAGAAAAATGTCTGGATCGATTGGTGTTGAGCGTATTTTCCCAGTAAACTTACCTGCTTTACAGAAAATTGAAGTTAATAAACGCGGTAAAGTACGTCGCGCACGTATTTACTACTTTAGAGGGCTTACTGGTAAGAAAGCAAGAATTAAAGAAGAAAGACGCTAGTTTAAACATTAGCAAAGAATTTATAAAAGCCTTGGATTTATGCCAAGGCTTTTTTTGTTAACAAAAGTTAATAACTATGGTTCATAACCGGTTGATATATAATTCGTTATAAAACTTGCAAAAAAAAGTAGTTTCTAGTATCTTTATGGAAGAATAAACAAGAGCACAGTGATGTGCTTTTGAATTCTGTTAAAGTAACGTTCTTTACATATTGTTGTTTTTTGAGGTTTAACGTTTAATATGTTCGCATCTTAAATGAAGAACCATGACGTTGTAAATTATTCGAAACAGTGCAAATTGTTAGAATAAATACGCAACTGAAATGCTTGAAAATAGAAATTTAAAAACTTTTGTAGCAAAGCAATGTTTAGTCGAGGCAATCCACTAAGTGAATTATATAACTAAACATTAAAGAAAAACAACCTACTGAAGCATGGTGTGTGATAGGTCAATACATTTTGAAAATCACAATATTATGTTTCATTGAGGTAGCTGGACTTGAATTGAAAAGATTTAAGATATATACTTAAATTGATTTTGGTAGCAATACTAAATTAGGTCACGCGAGGTTATTTCAAAAAAAGCCATGTCAGCATAGATTAAATTCTATAGTGATATGGCTTTTGTTTTTTTAATACTTTCTTATCTCGATTCTTAATAAATTCTTATCCTCTAAGATATATATTAAAATTATCCTAAATGTGTAGCATTTTAGTGTTTTTCATTAACATATACTTCTTTTATAAATACCAATTTTTGTATATTCGCAGTCGCTAAAAACGAATCATCTTTTCACACCAGTTTTTTAGCTTTTACAACATTAAAAAATACGACACGCATGTCTAAGATTATTTATACTAAAACCGATGAGGCTCCAGCTTTGGCTACACGATCCTTATTACCTATTGTTAAAGCCTTTGTAAAATCTTCTGGTATAGAAATAGAAACTAGAGATATCTCATTAGCAGCAAGAATTCTAGCTGTTTTTCCTGATTTTTTGGAAGAAAACCAACGTGTTTCTGATGATTTAGCGATACTTGGTGAAATGGCAAAACAACCGGAAACCAATATTGTGAAGTTACCAAACATTAGTGCTTCTATTCCACAATTAAAAGGTGCCATTAAAGAATTACAAGCTAAAGGTTTTGGTATTCCTGATTATCCAAACGATCCATCAAATGATACTGAAAAAGACATTAAGGCTCGTTATGATAAAATTAAAGGAAGTGCTGTAAATCCTGTACTTAGAGAAGGGAATAGTGATAGACGTGCGCCAAAAGCGGTTAAGAATTACGCTAAGAATAATCCGCATTCTATGGGAGCGTGGACTAGCGATTCTAAGACACATGTGGCAACGATGAGTGAAGGTGATTTTGCGCATAACGAGAAGTCTGTGACGATTAATGATGCAACAACCATCTCAATAGAGCATACAGGCGCAAATGGTAATACAACCGTTTTAAAGTCTAGTTTTCCACTTTTAAAAGGTGAAATTATAGACGCTACTGTAATGCATAAAAAGGCTTTAGTTAGCTTTTTTGAAGCAGAAGTAGCAGATGCAAGAGAGAAAGACATCTTGTTTTCGTTGCATATGAAAGGCACGATGATGAAAGTAAGTGACCCTATTATTTTTGGGCACGCCGTTAAAGTGTTCTTCAAAAATGTTTTTGAAAAACATGGTGCTACTTTTGATGAACTTGGTGTAAACGTAAATTCTGGTCTTGGGAATTTACTTGAACGCATTCAAGAATTGCCTGAAGATAGAAGAAAGGAAATTGAAGCAGATATTGAGGCTACTTATAATAACGGGCCTGGTATTGCCATGGTAAATTCTGATAAAGGCATTACAAATTTACATGTCCCAAGTGATGTGATTATTGATGCCTCTATGCCAGCTATGATTCGTACTTCTGGTAAAATGTGGAATGCCAAAGGTGAATTACAAGCTACTAAAGCTGTAATTCCTGATAGTAGTTACTCTGGTGTATATGCTGCAACTATAGATTTCTGTAAAAAACATGGTGCTTTCGATCCTACAACTATGGGAACTGTACCTAATGTTGGTTTAATGGCACAAAAAGCTGAAGAATACGGTTCGCATGATAAAACTTTTGAAATTCCTGCAAACGGTACAGTAAAAGTCATAGATGCTTCAGGAACTGTTTTATTACAACATGATGTTGAAGAAGGTGATATTTGGAGAATGTGTCAAACAAAAGATGCACCAATCCAAGATTGGGTAAAATTAGCTGTAACTCGTGCAAGAGCATCACAAACACCTGCTGTATTTTGGTTAGATGAAAATAGAGCTCACGATGCAGAGTTAATTAAAAAAGTAAACGTATACCTAAAGGATCACGATACGTCTGGTCTAGATTTACAAATCTTAGCACCAGTTGACGCTACACTTTTTACTTGCGAAAGACTAAAAGCTGGAAAGGATACCATTTCAGTATCTGGTAATGTATTGCGTGATTATTTAACAGACCTCTTCCCTATTTTAGAAGTTGGTACAAGTGCAAAAATGTTGTCTATAGTGCCATTAATGAATGGTGGTGGTTTATTTGAAACTGGTGCAGGAGGATCTGCTCCAAAACACGTACAACAGCTACTTGAAGAAAATCATTTACGATGGGATTCCTTAGGTGAATTTTTAGCATTAGCTGTATCATTGGAACATTTTAGCAATGTAAATAATAATCCAAAAGCAAAGGTTTTAGGTGAAGCTCTAGACGATGCTACTGATAAATTGTTAGAAAACAGAAAAGGGCCTTCTAGAAAAGCTGGTGAGTTAGATAACAGAGGTAGTCATTTCTACCTTGCCATGTATTGGGCGCAAGAATTAGCAAATCAAGATAAAGATGCTGATTTAAAAGCTGAATTCTCATCAATTGCCAAAGCTTTGGAAGACAATGAGGAAACAATCACAAAAGAGCTTATAGATATTCAAGGACAAGCTACTGACATTGGTGGGTATTACGAGCCAAATGAAGATTTAATCAATCAAGTGATGCGTCCGAGTAAAACGTTTAACGCTATTTTGAATTAAGAAAAACACTCATACATATTAAAGCTCCTTTTTAAAAAGGAGCTTTTTTTATAATTATGTATTTTTGAAGCATGAGTTTTATCAAAACCACCGAACAAGATTCAAATCACAATCATCTGGAAAAGATGAGTGTTTCTGATCTTCTTAAAAACATCAATAAGGAAGATCAAACTGTACCCTTTGCAGTTGAAAAAGCATTACCAGAAATTGAAGCCCTAGTATCTCAAATTGTAAACAAATTGAAGGATGGCGGACGTTTGTTTTATATGGGCGCAGGAACTAGTGGAAGATTAGGCATCGTTGATGCCTCGGAATGCCCTCCTACGTTTGGCGTGTCGCATGACCTTGTAATTGGTCTCATTGCTGGTGGCGATTCTGCCATAAGAAAAGCTGTTGAATTTGCTGAAGATTCTACAACACAAGGCTGGAAAGATTTGCAGGAATATAATATTAGTTCAAAAGATGTCGTGGTTGGTATTGCAGCTTCTGGCACCACGCCTTATGTTATTTCAGCTTTAGAAGCATGCAATAAAAATAATATCATCACGGGTTGTATCACGTGTAATCATAATAGTCCGTTATCACAAGCTGCTCAATTCCCTATAGAAGTTGTGGTAGGTCCTGAATTCGTTACAGGAAGTTCCCGAATGAAAGCTGGAACTGCTCAAAAATTAGTTTTGAATATGATCACTACATCTACCATGATCCAATTGGGGCATGTCAAAGGCAACAAAATGGTGGATATGCAATTGAGTAACAACAAACTTGTAGACCGCGGTACAAAGATGATCATGAAAGAAATAAACGTTTCTGAAGAAGAAGCTTTACATTTGCTAAACCAACACAAAAGCGTGCGCAACGCTGTAAAACATTATAACGATGGAAGAAAATAGAACAAATAAACAAGTACTGTTAAAAGGTATAAAAACACTTGTATTTGCATTATTAAGTTTATTTATGGGACCAGTATTATTGAGTTTTGCATTTAGTAAACCTGATGATAAATTATATTATCCGCTGCTTATCGTCGGTTGTGCCATTTCTGCTTTAGCTGTAATCATGCTATTTAAAGGCGTACGCACCATAATGGACAGTATGTTTAAGAAGAAGTAACTAAAAAAATTTCAGAATGTCAGTTCGAGTGATTTCGACAAGAGTCGAAATCGTATCGAGAACCACACATCAAAGTAGAAAAAATCACCTTGTCAGGTCGAGCGCAGTCGAGACCTAATTTAACGCAAAATCTACTCCGCAGAAACCTCCTTAGGTGTAGTAGGATTGTATCCAAATTCATCATCATTAATCACAATACCCAAGCTATCAAATATATAGTTGATGATGGCATAATGATGAATGGTATGGCTATTCGCCTGAGCCAATAAAGCACCATACGTATAAGGAATCTCAGTTTTTCCCATCCCTAAATCATCAGTCACTAAAACAATGTCATTGACATTAAATGAGGCTGAATTTAGTTTCTGGACGATGGTATCCAAATAACCTTGCGCACTACCACAATCACATTCAACAGCTTTATTTCTACTTCTTGCAGTCAAATCTACTTTTTGGTGTTCATCAACATTGAAAATACAATCGTAGAAATCTAAAATATGTCTGATATGACAACCAATACTAGAATAATAAGGAGACACCGAAGCATCACATAATTGTTCATTTGAAATGTGGTGTAATAGAACCTGAGATTTTTGAAGGGTCTTTAAAGTGGACTGTATGATTAAATTCATGGACACTAATTTAACTAAATATTTTGAATTTCATAGAAGATTAACGTTTAGTCCAAGCAATGGTCAATCCTTACAGAAATTAAAAATTTTGTTATTCTAAAAACGCTAAAGCATAGCAAAGCATCTCAATGTCATTCAGAGCGAAGCGAAGCATCTAAAAACTTATCCATTAACTTTTGAAATTTAGTTATTGCTATTTAGAATTAGACAATTCATTCACAACCAATCGCAACTCCCCATAACTATATTTATCATCCACCTGATGTTTCAAGTCCGATAAATTCTCAAAAGTCGTCTTCGGAATAATAACCTTCAACTCTTCATAATGCGCCTCAGAGATCAAATCCGTTATTTTCACTTCACCAGAAGCCATAAAACTCGCCAAGTGCCCGATGATCGTATTCGTATTCAATTCACGAAAATCCGCAATCTCTTGCACCGATTTTCCAGATTGAAACAATGCTAACGATTCTTTTTTAGTATCCCCTTTTTGGCGTTTTGGTTTTTTAGGCACATCAAAAATTTCAGCCTCGGCGGACGTTTCAATATCATGGTCCTCGCAATAGGCACGAATTACTTTTAAAATAGCAGTACCATATTTATCCACACGCGTTTTTCCCATACCATTTACATTGAGCAACTCCGGTTTATTGGTGGGCAACGTTTCACACATTTCATACAACGCTTTTTGTGTAAACACCTGAAAATGGACTAAGCCCTTCTCTTGCGCAATGTCATTCCGTAATAGGCGAAGCTTCTCAAACAGCTCTACATTGCTGGTACCATCAATAACCGCTTTTCTAGCTTTTTTTGGTTTTTCTTTGCCACTAAATACAGACTTCGCTCGCAATTCTAAAAACTGTTCAGAATTAAAGCCGTTTATCATGCCTTTAAAATACAGCACTTTCACCGTCAACAAATCTTCAAAAGCATCCAGATGTTTTGTAATCTCACCGCCCACAGCCTGGTTATCCGTAGTAAAGGCAAAGGTCTTTAAGGGCTCTAAAATTTTAGTCTCGGCCTCCAGTTTAAAATAGGAAATACCCTTTTTAAAACGCTCTTGAATTACAGGGTTTTTCTCGGGTAAACCATCAGCTTCAGACAATTGTTTCAACTGCGCATTAAACCCATTAGCCACTTTCAAAAAGTTAGTAACACAATCTTTGATAGGCAAAAACGTATTTTCAATAGCACCTTCAACCACGGTTCTATTTTTATAATACACATCCAAAATCCGATTCAACGGATATAAAAACCCGTAGAACTCAAACACTTCAGCTATCAAATCCAACTGAAACTGCTTTTGCGAATCCGCTAAAACTTCTTCATCAGGCGCATTTTGTTCGGCAGTTTCATTAAACGATGTCACATTTCCATCACTAATAATCTGATGAGAATGTATTTTGCTCTTCAACACCAAGCCCTCTAACGACTTGCATCTACTCAGCGCCACATAAGTCTGTCCGTGAGCAAAGGCACCAGCAGCATCAATAATCGCCTTTTCAAAAGTCAACCCCTGACTTTTATGTATTGTAATACTCCAGGCCAAACGCAAAGGCATTTGGGTATAGCTCCCTATTTTCTCTTCAGTAATGGCTTTGGTTTCGGCATCCACCGAATAATTAATATTCTCCCAAATTTCAGGAGTAACGTTAATATTAAAATCATCCTCAGGACAGTTTACCACCACTTCATCCCGATCCAACAAAATCACCTTCCCGATCTTCCCGTTAAAATAGCGCTTCTCAGGACTACTATCGTTTTTTACAAACATCACCTGCGCCCCAACCTTTAATTCCAACTCCTCAGCATTCGGATACGCATACTCCGGAAATTTCCCATCCACTTCCGCAGTATAGGTTAATGGTTTAGTCGTTAACTTCGCTAGCTCGCTCCTATTCGTCGCTTCCGCTTTATTGTTATGCGTCGTTAAACTAATATAGCCCGCATCAGGCTCGGGTGTAAAATCAGGTACAAACCGCTTATTCAGTTCCGCAGCGCTAGCGGCCGTTAGTGCATTAGTTCTAATCTCGTTTAAGATGTCAATAAATTTCGGATTCTCCTGCCTGTAAATATGTTGCAACTCAATCGTAATGGCATGGCATTGCTGAAACGCCAAACTGCTAAAAAAGAACCCATTAGCATACACATGCTTCAACAAATCCCACTCCTGCTCTTTAATTACGGGCGACAATTGTTGCAAATCGCCAATCATCAACACCTGCACACCACCAAACACCTTGTTTCGGTTTCTAAAGCGGCGCAACGTTCTATCAATCCCATCCAGCAAATCGGCGCGCACCATACTAATCTCGTCAATCACCAACAGGTCCATCGACTTAATAATATTAATCTTCGTCTTGCTAAACTTTCGGTTAAAACCCTTGCTCGCATTCAAATCCGTATCCGGTAAAATCGGACCAAAAGGCATCTGAAAAAACGAATGTATCGTCACACCCTTCGCATTAATCGCCGCCACACCCGTAGGCGCCACCACCACCAAGCGTTTCAAACTATGCATTTTCAAACGGTGCAAAAACGTCGTTTTACCAGTCCCCGCCTTACCCGTCAAAAAAATCGATCGGTTGGTATTATTCACAAATGCCCAGGCCAATTCCAGCTCCCTATTCTCTGCCATCACATACTTTACAATTGAAAAAATGAAGATACTAATATTGACTAATTTTTTGGGCGGGTTTTTATGAAAAAATAAAAACCGCGCTATCCGTTACTAGTTTTGGCTCGATGCGCGTCTCGCCAAAAGCTAACCACTACTATCGCTCCCGCGGGGCTTGTCTGCCAAGGTCTTTATTAACACAAAAAACAATTTCTATTTGCCAAGATTTATTTCAAAAGATATAAATTCAAATAAGTACTATTATTCTTATAAATATTTTTATTTTTAAGCTATAATTAAAACATCCTAAACTAACGTATTTTCCAACTATATAAATGACAAAAACCAAAGCCGATATCAATTTTGAGCAAGAACTCTGGAAAGCCGCCAACGAACTACGCGGAGCTGTTGCCGAAAACCAATATAAAGATTACGTCTTACCACTTATCTTTTTAAAGCATTTATCAGAACGCTATGAATTAAGAAAACAGCAACTTATTGATGCCTTTGAAGATGAATCATCTGATTATTACACGCAAGACCCAGACGAGAAACAATATATCTTAATATCTTAGAAGACCCAGACGAATACCTGTCTAAAAATACCTATATCATCCCAAAGGAAGCCACTTGGCAATTTCTACAAGACAATGCCGAACAAGACAATATTAAAGTCTTAGTCGATGATGCTTTTGATGTATTAGATGATACTTTGGCACAATACCGACCAGACCTCAAAGGAATTCTACCGCGCATCTTTGTAAAAAGTCAGTTGACACCAAAGCAGGTGGCAGGACTCATTAACCTCTTAGCCAACCCAAAACTATCCGAAAAAGAAAATCCAGGTTCTGATATTCTTGGTCGTGTGTACGAATATTATATTGGTAAGTTCGCCATTGCCGAAGGTTCTGGTGCAGGACAATTCTTTACGCCAAGCAGTATTGTGCGCCTTATGGTAGAAATGATAGAACCCTACCAAGGTAAAATCTTTGATAATGCCTGTGGCTCTGGTGGTATGTTTGTACAGTCTTTAAAGTTTTTACAAGCGCATGGTGGTGATAAAAAGAATATTTCCATTTATGGACAAGAACGTTACGATGGCACGTTGCGACTTTGTAAAATGAACCTCGCCTTACGCGACTTATCCTTTGATGTTCGTTTAGGTGATTCCTTATTACAAGATAAATTTCCAGACTTGAAAGCTGATTATATCATCGTTAATCCACCGTTTAATGTCAGTCAATGGCACCCAGAGGATTTACCAGAAAACGACCCACGACTTTTTGGACCAAAAGAAGAATTCACCACAGATGGCAATGCCAACTTTATGTGGATGCAAACGTTCTGGAGTCATTTAAGTGATACAGGCACAGCATCTGTGGTAATGGCAAATGGTGCCATGACCTCAAATAACAAAGGTGAAAAGAACGTACGCCAACACATGGTAGACAATAGCATGGTAGATTGTATCGTGCGTTTACCAGACAAACTCTTTCTCACCACAGGCATCCCAGCTTGTATTTTTATATTAAGTAAAAACAGAGATGGAAAAGATGGTGAACATCGCGAACGCCTAAACGAAGTATTATTTATAGACATGTCCAAACTCGGCCGAATGGAAAGCCGAAAACTACGTGTCTTTGACGAAACCGATTTAGAGAAAGCCACCGACACCTACCACGCTTGGCGTAACGCCAAAAATGAAAACCAAAGTCATGCTGAGCCTGTCGAAGCATATACAAACATTGACGGCTTCTGCTACAGCGCCACCAAAGCCGAAATCGCCAAACAAGACTACAAGCTCACACCAGGCATATACGTAGGTACGGAAGCCATAGAAGACGACGGCATCCCTTTTGAAGACAAAATGGAAACCCTAAAAGCCCAATTGCATACCCAGTTTGCAAAAGGCAATGCCTTACAACAACAGATTTTAGAGAATTTTGAAAAAACATAATATGTTCAATAAAATATAATGTTCATGTAACATGAACACGATTAAAAAATGAACAAAACAACTTTAAATCTTTGAAAATCAATAAATGTTCAATATATTTGAATGTTCATGTTACATGAACAAACTAAAAAAATGAACAAATGATAGCTTTTTTTAAAATAAAAGATTGGTTTCAAAATGTAGATTTTGACATACAAATAGATAATGTTCAATCTAAAGATGGAGCAGTAGATACAGTAATGACAATAAATAATGAAACCGTATATGCTGAGGTGAAAAAAGAAGTGAGACCACGACATGTAGCAATATTTGAGGCCATAACTGAATATAGAAGACCACTATTAATAGCTGCAGATTATATTACACCTAACGCCAAGATGCAATTAAAAGAAAAAAAAATAAACTATTTAGATAGTTTTGGCAATGCCTATCTCAATCTACAAAACTTAAAACTGTATATAGAACAAGGCAATGCCAAACCTGTTATTAGTAAACATTCTACGCTTTTTACACAAAGTGGAGGACAAGTTATTTTTAATCTTTTGAAAAATCCAGAACTCATAAATGCAACTCAAAGATTTTTAGCACATATAAGCAATGTGTCATTAGGAAGCGTTAGCAATATCATCCAGGGATTAATAGAAGAGGGTTATGTCGTAAAATGGAATAAAGAACAAAAATACCAGCTGGTAAATAAAGAGGCTTTATTAGAAAAGTGGGTGATTACATTTAACGAAAAGATATTGCCAGCGCATAAAGTGGGTAGGTTTTCATTTTCTAAAACAAATAAAGACCATTGGAAAAACCAACTCATGCATCCAAATGTATTATGGAGTGGAGAGCCAGCTGCAGCATTAGTCACAGACTATTTAAATCCTGAAAAGTTCTCAATGTTTACACATCTACCAAAAGCGGAGATTATTAAAGACTTAAGGTTATTACCGGATGAGAAAGGTGAAATTACCATTTATGAACCCTTTTGGCTAGAAAGCGACACTATGGAACGTCTTGTTAATTATATGAATCACCAAAATGCAGTACATCCATTAATTATATACGCAGAATTAATTTACAATGGCGAGAGTAGAAACATGGAAACAGCACAACTAATTTACAATGAGTACATCCAACCCAACTTATAAAGACTATTCTTTTCAATATCATGGAGAAGTCTATGGGATTTTGGAGCAAGTATTCGCCAAAAATAATATTGTTTATTATTTAATTGGTGCCAATGCCAGAGATGTGCATTTATATAAAAAAGGCATCAAACCTGCACGTGGTACAGCAGATATCGATTTTGCGGTAATGATTCCAGATTTTGATGTGTATAATTCACTTTTTGATGAATTATGCGCTCTTGGTTTTAGAAAAGTTAATGAACCTTATCGTTTAATTTTTGACAAAACAAACACAGTTTTAGACCTTATGCCTTATGGCGAAATCGAAGAACAATACACTGTAAACTTTACAGAAAGAGCCCTTTCTTTATCTGTTTTAGGCTTTAAGGAAGTAGGAGAGCACATACAAAATGTTGAAATTCCTGAGGAAGGTTATATAATTCCTGTAACACCTATAGAAGGCATTTTTATACTAAAGCTCATTTCTTGGCAAGACAAACCCAGTTTTAGAACAAAAGATCTAGATGATTTATCGTTTTTATTAAAACATGCTTGGGATATTTATGAAGATGAGGCTTATGAAAAACATCCGGATTTATTTGACGATGACGAATTCGAAATGCAAACAGCAGCAGCTAAGATTATAGGCAAGAAAATGGCAGTTATTTTAGCCGAAAGCAAAACATTACACGATACTATAACTAAAATTTTAGAAGAAGGGGTTATAGACGACGGAAAAGCAAAAAACCCAGAGGTAAATGTTGCCCAAAATTTAGATATAACCGTTGTAAAGGCAAAAAGAATTCTGTCTTACATTCTTGATGGTATTAACTATAAACCTGAAGCCTAATGCCCAAAAACTGGAAAACATATAAACTTGGAGATATTGCTTCAGTCCAAAATGGATTTGCTTTTAAATCTAAGAACTTAAAAGATTCTGGTATTCCAGTAATTAAGATAAAGAATATAGTCTCACCGAATATCTCAATAGATGACGCAAGTTATTTTGATGGTGAGATAGATGAGAAGTTATCAAAATATTTAATTAAAAAAGGTGATTTTCTAATTTCTATGACTGGTTCAACAGTGAATGTTATGAGTTCAGCAGTAGGTAAGATGGGTAGGTATCGATTAGATGAACATGCTTTGCTAAATCAAAGAGCAGGTAAAATTTATGTTACAAAACCAGAAACTGTTGACTTTGAATATTTATGTCAATATCTGAATAGATACGAAATTCACTATGGTCTTGCTTTAAATGCTACAGGTAGTGCAAATCAAGCTAATATATCACCAGCTCAAATTAAAGATATTGAACTAAAACTTCCACCACTACCAGAACAAAAAGCCATAGCCAACATCCTTTCAGCCATAGACGACAAAATAGAAAACAATCTAGCCATCAACAACACCTTAGAGGACATGGCCATGGCATTGTACAAACATTGGTTTGTAGACTTCGGACCCTTTCAAGATGGCGAGTTCATCGACAGCGAACTCGGACCCATCCCTAAAGGTTGGGAAGTGAAACGGTTAGGAGATTTCGTGAAACATCAAAAAGGTTATGCTTTTAAATCTAAATGGTATCAGGAGCATGGTAGATTAATTGTGAGAGTAAGTGATACCACCCATAATTCAATCAATGTAGATTCGTGCAATAAGATTTCAAAGGAAATTGCTTCAAATCATTTGGCTTATTCTTTAGATACTGATGATGTAATTATCGCAACAGTTGGTTCATGGCCACCCAATTATTCATCGGTTGTTGGAAAGGTTGTTAAAGTACCGAAAACTGCTGAAGGTGGATTGTTAAATCAAAATGCAGTTAGATTAAAGATGAATATTGATGATGAATTGCATCAAGGTTTATTGTATTGTATTTTAAAAGAAAATAGGTTTTTAAATTATATAGTAAATAGTGCACAAGGTAGTGCCAGTCAAGCAAGTATTAAGTTAGTTGATATTTTTAATTATCCCATTCCTTATAGTGGAATTAAAATAACAAAAGAATTTTCAAAATTGTTGGAGTCAAATTTTGCGGAACAAAATTTACTTACTGTAGAAAACCAAACCTTAACTAAATTACGCGATACACTATTACCAAAGCTCATTAGTGGTGAGGTGCGTTTGAAAGAATTTCAAGAACAAATCGAAAGCGTTTTATGACTACAGAGGCAACCATAGAACAGGCAACATTAGATTGGCTAGAAGATTTAGGCTATACACATAAAGATGGCACAACCATTAGCCATCAACCCAAAGCGGTTGTGCTTAAAGACGAGTTGCTGACATTTATTCAAAAGACCTACCCACAATTACCGCCAGAGTTACAAACCCTGGCCGTTGGTGAGTTTACCAATAATGTGGGCGCAGACCTAGAACATCGCAACCGTAGCTTTCACCTTAAATGTACCAAAGGCATAGATTTAGATTATGAGGATAACCAAGGCAATGAAAAAGCGGTACATATCTATCCTATAGATTTTGAGCATCCAGAAAACAATAGCTTTTGGGCAGTCAACCAGTTCACCATCACAGGCAAAAACAAACGCCGACCAGACATTATCATTTACATCAATGGTTTGCCATTAATCGTATTTGAGCTCAAAAATTGGTACGACGAAAACACCAATCTCAAAGAAGCACACAACCAAATACAACACTATAAAAAAGACATTCCGCAGTTGTTTGAGTACAACGCCCTTACCATTATTAGCGATGGTAACGAAGCCCAACATGGTATGTTTAGTTCTGGTATGGAATGGTTTGCCCCTTGGAAAAGTATTAATGGAACAGAAACTGTTCAAGAAGACGATTTTCAGATGCACACCTTATTGTTTGGTTTGTTTCCTAAAGACCGTTTACTCAATTATATCAAAAACTTCATTTTTCACGAAGACCATATCGGGTCGCTCATTAAAAAAGGTGCGAAGTACCATCAGTTTTTTGGAGTTAACTTTGCCGTAGAAGCCGCAAAGCAATCGGTTCGTCCCTTTGGTGATGGTCGTATTGGTGTCATTTGGCATACACAAGGTTCTGGTAAAAGTATTTCTATGGCTATTTATACTGGAATTCTAAGAAGTCTGCCAGAATTAAAGAATCCAACCATTGTGGTGCAAGTAGACCGTAGCGATTTAGACATGCAACTCTACGAGAATTTTGTATTGGCTAAAGATTTGGTAGGTGAAGTACAACATGCCGAAAGTACCAACGATTTAAGACAACTCTTATCTGCTGGTGCTGGTGGTGTGATTTTTACCACCATTGAAAAGTTCCGTCTCAAACAAACCACAGACGAGACTTTGGGAGAATTAGAGCATCCTGTCTTATCAGAGCGTGAGAACATTATTGTGATGGCAGACGAAGCCCACAGAACCCAATACGGTTTATTAGATGGTTTTGCGTCTAACCTCAGAAAAGCCTTGCCAAAAGCATCCTTTATTGGTTTTACGGGTACACCTGTAGATAGCAAAGATGCAGATACAGAAGAAGTCTTCGGGAATGTGATTCATACCTACGATATCAAGCAAGCGGTTGAAGATAAAGCCACCGTAAATATTTATTACGAAC
The DNA here is from genome assembly GCA_947502975.1 of uncultured Flavobacteriaceae bacterium. Classification (GTDB taxonomy): domain Bacteria; phylum Bacteroidota; class Bacteroidia; order Flavobacteriales; family Flavobacteriaceae; genus Jejuia. The sequence goes on from CANNBV010000006.1 coordinate 231,302, forward strand.
CACGTTTGGCCAAACTGCATTTATGGAATGAACATATAGATGATGAGGTCGATGCCATTACAGAAAGCGAAGAAGATACAGGACATCTAAAATGGGCGGCCATAGAAGATGCTGCTGGTAGTGAAGACCGTGTAAATAAAATAGCAAAGGATATCCTCAATCATTTTACAAAACGTATCGCCACCTTAGATGGAAAGGCCATGGTGGTTTGTATGTGTCGTCGTAACTGTGTGAAAATGTACGATGCCTTAACGGCTTTAGACGATTGTCCTGAAGTGGCAGTAGTCATGACTGGCAACATATCCAAAGACCCAATAGAGTGGAACGACCATATCCGTACTAAAGACGCGACCGAAGCCTTAAAAAAACGCTTTAGAAAAGAAGAAGACCCTTTAAAAATTGTCATAGTTCGTGATATGTGGCTCACTGGTTTTGATGCACCTTGTGTGCATACCATGTATGTGGATAAGATTATGAAAGGGCATAATTTAATGCAAGCCATTACACGTACCAATCGTGTCTTTAAGGACAAAGAAAATGGCGTGATTGTCGATTATATTGGTATTGGAGATAATTTAAAATCAGCAACCGATAAATACACCAAAGACGGAGGCAAAGGGTCACCAACCATTGATATGGAGCAAGCTTTGGGATTGTTCTTTAACCAGGTGGAATACTGTAAATCCATGATTCCAGATAGTATTGATTATAGCAATTGGAAAGCCTTACGAGATGCCGACAAAGTCCTGTTAGTCAAAAAAGGAGTAAATCATTTGGTGAAATACGATGAGGATGCCAACAACTTTATGAAAGCTGAGAAGAAGCTATCTGGTTTGTTATCCATTGTAAAAAGTCAACCAGCCATTCATGACTTTGCCGTAGATGTCTTATTTGCGCAACATGTCTCTAAGGCCGTTCGAAATGCCAAGTCCGTAAAATCGAGTAGAAGTGAACAGCAAAAACAAATCAAAGAGCTGATTAGCCAGAGTATTGATTCCGACGATATCGTCGATGTATTCGCTATGGCAGGCATTGAAAAACCAGACATTTCCATTTTAGATGAAACCTTTTTATTAGGTGCCAAGCAAGAAAAAGATGGTAATGCCCTAAAAATTGAAATCATCAAGAACATTCTAAAAGATGAAATCAAACTACGCTTGCACAAGAACATTAAAAAATATACCTCACTAAAAGAGGAATTAGAAAAGGTCATTGAACGCTATCATAATAATGCATTAGACAGTTACGCAACTATAGTAGAATTAATAGAACGTGCAAAAGACTTACAAAACGATGACAAGCGTAAAGAAGAACTTGGCTTAACTGAAGAAGAATTAGCCTTTTATGATATCCTCGCTGCTAAACAAGACATTATAAAAGAAAAAGGCCCAATGCAAGATATTGTTCATGGCGTCGTAAAGGCTGTAAAATCTAATCTACAATTAGATTGGACTAAAAAAGAAAATGCTAAAGCAGAGATTCGTTTAGCTGTAAAAAAAGAGCTAAGAGGGAAAGTATCAATTACAAAACTAAACGACATACTCGCAGAAATCATGGAACAAGCCGAAGGACAGTTTAGTGATTGGAGTGCGTAAACTTTAAACCAATAATTATATAATCATGAAAAAATTAATTTTTCTTTTACCAGTCTTATTTTCGTTTTCTATAAATGCACAGAGCGTCAAAGAACGTAATGAAGCACGCCTCATTAAAAATAGTGAAAATGCCAAGATTTGTTCAATAGGACTCATCAGTTTTTGTATAGATGAGGATTACGAGGCTTTTTATGGAGATCGAAGAAAACTGGGTCAGGTGATATATGATAAAGGAGAAAATTGTTGTTTAAAATATCCAAAATACCCCTTTATTAGTCCAATGGAAGAACATCTTGCTAATTTTGAAAATGAAAAAGAAATTAGAAAATATGCAACAAACCCTTTCCAATTAAAAAAAGTTAGAGCACAATTAAAACCGAGTATCTCTAAACTGATTTCAAAAGCAAATACTCAAGGATATAAAAATTTACCGTATTATACAGATCAAGGTTTTACAGTAGAAGATTATGACTTCAATACAAATGAGCTTATCGTTAAGAGTTTTTATGGACAAAGCATTTCTTTCAGAGCAGATACAAAAGGTAATTTTGCAGAAGATTTTAAACTAACAAAATCTATTTCAGGAGATTATCGTATAGCGATAAATGAAACTAAAGCCGAAAAACTATATGCTTTTTTTGATAAATATCCAATGGTAGGTAAAAATCTTTTTGTAAAATTAAGTTATAATATAACGTCGAACGATCGCAAATCAAAGTACGGTAAATTCATGGTTACAATCACTAAAATAGAGTTTTTCTATCCTGATAATTGGAATGATAAATTGGGCGAAGTAATTTTAGACTAACAACTCAACCAACACCTTCCGAATAATCCTTTGAATATCACTATTATCTTGCTGTCGTATTAAAAAGGTTTCCAAATCTTCAGTGCTGTTAATCTGTTCTGTTTTATCAATAAAACCATAGCCTAAATACGTGCCCTTTTCGATCATAATAAAGGCATCTTCGTAGTCGTATCGTCCTTTTTGCTTTAAAACCACATCTTTTTTGTTGATTGCAAGGCTATCAATAGCTTGCAACACCCGTTGGTTGTAGGCTGTAATTGCTTCTTGGTCTTTACAAACGCCTTTACAGGTATGTATCTTAAAATGGTTGCAAGTGCTAACGTTTTCCTGTAAATGGCAATATTTTGGGCAGAGTGCAAATTGGCTACACAACTGTTCTATCTGCTGTCTGCATTCGGTTATAGAATGTAAGGTCAGTATTGGGTTTGGTGTGGCTTTAAGGGTGTTATAGGCTATATGTAGAATCCCTTTTCTATCGGTATAGCTAAAAATAGCATGCATTTTAGGCGCACGTTTTGCCACTTGGTTGTATTCTGGGTAATGTTGCTTAATGGCAGCATCTTCCATAAGTAAAGCAATCAATTCGCTACCAGATAAGGCAAAGTCAACATCTGCAGTCTCACGACACATGGCCAAAGATTTCTTCGTTTTACTATAAAAATGACTGAGCACCCGCTTCTTAATATCTTTAGCTTTCCCAACATAAATAATCTTCCCTTTTTTGTTTTTAAAATAATACACACCAGGTGTATTGGGTAGCTTATTAAACACTTCTGTGGGTAAATGTGAAGGCAATGTGGCTTCTCTAGACGATTTCTTTAAAAACCCCTGAAACACAGTTTCTGCATGTTCTTGGTTCAGTAAAAGTTCAAATAAAATAACAGTAGCTTCAGCATCACCCCGCGCCCTATGCCGATCTGCAATAGGAATATACAAGGCATGACAGAGTTTCCCTAAGCTATAAGACCTATGCCCAGGAATTAATTTTCGCGCCAATCGTATCGTACACAATTTCTTTCTGTTAAAGTCAATCCCAATGGCTTTAAATTCATTTCGGATAGCGTTATAATCAAAATTCACATTATGTGCTACAAAAATGCAGTTCTCGGTAAACCTCAAAATATCTTGTGCAATTTCAGAAAAGGTTGGCGCATGGGCTACCATGCCATTATCAATACCCGTAAGCGCCGTAATATAATCTGGAATTAGTAGTTCTGGGTTAATCAAAGACGTAAACTCATCTATAACCTGAGTACCATCATGTTTAAATATAGATATTTCGGTAAGCCTATTGCTTTTACCTGTGGTTTCAACATCTATAATGGTGTATATCATATTTGGGAATAAATCTCGGTGCTTTTTTAAAGGCGATTAAAGATATTAATTATCGCATTTAAATTATAATCTAGATGTCAGTTCGAGTGATTTTTTTTTAAAAAAATCGTACTTCGACTAGGCTCAGCAGAACTATCGAGAACTCTTTATTTTATATAAATAAAATAGTGAGATTCCTCCTCGTACCTCGTTCGGAATGACAATATAATTTATATTTGCTAAAGTATACCGCAAAAAAAATCCCGACACAAAATATGTATCGGGATTCAAAAAAGGCGACGACCTACTCTTCCACAAATGTAGTACCAT
>CANNBV010000007.1 GCA_947502975.1 uncultured Flavobacteriaceae bacterium
TGAACACTTACATTTATAGTACTAAAAATTGATGTTTCAATGTCATTTCGAATAGCAGTCATATCAAATATTGCAGTACCATCACGATTATCTGAACCATCATCACATTGGTATATAGGCATTGGATTATAAGAGGCTAGCGCTGCACTACTGGGGTTGATTTCTAAGATTATTGGTGTTACTCTATAACATCCATTAGTGTTTTCAACTCTTATCCATTTAGTTTCAGGTGAAAACCCTAAAGCATCTTGATAGGCTTCTGGAGTTACAATAGCATTGGTAGCGTTTTCTGCCTCGGCTTGAGTTTCGTAATATGTAAAAACGAGATTCTCAGCAAGATAATTAGGGTTAATTTCTGTTTTTATATTATCTAAAGTAAGATTGAAAAAGGCTTGTCCATCATTACTATCGTCATCACATTGCGAATATACATTAGGTGCGCTAACTAGTGGCAGACTAAACACTTCAATTTCAAAGGAAGTGTCAGAGAAACAATCAGTAAATGCATTGTTGGTCACTCTAGCATAAATAGTTTGTAGGTTTGTTGTAGTATTATTGAATGTATTGGGAGTAGCAATTATAGTGGTGTAGGCAGCATCTTCAAAGTAAGTAACAGTGAAATCAGTATTGGATTGTCCATTTAGAATTTCAGCCTCTCTTAATGTCAAATCAAAAGTTATAAAGCCATCTGTATCTGTACCCACAGAGGTATTATCACATTCTTGAATTCTTGGGATGTCTATAGGATTTGCAGGAACAGCAGATTCGTACACTTCCAAATCAAAATTAGATACGCCAAAGCAAGTAGAATTTGTATTATTTTCAGCTCTTGCATAAATAGTAGTGTTACCCGATTCAAAAGCTGTTGGAGAAGTTATTACATTATTAGCACTAACTGCATCAGCTTGAGAAATATAGTATGTAACGGTTGTTTCAGGCGTATTATTTATAATTGCACTTTGCGAAGTTAAATCAAACAGCATAGTACCATTATTGTCATCATCACATAATCTTATCGTAGGAGCAGTATTTGCAACTGGTACCACATCAATCTCTAATTCTATTTCATCTGAATATAGACCACAAGTATTACCATTTCTATCAAGCCTTACCCTATATTGATAACCGTCAAAAGAAAGTGGAACAACAGTAATTGTTAGTTCATTAGTTTGTGAACCTGAATATATGGCATCATCTACAATTTGAGTCCAAATAATACCATCTGTACTTACTTCCCATTGAAAAGTCTCTGCTTCAGGAGATTCAATAATTAAACTACCTGTTGAGGTTTCACAAGCTACGGTATTTGCAGGTTGAGTGGTTATAGTTATTGGCGCATTGTCTAAATAATCACTATTGGGAAGTGTATAACCATCCGAAGCATTATTTACTAAACCGCTTGCATCAACTGTAAAGGTATTATCACCTAAATAATCATCACCATTACCATCTGAAAAGCCTGCCTCTATAACGTCACTACAACCATCACCATCACTATCACTATCTATGTATGAGAATATAGAATCGGTATCTAAATCGTTTAAAGTATAACCAATTTCGTTGCTATCTGGTGTAGTTTCTGCAACATCTATCCAACCATTTACACCAAACCCTGGACCGTCAACAATGCCGTTTAAGTCAGTATCAGACAGTAAGCCTAATTCTCCAGTTTCTATGAGATCTGTAATACCGTCGTTATCACTATCTAAATCATAAAAATCTACAATACCATCTGTATCTGTATCAATTGGACTTAAAGTAATATCATAAATATCATCTAAACCGTTTAAATCACTATCTACACCAGAAAGTGCGACCAATGTGCCTTGGTTTTCTATAAAATCAGGAATACCATCATTATCACTGTCTAAATCAAATTCATCTTTAATACCATCGTTATCATTGTCATTTTTAAAACAGGTTAGTTCTACAGTTCCATTAAATACAGAGGTTTCAGTTAAACTAAGAGATGTATGAACAAACTCAAACCCACCCACTTGATTTGCAAAAAACTCAAAAGGTATTGTGCCATTTGGAGTTGGGTTAAATTTAAAATGAATTTCAGATCCAGAAATTTGTGTAATTCCAGATTCAAAAATACCATCAAAATTTGAATCAATTTGTAACCGATCATCAGGGTCCACTAGAGTGATATTTTTATTAGAAGGTAAGATTCTAGCAATAAAAAACTCATCGTTTACAATGGTATGTGAAATTGAACTGTTCTCAGAAAATTTGACATTTACAGGTTCAGTAAAATTGAGTGTATAACTATTTTGAGAATTTGCAGCAGGAAGTGCTGTACTCACAAAGTCACCAGCATTGTTTCCTGTAAACGTATTTATATTTCCTGAGCTGTTAGTTGATGTTAAAGCGCTACTAGGAATACTAGCATTGGTTGAACCATCTTGAAAGGTAAGTTGCGGAGCGTTAATATTTGCTAAATTTATAACAACGTCACCTCTAGATTCTGTACAATTTAGAATACCATCATTATCATTATCAACGTCTAAATTATCTATAATACCATCATTATCTCTATCATCAGGGCAGATGCTAACAGGAATTTCTACAGATTCTAGTCGTTCTAAGGTACAGGTAATAATTCCAATTAATTTATATTTCCCTGGAAGAGTTGGAGTTATAGATGAGGTAGTTAAACCTAAATCTTGGAAACCTGAACCCGATCCGTCATCAAACTGCCATTCAAAACTATCAAAATTTTGTGTATTTGCTGCTTCTAAAGTTACATTGGGAATACAATTGCCAAGAGCAACAAATTGTGTGTCAAAATTAATTTCTGGAGCAGAAGGAAATCCAGAATAGAAACTACCAGAAGTTGCAGCACCATTAACATTAAAGTAAGCAACATAAAGTTCATCATCTCCTTGAACTGAAACATTATTAGAGAGTCCAGTGATTTTATAAGTAACATAATCGGGTTTACCATCTACATTACTAGGGCCAACAGTCGAAAAATTTGAAAGTGGTAAATTATTTATGGTTACACTAGCTCCAGTTTTAGTAACAATAGATAAACCACCACTGTAAACTGTATTTCCAATATCATCAATATTAGCAATATTATCAATGTTACCTCTTGTTTCACAGCTTAAAGGAGGGACGAAAAACATACCTTGATTAGCTTCGGAGTTTCCACCAACACCTTGATAAGCAAATACATCTTCGGAAGTTTCCACATACATATTTCCAGCTACATTATATAGATCTCCTTCAATTAAATAATAATCGCCAGCATTTATAGTTGCTACAGGTGGATTTCCATTTATACTTATAGTTGTGTTATCAAAATGAGCTACAATTAATACGTTTTCCCAAGCATTATTTCCCCCACCTTTTACAAATATATATTCACGTCCAACTTTAGAGAGTCCAGCTATTTGATCTAGACCATAATCTCTACTTCCACCATTATCAAAACTACCATTTGCAGAACCACAATTGACAACTATAGGTTTGTCAGATGTTACTAAACACCCAATTAAACCATCTCTATTAGCAACAGTTTGGTCGAAACTATTACAAGCTATTGTATAGCTTTGTCCTTCATTTAGAGTAGCTAACACAGGAAAAGTACCCGTATAATTTTTTATAACTAAGTTAACAGGTAGGTTATCAAAAGTAACTTGAGTATTGTCTTCTGTTGCCATAACAGAAACAAAACTTAAATAATTACTTTGTGGGTTTTCATTAGTGTAAGTGCCCACTCTAAAAGTATTTCCAAGAGCAGAAGCACCTTTACTTACTAATGCACCAGCTTGTGCACCTCCACCTGCATTCATTCTAACAGAAACATAAATAGGTGCATCAGCTTCTATAATATAGCCTTTGTCACTAACTATATTACTTGTTTGCGGAGAAGAAATAAACAATTGTCCATTACCACTTCCTATAGGAATTTCTACAGGATTTGCATTAGAGACAGTACCAGTTATATTGCTGGTTATTGGGCCTCCTATAGGAATTATTGTATATGGTACGTTACCATTAGTTGGCGTAGATAAATAAAAGTATTGATCTTCTGGGTTTGCATTACCAAATTCTGCACTCGTTAAAGGTGGTATGTAATGTTTTTTACTTAATTGTGAAAAGCCTTTATAGCTTATTAGAATAATTAAGCATATAAGCAGTTTTTTTAGAAGATTATTATTAATCATTTAAAATATGGGACTATTTTTCTTAAACAAGCATTAAATATATACTATTTAAGTTTTTTAGACTTAAATAAACGATTAAGGTTTAATTTTTAATGATTAAAAACGAAGATTGTTAGCAAAATTTAGTAAAATCCACGAAAAATTTAAGTGCTTACCGTTTAAGTGTAAAATGTCCGCGTATATCAAATTCATCACCTTTATAGAAAACATGGGCCGTAAACCAGTAATCGTTAGAAGGCATATTTTGACCATTGTAGGTTCCATCCCAACCAGGAGAATTATAACCTAAGCTTTTTATTAGTTTTCCATATTGATTATAAATATAAATAATGGTACCCTCTAACTGTTCAACTCCAGTAATATGCCATGTATCAAAATAGCCATCGTTATTTGGTGTTAAAAACTTTGGAGTATCAATGACTACAACCTCTTTTGATGTTGATGTACAGCCATTTAAATCTATAACAGTGATTAAACGAGGTCCTATAGGAACATTTTGAAAGAAATTTGATAATTGTGGTTCACCATCATCTAATTTATATAGATAATCACCAATACCACTTACGGTGATAGTTATATTATTTGGATCTGAAAAATCCACTGTTTCGGTAAAGTCTATTGTTGCTTGTTCAGACTCGATGACATTAAATATTTTAGTCGTAGAACATCCATATTTTGTAGTTATTTTAACGCTATATTCTCCTATGTCTTCAATGTCTATATTGGCTGTTGTCTGCCCAAATGGCATCCATAAGTATGAATCTTCTTGGTACCCAGTTTCAGCAGTAACCACTAAAGGGAAATTTTCTAAGCAAATGACTTGGTCTCCTATATCATTTATGGGCTTTCTACGCACATAAGCCATAAAACTGGTAGTACTATAGCAACCAGTTATGTTGTTTTCAATACGAGCAAATAGTTTTTCTTCCGTCTCAATTTCATGAAGGTTATCAAGTTTATTGTTTTTTCCATTTGCATCTTCTTCTGTAGTATAATAGCTAACCTCATAAAGATTTGAACTTTGAGAACCTAAAACGTCAGAGTCGTTTGCAGATAAGTTAAACGTATATTTATTGTCGTAGTCTTCATCGCATGCCTCTATATCTGTAGGCTGATTAGCAATAGGCAATGGGTTTACGATGAGTTGAAACGGATATATATAGTGGCAGCCTCTTACAGCCGATTCTATTCTAATATAAATAGTATCAGCTGTGGTGTTATATGTGTAATCTGTACTTAAAGGTGTATTGCCAGCTTCTGCATCTACTTCGTTATTGTAATAGGTTATTATGGCATCTGCATCGTCAGCTACAATAACACTATTTATATCATTAAGATTGAAATATTTGGTTGGGTTATCACAGATTTCATAAGTTTGAAATTCTACGATTGCTGGAGGCGATGTAACGACCAATTCTTGCTGAATTACATTATAACAATTAGCTGAAACATTAAATACTTTAATATAAATGATCTGAGGGTTAGAAATATTAGTATAATTAATAGGATCGGAAATTGCTGCTGAATCATCACTGATAAGTTCCTCATCATCAAAATAAGAGACGATAATATTACCAGATGGAGTAGGGAATAGGCTATTTTCATTAGTAGAAATATCAAAAACAACAGTTTCATCATAATCTACATCACACAATGTAATTGTAGGTACTTGATTGGGATAGTCGTGTATTATAGTTGTAAATTCAGTATTGCTAAAACACCCTGTGACTTTATTTTCAATACGTACATAAATGGTTTGTGCGTTTTGTGCATTATAGTTTTCATCAAGAGGGTTTTCACCATTAAGGGCATCAGCATCAGTTTCATGATAGGTGATTTCAAAATCAGTAGTATTTTGACCGCCTAAAATTGAAGGTTTCTGAAGTGATAAGTCGAATATCTCAAAACCGTCAGCAGTTACATCATCACATGCCTCCATATTAAGAGGCTGATTAGCAATAGGCAATGGGTTTACGATGAGTTGAAACGGATATACATAGTGGCAGCCTCTTACAGCCGATTCTATTCTAATATAAATAGTATCAGCTGTGGTGTTATATGTGTAATCTGTACTTAAAGGTGTATTGCCAGCTTCTGCATCTACTTCGTTATTGTAATAGGTTATTATGGCATCTGCATCGTCAGCTACAATAACACTATTTATATCATTAAGATTGAAATATTTGGTTGGGTTATCACAGATTTCATAAGTTTGAAATTCTACGATTGCTGGAGGCGATGTAACGACCAATTCTTGCTGAATTACATTATAACAATTAGCTGAAACATTAAATACTTTAATATAAATGATCTGAGGGTTAGAAATATTAGTATAATTAATAGGATCTGAAATTGCTGCTGAATCATCACTGATAAGTTCCTCATCATCAAAATAAGAGACGATAATATTACCAGATGGAGTAGGGAATAGGCTATTTTCATTAGTAGAAATATCAAAAACAACAGTTTCATCATAATCTACATCACACAATGTAATTGTAGGTACTTGATTGGGATGATCGTGTACTATAGTTGTAAATTCAGTATTGCTAAAACACCCTGTGACTTTATTTTCAATACGGACATAAATGGTTTGTGCGTTTTGTGCATTATAGTTTTCATCAAGAGGGTTTTCACCATTAAGGGCATCAGCATCAGTTTCATGATAGGTGATTTCAAAATCAGTAGTATTTTGACCGCCTAAAATTGAAGGTTTCTGAAGTGATAAGTCGAATATCTCAAAACCATCAGCAGTTACATCATCACATGCCTCCATATTAAGAGGCTGATTAGCAATAGGCAATGGGTTTACGATGAGTTGAAACGGATATACATAGTGGCAGCCTCTTACAGCCGATTCTATTCTAATATAAATAGTATCAGCTGTGGTGTTATATGTGTAATCTGTACTTAAAGGTGTATTGCCAGCTTCTGCATCGGCTTCATTACTGTAATAGGTTATTATGGCATCTGCATCGTCAGCTACAATAACATTATTTATATCATTAAGATTGAAATATTTGGTTGGGTTATCACAGATTTCATAAGTTTGAAATTCTACGATTGCTGGAGGTAAATCTACTTGAAGATCTATAGGTAAACTTACCGCACAGTTAGAAATTGTATTATTAATTTTGATAAAGACCGTTTCTGGATTACTAATGTTATTATAATTTTCTGGATCTATAATGATATCATTGTTATTATCTACACCATCCTGCGATTTATGGTAAGTTATCACTAGGTTATTTTGTCTTACATCTAATATTTGCAATTCAGATTCTGTTAAATCAAAAGTTACAAAGCCATCATAATTATCATCACACATTACCAATGGTGTAGGTTCTGTGGTTTCTGGTACTTGAACTATACTGAGCAAAAAGTCAGTAAGTCCATGACAATATGTGCCATTGGAGATACGCACATAAATTTGTTGAGGATTGGCATTATTTGTAAAAATAGGATCAATAGGATTAAATCCATTTTCTGCGTCGTAACTACTGGTATGTAGAGTTACTGTTAAATCATCATTTATGCCTTCTTTAATTTCTTCTACAGTTTGAGTTAAATCAAAGGTTTCAACACCATCATTAGAAATATCGTCACAAACAATTATGTTTTTAGGTTCATTAAAAAGTGGAATAGAGCCTACTTCTAAGCTGAAAGATGAGGTACCATAACATTCTTGATCTGTGAAACTTTCAACTCTAACATGAATAGTTTGTGGGTTTGATGTATTTTGGTAGATACTATACTTATCAATTTGATTTGTGCGGTCTATCGCGTCTTGAGCTGTTTCAAAATAGAGTACTTGTTTTCCCCATTGGCCATTTAAAACCTCATTATCCTTTTCATAAAAATAAAAGTCAGCGACATCATTTGTTCCAGATTCACAGTTTTCGAAAATAGAAATTTCGGGAAAAACAGGAAGGGTATTTACATTTATATACACGAATGAGATATTAAAACAAGATGTTGTTTCACTTTTCACTCTAAAATAAATGTACTGGTTAGTAGCATTGAAATTTTCAGGATCTTCTATTGGTGTTTCACTATTAAAGGCACGCCAATAATCATCATAATATGTAATTTCTAAGTCTGAAGTATCAGGCACAATTTCTGGAACAACAAGTGTTAAGTCTACTATAGAAAATGCATCTTGATCATCGTCACAAACTATTATGGATTGTGGATAGTTTACTGTAGGTGCAGTAATAATGTTTATTTCAAGAGGTTTTATAGCAACGCATCCGCTTTGAGGATTAGAAACCCTAGTATAGATAGTTTGTGGGTTAAATGAGTTATAGAATGTGGGAGGTAATCTATTTTCATCATTTTGGGCGTCAATTTCTGTTAAATAATATTCAATAGAAACAGGAGATATGCCTTCGGTTAAATCACCACTAAAAGTATCTAAAATGATTGAAGTGTAACCGTCGGTATCTGTATCGCAATAATCAACGCTATCAATATCTGGTAATTCTAATGCAGGATTTATAACTAATTCTACTAATACATTTACTTTACAAATATCATCAATAACAGTGGTGTAAAGTGTTTTTGGACTCGAAGATACTGTGACTGGTATAGTTTCATTAAGAGGGTTAACTTGATTGTCTAAATCGTCTTGACTGTCGTAAAAGACAACATCAATATCTCCATATTCACCTTTAATATCTTCCTCAATGCTTCTTAGGTCAAAATCTTCAATACCATCATTTGAAAAATCATCACAAACAACATAACTATTATAATCAATTCCAAATTCTACAAGATTGGTCTGTAATTCTAAAGTAGTGATTGAAAAACACCCAGTAGTTTCATCATAAACTCTAACAAATAGCAGTTGGTAAAATTCTGAAGTATTTGTAAACGCAGTTTCATTGGTTATTGAGTTGTCGCCAGATAAGGCATCTGCTTCAGTAAGATGAAAAGTTGTAGTTGCTCCAGTTACACCATTTAATATACTGGTCAGTGCTGAGGTTAAATCAAATTCTGCAAAACCATCAGAGTTCTCCTCACACGCATTAATCCAATGTCTGTCTGTGATATTTATATCAGGATTTGGTTGAACAGTCACGTCTATTGTAGTGGTTGCATGACAACCAGAAAACGAATCATAAACTCTCACAAACAAATTATCCGTTGGATTAGTATTAGTGTAAGTAGAAAATATTGGAAAGAAACCTGTGTCTGCATCTTGCTGAGAATAATGATACGTAACAATTAAAGTATTATCGCCTCCAGTTATTTCATTATTTGATAATGATAAATCTATCTCTTTAAATCCATCATTATCTAAATCATCACAAACTAAAACAGGTTCGGGTTTATTTATTGTAGGGGCTTCATTAACAATTAAATTGAATGTTGGGTATGCTATACATCCATTATTTAAATCTTCGATCTTTACATAAATAATTTGTGGACTACTAATATTAGTGTATGGAGAAGTTATAGGATTGTTATTATTCCTAGCATCATCTTCCGAAAGATGATATGATATATCATATGAGCCAAAGGGAACTGAGTTGAGTATTTCAAAATATTTTAAATTCAAATCGAAATTTTCTGTACCATCATTACTATTATCATCGCACAGAATAAAATCTGTGATATCTCCTGAGATTTGCTCTCCGCCAAGTATTATTGCAATCTCGTCGTCAATGACACATGTGGAGTTATTCAATGTTATTGTGATTTCTACTTTGTAGTTTCCAGATGTACTGGCAGTATATTGAGAGGTAGTTGCTCCAGGAATTGGAGTATCACTATCATTTAAATACCAGGCATAGGTTGCTAAGCTATTATTGATATCGGCATTTAAATCTACTTTATTGGCACAGGTGGAAATATCTTCTCCTAAATCTATAGAGGCATTAAAACTATTACCTTCAATAAATACAGCAGAGTCAAAATTTTGATCATCTTGATCGGCTATCACCAGTTTAATGTGATATGTTACATTCGGAATTATTGCTGCATTTGCTGTTAAGACCGTAGTTCTACCATTAAAATTTGTGTCACCTTGATTGTTTCCTTGAAAGTAAGCTTCGTTTTGTGCTGGGCAAAACCCAACTACTTCTTCTCTAATTGTAGTCGTATTTACAGCTGTATTGGTACTTGGAATTAAAGCAATGTTTTCATATGGATCTAAAGTTCCTGCTTCTTTTATTAAAAAAGCAAAACCATCACTGTAACTACATGGGTTTGTTAAATAATATTCTTCTGAAGCTAAGAGGTAGTTAAACTGAATTTGATTTGAAAACGAAACAAAATCAAATTCTATCGTAGTAGCATTCATAGTATTTATAATACCTAAAGCATTTTCCAAATCTGAATCAGTTCCCCAGCTTTCTTCACCTTCATTTAGGTTAGTGGAGATTATTGCGTTACCTGCTGAATTTACACTTCCTGTAGAAAGAACAATACCATTTTCAAATGGGAAATTTGAGTTGCTTTTTTCAAAATACCCATAGCTTTCTAAATTATTGACACTACCATTAATGTTAGAAGAAATATTACTGATTTCTACACAACCTTGGGCTAAGTTATTTAAAATCAGTTGTTCTAAAGGAATAGAGCTATCTGTAGTTATTTGTTGACTAGAAGCATTAGGGATAAAAAAAACAAATGTGAAAAGAGTTAGAACGTAAAAATTCTTCATGTAGTTGATTTAACTAGTTAGCTAGGGCATACCAACTTCTTCATTAATAGCAAAGTAAATGTAGAATTTTATGAATAAAAAAACGTCACCAATACAAGGTATATTTTTAGAAAAAAGACGAACTGTTAAAAATATAGGATATAATTACCTTTTTAGCGTAAAATGTCCTCTAATATTGAAACTTTCCCCATCGTGAATGATATCTGCTGAGAACCAATAGTCGTCTGCTGGCATATTAGCTCCATTAAAAGTGCCGTCCCAACCTGAAGAAGTATATGGTAGCATTTTTAGAAGTTTTCCGTGTCTGTTGTAAATAAAAACTTGAGTTCCAGGGAGTTGATTGGCACCTGTGATGTGCCATGTATCAAAGAATCCGTCGTTGTTTGGTGTTAAAAACTTAGGAATATCATAAATAAATACAGTATCAAATATTGGGGCACAACCATTCAAATCAAGTATCGTAATTTCATGCCTACCGATAGAGACATTATCAAAAACATTAGATGTTTGTGGCTCTCCACCATCGAGTATAAATCTATAATCTCCAGTTGCACTAGCATCAATATTGACAGTAATACTATTTGGATCGGTAAAATTAACAGTTGTACTTGGATTGATTGGTGCTTGCTGCGATTCTATAACTGAGAAATTCTTAGTAAAATCACAGTTACTAGTTTTTGTTACTCTAACCCAATAATCGCCTATTTCATTTGCGCTATTTAAAGTTATTTCTGAAGTAGTAGCCCCATTGGACCATACATATGTATCACCACTAACACCAGTTTCGGCACTAATAACTAAAGGTAAATCATCTGTACATAGTGTAACAACATCATCAATAGGAATAATAGGTAAAGGTAGTACAGTAGTATTAAATTCTGTAGTATCGAAACAACTTGTATTTCTGTTTTCTAATCTCACATATATTGTTTGACTTTGGTCGGTTTCATGTAGATTCTCTAAAGGGTTTTCTCCATTTGTAGCATCATCCAAAGTAGTGTGGTAGGTTATATCAAAATCTGATGCGGCTTGCGATCCCAAAACATCACTGGAGGTTCTTGTAAGATCAAATCGTAAAAGTCCATCAAAGTCATTATCACAATCATTCAAATCCTGAGGCCTGTTAGCTACTGGGTTTTGATTTATTTGTAATGTAAAACTACCATAACCAGTACATCCCGTAATTAAATCTTCTATGCGAGTGTAAATAATATGGCTATTTGACGTATAATTAAAAGGAGTGCTTAGAACATTATTATTATTTTGGGCGTCGATTGCACTTATGTAGTAGTTAATTGCCACAGTAGTTAGGTCTTCTAATATAATAGTATCCATTATAGATAAATCAAAAGTATCTGTATCATTATCACAAATTTGGTGAGTACCACTAAACTGTATTGGAGGTAAAGGCGTTACTACAAGTTCTAATGGTAATACAGAATAGCATGTAGTAAGTGTATTTGTAACTTTAATATAAACGGTTTTAGAATTAGAACTGTATGTATTTGGATTAGTAATGGCTAGGGCATCATTATCTATGTCATCTAAGTTTTCAAAATAGTTTACTACAGTTCCAGTTTGTATTCTATCAAAGTTTTCATATTGTGCATCGTCTAGATTAAATATGGTGAAACCATCATAGTCATCATCACAGAGTTCGTAAATTTCTGCATCAGAAAGATCTGGTGCAGCTACTACATTTATACCAAAATCTTCAATGATGAAACAATTTGAGTCTTGATTATCTATTCTAACGTAAAGTGTTTGTGGGTTCAATGTATTTGTAAATTCTAATGCAATTTCATCGATATTATCTATAGCATTTTGTTCACTAGTAAAGAAGTTAATATCAAGGTTTGTGGTTGAACCTTGCGAAATTTCAGTTACTTTTTCGTTTAAGTCAAAAACTCCAACGCCATCATTGCTGGAATCATCACAAATTAAAAATGAAGATGGCGAATTGTATTCTGGATTTGCTCCAACCTCAATTAAAAAAGAAGCGGTAGCATTACAAGTAGCATCTGTTATATTTTCTACACGAACATAAATAGTCTGCGGACTAGATGTATTTGTATAATCGCTATTCTTATCGATAGGAATGGTTAGCGCTGCATCTTCAAAATAAAATACTTCTTTGCCTAATTGTCCATTTAAAATTTCTGAGTCCCAATCTATAAATAGAAATTCGGTGCGTTCATCATTATCATCCTCACAAAGCTGAAAGTTGCTGATAGATGTTAATATTGGGATGGTATTGACAATAATCTCAAGATTGGCGATAGCATAACAATTAGAACCTGTATTTTCAACCCTTACGTAAATCGTTTGTGTAGCAGTTTCATAGTTCGTTCGATTTGTAATTGGATTTTCATTATTATTTGCATCATCAGCAGAGGTGAAAAAATCTATATCAAGTCCTGAGGGGTTTGACACAATTTCTGGGATTTTATCTTCGAGATTTAAAATTGTAAGTCCGTCATCATCTGGATCACAAATCAACCAAGGTGCAGGTTGAGTGATAGCTGGAGCGGGGCGTATTTCAATATCAAAAGAATTAATAGTAAAACAACCAGTATCTATATTTTCAATTCTTACAAAAATAGTTTCTGTTGATGCTGTATTTGTATAAAATGGTGGTAGTTGATTAAAGTTTGTTTCTGCATCTGTTTGTGATCCATAATAAAAAACAGTAAAATCAGTATTACCACCTGTTACAATATCGTTGAAAGTGGCTAGTTCAATACTTACTACACCATCATCATTGTCATCGCAATATGGAATAGAAGCTATAGGATTAAAAACTAAAACAGGGTTTACTACTAAGTTGATATCTGATACTTCTGTACAATTACCATTTCCAATACTCACAATTAAATTTGTGGGGTTTGTGGCGTTATAAATTGTATTTTTATCTAATGGGTTATTGTTGTCAAAATCTGTTTGTGTTTCATAGAATGTTACAGTAATTCCAGGAAGCTCATTTGCTATATAGGTTTCAACAACATATAAATTAAAATCTTCAAAACCATCATTAGTGCCATCATCACACAATGCAAAATCTCCTGTGTCAGTTCCTGTTAAGAGTAAATTTGTATGAATTTCAAGAGGTACTACTGAGGCGCATCCTGTAACATTATCTTCAACACGAACAAAAACTGTTTGTACGTCTGGTGTTATGTTTTGGTAATTTGTCTCATTAGCTATGGCATTGATGCTTTCATTAGCGTCATCAAAACTTTCATGAAATGTTGTGGTAACTCCTGTTAACCCTTGCAGAATATCACTAATGGCTTGGGTTAAATCGAAGTTATCAGTACCGTCATGATCAGAATCACAACCATCTAAGGGTACAGGTTCCCTGTTCACAATAGGGCTATTGGTAATATCAACGGTTAAGGTACTAGTGGTATAACATCCAGTCGTGAGGTTTACAACTCTAACAAATAAAGACTCATTAGGTGTATTTGTGTTAATGTAGGGAATGGGTATTGGATTAGCACCGTTATTTGCATCTAATGTATTGTAATGATAGGTCACAAATAAGTTGGTGTCTCCAGATGTTATTTCGTCATCTTTAACACTCAAATCTATGGTTGTGATACCATCACTCGGATCGTTATCACTATCACATATTGGTAAGTTGGTTGGATTTGTAATATTTGGAATTGTGTTTACTACAATATTAAATGTAGTGTAGGCAACACATCCTGAATCTAAATCATCAATTCTAACAAAAATGGGTTGCGTTAACGATGTATTTTGTAAAGGGGTAGTTATGCTGTTATTACCAGATCTAGCTTCAGCATCTGATAAATGATAACTGAATGTATAGTTAGTAAATGTTATATTACCTGCTAACTCTGCATCTTTGGTAGATAAATCAAATGTTTCTACTTGATCTCCGCTTAAGTCATCACAAAGTTGGTAATCAGAAAGTGAGTTTATTGTTATTTCATTTTGTATGGTAACTACAACTTCATCTTCTTCAACACAACTTGAAGATCCCAAAGGTGTAGTAATTTCAACCTTGTAAGTACCACTTTGTATAACATCAAGTGTTGTATTAGTTTCTCCAGAAATTGGTGTGGTGCTTCCATTTAAAAACCATTCATATGTTGAGGAGGGGTTTTGTATATCTGCATCAAGAGTCACAGAACTAGCACAAGTAGTGATGTTTTCTCCTAAATCAAGTATTCTAAAACTGTCACCTTCAATAAAAACTGCAGAATCAAATCTCTGATCCGCTTGGTCGGCAATCACTAATTTAATATGATATTGTACATAAGGTGTGATGGTGGCACTGGCGGTTAGTACTTCGGTTCTACCATTATAGTTGGTATCTCCAATATTATAACCATCAAAGTACTGTTCATTTTGTGCTGGACAAACACCTACTATTTCATCATGAACCGTATTAGTACTTACTGGTATTGAAGTACCAGGCACTACTGCTATATTTTGATAGGGGCCAGCACTACTAGCTTCTCTAATAAGAAACGCAAATCCATCAGAGAACTGGCAAGGGTTAATACCGGAGTATTCTTCTGATGCCAAAAGATAATTAAATTGAACTTGATTGGAGATTGAAACGAAATCAAACTCAATAGAGGTTGCATTTAAAAAATTATTATTCCCTAGAGCAGTTTCTAAATCTGTATCTGTCCCCCAAGTAGTAGAGCCTTCACTTAAATCTGTGGTTATTAGGTTGTTACCTCCAGATTCTGCACTACCAGTAGATAACATAATACCATTTTCAAAGGGAAAATTTGAAGTACCACGGCTGAACTCGCCAAAGCTTCTAAAGCCATTAGCATCACCATTAACGTTTGAAACAACATTAGAAACCTCAACACAACCATCAACTAAATTATCTTCTATTAGTTGATTTGCGGTAACATTTCCATTAACTGTAATCTGTTGTGCAACAAGAGTATAAGTGCTTAAAAAAAGCACAATAAAAGTAAGATTGAAATGTAGGGGCTTTTTCAATATATCTAATTTGGGTGAAATTACTGTTAAATATAGATGTTTTATGGCGTCCAAAGTAAATATATTTTAGATGAAACGCAAAAAAAACCGATAAAAAGCAATAAAATAAGTTTTAGCATTAGCGTATTAGTGTAAAATGATCCTTGAAAACTCTTCCGTCTTCTAATAATATTGAGAACCAATAGTCATCAGTTGGTAATAATTGTCCGTTAAAAAAACCATCCCATCCCAATGCTAACGGCGATAATTCTTTTAAAAGTTTACCATATCTATTATAGATTAAGATTTTAGTTTCAGATTGAAATGCATTTGAAATACCATATACTTGCCAAGTATCATTTTCTCCATCATTATTGGGTGTAAAGAATTTTGGAAACCCAATCACTGATATTTCTTGTTGAATAACACCGCAATTATTCTTAATATCTCTAACTAAAACGGTATACAATCCTGGTTTCACATTTTCAAAACTATTTTCTATTTGATAGTCATAATCGTTAGTTCCATCTGCACTACTCAAGCTATATTGGTATTCACCCTCTCCTGAAGTATTCACCACCACAATATTATTTTGAGATGCATCAGTAATGTCTATAGATTCTATACTGGCGATATTTGATGCTTCAACAACAATTATTCTTTCTTTTGAGCATCCAGTCATTCTGTTGGTAACAGTAACGGTGTAACTGCCTATTTCATTAATTTCAATAGTGTACTCGTTTTCAGAAGTAGACCAATCATATGAAAAATCAGAAATATTTCCAGTATTTAAACCAGCATTAATAGTAATGGGATCTGGAAAAAAATTTAGACAATAATTTGAAATGGCATCGGTTTCTATATCTGGCAATGCATTTACGACAAGTTGTACTTCACTTATCCCGTAACAATCGTTGTCGTTTTCTACCCTTGCATAAATGGTCTGTAAATTTGGCTGTGTATTTGTGAATATGTTAGACAAATTATTTTGTTCGCGTAAGGCATCCTCATAATTTTCAAAGTAAGTTATAACCAAACCAGGTGGAAGTCCAGCAATTATATCTGTATCTGCATCATTTAGATTGAATGTATAAAAACCGTCTTCTGTACCATCATCGTCGCAAGATATAATTTGAGTATTAAAAGAATCGGTAAGGCTCACATCTAATAATAATTCGGTTGTATTTATACATGAAGTTCTATCGTTAATAACTTCAACATATATGGTTTGAGGGTTGCTAATATTTAAATAATCATCTTGAGTAATTATTTCCTGTGTTCTTGCCAAGTCTGTATAGAATTTTGTAGATAGGCCAGAGGCCCCAAGAGTTAATGCATTATTAGCTTCTGTAAGATTAAATAAGGTAATACCATCTAAAACACCATCTTCATCACATTGTAGAATTGTATGGTTAGCAACTTCTGGAGCGGTATTTACGGTAAGATTAAGAGCGGTTACACTTTTGCAATCTGGATTTATAGCATCCTCAATTCTAACAAATACTTCTTCGGAAAATGCAGTATTATTATAATAAGAGTTAGAAATCTGGGAACTAGGAATATTTAATTCTGCTCCGGTAAAACTATCATGATAGCTTATATTAAAACTTGTAGGATCTTGTCCACCTAAAATTTCACTGTTTTTATCAGATAAATTAAAGATAACTCTACCATTCATATTATCACCATCATCTAAGTTATCACACAATATATATTCTGAAGGTTGAGTAAACCTAGGCCCTATATTCACTCTAATATTAAATCTTGAAATTTCGAAACATCCTGTGGTGTTATTGGTTATCCGTGTATAAATTACTTGAGGGTTTGATGTATTCATGAAGGGGCTAGTTAGGCTATTGATATTAATGTTAGCGTCGCTTTCGCTTTCATGGTAAGAGATTGTAACATCTGTTTGTGCTCCTCTAATTTGACTAGTATTAGACTCTAAATCAAATGTTGTAAAGCCATCATCGAAAGGTGCAGTTACATCGCAATCTTCAAAATCTAACGGAATTCTAAAACGCTCTGCTTCATTAGTTGGAGGTGATGAGAATGTAGCGTTCCCAGTCCATTCTAAAGAGAACGCGCTTCTTCCAATAGGTCTATCTATTACAATATAGTAAGTTTCTCCAGCTTGGGCATCAATCCATCTTACAAAACTATCACCATCTGCTCCTGGTCCTTCAGAAGTATCTGTTGATCCAGCATTCATACCAGTAAAATTGGTAGTCAATCCTGCATTAATTGGATTTGTGGTAGAACAACGAATAGCAGTGCCTATATTGCTGCAAGATACATTAGGGCCATATACAAAAAAGTCATAATCTTCGCCAAGATCACTACTTTCAGGTTTTAAAGTAAAACCTAAGGTACCAGTAGTTATGGTAGTGACTTTTAACCACACACTGTTATTTTCTCGTCCAGAACAACTGTTACTTCCAAAAAGTTCTTGTTGTCCAGCACCATTTACATCTAAACTAATTTCGGAATTCCCACAGGCAATTACTGCTCCCATACAATCTGTAGGCTCTTGAGCATGTAATATATTTAGGTTAAATACGCAGGTTGCGATACAAGCTATTATTATATAAAATTTCAATGTATTAGTTTTTAAGTGTAAAATGATCTTTAAAAACTCTCCCATCTTGAAGTTGTACAGAGAACCAATAGTCATCAGCAGGTAATATTTGTCCATTTACTAAACCATCCCAACCTTCACCTAAAGGTGTTATTTCTTTCATAAGTTTACCATATCTATTGAAAATCATGATTTTAGTATTTGGGTGAAACATCTCAGAAACACCATATACTTGCCATGTGTCATTTTGTCCATCGTTATTTGGTGTAAAGAATTTTGGAAACCCAATGACAGAGACAGCATCTTCAACAGTACCGCAATCATTCTCAATATCTTTAACCAAAACTGTATAAATCCCAGGTTTTACATTCTCAAAAATGTTGCTATCTTGATAACCTAATACTAAACCATTATCTTGATTTACTAGGCTAAATTGATATATGCCTTCTCCTGAAACGTTAACAATTACTATATTATTTTGTGTGGCATCAGTTACATTAAAAGATTCAAAAGTTGCTAAACCTGAAGGATCTATTGTAACGACTCTTTGCGAGGTACATCCAGATGCAATGCTCGTTACCATAACAGTATAAGTACCAACAGTGTTAATAGCAATTTCATAAGTTTCTTCTCCAGTAGACCAATTGTAATAGAAATCGGAATAATTAGTTCCAATTAACCCTGCGTTAATTGTTATCGTATCAGGGAAAAAGTTTGTACAGTAATACGCTAAATTTTCAGTTTCAATTTGTGGTGGTTGATCTACAACAAGTTGCACTTCGCTTATGCCATAGCAATTGTTATCGTTTTCCACTCTAGCAAAAATAGTTTGCGTGTATGCATTAGTATTAGTGTAGGTGTCTCCTAGGTTGTTTTTTTCCAATAAAGCATCATTATAAGTTTCATAATATGAAATGCCTAAATCGCCTGAAAGTCCATTGATAATCGTATTATTAGCATTGGTTAGGCTGAATTCATAAAACCCATCATCTATCCCATCTTCATCACAAGCAGATATTTCAGTATCAAAAGCATCAGTAACACTAACACCAAGAGTTAATTCTACATCTACTTTACATTGTGTTTTTCTATTAAATACTTCTGCGTAAATAATTTGCGAGCTATTTGAGTTTATGAAATTGTCAGGTTCATCTATAAGATTAGTTCTAGCAGCATCCGAGTAAAATCTAGCCGATAAATCTTCAACACCACCAGTAAGGTTAATTATGGCTTCTTCTAAATTAAACAAAGTAAATCCATCCTTAGCACCATCTTCATCACATTGTAAAATTGTATGATTAAAACCTACAGGGTTTTCGTTAAAAACAACAAAAGCCTGACCTTCTATGGCACATTCACCATTATTAGGTTCTATATAAACCTCATAGTGGCCTTCTTCAGTGACTTCCAAATCAAAAGTGTCATCAGGTAGTTCAGCACCATCTCTTGTCCATGTGTAACTAGCCCCAACCATATCTATTGAAGTTAACTTATAAGAGCCATTCTCACAAATATCTAGGTTGACTTGACTTTTCCCATTTTTGATGATGTCAATTTGAGAATTAAAAAAAGAAGCTATAAAAGGAGGTAGTCCTTGTGAAGATTTTGAAGGCGCAAGTCTTATTGCGTTATGTTTGTATTCACAAAACGTTCCAATTTCATTTGGCTTTTCAATAACACTTAAACCATCTAATCCCCCTATATATGATTCGCTCAATGCTCTATAAATTTTTCCATCAGGACCAAGTTGTAATGCGCCACGGTATGATTGTCGTTCATCTAGAATAATCTCTGTCATTTGTAAATCATCTTCTCTTAAATCAAATTGATATAATGCAGCAAAATGGTTAGCTGGGTTATTTGCGTTTAAAGGGTTTTCGGGATCAACAAAATCATTGGAAGCATTTATATAAAGTAAATCACTGTCTGGCGAAAATTCTATACCATATGGGAAGATTGCATTATCTGCACCGTTTAATGTTATTGTTCTTTGGTTTGATACCCGTCCAGTTGTTGCTTCAAAATCATAAACATACATACCGTTGGTTACGTTAGCACTGGCCACCCTTGTGCCGTCCGGTGATAGTTTTAAGTAACCTCTGGCATCTGTAATGCCTGTAGTAAATGGTGATTTTACCGAATTATGATTTACTCCAGTTCCAGAAACTTCAAATGCATGAAATGTGTCATAAATTGGAACTGTACCATCTGGAGAAGCAAAGGAAAGTACCCATATAGAACCGTCTAGACAATCTCTAATTACAGCGGTAATTTTTTCTGAGCAATTTTGTAACAAGTTTACATTCTTTGTCGTAACATCTCCCAGCCCTGTATTTAAACTCATGTCTACTACAGAGTAATTTAAGCCATAATTTGTGCGGTCAATAAAGTTATCTACTGTAAAGACATAAAAGATATCAGGGTCATCAGGATTAGGAACAATAATTCCAGATTGGGTACTAGAGGAATCTCCATGTAAACCAGTACCGTTAGCCATAGGAAAATGATTTTTATTCCATATGGTAACACCATCTGTATAAAACAATAGATTGCCCCTGTCGTCAGAAATACTAGCACAACCTTCGCGAGTATTGAGCTGCCCATCATCAACTACATTAACTCTACTATTATCTAAATCAAATTGTAATCCTGCATTTTCTCCAAAATACCAATTAGCCGCTTGTTTTTGCCCGTGTAGATTAAGGGCAACTATCCATAGTAATACGAATACAGCAATTTTTTTCATCTTTTCATAGCGAATGCTATCAAAGATATTACAAATCTCGCTTTTTTAATAATCTATACGACAAAAAGATGAAAAGTGCTGTCCATCCTAGTACTATAACTATTTCATACCAGTGTACAGCATAGTCATATACTAATTCTGCTTTCTGTGGGAATTTGGTCATAGCTATACGCTGGAATGGTTGATCTATAAGTTTGTACATTGACTCTAGTGGCATGAAATTTTTGATTTTAAATGCTGTATCTGTAGAGTCAAAAGCTTCATATGCTCCCCAAAACACAATCCATTCAAAAATATATAGAACAAATAAAAAGGCTAAAGCAAATGCTGATCGTTTTACTAACATCCCTAAAAACAAGCATAAACTAAAGAATCCAACCAACTTAACAAAATATCCAAGTAAGTAGTTCATTTCTTGAATAATAATACCAAACTCATTATAGCTAGAATAGAATAAACCAATACACAATGAGATTAAACCAATTAAAATTGTAGATACTAATGAGAAGAATATTATAGTATAGAATTTTGATAAGATAAATTCTTTTTTGCTCAACCCATCAATTAAATTTTGTTTTAGCGTTTTATTACTATACTCATTACCTATCATGCTCACTACCACGATGGCAAAGAAAAATTTAAACTGAGATGCGAAAAATGTAGTTAAATGCCAAATAATTGGAAAGTTAAAGACTCCTAATTCACCCAATTCTAGGGTGAAAAAACCAAAAACATTTATTTTAATTGATGATAATAATATTACCAAAAACGGTAATACAAAAGATATAAAAATAAGTACTTTACTCGTTTTATTGAGTAGTAACTTTTGTAATTCAAGTTGTAAAAGTCGTAACATTGGTTATGGGTTAGTTGTTATCGGTTAGTTGTAAAAATTGTTCTTCAAGGCTTTCTTTACGTTGCACTAAATGAGTAAGTACAACACCTTCTTTAAAAAGTTGTTTGTTAAAATCTTCTGAACTTAGTGGTTCATTTAAAAATGCAGTAACTAAATCATCTTCAACTTTCACTTTCCCAAAAATGGGATTATTTTTAATGGCATCCAGAAGTTCTTGTTGTTTATTAGATTTCAGTTCAAAGAAACCATGACTAGAAATCATTTCATCAACACGTCCAGAATATAGTTTTTCACCTTTTCGCAATACTACAACATGAGAGCATACCTTTTCCACTTCATCCAGTAAATGAGATGCAAGTAGGATAGTGGTGCCTTGGTTGGCAATGTCTTTTATAATTTGACGAATTTGATGAATACCCTGAGGATCCAATCCATTTGTAGGTTCGTCTAAAATTAAAATCTCAGGATCGTTTAATAGGGCAGAAGCTATCGCTAAGCGTTGTTTCATACCTAGAGAATACGTCCTAAACTTGCTGTTTTTACGCTCAAGAAGACCAACAACCTCTAGTTTTTCATCAACCTTGGTAATATCAACGCCTTTAATTTTACATACTAATTTCAAATTTTCAGAAGCCGTCATGTAAGGATAAAAATTAGGGCGTTCAATAATAGCTCCCACTTTTTTTAAGGCATCATGGGTAGTGATGCTACCATCAAACCACTTAAAATTGCCGGATGTTTTGTTTACTACATTAAGAACAATACCTAAAGTTGTAGATTTTCCACTACCATTAGGACCTAAAATTCCATAAACATTGCCTTTGTTTATAGTGAAGGAGAGGTCTTTTACTGCAGTTAAATAACCAAATTTTTTGGTGAGATTGTTAATTGTTAAAATAGGTTCCAAGCGTAAAGTTTTTATACTGAAATAGATTCAGCGATTGATTAGTTATATTGTTAAGACGAAGGTCTTTCTATTTTGTTACATAAATGCGAAGAAAAGCTTAAATTTGAATAACGTCAAACATATGGATGATTTAAAAATTTCGAAGCGTAAGCCATCTTTTCCTATTTCAGAAAAGTTGCATAACTATCTTTCTGAATACAGTAGAAATTTAAAACTGCCTATTTTTTATGAGGATTTACTTCGGTTCCAAGGGGCAATCGAGGTTTTAGACGACGATGATAATGACACGCTTTGGGTACGTGTGTATTATAATGAGTTTGATAGAAAAGAAATAGATGCTTCTCTAAAAAAAGTATATACTATTTTACATTCTGATGGTAATGAGAATATTTTTCCATTCCTGAGTGTGGATGCTATAGACTATTGTACTTTCGGAAATTCTAAACCCTTCAGAATAAAAATAAGAAATATTTTAAATGATAACTATACGTATTTTTATGTTAAAGTTGCAGATGCATCGAGAATTTATGGTTTGGAATTAGAGCATATGTTATCGCCTTACAATTTGAATTTTTTAGTGAGTAATAATACGCTAATTGAAGAGCATATTGCAGGAATTCCTGGAGACGTGTTTATCAAAGAAATGCTGCCTAATTGCACCAAAGGCGAGAAAGCCCAAATAGCCAAAGAGTTTGTTAAATTTAATGAACGCTGTATGATTCGTATGTTAGGAGACATGCGTTCCTACAACTATGTAATTGTACCAACTCATGATTTTGACAAAGTAGTTTATAAGATTAGAGCGATAGATTTCGATCAACAATCATACGAAGGAAAGTTTAATATTTACCGTCCACAGTTTTTTAAGGAAAATCTAGAAATGGTGAAAATAGTTTCAGATTCGTTTCAAAAGATGTCAATTGAGCAATATAAAATTGAGGAACGTTCCATTTTAGTGAAACGCTTAAAAAGTTTTAACGATCGTATAAATGAACTTTTAGACTGTATGATTGAAGATAATATATCTAAGCAAGAACATATTGACTTATTAAAATACAAAATTTTTGAATATACACATGATGTGAAGTTCAAAAAGTGTAAATCAATGGGAGATATTTTAGAAAAAGCACTTGAGTTTTTAGTGCATAATTATGAAAATGTCAATCCTTTAAATATTAGAAAAAAACGAATTTAGTTCCAGTTTTCGTCAAAGTCAAGATTGTCGTAATCATCAACATCAATACCGTCATCAAACTCATTAAATTCATCAGTACTCTCAGCTTCAAAAACGCGATCGGGAGCAGTATCTGGAACTTGCCCTTGTACAAACATTAAATTAGGGTAATCGTGTCCCTCAACAATATCTACAATTTCAGCCAATTCTACATAAAATGTCCACATACTTAAAAAGTCGTACACATAAATCAATTTAGTTTGTGCTTCATGCACCACATCACAAATTGCAGTTTCGTTCATCAAACGGGCAGAGGCATCATCACTTAAATCAAACAAAGAAATTTCTTCGCCTTGTTCCCAAGAGTCGTTGCTAACATAAAATGACGCCATTTCTGTACCATCAAAACCAAAAGATTGGGTGATGATATTATGTAGATCTTCTAGAGAATCTGTCTCGCGTATTTCTAAATCACGAAAAATATCGTCTTCTGTATCGTTATCTAATATGACTCTAAATCTGTAAATCATTACTTAAATTATGTATTACAAAGATATGCTTTTTAGCTTAAGTTTTAGTTTGAAATTAAATGTTGAGATGGCTTATTCAGATCTAAATAAAGTGAACGGAAATTTATTATCACGTATTTAAAATTAAGGACACTAATAAGTATGTTTAAATGAAACAAATTACGTATCAATAGATCCCATAACTCGTCCCATAAAAGTATTTAACGCTTCTTTTTTTGGAGTACCATCTTTGGTCATTTTATTAACTTCAATAGCGCCATACATATTGGAAATTAGCTCTCCTATAACATCTAATTCTTCATCTTTTAAAGAAGGTAATTCGGTTAATGCTTCTAAAGTTTCAATAGTTTCTACTACAAAGTCTTCGTCGTTATCTTCTATAAAATTAGTTAGATGTTTTATAACTGGTAACTTCATTTAAAATGTTTTTATATTAATTAGCGCAGTTAAAAAAGTTAATTTTCTAACTGCGCTTATGCTTTATATTTAATAATTAGGCAACTTCTTCTACAAGTCCTTTTAAAACATCAAATTTGTTAGTTTGAACTTGATTTACAAAAGCGCCATTTTTAAAAGTTGCAAAGGTTGGTAAATTGTCAACAGTAGCTAACTTTCTAGATTCTGGAAACTTTTCGGCATCAGCAATAATAAAGGTGATACCTTCTAATTCGGATGCCAACTTTTTTACTTTTGGTTTCATAATACGACAGTTGCCACACCATGTTGCTGAATATTGTACCACAACAGTTTCGTTTTCAGCAACTAGGTTTTGTAAATTATCTTGGTCTAATTCTTTTACCATTACAATGATATTTTTAATTTACGTGAGCTGATAAATACTCAGCAACACCATCTCTATTAGCGCTCATTGCTTCTTTTCCGTCTTCCCAGTTTGCTGGACAAACTTCACCTTTTTCTTGTACGTGAGTTAATGCATCAACCAAACGTAAATATTCTTGCACGTTTCTTCCTAATGGCATATTATTGATACTTTCGTGTTGTACAATACCATCTTCGTCAATAATGTATGTAGCTCTGTAAGTCACATTATCGCCTTCAACAGTTACAACACCAGTTTCTTCATTATATGTTTCGTTAGTGATATCTAAAATACCTAATGTAGAAGCTAAGTTTCTGTTAGAATCTGCCAAAATTGGATAGCTTACACCTTCTATACCACCATTATCTTTATCTGTGCTTAGCCATGCAAAATGTACCTCTGGTGTATCACAAGAAGCTCCAATAACAATAGTGTTACGTTTTTCAAATTCACCTAAAGCTGCCTGAAATGCGTGTAACTCAGTTGGACATACAAAAGTGAAATCTTTTGGATACCAAAACAACACTACTTTTTTCTTATTATTTACCGCTTCTTCTAAAACGTTTAATTTAAAAGTATCGCCCATATCGTTCATTGCGTCTACGTTTAAATCTGGAAATTTTTTTCCTACAAATGCCATAATTTTTATAAGTTATAGTTTAATTATTAATTTAAATTTCAAACAAAACTATCACTTCAAAATACCTGTAGGCACAGAATGTAATTATTAAAGTTTATCGTCTAATAGCATTTGCATATCGCTTCAAAAATAGGCCGCTGTTTATGCGAATACAACAATAATTTATCATATAAATTATGAACTTGACAAACCGAAAGAAAAGGAGATGGGGTATCTTTATTTAGTCTTTGAAAGTTGCCTTATTTTTATATTTAGTGCAGCAAAAAGTAATGTTGTAAATGGACTTAACCAGTTAAAAATCGCATAAATAAAATACTCACCAACTCCAACACCTAAAACACCTGATTGGTATGCACCACATGTATTCCAAGGAATTAATACTGACGTCACAGTGCCTGAATCTTCTAGTGTTCTACTCAAATTTTCAGGAGCAAGCCCTCTATCTTCAAATGCTTTTTTAAACATTTTTCCAGGTATTACTATAGCTAAATATTGATCTGATGCGATTGTATTTAATCCTAAACAACTAATCACTGTACTTGTAAATAACCCAAATACCGATTTGGCAATAGAGAGTAAGGCACTAGTGATTCTTGATAGTGCACCAATACCATCCATGATACCTCCAAATATCATCGCACAAATAATTAAATAAATTGTCCATAACATACCTTTCATTCCACCTGCTTCAAATAATTTTTTTAATCTTTTAATTGTTATTAATTTCTCTAAATTTTCTGCTTTATGCTGTACAATTGAGGTGTCTTTATAATCAGAAGCAAAAAAACTTTTTAAAGTTTCAATAGTATAAACTCCTTTTAAGTCATCATCAGTAAAGAGATTTTGTAGTTTCTCATCATCATTAATTTTTTCTAAGTCAGATTTTGACAGTACACTTAAATATTCTGTATTAGAAATCTCAATATTGGTATCCGTTAAAATTGAATTTACTATAGTTTTCTCAGGGGAATCTGTAATAGAGCTAATTAATTTTGGTTGAAAAATAAAAGCAAAAATAATAGCCAATACGACTCCAGAAGTCAGAGCAATTAACGGTTTAGCTTTAAGTAAAATTAGTCCTATAACACCAACAGGCACTAAGAATAACCAAGGTGAGATGTTAAAATAGTTATCTATTGTGGCTAATATAAATGTAGTGTCAGAACTGCCTGTTGACTCAATAGTTAAACCCAGAATACTAAAAATAATTAATGTAACAATAATAGTAGGTACTGTGGTAAAGCTCATATATCTGATATGAGTGAATAAGTCTGTTCCAGCCATAGCGGGCGCTAGATTTGTAGTATCACTCAGAGGTGACATTTTATCTCCAAAATAGGCTCCTGAAATTACTGCACCCGCAATCATACCAGGATTTATACCTAAGGCTGTTCCAATACCAACTAATGCTATGCCTACAGTTGCTGAAGTAGTCCATGAACTTCCAGTAGCAATTGATATTACTGCGGAAATTATTACTGAAGCTGGTAAAAATATTTCTGGGCTTAAAACTTGTAGTCCGTAAAAAACCATTGCTGGGATTACACCGCTAACTAACCATGTGCCAGCTAGCGCACCAACTAAAAATAAAATCATGATAGGTATGAAAACACTTTTTAGATTTTCCCAAATTTCAGAAATCATTCTTTGAACCGATACCTTATTAATAAAACCCATTATTGCTGCTATGGCACCACCAATAAGTAAAATAAATTGGTTGGAGTAATCTCCTAAAAGGGCACCATCTGCGAATACAATATTGTAAAAGAGTAGTGCCATTAAGAGTATAACTGGAATGAGAGCCTCAAAGAAGTTAAGTTCCTTGTTTTCAATAATAGTTTGGTCGTTGGCTTTAAATTCAGAGATATTCTTATCGTCTTCCATAATCACTTTTTAGTTACGTAATGTTACGATTTTAACAACATGTATGCAAATGAAAATACTTCTGTACATTAGCATTTCATTTTATATTTAATGGATTCACTTACTCAAATTGTATTAGGTGCTGCTTGTGGAGAAGCGGTTCTTGGAAAAAAAATAGGTAATAAAGCGTTGTTATTTGGAGCCATTGGTGGTACCATTCCAGATTTAGATGTTTTAGTTGGAGGATGGCTTTATGGAAATGAAATTGATGCGATGTTGTTTCATCGTGGGTTTATGCATTCAATACTGTTTTGCGTTTTGGCAGCATTTCCTTTGGGTTGTCTCTTTTTTAATTTATATGAAAAGAGTAAGAAAAGTACAGTTTTGAACATCATTTTTTCATTCTTAGGTAAATTCTTTTTTACTTCATTTATTTACCGATTATTTTTCAAATACAAGGATGAAGAAATAACTATAAATAAAGATTGGATATCACTTTTTTTCTGGTCACTCTTTACACATCCTATTTTAGACTGTTTTACACCCTATGGCACTCAACTTTTTGCACCGTTTAGTAATTATAGGGTAGCTCTAAATAATATTGCAGTTGCAGACCCTGCTTACACCTTGCCCTTCTTAATTTGTATGATAGTTCTAATGTTTTTTAGAAGGACATCTCATAAGCGTCGTGTATGGTTAAAGTTAGGTGTTGGTATCAGTTCAGTATACATGCTATTCACATTAGGAAACAAATTGTATGTAGATGCAATATTTAGAAAATCCTTAAAAGAAGCCAGTATTGAAGCCACGCGTTTTAGCACACAACCAGCCATTTTCAATAACATTTTATGGTATGCTATTGCGGAAACCGAAACAGCATATTATGTGACAGATTATTCATTGTTCGATACTAAAAACCGCTTTTTAAATTTTAGAGAGATACCTAAACAACGTGATTTAAAACCTTCAGAATACGACGATATAAAAGGATTAGCTTGGTTTAGCAATCAGTATTATAGCGTTTATAAAATCAACGAAAATGAATACCAATATAACGATTTGCGCTATCCACTCCTAGATTTAGATAATCCAAATACCTCAGTGTTTAGTTTGTTGTTATACAAGGAAAACAGCCGTTTAAACATGAAACCTTTTGAGCCTAAATTTGATAGTTTAGGAGATATTTTTAAATCTCTTTGGGAGCGTATTAAAGGTATTTAACTTGCTTTTAATTTTCGTTCTTTATCAAGTATTTCCAGTTTTACCATGCAGTCTCGCATCATTTGATAGGTGCGTTCAATATCAGCATCCAATCCAATAGAAAATCGTATCAAGCCATCACTTAATCCCATTTCGAGTTGTTCGTCTTCTGGAATTTCAGAAGAAGTAGAAGTTCCAGGTGCCGAAAACAATGTTTTGTAGAATCCTAGACTCACAGCTAAATAGCCTAAATTTTTGTGTTGCATGAGTTCCATAAGTTGATTGGCTTTATCTAATGAACCAACATCAACTGTGAGCATACCACCAAATCCGTATTCCGTATGCATCATAGTTTTAAATAATTCGTGTGATGGATGTGATTTCAATCCAGGATATACAGTGTTAAGACCATCAGCTTCAAACCTTTCAGCTAAATACAGCCCATTTTTACTATGCTGCTGCATTCTAATATGCAGTGTTCTTAAATTTTTAAGAACAGATGATGCTCTTAGGCTATCCATAGTAGAACCTAGTAGCATTCCAGCACCATCGTTTACGTTTCGCAAATCATTTATAAACTCTTGCGATCCACAAACAACGCCGCCTACTGTATCACTTGAGCCATTGATAAATTTTGTCAAACTGTGAATGACTACATCAGCTCCAAGAATTGCTGGGGAAATTGATAATGGTGAGAAGGTGTTATCAACTACCAATTTTAAATTATGTTTTTTAGCAATAGCGGCTAATCCCTTAATATCTGCAACTTCTAGTAACGGATTACTTACTGATTCACAATAAATAACTTTTGTGTTTTTAGTAATAGCAGATTCCACTGCATCTAATTTTGTAATATCAACAAAAGAGGTTTCAATATTGAATTTGGGTGTGAAATTTTTAAAAAACGCATATGTACCACCATAAATAGTTCTACTTGATATAATATGATCTCCAGCATTACATAACTGCATCATTACCGAAGTAATTGCTCCCATACCTGATGCAGTAACATTAGCTGTTTCTGTATTTTCCATAGCAGCTAATGCCTCGCCTAAATATAAATTAGAAGGGGAGGAGTGTCGAGAGTACAAGTAGCAACCATCTGCATTGCCTTCAAAAGTATCAAACATAGTTTTTGCAGACAAAAACGTGTAGGTAGAAGAATCTGAAATTGAAGGATTCACGCCTCCAAATTCTCCGAAATATTGTAAATCTTGTATGTTATTAGCAGGTTTAAAGCTCATGATTAATAAATTTTATTTAACTAAATTCGGTATTATTAGAAATAAAATCAATTATTATTTTAATTATTAAAAAATAAATCTAAAAAAAGTATAAATATTAGATTTATAGTTTGTATTTTTAACTATGAAATACATTACAATGAAAATTTTTCTATCATGATTTTTGATAAAACTGATAAAATTCTACTAGAACAGCTTCAAACGGATAGTAAACAAACTAATAAAGAACTTTCAAATAAGTTGGGGCTTTCGGTAACTGCGGTTTACGAACGTATTAAAAAACTTGAGAAAGAAGGTTTTATTGATGGTTATACTGCCCTAATAAATAAACAAAAAATTGATAGAAATTTTGTGGCTTTTTGTCATGTAAAACTACTACAACATAGTCAAGAATTTGTGTTTTCTTTTGAAAAAGAAGTTAATAATCTTGAAGAAATTTTAGAATGTTATCATATTAGTGGTGATTACGACTATCTTTTAAAGGTAATAGTCAAAGACATGGAAGCTTTTAGGGAGTTTATGGTAAAAAAACTAACAAAAATCAATCATATTGGTAGTACACATAGTATGTTTGTAATCAATGAGGTGAAACAAACAAATATTATTCGCTTTTAATGACATCAGTTAGATATAAAATCATTGAGTTTTTCATTATTTTTATAATAGTACCTGTAAGTTTTGCTTTAGACTATTCTCCATTTGTTAAACTGGGTATTGGTGCTTTTGGATTTGCTTATGTGATTTATGTATTACTCAAAGTAGAAAAAGAAAAGTTTAAAATGGCACCTAACTTAAATTGGGGTAGATTTTGGAAATCTTCCGCAATTAAACTTTTAATCATAGCCGTTTTAACCTTTCTTTTTGTCTGGAAGAGCAATGATAAAGCCTTGTTTTATGTAGTTTTAAATAAACCTAAGTTGTGGGTATTCATATTATTTGTGTATACTTTTTTATCTGTGTATCCTCAAGAATTGATATATCGTACTTTCTATTTTAAACGCTATAACACTATTATAAAAGATAAGCGATTATTATTGTTTTTAAATACCATTGTATTTGCATTAGCGCACCTATTTTTTAAAAATACGTTGGTTTTAATTTTAACCTTTTTAGGCGGTATTTTATTCGCTGTAACCTATCAAAAAACAAAATCGACACTGTTAGTATCAATAGAGCACGCTTTGTACGGTTGTTGGTTATTCACCGTTGGTATGGGGGAGATGCTCGGATTTCCCACCTAAATATTTCAATAAAATCGTACATAATAAAATCTTTTTGTCTATTTTAGGCAAGCTATTATTAACCAATAATTATTAAATATGAAAAAATTAGGACCTATTATTTTAGGATTTATTATCGGAGCATTACTAACATATTTCTTTTGTCCAAGACCAGATGGTGATGGTATGCATGGTATGGATGTCAAACCACCTAAAGATACTATTTCAGTAGCAAAAGCAACTAAACTATTTAAAAACTGGCAAAAAAATAATGCCACCGAAATAGATTCTACAATAGAAGTGATAGGCTCTAGAAAAAAAATTACCAACGTAGCATGGTCGTTAGATGTAGTTAAAGACTATTTGGCTTATACAGAAAGTAGTATCGATTCGTTGGGTTATAAAATGACTGGTATTCAGGTGTTTATGGGAAATTATGGTAATAATCCTGATCCAAAGTTAAAAAATAGAAACACACTATTTATTGTACCAACTGTTGATGGAAAGTTATCTAAAGCTAGTATGTTGAATTTAGTTCTTCAGGATGATCCAAAAAATAAGCCACCCTTGAATGCTGGTACTGGCGGACAAGGTAACTACCCTTGATAAATTTTAATGAATGAGTTTCTATTAGAATATTACAACACTATCACTTTTAGTGTAGAGATTTTAGCAGCTGTTACTGGTTTATTTCTTTATAAAAAGTATAAACTAACAGCTGCTAAGTATTTTATATGGTTTTTAGTATATCTTTCTATATGTGATTTTCTAGGAAGTTATGTAGCTTATATTAGAGATGATGGATTTCTGAACTTTTTAAAGGATACGGTATTTAGAAGGAACTTTTGGTGGACTACATTGTATTGGAAAGTAGGAGCTATTGTTTTCTTTTCTTTTTTTTATGCCAAAATTTTAACTACTAATTTATCTAAAAAAATTATTAAAATATTTTGTTCAGCTTTTGTTTTATTTTCTATTTCTTATATAATATTAAATTGGGATGATTACTTTATTCGTTTTTTCCCTATTATTGATATTGTAGGCACGTTGATAATTTTCTTATGTACAACTTTTTATTTTTTTGAAACATTAACTAGTAATAAAGTCCTAACCTTTTATAAATCAATTAATTTTTATATCAGCGCAGCTATTTTCATTTGGTGGTTGATTATTACACCTCTAGTTTTTTACGATATTTATCATTCAGATATGGATTGGAACTTTATTTTCCTAAAATGGCAAATTTATTTGTCAGCCAACATAATAATGTATTTAACTTTTACCTTTGCTTTACTATGGTGCAAACCGGAGAACGAATTGTAAGTAGCGCTTCAGAACGTTACATGTTAGTGTATATGATCGCTGTCTTGGTGATCATTACTTCGCTTGTTATTGTGTTTTTTATTGTATTTCAAAAGCGAAAAAATAAGTTGCTTTTGGATAAAATAAAGCAGCAGCGAGAGTTTGAAGAAGAGATGGTGAAAGCACAAACCGAAACTCAAGAACAAACTTTAAAAAACATTG
Source organism: uncultured Flavobacteriaceae bacterium (assembly GCA_947502975.1). Lineage (GTDB taxonomy): Bacteria > Bacteroidota > Bacteroidia > Flavobacteriales > Flavobacteriaceae > Jejuia. The sequence goes on from CANNBV010000007.1 coordinate 33,116, forward strand.
GTTGGGAATTACATGATAATGTTGGGCAGTTGCTCTCTTTTGCTAGTATGCAATTAAGTATCCTTAAAATGCAGGTATCTAATGATGTAAAAGATAAATTTAAAGACACTACTGAAGCGCTCAGCAATGGACTAAAAGAAGTAAGAGCTTTATCTAAAACCCTTAATAACGATGTGATTTTAAATATTGGTTTTGAAAAATCAATTACTAATGAATTGGATCGTTTAAAACGCATGAAATTCACGTCTGCAGAACTTAAAATTACAGGTGATACATTAGACTTTAACGACAAAAGCCATGAAATCATTATTTTTAGAATCCTTCAAGAGTTCATGTCAAATTCTGTAAAATATTCTGAAGCAAAAACTCTAGATATCTCCTTAAACTACACCCCTGAAGTTGTAATAATTACAGCGAAAGATGACGGTAAAGGGTTTGATATGGCAGTGGTAGAAAAAGGCTCTGGTTTGATTAATATGAAAAGTAGAGCAGAACTTATAGGTGCGACATTAGAACTAAAATCTAAACCTAATGAAGGTGTAGAGTTAGTGTTGCATTATCTTCTAAATAAGCCACTATCCTAAAAACTTAAAGACTTTTCGCAATAGATTCATCTTGCCTTTGTACGGCGCATACCTAAATGAAGGATCTAACCATGTACCACGTTTCATCACCGCTTTTTGATGTGAAAATGTATCAAATCCATGTTTACCATGGTATTTACCCATGCCGCTAGCTCCAATGCCACCAAATGGTAGTTTTGGGTTTCCAAAATGCACCATCAAATCATTAACCACGCCACCTCCAAAATTATAGGCTTTAATAATCCTCTCTACAAAACTTTTGTCTTTTGAAAAGATGTAAAAGGATAATGGTCTATCCATACTCAGAATAATATGTTTAATATCTTCTTCAGTATCATAGGTTAGAATAGGTAGGATAGGACCAAAAATTTCGGTTTTCATAATGTCGCTATCCAGACTAGGATTATCAATTAAAGTAGGTGCTAAATAGTTTTCACTTTCATCAGTTTCTCCTCCAAATAATACGGTTTCCTTGGCAATTAAATGCTTAAGTCTTTCTAAATTTTTAGAATTTATAATTCTAGGAAAATCTTTCGATAGTTTTGGATTTTCTCCATACCGTCTAGATATTTCTGCTTTTAAAGCTGAAATCAATGCTTCCTTTACTGAGGACTTTACTATTGCATAATCTGCCGAAATACATGTTTGTCCGCCGTTAAATAGCTTTGCCCAAACCAAACGACGCGCTACAAGTTTTAAATTATTTGTATCATCAATAATACAAGGAGATTTCCCACCCAATTCTAAAGTTACAGGTGTAAGATGGTTGGCTGCAGCTTTTGCAACGATTTTACCAACACGCGTACTGCCAGTAAAAAAGATATAATCCCATTTTTGAGCTAGTAATTCTGTTGAGGTATCAACACCACCTTCTACGATAACAGCGATATCACTTGGGAAAATAGTTTGTATAATCTGAGTAATTACTTTTGAAGTGTTTTCTGTGAGTTCGCTAGGCTTTAATACAACAGTGTTTCCTGCAGCAATGGCCATAATTAATGGTTCTAAAGCTAATAGAAACGGATAATTCCATGGGGCAATAACTAAAACAGTGCCGTAAGGTTCTTTGTAAATATAATCTTTAGATGGAAACGTTAATAACGAAGCTCTTACGCGTGTAGGTTTAGACCATCTTCTGAGTTTTTTTATAACTAAATTAAGTTCTGAGATAACTAAGCCAAATTCACTGATATAAGATTCGAACTCTGATTTTTTAAAGTCTTTGTGTAAGGCATCTAAAATATCTTGTTCTTTACTTAAAATTTCAGTTCTTAGTTTTTTTAATAGAGACAATCTAAAGCTGATATCTTTAGTTTTTTGACTTTTAAAGCATGCGCTTTGAGATTCTAGTATTTCAGGAATTGAATTCAAGTATTTTATTTTAAAGATAAAACATTAAACACATGCATTCCAAATTGGATCATTTGGAGGTGGTGCGCTTATAGAAATTTGTTCTTTTTTTACAGGGTGAATGAAGGCAATATGTCTTGCATGTAAATGTATGCTAGCATCTTTATTACTTCTGTCAAAACCATATTTTAAATCGCCTTTTATGGGGCAGCCAATAGTTGATAATTGCGTACGTATTTGATGATGTCTACCTGTTTCAAGATGTACTTCTAACAGCAGATAATTATCAAGCTTTTTAATAGTCTTGTAGTGTAAAATAGCTTTTTTGCTATCCTTTATCTCTTTTTGATGTGCGTAAGATTTATTGTTTTTTGGATTTTTTTTAAGCCAGTGTGTTAGTGTATCTTGCGATTTTTTAGGTGATTGTTTAACAACAGCCCAATATGTTTTTTTAATGTCTTTAGAAAGGAATAATTTATTGAGTCTAGGTAATGCTTTGCTGGTTTTTGCAAAAATGACGATTCCAGAAGTAGGTCTGTCTAAACGGTGAACCGTCCCTAGATAAACATTACCAGGTTTGTTATATTTGTCTTTGATATATTCTTTAACCACATCGCTAAGCGGTTTGTCTCCGGTTTTATCACCTTGTACAATGTCACCTGCGCGTTTGTTTATGATGATGATATGGTTGTCTTCATAAAGAACCTGGAGGTTAGACGAGTTAGACCTTTTAGACATTAAATAAAGAAATTATAATTCCTAGTAATAGAAAGAATATGTTTCCAAATAAACCTATCTTTTTTTTATAATCTGAGTTTTCCTTTTTGACATAGGACATAATTCCTAAAATTACTCCAGCTATCAAGAAGAACGTAGCCATCATTCCAATAATTGTTATTTGAAGTTCATAGCTAACAAAAATTGTTGACTTAACGACTAGAATACCAACTAATATATTCAGAAAAATTACTGTTATAAAGAAATTGAAAGACCACTGTTTATAAGTCATAACTATAACAAGAAAATATTAATACTGTTCACTTTCATTAGGAAAGTCTTGTGTTTTTACGTCATCTACATATTGAGAAATTGCGGTGGACATTTCTTCATATAGATTTAAGTAACGTCTTAAAAACCTTGGATTAAACTCATGTGTCATTCCAATCATATCATGAAGCACTAATACTTGGCCATCAACGCCAGATCCAGCTCCAATACCAATAATTGGAATACTAACGCTTTCAGCTACTTGTTGCGCTAATTTTGCTGGGATTTTTTCTAAAACTATAGCAAAACAACCTAATTTTTCTAGCATTTTAGCGTCTTCTAAAAGTTGCTCTGCCTCTTGTTCTTCTTTAGCTCGAACGGTATAAGTCCCAAATTTATAAATAGATTGAGGCGTTAATCCCAAATGTCCCATTACAGGAATTCCAGCATTTAAAATACGCTTAATAGATTCCTTAATTTCTTTACCGCCTTCTAATTTAACAGAATGAGCACCACTTTCTTTCATAATTCTAATGGCTGAGCGTAAGGCTTCTTTAGGGTCACTTTGGTAGCTTCCAAAAGGTAAATCTACTACTATTAGAGCACGATATATGGCCCGTACTACAGACGATGCGTGATATATCATTTGGTCTAAGGTAATTGGTAGTGTGGTTTCGTGTCCTGCCATAACATTACTGGCAGAATCGCCAACCAAAATAACATCAACACCAGCGCTATCTACAATCTTTGCCATGGTATAATCGTAAGCGGTGAGCATTGATATTTTTTCACCAGTGGCTTTCATATCAACAAGTGACTTTACGGTAACGCGCTTATATTCTTTCTTGGCTGTAGACATGTTTTTTTAGTTTTGTTTGCTGGTAAAAATACTAAATAAAGCATATACTGTTAAACTTTTCTTTAAAGTGTACTTACCAATCTATATATCAGTTATTTTCGTTTTTAAATGTTTGTATTATGATACGTATTATTGTTTGCTTATGTCTGTTATTAGGAACTTCTCTATTTGCACAAAATGATGACAAAGCACAAGTAAAAGCTACAGTAGATACATTTTTTAAAGGATTTCATAAAGGTGATACAGCTTTAATGAAATCGGTTATGGCAGATAAAATTTTAATGCAAACTGCTTATAGAAATAAAGAGGGGAAAGATGTTTTGGTTACTGATGATGTTAATAAAGTAGTAAATACTATAGCAGACAGACCTGATACTCAAAAATGGGATGAGCGCTTACTAGAGTATAGTATTCAAGTAGATGGTAATATGGCAAATGCTTGGACGCCTTATGAATTTTGGTTTAATGATGAATTTAGTCATTGTGGCGTTAATTCTTTTCAATTGTTTAAAGATGGTGAAGAATGGAAAATTATTTACCTAATTGATACGCGACGACGTTCTACTTGTAAAAAAGAGATAGGCAGAGATTAGTAAAAAATAACTTAAATATGAATATGGTGTTTTAAATGTTCTAGACAACAAAATTCCTTACCACTTTTTATGAGTTTCTAAAAGTGAGATTGAAGTCTACGTTATATTATTTTTTCTGTTTCTCTAATCGTTCTAGTATTAATGCTAATTTTTGATCTTGAAGTCTAATTTTCTCTTTAAGTTTTTCCACTTCAGTACTTGCAACTTCTAGAGTCTTTATTTTCTTTTCTTGAGCAATAGTATATAATATTAACTCTTCAATTTTTTGTAAAAGTTTTGCATCCATCTCTCCTAAGAAAATTCCATTTTCTTCTACATCTTTCGCACTAGGTATATCTTTTAAATGGCCTTTTTCTGCTATATGATTTTCAACTTCTTCAAGAGTCGGAAGATCATAGTTACTTTGGAATACAAAATCTGACCAATTAGTCTCAACTTTTATTTCTTTAGCTCTAATATCTCCATTTACTGCAAGTTTCCAGGAGCCAGGATCTATGGTGCCTATACCAAGATTCCCATCTCTGGTTATACGTACTCTTTCATTTCTAGTATTGGAACCAGTAGAAAAACTTATACCATCGTATGCATTAATACTTAATCCATCAGGTGATGTGCCCCCGTTTAAGTGGTCATATGCTAGAATTGATAAATTATATATATTATTGCTATTAAACCCTTCTCTAAAATAAATTCCTTTTTCATTTCCATCATTATATGCATCAAGCAAGAAACTACCTTTTTTAACGTGTAGTTTTTCTTCTGGAGTTGTAGTGCTAATACCAAACTTCAGTGTAGAATTAAAGTCTGAAAAATAAACTATAGGATCTCCATCATAACCAATCATATTTACGTTAAAATTTTTAAAAACATCAAACTGCATACTTCCAAATTTACTTATTTCTGGCCTAAAACCAGTTGAGAAATATAAGTCTCCATAAGAAGTGGAATTTCCTTTGACATAAATGGAGGGCGTCCCAAATGTAGATTGAGCCCCTTTAATTATCCAGTCTTTGCCATCTGTTGATGCTACTGAACTAGCGTTTTGTCCAAAAATTTCAATAGGACTATTCAAACCAATAAAACCTATTAGAACCAGTACTATTTTTAAATTTTTCATTTATAGTTATGTTTATTTATACTGCCTGCGTAGCAAAATTACATGTAATAAATGATATATAACTAAGGTTAAACCTTACAATAACTAAGGTATAACCTTAGTTTTGTATTCTTTGGATATGAGTTCTTATAAGTATATATTTTGCTGAAAACTCATTAGATATTAAGGATTATGACAACGGGATTATATAATTTTAACTGTAGAGAGTATAATAATTATAAATATGTAACTACAGAATTAAGTTAACTACTATAAAGATATCACTGTTTCCGCTTAATAAGTTTAAATGATTTTTCCTTACCGTTTTGGTTGGTTTTTAGGATGTAAATGCCAACGGATAGATTATGTCCATTTATTGGTAATTGATAGTTTTGATTGTCTTCTGAAATAGTGATACTTCCAGCTGTAATGGTACGTCCCATGATATCATATAACGAGAAGTCTAGCGGTTCGGTCTGTGATAAACTCACAATTCTAAGTGATACTGTATCTACAAATGGATTTGGATACGCAGATGCGTTATAACCATCTTCTTCTTTTACCACAATAAACGGATCTGTTATAGAAATTTTTAATTCGCTAAAACCAAAGCACTCACCACCAAAGTTTGAAGTTGGTGTAATAAGCACATACCTTGCCATTGTGGCATTAAAATTCGGGCCTTCCATACCTTGGTAGGTTGATGATCCTGATGCTTGCTCTATATTAAAAATACCAAGGTTATCCCAAGTAGCACCATCCAATGAATAGTCTATATTGAATTCATTGATGCCATAATCGAGATGCTTAGGCTCGTTAGCATTCCAAAATTGCGTTTCGTTAAGTACATAATCATAACCCAAATCGTACATTATCCAATGTGTTTCGCCGTAAGAAGAAATTGGATTTGGTGAGGGCTGGCAAGATACCCAACCATCAAACCAATTGGTGCTATGCCTGTCTGGATAGCATTGCGCTTGTACAATCTGTAAACCTGTAATTACTAATAACGTTATGTATATATATAAGTTTTTCATCATGTCATATTCATAAATCCTAATGGAGGTGTTCCACTACTGGTATCGTAAAAATTAGAAAGATTTGGTAATATGGTGTTTAAATCTGATGCCGCTACTCCAAACCACAGCGCTAATTCTGCCATATATAAATCTGCTGCAGTGGTAGGTATTATTACGCCACTTCTTAAATCTAAATCACTATCTAAGGCGAGAGTAGGGTAGTCCCCATAAATTTCTTTTCCATTTACAGCGCCTCCCATCATGAAAGCATTGCCTCCCCAAGCATGGTCAGTTCCGTTTCCGTTTGAAGTTAATGTTCTCGCAAAATCTGACACACTGAATGTTGTTACACAATCATTCATATTCAATTCGAATAGTAAACTATTAAAATAGCTTAGTGCATCATTAACCTCTTTTAAATTTCCGCCATGATTTATTAACAGTTCATCATGATTATCAAACCCTCCAATTTCCACAAAGAAAATTTGCCTTGAGAAACCTAGTGTATCTCTAGCGCCGATGGTTTTAGCTACCATACGTAATTGTTCTGCTAAATTATTTTCTTCAGGAAGTGGTGTGATAAATTCTTGAACATCATCTACAGCGGCTTGAAATGCTAAATTGGCATCATTTGAGGCCTTTACAACATTTTTATAAGTGTTTTTATAAATGTCTTGATAATCTTTTTCCATCATGGAATTTAATGCATCAGTTTTTAGTTCGTTAAAAAAACCGTTGCCTCCATAACCGCTAATACCTACACTACCAGAACTTTTTATAGTGTAAGGTGTGATTTGATCTCCACGTTGGAAAATATTTGTGCCACGAAGTGAAATATTCATAGATATTTCATCGCTAGAATTCATAGATTGCACTAAGTCTGCTATTTTTCCTCCCCAACCAATATTTGAACGTTCTGCTGGGTTTCCTGTTTGCCACTGCTGTACCTGATCAGAGTGAGAAAATAATCCAAGCGGTGTTTTAACCACATTGTTTCTAATATCAGTTTTTGTTGAAGGTTCTATTAAAGTACCAACATTAGAAAGAAATGCTAGATTTCCACTTTCAAACATTTGTCTCATGTCTGAAAGTTCAGGATGTACACCAAAAACTCTACCATCAGAGGTATTCGGATTTATTTGTAGAATATCATTCTGTGGAATAGCTAAATTAGATCGTGTGGTGGCATATTCATTATACTCGTTATTCCCTTTTGGAATTAGCATATTAAAAGAATCGTTTCCTCCGCTAAGCATTAAGCATACTAACGCTTTATAATCTCCACCAATTGGCATTATGGCAGAATTATCGGTAGCTGCAGCTGCCATAGCTTTTAAATTTATTAAAGAAGAAAAAAGCGTTGTGTATCCCAGTGCAGCACAAGAATCTCCAATAAATTTTCTTCTAGAAATTGTGTTTTTTTTCTTTGTCATTGGTTTTATTTAAGGATGACATAATCTGGACTAATCATTAGAAGATATAGTGCCATTTTTACACGTAAATCTGTTTGAGTAACATCATTTCCCCAACCTCTAGTTATACCTTCAACAGCGTCTACAATAATCTTTTTAGTATCATCTGAAAGTTGGCCTCGGGTAAATAGTTTATCTAATTGATTGACTAAAACCTCACCATCTCTTGCGTAATATTTTAAAGCTTCAAAATCTAATGGCGTACCATCTAATTCTAGCCCCCAAGTTCTTAATACTTCATACCAACGCACATTTGTCCATGCATCAACCTGATTTAAATAATTGATACTAGTAGCAGAATTATGAATTTGAAATTCTGGTGCTACAAGATTAGCATCAGCAAATTCACTGCTAGGTACATATTCTGGTAAGAAAAAATTAAATACACTTGGTGCAGATAATGGTGCTTGACCTGTATTTCTGAAAAAATCATATCCGTTATTCCAATATCTACCATCATTATTATCTAAATCAATTTGGCGTACTACATTAAAATAGCGCATCATGGGTTCAATAAGTTTACCGCTATTAGGTGTTTCTATCCAACTGCAACTTCTAGCTTCCTCATCTAAAAAGATGGCTTTTATTACTGCTCTCATATCTCCTCTTACACCTTTTGTATTATTGAAAGCACTACTTACTCTAGACACGTATGCAGGTGATGGATTTGATTTTATAAGTTGTTGAATCAATCGTTTTGAAATGAAAGGTGCAGTATTTTGATGGTTGAATAAATGATCGATAGTCGCATCTATATCTTGCATACCAGATTGTCCACCAGGAATGGTATAACCGTTTAATAACTGTTTTGATCCAGGTTCGTGCCAATCATCATACATAATCATAGGCATATCTTTTCTTGCGAAATAATGCCCCATTCCGAATCTTAAAGTTCGGTCAGGAAATTGGTCTTCAATTCCTGCCGGACCTAATCCAGTAAAGATTTTGGCGAACTCCTTTATATCATCATTATCATAAGTGGGAATACGATCTCCTTGCCCGTCTACAACATAAGTTCCATCTTGATTTAATTCATAGAGTCCAATAGTAAACAGTTGCATAATTTCTCGTGCAAAGTTTTCATCAGGATGAATATTTCTATCAGGAACACTTCTTGGGTTGTTGTAATGACTGAGATATACGCCCATCATTGGATGTACTGTGATATCTTTTAAAAGAGTTCTAAAATTTCCAAAAGCATTGTCTTTTAGTACGTCATAGTAATCGGCCAAGCCAATGCCATAACCTCCAAGATTTGATTCTCTTGAGATGACTAAAATTTCACTTAAAGCTAAAGCAATTCTTTGGCGCAATAAATCTTCGTTATTAATGTTGCTTTGCCACCAAGCATACATAAAGTATTGCCAATTTAGATTGTCAAAATCTTCAGCATTGCCACCGTTAGAAACGTGTATTTGTCTTGCTTGTTCAAAAATATTTTGGGTTAACTGTTGAAGCGGTTGTGATTCTATATCAAATTGCCTGTCTATCCAGTCTTCAAAAGATATTTCAGAAACAGTTTTTATGTATTCTAAGTCTGTTCCAAAAGTAGCTTGTGCTAAAAAGCGAGAAGTCTCCAATAATTTACCATCTAATCCATTACCATTTATCGTATTTATGGCATCTGCACTTTCTCTCCAATCTGTTTTAGTTTGTTGACTACTAGATGTTACGGTAATACCTTTACTATGTCCAGCACCTAAATAATCTCTGTAATCCTGAGCAGAAGCACTCAACGTTAAGCATGAAAGGGTATAGAGTAGATATTTTTTCATAGATTTTTTGTTGAATTCACTAAAAATGTAAGTATTTTAGCTCTTAATTCATTCAAATATAAACAATTAAGCGATTAACGAATTATTTTTTCGATGAATTACATGTATTTAATAATTTAGCCTAAAAAATATGTATTTGAACCATATAGATATAATATTCTGTAGGGGTTTAAACGCTAAAATGTGTAAGATGTTGTGAATCAGATATATGATTCTTTTGGAATTGCTAACAATCTGTTAAGTTAACTCCAATAGCTAATCCACCTTCTGAGGTTTCTTTGTATTTGGTGTTCATATCTTTAGCAGTCTCCCACATAGTATTTACCACTTTGTCTAAAGGTACTTTTACATTTTCTGGCGATGTATCTAATGCTAATTCTGCAGCATTGATTGCTTTAATAGCACCCATGGCATTACGTTCTATACAAGGAATTTGAACTAATCCGCCAATAGGATCACAAGTTAGTCCAAGGTGATGTTCCATGGCAATTTCTGCAGCCACCAATACCTGTTCTGGAGTGCCACCCAAAAGCTCACACAAGGCTCCAGCTGCCATTGCAGATGACACGCCAATTTCTGCTTGACAACCACCCATAGCTGCACTTATAGTTGCTCCTTTTTTAAAGATACTGCCAATTTCTCCAGCAACTAGAAGAAAACGTTTAATATCCTCAAAATTACCATCGTGATTTTCAATGACCAAATAATACATTAAAACGGATGGAATTACACCTGCACTTCCATTTGTTGGTGCGGTAACCACTCTACCTAAAGATGCATTTACTTCGTTTACCGCTAATGCAAAACAACTTACCCATTTAAGGATTTGACGAAATTTTACTTCTGTGTCTCTTATGGCATAAATCCATTCTACAGGATTGTTATAAATTTTGTCTCCTTTTAGTTTTTGATGTAAATCGTAGGCGCGACGTCTAACATTTAATCCTCCAGGAAGTGTCCCTTCTGTGTGGCAACCTGTATACATACATTCTAGCATGGTATCCCAAATGCGTTGCAATTCTATATCTATCTCTTTTGAGGAACGAATGGATTTTTCGTTTTCTAGGACTACTTGAGATATAGGTAGGTTGAAACGTTTACAAAACTCCAAAAGTTCTGTACCTTTTTCGATAGGGTATGGAAAGCTGCATTTTATTTCGAAGTTCTTTTTTGAATTTTTATTTTCTTCTTTTACAACAAATCCGCCACCAATAGAATAGAATTTAGAGGTGTGCTTTTTGTTATTTATTGTTGCTTTAAAACTCATACCATTGGCATGAAATGGTAAAAATTTTCTATTGAAAATAATATCAGTTTCTGGATTAAATGCTAGTTGAAGTTCCCCACCAAAACTCAAAATATGCTTTTCTTTGATAGTTTTTACTGTGCTTTCAATTTGATTCACTGGAATAGTTTCAGGGTCTTTTCCACTTAAGCCTAGCATTACAGCATAATCGGTGGCATGTCCTTTTCCTGTTAAAGATAAAGAGCCGTAGAGATCTATTGTGACGCTTTTTACATCGTTAAACTTTTGAGAAGCTTTAAGTTCACTAATCCAACGTTCTGCAGCACGCCAAGGACCAAGTGTATGAGAACTTGAAGGACCTATGCCTATTTTAAGCATATCGAAAACTGAGATACATTCCATAGTTACGCAAACGTTATAGTTGAGCAAATATAGATTGTTTTTTTACGCTTGCAAAGCACTAAGGTGTAAAGTATTTTGAAAGCAAATAACTTTTGTTTAAAACCTGATTTTTGCAGATAAACCCGCGCAAGGGATTGCAGCGGCAGCTTTTGGCGAGGCGCGCATCGAGCCAAAACTATTAGCGGAAAGCCCGACCCTTGTGGTTGCGCCCAAAAATGATTTAAGATTAACGAATAATGACTTATGATTTCTGAATAAAACTGCTTACTGCTTCCTGAATGCTGACACTATGTCACACTTTTTGTCTTGGCATAATGATTGACTATGGTTAATCGATTTATAAAACGAACATTCAACACAATAAAAAATATAATATGAGTAAAATTATTGGAATCGATTTAGGAACAACCAACTCTTGCGTTTCGGTAATGGAAGGTAATGACCCAGTTGTTATCCCAAACGCTGAAGGTAAACGTACCACTCCATCGGTGATTGCATTTGTAGAAGGCGGTGAGATTAAAGTTGGTGATCCTGCAAAACGACAAGCAGTAACAAATCCTACTAAAACGGTTTATTCTATTAAACGTTTTATGGGAAATAAATATTCTGAATCTAAAAAAGAGGCAGAGCGTGTACCATATAAAGTGGTAAAAGGTGATAACGACACACCTAGAGTTGATATTGACGGTCGTTTATATACGCCGCAAGAATTATCGGCAATGATTCTTCAAAAAATGAAGAAAACTGCTGAGGATTATTTAGGTACTGATGTAAGTAGAGCTGTAATTACTGTTCCAGCTTATTTTAACGATTCGCAACGTCAAGCTACTAAAGAAGCAGGAGAAATTGCTGGTTTAAAAGTAGAGCGTATTATTAATGAGCCTACTGCTGCTGCATTGGCTTATGGTATGGATAAAAAAGGAACCGACCAAAAAATAGTTGTTTTTGATTTTGGTGGAGGAACACATGACGTTTCTATCCTTGAATTAGGTGATGGTGTTTTTGAAGTATTATCTACTGATGGAGATACACACTTAGGAGGTGATGATGTTGATGAGAAAATCATCAATTGGTTGGCAGATGAGTTTAAGGCTGAAGAATCTATGGATTTGAGAGAAGATCCTATGTCTTTACAGCGTTTGAAGGAAGCTGCTGAAAAAGCTAAGATTGAATTATCATCATCTACGCAAACAGAAATTAATTTACCCTATATTACGGCTACTGCTAGTGGACCAAAACACTTGGTACGTACATTAACACGTTCTAAATTCGAGCAATTAATTGACGATTTAGTAAAACGTACTATTGAGCCATGTGAGTCTGCTTTAAAAGCTGCTGGTTTAAGTAAAAGTGATATTGATGAAGTAATTTTGGTAGGTGGTTCTACACGTATTCCTGCAGTACAGACAGCGGTAGAGAAATTCTTTGGAAAAGCACCAAGTAAAGGTGTGAATCCTGATGAGGTTGTGTCTCTAGGAGCTGGTATTCAGGGTGGTGTGTTAACTGGTGATGTTAAAGATGTATTACTTTTAGATGTAACACCGTTATCTCTTGGTATTGAAACGATGGGTAATGTATTTACGAAGTTAATTGAAGCGAATACTACCATTCCTACTAAGAAATCGCAAGTGTTTTCTACAGCAGCAGATAATCAGCCTTCTGTAGAGATTCACGTATTACAAGGTGAAAGAGCGATGGCTGCGGATAATAAAACTATCGGGCGTTTTCATTTAGATGGTATTCCACCTGCAAGACGTGGTACTCCACAAATTGAAGTAACTTTTGATATTGATGCGAATGGTATCATCAAGGTTTCTGCTGAAGATAAAGCGACTGGTAAGAAACAAGATATTAGAATTGAAGCATCTTCTGGATTAACTGAAGAAGAAATCCAAAAGATGAAAGCTGATGCTGAAGCTAATGCTGAAGCAGATAAAGCTGCAGCTGAAACAGCTCAAAAATTAAATGAAGCAGATTCTATGATTTTCCAAACGGAAAAGCAATTAGAAGAGTTTGGTGATAAATTATCTGATGATAAGAAAAAACCAATAGAAGAGGCTTTAGAAGAGCTGAAGAAGGCATATGAGTCTAAAGACTTAGCAGTAATAGAGCCAGCTTTAGAGAAAATAAACGAAGCTTGGAAAGTAGCTTCTGAAGAAATGTACAAAGCACAAGCCGAAGCACAACAAGCAGGAGGTACACAACCAGGACCAGATGCAGGAGCAGGTGAGCAAGCACAATCTGAAGGTAATGATGTTGAGGATGTTGACTTTGAGGAGGTGAAATAAGTATTTATTTAGATTAAATATAAAAGCGCTAACATTTTACAGTTAGCGCTTTTTTTATATGAACTTTCTACTACTTTTGAGCTATAAACAAACAAACCTCATACCATGAAAAAATTAAGTATTTTATTAGTAGTCTTTTTAGTCTCATTAACTTCGTGTTCTGAAGATTCTTCCCCAGTTGAAATAAATGGAGATATCGTAGGAACATGGAAAATGGTAGATTATGATTACAGTGGAAAAACAACTACAACATTTCAAGGACAAACCATAATTGCTGATTTTGTAGGTGAAGCATTTGATATGGAGTATAAACTTATTTTTGGCGAGTCTCCAAATAATTTAACTTCTCAGGGATCTTTTAAACTTAAACTAACAACCACCATACAAGGTCAAACATCTGTCGAAAATGCTCAGATTAATGATTTTTTAACAACAGGTTCTTGGGAAATAGTAGAAGGAGAACTTATTACCGATACTGAAGCTGGAGGAAGAGGAACTATGAAAATAGTAAAGCTTACTGGTACTGAATTAGTTTTATCAGTAATTCAAGAGGAAGATTTATCTCAAGCTGGAGCAACGATAGTTTCACAAATTAGTGCTATAATTTCTTTGGAACGAGAATAAAAATATAGATTAATGATTCTAAAAAACGCAACCAATTTGGTTGCGTTTTTTTGTGAAAAAATATGAAATCTACATTTTTTGCCATGAATAAGAATATTTAAAACTTGAACCTATCTAAATATTATAAATTGTTTTTATAGTATTGTATCTTTAAAATTATTATATGATATGAGAAATTTTTTTATTCTTTTTTTAGTGCAATCACTATTGATGCTGTCTTGTTCAAGTGATGATGATGGTACTGATACTTCAGCAAGTATAGTTGGTAAATGGATAGCTACAGATGTAGAATTTAGTGGAAGTACTACAGCTACAGGACAGGGGCAAAGTATTAATGCTACATTTTCTAGTGAACCGGTAGATTTAAATCACACATTAACGTTTACTGAATCACCTAATGAAGTGGTTTCTGAAGGTGGTTTTAGTTTAGAAATAACAAGTAGCCTTAATGGGCAAACCGAAATCGAAACCTTAGAAGGAGAATCTTTGGTAGAAACTGGTGGTTGGGAACAGAATGGAAATCAATTAACAATTATTAACTCGGAAGATGGTGGAGATATTCAAATTTTTGAGCTAACAGCTAGTAGGTTAGTTATTGGTACAGATATATCAGAAATGGAAACTGCAGATGGAGTTGCCATAACCTTAAATTCAACTTTTAAAATAATTTATAGAAGGGAATAGTATTTAATTACTCAACTTTTTCTTTGCTGATGATTTCGACTAGATCATATCTAATTGAACTACCATCTTGTGGAGGATTTTTAATTTTAATCTTATCAATACTTAATTGATATCTGTAGCCTTGTTCATAAATTTCGTCAAACCCCAAAATACTATTATAAAATAGCTGCCAATTATTTTCATCCACAGTAGCCCCCTCTTGAACCCTGTAGCAAGTTTGTTCTACTAATCCAATACAACTTACTCGTTCTGAATCAACCCAAAATGATTCTATTGAGACAGAATCGTCAGATGAGCAAGAAAAATTAACAAGAATTGATAGGATCACTAATATAGAAGAAGGTTTCATAGTTTTATTTTATCAAAAGATGAAAAGTACAGTAAAAGGTTGCGCCTACTAATGTTATTTTTCAACAATTTTTTAATAAATAACACATACTTTTGGAACTTGTAAAATCGATTATGTTATTTCCTTCAAAAATAAAATCAAAATACACCCCAAAACGTTTAGCCGTAAAATTAAATACCAAAGGCGAACAATTTGTATTAAAAGGTCATCCTTGGGTGTTTTCTAATAGTATCACAAAAATTAACGATGATGCAAAAACAGGTGATTTAGCAATTATTTTTAGTAAAAACAAAAACAGGGTTGTTGGTTTGGGTTTGTATGATGCTAATTCGCCAATTCGTATAAAAATGCTACATTCTGGTATTGAAAAAGTAGATATCAATACGGGTTTTTTTCAAAAGAAAATAAAAGAAGCATTCAAAAAACGCGAATCTTTGTTAGAAACCAATACCAACAGTTATCGCCTCATATTTGGAGAAAATGATGGTTTTCCGGGATTGATTGCTGATGTATATGCATCGGTTTTAGTTGTAAAAATTTATTCTGAAATATGGTTACCGTATTTAGAGCCTATTTTTGAAAGTTTACAACAAACATCAAATGCAGAAACTGTAGTTATACGATTAAGTAGAAATTTAGAAAACTCAAAATCACATCAGCTTAAGAATGGAGATGTAGTTTATGGTACTTTAGAAAATGAAGTTGTGCGGTTTGTAGAGCATGGTGTGAATTTTTCTGCGAATGTTATCAAAGGTCATAAAACAGGTTATTTTTTAGATCATCGCGCCAATAGAAAACAAGTAGGCGAGTGGAGTAAAGGAAAAACAGTTTTAGATGTATTTTCATATGCTGGTGGGTTTTCAGTTCATGCGTTAGCAAATGGTGCAAAAGAAGTAACGAGTTTAGATATTAGTAAACAGGCTTTAGAAATAGCGGTGCAAAATGGAAAATTAAATGCATATTCGGGAATTCATAAAACCATCGCTGGTGATGCATTTGAGGAATTAAAACAACTCATTAAAAATAGAGTAACCTATGATGTAGTAGTAATAGACCCACCAAGTTTCGCAAAACAAGCTTCAGAAATTGAATTGGCCAAAAAGAAATATGCGCAATTAGCGGATTTAGGATCACAACTTACTGCTAAAAATGGATTGTTGGTTTTAGCCTCTTGCTCTTCTAGGGTAGTTGCCCAAACGTTTTTTGACATCAACAGTCAAGTATTATCATCAAAAAATATAAAATATAGTATAAAATTAAAAACCCAACACGATATAGATCATCCTGTTGGGTTTCAAGAAGGCGCTTATTTAAAAAGTGGGTATTACCAATTCTTAGAGTAGTTGGGCTTAAATAAACTCTCCTTTTTCGTTAGTCTTTAAAGTTAAAATAGTATCTTCTTTTTTGATTTTTACTGTATATTCTTGTTGTATGGCATCTACATCGCAATGAAATTTCACAACATAAACATCTTCTACAATAGCGTAGTTTGGATATTTTTCAGTGATAGCTTGCGTAACTGAAAGCGGTAGTCTTATATTGTTGTACTTTTCTAATGTTTTAACAATTTTTCCATCCTTATTGAAAGATGCAATGATTTTTCCTTCTGGAAGTTTGAAGATAACTTTATAAATGTCATTATCAGAATCGTATAAATCAGATAATTCAGAATGATCATAGTTTAATAAAGCTTGTTCTAATTTTTGAACATAGCTACACGAATTTTCGGTATCCACTGAATTTAAATAATCAGAATTGATTGAGATAATCGTTTCAGGAAGCTCTACTGTTTGAGAATTACTATAAACGAAACAGCCTAATACAAAAATGCTAAAGAAAAAAGTTTTCATGATTAAGGTTTTATATGTTGCATTAAAATTAATTATGTATGCATAATAAAAAAATGATAAATATCATGTTATCAAGTATTTAGATGGATTTTTTATATGTGTATTTGTAACTCATTGATTATCAAATACTATGCATGCATAATATTTTAGTATATTTGATAAAATTTTTTATATGGCTACAGAATTAACAGGTTTACTCAATATTAAGCATCCTATTATTCAAGCACCAATGTTTTTGGTGTCCAACGTTTCTATGGTCAAGGAAGCTATGAAGGGAGGAATTGCTGGTTGTATTCCCGCATTAAATTATAGAACTTTGGAAGAACTTAGAGAAGCTTTACGTGAACTAAAAGCTGCTCAACCAGAAGGCGGCTCTTTTGGATTTAATCTAATAGTGAATAAGTCTAACGTGAAGTATAAAGGGCAGTTAGATGTGATTTGTGAAGAAGGTTGTGATTTTATCATTACATCTTTAGGGAGTCCAGAAGAAACTATTAAAGAAGCCCATAAAGTTGGTATTAAAGTATTTTGCGATGTAACAGATTTAAAGTTTGCTAAAAAGGTTGAAGGTTTAGGTGCAGATGCTATTATTGCAGTAAATAATGAAGCAGGAGGCCATCGTGGAAATTTATCACCAGAAGTTTTAATTAAAGAATTAACAGATAACTGTAGTATTCCAGTAATTTCTGCAGGAGGTGTAGGGTGTAAAGCAGACATAGATGAAATGTTGGGTTATGGTGCCGCAGGAGTGTCAGTTGGTAGTCCATTTATTGCTTCAGAAGAAGCAGGTGTTACCAATGAATATAAACAAGCCTGTGTAGATTATGGTGCTAAAGATATTGTGATGACTGAGCGTATTTCTGGAACTCCTTGTACAGTAATAAATACACCATATGTTCAGAAAATTGGTACTAAATCGACTTGGCTTGAAAATCTCCTTAATAAAAACAGAAAGTTAAAAAAATGGGTGAAAATGATTCGTTTTTCTATTGGCATGAATGCAACAAAAAATGCAGCTACCAAGGCTACTTATAAAACAGTTTGGGTAGCAGGACCAAGCATTGAGCATACAAATGCTATTTTACCAGTTAAGGATATTATTAAAAAATTAGTGCGCTAAAATAGCCCAATAATTTCTCCGTCATCATTGATATCAATACCCTCAGATGAGGGATGTGCAGGGAGTCCTGGCATGCGCATAATATCTCCGGTAATTGGAATTAAAAATCCAGCACCTGCAGCAATTTCAATCTCTCTTACTGTAATAATAAAATCTTTTGGGCGCCCTAAAAGTTTTGGATTGTCTGATAATGATTTTTGTGTTTTAGCAATACAAACAGGTAAATGCTCTAATTCCAAATTTTTAATTTTTCTAAGATTTGCTTTTGCCTTAGAAGTATAATCGACATGTTCTGCACCGTAGATTTCAGTAGCAATTTTTGAAATTTTATCTATAACTGTAGCATTCCAGTTGTATAACGGTTTAAAATTGGAAGCGTTACTTTCTACTATATCAATAACGTGTTGTGCCAATTCCAAAGCTCCTTCACCACCTTTGCCCCAAACATTAGCTAACGCCACTCTAATCCCTTTAGAGATTGCAAAATCCATAATCAATTTAATCTCTGCATCAGTATCTGAAGCAAACTGATTTATAGCAATAACAGGTGCTACACCAAATTTACCAATATTCTCTAAATGTTTTTCTAAGTTTGGTATCCCTTTTTTTAATGCGTCAATATTCGGTTCTGTTAATTCTTTTAAGTCTGCTCCACCGTGATATTTTAAAGCACGAATAGTTGTGGTTAGCACTACAACTTTAGGTTTTAAATTTGCACTTTGACACTTAATATCAAAGAATTTTTCAGCACCAAGATCAAAACCAAAACCAGCCTCAGTAACTGTGTATTCAGAATGTGACATTCCCATCAATGTGGCTATAACAGTATTTGTACCTTGAGCTATATTCGCAAAAGGACCACCATGAATAATGGCTGGGTTTCCTTCTATAGTCTGTACCAAATTAGGTTTTATAGCGTCTTTTAAAAGCGCTGTCATGGCACCTTGAGCTCTTAGATCTCTTGCATAAATTGGTCTTTTATCAAAGGTATAGCCTATAAAAATGTTTCCTAAACGCTCTTTTAAATCTGTCAATGTTTCTGCCAAACACAAAATAGCCATAATTTCTGATGCTGCGGTAATATCAAAACCTGTTTCCCTTGGTACCCCAGATGTAGTGCCCCCTAATCCTACAATGACGCGACGTAATGCTCTATCATTTAAATCTATTACACGCTTCCAGCTAATTGTTCTAGGGTCGATATTTAAGGAGTTTGATTTACTTTGAATATTATTATCAATAATAGCAGCCAATAAATTATGAGCCTTTTCTATTGCAGCAAAATCTCCTGTAAAATGCAGATTGATATCTTCCATTGGCAGCACTTGGGAATATCCACCACCAGTTGCACCACCTTTAATACCAAAGACAGGACCTAACGAAGGTTCTCTTAAAACTACAGTAGTTTTTTCTGCAACCTATTTAGTCCTTCTGATAAGCCAATAGACATTGTGGTTTTTCCTTCTCCAGCTGGAGTA
The DNA here is from genome assembly GCA_947502975.1 of uncultured Flavobacteriaceae bacterium. Classification (GTDB taxonomy): domain Bacteria; phylum Bacteroidota; class Bacteroidia; order Flavobacteriales; family Flavobacteriaceae; genus Jejuia. Next base: position 52,892 of record CANNBV010000007.1, read on the forward strand.
GGAGAGATAGCAGAAACAAGTACTAGATTACTCTGTTGTGCTTTTGATCTGTTAATACATTCTAAGGGTAATTTTGCTTTATATTTACCATACATCTCTATCTTTTGTGTATCAACTCCAAATCTTTCAGCAATTTTAATAATAGGTTTAAGAGTTATAGTTTTGGCTACTTCTAAATCAGTCATAAAGTAAGTTTAAAGCAATTTATTTATATTAAAAGTATGAAATTAAAAGTATTTATATTGAATACCTATATGCAGATTAAACTAGAAGAAAAATAATATGGTAAGAAAACTAGTTTGTTTTTACCATATTGAAAGTCATATCATTTGGCTGAATATCGTTATGAAATAAGATACAGGTATACCCTTTGTTTGAAGCCTCAGTAATTTTAACTTTAAATACCTTACCTATGGCATGTTTATATGCATCTTGAGATACTTTACTACATGTAAGTGTAAACTCGCAATCAGAAAGCCAAGTTACATCGTTATGTATTACAAGCCCAGTAGCAGTATTAACTTCTACTTGCTCTGTAAGTGTTCTAGTTATTTCCCAATCGGCATAAGAAGCATTCGTATATTCAAATTTACCTGTTTTAAAATCTGAACATGTTTTATCTTGACCAAAAGTGTATAGAGAGAATATAGAAAACAGTATAATAACTAGCTTTCTCATAATACATAGTATTGATTATATAATTTAAATGTACGATTTTTTTTAATAAGTAAGAAATATAATACCTGTAAAAGATGATTTAAGAGACAAAAAAGGCTTCAATTTTAATAATTAAAGCCTATTCAGTATGAAGCTGAAGTTATTACATGGTATAAAAGAACTGCTCATTTATAATTTTACCATCGTTAACTTCAAACACACAAACCTCTTCCATTTGTTGTCTTCCACGATCTTTAAAGGTAACATCAAAACTCATTTTACTTGTAAAATGATTATCAGCAACTACAGGGTCACTAATCTCACCACCATGAAATTCAACAACATTATCTAACCATTGTTTACTTTTTTCAAATACATTGTCTTTACCATTAACTACTTCACCATAGGGAACTCCGGGCATTTCCTTACTAGTTACATTCTCACCGTAGAGTTCTTGTATGCACTCTAAATTTTTACCTTCACGACACATTTGTGCCCATTTGTTTGCTACATCTTGTGTACTCATAATTTTTTAGTTTGTTTGATTGAACTTTAAAAGTAATGAAATTATGAATACAATAACCTTAATAAAATGTTATGATTTGTTTGAGAAATATTGTGGAATTTATTGCAATTAGGAATTCAGCCGCAATTAGCTATAGACCTTGTTGTAAACTGTTATTATTATTATTATTTAATTTATTGTTGCTTCCCTTATTCCGACAATTACTTTATTCGGATTACAAGAATTTAGTCCAGCTCCCCAACTAGAATTGAATTCAATGACAAACCATTTATCTGTTTGATTAAATCCTAAATCAATAACATAAGATTCGGGTAAATCAATTGAATGGTTATGCAAAAAGTCCGTTAGAAATTCTCTTGCTAATTCTAAATCAGAACTTCCTTCATAAATTGCCATATCGAGGATTTTATTGTTCAATATAAACGCTCGAACTTCACTTTCTATCTTGATGATATTTGACTTTATGACTTGCTCATTTTGTTCAATTCCTTTTGTTTCTTTAATAAAACTGTTAAAATCATCGTAAATTCTTGATTTGAATATTTTAGGTTTAACAGGTTTAATAAAGATTGGAAAAAGAGATTTTTCAATTTCCTGAATTTTTACAATTTCGATTTTGCGCTTAATCCAATTAAAGTCTAGTTCACTAATTAACTCATCTTTAGGTTCAATTAGTTTTAATCCGAGTACTTGAGCTAAAACGAGACTAAAAGTATCAATTCCATATATGGTTATTCTTTTTTCTGAATCTATATTAGGTCGTTTCCAAAACCTTCCAATTCGTTTGATTTCTCCGCCACTTTTTTTCCAACTATTCGCAATAGAATCTCTTTCAACATCTATTTTGTCAGGAATTAATAATACTTCGTTTATCATTTAGAGAAATGTTTCTTTTGGTAGCTTTCGTGTTTGTATATGGCTATTTACATGGTTAAACAACTAATTTAATAAACAAATGCGAATCCGAGATAATTCTTTTGTCTCTCTTACTTTCAACAAATATAGTTTTTAATCTTTTTACAACTATTATAAGAGTTGCCTTAGCTATTCTTTTAAGAAATTTTATATCAAATTAGCTATGAATACACCAAAACATATTACTACTAACTTGGATAAATTAAACTTATGACCTTCACCAATTTCAAACAAAATAGTTGTAGCGATATGTAAAAATATACCGATCACTATGGCATTAACATAATCTACATATTCTGTAACTAAGATGATATTATTAGATATAAAGGTACCTAAAGGCGTCATTAGTGTAAATACAAATAAGAAACCAAAAATTTGTACTTTGCTATAGTTAGATTGTAATAGAAAGGTAGTTATTAATGTGGCTATTGGGATTTTATGAATTAATACACCATATACCATATCATTGTGATGATGAATTGGAAACCCTTCTAAAAGGCTATGAATACATAGACTTATAAATAGTACCCAAGGAAATTTTTTATCTACTTTAAGTGTATGTTCATGACCATGTTCTACTCCTTGTGATAAAAACTCTAAAATAATTTGCAATAATATACCGAACATTATAAAGAATCCGGTATGCTTAGCTTCTAAATGATCATACACTTCTGGTAATAAATCAAAAAGTGTTAATGCTAATAGAAATGCGCCACTGAATGATAATAAGAGTTTAGTCTCTATTGACTTTTGTTTTTTGGTTACAAAAGCAATGATAACTCCAATGACAATGGCAAAAACTGGAAGTAAATACGTGTTCATAATTATAGTGTTAGAAATTCCACCTGGGCCTATTCTTATTTTTTCTATTTATTATTACTCTTCGTTCTTGTAGAATACGTTTTACTAACAATTTTCCATGTACCGTCAATTTTTAGCAACTGCATAAAATCAATATAAGAAAAGGTGTCATATTCTAGTTCTAATTGAACATTGGCAGCATCTCCTGCAATATTTATAGCCATAATGCTGGTTTTTGTTTTTACAGGATCATTTGCAATGACATACGCACTCAACGCTTCAATAGCATTTACTTCTTCATATTTTTTGTCTATCCATTTCATGGAAGCACTTGGATGGAATGCTTTTTCGAAAGACTTTGCATTGTGCGTAGTCATTCCGTCAAGGTAATAATTGATTGTTTTTTCAATCAATTGTACATCGTTATTTTGAGCTTGTACTTGTGACATAAAAATTGTGATTAACATTAATGTGAAAAATATTTTTTTCATGATAAATTATTTGTTTTAAAATTTCTGATTCGAAAATGTTATGGGCGTAGAGCCACTTTAAGTGTCCCTGACTTACGATCACGCATTAAATCATAGCCCTTTTCTGCTTCCGATAGTGGTAAAATATCAGTGAAAATTACACTAGGGTCAATAACACCTCTTTCTACTATAGGAAGTAGTTTTTCCATATATGCAGCTACATTTACAACTCCCGTATGAATCGTTATATTTCTGAACAACGCTGATGAATAGGGTTGCTCAACAGGTTCATAAAGATGCCCAAACCCTAGTACACTTATCGATGCACCAGCCTGGGTCATTTCCATACCTTGTGTAATAGCCGTTTTATTACCTACAGAATCGATTACCGAATTTGCACCTCGCCCTTCTGTAAGTGATTTTACAAATGCTACAGGGTCTTCATTTTTTGAATTCACGACATGGGTAGCTCCAATAGTTTTCGCCAATTCTAATCGGCTATCATGACGTCCTACCAAAATAATAGTAGAGGGTCCGAATAATGTAGCCGCCATTACTGCGCTAAGGCCTACTGCACCATCTCCAATAACTACTACAGTTTCTCCTGTTTTAATATTTGCATTTAATGCACCGTGATAGCCTGTAGCAAAATTATCTCCCAGGGGAAGAACTTTGGTATCATGTTCATCTCCAGTTAAACCTTCTGGAAGTTTAAATAATGAAGAATTACCGTAAGGAACACGTATAAATTCGGCCTGACCTCCTTGGATATCATCACCTCCATGTTGGGCAAATAGGGGAGTTCCAAACAAACCTCCATGATCACATGCCGAAGGTAAATCGCGTTTGCAATAGTAACAATCGCCATCAACAAACATAGCTGAAGCGATAACACGGTCTCCAACCTTTAACGAATGGATATCTTTACCTACTTGGTCTACGACACCAACAAATTCATGGCCTATTCGCATCCCTTTAAATAAACCCATTTCCGGTCCGTTTTGGGTAAATTCTAAATCTGCACCGCAAACCCCTGCAAGTGTAATACGTACAATTACATCATCATCTTTTAATAATTGTGGTTTTGGTATATCTACGACTTCGATTTTGGCTCGTTCCTTATATACTACTGCTTTCATAATAACTATTTACTTTTTATTTTTAAAAGAATACAGCTTAGTTTTATAGAACTAATGTCAAATAAAACTTAAACTAGTATTTGTCAATTATTGACAAGACAAAATTGCCTCATAATTGAAAAAGTAAATATGACATGTATTAAGAAAAAAGCTTGACCTATATCAAGCAATAAAATTGATATAAATCAATTTTTTAAGATTTTGAACGGATTCTACTTATTGATTCTGGAGAAATGCCTAAGTAGGATGCTAATACGTACTGTGGAACTCTGTTTGCTATTTGGGGGTATTTATTAACATACTCCCAATATCGCTCTTCTGAGGTTTTACTAATATTAGAAATGGTTCTTTTATAAGAATGAGCCATAGATCTTTCTGTAAATAATCTAAAATATTGACATAATGAATGTATTCTACTGCAAAGTTCTTCAACATCTTCGTATTTCATTTGTAGAATTAGAGAATCTTCAAGTGCTTCAGCATAATATTCTGCTGGAGTTCTATTTAAATAACTGTAAAAGTCTGTGAAAAACCAATCCTCTATTGCAATAATTACTGTGTGCTCTTTTCCAGAGTCATCTAAATAGAAAACTCTAACTGCACCTTCTACAATATAATTTCTATATTCAGACACAAACCCAGGCTGAACAATAAATTGTCTTTTCTTTACTCTAGTGGTTTTTAATATTGAAATAAACTCCTCAATTTCACTATCTGATAATTCAACATATCTGGCTATGTGATCCAATATTCCCTTGTATATACTCATTGATTCATCTTGTTTTTGCTACACTAATAACTTTTAATAATTAGATGATTTTTTCATTTTTGTTCAGGTTTTCTCAAATGTGCTATAACTTGTTTATGTATGATTTCGTTGCGTTTAACAACTAAGATAGCAAAAGGGCACGAATCTGAGGGGAATTCGGAGAATTTTCCGATTGGCAGATAGAAACCCTACCAATTAACTATATACGGTGTTGGCCGTAATGCTTATTTTACAAGTTCCATATATATTACTATTTAGTTTTCTCTACAAAAGGTGTTATGAGTCCAATTTGTATTACCTGCTACAACTTCAAACCAAGCAAAAGTTCGATTATCAGGAAGTGTTATAGGTTTGACTAGTACTTTTCCTTTATTTAATTCAATCATTTTTAAGTTAGATTTTAAAGAATCTGTTTCTATATAAATCGTCACATATTTTTGAGACTCACCACTCCCTAATTTATTTAAGTGTCCAGAAATACCATCCATTTGTTGATTAATAATTGTAGCAGAATTTCCTTTTTGTTCTATTTCCCAATCAAAAACATTCTTATAGAATTCTGAAGTTTTTTGTATGTGGCTACAGCCAATTTCAAAATGAATTACTTTCTTTCCCACAAGGTTTTGTTTTTACTTGAAATTTAGTTGCCAAGACACACCAAATTTATCCTCAATAAAAGTAAATTTCGTGCTGAAACCATAATTATCTATAGGCATTAAAATTTTTCCATTTTCCGACAGTTTTACAAAAAGATTTTCAATTTCATTGTCTGTTTTGCATTCAACCCAAATTGAAACTCCAGGCGTGAATGTCCATTCGTGCTTCATATAACTATCGCTACACGCAAATTTACTACCATTCAACTCGAAATTAGCAACCATAATTGTTCCCTCTTTTGCGGGTCCGTCTTTTCCGTATCGCTGAATATTGGTGATTTTTGAATTCTCAAATAATTCTACATAGAAGTTCATAGCTTCTTCAGCATTACTTTCTTGGAATGTTAAAAATGTTGCAATTTGTGATTCTGTAACACTTGGTATATCGGCTTTCAATTTTTTTAAGCTATCAAGTTCAGTTCGTAATTCGTTTAATTCTTTATTATGATCAGTTTGTTTACGCTTAGAACAACTGAATGTGAGTAATACTAGTAGTAGTACAAGTGTAATTCTATTCATTTTCTGATTTTTTATTTTATAACATTTCGACTATTTGTATGTGATTACCACAAGTATCGTTTAAAATAGCAAATTTTACCGTACCCATTTCTGTTGGTTTTACGCTAAATTCTACACCAAGGTTGACAAACTTATCATAGTCTTCTTGGACATTCTCTGAATTAAATTGTGTCCAAGGAATACCTGCATCAAAAAGTGCTTTTTGAAAAACTTTAGCTGGCTCAAAATGATTTGGTGCAGGTTCTAACAAAATTTCAACTCCGTCTTGCTCTTCTTTGCTTACAACGGTTAACCATCTGCTGTCATTGCCTACAGGCATATCTACCTTTTTAAGAAAACCTAACTTTTTAGTATAAAACTGTAATGCTTTTTCTTGGTCTTGAACAGGTATACTTAATACTTTCGCTTTCACTTTCTTATATTTTTAAAGATTGATTTTGCAAATTCTAAAAAAATAATTAATCCGACTTTGCGAAAATTGCCTTTTTTTGAAATTCAGTTGGTGTAAGCCCAACACGTGATTTGAACAAAGTGCTAAATGAACTAGGGCTTTCAAAGCCGATTTCAAAACAAGTATCGGTTATTTTTATTCCTTTTTTTAGTAACTTTTTAGATTGCTCTATGCGCTTTTCGATTATATATTGCTTTGGAGTTTGCCCATAATACTTTTTGAATAATCTAATTAAATGAAATTTTGAAGTAAAATGTATACTTGAAAGCAAGTCCAAATTCAATTCTTTCTCAAAGTTGCTATTTATATAATTACGTATTTTAATTATAGTTTTAAGCTGTACTTTGTTAGAGTAACATTCCTCTTTTATTCGGGCTATTTCTTTAAGGTAAAATGTCATATTCGTCGTTTACTATGTCATTTATTACGTTACCGCCAACGTTGTGTTGTGTATGACTTAGTTGCGTGTTTAAGCAATAAAGTTAGCAAACAAATCACAGATAGAAAATTCCAGCGGAATTTTTGTAAGTAAGCTGGAACTAGCAGTATATTATATACGGTGTTGGCAACAGTATTTTATTTTTTCGAATATTCTTTTTCAATCATATAATTTTCAAAGCCCTCATATGACATATCAAAAAACTTTCCCACCAAGTATATAGTGATCAATAGCTAATGTTAGTTAGCGCATTTATAATTCAGAAAACTTATGTTTTAAATGAGTATTTTTTTACAAAAAAGTGCCCATATTAAAAAATAAATATTAATTTTATAACTCTCCTTTGTAATTAATTTTTTTAATAAAATACCTTGTATTGGGTATTTTATACAATATATCAAACTGGTACTTTGTGGTATTGTTTGTGCTATATCTATTAATCACCGTTTGTTAACTTTTCAAATTAATAAATATGAAATCAGTTATTGTATACTTCATGCACGAAGATGAACTATCTTTTGCAAGTAATCTATTAAGTGATACAAATATCACTAATAGTTTTATAATGGGGAAGGCCTCTCAGTCTGACATTAAAAAGATGAGGCAAAAAGGATTAGTTGTCCAAGAACTTGAGAAAAAAGAAACAGAGTTCGGTTTGCAAAAAGTAAAATGGAAACACAAAAGTTACCAGAATAGAGAAATATCAGATAATCTTTCAATTGGAGCTGAAGAATTAGGTTCGGTAATAATGGGAGTTGGTGATCCTATTTCTCATAGTGGTGACACCATTGCATTAGCAACTATAGATTTAACAGGAGAAAATTATTTTTTAATAACTTTAGTAGGACCACTAATAGATCAGTGGAAAAAAACTTTAAATAATATTGATGTTGAACTTCTAGAGTGTACAAATAATTTTGAATATAGAGCAAAACTTAGTTTTGATAATTTACAAGATTTAAAAGACCTAGATTTTGTAAATAATGTTTCCTTGATAGATCAAGGCATTACAAATATCATTACAGAATCAGCTTTGAGTACTTCAGGTGATAATAGAACTGGTAAAAAAATTCTAAAATTTGATTTGATACTTCACGAACCTTCCAATACAGATAAAGTTCTTGATTGGCTTAAAGATAATAGTATAAGAGTTGAAGGGTATTCAAGAAATAAAATACGTGTTTATTTACTTCAAGACTCACCTTATATTACAAGTATAGTTGGATTAAAAGAAGTTTCTAGAATAGAAGAGTATATAGAGCCTAAATTATTTAATGACAAAGCACGTTTGCTATTAAATTTGGACAAGAATCAAAGTTCAACAGTTAATTTATTAGGCTATCAAGGTGACGGCGAAATTATTGGTATTGCCGATACTGGAATTGATGATTCGCATAATGATTTTAAAAACAGAATTTCAAGAATATTTTCCTTAGGAAGGATGAATGATTATTCAGATCATCATGGTCATGGTACACACGTTGCTGGATCTGTTTTGGGAGATGGAGCGGAATCTGGAGGTAAATATAAAGGAACGGCACCAAAAGCTAAATTAATCTTTCAATCTTTGATGGATAGTCGTGGAGGACTTGGTGGTTTACCAATACATTTAGGGGACTTATTTGATGAGGCATATCAATTAGGTGCTAGAATACATAACAACAGTTGGGGGGCAGCCACTAACTCAAGGTACACTATTAATTCAACAGAAGTTGATGAATATGTTGACCAGAATAGAGATATGCTGGTCTTATTTGCAGCGGGCAATGAAGGAGCTGCTAAAAATAATTTAAATGCTGCAGTTGGTTTTGTAGATTGGTTATCCATTGGTTCTCCTGCAAGTAGTAAAAATGCACTCACAGTTGGTGCAAGTCGATCTAATAGAACATCAGGAGGAATTTCACGTCTCACTTACGGTCAAGCATGGCCAAATGATTTTCCAGATCCTCCAATTGCTGATGAAAAAATTTCAGGAAAGGCCACAAGTATAGCTGGATACAGTAGTCGAGGCCCATGTGATGACGGACGTATAAAACCAGATATTGTTGCACCAGGAACAGATATAGTGTCAACTAAATCTTCTATTGCATCAATAGGTAACTTTGATGGTAGTGTTAGAGGCACTAGGAAATATGCCTTCATGGGAGGAACAAGTATGGCTTGCCCTTTAGTATCTGGTTGTGCTGCAGTTGTTAGAGAATATTATAGAAAAGAAAAAAATAATGATACTCCTAGTGCTTCTCTTGTAAAAGCCACGTTAATAAATGGCACAAAAGAATTACAGTCTCAAGATGCTATGTCTCCTTATAATATTATTCCTAACTTTCATCAAGGTTTTGGTCGTGTAGATATGGTGAATACTATTCCAAATTCTGGGAATAATAATCTCAAACTTGCTTACATTGATAATTGGAAGAACCCTTTATCTCATTTTAATAATACAGGTGACCGAAAAAGATATACAATTAGTGTAGGTGACAAACTACCTTTCCGAGTATGTTTATCATATATAGATTTGCCAGGTAGAGCACTTCAAAATAATTTAAATTTAATAGTAGAGTATAATAATAATGGCAATAGAATAAAACAAATTGGGAATGAAGCATTTACTAAAACCCCAGGAAACTATAGTATACCCGACACTAAAAATAATATTGAGATTGTTAGAATAAAAAATCCTAAACCAGGTAATTTTTTAATTCAAGTCTTTGCTTTTAATCTTTTAAGAGGAGGGCAGGATTTTTCTTTAGTAGTAACAGGTGATTTAAGAAGTGATTTAATAGAAATATAATATGGCGACCCTAAAAATAATACAGGCAGAGCATGGTGATTGTTTTTTATTGACTTTTGATAAAAACGGAAATAATAAAAATATGCTCATTGATGGAGGGCCAAGAGGAACCTACAGAAGGCATCTGAAAGACATATTGTTAAATGTTAATTCAAAGAATGAAATTCTTGACTTTGTAGTACTTAGTCATGTTGATTCAGATCACATTAGTGGACTCTTAGATTTATTATTTGAATTAGAAGAGCAAAGAGTTAATGGCGAACAAGAAGTGGTTGCAATAGATCAAATTTGGGCAAACACATTTCAGAATACTATTGGAGCTAATAATGATATCGTTAATAGGTTTCAAGCAGTGATGTCTACAGTTAATAATATGGAATCTGTTATGAGTAATTCTGCAATTGAAGTTTTAGGAATTAATCAAGGTAATAAGCTACGTATCCAAGCCCTTAAACTAGATATTGATTTAAATAAAGGGTTTGATGATGAACTCATTTCTATTGACACTGCAACAGACACTCTAGAAGAAGGAGAACTTAAAATTACTATGCTTGGACCAAGTAAAGAAAACCTTGAGGAGCTTAGACTAGAATGGATGAAATGGCTTGAAAATAATGAAAATGCCATTATGAGTGGAGATTTTGACGTAATGGCAAATGCAGATAAATCCAAGCCTAACTTAAGTAGTATTATGTTTTTAGCTGAGGTAAATGGAACCACTATATTGTTTACAGGAGACGGGAGAAGCGATCATTTGTACGATGCCTTAGAATCTCAAAATCTATTGGATAGTGAAGGCAAAATACATTTAGATTTTTTTAAAGTACCTCATCATGCTAGCAATAGGAATACCACTAAAACTTTTCTGAAAAAAGTAACAGCAGATAAATATATTATCTCTGCAAATGGAAGACATCACAACCCGGATTTAGCAACTCTAATTTGGTTAGTTGAAAGTGCAAAACAACGTAATGCAAATATTGAGTTAATAATTACTAATGAAACTTCAGCAACTAGAAAATTACTTGAAGAATATCCAAAGCAAGAGTATGGATATAAAATTACTTACTTAGAAGAGGATGAATCATTTGCATTAATAGAAATTTAATAATATGAAAATTAAAGAGACTGATAAGTCAATTATAATATTCACATTTATATTACTTAAATCACTTAGATGTTTACTAGTAGTATTGTTAGTTTTTATACAATCAAGTAGTTTGTATTCTCAAGCGGTTAATATTGGTGTTCAAATAACTGATAAGGAGATTGAAGTGCCTAATAAGTATGTCTACATTCAAAAAATAGAACTCCAAATATTAAAAAAAAGTAAATCAAAAGGTTTCTATAATACCAATAATGATGATTTCTATAATAAGTTCTTCGATGCTGTACCGAACGTAAAAGTAACATGGAACAAAAAAGATGGTGATAACAATTTATATGAAACCGTTATCCCACCATTGAAGCCAAATAGATTCTACAGATTAAAAGCTTCATGCTATGAAAGTGAAAGTATAACTGGCCTGTTTTTAATGATGCATGATGAAAAGAACACCAATTGGTTTACCGAGGACAAAGAATGGATGAAACTTTTAAAGTTATTGAGTGATAAAAATGGCGACTACTCCATTACGTATGACCCTACGTTGGCAGAGATGCAACACTATAAGAGTTTAATTAAAGACATTGACCTTAGTGATTTAGATTTAAAAGAAGCTGAATATATATCTGGAATTACTGATGCTAAAGAGATTGAGAAAAAAAAGGAAGAATTGAAATCTAAAAAGGCCAAAATCATAAATGCATTGAAAATAGCTGCTAAAAGAGTATTTGTGATTCTTAATTTTACTGAAAATCAAGATAAGTATACTGATCAAGACTTAGTTAAATATTCTAAATGGATTTTGTCTAAATCAGAATTTAAAGAGACAGATGTTACGCAGTTTTCAACTGATATTGTAGATGCACCGGATTATGTTAATGTTTATAATTTTTATGAAAAATACTTATTAGGAAAATTCAACGATCAAACTATCAAACCTGGAAAATTATTGGAAGAAATTAATGATGCTGTCAACATGGAAACGGAAACGTTTCAAGACGGTCAATTTTTACCAAATTATCTAGGGGAATTTATTCCTGAAATTTTAAGTAATACTGTGCCAATTTCTACTTATTCTACATCTTTTAAATCATCATATGAATTGTCTTTAGTTCCCGATTTTGGTTATGTAGCCTATTTAAGTGATAATGAAAGCACTCCTAGGGGAGGTAATCTTTTCGTTGGAGTTAATATTTCACTTTCCCCTTCTAATAAGGATGTCCCACTCCAAATTTCTAGACTCAGCATTATGCAACGTTTGGCTATTCATACAGGTGTTACAATTGGTTCTATTGAAGAGGCGAATGTAAGGGATAATTTTTTTGGGAATTATTCTTTGCTGGTTGGAGCGAGTTATAAGGTTTTAACACAAGGCACAAGAGTTAATGTTGGCGGGATGTTTTATAATAAGCTAGACGCCATTAATGGGAGTAAATCCATTGCAATCCAACCTTATATTGGTATTTCAATTGACTTGGAAATAAAAAAGTGGTTACAAAGTCTTTTTCCTAACATTAAAATTAATTAAAATGAGAATAAGTACTAAATTTCTAGTCCTAGTATTTTTAGTAGTTGGATGTAATGATGACAACGAATTTGACCCTGATAATTTAGATAATATTCTGACAATTTCTGTGGAAAATGATAATGCTCAGGCCGATGGTGTCCAAGAAATTGAGATTATTGCTATGTTCCCAGATGATTTTTCGACTGAAGCAGATGGAATGGTAGATTTTAAAGTATTTAAGGATACGGTGGAAGCATCAAGTCAAAGTATTGAATTAATTCAAGAGAATGGCATTCAGATGAAGCAGGCAACTTTAAGAGTAAAACATAATGATGCGGATTCCATAAGAGCTAAAGCCACTATAAATGTGAATAATATTCTTATTTCAAAAGAAATTTATATCAGCTTTTCAAAAGCTTTCTTAAACGAAATAAACGTTACTTCTTCCTCTTTAACCATTATGCCAAATACATTCAGTGAGATCGACATTACAACAGAATTATTCCGAAATTCAGGGACTGTAAGTCTAAGTTCTGAAGCAGAGACCATAGTTGTTGATACTTTAGGGCAACAACGGGGAATATTTAATAATTATAAGAATAAAACAGACTCAGCGGGAAAAATACTAAATAAATTTACCTTAGGTAATGATGATTATGAAGGCAAACTTTATGTTGTTAGTTCTTCTTTAAATGAGAGCAACGAGACAAAAACGGATACATTAACCATTTTTTCACAAAATTAATTTGATATGAGTACACTAAAATCAAGGATGAATGAGATACCAGATGAAATTTTCGACGAAATTGACAAACTTTTGGCTAATTATGGTTTGGAAGATTGCGAAGCTACTGGTCTAGATATAACATCAAAAGATCTACCTCAGGCAGCTGTAATGAATGTAACTGAGCAAGAGTGTTCGGAACAGGGTAAAAAGCGGAAATGCAAAAAACGAAAAAATGCGCCAGATTACTGCTGGTGTGCAAAACGTTAGGAATTTACATTGTCTAACTAAATAATTCATGCTTATTAATTTGAAATTATAGAGTTAACGATAAATAGATTTTTTGTTCCCTATAATTACCATTCTGTTGTTCTAGTGGATTAATTAACTTAATGATATAAATCATGACTAAAAGCAATAAAAAGATTTAACTATGGAAAAATCAATTAAAATATTTACAGGCCTTTTGATTATTACTCTAGCTATTTTATCATTTACGGAAAGAAAAATTTTTAATGATGATGAAGAGGTAAATACCTTACTTGAAGCCAGAAAGGTCATCATCAACGATATCGACAAAAAAAAGATAGATAGTCTATCTGCTATTTTTTCTGATAAGATTGAGATCGAAGACAAAGAAGTTAAAAATTCTGTTAATGCCATTAAGTCAGCAGTTAATTCGCTTCAACTAAAAGAAAATGCTCCTAGACTGAAAGAAGATACGTTTAACGCCTTAATGACTGCTGTTGATACAAAAAATAAAGCCTTAGCGAAAAAGAGTGATGAAAACCTTGAAGTTATTAAAGAATTTAAAAACAAAACTGTATATAAATATGAAGAGTCCAAACAGAAAGACTCACCTAACATTTGGCTTATTATTTTAATTATTCTCACTGCAGGAATTATTGGAGGGTGGGCTCGTGTAAATTATGCATTGTTATTACCAATTAAAAACGATTTACAGTCATTGATTTCTAGAATGATTTCTGTTCGAGATGAAATAGATGGTCTTCAAAATAATCAACAACCAGGTCAGGCACAAATTAGGAATCAAGCTGTAAACCTGGTTTCACAAAAAACAGATGACCTTAAGCTGAAAATAGAAAGTATTATCAATGATTTACCTACTAAAAAACAAAGAGTTAATACAAGTATGACTTTTGGAGTAATCGCATCATCTATAGCAATATTAGCTCTAAAATTAACAGATAGCAAAGTACTTGAATTTAATGATACAATTGATTATTTTATTTTATGGGCTTGGTGTTTACTTGGAGCTGTCTATGCTAAAGATTCAATTGAAAGAATCTACAATAAAAATTTTAATCCAAATAACAATGGATAACATAAATTCTTACATTAGTTTATAATTAATTCATTATGTTAAAAAAAATTTTATTCACTTTCGTTTATAGTTCTTTAATTTTATTAAATAACTGTGATTCTGAATCTCGATCTTCAAGAATGTCAAGTACTAATTCAACTAATGAAATTGATAATGAATTTGACAATTTTAATACTGATTTTGATGCTTTAACTGATTCAGAATTAGCAGAAATGATTGATTACTATGCTGGACATCCTAGTGATCCTCATCTTCCTTATGGAGTTCTTGGAGCTTCTGATGAAGTTATAGAAGCTACAGACCCCCGTGAACTTGCAGATTTAATTATTGAAGGCAAAGATTTTGCTTTAAAAGAAGTGAAAAGAAACCCTAGATACCTTTTTAGTCTGGGGCGTATAGCTTATTTTCTTAATTATGACAAAAAAGCTAATAAATGGTTAAGCTTAGCTGCAGATAATGGCTCCCCAGCAGCTAATGCTTATTTAGGCTATATGGCTTATTACAATGATAATAACCCTAAAAAAGCATTAACTTATCTCAATAAAGCTTTAAGCTCTAAATATGATGACTCTGAATTGAGAGAAATATTAGGTTATTGTAACTTTAATGCTGAAGATGAAGGGTTTAATAACAAAGGTGTTATTTCAGCTTTATATAATAGAAATTGGTCTTTTATAGATAGAGACGAAAAGAATAAGTTTTATTTAGCAAAAATACATGAAACCCTTTGGAGTAATGATATTTTATGGTTGGCTGATGATTCTAAAATTTTATTAGAACTAGATCCGTCATTATCAAAAACTAAGGAATCATGGTTAGAACGAGGTGTTTCTTTTTTTGGAGGAAAAAGCGCTTTAGATGCAATGCAGTCTGTAGCAATTCAAGATGCTAAACGATTAGCAATTCTTTACAATACCAACCCAACAGCATTTAAACATATTTATAGCGGGATATCTCAGTACATGAAAGGTAACAGTTGATATCATGAAGCAGATTATATATTTAATAGTTTTACTTCTTACTTTATCTTTTACTGGTGGCCCTAAAAGACCAAAAGGTAATGTCCCAAAGTCTTTTAAAAAGGCTGGTAGATTAAAACCAAAATTTAATAAAGCTACTAATAAAGGTATAGCAAAGAATAAATTTAATAGAAGTTCTCGTAAGCCAATTAAGCAAAAGTTTAACAAAGTATCTAGGAAAGGAACTGCAAAAAATAAATTTAATAAGGTTGCTAAGCGCAAAGAGTTAAGGCAAAAATTTAATAAAAAATCTAAAAGAGGTTATGCGAAATCCAATTCTAAAAAGAATGTTAGACTAAATAGATTAAATAAAAGGGCAAGAAAATTTAATTTAAATTCAAAAAGAGGTTACGCTGTATCTAGGTTTAATAAAAGTACGGTTCAGAAAAGAAAAATTAAGAAAGGTAAAGCTGCTAAAAATAAACTAAGCTCAAATCCAAAAAAATTGTTTAAATCAGCAATTTCAAAATATAAAAATTCAGATTTAACCCATGTTGGAAGAGCTGTAACTAAGCATCCTGAATATTTTGGTTTTAAATCTAATAATGATTTAAGAAAGGTCTATAGAACAGATGCTGCTATTAATAAGCTAGGATCAGATCGATTAAAAGAATTTTTAAGAAAAGGAGATAAGTCTGTTAATCCAAGAGGAAAAGGGAGATATCGTAGTGGTTGGATCAATTATAGTTTGAAAGATGGAAGTATTGCTACTTGGAGTACCAATGGTAAGTTTATTGGTTTTAGAGGACCAGAATCAAAATAAAGTTTTTACTCTAATATTAATTCACCTTTATTATAATCGACAGAAACCTTTTTAAAATTTTCTAATGCTGATTGCCCAAAAAGGAGAGGGGCTTTAGTGTTATGAACAATAGATGCCTCAATATCTTTTAATATAGTATTACCAATTTTAACAGTTTTAATGTTAACTAGAGTTCCTTCTGAAATATCGCCATTGGCATCCCTAAAATTAGCCGTACCCTTAATATCATCTTTAGTTAAGGTGCCATCTGTCATTAATAAATCGGCTTCTTTTTGAGAAATTGAAATAATACTAGCCCCAGTATCAAATATAAAATTCATTCTTTGTCCATTTAATTCTACAGGAATGGTATAAACACCATTTCTTTTTTGCATTTTTATTACTGTTCTTCCACTTGAATTTGCATTACGATTTTCTCTGTTTGAGGTATCTGGTCTTTCTAATCTTGTTCGGTTTAATTTTTGGGCAGATTTAGAACAACCATTGCATCCAGCTAGAGAAAAAATAGTAATAAAGATTAGAAAATATTTAATTTTCATTGATTTGTTCTTGAGGGCCAATTTATAATACAAGTAAATCTATAACATTTCAGTCTTAAACCCATAAAATATGGAAGTTTATTTTTTATAAGCGTATAGCCATATTTCTATACGTCTTTTTTTGTTATTCTCGTTATCACCTTCTTTAAATATTATATCATTACTTAGTTTACCTGTATCAGGATCAATTAAAGGACCTGAAGACATAGGAAACCAATGTTTTATCTTATTATTTATACTTTCGTAATTCTTTAAGAAGTGATAGATACTTACAGCCCTTAACAATCCTAGGTCTGTATTGGAATTATATTCAATATTATGATATTTTTTTAATCGTAATGAGTTATAAACGTCTTCATCAAAATTTAGATTCCTATGTGTTTTTCCTACAGATTGGTTGTCGGTATGACCCACAATATAAATGGCGTTACAGCCAGAGCACTGTTCTATGTATGTAGCTAATTTTGGGACTATTGAATCGTTTAAATACGTTGCAAAATCTTCCGGTATAACTGATTCGCGTGAAGGAAAATTAAACTCTTCTGCACCATTTAACTCAATATGAGGTAGTGTATTGTTTACATGCTTTGCTAATTTGCTCTCATAGAATTCAGTTCTCAAAATTAAAGAGTCCAATTTAATTTCTAAATCTTCTTTTTCCTTTACTACGGTTTTTTCTTTTTCTTTTTTTGCAATTTTTTCTTTTTCATATTGTCCGTTTTTTGTTAGCAAAACAGCTGTGAATATAGAGAATACCATAGCTAAAAAGACGAAGATTTCCGTATTTCTGAGTATATCTGTTTTCATAACTCTGAACCTCCTTTTCCGAATATTTTTTTTATCAATCTTGCCCTAAATCCATCTTTCTTACGGACACTTTCATGAAGAGCCTCAAGGGCATCTTTGACTTCTTGAATATCTTTCTTTAAGTTTTGACTTTCATATAATTTACCGATTATACCTGGGTCAATATTTTCAATCCCCGTTTTTATAGCACTTAAAAATTCATTAGATAGTTTTGTGTTATTAATTATTGCTTCATTATATTTTTTAACTAAATCTTTGAATTGACTAATCTCTTCAAGAGTGCCCTTAAAACCTTCTTTAAGAGCCTCTAAATAATCAGCTATCATTTTGTCTAGCTCACTAATCTTGTCTAACTCTCTATTAATTCTTCCTGCTAATTCCGAATAATATTCTGTGATTTTTTCCTTTATTTCTTTTTGACTTTCTTCATAAAGGCTTAATATTTTTTGGGTAAGTTCTAGAATTGCCTTTTCATAAATTTCTTGATACGCCCTTAAGTCTTTTTTTATATCATTTAATGTGGCTTTAACTTCTTGCGTATAATCTTTATTAGTTTGCCTAAGAGTTTCTAACGAAGCATTATATTGAGTAATAACTTGTTCTTGTTTTTTGTAAAGTCTACTTGAGTTTGTCACAAATGTTTCTGTAGATTTCTCGTACTTTACCTTGGTTAATAAGACCTCTTTTGTTAATTCATCTAAGGATTCTTTAAGGGTTTTTACAGATTTATTCAAATTATCATCATATTCATTGTCAGGTGTTGCTATTAGACTTCCGAATGCCCATCCAAATATGGAAGTAATTAGTGCCATTCCTATAGGAAAAGCTACCAATGTTAAGTCTGGAGGGGAGATGTCAAGTTTTTCAAAACTATCACTAATATTTTCTTGAGTTATCGGCACAAGGCTTAAAATGGCAATAAAGAACCCTATTAAAGTTTGAATGTAACCAGCCAGTTGAATATAATCTTTATAAAAGGATTTTAATTTGAATAAGGCCTCTGTGCCATTTTTAGCCTTATTGAATTTTATAGCAATTTTTGCCCACACAAACATCACAAAAATCAGTATAACTGGTATTATAATTAATAGATTGTTCCATGTTGATTTTTCTTTTAATTCAACTAGCTTAGTTACTGTATATTGAGCACTTATGTAGTCGTGAAGACCATTATAATTGCAAGAAACCAATATTGCTTTCCAAAATCCCAAGATAGAAGTTGATAAAAGGCCCAGAACATATAACCAAAGGTATCCTTTGTCTTTTGTTTTACTCATAGTGATAGAAAATTAAACATGTCAAGAAATCACTAATCAGACTTCAAAACTTGCGTTTTACTTTAAAATTTATGAGCTATTAACTAACTTTTAGGAGAGAAAAGTTATTTTGTGTACTTCCGTGTTAGTGATTATGTTTTGTTCGCATTTCCAATTTTAGGTATTATTTGTATGATGAATCGTTGATTTTTAATTTCGTTTCTATAGTAGTTTTCAGGATCGCGTTCAAACCTACCAACTCCACCCCAACCGTTACCTGATATTTGTAAATCTATTAAGCCTTTATATTTGTCAGCTTCAAAATCAATACCTATAGATTTCCAGTAGTTCCAAAGATTATAGGCGCGTTGATAGCTTAATTCATAGTCACTAAATTGATTAGCATTTTTTAAGTGTGATGCATAACCAGAGATGATTACCAGATAGGATACTTCATTCATTTTTTCATTATTCTTCTTTTCTTCGGCTAATCTATCAATGGTATTTTGTAACTGCCTACCAACATCAATAATTTTTCTTGAAGTTCTCTGAAAATTTCTAAGTTCACCTCTTTTAATTTTAGATTTTTTAATTACAAAATTCACATCAAAAGCCAAGGTAAAACGCTTATATATATCTTCATATCTAAATAGAAGTGTATCTTTTTTTAATGGTATTAAGTTTTGCTCTACTAAATCATAAACTTCTAACTTTTCTTCTAAATTCTCTACTGTTTCCTCAAGTTTATTTTGCTCCCCTTTGAGCATCACAAATGTGAGAACAAATAAAACAAGCACAACAAAAAATAAGCTAATCATGAGATCAGAAAAGCTCATCCAAAAAAAATTGTTTTGTGTTTTTTTCATTATTTTAGTTTAAACCAGTTTTTAAACTTTGTAAAAAAGGATTTTTTATTTTTAGCACCTCTAGATTCTAGCAACTCTAATTTCTCATTTATAGCTTCCAAGATTTTATTATTACCTTCTAGTTGAGAAGAAAAAGTATTTTTAAGATCAATTGAATTTTGATTTAATTCTTCAAGCAGAGATAATTTTGAAAAATGGCTTCTGTTATTAGCTAGTTCTTTAGTCATCAAATCTTCTTCTTTAATGACTATTTCTTTAATAGCATCAACCTGTTTAGAAGCGTGGTTTCTTAATTCATTAAGAGACTTTACTAATATATCATCCGTGTTTTTAACGGCTCCTAAAACATATTCTCTACTATTATCAATAGCGGTGTAGTGATCATCTAAAAATGTAACTAATTTGTTAACCTCTTCAATTCTTTGATCTAGCTTCTCAGCTAGATGTTTAAAATTGTTAGTTTCAGAAAGAATAGCATTAAAAGAATTTGATAATTTTAGACCTTTTGTGTTTACATCATCTAACAGACCTAAATACTGATTAAACTTTGCAAATTGTTCTGAACCAGTCCTGAGTTCTACCATTATATCTAAGTTAGCTTTCACAAACTTTGCAATATCTATGGTATCTAATTTTTGTAAAATTCTATCTTGGGCTTTTATGGCATCATAGTTTTGGTTTAATAGTCCAGAAAGTTCATTAACATTAATTCCAAAATCTTCATTAAACTTAACGAGATTAGTATGAAGGTGATGTACGCTAGACGATATACTTTTATTTATTATGGGAAGTAATTCAATTTGCATGAAAGTATAAAAATCGTTTTTAGCATCTTCTACTTCAATTCTTGCAGATTTGTGATTAAAACTTGAATTATAAACTGTCCATCCCAGACCATAAAAACTAGCAATCATAGCTATGGATACACCTAAAAGAAAACCTTGAACTTCAAAATTAGTTGAAGTGCTTGACGCTAAATATAAATTTGCAAGACCGAAAACTATACCTAACATAGTACCCATTAGCCCCATGTAAAGCGGTATAGTAACGGTTTGAGTGATTGAATCATCATGAGAATTTATTTTTCGTTCAACAATATCTTCAATCAACTTAAAATCTGTAGTAGCTCCTTTATTTCTTAATAAATATACGTTTATTGAATACAAGAGCTCATCAAAAACGGGATTGGTTTTTTCATTAGGATTTATAAGACTAACTTCAGTTAGATTTGTATCAATATGCTCTTCATCATCTGGAGTATAAATGTTCCCACCTTTATCTACTTCTAAAACATCTAAATAATCATCCTCCTCATCCTCTTCATTATCATCATAAGATGAGAGTTGAGATAATATATGTTTAGGATGTACATCTCTTAAATCTTTAGAAGGGATTTTATGTTTAGTAATCTTAAAAAAATCGCTTGTAGGTACTATACGCCTTAAAAAGTTAATTTTAGATAAGGTTTTTAAACCAAATCTGGTTTGAAGCATAATAATAACACAAACTAGAACTAATTCAATTAAGGTAATGTTATCCATACTTAATTTCAACTTTTTCAATTAAAACCCATAAATCTCCTTCTTTTTTTAGTTTACCTGGTTTTAATGTTATAATATTTTTTGCATTTTGATCAATAGCTTGAGTGCTTTCACAAACTGGCTTTATAAAAACTTCAGGAGTATTGGTTGCTTTTTTAACAGAACCTTCTGAACTGTAAAATTCAAATACTGCATTATTTGGAGTTCTCTCATCTACAGTGATTTTATAACATGTTTTAGATTCTTGAATTTGAGACGATAAACTAGATATAGCAAATGAGCCATTTTTATTAGGCGCGTAGGCATAAAAGTTATTTATAGTTTTAGGCTCTGGTCCAGTTTGTCTGGATTTAGTTTCTGTATGGGTACTACTAGAAACAGGTTGCTTTACAGGAGAATTATATTGTTGTTTTTTTTCTATACTTTTCTCAAGTTTTTCCAATCTAGTTTTCAGATTTCCTACGTTATCATCAATGTGTTTTTTATAGCTATTAAATCTTTCGTTTGTAACTTCAGTATTATTTGAAGATTTAGAACCAGAAGATTCAATTGCTTGTAATCTTCTTTCAAGTGTTTCTAGTTTATAGTTTAAGCCTTTACGATACTGGCTAAATACAAAAAATATAACAGCTAAAAATAATATTAACATCAATATAAAATATAGCCAGTTACTGCTTGTTTGTTTTTTAGCATGAGTCTTTAATACATTGGAAGATGTATCATATTCAATAGGATCGTTTTGTTTTGCAGTTTCAGTTGATAAGCTTTCGGGCTTTAACAAATCAAAAAAATATTCAAGCTTAGTTTTTACCCGAGATTTTTGTTTAATAATTCCAGGATATGATGTATACAAAGATTCTAGAGCCCCATTTTCATATATTCCAGTTATAATCATTAGAAGAACTTCTTGAGTATTCATAGATTCTTCAAAATCAGCATCCAATTTAGAAATTACAGGCGAAAGTTTATTTTCTAAATTTCCAAACTCATATTTATTTAGCAAAGATTTTAACTCAGAGTATGTTATTACATCTTCTATATTACAATTATCAATAGCAGGTTTAATAAAATTATAATAGGCTTGAGCCTCATTACTATCTTTGTTTAATTCTGTATAATTTTTTGCATAAGCATCAACAAAATTGCAAGCACAATAATTTATTGCCCTATTATACTTGTTTTGAGATATTTGTGCTGGAAGAGCATTAATTATAAAAAAAAAGATCAAGTAAGTTAAATGAATAGTGTTTTTCATTGTTCTAATTTGAAATAGCTATTTTATATGCCAAATTGTTTAATGCGCCAATGAGTGGATAAAAAAATAAAGATTCCTCTAATGGAATACTATTATTACCATTTAGCCTTTCAATTTTTTCATCACGTCCACTTTTAAGATCTTCCATAACATTAGCCTCTAGCATAGTTTTATATTCCTCTAAATGTTTTGGATTTACATCAAAATAGTTTTTAAAATTCATTTCATTATTTAGCGAAAAAATAAAATCAATAAAACTAATGGACTCTTTATATATTTCTTTTAAAAGAGCATCATCTAAATTTTTATAAGTAATAGGTTTGTTAGATACTAATGTGTTATCAATATCTCCAATTAAAACTTCTTTGATATTATCAATATTAATAGAACTCTCAATTTCTGAATTAATTTCTAAACCTCCTTTACAAGTGACTTCTTTAGGGTCTGCTTCCATTTTTATTTCAATGTCATGACTTATCTCATGATTGAAAATTTTGGAGAATACCAGCTTAGTAAACTTGTTTAAGTTTTCTAAGTTCGTCCCTCCATTAGCTATTAAAATAACTTTGGCACCTGTACCACTAAAAATAATATTTTTTGGGACACCTAAATCTCTTGCCTTCATTAGTTTAGCAATATGATATATAATTGAAGCGTAAAATAATAGGAATACTATTTTTAAATCTGAATCATCAGATAAAAATCTGGAAAATTCAATAGGAACTCTTTTATCCTTTATATCCTTATTATTAGCTAAAGAAAAATAAAAAGCAATTAAATCTTCGGATTTTTTTCTACTACTTATTTGATTATAAGCACTAAGTAATTCAGTGAGACTATTTTTTTCTAATAGGTCCCTTACTTTGTCTTTATACTTAATAATAAAACCATTGACTTCAGGAGAGCCTCCATAACCATCCCCAAAGATTGAATTAGCAGCATATTTCATTGATGAGAGTAGGATAGGGGATTTCCCTTTAAAAATCACCAAGTCACTTGTACCTCCACCTATATCAATAGAAACTACTGGTTTATCTGATGCCGAAATATTTCTATTACTTTTATAGAAATAGAATGGAGCAATAGACTCTGAAAGTCTAAGAGTATGACTGGAGTCAAAATATTTTTTAAAGTAAGTATTCCAGATAGCTTCTAATTTTTTAACTTTAGTGTCATCCATACTAGAAGGGTAAAACCAAATAATTTCAGTTTTACTCAAATTCCCATTCATATTGAGTACTTTACCTCTAATAAGTAATAGGAGCTTTTCAATAAACTTTTCTACTCTAATCTTATCTTTACTGTTGGAATCTTGAAAATCAGACCATTTTAAATTAGTTGAAATATGAGTATTTCTCTTACTACCATATTTTTCATAATCAAATGGGATATTGATATCTCCCAAAGCCTCTGGTATAGAAGAAAACTCTAATTTTATATCCTCTCCAGTAACAGTACGTATTGGAAACTTAAACTCAGATTCCCCTCCAATTATTTCAGGAAAGAATTCATGCCTAATAAAGCTATTCATCTCTATAATATCAGCATATTTGCCAACATTATCATTTATTTCAGAGCTATTAGAATGTAAAGTTGAATATTGTATTTCTTCTTTCTTTATTTCAAATGGATAAGAGCCATTTTCTCCGTCAATTTTATATTCAACATGAGTATTGGTTGTTCCAAAGTCAACAGCAAATTTTATTTTAGTTGTTCCATTTACTTGTTTTAATTTTGGTACTATTATTCCTGTTGCTGTATTATGGTTCAATTTTATGTAATCAAAATCTTGTTCAAGCGAATAGTAATCTGTCTGTATACCATCCTGTATTTTTAAGCTTCTAGACGTTTTTTCATTTTCAATAGGTTCCATTAAAGAGTTTTTATAGAACTCTAAAGCGTAGGTATAATGTTTAGTATCTAAAGCATCATCATTATCTAAAAACATTAAACGATAAAATGGTTTATCTTCATTTGTAAATTTTACAAAAGGATAAATAGCTAATGAGACTGTATTTGCTATAATATTACCTTGATTCATAGTCTCATCAGGAACTGCGTTAGCAATACCTTTATTTTGATATGTACGAGTAAGCGTAATATGATTTATTCTTGCATTACCTCTAATTGGAATTCTTAAAATAACATCAACTGAGTTATTAAAAACCCGCATTTCAATCATTGGCATGCCATTTGGTAAGTGTTTTTGCAAATCTTCGGTATCAAAATACTCAAAAAATGTTTTGGTCAATGGAAGTAAGTAACTTTTAGATGGGTCACCACTCTCATAAATAGTATTACCATTAAAATAATCACCAGAGTTTAAAGGAAATGGTAAGCTAATGATATAAGGTTGTAAAAAATCACTAACCGTAATGTATGGGTATTTATCTTTTTGGTTTGGTAGAGTCCTTTCATCCATTGGTCTAGAGTCAAAATGGGGGACTTCCCAACTACTATTCCATAACACGTTTGGAAATGTATACACTAAAGGTTGGTTAAGATTATTCTGTAATACTAAAGGTTTTAATTTTCCTTTATTTGAACTTATGATTAATTCACTACTTTCAACTATAGATTTTTTTACGTTAGCAATCTTTCTTTTCTTTAAAGGAATTCCTAAAACTTCAATATTATTGTTCTCAATTCCCGTATCTAAGGTATCATAGTTATTATTTAAATCTGTAATAAGTTTATCAGGTGTTATAGTATCTAATTTAGAAATTATAGAAAAAGTACTCTTATCATGTGTGTCTAGATTTTTTATACTTAGTTCTAAATAACTATAGAAGTTTGCCATTTTTTTAGATAAATTTGGATATGCTCTAAAAAGTGAATATAAATAGATTTGAAATTCGGTATCTCTTTTATATAAGGGTTGTAAGTCTTCATCAAAAAAGATATCATTACCTTCACCAAAATCTATAAAACTTTTATCATTTGCAGAAGTAAAAAACAAACTAGTAGGTGATGTACCTCCAATGATTTTACTATCGTAAAATAGAAAGTACATTTTTTGTAAATCATCAAAGTTATTGGCCTCAGCATCTTGATTTAAAAATAGCTGTAAAGTTTCTCCGTACAGTCTATGCCTATGATTACTTGAATTTAATAATATATCTAAGTCTACTTTTCTATCCCATACTTCAATCCGTACACTATCACCATATTTATCTAAATTAAAGAACATTTCGGCAACGTCTAAACAATCAGATACTAACTTATGATATATGGTTTGACCGTTTAAATTTTTATCATCAGCGACATATTTAAAAGCTGAGCGAATAAGATCAATTCTAGCAAAAGGACTGGGTATTGAAGTGGGATCTTTTTTAGAAAAATCGCCATCTGGGTTTTTTATTGAATCTATAACCGATGGACCATAAGGTTCACCTCTGTCTTCCCAATCTTGTAAATCTTTATCTTGAAAAAGTCTTAATACTTTACCCATAATTATATAAGTTTTTTATTAACAACAGCTGTTGTTGCTTGCGAAAATATTTCTAAAAACCGTTTTGGAGCATCAGGTGCATTACCGGTTGCTTTAGCAGCTTTGTTTAAAAAAGAAACAAAAAGCTCATCATTATTACTTGCAAATGGATTTAAGTTCTTTTTCTCTGGAGTATCTCTAACTAGTGTAAAAATGTTATTTGATCCTAAACTAAAGTCTGTAATTTTATTTTCTTGATTAACAACCGGATTGACTGAAAAAGGACTAAAAGCTATACTGTTTCGTGATAGTTCTGCAATCCAAACTCTAAATGAACTATTAAAAGCGGTTAGTGTTTTATAAAATCCTTGGTATAGAAAGTTTTGATCTATAACTGGTTCATATTCTTTTGCAAAAGGCGCTTTTAACCAATCTTTGAGATAATTGTTTGTAAATAAATTGAAATAAAAATATTCAATTAAATTCTGCTTCAATAAATTTTGTGAAGCACCATATAAATTGCCAAAACTTAAATTATTGTCTCCGTTTATACCAAATTCTTTAAATTTTGGCTTAATAGCTTTTCCATTTGTGGTTTGTAAATAAGTATCATCAGTATGTGCAAAATCAATTATAGCTAAAGCAGAACTTAATTCTATAAAATGAGCATCGTTTTGTTGATTTTTCCCACCTTCATTATTCTCATAAGTGTTGTCAGCGGCATCTCCAATATAATATAAGTGATTTACAGAATTATTACCAGAAATATTTTTTGAATAATAATGTAATGCAGCTTTAGTTTTGGTAATGAAACCATGGCTATCAATTTCAGAATTATCATTTTGTTTTACCTTAAAGTAGGGCTGAACAGTTATGGCGCCAATTTTAGAGTTTTTTAAATACTCATAGTGCTTACCTTCAATATTTGCCTTTCTGAGGTTTTTAACTAGTAAAGGAAAACCTGCAGCACCAGTACCTCCAAAAATAGAGCTAATTATAAAGATTCTATCATTAGCTTCAAAAGTATCTGCAAATGATTGAAATACTTCAGACTTGGTAAATTGATTAAGTACAACACTACCTATATTGGGATTTCCTTTGAAACCTACATCTAGGTCTGCGTCTAAATTCTTTTCAGAAAATAAAAGCTTAGCTAAGTTTTTATTGTTTCTGTCTAAACTATTAAAATCAATAAAGTCTTTGAATTTATCATTTTGAACTCCATCTAATTCAAACCTAAAGCCATCAAAAACCTTAGCACCACCACCTTTTTCAGTAATAATATCACCTAGAGTAGTAATTTTGTTCTTAAAATATTTATTGGGTTTGTGTCCTGCACCAGCTGTATACAAATCTTGATATTCTCGTAATAGCTTTGTAGTTCTATTAAGGTCACCACCAGCACCATCAGGGTCTATTAAAATAGGTACAATATCAAAACCTGTATCTATACCAGAAGCAAGGAGCATAGTTAAAGAGCGTATTACTCTACTTCCTGTTCCACCAATACCAAAAACATATAGTTTAGCCATAATCTGAATACTTTAATTTTAATTAAAATTTGCCAAAGAAAATTTTGGGAATACCTTTTGTATCTGAATTCCACCATTTGAATGCATATGACCAGATGACAAACACAATAATACATATAACGGCATTTTTAAGCCCAAAAAGGGCATAATCTATGAATTTATACTCCAACCCTAAAGCTGTAAGGGTGTTTTGAGTTACTAATATTCCAACTACGAAATTAATGATGAAACTTATTAGAAGCATGAATAGCCAATATTTGAGCTTGGAGAATTTTGGTCTATTAAAAAAATAGAAAACTATAGTTAAAAACAGTCCCACAAAAATATTAATTAACCCAACTGAAGTATATAGTTCTTCTTGATATATATCATCTGAAAAAGTACCAGCATACCCTAACAATTCGTAGATAACAGCAAAGAAATCATTTAAATTCATAGATTTATTTTTTAATAGTTATTTTGGTTTTTATATATGATTGTTCATCACCATTTTTAAGATAGTAAGCTTCAGAAACTCCCTCCAATAAATATTTTAAGCCAAAGGTTTTGCTTAACTGATTTTTAATTTTTTTATCATCAATACTTGAACTTGCACTTATCCAATTTGGAGCTTTAACAGGGAGTTCAATTTCTAAATCTTGTAATACATTATCTGCTTTAAAGCTTATAGTTATGATGTGAGTTGCAGAGGTTTTCTCTAACTTTATCCAATCATTTTTATGAACTTTAGAAGCATCAATTCTATCAATAGACCTTATTTTAAATCCTTCAGAAACTATATAGTTCTCAATAGAAGTCAAATAGTCGTCATCTACAGAAATACCACTTAAATCTATTGCTACGGCAAATTGGAAAATAGCATTTCTATATTCTAATTCATTTATACCGGTTATAGTTTTTGATTTTTTATCAATAGGTCTAAATCTACCTATAAGATTAGTATTCCTCAAAACAGTGGTGTAAGGAGAGGTTTTTGAAAAATCATTAAGTAAATAATAGCTATTAACAAAGCCTTTAAGTTTTTCTAAATCAATTGTTTTAGAAAATTGTAATACATTTTGATCTGAACCAATCACCCATATATAATATGGTCTTTGCGCTTCAGTTAACAGTGTTGGTTTATCATCTTTATCGTAATATTTTCCATTAAACCTTGACTCCATTTTCAAGATTATAGTAGAAAAATTAAATTCTTTAGATTTTTCAAGAAAGACGCCTTTAGTTAAACTTTTTTGAAACTCTAGAGCACCTATAGTTTCTTTTGCTTTACCCAATGAATAAATACAATCTGAGATAAAAACAGAGATGTTATTTTGAGACGTACTATCTAGAATAATCTCGAGAACTTCATTAAGCTTACTCACAGATCTGTCTCCAACTTTATAAGGTGATTTACTTGGCTCTAATTTTTCAACAAAATCATTAACTTCAGTTATTTCAGATTTATGAATTTTAGTATTAATAAAATTTACATTGAGGTTCTCGCTATCATAACGGTACTGAATTTGAACTAATAGATCAGAAAGTGCAGCTTCAAACTCAGTAGTTTTGTTAACATAACCATCCATACTTGCAGAATTTTCAATGTAAACATTAACTTCTGCTTTTTCGTTATTTTCTTGTGTTACAGTTTTATTAGGATTATAGATTTCAGCAACATCAGTAACATTCCGTCTTTTTTCAGCCACATCTAGAATATAGCTATTTAACTCCTCAATATTTATATTACGTTGGTCTTTAGTAATTAATGGGAAATCCTCAGGATTTGATAACACAAACGCTTTCATATCTTCCCATTCATTTTTATCAATTACATTATCATTTCTCAATGCAAGATTTATTTTTTTGTCTAATTCATCTTTTGGAGTAGAACAGGAATTGAAAATTAAAATAATTAAAATATACAAGCTAAGAGAGCTATATTTTGAGGGCATTTTTTTTATACTCATACTCTAAAATTTATTTAACTAAAATGTTAAACCTCTTATATGAATTATTATCTATAGATATTTCTTACAAAGTAAGCAACTGTAAGAAATTATTAAACATCTTTAGATTATTGGTATATAAATCCGTTTAAACGTTACAGCTATAATTTAGATGCTACAAATTATATCTTCAAAAAGTAAATATTTTAATTTATTGAAGAGTACTCCCTTATCCAGATATTATAGAACGGTTTATTACCCTTATTCTTAAAATTAAAACTTGATTTGATAAGATGTACTTCGACCATCGCCTTGAACTTTAAAAACATCTAACTCTAACAGTTTTTGTAAATCTTTCTTAACAGTAGCCCTAGATGTCTGAGTAATGCACAGTAATTTTTTCTACTGGAATATTATCAATGTTATAATTTTTACATTAGAATAGCTTAATTAAATCTTTAGCTCGATTATATTTTTGTAATGAAGCTGGCAAACGCTGTCCATATTTTACTTTCCTTTCAAAATCTTTATTATGGATATCGAATATCTCGATTAGACCAATCTTTTTTTTAACCCTTACTTTATTTTTTCCGAGAATTTCTCTCTTTATCTCTAAAAGGTTAATAGCTGCATTGTTTTTGAGTAATAAGTTGAATTTCGTCTCGAACAATATAGCCAAAGAATCAAGGGATGCTTTAATTACTTTTTCTTTTTGAACTCTTAATGGTCCTCTTAAGTTACTTGTAAATTTCCAGCGCTCTTTACTAATGCATTTGCCAGTACTCATGGTAATACTTTTACCTTGATATGAAATTTTAGCATAGATAGGGGATTCGTCATTCTTATTAGACTTTTCAGACTTAATAAAATAGATAATTTTAAGCATAGTTTCGTTTTTAAATTAATACTAAGAGATTTAAAAACATAATGATAGCCTAGTGTTTCAGGCGAATTCGCAACGAATTCTTACAAAGTAGTTACCCTAAGAATGGTATCGAACCTAAAATTGCAAAAGGGTAACCCATAGGGTAACTATACTATGCATTCTTAGATGCGATCTGAAAATCCTATTAAAAGCGAAAAACCCTTTAAAAACTGAGGTTTAAAGGGTTTTTGAAATTTTATGTTTCTTTCGAAACATCGTTTCAGCGGAGAAAGAGGGATTCGAACCCCCGGAGGTGTGACCCTCAACAGTTTTCAAGACTGCCGCATTCGACCACTCTGCCATTTCTCCTTGAGTGCCTCATCAAGGTATTCCCTTGAATGCGGGTGCAAATATAGAACGCTTTTTTAATTCTTTCAAATAAAACCAAAACTTTTTAAAATAAATTTCCACTAGTTATCAATTACTTTATTTTATAGTACATTTTAATAAAAAGACGTTCTCAAACCGTATTTTTGTATAAAATAAATTGTAATGTCAAACACAATAAAGCAGCTACAATGGCGCTATGCCACTAAAAAGTTTAATGAAGATAAAATGCTATCCGAAGAGAAACTTAACATCCTAAAACAAGCATTTAATCTTACAGCAACCTCATATGGCTTACAAACCATAAAAATGCTAGTTGTAGAAGATAAAACATTGAGAGCTAAATTAGTAGAGCACTCTTATAATCAAAGGCAAGTAGTAGATGCATCACATTTATTGGTCATATGCATACAAGAAAATATTGTAAATGCAGATGTAGACAACTACTACGAAAACATAAAAAACATTCGTGAAACACCAGACAACATATTGAAACCATATCGTGAAGGTTTATTAGAAATGGTCTCTAAAATGTCTATCCAAGAACGTCAACTATGGTCCACAAAACAAGCCTACATTGCTCTAGGAAATCTTATGACCGTTTGCGCAATAGAAGCAATAGATGCTTGCCCTATGGAAGGATTCGTTCCCTCTAAGTACGACGATATTTTAAAACTAAGCAGTAAAGGACTCAAATCTGTACTGCTCCTTCCGGTAGGTTACAGAGCAAAAGACGATATGTTTTCAGAATTTAAAAAAGTAAGACAACCAATAAACGAAGCAGTAATAGAAATATAAATAATTAGGGCGTTACCACAAGGGTCGGGCTTTCGGCAGTCGCTCTCTCCTGCGTCGAGGAGCTTCAACAAATGCCTCAATCCCTAACGCAAAAGACCATTTCGAAATAAAAACATACACATATGCCAGGATTTGAATTATTCGGAGATTTAGAAAGAAAAGAAGTAAACGACGTTTTAGACAATGGAGTCATTATGCGCTATGGTTTTGATGGAATGCGCAAAGGCCATTGGAAAGCCAAAGAATTAGAAAGAGAGCTACAAGATACATTTCAGTCCAAACATGTACAATTAGTCTCTAGTGGAACTGCCGCAGTTTCAGTAGCATTAGCATCAGCAGGTGTAGGCGCAGGAGATGAAGTTATTATGCCAACATTTACTTTTGTTGCCAGTTTCGAAGCCATCATGATCCTAGGAGCAATCCCAGTTTTAGTAGATATAGATGATACTTTGGGCTTAAACCCAGAAGCTATAGCAAAGGCAGTAACACCTAAAACTAAGGCAATTATGGTTGTGCAAATGTGTGGTAGTATGGCAAATATGGAAGCCATTCAAAATGTAGCAAATACCCACAATTTGTTGGTGGTAGAAGATGCATGTCAGGCTATTGGAGGAACTTATAAAGGCAAACCTTTAGGCAGTATTGGAGATTTAGGCTGTTTCTCATTCGATTTTGTAAAAACCATTACCTGTGGTGAAGGTGGAGCAGTAGTTACCAATAGTAAAGATTATTATGTAAATGCAGACCATTATAGCGATCATGGTCACGATCATATTGGCAACGATAGAGGAGCAGAAACACACCCATTTTTAGGTTACAATTTTAGAATATCAGAACTGCATGCAGCAGTAGGTTTAGCCCAAGTAAAACGCTTACCAGAATTTTTAGCCATTCAAAAGAAGAACTTTAATATTATTAGAGAAGCTTTATCTGAAATTCCAGAAGTAACCTTTAGAACAGTTCCAGAAGGAGGTGAAGAAAGTTGTGCTTTTTTAAATTTCTTCTTACCAGATTCGGAGACAGCTACAAAAGTTTCTAAAGCCTTCACAGAAGGGGGAATTGATGCTTGTTGGAATTATTATAATAATAATTGGCATTACATTAGAAGGTGGGAACATTTAAAAGAACTAAAGTCCTTATTCCCGATATCTAAAGAAGTAAAAGAAGGTTTAAAGTATCTAGAAACCAAAACTTTTGAAATTTCAGACCACTACATAGCTAGAAATATCTCTTGTTTAATTAAATTGTCATGGACAGAAAAAGAGGTTATAGCGCGTGCAGAAAAAATGGCAGATATTATCAAACGCGTCTTAAATAAATAAGATAATGTTGTAATTTATCTGTAAAGTCTCTATTCAAGTTTATATGTAAAGCAATTCATAAAAATGAAGCATTGGTATATTTTAGTTATAGTTTTCGGTATAGCTAAAATCTGTGCGCAAGACATTGATGTCTTTAAGCAATATCATGGTCGCTTTAGCTATACAGCAATAGGTAATACATTAAACCCTGCAGAGAATAATATAAACTTCTTTTGCAATATACTTGATTCATCTAGTGCAGATTTAAATATGCCACCCTCTCAAGTCATTAAAGAGGCTTTTATATATTGGGCGGGGTCTGGTAGTGGAGATACAGCTATAACACTTAATGGAACAGACATTGAAGCAGATGATACACTTAATGTTACATTTGAAGATTCTTTTAATGGAGATCTAACCTATTTTTCTTGTTATAAAAACATTACAGAATTAGTAACGACCATAGGAAATGGAACATATACTGTAGAAAATTTAAGTATAGCTGATGTACTGGCTACAAACCCGGGATATTGCAGTAATAGGACAAATTTTGCTGGTTGGTCTATATTTATAATTTATGAGGAGTCTACGCTACCACTTAACCAGGTAAATTTATTTCATGGATTAGAGATTATTAACAGAGAAAAACAGCGTATTGATATTACAATCTCAAATTTAAATGTAATTGATAATGAAGATGCAAAAGTAGGGTTTTTGGCTTGGGAAGGAGACCGATCTTTAAATTCTGGGGAATCACTTATTTTTCAAGGTATTGCTTTAGAGGATTTACCATTAAATCCACGCGATAATGCTTTTAATGGAACTAATGCATATACAAGATCTAGTACATTGTATAATATGGATTTAGATGTATATGATATAGAAGATATTATAAACATTGGAGATACAGAAGCTACTATAACATTAACTACAGGAGCTTTTAATCCACGAACTGGAGTGTTTAGCGCAGATTTAATCATCATAAATAATATTATTACAGTATTAAACAGTCAATTACCAGATGCTATACCTGTCATAGATAACATTTCAGTTGTATGCGATAGTCGAGAGATTTTTGTGGAGTATACTGTTAATAATTTCAATTCAACCGAGGTTTTACCTGCGGGAGTTCCTGTTGCATTTTATGTAAATGAAACCCTTTTGGGGCAAAGTGTTACAAATACTCTACTAGATATAGGGGAATCAGAAAGCAGCATTATACAATTAACAATTCCTGATAATATTCCAAATGATTTTGAATTGTTAGTTGTAGTTGACGACGACGGTACTGGCAATGGTACAGTTCAAGAAACTAATGAGTCTAATAACGAAGTTTCTCAACCTGTATCACTCATTAGTGCACCTATAGTAATTAATATCCCAGTTGTAGAGGCTTGTGATGAAGGAAATAATACATCAGTATTTAATTTAACTGAAATTGAAGGCGTTATCGCTACAGACCCCAATATTATTTATACGTATTATGAGACATTAGAAGATTTAAATAGTTTTACTAATCCTATTTCAACACCAAATGATTATACTAATACAACTTACCCGCAATCTGTATATGTCACATTAGATAATGGGTCATGTATAGAATTTGTTGAATTACCTCTAAAAATCAATAATTGTTTTGAAGAGATAGAACAAGAAGGTGTTTCACCTAATGATGATGGGAAAAACGACGATTTTTCTCCTGACCAAGTTTATGATATTTTTGAAAATCTAGAAATAAAAATTTTCAATAGAAACGGAACACTAGTTTTTATAGGGCATAATGAAAACCCTTGGAACGGTTATTCTAACCGAGGTATAAATAGTGGAAACCTTCTCCCTGTGGGCACTTATTATTATGTGCTTC
Source organism: uncultured Flavobacteriaceae bacterium (assembly GCA_947502975.1). Lineage (GTDB taxonomy): Bacteria > Bacteroidota > Bacteroidia > Flavobacteriales > Flavobacteriaceae > Jejuia. The sequence goes on from CANNBV010000007.1 coordinate 87,857, forward strand.
ATCTTAATGATCCTAATTACAGTAAACCTGTTACAGGGTGGATATATTTAAACTACTAAAGGGCTTTTACTGCAAAATGAAACATATTTACACTTTAGTTATTTTTTTTGTAGTTTGTTTAGAAGGCTTAAATGCACAACAAGATCCGCAGTATACGCAATACATGTATAATCAAGCCATAATTAATCCTGCTTATGCTGGTTCTAAGGAGTATCTTCAAATTACTACTTTATACAGAAATCAGTGGACAGGTTTTCCTGGTGCCCCAAAAACCATTACAATTTCAGGACATGGACCTATTAGTAATCAAATTGGTTTAGGTGTATCTGTAATATCAGATCAACATGGCCCAGTTAAAGAAAACAATATTTATACAGATATTTCATATCGTATAAAAGTTAATGATAAACTTAATTTGGCTTTAGGACTAAAAGGTGGTATTACAATTCATGATATTGGGTTAGCTACCGTTAATGTAGTTGATAACAATGATCCTTTTTTTTCTCAAAATATAAATGAAAACAACTTAAATTTAGGAGCGGGAGCGTTTTTATATAGTAACAATTACTATGTAGGTATATCTATGCCAAATATGTTACAGAGCGTACATCTAAATGAAAATGGAATACGGTTAGGCTCTGAAGCATTGCATTACTTTGTAACAGCAGGATATGTTTTTCAATTATCACAAACTACAAAGTTTAGACCTTCTTTCATGGTTAAATCTACATTAGAATCTCCTGTGTCATTTGACCTTAATACTAATTTTCTATTTTTTGAAAAATTGGAATTAGGGGCATCTTACAGATATCAAGATGCGCTTAGTTTTCTGATTAATTTTCCTGTATTTCCAAATATTCGATTAGGTTATGCCTATGATTATATAGTATCTGATATTAATTACTCAGGGCCTTCTTCTCATGAGGTTTTCCTTCAATTTGACTTAAATTTTTATTCAAATAAAAAAATTAAATCCCCTAGATTTTTCTAAAGCTGTAAATATTAATTGAGTAATTATACATATGTATGGTTTTTGTTGTGGTACTTAATTACCAGTTATGATTTACTTGTTATAGTTTTGTTTTAAACACTAGACTATGACAGTAAACTACATAAAACTAAGATTACTAATATTTATTTTTTCAATCAATCTATATGGACAACAAATGCCAATAGACTTTTCTGATAGCTCAGATAACTTTTCGGTATTTGGTAACAGTGGTTTCTCAACCAGAGTTGATCCAGATGGCTCTGGAGACATTGTTGGTCAATTTTTTAATGACGGTTCTGATATTTGGCAAGGCTTTTATATCGATTTAACATCACCAGTAGATTTAGATGCTCAAAAAGTAATCTCTTTAGACTTTTATCAGTTTGATCCTAATGCACATACCATACTAATAAAGCTAGAAAATGGCTCAAATCCAGATGTTCAGGTAAATGCAACTACAAGTGGTTCTGGTTGGAAAAATGACATTACATTTAATTTTGCTAATGCTGTTTTAGGTTCAGATGGTACTACGTCAATTAATGCTTCAGGAACATATAGCAGATTAGTTATTTTTATTGATGGCGGTACTGCTACTGCTGGAACTTACTTGATCGATGATATAGAAGATGGTACTTTGCCAAAAGATCCAAATGCTATTGATGTTGTGTATAATGATTTAGTATGGGCTGATGAGTTTGATGTTGATGGTGCTGTAAATTCAACGAAGTGGCATCATCAAACTGTTGGTCCAAACGGAGGCAGATGGTATAATAACGAAGAGCAACATTATACAAATAGCCTTGATAATTCTAGAGTAGAAAGTGACTATTTATATATAACAGCAAAAAAGGAAACCATTACCCAAGATGGTGTTCAATTAGAGTATTCATCAGCTAGATTAAATTCAAAATTTGCCTTTACTTACGGTAGAGTAGATGTACGTGCTAAATTACCAGAAGGTGATGGTACATGGCCTGCTATTTGGACGTTAGGAAAAAATATAAACGAACCAGGAGGATTTTGGCAACCAACTTATGGTACAGTTGGCTGGCCTGCTTGTGGGGAAATCGATATTATGGAACATGGCTTAGGTGCTACAAATCATGTTTCTAGCGCATTACACACGCCTTGTGCAGGTTGTAATGGTAATACCATGAATTATCAATCTAAAGTGTTGCCAGATGTTGCAAATAATTTCCATGTATATTCAGTTAACTGGTCGCCAGATCAAATAACTTTTTTAATAGACGGAGAAGGGTTTTATACATACAATCCTTCAGTTAAGGATGCTTCTACTTGGCCTTTTTTCGAAGATCAATACATATTGCTTAATGTGGCTATGGGAGGCGCAGCAGGTACTATAGATCCCACATTTAATGAGAGTAGTATGGTTATCGATTATGTAAGGATATATCAAAATACATCTCTAAGTGTTGAAGAGGTAAGCTATAATAACTTCAAAATATATCCAAACCCTACCTCTGATTCCATTTTTATTCAATCAGATAGGAATACAGATACTATTAGGTTGTACAATTTATTAGGAGAATTAATGTTGACACAGAATGATGAAAAACTAATAGATTTGAGTTCGTTGGCTAATGGAATATATCTTTTGAAAATAGTTTCTGAAGGAAAAGAGTTTACTAAAAAGATTATAAAGTATTAATACTTTACATATTCCACAATCTCTAAACCATAACCAATCATACCAACACGTTTTGTTTTTTCACTATTAGAAATCAATCTTAATTTATGAATATCTAAATCATGAAGTATTTGCGCGCCAATACCAAAATCTCTAGTATCCATGTTAATTCTAGGAGCTTTTGAAACTTCGTCTTGTTTCTGATTTTCTTTAAGAAAAGACAATCGGTTTAGAATATTAGTGGCCTGTATTTCTTGATTAATAAAAATAATAGCACCCTTTCCATTATCATTTACAGTTTTAAACATGGCGTTGAGTTGCTCATCAATATTATTAGTAAGCGTACCAAGGATATCATTATTAATTAAAGTAGAATTAATTCGTGTTAAAACAGGTTCATCGTTTTTCCATTGACCTTTTGTAAGCGCTATATGTATTTGATTATTAGTAGTTTGTTTATAAGCGCGTAATCTAAAATTACCAAAACGTGTTTGTATTTGAAAATCTTCCTTTTTTTCAATTAAAGAATCATGCTGCATTCTATACGCCACTAAATCTTCAATAGACACTATTTTTAAATCAAATTTTTTAGCGACTTCAATGAGTTGAGGTAAGCGGGCCATAGTACCATCTTCATTCATTATTTCAACAATAACACCAGCTGGTTTTAAACCAGCTAACCTTGCAAAGTCTATTGCTGCTTCTGTGTGACCAGTACGCCTTAACACACCGCCTTCTTTTGCAACTAATGGGAAAATATGCCCAGGTCTGGCTAACTCAAATGGTTTTGTGTCACTATCTATAAGAGCTTTAACGGTTTTAGATCTATCACTTGCAGAAATTCCAGTAGTTACGCCATTACCACGTAGGTCTACAGAAACCGTAAAAGCAGTTTCCATAGGATCGGTATTATTGTTTACCATCATATGAAGCTCTAGATCTTTGCATCTATTTTCGGTTAAAGGCGCGCAAATAAGACCTCTCCCGTGAGTCGCCATAAAGTTTACCATTTCTGGTGTCACTTTTTCTGCGGCTGCTACAAAATCACCTTCATTTTCACGGTTCTGGTCGTCTACAACAATAATAACTTTACCATTTCTAATATCTTCTATTGCGTCGTGAATAGCATCTAATTGAAATTGTATTTTGTTTTCTGCTGTCATGGAATCTTCTAATGTCATTTTGCAAAGATATTGCTTATTTTAAATTATCTAAAATGAATTACTCAATATCGCTTTTTATCTTCTTTTTTAAATAAAGATAAACTATAATGTATAATGGGAATCCAAGAATTAGTAAGAATACATTAGGTTTTTTAATAAGACTTGCAATACGATATAAGGTAAATAAATTGGAAATAGATTTGATATAATAAATACCATAAAGTCCCAATGAGACAAAACTTAATTGTATTGATGGTGATTCTAAAGAAGGTAATTTATTGTTTTTAAATACAAAAAATAACACTAACAAAACGACTCCAATAGAATATAGAATTATGGAAAAAAGAGAATGGTCGCTATAATCTTTTAATATGGGTTTTATTTTTTGATATGCTTCGTTAGAAACAGCTTTTCGTTTCGTTTCTTTTGCTTTTTTCATGATTAACTGCAAATCTTTCTTGAGTTTTTTTCTTTCAAAGAAATAAACAATGAAGAAGAGTGGCAGTCCAAGAAGAATGAAAAAAATATTTCCGAATATTGATTCATCTCCTGTATGCTTATTAAAATTTGAGTAACTTATAAACGCTCTAATTAGAGCAAAAATATAAATAACTTGTATTGCTAAACCAGTATAGAGTAAAATACTTCCTGTGGTAGGGTATCCATTATTTTCTAAAATTGCACCTCCTAGATTAAACACAAGCGATATAAAATAAAGAATGATAGTTAGTTTAGCATCTTCTTTATATTTATTTTTTAAACGTATACCTTCCTCAAATTCTTCATCAATAAAATTGCCACTGAATTTAAGTTGTTGATTGGTTATCCCTCTAGAGTTTAAAATATTTAGAGCTGTATTTTTATAAATCGTTTTGTAATTGAATTTTCTGAAGTTTTTTACTATTTCAATTAACTTCTTATTTTCATAACTATTTAATGTAGTAAATTCCTCAGTTGTAGAATCAAAAATTGTTGTGTCTTGATTATCATCTTTGTGTTTAATTCTGAACAATTTTTTTAAAGGTTCTAAAACCCCCTCTGTTTCAAACAGACCTCTATCAGCAGTAGCTTTCTTGGTTAAAAAGATACCTAAGGGCAACATAATTATCGTAGAAAACCAACTTGCTAAAATAGGATTGAAACTACCATTTTTGGCACTATTAGTAGCAAAAATCCCTATAAAGTGATAGGTTAAAAACAATAAAATTGCAATAACCATTGGCAAGCCTATACCTCCTTTTCTAATTAAAGCACCAAGTGGCGCACCAACAAAAAATAAAATGATACATGCAAAGGGTAGAGCCAGCTTTTCATGAAAGGATATAATATGCCGGTTGTACCATTTTTTCTTAGGCTCTATAGAATTTTTTTTATTTTTTATGATTTGATCAATACTATTTACAGCACTAATTGCATTATTTACAAATTGTGAGTTCTTTTGATTATTAAATAAATCTTTCAATTCGCCAGAATAAATAGAATCTACAGGAATTTTTCTTTTTTCTATTTTTGGATTTTCGACCTTTAATTCACTTTGGTCAATACTATTGTCATCCTCTGGAAGTTCTTGCACTGGCTTAATAACCTTACCTATACTACTTCTTTGGAGCAATGTTTTGCTAAAAGTATTGATATCATCATCATGTCGAATCGTAAGTGAGTCGATAGTATAATCAAGTTCTGAAACATTGAGCATACTGTATTTGTTTGAATATGATTTATCATCAATGTCAACATTATTTAGGTTGGATAAATCGATATTCATAGTATAAACTTCAAAACTACTTTTTGCAAAAGGATATTTTTTACGTTCTTTAACCTTCTTAGGGTATACGTCTTCATAAAAATGTCCATCATAAAGTACCAGTTTCAAGACGTTAGAATTTTCACTACTAACTAACTCTCCATTTTTTGCAGTAATTGTAGTGGCGTTTCTTCTTCTATCTGCCGATTTTTTATGAATAACTACAGTTTCTAAAAACTGACCTCTATCTCCTGTTTTTTTATCAACTTTGATATTATAAGGTGTAGATTCTATTTCATTAAACTGCCCTTCAGCTATGGCCATTGAAGGTTTAACTTTAGCTAAATTCTTTCTGAGGTTAAAAAAGTTATATTCACCCCACGGTATCACATTATTAGAAAACCAAAAGGCAATAAAACCAAGTATTACAATAAATACACCTAAGCTAGCCATAGCACGCTGTAGAGAAATACCAGTGGACTTCATAGCTGCAAACTCATAATTCTCAGCAAAATTACCAAACACCATTATAGATGTTAGTAATATGGTAAGCGGTAATACTAAAGGGATTAACTTAGGTAAACCATATATAATAAATTTTAAAATGGTGTTTAAATCTAAATCTTTTCCAGCTAATTCTTTAATGTATAACCATATCATTTGTAGCACAAAAATTAGCAACAAAATAGAGAATACACTTAAGAAAGTTTTAAGGTATGTAGTTAGTATGTAACGGTCTAGTATTTTCACAAGTGTGTGACTACCTAATCAATTTTATTGATGTAATAATCTTGATATTTATCAGCATCAAAGGTAAATAAGGTTTTTGATAATGGTTCGTTCGTTTTGAAAGAATTAACGGTTAAAGTCGTTTTCGTACCATTTTTCCCTATTTGAATTAAGTTGTAGATATGTTTAGTAGCTGCATCAACACCCAAAAGTATATAATCAATTTCAGAGTTTGAATCGATAGGCGTTAACTTTACATATTGAATTTTTCTACCTTGAATATTTTGAACTATATCTAATGCGTAAGTATAACCATCTTCATAAAATGATAACATTTTGCTTGGAGTTATAGCATCTATCTCATCTTCTGCTTGTGTAGTGATAGTAACTTCCTCATCTTCTGGACTAATATTATAAAGTGTAGTTCCATCATAGAGGCGCGTGATACCAAGAATGTTTAATTTATACTTTTCACCTTCTAAAACTACGTCTCCACGTGTTTCTTGTTTGATGTCTTCAGTAGTGTTTTCTAAAACATATTTAAAGTCAATAGAAATATTCTTGTAGTTTTTTACTTTTTCAGAAACCTCGTTAAGTAATGTTTTTCCTTTGTTTTGGGAATACCCAGAAAAGGCAATAAGACATATAGATATTATGGTGATTAACTTTTTCATTTGTTTTGCTTTAATACAAAATTAAATATTTTCATTTTCTAATAGCTCATCAAGAGATATTAAATCTGGAACTAAAACCTGACGTGCTTTACTACCTTCAAAAGGGCCTACAATTCCTGCAGCTTCCAATTGATCGATTAAACGTCCTGCTCTATTATATCCCAGTTTCAATTTTCGCTGTAATAAAGAGGCCGAACCTTGTTGTGCCGTTACAATTACAATGGCAGCATCTTTAAACAACTTATCTCTGTCTGATATGTCTATATCAAGACTTGTGCCACTTTCTTCGCCCACATATTCAGGTAACATGTAAGCGTCAGGATATGCTTTTTGTGCACCAATATAATCGGTGATTTTTTCAACTTCTGGAGTATCAACAAAAGCACATTGTACTCTAATTAAATCATTACCTTGAGTGTACAACATATCTCCACGACCAATAAGTTGATCTGCACCTGAACCATCTAGGATAGTTCTAGAATCTATTTTGGATGTTACCCTAAAAGCAATACGTGCAGGGAAATTAGCTTTAATAATTCCTGTGATAACATTTACAGAAGGGCGTTGTGTTGCAATAATTAGATGGATACCAATTGCACGGGCCAATTGCGCTAAACGAGCTATGGGCGTTTCAACTTCTTTACCTGCAGTCATTATTAAATCTGCAAATTCATCGACTACCAAAACAATATATGGTAGGAACTGATGACCATCATTTGGATTCAATTTACGTGCTTTAAACTTTTTATTGTATTCTGCGATATTTCTACAAAATGCGTTTTTAAGAAGTTCATAGCGATTATCCATCTCAATACATAATGAGTTTAATGTATTGATAACTTTTGTGTTATCTGTAATAATAGCTTCCTCACTATCAGGTAATTTTGCTAAATAATGACGTTCAATTTTATTGAAAAGCGTAAGTTCAACTTTCTTTGGATCAACTAATATAAATTTAACTTCAGCAGGATGTTTTTTATATAATAATGATGTAAGTACCGCATTTAATCCAACAGATTTTCCTTGACCTGTAGCACCAGCCATAAGAAGGTGGGGCATTTTGGCTAAGTCTACTACTAATGTTTCGTTACTAATGGTTTTCCCGAGAGCTATAGGCAATTGCATTTCTGAGCCTTGGAATTTTTTCGAGGCAATTACTGATCGCATAGAAACTATGGTAGAATTTTTATTTGGAACCTCAATACCAATAGTGCCTTTTCCTGGAATTGGTGCAATAATACGAATACCCAAAGCAGATAGTGATAATGCAATATCATCTTCGAGGTTTTTTATTTTTGAAATCCGAATCCCAGCATCTGGCACTATTTCATAAAGCGTCACAGTTGGACCTATTGTTGCCTTAATGCTAGAAATTCCAATTTTATAGTTCAGTAAAGTTTCAACAATTCTATTTTTATTTTCCTCAAGTTCTTCCTGATTAATTTTAATACCTTCAGTATCGTATTTCTTTAATAAATCAAGATGTGGGAATTGATAATTACCTAATTCTAAAGTGGGATCAAACAAACCAAAATCTTCCACAAGTTTGTTTGCCAAATTATCAGTTTCAGAAACTTCTTCTTTTACAGCTTCAACCTTTATTTCTATCTCAGGTTCTTCTTCAGGCTCAGGTTCAGATATTTTAACCTCCATAGGTGCAACTTCTGCTACTGGCACAGTTTTCTTTACAGGTTTAGACTTAAGCGTTTCTTCTGAAGGGATGTCAAATGCAGCTTTTATTGCTTCAGCTTCATCTGATAGGTTATTATCAACAACAAAAGTGTCTTCTTTTAAATCTGAAAATTCATCTTTAATATCCTTTTTGGCTGATTTAAATAAACGCTTAAAACTATCAAACGTAACTCTAAATCGCATAGCGAGGTAAACAATTAATCCAAATAGGAGTAAGAGCGAAATCCCAATTTTACCAATATAATCTTGTAAAAAACTATTGATTTCAAAGCCTATTGTGCCTCCAAGTATATCATTTTTTGAAGCAAAAAAACCAAGAAGAACAGAAAACCAAATCATTATTAAGATACCCCAAAACCAATGCTTTCTTAGTTTAGCACTCTTAATATCCATTAATACATAAATGCCAGATAGGAAAACTAAACCAGATAAAATAAAGGCAGAAACACCAAATCCGCGTTGAATAAAAAAGTCACTTAACCAAGCACCGATTTTACTAAGCCAATTTTGAGTATCAACATTTCGAGAAGCAAAATCAGAAAGTGTACTTTGGTCGGCTTTGCCAGTAAAGAAAAATGAGATGAATGAAATGCAAAGAATGATACCAAAGATTACCAAGAAACTCCCAAAAACAAGCTTTTGCTGACTAGACAACTTAAAGCTAGGTTTTTTGAGTTTAGTTTTAGTAGGTTTTTTTTTAGTTTTGGTCCTCTTCGCCATTATGCGCGTTTAGTTTCAGCAAAAATACAAATTACTAACGTTTATCCTAGGTGGATTATTATTTTAAAATTTTGCTGTTTATTATAAAGTGCGTTGTTACACATTATAATTGAGTCATCAAAAGATAGTAAATAAATTGTGGTATTAATGATAGTAAGTTATAATAGTTGAAAGCCTTTATTTCATTATCTGAATGAGATGATGTTCAAGATGATCTACATAGTCTTTTATTAAGAACCTTAAATCTTTTATAGTATTTTTATCTAATTCAATTTTATAATCTAAAATTTCTTCTGTTTGTTGAGTTATTAAATACTGAATATGATGATTTATGGATAGCCAAAATTTGAGGAGGTTTTTAGTTTCAGAATTCTGATAGTTATTTACTCTTACTAATTCTTCTTGTTTATACGTTCTTATTTTATATGGCTTGCTTTCAAACTGAATTTCTGAGAATCGCTGGAGATTATTAATTGCGGAGTCGATTAAATGCCCTAAAATTTCTTTTTTAGACCACTTACTTTCATTGGGCTTAGCCATAAATTCATACTCATCAACGCTTGAAATATATTCTAACCCCGATTTCAATAGATGTTCTAACTTATCTAAAGTTTCATTCATTTTATAGGCTTACTATTTTTGGTAGATAAATAATACACCCCATAACTGCAGCACAAATAGCAGCAATAAAAACAGCACCAGCAGCAACGTCTTTTATATAGCCAATTTTTTCATGATATTCTGGGTGGATAAAGTCAGCTATTTCTTCAATAGCTGTATTAGCACCTTCTAATCCCATAACAACAGCAATAGCGAGAATTTGTATGAGCCATTCGGTTTGAGAAATTTCAAAATAAAATCCAGCTATAGTTACTAAAATAGCAATGCACAGCTGGATTTTAATACTAGATTCCTTAGTAATAAGTAGTACTGCACCTCTAAAGGCATAGCCTATACTTTTTATACGGTTTACTAAGAAAGATTCTTTTTTAGGCATCCTGTAAAGCCTCTAGAGCTGCTTTATAATTTGGTTCTTCACCAGTTTCAGAAACTTGTTCTGTAAATAATACTTTTCCTGAATTGTCTGCTACGATTACAGAACGAGATAGTAAACCATCAAATCCGCCAGTTGTAAATATTACGCCATAATCTTTACCAAATTGCCCAGTTTTAAAATCTGAAAGCATTACAACATTATCTAATCCTTCAGCAGCACAAAACTGATCTTGAGCAAAAGGTAAATCTCTAGAAATACAAAGTACAGTGGTATTATCGAGCTCACTGGCTTCGGTATTAAATTGTCTAACCGATGCAGCACATACACCTGTATTAACACTAGGAAAAATATTTAGCACTAATTTTTTACCTTTAAAATCTGCTAATGTTTTAGTTGATAAGTCAATTGCTACTAATTCGAAATCTGAGATTTGTGAACCCATTGCCGGTAATTCTCCAGAGGTTTTTACGGGTGTTCCACCCAAAGTAATGTCAGCCATTTTTTGTTTTTTTAATTAGAGCATCTAAATTAAGAATATTTAAAATGTTAAAACGATAATATTAAAAATCTTTAAGAAATAATTATGAGATCAAGTAATAATTAAAAATTATAGTAGTAATGCTTTATGCTTATCTATAAAAACTATTAGCTTTTTAAAAGCAATAAGTTTTATCAATTTTAATATAATTTATAAAAATAAGTTTTAGAAATTTTTAGTCAAAACAATTGCTAATTTTAGGTATTGATAATTAACTAGAATAATTAAATATTTAATACATGCACGATTCAAACAGCAACGACATTAGCAAGTGCCCATTTATGAGTGGCGCGCAAAAGCAACCAGCAGGTGGTGGTACCAATAATAGAGATTGGTGGCCAAACGAATTAAAATTAAATATTCTGCGTCAACACGGAAAAGGATCGAATCCTTATGATGCGGATTTTGATTATGCAGAAGCATTTAAAAGTATAGATTATGCTACTTTAAAACAGGAAGTAATCGATTTAATGACCGATTCTCAAGATTGGTGGCCTGCGGATTATGGACATTATGGACCTTTTATGATTCGTATGGCTTGGCATAGTGCAGGAACTTATAGAGTAGGTGATGGTAGAGGAGGAGGAGCCTCAGGCACACAGCGTTTTGCGCCTTTAAATAGTTGGCCAGATAATGGGAATTTAGATAAAGCGCGTTTACTATTATGGCCTGTTAAAAAGAAATATGGTAAAAAGTTATCTTGGGCAGATTTAATGATTTTAGCAGGAAATTGTGCACTAGAGTCCATGGGCTTTAAAACTTTTGGATTTGCTGGTGGACGTGAGGATGTTTGGGAACCAGAACAAGATGTGTACTGGGGAAGTGAAACAGGATGGTTAGATAATGACGAACGCTATGATACAAGTGATGGTGATTTAGAAGGACATTTAGGAGCGGTGCACATGGGGTTAATTTATGTAAACCCTGAAGGACCAAATGGTGTTCCTGACCCAATGAAATCTGCGCATGATATAAGAATTACCTTTGGAAGAATGGCTATGAATGATGAGGAAACGGTAGCTTTAGTTGCTGGTGGGCATACTTTTGGTAAAGCTCATGGTGCTGCAGACCCTGATAAATATGTTGGACCAGAGCCACACGGCGCTTCTATTGAAGAAATGAGTACAGGTTGGAAAAATAATTACAATTCTGGAGTTTTAGATGATGCTATCACTAGCGGGCTAGAAGGTGCATGGACACCAAACCCAACGCAATGGGATCATGATTATTTTGATGTACTTTTAAATTACGACTGGGAATTAACTAAAAGTCCTGCAGGTGCGCATCAATGGACACCAAAAAACGCTGATGCTAAACAAGCACCAGCAGCAGGTGGTAATGGCACACAAGCTTTAATGATGTCTACAGCAGACATGGCGTTAAAAACAGATCCTAAGTATTTAGAAATTTCACAACGTTTCCACAAAGATCATAAAGCATTTGAAGATGCATTTGCACGTGCTTGGTATAAATTAACGCATCGTGACATGGGGCCTGTAGATAGATACCTAGGGCCAGAAGTGCCTAATGAAGAGTTAATTTGGCAAGACCCAATTCCAAAAGTGTATTACACCTTGAGTAATGATGATATTATACTATTGAAAAAAATGGTTTTAGCTTCTGGGTTAACTATTTCACAATTAGTAACAACAGCTTGGGCATCCGCCTCAACATACAGAGATTCGGATAAGCGAGGTGGTGCCAATGGAGCGCGTTTACGTTTAGAGCCTCAACGTAGTTGGGAAGTAAATAATCCTGAAGCATTAGAAAACGTATTGCATGTTCTTGAGGGTATTCAAAAAGATTTTAAAGGTGAAGTATCTATGGCTGACCTAATAGTTTTGGCCGGTAATGCTGGAGTTGAAGAAGCAGCCAAAAATGCAGGACATTCTGTTGAAGTTTCTTTTACTCAAGGTAGAGGAGATGCATCACAAGAGCAAACAGATTTAGAATCATTTGGATATTTAGAGCCATTAGCAGATGGATTTAGAAATTATATTAAAGATGAATTAAAAGTTGCTGCGGAAGATTTACTAATAGATAAGGCAAATTTAATGTCTCTATCTATCCCAGAAATGACAGCTTTAGTAGGAGGTTTACGAGTGTTAGGAGCAAATTATGATGGTTCTAATCATGGTGTGTTTACTGAAAACGTAGGGCACTTAACTAATGATTTCTTTACACATCTTTTAGATTTTGCATATACATGGAGTGCAACATCTTCAGATGATAGAATTTTTGAAGGTCGCGATAGAAGAACTGGTATTGTCAAATTTACTGGAACACGTGCGGATTTAATTTTTGGTTCTAATACAGAACTACGTGCTATTGCTGAAGTTTATGGTGCTAATGATGGTGAAGCAAAATTTGTGAATGATTTTGTTGCAGCCTGGGCAAAAGTAATGGACGCCGATAGATTTGATTTAAAATAGTATGGTTGGTTAATAGTTGAAATTGGGATAAGCATTTGATTGTGTTTATCCCAATTTTATTTTATGTTTGAATAGTTATGAATGATATATCGCATTTTTTTGGTGCAATACAATCGGGAGAAAAAGACCGAATAGAAACACTATTAAAGTTGCATCCTGAATTAGTAAATGGAAAAGATCCAAGAGGTTTTACTTCACTAATTTTTGCTGCTTATTTTGATAAAAAGGAGATAGTTCAAACTCTTTTAGAATATAATGCTTCAATTGATGATACTGATAGTTCTGGAAATACAGCGTTAATAGGTGTGGCTTTTAAAGGCAATACTGATTTGGCAAAATTATTAATTCAGCATGGGGCAGCTGTGAATGCACAAAACAATTTAGGCTATACACCTTTAATTTTTGCAGCAATGTATGGTCAAACTAAAATGGTACAATTATTATTAGATCATGAAGCGGATATTTCCATAAAAGATAATGAAGATAAATTAGCCATAGATTATGCTAAAGAAAAACAATTCAAAGCTATTGTTGAGTTACTAAGTTAATTTTCAATAGCACAATTTTATTGGAAACTATCAGTCAGTCTTCTACTTACTAAACCTGTGCAGTGTAAATACCATTGCAGACAATAATAAAAAGGCACCTACTTGATGCGCAACACCCAACCAAACAGGTACTTGTAGCAATATGGTGAAAACACCTAATAAAAACTGTACACATACCATAATTAAAAGTAGCGTGATGCCAATAACTTGATCTTTAGCTAGTATGAATTGCTTACTCTTTCTCCATATAATTATAATGAAGAGTACTACTAAGTAGGCCAAAATTCTGTGTATAAACTGTACGCCACTTTTGCCTTCAATAAAGTTTTTATATAGCGGACTTTGTTCTATATAAACGGTCTCGTGCATAAATTTACCCTCGCTCATCATTGGCCAGTGATTGTGTATCCATCCAGCATCTAAACCTGCAACGAAAGCACCGTAGATTATTTGAATTATCAATATGATTAATCCAAAGCGTACCAAGTTTCTAAACCCTTTTTCAATATCTTTTATTTTTGGAAATATCAAATCTAAAGCCACCCAAAACGTATAGGCAAAGGTTAAAAATGCAGTGGTTAAATGTGCAGCAAGCCTGTAGTGACTCACATCTGGTCTGTCTACCAAACCACTTTTTACCATGTACCACCCTAAAAATCCCTGAAATCCACCCATGACTAAAAGTATGACAGATTTTTTAATAGTAGGTTTTGTGAGCTGTTTAGTAAATAGGAAATACAGAAAAGGAATTATAAAAACCATTCCAATTAATCGCCCTAAAACACGATGAAGCCACTCCCAGAAGTAAATATCTTTAAAATCTTGGAGTGTGAAATTATAGTTTAGTTTTTGATATTCAGGATATTGCTTATATAAATCAAATGCTTCTTGCCATTCTATGTCGTTCATAGGAGGAATAGTACCAGAGATTAATTTATAATTAGAAATTGATAAACCAGAATGCGTTAATCTAGTAATACCACCTACAATTACCATAATAAAAATGAGAACACATCCTGCTAACAACCAATAAATTATTCGCTTATTATCCTTTTTCATAGTTCAATTCTTTTTCAAAACAAACACTATTGTCTACACCTTTATATGGGCCAAAATTTTTAATGATTTTATACTTGTTTTTCTTGTAAAAATTAACAGCTTCAATCTGTCGCTTACCAGTTTCTAGAATGCTAGACTTGTAACCTAACTCATTTGCCCATGTTTCGAGCTCAGTTAAAATATGCGTTGCAATTTGTTTACCTCGATATTCGGGTAAAGTAAACATGCGTTTTATTTCTACACTGTTATCACTAAAAGCTTTAAAAGCACCACATCCAACAGGGGTATCATTAATATATGCAACAACAGTATTCTTTAAAACAGCAATACCATTATATTGCATATAAAATTCATGGTCGTCTCCATCAACAGTTTTTAAATAACTATTAAGATGTGATACCAAGTCAACAAAGTCAGGATGTTTCGAATCTGTTCGTATTAACTTTTGCATTAGTCATTTACTTTTAAGCCTAATTGTTTACCCTTGCTAATCATTAATTGATACGCTGCTTCATGATCATTTGGAATATCTCCTTCTAAAATCGCTTCTTTTATGGCTTCCTTGATGATACCTATTTCCCGTGATGGTTTTAGATTAAAGGTTGCCATAATTTCCTCACCTGTTACTGGCGGCTGAAAGTTGCGTACTTGATCACGTTCTTCAACTTCAATTATTTTTTCACGAACAATTTTGAAATTGTTATGATATTTATTGAATTTTCTTGGGTTTTTAGTAGTGATATCTGCTTCACAAAGCGTCATTAAATCTTCTACATAGTCTCCAGCGTCAAATACTAAACGTCTCACTGCAGAATCAGTCACTATATCTTCTGCTAAAACAATAGGACGGGAACTCATCAATACCATTTTTTGAACAAATTTCATCTTGTCATTCAAGGGCATTTTTAAGCGTTTGAATAAATGATATACCATTTTAGAACCTTCAAATTCATGTCCGTGAAACGTCCATCCTACTTTTTTACTAAATCGTTTCGTTGGTGCTTTACCAATATCGTGAAGTAATGCAGCCCAACGCAACCATAAATCGTCTGTATGTTTTGCAATATTATCTACAACTTCTAAGGTATGATAAAAATTATCTTTATGACGCTGACCTTCAATTTCATCAATCCCTTTAAGTGCTGTTAGTTCTGGTAGTATGTATTTTAACAACCCTGTTTTTTCTAATAGTAAAAAACCAACTGATGGTATTTTACTTTGTAATATTTTATGAAGTTCTACAACGATGCGTTCGTTTGTGATAATTTTTATACGCTCCACATTACGAGTAATAGCCTCTAAGCTCTCTTTCTCAATATTGAAATCTAATTGTGTAGCAAATCTTATGGCCCGCATCATTCTTAAGGGGTCATCACTATATGTAATATCTGCATCAAGCGGCGTACGAATGATTTCATCTTTTAAATCTTGTATACCATTGAAAGAATCTAGTATATCTCCAAAAGTATTTTCTGATAAGCTGAGTGCTAACGCATTAATAGTAAAATCACGACGATTTTGGTCATCTTGTAAAGTGCCGTTTTCAACAATTGGATTTCTACTATCTTCAGCGTATGATTCTTTTCTTGCGCCAACAAACTCAACTTCAGTATCATCATAGCGTAACATTGCGGTACCATAGGTTTTAAAGATTTGCACTTTAGGCTTAGTTGGTAAATTTTCTGCTACCTTTTGCGCAAGTTCAATACCACTACCAATAGCAACAACATCAATATCTTTAGCATTACCGCGGTCTAATAAAAAATCACGTACAAATCCTCCAATAACATAGCTTTCCAAGTTAAGTTGGCTGGCCGCTTTAGAGATAACTTTAAATATATTTCCTTGTAGTGCTTCTTTGTAATTCATCAATAAAATTTCAAAACTCAATTTCTAAATTCAAAAACAGAATTATGATAATAAATGAGCTATTTATTTCCGCAAAACTCTAACAACATTGCTATTAGTTATTTGAATAATAGCAGATGAAGTTGTGCAAATTTTTTCCTTTTGCAAATTTACGATATAGTCTACACCTTTTAAAATAGAGGGTGCTATTTCTTTAAAGGATTTTGGAATGGTTTCTCCTTCAATATGTGCAATTGAAACTGCTAATGCGCCATTTAATCTTCTTGACAATTGGTAACACAGTTCGTCGTCTGGAATTCTAATAGCTATTGTATTAGCTTTTGGTATTAAATTGGGCACTATATTTTTAGGCGAATCATAAATAATCGTTGTGGGAGTATCTACAACCTCTATAATACTTTGCGCAGCAAAAGGTATTTGTTTTACATATCTACTTAACATACGTTCATCTGCAACAAAACATGTTATATACCTTATATTATTACTTTGTTTTAGTGAATATAATTTTTCTAAGGCTTCAGTATTAGTTACATCACAACCTACACTCCAAAATGTATCCGTTGGGAATAAAACTAAGCCACCATTTTTTAAAGCTTCTACTGCGTTTTTTACTTCACTATGTATGTTAGGCATTATTTAAAATGGATTTATAGATTTTTATGGTTTCTTGAGCCATGTTTTCAGTAGTAAATTGTTCTAAGAGTTTTTTATAACTTTTTGCTACAAATTGTTCTTGAAGTATTTCTGAATTCTTAAGTGTTATAAGATGTTTGCTTAAAGTTTCCGCATCATGCATAGGCGCTAAAAACCCGTTGTTTTTATGAATTATAAGTTCTGGAATACCACCTACATCTGTGCTGATGATTGGAGATTTATGATACATAGATTCATAAATAAATTGCGGTAAACCTTCACTTTGAGATGTCATTAGAGACATATCAAATTGAGGAATATAGTTGGAAGCTTTAGGTGTATAACCCATGAAAATAATGTGATGATCTAAATCCAAATGTTTAACTTGTTCGTTAAGAGCATCAGTACGTTCACTAAATGTTCCAATTTGAATAAAAATGAAATCATTTCGCTTTTCAACATTAACAATTCTATCAACTACATTTATAAAAGTCTCTAAATGTTTTGCTTTAATATGATTGCCGATATGTCCAACAATTGTTTTGTCATTGGGTATATTAAACTTTTTTCTAATTTGAAAAGGTGTTTCAGTACTTTTAGTTTTTAGGTTGGTACCGTGGTATACAGTAATAAGCTTATTTTTATCTATAATGGCTTTTTTAGCCACATTTAAGGTTTCGTTTGAAACACAAAGTATCTTTTTGATTTTTGAATAGTTGTATTTAAATAGTGTTTTTTTACGTGCTTTTATAGGGAATGAGGTCTTTTTACTTAAAACAAATGGCGGTAAATTGTATATTTTGTCAGCAATAATTGTTAACTGTAATGCACTTGGATCATGAATATGGATAAGGTCTATATGATGCTTTTTACAGATTCTACCAAGTTTGAATACATAGCGTAAATCCATTTTTATTCGCAACGGTGCTACAATAAAATGAATATTGGTATTAGAAAGCCGTGTTTCAAAAGGAGAATCTTTAACACATAAAACGGTGTTTTTTATATCTGGATTAGAATTAGATAATTCACTACACAAATTTTCAATATGGTATTCACCACCACCCCAATTTGTTACTCCTGATACGTGTAAAATATGCATGAAATATTCTTCTGAATGTCTAAGATAGAGACCTATTCAAAAGTACACCAAGCATATTGATTACACAAATTATATAATACGGTTGTACTCCGTTTTACTCAATTTTATTTAAATATATTTGCATTGAATCCTTAGCGGTATATAAACGTATTTTAATGAAAACAACTTTAGTTGTACATCCTAATCATAAAGCATTAAGTGAAAAAATCGAAGATGCTATTGCAAATTTTGATAGTTATAACGAAGTGCTTGGGGCTGCTGAACGGAATGTGATTAAAAATGTAATAATTGATGGTAAAACATATACCATCAAATCATTTAAAATACCTAATGTAATCAACAAGATTGCATACAGGTTCTTTAGAAAATCTAAAGCTGAACGCTCATATAGTTATGCTAATAAATTATTGGATTTAGGAATTAAAACTCCGATTCCTATAGCATATCAAAAAGAAATAACACCATTTGTATTTATAAGGAGTTTCTATATTAGTGAGTTTGTAAATTGTGATTTGACTTACAGGGAATTAACCACTGATTTTGATATAAAAGATCACGAAGCTATTTTAAGAGCATTTACAAGATTTACGTATGAGTTGCATCAAAAAGGGGTGCATTTTTTAGACCATTCACCAGGAAATACATTAATAACTCGAAATGTTGATAGCTATGATTTCTATTTGGTAGATTTAAATAGAATGGAATTTGGAGAATTAGATTTTGAAACGCGAGTAAAGAATTTTTCAAAACTTACCATTCATAAATCTATGATTGAGGTGATGAGTAATGAATATGCTAAATGTACTGGAGAAGACGAAACTAAAATTTTTGATCGAATTTGGCACTACACCAAAATATTTCAAGATAAATACTACCGAAAAATCAGAATTAAAAAACGCATTTTCTTCTGGAAGAAAAAGTATCAAAATAGGGTATCTGAATCGCCAATTAAATAAATATGGGAGAACAACTTTATTTTGCTTTAATGCATAAATGGAAATATGTGATTGCGATTTTTAAATCAAAATTTCATAAGTCTCCAGAGTCCATCCAGAAATTAGTTTATGTAGCTAGAGAAAAAGATAAAGATTGGATTTTTGGTGCTAAGGTAAGACGTTTATCACGTTATTCTTCCTTAGATGCTACAACACATTATCATGATAAGCTAAGAGATTTACCAAAGGCTGATGGCTATTTTTTTATTTATCAAAACTACTTCTGCCGTTGTATTCGAAGTACGCCTAGTATATTAAAAAAGAAGAATGTTGTAATGTTTACACATCCTAATTGGTCAAAAAAATACTCTAAAACACATGTGGTTTGGTGTTTGAATAAAGCCGATACTATCATTTGTTTGAATTCTGATATAAAACAGTATTTAATTGAATGTGGTGTGAACTCAGAATTGCTTAAGGTACTTCATATCGGTACGTCTTCAACTACATTTTATGCTCACGAACGAGGAAGTGGAGATGTTGGATTTTGCTCTAACTTCGGAATACGTAAAAATCCTGATTTGATTTTTGACATTATCAAAAATATGCCAAACAAAACCTTTCATATTATCGGGAGACATTGGGAAGACTACGAAAGGTTTGATGAATTAAAAAGTTTACCGAACTTCATATATCATAATAACGTGCCATACGAATTATACCCAGAACTATATAACAAATTAGATGTTTTTGTGTCTCCATCACTTTTAGAAGGTGGGCCAGTACCAATTTTAGAAGCTATGATGTCTAACTGTGTTCCAGTAGCTTCAAAAACTGGATTTGCACCAGATTTGATTCAACATGGAAAAAATGGCTATTTATTTGACCTTGATGCTACCTATAAAGACGTTATTCCTCTAATAGAAAAAGCATTTAAAATTAAAGAAAATACGAGGCAATATGTGATGCCTTATACTTGGGAGAATTGCTCAAAAACTATTGATGGCTATTTTTTAAGTTGATTCGTTCAGTTGTTTAAGTATTTTATAGCGATACCAAACACCATAAGCACTGAGATAACAAATGCTTAAGCCAATTCTACCATCTAAAAAACCAAACCGAAATATATAATTGATTATAAACTTATAAGTTGGTCTAAACACAAAATGTAGTATATTATTGATGCGTTTGCCTTTCTTGTGTAATTCTTCAGCTTTTAACGTGGCGTAGAGCTTCATTTTACGCTTATAATCTTCATTACTAGTGTAGCAATAATGTAACATATAAGTTTTTAAAATTTCACTTTTGCCATTTACAATCAAACTTTCGTGAACTATTTTGCTTTCATCGTAATAGGCACTATTTTTTTTAAATAACCTGTATATAGTATCAGATTGTAATCCACTAAACCGAACTATCTTTTTGTTGAAATAGAATCTACGTTTAAATAGATATGCTGAAACGTTATTTCCAGAATTAACTGCTTCAAAAATTTCACTTTTTAGCATATTAGGGATACGTTCATCAGCATCTATAAATAAGATCCATTCGTTTTTGGCCTTGCTGATGGCAAAGTTACGTTGGTCTGCAAAGTTTTTAAATGGTCTTGAAATTAGTTTTACATTTGGTAGTTCTTTTGCAAGTTTAGCTGTGTTATCTGTGCTTTCTCCATCAATAATAATAATTTCGTCTGCAAAATCAATATTTTTTATTACCTCAACGATATGTTTTTCTTCATTGAAGGTAATTAGTAATACGGATATTTTAGTTTGTTTTTGAATCAAAAAAAATGAAACATTTATTTTGGTAAAAATAGCTATTTTTGAAGCAATGGAAGCAATTGATGTTTCAGTAATTATCAGCACTTATAATAAACCAGAATACTTAGAAAAAGTATTGTGGAGCTATCAGTTTCAAACATTTAAAAATTTTGAAGTTGTAATTGCTGATGATGGATCTACTAGTGAAACTAAAACTTTAATTGATAAAATGTCAAAAGAAGTTGATTTCCATATAAAACACGTATGGCAACCCGATGACGGGTTTCAAAAAACTAAAATTTTGAATAAGGCTATTGTTACAGCAAAAGCTGATTATTTGATTTTTACAGATGGGGATTGTATTGCCAGAAATGATTTTGTGGTAACGCACTTAACGTTAAGACAGAAAGGGTACGCCTTGTCTGGTGGGTATTTTAAGCTTTCGGAATCAATTTCAAAAACCATAAGTTTAGATGTAATTGCATCTCAAGACTGTTTTAAAAGTGAATGGTTATTACAGCAAGGGCAACCCAAAAGTTTTAAGATGAATAAATTAAGCACATCAAAATTTAAAACATCATTATTAAATACGTTTACACCTACTAAGGCAACTTTTGATGGTATGAATGTATCGGTTTGGAAGGCTGATGTTGTAAAAACAAATGGCTTTGATGAGCGTATGCAATATGGAGGAGAAGATAGAGAACTTGGGGAACGTTTGATGAACTATGGCATTAACTTTAAGCAAATACGATACAGTGCTATTTGTTTACATTTATATCATGAAAGACCCTATAAAAATGAAGATGCCTTTAAAAAAAATAAGATAATACGAGCTGAAACAAAAACACTAAATTCAAAATTTACTAAGTATGGTATTGTAAAACCTAAGGATTAAGTTCCTGTCTTGTTTTGGCAAGTGCAGAACCTATAACTTGATGCATATCATAATACCTGTATTCAGCCAGTCTTCCACCAAAAATCACATTAGATTCGGTTAAAGATAATTGCTTGTATTTTTTGTATTTCTGTTGATTTTCGTCATTATTCACTGGATAATAGGCTTCCTTGTTGGGTGTCCAAGTCTCAGGATATTCTTTAGTGACAACTGTATGCTTTTGTTTACCAAATTCAAAATGCTTGTGTTCTAGAATTCTTGTATAAGGGACATCCGCATCGTTATAATTAACTACAGCATTAGCTTGATAATTATCCATATCTAAAACTTCATGCTCAAATCGTAAAGAACGATACTCAAGCTTTCCAAACTTATAATCGTAATATTCATCAATATTTCCTGTATATACCACTTTTTTGGCCAAGGCTTCGAGTTCATTTCTGTTTTTCAGAAAGTCAACACCTGTTCTAGTTTCAATACCTTCAAGTAAACTTTCAGTAATTTTATTATAGCCCCCATTCGGAATACCTTGATATCTATCATTGAAATAATTATTATCAAAGGTATATCTTACAGGAAGCCTTTTAATTATAAAAGCTGGTAATTCAGTAGCCTTTTTGCCCCATTGTTTTTCTGTATATTCTTTAATCAGAGTTTCATAAATATCTTTGCCAATAAGCGATAATGCTTGTTCTTCAAGATTTTTAGGATTTTTAACACCATGAGTTTTAATTTGTTCCTCAATAATTTGTTTGGCTTCACTTGGTGTTTTTACGCCCCATAATTGATGAAAGGTATTCATATTAAAAGGTAAATTATAAAGTTTTCCTTTTGAAAGTGATAATGGAGAATTGATATAATTATTAAATGTTACGAATTGGTTTACGTAGTCCCAGATATCTTTATCGTTAGTATGAAAGATATGTGCACCGTATTTGTGTACATTAATACCATCTACATTTTCGCAATACACATTACCACCCAAATGCGATCTTCTGTCTATCACAAGACAAGTTTTACCTTTTTTTGTGGCTTCGTGAGCAAATACAGATCCAAATAATCCAGCACCAACAATTAAATAATCATACTTTTGCATACATTTATATTTTTAACAAAGCTAGGTATATATTTAGCTAAATAAAAGGTTTCATTTCAATGTATTACATTTCAAGAAATTACAAGTCATTATTTAATGCTGCAGGAAAAGCAAAGACCGATTGTGAGTATGTTTTTGAGAAGTTGGGTTTTAAAAACTTGGGATTCAAGCAATCATCTATTCCTAATTCGGCTATTGGTACGATTAAAAATTTCTTTGGAATTTTCTTTGCATTATTAAAGTTACCTAGAAGGAGTATTATAGTAACGCAATACCCCAATAACAAGTTTAGAGGGATGATTCTTTATTTTTCAAAGCTAAAGAAATGCAAAATTATCACTTTGGTACATGACGTTAGAATTTTAAAAGGGAGAACTAAGGATGCTGAAGCTGAACTCAATCAAATTATCACTTCGGATGTTATTATAGTTCATAACCCTTCTATGAAACAATGGTTTTTAGACCAAGGTGTAACGATCCCTATAATCGTTTTAGAAATTTTTGATTATATCTCTGAGAAGAAACCCGCCCAAAATGCTGATAGGAATATTAATAATACTTATGATATTGCTTATGCTGGTGGTTTTGGTGATGGAAAAAACTCATATATTTTTGATTTTGATGTATTAGAGAATAGTAATTATAATTTGCGATTATACGGTATAGGGTTTGATCCCAACAAGCGAAAAGTAGAAGAGGAGCAATCGGTTGTACATTATGAAGGTGTTTTTAAATCTGATGAAGTAGCCTATAAAATTGAATCAGATTTTGGTTTGGTTTGGGACGGTATTTCTACAGAGACATGTAGCGGAAACTATGGCGCGTATTTAAAGTTTAATAATCCTCATAAAACTTCGCTATATCTATTATGTGGCTTGCCTATCATCATATGGGATAAGGCTGCATTAGCTGGTTTTGTACAAGATAATAATATTGGAATTACTGTTGCTAACTTAAAAGATTTAAATAAAGTTTTAGGTGAATTGAGTGCAGAAGAATATCAAAAAATGAAGCAGAATGTCGCTGATATTCAAACTAAAGTTATGGA
The DNA here is from genome assembly GCA_947502975.1 of uncultured Flavobacteriaceae bacterium. Taxonomy (GTDB): domain Bacteria; phylum Bacteroidota; class Bacteroidia; order Flavobacteriales; family Flavobacteriaceae; genus Jejuia. Next base: position 112,133 of record CANNBV010000007.1, read on the forward strand.
AGGCTACTTTGTAGAAACTGCTGTTAAAAAAGCTTTAAACACACTTTCATAATCTGTCTAAAAAATTTTTTAGTTTTTCAGAAAATAATTTTGGTTGAAATTGGGAATAATAACTTTCAATATTTTTTTTAATCTTCTTGTTAGAATTACCCTCAAAAAGTTCAGGATTATAATCTTTAAGATGCACTGAAATATTTTGGTTTTCATTCTCAAAAATATTCCATGTGTCTTTATCTATCCATGGTGAAAATATAGCAAATGTTGGTATATCAATAGCTTTAGCCATATTAATTGCTCCTCCTTCATTACCGATAATAGCCTTACAGTGGTACGTTATAGCTATAAAATCTCTTAAGCTTTTTCCAAAAATCTCTAGATGAATATGTTTTTGTGTAGTTGGTTTACAAAGGTTGTAAATTGCCTTGGCCTGTTCTATCTGCTTTGGTATATAATTAAAGAGAATTTCAGCATTAGTTATTTCAGCTATACTATCAATTACTTCTGCCATATAAGCTAAAGGATAGGTTTTAGTATCTCCACTACCCAAAACACTTATCATATATGTAGGCTGAGTTACATCGATCTTAAAATTCACTAAAAATTTTTCAGCATCCTCAATCTCTTTTGCAGTAAGATAGATTTTTGGTTTAACATCAGGAATGGTTTCGCAAATAGGCGCTAACAACTGTAATCTATTTTCAATAGCCAAACCTTTATTACTTTTTGAGATTTTAAAGCGTTTAATAGGATTTGTATAAAACTGCTGGGTATACCATTTATAGTATCCTATTTTCGTTTTTGCCTTAGAAAAAAGTGTAATAAAATTACTGGACCATTTCCCGTAAACATCAATAACAATATCATATTTTTCTTTTCGAATTGTTTTTAGAAAATTATAAAACTGCAACGTGTTTTTCTCGTTTTCGGGAGTTAAAAGTACAATGTTATCTATATCTGGGTGATGTTCAATAACAGGTAGTGTGTGAGAATTAATTAAATAGTGAAGTTCAGCGTCTGGATAGTTCTTTTTCAAAACTGAAAAAAGAATAGCTGATGTTAATACATCTCCAATCATTTTCTGCTGAATTACTAAAATCTTCATAAGCTTCAAATTACAAACAAAAAATTCCAAATTCCAATTTAAAAACATCGGAATTTGGAATCTTTATTTAGAATTTAAGTTTTTATAACTTAAACTGCTACACTATGCTCTCTTAACGCATCGTTAAGTGAAGTTTTCTTATTTGTACTTTCTTTACGTTTTCCTATAATTAATGCACAAGGAACATTATAACTACCAGAAGGAAATGCTTTAGCATAGCTTCCAGGTATCACTACAGATCTTGCTGGTACAATACCTTTGTATTCTTTTGGTTCATTACCGGTAACGTCAATAATTTTAGTACTCATGGTTAAAACAACACCAGCACCTAAAACAGCTTCGGTTTCTACTTTCACACCTTCAACAACAATACAACGAGAACCGATAAATGCATTATTCTCAATAATAACTGGAGCAGCTTGTAAAGGTTCTAATACGCCACCAATACCAACACCTCCAGATAAATGTACATTTTTGCCAATTTGAGCACAGCTACCAACTGTAGCCCAAGTATCAACCATAGTACCTTCATCCACGTATGCTCCTATATTTACATAACTTGGCATTAAAATAGTACCAGGAGAAATATAAGCTCCATGTCTTGCAACTGCATTTGGAACTACACGAATGCCTCTTTCGGCAAAATTACGTTTTAGTGGAATTTTATCGTGATATTCAAAAATTCCAGCTTCTAAAGTTTCCATCTTTTGGATAGGGAAATATAAAACCACAGCCTTTTTTACCCATTCATTTACCTGCCAACCACCTTCAATAGGTTCAGCTACTCTTAGTTCACCTTTATCTAAAAGATCAACTACATGTCTTATAGTATCAGTAGTTTTACTATCGTTTAAAAGTTCTCGGTTATCCCAAGCACTTTCTATAATCTGTTGTAATTCTGTCATTAGTATTAATATTTTGGGCAAATATACTATCTAATGACTAAAATAATAGTGTATTTCATCTTGAAATATGTTTAAAAATTTCAACAAAACACTGATGATTTTTTAAAGTTTTATACGCTGTTTTCCCTTTGAAGAAATGCGAATTATAGACGAAATACATTTTTAGTGTATTTCATCGTTAAAACTAAGCACTTCCACTATTCGTCGATGGAACTATTCCGATTTTCTAATAATCGAAAATACGATGAGATACAACTAATTTATTGCGATAGAGTATTGCATCGGATATATATTTGAACTGTCGAACAAAACGAAACGGCCCAAGTCATGAAAACAAATTTTTACATATTATTTATCCTTTTACTTTCATTTTCTGCAATGTATGCTCAAAATGAAGTTAAGACTGATAACGTAGAAACTAAAGTTACTGTTTCTGAAGCAAAAGAAGCTACAGTAATTATAGATACTGTAAAAATTAAAGAAACTATTGCTAGAAGTAGTAGTGATATTAGAATTTTCTTGAATAGAGAAAGAAAAGTTGATAACATCAAATTAGTATTTCCTAAAATTAACAGAAGAAAATTATCTTAATTAGAGTAAGTATTCAAATTTAATAATAAGGTTAAACACGAGAAAGACTGTCCGAAAAGGCAGTCTTTTTTTATTTAAAAAACTACTTTTGTAAAAAAACAAAACTATGTCCAGGATTTTGGCAATAGATTATGGTAAAGTTAGAACAGGAATAGCTGTAACAGACGAATTACAGATAATTGCTTCTGGGTTAACTACTGTTCCTACAAAAGAATTAATTACTTTTTTAAAAGATTACATTTCAAAAGAAAAGGTAGAACTATTTTTAGTTGGAGAGCCAAAGCAAATGGATAATTCAGTATCAGAAAGTGAAGCTTTAATTATACCTTTTTTAAAAAAACTTTCGCAAGTATTTCCCAATATACCCATTACTAGAGTAGATGAACGATTCACATCAAAAATGGCATTTCAAACCATGATTGATAGCGGGCTAAAAAAGAAACAAAGGAAAAATAAGGCTTTAGTGGATGAAATAAGTGCTACACTAATACTGCAGAGTTATTTATATTCGCAATAGTTTTTTTTCACAATAGATTAATTTACCATACAAGAATTGTATTTTTGCGAAAATAATCCTTACAAATGATTTTACCGATTGTGGCATATGGAGATCCAGTTTTGAAAAAGGTTGGAACCGATATAACAAAAGATTACCCAGATTTAGATAAGTTGTTAGACAACATGTTTGATACCATGTATAATGCTATGGGAGTTGGGTTAGCAGCCCCACAGATAGGGTTGCCTATTAGATTGTTTTTGGTGGATACCTCGCCATTTGCTGATGATGAAGGTTTGCCAGAAGCCGATAGAGTAGCTTTAAAAGGTTTTAAACGTGTATTTATAAATGCTAAGATTTTAAAAGAAGAAGGGGACAAGTGGGTATTTAATGAAGGATGTTTGAGTATTCCTGACGTTAGAGAAGATGTTTTTCGAGAACCACAAATTACAATTGAATATAGTGATGAGCATTTTGAGACACATACAGAAACATTTGATGGCTTAATTGCTAGAGTAATACAACATGAATATGACCATATTGAAGGTGTATTATTTACAGATAAACTTTCAAGTTTTAAAAAACGTTTGATAAAAGGAAAACTGTCAAATATTTCAAAAGGGAAAATTAATGTAGACTACAGAATGCGTTTTCCAAATCAAAAAAAGAAGCGATAATTTTTGTGTTGCATCTTAAAAATATGATATTTGCGCCTCTTTAAAAATAAAATTACTTATGGGCTTAGAAAAAGTTTTATCCATTTCTGGAAAGCCAGGACTTTATAAATTAATAACACAAACACGTGGAGGGTTTGTAGCAGAATCTTTGATGGACGCTAAACGTATATCTATTAGTTTACAAAACAATGTTAGTGTTTTAAGTGAAATTGCAATTTATACTTTATCAGAGGAAGTTCCGCTATATAAGGTTTTAGGAAAGATTCGAGATAAAGAAAATAGCAAATTATGTAGTGTAAAACCAAAGGACAGTAAAGATAAACTTGAAGAGTATTTTTTTGATGTATTACCTGATTATGATGAAGATAGAGTATACGCTAGTGATATCAAGAAAATAGTACAATGGTACAATTTATTACAAAAACATGATATGTTAAATTTGCTTGATGATGACAGTTCATCGAGTGAAGAAGAAGAATAAACGTTAAAACCTCCAAATTGGAGGTTTTTTTATGTACTTAATGTAAGTATTAACAATTGTATACGACACTTCATTTATAAAAAACGTAAATGATGAAGTCCCTTTGGTTTTTTGAAGATACTAACCTTTTTAAAATTTTATGTCCTCATAAATTTAAAGCATTCAAAAAAGATCATGATTTTGATGCTTATAAAAAACAAGACTATATCTATTTTGAAGAAGATTCTGCTAATAAAGTTTATCTAATCGAGAAGGGAAAAGTAAAGCTTGGATATTATAATGAAGATGGTGAAGAGATTGTTAAAGCTATACTTACACGTGGTGAGTTATTTGGAGAAACGGCAATTTTAGGAGATTCTAAACGAGACGAATTTGCAATGTCTATTGATAATACGACAAGCATCTGTCCAATAGGGGTAGATACAATGCATAATCTAATGCGCGATAATCAAACCTTCAGTTTTAAAGTATATAAGTTCATTGGTTTTAAACTGAAGAAACTAGAAAGACGTCTTCAACTTCTATTATTTAAAGATACCAAAACACGATTATTAGAGTTTTTACATGAATTATGTATGGACTATGGCTATGATTGCGAGAAAACTGGAGATAAAGTAATCCATCATCCATATACACAAAAAGATATTGCTTCGCTAATAGGCACTTCTAGGCCTACCTTAAACATTCTTTTAAACGAATTAAAAGAGGAAAATGTTATTGAATTCACAAGAAAAGAAATAAGAATTCATAAAAATTCTGCCTAATGTTAGGTAGCTAACATTTTATGAAAAAAGCATGTTATAATTTTGAATTATAATAATAAAATTAAAATTATAACAATGATTAAAAAAATGTTTTTTGCCCTAGCGGCAATAGGATTCTTCGCAACATCGTGTAGTAATGACGATGACAACACAGGATCTACGACCTCAGATCTTACTTTAAACTTACAAGGATTAGAAACACTTGGTGATGATTATGTTTATGAAGGCTGGATAATCGTAGATGGTGCACCTGTATCTACAGGAACATTCTCTACCGTATCGTCAGCACAAACATTTTCTGTGAATTCAGAAATGCTAAACAAAGCAACAAGATTTGTACTATCAATAGAACCAGCTGTAGACCCAGATCCTGCACCAGCAGATACTAAAGTTTTAGTTGGTGATTTTTCTGGTAATAGTGCTAGTTTAGGTTCAGAAGGTATTGTAGCAGATTTCTCTACAGCTTCAGGAACTTATATTTTAGCTACGCCTACAGACACTGATGATACAAATGAAGCAAGTGGTGTATGGTTTTTAGATAATTCCAGTGGAAGCCCCGCAGTAGGATTAAACTTGCCTACACTTTCAGCTGGATGGGTATATGAAGGATGGGTAGTATTCGATGGTACTCCTGTATCTACTGGAACATTTACTGATCCTGCAATGGCAGATGCAAATGCAGCAACTTCACCTTATAAAGGGACAGCTGGAAATGGACCTGGTTATCCAGGAGAAGATTACGTTATGGGATCTGCAGCTGGTATCGATTTTCCAACAGATTTAAAAGGAAGAACTATAGTTGTTTCTGTTGAGCCTTGGCCAGATAACAGTCCTGCGCCGTTTGCTTTAAAGCCATTAGCACACATGGTACCAGCAAATGCTGCTGACCATACTGCAATAGCTATGGGAGCAGGACCAGTAGTTAGTGTATCTGGTACTGCTACACGATAATTTGAAAAAGGGAATAATTAATTAAAAAAAGCATGATTTTTAAAAATCATGCTTTTTTCTTTTTTAAAGGGTAGAAAACTCTAATATAATTTTTTTATTTTACTCAGTTTTGACTTCCAAAGTTCCAATTCTTTTTTGTGTTTAGAGATATTCGTATTAACATCTTTTACTACAGGGTTATCTTCATCCACATTCGTGAAAAACTGCAAATTATTCTCTAATTGATTGATTTGACCTTTTATTTCATCTATTTTTTTACGAATGAAAGAACGCTCATTATCTAAACTTCTATTATCATCATCATTACTGTTTAAGGTTTCAAGTTTAGTTTCAAACTTAATCATTTCTGCTTCGTTTCTATCAATTTTTAACTTTGAAAATAATTCATCAACGGCCTTGTTAAATTTACCTTCAATAAAACGCTTATCGTTTGGTACTTTCCCAATACTTTTCCATGTATTTACATGTTCTTTTATAAGTGTTAAATCTTTGTCTTTATCCTTAGAAAGTTTAATGTTTTTTATAGTATCAAGAAGTTTTTGTTTTTTATTAAAGGCTTCTATAAACTCTTTGTTAGCTTCGTTTCGTTTTGAATGTAACTTATCAAAATAAGAATTACAAGCGGCTTTAAATTGCTTCCAGATTTTATCACTATCTCTTCTTGGCACATGTCCAATTTTCTTCCAATCACTTTGAATTTTTTTCATCAAAGGTGTGGTGGCTTCAAAATCTTCACTGTCTTTATTATCTTCTGCAATCTTTACTAATTCTCTTTTCTTTTGAAGATTTAGGTATTGTTCCTTTTTTAAATTTTTATAAAAAGCATTCTTTTTTCTATTGAAGTTTCTTACGACGTCTTTAAATTTTGCCCAAGTAGCTTCGTTTACTTTAATAGGTACTTTACCAGCATTGAAGAAGTTTTCTCTTAGAGTTTCTACTTCTCTAATTTTCTTTTGCCATCCTCCATGAGAATTAGTTGAGTCTTCTGCTATTACTTCAATAGTAGCAATGATTTCTTGCTTTTTTTCAAGATTTTTTTCGTAAACTTTATCTATTTCCTTGAAATAAAGCTGTTTTTTTTCATTAATCAATTTGGTTGCCGCTTTAAAACGTTCCCAAATGATTTCACGATGTTCCTTATCTACAGGTCCTAATTCCTCTTTCCACATTTTGTGCAACTCTTGCAATTCTCTAAATGCACGCATGGCATCATCATCTTTTGCAAGTTCTTCAGCACGCTCAATAATCTTTAGCTTTTTTTCTAAGTTATGCTTAAAATCTAAATCGCGTAAGTCTCTATTTAAATGTAGAAAATCATAGAATATTTCAACGTGGTGATGGTAACTATTCCAAGCATTATTATACTTGTCTCTTGGAATAGGGCCAGTATTTCTCCAGCGTTCCTGTAATTCTTTAAAATGTTTGTAGGTAGTGTTTATATTCTCTTCAACATTTATTAAGCCTTTTAATTCTTCAATTATATCAAGTTTGTCTTTAAGGTTTTGTTTAAGATCTTGCTCAATATTTTTATAGTGCTCGTTGAGTTTGTTTCTGTAGTCTCTGTAGGCAGATTTAAATCGCTTTTGTACAGGGCTTGAATAATAGAAGTCTATTTCGTTACCACCATCATTGATAAAATCGGCTTTTTTCTCATCTATTAAGGCATTAAATTTTGAGTTAAACTCGTTTTTTATACCATCAACATGACTCTTTATAGCTTGCACTTTTTCGTTCTTTAGAAGTTTTTCAAGCTCAATAGCAAGTGCCTCTAAAGACATTTTATCATACTCTTTAAACTCTATGGTATGGCGCTCTTTATTTCCTTCATCTTCCGCATCTTCTGCATTAGATTCTTCAATTTCATTGATGCCATCATCAGAAGCAGTTGATGATTCTTCTGGAGTTTCTATTTCTTCTTTTACATCATTATCAATAACTTCTGAGGTATCATTAACAACTTCATCAGTTTTAATTTCTGGTGTATCTACAGTTTCTTTTTTTCCATCTGCATCTTGCAGGTTATCTAGCTCGGACATTTTAATACATTTTAGTATTTGTAATCTTTTGTTTAAAGATACTAACAACTAAAGTATTTACAAAAAAAGGGAGACTCTTTTAACTTTGAAATATTTATTTATTAAGATTCCAAATTGACCAAGCCTTTTCTGCCTGTAGCTTTAGCATCTTTAGGCCGTTCATCGTTTTTGCTCCTTTTAGCTTTCCTAATCTCAAGAACTCTGTTTCTTCAGGGTTGTAGACCAGATCAAAAAGAATATGCTTTTTTGTGATACCGTCGTATGGAATATCTGGGTGGTCTTCAATATTTGGGTACGTACCTAAAGGCGTGCAATTGACTATTATTTGATATTTTGAGATAATCTTCTCAGTCAAATCTTCGTAAGTATACTTTACCTTTTTTGAAGTAGTTCTAGATACATAGTGATATTTTATACCTTTATTTTTTAGGGCATAAAGTATAGCTTTACTTGCACCACCTGTACCAAGAATTAAAGCCTTTTTATGATGTTTTTTTAATAAGGGTTTTAATGAATTTATAAAGCCATAACAATCTGTATTATATCCTACAAGTTTGCCTTTTTTAGTTAGCTTTATAGTATTTACGGCACCGATTTCTTTCGCTTTTTTGTTAAGTTTGTCTAGATATGGAATTACATCTTCTTTATAAGGGATGGTAACGTTTAAACCTTTTATACCTTCGGTATTATTTATAATTTCAGGAAAAGAAGATATATGCTCTATATCAAAATTCTCATAGCTAACACCAGAAATATTTTCTTTTTCAAACTTATTTTTGAAATAGTTTCTTGAAAATGAATATGATATATTTTTACCTAAGAGTCCTAATTTAAGCATGTTTTTTTTGTTTTTGACCATATATTTCTAAACCTACTACAATAGCGAAACCTAAAATAATAAATCCAGTAGCATAATATGTTTCGGAGGTTAATTCTGGAATATAACGTTTATAGTTTTCTATAATTTTTTGTCCTGTTGAGTCTAACATTAGCTCTCCATTGTCTAAATGCTTATAAATTGTTTTCTTCCATGGCCAAACCACTCCTAAAGATCCAACTATAAACCCTATTATTGATGCAGTGGTAATACTTTTGTAATGCTTTAAGATATAGCTTAATAGATGAGAAAACGTAACAAGTCCAGTAACTGAGCCCAAAGTAAACACCGTCAAAACTTTAAGCATTCTCATACGAGTTTCATCATAAATAAAATTAAAGTTTCCACTAAAAATATCAGACATGGAATCGTAAAGGGCATTTACAGAATCTACTAGTAGTAAAACATAATTTCCTAAAAGAATTAATATAAAAGATCCAGAAAAACCCGGAAGTGTCATTCCTGAAACACTAATAATGCCGCAAAAGAAAACAAAGAATAGATTATCATTTTCCTTAGCAGGATTTAAAAAACTAATACCTAATCCAAGCGCAATGCCTAATGCTAGAGATAACAGCGTTTTATTATTCCAATCGTTAAAATCTTTATTTATGTAGTAAATAGAGCCAACTATCATCCCGAAAAACACACTCCAAACATATAGTTCATAATGTAAAATCAGATAATCTAAAATCTTGGAAACACTAAAGTAACTAACAATCATTCCTAAGAATAAAAGCCCTAGAAATCTACCGTTTATATAGTTGAAAAAACTTTTAAACCGACCATTGATAAGAAGCTTAAAAGCGTTTCTATTTACTTTTTTTAAGGAGTATATGAATTCTTCATAAAACCCAGCTACAAAAGCAACTACACCTCCAGAAACTCCAGGAACTTTATTGGCAGCTCCCATACCAAGACCTTTAAGTACTAGAAAGAGTTTATCATTTAGAGTTCTGGTGTTTTCCATTACTGTTTTTTGCTACCTAATTTTTCAAGAATAAAAATAGTTAAAAACCCAATAACCATTAAAATTATAGCGTAAGTGAGTTGGTTATTCCCTTCAAAATTTAAAGGAGAAATGCTTTCTGAAAGAAATGGTACTTTTTCACCATGAGAATTAGTACGAAATGAAAGTACGTTTTTCCAAGGCCATATTTTATTTAGAGAACCAATTATAAAACCAGTAAGAATAGCAAGGGTAAGATTATTATAGTTTTTAAAAAGCCATTTTAAGAGCCTTGAAAAGGATAAAAGACCAATAATTGCCCCCAAACCTACTGTGATAATTGTTTTTAAATCAAAATTACTTATCGCCCCTAAGATAATCTTATATGAACCTAAAAGGACTAATATAAACGAACCAGATATACCTGGTAATATCATAGCACAAATTGCCAAAGCTCCAGATAAAAATAAAAACCAATTAGAATCGGATGAATCTATAGATGGAATTGTTGTAATATAATAAGCGACTAATGCACCAATAGATAGACCTAAAATTATAGGGATATTCCATGTTTTAATTTGTTTTCCAACGAAAAGTATACTTGCTAATACTAATCCAAAAAAGAATGACCAAATTAAAATAGGGTGATGTTCTAAAATCCATTCTAAAGCTTTTGCTAAACTTAGTACACTTATCCCAATTCCTGTAAATAGTGCTAATAGGAAATTTCCATTTAATTGAGTCCAGGCTGATTTAAAACCATCTTTCTTAAGCGTTTTAAATAAAGAAAAGTTAATACTGTTTAGTGCGTCTATAAGTTCTTCATATATACCAGAGATAAAAGCGATTGTTCCTCCTGAAACTCCAGGAACAACATCTGCAGCTCCCATGGCAATACCCTTTAAAGAAATAATTAAATAATCTATAAATCGTCTTTGCATACCTGATTTTTTAAAAATCAAAGGTATATAATTTGAAGTAATTTACGGTTGAGAATTTAATAGACGTTTTACTTGAATATTATCTAATAGTTTAGGGAATAGTTCATCTATAATAAAGCTATAATCGCTATTACTTTTTAATCCATTTTTTAAATGAAATATACCTTTATCTATTTCAAGAATTGAAAAATACAAACCACCTAAGCGATATTCAATCTCAGCATTTTCAGGATAGAACTCGATTGCTTGTTCAAAATTAAAAATTGCAGCTTGTGGTTCTCCTAATTTTAATAAAATATCACCTCGTGCAATCCAAGTATCAATTTCAAAATTACCAAGCTCTAGGGTTTTTTTGTAACCACGTTCTGCTTCTTCAAAGAAATTTAAACGATGGTTTATTTGCGCATATAGTTTCCAATAGTTTACATTTTCAGAATCTATATTTATAGCTTTGTTAATATAATATAATGCCTTTTGAAAGTTTTTCTGTTTCTTATAAAACTTAGTAATAGCTATCCAACCCTTATCTAATAAAGGGTCTTCGTGAACTGTCTTGTAATAATATTGTAAAGCTAAATCTAAGTTTTTTATTTTTTCGTAACAATGCCCAATTCTCAATAACGCAAATGATGTTGGATCATCTAATTTTAAGGTAATATTATAACTTTCAATAGCTTCTAAATAGTTTCCTTGTTTCTCTAAAACCTTGCCGCGTTCTAGATAAGCTCCAACAAAAGTATCATCAGAAATTATGGCAAAGTCAAAAGAAGCCAGTGCCTTCTTATATTTTTTTAAAGTGATATACTGCTTTCCTAATTGGTGCCATGCTACTTCACAATAAGGATTTTTATCTAAAAATACATTTAGATAGTCTATAGCCTCACTGTGTTGTTCTAAATAATCAAAACAGTAAATTACGTTATATAGTGCCGAGTAATCATCTATATCTTGTTCTAAACACTTCATAAAATAAGTCTTGGCATCTTCAAAGGCATCTAAAAACAAATATTCCATACCTATAAGTGAATAGATGTCTGATACTTCCGCTGTTAAATCTAAAGCATGTTTAAGAACTTCAATAGCTTTTTTATGATTATCTTGTTTTGACAAAATATTAGCTTTTTGAATAAAAATTTCTTCATTATGAGGTTCTAATTGATAGAGCTTATTTAAGAGGTTATTAGCATCATCAAGATTATTCTCAAAAACGAAAACTTCTACTTTAAAAAGTCTTAAGTTAATAGATGTAGGGTGTTGTTGCAGCCCAAGTTTTATTGCTTTTTTTGCTAAAGCTATTTTCCCTTGGTTAAGGTAGTAATGAATGATGTTTTCAAACTCTTCAGAATCAAAAAACAAAACATGATTTGTTTTTAACATCGATTCAAACTTAGTAAGAGGTAAATTGTTGTTGTCGCTTTGACTAAACTCCATAAACACGTTTGTGTGTACTGTTCAACTGAGATAAAAATAATGTTCTCATATAGGTTTTCTCAAAGGTTGTATCAAATGTTTTTAACAAAGTAATGAACAGTTCTTGGTATAATTATTTGTTTTATTACTCTAAATCTTAAAAATCAGATAGTTAATTGTACTACTTTGCGGCTATATCATCTAGAATCTTAGAGATAATAGAACATCCTTTAATGATTTCATCTTCTGAAATGGTTAGTGGAGGTGTGATTCTTACAGCTTTTGGCTCAAATAATAACCAAAAAAGTATGAGACCTCTATTTTGACTTTCTAAAACTAGGGTATTCACAATTTCTGCAGATGGTAAGATTAATGCAAGCATCAACCCCTTACCTCTAATTTCTTTTATTAGGGTGTGTTTTAGTAGTTTTCTGAATAGTTTTTCTTTTATAGTAGTTTGGGCAATCAAGTTACTTTGAGTTATTTCTTTTAACGTCGCTAAAGCTGATGCTGCAATTAAGGGGTGACCACCAAAAGTTGTGATGTGTCCAAGTTTTGGGTTATCCATTAGTAAATCCATGAGCTCATTTGAAGCAGTGAATGCACCAATTGGTAATCCACCACCAAGTCCTTTTCCTGTGACTAGAATATCCGGAATACATTTATAATGCTCAAAACCAAAGAGTTTTCCTGTTCTTCCTATACCTGGTTGAATTTCATCTAAAATTAGTAATGTTCCAGTTTCGTTACATTTTTTTCGAACATTTTCTAAATAGTTATTTCTTGGCTCAATAAAGCCAGCACCACCTTGGATAGTTTCCAAAATAACGCAAGCTGTACGCGTCGTAATATGTTTTAGGTCTGCCTCATTATTAAATTCAATAAACCGAACATCAGGCAATAAAGGTCTAAACGCTTTTTTTCTATCTTCATAACCCATAACACTTAAAGATCCCATGGTATTGCCATGATAGGCGTTTTTTGCTGAAATAATTTCACTTCTTCCAGTTGCTCTTCTCGCTAGCTTTAATGCACCTTCAATGGCTTCTGTCCCAGAATTGGTTAGGTATGTTTTTTCTAAAGGTTCAGGTAAATTATCTGCTAATAGTTTTGCAAGTTCTACAGCTGGTTTTTGGATGTATTCACCATAAACCATTACATGAAGATATTTGTTTAACTGTGTTTGTATGGCTTCATTGACTTTATGGTGATTATGCCCTAAAGGACAAGCAGAAACGCCAGCTACAAAATCAAGATAGATATTGTTGTTAGTATCATAAATATAGCAACCATCAGCATGTGATATTTCCATTGCCAATGGGTGAGGAGTAGTTTGCGCTTGATGTTTAAAGAAGTTTTTTTTTAACTTTCTCAAGGTGATATTTTTAATAATTTAGGATTCCATATAAGAAATTTATCTTCTCCATTTATGCTAGATATCGATGCTCTAATAGGATGATTATCATTTTCTTTTTTTGCAACAATACTAAATTCTTTCCATGAGTTGGATAACTGTATTTTTTTTAAACCATAAACAGTATAATCCCCATATTCTTCTTGTAGTACTAAATTCAACTCTCCTCTCCCTTTAAGCCATACAGACCATTTAAAAGTACCTTTTTTTTGATTTACCACTTGTAATACATAACTATATTGATTCTTTTTTATTTTTTTTCCAATTAAAGTGTAATTGAGATTTTTACCATCGGGTGCTTTTTCTTTTGTTTGTTCATAATCAACATTTGCCATAAACCATTCATCAGGGGAAAAGGTATTTTGATATTTTAAAAGGTTTTTAACCTCATTTAAATTGTTATTTGATTTTGAAGCGACTTTTCCTTTTTTCAAAGTTTTAGAAAGGTTTATTTTATCATTTATTGAGTCTTCAAAAAAATCCTCCTGAGGAATATAATCATCTAATCCTTTAATTATTGGTAATTCCAATGGTGGATCATCCTTAAATAAATCTTCAACACTATTTGGACGCTCATCTTCACGCCAATCAAAACCTTTTAGGATACGTTCGTTTTTTGGGTATTTTGATTCGGGATAAATATCACCATCTATTTGATTTATCTTTCGTACTTCTTCAATGGCACTATCTTGTATCAAAATATTGATTAACCCTGATTTCGATTTATCAATACCAACTAGTTCACCGTTTTCATTTCTGAAATAATAAATAGATTGTGCATTTTTAATGATATCTACATGGTACAATTCGTTCTTATCATTAAATAAGCCAACAAGTTTTTTTCCATTGATTTGATTATAGCCATCACCAAGTGTATCCTTACTAATTAAAAATGCATGATTAAAAACTATAAGCGAATCTAACTTATCCTTTTCAGTATCAGATTGTAAATGAATAGTGTCTCCAGTCATTTGATTTCCTAAATTCCATAAGATAGGTTTTCTAGCAGTAGAGAATGCAGCATCAGAACCTGGAGCATTTATATTGATAAGTTGTGTTAATCCGGTTTGATGGTTTACATGAATAGAATCTGATTTTCCACTTAAGTCAGATTTATAAAGTTTTACATTTCTAAACACTCTAGTAATGCGTTTTTCAGGTTTTCCAGTGACCATAAGTGTATCACCATGAATGTAAATAGAATCTTTTTCTTGAACGGTTATAGCATATGCACGTTTTGTAATAAAAATGGAATCTTTTGCTTTAAATACTTCGGCATAATGCCCTTTTATAATACTATTGTTAAGTGTATCTGTAACTTTTATATTGTTTGTTGCCGAGGAGAAATTTCTATTTTGATCAAAATATAAGCTATCACCAACAATTTCCTTGCCGTCATAATCGATTTTAGCATTTTTCATGGCGTAGCCAATTTTGGCTTTAGTATCGTAATAGCCCTTTTCACAGTAAGTAACACTTTCTTCTGTAGTTATGGTTGAAGGTCCAAACAAGTATGCATAACCGGTATCAGAATAAAAATCAAAATAATTGGTAACAATTTCCGCTTCGGGATTGGTGAGCACTACATCTTCAACAAAACGATACTTCTTTTCTTGCATGTAGTAGCGTCCAATTTTACTTGTAATAGTGCCTGAAGAATCTTTTACGACTGTGCCATAGCTCCTATAAAAAGCCTGTTGACGCTCTCTATCAAAATAGAGTGTATCTGTACTTATAGTTGAGGTTGGGTCTGTTAAAACAACATCGCCGCTTGCAAATGCTAGTTTGTTTATACCATTATATTCAACATATTTAGAGACCATATTAATGGTATCTCCTTGAATCATTTTTACATTACCATAAGCCTCAATGAAATTTTCATTACCATAATAATAGGCTTTATCACACCACATATCTGTACCACCATGGAAAATATGTACTTGTTCGGAATCATCACGAGTTAAAATTTTTGCGCCCGGATAATTTTGTTCGTCGAAAGTCAAGAAACCAGAATATTTAATTTCTATATTTTGTTGAGAATGTATGTGAAAAGCACTAAAGAGTGTGAATAAGCACAATAGATATAGTGACGTGAATGTTTTCAAATTCCAAATAGTTTGTGGCAAAAATAACGATTAAAATGATGTTTCTATTGTTAAAATAGTGATAAAGGTATGGTTTTAATTTTGCAGATGATTGGTAGCTTGATGTAAGAACTTGATTTGGCAGGAAGGCGCGATAGGGATTGAACGGCATGTTTGAAATCCCCGACGAAGGAGGGATTGAGTAGTGAAAGCCCGACCCTGACTTTAGGAAGGGTAACGCCATAAAACAAAAAACGCTTCAAAATAATTTTGAAGCGTTTTTTCAGATTTAACTAATTTATTAAGAATTTAAACCTTAGCAGATTTAACAGTTTTAATAATTCTACCAGCAATTTTGTATGGGTCTCCATTAGAAGCAGGTCTTCTGTCTTCTAACCAACCTTTCCATCCTTTTTCTACAGTAATAATTGGGATACGAATTGATGCACCACGGTCTGATACTCCATAAGAGAAATCTGTGATAGCAGCAGTTTCATGATCTCCAGTTAAACGTTGGTCGTTAAACTCACCGTAAACAGCGATGTGCTCTTTTACTACTGGGCGGAATGCTTCACAAATAGCTTCGTAAGTTTCTTTAGAACCACAAGTTCTTAAAGTAGTGTTAGAGAAGTTGGCGTGCATACCAGAACCATTCCAATCCATATCTTTACCTAGAGGTTTTGGATGATATTCTATATAGTAACCGTATTTTTCAGTTAAACGGTCTAGTAAATATCTTGCAATCCAAATTTCGTCACCAGCTTTTTTAGCGCCTTTAGCAAACAATTGGAATTCCCATTGTCCAGAAGCAACTTCTTGGTTAATCCCTTCAAAGTTTAGTCCAGCATCAATACATAAATCTGCATGCTCTTCAACTAAATCTCTACCATGAGTATTTTTTCCACCAACAGAACAGTAATACATTCCTTGTGGTGCAGGATAACCACCTACAGGGAAACCTAATGGTAATTGAGTTTTCGTATCCATAATAAAATACTCTTGCTCAAAACCAAACCAGAAATCGTTATCATCGTCATCAATAGTAGCTCTTCCATTAGATTCATGAGGCGTTCCATCTGCATTTAAAACCTCTGTCATTACTAGATATCCATTAATTCTATCAGGATCTGGATAAATAGCTACAGGTTTTAATAAACAATCAGAAGAACCACCTTCTGCTTGTCTTGTAGATGATCCATCAAAAGACCACATTCCTAATTCCTCTAATGTACCTTGAAAGTTTTCATGCTCTTCAACCTTAGTCTTACTTCTCAAGTTTTGAGTTGGGAAGTAACCATCTAACCAAAGGTATTCTAATTTAATTTTAGCCATAATTATTGATTTATTGGTGTATTATTTTTATTAATCTGAACAAATATAATTTTTTATTGAGATACTTTGAATTATTAGGGGTGGTTTTCATAAATCACAATGTTATTTTTATTTATACCCTATTTTTTTAAGGTTTATTTTAAAAAAAGTATAGTTTTTTATATAAATATTGAAATATTGATAACAGCAAAAAGAATATGCTTTATTGGTTTTTGTTTATTCATATAGATTATTTTTGTACTTTAATATTATAAAACTAAACAAACTAAATAATGGCAATTCTACGATTTCACGCGCTTAAGGAGGCTATAAGTTATAAACCAAATACGTTTATTGAAGAAGGTAAACGTTCGGAGTTATTTGGTGTTAATGTATTCAATGAAAATACGATGCGCCAATACCTTACAAGAGACGCTTTTAAAGGGGTGGTGAGTGCTATAGAAGATGGTAAGAAAATTAATAGAAATGTTGCAGATCAGGTAGCATCTTCAATGAAGGATTGGGCGTTATCTAAAGGTGTAACGCACTATACACACTGGTTTCAACCTTTAACAGGGGCCACAGCTGAAAAACATGACGCCTTTTTTGAAACGTTAGAAAACGGAAATGCCATCGAAAAGTTTGGAGGTAGTCAGTTAGTACAGCAAGAACCTGATGCTTCTAGTTTCCCTAGTGGTGGTATTCGTAATACATTTGAAGCTAGAGGTTACACCGCTTGGGATCCTTCTTCTCCTGCATTTATATATGAAACTACACTATGTATACCAACTATTTTTGTGGCTTATACTGGGGAAGCTTTAGATTTTAAAACACCCTTGTTGCGAGCATTACACGCCGTTGATGATGCAGCAACTGCAGTTTGTAAGTATTTTGATAAAAATGTAAACAAGGTGACGTCCTCAATGGGTTGGGAGCAAGAGTATTTTCTAGTTGATAAAAACCTTGTGGCATGCCGACCAGATATTACCTTAACAGGTAGAACATTGTTAGGCCATTCTTCTGCAAAAGGACAACAGTTGGACGATCATTATTTTGGATCTATTCCCAATAGGGCATTAAACTTTATGCGTGATTTAGAAAATCAATGTATGCTCTTGGGAATTCCTGCGAAAACACGACATAACGAAGTAGCTCCAAATCAATTTGAAATAGCGCCGATTCACGAAGAAGCCAATTTAGCAGTAGATCATAACTCATTACTTATGGATGTTATGGGGCGCGTGGCGTCTCGCCATAATCTAAAAGTATTGTTGCACGAAAAACCATTTGCTAACATTAATGGTTCAGGAAAACACAATAATTGGTCCTTATCAACTAATACTGGAATTAACTTATTAAAACCAGGAAAAACACCAATGAGTAACCTTCAGTTTTTAACCTTCTTTATTAATACAATTAAGGCAGTATACGAAAATGAGGAGCTGCTAAGAGCATCAATAGCATCAGCGAGTAATGATCATAGATTGGGTGCAAACGAGGCGCCGCCAGCAATAATTTCAGTATTTATTGGAGAGCAGCTTACTAAAGTGTTACAAGAATTAGAAGGTGTTACAAAAGGGAAGTTGTCACCCCAAGAAAAAACCGACTTAAAATTAAATGTAGTTGGAAAAATACCAGATGTACTTCTAGATAATACAGATAGGAATAGAACGTCTCCATTTGCATTTACAGGTAATAAATTCGAGTTTAGAGCTGTAGGCTCTATGGAAAACTGTGGAAACCCAATGATGGTTTTAAATACCATTGTGGCTAAGCAACTAAAGGAATTTAAAAAAGAAGTAGATGTGCTTGTTGATGGTAAAGATTTTAAGAAAGATGAAGCCATATTTAATGTATTGCGCGAATACATAAAAGCCTCAAAAGATATTTTATTTGAAGGCAATGGATATGGAGAAGCATGGGAAAAGGAAGCAAAATCTAGAGGCTTGAGTAACAACAAAACTACGCCAGAAGCATTAAAAGTAAAGCTACATAAAAGCACTATTAGCTTGTTTGATGAAATGAATGTAATGAGTAAAGTCGAATCAGAGGCGCGTTATGAAGTAGGTATGGAAGCCTATATTAACCACATACAAATTGAGAGTCGTGTGCTAGGTGATATTGCGAGAAACCACATCGTACCAACTGCGGTTAAATATCAAAACATTCTTATAGAAAATGTAAAAGGCTTAAAAGAAATTTATCAAAAAGAATATACAGATTTGGCTAAAGAGCAATTGAATCTTATCAAGGCTATTTCTGCGCACATCGATGGTATAAATAGTAATGTTACCAAAATGATTGATGAACGCAAAAATGCAAATCAATTAGAGGACGTTACAAATAAAGCTGAGGCCTATTGCGATAGTGTAAAACCATTTTTAAGCGATATACGTTACCATTGCGATAAACTGGAATTGTTAGTGGATGACGAGCTTTGGCCTTTAACTAAATATAGAGAGTTACTGTTTATTAGATAATTCTTGTTTGGGCGTTACCCTAAAGGGTCGGGCTTTCCACTATATCTTTTTCTCGTGCCTCAAAAAAGGATGCCGCTGCAATCCCTAACGCAGGTGTATTTGTTGGCTTTTCGTTTTTTTATTCAGTTTATATCTCCGCTTTTATTTCAGTCAGTTTTTTGAATCGGTAGTATCCAAAAATTCCAATAATCATTAACAGAATTGCAGTAAAATTGATATCTAATGGTAATTCAGCCGAATTAATACTGAATTTAGTTTGAGACCGTAAAACATATCCATATCTAAAGTTATTAAAAACTAATTCCGTTCCCAATATTTGAATTCCGTAAAAAATTATAGTTCCAATGTATCCATAAATATTATTTTTAAACAACAGGATTAAAAGTCCAATAGAAATAATTGTTCCTCCAATTATGTAGATATTGTTATTGGCTCCCATATCATATATAAAATAGCAGTAAATCATAAATAGAATATTGATAATACTGATAAAGGCAATTGTAATTCCGTAAATATTTTTTTTCATACAGTTTGGTAAATGAAGGTTAATGTAGAGACATGGTTCCGTTTTAATAAACTAAAACGCATTTTGAACCAAGTTATCATTTTTTTCTAATAAAATAAAACTGTGCTACAGGAAGAAATCAAAAATCGAATTCGGTTAAAAAACCGTTAATAAAACCTACTTCATAATAACTTTAAAAGCTCATAATCTTTAAAATATTCCTTTTCTTTGTAGCATAAATCGGCATTATGAGTCAAGAAGTTTCAAAACGTTATGCACAACGCGGTGTTTCTGCATCTAAAGAAGATGTACATAACGCTATTAAGAATATAGATAAAGGATTATTTCCAAAGGCATTTTGTAAAATTGTACCAGATTATTTAACCAATGATGATGCCTATTGTTTGATTATGCATGCCGATGGCGCAGGTACAAAATCTTCGTTAGCATACATGTATTGGAAAGAAACTGGAGATGTTTCTGTTTGGAAAGGTATAGCCCAAGATGCTTTAATAATGAATATTGACGATTTATTATGTGTAGGCGCTACAGATAACATCATGTTATCATCAACTATTGGTAGAAATAAAAACTTAATTCCTGGTGAAGTCCTTTCAGCTATAATTAATGGTACAGAAGAGTTGGTTGAAGATTTAAAATCGTTTGGAGTTACCATCCATTCTACAGGAGGGGAGACTGCTGATGTTGGTGATTTAGTGAGAACCATTATTGTAGATTCTACAGTTACTGCCAGAATGAAGCGTAGCGATGTTATAGATAACGCCAATATAAAAGCTGGTGATGTTATCGTTGGTTTGGAATCGTTCGGAAAAGCATCGTACGAGACAGATTATAATGGAGGTATGGGGAGTAATGGCTTAACATCAGCACGACATGATGTATTTCATAACTATTTAGCAGAAAAATATCCAGAAAGTTTTGATGCTGCTGTTCCTCAGGATTTAGTATATTCTGGAAATGTAAAATTGACTGATGTTGTTGAGAATGCACCAATTGATGCTGGGAAATTAGTGTTGTCTCCCACACGTACTTATGCACCAATTATTAAGGCCATATTATCAAAATATAAAAGTGATGTAGTGCATGGAATGATACATTGCTCTGGAGGTGCACAAACTAAAATTCTTCATTTTGTAGATAAGTTGCATATTATAAAAGATAATATGTTTCCAATTCCACCATTATTCAAACTTATACAAGAACAATCAAAAACCGATTGGAAAGAAATGTATCAAGTATTTAATTGTGGGCATCGTATGGAGCTGTATGTATCCCCAGAAATAGCAGAAGATTTGATTGAAATCTCTGAATCTTTTAATGTAAATGCAAAAATAATTGGTAGGGTAGAATCATCATCAAAAAAAGAACTCACAATAAAAAGTGAGTTTGGAGAGTTTACATATTAAATTTCTACATAAAATTATAAAAATGGAATAGTTTTTGTGATTAAGAGAAATTTAAAAACAACCTAACTTAATCCAAATAATAAATGAGCACTCCCAAAAGTTCGTTATTAAAAAAAATATTAGACCGCTTGTTAATTACGAAATTAGAACAGAAAACGCCTAATAGAGTTAAAAACTTATTATTAGCATTAATCTTTTTACTTATTTGTGTTGCTGCATTTGCACAGCCAGACTCTCTTTATTTAAAAGAAAAAAAAGTATACGATGGGCCGCAATGGAAACAAAAGCAAAAGGCAAGTATAGACTTAAGTCAAGTAAGTTTTACGAATTGGAATGCTGGTGGTACAAACTCAATTTCTGCCTTGTTAGGGTATCAATATACAGCCAATTACAAGGATAAGTTTTTCTTCTGGAATAATGGTGTTCGTGTTGGATATGGTGTTAACAAGCAAGAAAGTAGAGAGATACGTAAAACAGATGATATTTTCGAAATTACGTCTAATCTAGGTTATCAGCCCACATCAGATTCTAAATGGTTTTATTCTGCACGTCTTAATTTTAAAACCCAAATAGCTAATGGTTATAAATATCCTGATACTGATAATCCAATTTCAAGATTGATGGCTCCTGGTTACCTGTTTTTTGGTGGAGGAATGGAATATGGTAAAAACATAGAGGAATTATCATTTTATGCGTCACCATTAACACTTAAGGCTACTTTTGTACTAGATCAAGACTTGGCTAATGCTGGTGCTTTTGGTGTAGATCCAGCAATTTTAGATGAGAATGGCATTATAATACGGGAAGGAAGTAATATCCGTAGAGAGGTAGGCATACTTGTAACAAATAGTTATGCTATGGAGCTTGCTAAAAACATTAAAGCTACAAATTTACTTAGTGTGTATACCGACTATATCAATAACTTTGGAAATGTAGATGTAGATTGGAGAGTAAACTTCGACTTTAAAGTAAATAGCTTTGTACGTGCCACATTAGAATCTCATTTAAGATACGACGATGATGTTAAAACTCTGGAACCTTCAGCTACTACAGAAGGTGAGTTTGATGAGGCTGGTGCCAAAATACAATGGAAGCAATTTTTAGGGATTGGATTTGCTGTAGACTTTTAAAAAATATTACTAGGACAGTTTTAGCTGTCCTAGTAAATCAATAAAAATTAAACTTGACTAACTCTTGAATAAATTATTTTATTCGCTACGCTTATAAACTAATATTATTGTAGCCTCTTTTGAACATAATGTTGTTAAATTAAGCTTCAATACAATTCGAACTTACTTTTAAAAGCATAGTGTTATTATACTAACAAATATATCATCGAATTCTCTTGATAAAAATTGTGAGTTAACAAGTGTAACAATACTATAATAAGTGGTAGATTTCACGAATAACTGTGAACCTTGCAGTGTTTTTTTTGTAAATCACTCAAGTTGATTTGTACTCTGATTTAATTTTAGTTTTGAAAATTTGTTAACTTTTTAATGTTGATAAATATGTAATTAATTGATTTTTAGGTTTTTGATCTATTTTTGTTGCCAACTTCATGATTTTTGTCATGTGTAAAATGAAATAATTTTTGTTGTTTTACGGTTTCTAAATTAATCCATCAATTTTTATAAAACCATAACACCGCAATGAACGTAAAAACATCTTCTGGACAAAAGACTTTCACTCAAGAAGAAGCATTTGAGGCCTCATTAGATTACTTCAAAAATGACGACTTAGCCGCTCGCGTTTGGATCAATAAATATGCATTAAAAGACTCAGAAGGCAATTTATTTGAAAAATCTCCTAACGATATGCATCGTCGTATTGCTAGAGAAATTGCTCGTGTTGAAAAAAAATATGCTAATCCACTTAAAGAAGCTGAAGTTTTTGATTTAATAAAAGACTTTAAGTACATAGTCCCACAGGGAAGCCCAATGGCTGGCATAGGGAACCCATATCAAATAGCATCTCTATCTAACTGTTTTGTAATTGGTAATGATGGTGCTTCAGATTCTTATGGCGGTATCATGAAGATTGACCAAGAACAAGTGCAGTTAATGAAACGTCGTGGTGGTGTTGGTCACGATTTATCTCATATTCGCCCTAAAGGGTCTCAGGTTAAAAATTCAGCATTAACTTCAACAGGAATTGTGCCTTTTATGGAACGCTATTCTAATTCAACTAGAGAGGTTGCACAAGATGGTAGGAGAGGAGCACTAATGTTATCAATTTCTGTTAATCATCCTGATGCAGAAGATTTTATTGATGCGAAGTTAGAAGCAGGAAAGGTTACGGGAGCCAATGTTTCTGTGCGTATTGATGACAATTTCATGAAGGCTGTTAAATCAAATTCAGAATACATTCAAAAATATCCAGTATTTAGTGAAACTCCTAAGTTTGCGCAAACCATCCAAGCTAACGGATTATGGAAAAAAATTGTTCATAACGCATGGAAATCTGCCGAACCTGGAATTTTATTCTGGGATACTATTGCCAATGAGTCTGTTCCAGATTGCTATGCAGATTTAGGTTATAAAACAGTGTCTACTAATCCTTGTGGCGAGATACCTTTATGCCCTTATGATTCTTGTAGGTTATTAGCTATCAATTTGTTTTCATATGTTGAAGGACCATTTACTGAAGCTGCAAGTTTTAATTTCGACTTATTTAAACAACATGTGGCTTATGCACAGTGCATCATGGATGATATTATTGATTTAGAATTAGAAAAGATTGACGTAATTCTTAAAAAAATTGATGAAGATCCAGAGCAAGACGAGGTTAAATCTGTAGAGCGTAATTTGTGGTTAAATATTAAAAAGAAGGCATACGAAGGTAGAAGAACAGGAATTGGTATTACTGCTGAAGGTGATATGCTAGCCGCTCTAGGTTTAACATATGGAAGTGAAGAAGGTAATGCGTTTTCAGTTGAATTACATAAAACGATAGCTGTTGAGGCTTATAGAGGTTCAGTGAAATTAGCTAAAGAACGTGGTGCATTTTCAATTTTTGATTCTGATAGAGAAAAGAATAATCCTTTTATTCTACGTTTAAAAGAAGCTGACAGTCAGTTATATTATGAAATGTTAGAGTATGGAAGAAGAAACATTGCTTTATTGACTATTGCCCCAACAGGAACCACAAGTTTAATGACACAAACCACTTCAGGAATAGAGCCTGTATTTTTGCCAGTTTATAAGAGAAGGCGTAAAGTAAATCCGAACGACAAGGAAGTACGTGTAGACTTTGTTGATGAAGTTGGCGATTCTTGGGAAGAATATGTGGTATTCCATCATAAATTCAAACAATGGATGGAAGTAAAAGGAATTGATACTTCTAAAAATTTCTCTCAAGAAGAAATAGACAATTTAATTAAGCAATCGCCATATTATGGCGCAACATCAAATGATGTAGATTGGCTGAGTAAAGTGAGTATGCAGGGTGCTATTCAAAAATGGGTAGACCATTCTATTAGTGTTACTATTAATTTACCAAATGATGTAAGTGAAGAGTTAGTTGGCGATTTATATGTAAAAGCTTGGGAAGTTGGCTGTAAAGGTGTAACTGTGTACCGTGATGGCTCTCGCTCTGGTGTATTGATTTCAAATGATGAAAAGAAAGAAGAAGGCGCAGAAAATCAACTTACAGTATTTCCTAATAAGCGCCCTCAAATTTTAGAAGCTGATGTTGTACGTTTTCAGAATAATAAAGAAAAATGGATTGCATTTATCGGTTTAGTTGATGACAAACCTTATGAAATCTTTACTGGTTTAGCTGATGATGAGGATGGCATTTTAATTCCGCGTTGGGTAAATCGTGGTTTAATTATTAAGAATAGAAACGATGATGGTTCATCGCGATACGATTTTCAATATAAAAACACTAGAGGTTATAAAACTACTATTGAAGGATTGTCGCATAAGTTTAATCCTGAATTTTGGAACTATGCAAAATTAATTTCCAGTACCTTAAGACATGGTATGCCTATTGATAAAATTGTAGATTTAATAAATAGTTTGCAGTTAGATAGTGTATCTATAAACTCTTGGAAGAATGGCGTTGGTAGAGCCTTAAAGCGTTATATAGAAGATGGCACAAAGGCTAAGGGGCAAACCTGTACCAATTGTGAATCTGAAAATTTAATTTATCAAGAAGGGTGTCTTACGTGTAAGGATTGTGGCTCTTCAAAGTGTGGATAAATAAGTGAAATTATATTTAAAGGTGTCTAAAGTTAAAATTGTTTATCTGAACTTGTTTCAGATTCTGAAATACATTCAGAATGACAAAAAAACATGATTTTAGGCACTTTTTTTATGCTATACTTCCGATACTCAAATAGTTGTAATCTTCTAATTCGCTAAGGTTTTTAATTAGTTTAGTACACCCGTTTTTCAAAAGATATATATGATCTGAAACATCAACAATATGGCGATACATATGATCGGTAATAATTATAATTTTTCGTTGTTTTTCTTCTGAAATAATAGTTTGGATAGCTTCTATATGAAGTGGTGCTAAATGTGAGAAAGGTTCGTCTAAAAAAACGATATTCTTATCACTCTTTAAGATAATAAAGGTTTCAATAAGCCTACGTTCACCTCCAGAAAGTTTGTTAAACCTCATGTCCTTTGAAACGTTCAAGCTTTCAAACGTATTTATAAAATCCATCCAATCTACTTTAAAGATTTTAAAAGCAGATTTTAATTTCATGTGATTTGGTGTGAAATTAAGTTGAGGTAAAATTGCAACATTTTTAGTAATATAAAGTGATTTTAAAACGGGCTTAGAGTTTATTCTTATTAACTTATATTTAGATTTTAAATTGCCAAATGCTATGTTGAGTAAACAACTTTTACCACAGCCATTACTTCCTAATATTCCCGTTACTTGTCCAGTTTCACCTTTTAAATAAACACCACTTAAAATACGTTTTTCTTTAAAGTAAAGCTCAACACTATCAACTTCTAGAATCATACAAATTCTTTAATAATTAAAATAAACGGTAAGCTTAAGATAACATCTATCAAAAAGAATAAAGCAAACAATTTAAGTGTTGAAACACCTAAGTTTTTATAAAATATCAATTTATGTTTAGCTTGTGTTTCAGTAATGAAATACCATAAAAATACAACTAGAAAAACTTTTACTAGAAATAATGGTATGACATCAAACCCCAAAAGTAAGAGTAAAAAATTAACGCCGTACGACCATAAAAAAAATGGTCTATAAAACAGAAAGATTGATGAAAACTGTTGCATAGTAATATTACTAACGTTTAAACTTTTAGATTATTTTTATTTATGGAGATAAGGTTGCTTTACAACTGCTCAAAATTCATAAATTATCGTATTTTTGGTCACCAATTGATATAAGAAGATGTTAGATAAGTTACAGATAGTAAAGCAGCGTTTTGATGAGGTAAGCGATTTAATCATTCAACCAGATATTATTTCAGATCAGAAACGTTATGTGCAGCTAACTAGAGAGTATAAAGATTTACGAAGTTTGATGGATAAGCGTGAAGCTTACATTGAATTCACAAATAATTTAAATGAAGCCGAAGAAATAATTGCCGATGGTAGTGATCCAGAAATGGTAGAAATGGCCAAAATGCAGTATGATGAAGCTAAAGAAGGTATTCCAAAATTAGAAGAAGAAATTAAAGTATTGCTAATACCGAAAGATCCTGAAGATGCTAAAAACGCTGTAGTTGAATTACGTGCAGGAACTGGAGGAGATGAAGCGAGTATTTTCGCAGGTGATTTGTTCAGAATGTACACTAAATATTGTGAAGGCAAAGGGTGGAGTGTAAGTACTGTAGATTTTAGTGAAGGTACTAATGGTGGTTTTAAGGAAATTCAATTTGAAGTTTCTGGTGATGATGTATATGGTACGTTGAAGTTTGAAGCAGGTGTACACCGTGTACAACGTGTACCACAAACCGAAACTCAAGGTCGTGTGCATACCAGTGCAGCTACTGTAATGGTGTTTCCAGAGGCAGAAGAGTTTGATGTAGAGATTGATCCAAAAGATGTGCGAATTGATTATTTCTGCTCATCTGGTCCTGGAGGTCAGTCTGTAAATACGACCTATTCTGCAGTACGCTTAACACACGAGCCTACAGGCTTGGTAGCACAATGTCAAGATCAAAAATCACAGCATAAAAACAAAGAAAAAGCCTTTAAGGTATTACGCTCGCGTTTATATGATTTAGAGTTGGCCAAGAAGCAAGAAGAAGATGCTGCAAAACGTGGCAGTATGGTGTCTTCAGGTGATAGAAGTGCTAAAATTAGAACGTATAATTATCCGCAAGGGCGTGTAACAGACCATAGAATAGGATTGACACTTTACGATTTACAGAATATTGTAAATGGCGATATTCAAAAAATTATAGATGAATTACAATTGGCTGAAAATACTGAAAAGTTAAAGGCTAGTGATGAGACTATATAGTTCATCTTCGATGGAGCAAAAATGAATATATATTTAAGAAATTCGCTAATTGGGATAGCTATATTGTTTGTAGTACTTAAAATTACAGGCGTATTTACTTATTATTATTTACCATCCTCCTCAAATGAACCTAATTTGCCTATAAACTCATACATTTTTGGTTCTAACCTAATACAACCTAAAAGTTATGATTTTGCTTATTTCAAATTCTCAGATAGTTTGAATGGGAGTGCAATTGTAAAAAGGCTAATAGCAATGCCTGGTGATAGGTTAGAATGTAAGAATGGAGAATACTTTGTTAATAATAAGAAGTTAGATAATCGAATTGATCTTCGCTTCTCTTATAAAGTAGATAAAAGCACATATGATAATATTTTATTTCCAAAATTTAAAGATAATGAGAGTTTTGAAGCATTTCAAATAACACAAGATAGCTATCTTGTTTTTTTAAATACTTCTTTCGTGAAAAATGATACTATTAATTATAAAAGATACGCTGTAGATAATGATAAAGAAAAGTTATCTAAATCAATATTTGGACGAAATAAAAATTGGAGTTTGAGTAATTTTGGGCCAATAGTATTACCAAAAGGGAAGTATTTTTTTTCAGGCGATAGTAGAGATAATTCCTATGATTCTAGGCATAGGGGATTTGTAGATGAAAACCAAATAATTGGAACAGTATTATTCAAAATTTAAATGACAACAACACAACTTATTTCAGAAATTAAAAAAAAGCAATCCTTTTTGTGTATTGGATTGGACGTGGATTTAAATAAAATTCCGCAACACCTTTTAAATGAAGATGATCCAATCTTCGAATTTAACAAAGCTATTATTGACGCCACACATCATTTATGTGTTGCGTACAAACCTAATACTGCGTTTTATGAAGCTTATGGTATAAAAGGATGGAAAGCTTTAGAGAAAACGATTAATTATCTGAATGAAAAGCATCCTGAAATATTCACTATTGCTGATGCTAAGCGTGGTGATATTGGTAATACCAGTACTATGTATGCCAAAGCTTTTTTTGAAGATTTAGCGTTCGATTCGGTTACTGTGGCGCCTTACATGGGCAAAGATTCTGTAGAGCCTTTTTTAGCTTTTCAAAATAAACACACCATTCTACTTGCGTTAACCTCTAACCAAGGAGCGTTTGATTTTCAAACTAAAACTATTGAAGACAAAGAAGTTTACAAGCATGTTTTAGAAACTTCGAAGTCTTGGAAGAATTCTGAAAACTTGATGTATGTTGTAGGAGCCACTAAGGCTGAATATTTAGCAGATATACGCAACATTATTCCAGATAGCTTTTTATTAGTTCCAGGTGTAGGAGCCCAAGGCGGTAATCTTCAAGAGGTTTGTAAGTATGGAATGAATACCTCAGTTGGACTTTTGGTAAATTCTTCTAGAGGGATTATTTATGCATCGCAAGCTGAGAATTTTGCTGAAGCTGCAGCTGAAAAAGCTAATGAACTACAAAAAGCCATGGCTATAGAATTATCTAATTATTTTAATGATTGATTTTCTTAATTCTTAAACTTTATAGAATAAAAAATTAGTTTACTCAATTGCTGTTGTAGGCAGATAGGACCGCGTTAGGGATTGTAGAGGAAAGCCCACAGCGAGGTACGAGCGAGGACTTGGAACGGAAAGCGCGACCCGTAGGGGAACGCCCAAATAAAAATTAAATATAAAAGTGTATACAGTAAAAAGGGACTTGTGAGAAGCCCCTTTTTTATTTGTTCTATTTAAAAAGGCCAGATTATAGGTACAACTAGAAGCGATATAATGAAGAATACTAATAATAGCGGTGCTCCTACTTTTAAGTAGTCCATAAATTTGTAACCACCTGCAGACATCACCATCGCATTTGTTGTGGTACCAACTGGTGTTAAAAATGCTGTTGATGCACTAATGGCTACTACTATCATAAATGGCTCTGGTGATATGTTTAGTGAACTTGCAGCTAGTATTGCTATTGGAGCCATAAGTACAGCGGTTGCTGAGTTGTTTATAACTTGACTAAATGTAGTGGTGAGTAAAAAAATACCACCTAACAGCATTACTGGTGAAACAGATCCTAGATAGGTTACTAAAGCATTGGCTACCATTTGAGCTGTTCCTGTTTTTTGAAGCGCGATACCCATGGGTATCATAGCTGCGATCATTACAACACTGGTCCAGCTGATGCCTTTATATGCTTTAGACATGGGTACACATCCTGTTAATAGTACAATACCAGCACAAATTAAAGCTGCCATTGCGCCTGGTACAACTTTAAATACAAGTAGTCCAATCATTAAAATTAAGGCGCCTAAAGCAATGTAAGATTTTGAGTTTAAGGTGTCTATATTTTTAGCCATACCTTCTGGACTGCCACAAATGACAAGATTGTCATGTTGCTTTTTTAAATCTTCAATATCTTTCCAAGACCCACGTAGCAAAAATGAATCGCCAACTTTCACTTTAATTTCTTTTTCAGTAAGAGGTTTGTTATTTCTAGAAGCAGCTAGCAATTGAATACCGTAGCGTTTAAAGTAATCACCTAACTTATATCTTCTACCTACTAACATAGAGTTTGGATTTACGATAACCTCAGTCATCCCAACCTCTTGGTTTACGAGATTATGCTTTAACTCATCTGTTACTGGTTCTAAAGGAAGAAGCCCTAACCTAAACTTAATCATTAGTTTATTGATATCCTCGGTATCTCCCTTTACGGTAATAATATCATGGTATTTAAAAAACGTTTTATTGTCTGGGAATTCCACAAATTGAGGGACGCCTTTTAGAGGGTTTGGGTGTCTTCTTTTCAATCTTATAATAGATATGTTATAATCTTTTTCAAAATGCCATATACCTATTTTTGTTTCCAATAGAGGTGAAACTGAACGGACACGTAATCTGTAATAATCACCATCTATTTTATAAGCTTCTATCCATTTATGGAATGTTGTCTCTATATCTACAGGCTTGTTATTGGTTTTATTTTTTGGAAGTAAACGATAACCAATATACCTAAAGTAAAGTAAAGCTATTATTAATAATGGTAGTCCAATTAATCCAAATTCAAAAAATGAAAAACCTTCATGTCCAGCTTCAACAAGTGCATTGCTAGAAATTATGTTTGGCGGAGTACCAGTTAAGGTCAATAGGCCTCCAGTATTAGAACCAAAGGCTACTGGCATTAGCATTTTAGATGGTAATGTACCAATACTCCATGCGGATGATATTGTTAATGGCATTAATGTAGCTACAGTCCCAGTATTACTTACAAAGCCAGATAACACACCAGAACCTAAGGAGACAATTACTAATAATTTTGGAACGCTTTTCCCTGCCCATTCCACAAACTTTTTACCAGCAAGTGCAGTCCATCCTGTTTGAGATAGCCCTTCACCAATAATAAATAAGGCTGCAATCATTATAACTGTTGGGTTGCTGAAGCCACTAAGTGTTTCTTTAGCATCTAAAATACCAGTTAAGAACAGGCTAATCATCGAGAGAAGTGCAACAATATCTGGAGTAAATTTTCCCCACACGAACAATGCTATAGTTATAACTAATATCGCAAGCATTAAATAGATCATAGTTTCTAATTTTAAAGGAGTGTTTTTTCTTTATGACACTGTAAAATTACCCTTGTATACCTATAATAATCATGACTATTGTCATGCTTTTTATCACAGGTTAATTTTTACAGAATTATCGTTTTTTTACCTTTAATTTGAAAAAAGAAAAAACGAAAACGCTATAGTACTAAAAGGTTGCTAAATAATGTTGTAATTTTATCTGAAAATTAAGATTGAGTTGTGAAAAAGATTAAAAAAAATCAAGAAATCATGTTAAAATCTCAATTTTTTAAGACAGATTTATTTCATGACTGAATTAACAATTAAATTATATGAAGATTGATATTCTTGCCATAGGTGCACATCCAGATGATATTGAATTAGGTTGTGGCGCGACGGTAGCAAAAGAAGTAGCCAATGGTAAAAACGTGGGCATTATAGATTTAACAAAAGGTGAATTAGGTACTAGAGGCACTGCAGAAACTAGAAGAATAGAAGCTGAAAATGCAGCAGATATTCTAGGCGTAGCGTTTAGAACAAATATGGGTTTTGCAGATGGTTTTTTTGCTAATGATAAGTCGCATCAAATAGAGCTTATTAAGATGATTAGAAAATATAGGCCTGAAATTGTATTATGTAATGCAATTGATGATAGACATATTGATCATGGAAAAGGTAGTAAACTTGTAAGTGATGCCTGTTTTTTAAGTGGATTGATAAAAATAGAAACGAAAGGAGATGATGGTAGCACTCAAATACCATGGCGCCCTAAATTTGTGTATCATTATATACAATGGAAGAATTTAGAACCAGACATCGTAGTAGATGTTTCTGGATTTGTAGATACTAAAATGAAAGCTGTATTAGCTTATGAAACACAGTTTTACAGTAAAAATAGTAAAGAACCAGAGACGCCTATATCTAGTAAAAATTTTACTGATAGTGTATTGTATAGAGCGAGAGATTTAGGAAGATTAATTGGTGTTGAAGCGGGAGAAGGATTTAATGTGGAGCGTTATCCTGCTGTGGATAGTTTATTTGACTTGAAGTAGTTACGTCTATCCTCTTAAAATATTAAAAAAAGTCTTTGTAGATAAGATTGAAAACATTTACATTTGCACACGCATTGCAAAATGCAGTTACACGGTGGTTGTAGCTCAGTTGGTTAGAGCATTGGTTTGTGGTACCAAGGGTCGCCGGTTCGAATCCGGTCTTCCACCCAAAAATAAAAGCCTTTCAAGAAATTGAAAGGCTTTTTTTGTAACTATAAATCGGCTCTAATCTACTTTGATGCGTTCTTCTCGATTTGCCAATTCCCAAGCAGTATAAAAAATGAGACGCGTACGTGTTTCTAAAAACTCATAGTTGATTTTATCTGGTGTATCACTTGGTTTATGGTAATCATCATGAACTCCATTAAAGTAAAAAATTACTGGAATATTATGTTTTGCAAAATTGTAATGGTCTGATCTATAATAAAAACGATTAGGATCATTTTCTGCATTAAAAGTATAGTCAAAATCTAAATTAACCGTAGCTTTATTAATAGAATCCGAAATGGTATGCAGTTCTTTACTCAGTCTATCAGAACCAATTAAATACAGATAGTTTGACTTGCCTTCATGTTTTTTATCTACACGACCAATCATGTCTATATTTAAATTTGCTACTGTGTTTTTTAAAGGAAAAATGGGGTCTTCATCTGCATAATATTTAGATCCAAATAAACCAATTTCTTCAGCAGTTACATGTAAAAATAAAACTGTGCGTTTTGGACTATAGCCATCTTTTTCTGCGGTTTTAAAAGCCTGAGCTATTTCTAGAATAGCTGTTGTGCCTGAGCCATCATCGTCTGCACCATTATTTATTTCTCCACTGTTAGATATTCCAATATGGTCTAAGTGTGCCGAAATAATTATAATCTCATCAGGTTTCTCGGCACCTTTAATGTAAGCGATCACATTCTCGGAGGCATTACTAGCTCTTCCGTTAAAATATTCAACTGGAATTTCTTGAAAATAATCTCCTTCATCTATTGGAGAAGGAATACTATTCGCTATGTAATGATCTTTAATGAAGTTTATTGCGCTTTTCTGTCCTTTTTCTCCAGTTTTTCTACCTTCGAATTCATCAGAAGCATAGGTGAATAACATGTCCTTTAACTCATTAGCAGTAATAGTTTTTGCATAGGTTTCAGGATTAGCCGTTTTTTTTAAACTTTTTTGCGAGCTACTACACCCAATTGCTATTACAATAACTATGAGTAAAACACTTATATTTTTCATATGTAAAATTGATTTCTAAATTAATCTAAAATCGGATTATTTTCATCACTAACTAAACGTTTCTCTTGATTTACTAATTGCCATGCAGTGGCAAAAATTAATCGTGTACGCTTTTCTAATAGCTCATAATCTATCTTGTCAGGTGTATCAGTATGTTGATGATAATCATCATGTTCTCCATTAAAATAAAAAATTACTGGAATATCACGCTTTGCGAATTTATAGTGGTCTGACCTTGAATAATATTGATTTCTGTCGGTTAATGCATTGTAAGTATAGTCTAAATCGATATCGACATATGTATCTCTTACCGCTTCAGAAATATAATGGAGTTCTTTACTTATTCTATCAGACCCGATAAGATAGATGTAATTTTTGTTCTCATTGTGTCTTTCATCTACACGCCCTATCATATCAATATTTAAATTTACAATAGTATTTTCCAAAGGAAATATAGGATTCTCTACATAAAATTTAGACCCTATTTGACCAACTTCCTCAGCTGTGAAATGTGTGAATAAAATACTTCTTTTTGGAGGGTGACCGTTTTCTGCTGCTACTTTGAAAGCTTCTGCAATTTCCATAATTGCCACTGTACCAGAACCGTCATCATCAGCACCGTAATATATCTTTCCATCTTTAATACCCAAATGGTCAAGATGTGCAGACAAGACTAAAACCTCCTCTGGTTTTTCTGAGCCTTCAATATATGCTAGTACATTTTCTGAAGCACCAATACTTTTTGAAAGGTAAGAAGAAGAAATACCTTGGAAATAATTATCGCTTCCAAACGGAGAGGCAATACCTTGTTCAATGTAATAAGATTGTAAAAACTCAGCAGCTAGTTTCTGTCCTTGTTCTCCAACCTTTCTTCCTTGAAATTCTTTAGAAGCAAATTTATAAAGCAGTACACTCAACTCATTTGAAGTTATGGTTTGCGAATAGTGTTTTACAGCCGTAGTATCAACAATTGTAATACTGTCTTTAATATTTTGAATTTTAGCTGTGTATTTGGGAGTAGCGCAAGTGCCAACAAGTGTTAATAATAGAAGGGTACTAAAAAATTTCATGTGGTGTATTTAGCTGAAAACAACACGCCAATAAAAAGCTTTTTAGGGAGGAAAACTCTATATTCGTTTTGTTTTTAAAACGATGCAAATATAAGAAAAAGTGTAAGAAACTGCTGTTACTCTAAATCAATTTCTTCTAAATCTAAATCCTCTAATTCTTCTATGGCTTCTTCTTTTGAAGCCTCTTCTGTTTCAATTAAAGCCTCAGTGTTTCCAACTTCGGTTTCACTAAAAATAGCTTTGTAAGTGGTTAGCCCTAATGCCATAACTGTAAGAAGGAAAGAAAACTGAATCATCTTTTTTACGCTCCCTGTTTTCTTAGATAAATAAAATGCTATAATTCCAAAAATTAAAGCTGCTGCAGATGGAAAAATTGCCAAGTTTGAAGCAGGTAAAACGGATAGAATAATTGCTAAAATGGACGCAGCTACTGCAAGAATTGTAAATAATCGAATCATGGTGATGTATATTTTAGTTTTTTAAACCAGTTGCAGATTTTATTTTAAGTTCTCCATTTCCTACAGGAATTTTAAACTTTCCATATACCATTATTTTATTGGCATCTGCTGTTAGCCAAACCATATTATTTTTATCACCTTTGATGACTTCTGATTCATTACTACTAACAGCAATTTTGTAGCACATTTTACTGCCAATTGCAGTATTTATAGATTCTTTGCCTAAGTAAATGATTTTAGCATTTATCTCTTTTCTATCAAAAATAACAGTAAATGATTTTTTTGTACCTACTTGCATAGATTCAAAATCAAAAAGTCTTATTTTATATAAAGTTGAAACTATATCTCTTGTTCCAGTATTTATTTTTACATCTTTTTTATCTACCCAATCTCTTTTAGTTTGTACACTTTTAACCGTATTCGTTTTGTGGCTAAATGTGTACTTTACATTTTTTGCATATCCACCTTCATTAATATCACGTTTATACAGATAAGGCGTTAATGTTTTAGGGTTTACATAGCTTTCGTATAAATCTCTTATTTTGAAAAAGTTATCCCATTTTTTATAGGATACTGCTTTACATTTTAAATGCAATAGCGTAGCTTTTGAGGTCTTAATATTACTAGTTTCTAAAGTAACTTGAGCAATATCATTGAGTACACCAGACATATTATAAGATGCGGTATAAACTAGTTTTTCACCTGCTGCTATGACTGTGTTTTGCGATTGTGCTACAAATGCACCAAGAAAAACTAAAACTATAAGAAGCCGCTTCATGAATTTGGGTTTTAGTGTTATTAACGAGATGTTAAACATTTATTGTGCCGAAAATACAATGTGTGCAGCTTTTATGCTAATTATTTTCAAAATTCATTACTGAATAAGAGTTTCAACTGATAAATGTCATAAGATTATAACATTATGGAACTTATATTTATATACTGTTTAAATCCATTGGTTATGAAGGCTGTTTTATTTCCTACCGACTTCTCTCAAAACTCAATAAATGCCATTGAATATGCTGTAGCTTTATTACAGAATGAGCCTTGTAAGTTTTACTTATTGAACGTTCAAAAGGCATCATCATTTTTATCAGATGATATGGTGTCAGTTAGTACTTCGGCTACAGTTTACAAAACTTTGGTAGCTGCTGCTAAAGCTTCCATTCAAAATATAATTTCAAATGTAAAATCTAATTACCCAAATAGTGAACATCAGTTTTTCTCAATAGTAGATTACGATAATTTTATTGATGCGGTGCAGCAGTCAGTTGAAAAACATGATATTAATTTAATTGTAATGGGGACTAAAGGCGCGTCAGGATTACAAAAAGTGTTATTTGGTAGTAATACCGTTCGTGTTATAAATCGCATTAATACACCAATTTTAGCGATACCTAATGGTTGTAAGTATCTAAAGCTTCATAAAATTGCATTTACTGCAAATCATATTACACGTTATAACAAAGAAACATTAGAAATATTAAGTAATATGTTGAGCAACTTCAATGCACAACTCACTATTTTACATTTAGCTGGTTCCAATACTATAGCTCATAAACATGCCAATAATATGGTGTTTTTTGACGTGCATTTTGAAGAATCAAAACATGATTATATCGATGTTGTAGATAAAGATATCGTCAGCACGATTAGCGCTTATATGAAAAATCAGAATTTCGATTTACTAACAATGGTAAAAAAGCCACACTCTTTTTTAGAACGACTATTACATACTTATACAGAAGAAAAAATTGCATATGCTTTTGATATGCCTTTTTTAGTGCTCACTAACCCAGAATTATAAATCTAAATATCATGGATATGAAATGCCTTTTATTATGTTTAAGTATCCTACTGCTTGTAGGGTGCAACAAAACGAAAAAACAGAATTATGAATCTATTTCTGAACTAGAAATGCCGCAAAACATACAAGAACATCCAGGTAAGAAACTTATGAAGGTATATTGTTATGTTTGCCATGATGCTTCAACGCCAGAAGATAAAAGAGTTGCACCTCCTATGATAGCTGTAAAAAGACACTATCTTATGGAAAATAGTACTAAAACAGAATTCATTGCTGATATGCAGGATTGGATTAAAACACCCACAGAAGAAAAAGCAAAAATGTATGGCGCTATAGAAAGGTTTGGGGTGATGTCTAAAATGGCATACCCAGAATCGGTTATTGAAAAAATAGCAGATTATATGTACGATAACGAATTAGAAAAACCTGAATGGTTTGAAGCTCATTACAATAAGCGAAGGTTTGACAATAATAGAAATAATTAAGTTATGGTAAAAGTAATTTTCTTTTAATAAGTATTTGATAGAGTCCTATGTAGGTAAGATATATATCTGTTGTTGATAAACTTTTCAATTTGTAATATGCTTTTATCATAGCTAGATTTGTCTGCTTGAAATAATTTTACGAAGCGTTTTTCTAGTTTTAAATACTCTTGAATTTTAATTGAAGGAGCATTAGAATCCAGTTGTAAAGTATTCAACTTTTTTTCTGCTCGTCTTGGATCATTTCTATATAATAACCATTGTCCTGAGTCTACTGCGGTTTTATGATATTTACTAGGGTGTTTCGTATTAATTCCATGAGTATCGCTATGGCAGTATGCTATAATAATAGAAGGTCCTACAAAACTTTCTGCTTCATTAAAAGCTCGCAAAGTTTGCTCTTTATTTGCTCCAATAGCTACTGATGCTACATAAACATTATTATAAGTCATAGCTTGAAGTCCTAAGTCTTTCTTTTGTTTTTGTTTTCCATTGAATGCAAATTTTGCTTTTGCTCCAAAGGGTGTTGCCTTTGAAGCTTGCGCACCAGTATTATCATATCCTTCATTGTCTAAAACTAAAATATTTACATTTTCTCCAGATGCTATAACATGATCTAAACCACCATACCCAATATCATATGCCCAACCGTCTCCACCAACTATCCAAACACTTTTTTTAACTAAATGTTCCGATATGTTTAAAAGCTGTTTGGCTTTTGGAGAATTTATTCTCTTTAGTTTTTCATTTAATTGAGCTACATTTTTGCGTTGCAGATGTATTTTGGTTTCTGTGTCTTGTTTGATGTTTAAAATAGCTTCAACTAAATCAGGATTTAATTCTTGTTTTAGTTTTTCTAAAAGAAATCGTGCTTGTTTTTCTTGTTGATTTATAGAAACTCTAAAGCCTAAACCAAACTCAGCGTTATCTTCAAATAAGGAATTTGACCAAGCAGGGCCTTTCCCGTTTTCGTTTTTAGCCCAAGGTGTTGTGGGTAAAGCGCCTCCGAAAATTGAACTGGCTCCGGTTGCATTTGCTATTAATAGTCTGTCTCCGAATAATTGAGACATCAATTTTAGATAAGGCGCTTCTCCACAACCTTCAACACCACTTGAATATTTAAATAAAGGTTCTTGCAATTGTTGCTGGCTTACTTTTGAAACATCAATTTTGGTTCTATCAAATTCTGGAATAGTTTCAAAATGTTTCCAGTTTTTCTTCTCGGTTTTTTCATCCTCTTTAGGAATCAACGCTAATGCTTTTACAGAACACGCATCAACACAATTATTACATCCATTACATTGTTCTGGGTTAATCTGAATCGTGTAATTCATTAAATCAAAATCTTTAGAAATGATGTGTTTAAAAGTTTTTGGAGCATCGTTTAGATAAACATCATCATAAACTTTAATTCTAAGTGCAGCTTGAGGGCAAGCCATACTGCAAGCACCACATTGTGTGCATAAATCTTTATCCCAATTTGGCAAATAAGCACTGTTTTTAATTGGGTTAAATTGTGATGTGTTTGTTGGGTATGTGCCATCAACAGGTAATAGACTAACTGGGGCATCATTCCCTTTGTTTGCTAGTAATTTACCTAAAAGACTTTCGTTAAACGTATTGTCAAATGTTACAGACTCTTTTGTTTGTATGTTTTCAACAGAAGTATTTACTTTATATACAAATTCATTTAAATCTAAGGTTGTTTCATTATAAAATAAATCCTTTTTGATAGCTAAAAAGCAAGCGTGAAATTCAGAAATTTTTATGTCTTTTAAAATCTGATTTGCTTCTAATTCTTCAATGTTTATAACAAATACATTGATTTGTTTTTCATTGATTAGCTTTTGATTCTTAACCGATAGCGACTGCCAAAATGCTTTAGACGTTTGCGAAGTGTTAATTAAAAGTGTTCCCCTAAATTTTAATTTGTGTAATGCGTTGTCGTTTAAAGTGAAGTTTACATTTTGACAGCCAATAAAATCAGCTTCTTCTATTAAATATGGTGCTTTAATTGGTGTGTTGCCAATTCTTAAATGAGCCATATTATATGAGTTTGATTTTTTATAATCACATTGTGTATAGCCTTGAACGAAGGTGTTTTCTTTGTTACCTATAAGTTTCAAAGTATTTGAAAAACTATCATTTTCAGTTTTCTCTTGATAGAAAATAGCTTCGTACAAGTTGTTTTTTATTTTGATGGCTTCTGAAAAATCTAAGCTTAAATTTTTTACATCATCATTAATTCCAATTGTGAAATTGTTTTTAGGTTGTTCTTCTTTTAGGTTTTTGAATATGGCATAAACCATAGAAGGTGTAAATTCTTTTGAAGATAAACCATAACGTCCACCAATTACTTTTGGAAAACTTGCTATGTTTTTATTTTGAAAGGCTTCAGAAATAGATTGAAGCACATCTAAATACAACGGTTCTCCGCTTGCACCAGGCTCTTTGGTTCTGTCTAAAACGGCAACAGATTTTACTGATTTTGGTAATACTGATATAAGATGCTTTGTGCAAAAAGGCCTAAATAATCTAACCTTTATCAATCCGAATTTTTCTCCTCTTTTGTTAAAATGATGGATTGTAGACTCAATAGTTTCTGTAGAAGACGCCATTGCAACAATAAGGTGTTCTGCTTCTGGATGTCCAACATAATCAAACAATTTGTAGTGTCTACCAGTTAATTTTCCAAATTGATCCATGATATTTTGAACCATCTCGGGGCATGTATCATAAAATGGATTAATAGCTTCTCTACTTTGAAAAAACACGTCTGAACCTTGAGATGTACCTCTTAAAACTGGTTTATTTGGATTGAGAGCCTTATCTCTATGAGTTTTTATTTTATCTTGATTTATGATAGATCGAATTGCCCTATTTGGAATCAATTCTATTTTATTGATTTCGTGTGAGGTTCTAAAACCATCAAAAAAATGTATAAATGGAATTGAAGACTCTAATGAAGCAGCTTGAGAAATTAAAGCAAAATCATGAGCTTCTTGCACAGATGCGCTTCCCAACATCGCATATCCAGATTGACGAACAGCCATGATATCACTATGGTCTCCAAAAATGGATAGCGCATGTGTTGCGATACTTCTTGTAGCGACATGAATCACATTTGGAGTGAGTTCTCCAGCTATTTTGTACATATTTGGTAGCATCAATAATATGCCTTGAGATGCTGTAAAAGTTGTT
Source organism: uncultured Flavobacteriaceae bacterium (assembly GCA_947502975.1). GTDB lineage: Bacteria > Bacteroidota > Bacteroidia > Flavobacteriales > Flavobacteriaceae > Jejuia. Next base: position 152,874 of record CANNBV010000007.1, read on the forward strand.
GATAAACTTCCAGTTTGTAAAGCACCGTGCATTGCGCCTGCAACTCCTGCTTCGCTTTGCATTTGAAAGACAGAAGTTGAGTTGCCAAATATATTTGGTTTCTCTTCTGCTCTCCATTGCTCAACTAATTCACTCATTTCAGAGGCTGGGGTAATTGGGTAAATGGGAAATACCTCGTTAGTTTTATATGCAATTTGTGCAACGGCTTGGTTTGCATTCAAGATGCCATGAGTGGAAGTTTTCATGTTTTGGTGGTGTGTGGAGTGAAGTTTTGAAATAAAAAATGACTACTCCTAAATTTTAGAGTAGCCATTTTTTAGAGAAGTACTACTCTTTTACAATTTCTATTGAAATAGGAGTAGGGTTGCTAATCATGTCAAATACAGGAGAGAACTTGGCAAAGTTTTCTAATTGTTCTGCAGTTGCATCAGATTTTACTTTTAGTTTGAATTTGATACCATCAAACCCCATACGTACTTCGGGATCTAATCCTAAGAAGCCGTGTAAATCTGCATTACCTTGAATACTAGATTCTGCACCTTCAATATCAACACCGTTAGCGGCAGCATGATACACCATGGCTCCAGTTAAGCATGAGCTAAGTGCGTGCAATAAAACTTCTGGTGGCGTAGCAGCTTCATCTGCTCCTAATAATACTTGTGGGTGGCTACACTCCATTGTGAAGGTGTCTTCACGAGTAGTGTCTTCTTGACCAGCTCCATAAAAGCTTTTGATACTAGACACACAATGCCCGCCGTCAATCCAATTATTTTTAGCTCTAAATTCAAATTTTGCTAATTCTGGTTGCTCTTGAATGTGGTTGATAGTTTCAACTAATTGATCTACGTTTACTCCGTTTTTTACATTTGCTGTTGTAATCATTTTTTTCTAATTTTTAAATTGTTAAACATTATTGTTTGGTTTGTATTATGCTAATGCTATGCCAAATGGGTTAAATATTTAAAAATCAAATAATTACATGTATTTAAGGTTCAAATATATATTACGATAATTCGAGTATTAACGAAATATCGTAATTAAATTCATGAAATGTCGTAAGTTTTAAATAGGACGCTCTATTTTAAGCGCTTTCATTCTTGAAGCTAAGGTAGTAGGAGGTAAGTCTAATAAAGAAGCTGCACCATTGACGCCAGATATTTTCCATTTAGTGTGCCTTAAGGCTTTCAGGATATTTTCTTTTTCTAAAATCACTAATTCTTTTGAAGTTAATATTTTTTCTTGAGTTGTTTCTTTTCGAGTTTTATTAGTATCCGAATTATCAGGAATTATGGTTCGTAAATCTATAGTTCCATTTTGAGACACAATAACTGCTCGTTCAATTAAATTTTGAAGTTCTCGTACATTTCCAGGCCATTCATAGTTACTTAGCAAAACTTTGTCGTTATCTGTTAATGCAACAATTTGTTTGTTCAATTTTTTAGAAAATTGTTGTATCATTTCCTCAGCAATTAAACAGATATCATTCTCACGCTCTCGTAAAGCAGGAACACTAATAGGAAATACATTTAGTCTATAATACAAATCTTCTCTAAATTTTCCTTCTTTTGAAAACTCAAAAAGATTTCTGTGAGTGGCGGCTATAATTCTAACATCTACTTTAATGGTTTCAGAACTTCCAACAGGATCAAATTCACCTTCTTGAATGATACGAAGCAATTTAGGTTGCAGTTCTAGAGGCATTTCTCCAATTTCATCTAAAAAGATAGTGCCTTTATCCGCTAATAGAAAACGTCCTTTTCTATCAGTTGTGGCACCTGTAAAAGCGCCTTTTTTATGTCCAAATAATTCACTTTCAATAAGGTTAGCAGGAATCGCTCCACAATTAATTCTAATTAGAGGTTTGTCATTTCTATTACTCTCTTTATGAATAGCTCTGGCAACTAATTCTTTACCAGTTCCAGTTTCACCGTGAATCAAAACCGTAGCATCTGTTTTTGCCACTTGGTGTATAAGGTTTATGGCAGCTTTCATTTTTTTATTTTCAGCAATAATGCCATAACTACTGGTTAATTCATTAATCTCTTCTTCTAGATATTCTGTTTGTTTGGTCAATAAATTTATTTTGTCTTCAGCAATCAAACGTTCTTCAATATTTCTTAAAATGAGCGTATACATCGGATTGGTATCAGAACCATATTTACTAATTGTGCCTTCATTTAAGGTTTCCGTAGCATTAGAACCTACAACTTTTACAATAGTGGGTAAATATTTGTTTACAGCTTCTTTATTGTCTTCAGATTTTACAATATGTTCTATGGTCTTTGCACTTTCATCATCAAAGAAAAACAGCACATTACGCTGTAGCACATCATCATTTTCTAATAGTTTATTTGCAGATGGGTTGGTAAGTACAACTCTAAAATCATTACTAAACATAATAATTGCGTCCATTGCACCATTAATAAGGCCGCTGAGTTTACTATTGGCATTTTCAATTTCAATTTTAGAAGAAGCTAATCGCTCTTGAATAGTATCTAGTTCTCTATGGCGTTTTATCATTACCGATAAAATACCCTGCGCAAATCCGCTATCATGCTGCAGTAAATCTAAAAAGTCATCTCGTTCAATCTTTAAGACTTTAGTTTTTTCTGTAGCGGTTACAGAAGCGGAACGCGTTTCATTATCAATTAAAGCATATTCACCAAAGCAATCACCAACAAATAAACTATCGTAAATATGTTTTTTATCGTGTACTTTTACAGCGCCTTCAATAATGGCATACATAGAATTTCCAATGGTGTTTTTCTCAAAAATAACTTCATTTTTAAAAAAAGATTCTTCTTGAATATTATCACATAAATGTTGTAGTGATGTGTTTGAAACTTCAGAGAAAAAAGGAATATCAGCTAAAAATTGAATAAGATCTTCAGTCACGATGTCTATATGAATTTGGCAATTATCAAGCTAAATATATTAATTATTTTGTGTAGAATACTGTTTAAATGTAGCGATTAAAGATATTTATTTAATTTAGTAGCTCCTAATGCTATTATCAAAAATGCCAACCAACCGCCAATTAGCAGCAATAATGTTTACTGATATCGAGGGCTATACCTCGTTGATGCAACGTGATGAAAAAGAAGCTGTAAAAATTAGAGAGCGTCATCGCAATACATTTGAGATGACAACTGAAGCCTACAATGGTAAAATCATTCAATACTTTGGTGACGGTACTTTAAGTATTTTTAAAAGTACAGTTGAAGCTGTAGATTGTGCTATAGAACTACAACAGGCATTTCTTCAAGAACCTAAAATCCCAGTTCGTATAGGGATTCACGTTGGAGATATTTTGCAATCTAAAGACGATATTATTGGAGATGCAGTTAATGTTGCTTCGAGAATAGAATCTTGTGCAATTTCTGGGAGTGTTTTAATTTCAGATAAAGTTCATGACCAAATAAGAAGTCATCAGCATATTAAAACCAAGTTTTTAGATGCTTATGAACTCAAGAACGTAGATGATGCAATGCCTCTTTTTGCAATCGCAAATGAGGGGTTAGCTATTCCAAAAAAAGAGGAAGTACGAGGAAAACTTAAACAGCCAACGAACAAAGCAAAAGTTCCATTTTACAAAAAGAAAAGAAACATATTTGGTCTAGCGGCTATAGTTGCTTTATTGGTTTTAGTTTTAAATATTAAATCAGTAAAATTTAACACAGATACTAATACTACAAAAGATTTATCTATAGCAGTTTTACCATTTGACAATTTAAGTACAGATAAAGATTCGGAATTTTTTAGAGATGGTATTACTGAAGATATATTGACACAACTCTCTAAACTAAAAGAATTAAGAGTTATTTCTAGAACATCTGTAATGCAATACAAAGGCACAGAAAAAACGATTCCAGAAATAGCAGAAGAGCTTGGTGTATCATATATTCTTGAAGGTAGCATACGAAAATATGGAGATGATATAAGGATAACAGCACAGTTAATTGATGCGTCTAAGGACGAACATTTATGGGCAGAAAACTACGATAAAACACTAACCAATATTTTTAGTTTACAAACAGAGGTGTCTGAAGAAATTGTAGATGCGCTACAAATTAATTTGTCTTTTGAAGAACAACAAAAACTCGCAGTAGTATCAACACAAAATATTGATGCCTATAAATTGTTTTTAGAAGGTAGAAGTGAAGCCGATAAGCGAAACAAAGAAAGTTTAGCGAAAAGTATATTGTTGTACAAAGAAGCGATTGCATTAGACCCAAATTACGCTGAAGCCTTTGCAGAAATTGCTAATTCTATATACCTCGAAACGTATTATTCTAGAAGAAACCCAAAAGAAGCTTCAGAATTAGCAAGAGAATATTTAGAAAAAGCTGAAGCCATCAATGATAAAATATCTAGAATTTATTCAGTGAAAGGTCTCATAAATAATATAGAAGGGAACCTTGAAGTGGCAGATGTAGCGTTTAAAAAAGCTATAGAATTATCACCAAACGATTTAACAGCAAGACATCAGTATTCTACGTTTTTTATGTATACAAATCAATACGAAAAACAACTAGAGCAAGCAGAAATTGCGTATAGATTGGATCCTTTATCGTTCCCTACCGCAAACAGTTATTTTAGAGCCTTACTAGCTAATAACGAATTTGAAAGAGCAGAAACAATGCTCAACAAAATTCAAAAGCAACATAAAAATAGTAATCAGTTTGTAATCAACAGATCTTATTTTAAGTTATACTTAGCCCAACATCATTATGATAAAGCGATACCTTATTTAAAAGATATCGTTAAAAAGCAAAACGTGTTTAACCGCTTTTTGGGTTACAGCTACGTAAAAACAGGCGATACGTTATCAGCATATAGAATTTTAGATTCCATTAGAATCAATGCGCATCCCAGAGAAAAGAGTCATCAGCTAGCAGTTGTATTTGCGGCACTCCAGCAAACCGATAGTGTTTTATTTCATTTAGACACTATCAGAAATAAACAAACCCGAACCTTTCGTAGGGAGCAACACGACTTTTTTAGTTATTTAAAAGACAACCCAGACTTTAAAAAAATACTGCAAGATCACGGTATTTCAGATTAGTATAATTAATCTGTAACATTTTTAATTTTCCTGCGTCATATAAGTATCAATCAAAAAGTTACAATCATCATGAAACGACAAGATACTCAATTACTAGTAGTAACCCATTTAACGCAGCTTATATCGTTGGTTACAGGTTTTGGTAGTCTAATTGTGCCACTAATATTATGGGCTACCCAAAAAGAAAAAGTGCATCAAATGGATGAGCATGGTAAAAACATCATAAACTTCCAATTAAGTTTAATAGTATATTGTTTATTATGCATTCCACTAATATTATTATTCGGTTTAGGCCTAGTAGGTTTAATCATATTAGGACTTATATCTATAATATTCCCAATTATAAATGCTATTAGAGCTAATAACGGGGAAACTCCAAAATACCCTTTATCTCTTAATTTTATTAGTTAGTTAAATTAAAACATGAGATAAACTAAACGCTCACTTTACGGTGAGCGTTTTTTAGTGAAACTCAATTTTAAGAAGTCTGCAAGACGAACTTAAAATTGTAAGTTGAATTAATCCCAATTTTTAGCGGGATTAAAAGCTTACCTTAATCCCTCCAAAGGAGGGAAACACTCAAAACGGTAACATGAGTTTTTAAAAGTATTATTTGGGCGTTACCCCGCTTGTTCGCTGAGGTGGTTGCTGAGTTTATCGAAGTGCTCTCGAAGCGCGGTCGGGCTTTCACTAGTCGCTCTCTGCGAGGAGCTCCAACATGCCGTTCAATCCCTAACGCGGGGGGTGTTTGCCAGCCTAAGATTTTAAGATAAAAGTAGTTTTGTTTTTGGATAGGTTTTCGCTACCGCTAAGCTGAGCTTATTGGTGGTTCTTACAAAGAAACAGTTTTCATGTGCCACTGGCTGTAAGCTAGCGGTAGTGTAAGGAGCTGGTTTTTATTTTATTATTCTCGTTATATTACTTCTCCATTGATTGATATTAAACTTATCAATAATTCTCCTGTCTTTGCCTATTACATAACAAATTCTTGAACAATATTCTTGTCTATAATTATTATAAAAATCTTTATTAAATTCTTCTTCTGAATCTATATGAATTCCAATATTAGATTTTTCTATATTAGAATCTACATGTAAAATGTTAATTGTACTACCTAATAATTTTTCCATTTCATAAAATGCCTCTGTTGATTTTTTGTCCCCACCACATCCACAAGAATTTGCAATTATTGTAAGCTTACTATCTAGAATAGAACTACTAATTGTATCTCCAGAAATTGTAATTGCATTAAAATCGGGAGCGATCATTCCCTTTTGAGTTCCAATTTTAGTTTTAAAGTTTTCATCTTTCACCAATGTTATTAAGTCACCATTATTAGAAATATTGTCAAAACGATAATATTTACCGTTGAGGTTTAGTACTTCTCCAAATTTTATTAAATCACTATAAGTTATAGAATCTGTTTTGATGCCGAATTTGGATAATAATGCAATTTCTGGTTGAAAGCCATAAGTAAAGCTCATAAGATTTTTAGGTTCAATAATCCCAACCTCATAGTTTTCATTATCAATACTAAATTTCCCAATTAGGTATTCTCTTTTCCCAAACAATATTCTTCCATTGAAATTCCCTATACATAGCCAAGACGAATCTTTTACAATTTTTTGACCATTAGAGATTAAATATTCACACTTTACTATTTCAGGTGGAGCAGTCCAAATAATTTTTTCACATTTTCTGATAGTATCATCAGTTAAGTCTTTATTATTGTTTTCATCTACAATAAAAACTTGACTTCCGTTTTTATTAGCTAATAATAGTTCTATGTTATAATCATTTTTCTCTTTAAAATCAACTTTGAGTTGAAATCGTTTAATGGCTTTCATCTTTTTGGGATATAAAATCGGACTTGAAAAGTTGTCAGAAGTGTCTTTAAAATTTAAACTACCATATCCTAAATCAAATAAACCGGTTCCTCTTATTTTTTTTGTTTTTATGAAGATGGTATCATTTAAAGACGAAAAATGATTTTCAATACTTCTATTTTTTTGACAAGAATCAGTCATAAAAATTAATGCGCAGAAAAATAAAGATTTAATAAAGTTTTTCATTTAGTAAATTTAGCTTCTATAGTTGTCTCAAATTAATACCAACCTGTAGCGGAGATGTATCGTTTTAGCACATCAACAAGTTCAATATAGAAGACTTATATGTGATGCTGAACGAATTTATACTTTTTTCTACAAAGTCAAAACCAAAAAAGCAGCAACCTTAAAAATCAAGATTACTGCTTCTTCAATGTATTGAGATTCATGCTTTCGCAGGAATGGTTTTAACTATTCAGCATCACAGGCATCACCAACATCGTAATTTGCTCACCATCATCTAAGCCATCCACTGGTGTTAAAATACCAGCACGGTTTGGCATACTCATTTCTAGTTGTACATCGCTAGAGCTTAAGTTGTTTAACATCTCAGTTAAAAAACGAGAGTTAAAGCCTATTTGCATATCGTCACCTTGGTAATCACAAGTTAAACGCTCTTCAGCTTTGTTGCTGTAATCTATATCTTCAGCAGAAATATTCAATTCAGCACCAGCAATTTTCAAACGTATTTGGTGTGTCGTTTTGTTTGAGAAAATACTAACACGACGCACAGAGTTTAAAAACTGGTTTCTATCAATGGATAGCTTATTAGGGTTTTCCTTTGGAATTACCGCTTCATAATTAGGATACTTGCCATCAATTAAACGACAAATCAATTCAGAATTATCAAACGTAAATTTAGCGTTAGAATCGTTATATTCAATAGTAACTTCATCTTCACTTCCAGCTAAAATTCCTTTTAATAAATTCAAAGGTTTTTTAGGCATAATGAACTCTGCAACCTGACTTGCATTAACATCTTCTCTAGTATATTTTACTAATTTATGAGCATCAGTAGCTACAAATGTTAATCCTTCCGTAGAAAACTGAAAAAATACACCACTCATCACAGGACGTAAATCGTCATTTCCAGCTGCAAAAATGGTTTTACTAATAGCATTTGCTAAAATATCACCAAGAATTACAGTTTTACTCGGATCTTCTAATGCAACAGCTTTTGGAAACTCTTCACCATTTGCATAAGCCAACGCATATTTACCATGATTTGAGCTAATTTCTACCGTGTTATTATCTTCAACAACAAAAGTTAAAGGTTGCTCGGGAAATGTTTTTAAAGTATCTAGCAATAAGCGCGCAGGAATGGCAACACTACCTTCACTATCACTTTCTACATCTAGAGTAGAAGACATGGTAGTTTCTAAATCACTAGCGGAAACAGTAAGTTTTGTATGGTCTAATTCAAACAGAAAATTGTCTAAAATAGGTAGAGTGTTCGAACTATTGATAACACCACCTAAAACCTGTAATTGCTTTAAAAGATAGGTACTTGATACTATAAATTTCATTCGTTAATATTTATTTTTTTAGAAGTCTCATGTAACATTTACTGGATATAGATATGCTGCTTTGGCAAATTATAATTATGTAAATGTTTTGTCTATGAAATGTCGTTATTGTTTAGAAAATCGTTACCTACAAATATATTCCAAACCAGTGTTTTATCGAAACAAACTTATTAACAGTTAGCTAGCGTATTTTTTTCTTCTCAGGTAGTTGAAAGCAAAACCAAAAATAGCCAGTAAAGCTATTGGTAATCCTATGTTTAGCAGTTGCCAAAGTGTTTTTTCTTGAGCTATTTTTTCTTGATTTAAAAATGTAACTTCAATTTCTTTACTACGAATGTTTATAAGTCCGTCATCGTCTAAAAGATAATTCACAGCATTTAGTAAAAATTCTTTGTTACCGTATAATTTTCCAGTCCATCTATCGAAGCCCAATTCTTGTGGTCTGTTACGTACCACGTCGTTTTTAATGACATCACCATCGGCTATTAGTATCATTTTGGTGGATGTACTTTTATCTCTGGAATTCGCTGCGTTAAAAGGTTTTACACGATTGGCAAAAGCAGATTTAAATTCACCTTCTAGCAAAACAGCCAGTGTTTGCTTTTCATTTTTAAACGTTTTTGGATCTATAGGTTTTGTAACCAAATCTAGACTTATTTCGCGTGGTGTACCTTCTAATCTAGAAATAGGGGCAGTTTCTAAAAGAATGGTTTTATGAATATCATTTTTAAGCGTATCAATAGCATTTGCAAAATCTAAGCGCACCAAATTAATATTATTGGTAATAGGGTGGTTTTGTTCTGAAGCAGCCAAAGGCGAATAAGGCCAGTTTAAGTGTTGAAACTGAGAATCGCTACCATCTCCCATGGCCAATGTAATTGGGGCAGAGTAGGGCGTAGCTACCATTGTTGGGTCTATGCGCACACCGTAATTAAAGAAAAAGTCGGTGAGATTTAAATCTCTACTTACCGCATAGTTTTTACCAGCGTCGTTATACAAGCTGTCTTTTTCCATGATAACTGCATCTATTAGCCATAAGCTTTTACCGCCTTGCATATTGTATTGGTCTAAGACAAACTTTTCATTTTCGGAAAAAGCCTCGGTAGGTTTGGCCGAAATTATCAAATCAAAACTGTTTAAGTCTTGTAGTGTTTTTTGAGGATTATTCACAACGCTATCTAGTGTAAAAGGTGCGATATAATAATATTCTCCAAGTTTTTTGGCAAAGTCTGCAATGTATTTATCTTCAAGCTGGGCGTTTCCTTTTAAAACAGCAATTTTCTTTGCTTTAGGGGTCACTAACTTTTTAAAACCGTCAGCAAAAGCATATTCTAAATGTTGTACCGAGTTGCTCACCAATTCTTGTTGCGATGCGCCTATTTTGGTTTTAACTAACGGAATTATTACTGTTTGTTCATTATAACTTGCCAAAGCCCAAGGAAAAATAACCTCTTGCGTAGCTTTTCCATTTTCTTTAACCTCCAACTGCATTGGCGTTAAACCACGTTGCGTTAATACCTGAATGGTTTGCTGACGTGTGGCTTCGTCTTCAAGCGGATTTATAAAATCAAAAACGATATTGTTGTTTTCGTTTGAAAACTCTTCAAGAAGCTGACGTGTCTCTGTTTGCAGACGTCTAAATTCAGAAGGAAAATCTTCACCTTTCAAAAATACATCAACTACCAAAGGTGAATTAGCAGTATTTACAATTTCTTTAGCAGAATCACTTAAGGTATAGCGCTGATCTTTGGTTAGATCAAAACGTTTATACCCATAATTTGAGATAACGTTTAAAATAAGTAATCCAAGGAAAATACCAGCAAGTTTAGTGATATGTTTCTGCTCTATTTTTCCAGTTTTGATACCTAATTGTGTCAATACAATAAATAATATAATAACACTTAAAAAGTATATAATATCTCGAGTATCAATCACACCACGGCTCATACTTTTGTAGTGATAATTCATGCCGAATTGTTCTACAATTGTACTTGAGGTAAACTCTGTAATGCCTTCAAAACCAATATAAAAGATAAAGCATGTAAATACAGAAAGGATAAACGCAACAATTTGATTATTGGATAATGTAGAGCAAAATATACCAATAGCGGTGTAAGCTCCTGCTAGAAAAATTAAGCCTAAATATGAACCAAAAACACTGCCTAAATCTAAATTACCAACGGGGTTTCCTAATTGATATACGGTATAAACATATAGAAGCGTTGGTAGTAGTGCAATTAGAATTAATACTAATGCTCCCAAATATTTACCTAAAACAATATTGAGATGCGATATGGGTTTAGTGAGTAATAATTCTAAAGTACCTTGTTTTTTTTCATCTGAAAAACTCCGCATGGTCACAGCAGGAATTAAAAACAGTAATATCCATGGTGCTAATAAAAAGAAGGCAGTTAAATCTGCAAAACCGTAATCAAGAATATTAAATTCATCTTTAAACACCCAGAGAAACAAGCCATTCAATACTAAAAATATAGCAACAACCAAATAGCCGATAGGTGATGCAAAAAATGTGTTTATTTCTTTTTTAAGTATAGCTAACATTAAATTTTGGTTACTGGTTATTCAAAAATCTTAAATCGTTATTCGTTAATCTTCATTGATTACTCTAGACTTTCTAATTTATCAACACTCCAAGCTTCGGGTTTTGCATTAAAAAGCACTTTTGTTTTACTCCAAACGCTATTAAATAACTCGGAATGTCTATAGTTTTCTAAATCAGCTTCAGACTTCCAATAACTGTATGTAAAAAATATGTTGCTATGGTTTTTATCTCTATACAGTTCTAAAAATTCACAGCCATTGAAGCCTCTAATATAAGTTTTATTCTCTTCAAAAATATTCAGGAATTTTTCAATAGAATGTGCTTCAAAGCTCATTTTTACAATTCGTACCAGCATAGAACTCTTTTTTTAGAACATATCTTCTTTTTGTGGCACAACAGGAACTGTTATAAAATCTATTCCAATAGTATCTCTAATGCTCAATCCCATTAATGTAGCTGCACTACCGTGTTTTTTAGAATCACTTTTATACATGGCAATCTCTAAAAAACCACCAGAATTAAAAACGACTAAACCTTTGCCTTCGTCTTGACGTTTTTCCTTCGGAATGTCAAAATTCACAAAGTCGCTATACTTTTTATATATAGTTTTGAACTTGTATTGTCTTGCAGTAATTTCAAATTTTCGTCCTTTCTGAATGGTTTCAAAAAACTGTTGCCGTACATTAGTTACTACATTGCCATAGGCATCAATATAGATAACACGACCAATAATTTTAGATTTATCCTCATTAACATAAGGTTTTAAATTATTGATTGGCTTAATAGTGGTAATAGGTTTTCCAATGACTTCTAAAGTACCGCCACGCGCAATATGGCAAGCCACTTTCACAAAAACATCAAGAACAGGAAAACTGGTTTGTATTTTATCATGTATGTTGATTTCCACCATTTTTTCTGGTGCAATTTCTGAACAAATCATACTCATGATACCATTATTAGCACAAATAAAATAATGATCATCTAACTTCATCGCTATATGCTTATTTTCTTCATTCAATTCAGAATCTATACCAATGATATGAATGGTGCCATCTGGAAAACTACTGTAAGCATTTTGAATAATGTAAGCAGCCTCTGGAATATTAAAAGGGGATACCTTGTGTGAGATATCAACAATATTCACATCAGGAAGTTCACTGTAAATAGCGCCTTTAGTTGCGCCAGTAAAGTGATCTTTCTCACCAAAATCGGTTGTTAATGTAATGATTGCCATTGGCAAAATTGTTGATATGTTTTTAATGTTAACTCCTCTAAATTTATGTATTTTTGATTTGAGAGAAAGTGATTAACAAACCTACGTAAATTTTCCTTTTTTTGTTTCATGTTTAATCGGAAAAAAGCAGGTTAATAAAGACAAATTCATTCAATTAATATATTCTGAATAAATCATACCTATCATTTTGCCTCAATACATAGTATTTAAATTAATGTTTTAACCAAAATCTATATTAAATAAACGCTTTTGAACGAAATTATTATTGAACTTGAAGAAATAACTCCAAAAGAATTTTTTGGAGCTCAAAACGCTAATATTGAACTTCTTAAAAAATACTTTCCAAAATTAAAAATAGTAGCACGAGGTAATAAAATCAAAGCTTTTGGTGACGAAGAATTGCTAGAAGAATTTGATAGACGTCTCACGATGCTACTCAAACATTTTGCGAAGTACAACAAACTAGACGAAAACGCCATTGAACGTGTGTTAACTAGCCAAAGTAGTGATGATTATACAACATCTAAGGCAAGTGGAGAAACTATTGTACATGGTGTAGGCGGAAAACTTATAAAAGCGCAGACGGCAAATCAACGTAGGTTGGTGGAGAGTATGCACAAAAATGATATGGTATTTGCTATTGGGCCTGCGGGAACTGGTAAAACCTATACAGGTGTTGCTCTGGCTGTTCAAGCACTTAAAAATAAAGAGGTTAAACGAATTATTTTAACACGTCCTGCAGTAGAAGCAGGAGAAAACCTTGGGTTTTTACCAGGAGATTTACAAGAGAAACTAGATCCGTACATGCAGCCATTGTATGATGCTCTACGTGATATGATTGCACCAGAAAAGTTAGCAAATTATATAGAAAAGGGCACCATACAGATTGCGCCATTAGCCTTTATGCGTGGACGTACATTAGATAATGCTTTTGTGATTTTAGATGAAGCGCAAAACACCACACATGCACAAATGAAGATGTTTTTAACGCGTATGGGTAAACATGCAAAGTTTCTACTAACAGGAGATCCTGGGCAAATAGACTTGCCACGCCGAACCATTTCTGGGCTTAAAGAAGCATTGTTAATTTTAAAAAATGTAGATGGTGTGGGTATTATATTTTTAGACGATAAAGATGTAATACGTCATAAATTAGTTAAGAAAGTTATAGAGGCTTACAAGAGTATAGAAAATAGAGATTAATATTTTTAGAAGCTATTTCCCGCTTTCCGCTATATCTTTTTCTCGTGCCTCAAAAAAGGATGCCGCATCAATCGGGGCTAGAGAGCAGAACATTAAATAATATTATTGCAAACCTTTGCGTCTTCGCGTCTTTGCGAGACACACAAAGAAGTATATAAATAATGAGTAACACAATAATCGATACCAATTTCAATTTTCCAAATCAAAAATCGGTTTACAAAGGAAAAGTAAGAGAGGTATATAACATCAACGATGCACAATTAGTCATGGTTGCAACCGATCGTCTCTCAGCATTCGATGTGGTGATGCCAAAAGGTATTCCATATAAAGGACAAATACTAAATCAAATTGCAACAAAAATGATGGCTGCAACTGAGGATTTAGTGCCTAATTGGCTAACTGCAACACCCGATCCTAACGTCGCTGTGGGACATCTATGTGAACCTTTTAAAGTAGAAATGGTAATTCGTGGGTATATGTCTGGTCACGCTGCACGAGAATACAAAGCAGGAAAACGTATGCTATGTGGTGTGCCAATGCCAGAAGGGATGAAAGAGAATGATGCGTTTCCTGAGCCAATTATTACACCAGCGACAAAAGCGGAAATGGGAGATCATGATGAAGATATTTCCAGAGAAGATATCTTAAAACGTGGTATCGTTTCAGAAGAAGATTATATAGTTTTAGAGGATTACACGCGTAAATTATTTCAAAGAGGGTCTGAAATTGCAGCTTCAAGAGGTTTAATTTTAGTAGATACTAAATACGAATTCGGAAAAACTAAAGACGGACAAATCGTTTTAATAGACGAAATTCACACCCCAGATTCTTCACGTTATTTCTATGCAGAAGGTTATGAAGAACGTCAAGAAAAAGGAGAATCGCAAAAGCAATTGAGTAAAGAGTTTGTGCGCCAATGGCTCATCTCAAATAACTTTCAAGGCTTAGAGGGACAAACTGTACCTTACATGAGCGATGCATATATCGAAACTGTTTCGGAACGCTATATAGAACTTTACGAAAATATAACAGGAGAAACTTTTGTAAAAGCAGATGTTAGTAATATTCAGGAGCGTATTGAAGCTAATGTTTTGGAGTATTTGAAATAGTGAAGTCTCGACTTCTAATACACACCTCTAATACTATTATGGATTTCTTTTTGATATAATGCTTCTAAAGCTTTATATGTTTCTTTAGGTAATCTCTTTAAATCAGATACTTGAGTATTCCCAATAACTTGTTCTGGAGAACTTGCTCCCGGAATTATAGTACTCACAGCTTTGTGATCTAAAATCCAACGTAACGCTAGTTGTACCATAGTCATTTCGTTAGGTAAAATATCTTTTGAGATGCTATCAACAATATCCACACCCTTTTCAAATGGTATACCAGCAAAAGTTTCACCTACATTAAACATTTCCCCATTCTTATTATAATTTCTATGATCGTCTTTAGAAAACGTTGTTTCTTTTGAGAATTTTCCCGATAGTAAGCCACTAGCCAAAGGTAGTCTAACAATGATACCTACGCCTTTGTCTTCAGCTCTTGGTAATAATTCTTCTATTAGCTTTTGTCTGAAAATATTAAAAATAACTTGTAATGACAATAAGCCTTCTTGCTTCATACAAAACAAGCCTTCTTCAATAGTCTCTACACTTGCACCAAAATGAGAAATTAGTCCTTCACTCTTTAAATCTCTTAACCAATCAAAAATATCACCTTGTTGTAAGATATCTAGAGGAACACAATGCAATTGCAGTAAGTCTAAAGATGATATTCCTAATCTTTCAAGGGACTCCTCAACAGATTGCCTTAATTTATCTTTGGTGTATTTATCAGGAAATACATTACTATTTCTCCCAAATTTGGTCGCAACTTTTATTGAGCCATTGTGATGCTTTAAAAAATCACCAATTAAAGTCTCACTTTTTCCATTGCCATATACATCTGCAGTATCAAAAAAAGTAACACCATTTTTCACGGCTTCGGTTAGAATCTCAAAACTTTGCTCATTATTCAAGGATTTCCCCCAATCTGCACCTAATTGCCAGCATCCTAAACCTATTTCACTTACTTTAAAACCTGTTTGACCTAATTGTCTATATTGCATTTTTATATATTTAGTAATCTTAATAAGATTAATTATTTATTATCATCAAAGAATATTTGTTTAATATTCATTCCAGTGCGTTCCTTACCACTAACATAAAAAAGTGTAATAAACTCGTCAGATTGTTTTAAATGATCCTCATTGAATTTTCTAATAGAATCATTATTAGTGAAAAATTCAACAGCAGCAGTAGCTCCAAATCCATGATTAGAAAAAAACATAAGATTAGACGTATTATTATCTCCTTTAAGTTTTGCTACTAAAACATGTTCGAAACTATGACCATCAGAATTTAACTGTATTATAGTGTCAATTCCTTTTAAAGAGTTCTTGTAGGCTATATTTCTATCTTCATTGTAAATAACATCCTTATTATTAAAAAATTCAATTCCAGAAACGGAATCTGTTTTTTGTTTTGATATCAATTTTACGTACTTCGATTTCAAATTAAAAAAATCTACAAAAGCATTTTCATGGCGCAAAGGTCCTAAATAAATAGAGTTTTGATCTTTTAAATCTAATGGCGATAGATTGTGAAATTTATCAATATTAAATCTGTTATTATGTTTTTCAAAATAGCGAGACAAGTTGTTTACCGAGTACGAACTCAAAAAATTAACATATAGATTTCTGCCAGGTGCGTACTGTTTTATAAGGTCAGGATGATTTTCGATTTTTTTATAAAACTCAGTAGAAGAATTGATTTCATAATCTCTGTGCCATCCCATCTTATTAAATAGTGTGGGGCCATAATATCCAAAAATATCATATAAATATAGTTTGGTTTCGTTGTCACTTTTAAATATTGAATTCCAAACGGGATCCTTGTAAGTCTGTTTTTTTAAAATAAAAAACGCAGCGATAAGGGTAAGTACCCCTAAAATTACCAACTGTATTTTTTTCTTGTTAGTTAAATTGTGTTTTTCTTTTCTTTTGAAGGTAACACCATATTGTCCGCGATAGATTTCTAAATAAATAGGATTGTTTGTACCTTCAGTTTCAAAATGCTTTTTTAATTTCTTTCTTAAATGGTAGACATTTACTCTTACGGTTGCTTCACTTTTTTCAGGCTCGTATTGAGATCCAAAAAGCTCCATAGCAATATCAGTAGTATTTAAGTTTTTCTCTTCTAAAGAAGACATTACTAAATATTTAAGCAATATGTTACTTGTGGTAGATTTTGAAAACGTTTTACTTGTTAAAATCGTTTCTAAAGCTTGCTTTTTTTCCTCTTTAGTTATCATACTTTATTTTCTTTGGTAAATTAAGTGAAAATTATAAACATAAGCTAATGTTGACTTTATAAGCTACTTTTAACCATTAAAACAACCGTTAAACTAAGTTAAAAGTTTAAATACCACTTAGATTGAACTATATTTGAGAGACAACAAACTAAATTTTAAAAATTGAAATTAATTATGAAGAAAAGTATTTTTTACATACTTGCATTTTTTGTGTTTACCGGAGCTGTTTGTTCACAAGAAAAAACAATTGAACTATTTAATGGAAAAACTTTAAAGGGCTGGAAAGTACTGAATGGAACAGCTGAATATGAAGTAGTAGATAAAACTATAGTTGGGACATCTAAAACAGGGACTCCAAATACATTTTTGGCTACCAAGAAGGAATACACCAATTTTATTTTAGAATATGAAATATTTTTGGGTAGCGGATTGAATTCTGGTGTACAAATAAGAAGTAACAGTACAAAGGATTACAAAGATGGTCGTGTTCACGGTTTGCAGGTTGAAGCAGATGATTCACCCAGAGGTTGGTTTGGAGGTCTGTATGATGAAGCTAGGAAAGGGTGGAGGTATCCTTTAGAATACAATCCAGATTCAAGAACAGCATACAAGAAACAAGTTTGGAATAAGGTAAAAGTAATTGCTTCAGGAAATCACATTGCAACTTGGGTAAATGGTATTAATTGTACAAATCTTTATGAAGAAGATGTGGAAACTGGCTTTATAGCTTTGCAAGTGCATAGCATTGGTAATAATAAAGAAAAAGCTGGTAAAACGATTAAGTGGAGAAACATTACCCTAACAGAAATTTCAGATAACTATTCTTTTGAAACGACAGCACCAGTAGTTAGTTATCAATTAAATACCTTGACTGAAGAAGAAAAATCGCAAGGATGGTCCCTATTGTGGGATGGAAAAACAACAAATGGATGGAGAGGTGCCAAACGAGACGACTTTCCTGACAAAGGTTGGAGTATTGGTAACGGAATTTTAACGGTACATGCCTCAGGAGGAGGGGAGTCAGAACATGGTGGCGATATTGTAACTTCCAAATCATACAAGAATTTTGTTCTTGATGTAGATTTTAAGTTTACAGAAGGTGCAAACAGCGGTATTAAGTATTTTGTCGATACAAATCTTAATAAAGGTAAAGGGTCAGCCATAGGATGCGAGTTTCAGATTCTAGATGACAAAAAACATCCAGATGCTAAAAAAGGAGTTAATGGAAATAGAACAGTTGGTTCGTTGTATGATTTGATTACTGCAAATGCTCAAGAGTATATTCCTTCATTATATACCAAAAAATATGTGAACAAAAACGGATGGAATCGTGCAAGAATCATAGTAAATGGTAATAAAGTAGAGCATATATTAAATGGCTGTACCATTGTTAAGTATGATAGAGGTAGTCAAATGTGGAAAGCTTTAGTGGCATACAGTAAATATAGAGATTGGCCAAATTTTGGAGAAGCAGAAGAGGGTTTAATCTTATTGCAAGATCATGGCGATGAAGTACATTTCAAGAATATTAAAATTAAAGAACTTAATTAGAAAACTAACTACACTAAATTGATATAAATGACAACAAGAAGAAATTTTATAAAGAATACCGCAATGGGTGCTGCAGGAGTAACACTGTTAAGTAGTTCCAGTGCCTATGCCAATATCTTGGGAGCTAATGATAGTGTTAATTTTGCAATTCTAGGATGTGGAGGCAGAGCACATGGATTAGTAAAAGCAGTAGCTGCATCTAAGCAAGGAAAAGTAGTAGCTATTTGTGATGTAGACGCTAACAGATTAGATAAGTTTAAAATATTTTGTAAAAAAGAAATAAATACATCCCCAAAAACTGAAAGTGATTTTAGAAAACTTTTGGCAGATAAGGATATAGATGCCATTATAGTGGCAACACCAGAACATTGGCATGCACCTATGGCTATAATGGGAATGCAAGCAGGGAAACATGTATATGTAGAAAAACCATGTAGTCACAATCCACATGAAAATGAATTATTGGTGCAAGTCCAGAAGAAATATAACAAAGTATGCCAAATGGGAAACCAACAGCGTTCTTCTAGAACTTCTGCTATAGCTGTAAATGATATAAAAGATGGTATTATAGGTGACGTATACGCTGCAAAAGCTGTTTATGCGAATGCAAGAAAGTCGATTGGAGTTGGTAAAGTAGTTCCTGTACCAGACACCTTAGATTGGGATTTATGGCAAGGACCGGCTCCTAGAGAAGTCTACAGAGATAATGTACACCCTTATAATTGGCATTGGTTTAGAACTTGGGGTACTGGAGAAATTCATAATAACGGCACACATGAAATTGATATTTGTCGTTGGGCACTAGGCGTTGATTATCCAACAAGAGTAGTATCAACAGGAGGTAGACTACATTATACAAATGACGATTGGGAGTGGTTTGATACACAAATGGTAAATTATGAATTTGATGGAGGCAAGCTACTAACTTGGGATGGAAGAAGTTGTAATGCATTTAAGTCTATTGGAGGTAGAGGTGCTGTAATATATGGAACCAAAGGTAGTATTCATCTAGATAGAGCAAAATATGAATTATTTAATTTGGGTGGTAAAACCATTAAAACTCAATTTGAAAACGAGAAGAAAGAAACTAAAGCCAATAAAACTTCCGATACTGTTGGTTTTGATGGGTTAACTGTAACTCATATGCAAAATTTTATAAACGCTATCGTAAAAGGTGAAACTTTAAACGCTCCAATAGCTGAAGCAGCAATTTCAACACAATTATGTCATTTAGGCAATATTGCTCAAGATTTAAAAGAAAGCCTTAATGTAGACGCCAACACAGGTCGTGTGTTACACAATAAAGGTGCAGATATGCTTTGGAAACGTACTTATGAAAAAGGTTGGGAGCCAACCTTATAAGGCGGATAGATTTATAATTAATTTTTTTAGAAGCTATTTCCCGCTTTCGGCAGTCGCTCTCTGCGAGGAGCTCCAACAAATGCCTCAATCGGGGCTAGGGGTTTAGGCTACATTTTACAACTTAGAAAAACCAACAATAAGTTCACCTTTGTTGGTTTTTCCTAATAGTTTACCAGCGAAATTTTTATCAGTAAATCCATGCCCAGAACCATCAAAAATTAATACGATATTACTCCCCTTTTTTTTAGTTTTTAGGAGAGTACAGCCTTTACCATAATTAACAACTTCTGATGCGCCATATTTTAAAGTAGAAAAATCAATATCCTTTTGCGCATCAAAACCATTTTCAGAATACATTAAAATTTTGATTTTTTTTGTCTTGGATGTTATAAAGGTTTTATTCAAAAGTTTAACGCGTTTATGCTTCAAAAGCGGTACGATAATGTTTTTAGAATTATGATTATCATTTGAATAGTCATCGCGCTTCGGAACATCCAAAGCAGCCAAAGACAGGTGGGTTGCTCTGCCATATGCATCTTGTAGTATATGCGGACGTTCTAACTTGTACCAATGCGTTTTTGTACCATCCTCATACTGCGTAATATAAGGATCATAAGCTATACCAGGATCAAATTTCCAATGTATGCCATCAGGCGAACGTAAATATATAGCACGTTTATCAAGAAATGCATTGATAATGCAATGATATTGAACCTCGTCTTTCCACATTACAGGATCTTCATAGTTACTTTTTCTGTAGCGTTCTGGGATACTTTTGTTTTTTTGTATAACATCAGTTAGTACTTTATAAGGGCCTAAAAGCCCCTTAGTGCTTTTAATCATTCTACCAAATTTGGATACAAATAACATGCTACCATCTTCAAGTTGAACACCAGATAAATTGCGCTGTACTTGATATTCTCTATTATCATTAAGTTTTTCAGCGTTGTACTCTATTTTCATTACCCCTTCTTTTTGCCAAGGACCGCTCATAGAATTTGAAGTAAACAGTATAGGTTCCCAGTCAATCAAAGAATACAACAAGTACCTTCCATCATTTAATTGTGTAACATCTGCATTATGCCCTTTACTATTTGAAAAGTCATATACCTTATCATTTTTAACTTTATAAGGCCCAGTAGGTGTTTCAGACATTGTGTGGACTACAGTAGAATTTGGCCATTCCCAATGGCCTTTTAACCCATCTTCAGGCCAACGTACAACAAGCATGTGATATTTACCATCTTTACCTTGAATTGGCCGTCCTCCCCAATAGGACCATTTTGGATGTTCAATACCATTATTGGTATCTCTTGGTATTACACTTTTGTCACCCCATGTATCAGTTGTCATGCTTTTGTATATAGGTATCGGTGCAATTAAATCCCGAAAAGAAGCACCGTAAACGGTTTTTACTTTGGCATTAACAAATTCAGAAGCGTTACTTTTATTACCACTAAAATCATGCGTATACACTATATACGTATGTTCAATCTCTTTATCAGGCAATAAGTCTTCATAAGAATTTGACTTAATATTATTTGCGATTTCTATCCTATTTTTTTCCTCAGAATTGAAACGATGTAGAGAGTAGTGGGAAATATCATTTTCTATATTTTTCTTCCATGTAATTTTTATTTCGGTATCAAAATTTATAGTTGAAACTTCAATCGGTGCACTTGGTGGAATTGTATCTTTTTTTACTGTTGAAATAATATTTGATGACGCTGATTCTTTTTTATTGGCACGAGTAACTAAATATTTATACCTAACTCCATTAATAATTGTGGTATCTAAGAACTGAGTGTTTTTTGACTTTCCAACTTTAGTGAATCCTTGTTTTTTGTTAGACGATCTGTAAATATTAAAAATAATGTTTTCATCTATGTCATCGTCCCACGATAACATAATACCATCATCAGAAATGTTACTTTTTAAATTAACAGGCCCAGCATTTATATCTGTAAGGACAGAAATATTTACATAGTGTAAATAGACTTTGACATCTTGTTCTGAATAAAATTTTACCCTAATAAATGGTAATCCTGACTTTGCATCTTCGTTGGTGATTACATAAAAGCCTTTAAAATGTTCTACAGTTTTATCTTGGCCAATAAGCTTTACGTTTTTAGCAAGTATGCGCTCATAGTCACCAAATACCAAGCTAAAAGACATTGTACTTTTACTATTATACTCTAAATCTGCACCAAAGCTCCATTTTAAGGTGTCTCCAATCTTCGGTTGTTGGTATTCTGAATTTGTATTTAATATTTTAGACTCTGCAATTCCAATAGTATTACTGCTAAAAAGCGAGCCATAATGTAGTCCCATAGGTTCATTACCTACAATACTTTTTGTGGTCCAGAATGGTGATTGACTAGCATTTCGCCAATAATCCCAAACTGTAGAGAAGTCGCCATCATTAACATTTTTATGTGGAGGGTTTTCACCAATTAAAACAATTTGTGAATGAATTTTAGTGAAACTAAAAATAAACCCGATAATGAAAATGAAAGATACACTCTGCTTCATAGTGATAATTAAATGTAGAGACTAAATATACCAATATTGGTATATAGTTAAAGGTGACAAATGATTTAAATTTAGTTTTAGCAATTATATATTAGTGTTAGTCAAAACAAAATTATTTTCAATGAAAACACAAAAACTATACGATCTTGAGTTTTTAAAAAAAGTAGTATTACTTTTTTCGAGATTTACTGGCCTTGGCTAATGGATTGAATGCTAAACATAAATCAATCCAATAGCTTAAATCGTTGTCAGTATCGAAACCTTCTGGTGTTACAAAAATATACCCTCGCATAGGGCGACCTGTAAAATCCATAGGAAGACATTCAGGCTTCTCAAGTTCTTTTTCATATGTATCTAAACCTATGCGTGCCATAAGTAAACTATCTCCATATTTTTTATCAATATGAATACCACAAAGCATTTTGTTATCTACTTTAAAACATAAGCCTCCCATCATTTTCAGCTCAGAAAAATTGATGTGCTTTTCTTTTAAGTTTCGTCTTATTCGGTCTGCTAAATACTCGTCATAAGCCATATGTTTCTTATTTATGATAGCTGGTTTTTCAAATATATTGAAAATTGATGTTATATTGTGTCCTCAACTAAACACCAAACATAAATGCCTAATAAAAAAAATGCTTCGGCATATTGGAAAGAAAACATCAGATACTTATTTCTTCTTTTACTCATATGGTTTCTAGTGTCCTTTGGAGCCGGAGTTTTATTTAAAGATGCTTTAAACACAATTAAAATAGGAGGCTTTAAACTGGGGTTTTGGTTTGCGCAACAAGGCTCTATGTATGTATTTGTAATATTAATTTTTGTGTACGTACGGTTAATGAATAAACTTGATAAAAAGTATGGTTATGATGTTTAGTTTATTAATTAAAGAGGGTATAGGCGTTCAAAATTGGACATACATTTTAGTAGGTGTTACATTTGCTATTTACATAGGTATCGCTATATGGTCTAGAGCAAGTTCTACAAAAGAATTTTATGTTGCAGGAGGAGGTGTTTCGCCTCTGGCAAATGGAATGGCTACAGCCGCAGATTGGATGAGTGCAGCGTCTTTTATTTCTATGGCTGGTATTATTTCTTTTGCAGGATACGATGGCGCGGTTTATTTAATGGGTTGGACTGGTGGTTATGTGTTATTAGCACTACTGTTAGCTCCTTATTTAAGAAAATTTGGAAAGTTTACCGTACCAGATTTTATAGGTGATAGATATTATTCTAAAACTGCACGTTTTGTTGCAGTTTTATGTGCACTTTTAGTGTCCTTTACTTATGTAGCAGGACAAATGCGTGGTGTTGGCATTGTATTTTCTAGATTTTTAGAAGTTGATATAAATACAGGTGTTATTATAGGAATGCTTATCGTTTTATTTTATGCCGTTTTAGGAGGCATGAAAGGTATTACATATACACAAGTTGCACAATATTGCGTGTTGATTTTTGCGTTTATGGTACCTGCAATTTTTATTTCGATTCAAATGACAGGAAACCCGATACCACAATTAGGATTTGGTGATACCTTGTCGGATGGATCTGGAACATATTTACTAGATAAATTAGACGGGTTAAGTACAGAATTAGGTTTTGATAAATATACCGAAGGCTCAAAGTCTACCATAGATATTTTTGCTATAACACTCGCTTTGATGGTAGGAACAGCTGGACTACCACACGTTATTGTTCGATTTTTTACAGTGAAACGTGTTAAGGATGCGCGTAAATCGGCTGGAATTGCTTTGTTACTTATCGTTATTTTATATGCAACTGCACCAGCTGTTGCTGCTTTTGCTAGAACTAATTTAATTGAAACGGTTTCTAATCAGCCTTATAGGAATGTACCTGAATGGTTTAGTAAATGGGAGGAAACTAAGTTGATAAGCTTTACAGATAAGAACAATGATGGATTAATTCAATATGTAAAGGGTGATGCTTATTTAAAAGGCGAAGATGGAAAATTTGATTTTGAGCGTCCTAACCTCAGTACAACTAACGAACTTTATGTTGACAGAGATATTATGGTATTGGCAAATCCAGAAATTGCAACATTACCAGATTGGGTAATTGCATTGGTTGCTGCAGGAGGATTAGCTGCTGCATTATCTACAGCAGCTGGTTTACTGTTGGTGATTTCATCTTCTGTATCTCATGATTTGATTAAAAAAATTATTAAGCCTTCAATTTCTGAAAAAGGAGAATTAGTAGCAGCACGCTTATCGGCTGTTGGTGCAGTTTGTGTTGCAGGCTATTTTGGTATTAATCCACCAGGATTTGTAGCAGCTGTAGTGGCCTTGGCTTTTGGATTAGCTGCGGCATCATTTTTTCCTGCTATTATTTTAGGGATTTTTTATAAACGGATGAATAAAGAAGGTGCCATTGCAGGTATGGTGGTAGGTATTACGGCAATGTTACTTTATATGATGAAATACAAGTTAGGATGGTTTGATGAAACGCTTCCTGATAAAAGTGAATGGTGGTTTGGTATTTCACCTGAAGGTTTTGGAACGGTTGCTATGGTTTTGAATTTTGTAGTATCTGTGGTGATTATGAAGTTTACGCCAGCACCACCAGAGAATGTTCAGGAAATTGTTGAAAATATAAGAATACCAAGCGGGGCAGGAGAAGCTACGCACTAGTTTTATAAACTGACTTTGGCAGGCACGTGCGTTAGGGATTGTAGCGGCAGCTTTTGGCGAGGCGTGCATCGAGCCAAAACTATTAGCGGAAAGCCCGACCACGCCATAGCGTGGTAACGCCCAAATTGAAATTCAAAAAAAATTACAGAGCATGCCATAATTTATTAATTTAGGCAACTCAATAAATTTACAGACTACATGAGTAATTATCACATAAAACATTTAGAGGAGTACTATCAAGTTTATAGAAAATCGGTTAGGGAACCTGAGAATTTCTGGGAAGAGGTTGCAGAGGAACATTTTTTATGGTACAAAAAGTGGGATAATGTGCTAAGTTGGGATTTTAAGAAACCTGAGGTGAAGTGGTTTGAAGGTGCGAAATTGAATATTACGGTGAATTGTATTGACCGACATTTAACCACAAATGCTGATAAAACGGCTATTTTATTTGAGCCGAATAATCCAGAGGAAGCTGCGGAACATATTACTTATAAACAGTTGCATAAGCGTGTTTGTCAGTTTGCAAATGTATTGAAGGATAAAGGTGTTGCAAAAGGAGATCGCGTTTGTATTTATTTACCGATGATTCCTGAGTTGGCTATTGCTACATTGGCATGTGCACGTATTGGTGCTGTGCATTCGGTAGTATTTGCTGGGTTTTCTGCTACAGCTTTGGCTACAAGAATTAATGACAGCGATTGTAAAATGGTAATTACAAGTGATGGATCTTATCGTGGTGCTAAAACGATTGATTTAAAAGGTATTGTAGATGAGGCTTTAAATGAGTGTCCTTGCGTGGATTCTGTTTTAGTAGTGAAGCGCATTAATTCTGATATTAATATGAAAGCAGGGCGTGATGAGTGGGTACAACCTTTACTTGAGAATGCTTCAAAAGATTGTAATCCAGAGGTTATGGATGCAGAAGATCCTTTGTTTATTTTATATACATCTGGTTCTACAGGAATGCCAAAAGGTATGGTGCATACTACAGCTGGTTATATGGTGTATACGGCATATACGTTTAAAAATGTATTTCAGTATAAAGAAGGTGATGTGTATTGGTGTACTGCAGATATTGGTTGGATAACAGGACATAGTTATATTGTTTATGGGCCTTTAGCAAATGGAGCTACAACGGTAATGTTTGAAGGCGTGCCTAGTTATCCAGATTTTGGGCGTTTCTGGGATATTGTAGAAAAGCATAAAGTAAATCAGTTTTATACTGCACCGACAGCTATTAGAGCATTAGCTAAAGAAGGTTTAGAAGTTGTAGAAAAATATAATTTGTCTTCCTTGAAAGTTTTAGGTTCGGTTGGAGAACCCATAAATGAAGAAGCGTGGCATTGGTACAATGATAATATTGGTAAAAAACAAAGCCCCATTGTGGATACATGGTGGCAAACCGAAACAGGCGGTATTATGATAACGCCAATACCATTTGCAACTCCAACAAAACCTACATATGCTACATTGCCATTTCCAGGCATTCAACCTGCGCTGATGGATGAGGAAGGGCAGGAGTTAACCAAAAACCAAGTGACAGGACGTTTGTGCATAAAATTCCCATGGCCAAGTATGGCTCGTACTATTTGGGGTAATCACCAACGTTACAAGGACACCTATTTTTCTGCTTTTGAAAATAAGTATTTTACAGGTGATGGTGCTTTGCGTGATGAGGTTGGCTATTATAGAATTACTGGTCGTGTAGACGACGTTATTATAGTTTCCGGACATAATTTAGGAACTGCACCTATTGAAGACGCCGTAAACGAACATCCAGCTGTAGCTGAAAGCGCTATTGTTGGGTTTCCTCACGATATTAAGGGCAATGCATTGTATGGCTATGTGATCTTAAAAGATGTTGGTGAAGGGCGTGTTCATGATAACTTGCGTAAAGAAATAAATCAAATTATTACAGAACATATAGGACCTATTGCAAAACTTGATAAAATTCAATTTACTAAAGGCTTACCAAAAACACGTTCTGGAAAAATTATGAGACGTATTTTAAGAAAAATTGCTAGTAATGATACGAGTAATTTAGGTGATACAAGTACATTGTTGAATCCTGAGGTTGTTCAGGATATCATGGATAATGTGTTGTAAACTATTTTTGTAAATAACCCACTAGTTACCTAATTCCAGAACATTTGTAATCATCATAGTGTTTGGTTTGTAATACTTTTGTATAAACCTTAAAAATGTTATGATGGTAAGAAGAATTGCTAATAATAAACATATAGTATTTCTATTAACTTTGTGCTTAAGCTTGGCTTTAATTGGCTGTAGCAATGACAATGATGAAACTGAACAAGATCCCAAAGAAGAAGTTGATATCATTGATCCCTCTATTTCTTGTCCTTCTGATATCAATGAAACGATTGATGTCTTTTCTAGTGGAAAAGTAATTACTTATACAGCTCCTGAAGGAACTGATAATTTACCTGGAGTTACTACAACACGAATTGAGGGTTTAGAATCTGGAGCTACTTTTCCAGTAGGTACAACTACTATTACTTTTGAAGCAAAAGATGCTGCAGGTAATACAGCAACCTGTAGTTTTGATATTACAGTTACAAAAGATGCGCCTTCTGATACTATGCCGTTTTTTGTGGATGTAAACCCTACACCAGATGGCAAAACATGGAGTAAGGTTGAAAATTTATCTGATGAATTTGATGGTAATACTTTAGATGAATCTAAATGGCTAAATACAGATCCGGGTAGATGGATTGGTAGGGCACCTGGAATTTTTAAGAAAAATACAGTGAGTGTTACCGATGGCAATTTAAAATTAACTGCATATAAATTAGATACCCCAGAAACAGTTAATGGCAATATATATACGCATGCAGGCTCTTATATTGGTTCTAAAACTGCTGCTCAAGTAGGAACATATGCAGAATGTAGAATGAAAGCTAACAAAACATTTATGTCTTCTACATTTTGGTTAATTAATCACAGAAATGAACAAACAGGTTGTGATGTAAGAGTTACTGAATTAGATATTCAAGAATGTGTAGGACAAATAACTACCACAGCAAATTGGGCGCAAACATTTGATGAAACTATACACTCAAATACACATAGCAGACAAGCAGCTTGTAATGAAACGCCCACTGGTTCTGAAGGAAATAACACAGGATTAGGAGGTAAGGCTTGGGCCGATTATCATATTTATGCAGCTTGGTGGAAAAGTGCCACCGAAATAGAGTTTTACTTAGATGGAAAAAAAGTTTACAGCGTAACACCAAAAGCAAATTTTGATATAGAAATGTATATGCGTATGGTTGTAGAAACTTACGATTGGAATCCTGCTCCTTCAGATGGAGGTATGACTGGAACTGAAGCCGAAAGAACTACCTCATATGATTGGGTGAGGACATGGGAACTAAAATAAAATTAAAATCAAGATAATAAAAACCCTATAAGAATCATTCATAGGGTTTTTATCTATATAATATTAAATCATCTTAAAATCTAAAAGCAATTCTCCTTCAATAGAAGCTTGTAAATGATCGCCTTTGTGAATTAGCCCTGTTCCCGAAGCAGGAGTTCCTGTAAAGAATAAATCGCCTTCGTTTAAGGTCATAAATTTTGAGACATAAGAGATAATTTCAGCAAAATTGTAAATCATCATAGAAGTATTACCTACTTGTTTTTGCTCTCCGTTTATTTTTAAATCGAAATTAATAGTATTTAAATCTGAAAATTCAGAAATTGGTTTAAAGTTTGAAATTGGAGAGGCGCCATCAAATCCTTTAGCCAATGCCCAAGGCCATTTCAGCTCACGATTTGCTTTGAGAACGTCTGTTGCTGTATAATCTATTCCTACAGCAATACCACTAATATGAGATGCAACATCGGCTTCAGAAATGTTTTTGCCTGCAGTTCCTATTTTAGCAACAAGCTCAACTTCATAAACAATTTCATTTGTAATTTCTGGATAAGGAACATCGTCATTTCCTGTAACTATAGTACTATCTGCCTTTAAAAAAATGAGTTGCTGTCCATTTTTTAATGCTGCTACTTCAGATAAATCGTTAACATAATTTTTACCAATACCTATGACTTTCATTTTTAATTTTGTTTTGTAAAGTTGCTGTGAAAGTATAAAATTATTGAAGAAGATTAAAGACAAAAACATTCAATTTTAATCACTCATTAATTTTGCGTTAATTTGAAAAAGATAATTGATATTTTATGATTAGAAGTGATTTAACATCAAAAGAATACAATCCGTATTTCCAAATTTATTTAAATAAGTTATCAGATGATTTACATTTAGATGATGGATTTCAAAAAGGAAAAGAGGCCGTTGTTGAGTTCTTCTCGTCATTACCGAATGATACCTATGATTATGCATACGCAGAAGGAAAGTGGACTGTAAAAGAGGTTTTTCAACATTTAATAGATACTGAGCGTGTATTTATATATCGTTGTTTTAGAATCGCTAGAAGAGATACTACCTCATTAGCTGGATTCGATCAAGATGACTTTATAAAGACATGTAATGCTAATTCAAAATCCATAGAAGTATTACTTGAGGAATTTACAGCTGTAAGGCATAGTTTTATGGTATTGCTAAAAACGTTAAGTCAGGATGATTTAAAATTTATAGGAACAGCTAGTGGTTTTCCAGTGTCAGCTAGAGCTATCGCTTTTATTAATTTAGGGCATTATCTCTGGCATATAGATATCATAAAAGAGCGATACTTGTAAATTAAACTGTCACCGCATTCATTTTTTTTCTCATAATTAGAAAAACGGAAACAGATAATAATCCAAATATTGAGAAGCCAATGAAGAGTGGTAATACTGAGGTAGAGACAAAACTCCCAATAAAATTTGCAATTGGCACTGCTAAAACTGTACTAACAAATCCATTAATTGCCGCACCGATACCTGCAATATGACCTAAGGGTTGCATAGCTATAGCACGAAGGTTTCCAAATAGAAAACCTACAGCAAAAAACTGTAATGCAAAAAAACTTAGTAAAACATAAATACTTGGGTTATTACCTGAGTAAAATAAAACCACATATAGTACAGATACTACAGAATATGCAATAGCTGCAATATATGCCATACGCCACATGCCATATTTTTCAACCAGTCTACTATTAAGATAAGTGGCTAAACCCACAGATATTGCTAAACTTGCAAAAATATATGGGAATAATTCTGCTAAATCATATTGCACCTGAAAAATTTGCTGTGATGTACTTAAATATACCATAAAAGAACCAGTAATAAACCCAGATACGAATGTAAATGCTACTGCTTCTTTATATTTTACAAATTCTTTAACTCCATCGATAAAAAGGTGGGAAGAGAATTTTATCCGTTTTTCTTTTGGGAGCGTTTCTGGTTGACGTAACCAAAACCAAACCATAATTATGACTCCAAATAATAGATTAAAATAAAAAACAGATTCCCAATTGAAACTATTAATGAGCCATTGCCCGAGTGTTGGTGCAACTACTGGGACTAAGATGAAAAACATTACAATTATGGACATTACTTTCGCCATGTAATCTCCACTAAATAGATCTCTAATCATCGATAATGCA
Organism: uncultured Flavobacteriaceae bacterium; assembly: GCA_947502975.1. Lineage (GTDB taxonomy): Bacteria > Bacteroidota > Bacteroidia > Flavobacteriales > Flavobacteriaceae > Jejuia. The sequence continues at coordinate 183,371 of CANNBV010000007.1, forward strand.
ATGCTTCGTGGAGATGATAAGCCAACACCTTGTAATACACGGCCAATAACCATCACTTCAAAATTTTTAGTTGTAACGCAGATTATACTAGCAATAATGAATAATACAAAACCAATATAAACAATAGGTTTTCTCCCAAAACTATCAGACAAGGGGCCAAACAGCAATTGTCCGAAACCGATACCTAAAAATATCATTGTTATTAATAGCTGATTATCGCTAGTGTTAATCACTCCTAAATGATTTCCAATTTCTGGAAGCGCTGGTAATAGCGCATCAATTGATAAAGCTACGATAGACATTAAAGACGCCATTAAGGCAATAAACTCAAACTTAAAGTGCTGTTCTTTTTGCATGGAACAAAAGTATTGTATTTTATAAGTAATTAAATGTATTCATCATTTTATAACACAATGTTATCATTGCTAAATTTGATTGCAATTCGATTTTGTTTTACGCTTTTATCTGTTTTTGAGGATTTTACTATTTTTGTAGTATTAGCAAATTAACAATACCCTATAGATTTGGTGTCAACTAAAACCAATTACTCTCTTAAAACAATTGGGACGTGCTTGATTTTTTTACTCTCTTATATAACTTGTAGAGGACAAGAACAAGTAAATTATTATAACCTTTTAGATTCTGCATCTGTTTATATTGATATAGATGCTAAAAAGACATGGAAGCTTTTGGATAGCATTCCAAAGCCTCTTTATAAGCATATAGATGGTAGAATTTCTGAGTATTATGCAATAAAAGCACTATTGCATGATGAGTACAATCAGTATTCTAAATTTCATCAATCAAATATTCTTGCATTAAAATATGCCATACTAGAAAAAAACTATTGTGTCGCTGGACAGGCTAGTTTAGACTTACATACAGATAAATATCTGATAGCTGGTGATACCATAGACACTAAATATTTAGACCAAGCAATACTCTATTTCGAAAAGTGTAAGGATGATAAATTTGCGGTTTTACAGATTGAGCAAATGCAGGCATATTATCTGTCTTTAGGTGAGAAATTGGAAGAAAGCAATACGATTTTATTAAATAAACTAGACTACTATTCTAGTATAAAAAATGAAGAAGGGTATTATTACATGTTTGCAAACTACCTGCTAGCATCTAATTATTTACAATTAAAACAGCTAGATAAGGCTCGCACATATTTTAATGAGTTAAAAAGCTTAAAAGATAATAATACAATTTTACCCTATAATCATAAGTCTTTTATAGCTTCAATGGATTTATTTATAGCAGAATTCTATTTTGAGAAGTCTCAGATAGATTCCACACTACATTATCTGCAAAATGCATCTAAAAATTCAAAACTTATGGCAGGAGATGTACTTAAAGATTATTATAAACTATCTGCAAATATTTATAAACAAACCAATAATATTGAAACATCTAAGGTGTTTATAGATTCTTTAGTTTCATTTCAAGACAATCTTTATTTTAATAATGTTGATGCAAGTTTTGATATCAATAATAGCTTACTAAAAACCGAATCAGAGTTAGGTGATCAAAAAAAGCAAAAAGTGTTATTTAAAAGTGTTATGTTTTGCTTAATAGGGCTACTGTTTTTAATAACCTTGTTATACTTTCTATTTTACAGAAGGTATAAATTTGAACTTAAAACTGTAGAAAGTAAAGCTGTCGATGTATATTATTTAAAATCGAATAATGAACAACTAGCTGTTAAAGTTCATGGTTTAGAAGAATATATAAAAAACTTAAAACAAGAAGTAAAAGATATAGCATCAGTAAAGTGCTTAAACCATCAAAAGTTAAAGATTAAAGAACTTTACACAAACTTACATATCAACTCGTCAACAATTTTAGATAAAGGAGAAAGTCATTTAGAATTAATAAATGATTTAAATATTGATTTTTTTAAAAAGATAAGTGTGCTATATCCACAATTAAATAAGTCTGAAGTTATTATTTGTTACTATGTGCTTATTGGATTTACAAATAAAGAGATTGCTGTATTTTTAAACACCTCAATTAGATCAGTAGAAAGTAAGCGTTATAGAATATCTAAAAAAATAAATTTTGACAAAAAACAGATTACACTTTCTCAACACTTACAAAAAACATTTAAACAAACATTACATCATGCAATGATTATTAACTAAAAGTATTTAGTTTTTTGTTTGCGTACATAATGCGTAGTGGAAAATTACAATAATTACTTAAGTTTTTTAATATTTGTGTATTGCTATTATCAATTTAACTAATTGAATGTAATAGTTCTATTATTTCTATTAGGGATATTAAATATAATTAATACCAAGGGTTGGTTGGCTATTAATTGTTTTAATAAATTTTAAGGTAGACTATTATAATTGATTTAAACGATTCTTATTTAGAAAAAGTTTAAAAGTTACAGTTGAAATGAAGGAGCCTATTTTGGGCTCCTTTTTTGTTTTAGAGAGGAATGTTGCCGTGTTTCCTTTTAGGCGCAATAACTTTTTTATTTTCTAAGCTAGCAAATGCTTTTAAAAGTTTACGACGTGTATTTTTCGGTAAAATTACTTCATCTATAAAACCGCGTTTAGCTGCTCGGTAAGGATTTGCAAATTTTGAGGCATATTCAGCCTCTTTTTCGGCTAGCTTTTCCTTTGGATTTTCTGCAGACACTATTTCACGTCTAAATATTATTTCGCTGGCACCTTTAGCTCCCATAACTGCTATTTCTGCTCCTGGCCAAGCAAAATTAAAGTCCGCACCAATATGTTTTGAATTCATTACATCATAAGCCCCACCATAGGCTTTTCTTGTAATTAAAGTTACTCTTGGTACAGTAGCTTCGCTTAGTGCATATAATAGTTTTGCTCCATGTACAATGATACCGTTCCATTCTTGGTCGGTTCCAGGTAAAAATCCAGGAACATCTACTAAAACTAATAGGGGAATATTGAAACAATCACAAAAGCGAACAAAACGTGCTGCTTTTTTAGAGCTATTTACATCCAACACACCAGCAAAAGCCATAGGTTGATTTGCAACAACACCTATACTTCTCCCACCTAATCGCGCAAAACCTACAATTATATTCTCTGCAAAATCTTTATGAACTTCATAGAAGGAATCTGTATCTATAATACCAGAAATAACCGCATGCATATCATAAGGCTTATTCGGATTGTCTGGTACTATATCTGAAAGTACTTCTTTTACTTCATCTTGTATGGTATAATCTAATAATTTCGGTGTTTCAGTATTATTCTGAGGTAAATAATTCATTAATTTTTTGATATCTTCTAGACATTCTACATCATTTGTTGCTGTTTTATGAGCTACACCAGATTTAGATGCATGCGTTTGAGCGCCCCCAAGTTCTTCGCTAGTAACTTCTTCATTAGTAACTGTTTTTACAACATTTGGTCCTGTAACAAACATATAACTTGTCTGTTCTACCATAATGATAAAGTCGGTCATAGCAGGCGAGTAAACCGCACCGCCAGCACAAGGTCCCATAACTGCAGAAATTTGAGGAATTACACCAGAAGCTTGTACATTTCTAAAAAAAATATCTGCATAACCTCCAAGCGAACGTACACCTTCTTGAATACGTGCACCACCAGAATCGTTTAGCCCGATAATTGGTGCGCCAACTTTTACAGCCATATCCATTATTTTACAAATTTTTTCAGCATGTGTTTCAGATAGAGAACCTCCAAAAACTGTAAAATCTTGTGCATATACATAAATGAGTCGGCCATTAATTGTTCCGTAACCTGTAATTACACCATCACCATAAATTATTTGATCTTCCATCCCAAAATCGGTAGATCTATGAGTCACCAAAGCACCGATTTCTTCAAAAGAGCCTTCATCTAACAAATAATCAACACGTTCTCTTGCTGTTAATTTTTTATTAGCGTGTTGTTTGTCAATACGTTTCTGCCCGCCTCCTAATTTAGAAAGTGCTATACGTTCATTAAGGGTATTTATCTTTTCTTGTTTTGAATTCATACTGTTTAGTTGATGGGTAGACGTAGGTTTTTTTGATCTTTTAGGTATTGTTTAACAGCTACGAAAGCTGCTATTTGTGCTTCAGCTTCTATATTTTGTTGTAAAATTTCTGGAGCATAATAGTTTTTTACAAAATGTGTGTCAAAATTTCCAGTAGTGAATGCTTCATGATCGCAAACATATTTTCCGAAAGCTAATGTTGTTTCTACACCTTCAACTTTGTAATTATCTATAGCCATTTTCATGAGTGTAATAGCTTCTTGGCGAGTTTTGCCATAGGTTATTAATTTAGAAAGCATAGGGTCATAATAAATAGGAATTTCCATACCTTCTTCATAACCATTATCTACTCGAATACCTTTGCCATTAGGAAGTTGATAAACATCTAAATGACCAACACTTGGTAGAAAATCATTTAATGGGTCTTCTGCATACACTCTAAGTTCTAACGCATGACCACTAATCTTTAAGTCTTCTTGTTTAATATCTAATTCTTCACCACGTGCTACTTTAATTTGAAGTTCTACCAAGTCAACACCAGATATAATTTCAGTAACGGGATGTTCAACTTGTAAACGCGTATTCATTTCCAAAAAATAAAAGTTGAGGTCAGCATCTAATAAAAATTCCACTGTCCCGGCACCCAAATAATCGCAAGATCTGGCAACCTTTATGGCTGCTTGTCCCATTTTTTCTCTTAATTCTGGTGTTAATACAGATGAAGGCGCTTCTTCAACCACCTTTTGATGACGCCTTTGAATACTACATTCTCTTTCGAAGAAATGCAAAATATTTCCATGGCTATCAGCCATGATTTGAATTTCAATATGACGAGGAGAACTCACATATTTCTCAATAAAAACAGAACCATCACCAAATGCTGAGGTAGCTTCGCTAATGGCACGATTCATTTGAGATTCTAAATCTTTTTCCTTTTCAACTATTCGCATGCCTTTTCCACCGCCACCTGCTGATGCTTTTATCAATATAGGAAAACCAATTTCTTTTGCAATGGTTTTCGCTTTAGTAATATCTGTTACGGCCTCATCAATTCCAGGAACCATAGGAATATCGTAAGCCTTAACGGCCTCTTTTGCTGCTAACTTACTTCCCATAATTTGAATTGCTTTAGATCGAGGTCCAATGAAAGTGATATTATTTTTTTCACACAATTCTGCAAAATCAGCGTTTTCACTCAAAAAACCATAGCCTGGATGAATACCATCTACATTTAAACGGTTTGCAACTTCAATAATTTTATCACCCTTTAAATAGGATTGATTCGATGGAGCTTCTCCAATACAAACAGCTTCATCTGCATATTTCACATGAGGCGCACTTCTATCAACTTTAGAAAAAACAGCTACAGTTTTTATACCCATTTTTTTTGCTGTTTTCATTACTCTAATGGCAATTTCTCCTCTATTAGCTACAAGAATTTTTTTCATGACTATTCAAATTCAATAATTAATTGATTTTTCTCAACTGCATCTCCTTTTTTAGAATGTATAGCTTTGATGACACCATCAATTGGAGAAGTGATACTATTCTCCATTTTCATAGCCTCTAGAATTAGTAATGGGTCGTTTTCTTTTAGTTCTTGCCCTACTTTAACACTTATTTCTAAGATAAGTCCAGGCATTGGTGCAAATATTGATGTAATAGCTTTTTTTGAGCCTACAGTAAAACCCATATCATTAATGAGAATATCCAAATCGTTAGAAATGGCGATAGTATACACACTATTATTTACTGAAATCTGGTATTTTTTTGTGTAAAAATCACTTTTGATTACTTTGGTATGAAAGGATTTGTTATTGTGAAGTACGTGATAGTTTGAGTCAGAAACATCGGCAATATCTATATTAGAGATATCTTCTGAACTTATATCGAAATCAAAAGTATCGTTTACTTTGACTTTTAAATGACTGCTCATATTTGTCTTGATTTTTGTAAATATAAGCAAGATTTAGCTTTTAAACTAGACTAAAACGTTAAGCTATTTTACTCACAATTTTTTCATAAACCGTTTGATAATAAGTCTTATTTGAAGGCACAAAGTGGTTGCTTTTACCAATATTTTCTATAAGATTTTCAAAGTCTTGAAAGGATACTAATTTTACAGCTTCAACTTCGGTTTCCTGTAGATTTAGTTCAGATATATTTACCTTAAGTTCTGCTATAAATGTATTATGAAACTCGTTATCTATCAGTCCATTATCATAATTTTGAAAGCATTCATATACTCCAATTAGTTCCAAATCTTCTTCAGAAAGATGTAATCCAATTTCTTCAGATGTTTCTCTTACAGCGGCTTGTTTCGGTAATTCATCTGCATCAATATGTCCAGCAACCGAGACATCCCAAAGTAATGGACAAATGGTTTTCTTTGCCGAACGTTGTGCCAATAGTATGTGTTTATCTTTTGTATATAGCCACAGATGCGCTGTATGATGGTACAATCCGTTTTGATGAACTATGGATTTAAGTTCCTTTTTCCCTGTTAATTTGCCTTGTTTTGTAGCTACATCAATATATTCATCCATAGTAAGTATACTTCAATTTTAAAATTGCAACAAAATTAAATGAATTAACAATTAAAATCTACTGATAATCTGTTCGTTTTTTAAAACCAATTAAAAACAGGACATTTTAAATTTTTGCATTACCTTTGCTGTCCAAATACGTTTGGGTAGTATATGAGTCAGAAAGTTTTACTTAACGCAAAAGAGGTAAACATCATTCTTCATCGATTGGCTTGTCAACTTATTGAAAAACATAACGATTTCTCTAATACAGTACTGATTGGCTTACAGCCGCGTGGCATTTTTTTAGCAGACAGAATAGCAAAAATTTTAGAAGAAGATTATAAAGTAAAAGATATCAAACTAGGTTACTTGGATATCACATTTTATCGTGATGATTTTAGACGAAGCGATAAGCCTTTAGAAGCCAATACCACAAAAATTAACTTTCTAGTTGAAGATAAGAATATTGTATTTATTGACGATGTGTTGTATACTGGGCGAAGTATAAGAGCAGCATTAACTGCAGTACAATCTTTTGGAAGACCAAATGAGATAGAACTACTTACATTAATAGACAGGCGTTTTAGCAGACATTTACCAATTCAGCCTGATTACAGAGGGCGACAAGTAGATGTAATTAATAGTGAAAAAGTAAAAGTAAACTGGAAAGAGCACGATAATGAAGACTCGGTTTACTTAATTGATAAATAGTTGAAGTTTGAAGACTGAAGTAGATAGTTCAAAAAATAAAATTTAAATTATTGATATAATTGCAGACTGTGACTGCGACTGAATACTAAAAGAATGAGCGAATTAAGTGTAAATCACTTACTGGGAATAAAATATCTTACTCAAAAAGATATTCAACTTATTTTTGAAACTGCAGACCATTTTAAAGAGGTCATAAATAGACCGATTAAGAAGGTGCCTTCGTTACGAGATATTACTATTGCCAATTTATTTTTTGAAAATTCCACCAGAACTAAGTTGTCTTTTGAATTAGCAGAAAAGCGTTTGTCTGCTGATGTTATCAATTTTTCCTCAGGACAATCGTCTGTAAAAAAGGGTGAAACATTAATAGATACAGTGAATAATATCCTCTCAATGAAAGTGGATATGGTGGTGATGCGTCATCCAAACCCAGGTGCTGGTGTGTTTTTATCTAAGCATGTAGATGCCAGTATTATTAATGCAGGAGATGGTGCGCATGAGCATCCAACTCAAGCATTATTAGATTCATACTCTATAAGGGAGAAACTAGGAGAAGTTAAAGGGAAAAAAGTTGTGATTGTTGGTGATATTCTTCATAGTAGAGTAGCCCTTTCCAATATCTTTGCATTACAGCTACAAGGTGCAGAAGTGATGGTATGTGGACCAAAAACCTTGATTCCAAAATATATTGATAAACTTGGTGTAAAAGTTGAAACGAATTTGCATAAAGCCTTAAATTGGTGCGACGTTGCAAATATGCTTCGTGTACAGAACGAACGTATGGATATTAGTTATTTTCCATCAACTAGAGAATACACACAACAGTTTGGAGTTAATAGAGCTTTACTTGATAGCTTGGATAAGGAGATTACCATTATGCATCCAGGACCAATAAACCGTGGTGTAGAAATTACAAGTGATGTCGCAGATTCTAAACAAGCTATTATTTTAGATCAGGTACAAAATGGAGTAGCAGTGAGGATGGCAGTGATTTATTTATTAGCTTCGAAAATAAAACAGTAAGTTATGATTATTGATAAGAATGGTAATATTTCCATTATAACTCAGGAAAAATTTACAGTTGTAGAGCTTGTAAAAAAATTAGAAGCATTATATCCTAAGTTTAAGAACGATAATTTAATTATTACTTTAACATCTTTAGAAAGTATACCAACAACTGAGATCGTCGAATTCTTGAAAATTTCAAAAATTCATAGAGGTGATAAGTATTCATTTGTTATTGTTACAGATAAAGCGAATTTGGATGAGATCCCTGAAGAACTTGTTGTTGTCCCAACACAACAGGAAGCTTTCGATATAGTTGAAATGGAAGAGATGGAACGTGATTTAGGGTTTTAATAACTATGAAATTAACCATTTTAGGATGCCATAGTGCCACTCCAAGAACCTTAGGAAATACTACTTCTCAAGTTTTAGAAATAAACAATCACATGTTTTTAATTGATTGTGGTGAAGGAACTCAGGTGGAATTGCGGAGGCATAAAGTAAAATTTAATCGCATAAAGCATATTTTCATTTCCCATTTACATGGTGATCATTTTTTTGGACTGGTTGGTTTAATCTCTACGTTTAGGTTGTTAACTCGTGAAGCAGATTTGCACATTTACGGTCCAAAGGGAATTAAAGAGGTTGTAACACTTCAAATGAAATTAGCAGATTCATGGACTAATTATAAACTTTATTTTCATGAATTAACCTCAAAAACTTCTGAATTGATTTTCGAAGATGATACTGTTGAAGTATATACTATTCCATTAGAACATCGCGTATACACAAATGGTTATCTATTTAAAGAAAAAAAAGGAGATAGAAAGCTTGATATTGAAGCTGTAGAACAGGCTAATATTAATGTTGCATATTATAGAAAACTAAAACAAGGTTTTGATGTAAAAAATGAAGATGGCATTTTAGTTAAGAATGATACCGTAACTTTTTCTCCAGAAAAACCAAAAAGTTATGCGTTTTGTAGTGACACAGTTTATAAAGAAGATATTGTACCTATCATAAAAGATGTAGATGTGTTATATCATGAATCAACATTTTTGGATGCTCATGCCCATTTAGCCCCAAAAACAAAGCATTCAACAGCTAAAGAAGCTGCAAGTATAGCGAAGCAAGCCAATGCAGGGACTTTAATACTTGGCCATTATTCTTCTAGATATCCAGATTTAGAAGTTTTTAAAAAAGAAGCAAAAACTGTATTCGAAAATGTAGCTTTGGCAGAAGATGGTAAATCGTTCTCTTTTAATTAAACTCTTCTAAATTTTCAACCCATTGTATAGCTTCTGTTAATGAAAGACACCTTTTGATACTCTTTTGAGTAAATTGTTTTTCTAGAGATGCATTAATATAAGACGCATTATTATAAATTACAATGGCACTAGCTATTAAAACATCATATTCTTTTTCAAGCTTTACCCAGTTTTGAGGATCAATAGAATATGCATTTATTCTATTAGCAATGTAAGCTACCCTAGCACCTTCACCATAGTGTGCGTATATTTCCTTAATCAAAATTTTGGCCATATCCCAATCAAAATGAACACCCTCAAAGAGTTCTCCAACAATAAAATTGTTACAAAAATAATAGAAACCAAAGGGGAGTTTTAACTTAGTAGGCTTTAGTATTTTATACTGGGGAGATTTCTCAAATTTCATAGGTTAGTTATCAATTGTAATTCATAAAAATTGAGAGACAATCGAAGTTAAGAAGTTTATCTTAATTTTCTTATTTATCAAGCTTTTTTTTTCATTAATTTCGTTAAATGGAAAATGATTTAAGTAATTACAGAAAGTCTTATGATAAAGGAGCGTTGTTATTAAAGCATGTTCCTGAGAATCCATTGGAGTTATTTCAAAAGTGGTTTTATGAAGTGGATACTCATTTTTTAGAAGACGAAACTAACGCTATGACTATTGCTACCCAAGGTCTAGATGGATATCCCAAAAATAGGGTAGTGCTCCTAAAAAAATTCACTTACGAAGGTTTTATTTTTTATACAAATTATAATAGTGAAAAAGGAAAAGCTATAGCAGAAAACCCAAATGTATGTCTGTCTTTTTTTTGGCATGGAGCTGAACGCCAAATAATTATTAAGGGTAAAGCTGAAAAGATAGCTCCCAACCTAAGCGATGGTTATTTTGAATCTCGTCCTAAAGGAAGTCAACTAGGTGCTATAGTATCTAATCAAAGTGAAGTTATACCAAATAGGACGTTCATAGAAGAGAAGCTAAGTGCTTTAGAAGAAACGTACGAAGGTAAAGCTATAGAAAGACCAGAATATTGGGGCGGATATATTGTTAAACCTGTAGAGATTGAATTTTGGCAAGGCAGACCAAATAGACTTCACGATCGAATTAGATACAAGCTTCAAGAAGATTATACTTGGCAAATAGATCGATTATCTCCATAAAAAACACGACCAAATACGTTTTTACTTACCTTTATCATGTATTTTGACGATTAAAAACATTTAAAATCGACGAAATACATGTTTTTAATCGATTTTAACATTTCGTTAACAGTGCGCTCTAGGTTTTGAGGGTAATTTTAGAATCCCAAATCTAAATTTACTTAACCTATGAAGTTGCTAACCAAATTGTCATTCTTGGCAGTTATAGTTATATTTTCGTTTTCTTGTTCGCCAGAATCATTAGATGATAAAGCAGACACGTTAATAGAGAATATTTCTACTCCAGAACCTAAATCTATTGAAATTGAAATATTAGAGTTAATTAATAATCACAGGCTTTCTAAAGGTTTAAATCCTCTAAAAGGTATGACTATTATTAAATCTACAGCCTTTACGCACACAGATTACATGGTAGATACTCAAACAGTTTCTCATGCCAATTTTTTTGCAAGAAGTAACTATTTAAAGAGTAATGCAGGAGCCCAAAGCGTATCAGAAAATGTAGCCTATGGTTTTACCTCGGCCGAATCTGTTGTAGGTGCTTGGATGAGAAGCGAATCTCATAAAGAAAATATTGAGGGTGATTTTACCAATTTTGAGATTTCTGCTGAAAAAGATGCAGATGATAAATGGTATTTCACTAACATTTTTATAAAGAAATAAATTGCTTAAGACGCAATAACCCCATAGCCTTATTTAGTTACTGATTAATAGCTATAATTGAATGTCTGATATTTAATTTGAGTTGGTAAATTAATAAAGGTTATATTGATAACTTAGTTGTTATTAAATTTAGCTTTAGGTAAACCCTTCCAGAAATGGAAGGGTTTTTTTGTTTTCAACTGATGAATAGATTTTATTTTAAACTAATGGAGTGTATGGTTTTTTATTAATTTGATTAGTATCATTAATCGATACGTTTTCTATGGTATGTGAAATCATATTTACTAAGAGGTTTATAAGAAAATATACTTCATCATTTTATTATGACAAAAAAACCATCAAAAGTAACACTTCTGATGGTTGATAATTATTATTAAACTAAGCTTTATATATTATTTCACTTTAATAACGATAAAATTAGTACGTCTGTTAAGTTTATGTTGTGCTTCAGTACAACGTATTGTACCATCACAGCCGTTAGTTAATTTTTCCTCACCATAGCCCTTGTATTCAATTATTCTAGTGGCACTAATACCTTTAGAAATTAAATAACTATAAGTAGCATTTGCTCTTCGTGTAGATAATATATTATTGTAAGTAGTAGTACCTCTTGAATCTGTGTGAGATTCAATTTTAATGGTCATTTCTGGGTACTTATTTAGCATAAGATCTACAATCCTGTTTAACTCATCAGAATCATCTTTTCTAATTTCTGAACTATCAAAATTAAAATAAATAGGACCTAGGTTATCAATTACTATTTCTGGTTCATTATCCTCAATTACATCTTTTGGTATAGGACTAATTTCAAAATCGGCAGTCACGGATTTAGTTGTGTTATCTAGTCCCTTTGTAGAAACTGATGCATTGTATTCAGGATATCCATCTTTGGTAACAGTAACTAAGAAATCTGTATCACGGTCAATATTAATATCGTATTCACCATTTTCGTCTGTTTCAACATATGCTATTTTATTGCCATCAACATCAGAAATAGTTACAATCGCGTTTTCAACAGGAGTATTTCCAATGGAGTCTATTACTGTACCCTCTAATTTTAAACGCGGTATTCTGTTATATGCATAAATATCGTCATCTCCTAGACCACCATCTCTATTTGATGCTATATAACCTGTTATACCATCATCATTCATAAAGAATGAAAAGTCGTCTTTACTTGAGTTTACGGGAATCCCCAGATTTACAACATCGTTAAGTGTACCGTTTTCATCATTTACTGTAGCGAAAATATCTAAAAGACCTAAGCCTAAATGGCCATCAGATGAAAAGAATAAAATATCTTCTGTATTAATAAAAGGAAACAATTCGTTTCTTTTGGTATTAATAATATTGCCTGCGTTTTGTGGAGTTCCATATTTACCATCATTAATATCTACATAGTAAATGTCTGAACCTCCCAATCCACCGGGCATATCTGAAGCAAAATAAAGCTTATTTTCATCTTTATTTAAAGTAGGATGACCTACTGAATATGCATCATTATTAAAAGGCAATTCTTTAATATTTGTCCATTCACCAGCAATAAGCGAAGCTTTGTATATTTTTAGATTGCTTATACCATTTCTGTCTTTTCCTAACCTTTTATCGTTATAGTTATTTCTAGAAAAGTACATGGTCTTACCATCTTTAGTAATAGTAACAGGACCATCATGATAGACAGAATTAATATCACCTTTTAATTTCGATAGGTGATGTATGATTGTATCTGCATTCTTTTCGGCAACATATACATCTAAAAACGGTTGCTCATTCCATGCATATAAATGTTTAGTAGATACTCCTTTATCGGCAGATGAAGCAAAATATACCTTACCATCTCTTTCAAAGGCTCCAAAATCACTTAATTCAGAATTTATCTTGACTTCTTTTAGAAAATATTGATGCTTAGCATTGAACACAGCTGTTATAAAACCTGGATCTTTTGTAATTTTATTTTTATCAATTACACCACCACTTTCTTTGAATTTTTTTAACCAAATTCTAGATGATTTGTAGTCTTTAATACCTCTTAGAGCTTGTGCATATTTATAATAATATTCAATAGGAACATTCTCTTGACTAACTGCATTTTTATAATAGGTTGCTGCTTTTTCTGGATTACGCATATAAGCATAGCAGTCTCCTAATTGCCTAGTAGCATAATTGGTATTGTAATCTTTTTCTACTAATTTTTTATAGGCCTTGGCGGCATCTACAAAGGCAAATTTGTTAAAAAGGCTATCTGCTCTTTTCTGTAAACCTTGCTGTGCAAAGCCTATTGAGGCTAGCAAACATATTATGCAGGTTAATAAGTAGTTTTTTGGTCTCATGGAGTCTTGTTTTTAATAAAACAATTTTTTATCTAATGGCAGAAAGGGGTAGTTTGTTTTTTATTCTATTTGAACAATTATAAATTGCGTTCTACGGTTTAATTGATGCTCTTCATCTTCACATTTTGATCCATCTTCACAACCATTTGTAAGTCGTCTTTCTCCAAAACCTTTATGTTCTGTTATTCGACTTGGGTCTATACCTTTTGAAATTAAATACTCGTAAGTAGCATTAGCACGATCAATAGATAGTTTATCATTATAAGTTAATGAACCTCTTGAATCTGTGTGAGATTCAATTCTGATAACCATTTCTGGATAATCATTAGTCATTAAATTTACTATTTTATCCAATTCTTTCTTAGCATCTTCACGTATGCTGTGTTTATCAAAATCAAAATAGATTGTATTTAATGACAAATTAGCCAATACTTCTACATCCTGAACAGGGTTCAGAATTAGATTTGCTACAATAATGGACTCAATACTGGAAATATTTTTTGAAGAAAATTCGCGATAATCATCAATGTATTTGTCTTGACTGGCGACAATTTTATAATCTTTATTTCTATCAATATTGATATTATAATAGCCGTCTTTATCAGTAACCATATATGCAATTTTATTGCCATCGGCATCAAAAAGATCAATTACTGAGTTTGCAACTGGCTTGCCATTTATAGCATCAACTACTTGACCTTGTACATTTAGTATTGGTTTTCTGTAGTATTCATAAATATCATCATCACCACGGCCACCTCTACGGTTTGAAGAGAAATATCCGGTTAAACCATCAGTATTCATAGTGAAAGAGAAGTCATCTTTTTCAGAATTTACGGGCACACCTAGGTTTACAACATCGGTTATAGTTCCAGTCTCATCTGTAACTGTTCCGAAAACGTCTAATAACCCTAAGCCTAAATGGCCATCAGAGGAAAAGAATAAAATACCTTCATTATTAATAAACGGTGTGCCTTCAGAATCTTTGGTATTTACAACGTTTCCTGCATTTACAGGCTCACCAAGTGTTCCGTCTGGATTAATATCTACATAATAAATATCAGAACCACCTTCACCACCAGGCATATCCGAAGAAAAATAAAGCTTTGTGTTATCTTTATCTAAAGCAGGATGTTGGGTAGAGTATTCTGTACTACTAATTGATAATTTTTCAACATTCGTCCAGAGACTATCAACTAAAGTAGCTTTGTAAATATTGATATTACTAATCCCTTTGGCATCATTTTCTTTACCGTATTTATTCGCTGCATTTCTAGAAAAGTACATCGTTTTACCATCTTTGGTAATTACAACTGGCCCGTCGTGATAAATAGAATTAACATCACCTTTTAGTTTATGTGTGTGATTTACACTTCGTTTACCACCTTTTTCTGTAACATAAACGTCTAAAAAAGGTTGTTCGTTCCATCCATAAACACGTTTTACAGAAACACCCTCATCTCGAGATGAAGCAAAATAAACTTTCCCATCATGTTCTATGGCTCCAAAATCACTAAATTTTGAATTTATACGTGTTCGTTTTAAAAAATATTGCTTTTTAGAACTGAAAACATGAGCCATGAACAATTGATCTTTTTCAAAGCTTTCAGTATTTGTAACACCACCAGAATCTTTAAAACGTTGCATCCATTTTCTAGACTCATCATACTTTTTTATACCTCTTAAAGCCTGTGCATAACTATAGTAATACTCAATTGGTACATCATCTTGTTCTACAACTCGTTTGTAATATCTTGATGCTGCAGATGGATTTCTTAAATAAGCATAACAGTCGGCTAGTTGCCTTGTTGCATAATCTTTATTGTAATTATTTTTTATAAGATCTTTATAAACTTCAGCAGCTTTAACAAAGGAAAACTTATTAAATAAAGTATCTGCTCTTTTTTGTTTACCTGGTTGAGCAAACGCTACAGATGTCATTACTAAAGTAATACAAACTAATATGTAAGTTTTTAATTTCATAATGAATACTTGCAGTTTTTAGAAATATCTTGGAGATTTAAGTTTAGAACTTAAGAATTTGAATTCATATATTAATAAGACTTCATGTGTCCCGCTTGTGTAAGCTCGAATATCTGAAATTGGTTTTTCATATGAATAGCCTAAACGTAATTGTCTTGATACTTGAATATCAGCAAAACCACCAAAAGCTCCTGTATCTTGATTTAATCTATATGAAGCACCAAGCCAAAACTTTTCATTGAATAAGAAGTTGGCTGTGAAATCGAAAGATAATGGTGCGCCATTAGTTGCTTTCATTAATGTTGAAGGTTTAAACTTAATGGTTTCGCTTATATCGAAAACTGCACCAGCTATGGCATAATAACTTAGCCTTTCAAGAGCTTCAAAACCATCATCGGTATTTCTATCAGTATTTAATACTCTTGGCGCAGATGCACCGATGTAAAACCTGTTTGTGTGATAAAACAACCCTAGACCAATATTTGGCGTCCATCTGTCTTGAACACCTCTAATTGAAGGGTCAAAGCTTTGTGAGTTTCTGAAATCTGCATCTAAACTATAACTTGTAAATCCTGCTTTAACACCAAATGCAAGCTTGCCAGTAGCACCAGTAGGAATTGTATATGAGAAATCTCCATATAAGTATGTGAAATTTTCAGGACCTAAATCGTCTTCAATAAAAGATAACCCTAAACCTATTCTATCATTTCTTAATGGGGAATGAATAGAAAGTGTTTGTGTTATTGGACCTCCATCAAAACCAACCCATTGGCTTCTGTGCAATCCAACAATGCTTAAAGCTTCTCTACTACCAGCATATGCAGGGTTTATAGAAATTGTGTTATACATGTACTGCGTGAATTGAGGTAATTGCTGTGCAACTCCAACAGTACAACTAAATAACGCAAAAGCAATTATGTAATGTTTAATAAGTTTCATAGGTTACGATTTATTTGGTTCCGATGTAGATAGGGCCAGTGAATGGTGATAATCCACTATTTTCTAGGTTTATTATGTAATAGTATGTTCCGTTAGGTACTTGTCCAGCAGCTCCTATAGATGATTTATGAGCATTTCCCTGCCATGAACCTTGACCTTCACCTAAGGTGTAGTTGCTAGATTCATATACTAATGCTCCCCAACGGTTGAATATTTTTACGTTAGCTGTAAATCCACATAAATCAATACCCATGATATCAAAGCTATCGTTAAAGCCATCTCCGTTAGGTGTAAGTGCTTTAGAAATTTCAACATCAGAATCGCCACAAGGTAGTACTACACAATCTGCATCTATAGCCATAGTAACTTCAGTAATATTAATACAACCTGCGTCTAAACCTGTATATCTGAATGTATAGTTTATAGCTTCACTACCAGGTTTAAAGTCTTCGGATAATGAAAGCGTAGTTGGATTAAATAAATTATTATCTAATTCTGCTTGTGTATTACCTTCAACTAATACCCAAGTACCTTCTTTATTTTCAGAAGTTAAGAATTCGTTTAGATCAATAATTCCGTCATTATAACATCTATCAGGACCATTAACTTGAGTAATGATTTCATCTAACATTACATTTAATGTTTGTGTGTAAGTCTCCTCATTATTACAAGCATCTCTTACTGTCCAAGTTCTTATTATTTGATAATCTTCAAAAGCGGTATCATCAAATCCATTTACTTCATTAAATACTATAATTATATCAGAAGTACAATTATCTTCAAATTGGATGTCTGGTACGTCTGGAATATCTGTACAACTTACAGTTATATTTTCTTCTAGAGTATCTACTGGAGTAGGAGCAGTAGTATCTTGTACATTAATAGTTTGTGTATATGATGCAGTTAAACCACATTCATCGGTAGCTGTATATGTACGTTCTATTGTATATGTTCCATCACATGCTCCTTCAATAGTAACGTCTTCAGTAGTAACAGTAGCAGTACTACAATTATCGGTAGCAGTAATAGTATCAGGTGTTGGGATCTCATCACATTCTACAGTAATATCATCAGGTAACCTTTCAACAAATACTGGAGGTGTAGTATCTTCAACAGTTATGGTTTGTGTATGAACAGTGGTTAAACCAGCTTCATCAGTAGCAGTCCAAGTACGTTCTAAAATATAATTAGAAACACAAGAGCCATCAATTTTAACTTCTTCAAAAGTAACAGTAGCAGTACTACAATTATCAGTTGCAGTTAATGTTTCTTCAGTAGGTACGTTATCACATTCTACAGTTATATTAGTAGGAAGTGCTTCCACAAATGTTGGAGGAATATTATCTACAACAGTAACGATTTGTTCACACGTTTCTGAATTTCCTGCCAAGTCAGTTACTGTCCATGTTACCGTAGTATCACCCAGAGGGAATGTTGATGGCGCATCATTAGTGATGGTTACATCTGTACAATCTTGTACATCCATATCTCCTAAATCTACATTAGTTGCCTCACATGTTCCAGGATCTACATTTACAGTTAATGCAGGAGGGCATACAAGTTCAGGTAACTCTCCATCTACTACAGTTACAATTTGCTCACATGTAGCAGTATTACCAGATTCATCGGTAACAGTCCAAGTTACAGTAGTTTGCCCTAGAGCAAATGGTTCTAAAGCATCATTTAATACAGTGGCTACACCACAATTATCATCAGTAACAGGAGTACCTAAATCTACATTTGAAGCAGAACATAATCCAGCATCAGCAGTAACAGTTATATCCGCAGGACAAGTAATCGTTGGGTCTTCATCATCAGTAACAGTAACAGTTTGTTCACAAGTTACTGAGTTCCCAGAACCATCGGTTACAGTCCAAGTTACAGTAGTATTACCAAGCGGGAATGTAGTAGGCGCATCGTTAGTTGCAGTAGCCCCAGTACAGTTATCCGTAAAAGTAGGTGTGCCTATAGTTACATTACTAGCATCGGTAGAACATAACCCAGCATCTGCTGAAACAGTTATATCAGCAGCACATTGTGTAATTACAGGGTTTTCATCATCAGTAACAGTAACAATTTGTTCACATGTTTGTGAGTTGCCCGCAAGGTCAGTTACCGTCCAAGTTACGGTTGTATCACCTAAAGGAAATACAACTGGAGCATCATTTGTTATAGTAACGTCAGTACAATCTTGAACATTTACATCTCCTAAACTAACATTAGTGGCTTCACATGAACCAATATCTGCAGTGGTTATAACTGTTGGAGGACATACTAATTCAGGTAATTCTCCATCTACTACAGTAACAGTTTGTTCACATGTAGCTGTATTACCAGATTCATCAGTTACCGTCCAAGTTACAACAGTATCTCCAAGAGCGAATGGCTCTAAAGCATTATTTAATACTGTGGCTACACCACAATTATCATCAGTAACAGGAATACCTAAGTCTACATTTGAAGCAGAACATAATCCAGCATCAGCAGTAACAGTTATATCCGCAGGACACGTAATAGTAGGATCTTCATCATCAGTAACAGTAACAGTTTGCTCACAAGTAGCTGAATTACCAGAGCTATCGGTTACTGTCCAAGTAACGATAGTGTCACCAAGAGG
>CANNBV010000008.1 GCA_947502975.1 uncultured Flavobacteriaceae bacterium
GGCATCATATCTGGTGTCGCGCTGATTGTGACACTGTCGCCTGTTAAAGTCACCATCTCTGCATCGGCTATTAGTGTGCCTGCTGTTGCTGTACAGGGCTGATGTCCTTCTGTGATCGTAAAAGTTACCCTTATGGTATCACACTTAAAACCAATTGCATGATCGTATTTGTAAAGATTTACTGTTACTTCAAAAGTTCCAGTTCCCAAATGCCAAGAACCGTTTCCAGCTGGAAATGTATATGGTAAAAGGTTTTCTGTTATTCTGTATGTACTATGTGTTTCTAGATTAACTACAGTGTATCTTGCACTTTGGGAGTAACCATCCACATTTAAGTTAATGTAAAAATGCTCTGGTAAATTTGTTATGTCGTAGGTTTCGTGATTCTTTAATTCTACTGATTCATGTCCATTGGAGAATTCTAATCCCGCAATATGACCGCAATTGGTGTCTGCAAATGCGCTCAAAGAAAACGTTAAGAAGGTAAATAAAATTAGTAAACCAGATTTGGGAATTTGGAAGGATAATTTTTCTTTCATTTTTTGCTGTTTATGTTTTATTCAATAAAGTTAAACAAAATATATTTATGTTTAACTTTTAATTCGTTTTATTAAACAAAATACAAGTTAAACAACAAAAATTAATTTAATTTGTAAGAATTTACATTTTATGGAAATGAAATTTTGAAAAAAAAATGTAGTCATTGATACATTAAGCGATATCTTTAAAAATTCTTTTAAGAATCTTAAGGTTAATTATTAGTAATTTGAGCCTTTTAAAATTCACTATAAAAATGAGATATGCTTCTTTATGTTTTACAACAATTTGCCTTCTATTCTTTTTATGCTGTAAAAACCAAACACTAACTCAAGATAAACCTCTAATTATAAATCATACAAATCCTAATATTACATATTCAGGAAGGATAGATAGTGTAAGTTCTAAATGCGCTAAAGTGTATTGGTCTGGCTCTTCAATTTCAATGAATTTCGAAGGTAGTTCTATTTCTGCATCTTTAGAGGACAATACAGGAGATAGCTACTATAATGTAATTTTAGATGAAGATAGTATGTATATATTACGTCCTGATACTTTAAAACAGTATCATCTTTTAGCCAAGAACTTAAAAAGGGGGAAACATAATATTCAATTATTTAAACGTACAGAGCCACATTATGGTAATACAAATTTTTATGATTTTAAAATTGAAGGTAAAGCAAAACTACTACCAAAATCAGTTTTTAAAAAACGTAAGATTGAATTTTATGGTAACTCGATAACAGCTGGATATGCAGTTGAAGATGTATCTGGAGCTGATTCACCGGATAGCACATATACCAATAACTATTTGAGTTATTCTGCTATTACAGCTCGTCATTTTGATGCCGAGTATCGCGCTATTTGCAAAAGTGGTATTGGTATTATGGTAAGTTGGCATGGTATGATTATGCCAGAAATGTATAATAGATTAAATCCTCACGACCCAGAAAGCACATGGGATTTTTCTTTATATCAGCCTGATATTGTAGTTATCAATTTATTTCAGAATGACTCTTGGTTGGTAAAGAGACCTGATAATGAAAATTTTAAAACTAGATTTGGGAATACAGCTCCATCAGAAAACGAAATAATTACTGCTTATCAAGCATTTGTTCAGAAAATTAGAAGCCATTATCTAAATTCTCATATAATATGTATTCTTGGTAATATGGATGTAACCAAAGAGGGTTCTAAATGGCCTGAGTACATAAATATTGCAGTAAATAATCTAAATGATGATAAAATTTACACTCATTTTATACCTTATAAAAAGAGTAAAGGGCATCCATCTGTAAAAGAACAAGAACTAATAGCAGAAGACTTAATACGTTTTATAGAACAACATATTAATTGGTAAACTACATACGTTCTGGAACGTCAATTCCAAGAATACTAAACGCATTTTTAATAGTATTAGCTACAGTATTTGATAACTGAACTCTAAATATTTTTTCGTGCTCATTATCTGCTCCTAATATGGATACATTTTGATAAAACGAATTGAACTCCTTTACCAAATCATAGGTATAATTAGCAATTAGGGCTGGACTATGATGTTCGGCAGCATTCTGAATCACTTCTGGAAATAGTTGAACTTGTTTGATTAACTCTCGTTCTTTATCATGAAGTGACACATCTACTCCGCTGTTTAGAACACTATTACTTAAATCCGCTTTTCGTAAAATAGATTGAATTCTAGCGTAGGTATATTGAATAAAAGGCCCTGTATTCCCCTGAAAATCAATAGACTCCTTTGGATCAAATAAAATACGCTTTTTAGGATCTACTTTTAAAATATAATACTTTAAGGCCCCAAGTCCAATCGTTTTATAGAGTTGCTGCTTTTCTTCATTTGTATAACCGTCTAACTTGCCTAATTCTTCCGAGATGTCTTCAGCAGTTTTAGCCATATCATCAATCAAATCATCGGCATCCACAACGGTTCCTTCTCTACTTTTCATTTTTCCGCTAGGTAAATCTACCATACCATAACTTAGATGGTATAAATTTTTAGCCCATTCAAAACCTAGCTTTTTCAAAATTAAGAATAGGACTTGGAAATGATAATCTTGTTCATTTCCAACGGTATACACCATACCTCCAACATCAGGATGATCTTTAATACGTTGTATAGCTGTACCAATATCTTGAGTCATGTACACAGCAGTACCATCAGCACGTAATACTATTTTTTTATCTAAACCTTCATCTGTTAAATCACACCAAACCGAACCATCTTCTTCTTTAAAAAACACACCAGATTTTAACCCTTCAGTTACAAACTCTTTTCCTAATAAATAGGTATCACTTTCATAATATAACACATCAAAATCTACACCTAAGTTTTTATATGTTACATCAAAACCATCATAGACCCAACCATTCATTCTCTTCCATAGCGCAACTGTTTCTTCGTCACCTGCTTCCCATTTGCGCAACATTTCTTGAGCTTCTATAAGAATAGGAGCTTCTTTTTTGGCTTCCTCTTCACTTTTACCTTTAGATATTAAATCTTGTATTTGTTTTTTGTATTCTTTATCAAACTTAACATAATAATTACCTGCAAGTTTATCCCCCTTCAAACTAGTACTTTCAGGAGTTTCACCATTCCCAAAACGTTCCCACGCGAGCATACTTTTGCAAATATGTATACCTCTATCGTTAATAATTTGCGTTTTATAGACTTTTTTACCTGAAGCCTTCAAAATTTCTGCAACACTATATCCTAAAAGGTTATTTCTAATATGTCCTAGATGTAATGGTTTATTCGTATTTGGTGAAGAATATTCTACCATAATGGCTTTTGAGCCTCCTTCAGTAGTAACAAAACCATAATCTGTATCATTTTTTATGGTATTAAAAAAATTCAAATAATATGAGTCACTTATTTCAATATTTAAAAAGCCTTTTACAACATTATAATTTTTAACCTCATCTAGTTGTTTTACTAAGTATCCTCCAATTGTTTCTCCTATTTGAACAGGATTACCTTTAATAAAACGCAACATCGGAAATACTACAACAGTGATATCTCCTGCAAATTCTCGCCTTGTAGCTTGAAATTCAACGGATTCTAAATCAACTTGATATACTTCTAAAACGGCTTGTTTTACTTGTGCACTTAATAAATGTTGAAGACTCATTTTTTATAATTTATAAGTGCCCAAAGATAGAATTTTTAAACCAAGTTTTACAGTGATTTTAGTTGTAAATGTTTATGTGTTATTACATAAAGAACTTACTATGAGAAGCTGATTTTGACATATGTAGTGTCGATCTAAATTCTTACAAAATTAATTTATAAAAAAAACACCTTGCATTTCATCGACAAAAGTGCCGTTTTTCTATGTTTTTTGCACTTAATCTATTCGTCGATTTTTTCAAAAAAAACACCTCGCTTTTCATCTAATTTATTGGTAGAAAAACCTATAAATTAGAATATAAAAAGCCTTTTTACAACTTTTGTTAGCTGAAGCTATTATTAATAAAGAATTGATTTTTTATATAGTACCAAAAGATACCTTGATTTCCCTCAACCAAGCTTCTTTAGATAATAGCTTTGTAAAAGCTATAACTTAAGCATTGTATGAGGAGAATTATTACTCTTTTATTATTCTTATCTCTATTTTTTGGTTTTTCCCAAACCAAAGAACTAGATAGCCTATCTATAGCTTTAGGTTTTGAGACCAATGATTCTCTTAAAGTTGATACTTCACTTAAAATAATAGGGCTTCTTTATGACAGGAAGGATTATGATCGCGCCACACAGTATATCAAACTAAGTGATAAACTTTCCTCTGATATAAATTATGAAAAAGGCATTGCTAAAATTACATATTATAAAGCCTTGATTTACGCCATTAAGAATGATTATATAAATGCGATGGATGGCTACACTAAAGCCAAAGCATTATTTAATAAATTAAACGATACCCTAAATGTCGCTAAGGTTAATAATAGTATTGGCTTAATTGAGATGGAACGCGGTAACTTTAGTAAAGGATTGCAATATTCATTATCCGCTATTAGGGAATTAGAGCGTAGAGGACTCAGTCACGAATTACGCTCTGCTTACGCAAGTTTGGGAGAAACCTATTATAAGCTAAATGATGTTACCAAAGCTATAGAATACAATACAAAAGCACTTGACATACAAGAGCAATTGAACGACTCTATTGGTGTTAGTAATTCTAGTTTACTCTTAGCAAAACTTTATTCTAAATCTAAAGAACACAGAAAAGCTATTGAGTATTATGAAAAGGTATTGAATAGCCCTAAAGGTAAAACCGATTCTATTAGAAGTAACATTTTACCCAAATTAGGTGGACAATATTTAGAATTCAATGATTATGAATCTGCTGCAAAACACTTAATACGTGGTTTGACATTAAACAGAAAAAATAATAATGAAAATAATTTAGTAACAACATTAAATAACTTAGGAAAACTAAACTTAAACCAAGGTAGACTTCGTACAGCAGAACAACAGTTATTTGAAGCTGGTACTATAGCAAAAAAGTTAAATAATACTGATGAACTCTTAAAATATTATGGGTTGATGAAAGTTCTAGATTCTACTACTAGAAGATTTGATAGAGCTTTTGTTTGGCAACGTCGTTATTACAGTTTGAAAGATAGCTTGGATAAAACGAATTTTCAACCAGTTTCTAAGCCTCCAATAGTCACAACCAAAGACTTAAGCTTGAATTTTGATCGCGCAGAAACCAAATCTCAAGCATTAGATAATACTACTTTAAATATAGACGAAGAAGATAAGCTTAAAAAGTTTAAGCTATTCTTCTATATTCTTTTAGGTGTGCTCGCTATAGTTGTTGTATTTCTGGTGTTGATTTATTTAAAGCGAAATAACAGTTTAAAATATACTCAAGAACTTGAAGAGAAAAATCTTAAGATACAATTACAAAATGAAGCTTTTGTTGAACAGACGCAGCATTTAGAGAACGTTAATAATGTTAAAGACAAACTATTTTCTATAGTTTCTCATGACTTAAAAGACTCTCTATCATCAATAAATGGTTTTATCGACTTATTACGAGATGGTTCCTTATCTAGAGAGGAATTTGATAATTTAATACCAGAATTGAGCGAAAACGCCAATAATGCGTCTTTGCTGTTATTTAATTTATTGAATTGGTCTAAGTCTCAAATGCAATCACTTAAGCCAAGTCCAAGTTTATTTGATATTCAAGAAGTTTTTGAGGAAAAAATTAAACTTGTAGAACAGCGACTTGAAAACAAAGGTATAGAGCTTATTGATCATTCATTACGTGACTTTGCTTATGCTGACAGGAGTATGGTAGAAATTGTTATTCAAAACCTTTTAGCAAATGCTTTAAAATTCTCTAGAAAAGGAGATACTATTACCGTTTCTAATCATATTAGTAATGGTAGCTGTATTATAAGTGTTGCAGATAGTGGTATTGGTATACCAAAACATAATCTTGAAAAGTTATTTAAAAGCAACACCTACTCTACTATGGGAACCAACAATGAGAAAGGCACTGGCCTAGGGCTTTCTATTTGTAAAGAATTAGTGGAACTTAATAGTGGGAAAATTTGGGTAGAAAGCACAATAAATGTTGGTAGTACATTTTACGTACAGCTACCAAAAACAAAACCTAACGGAGATTAATTTTTTTAGTATCTTAAGAAAAAAATTAATGTAATGGTTTCAAGATTTGTAGTCTTCTTATTCTGTGTATTCTGTTTCTATACTTGCCAAAATAAGCCTAAAGTAGATACCAAACTCAACGAATTGTTTAATATGATGCAAGGCTCTTTTAATTCAGAAAAGCAAGCAAAATTAGATTCTACTTATTTTAATATATCACTTCACATGTATCCAATATGGAAAGATAAAGGGAATTATTTGTACGTGGAACAGGCTTTAAATAATAGACAAAATAAACCTTACAGACAGCGTATCTACAAAGTTTCTCGACTAAATGATAGTATGTTTAGTTCTGAAATTTATACTATAAAATCCGATTCGTTATGGATTGGCAAATGGAAAAACCCAAATGCCTTTGATACACTTCCTATGGAAAATATTACACTTAGAAAAGGGTGCGAAGTGTTACTGAAACAAAAAACAAAAATGTATTACATTGGAAAAACAGGTCATAAAACCTGTGAAAGTTCATTATACGGTGCATCATATGCTACAAGTGAAGTAGAAATTTTTGAAGATAAAATCATTTCATGGGATAGAGGTTTTGATACTGAAGGCAATCATATATGGGGAGCAAAAAATGGAGGTTATGTTTTCGATAAACTCAATTAATTAAGCCTTGGGTAAAAAAACTTCGGCCATCATACAACGCGCACTGCCACCACCACAGGTTTCAATAGTTTCTAAAGAGCTTGATAAAATCTTACAATATGTTTCTATAGTTTTAATTTGATGACTTGTTAAGCAATCATAGGCAGCCTGACTCATGATTAAATAACACTCATCATTGCTACCTTTTACTTGTAACATATTACCAGCAAAATTATTGACTTGAGCTTCAGTAATATCAATGATTTCTTTACCGTCTGCTTTTAATTGTTTTATTACATTTTTGCGTTCCTTCTTGTCATCTATACTGCTTAGGCAAATCACAGCAAAATTTTCTGCTATGCTCATCATAACATTGGTATGATAAATGGGCATTCGTTTACCATTTACTGTTTGATTGGCCACAAAAACTACAGGCATATACTCAAAGTCTTCACAAAATTCAATAAATAATGATTCATCTGCCCGAGGAGAAAGTGCACAATATGCCTTTCTATTCACGCGATCTAAAATCACACTACCAGTACCTTCTAAAAATACATGTTCCTCTTCTGCACTGGTATAATCTATAATATTGTTAATAATGAAACCTTCATTTTCAAGTGTTTCTAGTATATCCTCTCTACGCTCTAAGCGCCTGTTTTTGGCAAACATAGGATATAAACCCACATCGCCACTATGATGAAAGGACACCCAATTATTTGGAAAAATAGAATCTGGAGTATCCGTTTCAATCTTATCGTTTACTACTATTACGTTTACGCCTATACCTCTAAGTTTTTTCACATAGGCATCAAATTCTTGTTGCGCTTTAGTATTAATTGTATCTGGTAAAACACCTTCGGCTTCATGCTGATAATAGTTATTAACAGCGGTTTGCTCATTCATCCTAAAATTTACAGGACGTACCATTAAAATAGTATTTGTAGTTTGTTGCATACCCTTAATAAGTTCTAAAACAAAAGTATGACTATTTACAATATATTAGCGTAATTCTTCTAGTGGAAATTATCAACCCATTTCAAATAAAACAGAAGGATTAGGGCAATTCTCTATATAAAACTCTAAATCCTGTTTCGCACATACACCTGGATAGTCTCCTAAATAATATTGCATGTCCCTGATAATCTGAAAATGTAAATGAGGCGGATAATCTCCATTTACAGAAGCATCACCTAATGTGGCAAGTTTTTCCCCGCATTTAAACACATCGCCCTTTTTTAAGTTAGTTATAGATTCCAAACTTAAATGTCCGTAAAGTGTAAAAAAAGTAACTTTAGAAATGTTGTGTTCCAAAATAATAGTTGGTCCATAATCACCATAATTATCGTTATTTTTAAAACTATGAACTTTCCCATCTAATGGTGCAAAAATTTGAGTTTTAGCTGCACACCATAAATCCAAACCTAAATGAATGTTACGTTTTGATGTAGCATCAACATCAAAATGGTCGCTTCTGCTATAAATATTACGGATTTCTTTATATCCACCATAAGCAACAGATGCGTTATGATCTTTTAAATAAGAGTTAATATATATTGAAAACTTAGATGATGATGACACATCTATCTGTTGCAATTCAGAATTGCTTTCCGATAAATCTAAAGTAATGTATTGGGATTTTGGAATAGAAGCATCTAAAACGTGAAGTGGTTTGGTACTGATGCTTTTAAGGAAGGATAAAAAATCGCTTGAGGTCATTTAAAATTACATTTCCTCAAAGCTAAGAAATTACTCCATAATCACTTTGCTGTATTTAGCATTAACAGTTACTGTTTTGTTACTATCAGTATTACTCATAGAAAAAGAGCTTGCATCTTTATCACTTGTACTATTTGGATGAACTAAGTAAGAGTGAGTGCCTTTGTAACTCATATTATAATTTACATCAGGCATTACTATGTAAGCCTTATTATTCTGTAAAATAAAATTTAAGTTAGTAAAGCTATCTGCCACATTCAATATTTTTACATCACCTATATTACTATCAATAATAGCACTACTTACCACATTATTAATTTTAACATTTGATGATGTGCAATTCAATACTACATGCTTCACTGTTTTTAATTCTGCCTCTTTTACATGGTTTAAGTTTAATTCACCCAAGTTCCAATTGCTAACATATACTGGTGCATAGGCTGCACTAATGGAAGTATTACTTCCATTAATGCCCTCTGCTTTAAATATAGTATGTGATAAATCTGCTTGTACATCATCTAAGACTGAAGCAAATTCTAATTCACCGTGACGCACATCTACCTTAATTTTTGCCTTTTTAGGCATTTTTATAATTATGGTTTTCTTTAAGTGCGAATGTTTATTTTTACTTCTAAGCTTCTCAATAATTACAGCTCTTTCTTTTTCTTGTTTTACACGTCTTTCAGCTAACTTAGCACGTCTTTCAGCCATTTTTACTTTTAGTTCTGCGCGTTTTTCAACCATTTCAGCGCGCTTCTCAGCCATCTTCGCTTTCAACTCAGCTCTTTTTTCTAGTTGCTCTGCTTGACGGTCAGCTTGTCGTTCTACTTGTCCTGCTTTTCGTTCCATCTGTGCTGCAAATCGTTCTCCCCAAGCTTCCATTTTTTCTGCAAACTCTTCTCCCCATTCTTCACCAAACTTTTCACCCCACTTTTCCATATCTTTTCCAAACTTCTCACTCCACACTTTTCCAAATTTCTCACCCCAAGCTTCCATTTTTTTAGCATATTCTTTTCCGTAAGTAGATTCGAATTTTTTAGACCATTTTTCTAAATACTTATCACCATCTTTCTTATAAGCCTCATAATCAAAAGCTACGGCGCCTACACCCTCAGGTAATTCTGGCAGCTCTGGCATTTCGGGCAGCTCAGGTAATTCTGGCATTTCTACAACATGCATATCATCAAAATTAAAATCGAAGTTAAAATCCATTTCAGGTAACTCTGCTAATTCAAATTTCAAATTCTCTAATGCTCGTTTTACTTCTTCACTATAATCTCCTTTACGATCGAATCTGTAAGACGTATGTACAGAATGTCCTCCGCCACTATTAATAGTTACTAAATCGGTAGAACCATCAACATCAAGTTTCCAGCTTTTAGCAATCTCTTCAAGTTCTTCTTTAGAAAGCTCGTTACTTTCTATAAATGCTTCAATACTTACTTCATTTTTATTCCAAGTATCAAAAACAATATTACAATGACTCGTATTTAAGTCTATAGTAACGTCCTTATCTACTTTAAAACTTTGCGATACTTTGGTAACTTTTTCTTGCGCTCCCAATGTTACCATTGCAAAACAAGTAAGTAACAATACTTTAAATTTTATAATTGTTCTGTTCATCTTTTGATTTTTAAGATTGATTAGCGGTTCCATCTATTGTTATTTCATCGGAACCATTTAAGGTTTTTAATTGATCTTTTAGACGATACAATAAGTTTAAACGAAATCTTAAGTTATCTATTAATGCAGTAATGGTTAACTCTGTAGCACCATTTTCGGTAAGCTCTAAAGACAGTCTTTTATATTCCTGGTTTAATTCTTCCAATTGTTCTAAATATCCATCAAAAACTGCTTTTGTATCAGCAGTAGGTTTCATTTTAGACAATTCAGAATTAATACTAGCTAAGTAATAATCCTCCACCTTCTTTAAGTCTGGAGATATATCTCCTAAAGTTTTGGTTTTAGCTATCTCCACTGGCTTTTGTCCTACTTCAATACTAGGATTCATAAATTTATAAGCACCAAAACTCAACCCTATTAATAACACCACACTAGCAGCAATATTCAGCCAACTAAATTTTGATGGTTTTTGCATTTCTTCAGGAAAAGCAGTTTCCAGCTTCTCTAAAAAACGAGCTTCGTGATGTTTTGGCATTTCCTCATGCTTCAGCTCTTCCCCTTTAAATAAATCTCTAATATCCTGTGCCATTTTTTTCAGCCTTTAATAATTCTTGTAATTTCGCCTTACCTCTTGATAATTGTGTTCTAGAGGCCACTTGTGTAATATTTAAAATCTCTGATATTTCCTGATGGTCGTACCCTTCAATTAAATACAACATTACTACATATTGATATTTTTCTGGCAACTGATTAATTGCCTTCTTCACATCGTTTAATGTAATTGTATCTTCTACCAACCATTTGTCGTTATGTCCTGTATCAACTACTTTAAGGTGCACCTCATCTAACTCTACTAACTGTTGTTTTTTTGATTTCAGAAAGTCGATACTTTTATTAACCACAATACGTTTTAACCAAGCTCCAAAAGTCACTTCAGCTTTATATTGATGTAATTTAGAAAACGCTTTTATAAACGCCTCCTGCACCACATCTTCGGCATCATGTGCATCCTTCAAAAATCGTTTCGCCACAATATACATACCATTGCAATACTGGTTGTACAATTGCATTTGTGCCTTACGATTATTCTGTTTACATTGTTCAATAATGTCAACTTGAAACATACTACTACTTTTGGTCTTAAGTTAGTTCATTTTTAAAGACGACAAAAAAAACGAAGTGTTGCAAAAATTTTTATTTTTTTGAAATTAATGCCATTTCGAGTGATTTCGATTTTTTTAAATCGGAATTTTATCGAGAAGTGGGCGTTACCCTCCTATGGTCGGGTCGGGCTATCCGCTAATAGTTTTGGCTCGATGCACGCCTCACCAAAAGCTGCCGCTACTATCCCTAACGCGGGTATATTTGCAATTTCAATTTACAATCTCATCTAAAGTCATTATTTGTAAACATCACTGTTTTTAAAAACCACAACACAACAAAGCTAAATAAATAACCGTTTCTATTTTACTAATACTTAGGCATAAAGTATATTTGCTCAGTAAAAACCCTCTCATTCATGAATACCGTTTTAAAGCGCATTATTTTAATTTTATTTTTGGCAGCCATAGGCATTTTTGCATATTCGTATTTTAACGACGGATTACAAAAACGAAAAAGTCCAAAAAAAAATGTAGCCTTTAAAGTAGACGATTTAAAGCTCAATGTGTTTTACAATCGCCCATCAAAACGGGAAAGAAAAGTTTTTGGAGCCTTAGTGCCTTACGATGAAGTTTGGCGAACAGGCGCCAACGAAGCCACAACGTTCGAAACTAACCAACCTCTAAAAATAGGCAACGGATACATACAAGCTGGAAAATACACACTTTGGACCATACCAAACGACACCGCTTGGACTGTTATTTTTAACTCCAAACAATACCCTTGGGGTGTAGACAATGTAACACACGAACCGCTAAGAGAACCCGAATTCGATGTGATAAACTACGTTGCCCCAGTTGAAAACCTAGATACAACCGTAGAACAATTTACCATAGCCTTTGATAATTCCACAGATAAACTGTTCATGACTATGGCATGGGATGATGTGCGCATTAAAGTCCCATTACGTTAGTATCTTTTAAAATACTATCTTAGAGACACATTGGTTTAATTGTGACGAATAAAAAAAAGACAGCTTTAAAAACCACAGATGGAGTTTCCGACGCGGAAATTATCAATCCATCTTCTATGTCAAATTTCAAATCCAAACGTAGTAAACAACTTAATACTGATGCATTAGTAGAAGGCATTTTAAAACAGAACATCACCGATTTAAGTCGTGCAATAACTATTATAGAAAGCACCAATTCTCAACATCAAGAGCAGGCAAATGCTATTTTAAAACAATGTTTACCGCACGCTAATAATTCTATTCGCATAGGTATTACTGGAGTTCCAGGAGTTGGTAAAAGTACATTTATTGAAAGCTTAGGAGAACATTTAACTTCACTTGGAAAACGTGTTGCTGTATTAGCTATAGATCCAAGTAGTTCACTCACAAAAGGTAGTATTTTGGGTGATAAAACTAGAATGGAGTCTTTGGTAAAAAACAAGAATGCATATATCCGTCCATCAGCTTCTGGAAGCTCACTTGGTGGTGTTGCAAGAAAGACTAGAGAAACCATTATTCTATGTGAGGCTGCAGGTTTTGATGTCATACTTATTGAAACCGTAGGTGTTGGCCAAAGCGAAACAGTAGTGCATAGCATGGTAGATTTCTTTTTACTTCTAAAACTGGCTGGTGCAGGGGACGAACTACAAGGTATTAAACGAGGCATTATTGAAATGGCTGATGCTATTGCCATTAATAAAGCAGATGGTGAAAACCAAAAAGCGGCAAAATTAGCAAAGGTTGAATTTAACAGAGCGCTTCACCTCTACCCACAAAAGATTTCAGGGTGGATACCAAAAGTATCACTTTGTAGTGCTTTAAAACATGAAGGGATCCAAGATATCTGGAAACTTATTTCAGAATATATAGAATTAACCAATAGTAATAATTATTTCAACACAAGACGAACTGAACAAAACAAATTCTGGTTAATTCAAACCATAGAAAATCAACTAAAGTCTGATTTTTTTAATCGTTCAGAAATTAAACAAGCACTAAACAAGCAATTGAAATTAGTGGAGAATAATAAAACGACGCCTTTTGCAGCTGCAGAATATATTATGAGTTTATGACAAAAGAAAAAGTCATTAAAATAATAATAATATTGAATAGTATTTCTCTATTCGTATTGATAATAGTTCAATTCATTATTTACAATGATTACCAAAATTCAACTGGAAAAAATAGAGCTCTATTCGGGTTAAAAGAACTACTTACTTACGGTTATCGACATTACCTTGGAATAATTCCTTTTATTGGGCTGATAATTTCTCTAATCTTCTCAACTAATAAATCTTTAAGACTAAAATCATCAATAGCAGCTACACTTTCCTTAATATCTGTACTATTTGCTTTTTTAAGTATTTGGAGGGTGTTTATTTAAACCTTAACAAACCGCTTTAAGAGGTACTGAGACAACTTATAAAAGATAAATCCAGAAAAAGCTCCAAAAGTTAACCCACAAACAATGTCTAAAGGATAATGTACACCAACATATATTCTACTATACGCCACAACAGCGCTCCAAAACAATAGAATAAAAATCAGGTTTTTATAATATGAACGTAATGCCAAACCTGCAAAAACTGCTGCTGCCATAGAGTTTGAAGAATGTCCGGAGAAAAACCCGTATTTACCACAACGCACTGCAATAAATCGTAATTGGTCTACTATATCAGTATTACCACATGGTCTTGGTCGCTCAAACCCTCTTTTAAAAACATTTGTAATTTGATCTGTAAAAGTGATCATTAAAGCCACTACAATTACAAAAACCAATAATGATTTAGCTCCAAACTTCTTGTAAAGCAAAAATAAAAGAATGGCGTATAAAGGAATAAATGTCAATTTATTCGTAATCAATAACCAAAGTGCATCCCAAGGTTCAGATCCTAGGTTATTCAAAACTAAAAATAACTCTGTGTCGTATTGTAGAAGTTGATCAATCATACTAAAAACTATTCATCGTATTTGGCAATTTCAGCATCATAAAACTCAGTTGCTAATTTTATAGCATTCTCAGTTTCGTTTTCTAATTCTTTTTGATCTTCTGCATCAAAATCTTCAAACCATTCCACTTCATCGTTTTCTAAATTTATAATGAATCGTGGAAACTCCGTATGCACTACGAATATAGCGTTCGGATATTCTGTATTATCGCCTAATATGAATTTTGGAAGTGTCATTTTTCAGTCTATTATTTTGTATTCGTATTTAAAAAAGGTAAAGATTTCTTTTTAAAATTAAGAAATACTTTTTCAAACCTTCTGTTTTGTATCATTTCCTTATCATCAGAGTTTATTACAAAACTAATCTTTGTTAACCATCTATTAGATACATTCGAAAAATCAGATTCAATTTCTTTATCATCAGAAAAAAATATGATTTCTTTACCTTCAAACTCAAAAACCAATCTAATTCCTTTAAATGTTTTAATATTTGTACCACTTAAAACTGTAGCATTTAAAAACTCATAACCTGCTAAATCTTGATATGAAACAAACAGTTGACCAAAATTAGATTCTGCTATTTTTTCACCGTTAATTTTTGAAATTAAACCTTCAGTATAAGTATCAACATGAGTTCGCTCCATGGCTCTTATATTGCCAAAAGCAGCAAGTACTTTATCTACGGTTCGGAACAACTTCATAATTTTTAACTTTAAATACTTTAGGCACTTTAGCTCACTTTAGCTCACTTTTAACTCAATTAACTTTTTAGTCAAATAATTAAATCGAATATACAATAAAATTGCGGCTGTAGTCAATCCAGATAATAATCCAATCCATATACCTATACTACCATAAACCTCTGCTTTACCTAAAAACCAAGATACTGGAAAACCAACAATCCAATAAGCTACAAATAATAAAAGCATAGGGATTTTCACATCTTGTAAGCCTCTTAAAGCTCCTAAAACTAAAACTTGTATACTATCACTTATTTGAAAAACTGCTGCTACCAATAATAATTTAGATGCAATTTCTAATACCTCCTGATTGTCTAAAGCATTTATCACATCATTATGGTCCAGATATAGTTTTGGTAATTGCGTATGAAATAGTAAAAACAATACCGCAAAGCTAACTGCAAACAATAATCCAAATAAGAAAATTGAAAACGCAATACGTCTTAATTCTCTATATTGTTTTAACCCCTTTTGATTTCCAACACGAATCATGGCAGCAACGCTTAAACCCATTGCAATCATAAATGTCATAGATGCTAGATTAAGTGCAATTTGATTTGCCGCCTGTGGATTCTTTCCTAGCAAACCACTTAACCAAATAGCTGCAGTGAAAATAGCCACTTCAAAAAACATTTGCATTGCACTTGGCATGCCCAAATTGA
The DNA here is from genome assembly GCA_947502975.1 of uncultured Flavobacteriaceae bacterium. Classification (GTDB taxonomy): domain Bacteria; phylum Bacteroidota; class Bacteroidia; order Flavobacteriales; family Flavobacteriaceae; genus Jejuia. Next base: position 15,630 of record CANNBV010000008.1, read on the forward strand.
ATATCTTTTTAAGCATCAACTTTTCAAGTACAAAAAACTTTATTTTAGTCACATAATGTTCCGAAGTTTTATTTCGTTTTAGTAAAAACCATAAATAACCCACCATAATAATCCTCGAAGCAAGTGTGCCGTAAGCAGCACCTACAATACCTAATTCTGGAAACCCAAACTTTCCAAATATCAAAACATAGTTTAAACCAATATTCACTAAATTCCCTAATAATGTTGCATACATAGGGTATTTTGTCATCGATAAACCATCACTAAATTGTTTAAACCCTTGAAAAATTATCAGTGGAATTAGTGAAACAGCAACTAAATCTAAATAAGGGATAGCTAACTCAACTACCTCATTTGGTTGTTTCATGAAGTACATGAGTGGTTTTGCAAAAAATACTAACAAAAATAACAATACACCTAGTAGTGTACACATAAATAAGCCATGTTTAAAATACGACTTACCTCTTTTGAAATTCTGCTCTGCATCTGCTTCAGCTATTAGTGGTGTTATTGCTGTTGAAAAGCCGATACCTAAAGACATTGCAATAAACATAAAACTATTACCCAAAGACACTGCGGCCAACTCTGCTGTGCCTAATTGCCCTACCATAATATTGTCTACAAAACTCACAAACGTATGCCCTAACATACCTAACATTACTGGTGAAGCAAGTTTCCAGTTGTATTTAAATTCTTTGGTATAGTTCCGTAAATGCATGATGCAAAAGTAGAGCTTACAAATTGTATTACCTTAACTTATTTTATTAACATTTGTTAATAAGTTATAAGTTAAATTCATCAATAATATGAAGTATATTCATACATTTGGTGCCGAAATAATTATCACTCTTATTTAAGACAAAATAGCACATAGAAACACATGACTTTCATTTTTAAAAAGGGATTTTATAATTAAAGAACTTGTTTCTAAATAAAAAAAGGGGAAATTAAAATTTCCCCTTTTTAATTAACATTTCCTTCATACTACTGTATTAGTGCTTTTTTTATATTGCTTTGAAATAACTAAAGTTTGATTTATGAAAGCATTATATCTATTTTTAGTCATATCTATTTATTCCATTAATCTTTATGCTCAACAAGACATAAAACCTGTTTTATCTGAGGTTGTAAAACAGTTTCCAAATGTTAGAGACATAGCTATTTCACCGAACGGAAATGAAGTGATGTTCACCGCGCAAAGTATTATGGGAAATTTATCTGCTATTATTTCTGTTACAAAGAAACAAGATTCTTGGAGCAACCCACAAATTGTTTCATTTTCTGGTCAGTATTTTGATCTAGAGCCTTTCTTTTCTAATGATGGATTAACACTTTACTTTGTTTCTACACGACCAAAAGATATAGCTACAGACACTACTAAAAACTTTGACATTTGGTATGTTACTCGAAAAACTTTAGATGATGAATGGTCAACTCCTATAAACATGGGACCTCCTGTTAATACTGAACATGGGGAATTTTATCCGTCTATTGCAGATAATGGTAATTTCTACTTTACCAGAGACAATCCAAAACTTAAACGAAAAGATGATATCTATATGAGTAAATGGGAAAATGGAGTTTACAAAGAGGCTGTTGCTTTATCTGATAGTATAAACTCCGCTAGTTACGAATACAATGCTTTTATTGCTCCTGATGAATCTTTTTTAATTTTTGGAGGCTATAATCGAAGCGATGGTTTTGGGAGTGGAGACCTTTATATTAGTTATAAACTAAAAAATGGTTGGACTAAATCAAAAAATTTAGGAAAAACAGTCAATTCTGATAAAATGGATTATTGTCCTTTTGTAAATATGCAAAATAAAACACTTTATTTCACAAGTAAAAGGGACGCTACAAATATAGATTTAGAAAAACCTCTGACTACTGAAGCCTTCTTATCTGAACTATATAAATATGAAAATGGTTTAAGCAGGCTCTATAAAGTCAAGTTAGACATGAAAAAATAATAACACTAAAGGTTGCATATATTATCTTTAGCTAACTCAAACTCTTTTACAATATCTTCAACAATTTTAGCTGCAGGTTTAATATCATGAATTAATCCTGCTATTTGCCCAATTTCTAATTCACCTTCAACCAAATCACCTTCAAACATACCTTTCTTAGCTCGTGCTCTTCCCAATAAAGCCTTAAGTTCATCTACTGAAGCTCCTTTTTTGTATAATTCCTGAACATCATCATAAAACTTATTCTTAATAAGTCTTACTGGAGCCAACTCTTTTAAAGTAAGCTGCGTATCCCCTTCTTTTGCATCAATAACAATTTTCTTAAAAGCTTCATGAGCAGAACTTTCTTCACTAGCCACAAATCTACTACCAATTTGAACACCATCTGCCCCTAACACCATACAAGCCAACATCGCGCTCCCATTAGCTATTCCTCCAGCAGCAATTAATGGAACAGTAATTTTCTCCTTTACCATTGGAATTAACGTGAGCGTTGTAGTTTCGTCTCTACCGTTATGACCACCAGCTTCAAAACCTTCAGCAACTATTGCATCAACACCAGCGGCTTCTGCTTTTAAGGCGAATTTCACACTACTTACAACATGCACCACAGTTACACCTTTATCTTGTAGCCACTTGGTCCAAGTTTTAGGGTTGCCCGCAGACGTAAATACAATCTTCACATCTTCTTCAACAATAATATTCATCAATTTTTCAATATCGGGATATAACATGGGCACATTAACACCAAAAGGTTTATCGGTTGCCTTTTTACATTTCTGAATATGCTCTCGCAATACTTCTGGGTACATAGAACCTGCACCTAACAGGCCTAAAATTCCAGAATTACTTGCTGCAGATGCTAATCGCCAACCACTATTCCAAACCATACCAGCCTGAATAATTGGATATTTTATATTGAAAAGCTCGGTAATTCTATTTGTCATTAACGTTTGATGATTTTATAGGTTTTATAAAATTTATCTGTCTCAACCTGAATTATGTAAAGTCCATTTGAAAAAGCAGATACATCCACACTATTATTTTCCTTGGTAATTGTGTATGAATTTATTCTTCTTCCTAAAACATTATGAATATGAACTGTAGTTATAGATTCTTCAGAAGGATTGATAACATAAAGTAAATCATAAGCAGGATTAGGAAATACTTTAATACTGATATCTTTATTCATATTTGCCTCATCACTTTGCGCGGTCTCAAAAGCAAACTGTAAATCTGGAATACCATAACCTAAAAAATTGTCTGGAGTGTTATATTGCGAAGCAGAGTTTCTTACCAAATCCATGATTTCAGCATTTGTTTTATTAGGGAACGCTTGCCACAAACAAGCAATACCACCAGCTAAAATTGGCGAACTGAAAGATGTACCATTCGCTCTGCCAATTACATCGAACTCATCTATTATATAGCTTAAACCTCCTTGTGCTACAACATCAGGCTTTTGCGTGGTTTGAAACGAAGTGCCCACTGAACTAAATGACACATAATTGCCCAATGCGTCTACAGCACCAATAGAAAGTACATTTGGAGAATCTGCAGGTGCTGTTACACCAAAATTCCCTGAATTCCCTGCTGATGTCACCATTAATAATCCTTTTTCAAAAGCGATATTAGCACCTCTAGTTATAAATGCAGTAGTACCATTCATATCAGATTGCGAATAATCGTATTTAGAGCCATCGAAGTCTGAATATCCTAATGATGTATTTATAATATCTACACCAAGACTGTCAGCACGTTCGGCTGCTTCAACCCAATAACTTTCTTCAACAGGAGTCTCACTCGTAGCATCTTCGGTAATAAACAAATAGTAAGAAGCATCTGGAGCAGTGCCAACAAATTGGTTCTCTACATAACCGGCCATATCACTTAGTACTAAAGTTCCATGACTACTAGTAGTTCCAGTGTAAACATCAACATCTCTATTTACAAAATCATATGTTCCATGAATATTTCCAGCTTCTCTTAAACGCTGAAATCCAGACATTATGTGCACATTAGGAAAACCCGAATCTAAGACTGCTATTGTAATACCCTTTCCAGTATAATCGCTAGCATGCAATTCATCTCCATTAAACATTTCTATTTGGTTTGCCGCATTTCCGTAGTTGAAATTCGTTAAAACACCTTCTAATTTGGATTCAGTCTTTTGATTTAAATTTTTTGAATTATTTAGATTTTTATTTGCAAAATCAATCTTAGATATAAAACTTAAATTTTGAAGAGCTTCAATATCAGTCTGATTTCCCGTAACATGTACAGCATTAAACCATTTGGATTTTGCTAAGACTACAACACCAGAAGCATTCTTAATTTGAGTAACGTAACTTTCATTCACAGGAACATCACGGGAGTCAATAACAATGCCATGTCTATTTTTTCTATCAATAGCTTTTTGAGATAAAATGGTAATTGGATTGGCTATTGATGAAGAAATATTTTCTTTATCAGAAAGAAATACCCATGCATGTTCTTGTGCAACTAAAGCCGGAGGTAAAAAAAGTAGCAACCATAAAAAGCATATCCTCTTCATAACTAACGATTTGGAATCACTAAGTTACGAAATTACTCCAGAACCTATAAGCTCATCATTAATATACCATGCAGCAAATTGCCCTTCGGTTATTGCAGATTGTAATTCTTCAAATTCAATATAAAGTCCATACTCTACTTTATGAAGTGTGGCTTTTTGAAGCGGCTGCCTATATCTAATTCGAGTGAGAACTTCCATAGTATCATTAACTCCTAAGGTTAAATCCTCTCTGATCCAATGCAATTCTTCATTTGTAATAAAAAGAGCTTTCTTTAATAAACCTGGATGATTTTTACCTTGACCTGTATAAATAATATTGTCCTTAACATCTGTGTCAATAACAAATAGTGGTTCTGGCGTTCCACCAACAGCTAAGCCTTTTCTTTGCCCTTTGGTAAAATAATGTGCCCCTTGATGAGTGCCAACCACTTTACCATTATCTATATTGTAATTGATTTGCCTAGACAGATAAGCAAGTTCATCTTCTTTTGAAACAAATTGTGTTTTGTTTTCTGCATATAACGACTCTGAATCTGAAATCTCAACAATTGCGCCTTTCTTTGGTTTAAGTTGTTGTTGTAAAAAATCAGGAAGTTTCACCTTACCAATAAAACATAATCCCTGTGAATCTTTTTTTTCGGCAGTGACCAAATCCAATTTAGTGGCTATATCTCTAACTTCTGGTTTGGTTAATTCACCGATAGGAAATAATGATCGAGATAATTGTTCTTGTGATAATTGACAAAGAAAATAAGATTGATCTTTATTAGTATCTACTCCTGATAATAATTGATAAATTTCTTCTCCGTTTTTTTCTATGACTCCTTTTCTGCAATAATGACCTGTAGCAACATAATCTGCACCAAGCTCTAAAGCGATGTTCATGAAAACATCAAATTTAATTTCTCGGTTACATAATACGTCAGGGTTTGGTGTCCTACCTTTTTCATATTCATTAAACATATAATCCACAATACGTTCTTTGTATTGCTCACTTAAATCAACAGTTTGAAAGGGAATACCTAATTTATTAGCCACTAACATAGCATCGTTACTATCGTCTAACCATGGACATTCATTAGAGATAGTTACAGAATCGTCATGCCAGTTTTTCATGAACAAGCCTATAACTTCATAGCCCTGCTCTTTTAATAGATAGGCAGCAACGCTAGAATCTACTCCTCCTGAAAGTCCTATAACTACTCTTTTCATTTATTCTAATGACTAATTTTTTTTGAGAAGGCAAAGATACAAATTTTGATAGGTTTTGAATCAAATCCAAAACATCGATGAAATACACAAAAACGACATTTTGTTTAATTTTTACATTTTTTTATGAAACAAAATTTGTTTTTATGTTTAATTTATTTATACATTTGTTAAACAAAATAACATAAATCATAAAAAATCTATGAAAACATTAACAGCAACAAAAAAATTAATGGTACTATTTTTAGTATCTGCCTTCGTATTGTCATGTAGTGATGATGATAATACCCCTGAACCATTTGTACCAACAAACAACATTGTTGAAATTGCACAGGCAACGCCTCAATTATCAACATTGGAAAGTGCATTACTTAAATTTCCTGATTTAGTAAACACATTAAGCGGAAATGGAACTTTTACAGTTTTTGCTCCTACAAATGATGCATTCACTGCCTTGTTAGCAGCAATTGGACAAACTAGTATTGACGATGTACCAGAAAACGTACTTAGAAACGTACTAGAATATCATGTATACGCTACCGCAGCTGTACCTTCTGCCTCTGTAGCCCCAGGGGATTTACAAATGGTAAATGGTGAAACTGCTACCATAACAGAAAACAATGGTTTATTTATTGCTGGAGCAGAAATAATAGCAGTTGATGCTTTAGCTACCAACGGTATTGTACATATAGTAAGTAGCGTAATGGTGCCACCTTCAATATTACCAATTGTAGGAACTATAGTAGCACCAGCTTACTTTAATAAAGATTTTACAACTTTAATAGCCGCAGTAGAAAATGCAAATACTGATATTTTATCAGTTTTATTAGGAAATGGGCCTAGCGATAATGGTCTTACGCTTTTTGCTCCTACAAATGCAGCATTTGAAGCAGCAGGAGTAACTGATGTAAATGGGGCCGATGCGGTATTAACATATCACGTGATTGATGGCACTATTAATCAAGCAGGTTTACCTACTACAAATGGTGCAGCTACTGCTGTTACAACACTAGGAGGAGATTTCTACCTAACTAACGCTGGAGGAGCAGTAACTATAAACGGAACAACAACAGTAACAGCTACTGATATAGCAGGATCTAATGGTGTTGTACACGTAATAGATAGAGTATTATTACCACCAACACAAACTATCAATGAAATAGTTGCAGGTTTTGCAGGTGGTGATCCAGCAGAATTCACATTATTGGCTGCTGCTCTAAATAGAGCTGGTTTAGCTAATTTCTTTGATGGAGATGGCCCTTACACAGTATTTGCACCGGTTGATGCAGCGTTTTTAGCGGCAGGATTAGATGAAGCTACAATAAATGGTACAGATCCAGCTGCTGTAGCTGGGATATTAACACATCATGTGGTTAAAGCAAGTGCACGTGTTTTCTCAAGCGATTTAGCAGATGGAAATGTAGAAATGTTAAATGATCAAAACGTAGGTATTAGTGTTAGTGCATTAACTGTTCAAGATGCAGCAGGCTCTGATCCAGCAGCTAATTTAGTTCCTACATTATTAAATGTGCATGCTACTAACGGTGTTGTACATGTTATAGATAAAGTGTTGCTACCAGCAGCACCATAATTTAGTTTGGTTTGTTTAGAATAAGAAAGATTAGAACTTTCTTATAATAAAAGTCCCTTAACATGTTAAGGGACTTTTTTAAACTATACATATTAATTTATATACCTAAAAAACAATCAATTAAACCTAAAAATTAACATACACCATTGAAAGTTTAGTAGTGTATAATTTTATTTTGTTTATTTTTTTTGTATATTTGTTAAACAAAATAAAATTATATAAATAGATTGACAGCATAAAAAAAAGTTTGAAAAATAAAAAAACTCAAGGTAGAAATATAACAGCAAATATCACGGGTGGTGCAACCTTGAAGGGTGCAAACAGCAGGGTAAGCAACATAATTGCTGTTGATGTTAAAGCTTAGAATGGTGTTATTAGCGCAACCAACGAGGTTGCTTTACCACCTCTACCTTAAGATATTGAAAAATTAGTTTGGTTTGTTTAGTATAGGCAAGTTTTAAAGTTTATAGTTAGTAAAAATTGTCTATGAAAATGGTCCCTTGAGAAATCAAGGGACTTTCTTTTGCGACTTAAATTTGCCTTTTGTTGAATAGTCTTTGGTTTGTTTTAGTTTATCATTTTCATAATAATTCCACAAACCATGCTTTTTTCCATCTTTATACTGTCCCTCGACAAGTAAATCGCCTTTGGGGTTGTAAAATTTGGCTTCTCCATGAATCTCTCCATTTATGTAAATCAAAGTTTTGAGCACAACGCCTTTTAGAGAATAATATATAGCTTTGCCATTGAGTGTTCCTTGTTTGTAATTAGTTTGTTCAGCAATCTGACCATTGTTATAATAGACAAATCTTTCTCCATCTAGCTCACCTTCGTTATTATAATCCTCTAAAATCAATAACATATCTGAGTCCTTTTGGTAAAACTTCCATGATCCAACATACGTTTTACCTCGCATATTGCCCTCACTGATTAATTTTCCTTTTGAAGTAAAAAATTTAACCTCAGCTAAGTCTGTACTATCATTAAATTGTCTTGTTGCAGATAAAACAGCTTTCCCTTTTATATTTTTATAAAATTTAAAAAGTCCTATTTCTTTACCATCTACAAAAGCACCTTCATATCTTAAAACCTTAGTACCTTCAAAATACTTTCGCCAAACCCCATGTCGTTTACCATTTTCATTAAACTGATTGAACGTTTGGGCCAAGGCAACATTACAGATGGTACATATAAAAAATATACAAATAAATCTTTTCATTTCTAACTCAATATTTAAAGCAGGTAATTTACTAACGTCATTTGGTCCCATTTGTTATAAACAAAAAGGCTGCCAAATGGCAGCCTTGAATTATTTTTTTCTTTTCTGTTGCATTTGCTTTTGCTGTTCTGCCTGCTCCATCATTTGTTTCATTTTAGTTTGAAACTTACTTTGCTTTTTCGGTTTCTTTTTATTTTCCTGAATTTGAGCATGAATTTTATCTTCATCTAAAATATAATTCTTAATGACCAGAATAATTCCGATACTAATTAAGTTGGAAATAAAGTAATACAAACTTAAACCTGATGCATAGTTATTGAAGAAGAACAACATCATTATAGGTGAGAAATACATCATATATTTCATCATTTTCCCCATATCTGGCATGCCTTCTTGTTGTGGTTGCGACTGGATATTTTGTCCTGTAGTTAATCTCATATAAAAGAAAATAGCAACTGCTGCCAATATTGGAAACAAACTTACATGACTTCCATAAAAAGGAATACTAAAAGGTAAATTGGCTATTGTATCATAAGATGACAAATCTTCTGCCCAAAGGAAAGGTTTTTGCCTTAAATCAAATGCAGAAGGAAAAAATTGAAATAGCGCATAAAATACAGGTAACTGTATTAAAGCAGGTAAACACCCAGCAAGAGGACTTGCCCCTGCTTTGGTTTGTAACGCCATAGTTTCCTGCTGTGCCTTCATTTTATTGTCCTTATGCTTTTCACGAATGGCATCTAACTCTGGCTTTAAAATTTTCATTTTTGCCTGAGATAAGAATTGTTTATACTGTACAAAAGACAGGCATATTTTTACTAAAATTGTCATTACTACAATAGCAATTCCATAAGGCATAAATCCACCTAAAAAGCCAAATAAAGGCATAAAAATATAACGGTTGATCACTCCAAAGATTCCCCATCCAAATGGTACGATTTCATCTAGGTTTCTTTCATAACTATTTAAAATCTCAAAATCATTTGGTCCTATGTACCAATCCAGAGATTCATTAATCTCACCTCCTTTTAACTCTAAAGGAATTTTTGAGGTAAAAAGTTTTGTATAAACCGTATCAATAGCCTCTTCTTCTACTAAGTTTTTAGTAGTAATTTTTGCAGATTTAAAAGGTGCATCCGTCAATAACACAGAAGAGAAAAAGTGTTGCTTATATCCTATCCAAGCCACATCATTTAAATCATCGTCAGCATCACCAATTCCTGTATAATCAGCATTTCCACCATCGTGTTCATAATGAATATCTGTATACCTATTTTCATATGAAATACTTTTTGCATGGCGATAACCTCTTAATTTCCAATCTAAATTAATGGCTTGAGAACTATTAATCACATCACCTAAACCTTGAGACTTCACACTGAAATCTATCATATAGTCATCAGGTTTCAACTCATATCTATATTCCAAAAATTTACTCTCGGTAACTTTAAATTTCATTGAAACAATGGTATTCTCACCATTCTTGGATACTGTAGGTTGAAAATACCTTTCTTTTGTATTTATAACTCTACTGTCAGTAGTTCCAAAATCTAAGTTAAAAATCGCATTATTGTCCTTAATGATGTAGATAGGAACGGAGTCATAATCTACAAATTTCTTTAGTTTAACTTCAGATAAATAACCACCTCTATGATTGAATGTTAGCTTAAAAACATCTGTTTCTACTATGGTTTTATTATCTCCAGTAGCTAGGGTTTCAGAATATGCTAAAATCCCTAGTTTATTTTTTAATTGAACAAGTCCTAATGAATCTAAATCTTTAGCAGGAGCATAATCCTCTGGCGTAGTCACTAAAGTTTGACTATCGGCTTTCGATTTTTGTTCAGTTTCAACCTGTTCTTGCTTGGCTTTTTCTTGGGCTTCTAATTCTTCTGGTGTTGGTTTATTTTGCCAGAACATATAGATCATGATTCCAAAAATCAGTACAAAACCTATAATTGAGTTGATATCTAACTTCTTTTCTTCCATAATTTTAAATTATTCCCTACTAAAATTTTAGAGGATAACTTCTGCATGTCAAAAAGCTATCCAATTTGTAGTGTAATGCCACAATGGCACTTATTTAGAATTTTTATGTTTTAATGCTGCCTTTACAAACCCCACAAACAATGGATGTGGATTTGCTACAGTACTTTTATATTCTGGATGATATTGTACGCCAATAAACCATGGATGCTCTGAAATTTCAACAATTTCTACTAAATCTGTTTTCGGATTTAAACCCGTAGCCTGCATACCACCTTTTTCTATTTGATATCTATAATCACTATTAAATTCATAGCGATGTCTATGACGTTCGCTAATGTACTCTGTATTATAGATTTTTTCTACCTTACTATCTGGCATTAATGCGCAATCCCAAGCTCCTAAACGCATAGTACCTCCTTTATTCTTTATGGTTTTCTGCTCTTCCATTAAGTCTATAACGGGATGTAATGTATCAGGATCCATTTCAGTAGAATTGGCATTACTCAAATTCAAAACATTACGTGCAAACTCAATAACTGCCATTTGCATACCTAAACAAATCCCTAAAAACGGAATATTATTTTCTCTAACATATTTTACCGCGGAAATCTTACCTTCAATGCCACGCTCTCCAAAACCAGGAGCTACCAATACACCATCTAAATGCCCTAACATTAAAGCTGCGTTTTCATCATTTAAATATTCTGAATGTACAGATTCTACGTTGACTTTTACTTCATTAGCTGCACCAGCGTGTATAAATGCTTCTAGAATAGACTTATAGGAATCTTGCAGTTCTACATATTTACCAATTAAACCAATATTGATTTCGGTTTTTGGGTTTTTATAACGATGCACAAACTTGTTCCACGTTTTTAATTCTGGCTTTGTACTTTCTAGAGCAAGCTTCTTTAAAACCACTTTATCCAAACCTTCTTTTAACATTAAGTTTGGTACATCATAAATGGTTGAAGCATCAATAGATTGAATTACAGAATCTGCGGTTACATTACAGAATAATGCTAATTTTCTACGTAAGTCTTTTGGTAGATTATGTTCCGTTCTACACACCAAAATATCGGCTTGCACCCCACTCTCCATTAATGTTTTTACACTGTGCTGCGTAGGTTTTGTTTTTAATTCTCCTGCAGCGGATAAATATGGCACTAAAGTTAAATGAATAACTATACCGTTGTGCTCACCTAAATCCCATCGTAATTGTCTAACTGCTTCTATATATGGCAAAGACTCAATATCACCAACAGTTCCACCAATTTCTGTAATTACAATATCGTAATCTCCAGACTTTCCTAAAATTTGAACACGACGTTTAATCTCATCTGTAATATGAGGTACAACTTGAACAGTTTTTCCCAGAAATTTACCTTCTCTCTCTTTTTGAATAACACTCTGGTAAATACGACCTGTAGTGACATTATTAGCTTGGCTAGTAGGTACATTTAAAAATCGTTCGTAATGCCCTAAATCTAAATCGGTTTCTGCTCCATCTTCAGTTACATAACACTCACCATGCTCATATGGGTTCAAAGTTCCAGGATCTACATTAATGTATGGATCTAACTTTTGAATGGTAACTGTATACCCTTGAGCTTGCAATAATTTGGCTAGAGATGCAGCTATAATGCCTTTTCCTAGTGAAGATGTAACTCCTCCGGTTACGAAAATGTACTTAGTATTGGTCGTCATGTTGCGCTTATAAACGCAGGCAAATTTACAAAATTAAAATAGTTATTCAGGAATTGTTCTTTATATTTAGACGTTAATTATTAACAGCAATTATTTAGTAAATTACTTTAGGATTTAATTTTAAAATCATTGAAATCATATTTAATTATTTTTTGTGTAATTTTTTCAGTTATTACGCAATCTTGCCAAAAACGAAATGACACTTTTTATACTGAGTTTAACATAAAAGAATTCTCATTTCAGGGACACGATGCAAAAATTGTATTTCCTAATAAAAAAACAGATCATAATTTTTGGATTTGGCGTGCACGTTTTTGGGGTACAGCACCTCAATTAGATAAAGCATTATTAAATAGAGGTTTTCATTTAGTTTACGTTGATGTGAGTGATTTATTTGGTAATGATGAAGCTGTAAAACTTTGGAATGATTTTTACGCCTATTGCATAAAAGAATACAATCTGAATAAAAAAGTTGTCTTGGAAGGCATGAGTCGAGGTGGATTAATAGTTTACAACTGGGCATCACAAAATACAGATAAAGTATTCTCTATTTATGCAGACGCTCCTGTTTGTGATATAAAAAGCTGGCCTGGTGGTATATTTTCAGGAGTTGGAAGCCCTAAGGATTGGAACACTTGCTTGAATGCTCATGATTTGGACTCCCTAAGCGTTATGCATTTTAAAAAGAATCCTTTGAATACCTGTCTAAATATTGCGAAAGCACAAATTCCTGTTATTCATGTTTATGGAGATTCTGATAAAGTAGTACCACATACCGAGAATACATTACTATTAGCTGAAAACTTTAAAAATGCTGGTGGTACAATAAAACTCATTAAAAAAGAAGGTGTTGGACATCATCCGCATAGTTTAAAAGACCCTAAACCTATTCTTAATTTTATATTAGATCATCTAGAGTAGCTTTAATTATATAACTGCTGAAAATTTTTCGTCTAAAATCAAACCTGAGAACGTTTCGCAAAGTAATATTTGAGAAATGATACTTGCACACAAACCATGACTCCAAAAAGAATTATGGTATACGTAGCAGATTTTGACAAATTAAAATTAGAAAAAACTGAATTTAAATCTAAACTAGAAAACCACCCTGAACCTCCTTCGAAATGATTTTTAAACAGATAACTAAACCAAAACACTAAACTAACTAAAATTAATACCCAAATAGCTTTAGGTATTAGAGGTTTGTAAATCAATTTTTCTGCATAAGTAGCTTCGATTTGAGACATTACTTTAGAAGTAAAATCAAAAGAAGGCTTCTCCTTAGCAGCTTCGGTAAATATCTTTTTAGAAAACTTGTCTAAATTTTGATGTTCCTTATTTTCCATAATGCGCAATTATTTCTGGTTCAAGTTTCTCTTTCATAATGGCAGCCAAACGCTTTCTCGCACGGTAGAGCTTTACTTTTATATTATTAGCTTTCAAACTTGTAATTTTTGCTATTTCTTCTAACGATAATTCTTCAAAATAGTATAACGTCAATATAAAACTATCTTCATGTTGTAACACTTCAATACAAGTTTTTATTGATTTTTGCCTGTCTTCATTATCTAATATTTCTAAAAAATCGTCAACGTCTGCAATGTCATAACAGTCATATTTATCTATATTGATTTCTAAATACTTTCGTTTATGCTTTTTTATTGCATCTAAACATGTATTGTAAGTTACCTTATAAATCCAAGTTGATAATTTAGAATCGCCTTTAAACTTATGTAACGACCTATACACTTTTATAAAAACATCTTGGGACACCTCCTCTGCTTCTTCACGATGTTTTAACATACGAAGTGCCAAAGTGAATACTAAATCTTTATATCTATCTACTAAAATAGAAAACGCTTGAGTATCACCTTCAAGTATTAAATCAATAATGTGTTGGTCGTTGTTAATGGTCATTTGTTGTATAGACGACAATTTAATAGTTGGGGTTACAAGCAGATTAAAAAAATATTTTACAGAAAGTGTAACCATAAAAGAAAAGTTATCGTCATAAGCTATGAACACATTAAATTTAATCAATTAAAAACAAACAGTTATGGGATCAGAATTAATTATTATACCAGTAATTTTCTCAGCAATCTTTGGAGTATTTTATTTATACTTTTCAACTAGAAATAAAGAGCGACTTGCGCTTATAGAAAAAGGTGCAGACGCAAGTATTTTTGTTAAAGGCAAGACTCAAACAGCTCCAATTTGGAAGGTGCTTATTCTAAATCTTGCGCTCCTTTTAATGGGTATTGGTATCGGCGTTTTTATTGCCAGTTTATTAGATAGCTACACTACTTTGGATGAAGACGCAGTGTATCCTGCAACAATATTTTTTATGGCAGGAGTAGGATTATTTGTTGGATTTAATATGACAAAAAATTTAGATAAGGAATAAATAATTCTATTAGCTGAACTAAACTTTGATAAAACTGTTTTCAATCTATTGAAAGCAGTTTTTTTATTCAATAGGGAAATCAAAATATGTATTAGGAAATGGCTCTACTTTTAAGGTAAAATGCCACCATTCTCTGGGGTAGTTCTTAAAACCATGTTTTAACATTATGGTCTGTAACAATTGTCTATTGTTTTTTTGTTTTTCGGTAATGTCTACAAAATTCACCCAAGATTGTATTCCAAAAAAATCATAGTGGCTACCCATATCAAGTTCTTTTTTAGTCTCTAAATCTATAATGGTAATGTCAACCGTACTTCCTTTTGTATGCCCAGACCTAGAGGCTATATATTCTTCTTTAAATAAATCTCTTTTATCAACATCTGGATAAAATTCAACCTTGTTAATAGTATCATTTAAATCTTTTGCCCATCGTATAAAATGATTAACAGCGCGTTGTGGTCTATATCCATCGTATATCTTCAGTCCTAAATTTTTCGCTTTGAGTTCTATTTGCACATTACTAAGCGCTTTTAAGGTCTCTTCTGTTAAGATTAAGCAATTGTTATTGTAACCATCAATTTGTTTACCTACAAAATTATGAGTTCCAAAATATCTTAATTCTACCTGAATATCAGGAATAATGTTTTTAGCATAATCAAAACCAGTAGGTAGCTGAGCGTAACCAAAGCAAGAAATCAACAGTAATAAAAATGTAATACGATATTTCATTAAAAAAATCATTTATGCTAATTTAGAAAATAAAAACTATGCGATTATTAGATGCACAAAATTTAAATATGAAAGATGCAGATGTTATTTACTATCCAAATTTTTTTAGTAAGAATGAAGCTGATGATTATTTTAAAAAATTAAAATCACAAATAGAATGGCAACAAGATGAGATAAAAGTATTTGGAAAGACCTATAATCAACCTAGATTAACAGCTTTTTTTGGTATAAATAAAGAACCTTACTCATACAGTAACATCACAATGTATCCAACGCTTTTCGGGGGTGCTATTTTGGATATTAAAAATAGTATAGAATTGAAGTTAAATATCTCTTTTACAAGTTGTTTAGCAAACTTATATCGTGATGGAAAAGATAGTAATGGATGGCATGCTGATAACGAAAAATCACTTGGCAAAAATCCCACAATAGCATCTGTTACCTTCGGAGAAGAACGCCCATTTCATTTTAAACACAAAGGTGACAAAACTTTAAAAGAAAAAATAATACTAAAACACGGAAGTTTACTATTAATGCAAGGGGCAACACAAGATAACTGGTTACATCAAATACCTAAAACAACTAGAATAATAGAGCCTAGAATTAACCTAACATTTCGCATTATTCCACAAAAAAACCGAGTTCCCTCAAACTCGGTTCTTTCTTAATTTGCTTTTATATTATGTGCTAGATTTGGGGTCTCCACATCAACAACATAATGCAAATATTAATTAATTAATCCATTGAACTAAAAAGTATGTTATTTAGTACACTTCAAATATAAAAACCGAATTAAATTACAACGACTAAAATCATAAAAAATCGACGAAATACATATTTTTTTAACACTATTCGTCGATATAATACATATTATCGATGAAATACATGTTTTCAAATTTCATTTCATAAAAAAAGCATCCTAAAATTAGAATGCTTTTTTACTAACTAACCAACCAAAATATGAAATTACAATTCTAAAGTTTAAAGTAACCACTCAATAAACTATTATATGAAGTGTAATTACTTTACATATATCAACTACTGTGCCAAACTAAAAATCGTACTCTTTATATTTTATTTATCTTAGAATTTTTAAAATAATTTCAAATGTCAAATCAACCATTATTTACGCAAGACACTATAGTTTTTGGATTATTAATGCTAGCCCTTGGATTTGTGTTTTATACCTCAACAAGTTCCAACAGTTTTTGGAAAAAATTCTATAAATATATTCCAGCCTTGCTAATGGCCTATATGTTACCTGGTGCATTAACAACATTGGGCATAATAGCACCAGAGTGGACAACAATTAGTACATCTGGAGAAACAATTGAGAATAAATCGCAAGTATACTACATAGCTAGTAGGTTTTTACTTCCTGCCGCTTTAGTTTTAATGACCTTAAGTATAGACTTAAAAGCTATATACAACTTGGGACCAAAAGCATTGATTATGTTTTTAACAGGAACGGTTGGTGTAATTATTGGTGGGCCTATAGCTATTTTATTAATATCTATGGTGTCGCCAGAAACTGTTGGTGGTGCTGGACCAGACGCTGTGTGGAGAGGTTTGGCAACTTTAGCAGGAAGTTGGATTGGTGGTGGTGCGAACCAAGCAGCAATGTTAGAAATCTATAAATTTAATACTGATAATTATGCCGGAATGGTAATCGTTGATATTGTAGTTGCAAATATTTGGATGGCTATCTTATTACTAGGTATAGGTAAGTCTGAAAAAATTGATAAATGGTTAAAAGCAGATACTAGTGCTATTGAAGTTTTAAAAGAGCGTGTTTCTACTTATGCTGATAAAATTTCTAGAAACCCAACACTTGCTGATTTAATGATTATCCTAGGGATAGCTTTTTCTATCGTTGGTATTGCCCATTATGGAGCAACTAATATTTCAGAGTTTTTAACCAATAATTTTGAAGCAGTAAGAGACAAGTCTTCTGCCATGTCTTCCTTTGGCTCTCAGTTTTTCTGGATGATTACAATAGCTACAATTCTTGGAATTTTAATGTCATTTACAAAGTTTAAGACTTATGAGGGTGCTGGAGCTAGTAAAATAGGTAGCGTTTTTATTTACATTCTCGTAGCGAGTATAGGCATGAAAATGGATTTAACTAAAATTGTAGAAAATCCAGGTTTAATATTTGTTGGATTAGTTTGGATGGCCATTCATGTTGGACTATTATTTTTAGTTGCTAAAATTATTAGAGCACCTTATTTCTTTCTAGCCGTTGGCAGTAAAGCGAACATTGGTGGTGCCGCATCTGCACCTGTAGTTGCTGCTGCTTTTCACCCTTCACTAGCTACAGTTGGCGTATTACTAGCAGTTTTTGGATACGTTGTTGGAACTTATGGGGCAATGCTTTGCGCAGAACTAATGAAAATTGCTGCAGGAGGTTAGTTTATTTTTAATATTTATAAGATATTTGCGCACCTAATTATACTTTATAAATATGAAAAGATACAGTATTCTTTTTTTTCTTGCGTTAACATTTGCTTGTTCTAAAAAGTCAAACGATTTAGTTGTTAAAACCAATATTGAAGGTCTAAAAAAAGGGACTGTATATCTAAAACGTGTTATTGATACTGTTTTAGTTACTGTAGATTCTGTTATCGTAAATGGTAATTCTAAATTTGAATTATATGCTGAATTAGATGAACCAGATTTATTCTTTTTAGATCTTGATAAAAACTCAAAAGAAGAAGATAGAATTAGCTTTTTTGCTGACAAAGGGATTGTTGAAATTAACACAACTCTAAAAAGTTTTGTAGCTGATGTTGATATTAAAGGTTCTAAGCAACATGAAGTTTTAGAAGATTATAGAGAGCTAATGAGTCGTTTAAACAATCGCAGTTTAGATTTAATTAAAGAACGCTTTGAAGCTGGAAAAGATGGAGATACAGTATTACTAAAAACTATTCAAAAGAAACAATCGGGGATATTAAAAAACAGATATTTACAAACGGTTAATTTTGCACTGAATCATAAAGATAGTGAAGTTGCCCCTTATTTAGCGCTTTCAGAAATTTATAATGCTAATCTAAATTTATTAGATACTATACATAAATCGCTTACTCCAACCATAAAAGATTCCAAATACGGTAAAGAATTACACAAGTTTATTGAAGAGCGTAGAAACGAAGAAAAACAGTAATAAAAAAATCCTCAAAATTAGATTTTGAGGATTTTTTTTGAGCCGATAGAGGGACTCGAACCCACGACCTGCTGATTACAAATCAGCTGCTCTAGCCAGCTGAGCTATATCGGCATTTTTAATGGATGCAAATATAGTTTGTAAAATATATTATGCAATTAATCTATGATAAAAATTATCCTAATTTGTTAATTTTTTCGATTAACGCTCTGCCTTTATCTTCTAATTCTTTATTTACTGCTTTTAAATGCGCCTTCCTATTTTCAACACTTCTATCGTTAACTTTTGCAATTAACTCATCAAATACCACGATAACTTCATCTATTATCGCTTCACTCTTCTTAGTGTCTTTATCTGTATTTTGATATTCCCAAACATCAACTGCTCCAATAATGTCACCTAGTACGTGATTTATATCTTTTTTTAAGTCTTTAATACTCGCCATAATTATAATTTTAATTCGTTGTAAAACTAAACATAAACTTCTAATAATTTTGCATTTTCAGATGTAATTTCATAATCTGTCACATCTGCGGGTAACAATACTGTTTCTCCAGTTTTTAACTCTTCAGAATAGCCATTACAAGAAATAGTTGCTTTACCCTCTACACAGATATAAATAAAAAACGAATCCTTTTTATTTGTCTTCTTCAAATTTGTCGTTACCTCTAGATAATTTGTTGTAAAATATGGGCATGTTACCATAGCATTTGATGCATTCTCTGTTTTAGAGTACGACACTCTAAAATTATCGGGCATATCAAAATCTATAGCATCAATTGCTAAATCGTTATGCAGTTCTCGTTCATTCCCATTATCATCTACTCGATCCCAATCGTAAACACGATAAGTAACATCACTTGTTTGCTGTATTTCGGCTAGCATCACGCCTGCTCCAATAGCATGCACTCTACCTACTTCAATAAAATATGTGTCTCCTTTTTTAACCTTTTCAAAATTTAAAATATCCACTAGAGTCTTATCCTCTAAATGTTTCAGATATGTTTCAGCAGTTATTTTCTTGTTAAAATCAACAATTAAGTTAGAATCTGCATCAGCCTGCATCACATACCACATTTCAGTTTTCCCAAAAGAATTATGCCGTTCTGCAGCTAGCTTATCATTTGGATGCAACTGAATTGACAAATCTTCTTTCGCATCTATAAACTTGATAAGTAATGGGAATTTATCTTCAAAAATGCGATAATTCTGTTGCCCTAATAAATCGGGTCCCATAGTTTTAAGCAAATCTTTTAGTGATTGCCCTTTTAATGGGCCATTAGAAACTATTGAAGTGTCACCTTCAACATCACTAATTTCCCAACTTTCACCAATATTTGGTAAATCTGATGTTTTATGAAGTATTGTTTTTAATTTTTCACCTCCCCAAATCTTATCTTTTAAAATGGGTGTGAATTTTATTGGATATAAGGTTTTATTCATATCTATTGTCCTGAGTATGTCACAAAATTTCGTGGCGTTTCATAAAGTGTTATTTCAAGCTCTAAATTACTGTCTAATTTAGGTTTCATTTTGTTATAAATAACAACTGCTATATTTTCTGCTGTTGGATTAAGATCTTTAAATTCTGGCACTTCAACATTCAAATTTTTATGATCAAAAGCATCTTCTACTTCACTTTTAATAATATCTTTTAAGATCTTTACATCTATAACATATCCTGTTTCAGTATCAATTTCTCCAGTAACACTAGCAATCAACTCATAATTATGCCCGTGAAAATTAGGGTTATTACACTTACCAAAAACAGCATCGTTCTTCTCAAAACTCCAATCTTTTCTATAAAGCCTATGCGCAGCATTAAAGTGTGCCTTTCTACTCACTGTTACTTTCATGAATTAATATTTAAGTGTTCATAGAATTTCTCAAAAATTACCTTAAACCATGCAGTATAAAGTTCTGGATGCAACGATATATCTACTTTTACATCTTCCAACGACATCCATTTCCAATCTGCGACTTCTTCTGTATTAATTTTTGGAGCATTATTGTACTTTCCTAACAAAACATGATCGTACTCATGCTCAGTCAATCCGTTATCAAAAGGTGCTTTGTAAATGAATGCAATAGATTCTTTTAAATCTACCACAAATCCCATTTCTTCCATCAATCGGCGTTTACCAGCTTCAATGTTAGTTTCGCCATCTCTTTGGTGACTGCAACATGTATTTGTCCACAATCCCGGAGAATGATATTTAGTTAAAGCACGCTGTTGTAGCATTAATTCATTAGCATCATTAAAAATAAAAACAGAAAATGCACGATGCAAAACTGCTTTTTCATGAGCTTCCATTTTAGGCATTAGCCCTATTTGCTCATCTTGTTCATTAACAAGAATTACTTTTTCTTCTATCATAGTTTAGCAAAAATACAAACAAAATATAACTTCATTTATATTGAATATATAATAAATAAAAGCAAAGATGATTTCACAATAAAGTATAAATATCACCTATATTTGCATTCCATTTTAGATGTATTTATGAGTTTTTTAAAAGAAATAGAACGCAGAAGAACCTTTGGGATTATCTCTCACCCAGATGCTGGTAAAACTACTTTAACTGAAAAATTATTGCTTTTTGGTGGTGCCATTCAAGAAGCTGGAGCGGTAAAAAGTAATAAGATTAAAAAAGGAGCTACCAGTGATTTTATGGAAATTGAACGCCAACGTGGAATTTCTGTTGCAACTTCTGTATTAGCTTTTGAATATGATGGTATTAAAATTAATATTCTTGATACCCCTGGACATAAAGATTTCGCTGAAGACACCTTCAGAACCTTGACTGCTGTAGATAGCGTTATAGTAGTTATTGACGTTGCTAAGGGTGTTGAGGAACAAACCGAAAAACTAGTTGAAGTTTGTCGTATGCGAAATATTCCTATGATAGTGTTCATAAATAAACTGGATAGAGAGGGAAAAGATGCTTTTGATTTATTGGATGAAGTAGAACAAAAACTAGGTTTAAAAGTTACTCCGCTTAGTTTCCCTATCGGAATGGGATATGAGTTTAAAGGTATTTACAATATTTGGGAGAAAAATATAAATCTATTTAGCGGAGACAGCAGAAAAGATATTGAAGAAACTATCGAAATATCAGATTTATCATCATCTGAATTAGACAGTTTAATTGGTGAAAATGCCGCCAATACTTTAAGAGAGGAAATTGAGTTAGTAGAAGGCATTTATCCTTCATTTGACAAAGAAGCCTATTTGGAAGGCAATCTACAACCTGTATTTTTTGGTTCAGCCCTAAATAATTTTGGAGTTAGAGAATTACTAGATTGCTTCGTTGAGATTGCTCCTAAACCAAGAGCAAAGCAGAGTGAAGAACGCTTGGTAAAAGCCGATGAGAAAAAGTTTAGTGGATTTGTTTTTAAAATTCATGCCAATATGGATCCTAACCATAGAAACCGATTGGCTTTTGTAAAAATAGTCTCTGGTGAATTTAAACGTAACACACCTTACCTACATGTTAGGCATAATAAGAAAGTAAAATTTTCAAGTCCTAATGCCTTTTTTGCTGAAAAAAAGGAAATTGTAGACATATCCTATCCCGGTGATATTGTTGGATTACAAGATACTGGTACTTTTAAAATTGGAGACACCTTAACTGAAGGCGAAGTTTTAAATTACAAAGGTGTACCTAGCTTTTCACCTGAGCATTTTAGATATATCAATAATGCTGACCCTTTAAAATCTAAGCAACTTTATAAAGGAATTGACCAACTTATGGATGAAGGTGTTGCGCAGTTATTTACTTTAGAACTCAACGGAAGAAAAGTAATTGGAACGGTTGGAGCTCTTCAATATGAAGTTATTCAATATCGATTAGAACATGAATATGGTGCAAAATGTACTTATGAGAACTTAAATGTGCATAAAGCATGTTGGGTAGATCCTGAGGATGATAAGAATGAAGAGTTTAAAGAATTTCTACGTGTGAAACAACGCTTCTTAGCTAAGGACAAGCAAAACCAACTAGTATTTCTAGCAGATTCTGCCTTTTCTTTGCAAATGACCCAGCAAAAATACCCTAGTATTAAATTCCACTTTACATCAGAATATGAGTAATTTAAGGATGTATTTGGACGAAAATCATACGTTAATCACAAAAATTAAGTGATTGAACGATTTTTTAAGCCTTGAAAATTAACATTATATAAATTGAAGTTATAAATCAACCCCAAATTGATTAGAACTATGAAAATAGAATCAAAAGAATTTAGTAATGAAGATATTACGGTGACTTATGACCCTTGTATCTGTAAATTATCGGGAAAGTGTGCTAGAGAATTATCAGATGTATTTAGTAACACAGTAATCCCGTGGATTAATCTTGATGATGGCAAAACCGAAGATATTATCAATCAAATAAAAAAGTGTCCATCTGGTGCTTTACAATATTACAAGAAGAATCAAAAGTTAGCTGTTTAATTCAGTATATTGAATAAAAAAATCCTTCGAAACTTAGTTTCGAAGGATTTTTTTATACTTGTCCAGTAGGTCCAAAATTTAAAGAAATTGGTGGTTGTTCCGTTGACACATTTCGAACAACCTTATCAAATATAATTATTGAAATTCCCAAAACAAATTACTATGCTTGTCCAGTAGGTCCAAAATTCAAAGGAATTGGTGGTTGTTCGTAATCTTTAATTTCACCATGTGCATTCTCAAATCTTGAAATATTATCTCCCAATGCTTTTAATAAGCGCTTTGCGTGTTGTGGGGTTAAGATGATTCTAGATTTTACTTTATTTTTTGGTACACCAGGCATTATATTTACAAAATCTACCACAAATTCAGAAACTGAATGATTAATAATAGCTAAGTTAGAATACGTTCCTTCTGCTACTTTCTCATCCAACTCAATGTTAATTTGACCTTGCTGTTGTTTATTTTTTTCGTCTGCCATAATATTACTTTTATTAAAAAAGCCTTCAAGTAATTACACATGAAGGCTTTTAATTCATCTATTTTTAAATCTCAAAATTTTTTGAGATCCCGAAACGAGTTCGGGATAAATTCAACCATCAGAATTCTCTATGCCTTCGGCTTGAGAATTCTGGGTTTCATTTAGTTAAAATTCATTTCTTGTTTCACCTGCATCATTTCGTCAAACTCTTCTTTAGAACCTACAATGATATCAGTATAATTTCTCATACCTGTACCTGCTGGAATTCTATGACCAACAATTACATTTTCTTTAAGTCCTTCTAAACTGTCAACTTTCCCTGCTACCGCTGCTTCATTCAACACTTTTGTAGTTTCTTGGAACGATGCTGCAGAGATAAATGATTTTGTTTGAAGCGACGCTCTGGTAATACCCTGTAATATAGGTGTTGCCGTAGCTGGCTTTGCATCTCTAGCTTCCACAAGTTTTTTATCTTCTCTACGTAAAATAGAGTTCTCATCTCTTAATTCACGAGGTGAAATTATTTGACCTGCTTTTAAGTTTGTAGATTCACCAGCATCTTCAATAACTTTCATTCCAAAAATTTCATCATTTTCAATAATAAAATCATCTTTATGTGCTAATTGATCTTCTAAGAAAATGGTATCACCAGAATCTATAATTCTAACTTTACGCATCATCTGTCTTACTACAACCTCAAAGTGCTTATCATTAATTTTTACACCTTGTAAACGATATACTTCTTGAACTTCATTCACTAAATATTGTTGAACCGCAGAAGGGCCTTTGATATTTAGAATGTCATTAGGAGTAATAGATCCATCAGATAAAGGCATACCTGCTTTTACGTAATCGTTTTCTTGAACTAGAATCTGATTAGATAATTTTACTAAGTATTTCTTAATCTCACCTAATTTAGATTCAACGATAATTTCACGATTACCTCTTTTTATCTTACCAAAAGACACCACACCATCAATCTCACTTACAACAGCTGGATTAGATGGATTACGTGCTTCAAATAACTCTGTTACACGTGGTAGACCACCAGTAATATCACCTGCTTTTGCAGATTTACGAGGTATCTTAACTAAAATTTTACCAACCTTAATTTTTTCTCCATCATCAATCATCAAGTGTGCACCTACTGGTAAGTTGTATGAACGAATCGTTTCTCCTTTAGCATCTTCAATATGAAGTGTTGGGATTAACTTTTTGTTTCTAGATTCTGAAATTACTTTTTCTTGGAATCCAGTTTGCTCATCTATTTCAACTTGATAAGTTATACCTTGCTCAATGTTCTCATATTTCACTTTACCAGCAAATTCAGAGATAATTACACCGTTATATGGATCCCATTGACAAACCACATCACCTTTCTTCAATTCTTGACCATTTTCGATAAAGATGGTTGAACCGTAAGGAATATTATTTGTACTTAAAGTGATTCCTGTTTTCTTATCAACAAGCTTAACTTCTGAAGTTCTAGAAATAACAATATCAGCTATATTCCCTTCAGAATCTTCACCTTTTACAGTTTTTAAATCTTCAATTTCTGCAATACCATCAAACTTAACAGCAAGCTTATTCTCTTCAGAAATGTTACCTGCAATACCACCAACGTGGAATGTACGTAAGGTTAACTGCGTACCAGGTTCTCCAATAGATTGTGCAGCTACTACACCAACAGCTTCACCCTTTTGAACCATTTTACCTGTGGCAAGGTTACGACCGTAACACTTCGCACAAATGCCTTTAGTAGCCTCACAACTTAATGGAGAACGTACCTCTAAGGTTTCAATTGGTGAGTCTTGAATTGACTTAGCAATAGCATCGTCTATTAATTCTCCAGCTGCTACTAATAACTCATCAGTTAATGGATTATAAGTGTCATTTAATGCTACACGACCAACAATTCTTTCTTCTAAAGTTTCAACAACTTCATCATTTTTCTTTAACGGCTCAACTTCAACACCTCTTAAAGTACCACAATCTACACTGTTTACAATTACATCTTGTGATACATCTACTAAACGACGTGTTAAGTAACCTGCATCTGCCGTTTTAAGAGCCGTATCTGCAAGACCTTTACGTGCACCGTGTGTAGAAATAAAGTATTCTAAAATTGAAAGTCCTTCCTTAAAGTTAGAAAGAATTGGATTTTCAATAATTTCTCCACCTCCAGCATTAGATTTTTTAGGTTTTGCCATTAATCCACGCATACCTGTAAGCTGACGAATCTGTTCTTTAGATCCCCTAGCTCCAGAATCAAGCATCATGAACACCGAGTTAAATCCTTGCTGATCTTCACGAATACGCTTCATAGACAATTCAGTCAATTCAGCATTTGTAGACGTCCAGATATCAATTACCTGATTATAACGTTCGTTATTTGTGATAAGTCCCATGTTGTAGTTTCCAGTAATACCATCAACTAAACCATTGGCTTTATCAATCATACCTTGCTTTTCTGGTGGAATAATAATATCACCTAAACTAAATGATAAACCTCCTTGGAATGCAAATTTGAAACCTAGAGTTCTAATAGCATCTAAGAATTCTGCTGTTTCTGGAACAGAGGTTACTTTAAGAATACCATGAATAATATCTCTTAGTGATTTCTTAGTTAATACCTGATTGATATATCCAGCTGCTTGTGGTACATGCTGATTAAACAATACACGACCAACAGTAGTTTCAACAATCATTCTATCCAACTTACCATCTTCATTGATATCAATAGTTCTTACTTTGATACCTGCATTCAAATCAACTCTTTTCTCATTGAAAGCAATCTCTACTTCTTCAGGAGAATAAAAAGTTAATCCTTCGCCTTTTATTGGTAATTCTGGTGTAGACTTACGTTCTTTAGTCATATAATATAAACCAAGAACCATATCCTGAGATGGTACAGTTACTGGTGAACCGTTTGCTGGGTTCAATATATTATGAGATGCCAACATTAATAACTGACACTCTAAAATAGCCTCAGGTCCTAATGGTAAATGTACCGCCATTTGGTCACCGTCAAAATCCGCATTAAATGCGGTACATACTAATGGGTGTAATTGGATAGCTTTCCCTTCAATTAATTTTGGTTGGAATGCTTGAATACCTAAACGGTGTAATGTAGGCGCACGGTTTAGCAATACTGGATGTCCTTTAAGCACATTTTCCAAAATATCCCAAACCACTGGCTCTCTTTTATCTATAATTTTCTTTGCAGATTTTACTGTTTTTACAATACCTCTTTCAATTAGTTTTCTAATTACGAAAGGTTTGTATAATTCAGCTGCCATATTTTTTGGCAGTCCACATTCAAATAATTTTAATTCTGGACCAACAACAATTACAGAACGTGCAGAGTAATCAACACGCTTACCTAATAAGTTTTGACGGAAACGTCCTTGCTTACCTTTAAGTGAATCTGATAATGATTTTAATGGTCTGTTAGAATCTGTTTTTACTGCAGAAGATTTACGTGTGTTATCAAATAGAGAATCTACAGATTCTTGTAACATACGCTTTTCATTACGTAAAATTACCTCTGGTGCTTTTATCTCAACCAATCTTTTCAAACGGTTATTACGGATAATTACACGACGATATAAGTCATTTAAATCAGACGTTGCAAAACGACCTCCATCTAGTGGTACTAAAGGACGTAATTCTGGTGGAATGATTGGAACAACCTTCATAATCATCCATTCAGGACGATTCTCTCTATTGTTATTAGATTCACGTAGAGCCTCAACAACCTGTAAACGTTTTAACGCTTCAGTTTTACGCTGTTTAGACGTTTCTGTATTTGCTTTATGACGTAATTCATAAGACAACGCTTCTAAATCAATACGTGCCAATAAATCAATTAAACACTCAGCACCCATTTTAGCGATAAACTTATTAGGATCTGTGTCTTCTAAATATTGATTTTCTTGAGGTAAGGCTTCAGCTATGTTCAAATATTCTTCTTCCGTAAGGAAATCCATTTTTTGTAATGGCTCTCCTTCTTCATTTTTAGCTATACCTGGTTGAATTACTACGTAACGTTCGTAGTAAATAATCATATCTAATTTCTTAGATGGTAGTCCAAGCAAATACCCTATTTTATTTGGTAACGAACGGAAATACCATATGTGCGCTACAGGAACTACTAAATTAATGTGCCCTACACGATCACGACGTACTTTCTTTTCAGTTACTTCAACACCACAACGGTCACAAACAATCCCTTTGTAGCGAATTCTTTTATATTTTCCACAAGCACATTCGTAATCCTTTACAGGGCCAAAAATACGCTCACAGAACAAACCATCACGTTCTGGTTTGTGTGTACGATAATTAATAGTTTCTGGTTTTAAAACTTCACCTCTAGATTCTGCTAAAATAGACTCTGGTGATGCTAAACCAATTGAGATTTTATTAAACCTCTTAACTGCATTTTTATCTTGTTTTCTTGCCATAATATATGGTTGAAATGAATTTAATTAATTAACTACTCCTCTAATCTGATGTCTAAGCCTAAACCTTTCAATTCATGCATTAATACATTGAAAGATTCTGGTAAACCTGGATCTGGCATTGGTTCTCCTTTAACTATACTTTCGTAAGTTTTGGCTCTACCGATTACATCATCAGATTTCACAGTTAAGATCTCACGTAAGGTACTTGAAGCACCATATGCCTCAAGTGCCCAAACTTCCATCTCACCAAAACGCTGTCCACCAAATTGTGCTTTACCACCTAATGGTTGTTGCGTAATTAATGAGTAAGGTCCTATAGAACGTGCATGCATTTTATCGTCAACCATATGTCCTAGTTTCAACATATAGATAACACCAACTGTAGCCGGTTGATCAAAACGTTCTCCTGTTCCACCGTCATATAAATATGTATGACCATATCTTGGGATTCCCGCTTCGTCAGTTAAAGCATTAATTTGATCAATATTGGCTCCATCAAAAATTGGTGTAGCATATTTACGACCTAAATTTTGTCCTGCCCATCCTAATACAGTTTCATAAATCTGTCCGATGTTCATACGAGATGGTACACCAAGTGGATTCAATACAATATCAACAGGCGTTCCGTCTTCTAAGAATGGCATATCTTCTTGACGAACAATACGAGCAACAATACCCTTGTTACCGTGACGTCCTGCCATCTTATCACCTACTTTAAGTTTACGTTTTTTAGCAATGTAAACTTTAGCTAACTTGATGATACCTGCTGGTAATTCATCACCTACAGAAATAGTAAACTTCTCGCGACGTAACGCACCCTGTAAATCGTTTTCTTTAATTTTATAGTTATGGATTAATTCAGAAACCAATTGATTTGTATGATCGTCTGTCGTCCATTTTCCAGATACTAAATGTGCATAATCATCAACAGCATTTAACATCTTTAACGTGAACTTCTTACCTTTTGGTAATACTTCTTCACCTAAATCATTAAAGATACCTTGCGCAGTTTTTCCATTTACAATAGTGAAAAGCTTCTCTACTAAAACTTCTTTTAGTTCATCAAACTTTCTGTCGTATTGTGCTTCTAAAGCTAAGATATCATCTTTATCTTGTGCTCTCTTGCGCTTATCTTTTACAGCTCTAGCAAACAACTTCTTATCAATTACAACACCATTTAGCGAAGGTGAAGCTTTCAATGAAGCATCCTTAACATCTCCTGCTTTATCACCAAAGATGGCACGTAGTAATTTTTCTTCTGGTGTTGGATCAGATTCACCTTTTGGCGTAATCTTACCTATTAAGATATCACCAGGTTTTACTTCAGCACCAACGCGAATCATTCCGTATTCATCTAAATCTTTAGTAGCTTCTTCAGAAACATTAGGAATGTCATTCGTTAATTCTTCATTACCCAATTTAGTATCTCTAACATCAAGAGAATACTCATCAATATGAATAGACGTAAATATATCTTCACGAACAACTTTTTCAGAAATTACAATCGCATCCTCAAAGTTATATCCTTTCCAAGGCATAAAGGCCACTTTCATATTTCTACCTAAAGCTAGCTCTCCTTTTTGAGTTGCATACCCTTCAGATAATACTTGTCCTTTCGTTACTTTATCTCCCTTTTTAACGATAGGCTTAAGGTTAATAGAAGTACCTTGATTCGTTTTTCTGAATTTTACTAATGGGTATGTTTTGATATCGCTATCAAAACTTACTTTAGCTTCATCATCAGTACGATCGTATCTAATTTTAATTTCGTTAGCATCAACATATAATACTTCACCTGATCCTTCAGCATTAATTAATACTCTAGAATCTGAAGCTACTTGACGCTCTAAACCAGTTCCAACTATCGGTGCATCAACTCTTAATAACGGTACAGCTTGACGCATCATGTTTGATCCCATCAAGGCACGGTTTGCATCATCATGCTCTAAGAATGGAATTAACGAAGCTGAAATAGATGAAATTTGGTTTGGTGCAACATCTGTGTAATGCAATTCATTCGGATCAATCACAGGGAAATCCCCTTCCATACGTGCAATTACCTTATCATGTAAAATTTTACCACTTTCATCAACCTCAATAGTTGCTTGAGCGATTAATTTTTCTTCCTCTTCTTCTGCACTTAAGTATGTTGGCGCATTTTTGATATCTACAACACCTTCTTCAACTTTTCTATATGGTGTTTCAATGAATCCCATTGAATTTACTTTCGCAAATACTGAAAGTGAAGAAATTAAACCAATATTCGGTCCTTCTGGTGTTTCAATAGGACATAAACGTCCGTAGTGCGTATAGTGAACATCACGCACCTCGAAACCTGCTCTTTCTCTGGATAAACCTCCAGGTCCTAAAGCTGATAAACGACGTTTGTGCGTAATCTCCGCTAATGGATTGGTTTGATCCATAAACTGAGACAACTGGTTTGTTCCGAAGAAAGAGTTAATAACTGAAGATAAGGTCTTCGCATTAATTAAATCTATTGGTGTAAACACTTCGTTATCACGAACATTCATACGCTCACGAATAGTACGTGCCATACGTGCTAAACCAACACCAAATTGAGATGATAATTGCTCACCTACAGTACGTACACGACGGTTTGATAAGTGATCGATATCATCAATCTCTGCTTTAGAATTAATCAGCTCAATTAAATATTTTATGATGGTTATAATATCTTCTTTGGTCAATACTTGCTTGTCCATTCCGATATCTAAACCTAATTTTTTGTTCATTCTGTAACGACCAACTTCACCTAAAGAATAACGTTGATCTGAGAAGAATAACTTATCTATGATACCACGTGCCGTTTCCTCATCTGGCGGTTCTGCATTACGTAGTTGTCTATAAATATGCTCAACAGCCTCTTTCTCGGAGTTTGTTGGATCTTTTTGAAGCGTATTATGAATAATTGCATAATCGCCTTGCTCATTACTTTCTTTATGTAATAAGATTGTTTTTACGCCAGCTTCAAGTATTTCTTCAATATTTTCTTTGTCTAAAATTGTATCACGATCAAGTACAATCTCGTTACGCTCGATAGACACAACTTCACCTGTATCTTCATCAACAAAATCCTCATGCCATGTATTTAATACACGTGCCGCTAACTTTCGTCCTAAATATTTCTTTAATCCTGTTTTAGAAACTTTAGCTTCCTCTGCTAAGTCAAAAATTTCTAAAATATCTTTATCACGCTCAAATCCGATAGCACGGAATAAGGTAGTAACAGGTAATTTTTTCTTTCTATCAATATAGGCATACATTACCTGGTTGATATCTGTAG
This sequence comes from uncultured Flavobacteriaceae bacterium, assembly GCA_947502975.1. Taxonomy (GTDB): domain Bacteria; phylum Bacteroidota; class Bacteroidia; order Flavobacteriales; family Flavobacteriaceae; genus Jejuia. The sequence continues at coordinate 46,869 of CANNBV010000008.1, forward strand.
CAAATTCTATCCAAGATCCTTTAAAAGGAATTACTCTCGCAGAATATAATTTTGTACCATTTGCATGGAAAGACTGACCAAAGAAAACCCCTGGTGAACGGTGTAACTGAGACACCACAACACGCTCTGCACCATTGATAACAAAAGTACCACTTGGCGTCATGTAAGGTATAGTTCCTAAGTATACATCTTGAACAATAGTTTCGAAATCTTCATGTTCAGGATCTGTACAGTATAACTTTAACCTTGCTTTTAGCGGAACACTATACGTTAATCCTCTTTCGATACACTCTTCGATAGCATATCTAGGTGGATCAACAAAGTAATCTAAAAATTCTAATACGAATTGATTACGAGAATCTGTAATTGGAAAGTTTTCCATGAAGGTATTATATAATCCTTCATCACCTCTTTCTTCAGATTTTGTTTCTAATTGGAAAAAATCCTGAAAGGATTTAATCTGAATATCCAAGAAATCTGGATATTCTGTTCTATTTACAATAGAGGAGAAATTTAATCTTTCAGCTTGTGTTGACAACATCAATGGACGGAATTTTGATTAAAAAAAATTTTGATAGCGCTTTTAAACACTAGAGAAACAGCCAGTTTTTAAACCTACTAAACATGCTGTTTTTTCAATTTATTTGAGTATATGGTTATATACGCAAAATGGTCTAGGCGATATCCCGCCTTCGCGGGATAAACCTAAACCTTTGTATTGTTGAGTAATTAAGCTTACTTAAGCTCAACCTCAGCTCCTGCTTCTTCTAATTGAGCTTTAAGAGCTTCAGCTTCGTCTTTAGCAACACCTTCTTTAATTGCAGAAGGAGCTTCATCTACAAGACCTTTAGCTTCTTTTAATCCTAAACCAGTTAACTCTTTAACTAATTTTACTACAGCTAGTTTAGAACCACCTGGAGCTTTAAGGATTACATCAAATTCAGTTTGCTCTTCTGCAGCGTCTCCACCAGCAGCAGCACCTCCAGCAGCAACAGCAACAGCTGCAGCAGCAGGCTCGATACCATACTCGTCTTTTAATATAGTAGCTAACTCATTAACTTCTTTTACAGTTAAGTTAACTAATTGTTCTGCGAAATCTTTTAAATCTGCCATTTTTCTATCGTTTTAAAAATGTTTTAATAATAATATAATTGTAAAAAGTGCGTACTTATTTGTTTATCCTTCTTTCTCGGATAAAGTTTTAATAATACCTGCCAATGTTCCTCCACCTGATTTAAGTGCAGAAATAACATTTTTAGCAGGCGATTGTAATAATGTAACAATCTCTCCTATCAACTCTTCTTTAGACTTGATATCTACTAACATATCTAACTGGTCGTCACCAATGTAAACAGCTTCTTCAATAAAAGCACCTTTTAATAGAGGCTTTTCTGATTTTTTTCTAAAAGCTTTGATTACTTTAGCTGGTGCATTACCAGTTTCAGAATACATCACAGATGTATTTCCTTTTAAAACCGATGGAAGTTCACCAAATTCTTTATCTGATGCTTCCATTGCTTTTTCAAGTAATGTATTCTTAACAACTGCCATACTTACATTAGCCTTAAAACAAGCACGACGTAAGTCTGAAGTAGTTCCTGCATTTAATCCTGAAATATCCGTTAAATAGATATTTGCATTATCAGCTAATTGAGCAGTTAAGTCTTGAATTACTTGCGATTTTTCTTCTCTTGTCATAATAAAAGTTATTTAACTAATTAACCAATTTTAGGATCTATTGCAAGGCTAGGGCTCATGGTAGAAGACATAAAAACACTCTTCACATAAACACCTTTTGCAGTAGTTGGTTTTAACTTAATTAATGTTTGTAATAATTCATTTGCGTTACCCGCAATTTTATCAGCACTAAATGATGCTTTACCAATAGCAGCGTGAACGATACCAGTTTTATCAACTTTAAAGTCAATTTTACCAGCTTTTACTTCGCTTACAGCTTTTGCAACATCCATAGTTACAGTACCAGTTTTTGGGTTAGGCATTAAACCACGAGGACCTAATACACGTCCTAAAGGACCTAATTTACCCATTACACTTGGCATAGTAACGATAACATCTACGTCTGTCCAACCACCTTTAATTTTATCAAGGTATTCGTCTAAACCTACATAATCTGCTCCAGCTTCTTTAGCTTCGGCTTCTTTATCTGGTGTTACTAATGCTAATACTTTCATATCTTTACCAGTACCATGAGGAAGAGATACTACACCTCTTACCATTTGATTTGCTTTTCTAGGATCTACTCCTAAACGCACTGCTAAATCTACAGATGCATCAAATTTTGTATTGGTAATTTCTTTGATTAATGCAGACGCTTCATCAACAGAATACAGTTTACCTTTTTCTATTTTCGCTAAAGCCTCTTTTTGCTTTTTTGTTAATCTTGCCATTTTCTAATGTCTTTAATAGATTAAGAAGGGAATTTCCCTGTTACAGTGATTCCCATTGATCTTGCTGTACCAGCAACCATTTTCATAGCAGATTCAACAGTAAATGCATTTAAATCTTGCATTTTATCTTCTGCAATGGTTTTTACTTGGTCCCAAGACACTTTAGCTACTTTTTTTCGGTTTGGTTCACCTGAACCCTTTTTCACCTTGGCCGCTTCTAATAATTGTACTGCAGCTGGTGGCGTCTTGATTACGAAATCGAAAGACTTGTCCTTGTAAACACTAATAACAACAGGTAATACTTTACCAGCTTTATCTTGAGTTCTAGCATTAAATTGCTTACAGAACTCCATAATGTTTACTCCAGCAGCACCTAGAGCGGGTCCAACCGGTGGCGATGGATTCGCTGCACCTCCCCTAACTTGTAGCTTAACTACTTTACCTAACTCTTTTGCCATTTTTTAAAATTTAAATTTGATAAGATTAGTTTGGAAGCTCTAAACTTATCTGGATATGTAACAATTATTAAATTTTCTCAACTTGCATGTAACTTAATTCTAATGGTGTTTTTCTTCCGAAAATCTTAACCATTACTTCAAGTTTGCGTTTTTCTTCATTTATATTTTCAATAGTACCATCAAATCCATTGAATGGACCATCAATTACTTTTACAGTTTCACCTTTAGTAAATGGAATAGCTACATGTATGTTTTCATCTACAGCTAATTCATCAACTTTACCTAACATTCTGTTTACTTCAGATTGTCTTAACGGTACTGGATCTCCTCCTTTTGTTTCACCTAAGAAACCGATAACATTTGTTATTCCTTTGATGATGTGAGGTACTTCGCCAGTTAAATTCGCTTGAACCATGATATATCCAGGGAAAAACACCTTTTCCTTCTGAATTTTTTTACCATTACGAATTTGAATTACTTTTTCTGTAGGCACTAATACCTGATCAACATAATCTTGTAAACCTAATCGAGCGATTTCATTCTCAATATATGTTTTGATTTTGTTTTCCTGACCACTTACAGCCCTAACAACATACCATTTTTTTTCACTTACTTCAGACATAAAAAATTTTTATTTAATTAAATCAAAGTAAGCTGTTATCACCTTGCTGAAAACCGTATCCACTCCCCATATTGCTAAAGAGAATATAATTGAAAACACAGCTACTAAAACTGTTAAACTTTGCGCTTCTGCCCACGAAGGCCATGACACATTATTTTTTAGTTCGTCGAACGATTCTTTTACGTATGTTACAATTCCAGCCATTTAATTTCTTTTTTCTAGGACTTGCATCCTATTTAAATTATTGAGTAGCTTATTACTCTTTTTTTCTTGCACGGGTTGAGAGGCTCGAACTCCCGACAACTGGTTTTGGAGACCAGTGCTCTACCAACTGAGCTAAACCCGTAAATATAAGTCAAAAGGCATCACGCTTTTCAACGTGATACCTTAAGTCTATATCTATATATTAAACTAGTGTTTAGTCTAAAATTTCAGTTACCTGACCTGCACCTACAGTTCTACCACCTTCACGGATAGCAAAACGTAAACCAATATTCATTGCAATTGGTTGAATTAACTCAACAGTAATAGTTAAGTTATCTCCAGGCATTACCATTTCAACTCCATCAGGAAGCGCAATGTTTCCAGTTACGTCAGTTGTACGAACGTAGAACTGAGGACGGTAGTTATTATGGAATGGTGTGTGACGTCCACCTTCTTCTTTTTTAAGGATATAAACCTCTGCTTTAAACTTAGCATGTGGTGTTACAGAACCTGGCTTAGTAATAACCATACCTCTTGAGATTTGAGTTTTCTCAATACCTCTTAATAAGATACCAGCGTTATCTCCAGCTTCTCCTCTATCTAATATTTGACGGAACATTTCAATACCAGTAATAGTAGATGTTAATTTCTCAGCACCCATACCGATAATCTCTACAGGATCTCCAGTGTTTGCTACACCAGTTTCAATTCTACCAGTTGCAACAGTACCACGACCAGTAATAGAGAATACATCTTCAATAGGCATTAAGAAAGGCTTATCCATATCACGAACAGGCTCTTCAATCCACTCATCACAAGCAGTCATTAATTCCATTACTGTATCTACCCATTTTTGCTCACCATTAAGTGCACCTAAAGCAGAACCAGAAATTACAGGTCCGTTATCCCCATCATATTCGTAGAAGTTTAATAAATCTCTAACCTCCATATCAACAAGCTCTAAAAGCTCTTCATCATCCACCATATCAACTTTGTTTAAGAAAACAACGATACGAGGAATACCAACTTGGCGACCTAATAAGATGTGCTCACGTGTTTGTGGCATAGGACCATCAGTTGCAGCAACAACTAAGATAGCACCGTCCATTTGAGCAGCACCAGTTACCATGTTCTTTACGTAATCCGCGTGACCTGGACAGTCAACGTGAGCATAGTGACGATTTGCTGTTTGATATTCTACGTGAGATGTATTAATTGTAATACCTCTTTCTTTCTCTTCTGGAGCGTTATCGATTTGATCGAAATCTTTTGCTTCTGATAAACCTGCATCAGCTAATACTTTAGTAATAGCAGCAGTTAAAGTTGTTTTACCGTGATCTACGTGTCCAATAGTACCAATGTTTAAATGTGGTTTTGAACGATCGAAAGTTGCCTTTGCCATGTTTTAAATAATTTAAATCTTAGTTATATAATAATATTAGTGTACTCTAGTTTTTATTTTTGAGCCAACGACGGGATTTGAACCCGTGGCCTCTTCCTTACCAAGGAAACGCTCTACCCCTGAGCTACGTCGGCAATTCATTTACGATTGCCGATTTTTGATTTACGATTTTGCACTCGTACATCGTAACTCGTAAATGGTTTTGAGCGGGAGACCAGGTTCGAACTGGCGACATTCAGCTTGGAAGGCTGACGCTCTACCAACTGAGCTACTCCCGCATTTTGCAAACTTTCGCTTGCTTGGTTTTAAAGGATTATCTCGCTATGCTCGATGATCCTATTGGTGACCCAATCCAAATAATTTCAAAACGCAGCTTTACAAAAGTGAACTTTTGACAACTCCTTATTTGAAATTATTATGTGGGAAGAGCAGGATTCGAACCTGCGAAGGTGAAAACCAACAGATTTACAGTCTGTCCTCGTTGGCCGCTTGAGTATCTTCCCAATTAATGTTTTTCAATATTTTAAAGAACTAATTCTTTTGCTTTTTTAGAGCCGATAGAGGGACTCGAACCCACGACCTGCTGATTACAAATCAGCTGCTCTAGCCAGCTGAGCTATATCGGCATTTTTACATTTTTACACATAAAAAAAGCCCGTTATTTCTAACGGACTGCAAATGTATATATATTTTTAGTTATTCAAAACATTTTTTCGAAAAAAATTATCAAGAATGTGCTCTTAATTTTTCTTTTCGCTTTTTTAGCTGCCTTTGTAACGATGCAACAGCATTATCTGCACCTTCTTCAAATGTTTTACATTGTTTTTTTACTATAAAACTATCTCCAGGAACACTTACTCTTGCTTCAAAAACTTTATTTTCTTTATCGCTAGTATTTTCAACCTTTAAATACACATCAGATTTAATAACCTTATCGTAGTACATATCTAATTTATCCATTCGCTTTTGAATGAAATTAATTAATTTTCTATCAGCATTAAAATTAATAGATTGCGTGTTTACTTTCATGTGGTTTAATTTTTTAAATAGAGATATTGTATGATTTAAATTATGCTTAGGCAACATAATATTCTATAGGCTATTTCATACTATCACTATTTTGGTTAGACAAAAATTTAAAAGCGCTATTTTTTACTTCTGGGGTGTGCTTTTAAATGTACTTTTTTAAGTTCGGCTATACTATTATGAGTATAAACCTGAGTTGCTGCTAAACTTGTATGACCAAGAAGCTCTTTAACAGCGTTTAAATCTGCTCCCTGATTTAATAAATGCGTCGCAAAGGAATGTCTTAATATATGTGGACTCTTTTTTACCTTTGTGGAAGCCTGACTAAAATAATCATTTATAATTCTGTAAACAAGTGTTTCGTATATTTTAACGCCTTTTTTCGTTAAAAGCAGATGACTTGCATCTTTAATTATTGGCAAACTATTGCGTTCTTTTAAATAACGTTCTATAGTTTCCTTTACTGAAGTTAATAACGGTACAATACGTTCCTTATTTCTTTTTCCGAGAACTTTAACAGTTTTTCTATTTAAGTCTATACTCGACAACTTAAGCTCTACGAGTTCAATACGGCGAATCCCTGTAGAATAAAATAATTCTATAACCAATTTATCTCTTAAGCCTTCAAAGGACGTATCAAAATTAAGAGCGTCTAAAACTGTTTCTATTTCTTGTTCTGAAAATGGTATTTGAACTTTTTTACTCGTTTTTAATGCCTTGTGTTTTGCTAGCGGATTCTGTTTTACATCGCCAACTTTTAGCAAGAACTTATAATAGGTATTTAAAGATGATATTTTTCTGTTGATGCTTCTGTTGGTTAATCCAGTTTCTACTAAGTTTACAATCCATGTTCTTATTTGTGGATAGTTAACATTTTTAATAGATGCTGAATTGTATTCTTCTGATATAAATTTTTGAAAAGATTCTAAATCTGTCTGATAAGCTTTTACCGTAAGCTTTGAATAATTTTTCTCTAAGAGAAGGTAATCTGTAAACGCGTTGAATGACAATTGCTTTTTTAGACTTTTAGAAAAGTTAGACTAATAGATTTCTAGATAAATTTACAACCTTTTTATTTAATGATGAAGCAAAAAAAATCCCGCTATTTGCGGGATTTTTTATTCTATAACTGAAACATTACATATTCTCAGCATCTCTTAATGTTTGGATATACTGCGCCTTTTGAATTTGTGCTCTGCGTGCTACAGAAGGCTTAGTAAACTGCTTTCTAGTTTGTAACGCACGTTTTCTTCCAGTTCTATCAAACTTTCGTTTGTAGCGCTTTAACGCTCTATCTATATTTTCTCCTTCTTTTATTGGAACTATCAACATAGGTCTTAACCTCCTCTCTTTTAGAATTTTCGGGTGCAAATATAAAAAGTATTTTAGATTTTGCAATAGCTAAAATTAATATTTGTTTGATAGTTTGAAATTTGACTTTGTAGAAATTTTCGTCTACCTTCGTTTAACGTCGGATAAAAGCCATTAAAACAGTGTATATCCACGAAGTTACACCTAATTTAATGAAAATTTATACCTCTATATTGCCCATATTATTTAGCCTTTCATGTTTTTTAATTGATAATATTGGACATCGCTATACAGAATCTAATATTAAAACTAATACACCTAAATTAAGGACTGATGGTTACTATTATGAAGTTCATAAATTAAAACCCTGCCCTTTTAACGAAGATGACAGCGCTACTTACGAAATTTCTATCGAACCAACTATTTTTTATTCCAATGGAAGCTCAATAAACTTTAGATATTTCTCAAGTATATCTTTGAGTTCTGACTTCCAATGCAAACGTAAAATTGAGAATACGATTAATAGTGCATTAAAACATTTTGAGTGTTATCTGACCAATAAAACTGTTGAAGAAATAAATAAAGAGTTTAAAAGAGAAGAATACTTCGGCCATGGAACATATCAACTAACTGACAACAAAATCTCTATTAGAACTTTAACGTTTAATCAAAATGTTAACATTAAAACATTAGAAATATTTGGAACATTTGAGAATGATAAAATAACCCTAGAACAATATAGAGATCTAGAAACCAATAAAATGACTGAGTTTGACAAAAAACTAAAACTTGCCTTTAAAGAATTTGATAAGATTCCAGAGTTGAAAAATATTCTAAAAAAGAACTAGGTACAGCAAAGTGTATAGTTCATTACTTCTGATTTTTCCTTCGGAAAGACCTCGCAGCTCAACTATTTCCAGACTTTTTTACTAAATTAGTCTTCCACCAACGCAACAAACCGTTAAACGAACCTCTCCAAAATAAAACGCCTTTTAGCTTAAAAACTTTCTCTAACAAACAAACCCGCGTTAGGGATTGAGGCATTTGTTGAAGCTCCTCGACGCAGGAGAGAGCGACTGCCGAAAGCCCGACCCGACAGGGTAACGCCCAAACACTTATTTATAAGATTTCTGTAAAAAACTATTTGGTTGCAGGCCTATATTCTTTCTTATCGATTATGATTTTAGCAATAATTTCGCGTAAAATTTCAGAAGTTCCTCCTCCTATTGGTCCTAGTCTGCTGTCTCTAAATAGTCGTGCCATTGGGTACTCTTCCATATAGCCATAACCACCTAAAAATTGTAGGCATTGGTAGATGACCTCATCGGCCATTTTTGTGGATTTTAATTTAGAAATTGTGGCTTCTTTTACCACATATTCGCCTTTATCAAGGGCATTTGCCACGGCGTAATTGTAGGCTTTATTGATGTCTAAATCGGCATACAAATCTGATAAACTATGTCGTAGTGCTTGAAATTTATCGATAGTTGTTCCAAAGGCAGTACGCTCACTCATATATTGCATCGCGTACTCTAAAGCATATTCTGCACGTGCGTGGGCGTTGATTCCCATAATTAAGCGCTCTAAAGAAAAGTGTTGCATGATGTAGGCAAACCCTTTGTTTTCTTCGCCCATTAAATTACTGGCTGGAATAGTAACATTATCGAAGGCTATTTCGCCAGTATCTGAAGCTCTCCAACCTAACTTATCTAGCTTAGTTGCTGATACTCCTGGAGCATCTCTATCTATTATAAAAATGCTGATGCCTTTATTACCTAATTCTGGATTTGTTTTCGCAGCTATGATTAAATAATCGCTGTTTACTCCATTTGTAATAAATGTTTTTGAACCATTAATGACGTATGAATCGCCATTCTTTACAGCGGTGGTTCGCATTCCAGCTACATCACTCCCTCCAAAAGGCTCTGTAATGCATAAACATCCTATTTTTTCTCCAGTGATACTTGTGGTGAGGTATTTTTGCTTTATGGCCTCATCACCTTCAGCATTTAAATGCGTCATGGCTAAATACACATGCGCCCATACGGCTGCTGCGAATCCGCCAGAATTAATTTTTTGAAGTTCTTCTAATAGAATTACGGTGTAGAATAAATCTAAATCCAATCCGCCATAGGCTTCTGGGTAATTGATACCGAAAAAGCCCATTTCACCAAATTTTAACCAAACAGCTTTATCTATTTCTCCTGATTTCTCCCAATCTTCGATATGTGGGACTACTTCTTTTTTAAGAAAATCTTGTAAACTTTTTCTAAAGAGATTGTGCTCTTCAGTGAAGTACATACTTGTCATACTTTAATTTTTAAATAAACATTAAAACTCTGTTTGGCTTGTAAAGGATAGGAAATTTTAATGTGCTCATTTATTGAATGTGCAAAGATAATTGAATTATCTCTAATTTGCTCAAAGGAAAGTCCTTTACTTTTGATAATTGATTTAACGAGACAAAGCCTTCATGAAGCTTACGGTATTCTATAATATTATGGGCTATTTCGTAATCTATATGTTGGATGGAAACAAGTTCGTCTACAGTGGCTGTGTTTAAATTTAGTGTTTTGATGTTTCGAGGTGTTTTTACGGTGAAGTGTTCTTTGATTTTTGAAATCACCTCTGGAGATAAGCCATATACGTCTTGCAATTGGGCATCTGCAATAAATCCGCCTTTAAATTTATCTCGGTATTTCACAATACGCTCCGATAGTTTTTCGCCAATACCATTTACACGCTGTAATTCGTTAGCAGTGGCTTTGTTTAAGTCTTTTTTCTGAGCGTAGGTTTTTGGTGTGTTGTTATATGTTTGTGTATACGATGATTTTGGCTTCGGGTTTGTGACCCAATCTGGAAACTTAAAATATGGAGAAATTTGAGCAAAAAGACTATCTGATATACCTGTTACGTTCTGAAATTGTTTTGCGGAATTAATCCACTTGTTTTGTTTTCTGAACGCCAACAATCTATCAATTTCTTCATTACTCATTCCTAAAGTTGAACCTTTATAGTCAGTAATGTAATTTGGATTAAAGGGATAAATTTTAGGCTTACGTTCTTCAATCTTAACCTGTCTCAAAGAATCAATTTCTGCTTCGTATTTTTTTAATTCGGCATCATCGACTGAAACGTCTTCTGACGAAAAGTCAATAAAAAAATAGATGCATTGTAGAGCTACAATGATTAATAGCAATAAAAAAATCCCATTTCGCTGTTCTTTGGTGAATAGAAAATGGGATTTCATATATCTGTGTTAGTTTAGTTTAAGACTTGGCCGCTTTAATAGCATCAAGATATCTCTTGAGTTGTTTTTTAACAACAGGGAATAAGAAAAATAAACCAACCATATTTGGAAAAATCATTGCAAAAATCATTGCATCAGAGAACTTCCAAATAGAGCCCATACTCGCAGCTGCACCTATAACAACAAATGTTAAGAATAATAATTTATAAACTAAATCAGCAGTTTTTCCTCTTCCGAATAAAAATTTCCACGATTGTAATCCGTAATATGACCATGATATCATAGTAGAGACAGCAAATAACACTACAGCTATAGTTAAAAATATATTAGAATAAGGTATATACTGAGCAAATGCTTTGGATGTAATTCCTGCGCCTTCAAAAGGTTGACCATCAATAAAAACTACTCCTGATCCATCTCCTCCATATTCAAAGAACCCTCCGAAGTTAAAAATCACTATTACTAAAGCTGTCATAGTACAAATTAAAACAGTATCAATAAATGGTTCTAAAAGTGCAACTAGTCCTTCTGAAGCAGAATATTTTGTTTTAACAGCAGAATGAGCAATTGATGCAGAACCCGCTCCAGCCTCATTTGAGAAAGCAGCTCTTTGAAATCCAACTAATAATACACCTATAACTGAACCTACACCAAAAGCTGTTGGGTTAAATGCTTCGGTTACAATTAAACCTATAGCATCATCGATTAAACTAAAGTTACTTAATATAATATATAAGCATGCCGCAACGTACATTACCGCCATAAAAGGTACTACTTTCTCTGTTACCTGAGCAATTCTTTTAATTCCTCCAATAATAATAATACCAACTAATATTGCTAGGACTAGACCAACAATAGCTCCAGCCGCTGTACTCTCCCAATTAAACAATTCTTTTATTACAATTGTAGCTTGATTAGACTGCGCTGCGTTACCTCCACCAAATGAGCCACCAATACAGAATACAGCAAAAATAGCCGCGGCAACTTTTCCTAAAGTTTTAAATCCCTTAGATTTTAATCCTTTACTTATGTAATACATTGGCCCCCCGTAAACAGTACCATCGCTATCAACATCTCTAAATTCAACCCCTAATGTACATTCAACAAATTTTGTAGACATACCTATTAAACCACAAACAATCATCCAAAACGTAGCTCCTGGTCCACCTAAAGCAATAGCCAAGGCCACGCCAGCAATATTACCATTACCAACAGTTCCTGATACTGCTGTTGCCAAAGCTTGAAAATGACTTACCTCACCTTCTTTGCTTTCGTCCCTTATGGTTTCAATAGCATCACCTCCTGGAGTAGGGTCTCCATACATTTCACCAGAAGTAGCATGATCTACATCATCATACTTTCCTCTTACTACATTTATTGCTTTACCAAAATAGCGTATGTTAGGAAATCCAAAGTATATAGTAAAGAATAATGCGCTTCCAACTAACAGTAATAGCACGAAAGGAATTGTAATCGTTTCACCTTGGTAAATTGGAAAGAATATTGCATTAAAAAAGCCGTCAGCCACAGGTTGAAAAGCTTCATCTATTCTTTGATCAAGTCCTTTTTCTGCTTCCTGAGCAAAAGTTAGTAAAGGAGAAATGATAGTAAGAATTGTAAGAAGATATTTCTTCATAGTCAAAAAGTGTTAGTGTTTTATTGAAAAAAATACATAAGAAGTCAGCAAGATGCTAAAAAAAAATGGTTTTTTAAAACATATTATGCTAAATGTGATTATTCCTCTAATTCGATATCATATTCAGAATTCAGCTCTTCAATTTGTTCCGGTCGGCCTAATACAATAATTTTAGAATTTGGAGCTAAAGGTAATTCGGCTTCTGGATTAACGGTGTATTCTCCATTTTCATCTTTGTATCCTATTACAGTACAGCCAGTTTTCTTACGCAAGTCTAAGTCTTTTATGGTTCTCGTTTTCTTCTTTTTAGTATTGAATAATTTTTCAACGGCAACTTCCTCAATATTAATATTCGCATTTCCTACGATAGATAGGTTATCGATAAATTCCATTAAACCAGGAACAACGACTAAAGATGCCATATGATCACCTCCTATTTTGTCTGGTAATATCACGTTATTAGCGCCTGCAAATTTTAATTTTTTATATGATGATTCTTGAGATGCTCTACTAATAATATTTATCTTCTTGTTGAGTTGTCTTGTAGATAGCACTACAAATAAGTTATCAGCATCACTTGGGAGTGCACTTATAAAACTAGATGCTCTGTCTACTCCAGCCAAAAGCAACGTTTCATCCTCGTTAGCATTACCTATTACATAAGGTACATCATCATGTTTCAAACGCTCTTCAACATCTTTATCTTTTTCAATAACCACATACGATTTGTTATGTGCCTGCAATTTTCTAGCAGCTTGCTTGCCATTTCTTCCATAGCCACAAATGACAACATGATCCTTAAAACCATCTATTTTCTTTTGCATCTTTTTATGTTTTAATTCTTCAACATCATTTTTACTTAAAATATATTCTGTTATAATCGACAAGGCATAACCCACTATGATAACACTTGCCAAAATTAAGAATATGGTAAATATTTTAGACTGTTCATCTAATGGTGTTACTTCGCCAAAACCAACTGTAGTCATCGTGATAACGGTCATGTAAAGCGCGTCAACCCACGAATAATCAGAAATAAAGCGATAGCCAATTACACCAATCATCAAAATAAACACCAACAGCGCAAGTGCAGTATATATTCTGGATCTAAAAAGTCGTACTATTGGATTCATTCGCTATAGGTCAAATACAGAGGATCTTTTGGTATAAATTAAATCTTTAATACGCATCCAAAAGGCTAAAAACATATATAGGGCAAAACCAAAACCAACAGTAACAAATGTAATGTACATAAAAGAAGTGCGTACCACCTTGGCTCTAATACCTAATCTATCAGCTATACGTTGACAAACATGGTACCCATGCTTCTGTAAATACAATAATATTCGGTAAAATATATTCATAACCGCAAGTTAACCTTTAGTTTATTCTTTTTAAAATTTAACGGTTTAAAAGTTTACTCCCAATTGCACATTGTAAACATTTGTTTTTATCACAATATTCATTTTTAAGTTGAATTAAAGCTTGGGATTGCATCGCACTTTTTGATACATTTTTAAGCGAATTGAATTTATCTACAACACTATTCTTCTCTGAAGGCAACTGCATTATCAATTCTAATATAGCCTCTTCTACAAATTGTCCTTTAAATTTTGCATAGCTGAATTTTACAGGTATAAGTGTATTTATGATTAGTAAGTCTATAAATGCTTTTGAAATCGCTTTTTTAGACGATTTTGAAGCTTTTAAAAAGGTATAATGTGTTTTCCAAAATTCTGAAGTTGTTACTGAAAATATATTATAAATATCCTCAATCGATTCGGCTTCAATTACTTTTGAAAATAAATTTTGGTGTGTATGATACACATTAGCCAATTGCGATAACCTGATGGTTGGAAAATTATTTGGTCTTAATCTAAAAAATGAAGGAGCTACCACAAGTGTATTATCAAGCTTAAATTTTTGTTTTAAAAATTGATAGTCGTTTTGAAGTGATTTATGATACGGATCTTCAATAGAAACTTCTAATAACCCTGATTGCCCAAACAATAAAGCTTCTAAAGTTTCTTGTTTTGATTGTGATTTTCTTAAAATTGAAAAGTCAAATGAATTTGCTAAACTTAAAAATGCTTCTCCGTTTACTTTAAGTCCAAAACTTTTGGCTAGCATTTTAAACAATACCGCTTCCCAATTATTTTTTGACTGCTTTAAAAGTTGTAATACATCTTCAGATTTTCGTTCCAAACGTTCAAAATATAAACGTTCTAACCAATTAGAAATGGTAAAATCATCTACTTCTGAAAAATCCTTCTCACAATTAATCCAATTTGTATTCGAGTTAAAAAGGGTATTGTAATTCGTTAAGGCTAGCGGCAATATATAATCTTTAAGTTCTAAAGTAGGAATCACAGAATTATCTTTTCTAAATACCTCAGCGTCATGTTCCCAAACTACATGCAGAATTACATTATCATAAGCTTTATCTATTTCGTGGTTGTGTAAAAACCAATCTGATGATTTAATGTGTATTTCAACATTACCTGCCCAAAGTTGTTCACCTATTCTAAGTCTTGCATTAAAAAAATCTGGCCCAGCATTTAAATTATGTTCGCCATTAGAGATTACAACAACAGATTCATTATCAGAAGTATTTAAATCGGTTTGATTAAACTTCTTATGTTTCCAGATGTAATGTAGAAAGTCCTCTTGCACTATCCGAAAATATAAAAACTTAGTTAACTTTGAAATACATTTTCTACAGAAATTATGGAAGGATTAACTTTAACAACGCCAGCACTTTTATTTTCAGCTATTTCACTAATCATGTTAGCATACACGAATCGATTTTTAGCATATGCTGCTACTATTAGAAGTTTACATGATAAATATATTCAAAATAAAGACTCAGTACTAATAGCACAAATTCAAAATATAAAAAAGCGATTGTATTTAACACGCTCTATGCAAATTCTTGGTATTTCTAGTCTGTTACTTTGTGTATTAACTATGTTTCTAATTTATATAGAACAACAAACCATTGCCATTTGGGTATTTGGTATAGCGCTTATTTTGCTTATTGCATCTTTGGCGTTTTTAATTTTAGAAATACAGATTTCTGTAAAAGCTTTGGAGCATCATATTAGTGATATTGAAGGGAAATAACTTATAATCAAACTTATTAAAATGAAAAAAGTATACTCTGTAGAAGAATACATCGAAGAGAATGCGCATTATGGCAAAGCATTAGAACTTTTACGCTCTATAATTTTGTCTACTGAATTAGAAGAAACCATAAAATGGAGTTTTCCTGTATACACCCTAAAGAATAAAAATGTGGTGAGTTTAGGTGCATTCAAAAATCATTTTGGAATTTGGTTTTTTAATGGTGTATTCCTAAAAGATGAATTGAATATTTTACAAAATGCTCAGGATGGTAAAACAAAGGCCATGCGGCAAATGCGTTTTGAGACTATTAATGATATTGATAAAAATGTAGTTTTAGCATATGTAAAAGAAGCCATTGAAAACCAAAAACTTGGTAAAGAAGTAAAACCTGACAGAAGTAAAAAAGAAATAGTAATTCCTAAAGAACTGGATGAAGCCTTAAAAAACAATAGTAATTTAAAGTCGAGTTTTAAAAATTTATCAAACTACAAACAGCGTGAATATTGCGAGTACATCTCAACTGCAAAACGAGAAGCTACTAAACAAACGCGACTAGAAAAAATTATTCCAATGATTTTGAATGGCGTAGGATTAAATGATAAGTATAAGAATTGCTAAAAGTTGATTTCATAAATAAAACGTAATAGATTTTTATTTCATCACCTCTTTTTCTAAATCATTTACAAATCTCTCAAATGCTTCATCAAATGGCGGTATCATTTTAGCAAATAACGGATATAAAGGACCTCCAATGATTTCAGTCATACTAAATTTAGTTCCTTCTTTTTGTGACTCTAATACAAACTCCCTCTTACCCATTGCATCTCCCCAGATCAATTTTTTATTTTCTACAAATTCCTTAACTTTTAACTTAAATACACGTTTCTCATCAAGATACGTTTTCAATTTAATGATGTTGCCAAGCGCTATATGGCCTTGAAACATTGTGATGGTACTATTCCAATCAACATAGTTGCTGCCATTAGTTAATATATTCCAAACCGTTTCAGGTTTAGCATCTATATACCTTTTGATGGTTGTTGTTCTGCTAAACATTTTTTTAGTTGTTATGGCTTTCTCTGAATTTATTGATTCCATATTTATCTTTTTATTTAATGAATAAAAATTAGTTATACATTTTATGACAGTAGAATTTATGCATCTTACTTAGATTATACCCAACGCTTTTAATAGACTAGCTTTAAAATTTACACTTGAAGGTTTTGGGAAATTTTTGTTCACAATTTTCCCCTTCGGGTCTATCAACACATATTGGGGTGTCATGGTTTTAAATACATAATCACCTTCTTCTGTTTTAAATATTTTGATATTTAGATTAAACAATTGGTTGCCATAAGTATATCCACCAAAATAGTGCGGCACATTAATTTTATATTTTTTAGCACTTTTTTTGTATCTCTCAAATTTGCTATCTACCGACACGGCAATAATGTTAATGCTATCATTAAATTCTTTACTAAACTTTGCCAAAGCAGGAAATTCTTTTATACATGGAGCACATCCTGTAGACCAAAAATCTATTAACAACCACTTACCTTTAAACGTTTTATATTTAATCACTTGCTCATTAGCATCTATTACATAAGCTTTAGTAACATCTAAAACTTCACCTTCTTTAACCTCCTCTAATTTATTGAGAATACCTTTTATTGTTTTATCATCTTGAGCCTGACTAATACAGGTATAATACATAATGCTAAATATTAATATGCAGATATGTTTAATTGACTTCATTACTTATTTTTTTAAATAAACTTGGTATATCATTGGAAAAAAAAGAAAGGCAGCAAATATAGCATACAAAGGTCCTGGATCAAACAATCCAGAATCTGCTGGGGGAATGGGAAACTTAATGGTATTTATGATTAGTCCGCTCACTCCTACTAATACACCTAGAAATACCAGCCATTTTGGATAAAAACTTTGTTTTAATAATGCCATAGCAACAAAAATCGTTGCTACAGAAACTAAAACATCAAAACCGTAGTCAACACCTAATTGTGTTAGGTTTCCTAGTTTATGTGTTTTTTCAATAATTTCCTTAGATATCTCATTTTCAATCTTGCTGTATCCTATACCTATGGTAAAAACTGCTTTTTGTAAAACATTAGTCATAAGTACAGTAAGGCCTGATAGCACATGAAAAACCACTGCTAGCAGGTTAAAAAAACTATCACCAATATTTTTAATAAATAAGTAAAGCCCTATGTATGAAATGATAAATAATGGTCCAAAACCAACTTCCAAGACATAATTCCACCACTCATATCCGTATGTTGATATCATTAACGGATATATAATGCCCATAAATAAAGCTGTAATACACGAAAACTTTATAGCAAAGTTTATTTCTTTATCGTCCATCAATTACAAATTTTTGATGAATCAAAGAAAAAGAATCAAAAATATTATGGTAGCATGAAACACTATAGTTGTGATACTTGACTAAATAATGGGATGGAATACTATAAACATTTTAATGCTTCCCAATTCTTTTTTAAATCTGAAACATACTTTCGGCTCACTCTTAAATTGATATCGTCTGTATTCAGTAATACGATTCCTCCTTGACTATTCACATTAATATTCTTAACATTGTTAAGATTGATAATATTAGCTCTATGAATTCTTAAAAAAGGCAATTCAAGTGCAGTTTCGAAATAAGACAAACTGCCTCTCAATATTTTACTTTTACTTGTAGAACCTTCTTTAAAATAAATAGTTGTATAATTTTCGTCACTTTTCAAACAAAGAACCGTGTCTTGGATAAGCTTTAAGTATTCTGGGTTTTTATCTTTTGATTTAAACGTGACTTCTTTTGACTTTTCTGATGATTTTTTGAAGCTATATAACAAGATAACAACAAACAAAATTGGTAGAGCACCAATAACAATAACACGATATAAAACCAAGAAAAATGAGTTAACAGTAGTTTTATCCATGCCAACCCATAAACTCCTGCATATAAAAATGAAAATGCTAATCAATACGAACTCAACAAAATACCAAAACACAGGATTATAAATAGTTGGATTAGTCAGCTTTAAAAACCAAGGTTTTAAGAATCTTTCTAATAAAAAAAATGATAATGATGCAGTAAGCGCATAAGAGAAAACCCTAACTATTCCAGATAGTAAGAAACCATGCCTTATATCTCCAAAAGGTTCAAAAGTAAAGAGTATAAAAAAGGTGATAGAAAAAATAGCCAAAGCTATCTTAATCAACAATTTATCATTTTCTATATAATCGACTTTCAAACTCAAAAAAATATACTTTTTTAACTAAAATAATAATTACAATATAATTTCATGATGCCTGTAGGCTTGAGACCATTTTCTGCTTCTTGAAATCATATTTTTTGAGTTTCAATATAGCAGGTATAGAAATACAAAAGGCTTTCCTATTTGGAAAGCCTTTGTTTATATAAATTTTTATAAAATTTATTTTTTAGCTGTAGCAGGAGCATTCAGTTTTGTACTCATCTCCATAGAAATTGCTGATCGATCAAACTTTAACTTACCTGCTAAAGTTTCAATCACACAAGAGTTATCTTTATCATTTAGCTCAGCAATCTTACCATGCATGCCACTTTTAGTTATAACTCTATCTCCTTTTTTTAATTCAGCAGTAAATTTCTTTTCTTTCTTTGCGCGTTTCATTTGTGGTGCAATCATAAAAAAATAGATTACAACAAAAATTAAAATCATTGGCATGAAACTGCCTATTCCTCCTTCTCCCATGTTTTATAGTTTAGCTTTGTGTTGGTTTAGCTTTGAGCTGGTTTAGCTTTGTTTGGATCTGGCTTAACGAATGCCGTAATTTTCACACTCTCTCTACCACTTTCAGTATTTGCAGTAATATTAATGGTTTTAGACACCTTGTTAGACCCACTTCCATTAAACTTTACACTAAACTGACCTTCTCCTCCTGGTGCTAATGGTTCTCTACTCCAATCTTTTGGCACAGTACAACCACATGTACTTTTAATATCTGTAATTACTAAAGGGGCTTCTCCTGTGTTCTTGTATTTAAATACAGTTTCTACCTGAGTTTTAGACTCTATTTCTCCAAAATCGTGTTCTTTTTTATCGAATGTCAATACTGGAAATTTTGATGCTACTGCATCTCTTTCAGCCGCTTTGGCTACATTCGCCTCACTAATTTTTTTTGTAGCATCTTCTTTGCAGCTCGTAAAAGCTACTAAGCATAATGCACTTAATCCTAATATTATTTTTTTCATAATTTTTGTTTTTATGATTTGGTGTGTAAAAATAGCAATTATTTAACTCTTTAAAAATTTTTAATAGCTTCTTAACAGGGTTTATTTACATTAAGCCACGACCAACCTTATTAAACTTCCCATCATTTTTATATTCTTTTACCAATTTATCTAAAATACCGTTGATAAAAATGCTACTCTTTGGTGTAGAATATTCTTTAGCAATTTCTAAATACTCGTTTATAGTAACTTTCACTGGAATTGATGGAAAATACTGTAACTCACAAATGCCCATTTGTAATAAAATATAGTCTAAACTGGCAATTCTGTCGGCATCCCAATTCTTAGTTTTTTGAGCAATTTCGTTGTTTATAGATGTTGTATTCAGAATTGTCTTCTTAAACAAGTCTGTTGCAAATTGTTTATCATCAATATCCTTGTATAACTTAGGAACAAAGTGCGTTTCTGGGCTATTAGATTTTAATTTTCTTAATAATTTTAAAATGGTTGTATTTACTGTGGGTAAATCATCCAACCATGTTAAATTTTTATCTTCAATGTAATCGTAAAGCTTTTCATTTGGAGCAATTACCTCTTTAAAAACATCAATAAAGAAATCTTTATCTTCTTTAAAATCTGATGTTCTTGTTTGCATATAATCGCTGTATAATTCACTTTTAACAATTGATTTAAAAATGATATCTACATACTCGCTATCTAATTCCCAATTAATTGATTTATTGTTTTTTAAATTCGCTTTAAGCATTTCATTCTGTAGAATACTTTGGAATACTTGGTTATTTACAAACTTTCTATTGGGGTTTTTATCTTCTGAAGTTGCTAAATGCTTTTTCTGCTTTTTTTCTAAATCTTGTGATGCTCTTTTTTGTACTTCAATTAAAAGCGACATGATGAGTAGGTACAAATTATGCATGTTTTCAATACTAAACAGTAGAAATTTTTCATCCTTTTTTAAATCATCACTTTCGCTACCATTAAAAGCATAAATGGTTTGCATTACTTTTACACGAATATGTCGTCTATTTAGCATCATTACAAAGAACTTAAGTTAAAACGTATCTTCTGTTTTTTACTTTTTATGATGGCAAAAATAATACTATTTTACTAAAGTAGATTGTAATTTTGATTTTTGTTACGTTAATTTCTTTTAGCTATTATTTAACAGTTGAATACCTCTACAATACTTCAATTGTTTTTTTATTGATGTATATTTGCATCTCATTTTTCTAAGTTTAAGTGAAAGAACTCAAGCATCTCAATAAGTACTTTTTAAAATACAAAACCCATTTACTAATTGGTATTGTAATTACCATTGTAGCTCGCATTTTCTTGCTATTCACGCCGCGCTACATTAGACGTATTTTTGAAATTATTGAAAATAAAGCTGGATTAAGTGAAGACCAAATTAAAGGAGAGCTACTTGAAGCCATTCTTTATATAATTGGAGCCGCAGTTATTGCTGGCATTTTTACGTTTTTGATGAGGCAAACTATCATTAACGTGTCTCGCTACATCGAATACGACTTAAAAAATGAGGTGTATTCGCAATACCAAAAACTATCTCTTAATTTTTATAAAAAGAATAGAACAGGTGATTTAATGAATCGCATTAGCGAGGATGTTGGAAGAGTACGTATGTATGCAGGCCCAGCAATTATGTATAGCATTAACACTATTACGCTTTTTGTCATTGCGTTAATTTATATGTTTAACCAAGCGCCTACCCTAACGCTTTATACTGTTGTGCCATTGCCAATTTTATCGGTTATTATTTACAAATTAAGTAAAGAAATCCACAAACGAAGTACAGTAGTACAGGAGTATTTATCTAAGCTTTCTACATTTACGCAAGAGTCTTTTAGTGGTATTTCTGTTATTAAAGCCTATGGTATTGAACCTAAAACCTCAACAGATTTTGATACTTTATCCACTACAAGTAAAGAAAAACAACTGCATCTTGTAAAGGTACAAGCCTTATTTTTCCCAATGATGATATTACTTATTGGTACCAGTAACCTTTTAGTGATTTATATTGGTGGTATGCAATATATAAATGGTGAAATAGAAAGTTTAGGTACCATTGCAGAATTTATTATTTATGTAAATATGTTGACATGGCCTGTTGCTACTGTAGGCTGGGTCACTTCAATTATACAGCAAGCAGAAGCTTCTCAGAAACGGATTAATGAGTTTTTAAAGATTGAGCCTGAAATAAAAAATGAAGTTGATGAGCATACAGAAATTTCTGGAGACATTACTTTTAAAAATGTATCATTTACTTATGATGACACCAATATTCAGGCCTTAAAAAATGTTTCTTTTGAAATTAAAGCAGGTGAAACCCTAGCCATTCTTGGAAAAACAGGATCTGGCAAATCTACTATTCTTGACTTAATAGGAAGGCTTTATGATATTGATGATGGACAAATTCTTCTAAATGATATAAAAATCAGCAACCATAACTTATCAGATTTAAGAGAAAATATTGGTTATGTACCACAAGACGCATTCTTATTTTCTGATTCTATAAAAAACAATATTAAGTTTGGCAAAGAAGATGCGACGGAAGACGAGGTTATTGCTGCAGCAAAAAATGCCCAAGTTCATAAAAACATTATCAAATTCAACAAAGGGTATGATACCGTTTTAGGAGAACGTGGCATTACACTATCTGGCGGACAAAAACAACGCGTATCTATTGCACGTGCAATTATTAAATCACCTCAAATTTTATTATTTGATGATTGCTTATCAGCTGTTGATACTGAAACTGAAGAAAAAATATTGAAAAATCTCTTTAAAATTTCGGAGGGAAAAACAACAATAATTGTAAGTCATCGTGTGTCTTCAGCTAAAAATGCTGATAAAATTATTGTATTAGAAGATGGTGAAATCGTTCAAAAAGGCACACACGAAACCCTCATTAATACTGATGGGTATTATCAACACTTGTATCTAAAGCAACTGAGTGAAACAAGTGAAAACAAAAGTCAATAATTATCGTTTCATTTTCCCCAGAACTTTAAATTTTATGCAACAAAATATCAGATTCTAAAAAGAAACTTCAAAAAATGTTGGTAAGTTTCGGTTTTTTTTAGATTTTTGATGTACCCATAGTTACTAAACAAAATTTAAACTTAATAATGAATAACCAAGGAATGATGGAGAAAGAGGAAATTTTTTCGAAAGTATTACGAGCTGGAAGACGTACATATTTTTTTGATGTTAGAGCTACTAAAGCTGATGATTATTACCTAACTATTACTGAAAGTAAAAAGTTCACAAACGATGATGGTTCATACCATTATAAAAAGCATAAAATTTATCTATACAAAGAAGACTTTTCAGAATTTAGAGAAATTTTAGCTGAGATGACTGATTATATTATTAGCGAAAAAGGCAATGAAGTTATTAGTGAACGTCATCAAAAAGACTTTAAAAAAGATTATGAAAAATCAGAAGTTGAAGTACCAGCTGCTGAAGAAACAAAATCTACTGAGAGTTTTACAGATATAGACTTTGACGATATTTAAAATTCAACATAATTTTATATAAACTAAACCGCTATATTCCATAGCGGTTTTTTTATCTTTATAGATTAAAATTTCAGTATATGAAAAAGCTTATGTTTATTTGTTTTTTGATGTCTTTAATGACTTTAGCATCACAAAACATAAAAGACTTATCTTATTATTTACCTCAAAACATAACTTACAATAAAAACATTCCTACTCCCGATAGTATCATTGGCCATCAGGTTGGTGAGTGGCATATTACGCATGATAAATTAGTACAATATATGTATGCGTTAGCCGAAGCTTCTGAAAGAATTGAAATTGAAGATCGTGGTAAAACCTTTGAAGATAGGCCGCTATTACTGCTTACTGTAAGCTCTCCCAAAAACCTAAAAAATATAGAAAGCATTCGTAATAGCCATATTGAAGCGACAAATACAGATGCTAACAGCAATACCAGTAATATGCCTATTGTAGTTTATCAAGGCTATTCCATTCATGGTAATGAACCGAGCGGCTCTAACGCTGCATTATTAGTAGCATATTATTTAGCCGCTGCTGAGGGCAGTAAAATAGATAGTTTATTGAAAAACACTGTTATCCTTTTAGATCCTTCTTTTAATCCTGATGGGTTGCAACGTTTTGCCTACTGGGCTAACACAAATAAAAGTATAAATCTTAATCCAGACCCTAACGATCGAGAATATAGTGAAGTTTGGCCTGGAGGAAGAACAAATCATTATTGGTTTGATATGAATCGTGATTGGCTACCTGCACAATTACCAGAATCAAGAGCTAGAATAGAAACTTTCCACAAATGGCTACCAAACATATTAACTGATCATCATGAAATGGGTACTTTTTCTACCTTCTTTTTTCAACCAGGTATACCATCTAGGACCCATCCTTTAACCCCAAAGTTAAATCAGGAGTTAACAGCAAAGATTGGAGGTTTTCATGCTAAAGCATTAGATAAAATAGGTTCACTATATTTTACAGAAGAAAGTTACGACGATTTCTATTATGGCAAAGGCTCAACATTTCCTGATATAAATGGAGGCATAGGTATTTTATTTGAACAAGCAAGTTCTAGAGGGCACATTCAAGAAAGTGATAATGGTATTTTAACCTTTCCGTTTACAATTCGTAATCAGTTTACAACAAGTTTATCTACACTAGAAGCTGCCAATGCCCTACGCAATGAAATCTTAACGTATCAACATAACTTCTACAAAAATGCTCGGAACGAAAGTTCAAAACAAAATACAAAAGCTATAGTCTTTGGAGATGAAAAAGATGCCGCTAAAACATTTCATTTAGCTGAAATATTAAATAGACATAAGATTAAATTCCATGAAGTAAAAAATGATGTCACCTTTAATGGTAAAAATTTTAGAAAGGGTTACAGTTATATTGTCCCAAAAAATCAAAAAAACAGCAGACTTATAAATGCTATGTTTGAAAAGCGTACATCGTTTCAAGACAGTTTGTTTTATGATATTTCTGCATGGACATTTCCTTTAGCGTTCAATTTAGATTATGCTGATAATATTTCTACTTCTAACCTAGGAGATGAAGTAACAAATTTGAAACTTAATAGTGGTGGCGTATCATCTAAAACTGATTATGCCTATTTAATGGAATGGCACGAATATTATTCCCCTAAATTTCTTAATACTATACTCTCTAAAAATATCAGAGCAAAAGTAGCACTTAAAACATTTAGTCTAAATGATGTAAATTATGATTACGGTACAATTCTTATTCCTGTACAAAACCAGAGTCTTAACTCTGACGCACTTTATAACTTTTTAGACAAAGCTGCCAAAGAAAGTCATGTAATAGTCAATGCCGCTAAAACAGGTTTAACTCAAGGGATAGATTTAGGAAGTAGAAACTTTAAAACTATAGAAAAACCTGAAATTGCTTTACTGGTTGGTTCTGGAATTCGATCTTATGATGCTGGAGAAATTTGGCATCTATTGGATACGCGTTATGATATTACTGTAACTAAACTTGATACCGATAGAATAAAAAGAGTAGATTTAAGCAGATACAATACTATTATTATTCCTAATTTAAGCAGTTTAGCAGAAGTCGAAACCAAAAAACTGATGGATTGGACTAAAAATGGGGGAACGATTATAGGTTATAGAAACACTGTCAAATGGTTTGAAAAACAAAAGTTTATGAAAGCTAAATTTAAGAAAACTGATGTTCCTGCGAAAAATATAACTTTCGAAGACGTTAGTAATTTTAAAGGTGCACAACGTATTGGTGGTGCTATTTTTGAAACTAAGCTTGATAGATCTCACCCTATAAATTTTGGTTATAAAAATAACAGATTAGCCATGTTTAGAAATACAACCATATTTATGGAAGCAGATTCTTTAAGTTATAACAACCCAATTCAATATACTAAAAATCCGTTGCTAAGTGGTTATATTTCTAAGCCCAACGTAGAGGCTTTAGCAGAGACCGTTCCTTTAAAAATAAAACCCCTTGGTAAAGGGAACGTTGTAGCATTTACCGATAACACAAACTTTAGAGCGTTTTGGTATGGCACAAATAAATTGCTAATGAATGCGATTTTCTTTAGAAAAGAGTTATAAAACCTAAGAAACTGTACTACCGTTTTTAACTTTAGTTTCTGGATTAAGTAAAATTACATCTTTACCATCAACGGCACCTAAGACTAAGCATTCGCTCATAAACTTGGCAATTTGCTTTTTAGGAAAATTAACTACTGCTACTATTTGTCTATCTAGCAGCTCTTTTTTCTTGTAAAGTGCCGTAATCTGTGCAGAAGATTTTTTCAAGCCTAAATCACCAAAATCTATAGTTAATTGGTATGCAGGGTTTCTAGCTTCTGGAAAATCATTCACTTCTATAATAGTACCTACACGCAAATCTACTTTCGTAAAATCGTCAAAAGATATTGTATCGCTCATTTTTTAAAGATATAAATTATTCCGAAATTTGAAAAAAACAAACTTATGGCAAGAACACCTTCAAACATGCTTCCTCTTGGTACCGAAGCTCCAGAATTTGCACTTTTAGATACTGTATCTAGTAATATTCTAACATTAGATGGTTTAAAAGGCGAAAACGGTACAGTAATCATGTTTATATGCAATCATTGCCCTTTCGTCATTCATGTGAATTCTGAAATAATAGCTATTGCTAATCAATATAAATCCAAAGGAATTTCCTTTATTGCAATTTCTAGTAATGATGTTGAAAACTATCCGCAAGATGGTCCAGATAAAATGAAAGTACATGCCAAAACTGTAGGTTACCCTTTTCCTTATTTATATGATGAAACTCAAGAAGTGGCCAATGCTTATGACGCAGCTTGTACACCAGATTTTTATCTATTTAATAGTGATTTAAAATTAGTTTACCGAGGACAATTAGATGGTTCTAGACCTGGAAATAGTATTCCGCTTACTGGAAAAGATTTGAGGCACGCCTTAGATTGTTTACTAGATGGTAAAGAAAATTTAGAGCCCCAAAAACCAAGTATTGGGTGTAATATAAAATGGAAAGTTTAAGTAAGTTTCAGTTGCCAAAAACCTACATCTAACCAAGTATCAAATTTTCTACCCACCTCTTTAAAGTGTGATACTTGTTGAAATCCAAATTTCTCATGTAATTTTACACTAGCTTCATTGGGTAATGTTAATCCTCCTAATGCAATATGGTAGTTTTGACTTTTTAATATTGTTAAAAGATCATTATATAGTTTAGAGCCAATTTGCTTACCTCCAAATCCATTTTTAACATACACTGTAGTCTCTACAGTTTTATTATATGCTGGTTTTGGACGCCATTTGCTTCCGTATGCATATCCCAATATTTCATTATTCTCCTCAAAAATTAAAAAAGGAAAATCTTTATTAATTTTGGTCAGTTTTTCTTTAAAAGTATTGAGAGTTAACGGAGTTATATCAAAAGTAACTATTGTATTTAAAACGTAATAGTTATAAATATCAAGTAATTCTTCGGTATCTTTTGTATGAAACGGTCTTATCATTTACAACCACCCTTTTTGCTTCATAATGTTTTCCACATGTGCATAATGATGGTTACTGTGCCATGCATAATTACCTATATTATAATCCACTGGTACTTCACTATTCGTTTCAGGGTGAATAAAACTTCGCTTTAAATCATCTTTAGATAAGCCTTTTAATAAATGGACTAATTTATAGTGTATGGCTTTTAAATGTTCAATAGACATTTGAATTGGCGCATTTTTACTATCTGATAATTCTGCCCAGTCTGCCTCGTTATATGCCTTAATTGTAGGTGTATCTTCTGTTAATGCCCACTTAAAACGCGTGTAACTATGGTGATGGCTATCAGATACATGGTGCGCCACTTGCCTAATAGTCCAACCCCCTGGTCTATATGGTGTATCTAATTGCTCTTTAGTGAGATGTTTTACTAAAGCTTCAAATTTAATGGGAAATTTTTCTAAGGTTGAAATCCATTCAGCAATATGATTACCAGTTATCGTATTTGGACATTCAAATTGACCTATTGGATATTTTAAGTGTTCTAATTCTTGAGACTTCACAAAGTATTGATTTAAATGGAAGCTCTAAAATAAGTAATTATTGTTATTAGGCCACTTCTGCAACACCCTTTTTTGCCCAATTAATTGCTTCGAATAAAGAAGTAAAACTTTTTATTTTATTATTGAAAAATAAATTTTCAACCATAAGATTTATTCTACTAGTTGGGCTATCAGAAACGATATAATAGGCTTTTAAGTGATAATTACTTTTGAAGAATTTCAGCCAATCTACCGCCATAACAGCGTAAGAGTTAATACGATTTGAAATATAAACCACATCACTGCCATCTGTTCCTAAAAAACAAGATACGTCGTCTACGATAAGTTTCGCATGGTTTTTCCAGCTCACATTTACACCGCTTTTCATTTCAGAAATAACAAAACCACTAAAAATGAAGACATCACCAAAAGGGTAATTGAGCTCTTTAAGAACTTCGGAATATAACGCTGTTTGTTTTACACTTTGCACGGTGCAAAATTACAATCTCATAACAGTATTAATAATTTACTCGATAAACTAAATAATTTACTAGCTGTAATATTAAATTCTTAAAATTATAGCGGTTTTTTAATAAATTTTAATTTTTGATGAACCTAATTGTTTGTTCTGCGTTTTCTGAGTTAAATTTTAGGAAATAAACACCATTTTTTAAAAAACTAGTATCAATACTTTCTACTAATTGATTCGAAGTAGGTCTATTTACGATACTCTGCCCTACTAAAGAAATAATTTGAATATTACCTTTTACTGGGATATTTTTAAAGTTTAAATGTAACTGATCTTGTACTGGATTAGGATAAAAACTCAATACATTTTTTTCAACCTCAGAAGCACTCAATGTTGCAGATGAAGCACTTGAGCTTATAGTTTCACTATTTAAAGTATTGTCAGCCGAATATGCTTTTATCTTAAACCAGACATTATCTCCGTTAGTTAATCCTGTACCATCCCAATTATAAGAGGTTGTTGTTAGTCCTGTAGTTATTGGTAAAAAGGTAACTTGATTATCTATACTATATTCTAAATCGTATTGCAATGGTCTACCATCATCTGGATTATCAACCGTCCAAGAAATTGGGCTCGAAGTAATGTAAGCACCACCAGATGGGCTATCAAAACTTATTACTGGATGCTCATAATTATGTAGTAACTCAGCAAACCCGATTCCTGTAACAGCATTTCCATCAACAGTACCTGCTACAGTAGTAGCACCCTCATAAAAAAGAAATGACAATTCTGTAATATTCACTTCAGAAGTTTCATAATTACTTGTAATTACCAAATCTATATTTTTTGAAGCCGATGTTAATCGCCACTTTTTTGAATAACTTCTTAGGTTATCTGGTGTGAAAAAATACTCTAAACGTTCTATTTCAAAATCAGAAATTGTGTATTGCGTATTTTGATTTTCGTCAACATAAGCAGATAGAATCTTATATTTAGCATTATCTGGCACCTCTCTGTCTGCGGTAAAAATATTCCACAAATTGAAATCCATTCCATTATCTAATTTTATACTAAACCACTCATAATCTTCACCTGTGAAAGGGTTAAAATTACCATATTGCCTATCAATCCATGCACTTCCTGTTACGGTCTCGGTTGTTCCATTAACGGTTAAGCTACCAGAAACGGTATTAGCCGTCTGCGAATAATAATAGGTGTAATTTGCTAAGCCTTGATCGAATAAACCATCTCCTCCAACAATTAGCGGCCGTTTTGTAGTTTCTAAATCAAAACTAATACTTACATCAGTACTAGAAGCATTGAGCTCATACTCAAATGGTATTGGCATATTTCCAGTATCTTCTTTATTTCTCCAATATTCTGAACCGCTTGGAAATAAGTTTGCTGCTATGTCTAAACCAGATGCTGATAGTGTTGTATAATTAACAGCTTTGGTATCTTGGTAAAATGTACCATCAGACTCATCTGTAAGATTTAAAATCCTAAAGCCATCAAAGTTAAAGATTGAAACAGAAGTTGGATAATAAAAGTAGGTTAGCATAAAGCTATATTCTTTATTTGTAGCTGTAGTAATATGTCCTGAAACATACCACCACTCTACTGGTTCTCCTGCATGTCTACCTTCATCTGCAGGAAAAGCGATTTCACTTGTAGGAGTTGTAGTCGGTGTATAAGGATAAACTTTCCAATCTTGAGACATCATATTAAGTGATATCGTTGCGACTAATAACGTTAGGATAATTTTTCTGTACATAATAATTTGGTTTTGAGCGAAAATTAGTTTTTTTAAAAATGTTCTTCAAAATTTTAAGATGACTTACTTATTTAGAAGTATAAGTTGCATTTACTAACATTATGTAATAAAAAAGCACTCATTAAATTATGAGTGCTTAAATATATAATTTTGATATAAAGATACTTAGACTGTACCCTACTTATTTCACGTTCATCAATTCAACATCAAAAATCAAATTAGCATCTGGTGGAATTACACCTCCTGCACCTTGACTACCATAAGCTAAATTACTTGGTATTACTAAACGTGCTTTATCACCAACGTTTAATAAACTGATGCCTTCATCCCAACCTGGAATAACCTGACCAACACCTAATGGAAAATCAATAGGTTGATTTCTTTTGTATGATGAATCGAATACTGTACCATCCATCAATTGTCCTTTATAATGTACTGAAACAGTTTTCCCCTTCTCAGCTTTTACACCATCTCCTTTTTGGATAATCTGGTAGCGTAAACCACTATTTGTCTTTTCAAAACCAGATGCTAACTTATCAAGAATAGCTTCTTGTTTTGCTTTTTCTTCAGCTAGTCTTTTTTCTCTAGAGCCTTCAAATGTTCTAAAAACTTCAACGGCATTAAATCCCTCAGCTTCTGTTCCAATTCTAACTATTTCTAAGCTTTCTATTGTATCTCCTTGAGCAATAGCATCAACAATATTTTGCCCCTCAACTACTTTTCCAAAAACTGTATGTTTACCATCTAACCAAGCTGTTTCTGTATGCGTGATGAAAAACTGACTTCCGTTAGTACCAGGGCCTGCATTTGCCATAGATAGTACTCCTGGCCCATCATGTTTTAAATCTGGATGAAACTCATCATCAAACTGATAGCCTGGATTTCCAGCACCTGAGCCTTGTGGACAGCCACCTTGAATCATAAAATCTGGAATTACTCTGTGGAATTTTAAACCATCGTAATATGGCGTGCCTTGAGGTTTTACTGAATTTTCTAGGTTGCCTTCAGCTAAAGCTACAAAGTTACCTACTGTTCCTGGTGTTTTTTTGTACTCTAAAGCGACCAATATTTCGCCTTTTGATGTATTGAATTTTGCGTATAATCCGTCTTGCATTGTCTTGATTTTTATTAAGGTGCAAATATATGAAATGATTTATACCACATTATAAAAAAATTATCTTTACTTAGTGACAGTAATCATCTAATTACGTAACGATTTGTGTTCTGTATAATTTAAGTTATCCTTAAAATAAAATGATCTTACCGAAAAACAAGTATCTAAAAGCAAGAGATTTTATATTGACCAATGCAAGAATGATTGAAAGGCGTTTATTTGAATTTCATTTTGCAAACGGAGATATAAATGGAGTGTATCACGCAGTGTATGCTTACCGAAATACAGACGGTGGATTTGGTCATGGAATGGAACCAGATACTGCATCACCAGAAAGCCAGCCTCTTTTTAGCATTATGGCACTTGAAACACTTGATGAAGTTGGTTATCTGACTAAAGAAATAATTCTAAATGATTTTATGCCTTATTTTGAAAGTATAACAAGAGAAAACGGTGGGATTCCTTGGATGTTCCGTCCTAAAAGCGATTATCCTTGTGAAGAGCATTTTAAAACTGTTAGAGAATGGAGTGCTTTAAGCACTACTGCACCATTACTTGGCTTTTTAGAAAAATATAAAATCGATATTCCATGGATGAAAAAAGCGGAGCAGTTTGTTTGGAGTGAATTTGAGAGGATAAAAGACGCACATGTTTTTTGCTTTTTATGTGTTCCAAGATGGTTGGTCTTTTTAGAGCATACAAAAAGTCAAGATAAAGCTAA
Organism: uncultured Flavobacteriaceae bacterium; assembly: GCA_947502975.1. Lineage (GTDB taxonomy): Bacteria > Bacteroidota > Bacteroidia > Flavobacteriales > Flavobacteriaceae > Jejuia. The sequence continues at coordinate 78,727 of CANNBV010000008.1, forward strand.
AAAAACAATCAATGATATAAAAAAATGGATATCGAATAATGAAGTAATTTGCGAAGATAAATCTGATGATGGTTGGGGACTTTATGGTAAACCACATAGTTTAAATTATGCGCCTTCCTCTGAAAGTATTCTATATTCATTATTTTCCAAAGCTACTATAGATTCTGACATAAAAGAACTAATTAATAGACAGAAAGAAGATGGAAGCTGGGATACTTGGTATGGAATCAGTGATGGCACAAAATTAGAGTGGGCTGGTATGCAAACATTATGGACTTTGAAGGTTTTGAAAAACTATAAGAGTATTGAAAAATTAGCCACTTAAAACTTTCTTGAACTAAACCACAGCAGTTAACAAGAGCCTCTATTCTAAAAAAAATCACTCTAGCAAGCATACACGCGTTAGGGATTGAACGGCATGTTTGAAATCCCCGACGAAGGAGGGATTGAGTAGTGAAAGCCTGACCCTTTAGGGTAACGCCCAAATAAAAAAATTCTAGTTTCTACTGATACTCCAAGTCAAAAACTTAAGGCATTTATTTTTAATTAGCTACCTCGCTAATAAATTTTATACGGTACAAACGCAGTTCTTCATCGTCATAGTCTCCATCAAATTCTTCCATAGCATCTTCGATACTATCGGTTTCAGATTCCATAAAGTAGTCGTGAATTTCTTCTTGTTGGTCTTCGTCTAATATCTCATCAATCCAATAATTGATATTAAGTTTGGTTCCCGAAAATACAATGGCCTCCATCTCCTTTATAAAGTCCTCCATAGACATACCTTTTGAAGATGCAATATCATCTAGAGGCAATTTTCTGTCTACATTTTGAATGATATATAGCTTGTTTGCAGAGTTGCTGCCTGTGGATTTCACAACGAGATCGTCTGGTCGCATTACATCATTTTCTTCTACATAATTGGCAATGAGTGTCACAAAATCTTTGCCGTATTTTTTAGCTTTTCCATCTCCCACACCATGAACATTACTAAGTTCTGAAAGCGTGATAGGGTACTTTAGCGCCATATCTTCTAATGATGGGTCTTGAAAAATTACAAAAGGTGGTACACCCAATTTTTTGGCATTCTTTTTTCGTAAATCTTTAAGCATTCCCATGAGTTTTTCATCAGAAACGCCACCGCCTCCTTTTTGCGCAGTGACAATCCCTGAGTCGTCACTATTTTCATCAAACACATGATCTTCGGTCATCATAAACGATTTTGGGCTTTTGATAAACTCTTGTCCTTCTGAAGTTAATTTTATCACGCCATAAGTCTCAATATCTTTTCTTAGATAACCTGCTACAAGCAATTGTCGCAAAAGTGCCATCCAGTATTTAGCATCTTCATGTTTTCCATTTCCGAAAAAAGGCTGCTCGTTGGTTTTATGCGAATTTATAAGCGCATTGTCCTTACCTATAATAACATTTACGAGGTCTTTAGATTTATATTTGGCATTTGTACCTTTTACAATATCGAGAAGAAGTTGCGCATTGTCTTTTGCTTCTACTTGTTTTTTTGGATGACGAACGTTGTCGTCCATATCGCCTCCTTCTCCTGTTTTGTTATCAAACTCTTCCCCGAAATAATGCAAGATAAATTTTCGTCTCGAAATTGAAGTTTCCGCAAAAGCTACAACTTCTTGTAATAAGGCATGCCCGATTTCTTGTTCGGCAACAGGTTTACCTGACATGAATTTTTCAAGTTTTTCAATATCTTTATACGCATAATATGCTAAACAGTGACCTTCTCCACCATCTCGTCCTGCTCGGCCAGTTTCCTGATAATAGCTTTCTATACTTTTTGGAATATCATGGTGAATTACAAAACGTACATCTGGTTTATCTATCCCCATACCAAAGGCTATGGTAGCTACTACAACATCTACATCTTCCATCAAAAACATATCTTGATGGTTGGATCTTGTTTTGGCATCTAAACCTGCATGATAAGGCACGGCTTTTACCCCATTTACTTGTAGTACTTGTGCTAATTCTTCAACACGCTTTCTGCTCAAACAATACACAATACCAGATTTGTCCTCATTTTGTTTTACGAATCGGATGATATCTACATCTACGTTTTTAGTTTTTGGTCGTACCTCGTAAAATAAATTTGGCCTATTAAATGATGCTTTAAAAGTTGTTGCTCCTGAGATACCCAAGTTTTTTATAATATCTTCTTGTACCTTTGGTGTTGCTGTAGCAGTTAACCCTATAATTGGGATGTTGTCACCAATGCGGCCAATGATATGTCGTAAATTGCGGTATTCTGGTCTAAAATCATGCCCCCATTCACTAATACAATGTGCCTCATCAATTGCCAGAAAAGAAATTTTTACAGAACGTAAAAACTCAACATTTTCTTCTTTAGTGAGTGATTCTGGTGCTACATACAATAATTTAGTGACACCATTGGTAATATCTTCCTTAACGCGTTTAACTTCTGTTTTATTAAGCGATGAATTTAAAACGTGTGCAATACCATCTTCATTTGATACACCACGGATGGCATCTACTTGATTTTTCATCAAAGCAATAAGTGGGGAAACCACAATTGCTGTACCTTCCTCCATTAACGCTGGTAGTTGGTAACAAAGTGACTTACCACCTCCTGTAGGCATAATCACAAAAGTGTGATTGCCTTCTAAAATACTTTTTATAACTGTTTCTTGAAGTCCTTTAAACTTGTTAAATCCGAAATACTTTTTTAGTGCATCGTGCAAATCAACTTTTGCAATAGACATAAAACTTTTAAAATTTATTAACTAATTAATACTATACATTGCTATTTTAAGCTATTAATTTAGCAATCGATGGAGAGCCCTCATTCTTTTTTTCGTTAGTTTTGTAAACGAAATTTGAATTTACAATAAAATTTTAAATTGGCTACTGATAAAGATAACAAAATCTTTAATTGAGTCCAATAGTATAAAACATATATATATTGAATAGTAAAGCAGAAATTATTGATAAAGCAACACAAACTATTGAAATGGAAGCTAAAGCCATTTTACATTTATCAACTTTAATTGATGATAATTTTGCTGATGCTGTAGACCTTATTTTTAATTCGAAAGGCCGTGTAGTTATTACTGGTATTGGCAAAAGTGCTATAATTGCCAGTAAAATTGTGGCAACTTTAAATTCTACAGGAACACCTGCTATTTTTATGCATGCTGCAGATGCTATTCATGGCGATTTAGGGTTAATTTTAGAAGATGATGTTGTTATTTGTATTTCAAAAAGTGGTAATACACCAGAAATTAAAGTTTTAGTGCCTTTAATTAAAAGTGCAAAAAATAAAATGATAGCCATTACAGGAAACCAAGATTCCTTTTTAGGTCAGCAGGTAGATTATGTGTTAAACGCATATGTTGAAAAAGAAGCATGCCCTAATAATCTTGCGCCAACAACCAGTACAACAGCACAATTAGTAATTGGTGATGCGCTTGCGGTTTGTCTACTTGAAAAACGAGGGTTTTCGAGCACAGATTTTGCGAAATACCATCCAGGTGGTGCTTTAGGAAAGAAGTTATACTTAAGGGTACACGATATTTCATCAGTAAATCAAAAACCAAAAGTAGAGATTAACGCTAGTATAAAAGAAGTGATTGTTGAAATCTCTGAAAAATTATTAGGTGTAACTGCAGTCGTTGAAAACAACACCATTGTTGGTGTGATTACCGATGGTGATTTACGTAGAATGTTAAGTAAAACAGATAATTTCTCGTCATTAACCGCTAAAGATATTATGAGTAAAAACCCAAAACAAATTTCACCAGACGCTATGGCCATAGATGCCAAAGAACTTATGGAAGATAATGGTATTACACAGTTACTAGTAGCAGATAATGGTATATATGCCGGAGTTATTCATTTACATGATCTCGTAAAAGAAGGAATTATATAATGGCAAAGAAGGAAGTAAATGAGATGTCTTTTTTAGACCATCTAGAAGAATTGCGTTGGCATTTAATTAGAATTGTAATAGCTATAGTAGTTGTTGGTACAATTGCATTTATATCTAGCAGATTTATTTTTGATGAAATTATATTTGCACCTCTTGAAATGACCTTCCCTACTTATGATTTCTTATGCAGATGTGCTAATTTTATTAATATAGATACCACATTTTGTGGTGATGAAATTCCGTTAATACTACAAAACAGAACCATGGCAGGACAATTTTCTGCCGATATTTGGACCGCAATACTTGGAGGTTTCATCATTTCATTTCCTTATGTGATCTTTGAGTTATGGAAATTTATAAGCCCTGCAATGCATGCTACTGAGCGTAAACACTCCCGTGGGTTTATAATTATATCCTCATTTCTATTCTTCTTGGGTGTGTTATTTGGCTATTATATTATATGTCCTCTTTCCATTAACTTTTTAGCTAATTACAGTATTTCAACCAAAGTAGATAATCAAATTGATATTAGTTCCTACATTGGTTTGGTAAGAGCATCTGTTTTAGCATCAGGTCTAATTTTTGAATTACCGATTATTATTTACTTTTTAACCAAAGTAGGTTTGGTTACGCCAGAGTTCCTAAAAAAATACAGAAAGTATGCCTTGGTTATCGTGTTGATACTTTCTGCAATAATCACGCCTCCTGATATAGCTAGTCAAATTATAGTAGCCATCCCTATCCTAGTGTTATACCAAGTAAGTATATACATCTCTAAACTGGTTATCAAAGGTCAACGTAAAAAAGCAAAAGCAAATGTCTAATCCTATTGAAGAATTTAACGATTATCGTTCTAAGATGAACGATAAAATTTTAGCTGATAATAACAAAATTATTAAACGCATTTTTAATTTAGATACTAATGCCTACACTGAAGGGGCATTAGATGTTAAGACTAAAGAGCTCTTGGGGTTAGTGGCTTCTACGGTGTTGCGTTGTGATGACTGTGTAAAATATCATTTAGAAACAAGTCATAAAATCGGTTTAAAAAAAGAAGAAGTTGTAGAAGCATTAAGTATAGCAACTTTGGTAGGTGGTACTATTGTTATACCGCATTTAAGGAAAGCTTATGAATTTTGGGATGCATTAGAGTCCAATAATTAACGAAAAATTCCGTTATTGCACATATGATTTTACGCGCTGAAAATTTAATGAAGTCCTATAGCGGACGAAAAGTAGTAAAGGATGTATCTCTTGAAGTAAATCAAGGTGAAATCGTTGGGCTTTTAGGACCAAACGGCGCTGGTAAAACAACGTCATTCTACATGATTGTGGGTTTAATAAAACCTAACGGCGGTCATATTTATTTAGACAATACCGAAATCACAAAATATCCTATGTACAAACGTGCGCAAAATGGTATTGGATATTTAGCACAAGAAGCATCAGTATTCAGAAAACTAAGTATAGAAGATAACATTTTAAGTGTTTTACAACTTACAAAACTGAGCAAAAAAGAGCAACGCATGAAAATGGAATCGCTCATAGAAGAGTTTGGTTTAGGACATATTCGTAAAAACCGTGGCGATTTATTGTCTGGTGGCGAACGCAGACGTACAGAAATTGCGCGCGCCTTGGCAACCGACCCTAACTTTATCCTTTTAGATGAACCCTTTGCAGGCGTAGACCCTGTAGCTGTTGAAGATATTCAACGTATTGTAGCACAACTTACCAAAAAAAATATCGGTATTTTAATTACCGACCACAACGTACAAGAAACACTAGCTATTACCGATAGAACGTATTTAATGTTTGAAGGAAGCATACTTAAAGCTGGCGAACCAGAAGAACTAGCCAATGATGCTATGGTACGTAAGGTTTACTTGGGTCAAAACTTTGAGTTGCGTAAGAAGAAGATTAGGGATTAATTTAATTAGTGTTTTTAACCATTTTCATACAGGTAAAAATAACAAAACTGAGAATTTCTATTTCGGTAATAAATATGCAGTATTAAAAAAACTACCGCTCTAATCAAAAATCCAATATACAATTCTGCAATACTATAACTTTATCACCCTCTACTTTTAAGCAATTATAATTTTGTGAATACCATGCTGACCAATTCTCATAATCTAAAATAGTTGGTGGTTGCAAACCATCTATTTGGATATCAGCATTGGATTTAATATTCGTTATTCTTTCAAAAAAAGTTCCAGTTAATATCAATTTATTATAATCTATCTTCTTCAATAAAAAATTGTAATCATGAATTAACTTTAATTTTTTTTCAAATTCAATACACGCACTAATATCTTCACATTCAAAATTGATTGTAATTTGTTTATTTCTCTTGCAAGAAAAAGATAATATCATTACAAATCCACAAAGAAATTGGCAGATTCTAAATCTTGATCTATTCATTCTGTTTAATCTTTAACCTCTTCCTCCTGTTCCTTCAATAATTTCTTTTGATAACGTCCTTGAACAATATCAGTAACTATCAAAATAGCAATTACAAAATAAAATGTGGTTTTACTCATAGATTCTATTGGGTTTCCAAATAACTTAAGGTGTGCTAGGTGCCCACCTTCGGTTACCAACATAATACCTACAATAAACAGAATAAAAAGCCCAAGTACTTCGTACATTCTATTTTTTGCTAAAAACACAGAAATTCTATCAGCTAAAAACAGCATTAATAATCCGCTAATTACAATGGCAATAGCCATTACGATGAATGCTGATGTAGAGTTTTCAATTTCGTTGGTAAGTCCTATTGCCGCTAAAATAGAATCAAAAGAAAACACTAAATTCATTAATACAATACTCGCTATTACTGCATTAGAGGATTTTGTCCCTTTACCATCATCACCCACGGCATCACTTAAATCGTGTTTAGAAATCATGTGCCAAATTTCCTTAATGGCGGTATAGATGATAAATCCCCCACCAGCAAGCACTATTAAACTATGCCCGTTAAATGCAAAACTAGCCACATCTTCAATTCCTCCTGTTAAAAAAGAAAACGGTTCTTGAAAAAAATCGATAATGGAAACCAAAACAAATAGTAAGACAATCCTCAATCCAATGGCTATAAGAATTCCAACCTTTCGTACTCGTTTTTGATCGTTAGTCGGGGCTTTTTTCGATTCTAAAGAAATGTATAATAAGTTATCGAATCCTAAAACAGCTTGAAGTAATACAAGCATTAAAAGTGTGAAAATAATTTCTAACATAATTTTATTTTGATAGATTATCTAAAATAGACATGATGATGTAAAGTACTATAATGAGCGGAATAGCCGCAAAATGTAACACGATTAGCAATACTAAGCATAAAATTATGAAGATGTATCGTGTAGCATTCGTTTTAAAACTATAATCTTTAAATTTTAACGCAAACAGTTTTATGTTAGCATTTAAAATCCAACAACTAAAGATTGTCAATCCTATTAAAAACCACTTATTTAAAATGATTTGATTAATAGCATCATTATTTTGATATTCTAAAATTAAAGGCAAAGAAATAATTAAAAGCGTGTTTGCTGGTGTAGGTAAGCCTTTAAAAAAACTTTGTTGTTCTGTATCAATGTTGAATTTTGCTAGTCTGTATGCTGAAGCTAACGTTATCGATAACCCTAATAATGGCAACAAAGGAATTCCAAAATCTTCGGATAAATCTACCTCTCCCCAATCAGATTCTACAATTTCTAAAAGCTTATACATCACCAATCCAGGCATCAACCCGCTAGTAACCATATCAGCCAAGGAATCTAGCTGTACTCCCAATTCACTTTGCACATTCAATTTTCTAGCTGCAAAACCATCAAAAAAATCAAAGAAAATCCCTAAAAACACAAACAACGCACCAGCAATAAAGTTATCATTTACCACAAAAAGTACAGCAATACTCCCGCATAATAAATTTAGAAGCGTAAGTGCATTTGGTATGTATTTCTTCATTAATAAATGTTTTTGGTAAAAATAACAAACAATTTTACTTGTGAGTAACTATTGTACAATATCTGCTATAATTTGTAGTTTATAGGTTTACATTTCGTCTAATATGTCATTGTAAAATAAAGTGTAACACCTTGTTTTCTCTAATATATGTTATGATAGAAAGTGTATAATGTGCATCTTTGTAAAAAAATTGCGATTGAGGTATTACATAACTGCATTATTTGGTCTAATAACGCTCTCCACCTTTAGTCAAACGGTTAGAAAGTATTCTAATGAGTTTATGAATATTGGTGTGGATGCTGCTGCTTTAGGTATGAGTAGTGCTGTTACCGCGCATTCAAATGATGTAAATGCTGGCTATTGGAATCCTGCAGGGTTAGTACACATTGAGGACAACCAGTTAGCATTAATGCACTCCAGTTATTTTGCCAATATTGCTAATTACGATTATGCTGCTTTTGCCATGCCGCTTGATGATAGAAGTGCAGTGGGTATTTCATTAATCAGATTTGCGGTTGATGATATTTTAAATACTACCCAACTAATTGATGAACAAGGCAATATAAACTATGACAGAATTAGTTTATTTTCAACAGCTGATTACGGGCTCACATTCTCTTATGCTAGAAAGTTACCTGTTCAAGGCTTAAATTATGGAGTTAATGCAAAAGTAATTCGTAGAATTATTGGGGATTTTGCATCATCTTGGGGATTCGGTTTAGATGTTGGTATTCAGTTTGAAACTCAAAACGATTGGAGATTTGGTGTCATGGCGCGTGATATTACTACAACTTTTAATGCTTGGGCAATAGATGAAGGCGAATTTGCTACAATCAGAGATGCTGTTGAAGGGCAAAACCAAGAACTGCCGGAAACTACTGAAATCACGATTCCTAAGCTACAAATTGGTATCTCTAAATTAATGACATTCAACTACGATTACACACTTCTAGCTTCAGCAAATCTCAATGTACGTTTTGAAGAAAATAATGATATTTTTTCATCATCCTTTGCTAGTATCAATCCTGCGCTAGGTTTTGAATTTGGTTATGTTGACATGGTTTACCTTCGAGGTGGTATGGGGAATTTTCAAAATGAATTACAAATTGATAATTCAGAACAGCTAACCTTCCAACCAAGCTTTGGAGTTGGTTTTAAATATAATGGTGTACAGATTGACTATGCATTTACTGATATTGGCGACCAAAGTATAGCACTCTACTCCAATGTATTTTCATTAAAGCTTGATTTTAGTATCTTTAGATAATGCGATACCTTTTACTATTACTTTCTTTTTGCTTTACTCTCTTTATTTCTGCACAAAAGCTTTCTGAAAATGCAGAAATTAGTGTACTTACCATTGGACCTGGCTCTTCTTTAAATGATGCTTTTGGACATAGTGCGTTTAGAATTAAAGATGATACAACAAGTTTAGACTTGGTATTTAATTACGGTGTATACGATTTTGAAGCTCCTAATTTTATTTTAAAATTTGCGCAAGGAAAACTCAATTACTTAATAGGACTCAATCGTTTTGACAATTTCTACAGAGCATATGCCTCACAAAATAGAAGTATTGAACAACAGACTTTAAATTTATCGCAAGCAGAAAAGCAAAAGTTATTTGATTATCTCGCAGATAATTACGAGCCTGAAAATCGTAGATATTTATATGATTTCTTATTTAATAATTGTGCTACTAAAATTAAAGATGTTACTGGGGCTACAACTAATAGCCCAATACATTTTAATATCCCAGAAAACTATAAAGAAGCAACATTTAGAACGCTTATTCAAGACAACTTAAACAAAAACTCTTGGGGAAGTCTAGGTATCGATTTGGCTCTAGGTTCCGTTATTGATAGAAAGGCAACTCCTGAGCAACACATGTTTTTACCAAAAAACATTTATAGTTTCTTTGAAAATGCTACAATAGGTAAAGAACCTTTGGTTAAAAATAGCAGTACACTGTTTTCAGCAACGCCTGAACATTTAGCATCAAATTTTCTATTAAGCCCGATATTTATTTTTGGAATAATTGCATGCCTTATGGTTTTTATTACTTACAGGGACTACAAAGGTAAAAAACGTACGAAAGCCTTAGACATAATTTTATTTACCGCAACTGGCTTAGCTGGTGTAGTTATTTTACTGTTATGGTTTGCTACAGATCATCAAACCACTCAAAATAATTACAATTTATTATGGGCAAATCCGTTAAATTTAATAGTACTTTTTCAGCTTTCCAAAAGTAAATTGAGACACTGGTTTAACAAATATTTAAAGTTTTTAGTAATATTATTATGCCTTTTAGTATTTCATTGGCTAACAGGTGTACAAGTGTTTGCCATAGGTTTAATCCCCCTTTTAATAGCTATTATGGTTCGCTACATCTTTCTTATAAAATATACGAATGCAAAAAATACTACTGTCCTCTAAAAAATATTATTGTACTTAAAGTTTTTACTAGGATATTTACATCTAACACAAAATTTCTGTGTTTAATGTAAAAGAAATCGTATTGTAGTTTAAGTAAACTATCATCTACTGAAGACCCATACCTTGTTTTTACTTGCGCCCAACCAGTAAGTCCAGGTTTTACGATATGACGCGTTTCGTAAAATGGTAATATTTGTGATAACTCTCTAACGAAATGTGGGCGCTCTGGTCTTGGTCCAATCAAACTCATATCTCCCTTTAGAACATTTATAAACTGTGGAATTTCGTCAATACGTGTATTTCGCATAAATTTACCAAAAGGTGTAATTCTAGCATCGTCTTTCTTTGCCCATACTGCACCATTTTTCTCAGCATCTGTAACCATAGTTCGATACTTAATGATACTGAATAAATTACCATTTTTGCCAATACGCTCTTGTGTGTAGAAAAGTGGACCTTTATTTGCTATTAAATTGCCTAGAAGTATTAGTGGTACAAATAACACCCCTATTAAAATACCGATAGCAGAAATAAGAATATCAAAAAAACGGTGAAAGAAGAGATACATCTTATTTTGATTACTTCGGCTAAATGGAAAATATTTATAAAAATCCTTCCCTACAAATTGTACAGGAACGCGTTGAGTTAATTCTTCATAAACTTGTGTATATTCCTTAATTGGCAAACCGCCTTCTAAAAGGGTAATAAGATCGGTATAGATATCTGGTGTTATATTTTCAGAATTATAACTGGCTACTACAACTTCTGAAACATTTTCATCCTTTATAACCTGATAAATCTGCTTAGGGTGGTACTCACGTAATCCTTTAAATTTTATTTTTTCACTTTTATTAATTTCACAATTAATAAAGCCCACTATCTTATAGTTAGGATCAGCATCATTAAATGTCTTTAAAATTGCAGTAATATTTGAAGTTTCTCCAACTAATAATGCTTTTTTATAAAACCTTGGTGAGGTCACAAAATTTATGTATGCAAAACGCCAAATAAGTAATGCCGATAAAATTGAAACAAAAAAATAAAGAATTTGTAATCGATTTTCTGGTAATACAGGGGTTAAAAATGGCGTTAATAAATAAAATAAAACTGTAGTTGATGTGGTGAGTAAAATATTAACCCAAACTTTTTCAAATTTACTTGAATTTTGTAGATCGTATAATTCGAAAATAGAACCAAATATAGACATGTAAAGCACTAAAACTAGAATCCACTTCCAATTCTCTTGAGTAATTTCAAAGTAATCAAAATCAAAGCTGTTTCCAACGAGATATAATAGCGAGAGCACTGAAAGCACGTCAAAAATCCGCAATAGAATTTTGCGTTCAGAAATATTAAAGTGTATACTATTCTTGGCCATTAATAAGAGAGGGTTGGCCAAATATAGCAAGTAATTTTATAAAATGTTAGGAAAGAATGGAAAACCATTGGTACTTGACAGTATTCCAATCAAATGCTTCTACCTTTTTTCTTGCATTATTTGAAATTTGAGTGACTAATGATGGATCATCTTTTAATCTTAATATAGCTGCTTTAAAAGCTTGAATGTCATCAGGTGGCACCAATATCCCATTAATATCACTATCTATTAAATGAGGTAGTCCCCCAACATTTGTAGATATTACTGGTAATCCTAAAGCCATAGCTTCTATAACACTTACAGGCGTGTTATCTACGTTAGTAGTGTTTATAAATAGATTGTAATCTTCTGCCTTTTTATGCCATTCTCTTTTCGATAATTTCCCTGTAAATTCAACCTTAACTCCCAATGTTTCAGATAAAGCTTTAGTGTCCTCTAAACTACCATCATTATCTGGGCCTATCATACACAGACTAGCATTTATATTATCGTCTCGTATCGATTTCAAAATTTGAACAGCTAATTTCGGATTATATAAATTAGAAAATGAGCGCACCCAAAGTAAATTAATAGCATTAATACTTCTTATATTGAAATCATAATTTTGAAGTTCAATAGTATTAGGAATATGAATTATATTTTTAAATCCTGCTTCTTTAAAAATGGACATTAAATATAAAGAGGGCGCAACATTTTCATAAGCATTGTTAAAAATAAGCTTTGATAATTTTGGGGATTTTTTTAACCTATTGCCTAATGCTCCTCCCCTTAATATTGGAACATATTTTAGCTTCAACATTTTACATAACACACTAATAATCAATGCATAATAAAAATTTGAAGTACTATATACATCAATAAGAACATAATCAGTTTTTTTTAAATTCTGTAAGATTGTATATAACATATCCAACATCCTAAACACTTTATTAGTCTTACTAGAACTCGTAACAACATTGTAGCCTTCATTCTTTAAAAACTGCCCCAATGTTTCGATAGAGGTTACTGTTTTTCCAACATGCGAAAGCTTATTCCCTATGTAGACTATATGTTTCATTAGAGCTTATATAATAATATATGATCTTCTCTGTGAATTAACTGAGCTGGAACATTTGTGTTTTGCGTCACATAATAGTCTACACCAAAGCTTTTTAAATAATCGACTACATCGTTCATTGAATTCAAGTTATTTATCTTTTGCTGTCTTTGAGACCATTCAATAAACTGGTTGGGGTTACCTTCTATAAGCATCGAAATACCTTTTCCATCAAAAATAACTGAACGTCTAGTCGCTCCTCTATAAATATGGCTCCCACAAAACAGATCTGATTCTTGTGTATGTTTATCTATAAATTTTGCCATACGGTCAACTGCCAATTCATTATTATATGATGATGAAAGTAGACTTAAATTTTTAGGTAAAATACTTTTAGATACATCATCTCCAAAGAATGGTATTTTTTTTAAATATATACTATTACTAAATATCAATAATATTATATAACTCGCAAAAATATAAGGTAGGCTTTTTTTGAAGATACTATTCGATTCGATTAAAAACTTTAATAGAAATACAAAAGCAAAGAAGCTAGGGACTATGGCTACTTTTTGCACACGAATTAATTGAAATGATAATCTTAAATTTAAATCAAATGTTCGATTTACAAAATGTTCGATTGGCACACTTAGCATTGGTACCACCAATAATATTAGTGTTAATATCAATAATAATTTTGATTTTTCAAGGTGCTCTTTATCTCTTCTGGTTATGAAAAAATACGCAAATAACGAAAGCACATAAAATATTGTTTTAAATGATATCCATTTCTTTAAAAACTGAAAAGGATTGCTAAAATATTCAGGAATTCTGACCTTAAAAGCCTCATTAAAAGCATCAGGATTATAAGTTATGGCTGATGATGTTTTTCCAAAATACGTCATTATAAAAGGCAACATCCCCAGTAAAACAAATATTGACACTAATACACTGTTTTTTAACGTAAGAAGTGGTTTATATTGAAAATAGATACTTGTAAAAAGTAATAAAGACAGAAATAATAATACCCCGCCTAGACCTGTAATAGGATGAAAATTAAATATTAGACCTATTAAAAAACTTGATAATAGGATATTCTTGATATTTGATGATAGTAAGATAAATGGTAATGGCAAAAGTGTAATGTAAACCGTTCTAGGCATAATAGTCCATAAATCTGAAATTCCCCATATTTCTAAACCTGGTAGCCATACAACGCCTCTAACCATTATTGATATTAACAGAGCTATCCAATAACTGGATGAATATTTAAATAAAACAAAGAACCACAGTAAGCCAAAAAAAAGATGGCATATTACACCTAATACATTAATAGCTTGAACATAATCGTGATTATTAAATTTGGCGATAAAACGTAATGATTGCACATAAAAAGGAGTGTAATATTTAACATTATCTATTGTATTTAAATATAAATCCTCTTTAAATAAATCAGGGTTATCAAACTTTTGAGCTACAGGAACGATATTCTGTATATCAGACGATAATTCACTGTATTCTGCATTTAAATTATCAAAATAATAAGCAAAAGCAATACTACTATTTATAAGTAAAACTAGTAGTATTTGTTTTTTGGTTAAACCATACATCTTATTGCGATTTTGGAGCTCTTAAAATATCGTAGTGTATTGCCTGTAGTAATAGTTGAAACCCTATTATAATAGTTAATGTCACCAACATAATTGTTCCTGTAGGAGCAAAAATAGATTGATGGCTGTAATACCACCACGTATATATACCGTAAATAAAACCAAATAAAAACAATGGTAACCCAAGTAAAATATATATTGATGATATATTAAAATCATAAATAAAGTAAGATTTTATTATACGCTTACAAAATGTTCTTATCAATTTAGCAGTAAAAATAAATGGCATTTTCCATACCGACATACTGGATATCTCATTACCATATATAGCTGGCATTGGAATATCTTTTATTCTTGCATTCTGAAAATATAATTCCGCAATTAAAGATGTTTCAAAATAATAACGGTTATTAATATTTTTAAAATCTAGTTCTTTCAGAGTTTTAATATTAATGGCAAAAAATCCATTTGTTGGGTCGAAATTATTCCAATAACCAGTAGCCATTTTAGTTAGAAAAGACAACGTCAAATTTCCAAATTTTCTAGCAAAGGGCATTTTCTTAAGTGCTTTAAAATCTTTAAAACGATTACCCTTGGCGTACTCTGAATTACCATCTATAATGTTAGAAACTAAAACTTTTATGTAAGACACGTCCATTTGATCATCAGCATCTAACTTTACAACAATATCAATATGATCTTCAATAGCCTTACTAAACCCTGTCTTGGTTGCACCTCCAACACCTAAATTTTGTGCATGTTCCAAGTAATTAACCTTATTAAAGGTGAATACTTCATCAGGAAGAGCCTCATCACTACAATCATTAACAATGTAAATAGTATCGATAAAATCTGGCACCTTTTTTAATACGTCAATAATATGCTTTGAGGCATTATAATACGGAATAACTACTGCTATTCTATTTTGATTTAACATGATTTGCAAAATAATAACGTGGTGCAATTAAAAGTACCACAATTAATAAAAAATACCCTAAAATACTAAATAAAGACCTGTAAATATATAAATGCTCACCAAAGAATAGAGTAACCAACATTGCTATTATAAGACCACTTAAAGCAAGTTTTAAGGAACTAACCTTACCGAACTTTAGAAATAAATAATTACTTAGCCATTTAAAATAGAGAAATAGCCCTATGAAACCTACTTCATTAATCAAGCTTAAATAAATATTATGAGCAGAAAAATGTATAAGCAATCTGTTATTTAAGCCTATTCCTGTAGGCATGATTAATGGGTTGTTTAATAAATACTCAAGATAGCGTAAGGAAAGTTGTTTCCGTCCAGATCCCAAATCTTCATATAATTGATCTACATCTAAACTTTGTCCCGTTAATAATGTAGGGTCAGATACCTTACTAATCACTCTATTTTCAATAGTAGTTGTTATTGTTTCAATAAATTCCAAATTCAGAAAAAAGGCAGTTATAACACCAATCGAAATTATAACAGAAAGCCCTATAAACTTTTTTGTTTTAGAAATAAAAAGAAAGCATAAAAAGACAATTAGAGCCAGATATGTTGTTCTAGATCCACATACTCCTATGGTAGCAAAGCACATTAATATTGTAGCTATAATTAAAATTCTATTTACTTTGAGTTGTTTTTGAAGCAATAGTCCTACTGCAAAAACAAAGGAAAAAAACATGTTCATTCCTAAGTTTATTTTATTTGGTCCTAATGCACCTGATAAAAAACTACCATAAGATTGGGCGTATATTTCATTCCATAGAAACGGAACTATTCTTGCATGTTGAAGAAATACTAATACAGATTCTGCTATAGCTAGTAGCAATACTAAACTTGCTACAGATTTATAGTTTTTCCTATTGCGCAAATACATTGCAATAACCACAGAAGTATAGAAAAACACTAACAAATGATAATAATACAAACAGGCTTGAACAAAATATAAAGGTCTCCCTTTAAAAAAACTAAATGCTGCCGTAAATATTAAACTAAATCCTGCCCAAAGCACAAATACTTTGAAATATTTGAAATAAGTCTTAGAATTTATATAGAGTCTTATTAAGTTTTGATGAACAATAACTAGATATAAAATAACTAATCCAGCTAGATCGTACAATCTTAATTCATTATTTCCGATAGCACTATACTTTAAAACTGGTAAATTATAGAAATAAGACAACACCATAAAAAATAATGTAGCTCTAACATACAAGGGCTTAAACAGTAATTGAATTTTTTTATCTATGTATTCAGTCTTTGTCATTAAATCTTAAATGGATTTATAAACTGTAATTATACGCTTAATAGCAGCAGTTTGAGTGAATTCTCGAGTTATTTTATCATTTAAGTACAATCCCTTTTGTTTGGCGCTTTCTGGATTTTCAATAAAATTAATCATTGCTATTCTTAAAGCATTTATATCTTGGGGAGGTATCAATTGCCCAAGCGAATGGTCATCAATCACTAAACCACAATCTCCAACATCAGTAACTATTACTGGTAATTTCTTTAAACCATATTCCAATAATGCCAAAGGTAACCCTTCTGATTTTGAGGATAGCACTCCAATATCACATTGTTCCAAAATATCAAACGTATTATCACAACTGCCATAAACATAAATATTTTCTTCCAATCTATTTTTATTTATTTGATTATAGATTGCTTTAGAATATTTGTCTTTAAAATCTTTTCCGATAAGATGTAAAGTCCAATCAGGGTAACTATCACATATATTTTTAAATGCACTCAAAAGCGTGAAATGATCTTTTTGTTCGCGTAAATTAGCTAAACATATAATTCGCTTATTACTTTTCCCTTTTAGCTGAATTTTTCCTGATGTTAATACCTGTTCTTCAACTACAAAATTCGATAAGTAACTCACTGATTTTACATTTAATTTATTTTTTGCCCAACGTTCTAGTTTTAAATTCACACTAAAAACATGATTAAAAAAAAAGGAGCAAAAATATAATATCAGCTTCGGTCGTTCACTCAAATATTCACTTCTACCATAATGATCATGCCAAACTAGTTTTAATTTAGGGTTTAATATTTTAATTATTGTAGCTAAAAAGTAAGAAGTAGAATGTGCATGAATTATATCAATATTATGTGTTCTAACATACTTATTTAAAGTCTTAATAGCTTTAACATCTATTACTTTTTTCTTGTCTAAGAACAAATAATTCACCTTCTGAGATATGCTATTTTTAAGAAGTCCTTCTTTTCTTGTAGCACATAAAAAGGAAAGCTCTATTTTAGAAGATAGTCCATTAGCAATATTAATAGCCATTCGCTCTGCACCACCTGTTTGTAAAGAATCTATTAACTGTAAAACCCTCATTAAGCTTGTATTAATTTACTAACCTCACTCTCAAAATAATCTAATGTGTATTTTTGAGACCATTGCAATGCGTTCAAAGATTTATCATGTAAACCACTAGCATTATTTAATTCTTGTTCGATAACAGCAACAGCGTTATCAATTTTAGATTTAATTATTATGCCTCTTTTACCAAAATTGAGCATATATGGAATACAAGATACTGAAGTTGATATTGGAATTACACCAAAAAACATTGCTTCTGCAACTGCTTTTGGCCAACCTTCAGATTTAGAGGGTAAAATTAAAAAATGTGCCGCCTTGTAGGCATTCTTTATTTGATGTTTTTCTGAATTACCATGTAAAGTAATCACATTTTCAAGCTTGTTCTTTTTGATATAATTTACCAGTTCTTTCATCAAAATACCATCTCCATATATATCTAAATTAACTTTAAAGCCTCTATTATATAATTGTTCAACTATTTGAATAGTCATTAGGGGGCGTTTCCCAGAAACTAAACTACCAACGAATAAAAATTTCAAGTTATCAGAATAATTCCGTTTTACATGGTTTTCTCTTTCTTTATCAAAATAACTTGCAGTAAAAAAGGGCTTTATATTTTTCGTTTGATTTTCCCATTTACCATATACTAAAACATTTATATTTCTTGTAAGGAATGTATTTGATAATATCTTCTTTTGAAATTTATAGCTTAAAGGTTGTTTACTACTAGGATCCCAATTTCCAGCATATTTAGCTGTTTTAATCTTATTAGGAAAAAATATTTGAACCAAACTCCCTAAAAGGCCAATATTGCCAGGGCATCTTAAATGGATATGGCTTGCTCTCATACATGCTCTTATAATCTTAAATACAATTCCTGGTGTATAAAATATTGTTTTTAAAATATTTCCAATAGAGGTCAAATTTATAGCTGGAATAGTATTAAAAATGATATCGCTATTATAGCTAGCTTCAATTTTTGAAATAGATTGCTTGCATTGCGGTGCGATTACCTCTACTTCATCTATATACTTGAGCCAAATATTCATTTCTCTAACATAAGGCTCGTAAGCAAACCATTTATTATTGCTCTTTTTATGTGGTGTATGAGTTATAATTAAAAATCGCATTATCTCAAATTAGGCTTATTAAATATTAAAGAGAAAAGTCCAGATAATCTACCCAAACTCTCAGTAAATGCTGCTTTTTTTTGCTTAAATGTAAACACATTTGTTAATCTAATAATAAGTAACAGAATAGCACAACAATTCCATTTTACCCTTGCAGTAAAAGTTGGCTTTGGATATTTTGTACGCCATACATACCACCCATTTCGTATTACCATTTTTCCATAGTTATATTTATTAGGGCGTCCAGCTTCATGATGATAATGGTACAACTGAGCATTAGTATTCACATAAAGAGAACCTATTTTAGCTAAACGAATTGTAAAATCGGCATCTTCGTATAAACCGTAACCTTGAAAGTAAGAAGAAAAACTCATGGTCCTAAATATCTCCTTTTTATACGACGATACGCCTCCCATCAATTGTTCAACTTCATAAATTTTACCAGATGGAGGCAAGAATCCAACAGAACGACCGTGGGCAAATGTTGGTAAAAACCCTGGAGATGTATCAGGTAATAAGCCAAAAAATCGCCTTACCTTAAAACGCATTGGCTCTTTTCTCATCCAACCATCGTAATAGAACTTTTTCTTTTTATCATTACCCTTCCTATGTGCCCATTTTGTATCATTCAAAATATATCCTCCTACGGCTAAAGCTTTCGGCTTACTTTCATATGTAGCTATTAACTCTTCAAAATAATTATGCTTTAGAACAATATCATCATCCAAAAAACATATGATATCAGATGCACTACGTACATTCTTTATACCTAAATTTCTTTGCTTTGTAAGCCCTCTTTCAGATGCATCTACTTTAATATATTGTAAATTTTCAAACTCTTGTTCTGCTAAAATATGCTTGGTTTTGTCATCATCAGATCCATCTACAATTATAATTTCATCAGGATATAAACTTTGTAAACGTACCGAATTCAACAACTTGAGTATTGCTTCTGGTCGCATATACGTGCATATAATTAAAGAAAATTGCCTATTCATATTCTTTAAAAATATTATAAAGCTTTATAAAATAAGACTCACGTGTTAAATAGTTTTCCCAAAGTAGACGATTATTTTTTTGAATATTTATAATTTCCTTTTCTGATTTTGAGTTATGAAAGTTCAAAACTTGTTCAACTATAGATATTTTAGAATCTTTTACAATAATGCAATGTGAGTGCCAATCTAAAGTATCGCTAAATGGTAATCTACAATCTGTATCCAGTAAGATGGGAATTCTACCTAAAGCTAAGGTTTCGTAGAATCGTACAGAAAAATTACCAATGCCTCGCATGCAAAACGTATATAAATTTTCATTTATGTTATCGTAAAATTCCTGAGATGTAGTTTGTTTTTGCAACTCTGTATCTACTCCTGCCCTATAGTTTTTTCTTAGAATAAAATTGGTAGTCACCTTGTTGTTAGACTTCAATTTATACAAGTATTTAGCCCTTTTTATACTAGAGGGATAAAATGGCTGATGATCAGCAATAATTTTCCCAAGATTCCTCTTTATTTGAAATTTATAGTGATTTACTAATTCTTTAGTATACTTTTTTAATCCTTTATTAGCATGGCCAACAAATCCGATTTTTGGTTTATTCTCTTTTTTTAATTCTGAAAAACCCTGAGGAATATATTTTAAATAAGGATCGTTTATAAAAGATGGTAAGATAAAGGTAGAAGCTTGCATTTTACTATTAAAACCTCCCAATCTAAAAGTATAACTACCTTTAATATAGTTAGTAAAACCGTAATCTCCTGAAGAATAAATCCAAATAGGCTTCTGGTTTTCCTTAGCTAATTGTGTAAGTTCTAGAAATTCAATTTTATGCTTCAAAAATTGCTCATAACTAACTGGAAAAACGATAATGTTACTTGTCGAAATATCATCTACTAAAGTATAAAACTGGTTTAGTTTTTTATTCTTCTTAAAATATAAATCAAATAATAACGGAAAAACATACCTACGATGCTCTTCATTTAAAAAATTAGTATTTGTATATAATTTAAGCATTTTGTTGCATTAGCAAAGAACTCCAATATTCACTTTGTTTCCACTGTAATTTAAAGTGCTTAATGTATCTAAATGGATTTTTAATGGATTGTGATTTATAATATTTAAAAAACAACAGTAATTTATAACCTTTTAACTGTGTATTGGTAAAATACCTCTGTTTTAACAGCATTATGGTTGGAGATGGTTTTGGTTGTATAATATCATCATCCCATAGCTGATTAACCTTTGTTCTGTAACCACCAATTGGCGCTTTTAGGTGTGTTATTTTTATATTTGAAAAAAAGATAACATCTTCCCCAAGATGCCTTAATTGCATACCAAAATCTGTATCCTCACCATAATTAAATTCAAACTTAGTATCAAATTTAACCGAATTTAATAAACTGGATTTTATCATACTATTACCAGCTCCAAAAATAGTAGTTTGACTCGTTTTAAAATAAGTTTGCTTTTCGTGCGGTTGTATGTACAAAGTAGTTGCCACTTTAGCACCTACTTTTTCTACCTCTTGAAACAAATCTTCTAATAAGTTTTCGTCGAATCTATTATCATCATCACCTAAAAAAGTCCATTCGCTTTCAACATAAGATAATGCCACATTTCTAGCATTACAAACACCTGTTTTATGCGTAAAAATATGCTGAACTTTAAATGGCCATTTTTCAGTTTTCAAATAATCTAAAGAAGATTTAGCTTCTGCATTTGGATTTTGTTCAACAATAATTATTTTTTTTGGCATCAATGTTTGTTTACCAAAATCTTGCAACACATTGTATAAGTATTTCTCTCTCCCAATAGTTGGAATAACCACGTCAATAGTTTTTTTATCAATAACTTTTCGTTTAGATGCTAAAGGAATTGATTCTAAGTTAAAATTACGGTCTCTTTGTTCATAGAAAAATGTTCTTAGGAAAGGAAATAATGCATTCCTTTTTTCGAAAATCAGATAACACAAGCCTAGAAACCAGACCCAAATCCATTTGTAATGCTGTTTTGCAAATTTGAACAGTTCAAAAATATCAGCTTGTTGTAACCTCACTTCGGTTAAGCTATTATTGTTTAGTAAGCTAGGTTCCGAATAACAAAATAAACCTTCAGTGATTGCCCTTTTACCTAGAGAATTTAAAAAATATCCAAAAGTGTCTTTAATCTGTAACTGCCTACTTAAGTTGTTTAACACATCAGTATTAACACCCCCTATGAAACTACTCATCTGCCAGGTTGGAAAGGTTGCATTTTTATTTATTTTGGAGTGATATGAACGTTCTAAATAACCTATTTGTTTTGGCAAATACTCTGTCGTAGATGGATTATAGGACGCTAAAATTCTTTTGTGATGAAAAATCACAGGTAATGCATGTTGATTAATAAAGTCTTCATATCCACTTTGACACCATAATACCAAAGTGTTTGGAAACATTTTAGCAATATCCATAAGTGTATCTGTTACAGTTCTACCAACCGAAACCTCAGTTATAGGTTGATTAATATCATTTAATAGCTTTAAGACAGTATCATTATGGTGTATAATTAATATCATGCGCTATAACTATCTGCTTTACTTATTACATTAAATGGTTTATTACCTATGATTGCCGCGTATTTACTAAAACTACTATGGTACATTGGTGATACTTTTAGAAAGTATATAGCCTCACTATTTACGAGCATAAAAAAGTCTAACATGGTTTTTAAATGCTTATCTAATGTTGATCCTCCTTTATAGTTATCCATATGAAACGGATTACCCTCTACTAGATGTATGGCTTCATTTGAATTGATATAATTTAAGAAACGAACACTATCCGAAAATACATAACATTTATATGCTGTTTGTTTTAGAACCCATTTTACTTCTATTCGTAGTTTATTTAACAACTCTTGTTTTTCTGCTTCTGAAATCGTTTTTTTAGAGGAATCTACAAAATCTCCCATTAAGCTCGTAAAGCGTGTGTGAATAGAAATATATTTATCAGTTTCCACTTCTAGTATTTTGTCTTTTAATAGCTTTGTTTTAGCAAATAACTGATTAAAACTAGCACGCCATTTATCTTCTAAGTCACTCTCCCCTATACCTTTATAAAATGTTTTAAAATAATCAATATTAGCATATACAATGAATGTATCAGCATTTGATTGTTTAATCACCTCTAATGGATTTATCTCAAAATTGTTTACTACATATAACAACCTTGTTTTTGTTAAATGCCATTTTATATCTTTTCTTTGAATACGCCAATTTACTTTATTAGGTTTTAAAAAAACATCAAGGTGAAAAGGATCATCAAATTGAATATAAAATTCATAGTTTAAAAGTTTAGCAACCTCATAAAAAGATACGATTCCTTTTAAGCGATCTACAAGTCCACCGTGAGGAAATATACCATCAAAACAAATAATAATACGTTTAGTATTTGTAGTACTTTTTAAAGTAGATTGCTTCAGGTAATGTCTAAGAAACAACCCTATCTTTATCACCTTACTAAGCTTTTTTCTAAGAAGTTTAAAGCGCATTAGCTTCTTTTATTATTCTTTTGTAATATGAAATATTTTTATCTACTAAAGTATCTATATTAAATTTAGTCTCAACTTTCTTCCTTGCCGCTTCTCCAATTTTTAAACATTGATTCTCGTCGTCAAGGAGATGCAAAATACGTTTTGAATACAAATCAATTTCTGTAGGATGAACCAAATAACCATTAACCTGATCATCAATAAGCTCTTGTGCCCAGCCTATACTTGTGTTTACTACTGGCTTTTGTAATGCCATAGATTCTATGGTTACCATTCCTAAAGTTTCCGCAAATGAAGGAAAAGTACATACATGAGCTTTTTTAATGTGTGCTTTAACTTCTACATATGGAATCTTTCCTAGATAATTTACCTTTGTTTTCGCTTCCTCAGTAAACACACTTTTCATTAATTCAAATGTTGAATTATTACCTGTTTTAATATCAGGTGCGTCGGCTCCTATTAATATCAATACTACTTTAGGATTTAACGCAACAACCTTATTAAACATTTCTGCTAGTTCTAAAACTCCTTTTTTTCTTATGATAGTTCCAATGTATAGTATAGAATTTCTATTATATATACTTGGGTTATCATTCACAAAATTTTCTAACTGCAACCCATAATGAATAGTTTCAATTTTATGTTTTTCTAATCCAAAAATGCTTTGCGTTTCAATTCCCGCATAAGCTGTAGGAGCTATAAAAGCAGATGCTTGCATTAAGGCTTTCTTTTCTAAAATAAAATTTTTAAACTTTTGTTTCCTTTTGTCTAACTTACAGAAGTAAGCATCACTACCATGAAACCGAATGACTAATGGTACTTTAAATTTCATAAATGCAGTAATTCCTGTCCAATCTGGAGCTTCAAGTATGCTTATATTTTCTTTTAATACAATAGTGTTTATATAATTCTGAAGATGTTTTCTATAAAAATACCAAGTAAATAGTTTATATTTTTTTTTTGAAATTAAGTGAATTGTTACTCCTTCATCATTAATGATATCATCTTCTTTTTGATGGTAAACAAAAACAATGACTTGTAAACCTTTTTTAACTAAAGTAATAGCTAAATTTTTTATGCTAGTAGCAATACCTGCAGAACGCAAGACTTTAGGATGAGGATACTCAGATGTTATTAAGCCTACTGTCATTGCTATGGAGATTAGTTGAGTATTGAATTTATAGTAGTCCAAATAGTTTCAGATGCTCTGGTTGGGTTTTTTCCAACAATTATTTCAAACCACTTTTTACCGTCTCCAACATTCGACAATTTACCATCAAGGATTTGCTTAATTAAGTGCTCTAGGTTATTTTTATCTCTACAAAATACCGCTGCGTTCTCACTAGGCATACTTCTAAAATGAACATATTTATAATTCTGTCCTATATCACGTATCCCTTTTTTTAGTTGTGGTTGCTCATAATTATAATAAATACAAGATTTATCATGTGCTACAAAATCAAAAACTGTAGAAGAACACACATTAGTTACAAACTCACTGTGCTCGCACACATTGTATAGCATTTTAAAATCTTCCTTCGCAGGTAGAACCTGATTCCATTGTTTACCTACTTGTTTCCAAATTGGATCTAAAACTTCTATAATATCGTTATAAGTATTTATAACCTCATCATATCTTGAAGTAAAATCTACAGGGCATTTCCTGTAGATAATTCCAAGATTATAACCTTTCTCATTTAAACTCCTAACTGCGATTGCAAGATCTTCTAAATAATACTGATCTAGTGGAGACGTAGTTTCATCATCACCAGAATAGCAAATATATTTCTTCTTCACATCTAAATTATACTGTTCAAAAAACGTTTTCCTAGTTTCTTTTAAACTGTCATCATAATGCGGTTCAAACTGAGGTGTCCCAGTAACAAATACTTGATTTTCTTTAACAAACGAATAATATTGCAGTACCTCTCGTTTCATATGTTGACTCCAAACACAGTAATAATCAGTTTCAACAACTTGCATTGCCTTAGGAACATTATCCCATGAATATACAAAAGCCACTGTAGGTATTCCCAAATCTTTAGCTGCTAACAAGGCGCTAATGGATTGTGTTGCACGTTGTGTTGTACAAAAAATTAAATCTGGTTTATGTGTTTCCAATTGCGCTCTACAATAGGCATATTTTGGGTTTTTACGCTCTAAAGCATTTATTTTTTTTCGAAGATATTCCACACCCTTTTCTGAAGAATATTTCCCAATTAAAAACTTGGTATATATACTTCTGATCGAATTTTTAATACCATTATAATTAAAAGGAAATTTATAAGTTGGATATACATCGTCATTAAATTTATCTCTTGATACGTTTAATTCACAACGTTTTCTGGCTCTGGAATATATAGGTGTTAATGGATGTATTTGATGATTTTCAATCTTAACTTCTTTAAAACCTAAATTGTCTTGAAGAGAAAAAACTGTATTATTCCAATAGGTAATATCAAATCCCATGTTTTCACCTATAGCTTTAAAATCAGTAAAAGCAAAATTCCGTAAACCAACACCATCTGGAAAAAAAACGAAAACTTTTTTCTTCATTTCTTTTTTGAAATTAGCCTTTTTGATTTTTCAACTTATCGCGTTGCACTTGTTCTATTGGCAAAATATCTTGTGATTTAAAACGTAATGCTTTATGAACTGCTCTTAAATCTCTAGACAATTTACGAAGTCCCATTGGTTCTAAAGAAGCTGCATGATCTGTCCCTTTCCATGTTCTATCTAAGGTATAATGGCGCTCTATAATAGTTGCACCTAATGTGTACGCAGCTACATCTACTGCTATACCTAAATGGTGCCCTGAAAAACCAATATGTTTTACATCTTTGCTATATTTCTCGATTAGCAGATTAATATCTAATAAGCAAACATCTTCAAATGGCACAGGGTATCCAGACGTACAATTATATAAAACTAAGTCTTTATTTCTATTATGTTTTTTGAAAAGTGCTACCAAATTATCAATTTCGTTTTTTGTGGTCATACCTGTAGAAATATGCAACTCTCCATGATAATTTTCACATAACCATTCTAGCATCTTAACATTATTATTACATGCTGAAGGTATTTTTATGAATTTTGGGCGTAATGACGTTATTTCTTGAGCAGAGGTTAAATCCCATACCGATGTTGAATAATCAATATCAATATCCTCACAAAATAGTTTAAGAGCTTTATGCTGATGTACATCAAATTCTAAAAACTCACGATGTGCTCCATAAGTATCCCCATAAGAATTTACAGGATTAGGATGTGGTTGATTGTATTGCGCTTCAGTTAATAATTCTTTATTATTTCTCTTTTGAAATTTTACTGCATCTGCATCACAAAATATTTTAGCAACTTTTATTAGCTCTTTAGCTGTTTCAAAATTACCTTTGTGATTACAACCAATTTCTGCTATAACATAGGGTTTTTTGTAGGTATTCATATAGATATCGCCTAAAAGCGTAAATTGTAATTTTTAATAAACTGACATACTTCTCGAATAGCACCAGCACCAGAATTTTTAGATAGTACAACATCTGCAACTCTTTTAATCTCGTCCATTGCATTATTTGGTGCAAAAGACCAACCAACACTACAAATATTAGTCATATCGTTAACATCATCTCCAACGTATGCCACATTATTCAATGAAAAACCTTGAGCTATAGACAGAGATTGTAACAAAGTATATTTATCCTTAATCCCCAAAAAAACCTGAGGGATTTGGAGTTTTTGCATACGTTTAGCTACCAACTCGGACTGCTCACTCGTCATGACCATAATCTCAACACCAAATTGTCTTAAAATTTCCAATCCCATACCATCACGCATATCAAAACTTTTTGTA
The DNA here is from genome assembly GCA_947502975.1 of uncultured Flavobacteriaceae bacterium. Lineage (GTDB taxonomy): Bacteria > Bacteroidota > Bacteroidia > Flavobacteriales > Flavobacteriaceae > Jejuia. The sequence continues at coordinate 105,902 of CANNBV010000008.1, forward strand.
TGCTCTCCATTCTCGGTATAGGTGATAGTTCCGTCTGTGAAAACACCATCAACATCCAAAACCAAATGTGTTATTTTTTTTGGAAGCTTAGCTTTTTTTTGTCTTTCAATCAATAAATTCTCAACTACTACCCAATCAGATTCTGAATCTATTTCATGTAAACTTTCTTCTGGCATCTTTACAATACCAATAGAATCGCCTAATCTATTCCTATTCTTTTTAAGCGCTTCTTTTGTACAACAATACACTGCACCATTCTCTATTAAAAGGCCATCAAAATCCTGTCTTCTGGGGCGATTAGAAGGATTGTAATTCACTGGTAATCCATCTTCATTCCAAACAAACCTATGCGTATTAACTACTGTTAATGCAGAATCTTTTCCCTCGTCAATCTTGTTTAAACAATTTTCAATATCAACTGCTCTTGTAAAAGGAGAAGTGGCTTGTAATAGACAAAAAACATCAAATTCATATTTAATTTTTTCTGCGAATTCCAACATTGCACTTTCAGTCGAAGCAGCATCAGTAGCTGACGCATCTGAGCGTTGTAAAACTTTAATTTTATTTGAATAGTAATATTCCTTTTCTATGAAACTAATGATAGCATCGTCGTCCGTATATACATAAACCAAATCTAAACTAGATTGCATCGCTTCTGCCAATACCCATGTAAATAATGGTCTTCCAACCATTTTACGTTTGTTTTTTCCTAGAATACCTTTAGAGTTTTTTCTTAGAGGAATAAAACCGATTTTTTTCATAGAGCCCACGCCTTGAATTTGCTGTAATAATCGCTAAAATACACTTTTTTTCGGATGAAAACCCCTTTTTAAAGGATTAAAGGCATAATACTATTCAATTTCTGATAATACTGTGTGTAAATAATCAATTTCCTTTTTAAGTAGTATTTGATGATTTCCAACAAAAAAGCCTTTGTCATCCAAATACTTAGCGTTTTTCATTGTACCAAAAATTTCATAATCAAAATACTTGAGTACATCATTTTTAGTAAAATCTCCTGTGACTATAGGTCTACAATCGATATTATTGTCATTTAATAATGCAACAACATTACTTCTTTCTAAACGAGATTCTGGTTTAATAATCAAACTAAAACCAAACCAACTACTACTTGATATTTCTTTTTGAATCAAAAACTCTGGATGGTCTTTAAATAGCGATTTAAAATATTTAGCGTTTTCTCGTCTTACCCTCAAAAACTCTGGAAGTTTTTTTAATTGTTCTACCCCTATTGCTCCAGACATTTCTACTGGTCGTAAATTATACCCAGGTAATACAAAACGAAAAGATTCCTTAAACCAATCATCAGATTTATTGCTCACTTTATTTTCCTTTGGTAAATGTCGTGTCCACCCATGAGCTCTTAAGGCAATTAATACATGATAAAGTTCTTCATTATCTGTTACAACCAAACCTCCTTCCATGGTTGCCATGTGATGGGAAAAAAATGTTGAAAACGTTCCCATAATACCAAAAGTACCGGCTTGTTTACCATTGTATTCGGCACCCATTGATTCACAGTTGTCTTCTAATAAAATAATATCCTTACCCGCAATAAGGTTCTTAATACTATCAAAATCATTTGGATTACCTAAAAGGTTAACAGCAAAGATCATTTTAGTATTTTCAGTAATAGCTTCTTCTAACTGTTGTAAATCGAAATTTAATGTGTGTAAGTTTACATCGACAAACTTAAGTTTTAAACCATATTGATACAGTGGAAAATATGTAGTACTCCATGATACCGCTGGCACAATAACTTCATCACCTCGCTTTAACTTTGGGTTTTTAGTATAAAATAGGGCCGCAACTGCTAATAAATTAGCAGACGATCCTGAATTTACCATTACACTATATTTTGAGCCTACAAATTTTGCAAAATCTGTCTCAAACTGTGCTACATGTTTACCCATTGTATACATATCACTATGTATCACAGTATTTATAGCTTCTATTTCTTTATCGTCCCAAGTTGAGGTTGCTAGTGGGTATTTAATCATTTAAAACAACATTTTTATAAAAATCATACGTTTTTTTAATGCCTTCTTTTAAGGATGTTTTTGATTTCCAGCCAAAAGAATTAAGCAGCGTATCATCAATTAGTTTTTGTTTCATGCCAACTGGCTTTGAGGTGTCATGAATAAATTCACCTTTATATCCTACAACATTAGCTATGGTTTGGTAGTACTCATTGATAGTCCAATCGGTACCTAAACCTACATTAATATTCTGAGGTAATTTATCTAGATGTGTGATGGCATAAAAAATAAAATCAGCCAAATCTTGAGCATACATAAACTCTCGCCTTGCTTTCCCGTCTCCCCAAATTTCTACAGCTGGTAATCGATTTTTTTCTGCATCATGTATTTTTTTAATAACTGCAGGAATCATGTGAGAATTTTTAGGTGAAAATTTATCATATCTACCGTATAAGTTACACGGTATTATTGTACTATACTTATATCCTTCATGTGTTTTGGTAATATACTCACATAGCCGTGTTGCAACAATTTTAGCCAAAGCATATCCTTCATTAGTTGGTTCTAATTCACCTTTTAAAATATAGCTTTCTTTTAAAGGGTTTTTAGCTTCCCTTGGATACATGCACGAACTTGATAAATTAATGAACGTAGGAACTTCAGCAGCTTTTGCTGCCATAATAACATTTCTACCTATATCCAAATTTTTGATTAAAAAATCAACTGGATTAGCCATATTTGCTTGAATTCCACCCACCATTCCAGCAGCGTGTATCACTAAATCTGGTTGGTGTTTTTTCATGTAATTTAAAACTTCATTTTTATGTTCTAAATTAACTTCAGAACGAGATGGTTTTAGAAATATATAATTAGCTGCACTAGGATGCTCTAATATATTACGTCCAACCATTCCCGTATGTCCTGTTAGGAGAATTTTCATTTTATGCTGCTCTATTTTTTAAGATTTTGAACATGCTCTAAATCATGCTTCATCATTATTTCCACAAGTGTTTTAAATGATGTTTTTGTTGGATTCCAGCCTAAATTGTTTTTAGCTTTTGAAGGGTTTCCTAAAAGCGTTTCAACTTCAGCCAACCTATAATAATTAGAATCTATCTCAATTAAAACTTTACCAGTATTTGTACAAATTCCTTTTTCATTTTCTCCTGAGCCTTGCCATTCTATTTCAATACCTGCTTCACTAAAGGCTAATTCACAAAATTCTCTTACAGTATGCTGCTCTCCAGTTCCAATAACATAATCTTCGGGAATATCTTGCTGTAACATTAGCCACATACATTCTACATAATCTTTTGCATACCCCCAATCTCTTTTAGCATCTAAATTACCTAAATACAATTTCTCTTGAATACCATGTGCAATTCTTGCTGCTGCCAGTGTAATTTTTCTGGTTACAAAGGTTTCTCCACGTCTTTCGGATTCATGATTAAACAATATGCCATTAACTGCATACATCCCATAGGATTCTCTATAGTTTTTAGTAATCCAAAATGCATATAATTTAGCTACTCCATATGGAGAACGAGGATAAAAAGGAGTAGTTTCAGTTTGGGGTACTTCTTGTACTTTTCCATACAACTCAGATGTAGAAGCTTGATAAATTCTTGTCTTTTCTGTCAGCCCACAAATGCGAATAGCTTCAAGTAATTTCAACGTACCTACACCATCTGTCTCTGCAGTATATTCAGGTAAATCGAAGGATACTTTTACATGAGATTGTGCTGCTAAATTGTAAATCTCATCTGGCTGCAATTCCTGTACGAGTCTAATTAAGTTAGAACCATCGGTCATATCTCCATAGTGCAATTTTATATTTTGCTTTTCGTGTAAATCTTTCAGTAAGGTATCTATATAGAGGTGTTCAATACGTTCGGTGTTAAACGTAGAACTTCGTCTTATAATTCCATGAACCATATAACCTTTTTCTATCAATAATTCTGCTAAGTAAGAACCATCTTGTCCATTAATACCTGTAATAAGGGCAACTTTCATTTCTAATCTATCTGTTTATTTGAATTGATAAATGTACTAATTTCTGAGGTGAAAATACTTGCACCATTTTTTAACAAGTGCGAGTAATCATAAAAATACTTCGGGTTTTTATATTGGGGCTTTAAAGTATCATAGATTATGACATTTGCTTCTGAAGTTAGTAACATTTTAAAACGTCTGTAAAAATCGTTATTAAACGCTCTAAAACTAGGGGAAAAAGCATATATCAACTCTATATGGTTTTGTTTACATATGTTTTGAATACTCTTAAAAGCTTTAATTTTTAACGCATCTTCTTCATTTTGATTATAACTTTTATTGGTTTTATTGTAGACCAGTTTCATGTCTTGCCCTTTTAATAATGGCATTGAACCGCAGCTATCAAGAGGATTGTTTTTAGACGCACTCTTCTTATCCCAAAGAAAATGTGTTTTATGTAATCGGGACAAATAAAATATATATGATAATTTACTATTAGTACCAGATTTCACTAAACTATTATTTATATAATTATATTTAGTAAAAGGTTGCAACATGTCTGTTCTATAAATTATGGTTTTGTCTTCTATAAATTGACTGGGATTATCAATTACCAAAATTACTTTTTTAGGGTTTTTATTAAACTTCACTAGTGTTTTTAATATAAATTCATGAAAGTTAACATTAGATCCTTGATACCCTAAGTTAAAAGTTTTTAACCCAGTTTCTTCCTCCAGTTGGCATGCCAATATATTATCAGCTCCTTTTGAAGATCCTAAAATAATTAAGTCTTTTTCTATGTTACCATTTACAAGGGCTTCAATTCGTCTATCAAACTGTTTAGCAGGAGCAGCGGCGACTATAAACCACGAGACTTTTTCTAAAATAAAAAAGATAACTATGAACAATAAAATTCGCTTAATAAACTGCTTCATAATTAAAATTGAAAATATATAAATTCCTGCTGAGATTGATTACTAAATACAAAAATCAACGCTAATAAAAACATATAAAACCCCCATCGATAAAATACAGATTGTTTCAATAATAATTTCTCGATAGCATACTTTTTTCCTTTTCCTAACCATTCAATAGTAAAAAAGAATACTATGGCTAAAATTATATTTGTAGGCCTAATTGTTGGCAATGAAAATAAGGTCTTAGAAAATACTTCATCTAAAAAATTAAAAGCATGAGACATAGTTTCTGCTCTAAAAAACACCCACGCTAATACGGTTATCATAAACGTAAAAAACACCCCAAACATTTCCCTAAGATTTGGTAACAACTTGTTTTGTGCTATAACATCTAAATTATTTCTATTTCGATTTGTAATTAACAAAGGCAGAAAATATATAGCATTTAAAAAACCCCAAAAAATGAATGTCCAATTAGCACCATGCCAAAAGCCACTTACTATAAAGATCAAAAATATATTTCTGATTTTTAGCCAAATACTTCCTCTACTTCCTCCTACAGGAATATACAGATAGTCTCTAAACCATGTTGAAAGAGATATGTGCCAACGTCTCCAAAATTCGGCAATATCTCTTGAAAAGTAAGGGAACGCAAAATTCTGCTTAAGGTTAAAACCAAACAGTCTTGCTGTACCAATTGCAATATCTGAATACCCGGAAAAGTCACCATAAATTTGAAAGGTAAAAAATAGAGCTCCAACGAATAAGGTACTCCCTGAATATTCCGAAGAATTATTAAAAATTAAGTTCGCATATTCAGCACATCCATCAGCAATTACAATCTTTTTAAATAGCCCCCATAATATTTGTCTACAACCATCTACTGCCTTCGAATAATAAAATACCCTTTTGTTATAAAATTGTGGTAAAAGATGTGTAGCTCTTTCAATAGGCCCAGCAACAAGTTGAGGAAAAAAGCTAACAAATGCCAAGAAAGAAACTATATCTGAAGTAGGTTCTAATCTCCGTTTATAAACATCAATAGTATAACTTAATGTCTGAAACGTATAAAAACTAATCCCAACAGGAAGAATGATATTTAATGTGTTAGGTTGAACTTTAGTTCCAAAAAACGAAAAGGCTTGCACAAAATTATCAACAAAAAAATTGTAGTATTTGAAAAACCCAAGAAACCCAAGATTTACTATGATACTTATCCAAAGTAGAGTTTTTCTAATTGAATGTTTATTGTCTTCTTTCAACTTTAAACCAATAGTATAATCTACCAAGGAACTAAACAGAATTAAAGTTAAAAATCGATAATCCCACCATCCATAGAAGACATAACTAGCGACTACCAGTAAAAGGTTTTGCAATTTCAAACTTTTATTCGCAATAAACCAATATAGAATGAATACTATTGGTAGAAAAACTGCAAAATCTAAAGAGTTAAATAACATCTGTTTAAATATATTGTTCTATCTACCTCTTTTTATTTTCTTTTTGATCTTTCGTAAAACACGCTGTATATCTATTGAAACGGGATAGTTATCATAATAATCATTTCCCCCTTTAAAATGGAATAACTCTTTTTCTTCAATACTATTTCCTCCTTGTTTTGCTATTATAGCCTTTATTTGACTTGTTAAAAAAGGGAAAAGTTGGTAGGTATCTAAAAATAAATTTCTTGCCTCTGTAAGAGCTTCTAATTTTTCATTATAAACTTTAGATTTCACTGTTTCTTTTAAGAATTGTTTGATGTGCTTATCCTTTGGATCTATTTGAATAATAGCTTCTTTCGGAAAATAAGACTCAATTCTATCGCAACCGTAATACAATGGTATTGTATAACTTAAAAAGCAATCTGAAATCTTTTCTGTCCAATTATATGGGTTTTTAAAATTTTCATAGGCAATAGCATATTTTGCTGTTTTCATTACTTCCCACTTACTTTCTATTTCTTGAATACCTCTACCATAGATATTCATAAAAGGCAAATTTGCAATAGAATCTAAAAAATCCATTCGTTTATTATGCTGAATAGAACTACGTTGGTTACTGGTAACCCAAACTATTTTATCTTCCTTTTTTAAGTCTTCAACTTGTAGCTGTTTAAAATAGTCGTAATCTTTATCCAAATGCCATGGTAAAACAGGGTGTGACTTCACGAATTTACCCTCTTGTTTTATTTGATTGTAAATAACTGAAACCTGTTTATTGGCGTATTGCCTGTACTTAGAAATTTCGTTGGCTGGTTCTAAACAGATATGTAAAATATTATTGGGGTTTACTCTTACTTCTACATCGGTTTTAGGATAATCTAAAATCACTAAAAAATCACACTCACTAACATCTTCTTCTGTAAAGGTAATACCATCCCATTGAAACGACTGGTTAGGAGTTTGTCGTTTAATATCTGGATATCTATAGTATCTGCATATTCTTACTACCATACTTTTGCTATTTAGATGCCGCGCTATAATTTAATCTTTTCAAGCTCAGCCTTCGCTCAATTGTTTCCTTTTTTACTGGTTTTCTGTATTTGTAAATTAACGGTAGATTGTATAATGTAGAAAACATTACTTTGAAATAACTTCTAAAATAAGACCAATCTTTAATAGCATATTTTATAAAATTATGCATCACAATTTTTAGTACTTTTTTAAAAGGCTGGGGATAATACACCAGATAAAATCGAATATTATTTTTTAAAAGGCGCTCAAACCTAAAATAATTTTTTCTTTGCTGTTGTCGTTTTTTTGTGTTTATACGATGATTTACAACTATATCGGGTTGATACAAAATGTTATAGTCTAAATCTAAGACCTCTAATGCTAATGCAGGTTCTTCTCCATAAATATCTATCCAAACTGGAAAACCTCTTGTCTTATCATATACATTTTTAGTAATTGCAAATCCACAACCAATAAAATCATTCGTAAAATGAGAATTAGCTTTTATTGCACTATTTATAGCATTAGAATCGGTATTAAACACTCCCCGAACTTCTTGAAAAGCAATAATACCAATACTGTTGTCTTTAATAAAAGTTTGCTCTACCGTTTCAATGAAGTTTTCACTTATTGGATGGGCATCATCATCCAAACCAATAAAAATATCACCTTTTGCTTTCTTATACAATATCTGTCTTGCTGGTGATGCGCTAATACTATCTTTAGACGTGGTCCATTTCACCCAATTGTAATCGTTGATAATTATTTCTGTATCGCTACAACCATCAATAAACACAAGTACTTCATGCACTTCTAAATCAATGATAGCCTTTAACTTATTAAGTGTAAAGATTAACTCATCTCTTCTATTTTTTGTGACAATAAGAAAGGAAATCTTCATTGACTATGAACCATTTATTATACTACTATAAAGTGCTTGTATTTTAGGCGCTAAAATACTTCGATTATAATTATTATTAATAAAATTCACATTATAGTTCTTTGCTTTTTCTCTAAGAAGTTTATCTTTTAAAGCTACTTTTATTAATTCACTAATACCATTAACATCTAAAGGGTTTTCAATCAAAAAACCATTACTGTTATGAGTCACTACCTCAGCCGTAGCATTTCCAGGATTAGATTGAATAGGAAATGCTCCCATACCCATCGCTTCTAATAAAGTATTTGGCATACCGTCTGATCTATTATTTCCAATATGCAAAACACTTTTTCCCATTAACTTCAATAACTCACTATTGGAAACCTGCTGATGTCTTGGGAAGATAGTTAAATTAAGTTTCTGTAATCTGTTCGACTGATTCACATAGGTTTCAATCTCTTTATCTGCACTATAAACAACTATTTGTATTGACTCCAATAAGCTTTCATCTAATAACTCTAAGGCTTTAATAATTTGTATGGCTTCTCCAACATCATATTGGTATCCTTTACAAAGAATAATGTTTCTTTGTTCATCATCTGAAATAAAACTAGCATCTAGTTCCAAGCCTCCGTTTCCAGGAAATACTCCCAAAAACGAATTATTAAATCCATATTTAAGAGCTAATTGATAATCGCGTTTACAATCGGTAATTAAATAATTTGTTCTTTTTAAAAATGTTTTTACTTGAGATACATCTATATTCATATTTTTAAAATAGTACATATCACTTCCCCACGAAGAATAGATAAACGGTATGTTATTCTTTTCCATGACGTTTAAAATCGGAAGTCCTGATAACTTCATTTCAAAACAATGTACAAGGTCTGGATTAATTTTCAACACATGTTGTTCAAAAACAGAATGCAGCGACTTTTCATTAACTTTCTCAATTAAAGCATATAATTTAGGAAGCCTTTTTTTTAATTTAATTCTGAAAGGAAAACGCCATTTTAATTTCCAATTCGTAATTTGATTTACCCATTTTATTCGGTGAGATTTTGCATTGCTGCTAGTTATATCAAACCAGTATACAGTATACCCAGAATTTCTCAACTGGTTTACCCATTGAAAGAAGTGATGATTTGGAATAGCAACCATTAAAATCTTCATCGGTTATATTTTAAATAAAGGTTTAAACTTTGTGTCTCCTTTTTTTATCACTTTAAAAATAATATAGAAAAAACGAATACGAGTACATTTTAGCTTCAGTTTGAAGGAATAACAAAGCTTTTCTTCTTTTATAAAATTTAAGCACAATTTTGAAGCTTTAAAGTTTCGTTCGGCTAGAGCTTGTCGAAAAACTCCTAAAGTCATTTTTAATAGTGCTAATTTAACTTTTTTAGCCTGAGATAATCTAAGCACTGTTCGTTTGGCTTCTAAAAACGACTGTAACCCATAATCTACATTTCTATAAAAACTATTTGTTGATGAGCTTTCTCCAACTCTGTAGAATATTAAAGAATGGTTGACTATTGCTACCTTTTTAGCTTGAAATAGTGCTCTTGCATATAGCTCATGATCTTCTAAAATATGTAAATCTTCCCTGATAGGTAAATGAGGACTTAGACTTGACAATCTCCAAAGTGGAGCTACCATCATCATAGGAAATTTTCCAATAACGAAATCTTCGAACAAATTTTTGGGTTTACTAATGTTAGGTTCATTATCTTTTTCAAAAAACTCTTCAATATTAAATACTCCTGTAAATGACTTTAATTTACAAACGGCTAAATCATGATTTTTAATTGCATCGATTTTTAATTGCAAATGATCCGGATGCATAATATCGTCACTATCAAAAAACTGAACAAACTCACCTTTAGTGACCGTCATTCCGAAATTTCTACAGGCGCTAGGTCCTTTTGTAATATATTTTGGCCTATTCAATAATTTGAAACGCAAATCATCTTTTATGAATGATTTTGTTACTTGAAAAGTATTATCTGTACTCCCATCATCAACTATAATACATTCCCAATTTGTATATGATTGTTGCTTAATAGATTGAAGTGTTTCCTCTATTAATTTTGCACGGTTATATATAGGGATTATTATAGATATCATTATCTAAAAGCAATTGTTTTAAGTATATAAAACTGAGATTTAAGCGCTTCTGAAATCGTTATTTGTGGACTAGAGTATACATACTGTATTTTTAAATAATACTTACTAAAATCGCTTAAACGCTTAGCAATTTTTTCTTCAAAACGTAAACCCGCATAAAATGCCCACAATGTTTTCTTTGCAATTGTTTTATAAAAAGTTTTGCCAACAGATATATTATAATCTTTAGCTAATTTTAAGCATTGATAACGATAATAAAATACATCGTATAGCTTTTGTTTAGTAATGTTTGTTTTTGAACTTATTTGGCTATCGTGCCCATCTCCACTTCTAATTGTTGCTAAAACTTTATCTAATATTTTTAATTCAGGCTTTAACGCCAGCATCCTAATATGAAACTCGTTATCTTGGTAACGCATAATACGTTCATCAAAAAGTGGTTTTCCTTCTAAATAAATTCGCCTCCACATAAATCCACAGGTTTGGATTTCTATATGTTCCATAGCGTAATTATAAAATAGATTATTACCATTATCATATTCAAACTTGCTATCTCTAAAATGTTTCAATTCATAATCTGCATAATTATTTCTGTGTATTACTGCATCTATCTTTTCAGTAAAAACTTTAACTTTCTCATCTAAGAAAACAGGTGTCATAATATCATCACTATCAAACCAATTAACATATTCACCGCTAGCAATTGTAAAGCCATAGTTTCTACAACTATTTGCTCCTTTAATTAAATGCTCTGGCCTTTTATAAAATTGAATTCTATTATCTTTCTTTGAATAGTTTAAAATGGTTTGTTCTGTATGGTCTGTACTTCCATCGTCTACTAATAAACATTCCCAATTTTGATAGGTTTGATTTAAAATCGAATCTAAAGTAGCTTTTACAATAGTCTCTCTATTAAAAACGGGTATTATTATAGATATTAAAGGTTTAGACACTTTATAAAGACGTTACATACTTATATTGCTTGGTAGCAATTAAAAATACACTTTTATTACCGATATATGTTTTTGTATAAATTTCTATTTTCTTAGAATTTAGTACTTCTATGACCTTATGAGCGGTTTGTTTTTCACCATCTCTGTGATAATCATCCATAATGATTATAAATTCATTTGTACTCTGAAATGTTTTGGCAAGATTAACAATATCGTATCGAGAATAGTTGGAAGTACCAAAAGGGCCGTCTATAATATAAAGGTCATAAACTGTAGTAATTTTGTTTAATATCTCTAAATAGCCGTTAGTTTTATAACCTTCTACTTCGTTTTCTACAAGATCTAAAACTTGAATATTTACATTATCAGAAATTTTAAAGTTTTTTAAAAATTGATTCTTCCAATTAGCATCATGTTCTATTGTCTTTAGCGTGGTGTCCTTTAGATAATTATCTATAAACGTTGAAATAAACTTTGTGGATTCTCCTAAACCAAACTCAATTATTGCCTTGGGTTTGTAATCTGTTAGAATTCTATTTAGCACATAAAAAAAAGTGTAATTCCCAGCCCATCGGCCTATATTTAGGGGTAAAGTTTCGATCGATTTTTTTCCTCTTATACTGTCACGATATATTTGTGACCACTCTAATTCTTTTAGCTGTGAGTAGGATAACTTTTGAAGTTTAATCTGATCTCGTATTATTTTTTTAATTTTCTTTATCATTTACTATAAGAAATTAAAGACTTAAAGAACAATTTACTCTTTTCTAATAATGTAAAATTAGTAGCTGTTAGTCTAGATATTACTTTAAATTCCTTAATCATTTTTAAAGCATAACTTTTATTTGCTTTAAAATACTGGTTAATATTTATATTTTCTCTATTGTCTAAAAATATTTTTAATTCTTTTTGATTAAAGTAATTATTAGCGTTAGCATCTAAAACTTTAGTTTTAAAGTTTATTAAAGTTAGTAGTTCATTAAAATCTAAGCGATCTGTAAAAGAAAACTGTTTAATATAAGCTTGCTGCTCTTCATTTGAATATTTAAACCCGAGTTGAGCTAACATATTAAACCTAGACCTACTTGCGCTATGACGTTGTATTTCTTTACGTGTGATTGAGACTTGATTATCATGAACTCTATATTTAAATAATACTTCTTGTATATTATAAAGTTTACCTTTTTGAGATAGTCTTACCCATAAATCGTAATCTTCTGCTGGCTCATAAGACGTATCGTATCTTATTGTATATTTATCTAATATAGATTTTCTAATCATAGAGGTTGGATGCCCTATACATGATTCTTTTAGCAATTCTGTTTTTATAGCTTCATGATGTTCTGGCGCTTTAATAATAGTTTCAGAATCTATAATTTGAAATATTGATCCGCAAACGACTATGTCGCTATTACTTTCCAAAACTTCAACTTGTTTCTCAAAACGATTAGGTAAACTTATATCATCTCCATCCATACGTGCTATATACTTCCCATTAGCAATGGTAAGCCCTTGATTTAAGCTATTCGTATATCCAGAGTTTTTAGATTTTATTATTAATTGAATACGTTCATCATTAAAAGACTTTATGATGTTTACGGTTTTATCTGTACTACAATCGTCTATTATAATACATTCAAAATTGGTGTAAGTTTGATCTAAAACACTTTTTAGAGCATCATAAACATAAGCTTCACAATTATATGTGGGAATTAAAACGGATATAAGTGGTGTAGTATTCATGCTATAATTTAATCCAAGAATTAGGAATAACATCGGTATAATCATACTTATCACCATTAAACCATTGTTGTGGAGCTATAACTATTTTATTAGTATTCTCATTTAACCATGATGCCCACCAACTAAAGCTGCTATTTGCAATTATATTATGCTTACAGTGAGACATTAAAATTAAATCTTCATAAGCCGTTTTAGCATCATTGAAATCTACATAAATAGTATTATAATTGGTTTTAAAGTTTGATTTCACCCAATTCATATCATCAGAAAACAAATAATATGTTGGCTTGTCTATTTTACTCTCAATAAAATCCATAGCCTTTTTATAATAAGCTTCTTTCGAAGTATTATGTACCTCGTGTTCAATAAAATCTCCCCTTCTGATGTGAATTGAAACAGAGTTCTCTTGTGAAATATTATGTAAAAAAGATTGGGTTTTTGGCTTTAAAGGTGATACAATTTTAAAATCGTTTGTGATTATGCTTCGATATTTCTTAAAATATATTTCGGATTGAAAATAGCCATTTAAAAAAAGGTTTTTTGTAGCATTATCAAACAAAGCAGAATTATATCTAAATGAAGTTTCCTTGTAATATGAATTTAACCTGAGTTTATTAGTGATCTTTTTTATCCATTTTGCAGGTTCATTATAAGCCGTAGCTTTTATATTAAAATGATTTAAGCCATAGCTATGCAATGTATATTTTTCAAACACTTTGGCATTAATGTACAATTTTTGATTTCGTTCCAAAGCGATAGCCCTAGCAGTAGCATATTGAAACATTTGATTGCCTAAACCTCCAATTAAATTAACTACTACCATAACTAATATCTGTTTCAAAATACCCAGTACTTTCTAAGTCTGCAATGATAGTTTTTGCCTTTTCTAAATCTTCTTGCCACCATCTAGATGCTTCTATGAGAGCTATTAAATTCTCATTGAATCTCATTTTTATATGCTTTGCCGGTATACCCCCAACAATTTCGTAAGGTTTTACATTTTTATTCACAAAAGCATTTGCACCAATCACAGCACCATTCCCAATTGTAACACCTCGTCTTACAACAACATTAGATCCAATCCATACATCATCCCCAATGATACAGTCTTTCTCTGTTAAAGTTTCAAATGGTCTCTTGTAGAAAAGGCTAGACGTAGAAACTCTTTTAATTTTATGTTCACCAATACCTATACTTACATTATTTGCTATCGAACAATACCTTCCAATCGTAGATGAGGTAATGATACAATTAAATCCTATATATGTATGATCTCCTATAACATTATCTCCAGATAGTATAGAATTATGCATTATTTGAAAGTTCCTAACTTCGTTAGCAACTCTTGGCTTGCCAAAAAAGACATGCTTAATTTTTTTAACTATTCTTCTCATAATCATAGCTGAATTAGACTTTATTTCTATAAAACACCTTATAAATTAAACTGCAAATCTTATTAAAAAAATGATACTTCCTTAATTTAATAAAAAGCTTATATGTATAAGATGAGGCTAATCTCTTAAATTCAATTAACTCTTTATAATCATCTAAAAATCCTTTAAAATTATCTTCTAAAACTTTGTCTGCTTCTCCAGGAATAGTTTTTGAAGAACTAATACCGTCTAAATAAAAATTAACTAGCACATCATCCTGAGCTTTATAGGTGCAATCGTATTTAAAAAGTGCCAAAATAAAAAACTTCCAATCTGAGGCTACTTTTAAAGTCTCATCATATAACCCGACTTCGTTGAATAAAGTTCTTTTTATAAATGTAGATGGTTGCGGTAATGTATTTGTGTGCATGAAATAAAAGCTCATTCTCTTAGGAGGGCTAACTATTCGAGTTGAATTTTCTCCAATAAAATTAATCTTAAAAGAGACCAAATCTGTATTAAAAGTATAAGATACAGCATTTTTTAAAGCTTCATTGGAATTAAATGTATCACCGCTATTTAAAAACAAAACATAATCACAAGTTGCTTTTAAAACGCCTTTATTCATAGCATTATATATGCCTTTGTCCTTTTCAGATACCCAGTATGCAATTTTATCTTTATAATTTTCGATAACAGCTCTACTAGAATCCGTAGACCCTCCATCAATAACAATATGCTCAAAATTTGTATGGGTTTGGTTATAGATACTCTTAAGCGTTTTATCCAAACCCTCAGAATTATTATAATTAATCGTTATAATTGATACTTTATTCAATTTCTTTTAAGGTTATATTGCTTAAGAAATTTTAATTTTCTTTTCACTTTATGCTTTAAAGATCTATCAACATTTAATTTAAGTGTGATTTCTTTTTTAGCATTATTAACATTGAGGTTATCTAATATTTTTGTTATCCAAGGAAAAAATTGATGTTGATTTAATGCATTCAATTTTTCTTTCTGTAGCGCCTCCTGCTGATCTTGATACACATCGTTTTTTAAAGCTTTCTCAATGATACACACTGCACCTTCAAAGTCATCAATATCTATCCTTATAAAACTTTTATTATCAACATACTCTTCTAAATTTGGGCACCCATAATAAAATGGCAATGTTTGGGATAACATACAATCAAAAAACTTTTCTGTTACCCAATCTTTGCAGAAATCATTTTCTATCGCAATTGTGTATTGATAATTGGCTAAAACATCCCACTTATCATCAAAATCATTAATACCCCTACCATATAAATCTAGTTTATTACCAAAATGAGCTTTCAAATTATTAACAAATTCTAAACGTTTTTGGTGTCCAACAGTAAATGATTTATTAGATGTTATAACTGAAATAAGTTTTGTTTTTTCTGGAGTTGACGAATGAATTAATTCATCATAAGCTTTACCAACAAACCAAGGATTAGCATTATGGGTATATATTATATTTTTATGTTTTAATTCTGTTTGGACTGTTATTAATAATCCAAATTGTTTTAAAAAGGGTTTCGTAAAACGAGGACTAGTATTATAACATTCTCCAGGTATAAAAATTATATTTTCTCTTGCGCATTTTACAGTTTCGGGTTTTAAATTATAATCACAATACACTATCCAAAAGTCACACTCCTTTAATTTGTCATCTATAACAAACTTATAATCTCCCCATGTTTGAGAAAAATTTGGAGTTTGTCTAAACAAAGGCCAATCAAAATTGTATGTCAATTTTACAATCTTCATATCTTCATTAATAGTCAACAAAATTATTTGCTTGTTCTTTATTTAGTCCTTTGTACCGAAATATTGCTTTTTTTAAACTTTTTATAATAAATAGCTTTTTAAATATTTTTTCAGCGATATAGTAACCTATGATGTTTGGTTTAAGCGTTTTAAAGTTTTCAAAATCTTTAAATACCTTTTTTTCTGTCTTTAGTTTGTTAAATTCGTCATTCATCCACTCTTCATGTTTATTTCCGAGATGATATGCGAAATTATCGTAAGTGGCTAACCTATATCCTCCTGCTTTAAATATAGGTTCATCTAAATATAAAAACTCACTATCGCCTCCTAATTTATAAGTACTATTTGTTTTTGGTGCTTTAACAAATCCTTCTCTTTTATAAGTTCCAACAAAGTGTGAGCTCCCTACTACTGCCAAAAGCCCATTTTTAGCTTTAAGTGTAGCTATTACATCTTTATATTTTTCATGTAAAAGTGTCCATCCAATACTTTGTACAAACCGAGTTAGGGCTTCAGGGGATTTTACTGGTCTAAAGGCTAATCTTTTGGAAAAAAAGTACTTCAACCAAATATTACTTGTTAACCTTAATTGTGTTCTAAACATAGGTGCTGGACTTACCATACCTGCTTTTGGAAAAGCTTCAAAAACCTTAATAATTTCTTTTTCCCAATCATTGAGAAATAATACATCTGCATCAGTAATTGTTATTAATCTCTCGTTTACAGTTCTTAATGCCTTTAAGATACTATTTAACTTACCAATTGCTTCGCTTTCTATAATTAACTCATCTATGTGACCTTCTTTACTTAGTTCTAACAATCTTTGGTTAACAGAAGCAGTACATCCATTAGATACTACCGATATTTTTAAAGGTGAAATGGCTGTTTTTTGAACAGAAAACAGACACATTTCGAATATTTTAAAAGCATCTTTATAATAACCATCTTCATTTGGTATATACAAAGGCATGATAATACGATGTGAACAAGGTTGTAATTGAAGTTTTTCATCTCTTACTATATTTCTACCTTCTCTCATCTTTTAAAAGGACATGTTTGAATTAGTTCTTTTTGCCTTGTACACAGTGTAGTTTTGTTAGGTAATAGAATATTTTTATTAGTATCTATTAACGCTTTTAATGTTTCAAAAGATATATCTTTTGGTTCTACTGATATTTCTTTTGAAATAGTAATATCCATTGATTCAAAATAATCATAAAATTTTGTATTGTCGCCAGAAAGCTTATTCGAAAATTTAGTCCATAAGGCAGGAATATTGTACGCATGTGGCACTATAACGCCATGTAATGATGATGAAATAATTGAACTACACTCTAAAATTTCATTTGTTGTAACTTCAATACTATTAGTCATTAAATCAATAACTTTTATATCATTATTATCTTCAACACTTTTTTTTACAATTTCATAATCGATATAATGTGGTATAATTCCAATTTTAAATTTCTTTTTTATTGGTTTATTATAATATTCTGGTAAAAGAATAGCAGGGTCTCCATAGACTTCTGGACATTGGTAGCCCAGTTCTAATATACGCTTTCTAGTTTTTGGACCTCTAACTGCCACAAAATTTGCATTTCTAATGTTTTCATTCTTCTTTATAATACCACTTCCCCAAACAATAGATTTATTTGAAGCTGCAGTTATAATGCTCCCAATAGCTAAAATATTTTTAAAAAAGTATTTATGAAGCCCTACTAAAGGATGACTGATGGATATCACTCTCTTATTTGATATTTTCTCTACCAAATATTTTGATAGTAAATCACCATAATTTTCTTTACCATCGTCTCTATTCTCCTGCCACCAATACAATCTAATCGCCATCAGAAACTGTATTATTTTTAAAAAAAAATGCTTTATTCTCTTTTATTTGTGTTGTATTCCAGGTCCACCATTCAGACTTTAGCAGTTCTTGTATTTTATCATCATTAAAACGCATCTTAATCTTTTTTGCGGGAACACCTCCTACTATAGTGTAAGGCGCAATTGATTTTGTTACTACACTACCAGCCCCTATAACACATCCGTGTCCTATATTTACATTTGGTAAAATAATAACATTATCACCAATCCATACATCGCTTCCTATTTCAACAGAAACATCTTGTTTCTCTTTAATTTTGGGTGTGGTTTTAAAATGTGATGTGTAAAAAGAATACTGCATACAAGTAAACTCTGTTGGATGATTGTTGAGAATAATTTTAACGTCCTTACCTATAGCACAATAAGACCCTATAGTAATTTTAGACCCTTTTCCTCTAATTTGAAAATTACCATTATGAAATGTATTTTTACCAGCATTTATATAATTATTATTGGTAATTAAAACTGGTGTTTTTTCATCCAACAACCTATTTAATCGAGTTCTTAACCAATCTTTTAGTTTTCCTTTAATTCCCATAGTGCATTACAAAAAACAGCCATATTACTTCCAGGTACTTTACCAGTTTTGTAGACATCATCTGTAGTAATATCAAATGATATACATTGTTCTTTTATCTCAATTGTATTTCTATTTTCAGCTAAAGCTAAAGTTAAAAAATAATTATTTGGTGTTAACTTTAAGTCTTTAATAGTCGCCTTCAAAATAAAATTCCTATTAGCAGAATAATTAATATCGGTCATTTCATGCGATCTTATAGCACAAATATTGATTCCATTTGAAGAAGATACAATTATACTACACTTGATACGTGTTAAAGGGTTATCACTTTTTACATGAATTTCAGCAGTAATTTCCTCTCCCATTAAAAAACTACTTGTAGCTATATTTTTCTTGTTTTTTAGAACAACTTTGGATAATTGCGCAGGTTTATTAGTAGTCTCAAAATGCATGACACCTTTCGTATCTTCAATATCAGTGCTTAAATTTAAGTAATAGTCGACTGCCTCATTTTGATTACCTTCAAAAACAGCCTGACCATTATTCAATACAATTGCTCGTGTACATAAACTTTTAACTGCAGCCATATTGTGGCTTACAAATAATACGGTTCTACCCTCGCTTCGAGAAATATCCTGCATCTTTCCTATGGCCTTTTTCTGGAATTCAACATCACCTACAGCTAAGACTTCATCTATTACTAAAATCTCTGGTTCTAAAAAAGCAGCAACTGCAAATGCTAAACGTACAGTCATTCCTGAACTATACCTCTTAACTGGGGTATCTATATAACGTTGACAACCTGAAAAATCAATAATCTCATCTATTTTAGTTTTTATTTCTTTTTTGGTCATTCCTAAAATAGCCCCATTCAAATATATATTTTCACGTCCTGTCATTTCTCCATGGAAGCCAGTACCAACTTCCAATAAAGAAGCGATCCTTCCTTTTGTTTTTATTTCTCCAGTTGTAGGACCAGTAACTTTTGATAATATTTTTAAAAGCGTAGATTTTCCTGCTCCGTTTTTCCCAATAACACCTAAAACCTCACCTCTTTTAAGCTCAAAATTAATATTCTTTAAAGCCCAAACATACTGGGAATTTCCTTTGGTACTTCTATCATTACTTTCACCAATTTTAAGATATGGATCTTCTTTCCCTTTTATTTTATGAAACCAACGATTTAAATCATGACTTATGGTTCCTGTTCCAACCAAACCCAATCGGTATTGCTTGGATATATTTTCAGCTTTTAGGATAATATCACTCATAATTAAACAGTATCTATAAAGCTTTTTTCAGTTCTATTAAAAACAGCTAACCCTAATAAAGAAATAAACACGGTAATTATAAGTGTTATTATTATTCCTTTTGTAGAAAAATTTCCTTGCGAAAAAAACATGTATCTAAACGTTTCAACCACGTTTGCTAAGGGGTTGTTCTGTATTATTGGGCTAATAAATGTAGACGCTTTTGGAAAATTGTTTTGTATTTTTTCTACAGCTACATTAATTGGATACATAACTGCAGATATGTACATTAATAATTGTACGCCAAAACCAACCAAAAAAGTAAGATCTCTATATTTAGTGGTCATAGATGAAATAATCATACCTAAACCTAGACCTAACATTCCCATCAACAAAACCAATAGTGGAAATAACCATAATACCTTAAAGTCTATATGGCCTGCATTATCTTGAAATGCAAAGAATATATAAAATCCAATAAAAATAAAAAACTGTATTGCAAACTTTAACAATGCTGATATTACTACAGTCATAGGCATTATAACTCTTGGGAAATACACTTTGCTAAAGATATTTTGATTTTTTTTGAAAGCGTCACTAGTACCTTTTAAACATTCTGAAAAATAGTTCCAAATAGTTACTCCAGCCAAATTAAATAGAAAAGGGTGAATACCAGCACCTACATCAATATTAGCTATTCCATTAAAAATTATTGTAAAAATTACAGAAGTAATCAAGGGTTGTATTAAATACCACAACGGACCTAATACCGTTTGTTTATATAGTGTTATGACATCTCGTTTAACAAACAAAAGTAACAAGTCTCGATAACGCCAAATTTCTTGAAAATTAAAATCGATAAATCTTCCTTTAGGAGAAATTGTATACAACCATTCCGAATCTAGTTTTTCGTTTTTCAATATTTATCTAAATTTATTAATTCCAGTAACTTTACTTGAATGGATTCAAGAACTTAATTATTTTCTTTATTACTGAAGATTTAGTTTTAACATCTTCGTGATAACCGTTTGTATAATTTCCATAACCATACCCGTAACCATAGCCATAACCATAACCTCCTTTTCGATTGAATCCATTATACAATAAACTTAAGTTCTTTATTTCTCCTTTATTGTACTTCTCGTTAATTAGTCCCAACATCTCCTTTTTTGTATAATCTTGTCGTATTACGTATAAAGATGCATCAGCGTACTGAACAAGTTCAATAGCGTCGGCAACTAACCCAACAGGAGGAGTATCTAATACAATATAATCGTATTCACTCTTAAGTTGCTTTATCATCTCATCCATCTTTTCATTAATCAAGAGCTCTGAAGGATTAGGTGGAATAGGGCCGGAAGTAATTACATCTAAATTTTCAACTCTAGTATTTTGAGTAACTTCTGCCAATGTTTTTTGACCAATTAAATAGTTGACTGCTCCTATATCGTTTTGAATTTCAAAGTCTCCAAAAATCTTTGGTTTTCTTAAATCAAGTCCAACTAAAATGGTTTTTTTACCACCCAAAGCAAAAACAGTTGCAATATTTATTGAGCAAAATGTTTTTCCTTCTCCACTGACAGAAGAGGTGACCATAACTGTTTTAGTACTACTGGCATCATGCTGTTTGTACATATACTGCAAGCTAGAGCGGACTGCTCTAAACGCTTCAGCCACTGAAGACTTTGGCTTTCTATGAACCGCCAAGTTATTATCTAAAGTGTTTTCTCCTATAACTCCTAATAATGGTATTCGAGATAACTTATCAACACTCTGCGGATTGTGTATTCTTGTATCGAAAAAGGTCACTAATAGCGCTAGTAATAAGGGCGGTAATAAGCCTCCAAATATTGCAAATATATATCTTGAACTTAATTTTAAGTCTATTGGTTGTGCTCCTGTATTTTTGGCTGAATCTATCCATATAATATCTGATACAGTAGCAGCTTTTATAATATCTGCTTCACCCCGTTTTGATAAAAACAAATTATACGTCTTCTCGTTTAATAAGTATTGACGCTGTATGTCTAATAAGTTTTGTTGATCTTTTGGTAATCTACTAAACTGAACTCGTTCTTTTGAAATTTTACCATTTATAACACTAAGTTCTCTATCTAATCCATCTGTAGAAGACTTAATATTTTCCAGAAGCACTTGCTTGAATCCGTTAATTTGTACATTCAATTCATCAAAAATTGACGCTCCTGGCTTTACCGTAGCTTCATACTTTGCTTTTTGAACCGATAATGAATTAATCTTGGATATGTTAGTCAAAATATTAGCATCTTCTATTCCCGCTACAGAAGGTGCTGGCAAATCGGTAAACGATTTACTAGTTTCTAAATATGATTTTAAACTTATATAATAAGCCTTTTTTCTATTAATACCATCACGCTGTAATTCTAAATCAGACAGTTTTTGAGTTATAAGTTCACTTTCTTGATCAAGATCATAAACACCTATTTTAGACCTGTAATTATTCAGTGCATTTGAATTACCTAATAATGAATCCTTTACCCTACTTAATTGGGTATCAATAAAATTAATAGTATTAGTAACAAATTGATTTTTTCTTTCAAGTTGCTCTTTAGTTAACACCCTTACTGTTTCATTTAAATAATCTTCAATTTTCTTGGTGTTATTATCTACCATACTCAAGTTGATGATTGAAGAGTTTCTTGGATTACTAATTGCCAATTTCCCTCTATATGATGCTACTACAGCATCGAACGACAAAAGCTTAATGAAGTAAATGTCACCATCTCTTACACTTCTATCTTCAGCTAAAGTTATTTGTCCAGATAGGTATGGTAGGTTTATAAGCTCTCCTAAAGTATGTGTGGTTACAGAAACCCCTTGAGGAACATCCAGCGTTTTAATTGAGTTGTTTGAATACTTTTGCCCCAGTGCAGTATTAGATTCAAAATTAAACTCTAAATCAAAAGTATTATTACCCTTAAATATTATTTTAATGGGAGCATTTAGTACTTGATGTACAGTTGTATCGACTTTAAACCTGAACGGTGCACTTTTATATATGTCATCTTTTCTAAAACGAGATTCTTTTAAGTAAGTAACATAAAACTGTAAGTTGTCAACTATTTGTTCGTGTAAACTTCGTGATTGTAGTGTATTAATAATAGTTTGTACTTTCCCAGAAATACCACCATAGTTAAATGTTAGACTAGTATTAGATGAAAACAATGGGTTTTTATCTTCTTCTATTGAAATTTTAGTACTTAACCTGTAAGATTGTTGTTTTCTTATATTTTGTTGATAAACAATAAACACGCCTACACCAACACATAATAAAAACAGCTTCCAATAGCTTAAAGCTTTCAAAAAGAAAGCCTTAATATCAAATGCTGGGCTCGAGTCTATAATTTCAAATTCGTCACTCATAAAATCACTAATTACTCCGTGTTAGAAGGTAAGTTGAAATTAAAACAGAAAAAATACTCGCAACAGTTGTTATAGTTTGCGAAGCAGTTTGTCCTGCACCAAGAGCTTTTCTTTTTAAAGGTTTTACTAATATCATATCATTGGGTTTGATATAATAATAAGGCGATTTCATTGCCGCTTTATCAGTTAAATCAATGTGGTGTATTTTTTGTCCGTCTGGGTATTGTCTTATCACCATGACATCTGTTCTGTCTCCAGTATTACTAATATCACCAGCATTTGCTAAGGCTTCAATTATGTTAACGCGATCTTGAAATAGAGTAAGTACTCCACCACCATTAACTTCACCTGTAACAGTATATCGTAAACCAGCTAGCTTTACAGTAACAAATATCTTTGAAACATCTTTTAAATATTTTTCTAGAAGTGCTTGCTTTACTTTCTCCTCTATCTCATCTACAGTAAATCCTAGAACATTAATCTTGTCTAATATTGGAAATTCAATGTTACCATGTAAATCTACGGTAAATCCGCTGAAATATAAACCTTCTGCACTCACAGCTCCACTTGCTTGCTCTGTTGGTTGGAATATTTCTACTAATTGTTTAAGTTCTGCATCAGTAGATTTAATATTTACACTCAAAATATCATTAATTTGAACGCGATATGGCGTTGCCATACTTTGTATTTGCGCAGAATCATCAACAGTTGTACCTTTATCCTGTAAATAAACAAGGTCTTTATTAGTAATGCATGAATTAAAAAAAAGGCCAAAAATTAGCAGATAAAACCAAAAAAATTGCTTCATTCCATGGGGTTTGAGATATGACAAATATAACCTTTCATCGTGAATAATAAAACTTTAATCGGATTTTTTGGTTTTTTATCCAATATTTCTAAAAATAATATTCTTTGAATTATTTAACTGTTGAGAACATAGCAAAGTCATATGGAGAACTCACACTTTTTGAAAATATTTCATTTAGTGTCCATAAAGATCAAAAAATAGCATTTATAGCTAAAAATGGCACCGGCAAAACATCTATTTTAAATATTTTATCAGGTGATGATGTCGCAGACGCTGGGGTCATAACCTACAGAAAAGATATCACTGTTGCTTTTTTATCTCAAGATCCCAAGTTCGACAAAAAGCTAACAATAGAAGATACCATTCTTGCCAGCGACAATCCCATATTATCAATTATTTCTAATTATGAAAAGGCACTCTTAAATTCAGAAGACACAGAAAATTATCAAGCTGCATTTGATGCCATGGAACAACATCAAGCTTGGGATTTCGAGACGCTTTACAAACAAATTCTTTTCAAATTAAAACTTGAAGATTTAAATCAAAAAGTTAGCACACTTTCTGGTGGGCAAAAAAAGCGTTTAGCTTTGGCTAATGCTTTAATTAACAAACCAGATTTATTGATTTTAGATGAGCCCACCAATCATTTAGACTTAGAAATGATAGAATGGTTGGAAGGTTTTTTTGCTAAAGAAAATATTACTCTTTTTATGGTAACGCACGATCGCTACTTTTTAGAACGGGTGTGCAATGAAATTATTGAATTAGATAATGGGCAGCTTTACAGCTATAAAGGTAATTACTCATATTATCTAGAAAAGAAAAATGAGAGAAGAGAACGCGAAGAGGTCGAAGTTGGCAAAACCAAGCAATTGTTTAAAAAAGAATTAGAATGGATGCGAAGGCAACCAAAAGCAAGAACCACAAAATCTAAATCAAGAATTGATGATTTTTTTGAAATAAAGCATAAGGCCCACCAACGAAGAAAAGAACATCAGCTTCAGCTTGAATTAAATATGGAACGTCTAGGAAGTAAAATTCTTGAGTTTCATAAAGTAACAAAAGCATTTAAAGACAAAACGATTCTAAACAGTTTTGATTATACCTTTAAAAAAGGAGAACGCGTTGGTATTATTGGCAAAAATGGCACAGGTAAAACTACATTCTTAAATATTTTAACTCAATCTACACAGCCTGATTCTGGAAAAGTTGTAAAAGGTGATACTGTGAAATTTGGCTATTATACACAAGCCGGTATGAACATTAAACCAGAGCAAAAAGTTATTGATGTTATAAAAGAGTTTGGTGATTATATTCCACTAAAAAAGGGACGGCAAATTAGCGCACAACAACTACTGGAACGCTTTTTATTTAGTAGAAAAAAACAATATGATTTTGTTGAAAAATTAAGTGGTGGCGAACGTAAGCGTTTGTATTTGTGTACAGTTTTAATTCAAAATCCTAATTTTTTAATTTTAGATGAACCTACCAATGATTTGGATATTGTGACACTTAATGTGTTAGAAAGTTTTCTATTAGATTTTCCAGGATGCATTATTGTTGTGTCTCATGATCGCTATTTCATGGATAAAGTAATAGATCATCTATTTGTTTTTAAAGGCGAAGGCATCATTGATGATTTCCCGGGAAACTATAGTGATTTTAGAGTTTATGAAGATAGCTTACCTGTTGTTTCAAAAGCTACAGAAGACAAAAAAGATAAAACCTCTTGGAAACAAAACGAAGCCTCTAAGCTGAGTTTCAATGAAGAAAAAGAGTTAAGAAATATTGAGAGCAAACTAAATGCATTGGCTTTTGACAAGAAAGAATTAGAGAACAAATTCAACAATCCTGATTTAACACAAGAGGAAATAAATACACTTTCTGAAGATTTACAAAAAATCATTGAAACCATCGAAAGCAAAGAAGAGCGTTGGTTTGAATTATCGGATAAATTAGAAGATTAGTAAAATCATAATGTTTTATCAAATACAGCAATACATAAAATTTCTTTTCAGCTCTAGAAATCAACATGGTGTGCATTCGCCATTTGTCTATGATTTGGTTACAAAATGCTTTTATGATAAATCTCCATATCCAGCTTATGAAGATATAATAAGATTTAAGGCAAAGTTACTCAGAACTGATAGGTTTATAACAATTAAAGACCTAGGACCTGGCTCAAAAAAAACCAAGCAAAAGGAGAGACATGTTTCAGAAATTGCCAAAACCTCAGGCACACCTCTAAAACGTGCAAAACTACTGTTTAGGCTTGCCCAATATTTTCAACCTAACAATGTATTGGAATTGGGCACATCGCTTGGCACGGCCACTCATGCCATTGCAAAGGGTCACCCTGAAGCAAATATTGCGACAATTGAAGGTTGCCCCAATCTACATAGTTTTTCAAAGCACTTTCTCGAAAGGTATACCTCAAAAACCATTAATTTTATAAATGCCGATTTCAGTGATGCATTAAATACCCTAATTCCAACAACCTACGATCTTGTTTTTTTCGATGGGAATCATCAAAAGGAAGCTACATTAGATTATTTTAAAAGACTTCTACCAATGGCTACAAACAACTCTTTATTTATTTTTGATGATATTTATTGGTCTAAAGGCATGACTGAAGCTTGGGAAATTATTAAACAACATCAAGATGTTACAGTTACAGTTGATACATTTTATTGGGGTATTGTCTTCTTTAGAAAAGAGCAGGTAAAGGAGCATTTTAGAATTAGAGTTTAGCATATATATACTTAAATACTTACATTTAATTAAATATTATATCTTACAACAAATAAACCAACTTAAACTTATGGCAAAATATTACCACCCTTCAGGAAAATTTAATCCAATAGCTTTTCTTTATTTTATTGTTATAGCTTTAATCATATTGCCCTTATTAGGGCTAGCTTATGCTTATGCCATTTGGTACATTCCTTTTATTTATATCAATTTTATCATAGCTGGTATTTTTGGCTTTTTAATTGCTCTTATTGTGGGAAAAGGGGTTGTGAAATTTGGAAAAGTTAGAAATGTACCTATGACCATAGGTCTTTCTTTACTAGCTGGGATTTTAGCTTTATATTTTCATTGGGCAGTCTGGGTTGATTTAGTAATTAATGCAGGAGAAAGTTATGGATCATCTAGAATAGGAATAACAGTGAGTAATATTGAATTATTACAAACATTTAATCTGGCGTTACAACCTGGTCTTTTATTTGAAATTATAGGTGAGATCAATGAATATGGTACTTGGGGACTCAGAGGTGCGACTGTAAGCGGTATATTTTTAACAATTATATGGATTATTGAAGCCATTATTGTTATCGGTGTTAGTGTTTTAGTACCTATTGGTTATGCTAAAGCTCCCTTTTGTGAACTAAGCAATGAATGGTTTAAAGAAGAAGAACTTTCTGCTTTTAGCTATATTGAAGACCATCAAGAAATGATAAAAAACCTAGAGAATTCTAACTCTGAAGCCTTTAAAGATCTAACAAAATGGAAAGATCTAAATAAAAACCATAGTATTTTTAACTTATATAGTTCAAAGCACAACGAAAACTACATAAGTATTACTAATAAAAAAGCTAAAACAAATAAAAAAGGAGAGATAGAATTTGATGACAATACGCTTGTAGAATATCTGTATTTAAATTCTGAAATGACACAAAACCTTCTTGCTTTAAAATAGAGAATGGATATATTTTGGTTAGTTACAGGATTCATAATCATAGGTATATTAACATATATAAAAAACAGTAAGGCTTATGACAAATCATTCTACAGAAATCTAAACACCAGTCAATTAAAGGCTGAATCTAGAAAATTAATTAATGAAATTATAAGTAATTTTGATAATAACTCTAAGTTTATGTATCCTGAAAATGAAGGTTTTGAACATTTAAAATGTGAGGCAAAAAAAATGATACTTAATATAGAAAAAAACAACACCACAAACCTACCTAGTTTCACATCAAATAATATAAATAATGATTACTTCATGAGTTTAGCAACGTTAAATAATTGGTCTAAGGAGAAAAAAGACTTAATAAAAAACCTAAATATGGTTTTAACGGAATTAGAAGCTAAACAACAAGATTTATAATTATCAATCACTTCTTAAACAAAGCTCCTAATTAGTTCTTTAAAAAGATTTCATTTAACTTTGATAAGTTGATGAATTATATCAATAGCTAAAAAAAGAAAGATGAAAATTTACACTAAAACAGGAGATAAAGGTACTACTGCGCTTTTTGGAGGTACGCGCGTGCCCAAACATCATATTAGAATTGACAGTTATGGAACGGTTGATGAACTCAATTCGCATTTGGGTTTAATTAGAGATCAAGATATCAACGAGCATTATAAAGGGTTACTAATGGTAGTTCAAGATAAGCTCTTTACCGTTGGTGCTATATTAGCAACTGATCCTGAAAAAGCAATTTTAAAGAACGGTAAGGAACGTTTAAACATAGAAAAAATAAAAGCTACAGATATTGAACTTTTAGAGCAAGAAATGGATGCGATGAATGATGCATTACCACCTATGACGCATTTTGTATTACCAGGCGGACATCAAACGGTGTCATTCTGTCATATTGCACGCTGTGTGTGTAGGCGTGCCGAACGTTTAGCTTCTGCTTTAAACGACATAGAACCGTTTGAAGATAACGCACTAAAGTATCTTAACCGCCTTTCTGACTACCTTTTTGTATTGGCACGAAAGTTGTCACACGATTTACAAGCAAATGAAATTAAATGGATTCCTGAAAAGATGTAAAACGACTTTACTTGATCCAAATTTTACAGCTAATGACGATAATTTTCTTTCGCGTTAGGGATTGAGGCATTTGTTGAAGCTCCTCGACGCAGGAGAGAGCGACTGCCGAAAGCCCGACCCTTGTGGTAACGCCCAAATTAATTATTTAGAATGGCTGTTATGTTGCGTTATTATTAACATAGCGAAAATAATTTCAAATGTTTTAAGTACAAAGAGATACGTTCTTTTAATTAATGATTAAATATTTCACTTTTTTCTTGCGTGTTTAAACTAAAAAATTATTTTTGCAAAAAATTAAACATTAAGAAATGTATTGGACTTTAGAATTAGCATCTTATTTAAGTGATGCACCATGGCCAGCAACAAAGGACGAATTAATAGATTACGCTATTAGAACGGGAGCACCTTTAGAAGTTGTAGAAAATTTACAGTCGATTGAAGATGAGGGAGACTCTTATGATTCGATCGAGGAAATTTGGTCTGATTATCCAACCGATGAGGATTACCTCTGGAATGAAGATGAATATTAAATATAAAGCATAAAGAACAGTTAAAAAGTCTCGATTTGAGGCTTTTTTTTTGTCCATTTCGGCTCGAAAAAGTAGAACAAAATGTATCTTTGGATACGCTTGTGCAAGGCACTATTACAAGGTTATTAAATAAAACTTTTGCCATTCGGAGAGAAGCGAAGAATCTCGATAAATTAATTAGGTTCTTCATTGCATTCTGAATGACAACTAAATATAAAACATACAGTATGGGATTTTTAGATTCGGTCTTAAAAGTATTTGTTGGAGACAAATCAAAACAAGATGTAAAGGCAATAACGCCATTAGTTGATGAAATTAAAACATTTGAAAGTGCTCTTGAAGCCCTGTCTCACGATGAATTGAGAGGTAAAACGGCTGAATTTAAAGCTAAAATTGCGGAAGCTAGAAAAGCTATTGATGAGCAAATGTCTACACTTTTAGAAGAAGCTGAAAATACTGAAGATATCGATGTTCGTGAGGATATCTATGAGCAAGTAGATAAACTTAAAGATGAAGCGTACACAGTTACAGAAGATGTTTTGAACGACATTTTACCTGAAGCTTTTGCCGTGGTAAAGGAAACCGCTAAACGTTTTGTACACAACACTGAGATTACTGTCACTGCTAATGAGTTTGATAGAACACTATCGGGTGAAAAAACATATGTATCACTTGACGGCGAAAATGCAACTTGGGCGAATTCTTGGGATGCTGCGGGTAAACCAATTACTTGGGATATGGTGCATTACGACGTTCAGTTAATTGGCGGTATAGCATTGCACCAAGGTAAAATTGCTGAAATGCAAACTGGTGAAGGTAAAACGCTTGTGGCTACTTTGCCTGTATACTTAAATGCGCTTGCTGGACAAGGGGTACACCTAGTAACAGTTAACGATTACCTAGCTAAACGTGATAGTGCATGGATGGCTCCTATTTTTGAGTTTCATGGCATGAGTGTAGATTGTATTGATTACCACCAACCAAACTCTGCTGCACGTAGAAAGGCTTACAATGCTGATATTACTTACGGAACAAATAATGAATTTGGTTTTGATTATTTGCGTGATAACATGTCTCACGCACCTGAAGATTTAGTGCAACGTCCACACCATTATGCAATTGTAGATGAAGTTGATTCTGTTTTGGTCGATGATGCACGTACACCTTTAATTATCTCTGGTCCTATTCCAAAAGGAGATCGTCATGAATTTAATGAACTAAAACCAAAAGTTGATGATATTGTCTCTGTGCAACGTAGATATTTAACAGGTGTTTTAGCTGAAGCAAAAAAATTAATCAAAGACGGTGACACTAAAGAAGGTGGTTTCCAATTATTGCGGGTATATCGTGGTATTCCTAAAAATAAAGCGTTGATTAAGTTTTTATCTGAAGAGGGTGTAAAGCAATTACTTCAGAAAACTGAAAATTTCTATATGCAAGATAACAACCGTGAAATGCCAAAGGTAGATGCGGAATTATATTATGTTATTGAAGAAAAGAACAATCAGATTGAATTAACAGATAAAGGGATTGAGTACATTTCTGGAAAAGACGATCCTAATTTCTTTGTAATGCCTGAAATAGGTATTGAAATTGCTAAAATTGAGGAGCAAAATCTTGAAAAAGAGAAAGAGGCTGAACTTAAAGAAGAGTTATTTAAAGAGTTTGGTGTAAAATCTGAACGTATTCATACCTTAAATCAATTATTAAAAGCTTATGCTTTATTTGAAAAGGACACGCAGTATGTGGTGATGGATAACAAAGTGATGATTGTTGATGAGCAAACTGGTCGTATTATGGATGGCCGTCGTTACTCTGATGGATTACACCAAGCAATTGAAGCCAAAGAAAATGTAAAGATTGAAGATGCTACTCAGACCTTTGCAACAGTAACATTACAGAACTACTTTAGAATGTACCGTAAGCTTTCGGGCATGACAGGTACTGCGGTAACTGAGGCTGGTGAATTCTGGGAAATATATAAATTAGATGTAGTTGAAATACCAACAAACCGACCTATTGCCCGTGATGATAGAGAAGATTTAGTTTATAAAACTAAGCGTGAAAAATATAATGCTGTTATTGATGAAGTAACTACATTATCGCAAGCAGGTCGCCCAGTATTAATTGGTACTACTTCGGTTGAAATATCAGAATTACTTGGTAAAATGTTGAGTATTCGTAAAATACCGCATAATGTATTAAATGCCAAACAACATAAAAAAGAAGCTGAAATAGTTGACGAAGCTGGTAGAACTGGTCAAGTAACTATAGCAACAAACATGGCAGGTCGTGGTACCGATATTAAATTATCTGATGAAGTGAAAACTGCGGGTGGTTTAGCTATTATTGGTACAGAACGTCATGATTCTCGTCGTGTAGACCGTCAGCTTCGTGGTCGTGCTGGTCGTCAAGGAGATGTTGGTAGTTCTCAATTCTATGTGTCTTTAGAGGATAATTTAATGCGCTTATTTGGTAGTGAGCGTATTGCCAAAATGATGGATAAAATGGGATTAAAAGAAGGTGAAGTCATTCAGCATTCTATGATTTCAAAATCTATTGAGCGCGCACAGAAAAAAGTTGAGGAAAACCAATTTGGTGTTCGTAAAAGACTTTTAGAGTATGATGATGTAATGAACGCTCAACGTGAAGTAGTTTATAAACGTCGCTATAATGCTTTAAATGGTGAGCGACTTCGTGTAGATTTGGCTAATATGATTTTTGATACTTCAGAAGGTATTGCAGAAACTAATAAAGGAGCCAACGATTATAAAAACTTTGAGTTTGAATTAATTCGTTACTTCTCAATGAGCTCTCCTATTTCTCAAGAGGAATTTGAAAAATTATCTGCACAAGACATCACATCAAAAATCTATAAAGCTGCATTTGATAGTTATAGAGATAAAATGGAGCGTAATGCTGAAATTGCATTTCCAGTGATTAAGAACGTTTATGAAAATCAGCGTGACAAATTTAAACGCATTGTTGTTCCATTTACTGATGGTGTAAAAAGTTTAAATGTCGTTACTGATTTAGAAAAAGCATACGAAACTAATGGTAAACAGTTAATTACCGATTTTGAAAAGAATATTACACTTGCCATTATTGATGATGCTTGGAAAACACATCTGCGTAAAATGGATGAGTTAAAACAATCTGTTCAGTTAGCAGTTCATGAACAGAAAGACCCTTTATTGATTTATAAGTTTGAAGCTTTTGAATTATTTAAAGCTATGATTGACGAAGTGAATAAAGACGTTATCTCCTTCTTATTTAAGGGCGAATTACCTCAAGAAACCCAAGAAACCATTCAAGAAGCTAGAGCTAGAAAACGTGAAAAAGTAGAAACATCTAAAGAAGAGATTCCTAATTTAGATGAACGTTCTGCACAAAATAGAGCAGCTGGAAATACGCAAAGACAGCAGCAACAGGTAATAGAAACAATAGTTCGTGATAAACCAAAAATTGGACGTAATGATCGGGTAACCATCAAGCATGTTATGAATGGTGAAAATAAAACCTTAAAATACAAACAAGCAGAACCTTTAATTGCAAAAGGTGACTGGGTTTTAGTTGAGGGTTAATAATTTCTCGATAAAAAAACAACTTATCATTTTAAATAAAAAAGCTAAACTTATCGACTTCTAAGTTTAGCTTTTTTATTATACTGCATCTAAGTTCTAATCTCGAAACAAGGGTAAAGTTGTACAACGTAACAAACCTTCCTGTTTGCCAATCTCTGCATAAGGTACTTCTTCTACAGTAAAACCTTGTTGGCGTAACCAATTATTTAAACGTGTAAAGTTTTGCTCAGATATAATTATATCTTCAGAAACTGAAAACACATTACTGTACATCTCGTACATTTCATCTTTTGTAATTTCAAAAATGTTTTCCTTTCCAAAGAAATTAATCAGCCACTGATATTCACTTTCAACCAAAAATCCATTTCTATGAATGATAGCTTTTCCTTTGCCTAAAGGGTTAAAGCAACAATCTAAATGTAGTGCGTTTTCTTTTGGATTGGTATTTGACTTTCTAAGCTCAAAGGATTTTATTTTTTTCTTCGGAAATAAGTCTTGTATAGCGTTTACCGCTTGAATATTTGTGCGTGCTGTAATTAAATCGGGGTAATCATCTCCTGTATATGTTCCCATAAAGATATAATCATTCCATGGCATAATGTCTCCGCCTTCTATATGGCAATCTTCAGGAAGAATAATACGTTTATCTTCAGCAATTTGATTCCATATATAATCGATGGCATGTACTTCTTCTTCTCTATGAGGCAATATATTAGCTTCAATCATTATATCGTCAATAACAAAAGCGATATCCCTTGAAAAAATCTGATTGCAATCTTTGATAATCTCAGGGCGATATACTTCTACATCGTACTTCTCAAAGACTTGAAGAACTGAATTCATCTCTTGAATCATATCATCTTCTTTTGGATAAGTTCCTGCCTTTATATGTTCAATACTTTTAGGGTCATAACAATCTTCTATTCTAGGAATAGGACCATTACTTTGTGCTGTACCAAGTATGACTGAACGTAATCTTGAAGTTTCATTTTGTACATTTAATGTTATCATAAAGCTTTATTAAATAAATATCACAAAATTTAAAAGAGCAAAGCTAAGCATATTTCAACAATTTTATAATATTCTTAAAAATAAAGCCTTAAAACAAAAAAGCTTCATGAAAAACTCAAGAAGCTTAAAAATATCACAATAAAATTATATTTTATCTCTTATCTATTGGTTGAAACGACCTTTCAGTTTCGCCAACATACAGTTGTCTTGGACGACCTATTGGCTCTTTATTTAAACGCATTTCTCTCCATTGGGCTATCCAACCAGGTAAACGGCCTAATGCAAACATAACTGTAAACATTTCTACTGGAATTCCCATAGCACGATAAATTATTCCTGAATAGAAATCTACATTTGGATATAGTTTTCTATCAACAAAATACTGATCTTCTAAAGCTTCTTTTTCTAATCCTTTGGCTATATCTAAAATAGGATCTTCAACGCCTAAATCTCCAAGCACTTCATCTGCAGCAACTTTGATGATTTTTGCTCTCGGATCAAAGTTTTTATAAACGCGATGTCCAAAGCCCATTAAACGAAATGGATCGCTTTTATCTTTAGCTTTAGCCATATATTTTTTAGTATCTCCTCCATCTTCTTTAATGGCTTCAAGCATTTCTAATACTGCTTGGTTTGCACCACCATGTAATGGTCCCCATAAAGCAGAAATACCTGCAGCAATAGAAACGAATAAACCAGCATGGGAAGATCCTGTGATACGAACTGTAGATGTTGAACAATTCTGCTCATGATCGGCATGTAAAATCAATAATTTATCTAATGCATCTACTAAAATTGGGTTTTGCTCATAAACTTCTTCATTTGGTTGTTTAAACATCATTTTAAGAAGATTCTCAACATACCCAAGCGATGAATCACCATAATGTAATGGTAGTCCTTTTTTCTTACGCATTGACCAAGCCACTAAAATTGGTAATTTACCCATTAAGCGTACTATAGCATTATACATATCTTCTTCAGAGTCCACATTGACTGACTCTGGGTTAAAGGCTGTTAGCGCACTTGTGAGAGAAGATAGTACACCCATAGGATGGGCTGACTTTGGAAAAGCATCAAGAATTTTCTTTACATCATCATCAACTACCGAATGCTTTTTAATATCTGAATGAAATTTATCTAACTGCTCTTGATTTGGTAACTCTCCAAAAATTAACAAATAAGCTACCTCTAAAAAATCTGCTTTTTCAGCTAATTCTTCAATAGAGTATCCTCTATATCTCAAAATTCCTTTTTCACCATCTAAAAAGGTAATAGCACTTTTACAAGATCCTGTATTTTTATAACCAGAATCTAGGGTGATTACGCCTTTAGTAGCTCCTCTTAATGTTTTAATATCTATTGCAACTTCTTTTTCAGTTCCTTCAATTAAAGGAAACTCATATTTTTCTCCATTTATTTCTAAAATAGCAGTATCAGACATGTGTTTTTTGTTTATTTTTTGGAAACGCTAAATTACGAAATATACCCCGATTTAAGAAGTCTACAAGCCAAGGTTTTGTTAATTTAAATATTATTAAAATTGATATTAAAAAAAAGCGATTACCTAAAAGGAAATCGCTTTTTCTTAAAAATATTTTAAACTGAATTACTGCTTCACTTTAAAAGCATTTTCTCCTGGAAAATAAGCAACAGAACCTAGTTCTTCTTCAATACGAAGTAATTGATTGTATTTTGCCATACGGTCACTACGCGACGCAGAACCTGTTTTAATTTGCCCGGTATTTAATGCTACAGCTAAATCAGCAATAGTATTATCTTCTGTTTCTCCAGAGCGGTGAGACATTACAGAAGTATATCCAGCATTATGCGCCATATTTACTGCTGCAATTGTTTCTGTTAAAGAACCAATTTGGTTTACTTTAATAAGAATAGAATTTGCAATACCTTCTTTAATACCTCTAGATAAACGCTCAACATTAGTTACAAATAAATCGTCACCAACCAACTGTACTCTATCTCCAATTAATTCGGTAAGATATTTAGTGCCTTCCCAATCATTTTCATCCATACCATCTTCAATAGAGATGATTGGGTATTTATTTGCTAATTCGGCTAAATACTCAGCTTGTTCTTTGGATGTTCTAACCATACCTTTATCACCTTCGAATTTGGTATAATCATATTTACCATCCACAAAAAATTCAGCAGAAGCACAATCTAAAGCAATTTTAACTTCATCACCAAATTTGTATCCTGCATTTTCAACAGCTTTAGCAATAGTATCTAAAGCATCTTCAGTACCACCAGCTAAATTTGGTGCAAAACCACCTTCATCACCTACTGCAGTACTTAAATCTCTATCATGTAATACTTTTTTCAAATGGTGAAAAATCTCAGTACCCATTTGCATAGCATGAGTAAAGTTTTTAGCCTTAACTGGCATAATCATGAACTCTTGAAATGCAATTGGTGCATCACTATGCGAGCCACCATTGATGATATTCATCATTGGTAACGGTAATGTATTTGCTGAAACACCTCCTACGTATCTGTATAGTGGCATGTTTAATTCGTTAGCTGCTGCCTTTGCTGCTGCCAATGAGACACCTAAAATAGCGTTAGCTCCTAAGTTTGATTTATTAGGTGTACCATCTAAATCAATCATCGTTTGATCGATAAAGTTTTGTTCAAATACTGAAACGCCAACTAATTCTTCTGCTATGGTTGTATTTACATTTTCAACTGCTTTTAAAACACCTTTGCCCATATAAGTATCTCCTCCATCACGTAGTTCTACTGCTTCGTGCTCTCCTGTTGATGCTCCTGATGGTACAGCGGCTCTTCCTAATACTCCATTTTCTGTAATTACATCTACTTCAACTGTTGGATTACCTCTTGAATCTAGAATTTGTCTTGCGTGTACACTTATTATTACGCTCATAATTGATTTATTTTTAATCTTTTAATATTTCAAATTTACGGTTAAATCTTCTTCTATTAAATAGCTTTCATCATAAAATCTTAAAAAGAAAGCTATAACGTTTTAGTTAGAAAATAGTGATATTTTATATTATACTGTCGTTAATTTGTTTTTCTTAATATTTTCTACAAATTGATCAAATAAGTAAGATGAATCATGAGGTCCGGGACTTGCTTCTGGATGATATTGTACAGAAAATACATTTTTACCTTTCATAGCCAAACCTGCAACAGTATCATCATTTAAGTGAGTATGTGTCACCTCTAAATCACCATTAGCTTCTGCTTCTTCCCTATTTACTGCAAAACCATGGTTTTGAGATGTAATTTCTCCTTTACCTGTGATTAAGTTTTTTACCGGATGATTTATGCCTCTATGCCCATTATGCATTTTATAAGTTGAAACCCCATTTGCAATAGCGATAACTTGATGTCCTAAACAAATACCAAACAATGGTAAATCTCTTTTTATGATTTCTTTAGCAACTTTTTGAGCATCAGCTAATGGTTCTGGATCTCCAGGACCGTTTGATAAGAAATAACCATCTGGATTGAATGCTTCTAAGTCTTCAAATTTGGAGTTGTATGGAAATACTTTGATGTAACAATCTCTACTTGCAATGTTTCTTAAGATGTTCTTTTTTATTCCGATATCTAATGCAGCAACTTTATACGTTGCATTTTCATCACCAAAGTAGTATGGCTCTTTTGTTGAAACTTTTGATGCTAATTCTAAGCCTTTCATACTTGGTACGTCTGCCAACTGCTTCTTTAGGCCTTCAATATTATCAACTTCGGTAGAAATCACAGCATTCATTGCGCCGTTATCTCTTATATAACTCACTAAA
Organism: uncultured Flavobacteriaceae bacterium; assembly: GCA_947502975.1. Taxonomy (GTDB): domain Bacteria; phylum Bacteroidota; class Bacteroidia; order Flavobacteriales; family Flavobacteriaceae; genus Jejuia. The sequence goes on from CANNBV010000008.1 coordinate 143,703, forward strand.
GCCCTAGTATCGACATCTGAAATTGCTAATAGGTTATTTTTATCTAAAAAATCTTCTAGAGAACTGTCTGCTCTATCACGTGAATATTCATAGCTGAAGTTTTTTACGATTAACCCAGCGATTTTAATAGAATCTGATTCTACTTCATCTTCATTAGTTCCATAGTTACCAATATGCGCATTGGTGGCTACCATTAATTGTCCATAATATGAAGGGTCTGTAAAAATTTCTTGATACCCTGTCATACCTGTATTAAAACAAACCTCTCCAAAAGCGGTTCCTTCTTTTCCTCCTACTGCTTTTCCATAAAAAATTGTACCATCTGCAAGTAGAATGATGGCATTTTGTTTTTTCTGATATTTCATGTGTTTACGTTGTTTTCTTACGCGTTAGGGATTGAGGGTTTGTTGAAGCTCCTCGACGAAGGAGAGAGCGACTCCCGAAAGCCCGACCCGACCATAGGAGGGTAACGCCAAAAGTTTTACAAAAATTCAAAAAAAAAGGATAAACTAAAAATAGTTTATCCTTTATATATTAAATGCTTATTAACATTTATTCTTCTTCGTTTGTTGCGTTAGTTTCAACTGGTGCAGCAACGGCTGGTTTACTTCCGCCTCTTCTACTTCTTCTCGTAGTTTTCTTAGCTTTCTTACCTGCGTTGTAGATCTCATTATAGTCTACTAACTCAATCATCGCCATATCGGCGTTATCACCTAAACGATTACCTAATTTGATAATTCTGGTGTAACCTCCTGGTCTATCTGCTACTTTTGTAGCTACATCTCTAAATAGCTCAGTAACTGCTTCTTTTTGTCTTAACTTACTAAACACAATACGTCTGTTATGTGTCGTGTCTACTTTAGATTTAGTTACTAGAGGCTCTACAAATTGTTTTAAAGCTTTTGCTTTTGCAACCGTAGTGTTAATACGTTTGTGCTCTATTAAAGAACAAGCCATATTAGCTAACATTGCTTTTCTGTGAGCTGTTTTTCTACCTAAATGGTTGATTTTTTTTCCGTGTCTCATGACCTTTGTTTTAAACTTCTATCTTGCTACCACATCCATTACGGAGAGCAAACTATAGAAGAGTTGATTAATTTAATCTTTATCTAATTTATATTTGCTTAAATCCATTCCGAAATTCAATCCTTTAACGTGTACAAGCTCTTCAAGCTCTGTTAAAGATTTTTTACCGAAATTACGGAACTTCATTAAATCGTTTTTATTGAAAGATACTAAGTCTCCTAAAGTATCTACCTCTGCAGCTTTTAAACAGTTAAGCGCACGAACAGATAAATCCATATCGATTAGCTTAGTTTTAAGTAACTGACGCATGTGAAGTGATTCTTCATCATAAGTTTCAGTTTGTGCAATTTCATCAGCTTCAAGAGTGATACGCTCGTCAGAGAATAACATGAAGTGGTGAATTAAGGTTTTAGCAGCTTCTGTTAAAGCATCCTGTGGTGTTATTGAACCATCAGTAATGATTTCAAAAACTAACTTTTCGTAATCTGTTTTTTGCTCTACACGGTAGTTTTCAATGCTATATTTAACATTTTTTATTGGTGTGTAGATTGAATCTGTAAAGATTGTTCCCATTGGTGCGGAAGCTTTTTTGTTTTCTTCTGCTGGTACATAACCTCTACCTTTCTCAATAGTGATTTCCATATTGATGCTCACTTTAGGATCTAAATTACAGATTACCAATTCTGAATTTAATACTTGGAATCCTGAAATAAACTTCTGGAAATCTCCTGCTAATATTTGCTCTTGTCCTGATATAGAAATTGAAATTGACTCATTGTCAATATCTTCAATTTGTCTCTTAAAACGTACTTGTTTTAAGTTCAAGATCATTTCTGTTACATCTTCTACCACACCTGCAATTGTAGAAAATTCGTGGTCAACGCCTTCTATTCTAACCGATGTAATTGCAAAACCTTCTAAGGAAGATAATAAAACTCTTCTAAGTGCATTACCAACTGTTAAACCATAACCTGGTTCTAATGGTCTGAATTCGAATTTACCTTCGAAATCAGTAGAATCAATCATGATTACTTTGTCGGGCTTTTGAAAATTAAATACTGCCATAGTGTTGTTCTTCGTTTTAATTGTTACTTGGTTGCGCGGTTTAAAAGTTTGAAGAAGACTAATAAACCCTTTGGCCAAATACCAATATGATTAATAGTATATATTATTTAGAATATAATTCGACGATGAATTGCTCGTTAATATTTTCTGGAATTTGAATTCTTGCTGGAACAGAAACATAAGTTCCAGATTTTGTATCGTTATTCCAAGTAATCCATTCGTAAACGTGACTTGAATTTGATAGTGATCTTTCAATCGCTTCAAGTGATTTTGACTTTTCTCTTACTGCAACAACATCTCCTGCTTTTAATTGGTAAGAAGGGATATTCACTAATTCACCATTTACAGTAATGTGTCTATGAGATACTAATTGACGTGCTCCGCTTCTTGATGGTGAAATTCCCATTCTGAATACTACATTATCTAATCTAGATTCACAAAGTTGTAATAACACCTCACCGGTAATACCTTGAGCAGCTGTTGCTTTTTTAAATAATCCTCTAAATTGACGCTCTAAAATACCGTATGTATATTTAGCTTTTTGTTTTTCCATTAACTGGATTGCGTATTCAGATTTTTTACCACGTCTTCTGTTGTTTCCGTGTTGTCCTGGAGGGTAGTTTCTTTTTTCAAAAGATTTATCTTCTCCGAAGATAGCTTCGCCGAATTTACGAGCGATTTTAGTTTTAGGACCAGTATATCTTGCCATTTTTAATTGTTTTTGAGAGAAGTTATGAATTAAGGTCTTAATCTTATCCTTCGATAACTTAATGTTCTCTCATTAATACTTGTTTGTTATTTTTTCGGTGTGCAAATTTATGCAAAAAATTAATACCATCTGACAAACAGATGATATTAATTTTCTTATTTTAAACACGTTAAAAACGTGATTAAACTCTTCTACGTTTTGGAGGACGACATCCATTGTGTGGTAATGGAGTTACATCAACAATTTCTGTTACTTCAATACCTGCATTATGGATAGAACGAATAGCAGATTCTCTACCGTTTCCTGGACCTTTAACATACACTTTTACCTTTTTCAACCCTGCCTCTAAAGCTACTCCTGAAGCATCTTCTGCAGCTAATTGAGCAGCATAAGGTGTGTTTTTCTTAGATCCTCTAAATCCCATTTTCCCAGCAGAAGACCATGAAATTACATCTCCCTTCTTATTGGTTAATGAAATGATGATGTTGTTAAAAGAAGCTGTTACGTGAGCTTCTCCAACAGCATCTACTATTACTTTACGTTTTTTTGTACTTGACTTTGCCATATTATTTTGTTCTAGTTGTTAGCTTTAGTTGTTAGAATCCTAAACCTTTCGATTTCGAACAGATTCATCTAACGTCTAAACACTAATGACTAATGTCTAATTATTATTTAGTTGCCTTTTTCTTGTTAGCAACAGTTTTTCTTCTACCTTTTCTTGTTCTAGAGTTGTTTTTTGTACGTTGTCCTCTTAATGGAAGACCAGCTCTATGACGAATACCTCTGTAACATCCAATATCCATTAATCGCTTAATGTTTAATTGTGTTTCAGAACGTAATTCACCTTCAATAGTGTAAGATCCAACTGCTTCACGGATCGCTCCGATTTCAGCATCTGTCCAATCTTGTACTTTAGTGCTTTCGTCTACTTTAGCAGTTGCTAAAATTTCTTGTGCTCTACTTTTACCTATACCATAGATATAAGTTAAAGAGATAACTCCTCTTTTTTGTTTTGGTATGTCTACACCTGCAATTCTTGCCATAATTTACCCTTGTCTTTGTTTAAATCTAGGATTCTTTTTGTTTATCACGTAAAGTCTACCTTTCCTACGCACAATCTTACAATCTGCGCTTCTTTTTTTAATTGATGCTCTTACTTTCATCTTTAATAGTTTAAAGTTCAAAGTTTAAAGCTTAAAGTTGACCAAACTTGCAACTTATCACTTTATAACTTGTAACTTATTTTAATATCTATAAGTTATACGAGCCTTAGTTAAATCATAAGGACTCATTTCTAATTTCACTTTATCTCCTGGTAATAATTTGATATAGTGCATACGCATCTTACCAGAAATATGTGCTGTCACAATGTGACCATTTTCTAACTCAACACGAAACATAGCATTAGATAATGCCTCTATAATTGTTCCGTCTTGTTCTATTGCTGCTTGTTTTGCCATAATATCTATATTAAGCTACTGACTTTCTATTTTTACCTGTTTTCATCAAGCCATCATAGTGTCTATTCAACAAATACGAATTAATTTGCTGCATAGTATCAATTGCAACTCCAACCATAATTAGTAATGATGTACCTCCAAAAAACAATGCCCAACCTTGTGTTACGTTCATTAGTTTTACTATAAATGCAGGAAATATTGCAATTAGAGCAAGGAAAATTGAACCTGGCAATGTTATTTGAGACATGATTTTATCTAAATATTCTGAAGTTTCAGAACCTGGACGAATACCTGGAATAAAACCACCACTACGTTTTAAATCATCGGCCATTTTATTGGTAGGTACTGTAATAGCTGTATAGAAATATGTAAATACAATAATCAATAACGCAAAAATCACATTATACCAAAACCCAAAGATATCTGCAAAGTTAGTCTGCATCCATAAACCTGCTGCTGTGTCTTTCAAGAAAGACGATCCTCCAATTAATCCTGGCACAAACATAATAGCTTGTGCAAAAATGATAGGCATTACACCCGATGCATTTAACTTTAAAGGAATATACTGTCTAGATCCGCCAGCTGCAGCTTTTTCATATCCACCAGAAGCGGTGCGTCTTGCATATTGTACAGCAATTTTTCTAACTGCCATTACTAACATAATTGACGCTAAAATGATAACGAACCAAACTACTAATTCAATTAAAATCATAATTAAACCACCGTTAGATTCTGTTACTCTAGCTGCATATTCTTGAACAAATGATTGTGGTAATGTAGCTATTATTCCTACCATAATTAATAATGAAATACCATTACCAATACCTTTATCAGTAATTTTTTCACCTAACCACATAGCGAAAATACATCCAGTTACTAAAATGATAACAGAAGAAAAATAAAACAATCCACCTGTTCCTAATAAGAATGCAGATTGAGGAATTCCTAATGCTGGTAAACTTGCCAAATATCCTGGTGCTTGCACCAAACAAATCGCAATTGTTAACCAACGTGTGATTTGTGTAATTTTCTTTTGCCCACTTGCACCTTCTTTCTGTAGCTTTTGTAAATAAGGAATAGCAATACCCATTAACTGTACAACAATAGAAGCCGAAATGTAAGGCATGATACCAAGCGCAAAAACCGAAGCATTAGCAAAAGCTCCACCAGTAAAGGCATTAAGTAAACCTAATAAACCTCCACCAGCTTTATCAGCCAAACCGCCTAATTGGGCAGCATCTATACCAGGTAATACAACTTGTGCACCAAATCGATAAACCAATAACAAACTCAACGTAACGATGATTCTGTTTCTTAGTTCTTCAATTTTCCAAACATTCTTTATTGATTCTATAAATTTCATACGTTAATGTATTCTTATAAAGTTATAGCTTCTCCTCCTGCAGCTTCAATTGCAGCTTTAGCTGAAGCAGAAAACTTATGAGCAGATACTTTTAATTTTGATTTCAATTCTCCTCTACCTAATATTTTAACTAGATCATTTTTTCCAGCTAGTCTATTGGCAAATAAAGTTTCGAAATCTACAGTATCTTTTACTTTTTTATCATCTACTAACGTTTGTAATGTATCCAAGTTTATTGCTTGATACTCTACACGGTTAATATTTGTGAAACCAAACTTAGGTACACGTCTTTGTAAAGGCATTTGTCCACCTTCAAATCCTAATTTCTTAGAATATCCCGAACGTGACTTAGCTCCTTTGTGACCACGCGTAGCAGTACCACCTTTTCCTGAACCTTGTCCGCGACCTACTCGCTTGCCTTGTGTTTTTACCGATCCTTTGGCCGGTTGTAAGTTACTTAAATCCATTTTTTTAGTTTATATTTTAAGCTTCTTCAACAGAAACTAAATGTGAAACTTTAGCAACCATACCAAGAATATTTGGTGTAGCTTCATGCTCTTTTACTTGTCCAATCCTTTTAAGACCTAAAGCTTCTAAAGTTCTTTTTTGTCTTTGCGTACGATTGATAGCGCTTTTAACCTTTGTTACTTTAATTTTTCCCATCGTTGATAGTTATTAAGCGTTAAAAACTTTCTCAAGTGAAATACCTCTATCTCTTGCAATAGCATTTGCATCTCTTAATTGTAATAAAGCATCAAACGTTGCTTTTACTACATTGTGAGGGTTAGATGATCCTTGAGATTTTGATAATACGTCATGTACACCAACTGCTTCAAGAACAGTTCTAACAGCACCACCAGCAATTACACCAGTACCGGGAGCAGCAGGAATAATATTTACTCTTGCACCACCATATTTACCTTTTTGCTCGTGAGGTAAAGTTCCTTTTCTAATTGGAATGCGTACAAGGTTTTTCTTAGCATCTTCAACAGCCTTTGCAATAGCACTAGCTACATCTTTAGATTTTCCTAAACCTTGACCAACTACTCCGTTTTCATCTCCAACAACAACTATTGCTGAAAAACCGAATGCTCTACCACCTTTTGTTACTTTTGTAACTCTTTGCACACCAACTAAACGATCTTTAAGATCTAATCCACCTGGTTTTACTAATTCTGCGCTTTTATATTTTTGATACATAATTTCTTAGAATTTTAGTCCTGCTTCTCTAGCGCCTTCGGCTAATGATTTTACTCTACCATGATATAAATAACCACCTCTATCAAAAGAAATAGTTTCAACACCAGCTTTTAAAGCTTTTTCTGCAATAGCTTTTCCAACTAAAGCAGCTTTTTCCTGCTTGTTTCCTTTAGCTTTTGCTATATCTTTATCTCTAGAAGATGCAGCGCTTATGGTTTTGCCAGAAACGTCATCAACTATTTGAGCATAGATTTCTTTATTACTTCTATAAACAGCTAATCTAGGTCTAGCTTCTGTACCAGAAACAACCTTACGGATTCTGCTTTTAATTCTTAATCTTCTTTGATTTTTTGTCAATGCCATAACTCAATTATTAAGCTGATTTACCTGCTTTTCTTCTTAATTCTTCACCAACAAACTTGATTCCTTTTCCTTTGTAAGGCTCTGGCTTACGGAAACCACGGATTTTAGCTGCTACTTGACCAACTAATTGTTTATCGTGAGATGTTAATTTAATGATTGGGTTTTTACCTTTTTCAGAAATAGTCTCAATCTTTACTTCTGGAGCAATACTCATTACAATGTTATGAGAAAATCCTAAAGCCAAATCTAACTTCTGTCCTTGATTTGATGCTCTATATCCTACACCTACAAGCTCTAACTCTTTTGTCCATCCTTTAGATACACCTTCAATCATATTGTGCATTAAAGATCTATATAAGCCGTGTTTAGCTTTTTGATCTTTAGTATCAGAAGATCTTGTTACCCAAACACTACCATCTTCAACTTTAATCTCGATGGAATCATAATTTTGAGTTAATTCTCCTAATTTTCCTTTTACGCTTACTACTCCTTCTTTAACGTCTACTGTTACGCCTTCAGGAATTGCTACCGGGTTATTTCCTATTCTACTCATCTCTTTCTCCCTTTTTTAGTATACGTAACATAATACTTCACCACCAACATTGTCTCTTTGTGCTTGTTTACCAGTCATTACACCGTGGGATGTAGAAACAATGGCAATACCAAGACCATTAAGTACTCTAGGTAGTTCTTTAGCTCCAGCATACTTACGTAAACCTGGCGTACTAATACGTTGAATTTTCTTGATTACAGGCTCTTTAGTTTCTTTGTTGTACTTAAGTGCTATTTTGATAGTACCTTGTACAGTAGAATCGTCGAACTTGTAACTTAAAATATATCCTTGCTCGAATAATATTTTTGTGATGTCTTTCTTTAAGTTAGATGCAGGTATTTCTACCACTCTGTGGTTAGCTCTAATTGCATTTCTAACTCTCGTAAGATAATCCGCTATTGGATCTGAATACATATTTATTAATTTGCGGTAATGGTTTTCAATACTGTCTTTCAGATTGAACCTTCTACCAATTTATAATTCGTTTTTTACCAACTTGCTTTTTTAACACCTGGGATTAACCCTTGGTTAGCCATTTCTCTAAAAGTAACACGAGAGATACCAAACGTTCTCATGTAACCTTTAGGTCTACCAGTTAGTTTACATCTATTATGCTGACGTATAGGAGATGCATTTTTTGGTAACTTCTGTAATGCTTCATAATCACCAGCTTCTTTTAAAGCTTTACGTTTTTCAGCATACTTGGCTACTGTTTTAGCTCTTTTTACCTCACGGGCTTTCATTGATTCTTTAGCCATAACTTAGTTCTTTTTAAAAGGTACTCCTAGTTCAGTTAATAATGATTTTGCTTCTTTATCAGTTTCTGCAGAAGTTACAAATGTAATATCCATACCTGAGATTTTATTTACCTTATCGATATTAATCTCTGGAAATATAATTTGCTCAGTAACTCCTAAATTGTAGTTACCTCTTCCGTCAAAACCTGTAGCTTTAATTCCGTTAAAATCTCTAACACGCGGAAGTGCTGAAGTTACTAAACGGTCTAAAAACTCATACATTCTTTCACCTCGTAAAGTTACTTTTACGCCAATTGGCATACCTTTACGTAATTTAAAAGATGCAACGTCTTTTTTAGACATTGTAGCAACGGCTTTTTGTCCAGATATCATTGTTAATTCTTCCAAAGCATGGTCAATTAACTTCTTGTCTGCAACTGCTGCTCCAACCCCTTTAGATATTACTATCTTTTGTAGTTTTGGAACTTGCATTACATTTTTATATCCAAATTCGTCTGTAAGAGCTGCAATTACTTTGCTTTTATACTCTTCTTTAAGTCTAGGTGAATATGCCATAACTATATTACTTCATTAGATTTTACTGAAAATCTTACTTTCTTATCACCTTCCATTTTATATCCAACTCTAGTTGTTTCTCCGTTTGAAGTCAACAACGACAAGTTAGACACATGAATAGGTGCTTCTTTTTCTACGATCCCTCCTTGAGGATTTTGTGCACTTGGTTTAGTATGTTTCTTCACCATATTTACACCCTCAACAATCGCTTTGTTCTTGTCTATTAATACCTGTTGTACTTTACCTTCAGATCCTTTATGATCTCCAGCAATTACTTTTACGGTATCTCCAGTTTTTATTTTAAGCTTTCCCATCTTAATATTTCTGTATTAAAGCACCTCTGGCGCTAATGATACAATCTTCATGAATTGTTTGTCACGAAGTTCTCTTGCAACAGGTCCAAAAACACGTGTTCCTCTCATTTCACCTGTTGGGTTTAAAAGTACACAAGCATTGTCGTCAAATCTTATATAAGATCCGTCTGGACGTCTTACTTCTTTTGTTGTACGAACAACAACTGCTGTAGAAACTGCTTTTTTCTTAATGTTTCCATTAGGAGTTGCATCTTTAACAGAAACAACTATTTTATCTCCTACAGAAGCGTATCGTCTTTTAGTTCCTCCTAAAACACGAATAACTAAAACTTCTTTTGCTCCAGTATTGTCAGCTACTTTAATTCTTGATTCTTGTTGTAACATAATTATTTAGCTCTTTCTAGGATTTCTACTAATCTCCAGCACTTAGATTTACTCATAGGTCTTGTTTCCATGATCTTTACAGTATCTCCTTCGTTGCAGTCGTTTTTCTCGTCGTGCGCTACGTACTTTTTTGTTTTAAGTACGAATTTACCATACATAGGGTGCTTTACTTTTTTCACCTCAGAAACCACAATAGATTTCTGCATTTTGTTACTTGTAACAACTCCTATACGTTCTTTTCTTAAATTTCTTGTTTCCATCTTTCAGCAGAATTATTGTGAATCTCTTTTAGTTAATTCAGTCGCAATTCTAGCTACCGTTCTTCTTAATGAACGTAACTGAATTGGGTTTTCTAAAGGAGATATTGCATGAGACAATTTAAGGTCTGAATAACTCTTTTTAGTTTCACCAAGTTTTTCTTGTAACTCAGCTACAGATAATTCTTTAATTTCTGATTGTTTCATCATCTTAAATTATTATGCTTCGTAATCTCTAGCAATTATAAACTTAGTTTTTACTGGTAACTTTTGAGCTGCTAGGCGTAATGCTTCTTTTGCAACATCTAGAGGCACACCACCAACTTCAAATAAAACACGACCTGGTTTTACAACAGCTGCCCAATATTCTACAGCACCTTTACCTTTACCCATACGTACTTCAAGAGGCTTTTTTGTGATAGGCTTGTCTGGAAATATTTTAATCCAAAGTTGTCCTTCTCTTTTCATGTAACGAGTAGCAGCAATACGTGCAGCTTCTATTTGACGCGATGTTAAAAAGTTCGAGTCTAGTGATTTTATACCAAAAGTTCCACTTGAAAGTTGATGCCCTCTTCCGGCATTACCTTTCATACGTCCTTTTTGCTGTTTACGAAATTTTGTTCTTTTAGGCTGTAACATTTTTCTCTTACTTTAAAAAATTACTTTCTACGACGAGATTGATTTCTATTATCTCTTCCGCCTCGTCCACCTTTTCCTTTTTGTTTTGATAAACCTACCAAAGGAGAAAGTTCTCTTTTACCATATACTTCACCTTTCATGATCCATACTTTTACACCTAATCTACCATAAGTAGTATGTGCTTCAACTAAAGCATAATCAATATCGGCTCTAAAAGTTGATAAAGGAATACGTCCTTCTTTGTAGTGTTCAGAACGTGCCATTTCAGCACCATTTAAACGACCACTAATTTGGATTTTTATTCCTTCAGCGTTCATGCGCATTGTAGCAGCGATAGCCATTTTGATTGCACGACGGTAAGAGATACGGTTCTCTATTTGTCTTGCAATACTTGATGCTACTAAAAATGCATCTAGTTCAGGTCTTTTAATCTCAAAGATGTTAATCTGAACTTCTTTTCCTGTAATCTTTTTAAGCTCTTCTTTTAACTTGTCTACCTCTTGACCACCTTTACCGATAATAATACCAGGTCTAGCAGTAGTGATAGTAACGGTTACAAGTTTAAGAGTTCTTTCTATAATTACTCTACTTACACTAGCTTTAGATAAACGCGCGTGAACGTATTTTCTAATCTTATCGTCTTCGGCAAGTTTGTCACCATAATCGTTTCCTCCGTACCAGTTAGATTCCCATCCTCTGATAATTCCTAAGCGATTTCCGATTGGATTTGTCTTTTGTCCCATACTTCTATCTTAGCTTTGTGTGTTATTGTTAGCACCAACCACTAATGTTACGTGGTTTGAGCGTTTTCTAATTCTGTGTGCACGACCTTGAGGTGCTGGACGCAATCTCTTTAACATAGATCCGCTATCTACTTTAATCTCTTTAACAAATAATTCTGCAGATTCAACATCGGCATCCTCATTTTTTGCTTGCCAGTTAGCGATAGCTGATAATAACAACTTCTCTAAACGACCAGATGCTTCTTTATTGTTAAACTTCAAGATACTAAGCGCTTTATCTACCTTTTCACCTCTTACTAAATCGGCTACTAAACGCATTTTTCTTGGTGACGTAGGACAGTTATTAAGTTTTGCAAAAGCAACATGCTTTTTTGCTTCCTTAATAGCGTCTGCCATTTGTTTTTTACGACTTCCCATAGCTTACTACTTTTTACCTTTATTTTTAGCACCTGCATGCCCACGGAATGAACGTGTTGGTGAAAATTCTCCTAATTTATGACCTACCATGTTTTCAGTTACATAAACTGGTACAAATTGGCGGCCATTATGTACTGCTATAGTTTGTCCAACAAAATCTGGAGTAATCATACTTGCTCTTGACCAAGTCTTGATTACTGTCTTCTTATTAGCTTCTACATTTGCAGCTACTTTCTTTTCTAATTTATAATGAACGTAAGGTCCTTTTTTTAATGATCTTGCCATGTCTTATTTCTTTCTACGTTCTACAATATATTTGTTACTCGCTTTTGTTTTAGAACGGGTCTTATATCCTTTAGCAGGTATACCGTTTCTAGAACGTGGGTGTCCACCTGAAGCACGACCTTCACCACCACCCATTGGGTGATCAACTGGGTTCATTCTAACAGGGTTAGTACGTGGTCTTCTTCCTAACCATCTTGTTCTACCAGCTTTACCACCAACCAATAATTGATGATCTGAGTTAGAAATCACACCGATTGTTGCCATACAGTTTGCAAGAATTAATCTTGTTTCACCAGAAGGTAGTTTTACAGTTGCAAATTTACCGTCTCTTGCCATCAACTGAGCAAATGCTCCTGCACTACGTGCCATAACAGCACCTTGACCAGGACGTAACTCAATACAAGAAATAATTGTACCTAATGGAATTTCACTTAAAGGCATTGCATTTCCAATTTCTGGACCAACACCAGATACACCAGACACTACATTTTGCCCAACCTGTAAACCATTTTGAGCTATAATGTAACGCTTCTCACCATCTTGATAATTCAATAAAGCGATAAAGGCTGTTCTGTTTGGATCGTACTCGATAGTTTTAACCTCAGCTGGAATTCCTGCTTTGTCTCTTTTAAAATCGATAATACGATACTTCTTTTTATGACCTCCACCAATATAGCGCATGGTCATTTTTCCTTGACTGTTTCTACCACCAGACCTTTTTTTCGGAGCTAATAAACTTTTCTCCGGCTTATCAGTAGTTATGGCGTCATACCCATTTACTACTCTAAAACGCTGTCCTGGTGTGATTGGTTTTAATTTTCTTACTGACATTCTAATTACATATTAGCATATAAATCAATCATCTCACCTTCCGCCAGTTGTACAACAGCCTTTTTAACGGCATTTGTTTTACCATGTTGAATACCAGTTTTTGTATACTTGGTACTACGATCTGGACGGACATTTATAGTACGAACTTTTTCAACAGAAACACCATAAGCAGCTTCAACCGCTTTTTTGATTTCTACCTTGTTCGCCTTAGTGTTCACTGCGAACCAATAGCAGTTTTTTAACTCGCTATCTGCTGTCGCTTTTTCTGTGATTATAGGTTTAATTAAGATACTCATCTGTTTCTTATTTACTTAAGTTTGTTTTAATTCCTTCTAAAGCACCTTCTAAAAGCACTACTTGATTTGCATTTAAAATCTTGTAAGTGCTTAATTCTGAAGACGTTATAACTTCAGAACCTTTTAAATTGCGCGATGACAAATATACGTTATTATTTGACCCACCCAACACAAACAAAGATTTTTTGTTTTCAAGGTCTAATGCCTTTAAAACTGCTGTGAAGTTTTTCGTTTTTGGAGCGTCAAAACTAAAGTCCTCTAAAACTGTAATTGACTTCTCTCCTGCTTTGATACTTAGGGCAGACTTACGCGCTAAACGCTTTAAGTTTTTATTAAGTTTGAAACTGTAATTTCTAGGTCTTGGACCGAACATACGACCACCACCTTTAAATACACCAGACTTAATACTACCTGCTCTTGCTGTACCAGTTCCTTTTTGCTTTTTAATCTTACGTGTAGATCCAGTAATCTCTCCTCTTTCCTTAGATTTGTGAGTACCTTGTCTTTGATTTGCTAAATATTGTTTAACATCCAAATACACTGCATGATTATTAGGCTCAATAGCAAACACATCTTTAGAAAGGTCTGCCTTTCTACCTGTGTCTTTTCCGTTTATATCTAAAACTGCTACTTTCATTACTTCTGAATTGTTACATAAGCGTTTTTGTGTCCAGGTACACAACCTTTAACAACAAGTAGATTCTTTTCAGCAACTACTTTTAAAACTCTTAAATTTTGAACTTTCACTTTTTCACCACCCATTCTTCCGGCCATTTTCATGCCCTTGAACACACGTGCAGGATAAGATGCAGCTCCAATAGAACCTGGCGCTCTTAAACGGTTATGTTGACCGTGAGTAGCTTGACCTACACCACCGAAACCATGACGTTTTACAACACCTTGAAATCCTTTACCTTTAGATGTTCCTGCTACATCAACAAATTCACCTTCAGCGAAATGTTCAACAGTGATTGCATCTCCTAATTTGTACTCCTCATCAAAACCTTTGAATTCAACGACTTTGCGTTTTACAGAAGTACCCGCTTTTTTAGCATGACCTAAGTCTGCTTTAGTAGCGCTTTTTTCTGTCGCGTCATCGAAACCAAGTTGGATAGCTTCATAACCATCAACTTCTTCGGTTCTGACTTGGGTAACGATACATGGTCCAGCTTCGATTACAGTACAAGGAATGTTCTTCCCGTTTTCATCAAAGATGCTGGTCATACCGATTTTTTTTCCAATTAACCCAGACATATTTATTATTTATTAATTATTACTATTTCGTTGAAACTTATTTCAACATTCTTATTTAAAAAATTTCAGGGACAAAATACCTTTCGTCCCTGAAATGTATTTATCCGCTTTTCCCGCGACCGCATCGGTGGGACATGTCTTTCGGTAACTAAATACCGAAATATACTTAAACTTTAATCTCTACTTCAACACCACTTGGTAATTCAAGCTTCATCAATGCATCAATAGTTTTTGATGAAGAAGAGTAAATATCCAATAATCTTTTATAAGAAGATAATTGAAACTGCTCTCTTGATTTCTTGTTTACGTGTGGAGAACGTAATACAGTGAAAATTTTCTTGTGCGTTGGTAATGGAATTGGTCCAGTTACTACAGCTCCAGTGCTTTTTACTGTTTTTACAATCTTATCAGCAGATTTATCTACTAAATTGTGATCGTAAGACTTAAGTTTTATTCTGATTTTTTGACTCATTTTCTTAAATTTTAAGCTTCAACGCCTTTAGCTGCTTTGATTACTTCTTCAGATATGTTAGAAGGAGTTTCAGCATAGTGTGAAAATTCCATTGTTGATGTAGCACGACCTGATGATAATGTTCTTAATGTAGTTACATATCCAAACATCTCAGATAATGGCACAGTAGCTTTTACAGTTTTTGCACCAGCTCTATCCCCCATGTCACTTACTTGTCCTCTTCTTCTATTTAAATCTCCTACAATGTCACCCATGTTTTCTTCAGGAGTAATTACCTCAAGTTTCATGATAGGTTCCATTATTACAGCTTTAGCAGCTTTTGCAGAATTTTTAAATCCAAGTTTTGCAGCCAATTCGAAAGATAACTGATCCGAATCCACATCATGGTAAGATCCATCAGTCAAAGTAACTTTCATCGAGTCAACTTCATATCCTGCTAATGGTCCATTAACCATTGCCATTTTAAATCCTTTTTCAATTGATGGGATAAATTCTTTAGGAACATTACCACCTTTAATTTGAGATTCAAACTGAAGTCCCACAGTACCTTCATCAGCTGGCTCAAGTGTAAATACAATATCTGCAAATTTACCACGTC
The DNA here is from genome assembly GCA_947502975.1 of uncultured Flavobacteriaceae bacterium. Taxonomy (GTDB): domain Bacteria; phylum Bacteroidota; class Bacteroidia; order Flavobacteriales; family Flavobacteriaceae; genus Jejuia. The sequence continues at coordinate 159,245 of CANNBV010000008.1, forward strand.
CACCAGATTGCTTTTTATAAACTTCTCTGTGTTCTGCACGTTGTGTAATTGCTTCTTTATACTCTACTTGAGGTTGACCTTGATTAACCTCAACTTTGAATTCACGCTTTAAACGGTCAACAATAATATCTAAGTGAAGCTCACCCATTCCAGAAATAATAGTCTGTCCTGAAGCTTCATCAGTTCTAGCTGTAAATGTTGGATCTTCTTCCGATAATTTAGCTAAAGCCATACCTAATTTATCAACATCAGCCTTAGTTTTAGGTTCTACAGCTATACCGATTACTGGGTCTGGAAAATCCATAGATTCTAAAACGATAGGGTTTTTTTCATCAGACATAGTATCACCAGTCTTGATATCTTTAAATCCTACAGCAGCACCTATATCTCCAGCTTCAATAAAATCAATTGCATTTTGCTTATTAGAGTGCATTTGGTAAATACGAGAGATACGCTCTTTCTTACCTGAACGGTTGTTCAAAATATAAGAACCTGCATCTAAACGACCTGAATACGCTCTAAAAAATGCTAAACGACCAACAAAAGGATCTGTAGCAATTTTAAAAGCTAAAGCCGAAAATGGGTCTTTTGCATCTGGCTTACGTACAGCTTCTTCTCCAGTATCTGGGTTCGTTCCTACAATATTATCTCTATCGGTTGGAGACGGTAAGTAACGACAAACAGCATCTAATAAAAACTGTACACCTTTATTTTTGAAAGCAGAACCACAAATCATTGGAATGATAGCCATATCCATTACAGCAGCTCTAAGTGCAGCATGCACTTCTTCTTCTGTAATAGAATCTTCATCTTCCATGAATTTCTCTAAAAGGTTTTCATCATAAGTTGCTACCTCTTCGATTAATAAAGCTCTATATTTTTTTGCTTCTTCTTTTAAATCTTCTGGAATATCAATAACATCAAAAGTCGCCCCTTGAGTTTCATCATGCCATACAATAGCACGATTTTTTACTAAATCGATAATCCCTTTAAAGTCTGCCTCATCACCAATGTTTAATACGATTGGCACCGCATTAGACTTTAACATATCTTTTACTTGTTGACAAACACCTAAAAAGTTAGATCCTTGACGGTCCATTTTATTTACAAAGCCAATTCTTGGAACTTTGTAGTTATCAGCAAGTCTCCAGTTAGTTTCAGATTGAGGTTCAACACCATCAACTGCACTAAATAAGAATACTAACCCGTCAAGTACACGTAACGAACGGTTTACTTCAACCGTAAAATCTACGTGACCAGGAGTGTCAATTATATTAAAGTGGTATCCTTTAGTTTCAGAAGTTGGCTGTCCGTTTTCAATTGGAAACTTCCATTCACAAGTTGTAGCAGCAGAAGTAATTGTAATACCTCTTTCTTGCTCTTGCTCCATCCAGTCCATTGTTGCAGCACCATCGTGTACTTCACCAATTTTATGAGAAACACCTGTATAATAAAGAATACGTTCTGTAGTTGTAGTTTTTCCTGCATCAATATGCGCAGCAATACCTATATTTCTTGTATATTTTAAATCTCTTGCCATGTCTTAGAATCTAAAGTGAGAGAATGCTTTATTTGCTTCTGCCATTTTATGCGTATCAACTCTTTTCTTAACCGCCGCACCTTCTTCTTTAGCTGCTGCTAAGATTTCAGAAGCTAAGCGCTGTGCCATAGATTTTTCATTACGCTTTCTAGCATAACCAATTAACCACTTCATGGCTGTAGAAATTTTTCTATCTGGACGAATTTGCATTGGGATTTGAAATGTAGCACCACCAACACGACGACTACGTACTTCTACGTGAGGCATTACATTTGACAACGCATCTTTCCAAATCTCTAAAGCTGATTTTTCCTCGTCAGTTTTCTTAGCATCTACAATATCAATTGCATCGTAAAATACTTTGAATGCCACAGACTTCTTACCATCCCACATCATGTTGTTTACAAAACGTGTTACCAACTGATCGTTAAATCTTGGATCTGGTAAAAGTGGCCTTTTTTTCGCTGCTCTTTTTCTCATGTCTTCTTCTTAAAGTTTAATTACTTTTTAGGGCGTTTAGCACCATACTTAGATCTACGTTGGGTTCTTCCAGCAACACCTGCTGTATCTAAAGCTCCACGAACAACGTGATATCTAACACCTGGTAAATCTTTTACCCTTCCACCTCTAACCAATACTATCGAGTGCTCTTGTAGATTATGTCCTTCACCGCCAATGTATGCATTAACCTCGTTACCGTTTGTTAAACGCACCCTTGCAACCTTTCTCATCGCTGAGTTAGGCTTTTTAGGAGTAGTTGTGTAAACACGAGTACATACACCACGTCTTTGCGGACAAGAATCTAAAGCAGCCGATTTACTCTTCTTGGTTATTTTGGCTCTTCCTTTTCTTACTAATTGTGAAATTGTTGGCATATATTTCTATATAAAATTTTATTAACCTCTATTTAGAGGCGTGCAAAGGTAGAAATTAAAATTAATTATTCAAACCCTAATACATTAATTTTCAGAAGAATTTAAAATTATATTTTTTAGACATATTAAAAGTGTTCTTTTTCCGTTAGATTTACACTTAAATCCAGCAAAAGAAACGTGCAGAAATATTATTTTCTTGTCCTTATTATATATACTCTTTTTTCTTCAGAAGTTACTGGTCAAAATTTACAGCTGAACGTATCTGGTAAAACTTCTATCGAAACTGATGTAATTGACTCTTTAGGATATTCAAATTCACATAAAAATTTCATTTCAATGGAATCTGAAATTGATTCTCTTAGAAGCCGTTTGAATCGCATTGGCTTTATCGAAAATAAATTAATAGAGTTCAAAAAAAAGAATGATTCTGTATTCGATGCTAAACTACATTTAAAACAAAAATTCAATACCATATACATATACCATAAAAATTCAAGTGTAAACCTTCAACTTTTAAATACATTTTCTGAAGAAGTCACTGAAGATTATTTTGTAATTAATATAACCAATACAGAAACAGCTCTCAATATTTTAAATTCTGAATTAGCTAACCAAGGCAATCCTTTTTTAAGATTAAAACTATCAAACATTACAAAGAAAGATAGCACTAATTTAAAAGCTGATTTGATAATTATTTCAAAAGAAAAAAAGAGAACCATTGATGCCATAAACATTATAGGATATGATAAATTTCCGAAATCATATTTAAAACATTATCTGAAACTAAAACCATCTCAGCTTTTTAATTTAGGAACTATAGAAAAAAAGACCGAACAACTAAATAATCTAAGATTTGCTAATCAAGTAAAATCTCCTGAAGTACTATTTCAAAAAGACTCTACATCCTTGTATATATATGTAGAAAAATCTAAGAGCAATACCTTTGATGGATTTTTAGGTTTTGGCACCAACGATGAAACAAACAAACTGGAGTTTGATGGTTTTCTTAATTTGAAATTAATTAACAATCTGAATTATGGAGAAACATTCAGTTTACTCTACAAAAGCGATGAAATTGATCAAGACACATTTGATGCCAGCTTAGAGCTTCCATTTTTATTCAATACCCCTATTGGAATTGATTTAAATTTGAGGATTTTTAAAAAAGATTCCTCATTTACAACCATAGATCAAAAGGCAAGGATTAATTATCAAATTAATCCTTTACACAAAATCTCATTGGGACTATCAAGTATAGAATCGAATAACTTAAGATCTGAAAATACTATAACATCCCTTCAAGATTATAATTCTAGTTTCTTTACAATGTCTTATCAATATTTAAAGCCACAATTTTACGACCTTCTATTTCCAATAAAATCGAACTTTTATTTGGATACCAATTTTGGAAACAGAACATCTTCAGAAACCAAAACTAAGCAATCTCTAATCACCTTGAAAGCATTCAACAGTTTCAAACTGAATAGAAAAAACACTATTTTTCTAAATGTAGATGCTGCAAATCTTATTTCTGATAATTATTTTGAAAATGAATTACTTCGCTTTGGAGGCATTAATTCTATACGTGGCTTTGAAGAAAACAGCTTATTCGCATCTCTATTTGGAGTTATAAACACAGAATACAGATATCGTTTGAGCAATTCCATTTACGTACACTCTATTACTGATGTAGCATATTTTGAAAATAAGATTTCAAATATTAAAGAAAAACTCTTTGGTTTTGGTTTTGGTTTTGGAATACTTACAAATTCAGGATTACTAAAATTTAATTATGCTAACGGTAAAAATGAAAATCAAAAATTTAAGTTATCAAATTCTAAGATTCACATAAGTTTGGTAGCAAATTTTTAGAAAATATTACATTATTCTTAGTTTTTAAAACTAAACGTTAAATTTTAACTACAATTTATTGTTTTATTAACTTTTTATTTAGATTTTTGAAACTGACTAATTCAAAAAACTATAATATGAAAACAAAGTTTAGTGGAATTTTGACGCTATTACTAGCGTTTGTCCTGCAATTTTCTTTCGCTCAAGAAAAGACAATTTCAGGAAAAGTAATCGACGAAAATGGTTTACCATTACCAGGAACAACAGTTTTGGTAAAAGGCACATCCAATGGAACATCAACAGATTTTGATGGTAATTACTCAATAAAAACAGATACGGGTACCACCTTAGTATTTAGCTTTCTTGGGTATACTTCTCAAGAAGTAACTATTGGGAGTTCAAACACGGTAAATGTTACAATGGCAGAGGACGCTTCAACTCTAGAAGAAGTAGTTGTAGTTGCCTATGGTACTACTACCAAAGAAGCATTTACAGGTTCTGCAAGTATTGTTGGAGCTGAGGATCTAGCAATAAGAAACGTTACCTCTCCAATTGCTGCTATTGAAGGTAGAGCTACTGGTATTCAATTTACATCAGCTCAAGGGCCTGGTAGTTCCCCTGGAATTATCATTCGTGGTGTTGGTACGCTTAATGGTCAAACCGACCCTCTATTTATCGTAGATGGGATTCAATACGAAGGTGCACTTAACACTATTAACCAAGAGGATATAGAATCCTTTACCATATTAAAAGATGCTGCTTCTACTTCATTATATGGATCAAGGGCAGCTAACGGTGTAGTTATTATTACTACCAAAAGTGGTTCTAAAGGGGGTATCAAAGTAAATGCATCTATGCAATATGGTTTGGTAGACACCTCAATTCCTTTTTACCCTGAGTTATCACCTGGACAGTATTACGAAACCATGTGGGAAGCTTTAAAAAATTCAAGTGCAGGCGGAGGAGATGCCGCATTTGCTTCAGCAAATATTTATAACCAATTAGGGTATAACCCTTTTAATGTTCCTAATGATCAAATTGTTGGAACTGATGGAAGGTTGAATCCTAACGCTCAAGTAATATATCAAAGTTTAGATTGGTACGATGTATTGTCAAGAACAGGAGTTCGCCAAAATTATAATGTAAATGTAGCTGGAGGTGGTGAAGATCATAAAGTATTTTTCTCGGCATCTTATCTAGACGAGGAAAGTTTTGTTGTCACATCTGGATTTGATCGTTTGACTACAAGGGTAAATGCAGAATTTAATGTAAGCGATAGGGTAACTATTGGTGGTAGTGCTAACCTCGCAATTACTGAAGCGGTTGCTCCAAGTTCAGCTGGAGCAACAAGTATTGTAAACCCATTCAGTTTTGCTAAGGGTATGGGTTCTGTTTATCCTGTTTATGTTAATGACTTACAAGGAAATCTTGTAAGAGATGTTTTTGGCAATCCGGTATTTGATAATGGTGAAGGGTTTTCAGAATTCAATATTGGTTCAAGACCTAGAAACCAAGGTCGTCATGCATTACAAGAACTACTATTAAATGATGAGCGTGATAGAGATAATACCTACGGCTTCAGGTTCTTTACACAAATTGAGATCTTAGATGGTTTAAAAGTAAGATTAAATTATGGTAGAGATATTAATGAAGGGTTAGAAAAAGAGTATGAAAACGCTATAATAGGTGATGCACAACCAGATGGAAGATACAGTGAAGAGCGCTCAAGAAGACAAGTAGAGAATTTCAATCAAATAATCACCTATACAAAAAGCTTTAATGATGTACATAATATAGATGTTACGGCAGGTCATGAAAGTTTTGACAGAACATTTTCAAGTAATGGCGGGTTAGCAACAGTTCAGGCTGCTAATGGAATTTTTGAATTTGACAACTTTTCGAATATTGTAGATTTAGAAGGGGCCTCTACAAGAAAATCTATTGAAGGTTATTTTTTAAGAACAAACTATAATTTTAATAACAAGTACTATATAAGTGCTTCCGTAAGAAGAGATGGATCATCAGTTTTCCAAAGAGATAGTAGATGGGGTACTTTTTATTCTGTAGGAGCATCATGGAGGTTAGATCAAGAAGCATTCATGGAAAATGTATCTTGGGTTGACAGATTAAAAATAAGAGGCTCTTATGGTGAAGTAGGTAATGATGGATTAGGTGAAACTATTAGTGGGGTTTTCTTTACTGACTTCTTCCTTTCTCAACCTAGATTTTCTATCACTTCTAATGCTGCGTCTCCTGCAATTATATATACAGATATTGGTAATGCTAATCTACAATGGGAAACTATTGAAAATTTTGACGTTGCTGTAGAATTCACCCTATTCAATAATTTATTAGATGGATCAGTTGAGTACTATAAGAGGAATTCTTCTGATTTACTTTATCAATTGCCAATTGCTCCAAGTAATGGATTAAATATCGTCCCTACTAATGTTGGTGATATGTTTAATTCAGGATGGGAAGTAGCGTTAACAGGTCACCTAATAAATAGTAACGACCTAAGATGGGATTTAACATTACAAGGTTCGACATTTAAAAATGAAATTACTAGCTTACCAGATCCATTTATAAATGGGTCTAAACGATGGGCCGAGGGACGCTCAAGATATGATTTCTTTTTACTCAAAACAGCAGGAGTAGATCCTGATACGGGAGATCAATTGTTTTACAAATACGAATTAGATGCAAATAATGAAAGTGTACCAGTATTAGATGCTGATGGTAATATAGAAACTACCAACGATTGGCAAGATACTGAAAGAGCATATACTGGAGATAGTTCGATTCCTGACCTTCTTGGCTCGGTTGCAAATAGCATAAGTTACAAAGGGTTTTCTCTAGATTTCCTAATTAACTTTGGAATCGGAGGTTCTATATTAGACAATGGATATGCAGATATGATGCATAGTGGTAATTATGGTAGCTCATTACATCCAGACATTTTAAATGCTTGGCGTCAACCAGGAGATATTACAAATGTACCAAGGTTAGAAAATGGTAATCCAAACTTGGTAAGAACACAATCCTCAAGATTCCTAACGGATGCTTCGTTTTGGGCATTGAGAAACGTTAACTTAGGCTATACGTTTAACGATAGAATAACTGACATGCTTGGTTTAGACGATTTAAGAGTATCCATTTCTGGTGAAAATTTATTCATCAAGGGAAAGAGAGAGGGACTAAACCCTCAATTTAACCTAGCTGGTACTGGTGATGGTGGTGATTTTAATCCTCCTAGAATTATTTCTATGGGCTTAAATGTTTCATTTTAATTAAAACTTATAAAACTTAATAATTATGTTAAGAAAAATAAAAATCTTGTCATTTTTCGTAATGACTATAACAATTTCTTCGTGTGAAGAAGATTTCTTGGAAACGACTCCTACAGATGCTATATCTGCTGCCGACGCTCTTGCCAATGAAGAAAACATGCAACTTGTTTTAAATGGAATACATCGTGGTTTATATGCTCAAGGACAAACCATACTGCCCGGAGGAACAAGTACAAGAGCAGGAAATCATTACTGGATACCTCTTGGAGACAACCTTAGTGGTGGTTTAATACATTCTGCTAGTGCCAATAACTTAGGTTGGAGAACTGAAATGCAATGGAATTCGCATACTGATCAAACATCAAATACTACTGAATTTCTATGGTATCACCGTTATAATATTATTCTAGCGTCTAACTTGCTTATAGATAAAGCAACAGATGGTAGCTTGACTGAATCTCCTAAACTTAAAGAAATATTAGGTCAAGCGTATACTTATCGTGCTTATTCCTATTTATCTTTAGTACAACATTATGCTAAAGGATATCTAATAGGTACCCCTGCATCAGATGCTGGAGTACCTCTAATATTAGCTTCAGGTGCAGATTTTAGTAGCGCTCCTAGATCATCCGTACAGGCAGTTTATGATCAAATTGAAGCTGATTTAAATGCAGCAATCGTTGCTTTTGATGGTGCAAGTTCAAGACCAGGAGGTACCGCAGGTAAATCTCAGCTAAATGTTAATGTAGCCTATGGTTTATTAGCAAGAACAGCTCTTTCTAAAGGAGATTGGGAAACAGCTGCTGATGCTGCTGTTAGTGCTCGTGAAGGATTCCCTATTATGAGTGAAGCAGATTGGCTGGCTGGTTTTAATACTAACGATTTGGCTGAAGTTATTTGGGGTAGCAATGTAATTGCAGCGGAAACAACATTTTTCCGCTCTTACTTCTATTTGGCTAGTAATACATTTAATGGAAGTCAAATTAGAAACAATCCAAAAATTGCAGATAGAAGATTGGTTGACGCTATACCTGATACAGACTACAGAAAGAAAGCATTCATCATAGACGCCCCTAACACAAATACTTCTGCTGCTAATGGAGAAGGTGGTTTCGGCAATGATCCAAATTTCACTGATGAGGAACGTTTTGATTTTGTAGTAGACTCAATAAATGAAGTTTACGGTATCACTACTAGATTTAATCTTCATCCTTATATGCACTTTAAATTAAAGAATAAAAACCCTGGTTCAATTGATCCAGATGATGTAATTTATATGCGTACTTCTGAAATGTATTTAATTGAAGCTGAAGCAAAAGCCATGATGAATGATATTACTGGAGCACAAGAAGCTCTACGTCCGCTTGGAGAAGAGCGCGATAGCACATACGACGTTACTGCATTTGCCACGCAAGAATCTATGATGGAACATATCAAGTTTCAGAGAGGTGTAGAACTTTGGGGTGAAGGATTTGGATATACAGATAAAATACGCTGGGATGAAGGTATAGACCATGGCGCTGATGGAGGTTCTGGTGCATCTGCAGTATTATATCAAGAAGCTTATGTAGTTGAGAGACCTTCTACTAACAATGACTGGGTATTCAAAATCCCACAAGCTGAAATTGATGCGAATCCTAACATAACTCCTGAGAATCAGAATCCATAAAAACTTTAATAAATTATTCTTTAAAAAAGAGACTACTTTAATTAGTAGTCTTTTTTTTTAGCTTAATTTTTAACAGCTTCTACAATAAATTATAAGCAAATTTGATATTTCTTATCAAAATAGACACGCTAAAGGCTCATTTTGCAACTAATTTTCAGATAATACATCAATTTTAACGCAATTTTGTTGCTTTGTTAACTTTTATTTATGATTTTTGGCATTGACTAATTCAAATAATTATAAAATGAAAACAAAGTTTAGTGGATTTTTAACGCTATTCCTAGCGTTTGTTGTGCATATTTCATTTGCACAGGAAAAGACAATTTCTGGTACTGTAACGGATGAAAGCGGATTACCTTTACCAGGGACAACTGTCTTAATTAAAGGTACATCATCTGGTACTTCTACTGACTTCGATGGAAAATATGCTATCAAAGCAAATCAAGGAGCAAACTTGATTTTTAGTTTTGTTGGGTATTCAGATAAAGAAGTTACTGTAGGCAATTCATCTACCATTAATGTAGTGATGTCTGAAAGCACATCAGCACTTGAAGAAGTTGTTGTTGTAGCTTATGGAACACAAAGCAGAGAGGCCATCGTTGGAGCAGTAGATGTTATCAAAGCTGATGTTATTGAAAACCAACAAGTAACCTCACCACTTAGAGCCTTACAAGGTACTGTAGCTGGTGTAAATATAGTGACCTCAGGTGGTCAGCCGGGACAAAACCCTAACATTCGTATTAGAGGTTTTGGAAGTTTTAATGACCAGCTAGGTAATCGTAATTTTGACACAGGAGGTTTTGCCAGTTCCAATGCACCTCTGATCATTCTTGATGGTGCTCCTTTTGGGGGGAACCTAAATACGATAAGTCAGGATCAAATAGAATCCATATCTGTTTTAAAAGATGCGAGTGCCGCATCACTTTATGGGTCAAGGGCTGCAAATGGTGTAATCATTGTGACTACCAAAAGAGGTAAGCGCAACTCCAACGCAGAAATTAGCTTTAGAAGTCAATATGGTTTTTCAAATCCATCTGTTGGTATCCACGATATAGTAAATAGTGAGGATTACATGAAGTTAATGTGGACATCTTTGAGAAATGATAATCTTTATGGAGCTGGTCAGTCGCCTGCAGATGCAGCGGCTAATGCAAGTTCTGCTTTAATATCAACTATAGGTTATAATCCATACGATGTTAGTAATCCAATTGATGTTAATGGAAATTTAGTTTCTGGTGCTAACCTACTATGGAATACAAGTTGGGAAGATGAAGTATTGCGACGAGATGTACCAAGAATCAACCATTCTTTAACAGTTTCTGGTGGTAGTGAGAAGTCCAATTATTTCTTCTCTTTTGATTATCTGAATGAAGATGGTCCAGTTATTAAATCAGATTTTGAAAGGGTTGCTACAAGAGCTGCAATAGACACTCAGGTTAATGATTGGTTAAAAACAGGTATCACTTTAGGATATTCTAGATCAGATTCCAATAATCCTGACCAAACCTCAGGAAGTACAACACAAGCCATTTCATGGATCTACAATAACAGTAGTGTTTACCCTATTTATGTTAGAGATGCCAATGGTAATTTAATTTTAGATGCTAATGGTGAGCTTATCTACGATTTAGGTAATGGTAATGGTAGACCGATTGGACAACCGGTAAACAACACCAGACCAGGAATTGCTGGAGAAAACATTTTAGCCTCTATACTTCTAGGTACAGAGAAAAGAGTGAGAACCAATTTATTAGGATCAGCCTATGCAGAGGTTTCATTTTTAGACAATTTCACTTTTAGATCTACATTCAACTATGAAAACTATGTATTCGACAGCCATTCTTTTGATGATGATGAGATTGGAGCTGCTTCGAATGTGAATGGTAGAGTTTCAAAACGAAGAAATATCACAACTGCGCGTAACGCCATCCAGGCCTTAAACTTTTCCAATACTTATGGAAAGCACTCTGTGTCATTGGATGCTATCTATGAAGCTAATACAAATGCAGGAGATTCGTTCAGAACATCTGTAACAGGCTTTTTACCAGGTCAGGAAGAAATTGGTAATGGTACCACTCCTGAGAGTTTTGGAGGTTTTAGATCAGAACGTCGTATTACCAGTATACTTGGAAGATTATCCTATAATTTCGATAAGAGATACTACATAGAGACTAGTTATCGTCAGGATAAGACTTCTCAATTAGAAGAGCAGTTTAGAACGGGAGATTTCTTCTCTATAGGTGGTTCATGGGTAATTACCAATGAGAGTTTTATGGAGAATGTAGGATGGGTTAATAATTTAAAGCTACGTGCTTCCTATGGTGAACTAGGTAATATCAATATTCCTGGAGGGTTTTTTCCAACAAGTTTCGTTTTTGGTGGAGCCAACTTTGGCGGGGTAACTATTTCTCCTGTTGAAGGACAGCCAAGTAACCTACCAGGTGCTACCTTACCAGATCCTGCATTAAGATGGGAGACTTCTGAATCGACCAATTTTGGTATGGATTTTACTCTTTTTGATGGTGTTCTTAACGGATCAGTTGAATACTTTGAAACAGAGAGTGTAGACCTTATCCAAAATATCACCAATACACCTTCTTCTGGGGTTCCACAACTTAGAGCTAATGCTGGTATTATCAATAACAGCGGTTGGGAGATTACATTAAATAGTAATATCATCAACAAGGACGATATTTCTTGGAGTTTAGGAGGTAATGTTTCTATCCTAAAAAATGAAATTAAACAGATTTCTCCGTTTACCGATGAGCTAATACAAGGCTCTAAATTATGGGTGCCAGGGGCTTCTATATTCGAATTTTACGTAAGAGATTGGGCTGGTGTAGATCCTGCTACTGGAGATGCGCTTTGGTACATCGATGTACTTGATGCTGATGGTGAGGTTACTGGTAGAGACGTGACTAACGATTATGATGTTGCCACACGATACCAAACAGGAAAAGAATCCTTACCAGATGTTCAAGGGGGTATCAATACGTCTTTCAGGTACAAACAATTTGATTTAAATGCGTTATTTAATTTCAGTGTAGGTTCTTATATCTATGATACTGATTATACAGGCCTGCTTAACCCTGCTGTTGGTGGCTCTGCACACCCTGATAACTTTAAAGCTTGGTCACAACCTGGAGATATTACAGACTTCCCTCGTTTGACTCAAGGACAAAACAGTTTTACCTTCCGCTCAACACGTTGGTTGTTTAAAAATGACTATTTGAGATTAAAGGCCTTGACTGTTGGATACAATCTGCCAAGTGAAGCACTTGACAAAATTGGTTTAAAACAGTTTAGAGT
>CANNBV010000009.1 GCA_947502975.1 uncultured Flavobacteriaceae bacterium
ACTGCTAGTGCTGACCGTACATTTAACATTGTTGTGAATGCTGATATGACAACTGCTGATGCTTCAGCGTATTCGGTGCCTTCGTCTGTTACTGTTCCTGCGAACTCTAACATTGGAACTTTCGATCTTGGTATTGTTGGTCCTAATATAAACCCATCTGGATCTGATATGTTAGTCTTAGACTTTGCATCTCAAGATGGTTTACAAGTTAGTGCTTCTATGCAAATAAATCTTAAGCAGGTATGTCCAAACCCTGAATTGATTTTAGATATCACTTTTGATAACTGGCCAGAGGAAATCTACTGGAGAATAACAGACTCTGGTGACAATACTGTATTTGAGAGTGCTACTCCTGCTGCGTTTGGTGCCTATGATGGACTAACTGGTGGTATCACTAGAAACATCTGTCTTGCTTCTGGTTCTTATACCTTCACAATTTTTGATGAATTTGGTGATGGTGCAGGACCGTTCTCGCTTACTTTAGATGATGGAACAGCTATCGGAGCCTCTGATGGAGGTTATGGTGGTGGTACTGCTATATCTATTACCATTCCATAATTATATAGATTAAACATTTTCATATAATAAAAAAACCTCATTTTATAAAATGAGGTTTTTTTATTTCCCTATTTTTGCCTCATGCAAGACCAGACGCAAATATTCGGTATAAGAGCTATAATTGAAGCTATTAACTCTGGAGAAACTATTGATAAAGTGTTTCTACAGAAAGGTTTAAGAGGTGAACTTTTTTCTGAATTAGAATCCATATTGAGAAAAAATTCTATCAACACATCATATGTCCCTGTAGAAAAACTGAATAGATTAACCCAAAAAAATCATCAAGGTGCAGTTGCTCAAATATCACCAATAGAGTTTCATGATATTGAAAACTTAGTATTGCGTGTTATTGAGTCTGGTAAAACGCCTCTATTCTTATTGTTAGATCAATTGAGTGATGTACGTAATTTTGGCGCAATTATTAGGACTGCTGAATGCACAGGCGTGGATGGGATTATTATACAAAAAAAGGGCGGAGCTCCTGTAAATGGAGATACTATCAAAACAAGTGCTGGAGCCGTCTTTAAAATTCCTATTTGTAAAGTCGATCATATTAAAGATGCTGTGTTTTATATGCAGGCTTCTGGAATAAAAGTTATTGCTGCTACGGAAAAAACAGATAATACACTTTATAATGTTTCTTTTGAAGAACCTTGTGCTATTATTATGGGATCTGAAGGTAGAGGCATCAACCCTTCTACTCTAAAAGTTGTAGACGAAAAAGCTAAACTACCACTCTTAGGAGACATTGAATCTTTAAATGTTTCAGTAGCTTGTGGTGCTTTTTTATATGAGGTGGTGAGACAACGCTCTTAAATCGTTATTTTTCCTCCTTTTTGTAAGTATAATTTATTTTTAATTCTTCCTGCTCTGTTTCTGGCTCGATGTTTTCAATAAAATTGCCGTCAGCGTCAAAATGTTTTAAAAACGGATCATCATCTTCGCTATAATTATCTTGTTCCCAAACATATTTTTTAGGTTTAGCTATTTGCCTTCTAAACACTAACGCAAATAATAATCCGGTTATTAAGCCAGATAAATGACCTTCCCATGATATACCTTCTTCTATTGGTAGTGTATACCATATCATACTTCCATATAAAAACACGACAAGTAATGATAATGCGATAAGTCTAAAGTGTTTTGCGAAAACTCCTTTAAAAAATGTAAAACTTACTAATACGTAAATTAATCCGCTCGCACCTATATGGTATGAAGGTCTACCAATACACCAGGTTAAAAATCCAGATACTAAAATCCCCCATAGTAACACGCGCCATGCAATAGGCTTGTAGAAATAGAACATTGCCATTGATAATACAAAAAGCGGTATACTATTATGGTATAGGTGCTGAATATCTCCATGAATAAATGGACTCAATATCACTCCTCTTAAACCCGATAAAGTTTGAGGATATACACCAAATTCGGAGAATTTAAATCCGAAACGCACCTCGAACCAAAAGACCAGCCAAATAATCAATACGAATAAAATTGGATATGCAATAACTCCAGTGGAATATTCAAAATGTTTCTTTTCTTTCATTGTACTAAATATAGCAAATAGTTAACCAGCTTTGGATGATGTGCTAAATTGGCAGATAGTTCCGTGAGGGATTGAGCGATTGTTGGAGCTCCTCGCAGAGAGCGACTCGTGAAAGCCCGACCCAGATTTTTATCTGGGGCACGCCCAAAACTTAAATAAAATCAGTTAATTTTACAGTGATGAATATAAATGCACCTTTAGCGGAACGATTACGACCAAAACGTTTGACTGATTATGTGAGCCAGACGCATTTGGTGGGGGAACATGGTGCGTTATCACAACAATTAAAGCATGGATTGATTGCTTCTATGATATTTTGGGGTCCACCTGGAACGGGAAAAACAACATTAGCAAACATAATTGCATCGGAATCTGAAAGACCTTTTTACACCTTGAGTGCCATAAATTCTGGTGTGAAAGATATAAGGGAGGTGATTGACAAGGCGAAACAGAGTGGCGGTTTATTTACTACTAAAAACCCTATTTTGTTTATTGATGAAATTCATAGATTTAGTAAATCGCAACAAGATTCTTTATTGCAAGCGGTAGAAAAAGGGTGGATAACTTTAATTGGAGCTACTACTGAGAATCCAAGTTTTGAAGTGATCCCTGCGTTATTATCGCGTTGCCAAGTGTATGTCTTGAATGCCTTTTCTAAAAACGATTTAGAGACGCTTTTAAAGCGTGCTATTGAAAATGATGATATTATCTCTAAAAAAGTAATTAAACTCAAAGAAACTGATGCTTTACTGAGACTTTCAGGTGGGGATGCTAGAAAACTGTTGAATATTTTTGAGATTATTGTAAATTCTAATGATTCTGATAGTGTTATAATTACTGACGCTTTTGTTTTGGAGAATGTACAAAACAATACAGTACGATACGATAAAACAGGTGAACAGCATTATGACATCATTTCGGCTTTTATAAAATCTATAAGAGGAAGTGATCCAAATGCTGCTGTATATTGGTTGGCCAGAATGATTGAAGGCGGAGAAGATGTTAAATTTATTGCACGTAGACTACTTATTTCGGCTAGTGAAGATATTGGCAATGCTAACCCGACTGCTCTAGTAATTGCGAATAATACGTTTCAAGCAGTTTCTACTATTGGATATCCTGAATCTAGAATAATATTGAGCCAATGTGCGACATATTTAGCTTGTTCTCCTAAAAGTAATGCGGCGTACAAGGCGATTGGTGAAGCACAACAATTGGTAAGAGATACGGGGGATTTATCGGTACCTCTAGAAATACGAAACGCTCCAACAAAATTAATGAAAGAACTTGGTTATGGCGAAAATTATAAATACGCTCATAACTATGACAATAATTTTGCAGAACAAGAGTTTCTTCCTGATGATATTAAAGGCAATAAACTATATGAGCCAAGCAATAACCCTAGAGAAAATGCACAACGAGAATTTTTAAAACAACGTTGGAAAGATAAATATGGCTATTAAAACTTAATGTTTAGCTTTTCTTGCTTTAATGTTCCATTTTCGTAATGTTCCAAAATATAGTTATCGCCTTTTTTATAAATAAGTGCGTTTTTACCTTCTACTAAAAACACATTATTAAGTCCCGTATTTTTAATTTTGAAAATTACTTTTGGTGAACTATCTACTAATTGAAAGCCATTGGTTATTTCTTGAGCGTATAGAATATTTAAAGTTTCTTTACTTTCTACTGCTGAAGTCATGACTGGTTCAGGTTCTACCTTCTTAACTTTTGGAATTTCTATAACTTCTTTAGCAGTTTTTTCTGCTTGTACAACTTCTTTTTGCTCTTTTAATGTTTTTAATTCTTCTTTTAATTTTTGAATTTCTTCTGAAACTTCTTTTTCTGGTTTTGAAACATTTTCTGAAACCACATCCTGAGTAGACTTTGGTTGATAATTATAATTTAAAGTTCCAAAAGATGTGAAAGCAGCTCTTAATGATTCATTGTATGCTTTATCAAACTGTTTCTGCCTACTCTCACCAGTTTCGGAGACATATACAATTCTATCGTTGCAGTCTTTTAATATAACTTTTATTTTTGTTTTAAACATACCTGGCTCTTTTTCAGCGTCTGATCGCAATGCTAAACACCTATTGAACATTAGGTCCTCAGGATATTCGCTTCCTTCCATTAGTGCAGTAAAGCCATACTTTTTAAATAAAAATTGTGCTAATTCATTTAAACGATATTGGTTATCTTCTTTTAGAAAATCAAATTTATTTGGTACAATAATATATTTATAATTGTTAAGATTAGTTTGAGCGAATACGCCTGTTGTAATAAAAAGAGCTACTATAGAAGTAATTAATTTAGTCTTCATTTTTAAAAATATAATTTAGTCCTAGTTGTAAAGATACATTTTGTGAATCATATATGTTTTGATATGATAAAAAATTATCGGCCATAACATACATATTTAATCCCCAAATATTTGCGGAAATACCAAGTCCAATATTACTGAAACTATACGGATCTACGGTGTAAGTTGCTTTAGCACTTAATCCATTAAAAATTCTTCTATAATAGTAGGCTGTAAGAGCAGCTTGGATACCTCTGGGCCTTTTAATAGCATATAATTGCGCCCCTACTCGGTTAAGATAACCGCCATCTTCAGCTAAACAATCGCAGTCTTTTAATTTTTTCTTACCAAAAGCATAGTTTACAGATGCATTTAATTTTACTGGTCTCCAAACCGTATATTTTGTTCGTGTTGTATCTATCTCAAAAAGATCTTCAAACTCTTCCTCTATTTCACTCCAATATTCATCTGCGGTTTGACCATCTTGAGATTCTGGAAAAAGAGGATCTATGCCTTCAAAGGTAAAATCATCTTTTAGCTGATAATTTTCTATGTTATTGGCATGACTCACAAAGCCTATATCTAGTAGGCTTGCATCCCAATACCATTGATCAGTTATTTGACTGGTAAACCCAATATCAAATCCGAGTCCTAAATTTTCTCCAAATAATATACGTTTTCTTATCTCTTTAATGTCATTATCAAAATCGTCATTATCATCATTTATAAGGCTTGCCAGACCAGAAGTTCTTAATTCCAAATCTAAGTTAAAAATATGCTCATAGATATTGTTTTCTCCTTGAACTGTAATAAACCTACCTTGATTTTTTGTTGAATTAACATTAAAAATACTAGAATAAATCTTTCCTCTTATACCATAGGTGAAATTTTTATTTACTTTCTTGTTATACCCTACATGAAGGACGGTAAGCACATCAGCATTCAAATTTAGATCATCCAATTTAAAAGGTCTGCCAATATTATTTTGATTTCCTTCTAAGGCTAAAACAGCATAATCTTTTGGAAAATATGCTATAAAATCAAACTCTTGATATAATCCGAAGCTTAGGTATTCATTTTTTTCATAAGAAGGTCCAATTGCAAATCCGCCTGAAAAAATCTCAAGCTGCTGAGTAATCGTTGAAAAATCGTTTGAATTTAATCTATTAACTGCGTTTCTAAATTTTACATTGAAATCTCTACCGTCATCTGCAAAAAAATCATATACCGAGACATTTGATGAACTACCATTAAAATGAATATGAGATAGCAATGGTATTCCAAAATAGCCTTTATTATCGATATTGCCTCCAGGATTCAATAGTAATGACTGAGGTATTTCAGAAAAGCCGTATAGTATTTGCTTATTTTGAGATAAACATATGCTTACTGAAAACAGTAAAATAAATTGAACACATTTTAATTTCATCTTTAAACTCTTAAATAAAAGACTCCTTTAGACTGAAGACTAATTCGTCCTAATGTGTTTTCATCTATAGCCTCACCAGGAAGCATTTCTAGAGTAAACACCATGATTCTTGAACGCTTGATATGTTCCAAAGATTCATCTTCAAAAACTTCTATATGAGTATTTTTTATGGTTTGATTATTTGCAGATGCTTCAGTATTTATTGTAAAGCTTTCAAGTGATTGCCCTGCACTATCTAAAAATCTAATCTGTAAGCTATATGGTCTGTTAATAGAATTTTCAATATTGAAGACAAACTCTACTTTAATGAGATTATCTTGAATAAAACCATTGTTAAAAAAATCGATTTCTACAAAATCTTCCGCTGTAATTTGTTCAGTTCCACCAACAAAAAATTCTTGTGCAGAAGCATCATAAAAAATTAAGCTAGACTCTACTACTGGCTCTAATGTTAAATCGTCAAGTTGTTCAAAATCAACAGGCTTGGTACAATTGAACATTAGAGTCAGTATTATAAACGTATATGTGATTTTGTTCCTGATCATTGCTTTAAAAACGTTAGCTTTAGCTTAGGTATTGCTTATAAATAATTTTTGAGCTCTATTAATTTTGTAATATGCTTTATATTACCCAGAGAATTGCTATTACTCGGATTGAAGAAAATTGCATCCATACCTATATTTATAGCACCTTCTACATCAGCTTCTAAACTATCACCTATCATTATACTTTGGTGTGCATTTACCTTGGCCTGACTAAGTGCATAATTAAATATTTTTGGGTTTGGCTTTTTTACACCAGCAATTTCAGAATTTGTTATAGTGGTAAAATGGTGAATAATATTAGATTTATCCATTTTCCTATACTGTACCTCATCAAAACCATTTGTAATAATATGTAAAGTATAATTAGACGTTAAATAATCTAATATTGTATTGGTGTCTTCAATTAAATGATTAAATGTAGATAGATGTTTAATATAATCATCTGAAAGCTTATGAACTAAGTGTTCTTCTACTACTTGTCCTAATGCTTTGAATGTATCATTTAACCTAACAAATCGTAGTGCTTCTTTTTCAATACGTTCTTCACGGTAAAGCTTCCAATACTTAAAATTAATAGGAATATAATGGTTTAAAAATTCATTTAATTGTACATCAACATCATTAATCTGAAAAATTTTTTCAAAAGTTAATGCTGAGTTTTTTTCAAAATCCCAAAGCGTATGATCTAAATCAAAAAAAACATCAGTTATTCCGTTAAGTTTCTTCATTGGTTGAGGCTAAAATAATATTAAATAACTCTTTAAATCCAGTCCACATAGCATTTTTACTAAAGGTATAATTATGAAATACTGGTACAAATTCTCCATTAACACCTTTTATTTCGTCGATAATGGTATGTAATGCTTTCTTCTTATCTAATAAAGATGATGTTTTTAACAGTGCAAAATCCATCATATGAAATGGACAAATTCTCAAAGGGGTTTGCACTTCATAATCTAAATCGTAAAACAAAAATGGAGTACAAGATCCAGCTCTAAACCCTATATGATCTATGTAACCCATAGTATAATCTTCATTTACTTCTAATTGCACTAAATTCCTGTAAGATTCTGGTAGGTTTATTTTTGAAAATGAAAATCTTGAAGCTTTTAAAGATGTATTAATAACATCTTCCATTTGACGTTTTTCTTTTTTTAAAAGTTCTGCATTACTAACGGAAAAATAAGATGCCTTTAATCCTACTGAACAATAATCAGCCACATGCTTAATGAGCGATGCATATTTTCGCTTATTGATATTTATTCCTTTGTCAAATGTGGAATAAGAACCAACAAAAAAGAATATTAAAAACTTAGCGGATACTTGTTTCTGTTTGTTGATAATGTATTTAAAAGTATCATAAGGATCATGTATAAACCCAAACAACACAGAATATCTAACATATAAACTTCTAAAACGAAACCTAAAAAAATCCTTAACTGTTCCACCAAGTGTTCGCATTACACCTTTTAGTTTATAATTGTATGGACTAGGAACATCTAAGATGGGTTTAATCCGGTATTCTCGTTTAGGAAATTGAAAGTCAGGAAACTTTTCTTGCAAAGCTGCTTTAAATTTATACGCCCAAATATCTACAACAGGTTGATGTAAAAAGTCGTATTTGTACCCTAAACTCTGAGTTGCTATAAATCTACCATATTCATCTTTACGTTGTGGTAGATATTCTTCATACCGTGATAACATGTAAAACGATGCGGCGAAAATATCAAACGGAATAGCACTTTTATCTCCATTAAAGAAAAAACACTTCGTATCCTCCCATTTTTGAACATTAATTTCGATATCTGAAAGTCCTTGCTCAAATAATATCTCATGGCTTTTAATAAAAAACTCATTGCCTAAATGTTGCTTGGCGTATGACATTTTTAAACTATTGTGCGCAATAAATTCTTCAATCTTAGTTGTAAAATTTACTTTAACACCTAATACTCGCGTACAAACATGTTTGAATACATACTTTAATCTTGGTGATATTTTATGCGTATAAACTAGTAGCATTACCTATTTAAATTCTAATTTGTAAAAATCTAAGTTCCAATACGCTTTCGTGTTTTTACAATAGTGATTCATCAGCAAAACTAAAATAGGCTTTTTCTGTGATTATTAAATGGTCCAAAACTTTTATATCTAAACTGGAAGCTGCAGTTTTTAATTTTTGGGTAATTTGCTTGTCGGCACTACTAGGATTTAAAGTTCCTGATGGATGATTGTGCACTAATATTAGTCCAGTGGCACCAACTTCAAGTGCATTTTTTAACACGAGCCTCACATCCACTAAAGTCCCTGTAATACCGCCTTTACTTAACTGGTTTTTTTGAATTACCTTGTTAGAATTATTCAAATAAATTATCCAAAATTCTTCATGGTGTAGCTCGCCTATTATAGGCTGCATCAATTCAAATACAGAAACACTAGATGTAATTTTCTTCTTTTCAAGTGCCTCTTCTCCCCTTCTTCGTCTTCCTAATTCTAATGCAGCAACAATAGTTATGGCCTTAGCTTCTCCTATACCTTTGAATGCCATAAGCTGTTTCACAGAAAGCTTACCCAAGGCACTTAAATTATTGTCAACACTAGCTAAAATACGTTTACAAAGTGCCACAGCGCTTTCTTCTCTATTTCCAGAACCTATTAAAATAGCTACTAATTCGGCATCACTTAAGGTAGATTTTCCTTTGTAAAGTAGTTTTTCTCTGGGTTGATCGTCTTGATTCCAATTTTTAATGGAAAATGAAGATGGTTTTTCTCGCATTGGTTAAAGATAAATATTGTAATTAAAAAAACACATGGATTTTAAAGGTAATCTTATTCCTAATTTTACATTTTACTTAATCTATTATTAAATATAGATTGTAGTAAACTACAAAATTTCACTACTTTTAAGTGGAACAAAAGATCTTATTTTATAATGCACATACAATCTACAAATATTTCACAACCTAAAACCATTTTATGGCACGACAAGGAAGTTAGTACAGGTATTTTTAAAATACCGACTACAAAAGCCATTTATCTAGGGAAGCACAAGGTTACCGATGATTATGTTGCTGACACTAAAGTACATGGTGGTAGATATAAAGCCTGTTATTTATTTTCTTCAGACCATTACTCATATTGGAAAACGCTCTATCCAAATTTAACATGGAATTGGGGTATGTTTGGTGAAAACCTAACTATAAATGGCATGAATGAAACACAGATAATGGTAGGTGATATATATAAAATAGGTGATGCACTTGTGCAAGTAACACAACCTAGAGAACCTTGTTTTAAATTTGGAGTGAAATTTGGCACACAGGATGTTTTAAAACAGTTTATCCACCATGGGCTTCCTGGTACTTATATTCAAATATTAGAAGAAGGTTTTGTTAAAACTGGTGATGAACTAAAACTTGTAGAACGCTTTGATAAAACTTTAAGTGTAGCACAACTATTTGAACAGATATTCACGAAATCTAAAAATCAAGAATTGTTAAAAACAGCAGTAGATCTAGACGTATTACCACTACGTAAACGGGAGAAACTAAAATCTTTTATTCAATAAATCTTTAAAATTTCAGTTAAGTAGTCAGCCATCATAATTATTTATGGTATTAATTTTAATATACTTACAATAAAATAGTTTAAATGCTCAGAACATTATTATGTATTTCGCTTACTGCTTTAATATCAATCTCAAGTATTGCACAAACCTTAACTAAAGAGGTAAAAGCAGAAAAGGGTGATGGTATTTATGCTCTATTAAGGCGAAATGGTTTAGAGCCAACCGAACATTTCAAGACGTTTATTGAACTAAATAAAGAGAGGCTAAAAGCTAACAATGCATTACAGATTGGCAAAAGCTACCTTTTACCAATAATGCAAAAAGACACAATTCAAGTCGCTGAAATCATTCCGATAAAGGATACTATTCTAGTTATTTCAAAACCAATACCGAAAGATTCCATTATTATTCCTAAGAAGGATATTATTGTAAATCCCCTTTTTGGAGAAAAATATGAAGACATCATTAAGGAAAGTGAGACTTTAAAAGGCGGTGTTTATTATTTAATCTCCGGGCATGGCGGTCCTGACCCTGGAGCTATTGAAACGTATAATGGTAAACTTATTTCTGAAGATGAATATGCCTATGACGTCACTTTAAGGTTAGCTCGTAAACTTATAGCTAATAGTGGCACAGTTTATATTATCATTAAAGATAAAAATGATGGGATTCGAGATAAAAGAATTTTAGAAGTTGATTATGATGAAACCTATTATCCTGAAAATCCGATTTCAAGAAGCCAGAAACTGCGATTACGTGAGCGCACCAAAGCGGTAAACAAATTATTTATAAAGCACAAAGGCGCATACCAAAGGTTGATTGTAACCCATATTGATAGCCGAAGTAAAGGCAAAAATATAGATGTATTCTTTTACCATGACCATAAAAGTAAAAGTGGTAAAGCCTTAGCTTTAAACATGCATAATACCTTTAAAGAAAAATATGCAAAATACCAACCTAACCGCATCTACTCTGGGACTGTGAGCTCACGCAGTTTATATGTTATAAAAAACACCTTACCTGCTATGGTTTATATTGAATTAGGGAATATTAAAAACAAAAAAGACCAAAGGCGTATTCTTAATTATGAAAACAGGGAAGCTTTGGCAAAATGGATTTATGAAGGGCTTTTGGTAGATTTTGGGGAGCGTAAAAAATAAATTGCTAGTCTTAATTAAACTTCTCTGTTAATTGTGTAGGGAATTGTAATTTGAGTTTATTTTGTTCGTTACGATATGCTCTGCTATTATCCCATTTATCCTTTTTGAAAATTATTTGATTTTGTTTACGTAATTCATTTACTGCTATTTTATGAGAACTGAGTACACTAATATAATCTTGTAAAACACACTCCTTTTCATAAGAATATTCAAATAATATTTCGGATGCAATATGTGTTTTAAACTTTTTAACTAGGTCATTCTTATAAGTAATTGAATCATTTAATTTTATCACAGTTCCAATATTTACCTTTAAAGTATCTTTAAAATCTTGAGAATAATTTAATAGAACTTCTATCTGAGGTGATGGAGGCATAATAAAATCTAAGTCCGGATTAAAATTTTTGATAGAATGAGAGATTTTGAATTTCACTCCTCTTTTTTCAAATCTATGACTTAACAAGTCTTCATTATATATATTATAAATAATATTCCGTTGCCCTATATCATAAAGTATTTTTTCAACTGTTTTAACATGTTTAATTTGCAAACTTCGATCCGCAGAAATTCTAACATAAAGATATGGAATCAATTCTTCCCTCATTGATGCACGTTCTGCAGCTATAATTGATGGGATATCATAAAACGTAACTCTGTCTCCGTAATACCATATCTCTAATTTACCATTGTCTAATAATTCTAAATTAATCGTAACTTCAGGATTATTATTAAATTGAAATTCATCATAAAAATTTGAGTGTGGCAATGCATAAACTGGGCTAGACTCTACTGCTGCTTTATCTATAGACTTATAATTAACTGTATTAATTTTACTCAAACCAAAAGTTAAAAATAACATTACACCAAAATGAATGGTTTGAACCTTAAATCGATTTCTATGAAAAATTCGAATTAACCCTTTCCATGAATCAAAATATAATACCAAAAGTAATAATGTAGATAGAACACCAACATACGGAGAAAAATCAAAATCCAAACAACACATGGAAAATACAAAGAAGCATAAACCCATTTTTGTGAACCAATAGGTGAAATTGAAGTTCAAAAATACTTGATCGTTTACTATTCTTCTTCTAATCGGATTTCTCCAAGAAAGAATATTAGATGGTCGACTCAATAACATATTAATAGTTATCGAATTTGCAAAAATCACTGATAGACCAGCAAAAAACAAATTATAAGAGTTCCTATCTTCCTCAGTTAAGGTGTAAGGTAAATTGGCAAATCCAAAAGTCATAACCCTAAAAGATTCTCTAATCACATAAAAGAAATTGTAAATTGTTAAAGCTGATAGCAAACCAACTACTACAGAAATTATGATCCAATTAATTGGAATCTTATTGAAACTTACTCTTGAATCATAAAAAAGCCTACTGAATTTCATTTGTAAGTAATTTACAATAAATTAGTAGACACATTTACTATTTCGTTACAAATCTATTTGAGTAAAATTAAGATCCTGAATCATACTTCGATTACACTCAGTACAAGAGTTCAGGATGACAATAATAGTTAGTTGATTAGATCCTTAACTGCATCAAAATCTAAACCTCCATAATTACCAGAACTCATCAACAACAAAGCTTTGTTATCAAAGTTTTGTGAGAATAAAAAGTTTTTAAAATCTTCTGGATTGGTGTAAATAATTAAATCGTCTCGTTGAAAAGCATCTGCTATTTGTTGATGCGATACTTCTTCTAACTTTTTAATTTCAACGGCATGTGGCGAGTAGAATACCACAGCAACATCAGCCGCATCTAACGCACCTTTGTATTCTTTTAAAAATTCGGCATTTAAACTGCTGTAGGTGTGCAATTCTAAACATGCTACTAAAGTTCTGTTTTGGTATTGTTCTTTAACAGCATTTGTTGTGGCTTCTACTTTACTTGGCGAATGTGCAAAGTCTTTATAAGCAACACTTTTGTCACTTTCAGCTATTTTTTCTAAACGCTTGCTGGCACCTTTAAATGTAGAAATGGCTTCGTAGAAATCGTCTTCATCTATACCCATATGCTGACAAATCCATTTGGAGCCTGCTAAATTATTGAGGTTGTGTTTTCCAAATACTTCAATTGGCAAATCGCCTTCTGGTGTTTCTAAAAGTGTTTGTCCGTTTTCAACACTGTACGCTGGTGTTTGGTATGGTAACTTTCTGATGGTATTATTACTTGCCTCTACTACTCGCTTTACTTCTGGGTCTTCTTCGTTATAATTGATACTGCCACCAGACACAATGGAATCTACGAAAATACTAAACTGCTCTACGTAGTTATCGTATGTTGGAAATACATTAATATGATCCCAAGCAATGCCGCTTAAGAGTGCAATATTTGGTTTATATAAATGAAATTTTGGGCGCCTGTCAATGGGCGAACTTAAATATTCATCGCCTTCTAGAACGATGAAATCGTTGTCTTCCGTGAGTTTTACCATCACATCAAAACCTTCTAGCTGCGCTCCTACCATATAATCTACATCTTTATCATGATAATGCATGACGTGTAAAATCATAGAGGTGATTGTCGTTTTACCATGGCTTCCACCAATGACTACACGGGTTTTGCGCTTTGATTGTTCGTACAGAAACTCGGGATAGCTGTAAATTTTAAGGCCTAACTCCTGAGCTTTTAACAGCTCTGGATTGTCTTCCTTGGCATGCATTCCTAAAACAATAGCATCTAAATCTGATGTAATTTTTTCAGGATACCATCCAAAAGCTTCAGGTAATAAACCTTTTGCATCTAATCGCGATTTTGAAGGTTCAAAAATGGTATCGTCGCTTCCTGTGACGTTGTATCCTTTATTATGTAAGGCTAGAGCTAAATTGTGCATTGCTGCACCACCAATGGCTATAAAATGTACGTTCATGAAACAAATATCAAACTATCAGTTTAAAGTTCAAAGTTTAATGTTTAAAATTCTAAAGGAATAAGTTTAATAACTCATCTTTTTGATGCTTTTTAGTATTATAAACAAAAGAGCTATTCTTTTAGTGTGTTCATTTTGTCTTGATACAAAACGAACCAAAAAATCAAGATCAAGCCGAGGAATTTTTAAGTTTAAAAAAACTTAAAACCGATTCGAAAACTCCGCGTCGAACTTTCGTTCTCCTGTTCTCGGAGCTTTTCTTCATCTATTCTGCGCCTTGACTATCAATTCTATGAATTGATTAAGGACTTTACTTTTTACAAGAAAAGTGTTTATTGATGATTATACCTACTATCGTATTTGTACTTATAATTGCGGGTTAGCCCGCGTTAGGGATTGAACGGTATGTTTGAAATCCCCGACGTAGGAGGGATTGAGTAGTGAAAGCCCGACCCCTTGTGGGTAACGCCCAAAAATTAAAGCTCTAAGATTTTTTCTTTTTGTGCTTTAAATGGTTTTATTTTAGGTAGTTCTGTAATTGCCAAATCTATATGCTCTAATGCTTTGGTTTTATTACGCTTGTGTGTATGTATTTGGGCCAAACGATAATGTGCCCAAGCTTTTGGAACCCCATCTTTTGCAGAATAATTGTTGATGTAGATTTGCAGGCATTGTTCGCCTTTTTCTAACTGTATGTTATATTCGGCTGCCACTTTACCAATTTGATAATGCAATGCATTACGTTGGTGTTTTGTGTTGGCTTCCTCTATGGTTTTTATGGCTTTTTCTGGTTGATTTTCGTTTTCGTAGAGTGTGGTAAGTTTGCTGTAACAGGTTAACGAACCGCCTTCTTCAATGGCCATTTTATAATATTTTTCTGCAAGTTCTGGTTCGTCGTCATATTCATAAATATAACCTTTGGCAAGGTAACCGTCTACCGTTGACAGCGCCTCTAACTCAGCCGCATATTTGAGTGATTTACTTTTGCTTCCCCCAAAAATCCCGGGAAGTTGCATGTATAATTCCACGAGTGCCCAACGGGTTTCTATATGATTTTTATCAAGCTCCGCGGCTTTTGTAAAAGACGATTTTATGTCGCCTATTAAGCCTATGGCTTTAAACTTATTTTGTAATGCTTTCATCCCTAAAACACCGCCATATTTATAGTGATAATTCGCCACATCTGGTTTGGTGTTTACTAATTTTTTATAGACATCAATGGCTTTTTCCCAATGTTGTTGGTGCCCATAAACATCGCCTAAAAACTCCAAAGCAGTGATATCTTCTGGGGATGTTTCAAGATATTTTAGTACCGTAGTTTCTGCTTTTACAAACTCTTTATTTTGAATAAGTATCTCAACATCGTTAAGTGTTTCCTGAGAAAAACAGATAATAGGAAATAAAAATATGAATAGTAGGTGTTTCATGTTTTTTGACATTAATCGCAAAAATAGGTTTTTTTAAATATCTATATTTTTGATTAAGATAATCTTAAGATTTAGCGTTTGGTTAATACTTTTTAAGGTACGTTTTACCCTTAAAATGATTAACTTCACTCATCGAACGGAGGCAGTTACCTATTTATTGCTTTTTTGGAACAGCTTTTGAACGTAGCTTAGATATAAAATTACATTGAAATGAATTTAGCACTAGCGAAACAAACGATATTACTATTTATGATTCTACTATTTTCCAACCTTTCCCAAGCTCAAAATAACGATTATGAGCGTTTATGGAAAGATGTGGAAACTTATGAGAAGGATGGTTTACCAAAATCTGCTCTAAGTGTAGTGGAGACTATAATGTCTCAAGCACAAAAAGACGACAATTATTCGCAGGTTATCAAAACTATGTTGTTTAAAAGCAAATATGCTTTGGTTTTAGAGGAGGATGCTCAGTTAAGTGTAATCAATGATTTTAATTCTGAAATTGCTAAAAGCGAATTTCCTACTAAAAATATTCTTGAGAGTATTCTAGCAAATTTATATTGGCAATATTTTCAACAGAATAGATATAAGTTTTACAATCGCACCAAAACCTCTGAAAAAGTAGATGCCGAAGACTTTAGAACTTGGGATTTAGAAACACTTTTTAAAGAAGTGCATACTCATTTTCAGAACTCCCTTGATAATGGGTTACTGCTACAATTAGAACCTTTAGATCAATATAAGGCATTATTACATGAGCAAAAAAACTCTAAAACATTTAGACCAACGCTTTTTGATTTTTTAGCGCATAACGCTTTAGATTTCTATAAAACTAATGAAACGCATATTACCAAACCTGCATATAAATTTGAAATTGATGATCCTAAATATTTAGCTGATGCTGAAACATTTTCTGTATTACGTATTACATCTCAGGATACAACATCATTGCAATTAAATGCCTTGGAGATTTATAAAGCACTTGTCCGCTTTCATTTAAAAGATGAAACACCTTTTGCTTTGGCAGATGTGAATATTGAACGTTTAAAGTTTGTGAACCAACATGCTACTTTTAGCGATAAAGAAGATGCATTATTGGCATCTTTAAAATCTGAAAAAGACCGATTAAAAACTCATGAAGTTTCTGGATTGTATGATTTTGAAATTGCTCAGGTGTATTACAATCAAAGTTCTAAATATATTCCGAAAAAAAGCGAAACACACCAATGGAAAGCCAAAGATGCTATGGAAATTTGTAATGGCGTGATTGCTAAATTTCCAGAAACGGTGGGTGCAGAAAAATGTGAAATGCTACAATCGCAAATTGAGCAGCAAACTTTACAATTAAGAACCGAAGCGTTTTTACCAACTCAAAAAGAAGCACGTATCTTAGTGAATTATAAAAATTTGAATGCGCTTGATTTCAATATTTATAAGGTTTCTGAGAAACAGCTAGAAAAACTTAAGAAGACTTACAGGCAAGATGAACAATGGGAGTTTATTCATAAGCTAAACACTACTAAAGCTTGGAAAAGTACATTGAGAAATGAAGGCGATTACCAAAGGCATGCTATCGAAATCGTACTACCAAAATTAAATAATGGTAGATATCTTGTAGTCGCTTCAAAAACTACTAAAAGTGAAACTAATTTTGCGTTTGCAGATATTCAGGTGACAAACTTTGCAGTAGTAGAAACGGAAACTCCAAGTGACTATGTTTTTCAAATTATTAACCGAAATAATGGCACCCCTATTGCCAATGCAAAGGTTGAGATTTCATATTTCCCAGAACGGATTCGAAAAAGAGAATCTAAAACTTATACCTCAAACACTCTAGGAGAAGTACGTTTTAAAAAGGATATTTTATGGTATCGAGATGTAACATTAAAAGTACAGCATAATGATGAAACTGCCTATTTTGGTAATTTCTACATGAATCGGTTTTATAAAGACAGAAAGCAATCTGCGCAGTACAATGGTTTTTTATTTACTGACAGAAGTATTTACAGGCCCAACCAAACACTTTTTTTTAAAGGTATTACCATAAAAACTGATAATGACAGGTCTGAGGTTTTAGAACAACAAAAGGTAAGTGTTTCATTATTTAATGTAAATGGAGAAAACCTGAAAACTTTAAACTTAGTCACCAATGAATTTGGTTCGATTTCGGGTGAATTTATTTTACCAAATAACGGATTAACTGGTGAGCATTATATCCAAATAAAGTCAGAAGATAAAAACACAAAACTCCATGCAACACATTATTTTTCTGTAGAAGAATACAAGCGCCCTAAGTTTGAAACCAAGTTTAATCCTGTTACCGAGACTGTTAAAGTTAACGATTCTGTTACTATACAAGGAAATGCTTTAGCCTATGCTGGCAGTAGCATTACAGATGCAAAAGTCGTGTATCGTGTGCATCGTAAAGTTGAATATCCACGTTGGTACTTTTGGTATCGTCCGTATTTTAGAAGTGAACCTCAAGAAATCACACATGGCGAAACTACAACTGAC
This sequence comes from uncultured Flavobacteriaceae bacterium, assembly GCA_947502975.1. Classification (GTDB taxonomy): domain Bacteria; phylum Bacteroidota; class Bacteroidia; order Flavobacteriales; family Flavobacteriaceae; genus Jejuia. The sequence goes on from CANNBV010000009.1 coordinate 17,936, forward strand.
GGTTCTGGAAATTTTGAAATTACGTTTAAAGCATTGCCAGATGAAAGCATAGATAAAAGTAGTTTACCTATTTTTAAATATGAAGTTACTGCAGATGTTACCGATTTAAATGGAGAAACCAGAAGCGCTTCAACGCTTGTTAATGTTGGTTATCATGCCTTACTCGCAAATTTAGATGTTGTAGAACGTTTAGATAAAACAAAGAAAAATCATGTTTTAGATATTGAAACGAAAAACTTGAATGGCGAATTTATACCCGCACAAGGTGTGATTAAAATGTATAAGTTGATTGCTCCAGAATCTACTTTAAGACCACGTCCATGGCCTGCACCAGATTATCAAGAACTATCAAAAGATGAATTTAAACACTTATTTCCTCATGATGCTTATGTTGATGAGCACCATCCTACCAATTGGAAAAAAGGGCCTATAGTTTTTGAAACTAAATTCGATACCAAAACGTCCAAAGAAATAGCGCTTGGAAAACTTAAAAAATGGGCTTCTGGAGTTTACGCGATTACTTTAGAAAGCAAAGATAAATTTGGCCAATTAGTTAAAGATGAAATAAGAACAACGCTTTATAGTGCTAAAGATGAAACTTTAGCAGACCAACAATTATTTGATATTACGACTGATAAATCGTCTTACAGTATAGGTGATGTTGCGCAAATTACAATTGGTTCTACAGCCGAAAATATTGCGGTGACCATTGCTATTGAAAAAGATAAAAAGATTATCAAAAAAGAAATTATTACGCTTAACAAAAACAAAAGAATGATTAGTGTTCCTGTTACTGCTAATGATTTAGGTGGTTTTGCAGTGTACTACAGCTTTTCCGCATTTAATAGTTTTCAACATGGTACTGAAACAATAGTTGTGCCTTATCCAAAAACAGATTTAGAGATTGAAACCTTAACCTTTAGAGATAAGTTACAGCCTGGAACAGACGAAACATGGCAGTTTAAAATTAAAGGGCCTCAAGGTGATAAAGTAAGTTCAGAACTATTGGCGAGTATGTACGACGCCTCTTTAGATCAATTTAAAGCGCACCAATGGAATTTTAATCCAATATATCGCCCGACGTATTACAGTCATAGTAATACGAGTGCGAACTTAAGTTTTGGAACTGAAAACTTCAGGGTCTATCAAGATCGTTTTAAGCGAAATTATAAGAATCAAACTTATGACCAATTAAATTGGTTTGGGCTTTATTTCGGAAGGGCTGAAAGAATGTTTAACATGATGTCAAGAATGTCAATGGATAGTACGCCTGCTGCTCCTGAAGCCATTGAATTACAATCTCTAGAGCATGGACAAGGTGATACTGCGTATTTTTTAAAAGAGTCAAAATATACAAATGCTGAAGATTTAGAAAATCCAGAGTATTATATTAGGCTTGAAAAGGCAAAAATAGTACAAAAAGATTCATTTGCTATCGGTTCTGCAAAAATGAATATATATGACATTCCTGTAGAAAAATCAAACTTCGACAACATCAAAATCCGTAAAAATCTTCAAGAAACTGCTTTTTTCTTTCCACAGTTACAAACAGATGCAGAAGGCAATGTAAGTTTCAGCTTTACAACTCCTGAAGCATTAACCCAATGGAAATTACAATTGTTGGCGCATACAAAAGATTTAGAAAGTGTGACTAGAAGTTTAACGGCTGTTACTCAAAAAGAATTAATGGTTATTCCAAATGCTCCAAGATTCTTGCGTGAGGGTGATGATATTACTATCAGTACCAAAATATCAAACCTAACAGATACACAACTTTCAGGGCAAGCGAAACTGATTTTAACAGATGCTACTTCTGGCAAAGACATTACATCAAAACTGATGTCTGAGGCTCTCGAAGACATAGTTAATGACAATGTGGCTTCGAGTACCTCAGCCACCAAATCATTCTCAGTTGATGCAAAAGGAAACACTCAAGTTTCATGGAGTTTATCAATTCCAGATGATGTACAAGCGGTTCAATATAAAATTCTAGCAACAACTGGAGATTTTAGTGATGGTGAGCAAAATGCACTTCCTGTGCTTTCTAATAGAATGTTGGTTACTGAAACTTTACCTATGTGGGTAAGAAGCAACGAAACTAAAACATTTACTTTGGATAAATTGGCTTCGAGTACCTCAGCCACCACTTTAAAGCATCATAAATTAACTTTAGAGATGACTTCAAACCCAGCGTGGTATGCAGTACAAGCCTTGCCGTATTTAATGGAATATCCTTATGAATGTAACGAGCAAACCTTTTCTAGATATTACGCTAATGCATTGGCGAGCCATATTGCAAATTCAAATCCAAAAATTCAAGAGGTTTTTAATCAGTGGAAAAATACAAACGCGCTTATTTCTAATCTTGAAAAAAATCAAGAATTGAAATCAATTTTAATTCAAGAAACACCTTGGCTACGTGATGCACAGAATGAAACAGAACAGAAAAAACGTATTGCCTTATTATTCGATTTAAATAAAATGAATAATGAATTGCAGTCTGCTATCAATAAATTAAAATCAAACCAAATGCCATCTGGTGGTTGGTCTTGGTTTAAAGGCGGTTATGAAAACCGATACATCACCCAACATATTATTGCTGGCTTTGGCCACCTAAAACAGCTTTCAGTCACGTCGAGCGCAGTCGAGACGTCTCAAATGATAGGGGAAGCAATAAAATATTTAGACAATCAATTCGTCAAAGAATACAAAGACATCAGAAAATATGATGCAAAAGTAGACTTAAATAAAGACCATTTAAGTCATACACAACTGCATTATTTATATATGCGAAGCTTCTTTCCCGACATAAAAAAATCTAAAGAGGTTGAAAACATCATTGCATATTATCAAACCCAAATTCAAAAATATTGGTTAAAACGTTCGTTATATGCTAAAGGTATGATGGCTTTGGTGGCTCATCGAAATAATGACACTAAAACGACTTCAAAAATTTTAAAATCATTGAAAGAAACTAGTATTACTTCAGAGAAATTAGGTATGTATTGGAAAGCTAACACTAATTCTTGGTATTGGTATCAAGCACCGATAGAAACTCAAGCTCTATTAATTGAAACCTTTTCTGAAGTTGAAAATGACACAAAAACTATTGATAACTTAAAAATTTGGTTACTCAAAAATAAGCAAACCAACAGGTGGAAAACTACAAAAGCAACTACAGAAGCTGTCTATGCGTTATTGCTTCAGGGTAGCGATTGGTTATCAGTAACAGACATGGTTGATGTGGTTTTAGGCGAACAACAAATAGCCCCATCAAAACTAGAAAATGTAAAAGTAGAAGCTGGTACGGGTTACTACAAAACATCTTGGCATGCTTCTGAAATAAAACCAGAAATGGGTGAAGTAAAAATCACAAAAAAAGGAAAAGGTATCGCATGGGGAAGCTTGTATTGGCAATATTTTGAAGATTTAGACAAGATTGCATCTGCTGAAACTCCGTTACAATTAAAGAAAAAACTATTCTTAAAAAAGAACACCGATACTGGCGAGGAAATTTCAGAAATCACTTCTGAAACCAAATTAAAAATAGGTGATCTCGTTAGAGTTAGAATTGAATTACGAAGTGATAGAGCTATGGAATTCTTGCACATGAAAGATATGCGCGCTGCTGGACTAGAACCTGTAAACGTTTTATCAAAATATAAATGGCAGGACGGTTTAGGCTATTATGAAAGTACCAAAGACGCCTCAACAAACTTTTTCTTTGATTATTTACCAAAGGGCATTTACGTCTTTGAATATGATTTAAGAGTGAATAATGCTGGGCATATGAGTAATGGCATTACTACCATTCAGAGCATGTATGCTCCTGAATTTAGTAGTCATAGTGAAGGATTAAGAATAGAGGTGAATTAAAAACTCAATTGCTCTTTAAAGATATAGGACTGTCTTCTGGAGATTTCAATTTCTTCTCCGGAATTCATTTCTATCTTTAATTTTCCATTAAACCAGGATACCACTTTTTTCACTTTATTAATATTAATAATCTGCTGTCTATTGGCTCTAAAAAACAAATCCTTTGGTAATTTTTCTTCAATTTGAGCAAGTGATTTGTAGATTAATGGTTTGTTGTTGTCAAAGAATACACGCGTATAATTCCCAACAATTTCGAACATAATAATATCTTGAATTTTCACCAACCAACACTTCTCTCCATCTTTAATAAAAATCTGTTTTTCTAAACTTAACGTATTTTCGCTTTGAGTTTCAGGAGATAGATTATTAGTAGCTTTTTCAATGACTTTATGTATACTTTGAGAAAATCGTTTTTGACTAATTGGTTTCAATAAATAATCAAAAGCATTATACTCAAAAGATTTAATGGCATACTCATCAAAAGCAGTAGTAAATATTACAATTGGCACCTCATCTAACATTTCTAAAAGCTCAAAACCATCTTTTTCTGGCATGTTAATGTCTAAAAACAATACATCTGGTTTTGTCTCAATAATTAGCTTATAACCATTATCTACATTTTCAGCTTCACCTAATAATTCAATTTCTTTATGTTCCTTAATGAGTTCTTTCAACTCATTACGAGCTAAACGAGAATCTTCAACTATAACAGCCTTTAATTGAATCATTTTACTGGGATTTGTACAGTGGCAACCACTCGGTTATCTATTTCTTCTAAACTAAATGTTGCACTAGCTCCATAAAGTAAGTCCAAACGTCTTTTTATATTCTCTAATCCTAATTGTGTTCCTTTTATACTCTGATTTAAAGTTCCAGTATTTATTACTTCTATCTTTAACTGTTCATCCACAATACTAGTTGATAAATTTACTATGCCTCCAGATTTCAAATTAGCTATCCCATGTTTAATGGCATTTTCAACCAACATCTGAATAATCATTGGTGGAATTTTGGTATTTAAAGATGCTTTATCAATATGTGTTTCAAAAGTAAGGCGATCTTCAAACTGAATTTTAGAAATCTTAACATAATTTTCAATCATATCTAGTTCATCTTCTAAAGCTATAGAGTTTGAATCGCTTTTAGTTAATGAATACCGTAGCGTTTCTGATAAACTTGTAAGCATGTTTCTTGCGCTATCAACATTTTCTAGCATCAAACCACGTATGTTATTGAGACTATTAAACATAAAATGTGGATTTATTTGGCCTTTTAATGTATTGAGCTGAGATTCTTTAAGGTTCGTTTCTAATTGTAATTGTTTTAACTGAACTGTTTTTAATTGATGATAAATTTTAATGGTCAAGAATACAAAAAGCCATATAGAAAACAATGTGCCGAAAAATAAAAAGTTAGAAATTATAGCCGCATTAGTCATTGAACCACCTTTAAGGTTTTTTATACTCCCACCAAAAACATCAATTAAATCTAATAGTGGCCATACTAATAATGAATATAGTACTTGAAGCAGTATAAATAACGCAAAAATTTTAAATATGTCTACACGCTTAACTTTATTAAAATTAATTTTAAAATCTATAAAAGCAGAAACGATAAATGTAAGAATATAGGCTAAAGAAGCACAAACTAGACCTTCTGCCCACAAATATTTTATTCGTGCTGGAGAAATATCTTCATATTGATACAAGTATATTTTTCGGAGGGTTAGCGTAAAGAAAAACAGTAAAATCCAGCCTAAAAAATTAAATAATATATAATATTTGTTTAATGATAGTTTCATTTATTAATGCTTCTTTTTTTCAAACTTACATAAATTAATTTGGTGGCAAATAAATAATTCTACTCAAGTAATTGTTGTTCTAATTCATTCAAATTGTCTTTAACTTTTTTAAACATTTTGCCTCCAATAACAACAATAATATATATAGCTATCATCCATTTAATGACTGTAAAAGTTGAAATATCATTACCATTTAAAAAAGCAGGAACTATCGTTACTAGCCAAACAAAATATACTGTAAATTCATATTTTTCACGTTTTAACGTTTGCCCTTTATAAATTCTGAATTGATGTTTTATATCGTTATTTGTTTTAAGGTCTATACCTCTTAACATCAAATGAGTAAGTGTATACCAAACGATCAATACTACTCCAAAAATTAATGGAATAATATACTCTAATTGACCCCACATTTTATATATTAATACTATAGATACTAACACATATATAAACGATAAATTTCTTGCCATAGCAGAACCTTTTACAAGGTATTTGAATTTCTCAACAGGGTTATTTCTTATGTTTTTCATACTAATTGTTTTAATTCAAAACTATTCTAATTACTAACTCTACTAATACTTTTACTAAACTGATCATATTTGTTCGTTTTTTGATTGATGATTTTTATTTGATTGATGCTGTAAATATATTCCAGAAATATACCAGATGAAACCAAATTATGATGAGCGGTAAAATGCTATACTCAAACGGGAAGAAAATATCTTACATGTTAGTTGACTGCATACTTTTCGACAAAACACCAAATGGAAGATAAAATATAAAACCTTATCTTTCAGATTACTAACTATAAAATAAGATTATGAATTCAAAAGTTTTTATGGTTCTAAGAATACTTCTTGGACTATTCGTTTTAGTTTTCGGACTTAACAAGTTTTTAGATTTTATGCCAATGGGAGAAATGTCTGCCGATGCTGGTGCATATTTTGGAGCATTAGTAAACACCAAAACATTAACCTTGGTTGCATTGGTAGAAATTGTTGCAGGTTTAGCACTAATTTTCAATAAATTTGGAGCCTTACTTGCATTAATTTTAATGAGTGTTTCTGTAAACGCTGTTCTATTTCATGCTACACTAGAACCTGCAAGTATACCAGGTGCTCTAGTATTGCTGATCCTTAATATTTTAGTCATGTATGGCTATAAAGATAAATACGCTGCGTTACTCAAATAATCAAAATAAAAAAGAGGCTTTATTAAAGCCTCTTTTTTATTTATTCATATTATCTATATCTATCGGTTATAGGGATATTCGCTTATCCAATGAAACCCTCGGTTGGTTAGTAAAAAGTCTTTTTCTTTGAGTCGTTTTGTTGATCCCTTTATTGTATCTCCTTCAAAAATAAAATTAAAATCGAGCCCAGTACTGTCTATTATTTTATAGTTTAAATCATAGCTAAGATCTTCATTACTCCAACTTTTAAGTGTTAGTCTATCCTCTAAACTATCTTTTTCAGTACCATAATATTGTTTAGAATCATCAAATTTACGTATTCTCATGGATCCTTCTCGTTGAATAACTATCCTTTTCCAAAGTTTTTCATTTTTATAATTTGCAATGGTATCTCCATTTATAACAAAATTAGTGACCTCATATACGCCATATAAATCTGGTTTTGGAGCTTTAGAACCATATTGCTTTTCAGATTCAAGTGCATTAACATATCCATGGATAAAAACGTAACCAATTAATAAAATCTTGAAACCATTTAAAGCTAGATTAATACCCTTTTTTAGTTTAGGTCGTTTAATAATTTCCAGCTTGGTACTTATGCTTGTAAAAAAGAATAAAAATAGCTTCTTAATATCCTTTGCTAATAAAAATAGTGTCATCAACACTAAGTGAGTCGATAAAATTTTGACTGGTATGTCATAAAAGTAATTTACGGCCATAATATTCATCGCTGTCATTAATGTAATGATAGCACCAAAAGCCATAGTCCTTCTAAACAAAAGTAATCCTGCTAAAAGTTCAGCAATTCCCATAAATAAATTATAGCCTTTAGAAAAGCCTAAAAAAGTCCATGCTAGCCCCATTGGTGACGATTCTGCATAAGTTGACATTAATCTATAAGGACCTGGATAAGGAAATTGTAATTGGATAACTTTCACCATACCATAACTGATAAGCATTAAACCAACATAGTAGCGAATTGCTACTGTAAGCCAATAATATAGTTTAGTATAATTACTTCGTTTTCTATCTAGAACAGACCACAAAACCGCAACTAAAATAGCGACTAAAAAGGCCGTTAAAACTACCAAATTATCAAATGTAGTATCTCCACTTCCGGTTAGTTTTATAGAAATTTCGTTGGTTACACCATAAACATTAGCCCCAACCCATGGTATAAACTTATTTATCCAGCCTTGGGGTATTTTAAATATCTTATACCAATATGGAAATGCCCCATTATTTTGAAATAAAACTATCAGCAAAAAATATACACTGACAAATCTAAAACCAATTTTTTCTAACGATGACCAATTAGTGTCTGAAGGTGACTCACTCATGTAAAACTTATTTTTGATTGCTATTATAAATGTATCTAACAAGGCTAATAAATTAATTAAAATTATGATAAACGGTAAAATGCTCCACTCAAACGGGTTTAAAAACATAGCCACTATGAGCTAGCTGCATCTGTAGAATTATCAAGAGCCGCAATTCTCTTTATTTATTTCTTATATTTACCTCTGTATAAATGTACTTTAACACATAAAATACATGATTTACAAATGCCCCAATATTAATCGTCTTTTAAACCTAATTGTTTTCTATTTTACTTTTATGGTATTAATAGCGTGTGGGGCAAATCAAGCTACACAAACTTCAGAACAAACCCTGAGTATAAAGCAAACTCCAAAAATTGTTTTTATCAACTACGCTATAAAAAAAGATAGTAATGGAAAAAAAACTGTTCAGTATATAAACTCAAAAAGGGTTGATGGAAAGTTGAAAAAAATAAAGAAAATTTTGTTTGATAAAGGGGTTACAGGTGATCTAATTTGTTCTCAACTCAATGCGACTTCTGCAACACTGTCACAGCAATTAATTAAAAACCCTTTGGTTAAAACGGTAGAATATGTTGATGAAACCAAAAATTTTAAGGTAGTACAAATGGAGCTAGATAGTTCTGTCTTCAGCATTAGATTACAGCTATACCCAGAAGCTAAGTATATTGCTATCAACACAAATAATGAGCAAAATCCCTTGATATTAACTAAAGTAAGTGAACTATGAAACGATACTTAACTTTATTGATATACCTTATTTTCAGTCTATTTAGTAATGCACAAGTTTTTGATGTGGAAACTATAAAATATGAAGGTGATGATGACAAACGTATCAATTTGGTAATTCTTGGAGATGGTTATCAAGCCAGCGAATTAAATCAATTTGTAATAGATGCTACTAGTTTCACTAATGAATTATTTAGTCAATCGCCTTTTTTAGAATACCGTGATTATTTTAATGTATATGCCATAAAAGTGCCATCAAATGAAAGCGGTGCAGATCATCCTGCAACTGCCACTGATGTTACAGAACCTTTTACTCCAATTACGACAGCAGACACTTATTTTAACTCAACGTTTGACGGTTTTGGGTTTCATAGGTTGCTGTTTTATGGTATAGACTGGCCCAGTTCTAATGCTGCACGATTAAAAATCCTCTCTGTTCTAGCGGATAATTTTCCTGCATACGATTCCGCTTTGATCTTAGTAAATTCTACTGTTTATGGCGGAAGTGGTGGAGAATTTCCAATATCTTCCATGGCTACAAGTGCCAACGAAATAGCTATACACGAATTAGGGCACTCACTTTTTAATTTACTAGACGAATACTACCCAGGAGATGGAAGATTAAGAGAAGATATTAATGCTACTCAAGAATCTAACCCAAGTTTAATTAAATGGAAAAACTGGTTGAATGATGATGGTGTTGGAATTTACACATATGGCACTTCTGGGGAAGCTGCGACTTGGAATAGACCACATCAAAATTGTAAAATGCGCTATCTAGGTTCTCCCTTTTGTTCAGTGTGCAAGGAAGGCATGGTAGAAAAAATACATGATTTGGTGTCTCCTGTTGATAGCTTTAGTCCAAATAATAATACTCCAGTTGAAAATCCAACATTTCCTTTAGATTTTGAGTTGACGCTAATAAAACCAAACCCCAATACTTTGGAAAGCGTTTGGACATTGAATGGTGCTACTATTGGAAATAATGTTGATCTGGTTTCATTATTAGCAACAGATTTGATAGACGGTAACAATACCCTAACTTCAGTTGTTACAGATAATAGTTCAATGCTAAGAGTAGATAACCATGAAACAGTGCATGTAAATACGGTAACATGGTCTATAAATTATTCAGCATTAAGTATCGACGATATTATTGCAGAATCTAACAACTACAGCATTTCTTTGTATCCAAACCCTACGAATTCATTACTTAATTTTAAGTTTGAAAGTAACACTGATGCTGATATAAAAATGAATATTATAAGCTTAGATGGAAAGCAATTACTATCATTCATAATCTCTTCCTATGAATCTAAAGAAATTGATATCAGTAATTTTAGTTCAGGAATTTATGTTGCTAATTTCTACGCTAACAATGCACTCTTAACAAGCAGAAAAATAGTTAAAAACTAAACGGAATTATTTTGAAGGTGGTGTTGTAGGGCGTACCTCGATTTTACTCGGCAATGTTCTTGGATGCATTTCTAAGAGATCAACCACTAATTTCCCAATATCTTCAATTTGAATTTTCCATGCATCTTTTTCTCCAGGTTCGTTATTATTAAAATATGTAGAAACAGATCCGGGCATAATTGTACTTACTTTCACACCATGTTGTCTTAAGTCTAACATCACGGCTTGTGTAAATCCTGTAACACCAAATTTACTAGCATTATAAGCCGCACCCCCTGCAAAGAAATTTGTGCCCGCCAAACTAGAAATAGTAATAAAATATCCTTTAGATTTTTTCAGTGCGTCTACACCTGCTTTTATAGAATAGAATACGCCTGTTAGGTTGGTATCAATCACATCATGCCAATCGTTAATACTTAAAGTCTCAATACCACCAAAACGCCCTAAACCGGCATTTGCTATGATGATATCTAATTGTCCGAAATGTTCTATAACTGCTTCTATTGCTTTCTGCTGACTTTCAAAATTTCTTACATCAGCAGCTATACCAATAGCCTTAGCTTCTGTTGCTCCAGTATTATTCAAATTATCTGCAGCTTCATTAGCAGCAGCTTCACTCCTACTTGTAACAGCAACGTGCACTCCTTTTGCCATTAAGGATTCTGCAACACCATAACCGATACCTTTTGAACCTCCTGTAATTAATGCGACTTTATTTTGAATTGAATTCATGAGTTTACCCTTTCAGTAAAATTACAAAACATGAGAAAGAAATAGTAACTTAAAATGTTAGGATAATTATAAAGTTTAATTAGCCAATGTTGGATACTTTTTAAAAACCTTCTCCACAATAGCAGCAAATCGTTCTTCTCGTTTTATAGGCTCAGCTCTCGGATTAAAACTGGCTTCACTTTTTGCTTGCCAAAACAATTGTTTATTAGAGGCATCAACAAAATCAAAAACGATTTCTCGACTCATAGAAGATTGACCAATAGGTAAGCCGATAGAAATTCCGCCACCTACATTACCGCCACCGCCACCTACTCCAACGCCTACAGTTTCACGCTGCGGGTTACGAAATTCGGCAGTTTTTATATCAATTAAAAAATCTGGGTTATCAGAAATAGTAAATCCGTTTGCTTTTAATTTGGTATCTATAGCATCCAACAAACGTTTTGTATCCAGTTCGCTTAGGCCCGTTTCCATATCTCCAAAATACTGGTAGGTTTTATATTTTGATAGGTCTACAGCCTTATCATAATCGTAATTCACATAAATTGGAGCACATGATACAAACGAGATCAGCATAATTATAGAAAAGAAACGCTTCATAAGATTTATTTTTTAATAAATTTAATCAAAAATTATGCCTTTGCACACTTCTTTAACTCATTAGATGAAAAAAGCAGTAATTTATTATATCTGTTATCATTAAATAATTCTAGTATTAAATTACTTATTTTAAATTACTGAAACTAGCTATTTAGTTGAATAGAAAACTATTAAAGAAACCTTTTGCGACTTCAGCATTAAAACTAATTGCGGATAGTACTAATGAAAGATCTAGTTTTCCTCAGTAGTTTTATGATTTTTATCTACAGATTTTGTAAGCGCTGAAGAAATTATGCCTGTAGGAATTGCAACAATACCTAAACCAATCATCAAAATAATAAAGGTAAATACTTTTCCACCAACGGTAATTGGGTATACATCACCATAACCTACTGTTGTTAATGTGATTATAGCCCACCATAAACTATCAAAAATCGATGAAAAATGTTCAGGCTGTGCTTCATTTTCAAAATAATAAATACCTACTGCTGAAAAGTAAATTAGAATTAAGGTTATGAAAATAAACAAAAAGATTTCTTCTTTAGCAGATTTTATCGCAGAAGTAAAATGATTTAAAGCTCTATTGTATCTAACCAATTTTAGTATTCTAAACAATCGTAAAAAGCGTAGTGCCCTCAATGATCGTAAATCTACTCCAAAGGATAGATAAAATGGTAAAATGGCTAATAAATCAATAATTCCAAAAAAACTAAAAATAAACTTTGGCTTGTTATCTGCAACATAAATTCTCAAAATATATTCAAAAGAAAATACAATTACACTAAACCATTCAATAACTTGAAGGGTTACTCTTGTTTCTGGTTTTAAATTTGGAATAGTTTCTATAGAAAACGTAATGATAGATATTAAAATTAGAGCTTGAATAAAAAATGCAAAATACCTGCTTTTCTTATTATCATTAATTTCTACAATACTTTTGATATGATGCTTCATAAAGACCCCTTTCTTGTTGTAAAAAAACGAAAAATTTATTGAATTGAAAACTAGACTTTATGCGTTAAACACCTTATAAGGTCTATTTATAGTTCTAAAGTTATAAGACTACACTTTAGCTTAGAAGTCATGCTGCAAATTAGATTAGCAAGAGACTTTAGCAAATAGACACTGCGTTAGGGATTGAACGGCATGTTTGAAATCTCCGACGAAGGAGGGATTGAGTAGTGAAAGCCCGACCCGACCTTAGGAGGGTAACGCCCTAATTATTAAGCATTTTCCAAAGCTTGTCCTTAAGTTCTGTAATACCTTGTTGCGCTACAGAAGAAATGAAAGTATAAGGAATTGGCAGTTCGTTATCTAGTTCTGTCTTTAATTCTGCTTGTAATTCACTATCCAACATATCGCATTTTGAAATGGCAATTAAGCGTTCCTTATCCAGCATTTCTGGATTGTAGCGACGCAATTCATCCAGTAATATCTCATATTGTTTGGTAATATTATCTGCATCTGCTGGAATCAAAAATAACAATACCGAATTACGTTCTATATGACGTAAAAAATAATGACCAAGACCTTTGCCTTCTGCAGCTCCTTCAATAATTCCAGGGATATCTGCCATTACGAACGTTTGAAAATCGCGATATTCTACAATACCCAAATTGGGTTTAAGCGTGGTAAACTCATAGTCTGCAATTTTTGGTTTTGCTGAAGTGATTACTGAAAGCAACGTGGACTTTCCTGCGTTTGGGAATCCTACCAAACCAACGTCGGCAAGCACTTTAAGCTCCATGGTAATGTACTGCTCTACCATTGGCATTCCTGGTTGCGCATATCTTGGTGTTTGATTGGTTGACGACTTAAAATGCCAGTTTCCTAATCCGCCTTTACCGCCTTCAACGATAATTTTTTCTTCACCATGCTCCGTAATTTCGAAAAGAATCGCATTAGTTTCAGAATCTCTAATTACTGTTCCTAAAGGCACATCAACATAAAAATCTTCACCATCGGCTCCAGTACTTCTACTTTTACTACCATTCCCACCATGACCTGCACGAATGTGTTTTTTAAATTTTAAATGAAATAATGTCCAAAGGTTAGAATTCCCTCGAATAATTACGTGACCACCACGACCACCATCACCGCCATCTGGACCTCCTTTAGTAATGTACTTTTCACGATGTAAGTGTGCAGAACCTTGACCACCTTTACCAGAGGCCACATACATTTTTACGTAATCAACAAAATTTCCTTCAGTCATAATCGAGTTTAAAATTTCAAGTTTAAAGTTTAAAGTTTAAACTCTTGTGGAGACTATAGTGAATCTATAACTTTACTTAAACGCTCTGTAATGTCTTCAATGGTTCCTTCTCCATTAACAGCAATAAATTTATTTTGAGCCGAGTAAAAGTCTGAAACTACAGCAGTTTCATCATAATAAACTTTCAGTCGGTTTCTTATAATACTTTCGTCAGCATCATCTGCTCTTCCACTAGTTTCACCTCGTTTTAAAAGACGTTCAACTAAAACCTCATCTTCTACTTCTAAAGCAATCATGGCATTAATTTGCGAATCTTTACTGTCCATCAACTTATTTAAAGCTTCGGCTTGAGCAGTTGTTCTTGGAAAACCATCAAAAATAAAACCATTAGCATCCGCATTCTTTTCAACTTCAGCATTCAACATATCAATAGTAACTTGGTCTGGAACCAATGCACCTTTTTCTATGTATGATTTGGCTAACATTCCTAAAGCCGTGTCGTTTTTCATATTATATCTAAAAACGTCGCCTGTGGAAATATGAACAAGATTATATTTTTCCTTTAAAAAATTAGCTTGTGTCCCTTTACCTGCTCCCGGAGGGCCAAATAATACTATGTTAGTCATGTGTTGTGTTTCTTTTATTTGATATACTTCTGGCAAGTCTCTTCCTAAATTATCATAATCTAAGCCGTAGCCTACAATGAATTTATTCGGAATTTCTATACCTATATAATGGAGTTTGAAATCTTTTTTATATGCCTCTGGTTTGTAAAAAAGTGTGGCTATCTTTAGTGTTTTTACTTTTTCATTTTCAAAAATGCGGTTTACCTCAGCCAAAGTTTTTCCTGTATCAATAATATCTTCGAGAATAATAACAGTTCTGCCTGTTAAGTCTTGTGTCAATCCAATTAATCGTTGAATATCATCACTAGATTTTACACCTTCATACGAAGCTAATTTTATAAAGGTAACTTCACATGGTTTTGGATACTTTTTCACAAAATCACTTGTAAGCATAAAAGAGCCGTTCAAAATTCCAATAAACACAGGAATTTCATCGCCTAAATCATTAGCAATTTCAACAACCATTTTATCGATTGCTGCTTCAATCTCGCCAGCAGAAATGAATGGTTTGAAATATTTATCGTGAAGTTTTATCACTTTAATTTTGTTTGAAAAATGCAAAGATAATTAAATGATTAACGATTTACGGTGTTTTGATTTACGATTTGACTATAGAATTTGCTATTTAAGTGTATTTTTGTGCATCTTTAACTTGCACTTATAAAAGTTGGTAATGAATTATTTTTCTTCAGATTTTAAATTAGGTATTCTAGGCGGTGGTCAATTGGGTAAAATGTTATTATACAACACACGAAAATTTGATATTTACACCTGTGTATTGGAAGCTAGTAATGAGGCACCATGTAAAACTGCTTGTGATGAATTTCATTTAGGTGATTTAATGGATTATGATGCCGTTTATAACTTCGGAAAACAGGTAGATGTTCTAACTATTGAAATTGAAAATGTTAATGTTGATGCTTTAGAAGCTCTCGAAAAAGAAGGTATCAAAGTATATCCTCAATCTGAAACATTACGTACGATACAAAATAAAGCAAAACAAAAATTGTTTTATGTTGATAACGAGCTACCAACTGCGCCTTTTTCAAGATTTGCTTACCTATCTGAAATTGAAGATGCCATCAATAATGGAGGATTAGAGCTACCTTTTGTTTGGAAAGCTGCACAATTTGGATATGATGGCAACGGTGTAAAAGTAGTACGACAGCTTTCGGATTTAGAACATTTACCTAAAGGTGAATGTATTGCTGAAGAACTGGTACCTTTTAAAAATGAACTAGCTGTAATTGTGGCAAGGAACGCATCAGGAGATACCAAGACATTTCCTGTTGTAGAAATGGAATTCCATCCAGAAGCAAATCAAGTAGAGTATGTCATTTGCCCAGCTAGAATCTCTACAGAAGTTGCCAATAAAGCACGAGAAATTGCCTTAAACGTTTCAAAAGCCTTTAATCATGTCGGTTTATTAGCGGTTGAGATGTTTCAAACCAAAGATGATGATATTTTAATAAATGAAGTTGCGCCAAGACCTCATAATTCTGGGCATCAAACCATTGAGGCGAGTTATACCTCACAATTTGAGCAACACCTTCGCGCTATTTTAGATTTACCTTTAGGTAGAACAGATAGCAAAGTTGGGGGTGTAATGGTAAATTTGGTAGGCGCTGAAGGGCACACTGGGAATGTAGTTTACCAGAACATAGAAAATATTATGACCATGGACGGTGTAACGCCACATATTTATGGTAAAAAGCAAACACGTCCGTTTAGAAAAATGGGACACGTTACTATTGTAAATGAAGATTTGAATGAAGCACGTCGTGTTGCAGAGGAAGTAAAAAAATCAATTAAAGTAATAAGTGAATAAATTTTGTCTCCCCGAGCGCAGTCGAGGGGTTTGTTTAAATATTTTGATTACCAAATTAGGTCTCGACTGCGCTCGACCTGACATAAAGCAAATTTTATGAAAAAAGTAGGTGTAATTATGGGGAGTAAGAGTGATCTTCCTGTGATGCAAGATGCAGTAGACATCTTAAAAGGTTTTGATATTGAAGTAGAAGTTGATATTGTATCAGCACATCGTACCCCTGAAAAATTATTCGATTACGGGCAGCATGCGCACACAAGAGGTTTTGCTGTGGTTATTGCTGGTGCCGGTGGTGCTGCACATTTACCAGGAATGATTGCTTCTTTATCACCACTTCCTGTAATTGGTGTTCCTGTAAAAAGTAGTAATTCTATAGATGGTTGGGATTCTGTATTATCTATTTTACAAATGCCTGGTGGCGTTCCTGTGGCAACTGTAGCCTTAAACGGTGCAAAAAACGCAGGTATTCTAGCAGCTCAAATTATTGGCTCTCATGATACGTGTGTTCTTGATAAAGTTATAGCTTACAAAGAAGGCTTAAAACTAAAAGTTCACGAATCTGCCAAGGATTTAAAATAGAGAAACCCCGACAAAAATGTCGAGGTTCCATAGCTATTAACAATAATTCTTACGAGTTAAAAGTTAACTCCTCTGAAAAATCTGCGCGAAGATATAACTAATTTACTGTGCACGCATAATAAATTAAAATTTTAACACTTTTTTATTAAACAATGATTGATTACTCATCGACAAACGGTTTTAATACACCATATAACACTGCTCCATTTTCTAAAATTAAAGATCAAGACTATCTTCCTGCTTTTAAAAATGCTATAGCTGAAGCCAAAGCTGAAATAGATACTATAGTAAATAATGAAGCAGCTCCTACTTTTGAAAACACTATTGAAGCTCTGGATTTCTCAGGAGAAAAGCTAGATAGAATCTCTAGTATTTTTTTCAATTTAAATTCTGCTGAAACTAACGAAACCATTCAAAAAATTGCTCAAGAAGTATCTCCTCTACTTTCTGAGTTTAGTAATGATATTACATTAAACGAAAATTTATTCAAACGTGTAAAAGCTGTTTATCAGTCTAAAGATAAGCTTGATTTAACTATAGAACAACAGACACTATTAGATAAAAAATACAAAGGCTTTTCAAGAAATGGTGCAAATCTACCTGAAGACAAAAAGGCACAACTTCGAGAGATTGATAAAAAACTGAGTCAGCTAAAATTAAAATTTGGCGAAAACGTATTAGCAGAAACGAACAAATTTGAAATGCTAATAACTGATGAGGCAGATCTTTCAGGACTTCCTGATGGTACAAAAGAAGCTGCTAAGCAATTGGCTGAAAGTAAAAACAAGGAAGGTTGGCTATTTACTTTAGATTACCCCAGCTATATTCCTTTTGTAACATATGCAGATAATCGAGAGTTACGCAAAAAAATGTCAATTGCTGCTGGTGCAAAAGCATTTAAAAACGATGATTTAGATAATCAAAATAATGTTCTAGATATCGTAAAATTGAGGTATGAACGTGCTAATCTTTTAGGGTATAAAACCCACGCACATTTTGTATTGGAAGAACGTATGGCTGAAACCCCAGAAAATGTTCAGAAGTTTTTAAATGAACTGTTAGAAAAAGCAAAGCCAGCTGCAGAACGTGAATTTCAAAATCTAGAAAGTTTTGCAAAAGATTTGGATGGCATCGATCGACTTCAAAAATGGGATGGCGCTTATTATTCAGAAAAATTAAAACAAAAACTATTTAGTTTGGATGATGAGTTGTTAAAACCATATTTTAAGTTAGAAAATGTTATTAATGGTGCATTTACGATAGCCAACAAATTATTCGATTTACATTTTGAAGAAATTGATACTATAGATAAATATCATGAAGACGTCTTAACCTATAAAGTCACGAATTCTAAAGGTGAATTTATTTCTATTTTTTATGCCGATTTTTTTCCAAGACCAGGAAAACGCAACGGCGCATGGATGACTATTTACAAACCGCAATACATTAAAAATGGAGATAATAGTAGACCTCATATTTCTAACGTTTGTAATTTTACCAAACCAACAAAAACTAAACCATCCCTTTTAACATTTAACGAAGTGACTACGTTGTTCCATGAATTTGGTCATGCTCTTCATGGGATGCTGGCAAATACTATCTACCCCAGTTTATCTGGAACTAGTGTGTATTGGGATTTTGTAGAATTACCAAGTCAGGTCATGGAAAACTGGTGTTATGAAAAAGAAGCTTTAGAGTTGTTTGCCACGCATTATGAAACTGGGGAAGTAATTCCGATGGATTTAGTTGAAAAAATCAAAGCATCTGCTACTTTTCATGAAGGTATGCAAACCTTACGCCAACTAAGTTTTGGTTTATTAGATATGAGTTGGCATAGTCAAGACCCAACCCAAATAAAGGATGTAAAAACTCACGAATCAAAAGCTTTTGAAAACACCACATTGTATCCGGATGTAAAAGAAAATTGTATGAGTACAGCATTCTCACATATATTTCAAGGCGGGTATTCATCAGGTTATTACAGTTACAAATGGGCAGAAGTTTTAGATGCTGATGCTTTTGAATATTTTAAAACCCAAGGTATCTTTAATAAAACTGTAGCTGATAAATTTAAAGATAATGTACTAAGCAAAGGCGGTACAGAAAACCCAATGACGCTATACAAACGCTTTAGAGGTGCAGAACCGAAACCCGAAGCTTTGTTGAAACGGGCTGGATTGTTAAAATAAGTATATACATTTAATCGTTTAGGTGTTTATGAAGTTTCTAAAACTAATTAAACACCTTTTCTTTTTCATTTTCCTAACCGCACTTACTCAAGTTGGCGGAGTAATTTGGTTATTAAGTATTTGGATTTCAAAAATGCTTAAAAAGAAAAAAACTTTTTTTAACCTTTTTGAATCGGTGTAAAGAAGAACTCTTCTCTTACTATTTTGCCTTCTTCAACTTTATAAAGACAAACTTCTTCCATTGATGTTCTTGGGGCTCCTTTGAAAGTTACATCCATTTTCATGGTACAAGCAAAAAAATTGTCTGCTACAATTGGATCTGATATTTCAGAACCATGAACTTCATCTGTCATGTCCTGAAATTGTTGCCCTTTAGCGATAACCGCTTCTAATCCTTCACAAATTTTCACTGGTGCCCCATCTGGATCTGGCTCTATACTTATTATATTTGGTGCATATAACTCTTGTACAGCTTCAGCATACTGACCTTTTCTGCAATAATTCACTAATTTGTTTGCTACTTCTTGTGTTGTCATAATTTTGATTGATTTATATCATTAAATATTTAAAATGCGTCATTTAAAAATTTATTTAAAGGTTTTATAGCTTCAAAATGTTCCTTAATTACAGTTACCAATTTTAGTGAATCGTAGTATTCAGAAATAGGTAATTCAGTCATAGCATAAAACTGCTTATTATAAATATGTTTTGTTTTATCCGATATTGTTTCAAATGACTTGTCTATGCGTTTAGCAGTTTCTCCCTTTAACTCTTTTAGTTTATTTTTGAAATTTTTAGAATTTATAATCTCTAAAAAACTCTCTACATTATCAGCAATATGGGCTCTTACCAATTTTAATTCTGGTGGTTTTATCATAAAAAGCCCTCCCCCTACATGAATACGATCTGCACTAATGCCCAAATAATAACCCGGTAACATCGATTTTTTTCCATTAGGTGAAAAACCTGCCTTTAGCATTGTATGGTATGGTGTTTTATCTTTTGAAAAACGTACATCTCTATTTATTCTAAATATGGCTTTCTTCTCATCCTGTAAAATTCTAGAATCACATTCTCTTAATTCTGGAATTAATTCTGAAAGCAAATTCAAAAAAGGCTGTTTTACATCAATTTCATAACGCTTTTTGTTGTCATGAAACCATTCTCTGGTATTGTTATGATTTAATTCGTTAAAAAAATCTGTGTATGCTTTTGTTATCATATTACGATTGAATTAATTGTAAAGCTTTTTCTGTTAAGTCATACCATGATTTTTTGTAAGAAGCATCAAGTTGAAACCACCCAGATAAAGGTTTTTTACTTTTAAAAGGACTAAATACTTCTAAAGGAAGTTTATCATTTTCAGGGTTGAAATTTTTACCCAATTTAAAAACCATTTTCCCTTTGGTTGAAAAAAAAGCGAATACTTTTCCTTTGTAGTGAATAGCTTCAGAACTCATCATTTTTCCAACAGTAACATCTTTATTTAGTGAGCAAAAAGTGGTTCTAATATCTTCAAAATATGATTTAGCATCCATAGCTTATCGTAAATTGTATCTTCAAATTTATTAAAATACTAAACCAACTAAGATGGTCAAAAATGACACTTTAAGGTGTTGGTTTCGACAAAAAATAATAGTATTTTAGTCAACAAAATCACTAAGATGAAACATGTAAGTATACTAGTGCCAAAAGCAAATGCCATTTTAAGTAGTGTTGTTGGTCCCTATAAAATATTTAGTAGTGTAAATCATTTCTTTTTACAATCTGGTAAGAGCGATGTACCTATTTTTGATATAAATTTAGTTGGTATTGATGAAAAAACAGTTTTATATGACGGTGCTTTTTCGATACACTGCACAGCGACAATAGAACAAATAGATAAAACGGATTTGATTATAATTCCTGCTGTGCTTCCGCAATTTGTACTCCAAGAATTAGAAACAAATTATGATTTTATTGCATGGATAAAAGAACAACGGTTACTACATAATGCTGAAATAGCTAGCCTTTGCATGGGTGCTTTTTTACTTGCGGAAACTGGATTGGTAGATGATAAACAATGTACGACACATTGGGCGGGTATTGAATTATTTAAACAACGTTATCCAAAAATTAATGTAAAACCTGAAAAGATTATAACCGAAGAAGAAGGTATTTATTCAAGTGGAGGCGCTTATTCATTCTTAAATCTTATGGTGCATCTGGTTCAAAAATATTGTGGAAAAGAAGTTGCTATTTATGTATCAAAAATGTTTGAAATTGAAATAGATAGGGATAACCAAAATCAGTTTGCCATTTTCAGAAGTCAAAAAGAGCATTCAGATATCTTGATAAAAAAAGCACAAACGTATATTGAGGCACATATCTCAGAGAAAATATCAATTGAAGAGCTTTCAAAAAAACTAGCAATAAGTTCTAGAAATTTTATTCGCCGTTTTAAAAAAGCAACAGGTAATACGCCTTTAGAATATATTCAGCGTGTAAAAATAGAAACAGCGAAACAAGAATTGGAATCATCTCAAAAAACAATAAGCGAGATAATGTTTGCCATTGGCTATTCAGATACTAAAGCCTTTAGAGGTTTGTTTAAACGATATACTGGTATAACTCCAGTGGCATATAAACAAAAATATAACAGAGAATTGGTTAGCTATTAAATCCTATAATTAATAAAATTATATTATTTCAAAATAAACTTTCAGTAATTATTGAAAGTTTAGAAATTATTTATATCTTTGTGCTATGCAATATCAAGAAGCAAAAGAAAAATTTATTAGTACTTGGGGAAGCTTAGGTACATTGTGGGGCATCAATAAAGCGATGGCGCAGATACAAGCCTTGCTTTTTATTTCAACAAAACCATTATCTATGGAAGAGATTATGGAAGAATTGAAGATTTCCAGAGGTAATACGAGTATGAATTTGCGTCAATTAATGGATTGGGGCATTGTAACCAAAGAAATAGTTCGAGGTGAACGCAAAGAATTTTTCACTACAGAAAAAGATGTTCAAGAATTGGCAAGAATAGTTGCAAAAGAACGTAGTCGTAGAGAAATAAAACCTGTTATAAAAGTTCTAGAAGACGTCTCCTCTATTAAAGACGATGGCACACAAAAAACAAAGGAATTAATAAAGCAAACTAAAGCTTTAAAAGATTTAACAGATGATTTAGACACTTTAATGAACAAACTCGTCAACCAAAAGCAAAACTGGTTAACAAAATCTGTTTTCAAATTGATGAAATAGGTATCAATTTTTTTTAAATATAACTTTCAATATTTTCTGAAAGTTTAATAATTTTATAAATGAATTATAACATTCTATCATATATAATTTATGTTCCGATAATATTCTACATAATGATTTATGTTGGTTGGTTATTTTATAAAAACGGTGAAATATTCCTTCTTAATTTATTTCAAGGCGATAAATTACTTGTGAAAAACATTAACAACATACTATTGATAGGTTATTACTTGTTAAATCTTGGATATGCTATAATAAGTATCGCTTATTGGGAAAAAATTACCTCACTACCTGAAATGCTTAACGCTTTGAGTTATCATTTAGGAATAATAATCATTGGACTAGCAGTAATGCATTATAACAATGTGTTTTGTCTTACTTATTACTTAAAATCAAAATTTTTAAATCAATAAATCATGGAAAATTCAAAAATTATCATCGGCTATTTAATTTATTTACCAATAGTAATAGTTTTAACAATTTATGTATCTAAAATGCTTTTTAAAAATGGCAAACTATTTATGATAGACATTTTTAAAGGGAAAGAAGATATTGCGATAGCCACCAATAAACTTTTTGAAATAGGGTTTTATCTTATAAATATAGGTTGGGCAATGCTAATCTTAAAAATTTCTTATCAAAGTATTAATGGTATGAGTTATCAAAATCTTATTGAAATATTAAGTAAAAAAATTGGCGGATTTTCAATCTATCTGGGAGTGATGCTATTTATTAATCTTTACTTTTTCTTTAGAGGAAGACGAATTTCTAGACAGGCTCAAAATAAAGAAGTTCAAGTTCAAGTTCAAACCAAGTAATATGAAATCAACAGCACTAAACATTACAACTAAAACAGAAATGAATCGTATAGAAATGATTGATTTCTATAACGAAGCTACTGAAGATTATAAATTTTGGAGCAAGGATTATAACATGCACTTTGGGTATTTTGTGCCGTTTAAAACTAATCCATTGAAAAGAGATAGTATGTTAAATGAAATGAATCATCAAATCTTGAAAAAATTAGAACTTCCAAAAAAGGAAAAAACAAGTTTAGTTGATTTAGGATGTGGTATGGGTGGCAGTATGCGATACATGCTTAAAAAGAATAAACGCCTTACTGCTTTTGGTGTTACACTTTCAGAGTTTCAAGTGCAACAAGGTAACATGTTATTGAAGGGTTTAAATGGCGCAATCTTAAAAAAGAATTACAACCAAACTTCATTTGAGACTGAGACTTTTGATGCGGCGATAGCTGTTGAAAGCTTATGTCATTCTGGTCATAGTAAAAACTCGATAGCTGAGGCTTTTCGAATTCTAAAACCTAATGGAACATTAGTAATTGCGGATGCCTTTTTAAAGAAAGACTCAAAAGACTTATGCCACGGTGGCAAATATGCGTACAGAAAACTATGTAATCATTGGAGTTTAGAAAAGCTTGAAACTATCGAGAACATGGTAGCACATTTAAAAGCTGCAGGTTTTAATGATGTAAAAGTTGAAGACGCTTCTTTTAGAGTAGCTCCTTCTGTTCTTCATGTACCATTTGCTATTTTAGGTTTTGCCTTTAAAAAACTTGTAAACTCAAAACAATTAAAAAGAGAAAGTTTGCATAACTTAAAGGGTTCATTTTATGCCTTATTATCTGGGTTACACATGAAAAGTTTTGGATACTACATAATTAGCTGTACTAAATAAATTATTCATAATGAAAACTATAATAATAGCTGGAGGAACAGGTTTTCTAGGACAAGTACTGGAAAACTATTTCATAAAAAAAGGATTCGCAGTAAAAGTTTTAACTAGGAATCCAAAACAAAAAAATCACATTTTCTGGAATGCTAAGGGTTTAGGAAAATGGCAAAAAGAACTTGAAAACATAGAAGTTTTAATAAATCTTACAGGAAAATCTGTGGATTGCCGTTACAATGCAAAAAACAAAAAACTAATTTATGACTCTAGAATAGATTCCACTCATTTATTGGGCTTAGCAATTAACCTCTGCGAAACACCCCCTAAAATTTGGATAAACTCATCTACGGCTACCATTTACAGGAGTTCTTTTGATAAGGAGATGACTGAGCAAGATGGAGAAATAGGAAATGATTTCTCTATGAATATTGCTAAATCATGGGAAACAGCTTTTAACTCTATTATAACACCAAAAACCAGAAAAATAATTTTAAGAACCTCAATCGTTTTGGGTAAAAAAGGAGGGGCTTTAATTCCTCTAAAAAGATTAGTTAAATTTGGATTGGGAGGAAAACAGGGTTCAGGACAACAAAAAGTAAGTTGGATACATGAGTTAGATTTTAGTAGGGCTATTGAATTTCTAATAGACAATAAAAAACTTGATGGTGTTTTTAATTTATGTGTCCCTAAACCTACCAATAACTATACTTTAATGAAAACTCTTAGAAATGTTCTAAAAACTCCTTTTGGAATTTCTCACCCTATACCTTTATTGAAACTTGGTGCCAGAATAATTGGTACTGAAACCGAACTTGTTTTAAAAAGTAGAAACGTTATTCCTGAACGCCTTTTAAACAATAATTTTAAGTTTGCTTTTGTAAATATAGAAACTGCTTTGAAAGATTTGACTACCAATAAAACTAGTTAAAAAAACGTTGCTTAGGGTACTACATTATAACTTATAAAAAAACAACAAATCTTTGGCAGAGAACTATAGTTAGCGGATACCTGCGTTAGGGATTGAACGGCATGTTTGAAATCCCCGACGCAGGAGGGATTGAGTAGTGAAAGCCCGACCCCGCTTCGAGAGCCTAAGCGGCCGAACGGGGTAACGCCCAAAAAGTTTATGATGCATTAGAATAACATTTATATAAATTCAATTTTTTAGTGTATTTTTGAAATTCAAAAAAAAGAAGCTACACGAATGCCAGATCATAAAATTGATCCAAATAAATGGATAGACCTCTATTCTGATTACCTCTTTAACTATACGATTACTCGTGTTAGTGATCGTGAAATAGCCCAAGATTTGGTTCAGGAAACATTTTTGGCCGGTTTGAAGTCAATGAAAAACTTTAAGGGTGAAGCAAGTGAGCGTACTTGGCTTATTTCTATTTTAAAACGTAAAATTATAGACCACTACCGTAAGATTAATTCTAACAAAGGTAAAGCTGAAGTGAGAATTAATTATAATGATACAGAAAGTGAAGGCGACTGGTTAGAAGAACGTGTGGCAGATCCGTTTGATAAAACAGCAGAAGACTCCTTACAAAACAATGAGTTGGGAGACGCTATACATAACTGTTTAGAGAAATTACCTCATAAACAAGCGGATGTTTTTAAGATGAAAACAATTTTAAATTACGAGACTGAAGTTATTTGTAATGAACTTAATATTACTGCGTCTAACCTTTGGGTTATCATTCATAGAGCAAGAACTGCTATGGCGGATTGCCTTAAAGCAAATTGGTTTTAATTATGAGTAAGATTAAGGTTATAATTCCTTGTGATGAAGCAAATCATGTATGTGATAAGACACAATACAATGATGCAACGCTGTGGGAAAAAATTAAATTAAATATTCATTTAATTTATTGTAAGGCTTGCAGAAAATATACCGCAAATAATAGCAAGCTTACGAAAACTATCAAAAAAGCGGATGTGGAATGTTTGAGTACATCTTCTAAAACTGAAATGAAAGAGAAATTCGAAAAAGTTTTGAAGGAAGTTTCTAATTAAGCCACAGTAGTAATAGTAGCCATAAAACTGGCACACCTTCTACCCAAAATGCACTATAATATTTATGCTGTTCTACTTTTGCTACCATCAAAAGTATGCTTGTTATAATTAGTGTTAAAAAGAGTACAATTATACTGTTTTGAGATATATCGTTTTTAAAAAATTCTATTAAAAATAGTACAACTATTAACGCCACTCCTATAAATTTTGTGCCTCTTACACCTATTTTCTGTGGTATTGTAGATAGTTTTAAACTATCAAACTTCAAATCGCGAATTTCAAAAGGTAGCATTAAAATTATAACAAACATAAAGCGCTGTAATCCAGTTAATGCAACATCTGCATTAATAAGCTTATCATTGTTGAGTATCGGTAGAAAAACTGTAATGCCACTCCATACTAATGCGATAACATAAACTTTTAATCCACCAATACTTCTAAGGTTATGGTGCTTATCTATAAAAAAACGCTTTGGCAAAAAAGGTATAGCGTAAAAAAAAGTAATTACTCCAAATATTGAAATACAATATAGAATTTTAGTAGGTAATTGGAGTCCATAATAACACATTAACACAAAGCTGAAAAAGGAAAATACTTGAATGGCTTTTAACCAGTTTGCCAAACTTCTGTGGTGAAATTTGGCAAGACCAAAATACTTTACAAAATTGTAGCCAGTTATTGTACCATAAAACACGAAATATAATAAAGGTTTATCATAAGATATATCAAACTCAATTAAGGTGATATATGTTAATGCATAAACGGCCAAAGCCACATGGATGCTACTATTTATGTAAAAGTTAAGAAGTTGCTTTAAAACCTTCATCTTGTAAAAATACACAAACTGTTAATAAGGCAGACAAACAGTTAAAAACTTTCGATTTAGTGCTCTAAAAACCATTAATTATTACTTAATTTTGCAAAATTATATTTCAAATTGAAACTTGATGAATACAAATGCTTTTGCACTGCGCCACATCGGTCCTAGAGAAGAAGATCAAAACCTCATGTTAGAAACTATTGGTCTAGATACCATAGACCAACTGATTCAAGAAACTATACCTGATGATATTCGGTTAAAAAATGGATTAAATTTAGATGAGCCAATGTCTGAATATGAGTATTTGTTACATATTCATGAGCTTTCAAAAAAGAATAAAGCGCGTAAAACATACATAGGTTTAGGGTACCACCCAACGGTAATGCCGGCTGTTATTCAAAGAAATATTTTAGAAAACCCAGGATGGTACACAGCTTATACGCCTTACCAAGCAGAAATTGCGCAAGGAAGATTAGAAGCACTTTTAAATTTCCAAACCATGGTGACAGATTTGACTGGAATGGAAATTGCTAATGCGTCACTATTAGACGAAAGCACGTCTGCTGCTGAAGCTATGAGTTTGTTGTTTGCAGTTAGAAGCAGGCCTCAAAAGAAGGCTGGAATAAATAAGTTTTTTGTTTCCGAACATATTTTACCGCAAACTTTATCTCTTTTACAAACCAGATCTACTCCCATAGGGATTGAAATCGTAATTGGTAAAGATGATGATTTTGATTTTTCTTCAGATTTTTTTGGGGCACTTTTGCAGTATCCTGGAAAAAACGGACAGATAACTGACATTAAATCATTTATAGAAAAAGCCAATGCAGCTGAAATAAAAGTTGCAGTAGCTGCAGATATTTTAAGCTTAGTAAAATTAGAAGCTCCCGGTAAATTTGGAGCTGATGTTGTTGTAGGTACAACACAACGTTTTGGAATTCCAATGGGATATGGTGGTCCTCATGCTGCTTATTTTGCTACCAAAGAAGCTTACAAAAGAGATATTCCTGGTCGTATTATAGGTGTAACAAAAGATACTGACGGGAAACGTGCCTTACGTATGGCTTTACAAACAAGAGAGCAGCATATAAAACGTGATAAAGCAACTTCTAATATTTGCACAGCTCAAGTTTTACTTGCCGTCATGGCGAGTATGTATGCCGTGTATCATGGTCCTAAAGGATTAGAATTTATTGCTAACAGAATACACAATAAAGCATCTAAACTTGCTGAAGTTTTACAAACTCTTGGTTATAAGCAAGTGAACACTTCGTTTTTTGATACGCTTCAAATTAAAACAAAAGCAAAAAAAATAAAGAAAGTTGCTTCTGAGAAAAAAGTCAATCTTTGGTATCTAGATAAAAATACAGTTACTGTTTCTATTAATGAAACAACTTCTATTAGAGACCTTAACTATCTGATATCAATTTTTGCTGAAGCCGCTAAAAAAGAGACTATTGAAATTTCAGAAGTTTTACCCGCAAATAATATTGATGCTTCACTTACAAGAACATCTTCTTTTTTAGAGTTAGACGTATTTAATACATATCATTCTGAAACTGACTTAATGCGCTACATCAAGTCTTTAGAGCGTAAAGATTTAGCATTGAATCACTCCATGATTTCTCTAGGTTCGTGTACCATGAAACTAAACGCAGCTTCAGAAATGTTGCCGTTAAGTATCTTTAAGTGGGCAAACATTCACCCTTTTGTACCTAAAAAACAAGCAAAAGGATATCTTGAAGTTTTAAAGGCATTAGAGGATCAATTAACCGAAATTACTGGTTTTGCTGCGACTTCATTGCAGCCTAACTCTGGGGCTCAGGGAGAATTTGCAGGTTTAATGGTGATAAAAGCGTATCATGAATCTCGTGGAGATCATCACAGAAACATTTGTTTAATTCCATCATCTGCCCACGGTACAAATCCAGCAAGTGCTGTTATGGCAGGTATGAAAGTTATTGTTACAAAATCAACTGAAGAAGGTAATATTGATGTAGAGGATTTACGCGAAAAAGCAGAATTACATAGAGACAATCTATCTGCTTTAATGGTTACCTATCCTTCTACACATGGCGTTTACGAATCTGCAATTAAGGAAATCACTCAAATCGTTCATGATAATGGCGGACAAGTGTACATGGATGGTGCTAACATGAATGCTCAGGTAGGCTTAACAAACCCTGGTAATATTGGTGCAGATGTATGCCACTTAAATTTACATAAAACCTTTGCTATCCCTCATGGTGGTGGAGGCCCAGGGGTTGGTCCTATTTGTGTGGCCAAACAATTAGCGCCTTTTTTACCAGGTAATCCTATAATAAAAACTGGAGGAAAAGATGCCATTACTGCAATATCTGCTGCTCCTTTTGGTTCTGCACTAGCTTGTTTAATTTCATACGGTTATATCAAAATGCTAGGTGCGAAAGGTTTAACAAAATCTACAGAAGTCGCGATTCTGAATGCAAATTATATAAAGCAAAGATTAGAAGGGTATTATGAAACACTCTATTCAGGTGAAAAAGGTAGAGCAGCTCATGAAATGATTATAGATTGTCGCCCATTTAAAGCAAATGGTATTGAGGTTACAGATATTGCAAAACGTTTAATGGACTATGGCTTCCATGCGCCTACAGTATCTTTTCCTGTAGCAGGAACTATGATGATTGAACCAACAGAAAGTGAAAGTAAAGCCGAAATAGACCGTTTTTGCGACGCTATGATTTCGATTAAACATGAGATCGATTCGGTTTCTCAAGATGATTCTAATAATGTTTTGAAAAACGCACCACATACTTTGGAAATGATTACTTCTGATGATTGGTACTTGCCATATTCAAGAGAGAAGGCTGCATTTCCCTTAGAATACACGCGTTCTAACAAGTTTTGGCCTACAGTAAGACGTGTTGATGATGCATATGGAGATAGAAATTTAATCTGTACATGTGCACCAATTGAAGACTATATAGAAGCTTAAAATACCGTTTGAACATCGTAATTTGTTTAATAAATACATTGTTACTTTTTCAAATCATTTTATATTGCTATTAAGAATTAATTAAAAGTAAGTTTCGTATTTATGAATATTAAAATTACTGGTACTGGTAGTTACATTCCGTCTACTGTAGAGAAGAATGAAAACTTTCATAATCATGAATTTTTAAATACTGATGGCTCAGTAATTACTTCACCAAACGAAGTTATTGTAGAAAAATTCAAATCCATCACAGGTATTTCTGAACGTCGTTATGCTAAAAATCATTTAAACTCATCAGACTTAGGCTTTTTTGCTGCTGAAAAAGCTATTGAAGATGCCAATATAGATCCAGAAACAATTGACTACATTATTGTTGCGCATAATTTTGGAGATGTTAAACATGGTACCATTCAAAGTGATTTTTTACCTTCTTTAGCGTCGAGAATCAAACATAGTTTACGTATAAAAAACCCAAAATGTATCGCTTACGATTTACTTTTTGGTTGCCCAGGTTGGATTGAAGGAGTCATACAAGCGCAGGCTTTTATAAAATCTGGAATGGCAAAACGCTGTTTGGTTATTGGTACTGAGACCTTGTCCAGAGTTGTTGATAAACATGATAGAGATGCTATGATTTTCTCAGATGGTGCTGGTGCAACAATTATTGAAGCTACAGATGATGAAGGCGGGATATTAACCCATGAAACAGCAAGTTTTACATATGACGAGGCATATTATTTATTCTTTGGAAATTCTAACAATCAAGAGCTAGATAAGGATACACGTTACATTAAAATGGATGGTAGAAAAATCTACGAATTTGCTTTAATTAATGTTCCTAAAGCTATGAAAACCTGTCTAGACAATAGCGGTGTAGATATAACTGATGTAAAAAAGATTTTTATACATCAGGCTAACGAAAAAATGGATGAAGCGATTCTTAAACGCTTTTACAGGCTCTACAAAACTGAAATACCTGAAGATATAATGCCAATGAGTATTCAAAAATTAGGCAATAGTTCTGTAGCAACGGTTCCTACTCTTTTTGATTTGGTAAAAAACAAACAATTAAAGAATCACAAACTCAATAAAGGAGATGTTGTAATTTTTGCTAGTGTTGGTGCTGGCATGCATATTAATGCTATTGTATATCAATATTAATATGTACGAGCACTCATACCCCAATAAACGCTTTAAACATACTATTGAATTTCTTAAGAAGCACATTTCTACTTCAGAAAATATTCTAGATTTAGGAGTTATCAATCCTTTTACTGAAATCATGAAGCAACATGGATATCCAGTAGAAAATACTAAAGGTGAGGATTTAGATATAGACACATCTAACATAACATCCTCAAATGCAGATGTAATTACTGCTTTTGAAATTTTTGAGCATTTACTTTCTCCTTACACAGTTTTAAAATCGATTAAAGCAGAAAAATTAGTAGCTAGTGTTCCACTTAAATTATGGTTTTCACCAGCATACCGCAGTAAAACAGATATGCGAGATCGACATTATCACGAATTTGAAGACTGGCAATTCGACTGGTTATTAGAAAAATCTGGATGGAAAATTATAGACAGAGAGAAATGGACAAATCCAACAAAAAAAATAGGTGTTCGCCCTATTTTAAGATGGTTTACACCAAGATATTATATTGTTTATGCTGAAAGAGTTTAGTTAGTGAATTTCTACATCGTCATACCAGCCCACAATGAATCGGACTCTATTGGTTTAACGTTATATTCATTATCACAACAAACCTTAAAACCTAAGCGAATTGTCGTGGTTAACGATAACTCAACAGATAAAACCGAGTCTGTTGTTGATGGTTTTACACTAAAACATGATTTTATCACTCTTGTGAATGTACGATCATCTGATAAACACTTACCTGGTGCTAAAATTATTAATGCGTTTTACAAAGGTTTCGAAACATTAGATGATAATTACGATGTGATTTGCAAATTTGATGCTGATTTAATTTTTCCTGAGAATTATTTAGAACAATTAGCGAATCATTTTAATAAAAATTCAAGTTTAGGCATGGCTTCTGGGTTTTGCTATGTTGAAAAAGATGGTAATTGGGTTTTAGAGAATCTAACTCGCAAAGATCATATTAGAGGAGCCTTAAAAGCATACAGAAAAGAATGTTTTGTAGAAATAGGTAAGTTGAAGTGTTCCATGGGTTGGGACACTGTTGACGAACTACTCGCTAAGTATTATCAATGGGATATATTAACAGATGACACTCTTCACGTAAAACATTTAAAACCTACAGGACTAAGTTATAATAAAGCTTCAAAATATTTACAAGGAGAAGCTATGTATAAAATACGTTATGGTTTTTTCATCACTCTAATTTCCGCAATTAAACTAGCTTACAAAAAAAGTAGCTTCACTTTATTTAAAGATTATATGGGCGGTTATTTTAAAGCAAGAAAAGAGAAACCTGAATTTTTAGTATCTGAAGAAGAGGGGCTATTTATTCGAAAACTTCGTTGGAAAGGAATGAAAAATAGCTTATTAAAATAAAAAGCCACCTTTTTAATTAAGGTGGCTTTCATAAATCAAACTATTTATTAGTGATTATTCTACTATTAGTTTTTTAACTGTTTTAACAGAACGATCTGTATTATCAGTAATACTTATTAAATAAGTTCCTTGAGAAAATCTGCTAACATCCACATCTAATAATCGATTTGCACTTAAGTTTACAGATTTATTGTAAACTTCGCTTCCTGTAAAACTATGGATTCTAACAGTGATATCCTCTAGAACAGATTTTGATAAATCTATTTTAACCTTATGACTTGCTGGGTTAGGATACATTGAAATATTTACATCAGAAAAATCATTAGTACTCAAGTTCTTACCACTGTAAATTAATATATCACATAATCCACTATCAGTAGGGAATCTAAATACTGGTACTGGATTAGATAAATCGTAGCATCCATCTAAATCAGTAAATGCATTATAACCAACCTTTGCTCCATTTAATTCTCCATCAAAGCTCAAATGCCATATTAAACATACACCTGGACCTGCCTCATCAAAGTTAACTTGATCTGGGCTAGCTGGTAAACCTAAAATATTACCTTCTACATCAGTTATTACCCACTGAGAATTAATACCTTCATTATTCCTTAAATCGATATCTTCAGCATAATCTGCAATACCATCACCTTGACAGAAAAGATATAAACCACCAGGTTTTAGGTAACCTCCATTAACATCACATTCCTCACTCTCTACTCCTTTTCTGATTACTGTGATAGAATTTGATAAGCTAAAGCAACCTTCTAAGTCATTTGCATTCTTGCCTACTTCGGCGCCTATCAACTCGCCATCATAACGTAAGTACCATACTAAGCATGTACCCTCGCCTGCGCCATCAAAGTCTACTACATATGGACTTGGTGGTAAGCCTAAGATATTTCCCTGATCGTCCGTTACAACCCATTGGCCATTGGCGCCTACGCCACCGCCTTCTATGGTAATAGTACCTTCTGCTATGTTATCGGCCTCGCCATCGCCTACTGTGAACTCAAACGGGCCGCCTACTAACTCTCCTGCATCTGGCTGGTTTCTGTATACCGATATTGAATTCGATAAATCAAAATCACCTTC
>CANNBV010000010.1 GCA_947502975.1 uncultured Flavobacteriaceae bacterium
TGTTATCGGCCTCGCCATCGCCTACTGTGAACTCAAACGGGCCGCCTACTAACTCTCCTGCATCTGGCTGGTTTCTGGTAACTTCAATATAGTTTGATAAGTCATACCAACCTTCCAAATCAGATAAATTAACTCCTTTCTCAAGATTAAATATGTCTTTATAAGAGACACTCCAAATCTTACATATTCCAGCTCCTGCACCTTCAAAACTGAATGGTGGTGCTTCTGGTAATGCTAGTATATTGTTTTCATAATCTGTAATAATCCATTGTTGTTTCTTGCCTTTGGCTCCAACTAGGTTCACATCGATGGGATTTGAATTCCCATTAAGGCATAATGTTGTGTTATCTTCTGTACTAATTTCACCTCCATCAATAGCAAATGCATTGGTATCTGCATAATTAATGTTAGTAATTAGTAAAAAGAAAACAAACAAAAATGCATGTACATTTCGCAAATTATTTTGCAAAAGAACTTTAAGTAGTTTTTCTTTTTTCATAATGAAATTGATTAATTAATTTAATTAACCAAAATTATGTTTAAAGAATGTTTTAAAATGTTAGACAGCTAACATTTGCAATTTTATTTTTTTATATATTTTATGGAATGGTATTATTTTGACTTACAAGTTTTAACAAATTTAGTTAAAACTCCATGCTTTATAGCTACTAGATGCTTCTAACTTATTTTCAATTAAATCTTCTAACTCAGGAAAAAAATCAATTCCTGTTAAGTTTTCTATTTTATCGACAGACACCACAAATTCATATAAAGGTTTATCAGAATCCTGATGAGGGAGTAAAAAACCTATCATTTTTGTGTCTCCAGAATTTACATCAATCAATACTTTATAAAATTGGTTAGGAACCGAAACATTTTCATCACCTATAGATTTCATATCTCCATTGAGAACACCTCCAGTAATTACAAAAACGCCGTCATATTTTTTTGCCCAATAACGTACTTTTTGTTCGAGTTTATTCCATATACCAGAATTAAAACTATGTTCTTGTGGACTGATGTTACTGGTTAAAAAAGTCTCGTCATGTGCTTCTTTAGTAAATCTTCGATCTCCAGCTGGACACAAATGTCCTCGATCGTAACCAGAATTTTTATAATTACGCCAGTTAGCAGCTCCGCTTTTAACAGCTTTATCAATTTCAAAATAAGGGCGTTTATGATTTGTATTTGAAAGGTGTGCTTTCTTTAATTCATAAGCCACCCATTCTGATTGTTCATGAGCCTCACTGTAAGATAAAGAATAGCCTTTATGATGCACAACCTGTCCTGTAGTACTTGATGGTAAAAAATACTCGTTTGTATCAGTTTTAGTAGTTTGCCCTTCGGAAATTATTATGGCGCTTTCCTCTTCTGCTAGAAAATATTCATAACTATATACACCTAATAAAATAAGTATTGCTAATAGTGAGAATAATGTACGTTTTTTCATTATTCTAAAACAAACTCCAAAGGCTGTCCAATAGCGAAATTGGGAAAACTAATACCTAACAAGGCAGAAATGGTAGGTGCTATATCTGTTATTTCAGTTTTCTTAAATGTTTGTCCGTGTTTAATACCTTTACCAAATAATAAAAGTGGTACATGTGTATCATAATTTAATCCACTGCCATGAGTGGTTCCTGTTTTCCAATAAGATATGAATGCAGGATCATCTAAAAGCAAAACATCACCCGAACGCTTTTGGTTATATCCCATTTGTAATAAATGTTCTATACCACTTTCAAAATGGGTATTGTTCATAGTAGTTGCTGTGTATACCTTATATATGTTTTTATAAGTCAATTGTTCATTTGCAATTTCCTCTTGAACATCATCTAAATCCAAATCTAAAGCTTTAACAATAGCTCTATTTAGAAAGATTTGATCATTACTTATACTTTCCACAATTTCAGTAGACCCGTAAGTTTCTTTTAAAAACTCTTGAAATTTTTCTTTTCTATCAGTACGTTCAACATATCCAGCAGGAATGTTAACTGACTGTAAATAGGAAGGCACCTCAACAGCGCCATGATCTGCAGTCAAAAACACTGTATACTCTCCTTTACCTACCTCTTTATCTAAGACCTGAAAAAAACGTTCTAAATCTTTGTCTAATCTAATATAAGTATCCTGAATTTCTTTTGAACTTACTCCAAAATTATGTCCAATATAATCTGTACTTGAGAAACTTACAGTTAAAACATCGGTAATATTATCTTTTCCAAGAGATTCTGCTTTAATAGCTTCAATAGCAAAGTCTGCAACAATACTATTTCCATAGGGACTTACTTTTAGAATATCAAAACCATCATTTTTCTTTGCTAACTTTTTTAAGTTGTATGGAAATGTAGCTGTTTCCTTTCCATCAAAACCAGCTTCAAAATTATTTAAATCTGGGCCACTTTCGGTGTAAGATGAAATATCATATAGTGTATTCCATTCTTTTAAATAAGATTCAACTTGTTTCGAATCATTAAATTTTTCAACCCAATCAGGTAAATTTTCCATATAAAATGTACTCGTTACAAAATTTCCTTCGTCTTTTCCCCTAAACCAATATGCAGCATTTCCTGTATGGCCTGCTGGTAAAACGGCTCCTCTATCTTTTATTGAGATTCCAATGGTTTTTCCTCTCATTTGAGTAAATAGTCTATTTTCATCTGCAAAGGTTGTTGTTTTCATTCTATGTGGAGACATACGCTCCATATCTGCATCTGTACCAACAGGTGATACGGATTTATCTCCTGCACAGTACACCATTTTTTTAGCTTCTTTATCCCACCAATCATTAGCAATTACACCATGATATTTTGGTGTTGTACCCGTAAACACTGAAGCATGTCCCGGTCCTGTTTTTGTTGGTATATAATTGAAATGATTATTCTTACAATTAAAACCTTCATTCATCATACGCTTAAAACCACCATCACCATATTTTTCATAAAAACGTGTTAGATAATCGTAACGCATTTGGTCTACTACTATTCCTACTACTAACTTTGGCTTCTCTTCTTGAGCAGTCACAGAAAAATCAAATGTTAAAACAAATAAAAAGGCAATTATATACTTCATTACATCAAAAATTTATTATTCAAAAATACACATATTAAAACATCATTATTTAAAATTAAGGTTAAATACCCCTAAGTTTTTTTTAATTTAGCATTCACAATTTGTTATATGACATACCTTCATAATATAGGAGCTTATTTTTTAATGATTTTTGAGATGTTTCGAAAACCCACCAAGTGGAATGTAATGAAACAATTAATATTAAAAGATATAGATGATTTAATTATTGGCTCTTTAGGTATTGTAGCGTTTATTTCCTTTTTCGTTGGTGGTGTTGTTACTATACAAACCGCTTTAAATATTGACAACCCTTTAATTCCGAAATATTTAGTTGGTTTTGCTACAAGACAATCCATCATTTTAGAATTTGCCCCCACTTTTATGTCAATAATTATGGCCGGAAAAGTAGGCTCTTTTATTACCTCTAGCATTGGTACTATGAGAGTTACTGAACAGATTGATGCACTTGAAGTGATGGGCATTAACTCCTTAAACTATCTTGTGTTTCCTAAATTTATATCATTGTTATTGTATCCTTTCGTGATATCCATCGCTATGTTTTTAGGTATTCTAGGAGGTATGGCCGCCTGTGTTTATGGAGGTTTTAGTACGCTACAAGATTATATAGTTGGTATTCAAAATGATTTTCAAACGTTTCATGTAACCTATGCTTTTATAAAAACATTTGTATTTGCATTTGTTCTGGCTACAATTCCGTCATTTCATGGCTATTATATGAAGGGTGGAGCCCTAGAAGTCGGTAAAGCCAGTACAACATCTTTTGTTTGGACCAGTGTTGTTATTATTATTTTAAATTATTTACTCACACAAATGTTGTTAAGCTAATGATTGAAGTTAATAATTTACATAAGTCGTTTGGTGATACCGAAGTTTTAAAAGGTATAAGCACAACGTTTGACAAGGGAAAAACAAACCTTATTATTGGTCAGAGTGGCTCTGGTAAAACCGTGTTTTTAAAATGTTTGCTAGGGTTATTTGAGTATGAAGAAGGCACCATTGCTTACGATGGTAAAATATTTTCTCAACTTTCAGAAGATGAAAAACGGAATATTCGTGCCGATATAGGTATGGTATTTCAAGGAAGTGCTCTTTTTGATTCTATGACTATTGCTCAAAACGTGATGTTTCCACTTCAAATGTTTACCAAACAGAGTAAAAGTGAAATGGAAGATCGTGTTGATTTTGTTCTTAAACGGGTGAATTTACCTGATGCTCATAATAAAATGCCTAGTGAAGCTTCAGGAGGTATGCAAAAACGTGTGGCTATTGCGCGCGCTATAGTTAACAATCCTAAATATCTTTTTTGTGATGAACCAAATTCTGGTTTAGATCCCAAAACTGCAATAGTGATTGATAATTTAATTCAGGAAATTACGGATGAATACCAAATTACCACAGTCATTAACTCTCATGATATGAATTCCGTTATGGAAATAGGTGAGAAAATTGTTTTCTTAAGGCTGGGCTTAAAAGCATGGGAAGGTTCAAACAAAACCATTTTCAAAACAGATAACGAAGTTGTTACAGATTTTGTGTACTCATCCAATTTATTTAAAAAAGTACGCAAAATGTACTTGGAAGAAAATGAGTAACTTTTATTCTGGCTTCTCTAAAATTATTCCCACTACATTCGAATCATAATCAAGATAATTTTGCCAAGGCCCATACAGCCACATTAACACTTTATAGCCATTGCCAGCTACAACTATTGGTCTTATATTTCTATGTGGAGAATTTTTAGTTATAGCCTTCCATTTGATAGTTGAAATATCATCATGTATTCCAATTTTAGCACTGTAAATTTCATGTTTACCACCTAGATCTTCACCAGAAGAAGGATTAACATCTGTAGAAATATAAACATTTGTAGGATCTTCTGGATCAAAAGTAAAAAGCCCTGTGTAACTACTTTCAATTTTATATAAATATTTACCAGCATATGCTATTTCGCGATCAATCCACTTTTGTCCATCCCATGACGCAATTCTATATCTATGATCCCCATCATTTACATAAAGCGTGTACCCAATTTGCGGGTTATTTTTCTTGTCTTTAGCCATGGCACAAGTCCAAGCACTATTGGGAACACTTTCGTTTACAATTGATTTCTTTTTGGTATCACTTCCACTATATATTTTTTCAGCTTGAGATGAGCGTAAAGGTCCACTATCTAAACTTTTAATCTTTGTACCGTCAACATTATAAAATGTATTATTAGAAAATTCAACGTAGTACAAATTATTACCAAAAGCACGTGGATGCGCATCAGTGTATGATACTCCAATTGTATTATCGTCTACCTGTAAATATCGAGCATAAGGCCTTTGGAATCCTTCTACATCATTTGAAATAAAATGAGTTTTATTACCCCAAGTTTCTCCATGATCAGATGAAGTGATAAACGTTGGATTGAAGTTTAATCCATCTCTGTAAAAATTATAAAGTTTACCCTCATCTTTTATATGATAAAGATTCATATACGTAACACCTGTTTTATGATCATATTCATGGATAAACGTTTTGGTTTCAGACCATTTTAAATAATCTGAAGATTGTGAAATTTTGTAGAAGTGCTTTTTTTCCGATGCATGTCTAGCCCAAAACGCAAGTATACTCTCGTCTTCACGGATGTAAAGCGCAGGGGCATTATGATCATCTTTTTGAAAATCTTTATGTAATACTAATGCACTATCAATTTGGGCTGATTTCAAGTCGAAAATTCCAAGACGCACGTCTCCACTTTGTCCACTTACACCACCAATCACAAGTTTTTCGTTAGCAATTACTGCTCTTGGATCTTGATACCAACACCAGCCTCCATCTTTCATAAATGTATTAAAGGCAGTAGACTTATCAACAGGATAATATTTCTTAATGTATTTATATAGTTCGGATCCAGCAGCTAAAAATGCGCCAACTCCATAAACTTCTGTATAATCTTTGTAACTAGCCCCCGGAGCAGCACCTATGCCTTGAACATAGCCAAGCATACCATCTTCATTAACAGCCTCTTTTAAAGCAGACCATGCTTTAAGCAGAACTGGCTCGTAAGTAGCTTTGTCTAAAATCCCATTGTTGATACCCCAAGCTAAACCAAAAGTGAAGAATGAAGTACCACTAGTTTCAATAACTGGATAATCTTTAATATCTCCTAACAAACCAGCAGACCAAGTTCCATCAGCTCTTTGTGTATTTTTAACCGTTTCGGCCATTTGTTTAAACAGCGTCTCATAGAATCCACGATTTCCCCAATCTTTTGGTAAATCTGGCAGCATTAATGCTAGTCCTCCAAACACCCATCCATTACCACGCGACCAAAATAACTTGTTGCCATTTTTCTCATTTTTATCCATAAAGGTTTTATCTCTAAAAAAAAGTTGCTCCTCTTTATCCCAAAGCTCATTATAGGTCTTAAGGTATTGCGTGTGCATATATTCTAAATAGGTACTATCTTTAGTTACCTTAGATAATCTAGCCCATCCTGGGGGCGCCATGAACAATGCATCACACCAATTCCAATGATAATCATGTGCTTTATCACTTTTCATAATAGAATCAAAACGCTGTTGCATTGGTTTGAGATTCGCAATATATCTTAGCCTTACATTTTGTTTTAAACTTGAATATAATTGACCTACGGCATGGTCATCAGCATGATACATACGCTTATGAAGTTGCCATTTATTTCTATCTCCAACTTCTATCAACCAATTAATGTATTTTGGGTAATTTGACACTTCACTTAATTGAAACATCCCAGCATATAAAGCAGCATTAGTCCATTCCAGCTCATGATGCTTATTTCTATTGTGCCAAGGTTTTTGTAATTCAACAGGAGGAAGCGCTCTGTACTTGCCCATATCTTCAAAAGTTTCTATTTGCCAATTGGCTACTTTTTCTGTGAGTCTTAAAACTTCATTTGCAGTTGGAACATCATCAACTTCCTTAGCATCCTTAGAAGTACAACTTAGTATAAGTACTGTAGATATTAAAAGTGAAAGTTTTAAAAAAAATCTCATAATTTCAGTTTAGTTTGTATAATTCAAAACAAATATAATTACAAATACAATCGATTGGATTGTCAAAAAT
This sequence comes from uncultured Flavobacteriaceae bacterium, assembly GCA_947502975.1. Lineage (GTDB taxonomy): Bacteria > Bacteroidota > Bacteroidia > Flavobacteriales > Flavobacteriaceae > Jejuia. The sequence goes on from CANNBV010000010.1 coordinate 7,183, forward strand.
ATCACCTTTGTCAATTATTTTGATTTATTAAATTTAAATTTTGAAAGGGGGTATAAAGTGATAAAAGCGTATTATTCCTTTAGAACAATAATTTTATTTTGCTTTAATTCTTTAGTTAACCATGCTTTAAGCTCTCCTTCTTTTTTAGCCTTAATAGTATCAGCTAAACTTTTGTTCCACTTTAAGCTTATTACGGAAACAGTATCAATATTTATAAAATCTTTTGATTCTAGCATTTTCGAATAACCGAAATATTCTAGGTCTTTAAATCTGACCTTCGCATCCCTTGATAAGTTAGTAAAAGACACCCCATTACTATTACTGTTCGATTCGATTTCTTGATTTAATACTGTAATATTATCCTGTAATTCTGTTATTTCCTTTTGAAGACCAGCAATAATATTATCCTTATTATCTAAATCTCTGATAGCTCTGTCATATGCTTCAGATATTTTATCAAAACTTCTATTCTTATTACCACTAATTTCTAATTCAAAATCATTGATTTTCTCATATCGCTTTAATTCATTTCGTAAGTCTACTTCAGTAGCCTCTGCAATTTCACCATTAAAATAAAGCGTTATTTTTTTAGACGCTCCATTTAAAGTTCCATTTTGAAACCAAAGCTCTCTATTTGAAGTAACCTCATCTGATATGAATCTATTATAATCATTTTGATAACCACTTTGCTTATAAAAATCTATAAAACTAATTGTAGGCCAAATCATAACGACAATGGCTACCAAAGAAGCTAACCTCGCAATACGTTTACGTTTTTTAGAATTTGCATACTTGAGCATTGGGAAACGCAAAAGCTTTAACACTATAAATGTTGCCAAAGCTATAAATATGGTATTGATGGTGAATAAGTTCATTGCACCTAAAAAATAATCCATATTATGTGCTAAGCCATAACCTGCTGTACATAGAGGCGGCATTAATGCTGTTGCAATAGCAACACCAAAAATTACTGATGCTATGGTACCTTTTTTTGTTCTAGCGATTATTAAAGCTAAACCACCAAAAAAGGCTATAAAAACATCTCTTAAATCTGGTTTTGTACGACCAAAAAGTTCATTGGTCATTATATCAGCTGTTGGAAAAAATTTAAAAAACAAGAACGCAGTTAATAAGCTCAACACTATCATTGTTGCTAAGTTTATTAATGACTTTTTAAGAGTATCAATGTCGTTAATAGCTATGGACATACCAATGCCCAAAATTGGCCCCATTAGAGGGGAGATTAACATGGCACCAATAACAACAGCAGTAGAATCGGCATTTAAACCAATGGAAGCCACAAATATAGAACATACCAATATCCAAGCTGTAGCACCTTTAAAAGGAATGTCGCTTTTAATAGCTTCTATCGTCGCATTCCTATCTGTATCATCTCTAAAATCTAAAAGCTCGGTTAAAAACTTTGTAATACTAGCAAATAAGCCTTGAGCATCCTTTTTTATTTCTTCTTTAGATTTCTCAACGTTTTGCTCTTTTTTTACCTCTTCTTCAGAAAAATTAAACTTATTTTCTTCCATTCTAAATTATATTGTATGCTTTCCTTACGAATATAATACAATTTAGAATATCATGTATTTAAGCTCTAGCCATAATTTTTACCAAATTTGTCTTTTACTTTTTGAAGTGTTTTTTTGATATCTTGTTCTTTGGACTTAGGGTAAATAAGTAAAACTTCTTCTTTGTCTACTATAATAAAATCGTTCAAACTATCAATAACTACAATCTTATTATTGGCAGTTCTAATCATATTTCCTGAAGCATCTTCAATTAATGTCTGTGCATTTACAACGGCATTACCTGACTCATTTTTATCAAGTTTATCATACAAACTGCCCCATGTACCTAAATCGTTCCAATCAAATTCAGCAGCTATAACATAAACATTATCAGACTTTTCCATAATAGCATAATCTACAGAGATATTTTCTGCCTTAGGATAGTTCTCTTTTATAAAATTACTCTCTGAATCTGTATTATAATCACTTATTCCTGTTTCAAATAAAGCATACAAATCTGGTTGGTTATGTTTAAAAGCATTTACAGCACTTTTAACACTCCACATAAAAATACCTGCATTCCAAAGGAAATTACCTTGTGCAATAAACTCTTTTGCAGTGTTATAATCTGGTTTCTCTCTAAATTGATTAACAGATTTAATTGTTTTATCTAAAGTCTTGTCGAATTCTATATAGCCATAACCCGTATTTGGAAATGTCGGTTGTATACCTAATGTCATTAGCGCATCATTCTTTTCACAAAAATCAAAGGCTTCTTGTACATTTTTAGAAAAGGTAGTTTCATCTTCAATCCAATGATCACTTGGTGCAACAATCATCACCGCATCTGGATTTTCTTTTTGAATTTTTAATGACGCGTATAGAATACAAGGTGCAGTATTACGCATAGCAGGTTCTAAGACTACTTGTCGCTGTTCAACTTCTGGTAATTGCTGCAAAACCAAATCATTGTAACGTTCATTGGTTAAAATTAAAATGTTTTCTTTAGGGATTAATTGCGCCAAACGATGAAATGTTTTCTGTATCAACGTATTTCCCGTTCCCAACATGTCATGAAACTGCTTAGGAAAATCTTGTGTACTTACTGGCCAAAATCTTGAGCCAACGCCTCCTGCCATTAATATAGCGTAATAATTTTTATTCATTTTTTTCATTTATCAGTTCTACTTCTGCGTTAGGATTAAATAAATACAATCGTCCTGTTTTAATCTCTACACACTCATAACGTTTTACACGTTTTTTTATCATTTTAAAAACCTTACCATTATATAATTTAAAAGTTTGTCCCAAAGGTATTTCAAAAATAAAGGTTTTATCATTGGGTTCGTCAAATTGCTTTAAGGCTAAGGCGAGTTGCACATCTGTATCGCTAGACGCTTTTGGATTTTTAAAATGATTAGCCAAAAGTGGTAATAATTCTTTTGGAAAAATATCAGGATTTAAAAAAGGTAATATTAAATGCTGAAAAGTTCTTTTCCATTCAACACCATGAGGTTTTATGAATCTACCATATTTTTGAAATGCTTCAAAATGTGCTATTTCATGAATCAAGGTAATCAAAAAACGATATCTATTTAGGTTTGAATTAACCGTTATTTGATGCTTACCATTAGATAAAGGTCTATAGTCTCCGTGTTTTGTTCTACGTTCTTTCTTTATTTTGACTGTAAGATTATCATCTTCTAACAGCTTTAGTACTTTAGCTATTGAGTTTGAAGGTATATGATCTTGTAATTGAATGTGCATCTAGACAAAAATAATACTTCACTTCATTAACAATTTATTTTAAACCGAAAATATTAGCTTTCCGATTCAAATTACCCTCAGAAATGAATAATTTTAGATATATTCCATAATAAATTCAAAATAACATATAGTTTTTACGTAAATAACGTCATTACGCCTTTTGATTATTTTATAAAACACTTAAACGAATGAACAAATTTTTAATTTTCATAATAGCTATTTCAATTTCTAACATGAACATATTAGAAGCTAGTAATAAAGAAAATAAAATTATTGAAGTTTCTAATGATTCCATTCGATTATCAGAAATCAATAAATATTGGAAAGAACTTATAAGAACTGTAAAAGAAGGCGATTTTGAAGGTTATAAGGCTGCATATCATAATGATGCGATCGTGATTTTTACTTATGGAAAAAACAGTACATCTGTAAAAATAGAATCTGCCCTAAATGGCTGGAAACAAGGGTTCCTAGACACTAAATCAGGAAAGGTTATTAATGATGTTAAATTCCGTTTTTCTCAAAGAATAGGTAATAAAAACACTGCTCATGAAACTGGGATATTTCAGTATACATCAAAAGATAAAGATGGGAAAGAATTAGTAAATATTATGATTCATTTTGAAATGTTATTATTAAAACAAAATGGGTCTTGGTATGGAATGATGGAATATCAAAAATCTTTTGCTACTCAAGAAGAATGGCATAGTTTGGAAGCGTTTAAAGGCTAAGCTCTCTTATAGGATTATGTGTACTAAAATAGAAATAACTTTAGACGTTGATTGCTCAGGACTATGTCTTTGAGTTGATTTTGTATGTATTATAGTAATAATGTTTTCTTAGAAACTATGTAAACATTTTTTTATTAAAAACTTAAATTTTATTAGGTATAATATACAAAAGTATGAGATCAATATTTCTACATTAAAAATAATACATTTACATTCAAAGAATAAGAATTATAATCTTATTAGTTTTAAGAATACATATAAAGACTAAATCACATTTTGAATTCAAATAATATATTAACAAAATTTAAATATGCTAGCATAATAAACCAATCATGGATTTTCGCGTTTTTCTCTTTAATTCTTACTCTTATGTTATACAATAGCATATTTAGTAATTATATATTTTTAGATGCTACAGAATACATCTGGACTGCAAAAAAAGCCACAAATTTTCAAGATGAATTTATTCAAGGAGGAAGGCCGTTATTAGGAATTTACTGTAAATTTATCTATGGTTCGTTTAGTAACACTATATCAGATTTAAAATGGATAAGATTATTTTCTTTAATATGTGGAGTTTTATTCTCTACTCAAGTGTTTTATTTTTTAAGAAAACATAAAATGTACCTTTATGAATCTATTTTATTTGCTTTTCTAATTTTAACCTTACCTTCTTTTTCTGTTTACTTTAGTTGGAGTGCAACATCAGAAATACCCTTTCTACTAAACATTAATTTTTTTGCAGGAGTGCTTTTATTAAAAAACATTAAAACTGGAAAAAACAGGTTACTATATTATGTGATACCAATTATCATAACGTTAGTCTCACTTAATATGTATCAATCTACTATAACGTCGTTTTTGATTCCAATTGTGATGTATTTTATAATTACAAATAGCTTTACATATAAAAAAATAGTAATTATACTTTCATTTATGATAATATCTCTGGCCCTATACTATTTGGTCTTTAAATATTCATTACATGTAAATGAAATTAAACCAAGTGATAGAACACAATTAAATTTATTAGAATTACCTAAAAAACTAGTGATTTTTTATCTGCGAGAAATTAGAGTTTTAGTTCAAGGAAGTGGTCTATTAATTACACCTATACTATTTTTTATTTTGGGAGCAACGGGTTTTCTGGGTTTTCTTTACAAACTTTACAGGCGTAATCGAAATAACAGAAAGTCTTATTTTTTTATTTTCTGTATTATTTCAGTTTTACCTTTAAGTTATTTGCCTAATTTATTATCTGCTCAAAATTATTTTTGTGGTAGAGCTATTGCACCTACCGCGGTTTTAATATTATTTTATCAATTTTTATTCTTTAGAGATATTAGTATCTACAAGAAAAGCATAAGAAGGCTATCATTAATAATTACTATTTCTTTAATTATTTTTAGTTCTATAAACCTTAGTTATTATATTACTCGTATACAGATTAAAGAATATAACGCGTTAAAAACTGCTTTCTTGAAAGTGCAAAATAAAACTGAAAATATAATACTTGTTCAACCAGATCATGATTTTCTTCAAAAGCATAATTTTTATAAGAATAAATTTGCAGATGAATTCGGTAATATAACTTCTTCGAGATCTTGGGCACCATCTAACTTATTTAAACAAGTATGGAAAGAGTATAATAAAGACTTTGAAATTAAATACATTTCAGTTGTTAATCGTAATGAAGACTACGAACGTAAGAATGCAGTAGTAATAGATATGGTTGATGTTTTAAAGAAAGAGTTCTCTAAGAATTGACTATATTTTCTTCATAAACCCAATCGTTATTTATACATATACAAACTCCTTTATTTTCCATTAAGTTTAAAACAGAATATCTGTATGGAAAGAAATGTATATGAAGATCGAATGTGTATCTGTAATTTCTTTGTTTAGGTAGAACAATAATCAGTTTTTCTTTACAAACACGCCTTAGCTCTTCAATAGCTTTTTTTATATCTACTACATGCTCTAAGGTATGTGTACTTATAACGGTGTCAAAATGATTATCTGGGAAAGGAATTTTTTCAATTGAAGCTTCAATAAATTTGGGCTGCATTAAATTTTTAATTCTATCAGAAATGATAAAATCTATTCCAACTACTTCTACTTTATGTTGTTCTATAATTTTTTTGGCCAAATATCCCGTTCCACATGATATGTCTAAAACTGAATCACCTTGAATATTATCAAGAATATAATCAATAGATTGTGTATTTAAATCGGTTTCTCTGGTAATATGATAAGGTGATAATTCTTTGTAATAAGCTAAAATACCATCTTCATCAAGATCTAAGACATTATTCTTAAAGTCCATAAAGCGATTATATTTTTTACCAAAAAGGAGATAGAATACAGGTGTCATGATTATTCTGGAATCTCTTATAAATGGTGGAAATAAGTTATCTAAAATCCAGTTGAATATATTGGTAAAGTTTCTTGATAATCGCATGCTATGAATACTGTTTTAAAATATGATACCTAATAGGTAGACTCAAGACATCTTTTAGCATTTTTACTGATGATTTCATAAGGTTGATTGTAGATATATTATTCCCTTCAAACTTTACTGGTATTTTCTTAATATCGTATTCATATTTGTAACATAAATATAAAACTTCAACATCTAATGCAAAACCTTTTATCTCTGTCTTAGAAAAAATATGCTCCGCAATATTGCCTCTAAACCCTTTTATGCCGCACTGAGTATCTCCCATACCTGTCACAACGTAATTAGATATTATATGTGTAAATATTTTACTAGATAGCTTACGTAAAAAACCGCTTTTAACATCATAACTTGACTGAGAAGCTTTTCTATTGCCAATACACACATCAAATTCCTTGAAATCTAAATAATGAATAATACGGTGTATGGCATCAAACCCGTAAGGAATATCGGCATCTGTAAATATTCTAAACTCTCCTTTAGCGGCTAACATTCCTTTCTTCACAGCATAACCTTTACCTCTATTTTCAGTATACGTCACTAGCTTGAAACACTTCAAACTATTTATTTCGTTCTCTAAAATATTAAAAGTATTATCTTCACTACCGTCATTTACCATAATAACTTCGACTCCAAAATCATAAGTCTTTATCCAATTAGAAACACGTTTTAGTGTATCCAAAATAAATGTTTCCGCATTGTAAACAGGAATAACTATACTTAATTTTATAGACACTTTATAATAGTTGTTTAAATCATACTTTTGAGTTGAGACATCGATTTGAATGTTTTAGTGGCTAATTTAGTAAGTTCATCTCTATAATCGTGTTCAGTATAACCAAAAACATCAAAACCTCCAGCCAATGCTGCTTTTACTCCTGATACACTATCCTCGATAACGAGACATTCCTCAGGTTGAAACCCCATTGTTTTAGCTGCCCATAGAAAAATATCAGGTTCTGGCTTCCATTTTTGAATGGCATAACAACTAAAAATATTGCCTTCAAAAAACGATAGCAAGCCTGTAACTTCCAAGTTAAGTCTAATCTTATTTTCTGGTCCACTAGATGCTACGCAAAAAGGAATCTCTAATTGCTCAATAACTTCCTTTATGCCTTCAATAGGTTGAATGTTTTTTCGAAACGCCTCAAATGTATTAATACGATAATCAGACTCAAAATTAAGTGGTAAAGGTTTATGAATACGTTTAGAAATCAAATCCATACATGAATTAAGTGATTTTCCTTTTAAACTAATTAATGATGCCTTAAAATCCATATTAGCTCCCAGATGATTAGCCATATCTACTAAAACACCAATGGCTATAGATTCGCTGTCAATTAAAACACCATCACAATCAAAAATGATGCACTTATATTTACTCATTATATATTATCGCTTTAATGTAAAATGCCCTATTAGTTCTCTTTCATTAGTTAATTTCGTGACAAACCAGTAGTCAGATACGGGTAATTTTTTACCATTAAATGTCCCATCCCAACCTAAACTTTTATCAGAAATCTGCTTTACCAATTTACCATATCTATCATAAATGTATGTAATTGCTCCAGGGAATTTTTGGAGTCCTTTAATTTGCCATGTATCATGTGTGCCGTCACCATTTGGAGTGAAATATTTTGGATAATCTAACAAAACAACATTTGTTTCTCCCTCACCACAACCTTTATTATCCCGATAATAAACAGTATACTCTCCACCTACTAAATTATTAAATACATTGGAGTCTTGATAATTTATGCCATCCAGCGAATATTCTAAAGCATCTGCTTCAGATGGAATGATTTCAATGGAATTTGCATCAGAAAGTTCGTTGATTTTAATTTCTGAAATTTCTGGTGGTTGCGAACGTTCCAATCTGAATTGAAAGGTATTATCGCAGACTACCCCACCAACATTACTGGTAACAAAAATAGAGTAACTTCCAACTTCTGATATTTGTGCTTGAGAATTATTTGATATAATTGTGCCATCTTCATATGTCCATTCCCATGAAAGAAATGTTGAATCCAATGAAAGTGTGATATATGGTTCTCTATCACATATTAAATAAACATCCTCTAATCCGATTTCAGGTTTTCGAATAGAGAACTCGATGATATTACTTTCAGTACAGTTTTCGATAGATTCTAACTTTACCTTATATAATTCACTACTCACTGCATTTTCTGGTATATTTATTTCAACTGTACCACCTGAATTAGATAATACAGTAGAAAGTAAAGATCCATTATCGAAATTCCCTTCGCTATCACTTAAATATGCAGAAAAAGTAGTATTAGAAATAAATTGCCCAAGTAAGGTGTACGAGATCTCGAAAGAACTTCCAGGACATAATGGTTCTTGTACTTGCGTATCGACTACTATTCCTTTTAAAATATTATTATAAACTGACGCAAAAATTTCTCCACTTTTAGCATAAACTACTACCACATCATCATAAGTATGATTTATTTCAAGATTATGACTATAGCCATTAGCTACTAAAATTGGAGGATCAAAACTCTCACCTTGATTATAACTTACATTAAAAAACAGCTCTCCTCTAGAACTTTTATATCCATCAATTAAAGTTCCTCTATTATCAGCTACTATGGTTCTCCCTGTATCTTGCCCATCGTTTACTCCTAAATTAATTTGTTGAGATTCTCCAGTATTAACATCAATTTTATATCCAATATTGTTTGTTGCTCCTCCACCTCCTACAAAAATAAAATCACCACATGGACCTTCACTTAGAGCATAACTAGAATAATAAATCTCAGAAGTACTCTGGAAATTAACGGAGTTATAGGTTAATCCTGAGTTTAAACTCTTAAATAAATACAATCTGGGGTCGTCAGCTGGAATGTAGACCACACCATCTTTATCGGTTCTCACGTCGGCATAAACATAACCGTTTAAGTTTTTTGACACAAAGTTTCCTTCTCCAAAATTATCATTAGAATAAACAACACTGCCTAACCTATCAATAATATAAATCATATTATTAAAGGTTGTCATATGTACTGCATCACCACCACCACCACTACCAATAACGATAGGTGTGCTATAAGAATTTCCGCCATCAGCACTCTTAGAGAGTTTAATTGAACTTCCTTCAATCCAGGATACAAAAACATCACCCCTATCATTTACTGCTATTTCTGTTTCGCCAAAAGCTCTGGCAACCAAAATGCTTGGAGAAAAACTTTGACCTCTATTTGAGCTTTTTGCTACTCTAATTCCAGATAATCCACTATATACAATATAAATTTCTCCCTCTCGATTAACAGCAATATTCCTACTGGTATTTGCTTCTCCTATAGTGTTATTACCGTTTAAGCCATCACTTACTAAAACATCAGAGTATAGTGGAGTTTGCCCCATACTTAAAGCGCACCATAAAATGGCAATACAGAAACTTACTTGTCGTACTACTAAAGTATTTTTTTTAAGTAGACTATAGTATATATTACAATTAATTGGGCTGATATGTTTCAAGTAATATGATTAAGCTCAAAAATATAAAATGGATTACCATTTATAACTTATTATCGCCAAATATCTTTAAACTTAGTTTAAGTACAAGGAGATAAATCGCAATGATTAGTAATTAGAAAACTACAATAATTTCCATTTTTAGAGTTTATTTCCATTAATAGAAAATTAATTTGTTGCTTTTCTCAATGTCATATTTTATGCTTTCAATTGATTAAATATTTTTTGAAATACAATAGTGTATTGATACAATGATTAGGCTCTAAATTTATACATGAATTAAGAAAAATCCATTTTAAACCAAATAATCACTATTCAAAAAATGTATTAATTCCTAAATTATTAATCATATTTAGAAAAACTAATGACTAAGAATTTACTATCAATTGTAACATTATAACAATCGAAAATGATAGATTTGTCTTTACTTATTAATAGATTATCGCTTTAGAGCAAAATGTCCTGTGAGTTCTCTTTCATTAGTTAATCTCGTGACAAACCAGTAATCAGATACGGGTAATTTTCTACCATTATATGTGCCATCCCAACCTAAACTTTTATCAGAAATCTGCTTTACCAATTTACCATATCTGTCATAAATGAATGTAATTGCTCCTGGAAATTTTTGGAGCCCTCTAATTTGCCATGTATCGTGTATACCGTCACCATTTGGAGTGAAATATTTAGGATAATCTAGTAAAATTATTTCTTGTTCATCATCGCCACAACCAAATTTATCTCTTACAGAAACTGTATAAACACCACCTTGCACATTATAAAATGTATTATTATTGTTGTAATTAAATCCATCAATAGAATATTCAAAGTCACCATCTCCAGAGGCTAAAATTTCAATAAAATTATCATCTGATAGTTCTTTAATATTTATATCAATTATACGTGGCAATTCTGATCTAAAAACTTTGAAACTAAAAGAATTCTCACACATGATTCCATTTTCAATCTTGCCGACATCCAGTCTATATGTACCTGCATTAGCTAGGTTTGCTTCAAATGTATTAGATACAATAGTTCCATCTTCATAAACCCATTCCCATGAATCTAGTGTACTGTCTGTAGTTAAGCTCAAAAAAGGTTCTAAATCGCATAACAAATAATCTTCTTCTAAATCAATTTGTGGTAACTCATTAACTAAAAGATTAAAACTTGTTTCAGAAACACACATTGTATTGTTTTCATTTTCAATTCTCACTTTTATATTTTGAGACCAAGCTCTAGAATTTTTAAAGTTTTGAGATAAGAAATCTGAAATTATTTCATCATTTTCATCTAAATAGTAAACAATTAATCCACTTTGATTTCCAATTAATTGTGATTCAATATTTGATGTATCAAAAGTAGAAAACCCCTCACCTTCATTACAGCCAAAAACATCGTTTGGTTTATTAATAATTGGTGTATCAAATATTTCTAAAACTAATTTAGTTTCCGAAAAACAGTTTGCTTGAGGAGTAGATACTCTAATATTTATTTCTTCTATATATTGAACAATATTTGTATAAGAATTGGGAAAAGGACGTGGGAGTGGATTTCCGTTTCCATCAAAATATTCGACAACTATATTGTCGACACTTGGTGGTAATTGTTGTAAAACTTCATCTTCAATATTAGAAGTATTAAAACTAAAAAAACCATCATTATCATTGTCACAAACTGATAAAGTTGTCAATTGATTTAGCGGAATAGCTCCTATACTTAATGTTACTATATTACTTTGGGAGCAATTCTCTTCAGACTCAATTACTAATTTGTATGACTCACTGTAAGGTAAATTATCAGGTATCAAACAATTAATTACACCATTGGAATTAGTAGTTAAAGCGCCTATCAGCACTTTATTTTCAAAATTTCCAAATGCATCGCTTAGATAGACCTTAAACTCAGTAGACGAGTCAAATATTCCAGATAATGTAAATGGAATATCAAGGTTATCACCTGAACACAAAGGGGAAAAAACAGTTTGAGAAATCTTTAGATTCTTTAATAAATTATTATAAACTGACAGATAAACTTGACCATCTTTATCATATACAACATTTATGTCTTCATAAAACGGATTTCTATCAATATTGTGACTTCCTCCACTAGTAATAACAATTGGAGTACCAAAAGTTTGTCCTTGATCAGGGCTAACAGTCATCACAAGTTCCCCAGCAGCAGTTTTATATCCATCAATTAAAGTTCCTCTATTATCTGCAAAAAGTGTACGCCCTTCATTATCACCTGCATTATTCCCCAAAGTAATTAGACTGGTTTCTCCCGTATCAACATCAATTTTATATCCAAAAACTGATGCATCACCTCCTCCACCTCCGACAAAAATAAATGTACCGCAAGGACCATCACTTAAGGCATAACTAGAGAAAAAAACTTGACCTGGTGGCGTAGGAGGTAATTCTGTATAGTTTAGGCCATTGTCCTCACTTTTAAATAAAAACAAATTTGGATTATCTGAAGGTGCATAAATAATTCCGTTTTGATCTGTTCTAATATCAGCATAAACATAACTTATATCTCTTATAGTATGTGTGAATTCACCAGATCCTCTATTGTTATTTGCATAAATATTTTTACCAACCTCATCTATTAGAAATATACTATCTCCGTAAGTTGTTATATGTACTCCACCAAGGCCTCCACCTGTAACACCTGCTCCACTACCTGGACCTAAATTGACTGAAGGCGTAAATGTCAATCCTCCATCTATGCTTCTGGAAAACATTACTGTTTCATTAAATATCCAAGCAATAAAAATATCCCCGTCATCATTTATCGCAATTTCTGGTTCAGAATTAATACTAGAAACTTGTACACTAGGCGCAAATGTTTGCCCCCTATCGCTACTTTTTGCCACTCTAATACCCATTGAACCTGTAAATACTACATATATATCCCCATTATTGGCTATTGCTAAATTTCTACTAGTGTTAGCTCTTCCTATATTATTATTTGAACCAACATCGCTTACTAAAACATTAGAGTAAAGTGGAGACTGACCAGTAGAAATTAAAGGAAAAAAGGAAATAAAGAGAAGTTTTAACAAGTAATATCTTAAATCCATGAATAATAATTAGTTGTTTTGAAAGTAGATACTTTTTTGAAAGAAACAATATTTTTTAACCTATAAAATTTCATACAAAATAAAACTAGTAAACGAATGTTCTTACAAACTATATTTTCGTCAAAATTGAAATTAATTGGCTGAAGTACAGTTCATATAATTTGTAATAACAGAGAATTTAAGGCGTAGAATTTGAAACCTGTAACAACTTACCATTGTAATACTTGCTTCCATTAACAGAAAAATTAAAAATGTATTGAGCCATTTCTAAAGCAGATGTTGGTGCTTGATACCCAGGAAAGGCCTCTTCTAACATTTCAGTTTGTACAGCTCCTAATGCCAAAACATTAAACGTAATGCCTGACTCTTTATATTCTTCTGCTAATAATTCAGTTAATGTAATAACTGCCGCTTTACTAGAACTATAAGCGGCTAGACCAGGAAATTTCATACTACCTTGCACACCACCCATTGAACTTATTGTGACTACATGACTACCACTTTTCATGTATGGTAATACAATTCTGGTAAGCTCCGCAACACCATACACATTAGTTTTATATACATATTCAAAGTCTGATATAGAAGTTTCAGCAAATGGTTTATTCAAAAGTGCTCCTGCATTATTTATTAAAACATCTACATTTTTCCATTCATCGTTTATAAAATCTTCAACCTTTTGGTATGCTTTCTTATCATTCAAATCAAATGAAAAGCAGGTTACATTCTCCAGTTTTAAATTTTTAATTGGTGTTTCGTTTCTCGATAATGCCAAAACCTTACATCCTATTTTAGCAAATAACTGCACAAGTTCAAAACCTATACCTCTACTTGTTCCAGTAATTATAATATTCTTATTCATCATTCATTTTTATTTCTTTTGAATCTGAATTTGTCATGCCCTCCAAAGCTGGAATCATATTATTTATAAAATTCGTCATATGCTTAAAATCCATTTTATCGGCTTCATCGTCAACATGATGATAATAATCGAAATTTGTAAAATCAAAAGTAGAAATGGCATGTGCTGGCACTTTAAATTCTTGATAAAATGGATAGTTATCTGAACGTTTAAATAGCTGAAATTGCTTTGCTTTCGGAAAGAATCCTATAATTTCTGAACCTGAATACTCATTTAATTTTTTAGCCATATTTGATTTTTCATAACCTGACATGTAGGCTGTGATTTCGTTTTCGGCTCTTGGCACACCTATCATTTCAAAATTAATCATGGTGTATAAATTGATATTTGCTGCCTTAAGGCGTTTGGCTAAATGACTTGATCCTTTTAGCCCCATTTCTTCTGCAGCGTATAGGGTGAATAATATGCTTCGCTTGTTGCTTTTAGTATTAGAAAAATATTTTGCCCATTCTAAAACAGCTACAGTTCCTGAAGCATCATCATTTGCCCCATTTGCAATAGTATCTCCGTTTACTTCTTTTCCGTAACCTATATGGTCGTAGTGCGCGCCCAGAATAACAAATTCATTTTTTAACTCAGGGTCCTTACCTTCAATATAGCCAACTATATTGTACCCGACTATATCTTTTAAATTAAAACTATCACGATAGGTTTTAAAATATGGTTTGATGTTGTTTTCTTTGAATTGCTTTTCGATGAAAACAGCTGCCTTTTCAATACCTTTAGTTCCTGTATTTCTGCCTTCTAATTCATCTGAAGCTAAGTATTCTAAACTTGTTTTTACATCTTTTAAAGCAACATAGTTTTTAACTTCAATGGTTCTATTTGTATTGACCGCAGTTTCTTTTTGTTCAGTATTTTGAGTTGTAGTTTCAACTTTATCTGGATTGGTTTTAATAATTTGCTTTTGTCCACCACAGCTAAATAATAATCCTAACAAAAGAACAATACATACTTTTTTCATAAATCTCATTTTAAAATCTAAAGATAAAAAAAACCTGCTCCAAAAAAATGAAACAGGTTCCTTATAATTTATTTCATACTTGATACTATACCAACATAGTAACTGGATTTTCAATATAACCCTTTAAAGTTTGAAGAAACTGTGCACCTGTAGCACCATCAACTGTCCTATGGTCGCATGCTAGAGTTAGCTTCATAGTATTTCCAACTACAATCTCACCGTTTTTAACTACTGGCTTTTGAACAATAGCTCCAACAGACAAAATCGCTGAATTAGGCTGATTGATAATTGATGTAAAGTAATCGATACCAAACATCCCTAAATTTGAAACGGTAAACGTACTACCAGACATTTCATCTGGAGTTAGTTTTTTGTTTCTTGCTTTACCTGCAAGCTCTTTTACCTCAGCACCAATTTGTGGCAAGCTTTGCTCATTTGCAAAACGTACTACTGGCACTACTAATCCGTCAGGGACTGCAACAGCCACACCAATGTGCACATGATTATTTAGACGCATTTTATCATCAAACCACTGAGAATTAACTTGTGGGTGAGCTTTTAAGGCTAAAGCACAGGCTTTAACTACAATATCATTGAACGAAATTTTAGTATCAGGAATAGAGTTAAACTGGGATCTGAATCCAATCGCATTGTCCATATCAAATTCAACAGCTAAATAATAATGTGGCGCTGAAAATTTAGATTTTGTTAATGATTTAGCAATAGCTTTACGCATTTGAGAGTTAGAAACCTCATCAAAATCTTCTTGACCCGACGGTACAAATTTTCCAACGGCTGCTGCTCCTGCTGCTGGTTCGTAATTTTCGATATCTCGTTTTATAATACGACCGTTTTCACCAGAACCTTGTATTTTAGTAAGGTTGATGCCTTTTTCATCAGCTAATTTTTTAGCTAAAGGTGACACATAAACACGTCCGTTTTCTGTAACTGGTGTTGGCGTTGGTGCTTTAGTTTCTTTTTTAGAAGGTGTCGCTTTTGGAGCATCAACTTTAGTTTCAGTTTTAGGTGCTTCTTCTTTTTTAGGAGCATCAGATGATGCCGAAAAGTTGGCAGCTACTCCTGAAACATCTGTTCCTGCTGGGCCTATAATAGCTAAAAGTTCATCTACTTTAGCAGACTCTCCTTCTTTTAACCCTATTTCTAACAAAGTACCTGATTGGAATGATTCAAACTCCATGGTAGCCTTATCTGTTTCAATTTCAGCTAAAATATCACCTTCCTCAACAGTATCACCAACGTTCTTTAACCAAGTAGCAACTGTTCCTTCTTCCATGGTATCACTTAAGCGTGGCATAGTTACAACTATAACACCTTCTGGCAATTCTTGTGATACAGTTTGAGTTTCCTTAGACTCCTCGACTGCGCTCGGAGTGACATCCTTTTCTGTTTTTTCTTCTTTTACTCCTTCAGTTGAAGCTCCTCCTCCATTTAAAATACCTGAAATATCTTCACCTTCATCACCAATTATAGCCAAAAGCTCATCTACCTTAGTAGTTTCGCCTTCTTGAACACCAATGTGAAGCAATGTTCCTTCATTGAAAGATTCAAACTCCATTGTAGCTTTATCTGTTTCGATTTCAGCTAAAATATCACCTTCTTCAATCTTATCGCCAACTTTCTTTAGCCAAGCAGCGACAGTTCCTTCTTCCATCGTGTCGCTTAATCGCGGCATATTTACAACTATTGCCATATCTTATAATTTGTGTGGTATAAATGGATAATTTTCTTGCTCGTAAACCATATCATATAATTGCTGAACTTCTGGAAATGGAGATTCTTCAGCAAATTTTTCACATTCTAAAACTCTTTCCTTTACGCGCTTATCAATTTCTTTTATAGCTTCTTCTGTAGCATATTTCTTTTCAAGAATAACATCTTTCACCTGAGTTATAGGATCTATTTTCTTATATTCTTCTACCTCGTCCTTAGTTCTATAATGTTGAGCATCACTCATTGAGTGTCCTCTATAACGGTACGTTTTTAACTCCAAAAACGTTGGCCCTCCCCCTTTTCTTGCACGCTGGATAGCTTCGTCAAACGCTTCAGCTACTTTCACAGGATTCATTCCATCTACTGGTCCTGAAGGCATTTCATAACCTAGACCTAATTTCCATATATCGTCATGATTTGCAGTTCTTTCTACTGAGGTTCCCATAGCGTATCCATTGTTTTCACAAACAAATACTACAGGTAAATTCCAAAGCATAGCCAAGTTAAAAGTTTCGTGTAAAGATCCTTGTCTCGCAGCACCATCACCAAAACAGCAAAGTGTTACAGCATCTTTATCATGATATTTATCTCCAAAAGCAATACCTGCACCTAAGGGAATTTGGCCACCTACAATACCATGACCTCCATAAAAACGGTGCTCTTTAGAAAAAATGTGCATAGAACCTCCCATGCCTTTAGATGTCCCTGTCACTTTTCCATATAATTCCGCCATAACGCGTTTTGGATCCACCCCCATCCCAATTGGTTGAACGTGGTTACGATATGCTGTAATCATTTTATCTTTAGTCAAATCCATAGCATGTAAAGCTCCAGCTAAAACAGCTTCTTGACCGTTATATAAATGAAGAAACCCTCTTACTTTTTGTTGGATGTAAACTGCAGCAAGTTTATCCTCAAACTTTCTCCAGAATAACATGTCTTCGTACCATTTGAGGTATACCTCTTTTGTGATTTTTTGCATCGACGAATTTTATATGATTATTAAGCGAAATACAAAAGTAATACTTTGATTGGTATTGAAAAAACCCTTTGGGAATGAAAGTAGAAAAAATATGAAAATATTAGAAATACTATCATTTTTTCAACGATTCGATTACTATTATGAAAATCATATTAAATATTAAAAAAATGAAGGTATTATAATTGAGACTTATCAAAAATCAAAGGCAATAAATTCTCTAAAGAATCTGATTTTAATACCTTACCAGAAGTCCCCATAAAGTAAATTTCTATGGGCGTATTTTGATTCACCTCATATTCTGCTATTGCCTGTCTACAAGCACCACAAGGTGGAATTGGTTGAGACGTTTCACTGTTCAAAGAGCCTGCTACAATAGCTATTTTTAAAATCTTAGCATCTGGATATTTAGCTCCCGTATAATATATCGCTGTTCTTTCTGCACACAAGCCAGACGGATAAGATGCATTTTCCTGATTATTCCCTATAATTACCTCATCATTATCTAGCAATATTGCTGCGCCTACTGCAAAATTAGAATAGGGCGCATGTGCATTTAATCTGGCCTTCTTAGCATCATTCATTAATTTACTTATGTTCTTTGGTAAATCATTTTCACTATCAAAAACGAATAATTTTGTTTCAATTTTTATTTCCTTCATAAGCAAATCAATATGATTTAAAAATACAATTCTATTTTAAACCAAAAAACTATTGTTCTTCGAACAATAGTTTTTTTATACTTGTACGTTGTTTTATCGGTTATTAATACTCTAAATATTCTCCACCACCAATATTAAATGTTAGAGAAAACCGTAGTGTGTTTTCTAATGGACTCTGCACTTTTGATGCAGAAAACAAATAGGATAAATCAATATTAATAACATTATATTTAAAGCCAGCTCCTAGAGCTAAAAACTTTCTGGCTCCTTTTTCTTCACTCTCATTAAAATACCCAGCTCTAAACGCAAAAGAGTCTTGATATAAATACTCTGCTCCTAAAGACCATGTAAATTCCTTTAATTCTTCACTAAAACCTCCTGGAGCGTCACCAAAAGATTGAAACATCCCAGATAAGAAACTTACATCTTGAGATTGTCCTTGAAATATTACATTTTCTCTAGTAGGGTTTGCATCTAAATCATCTACATCTTCCTCATAAGTACCATTTCCATTATTATCTGTAAATCCATATTCATCTCCTAAAATTGGAGGCGTAGGCACTAATAACTTTGCTACTTCAGCAGTAACAGCTACTTTATTATAATCATCAAATATAAAATCGAATCCTGCTCCTAATCTTAAAGTTGTTGGTTGGAAGTTTTCTACACCACCATCATCATATTTAAATTTAGGCCCAATGTTTTGAATTGCAAATCCTGCTCTCCAACGTCCATTAAAATCGCTATATGCTTCTTCTTCACTTTGGTAGTATCCTGAAATGTCTACTCCAAATGTATTTGCAGAAGATGCATCGTTATTACCAACATTTAGTCGTAAATCTGAACGTAAATAACGCATTGCTACGGACATTGCAAATTGATCTGACAACCTTAATCCATAAGATAAATCAATCGTTAATTCATTAGGACGTTGTATCAAAGCTTCTGAAAATTCGTCAGCACGAAATTCAATATCTCCTAATGAAAAGTATTTAAAACTTGCTGCAAAAGCACTTTTTTCGTCTATTCTATTGAAATAAGTCACATTACCTAGAAATATGTCGTTTACAAGTTTACTTAAGTAAGGTGTATAACTCACACCTATACCTGATTTTGCTTCTGAAAACACATATTTAGATGAATTCCATTGTTGAGAAAAAGCATCAACAGAGGTTGCTACCCCCATATCTCCCATACCTGCAGCTCTTGCATCTGGAGCAATAAGTACAAATGGAACTCCAGTAGTAATTACTCGAGAATCATTTTCATTAGGAATAATTACGGTTTGTGCGGTTAAGTTAAGCGTAAATACTAATGCAAATAACGCTATTAGTTTATTCTTCATAGTTGAGTTTTATAGTTGCAAATATAATTTTTTATTAGAGTATCACAAGTTTCTCAATTTTCTCTACCTTTTTATTTAGTAGATTAGATTTTACCGTTAGCTTGTAAATATAAACACCTTTTCCAATTTTTTCACCAAAATCGTCTCTCCCATCCCAGACAATATCCCTAGACAAAGAGCTTACTGCTTTTATACCACCAGATGTTTGTCCATTAAGTGTTCTCACCAATTTACCAGAAACAGTGAATATCTGTATAGAAACGTCTAAAGGCTCCGAACTATTGTGATTAAACCAAAATTCTGTATAATTCACAAACGGATTTGGATAATTCAGCACATTATTGATAACTAGTTCTTGATCTTGATCAAATACAATAAATTGAATTTCGGAAGTTGACGAGTTATTATATACATCCCATGCTTTAAGGGTTAAAGTATGTAAACCAGGCTCTAAATTCCTAAAAGGAAAACTAACCGTACCTTTTTGATAATCGTCGACTTCAGTTTCATAATAATCGTTCAATATAAAAGGATTAGTTTCATCACCATCAATTATTGCAGATATATCATGCCCAATACCACTTGCCGTATTTATACCATTTGCATCTTCTAGTTTGGCTATAAGTGTTGGAGATTCGTTGGTAATACCTCCTGACACAAAGTTTTCATCATTCATGTATAGTGTAATCACAGGCCCAATATTATCAGCTTCAGCATTTTCATTCACGCCTCCAATTCTAATATTAGTAATATCTGCTCCCGCTTGATCTTGTGATAATTGTTCATTTCTGGCATAAAAACTTACTCTACCTAAACCAACAGGCACACCTATATCTTTTGGCACCACAAAATCAAATTCAAATTGACCATTAGTAACTGAGGCTTGCCCTCTAAAAACAATTGCTCCTAACGTTTCAAAATCTAACTTTACTAAGTTACCTCCATTTCTGGTACCATCATTGGCTAAGGTTTCTCTTTCTATAAACTTATCATAAATCGTTGTAGATACTACACCATTGTATCCACTTAATATATTACCATTTACATCTGTAACTTCTCCTGCAAGTTTAACTCTACCAAGTGCTTTTAAAGTATCAGTGGCTTGCGCTATAGGCACATCATTTAGTGCTGTCAATCTAATACTAGGTTCAGGAAATGCCAATTTCATTGCTGGGTCTCCAATGTAAAATACCAAACGCCTTTGTGCTGCAAAACCAATACCTGGATCATTTTTAGTAAGTCTTAGTGCCTCTGCCGCGGAGGGATATTCATCATTATCAAAAGTATCATTATCACTATATGAAAATAAATATTCACCTAAAGTGTTATTAAATGTAATACCAAAATTAACAAATACTTGACGTGTAGTTGTAATTAAACTTATAGCACCTGCTTCTTTATTCCAATATGTAAATTCTCCTGCTGTCTTTCTGAAAGGGTTATCAAACTTGGTAAATTCACAGGTTACGGTGACAAAGCAATTGAGTTTACAAAAGTTCTTTAAATTATCTATTGAAGGAATATCAAGAATACGTTCTTCTGATAGTCCATCTTCACCTCCATGTCCAAAATAATTGACTACCAAAGCACCATTATCTATTGCATTAGAAAATTCTTCTACGACATCTGGATATCGTTCACCACCTGCTGATGATTCCTGTTGAAATGCATCCGTATGAATCTTTATAACATTAACAAAGGATTTATTGTTTGTAACTTGGTTTCCTACATTATCGGTAGTTTCTTGTATGATACCTTCCCAATCTTTATCAACATCATCAGATACTACTACATAATTATTTCTCCACCTTCCGAAGGATTCTTTTGCATAGTAAGATTCTATCTTATCTACTAAATCTTTTGCGCGTTGCGGAGTATCTGCTAGAATACGACCAACTGCAATGTCCAAACGATCACTATTAGCCATAGCCCCTTCAGTATCGTCCATCATGCCATAAAAGTCGTCTGAAACAAATGAATTAGTGAGGTTTAAACTACTGTAGGAATGCCAAGAAGGTGCTATGTTCGTATTATTTGGTATTCTATCTTTATAATCGTAGGAACCATCCCCAAATAAGCACAGATATTTTATTCTATTATCTGGGCTACTAGCGTTATCGTAAATATATTTAACTAAATTTCGAATAGCTCCAATATCCTGATTGCCTGTACTGAATTCAGCATAAATTTCATCTAAACCGGCTACTTTTACATTTAAACCATACCTATTTCTATTAATCTGAGCCAAACGTTCAGCTTGATTCAACATATTGTTTGGAGCAACGATTAGATAATCGATATCTTGAAAATTACCATCAGGATTATTAAAAATTGTCCCTTTTATATTTTGATTTCGTACCTGAGTATTCCTATCACGCTTAGGTTCGAAATAATCTGACGCAGAAAGTGCAACATAAATCCTAGTTTCTCCCATTTCCGAAGTAAAACTAAATGTACTTTCTTCATCAACGTTTTCCACATTTCGTATATTATATATATCTGTAACGTCCCAAACTTCTTGTAGTCTCGACGCATCAGAGATGCTATATTGTACGACTCCTGAATTATTAGCTACATTATTGTTTTTAAACTGGAATTGTGTACTATTAAATTTTAGCGGCCTTGTTGCTTCAACTGAAATATAATCTAAATAGGCTTGCGAACTTGGGTTTGACTGATTATCGTAATTGAGATTCACCACAATATCACTGCTTGTTACATTTACATTTCCAGAATAAAATGCTGAAGCACCAATTACAGTATTACTTGTTGTGCCAAACAATAAGTTTTGTACTAAATTACCATTTATTTTTACCTCCATGGATGTATTAGCAGAAGAAACGGCTGCTGTGTATACTCTAACACTTACAGGTTCGGAAGTAACAAGTTCTGGAAAATTAAATGTAAACTCTTGTTCATTATCAATATTAAATCGTTCACCAAACCAACGCCTACCAACTGTACCAATATTATGAATGTCTCGTTCATGGAATTGGTACTCTTGGTAAGTATTTACGCTTAAATCAACCGTGCCAGAAGGCTGAACAATTGGTTGTATCCTTTTTCCTGATGTACCACCTACACTTACATAGTAATATGTTTTGTCAGTATAACAATTAATATTAGTGTTGCTCTCTTGATTATATGCTCTAGGCCCTTGTCCATAGAAAAGTATATAATCTTCATTATCAAAAGTACCATCTTGTTCACCCATCACTTTTATGGCGTTCTCAGTAATATCAAATGGATAAGGTTCTGAATTACTGTAAGGTATCATCCGCCCCCCATTACCAAAAAGCTTTATAGTCCTTGGATCTACACTATTTATATTAATTCCTAAATTTTGCAAAAAGCCTTTAGTTAATTTGAAAACACCTGTGGTATCTATGTAAAACTTATACCAATCACCAGAATTTAAAACGGAGTTGATAATTATTTTAGAATTCCTAAAATTTTTAGACCTAGTATTAGATACCGTAGTTATATCATTATAACTAACTTGAAAAGAAAGTAGCTTTTTGTAACTCCCATTTTCATCTTTTATAATTGGAGATAATTCTAAAAACGCAAATTGCTTATCTCTTGACTTAGAATTTTTTAAACTGAAATTAATCGTATTACCAATTTTGGATTTGTCTATATCTAGTAACTCTTGTTCTGAAATTGATTGATAATTGGTATTGGTTATCGTAGTTGAAGATTCATTGATGCTGTTTGGTATTTCCCATTGGGCTATAAACTGCAATCCAGCATCAAAATCATAGCTATAATTTTCTTGACTAAAAAAAGGTAATTCTAATGAAGTTGAACCGAAAGTCAATTTAGTGGTACCATTCCAGTCAATTGAAAAACTTTTTTTTTGACTGTAAGTAAAACTAGATATCAGTATTAATAAAACTAAAATTTTCTCTTTCATGAGCTAAAATAACGTCTGCAAGTAACAGTTATTATCAAATAAAACAACAATTTTTTTCTTTACATCAAAAATACAATAATATTTTATGAAAAGTAGCGTTATTTCTGTGTGATAGTTTGGAGAAAAGTGTCAAAATCATCGATGTAATACATCAAAAATAGGATGAAATACATATTTTTTTCGCTAAAATGCAAAAAATAGCTTGTTCTGTAAGGTTTAATTCTTATATTGCAGCACCAAAACAAAAATTTAGCTTACTTAAACGTATGAATATGAAAAATGTAGCGATATTAAAAGTATTCTTAATCGCAGTTCTTTCTGTAACGGCTTTCGGTTGTAAAAAATCATCTAGTTCTAAAAACAGTTCTAGAGCAACAGGATGGCAAATTAATGGTAAAGACGGCGGTTTTCAATACAATACAAACTTCAAAGAGCAAGAAACTGCCCCAGGCTTAGTTTTTATTGAAGGTGGTACATTTACTAAAGGTCGTGTACAAGATGATGTGATGCACGACTGGAATAATACACCTACTCAACAACATGTTCAATCATTTTACATGGATGAAACTGAGGTAACCAATTTAATGTATGTTGAGTATCTTGACTACATGAAGAAGTTATATCCACCTGATGATGAACTTTACAGAAATATTTACAACGGTATTTTACCAGACACACTAGTTTGGAGAAATCGTCTTGGATACAATGAAGTAATGACCGAAAACTACTTGAGACATCCAGCGTATGCTGAATATCCTGTAGTTGGTGTAAGTTGGATTCAAGCTGTTGAATATTCAAATTGGAGAACCGACCGTGTAAACGAATTAAATTTACAAAAAAGTGGTTACAGGGATATCAGTACGACTGAAGTAGATCCTGATAATTACTTTAGCACAGACAGATATCAAGTTGATCCAAGTGCATATGACAATGGTGAAACTGATGGTAAACGTAATAGAAATGTTAGAGTTGATGCAGATGGTAACGAAACTGGAGTTTATGCTTCAATGGAAACTGGAGTAATTGGCCCTAAATATAGGCTTCCAACTGAAGTTGAGTGGGAATATGCTGCTTTAGGCTTAAGCGAGTTAAGAAGCTATAACTTATACCGTGGACGAAAAAAATATCCATGGGACGGACAATACACACGTTCAGGTAAACGTAAATATCGTGGTGATCAATTAGCTAACTTTAAACAGGGTAAAGGTGATTACGGTGGAATTGCTGGATGGAGTGATGATGGTGCAGATATTACCAATGCTGTTAAGTCTTATGAACCAAACGATTATGGGTTATATGATATGGCTGGTAATGTAGCTGAATGGGTTGCAGACGTTTATAGACCAATTGTGGATGATGAGTTCAACGATTTCAACTACTATAGAGGTAACGTTTACACCAAAAACGCAATTACTGAAGAGGGAACTGTAAAAGTTGTTACTTCTGATGAGATTGTTTACGACACACTATCTAACGGTAGAATTGTTGCAAGAAACTTACCTGGTGAAATTGTTAAGGTTGCTGTAGATGAAAATGAAACATATTTAAGACCTAACTTTGACAGATCAGATAACATCAACTTTAGAGATGGTGACCGTCGTTCTTCTCGTTACTACGAAAGTTTTGGTGAGGAAGATGAAGATGAAGCGTCTGAAGATTCTAATACAAGAAAAATGTATAATTCTCCAAAGCATACTATAACTAGAGATTCATTAGGTAATATGGTTAGAGAATACGATAAGTCAAATTCAAGAACATCATTAATTAATGACGAAGTAAGAGTTTATAAAGGTGGTTCTTGGAAAGATAGAGAGTATTGGTTAGATCCTGCTCAAAGAAGATACTTCCCACAAGATATGGCCACAGATTATATTGGCTTTAGATGTGCGATGTCTCGTGTAGGTTCAAAATCTAAAACACAAAATAAAAAGAAGAGTTAATAACTAATTCTTTTTTAAAATAAAATTAGAAAAGTCCTGATGCTAAATCAGGACTTTTTTTTACATTTATTTTTATGAAAATAAAAGAACTACACCAACAATTTTTACAGTGTAATTCAGTGTGTACTGATACTAGAAAAATTGAAAAAAACGATCTGTTTTTTGCATTAAAAGGTGATAATTTTAATGGTAATACATATGCACAACAAGCTATAGATAACGGTGCAAAATATGCTATAATTGATGAAGAAGAATTTCAAACAAATAATACAATTTTGGTAAAAGATGTTTTGGAAACACTTCAACATCTTGCAACCTACCACAGAGATTATTTAAAAGTTCCAATAATAGCATTAACAGGAAGTAATGGCAAAACTACAACCAAAGAATTGATTAATGTCGTTCTATCGAAAAAATATAAAACTACTGCTACGCAAGGTAATTTAAATAACCATATTGGCGTACCGCTAACTTTACTTTCAATGACCAAAGCTACAGAAATTGGCATTGTAGAAATGGGAGCAAATCATCAAAAAGAAATAGAATTTTTATGCAATATTGCATTTCCAGATTACGGATTAATTACAAACTATGGCAAAGCTCATTTAGAGGGTTTTGGAGGTCTAGAAGGTGTTATAAAAGGTAAAAGTGAAATGTTTGATCATTTGATTAAAAATGACAAAACAATCTTCCTTAACAATAATGATCCCATACAAATTGAAAAAAGTAAAGATGGTACTGTTTTTACTTTCGGAAATAGTAAAAGTGATTCACAGGTTTCAATAGACTTCATCAAAGCCCAGCCTTTTGTTAAATCATTGTATAATGATTTAACTATAGAAAGTCATCTTATTGGTGATTATAATTTCAACAACATTGCAGTGGCGATAACTATTGGTAATTATTTTAAAGTGAAGGATACAGATATTAAGTCAGCAATAGAAAGTTATATCCCAGCCAACAATCGCTCTCAAATCATTGAAAAAGAATCTAATAAAATAATTCTGGATGCTTACAATGCCAACCCCACGAGTATGCGCGCAGCACTCCTTAATTTTGAAAAACAAGAAGGACATAAAATTGCTATTCTAGGTGATATGTTTGAATTGGGTAGAGATGCAGATATAGAACATCAAAATATAACAGATTTAGCAATCTCACTACATATCGATAAAATTATTCTTGTTGGAGAAAATTTTAATAATTGTAATGTTAATTCTGACAAGGTACATCAATTTAAATCTTTCGAAAGCTTTAAAACGAGTACACAAAAAGATAGGTTTAAAAACTGTTCAATTTTGATAAAAGGTTCACGCGGAATGGCTTTAGAAAGAGTTTTAGAATTAATTTAGAAGCTATTAATCTTTAGGTAATTGGTTTTTTAAATCATTAATTAGAACCTCTATCTTATCAATAATCTGTTCGTTATTTAAAACTGCTCTGTAGGTTTCATCAGATTCTTTTACACTATCTGTACCTAGATCATTATCTCTTAATAACCAGTTTAAATCTACTTCAGGAAACTCTTGTATTATTTTTAATAAAAATTCTATTGAAATTTTTTTACCATTAACATACTGAGATAATTGAGAGTAATTCATGTCTAGCTTTTCAGCTAAATCACGTAATCTAGTATACTTCGTCTTAATAAGTTGTTTTAATTTGTCTTCGAACTTCATAGCTTAGAATAAACACAAACATTACTTATAATTAAATTTTTTTATTTTTATATAATTATTTGTATATATTTGTGTGTAATTTCATTCACACCCTTATCTATTTATGACAAATTTAAACAAATTATACACATACTATGACGTTGATGACAAGAAAGAACAAGAAGTTTTATTAGACTTATTAAAGAATCATCTACCGAAAGAATATACTAGTAAGGTAATAACTAAACTTGCAGAAGAAGGATTAACTACAGATTCCCAAACTGTGAGGAATATTAAAAGTGGAATCAGCAAAAACATCCAAGTATTCAATGCTATAATAGAAGTTGCTAAAGAATACGAAAAAATATCTAATCGTCTAAAAAATAACCTTAAGAGGACTAATTAGTCTCAAAGAAGACTATGGTTTGTAGCTGCTCTCACTATTGATCATAGTCTTAAATTTATTTACTAATAATAGCACTTAGCAAGCTTCACAGAATAAAAGTACTATTGAATAATTCTGAATCAGAATTTTGTATACAACACTTTATAATAGAGATATCATAAAACAAAAAATCCTAAAGTATTAAACTTTAGGATTTTTGTGTGGGCGCGAAGGGATTCGAACCCCTGACCCCTTGGGTGTAAACCAAGTGCTCTGAACCAACTGAGCTACGCGCCCTAATTAATAGGTGTGCAAATATAATCTAGTTTTTAATACTGCAAAAACTTTTTTGAGAAAAATTTAAATTATTTCAGCTACCACAAATGTACTTCCTCCAACAAAAATAAAATCGTTCTTCGATGCGGTTTTTATTGCAGTTTTATATGCTTCATCCACAGAAACATAAGTATCCCCAATAAGATTATGAGGCTCTAATTCATTTTTTAATGCTTTTGCATCTTTTCCCCTAGGAATATTAGGTTTACAGAAATAGTATACAGCTTTTTTGGGTAGTAAATCAACTATAGAATTTAAATCTTTATCATTTACCACTCCTAAAACTATATGTAGCTCATTAAATTCTTCCTCCTTAAGCTGAGACATTACATATGTGAGGCCTTCTCTGTTATGACCTGTATCACAAACCACTTTAGGATTTTCATTCAGAACTTGCCATCGCCCTAATAACCCAGTATTCTTCACGACATTTAAAAAACCATTTTTAATATGCTCTTCTGAAATATTATAACCTTTTAGTCTCAGTTCTTGTATAGTTTGAAATGCTGTTTTAATATTTTTAGTTTGATATGAACCTATCATGTCTGAAGGATAGACAGTATCAACTACTTGGTCTGCATATACGACTTTTGAAGTATTAGCTTCTGCCAATGTATCAAAAACTGGTTTTGTTTCATTTTGAGTTTCACCAACTACTACTGGAACATTTGGTTTGATAATTCCTCCCTTTTCTCCTGCAATCAGCTCTAAAGTATCACCTAAAAATTGCATATGATCCAAACCAATATTGGTAATTACCGAAACTTCAGGAGTTAAAATATTAGTAGAATCTAAACGCCCTCCCATACCGACTTCAACCACAGCAATATCAACTTTCTGTTTTGAAAAATATTCAAATGCCATCCCTACTGTCATTTCAAAAAATGATAATTGATTAGCTTCAAAAAATGGTCTATTGCGTTTAATAAACCCAATAACAAATTGTTTACTTACTGGCTTTCCATTGATTTTAATACGCTCACGAAAATCTTTTAAATGCGGAGACGTATATAACCCAACCTTATAACCCGCCTCTTGGAGTATCGAGGCAACCATATGACTCGTAGATCCTTTTCCATTAGTGCCAGCCACATGAACAGATTTAAAATCTTTTTCTGGGTGACTAAGATGAGTTGCTAATTTTAATGTATTTGATAAGTCTTTTTTAAAAGCTGTTTTACCTTGACGTTGATACATTGGCAGTTGAGCAAACATCCAATCTAGTGTATCTTGGTAAGTCATATACTATTGACTCAATTTAAAGTTAACACTCACAAAGCCTATCTGACGAGAAGGCGCTTTAGAGTTTGAAGGCCACTTATGAGACAGAGCGATTTTTTTTGCTGGTTCTAATAAACATTGGGCTGTGTTAGTAGTGCCTTTAACACCTGGTGTAGCCTCAACTACATTACCACTTCGATTAACTACGATACGAACTATCACTAAACCAGATTCGTTACAATCTTGTTTTAATCTTTTAAATGAAGCTCTACCTCTGCCATTTAAACCATAGCCAACACCACCGCTACCTGTACCTTGTCCGCCAAAATAACTTGGCGTATAAGGATTTCCATCTAACTGGCCTTTATCACCAGCTTTATTGTCATTGCCTTCACTACCAGTTTCTGAACCTTCAGATTTGCTTACGCCTCCTATTAAATCATCTAGTTTCTTTTTCTTTTCTTCTTGTTCTCTTTTTTCTTTAGCAATCCTATCAGCTTCTGCTTTGGCCTTGGCATCTGCAATAGCTTTTTCTTTAGCCTTTGCTCGAGCTTCTGCTTCTTTTTGCTTTTTTATAGCAATTGCCTCTGCATTTTCTTGAGTGAGTACATCTTCTGTTTTAGTATTAGCCGACTTTGTAGGCTCAGCTTTAGAAGGCTCAGGTTGTGGCGGTTCTTCCACAACTTTCGGCTCAGACTTTACAGGTTTTTTAGGTTGAACTTTACCTCTACCAAAATCAGAATTTCCAAAATTTACTGCAACACCATATTCTTCAGGAGGATCCATATAAGGAGGACCAACGACAAACAACAACAATAATAAAATAATAGCTAACAAAGCTGTTATTTTTGCTGAGTTACGTTCATGTTTGGTTTCTAAATACTTCATATAATGATATCTTACAAAAGCTATTCCGAAGAAAGTTTCAAAACTTATTTATTTGGTTTTACAGCTAAAATCACCTTAAATTTATTTCTATTAGCAATATCCATGACTTTAACTACATTTTCAACAGGAACAGATTTTTCAGCTCTTAAAACAATAGTTGGTTTATCTTCCTTTGATAGTGCTGCCAACAATTCATTTTCTAAAACACTTACACCGACCCTTTTCTGATCGATATAATAGGTCAAATCTTTTTTTATACTTACAGCAACCGATTTTTTGTTTTCGGTTTTACCACTAGCCTTCGGCAATAAAATATCAATTGCATTTGTAGTTACCAAAGTAGAGGCAATCATAAAAAAGATTAATAGCAGAAATACAATATCTGTCATTGAAGACATATTGAATTCTGGTGTTACTTTATTTCTTCCTCTAATATCCATATTATGTAGGCTCGTTTAAGTGATCTAAAAACTCTAAGGAATTAGCCTCCATTTGATATACCACTTTGTTAGTTCTCACTACCAAATGGTTATAAGCAATATAACCAATGATCCCTACTATTAACCCCGCTACTGTGGTGGTCATTGCTGTGTAAAGGCCACTTGCCAATGTATCCATTTGAATTGTACCCCCAGCATTTGCGAGTTCAAAAATGGCTAATATCATCCCGATTACTGTTCCTAAAAATCCAATCATAGGTGCAGCCCCAGAAATAGTAGCTAAAACACTTACATTTTTTTCTAACTTATAAATCTCCAGCCTACCTGCATTTTCTATGGCAGTATTTATATCTGCTAGAGGTTTTCCTATTCGTGTAATACCCTTATTAATCAGTCGTGAAACAGGAGAATTAACTTGTGCACATAACATTTGTGCAGAATCAATCTTACCATTACTCACATGGTCTTTTATTTGATTCATAAAGTTTGAGTCTACTTTTGAAGCTGCTTTTATTGCAAATAAGCGTTCAAAATAAATATAAGTCGCTACGATAAGAAGTAAAAATAAAATAGCGATAATAAGTTGTCCTGCAAAGCCACCACTACTAATTAATTCGATAATTGAAAGTGTTTTTTCAACAGATTCTCCATCTGCTACTTCGGCGCCCTCTTGGGTGTTTAGTAATAATATGTTTAGCATATGATTTTGGGTTAATTGCAACTGTATAACGTCCGTTTTGTTGCTAAAGTATAATATTTATAGGTTTCAATTCTATTTACGTATATAAAAAGAAGAAAGATTAGCAAAAACACTAATCTTTCAAACTTATACCAATCTAAAACTTTTAATTAAAATAATGTTCTGGTTACCATAAAAGCGGCAGCGCCAACTAAAAAACCAGCAAGTGCTAACCAAGATATTTTTTTTATGTACCAAAAGAAATCTATCTTCTCCATTCCCATTGCAACAACTCCAGCTGCTGAACCAATAATTAACATACTACCACCTGTACCTGCTGAATATGCAATGAAATGCCATAATTCATGATCCAAAGGTTCTGAGAACATTCCCAAACTTGCAGCTACTAAAGGCACATTATCTATGACTGCAGAACCAAATCCTAATAAAATAACTACTAAATCTGATACACCTCCTTCATGTAGTTCCGTTCCTAATTGTGGCGTTTTTTCCCTTAACCAATCAGCAGCACCAAATAAAATCCCTAGAGACTCAAGTGCAGCAACTGCCATCAAAATTCCTAAGAAAAATAAGATACTCGGCAATTCAATTTTTGATAATGATTGATGTACAGGACTGTGATGTGCATGGGCGTCACTTTCTTCAGAATCATGACTTGACATACTAAATTTAGAACTACTATATATTTCAGCAAAGGTAGCGACTACTCCTAAAGACAACATCATACCAACATAAGGAGGTAAATGTGTTATCATTTTAAAAATAGGTACAAACACAATAGCTCCTAAACCTAAGTACAGCATTGTACCACTAAATTTAGATTTTGATTTTTGTGTATCCTCAGCAATATCTAAATTACCTTTAAATACTGGTAAGAATGAGGCTATTAAAGAAGGCACAATCATACATAACAACGAAGGGATGAATAAATACCCTATTAAGTGACCTGTGGTTACTTTTTTGCCAATCCATAGCATTGTTGTTGTTACATCACCAATAGGAGACCATGCTCCTCCAGCATTTGCTGCGATAATAATTAAACCTGCATACCAAATACGAATGCTTCTGTCCTTAACTATTTTCTGTAGAATTGAGATTAATACGATGGTTGCTGTTAAGTTATCTATTATAGCGGATAAGATGAAAGCCAAAATTGAAAATATCCAAAGAATCTTTGTTTTCTTTTTTGTTTTAATAAATCCTTTTATGGTAGCAAAACCGTCAAAATAATCGATGATTTCAACAATAGTCATAGCCCCTAAAAGAAAGACTAAAATTTCTGCGGTCTTACCTAAATGATGCAATAATGTTTCTTCCATTAAATGCATTTTCTCTTCATGACCAAAAGTGCCAAAATTTTCAAGAAGCATGTGTTTACCTGAGTCAAACCACTGTGGAAAACTCTCCAGCCCTAAAGCAATTAATGCCCAACAAATAGCCATCATGACCAACGCAGGAATTAATTTGTCTATTTTTATACTATGCTCTAAGGTTATGGCTAAATAGCCCATAACAAATACCAAAATAATTGCTGCTTCCATAAATTATTGTTTAAACAAGTTCGTTAAGCGCTATCTCAAAGGCTCTAGCGCTAATTTCAGTTTTAGATTTATTCTTATTATACACTTTTTCTAAAGCGTTTTTAATCGTATTAGATGTATCACTAAATATGGCTTCATCTGTCATTTGTACTTTTCGTTCCATAAAATACGCAAAAACTCTGGCCATTCCACAATTTGATATAAAATCTGGAATTAAACTTACTTTATAATCGGTATGTTCCATTATGGGACCAAAAAATATTTCTTTATCAGCAAAAGGTACATTAGCACCGCATGATATAACTTCCAATCCACTATCAATCATCTCATCAATTTGATGAATAGTAATTAATCGTGATGCTGCGCAAGGTGCAAAAATTTCTGTTTGTAGCCCCCAAATCTTTTTATTTATCTCTTCAAAAGGTATTAAATTATCAGCAACTAAAGTATTACCTTTTTTTGCAAGAAACATATGACTTATATCATCAAAAGTAAAACCATCTTCATTTATTAAACCACCAACAATATCTATAATACCTACAACTTTGGCTCCCATTTGCGATAGATAATATGCTGCGGAAGCGCCAACATTACCAAAACCTTGAACTACAGCACGTTTTCCTTTAATCGAACCACCATAAATATCATAATAATGCTTTACGGCTTCAGCTACTCCAAACCCTGTTATCATATCTGCAACAGTATACTTTTTGGATACATCAGGAGAATATTCTGGATTTTCGATAACTTTGATCACACCTTGACGCAGTTGACCAATTCTATTAATTTTATCAGCTTCAGTAGGTTTAAAATGACCATTAAAAACACCCTCTTGCGGATGCCATACACCACTTTCTTCTGTAATTGGAATCACCTCGTGAATTTCATCTATATTTAAATCTCCACCAGTACCATAATAACTTTTCAATAAAGGAGAAACTACTCTATACCAACGTTCTAAAACTCCTTTTTTTCTAGGATCATTAGGATCGAAGTTTATACCAGATTTTGCCCCTCCTATCGGAGGTCCAGAAACTGAAAACTTTATTTCCATAGTCTTAGCAAGCGATAGTACCTCATTCATATCTAAACCCTTTCGCATTCTGGTGCCTCCGCCAGCTGCTCCTCCTCTTAATGAGTTTATAACTACCCATCCTTCGGCATCTGTTTCAGAATCCTTCCAATTAAAAACAATTTCTGGGGACTTATTTTCAAACTTATTTAATAATTTTTTCATCTTTATTTAATTCATTCATTTTAAACTAACACATGTAGAAACTCTTATATAAAATAATGCGTAGCTAAAGTTGGTTCATAATAAAGTGATTTAAAATTATTTTTGTAACAAATATAAAAAACTATGAGCCCTCAAAAAGACTAATTTTGGAATAAATTTAAGGGTAGTAAATTACCCCAGAGGAGTGATCTTTTGAGGCTCCTGTAACACTTTTTAAACAATTAACTTCATTGCGAAGCTTTAAAATTCCTAGAAATGCAAAAATTAAGGCTTCCTTAAACTCTACAATTGTTTTATTTGGAATGATGATATCGTTGTTAGTATAGTGACCTAACCTATCCATAAGGTATTTGTTGTAGCAACCACCACCTGTAACCAAGACCGAGACAGATTCTTTTTTATTTATTTCCTTTGAAATCTGTAGTGCTATATGTTCACAAAACGTGCAAAGCACATCTTTAACTTCTAGTTTAAAACTATCTATAATAGGAAAAACTATAGATTTTACCCATTCTAAACCAAGAGATTTTGGATAAGGTTGTCTATAAAAATCTAAGTTGTTCAGAGCTTGCAATAACTCTTGATTATTTTGCCCTGATGATGCTATCTCTCCCCTATCATCATAATCAAAACCTAATTGTTTTGTATAGTGATTTAAAACAATATTTACGGGACAAATATCATAAGCTATACGCTTTTCTTCAACTTCTACAGAGATATTAGCAAATCCACCTAAATTCAAACAAAAATCATAATTAGAAAACAACAACTTATCACCAATAGGTACTAATGGGGCTCCCTGCCCTCCTAACGCAACATCCTGTACTCTAAAATCACACACAACTATATGTTCAAGTAGTTTAGAAAGTATTGCTGTATTTCCTATTTGGTATGTTAGCTGCTCTTCTGGTTTATGAAGCGCGGTATGACCATGAGAGCATATTGCATCTAGTTTGGTAATACTATGCGATGTAATGAAAGCCTGAATGATCTGTGCTAAATACGCTGTATATTTATCATCAATCAATTTTAATTCTTTCAAATCTGTATCGACCAAGTTTCTAAGAGTATTGTTCCATAAATCGTCGTAAGGGACTGTTTCAGAATGTAATATTTCAAAGCTCCAATTGCGTTCTAATTCGAATTGTGCATATACTAAATCGAGCCCGTCTAATGAGGTACCAGACATTACTCCAATAATATGATAATCATCTTTCATCATAGAGCGTAAATTTAATAATCTGTATTGAAAAATTCACACTAAAAAGCTATATTTGTAAACATTTTTTACTAAAACAACATTTTATTTACGAATTATGAATTTTAACCTTTCAGAAGAACATAAAATGATCCGTGACGCTGCTCGCGATTTTGCTCAAACCGAATTACTCCCTGGAGTAATAGAAAGAGATAATAAACAAGAATTTCCCGATACATTAGTAAAAAAAATGGGAGAGCTTGGTTTTATGGGTATTATGGTTGACCCCAAATATGGCGGAAGCGGTATGGATACTATTTCTTATGTGCTTATTATGGAAGAACTTTCTAAAATTGATGCATCTGCCTCAGTAATTGTTTCTGTAAATAATTCCTTGGTATGTTACGGATTAGAAGCCTACGGTACTGAGGAACAAAAACAAAAATACCTCACAAAATTAGCAACAGGTGAATTTGTTGGTGCATTTTGCCTGAGTGAACCTGAAGCTGGAAGTGATGCTACATCACAAAGGACTACGGCTATTGACAAAGGAGATCATTACCTTATAAATGGCACTAAAAATTGGATAACAAACGGGGGAAGAGCAGATGTCTATTTGGTAATTGCACAAACTGATAGAGATAAGGGATCTCATGGTATTAATGCTTTTATTGTTGAAAAAGATACAGAAGGTTTTCATGTTGGGCCGAAAGAAGACAAATTAGGAATTCGCGGAAGTGACACACATACATTGCAATTTAATGATGTAAAAGTGTCAAAAGAAAATAGAATTGGAGCTAATGGTTCTGGATTTAGATTTGCTATGAAAACTTTATCTGGAGGTAGAGTAGGTATTGCTTCTCAGGCATTGGGAATCGCGCAAGGTGCTTATGAACTTGCCCTGAAATATTCCAAACAACGTAAAGCATTCGGCACAGAGATTTGCAATCATCAAGCAATAGCTTTTAAATTGGCTGATATGTATACAGAAATTGAGGCAGCTAGAATGTTGGTTATGAAAGCAGCAGCCGATAAAGATGCAGGTGATAATTATGACAAATCAAGTGCTATGGCAAAACTCTATGCCTCAAAAGTAGCTATGGAACAAACGGTAGAGGCTGTTCAAATTCATGGTGGTAATGGTTTTGTAAAAGAATATCATGTAGAACGGTTAATGCGGGATGCAAAAATCACCCAAATTTATGAAGGTACATCTGAAATCCAAAAGATTGTTATTTCTAGAAGTGTTTTAAGGGATTAAATTATTCTCTTAACTATTATCTTTTGAGTGTAAAGTGTCCGCGATCAATACTACCATCTTTAAAAATTGCGATAAACCAATAATCATTTTGTGGGACTAAACTACCATTATATGTACCATCCCAACTATAATTATTTTGTTCATCTAAATATGCGATTAATTTACCGAATCGATCATACACTTTAATCCTGATGGATTCTAATTCGTTTTCGGGCAATCCTAGTACAGTCCAAAAATCATTAATACCATCGTTATTAGGCGTAAAGAAACTTGGATACCCTAGAATATACACATCCTTTTCTACTGTTGGTTCACATTGATTTATATCTCTAACATAAACGGTATGTTTTCCTGCTGGTATATTCTCAAAACTGTAAGAACCTTGTCCTTCAAAATATGTAATATTGTCCATAGAGAACTCGTAATCACTAATACCTTCGATTTGTATATCAATAACATGAGTATTTTTAAATAATTTATTTACTACTATATTGGCAAAAGAAGGTTGTTCCGTTCTAGTAATTATAAAATCTTTTGTATTTAAACACTCTATCCCATTCTCAAATTTATATGCAATATGTTGGTATGTACCTGCTTCGCTTAAACTTAATTCTCTTTCGGTGGATATTAAATCTCCAGAAGTGCTATTTATCCATTCATATCTATCGTTTAAGGTATCTCCTGATAATGCGATAGGTTGATTTTTACATATTAGATACTCATTTTCAATATCTATTTTAGGCGAAGGATTTACAATCAAATTAATTGAAGATATTCCACTACATGCTAAATCTTCTTCTTGTGCTCTAACCCAAATAGTAGTAGATTCTGAAGTAAAAAAACGAGCTATTATTTCATTAAAGCCTGTTAATGCATCATCTAATGTAGGATAATATTTTAAGCTTGTCGTCAAGTCTAAATTAAATTCATTTCTAATCTCATCCTTTTTAAAACCTATAGGAAAAATTCCTAATCCATCATTTGAATCTGAATCTGAGTTATCACAGGTATACATATCAGTAATGTTTCCTAAATCAACAAAAACTGCTGATATTACAAAAGAAGTAATTTCAAAACAACCATTATCGTTTGTCACTCTAACAAACACCTCCTGATTTGGCACTGTGTTAATATAACTTTCAGGATTTAAAATAGGCATTGTGTTTGAATCTGCATCTGCTCTATTTTCAAAAAACACCAATTCTTCATTGAACAATGGATCTGTAATTTTATCTCTTATAGCATATAAGTTGAATAATGAAATACCATCTGTATCAACATCACATTGTACTAACTCTTGATTGTCTATCAAACTAGGCAATTTATATACCCTTATGTCTTTGGCAACCGTTATAGGGCAATTATTTACAGTAATTGTTACTTGCACGGTATAATTTCCAGATGCAGTGTAAATATGTTGAGGATTAATAAGGTTTGATGTGTTTCCATCACCAAAATCCCATACAGCATCAGTAATTTCCCCATAAGTATCTACTTCCATTGGAATAGCTTCTCCAAGACAAGCATTTTCTGCCAATATCCGTGTTCTAAAATAAGATTGTATAAATGTAGGAAGACCTAACCGAGATTTACCACTTATTAAATTTACGGAATTATGTGAATAATTGGCCTGAACACCTAAAATATTGGGATTATTCACTTGCCCCAGAAATGATGTACCAACGTTGTCACTAACAGTCAAAGCCCTGTAAATCTTTCCATTTTTAGCAAGTTGAAGACCAGCATCAGTTAAATCATTCCAATCCTCATGCAGTGAAGTATAATACTCCTGAGGAACAAAATTAGATATATCATATTGGTAAACTATATTTTTTCTGATTTCTTCTGGCTGAAACCCACTACCATCTAGACCAAGCATACCTTGGCGAGTTAAAGAAGCATATAAATACTTAGAGTCATTCGAGAATTCTACTCCAAATGCTGAAACTACTTCGAAAAATACAAAAGAAGTTAAAAAGTTTTTCTTATTGCTAACTACTCCATTTTCAGAATTGAAATCAAAAACCATTAGATGATCTGATACAGATTGTGGTCTGTAATTAGCACATGCTATCTTTGTTCCATCTGGTGAAAACTTCATTTGACCTATTTGTAAACCATTATAGGCTAGTCCATCGGTTATCACTGGGCTATCAATATCTCCATCTTCATTTATTTTGTAAGCATAAAAAGAGGTATAATCATCATCCTCATTTTTTCTAGTAGTCATTAACCAAATAGATTTTCCATCTGCATGATGTACCGCAGTAATTTTTCCAACACCAAGTCTATTAATTAAAGTTTGGTTTTTCAAAGTAACTTCTCCTAAACCACTATCTCCATTCATATCAACTATAGAATATCTTAAACCATTAGCTGATGTAATTGTAAATACATAATACAATCCTTCTTTATTAGTTATAGGAATAATTATCGTGTTAAGTAAAATAGGCGGTTCTGTAATAATTATTGGTCCACCTCCTCCAAGAGTTCCTGCTAACACTCCATTAATCATAATACTATGGTTTCGATTCCATACATTAGTACCATTTGTATAAAATAATAGATTTCCATCCTTATCTGAAATTGTAGCACATGCATTAGAAGCTATCATTGCGCCATCTGTGAGCACTTGAGGATCATTTTGAAGATCAAAAAGTAATCCTGCCTTTTCTCCAAAATACCAATGATTGGTATGGTTTTGCGCAGATAAATTGACATTATTTATAAATAAGAAAAAAATAATGACTATAAAGACACGCTTAAAAAGAGACGAAAAGAATCCGAACTTTTTAAAAAAAATCAGGTATGTTTTTATAGTTAGGTAAATCATAACAATAAAACCGTAGTTTTAAGCAAATTTAGTCATTCTCTTGCATTAAGAGATGTATTTTAACTTATGGTTAGTGCTTCTTACCTAAAATTTACGATGATGATACTAATATTGACTAATTTTTTGGGCGGGTTTTTATGAAAAAATAAAAACCGCGCTATCCGTTACTAGTTTTGGTTCGATGCGCGCCTCACCAAAAGCTAACCACTACTATCGCTCCCGCACGTGTCTGCTAAAGCCATTACTTTACCAAACCCTAGTTCTTTTTAACTTAAGTTTATTGCAAAAAAAAATCCCGACACAAAATATGTATCGGGATTCAAAAAAGGCGACGACCTACTCTTCCACAAATGTAGTACCAT
>CANNBV010000011.1 GCA_947502975.1 uncultured Flavobacteriaceae bacterium
TGCTGCCAAGAGGCATAATCATCACTTAGTCTATTAGAGAACTTCCAGATCCAGTAATCGGCAATACTTAAAGGAGAAGCAGTACCGTTGTATCCAGAACTCAGGAAGTTAACATTAGAAAAAACATCTGTGACGTTAAAATCGTTATTATTAGTGGTGTTATTACTTTTACCAACAGGAGAAGACCAATAGTTATAAGTAAATGTATCAGCAGTACCTTGTTGGTCTTTTTCTAGAGTTCCTGTGCTATTCGCTTCAAGACTACTTTCAATATTTTGCACAAGTTGTGATTCGCCTTCTAAGTCTATTTTTCCATCTAATTTTAGATACCAAGAATTTGATAATTCAGAATCTCCATTCACTACCAATTCAACACCACTATCTATGATCAATCCAACAGTAGAAATATTAGCATTTACATTTAAATCATCTCTTAAATGAATTATAGCACAATCTGGAGGTGTACTATGAATGTCCCATACATCTCCATTTACCCAATTATTAGCATCGTTCCAATTTCCAGTACCAGATATGTTAGTTATGTAAGGCAAAGGTGTAGTTTGTATATCAATAAGTTTATTGTTATAAATCCTTGCACCATTTGTAATATCTATACTAGGAGTAGATACATTATCAATAATATTATCTTTGTAAGTATCTAACCTATAATATCGTACTAAATTGGACCAACTCAAAGGCGTAGATGTTTTTGTACCTGTATCATAATGAGTAATGTCTTTTGGTAAGTAACTGCCTCTCACAACACCCGAATTATCTTCAACTTCTTGATGCACTATTTTGTGGAACTCGTTAGTTGATAGTGATTTATCGAAAACTCTTATTTCATCCATAAAGCCTTCAAAGTAATCGTCATCGTTATATGTGTTTCTACCTATTTCGAAGTCATGGTCGGCATTCCAAGCAGATAAATTATCTAATGATGTGCCAATCAGGGCAGGTGTGGTGTAATTGTAAATACTAGTGCCATTTAGAAACAATTCGAACGTACCAGTAGTACTACTAAACTTTAAAGCCACATGCTGCCACATATTTTCTGCTACTGTAGCCTCAGTAATATCAGGTGAGTCTATATTAGAACCGGCACCAGTTCTCATAAAGCCTTTAAGTCTTTTATTAGAATCTATATAAAGTCTGAAATTACGTTGGCCCATAATTTCTCCACCGTCAGACCCTGTATCCATCTTAATCCATGCCATCATGGTAACTTCAGACCATCCAGCCATATAAGCAGCTTCTGCAGCATAATCGTTTCTACCATCGAAATATAAATGTAGCTTTCTATTTAAATCTCGAGGAGATCCAAAAACTGTATTATCGGTATCAAACAAATCTAAAATCCCATCACCTTCAGTATCGTTAGTATCATCAATAATACCGTTATTATCACCATCTAAGCTTGCATATAATGTATGTGAAATGTCAAAGGTTGTACCATCTGATGTTACATCAAGGTAGTCGGGAGTACCATCGTTATCGGAATCTGCTACATAATATTCCCAACCCGTACCTGTAGCACCTTGGTTAGAATTTCCATAAGCAGTAGCCATTGTACCTCCATTAAAGAAGTCATATAAATCTAAAATTCCATCTGGAAAGTATTCAATAGTTCCATCAGAATCTATATCGGTTTCGCGTACCGCATCAGTGTCTGAACCATCACCTACACCATCACCAGTAATATCTCCATCACCATTTTGATAGGTTGGATTAGCTGAATTTCCTGCGCCTGATTCATCTACATCGAAAATTGTATCGTTATCACTATCTAAATCAAGATGGTTGGGAGTCGCATCTCCATCAGAGTTTGCAGGAGTTGTGCCTTCAACTAAATCGTGCATCCCGTTGGAATTAGAATCGACCCATGTACTTACATTTGTTAATGTCGCCTTGCCTTCACTATAGTTTCCATGACCAGCTTCAACCACGTCAGGAATACCATCATTATCAGAATCTAAATCAAAAACATCTGCTATACCATCACCGTCACTATCACAAAGTGTTTGTGAAATTACTATATCATCTATAGCCAAATCATTACCAGCGCCACCAACTTCGTTATTAATAAAATAAACATAAAACTCACTTACATTAAATGTAAGATTAGCTGTAAATTGATGCCAACTCCCATCTGGATCTCCATTAATTGAAGGCGGTATGTCTCCAGTAGTTATAGAGGCCAAAACATTATTGTTTACATCTCTAAATTCTACTAGAATATTTGGTCTTAATCTTGTTGCTATACCTGGTGCAGTAGTGGTGTCTAAGTTTAGTACCCAAAAACTATAAGTAATTGGCACATTTGGTAATGCTCCTATAATTGTAGCGGTATAAAATGTCCCGGGATCATAAGAGGCATTAAACATTGCCATTCTACCATTCGTGTCACCCGAAGTATGATCTTCACCTGTATACCAATAATCATCTGCCCAAGAAGCGACTTCATTGTTTGGCGTATCATTAATTCCATCGCCATCTGCAGCTTTATGGTATACTACATACTCACCATCACTTAAATTGTTATTTCCTAAAGATGGACATTCGGTTGTACT
This sequence comes from uncultured Flavobacteriaceae bacterium, assembly GCA_947502975.1. Taxonomy (GTDB): domain Bacteria; phylum Bacteroidota; class Bacteroidia; order Flavobacteriales; family Flavobacteriaceae; genus Jejuia. The sequence continues at coordinate 2,571 of CANNBV010000011.1, forward strand.
GGTGCCTATTGTTCCGTTTTCATAACAATAGGTTGTAATGGCATCATACGTTGTGTTTATTGTAGTTCTATCGCCCGCTCCAAATGTTTCATTTAAAAATTTGTAGTTAGCTGTTGTGGCTGTAGAAGATATGTTACAAGCAATTTCCTCAGTTCCATCTTCTATGCCATCATTATCATCATCAATATCTTCATTATCGAGTATACCGTCACCATCACTATCAAAAAAGTTTTGTTCTGCTCTTGCTTGAATAGTAAATTGAAATCCTCCTTCATCGCTATCATCATTATTGATAGTCACAATTGTGGTTTTTGTACCAATTGATGCAGAATTAAATTGTACTGTAAATGTAGTTGCACCTGTTGAGGCTAAAATTGGTGAAGTATAAAAAGGAGCTACTATGGAAAAGTCTATAGTATTGGAAAGCGAAATACTAGAAATATTGAGATTAACACCACCTTGATTGTAAATGGTATAGGTTCTGCTCATTAATGTTCCTAAATTAGCTGTTCCCAGAGATGTATGGTCTGTATTATCTGGAGTTACATCTCCATTAGTTATAGAAACATTATTTCCTTTAACGTCTATTTCTGGTGCAGATACTTTTATTAAAACATCATCAAAATAATTATACTCTCCATTATTATCAGCCGTTCCTGTAAATCTAAATCTTGAACTTCCAGATAACCCACTGCTAACTGTATAAAAGAATTGATATTTTACACCATTAGCACTAAAGTCTGTTCCTAGTGTATAGGTTTTTAATGTAGACCAACTAGAACCGTTATAATACTGAAGTGAAAAACCTTCTCCGGAATCTAGATTTCTGCCTATAAAACCAAACGAAAAATCTACTGAACTGTAAGCTGATAAGTTTACACTAGGAGATGTGGTGTAGTTTTGAGAAGTATCATCATCTTTTGAATATATGGACTGGGCCCCATTATTTGCATAAATGGCATCAGTGTTAATACCTGAATCTGATCCTCCATCTGACCAGCCTTGAAGTCCGCTTTCAAAATCATAGGATGCTAAAGTTTGCGAATTGGTTATAAGGCTGATGAAAATAGCGCATATAGCAATTACAAACCTATTATATAGGGTTATATTTGGTTTCATAAGTAGGTTATTCAGTTAGGGACTAAATACTTATTATGTTTTATTAGGGGCTAATATTGAAAACAAATATAGAATTTTATTTTATAAAACAACGATAAAAAGCAAAAAAAATCGACAAAGTGATTATTTTGATAATTTTATTGAATACCAATCTTTTTAGTTACCTTACCTAAATCTGTTTCAATATTTAAAATATAGTTCCCTGATATGTTTTTTGGAATTCTATATTCTAAGTGCCTTTTAGTAGAATTGGCATTTAAACTGAACAACGATTGCCCAAGAATATTGAACATTTCTATAGATTTTATAAGTTTTGTTTTGTTGTTATCGATAACTATACTTTGTTTTTCATTAGAGAAGTAAATATCTATATCACTTATTGTTTCATTTTTTTCTGAGCTTAACGTTTGAGATTTAGAAAAAGCGATTTCGAACCTATCTAAATATTCGCCAGCCTCAAGATATGTTTCGTATTTAGATTGTTGTAAATCATGATAACTGTTGGTGTTTTTATCATGAAGATAGATATTTAGATTTTGAGTTGGATTCACTATATTATCAATGCTAATGCTGTTTAAACCAGCTTTATCAGTATGGATACCTAAAGGTAAAACAGTTTCGTCAGTAATTATATTTAGGGCTTGAATTAAAAACTTTTTATTATTAAGCATCCAGTACATATCATCAATTTGAGTATCAATATATTTAGAGTCATAACCCCAATCTATACCAGAAGTAGCGTTTTCATCTACAGTGATAAGAAGTTGTCTTCTTAGTTCGTTTACAGAATTAAAACCTATTCTAAGCTTCATTCTGGAATCTGTAGTTTTAGATGCATTAAATTTATTTTCTGTTGATGCTTCATTAAGATAAAAAACACGCTGCCTATTATTAAAATTTATAGTACCATCTCCTTCTGAAGTAATATAAAAACCTTGACCAGCTGGAATGTATCTATTTGGTATTTCAATAGAACTTTCTTCTGTTGCGGCCTCAAAATTATTAATGCCTTTTGTAGCTGCAGGTATACCTCCCGAAAGTGAGAATGTTGCATAACCTCCTTGATAATCGTTGGCTACATGTGAGCCTCCTCCCCAGTGTTTCCAAAAATATAAGGTACCATTTGTGGTGCCTTGACCAGCTATTTCTCCTTTGTTGTCTAAAAGAAATTGAACTGCGTCTATAGCAGAAGGATAAGGGTTACCAACTAAATAGTCGTTTCCAGCATTTACAGTCAAATTAATGCTTCCATTATTTGGTTTTCCTTTTAGAGTGTAATTTTGTTTGTCTTTTATAGATCCTGTACCCGGACCTTTCATTGTAAAACCTTCACCAGGAGAAATCTCGCCATTACTCCTAATGTGTTGCCAAGATGCATAATCATCACTTAGATTATTACTAAATTTCCATATCCAATAATCTGCAATTCCTAACGGAACTTCAGATCCATCATACCCACTTGTTAAGAATTCCACATCTGTAAAGATGTCACTTACTGTATAATTGTTGTTGTTTAAAGTATTACTAATTTTTCCCACTGGTGAAGCCCAGTAGTTGTAAGTGTATTTATCGGCTGTGCCTATTAAATCCTTTTCTAAAATACCAACACTAGATTCATCTAAAGAGCTCAATTCTGATTGAATGAGTTGAGAGTCACCTTCTAACTTAAGTGTACCATCAAGCTTTAGATAAGATGAATTAACTAAGGCTGAATTATTCTTTACTGTAAGAGACTTACCTGAATCTATAATTAGCCCGTTTACAATTAAATCATCATCTATGTATAAGTTACCTTGTACTTTTATTATGGCGTGTTCGGGAGTATGGTGATGTATATCCCAAATATCGGTGTATAGCCAACTACCTGCATCATTCCATTTACCATTATTTGTAACACTGGTGGTGTAGGGAAGAGGTGCGTTGTATTCTTGGGAGGAGTCCATATTATGCAAGACCCCGTTTCTATTATTTTCAGATTGATCAGCTGCATATCCAGCATGCATAATAGTCATATCATAATATAATAATAGATTACTCCATGATAACCCATCAATATTTTTTGGGATTATTGTTCCACTTACATTACCGTTATTGTTTTCAATTTTTTGATTTATTTGAGAATGTAATTGATGAATATTTAATGCTTTATCATAAATTCTAACTTCTTGTATAGAACCTTCAAAATAGTTGTTTTGATATTGAGCATTTCTACCTATTTCGAAGTTGTAATTATCATTCCATTCGGCTGTGTTGTTTATACTTGTATTAGTAAAGGAAGTGTCGCTTAAAGTCCAAATACTTTTTCCATCTAAGTACAGATGAGATGTGCCCGTATTTCCATCATACACCAATGCTGCATGTTGCCATAAATTTTCTTGAATTGTAGCCGTTTCAGTACTCTGAGAGACAACATCTAATCCCGAGTCAGTTTTAAAAAAAGCTTTTATTTTTTTATTAGAATCTATATAAAGTCTAAAATTGGGTTGCCCTATAATTTCACCACCATCTGAGGCATTGTCTATCTTAAACCAAGACATCATAGTGAGTTCTTTTTTACCTCCAAGGAATGTAGAGGTACTTATATAATCATTCACACCATCAAAATCTAATTCTTGAGGTGTACAAAAACTAAAATTACCTATTCCAGTTGCATGTGGACTTTCAAGTGCACAAGCATCACAGTCTTCCCAAAGGATAGTTATACTACTAATAAAGTCTTCATCTGAAAAATTAACCCCTACGATAGGGTTTTCACCTGCAGTAACATTGGTAACTGCATTTACAATTCCTGTAGCATCATCTGCAGTGTATGTTGGACTAGGAGAATTTGTAAATTCAGGATAAATAGTTTCCCCATTAGTATTCTTACCAGTTATGGTGTATTTGTCTCCATTAGACAAATGCATATTTACATGGTGTATATCAAAAGATAATGCATATATAGGTTTGCTGAATGTAATGGTGCATGTAATTCCTTGGTTAGTAAAGCCATTAGTCAATAAATCTATCCCTTTATATAAATAACTAGATTGTGTACCAATTTTTGGGGTTTGCCCTGCCCAAAACCCCAAGGTACTGGTTTCTCCAGTAAAAGCGATACTAATATCCACATCCGAGTTATCAACATTATTGAATGTATTTGATAATGTACCAGGAGACCATCCATATTCGTTTGATGCCTCTGGGAATGTAGACCAATTTAATGTGAAAATATTTCCGCACTCAGGTGTTGAATGGAGTTGAGCAAATGATTTTGATGAACAAAAACAAAGAGAGAGCATCATCAAAAGGGTAATAGCAATATGCTTCATGGTTGGTTAATTAGTTTGGGGCTAACTACTTGGTTAATATCTTAGAGGCTAAGATAAATATTAATTTTAAAAAACACGATAAAATGTATAAAAAGATCGATAAAAAGCATATTTAAATAATGAATATATAATCTAATTTGATACGTTAAGGCATAAAAATCTCAGTTATTCTAGTCGTATTTATTGAGAAAAAAAAGTTGGGACAGGTTTTAATGTCATAGTCCCAACTTTTTATATAATTAAATTATTAGTATATTAATTTATTCTACAATAATTTTTTGAGATATTGATTTGTCATTATCTAATTCAACTTTTACAAGATATACTCCAGTTGAAATATCTTCAATTTCATGTTTTACTTCACTGTTATTAGTAGTGTAATTGAAGCTTTTTAATGATTGACTCAATAAATTAAAGATCTCAATATTATTAATAGTATATCGTTTAGGATTTTGAATTACTAAATTCTTGTCGTCATTATAATAAAGCACTTGTAAGTCTTTAAAATCTGCATCATCTGTGCTTAGTAATGCGTTTGTACTAAACGTAATTTCAAACCTGTCGTTATATATTCCAGGTTGTAAGTTGATTGAATAATCACTTTGTTTTAAATCATGATATACATTTGATTCTTTATCATGTAGGTAAATATTTGTACTATTTTCGATATGTATCAATTCACTGATTCTGATGATAGCATCACCAGCTTTAGCAATTTTTATGTCTAGAGGTAAAATTTTGCTTTCTTCAAAATTATCTACAGCTTGAATTACAAGAGGAGTATTGTTTAAATTCCAGTTCATATCCTCATTACCTTGATCTAGCATAATGGCATCATAACCCATGTCAAAATTATTTGATGCATTTGTGTCAGCACCAACTAGTAGCTCACGATGATATCCATCTGGAGAATCAAACATTAATCTAATTTTTTGTCTTGGATCTACTTCAGTACTAGTATTATTACTAACTGATTTTTTAGTTTTGTTACCTTTTACAAAAATAGAGCCTGTATTAGTTCCAGAAACTAGTTCTCTTTGGAATACTCTTTGGCTATTTCTAATCAAAATATTTCCACCAACTATTGGTTGTGTTAACCCTGTTAAAGTTGGATCATTAACAGCAGAGACAAAGAATCCTTGACCAACAGGAATATATCGTTCTGGTCTTTTTGTTCCGAATACATAAGTTGCATTGATTCTTGCATCTGTAGACTGTGCCACGGTTCCTCCTGTTAAGTTGTAAACGGCATAGCCACCTTCGTAATTTCCTAAAGTATGGGTATTGTCAGAGAAATGATCCCAGAAGTATAATGCTCCATTTATGACGTTTCCATTAGTATTTCTGCCACCTGCAGCGATTTCAAGATTACTTAAATTATCTCGAATAAATTCATCAGCATCTATTGCAGAAGGATATGGGTTTCCAATTAAATAATCGTTGTCTACTGTTATTGGTAAACTGAAATCTCCGTTATTTGGTTGCCCTAAAAACTCATAGTTTTGTTCTGGAGATGGCACTGCAGGTACACCTGGACCTTTCATAGTAAAGCCTTCTCCTACTGAAATTGGTGTTGTACTTCTTGCATGTTGCCATTGTGAATAATCATCATCTGGTAAATTTGTGTACGTCCAAATCCAATAATCAGCGTTTTGTACTGATGGTGTTGTAGTTCCATTGTAACCAGAGGTTAAGAACCCAACATTATTAAATACGCTTGCCACAGTATAATCTGCATTGCTTGTAGTAGAAACTGGAGAACTCCAATAATTATAAATATAAGTACTAGATACACCTTGCTGGTCTCTTTCTAGTGTTCCTGTACTAGCAACATCAAAATCACTTTGATCAGTTTGTATCAATTGTGATTCACCTTCTAAATCAAGAGTACCATCAAGTTTTAAATAATGAGTCACTGTCAATCCGATACCTTGGTTAGCAGCTGTATCTCCATTAACTTGTAAATCGCCACTATTAATGATTAAAGCTTCAATTGAACAATCTCTTGTTCTAACAGCTGTAGGTGATGCACCAAGATAGATGTCATTATTTATTTCAGTAATATTCCAATTTATTGGCGTTGTACCATCTACTATAGATAATGAATTAGGTAAATATTGAACAGAATTATTTAACCATGTAGCGGCTGTATCCCAAGACCCTGCTGCTTGTGTTTCATATGGTAATGGTGCTGTTTGGAAATCTACAGTGTTTAGATTTCTTAAAGCGCCTTGATTATCATTACCCGACATATCATTAGTATTGGTATATGTGTATACTGACATCGGGTAGTATCCCGCCAAATCTGTCCAAGGTACAGAACTTATTTCACACTTAGATATGGTTGTAGGTATTACATCACCATATTCTAAAGCTAAGGTTACATCATTTGAAATCTCTTGATTCATTATATATCTCAGTTGTACAGGAGTAAGTGCAACATCCCAAACTCTGACTTCGTCTATATTTCCGGCAAAATAATCCGTTGTATTTGGATCAAAACCATCAGCTGCTGCAATCAAGAATTTTTGTGATGTAGCAGTTGGTGCAGGTAATACTGCTGATGTATCTTCTACACCATCTATGTAAATTGTGGCAGTTCCTCCACTGTAAATAACGGCAACTTGGTGCCATATGTTTTCTGGTATGGCTACCGAAGATGTTAATGTTGCAGCAGCTCCGTTTACAGTAAAAGCTAATTGTCCAGATCCATTTATTCTAAAATCATATCCTTCACTATTAGCAGCATTTCTTTTAGAAAGGATAGATGCATTTGTTGTACCTGAATCTCTTTTTATCCATGCTGAAATCGTAAAAGCTGATGTATTTAAATCTAAATGGTCTTCTACATCTATATAATCTACTAAACCATCAAAATAAACGGAGCGTTCGACAATAACCATTGGAGCGTAACCAAAAGTAACATATTTAGTACCGTTGAAATTGTAATCAGTTTCAAGATTCCCACTACCATCAGGTGTCATCACACGATAATCTGCTGTTGGATCGAAAACGTTTGTATCAGAAATAAACATTAAATAGCTGCCTGGAGGGCTAATATTTCTTATAGCGTTTTGAGGTAATGATATTTGCACAGAAGGAATATCTCCCCCTGTTTCTACAAATTTCCATACACGTTGCATACCATCAAAAGTTACAGGTGTTGATAAACCTCCAATTCCTGCACTCATATCTACATTTACTGTAAAAGGAGAAGATGTAATATCTGCACCGTTATTTCCCCAAACTAAAAATTCTCCATCGTTTAGGTTGGTAGCATTTGTAGAAATATTATCATTGTTAGTATCGTATATACTAGTTAAACCTACAGTTAAAAAACCGCTTGTAAGCCCTGTACCATCCGATTCAGCATTTTGACTTTTAGATTGTTTTTGAGTTAATTGAGAATCATCATCACGACCTATACCTGCTACATCATAGTTATAGCCAAAATTATCACTAGTATCCCAAATAACAGTGCCTTGAGAATCAATATAATCAACGTCATTTAGCCTATAATCGGTTAAGGCTGTTGCTGCATCCTGAAGCGTAATGCCATATTTAATACCTAAATAACTTTGTATTTTTTGCTGATTTAGAGCATTATTAGGTGATTTATACGATATAACTTCTCCAAGCATACCGTTTAATTGTGAGGTAGTTCTACCTCCTATACCACTACGTCCGGTACCAAGTAAGAACGATAAATTATCAAATTCATAATAATTTAATGGAGTCCCATTACCACTAAGTCCTGTTGTATTGTCAACCTTTCTACCATTTTTATAGATTTCTTTAGAAGTTCTACCTGCATCAGCTTTTACATTTATAATCATAACATGATTAAAACTTTCAGCAGATGATGTAAATGCCCTACCATAGGAGTCTATACCAGGAGCAGAAGTAGCGCCATTAGCATATGCTCCCATATTATGAGCTATAACTTCATCAGTATATCTACCTGTGGAGCTACCAAAAGATATACCTGTTGGGTCTTCATGATAGTTTTCTAAAGCTGAACGTCCTCCAAGGGGGAATTGCCTTCCAGGAGAGAATGTTCCTGTTTGTGTGTCCACTATATCATCAGATTTTACAACAACAAAATAATCTTGTGAATGAAACCCACCTTTCCCGTTCATATATTCTACATTGTTATTATCGAAATCTGCTACAGGATTAAAATTGATATTTCTTGTAGCATTATCTCGATAAGTCGGTGCTAAAGTAGTTGCGGCACTAGCATCTTCTTTATCTAAAGTTGTATCGTAGGCTTGGTCTTCCCAACCTATTAAAGGGGTGCCATCTGCTACAGAAATTCCAGCATTGGCTTTTAACCAAAGACGTAGGTTAGGCGTAATGTTAGCTGGTGCAACTGAAGCTTCATTCAATACTGTAGAGGGATCTGCTTCAATTTTAAAATTATCGAAGGCCACGCCAACATCTGTATTAGAACCATCACTTGAAAACTCAATTCTAAATCGTACATTACTCTGATTAGCAAAAGTGATATCATCAAGATCTATGGATGCATTTTGGAAATGATTATATGGCCCAACAAATGTTGGTGCTGATGGCTTACTATCGTTATTCCAACCATCTGTGCCCAATGCCGTAACATTATCCTCGTACCAATTTGTCCCTGAACCTGAAGCACCCAAAAGTGTATAAGCACCTCCAGAAATAGAATATAAAATCCGCATACCATCAACGTCATTTTCGGTATCATATTCTAAATCTAAACTTAATCTTAAATTCTGTAAATTGGTGAAATCATATACAGGACTTTCTACCACAATATTAGTATTGTCTGCATAGGTATTGTAACTATTATTTCTCCAAAAACCACCTTCGGCAATTTCGGTGGTTACAGAAACTGGATATGTTGTTCCCCAAACCCATGAGTCTCCTGTTGAGGTTATTGCTGTCCATCCACCATTAGTCGCATCAAAACTTTCATAATAAGCGGTATATTGAGGAGGACCATCTACACCTGTACCTTGTACATCAAAATTATAAGGGTTTTCATCACTGTCATCATTAGCGATAGATATTGTTGCTGTTCTCAGTCCTAATGCACTTGGATCAAATGTAATTACAAATGAAGTCGAGTTATTAGGTGTTATTGTGTTTGCTGGAATTGCAGTTACTGTAAAATCGGCAGCATTTGTTCCAGATATGGTGATATAAGGAGATATTCCGGTTAAACTTAAATCCAATAAACCAACGTTATTAATTGTAAAGGTATTAGCAAGTGTAGCTCCAACTGTGTTAACATTACCGAAATCGGTTAAATCAGAAATATCAGGGGTAATATCTCCATCAGGAATAACAGTTGCATTTCCAACAATTTCTATTTCCGGGGCAGGAATTACTCCAGTACCTTGAATATCGAAATTATAAGGATTCTCGTCTGAATCATCATTAGCTATTGATACTGTAGCTGTTCTTAAACCTAGTGCGCTAGGATTAAAAGTAATTGTAAAAGTTGTATCTCCAGAGATGCTAATAGGAGTTGTAGGGTTTGCTGTTATAGTGAAATCTGCCGCATGTGTTCCAGAAATAGTGACATATGGTGATGCTCCAGTTAAATTAAGAACTGCAGTGGCAGTGGCAATATTTTGAATTGTAAACGTATTTGCATTGGTTCCTGCTGCTACATCTACAATACCAAAATCAGTATCATCAGCAGTATCAGGAGTAGTATCACCATCAGTAATAGATATTGAGTTACCCAGAACATTCATTTCTGGAGCAGGAGGTAAATCAATTAAAGAGATATCGTCTACTGCCATATCACTTTCATAGTTGATCCCTGTATTACCTTGAATTCTTATTTTAACGACTTGACCTATATAAGGAACAAGACTTATTGTAACTGGATTCCAAGCATCAGTGCCTAATGTTTGTACTTGGCCACTTTGAGTCCATACTGTAGTGTATGTTGTTCCACCATCTGTACTCACATCAATATTTAAAGTTCCCATATTAGCCCCATACATGTGGTAACTGAATGAAAATTCAGGATTAGCTAATCCAGTGAGGTCAAAACAAGGGCTTTCAAGGTTAGCTGTACTGTTTTCATTTGGAGAAGAGGCTTCTGTGTATATATAATATGTTCCACCTCCAGCAGCACTTGGTCCAGTACCAGTAGATCCTGTTCCTCCACTGTTAACAGTCCAATCAAAATCATCACCTGTATCTTGAGCCCATGCACCTACTGAATTAGTTTCAAAATCTTCTGTATAAGGAAAAGTACTTACTGAAGATGCACAAGCATCGACACCAATACCTTGGATATCGAAATTATAAGGATTTTCATTGCTATCATCATTAGCAATAGATAGTGTTGCGGTTCTAACACCAACTGCACTAGGGTCAAATGTTATATCAAAAGATGTTGATCCAGAAGCACTAATTGGTGTTGTTGGGTTAGCTGTTAATGTAAAATCTGCGGCATTTGTACCAGAAATTGTAACATATGGAGATGCCCCGGTTAAATTTAAATCTAAACTACCAATATTATCAATTGTAAATGTATTTGTAACAGATGTCACTCCATACACTAGGTTAACATTACCAAAATCAGTATCATCAGTGGTTGATGGTGTAGTATCTCCATCAGTGATTGGCGTTGCATTACCAGATATAACAATCTCTTGTGTTATTGATGTCGTAGCCAAAGACACGTTATCAATCGCAATATCACTGCTCCAGCCATTAGTAGCATCTGCCCCAGAAGTTCCACTAAACCTTAATTTAATAACTTGACCTACGTATGGAGTTAGGTCTAAGTTTACAGTAATATATGGATTAGCATGATTGGTTTGTACTGTACCGCTTTGTGTCCATAAATTTGTAGGATATGTAGAACCATTATCAGTACTTAAATCAACATTCAATGTACCAACATCTGCACCGTACATGTGATAGTTAAATGTGAATTGCGCAGAAACCTCACCAGTTAAATCGAAACAAGGACTTTCTAGATTAGCAGTTAGGCTAGGGAAGTTAGGGCTTGAAGCTTCAATATACATATACCATGTATCACCATTACCTGTTGATGGACCTGTACCGGTTGAGCCAGTACCTCCTGAATCTCTTGTCCATTCAAAATTATCACCAGTATCTTGAGTCCAACCACCAATAGATGATTCGAAGTTTTCAACGTAAGGGTATGAAGTAATTGTAGAGCCACATGTTTGTGAATATACATTTGAGGAGAATAGTATTAGTATACTTATCATAGGTATACTAGACCTTAATAAAAAAGTAATTTTTTTCATAAGAGGTTAAATTTAGCTTGGGACTAATTATTTAAGCACCAAATGTAAACTATAACTCCATGAAATACAAAAATAATCGATGAAATGCATTTTTGATTTTTATCTAATTGGTTATCAGGTGTTAATAAAAAAGCAGGCTTTGTGAAAAACCTGCTTTTTTAGTTAAATAAGATGATATTAATTATCTTTTATGTTTAATCAATTTTTTGATTATTGATGTACCTAACTCTTTGTTTGTTATTTTCATGAAGTAAGTTCCCTCATTCAAACTAGTTAGATCAGTATCAAGATTTATTTTTCCATTTAGTGCTGACATATTTCTTCTGAAAATTCTACGTCCATTCACATCAAATAGTACCATTTCAAATTCACTATTATTAAAACTTAGAGGTAATTTGATAGTAACAATATTATCAAATGGATTTGGCGTAATCATGACATTTTCAAGTTTGAAATCATCAACATTTAAAGTATGTGCCACAACAGTTACAATAGCATCACAAGTATCTTGTAGTCCATTTATGTCTGTAACAGTTAATGTTACTGTTACATTTCCAATATCACTTGTAGTAAAGGCCGTTTGACTTGCGCTTAAACTTGCTATTCCACAATTATCTGTTGAACCTCCGTCAATATCACTAGCAACAATACTAGCGTTATTGGTTGCATCAAGTTCAATGGTTATGTTTTGGCAAACAGCTACAGGATCAGTTGTATCATTAACGATCACGTTTTGATCTGCTGTTACACTATTTCCATTTCCATCATCAAAGGTCCATGTTACCACGGTAGTCCCTTGTGCAGTAATTGGGAATGTTACATTCGGTGT
>CANNBV010000012.1 GCA_947502975.1 uncultured Flavobacteriaceae bacterium
TTAAAAAGTATTGTGGGTAAAAAAAAAGGGTTTTATATTTGCACCCGCTTAACAAGGAAACGAGTTAAGGAGAGATAAAAAAAGTTCATAAACATATTGAATTGACAGCGTAAGATTAAAACTGGAAACGGTTTTAATCAACAAAGAGAATAGACCATTTTGAGTACTAGAGATTCTGATTAGTTGTTAAGCAAATAAGTCATACAAGACTTAAAAATTTAACGATGAAGAGTTTGATCCTGGCTCAGGATGAACGCTAGCGGCAGGCCTAACACATGCAAGTCGAGGGGTAACAGAGAGTGCTTGCACTTTGCTGACGACCGGCGCACGGGTGCGTAACGCGTATACAATCTGCCTTGTACTGGGGGATAGCCTTTAGAAATGAAGATTAACACCCCATAGTATGTAGAATTCGCATGGATTTTACATTAAAGGTTACGGTACAAGATGAGTATGCGTCCTATTAGCTAGATGGAGTGGTAACGGCACCCCATGGCGACGATAGGTAGGGGCCCTGAGAGGGGGATCCCCCACACTGGTACTGAGACACGGACCAGACTCCTACGGGAGGCAGCAGTGAGGAATATTGGACAATGGAGGCAACTCTGATCCAGCCATGCCGCGTGCAGGAAGACTGCCCTATGGGTTGTAAACTGCTTTTATACAGGAAGAAACCGCTCTACGTGTAGAGCCTTGACGGTACTGTAAGAATAAGGATCGGCTAACTCCGTGCCAGCAGCCGCGGTAATACGGAGGATCCAAGCGTTATCCGGAATCATTGGGTTTAAAGGGTCCGTAGGTGGACTTGTAAGTCAGAGGTGAAATCCTGCAGCTTAACTGTAGAACTGCCTTTGATACTGCTAGTCTTGAATCATTATGAAGTGGTTAGAATATGTAGTGTAGCGGTGAAATGCATAGATATTACATAGAATACCAATTGCGAAGGCAGATCACTAATAATGTATTGACACTGATGGACGAAAGCGTAGGTAGCGAACGGGATTAGATACCCCGGTAGTCTACGCCGTAAACGATGGATACTAGCTGTGCGGCTTCGGCTGCGTGGCTAAGCGAAAGTGATAAGTATCCCACCTGGGGAGTACGTTCGCAAGAATGAAACTCAAAGGAATTGACGGGGGCCCGCACAAGCGGTGGAGCATGTGGTTTAATTCGATGATACGCGAGGAACCTTACCAGGGCTTAAATGTAGATTGACAGGTTTAGAGATAGACTTTTCTTCGGACAATTTACAAGGTGCTGCATGGTTGTCGTCAGCTCGTGCCGTGAGGTGTCAGGTTAAGTCCTATAACGAGCGCAACCCCTGTTGTTAGTTGCCAGCATGTAAAGATGGGAACTCTAGCAAGACTGCCAGTGCAAACTGTGAGGAAGGTGGGGATGACGTCAAATCATCACGGCCCTTACGTCCTGGGCTACACACGTGCTACAATGGTAGGGACAGAGAGCAGCCACTGGGTGACCAGGAGCGAATCTATAAACCCTATCACAGTTCGGATCGGAGTCTGCAACTCGACTCCGTGAAGCTGGAATCGCTAGTAATCGGATATCAGCCATGATCCGGTGAATACGTTCCCGGGCCTTGTACACACCGCCCGTCAAGCCATGGAAGCTGGGAGTGCCTGAAGTCCGTCACCGCAAGGAGCGGCCTAGGGTAAAATCGGTAACTAGGGCTAAGTCGTAACAAGGTAGCCGTACCGGAAGGTGCGGCTGGAACACCTCCTTTCTAGAGAAAGACGACTAATGTAAGTATCACAAACTATTACGAGAGATAGTTTATTCTCATTGCTGTTAATTTAAAAATATACTAGTTGTTAGTTGCTGGTTGTTAGTTTTTGGTGAGAACCAATAACCAATAACAAGAAACCAATAACCAAAGAGAAACAGTCTCATAGCTCAGCTGGTTAGAGCGCTACACTGATAATGTAGAGGTCGGCAGTTCGAGTCTGCCTGAGACTACAGGGCCGAACGTTAAGAAAATGTCCAGTGGACATTTTTAGTGAAGGAGCCAGGTGGCGCGTAGGCGTTACCATAATGTTCATTACATATTGAAAGGAAATTTTAGAAGTTGAGTTGAGTTCAACAATCGTTCATCGAGATTCAGCAATCTGAAATCGACAAACGGGGGATTAGCTCAGCTGGCTAGAGCGCTTGCCTTGCACGCAAGAGGTCATCGGTTCGACTCCGATATTCTCCACGACTCAGTAACCAGTCACGGTTAACAGTTAGCAGTTTTACTGTCAACTGAACACTGCGACTGCCCACTGAAGAAAGTTCATTGACATATTGAAAAAAGATACATGAAAATTAAGATTAGACTTCAAAGTTTAATTTTAATAAATAATTCAGATTAATTAGAATCACGCGAGCGATATCTAATTGATCAAAACTCATTAAAAAGACAAAAAGTACAATAAGCTACAAAAGAGCGTATGGGGAATGCCTAGGCTCTCAGAGGCGATGAAGGACGTGATAAGCTGCGAAAAGCTGCGGGGATTGGCACATACGAATTGATCCGCAGATATCCGAATGGGGCAACCCAGCATATTGAAGATATGTTATCCGCAAGGAGGCGAACCCGGAGAACTGAAACATCTAAGTACCCGGAGGAGAAGAAAACAAAAGTGATTCCGTTAGTAGTGGCGAGCGAACGCGGATTAGCCCAAACCAATGTTGTTACGGCAATATTGGGGTTGTAGGACCACAATATTCGAACCATGATGAATTAGAACGCTTTGGAAAGAGCGGCCAAAGAGGGTGATAGCCCCGTATAGGTAAAGATTGGTAAGATAGTGGTATCCTGAGTAGTGCGGGACACGAGTAATCCTGTGTGAAACTGGCGGGACCATCCGTTAAGGCTAAATACTCCTGAGAGACCGATAGTGAACTAGTACCGTGAGGGAAAGGTGAAAAGAACCCTGAATAAGGGAGTGAAATAGAACCTGAAACCATACGCTTACAAGCGGTCGGAGCACGTTTACGTGTGACGGCGTGCCTTTTGCATAATGAGCCTACGAGTTACCGTTGCTAGCAAGGTTAAGTACTTAAGGTACGGATCCGTAGCGAAAGCGAGTCTGAATAGGGCGCTTTAGTTAGTAGTGGTAGACGCGAAACCGTGTGATCTACCCATGGGCAGGTTGAAGCTGTAGTAACATACAGTGGAGGACCGAACCGGTTGACGTTGAAAAGTCTTCGGATGACCTGTGGGTAGGGGTGAAAGGCCAATCAAACTCGGAAATAGCTCGTACTCCCCGAAATGCATTTAGGTGCAGCGTATTATTAGTTTTATAGAGGTAGAGCTACTGATTGGATGCGGGGGCTTCACCGCCTACCAATTCCTGACAAACTCCGAATGCTATAAAATGATGTAATGCAGTGAGGGCATGGGTGCTAAGGTCCATGTCCGAGAGGGAAAGAACCCAGACCATCAGCTAAGGTCCCCAAATGTATGTTAAGTTGAAAAAACGCGGTTGAACTGCTTTGACAGCTAGGATGTTGGCTTGGAAGCAGCCATTCATTTAAAGAGTGCGTAACAGCTCACTAGTCGAGCGGTTCGGCATGGATAATAATCGGGCATAAACATACTACCGAAGCTATGGACGAAAGTGGTAGGGGAGCATTGTAGTGGCGTTGAAGGTTTGTCGTGAGGCATTCTGGAGCAGCTACAAAAGAAAATGTAGGCATAAGTAACGATAATGCGGGCGAGAAACCCGCACTCCGAAAGACTAAGGTTTCCTCAGCTATGCTAATCAGCTGAGGGTTAGTCGGGACCTAAGGCGAACCCGAAAGGGGTAGTCGATGGACAACAGGTTAATATTCCTGTACCCGCTCTTACTAAAAGCGACGGAGGCGAATATTTGGTGCGTGCTGACGGAATAGCACGTTGAAGCCAGTGGTAACACGGTGATAGTACACTAAGACTTCGGTTGCGGTGATAATCCAGAGAATCGACTTCCAAGAAAAGCGAAAGAAGCGGCCCGTACCCTAAACCGACACAGGTAGTTGGGATGAGAATTCTAAGGAGCTCGAGAGATTCATGGCTAAGGAACTAGGCAAAATAGACTCGTAACTTCGGGAGAAGAGTCGCCCCGCTTCGGCGGGGCCGCAGTGAAAAGGTCCAGGCGACTGTTTATCAAAAACACAGGGCTATGCTAAATTGAAAGATGACGTATATGGCCTGACACCTGCCCGGTGCTGGAAGGTTAAGTGGAGGGCTTAGAGGTTTACCTCGAAGGTCTAAAATGAAGCCCCAGTAAACGGCGGCCGTAACTATAACGGTCCTAAGGTAGCGAAATTCCTTGTCGGGTAAGTTCCGACCTGCACGAATGGTGCAACGATCTGGACACTGTCTCAGCCATGAGCTCGGTGAAATTGTAGTATCGGTGAAGATGCCGATTACCCGCTGTGGGACGAAAAGACCCCGTGCACCTTTACTATAGCTTAGTATTGGTTTTGGATAAGTAATGTGTAGGATAGGTGGGAGACTTCGATCGTGCGTCGCCAGGCGTGCGTGAGTCATTGTTGAAATACCACCCTTTGCTTATCTAGAGTCTAACCTTCTTGTGAAGGGACAGTGCTTGGTGGGTAGTTTGACTGGGGTGGTCGCCTCCAAAAGAGTAACGGAGGCTTCTAAAGGTTCCCTCAGCACGCTTGGTAACCGTGCGTAGAGTGCAATGGCATAAGGGAGCTTGACTGAGAGACCTACAAGTCGATCAGGTACGAAAGTAGAGCATAGTGATCCGGTGGTTCCGCATGGAAGGGCCATCGCTCAAAGGATAAAAGGTACGCCGGGGATAACAGGCTGATCTCCCCCAAGAGCTCACATCGACGGGGGGGTTTGGCACCTCGATGTCGGCTCGTCACATCCTGGGGCTGGAGAAGGTCCCAAGGGTTGGGCTGTTCGCCCATTAAAGTGGCACGCGAGCTGGGTTCAGAACGTCGTGAGACAGTTCGGTCTCTATCTACAGTGGGCGTTAGAAATTTGAGTGGATCTGACTCTAGTACGAGAGGACCGAGTTGGACTAACCTCTGGTGTATCAGTTGTTCCGCCAGGAGCATTGCTGAGTAGCTACGTTGGGAAGGGATAAGCGCTGAAAGCATATAAGCGCGAAACCCACCACAAGATGAGATTTCTTTAAAGGGTCGTGGGAGATTACCACGTTGATAGGCTATAGGTGTAAAGGCAGTAATGTCATAGCCAAGTAGTACTAATAACCCATAGGCTTATTGTAAAAGCCCCCTCTAACTCCCCCAAACGGGGGAGGACACTTACTCGAAAGAGTAATGAGGGGTGCGTTGTTTTTTTACAAAGGTTGATTAATGAATTATAATTTATGTACACTTTTTCAATATGTTAAGATATTAGTTACGCTTGCAGCGTGACGGTTGATAGTTTTTAGTTCATGGTTAATAGTTGGATAATACCAACAACCAAAAACAATAAACCAACAACCAAAAACTTAAGGTGGTTATAGCGATGGGGCTCACCTCTTACCATTCCGAACAGAGAAGTTAAGCCCATTAGCGCCGATGGTACTACATTTGTGGAAGAGTAGGTCGTCGCCTTTTTTGAATCCCGATACATATTTTGTGTCGGGATTTTTTTT
>CANNBV010000013.1 GCA_947502975.1 uncultured Flavobacteriaceae bacterium
AACGAAAAAGAAAGCATCATCATAAACAATCCTAAATCACAACATATCAATAGTATAGAAATGTTCAATATACTTGGGCAATCACTTTTTAATTTGAATACAAATTCTAATAAAAACAGATTAGAATACCGAATTCCAAACAATATAGCTGGAAACTATATTATTAATATAAAAACAGAATCCGGAAAAATATCTAAGAAGATAATCATAGAATAGTCTAAATTATATTTATTTAAGATAAAACTTACAAAAAATTACTTTTTATCGATTATTTTAATCACTATATCGTGTTTTTAAAAAAATATAGACTATATTAGCAATGTATAAAATTTATACGTAAACAAATATTTAGCCCCAAACTAAATAACCTACATATGAAGAATTTTGCTATTACCATATTATTGGTATTATCTCTCTGTTTTTGTAATTCAAAAATATTTGCACAACTTCATTTACCTCCAAGTTGTGGAGAAAATTTCACTTTAGATTGGTCTTCAGCACCAACAGCCAGTAATGAATATAACTGGACTCCAGGGGGAGCTTTAACAAATACATTTACCAATGTTGATAACTCTGGAATAGATTTTACTGTAACTTTTACAGGGGAAACTGGTACAATAGGCATCTGGGGAACACAAACACCTAAAGTTGGTACGTCAGCCACAGGTAGCACTGCAGAAAGTTTGGATCTTTTCACTAATGGGTTTTCATCCACTGGTATTACCTGTACAATAACGTTTAGTTCTCCCATCTATGCATTATCCTTTGATTTATTACATGTAAACTCAAATGGCACTAATGGTGATATGTACACGATAAGCGCTACCACTACTTCAGGTGGAACAATTTACCCAACATTTACAAATTCTGCCACACCATCATATACATCTAATAATGCTACTGGAGTAGTAAATGCCAATGCATCCTCAACGTCTGGTACTGATGCCATGGTTGGAGTCAATTTTCTAGATCCTGATTATATTACTAGTGTTACATTTTTATGGCAAGACTGTAGTGTATGTTCGCCACTAAATGTTCATGGTTCTGGCCTAGGGAATTTTAGTTTTTGCTTGCCACAGACTCTGGACTTTGACGGTGTTAATGATTACATCAGCAGAAGTGCTTTTTTAGGAGGTGCATCTGAAGTTACTATGATGGCTTGGATGAAGTTAGACTCTGGATCTGACGGTGGCGAAATTATGGGACAACGTAATTTCAGACTGTACATAGATGCTAATAAAAGACTTAAAGGCTTTATGAGAACTGGTGCCGGTTCTAATATTGACTCACCAGATATTTCTGAAGCTCTTCTATCAGAAAATATGTGGTATCATGTTGCGCTAAAGTTTAGTAGCACTACTGGTACGTTTGAATTGTTTCTAAATGGCACTAGTATTTACAATTACACCACACCTGCCCTGATAGGCACATCGTTAGATAATTTATCTGCTTGGAATGCCGACCACGACTTCGAGATTGGTAGAAATACTTATAACAACAACAATTATTTTGAAGGTTCCATTTATGAATGTAGAGTGTATAATAAAGCACTTACACTAGAACAACTTCACAGGCAGGTTAACCAAGAAATTGAAGATAATAGTGGCAATGTTAGAGGCGCTGTGATACCAAAGGACATTGAGGGTTTATCTTGGAGTGATTTAATACTTTACTATAAAATGGGAATTATCGATACAGGTTTTACACCCGATGACTCAAATAGTAATATAGATGGACAATTACATAACATGAGAACTTATCAAGAATATACTGCGCCACTCCCTTATGTTACAACAGCATCATGTAGTGGGGATTGGAATAATTCTAGTAATTGGGTAAATGGAGATGTATGGGACATTCATAGTTCACCTCCAGATTGCGCTATTGTTCAAATACAAGGTAATCTCGAAATCAATAAAGATATCTCTACTGTAGGTATAATTGTTGATAATGGAGCAGCATTAGAAGTGAAAAATAATTCTGGTCTATTTAACTCTTGGTACCTAAAATTAGACGGTAAAATTGATTTGGAAGGCGAATCACAATTTATTCAAACAGAAGATAGTTCCTTAGATGAAACAAGCACAGGAACTTTAGAAAAAGATCAACAAGGTACTGCTGATACATTTACATATAACTATTGGTCTTCTCCTGTTGGTAAAAGTAATAACACCACTAATAATAACGATTTTAACGTCACAGATGTTTT
>CANNBV010000014.1 GCA_947502975.1 uncultured Flavobacteriaceae bacterium
CCAAGGTTAATGGTAAAGTCTATGCGATCTATGATGTTGTTAATGGTAAGCCTGTTTACAGGTCTACCGACAATATAGCTAGTGCAAAGGCAACCAACACCGACGAGTTGCATCCAGGAGGAGGATTAGGCCTTAATCTAGAAGGACTTAACATGAATATTGGGGTGTGGGATGAAGAGAGTGTACGTGGTACCCATGATGAGTTTAAGGACGATCAAGCTATACCGCAATCAAGAGTTGTTTATCCTGAATTCCCAGGACTGTTTTTTGGACCTATCAGTGACCATGCAACACATGTGGCTGGTACACTTTTGGCAAAGGGTGCAGATGCTGATGCAAAAGGCATGGCGCCAAAGGCTACCCTAAGATCATACGATTGGGAGTTTGATGATGCAGAGGCGTTAACGGAGGCTGGAAATGGACTGCTTATATCCAATCATTCTTATGGCGTTCCTTTATTTAACTCAGGAGGCATCCAACAGGTTCCTTCTCAAAGTATTGGAGCCTATACTTCGGATGCCAGAACATGGGATGAGGTTGCTTTTAATGCACCATTTTACCTTCCTGTGATGTCTGCAGGTAATGCAGGAGAGGGTACTTATACTGGAGGATTGGGTAATGGATTTGATAAATTAACAGGCAATAAAACAGCTAAAAACACCTTAATTGTTGCCAATACTGATCCTTTTCTTAATGGAGCAGGAGAAATATCATTTTTAGCTATCAATAGTAGTAGTAGTCAAGGACCAACGGATGATTTTAGAGTAAAACCTGATATTTCTGGTGAAGGAACTGCTGTATACTCTCCATTCTCTGGGAGTGATGATGCTTATAGTACAATTTCAGGAACGTCAATGGCTTCTCCTAATGTAGCAGGTTCTTTGCTGTTACTACAAGAGTATTATAATCAGGTGAATGCTAATTACATGAGAGCGGCCACCCTTAAAGGCTTAGTATGTCATACAGCTATGGATGATAATACAAAAACAGGACCTGACCCAATTTTTGGTTGGGGGCTGTTAGATGCTGAAGCATCAGCTAATGTGATTACCGATGATAACAATGGCAATGCAGTAATTAGAGAGATTGTACTTAATGATAGTGGAACTTACACTTACCAATTCTCTGCAGATGCTGGTAGTGAGCTAAGAGCAACTATCTGTTGGACAGATCCTGCTGGAGCTTCATCTTCAAGTCCAAATAACGTACTTTCGCCTAGACTTGTCAACGATTTGGATTTAAGATTAGAAGACTCCAATAGTACTGTGTTTACGCCTTGGAAATTGGACAATACTAATGTGACCGCTGCGGCTATAAAGGGAGATAACGATGTAGATAATATCGAGCGTATCGATGTTACAAGCCCTGTGGCAGGTAACTACACGTTAACGGTAACTCATAAAGGGACACTAACCAATAGCTCTCAAGCATTTTCTTTGATCATTACTGGTGCAAACCTTACTTTAAGTGCTAAGGATAATACTTTTGCTAACGTAAAGGTATGGCCAGTTCCTGCATCAACAAAAATCAATATCACTTATAAAACACTGCCTCAAACATCCAAGTTATCATTATATAATATCAATGGTAGTTTGGTTTTTAAAGATGTGTTACCTGTAAGTGCACCTAATGATTATGCAATTGATACCTCGAAATTCGCAAAAGGTATTTACTTTTTGGATATCGCTAGTGGCAATTTTAAATACACTAAAAAAATTATTATTAAATAAAATTTAAATCACTATAAATATGAAAAAAATAGCAATTATATTAACGCTTTTCCTTAGTGTTGGGTTATTTACCAACTGTGAGGAAAATGACGAAACGGCAGCAGTTTTAGATATAAACTATGTAGGCTTTGAGGCTAGACCTTTAATTGGGGTAGATCCTAGTGCCACTGTTACTGAAGAGATAAAAATAGCGACGTCGACCACTGCTAGTGCTGACCGTACATTTAACATTGTTGTGAATGCTGATATGACAACTGCTGATGCTTCAGCGTATTCGGT
>CANNBV010000015.1 GCA_947502975.1 uncultured Flavobacteriaceae bacterium
GTGTTTTCAACTCTTATCCATTTAGTTTCAGGTGAAAACCCTAAAGCATCTTGATAGGCTTCTGGAGTTACAATAGCGTTAGTGTCGTTTTCTGCCTCGGCTTGAGTTTCGTAATATGTAAAAACGAGATTCTCAGCAAGATAATTAGGGTTAATTTCTGCTTTTATATTATCTAAAGTAAGATTGAAAAAGGCTTGTCCGTCGTTACTATCGTCATCACATTGTGCGTATGTATTTGGGGTGTTAGTTATTAAGTTTTTATTATAAGTTATTTCTTTTGATAAAAATGAGCATTCACTTTTCATCAGATTACTTGAGTTATGTGCAAATTTAACTCTAACAAGACCTTCATTATTTGGGTTTATTGATGATAAATTATAATTAAAATTTTGATTGGTCTCCCCAGGTACGTCAACCCATGTATTACCATCAATTGAATGTTGCCATTGTAGAACAAATCCAGTAGGTGTATTAACTATTAAATCAATAATTTCGTTTCCTGTTGTTATGCATACTACTTCGTTATCTTCAATAATAGTTGTAGTGGTTTGGTCTACAATTTCTAATTGTGGGCCACATGGTCTTACTTCAATATCGTCAATTGCTAAATCGTTTCCGTCTGCTCCAGAAACATTATTTTTTAACATGAAGTAGATGTTTTCTGTGTTAGGGGGAACTGTAAACACTAAGCTTTTGCGATGCCATCTATTTTCGTTAATACCTTCTATAGGTCCAGAATCGATCTCAAAAAGGCTTCCAATACTATTATCATTAATATCAGTGAAACCTATAATTAATTTCACATTTGGGTCAATAAAATAATCAGGGGCATTAGTTTTTGCAAACCAAGCTGAAAGTTCATACTCAATATCTGAGCAAAGCCCTTCTATTTTGCTAGCATAAAAGACGTTTAAATCATTAAGTGCATCGCAATAGTACATATACCCTAAACCATTATCAATATCGTCTGGCGTATGATCTGGAAAATTATGATTCCAATCTGCACCATTTGGAGCTGCATCTTTAGGGTTTTTCATTATACTATATCTATCTTGACCTACATTTCCAGTGCCTACATATGTATAAAGATTGGCAGGTCTAAAATCAGGATGTACATCAAGAATTGGGTCGAGTTGTAGAGAAGGCCCAAGTCTCTCTGTTCCAGAACCAAAGTTTTCAGTAAATACGGGATTTCCTAGTGCACATGTCGTTTGTCCTTGAACAAAATTGAAAATTGTTAATACTAATGAAATGATTAATATGACTCTACATTTTGACAAAATATATTATACAGTGTTGATTTATGTTTAATGTATCAACGTTTTAAAGTAAAATGTCCCATAAAAGTTCTACCGTCTTCAAGGAATACTTTAAACCAGTAATCATCAGTAGGC
>CANNBV010000016.1 GCA_947502975.1 uncultured Flavobacteriaceae bacterium
GTAACAGTTTGCTCACAAGTAGCTGAATTACCAGAGCTATCGGTTACTGTCCAAGTAACGATAGTGTCACCAAGAGGGAATACAGCTGGCGCATCGTTAGAGATGTTAGGTGTTGTACAATCAGAAGTTGTTGGAGTTCCAAGGTCTAGACCAGATGCAGAACAAAGTCCAGGGTCTGCAGATACACTAATATCCGCAGGACAATTGATTGTAGGATCAATATTATCAATAACAGTCACAGTTTGCTCACATGTAGCAGTATTGCCAGAGCCATCGGTTACTGTCCAAGTAACTATAGTATCCCCAAGAGGGTATATGCTAGGTGCATCGTTAGTAACAGAAGCTACCGAACAGTTATCATTTGTAGTAGGGTTACCTAAATTCACAGAGGTAACATCACATGCCGCAGCATCTACATTAACGTTTACATTATCAGGACAAGTAATAGTAGGATCTTCATCATCAGCTACAGTCACAGTTTGCTCACACGTAGCAGTATTGCCAGAGCCATCGGTTACCGTCCAAGTTACAGTAGTATCACCTAAACCAAATTCAAAAGTTAAGGGATCTATGGTTGCACCATTTACTTGAGCCTCAGTAGTAGCTACTGAACAATTATCGGAAGCTACAGGGGTACCTATAGCAACAGTTGTAGCACAGTTACCAGTACCATCATCAGATGTGTTAGCAGTAACGTCTGCAGGACAAGTAGTAATTACAGGATCTTCATCATCAGTAACAGTAACAGTTTGTGTACATGTTACAGCGTTTCCAGAACCATCAGTCACGGTCCAAGTTACAGTAGTATCACCAAGCGGGAAAGTAGCAGGCGCATCGTTAGTTGCAGTAGCCCCAGTACAGTTATCCGTAAAAGTAGGTGTACCTAAAGTTACATTTGTAGCATCGGTGCTACATACTCCAGGGTCTGCAGTAACAGATACATCCGCAGGACAAGTAGTAATTACAGGATCTTGATCATCAGTAACGGTAACAATTTGGTCACAAGTTACAGTATTACCAGAACCATCAGTAATGGTCCAAGTTACTGTAGTATCTCCAAGTGGAAATACAGCAGGTGCATTGTTAGAAATAGTAGCTCCAGTGGTACAATTGTCTGTAAAAGTAGGTGTACCTAAAGTTACATTAGTAGCATCTGTAGAACAGTTATCAGCATCAGCAGTAACAGATACAGGAGCAGGACAATCTGTAATAACAGGGTCTTGATCATCAGTAATAGTTACTGTTTGTGTACAAGAAGCGGTATTACCAGCTCCATCAGTTACCGTCCAAGTTACGGTAGTATCACCAAGAGGGAATACAGCTGGTGCATCGTTAGCAACAGTAGCACCTGTACAGTTATCATTAAATGTAGG
>CANNBV010000017.1 GCA_947502975.1 uncultured Flavobacteriaceae bacterium
GTCTGGTATTACATTTACCGTTCTGGTAACTTGTGTTGCTGGATTTCCTGCTGCATCACTTACATTATAGGTTACTACGTAAGTTCCACCAAGACTAGTATTTACAACATCACCACCAATTACTATGTTTGCCGTGATATCACCATCTGTATCATCTGTGGCTGTAGCGCCTTGTTCTGTATAAACATCACCTACATTTAAGTTCACAACCGATGCTCCTGTTAAAGTGATGATCGGTGCCGTAGTGTCTGGTATTACATTTACCGTTCTGGTAACTTGTGTTGCTGGATTTCCTGCTGCATCACTTACATTATAGGTTACTATATACGCACCTGCTGTATTGGTATCTACTACATCTCCTCCTATCACTATGCTTGATGTAATATCACCATCTGTATCATCTGTGGCTGTAGCGCCTTGTTCTGTATAAATATCACCTACATTTAAGTTCACAACCGATGCTCCTGTTAAAGTGATGATTGGTGCCGTAGTGTCTGGTATTACATTCACCGTTCTAGTTACTTGTGTTGCTGGATTTCCCGCTGCATCGCTTACATTATAAGTTACTAAGTAAGTTCCACCAATACTAGTATTTACAACATCACCACCAATTACTATGTTTGCAGTGATATCACCATCTAAGTCGTCTGTTGCTGTTGCTCCAAGCTCTGTATAAATATCACCTACATTTAAGTTCACGACCGAAGCTCCTGTTAAGGTGATGATTGGTGCCGTAGTGTCTGGTATAACATTTACTGTTCTTACTACTTGTGTTGCTGGATTTCCCGCAGCATCGCTTACATTATAAGTTACTAAGTAAGTTCCACCAATACTAGTATTTACAACATCACCACCAATTACTATGTTTGCAGTGATATCACCATCTAAGTCGTCTGTTGCTGTTGCTCCAAGCTCTGTATAAATATCACCTACATTTAAGTTCACGACCGAAGCTCCTGTTAAAGTGATGATTGGTGCTGTAGTGTCTGGTATTACATTCACCGTTCTGGTTACTTGCGTTGCTGGATTTCCCGCAGCATCGCTTACATTATAAGTTACTAAGTAAGTTCCACCAATACTAGTATTTACAACATCGCCTCCAATTACTAAGTTTGCAGT
>CANNBV010000018.1 GCA_947502975.1 uncultured Flavobacteriaceae bacterium
TCTCCTTTAAGTATTGCCGATTACTGGATCTGGAAGTTCTCTAATAGACTAAGTGATGATTATGCCTCTTGGCAGCATGTTAGACAATCTGGTACGCTTAAAGTGGGGGAAGGATTTACAATGAAAGGTCCTGGCAGTGGTGCTATTAGTGATGATCAAAATTATATCCTGGAAGGTAAGCCTAATAATGGAGATATCAATTTAACCATTAGTGCTGGAAATGATTATCTAGTCGGTAATCCATATCCCTCTGCTATAGATGCGCAACAATTCATTTTAGATAATGGCGCAACAATCGCTGGTCCTGGTTCAACTACTGGAACCTTATACTTCTGGGAACATTGGGGTGGCGGCTCACATGTTGCTAACGAATATCAAGGCGGATATGCCACATATTCATTAGCTGGTGGTGTCCCTGCTGCTGCTATAGGCACTACAGACCCTGATGTGGCCTCTGGCGGTACGCCTACCAAAATACCTGGTAGATATATTCCTGTAGGACAAGGCTTTTTCGTTACAGCCGAAACTGGTGGTACCATTAAATTCAATAACGCTCAGCGTGTATTTCAAGTAGAAGACGGTACCAACTCTTTATTTGTAAAGGGGAATAACTCCAAAAAAGCAACTAAAAATGAAACGTCTAAAACAGTAGACTCTAGATTGAAACTCAGAATTGGGTTTAATTCTATAAATCAATTAAGAAGGCAATTACTGGTGACTGTAGATAAAAACACATCTACTGGAATAGATTGGGGTTATGACTCTAAATATATCGACACACAAATAGATGATATGTATTGGATGATTAACAATGAAAAATTTGTCATTCAAGCGCTAGATACCATTACAGAAACTACCAGTATCCCTTTAGGCTTACACACAAAAACCGCGGGTATTAATAGTATCGTCATGGATACTTTAGAAAATGCTCCTGATGATCTAAACATCTTTTTACACGACAAGGAACTGGACGTATATCATGATTTAAAAGCTAATAAATATGAAACCAACTTATCGGCTGGTG
>CANNBV010000019.1 GCA_947502975.1 uncultured Flavobacteriaceae bacterium
CTTACATTATAAGTTACTAAGTAAGTTCCACCAATACTAGTATTTACAACATCGCCTCCAATTACTAAGTTTGCAGTGATATCACCATCTAAGTCATCTGTTGCTGTTGCTCCAAGCTCTGTATAAATATCACCTACATTTAAGTTCACGACCGAAGCTCCAGTTAAGGTGATGATTGGTGCCGTAGTGTCTGGTATAACATTTACTGTTCTTACTACTTGTGTTGCTGGATTTCCCGCTGCATCACTTACATCATATGTCACTAAGTACGTCCCTCCAAGACTAGTATTTACAACATCACCACCAATTACTATGTTTGCTGAAATATCTCCATCAATATTATCTAAAGCTGTTGCGCCAAGTTCTGTATAAGTGTCTCCAACATTTAAATCAATTATTGATGCTCCGTTTATGGTAATAACTGGAGCTGTTGTATCTGGTATTACATTCACCGTTCTAGTTACTTGTGTTGCTGGGTTTCCAGCAGCGTCACTTACATCATAAGTTACTACATAAGTGCCACCTGTACCAGTATTTACAGCATCACCTCCAATAACTATATTTGCAGTAATATCACCATCTAAATTATCTGTTGCTGTAGCCCCTTCCTCTATGTAAATATCGCCTACATTTAAGTTCACGACCGAAGCTCC
>CANNBV010000020.1 GCA_947502975.1 uncultured Flavobacteriaceae bacterium
GTTTTTGTAAGGGTTATTGTATATGTTCCAGGGTTCGAAATATCAATAGCTCTGTCATTGGATATAAACTGATTTACGATGGTATTATCTAAATTTGTCCATACCCACTCGTATTCAAATGTTTCAATTACGCTATCTTCAAAAGGTTCCAAGGTGATTCTAAAAGTAGGGTCTGAAGAACATACAATTTCTGGAGTAATTACGCTAAACTCTGGTAACGGATTAACCACCAAATCTATAGTTGTTGTAACAAAACAAGATGGGTTTATAGGGTTTATAACTTCTACATTTATAGTTTGATTTGTTGAATTTAGAGGATTAGGTAGTGTAGTGCTATCTAAGATTAAATTTCCTGTTTCATCCGTATAGTCAAAAGATATTTCCATATTAGTTTGTGTACCTATAATAGAACTAGAAAAGGAGGAAGTATCAAATTCAAAAAAGCCATCATTATCAATATCACCAGCATCCCCATCACAAACAATTTGTGGTGCTATAGTATTCGCGATAACAGGTTGTTCATCTACAATAAACTCTAGCGTGGTTTCATCAAAGCAAGCACCATCAGGATCTAAGGTGTTGTTATTTGTAACTCTAATGGTAATGGTTTGATTTTCAGATGAGAATACAGGTTGTATTGGGCTTAGAACGGG
>CANNBV010000021.1 GCA_947502975.1 uncultured Flavobacteriaceae bacterium
TGTGGAATCGCTTCTTTAGCTGTTGATACAACTACTTTTGATTGTTCGAATATTGGAGCAAATACTGTACAACTTACAGTAACTGATAACAATGGTAACTCTGCTTCGTGTAACGCGACAGTTACTGTTGAAAATAATATAAGTCCAACAATTACGTGTCCTGCAGATGTTACTGCAGTTACATCAAATGATGGTACTGGAGACTGTTCAACAACAGTAGCATTAGGGCTTCCTAGTGCTACCGATAACTGTGCTGTTAATTCAACAGTTGCTCAAGTAAATGGAAGCACTATAGATCCTCTTACTTTTCAATTTGATCTTGGCGTTACAACCGTTACTTGGACAGTAACCGATAGCTCTGGTAATTCAGCTACTTGTGAGCAAACTGTTACCGTTACTGATGATGAAGACCCTACTATTACGTGTCCTGCGGATATAACTGTTACTGCTGATGCTGATAACTGCTCTACAGATGCAGCTAATGTAACTTTAGGTACACCTACATTTAATGATAACTGTACAGGTGCTACTGTTGCTAACGATGCACCAGCTGTATTCCCTCTTGGTGATACTAC
>CANNBV010000022.1 GCA_947502975.1 uncultured Flavobacteriaceae bacterium
GTAAATCAGTTTATATCCAATGACAGAGCTATTGATATTTCGAACCCTGGAACATATACAATAACCCTTACAAAAACTGATGGTACTGGGTGCTCAAGATCTAGGGAAATTTTTGTAGATGCATCAGAACAGGCTAATATCACTATTGAAGATGTAGATATCGTAGATTTAACTAATGACAATAATTCAGTAACTATAGACCCTACAAACCTTGGAATGGGAAATTATGAATATGCTTTAGTAGAACCTAATGCAAACATCATTTCTTATCAAAGCGAACCATTTTTTGACAGGGTTAGACCTGGCTTTTATACCATTTATGTTAGAGATCCTATATGTGGTGTCTCAACTTTAGATATTTCGGTAATTGGCTATTTTAGATTTTTCACGCCTAATGGCGATGGCGTTAACGATGTATGGAATATTAAAGGGGTAGATCAAAATACACAAGGCAATAGCACCATACAAATTTATGATCGTTATGGTAAGCTATTAAAACAATTATTAACCTCTTCTAATGGATGGGATGGTACATACAGT
>CANNBV010000023.1 GCA_947502975.1 uncultured Flavobacteriaceae bacterium
GTGTTGTTATTTGTAACTCTAATGGTAATGGTTTGATTTTCAGATGAGAATACAGGTTGTATTGGGCTTAGAACGGGAGAGCCATCTTCATATAGTAAAGGATTACCATTACTATCAAAATAAGTAATAGTTACATTTGATGGATTCTGACCATTTAAAACATTAGCTTCTAATTGAGATACATCAAATGGATAACTTAATACCGAATCATTGGTGTCTATATCACATTGTCTACCAATGGTAACTGGATTAGCAACAGGAAGAGCCTCAACATTTAATAAGTTAGAAAATTCTTCAAGTCCTAAACAGTCATTGCCTAAATCACTTTTTACACGCACCCAAATATTTTGTGTATTAGGGAAATTTATATTTTCGTGATTAGCTATATCTATTATTTCATTTGTTTCTAATTCAGCATCAGTGAGACTTTCGTAAAAATGAACACTTACATTTATAGTACTAAAAATTGATGTTTCAATGTCATTTCGAATAGCAGTCATATCAAATATTGCAGT
>CANNBV010000024.1 GCA_947502975.1 uncultured Flavobacteriaceae bacterium
AGGCGCCGAAGTAGGCAAGAATGCAAATGACTTAGAAGGTTGCTTTAGCTTATCAAATTCTATCACAGTAATCAGAACTTACGAAGAGGCTAATGGTGGTACTATTACAGGAGGCCCATTTACGTTCTGTGTAGGCGATGGTTATGCAGATAATATAGCAGAAGGCTCGATTACGATAGAAGGCAGTTCAGGAATGACAGGCCAATGGGTAATCACTGATGATCAGGGAAATATCTTAGGCTTACCACCAAGTCCATATGTCGTAAACTTTGATGGCGCAGGCGCAGGAGAGTGCTTGGTATGGTACATGAGATACAATGGCGAGATTACAGGAGCAGAAGTAGGTAACAATGCTACAGAGATAGAAGGTGATTTTGATTTATCGAATTCAATATCGGTATACAGAAACCAGCCAGATGCAGGAGAGTTAGTAGGCGGCCC
>CANNBV010000025.1 GCA_947502975.1 uncultured Flavobacteriaceae bacterium
CAAGATATTACCGTGCAACTCGATGCTTCTGGTAATGCTTCAATTACTGCTGCTGATATTGATAATGGATCTAATGATAGTTGTGGAATCGCTTCTTTAGCTGTTGATACAACTACTTTTGATTGTTCGAATATTGGAGCAAATACTGTACAACTTACGGTAACTGATAACAATGGTAACACAGCGTCTTGTAATGCTACTGTTACGGTTCAAGATAATGTAGATCCTACTGCTATATGCCAAGATATTACCGTGCAACTCGATGCTTCTGGTAATGCTTCAATTACTGCTGCTGATATTGATAATGGATCTAATGATAGTTGTGGAATCGCTTCTTTAGCTGTTGATACAACTACTTTTGATTGTTCGAATATTGGAGCAAATACTGTACAACTTAC
>CANNBV010000026.1 GCA_947502975.1 uncultured Flavobacteriaceae bacterium
GTTTTTGTAAGGGTTATTGTATATGTTCCAGGGTTCGAAATATCAATAGCTCTGTCATTGGATATAAACTGATTTACCATGGTATTATCTAAACTTGTCCATACCCACTCGTATTCAAATGTTTCAATTACGCTATCTTCAAAAGGTTCCAAGGTGATTCTAAAAGTAGGATCTGAAGAACATACAATTTCTGGTGTAATTACGCTAAACTCTGGTAACGGATTAACCACCAAATCTATAGTTGTTGAAACAAAACAAGATGGGTTTATAGGGTTTATAACTTCTACATTAATGGTTTGATTTGTTGAATTTAGTGGGTTAGGTAGTGTAGTGCTATCTAAGATTAAATTTCCTGTTTCATCCGTATAGTCAAAAGATATTTCCATATTAGTTTG
>CANNBV010000027.1 GCA_947502975.1 uncultured Flavobacteriaceae bacterium
GCCAGAGGGTTACAGTAAGATTTTTGTACTGACCTCAGGTGACAATTTAGTTATCGAAGCCGTAGGATCAGAGCCAAACTTCACAGTAAATGCAGCCGGTAAGTATACAATTCATACAGGAATATATGATGGCAGAGAAGATAGTACCAATTTCTTAGATTTAAGTATCGTGAATTTTGGACAAACTACAGGAGGAGATGTGCTAGAATTCGTTGCTGCCAAAGGTATATGTGCAGCTCTAGATGTTGCAGGAGCACCGGTGATGGTAATAGAAGAATCGGATTTATGTACAGCATCAGCCGGCACACTAATAGCCGATGCAGAGATGGTGACTTTAACAGGCGACAGTGTCACAATCAGCGCGACACCAGATATGAT
>CANNBV010000028.1 GCA_947502975.1 uncultured Flavobacteriaceae bacterium
ATTACTGGGGCTCCTGCTACATCTAATGCGGCACATAAACCATTCTCTGTAACGATGTTCAGTACATCTCCACCTGTAGTCTCACCTAGGTTTACTACCCCTAAGTTTAAGAAGTTACCACTCTCTTCTCTGCCATCATATACTAAGGTATGGATTGTGTACTTGCCAGCTTCACTTACTGGGAAGCTTGGCTCTGATCCTACGGCTTCGATAACTAAATTATCGCCTGAGGTCAGTACAAAAATCTTACTGTAACCCTCTGGCACGCTTGGCATCATATCTGGTGTCGCGCTGATTGTGACACTGTCGCCTGTTAAAGTCACCATCTCTGCATCGGCTATTAGT
>CANNBV010000029.1 GCA_947502975.1 uncultured Flavobacteriaceae bacterium
ACCTGCAATTAATGTATTTGCAAAATTCACATTCTCATAGTTAAAATCCCATGAGAAGTTAGTACGTCTAAAAGCAGGCTCTCTGTTCTCATGTCCATAATCAAAACGGTACCAAGACACCGCCTGAATAATATCATCACCTTTTACAGCTCTTGCATAATACATTGCATAAAGCCCTCCAACATCAACAGTTCTGTACTGACCTTTGTAGTTGGCCAATATACCGTTGACAAATGTCTGAGCATTATTTCTATTTGCGAAAATCGCTGCATCAGTAACACCTGATGTATCAACTGGTTCTTC
>CANNBV010000030.1 GCA_947502975.1 uncultured Flavobacteriaceae bacterium
ATAACCTGATTGTATACCGTACTCATCGGTAAAGGCTCACTTCCTGTAGCAGTCTCTAAGCTTGTTGGCTCAGTGTATAGAGGTATTCTTACAAGTTCTCTATTGTTATTATAATTTGGACAGAATTCTAATAGCAACTCAAAAAGGTGAAACCCTCTGAAGAATTTTCCTTTGGCTATAAATTCTCTTTTATCTGATTCACTTAATTGTGTACTGTTTTGAACACCTGCAATTAATGTATTTGCAAAATTCACATTCTCATAGTTAAAATCCCATGAGAAGTTAGTACGTCTAAAAG
>CANNBV010000031.1 GCA_947502975.1 uncultured Flavobacteriaceae bacterium
ACTGCAAACTTAGTAATTGGAGGCGATGTTGTAAATACTAGTATTGGTGGAACTTACTTAGTAACTTATAATGTAAGTGATGCAGCGGGAAATCCAGCAACACAAGTAACCAGAACGGTGAATGTAATACCAGACACTACGGCACCAATCATCACTTTAACTGGAGCTTCGGTCGTGAACTTAAATGTAGGCGATATTTACATAGAGGAAGGGGCTACAGCAACAGATAATTTAGATGG
>CANNBV010000032.1 GCA_947502975.1 uncultured Flavobacteriaceae bacterium
TTTTTTTATTCTTTTTTACATCACCTTTTAATGCCCTTATTTTCTGTGACTTATAACACTCTTTTTTATCAACATTATCGCCTATGCTTTACTTTTTTTATTGGTAATACCACTCTAATCTCACAGAATTACCTTTGGAATACTTCTAGTTTTGACGCCTAAACGCTAATACGCTCCTTTTAAAACTTAAAAGTTGGTATATTAATAAGGTGTTGGGTGAACTATAATCTTGTT
>CANNBV010000033.1 GCA_947502975.1 uncultured Flavobacteriaceae bacterium
ATGTTCAGTACATCTCCACCTGTGGTCTCACCTAAGCTTACTACGCCTAAGTTTAAGAAGTTACCACTCTCTTCTCTGCCATCATATACTAAGGTATGGATCGTATACTTACTAGCTTCACTTACTGGGAAGCTTGGCTCTGATCCCACGGCTTCGATAACTAAATTGTCGCCTGAGGTCAGTACAAAAATCTTACTGTAACCCTCTGGCACTGTTGGCATCAT
>CANNBV010000034.1 GCA_947502975.1 uncultured Flavobacteriaceae bacterium
AGCTCTGGTAATTCAGCTACTTGTGAGCAAACTGTTACCGTTACTGATGATGAAGACCCTACTATTACGTGTCCTGCAGATGTATCTGTTACTGCTGATGCTAATAACTGTTCTACAGATGCAGCTAATGTAACTTTAGGTACGCCTACATTTAATGATAACTGTACAGGTGCTACTGTTGCTAACGATGCACCAGCTGTATTCCCTCTTGGTGATACTAC
>CANNBV010000035.1 GCA_947502975.1 uncultured Flavobacteriaceae bacterium
CCATTAAAAAAGAAAGTACTCCTTTATTACTCATCATTAAACCTTTCGTCGTAATTCGGGTTTAAATCTATTTCGTCTTGTGGTATTTTTAAGAAGAATAGATTACTATCAGCTGGAACAGTAAGGGTAACACGGTGTGTGTCATTTCTGGTAATAGCTAAGTTATAACGCTTAGCATCGAACCATTGAGGACCAAACTCACCATAGAATTCCTT
>CANNBV010000036.1 GCA_947502975.1 uncultured Flavobacteriaceae bacterium
TATCTCTCCTTAACTCGTTTCCTTGTTAAGCGGGTGCAAATATAAAACCCTTTTTTTTTACCCACAATACTTTTTAAAGTTTTTTTGAGAATTTTTTTCTTACTCAATTTTTAACTCCAAATTGTATTTCTGTGAATGAACTTTTTGCTTAACAGCCTTCACCGTTTTTGCGGGTGCAAACATAGCACCTATTTTTAATT